>NZ_CM166474.1:760000-3678722 GCF_056857025.1 Novosphingobium sp. BL-S-33 | reverse complement strand
CTGGACAGCGGTGATTACGAACCGGAGACGCGTTACTGGCTGGGCGCCACGGCAGCCGAGGCCCGGCTGCTGCTGGGCGATCCCCGCGCGGCGCGCCTTGCGCTTGAGGACGCGTTGAAAGCCGCGCCGGATGCCTGGGAAGACCACGCGGCCACGTTGCGCCAGTTCCAGCAGATCCTCGAATGGACAGGCGCGCCGTTCGGTCTGTTCGATCATCTTCGCCCGCCGCCCAGCCTCTATTTCAGCGGGATCATCGGATTGCCGCAGGAAGAGGACCGCGTGCGGCACGAAGTCGGCGCCTTGCTGGACCGTGTCCGCCCCGGCGTCGTGTTCGGCGCGCTGGCCGCCGGTTCGGACATCGTCATTGCCGAACTGGCAACGGCGGCGGGGGCCCGGCTCCATGTCGTGCTGCCGACGGCGGTGGAGACCTTCCGCGAAGTTTCGGTGGGCCACTTTGGAGGCGACTGGGGCGAGCGGTTCGACCGTCTGATGGACGCCGCCGATGTGGTCGACACGCTGGAAGGGCCGGGCAAGCTTTCCGGTGCAGCGGTGCATCTGGCTGCGCAAGTGGCAATGGGCCTTGCGATCCGCCGCGCGCGGGTGCTGGCGACCGAGGCGCTGGCCTTCCATGTCGGCCGCGCTTTCGGGGAGCTTTCCCCGCCCGAAGTCGAATGGCGGCGGCAGGGGCGTACGCTGCACGAATTGGTGCTGGACGAATCGCAGCCCGCGCGCGGCTCGGATTTCGACCGCGCCGTGAACCGCGCAGTGCTGGCCATGCCCGGGGCGATTCCGGCCTGCTGCGATCTGACGTTCGTCACCCATCGGGCCGCGTTCGAGGGCTTCGCGCTGCTCCAGTTCGACGATCCGGTGGCCGCCATGGATCAGGCCGCCGCAATCCTGCGCGCCGCGCCGGACAGCAGGCTGGGGCTCGATTACCGGCCGGTCTGCCCGGACAAGGGGCTGGTCGAGACGGCCGAGGGCGCGATCCTGCTGGCACGCTCTGCCAGCGAGGGCAGCGTCTGCGCGCACTGGCCGCAGATCGCCGTGCTCGAATTGCTGGCGCCGCGCTATCGCTTCGAGACGGCCGGAGAGATCGTCACGCCCATGGGCGATTTTCCGATCGGCCTGTTCTGTCAGGATTCGCAGGTTTAGGTCGCCATGGGAGCGGGCGGGGACGAGCCGTCACGCTCCCCCGCCTACACGCATTTCCCTTAAATCAGTTCCTTCAGCGGTTTGCCCGCATCGGCCAGTTCCGCGACATCCGGCGAAGCGCCCGCTTCCACCAGCTTGCGGCCCTGCACATAGTCCTTGACCATGTTCACGCAGTCCAGCGCGACGACCTTGCCCTGCTTCAGGTAGACCACCGAGAACGACCGCGCGCCAGTGTCGCCGCGGACCACCGTCTGGTCGAAGCCCACGTTGATGCCAGCCGTCTGCAGGCGCAGGTCATACTGGTTGGACCAGAACCACGGGAACGCCTTGTAGGGCTTCTCGTCGCCGCAGATCGCCTTGGCCACGCAAGTTGCCATGTCGTTGGCGTTCTGCACCGATTCCACGCGCATCACGTTGCCACCGGCAAAGTCGCAGGCGAAGGAGGCGCAGTCGCCGATGGCGTAGATGTCGGGCAGCGAGGTTCGGCAGTATTCGTCCACGTCCACGCCGTTGGCGCCCGCCGCGCCCGCTACGATCAGTGGGCCGACGGCGGGAACGATGCCGATGCCGACGATCACCGCTTCGGCCGGAATGACTTCGCCGTCCGCCAGCTTCACACCGGTCACGCGGTGACCGTCGCCTTCAAGGCATTCGACGGCAACGCCGGTGCGCAGATCGACACCGTGGTCGCGGTGTTCGTTCTGGTAGAACTCGGACAGTTCCTCGCCCGCCACGCGCGCCAGCACGCGGGGCAGCGCTTCCAGCAACGTGACGTTGAGCTTCATCTTCGACAGCACCGCCGCCGCTTCCAGCCCGATGTAGCCGCCGCCGATCACGACGATATTCTTCGTGCCGGCATCGACTTCGGCCATCAGCGTGTCGCAATCCTCACGGGTGCGCACGGCATGAATGCCCGCCAGTTCGGCGCCCGTGCAGGCCAGACGGCGCGGATCGCCGCCGGTTGCCCAGACCAGCTTGCCATAGCCGTAAGTCTCGCCGGTCGAGAGCGTCAGTTCATGCGCCGAAGGATCGACCGCCGTGACTTCGGTGCCGAGCTTGAAGGTCACTTCCTTCTCGGCCCAGAACGTCGGCGGGCGAATGTAGAGGCGGTCGAAGGTCTTTTCGCGCGCGAAATATTCCTTGGAGAGCGGCGGACGCTCGTAAGGATACTCCGGCTCGCGGCCGATCACGGTGATGGTTCCGGTGAAACCGTTCTGGCGCAAGGCGATGGCGCACTGCGCCCCGCCGTGGCCGGCTCCTACGATAACGACGTCTGCCTTGCTCATGAGCCGATCCGTTCGGGCAATTTCATCTCTCCGTCAATGTCTGGGGTGAAACATACTTGCTTGCAGGTGATCAAAGAGCCGCCTCCAGCGCGGGCGACACATCGTACCCCCATTCGCGGTATTTGCGGGCGATCACCGTTATCATTCGCTGCAATTCGGCCGAGTGATCGCCCGCGCGGTGGCTCATGATGATCGGGGAGGTCACCGGCTCCGCCAGTTCACGATAGGCGACATCGTGGCTGCGCGCGCGGTGGACCGATTCCGGGACGATGGCCACGCCTTCCTCGGCAGCGACAAGGCCGATGGCGATCTGCAATTCGCGCGCCTCATGCACCACGCGCGGCTCGATCGAATGGTCGCGCAGCAGCGAGAGCACCTGATCGGCGTAGCTGGGGCGGGGGGATCGCGGGTAGACGATCAGCGGCTCCGAAGCGATGTCGTGCAGCGAGACCGGCCCGTCGCCCTGCGCCAGCGGATGGGTAAAGGGGAAGGCGGCGACCAGCTTCTCATGCCGCAGCACGGTGCGACGGACCGAGGGGTCGTCGAAGCGGATGCGGCCGAACCCCACGTCGATGCGGCCCTCCTTCAGCGCGGCGATCTGGTCCAGCGTGGTGCTTTCCACCAGCACCAGTTCCACGTCCTGCGCCTCCTTGCGGAATTCGCGGATCAGTTCGGGCAGGCGGGCATAGATCGTCGAGGAGACGAAGCCGACCACGAAGCGCCGCCGCTCGCTGCCGACGGCGGCTTTCACCATGGCGTCCATGTCTTCCATCCGCGCCAGCATCTGCAGCGCCTGATCGTAGACAAGCTGCCCGACCGGCGTGAGACGCAGCGGACGCTGCGCGCGGTCGAGCAAGGCCGCGCCCACTTGCGCCTCAAGCTGCTGGATAGCGCGGCTCAAGGGCGGCTGGGCGATGTGGAGCCGCTCTGCGGCCCGGTTGAAATTGCCTTCGTCGGCAACCGCGACGAAGTACCTCAGCAGGCGAAGGTCCATGATCGAAAATACCTGTCAGGTATCGAGGCGCAACCACATCGGTCTTTGATGCGACTCAGCCTCATCCCTAATTTGTTGCCGAAACCCTAAGCATACCGGAGAGGTTCTGCAATGGCTGCGCTCGATCGCGCTGATACCTTAATCGTCGATGTACCGACGATCCGCCCGCATGTGCTGGCCATGGCCACGATGCATTCGCAGGCGATGGTGATTGTCCGCCTGACGGACAGCGACGGTGTCGAGGGCATCGGTGAGGGCACCACGATCGGCGGCCTCAGCTATGGCGAGGAAAGCCCGGAAAGCATCAAGTCCGCCATCGACACTTATATCGTCCCGGTCCTGAAGACCTGCAACATCGCCCACGTCGGCGCGACGATGGCGAAGGTGGCCAAGTGCGTGCGCGGCAACCACTTCGCCAAGTGCGCGGTGGAAACGGCGTTGCTGGACATGGCGGGCAAGCGGCTGGGCGTGCCGGTTTCCGAACTGATCGGCGGCGGCCGCGTGCGGGATGACATGCCGGTGGCCTGGACCCTCGCCAGCGGCGACACCGCGCGCGACATTGCCGAGGGTGAGGAAATGCTGTCCCTGCGTCGCCACCGCATCTTCAAGCTGAAGATCGGCAAGCGCGATGTGCGGGCGGACGTCGCCCATGTTGGCGCGATCTGCAAGGCGCTGGGCGACCGTGCCAGCGTCCGCGTGGACGTGAACCAGAACTGGAGCGAGGCGCAGGCCAAGCTGGGCATGGCGATGCTGCAGGATGTCGGCTGCGATCTGGTGGAACAGCCCATCGCCGGGGATGATATTGCGGCAATGACCCGTCTTGCCACCACGCAGGCGGTGCCGCTGATGGCGGACGAGGCACTGCACGGCCCGCGCACCGCGCTGCGGATTGCCGCTGCCGGTGCGGCGGGCGTTTTCGCGCTGAAGATCGCGCAGTCGGGCGGGCTGTTCGCCACTGCGGAAGTGGCGGCCATCGGCACCGCCGCGGGCATCGGCCTCTATGGCGGCACGATGCTGGAAGGCGGCGTGGGCACGGCGGCTTCGGCCCATGTCTTCGCCACCGTTCCCGAGCTTGCCTGGGGCACCGAACTGTTCGGCCCGCTGCTGCAGACCGAGGAAATCCTCACGCAGCCGCTCGGCTACGGGGACTTCTCGCTGAAGGTGCCGACCGGCCCCGGCCTCGGCATCGCGCTCGATCCCGACAAGATCGCTTTCTTCCGGCGCGACCGCTCCGGTCCCATCCTCCACGCCGTAAATACAGGAGCCTGAACCATGCTGTTCATGGTCGAAATGGACGTCAACATCCCGCTGGACTTCGACGCGGAACACGCCGCGAAGATCAAGGCCGCCGAAAAGGCGTACTTCCAGAAGCTCCAGACCGCAGGCACCTGGCGCCACATCTGGCGCAAGGTCGGGCTCTATTCCAACGTCTCGATCTTCGATGTCGAGAGCAATGCGGCGCTGCATGACACGCTCATGGCCCTGCCGCTCTACCCCTTCATGACCATGAAGGTCACGCCGCTCGCCCGGCACCCATCCTCCATCCATGACGACGATCGCTGATCGCCGGAGCCACTGAATTCAGTCCTTGGGAGAGAATAAAATGGACGTCAGCTTCATAAAGACCCCGGAAATCCAGCAGCTGCTCGACCGCGCCGCCGGCGTGAACGAGAGCGGCGGCAGCCCGCGCCTCAAGGCGATCATGCGCGACCTCACTGAATCGGTGATGGAGCTGATCGTCTGCCACGACATTTCCGAAAGCGAGTTCTGGCTCGCCATGAAGTACCTTTCGGACAGCGCGGGCGAGATCGGCCTGATCGTGCCCGGCACCGGCCTTGAGCACTTCCTGGACCTCTACATGGATGCCAAGGATGCCGAGGCCGGCCTGACCGGCGGCACCCCGCGCACCATCGAGGGCCCGCTCTACGTCGCCGGCGCGCCGCTGGTGGAAGGCAATGTGAACCTTTCCGTCGACGAGGATGAGGGCACCACGGTCCTGCACATGACCGGCAACGTCACCGGCCCGGATGGCGAGGCGGTGGAGAACGCCATCGTCCACGTCTGGCACGCCAATTCGAAGGGCTGGTATTCGCACTTCGACCCGACCGGCGAGCAGACCCCGTTCAACAACCGCCGCCGCATCAAGCTGGGCAAGGACGGGCGCTATGCGTTCCATTCCAAGCAGCCGAGCGGCTATTCGGTGCCGCCGGGCGGATCGACTGACCAGCTGATGCAGGCGCTGGGCCGCCACGGCAATCGCCCGGCTCACGTCCACTTCTTCATCGAAGCGCCGGGCTATCGCACGCTGACCACGCAGATCAACTTCGGCGACGATCCCTTCGCGGCCGACGATTTCGCCTTCGGCACCCGCGAGGGTCTGCTGCCGGTGCCCAGCCGCCAGGGCGACAGCGCCTACATCCAGTTCGACTTCCAGATGCAGCGCGCCGCTGACGCGGATGATGAGCACTTCTCGTCCCGCGCCCGCGCCGAAGTCGAACCGGAAACAGAAACGGCCTGACCGCAACCATAACGGGAGACAGGATCATGTACGAACGCCTCATGCACCGGGTCTCGACCGCCGTGGTCGATGACGTCGAAACCGGAGAGTTCCGCTGCCGCCGGGACGTCTTCACCGATCCGGCGCTGTTCGAACTGGAAATGAAGTACATCTTCGAAAGCAACTGGGTCTATCTGGCCCACGAAAGCCAGCTTCCGAACAAGAACGATTACTTCACGACGTTCATCGGGCGCACGCCCGTGATCCTGACCCGTGCCAAGGACGGCGCGATCAACGGCGTGGTCAATGCCTGCGCGCATCGCGGCGCCAAGCTGTGTCGCCGCAAGCGGGGCAACCAGCCGCTGTTCGTCTGCCCGTTCCACGGCTGGAGCTTCAAGCCCGACGGCAAGCTGCTGCGCGCCAAGGATGCCAGCACCGGCGCCTATCCGGAAAGCTTCGACCATGAAGGCTCACACGACCTGACGCGCCTGCGCGTCGAGAGCTATCGCGGCTTCGTATTCGGATCGCTGAACCACGATGTGCTGCCGCTGGAACAGCATCTGGGCGAGGCCAAGGTCATCATCGACCAGATGGTCGATCAGGCGCCCGAGGGGCTGGAAGTGCTGACCGGCAATTCCACCTACACCTTCGATGGCAACTGGAAGATGCAGATGGAGAACGGTTGCGACGGTTATCACGTCAGCTCCGTTCACGAAAACTACCAGTCCACCATGGGCCGCCGCGCAGAGGGCGGGACCAAGGCGGTGGATGCGAGCGGCTGGTCCAAGGCGCCCGCCAGCGGCGTCTATGGCTTCGAACATGGCCACATCCTGCTCTGGACGCAGGTGATCAATCCCGAAGTGCGGCCGATCTGGAACCACAAGCCGGAACTGGACGCGCGGCTGGGTGAGGACAAGGCCAAGTTCATCATCGAGCAGACGCGCAATCTGGCGCTCTATCCCAACGTGTTCCTGATGGACCAGTTCTCCACGCAGATCCGCGTGGTCCGCCCGATCGACGTGCACACCACCGAAGTGACGATCTACTGCTACGCCCCCAAGGGCGAGAGCGCCGAGGACCGCGCCCACCGCATCCGCCAGTACGAGGATTTCTTCAACGTCACCGGCATGGGCACGCCCGACGATCTGGAGGAATTCCGCAGCTGCCAGAAGGCCTACGAAGGCGCGGGCGAGCTGTGGAACGACCTCAGCCGTGGGGCCAAGCGCTGGATCCACGGGCCGGACGCCAATGCCGCTGCCATGGGCATGAACCCGCTGCTCTCCAGCGAGCGTAGCGAGGACGAGGGCCTCTTCGTGCGCCAGCATGAGTTCTGGGCGCAGATCATGCTGGACGGTCTGGCGAAGGACGCGGCCAATCAGCCGCCGATGATGGAGGCGGCGGAATGAGCACGCTCGACATGACACGTGAAGCGCTGTCCTACCGCGAGATTTGCGCCTTCCTCTACCGCGAGGCGCGGCTGCTGGACGATCGCCGGTTCGATGAGTGGCTGGAATGCTATTCCGAAAACGCCGAATACTGGATGCCCGCGTGGACCGACGACGATGAACTCTGCACCGACCCGCAGACCGAAATCTCGCTGATCTACTACGCCAACCGGAAGGGGCTGGAAGACCGGGTCTACCGCCTGAACACGGAACGCTCCTCCGCCTCGACGCCGGAACCGCGCTCGGCGCACTTCATCGCCAATGTGGAAGTGCTGGAGAGCCGCGAGGGACAGGTGGACTTGCGCTACAACTGGCACACGATGAGCCACCGCTATCAGCAGACGCAGCAGTTCTTCGGAACCACGTTCCTGACGCTGGATACCTCTGGCGATGCGCCCAAGATCCTGAAGAAGAAGATCGTCCTGAAGGACGACTACATTCATCAGGTCATCGACATCTATCACGTCTGAGGAGGTGCAAATGATCTTCGCAGGACGTTTCGCAGGCAAGGTCATGGTCGTGACCGGCGCGGCGCAGGGCATCGGGGCCGGTGTTGCCACCCGTGCCGCCGCTGAAGGGGCCAGCGTGGTGCTGGTCGACCGCGCCGAATTCGTGACCGAGGTGGAACAGGCCATCGTGGCGGCGGGCGGAACAGCCGTCTCCGTCTGCTGCGACCTTGAGACTTACGAAGGCGCGGCCATGGCGATGGCCAAGGCGGTCGAGGCATTCGGGCGGATCGACATCCTGATCAACAATGTCGGCGGCGCGATCCGGATGCGGCCCTATGCCGAGTTCGAGCCCGCGCAGATCGATGCGGAAATCCGCCGTTCGCTGATGCCCACGCTTTACTGCTGCCATGCGGTGCTGCCGACCATGCTGCGGCAGGGGGCTGGCACGATCGTCAACCTCTCGTCCAACGCCACGCGCGGCATTCGCCGGGTGCCCTATTCGGCGGCCAAGGGCGGGATCAACGGCCTGACCCAGAGCCTTGCGATGGAATACGCCGAAGCGGGCATTCGTGTCGTCGCGACGGCACCGGGCGGCACCAGTGCTCCCCCCCGCCGTGTCGCCCGGAACGCCGAAGGCGACAATGCGCAGGAACAGGCGTGGATGGCGGAAGCGGTGGAGCAGGTAACCTCCTCCGCCTTCCTGAAGCGCTACGGAACCCTTGAGGAGCAGATCGCCCCGATCCTGTTCCTCGCCTCGGACGAGGCCAGCTACGTGACCGGCACGGTACTACCGGTTGCCGGTGGCGACCTCGGCTAAACGGAGACACTCGATGTCGAAAATCTACGATAGCCCCGCCGCCGCCCTCGACGGCCTGCTGTTCGACGGCATGACGATCATGTCGGGCGGTTTCGGGCTCTCTGGCAATCCCGAGAGCCTGATCCCGGAGATCCGCGCGGCGGGTGTGAAGGACCTGACGGTCATTTCCAACAACGCTGGCGCGGACGGGTTCGGCCTGTGGATGCTGCTGGAAAGCCGGCAGGTGCGCAAGATGATCTCCTCCTACGTGGGTGAGAACAAGCTGTTCGAAAGCCAGTACCTCTCGGGCGAACTCGAACTGGAACTGAACCCGCAGGGCACGCTGGCCGAACGCATTCGCGCGGGCGGAGCGGGCATTCCGGCGTTCTACACCAAGACCGGCGTCGGCACCGTGGTCGCCGAAGGCAAGCCGGTGGAAGTGTTCGAGGGCGAGGAATACGTGCGCGAAACCTGGCTGCGCGCGGACCTGTCGATCATCAAGGCCTGGCGCGCGGACGAGGAGGGCAACCTGATGTTCCGCAAGACCGCGCGCAACTTCAACCCGAACATGGCCACGGCCGGCAAGGTGACCGTTGCCGAAGTGGAAGAGATCGTGCCCGCCGGCACCTTCGATCCCGACTGCATCCACACCCCCGGCATCTATGTCGATCGCGTGGTGCTCTCCACCATCAACGAAAAGCGCATCGAGAAGCGCACGGTACGCGAAAGGGAGGTCGCATAATGCCTTGGACCCGCGATGAAATGGCCGCCCGTGCCGCAAAGGAACTGCGCGAGGGGTACTATGTGAACCTTGGTATCGGCATCCCCACCTTGGTCGCAAACCATGTGCCGGAAGGCATCAAGGTCACGCTGCAGAGCGAGAACGGCATGCTCGGCATCGGCCCGTTCCCTTATGACGAGGATGTCGATCCGGACCTCATCAACGCCGGCAAACAAACGATCACCGCGCTGCCCACCAGCAGCTTCTTCTCCAGCGCAGACAGTTTCGCGATGATCCGCGGCGGCCATATCGACATGGCCGTGCTGGGCGCGATGGAAGTTTCGGTCGATGGCGACCTCGCCAACTGGACGATCCCGGGCAAGATGGTGAAGGGCATGGGCGGGGCGATGGACCTCGTTGCCGGCGTGAAGAAAGTGATCGTGGTGATGGATCACGTCTCCAAGCACGGCGACCCCAAGATCCTGCCCGCCTGCACCCTGCCGCTGACCGGCAAGCGGGTGGTGGACATGATCGTCAGCGATCTGGCCGTCTTCGCCATCGATCGCAGGGCAGGCGGGCTGACCCTGGTAGAACTCGCCCCTGGCGTCACGCTGGAGGAAGTCACCGCCAAGACCGGCGCCCCGTTCGCCTCCGCGCTGGAAGAGGCCCTCTGATGTTCACCAGCGTTCCCGGTGCGCGGCTCTACTGGAAGCTGGAGGGGCGCGAGGGCGCCCGTCCGCTGGTGCTGCTCAATTCCATCGGCACCGACATGGACTTGTGGGACCCGGTGCTGCCGCTGCTGCGCGCGCGCTTCCGGCTGCTGCGCATCGATACGCGCGGCCATGGCGCTTCCACCGCCGAGCCCGGCGACTTCTCGATGCAATTGCTGGCGCGCGATGTTCTGGCGGTGGCGCACGATGCCGGGATCGATCGGTTTGCGCTCGCGGGCGTGTCGCTGGGCGGCATGATCGGCATGGAACTGGCGCTGGCCCGTCCGCAGCAGGTGGAAAAGCTGGCGCTGGTCTGCACCTCCGCGACGATGGACGCGGCCGCGTGGAACGACCGCGTCGCCAAAGTCCGGGGCTCCGGCATGGCCGCCATCGCCGATCTGGCGATGGGCCGCTTCCTCTCGGAAGACCTGCGCGAGGAAAACCCCGCGCTCTACGAGACGGTGCGCCGCCAGCTCGTGACCATGGACCCGCAGGGCTATGCGGGCTGCGGCGCGGCGATCCGTGACATGGACCTTGGGGCCCGGATCGGCGGGATTGCCGCGCCCACGCTGGTCGTCACCGGCACTCGCGATACCTCCACCCCGCTCGAAGGGCACGGCGAGCATCTGCTGGCGCGCATTCTCGGCGCCCGCCATGCCGAACTGACTGCCGCGCACCTTGCGCCGCTGGAAGCGCCCGAGGCGCTGGCCGCCGCGCTCATTCCGTTTCTCGAAGGCTGATCTCTCATGTCCGAAGCATTCGTCTGCGACGCCATCCGCACCCCCATCGGCAAGCTGAACGGCTCGCTTTCCAGCGTCCGCGCCGATGACCTTGCCGCCATTCCGCTGCGCGCGCTGGTGGAGCGCAATCAGGGCGTGGACTGGGATGCCGTGGACGATGTGATCCTCGGCTGCGCCAATCAGGCGGGGGAGGACAACCGCAACGTCGCACGCATGGCCACGCTGCTGGCGGGTCTGCCGGAAACGGTGCCGGGGGTGACGGTCAACCGCCTGTGCTCCTCCGGACTCAACGCGCTGGGCATGGCGGCGCAGGCGATCCGCAGCGGCGATGCCGATCTGATGATCGCCGGCGGCGTCGAGTCCATGACCCGCGCGCCCTATGTCATGGGCAAGGCGGGCAGCGCATTCGGCCGCGATCAGAAGATCGAGGACACCACGCTCGGCTGGCGGTTCATAAATCCGGCGATGAAGGCCGCTTACGGCGTCGATACGATGCCGCAGACGGGCGAGAATGTCGCCGACCAGTGGCAGGTCAGCCGCGAGGATCAGGACCGCTTCGCTCTCGCCAGTCAGGAGAAAGCCGCCGCCGCGCAGGCCAGCGGGCGTCTGGCGGCCGAGATCGTGCCGGTCTCGATCCCGCAGAAGAAGGGCGATCCGCTGGTGTTCGACCGCGACGAACATCCCCGCGCGACCAGCCTCGAAGCGCTCGCGAAGCTGAAGCCGGTGGTGAAAGCGGACGGCACGGTGACGGCGGGCAACGCCTCAGGGCTCAACGACGGCGCGGCGGCGATGCTGGTCGCCAGCGAGGCGGCCGCAAAACGGCACGGCCTGACCCCGCGCGCCCGCGTGATCGGCATGGCCGCATCGGGCATCGCGCCGCGCATCATGGGGGCGGGCCCGATCGAGGCCGCGCGCAAGGTGCTCGCCCGCAATGGCCTGACGATGGACCAGATGGACGTCATCGAACTCAACGAAGCCTTCGCCAGTCAGGCCATCGCCACACTGCGCGATCTGGGTGTCGATCCCTTCACCGACTCGCGCGTCAATCCGAACGGCGGGGCCATCGCTTTGGGCCATCCACTGGGCATGTCGGGCGCCAGAATCGCGATGAGTGCGACCGAACAGCTCAGCCGAACGTATGGCCGCTACGCCCTTGCCTTCATGTGCATCGGCGTGGGACAAGGCTTGGCGGTACTGCTCGAACGCGTGTGAAGCGCAGTATACTGCGGATTGTGCCCCTCCGGGGCCCCGTGTGGGCTGTGTGCCGCACGCCAGTCATGATTCAATTTCATGACAGCAATCAAAACTAAGTATCTATTTCCGGGCGGCCCAAGCTGATAGGCGCCTGATTCTCGAAAAAACAGGAAGGGTCGTCCCGGTCCCCGCCGCGCCTTAGCGCGGCTTCCGGCTATCGGCTCTCCATACCATTTCCGGGGTGAGGCGATCTGGCCGGCGAGCCGTGCGTCCCTGCGCGCGGGCTCCTCGGCGTTTGGAGTATTCGATGCTGGGAATCGTCAAGACCGCGCTGCATCGGCCACTGACATTTATCGTCATGGCCATTCTTATCGCGATCGGCGGCCTGATCGCCGCTTTCCGCACACCGGTCGACATCTTTCCGGAGATCAAGATCCCCGTCATCGCGGTTGCGTGGACTTATACGGGTCTGTCGCCGCAGGACATGTCGGACCGCATGGTCACGCCTTACGAGCGCGTGCTGACCACCACCGTCAACGATATCGAACATATCGAAAGCCAGTCGCTGCAAGGCACCGGCATCGTCAAGATCTACTTCCAGCCGGGCGCGGATATCCGCACGGCGACGGCGCAGGTCACCTCGATTTCGCAGACCGTGCTGAAGCAGATGCCGCCGGGCGTGAACCCGCCGCTGATCCTGAACTATTCCGCCTCCACTGTGCCGATCCTCCAGCTCGCGCTCTCGGGCAAGGGTCTGTCAGAACAGCAGCTGTTCGACATCGGCCAGAACCAGGTCCGCACCGGCCTCGTCACCATTCCCGGCCTTGCCATGCCCTATCCCTCGGGCGGCAAGCAGCGCCAGGTGCAGGTCGACCTCGATCCCGACGCGCTGCAGGCGCGCGGCCTTTCGGCGCAGGACGTCGGCAACGCCATCGCTGCGCAGAACCAGATCAACCCGGCCGGCTTCGTCAAGATCGGCCCGGCGCAGTACTCGGTCCGCCTGAACAACACCCCCGCCTCGATCGAGGCGCTGAACGACCTGCCGGTCAAGGTGGTCAACGGCGCGACGATCTACATGCGCGACGTGGCCTTCGTCCGCGACGGCAGCGCCCAGCAGCAGAACGTCGTGCACGTGCAGGGCAGCCGCTCGGTGCTGCTCACCGTGCTCAAGAACGGCGCCGCCTCGACCCTGTCGGTGGTGGACGGCGTGAAGGACGCGCTGCCCAAGATCACCTCCACCCTGCCGGACACGCTGAAAGTGCTGCCGGTGGGCGACCAGTCGGTGTTCGTGAAGGCCGCCGTTTCGGGCGTGCTTCATGAAGGCGCGATCGCCGCCGCGCTGACCTCGCTGATGATCCTGCTGTTCCTCGGTTCCTGGCGTTCGACCGTGATCATCGCGGTTTCGATCCCGCTGGCGGTCCTCGCCGCCGTCGCCGCGCTCGCGGTGTTCGGGCAGACGATGAACGTCATGACGCTGGGCGGATTGGCGCTCGCGGTCGGCATCCTCGTCGACGACGCGACTGTGACCATCGAGAACATCAACTGGCACCTCGAACAGGGCAAGGGCGTGATGGACGCCATCCTTGACGGTGCCGCCCAGATCGTGACCCCGGCCTTCGTTTCGCTGCTCTGCATCTGCATCGTCTTCGTGCCGATGTTCTTCCTGCCGGGCGTTGCGGGCTACCTGTTCGTGCCGATGGCGCTTTCGGTGGTCTTCGCGATGATCGCCTCGTTCATCCTGTCGCGCACCCTGGTGCCGACCATGGCGATGTACCTGCTGAAGCCGCACACCCCGCATGACGAGAATGCGCACAACGCCGGTTCGCCGGCCTCGCGCAATCCCTTCGTGCGGTTCCAGCGCGGCTTCGAGGCCCGCTTCGAGAAGATCCGCGCCGGTTACCTCGGCATGCTTGCCCGCGCCCTGCGCTCGCGCAAGCCGTTCATGATCGGCTTCCTCACCGTGGTCGTGCTCTCCTTCGGCCTGATGCCGATGCTGGGCAGCAACTTCTTCCCGTCGGTCGATTCCGGCCAGATCGCCATGCACATCCGCGTGCCGGTCGGCACCCGCATCGACGAAGCCGCGCGCAACTTCGAACAGATCACCACCGAAGTGCGCAAGATCATCCCGAGCGCCCAGCTGGAATCGGTCACCGACAACATCGGTCTGCCGGTCAGCTCGATCAACACCGTCTACAACAACAGCGGCACCATCGGTCCGCAGGACGGCGACATGCTGATCACGCTGAAGGAAGGCCACAAGCCGACCGACGGCTACGTCGCGCAGCTGCGCCGCGAACTGCCCCGCCGCTTCCCCGGCACGCAGTTCTCGTTCCTGCCCGCCGACATCACCAGCCAGATCCTGAACTTCGGTTCGCCTTCGCCGATCGACGTCCAGATCTCCGGCAAGGATCCCGCGGCGGCGCGTGCCTTCGCGCACAAGCTGATGGTGAAGCTGAACGGCATTCCCGGCCTGGCCGACTTGCGCATCCAGCAGCCTGCCAACTCGCCGCAGCTCGACGTCAATGTCGACCGCGCGCGGGCCGGGCAGTACGGCCTGACCGAAAGGGACGTGACCACCAGCCTCGGCAACTCGCTTGCCGGTACCTCGCAGACCGCGCCGGTGTACTTCGTGAACCCGGACAACGGCGTGCAATATGCCGTGGTCGCGCAGGCGCCGGACTATGCCGTCGATTCGATGAGCAAGCTGGCCAACCTGCCGGTCTCCGGATCGGGCACTGCCGGTCCGCAGCCGCTGGGCGCGCTGGCCACGGTAACCCGTTCGACCACCGCACCGGTCGTCTCGCACTATAACATCGCCCCGGTCATCGACATTTTCGCGACCATCCAGGGCCGTGACCTTGGTGCCGTGGCGGGCGACGTGCAGCACGCGATCAACTCGCTCAAGGGTGAAATGCCCAAGGGCGCCAGCGTGACCATCCGCGGCCAGTACCAGACGATGAACACGGCCTTCTCCGGCCTCGGCTGGGGCCTGCTCGCGGCAGTCGTGCTGATCTACTTGCTGATCGTCGTGAACTTCCAGTCTTGGCTCGATCCGTTCATCATCATCACCGCGCTGCCCGCCGCTCTGGCCGGTATCGTCTGGATGCTGTTCGCGACCGGGACCACGCTGTCGGTCCCGGCCCTTACCGGCGCGATCATGTGCATGGGCGTGGCCACCGCCAACTCGATCCTGGTCGTCAGCTTCGCCCGCGAAAAGCTGGCCGAGCTGGGCGATCCGGTGAAGGCGGCGATGGAAGCCGGCCTCGTCCGCTTCCGCCCCGTGCTGATGACCGCGCTCGCCATGATCATCGGCATGGCGCCGATGGCCCTTGGCCTTGGCGAGGGCGGCGAGCAGAACGCTCCGCTCGGCCGCGCCGTGATCGGTGGTCTCGTCTGTGCGACGATCGCCACGCTGTTCTTCGTTCCCACCGTCTTCGCCTTCTTCCACGGCCGTCGCCGCGAGAAGGTCGCTCCCATGGAAGTGCAGGCCGCCCATGCTTGATCCCCAGAACCACGCGATCCCCGAAAGCCCCGAGGGCGAAACCCCGACCGGCCCCGACAGCCGCACGCTGAAGCGCATCGGCGTCGGCGCCGCGCTGGTGGCGCTCGCGGTGGTCGGCATCGGCACCGCCACCCGCATCCAGGCCCGCAAGGAACTGGAAACGGTGGCCGCCGACGCCGCGTTGCCCACCGTCTCGGTGGTCGTGCCCCAGACTGCCGCAGGGCAGGGCGGGCTCGTCCTTCCCGGCACTGCGCAGGCATGGAACAGCGCCGCGATCAATGCGCGCACCAACGGCTACGTCAGCAAGTGGCTGGCCGATATCGGCGATCACGTGAAGGCCGGCCAGCCGCTGGCCATTCTGGACGCGCCGGAAATCGACCAGCAGCTGGCGCAGGCCAAGGCGGACTACCAGACCGCGCTGGCCAACCAGCGCCTTGCGGCGACGACCTCCAAGCGCTGGAGCGCGATGCTCGGCAAGGATGCCGTCTCGCAGCAGGAAGTGGACGAGAAGGCGGGCGACCTCGCGGCCAAGACCGCGCTCGCCAATGCCGCGCTCGCCAATGTGCGCGAGCTTGAGGCGCAGCACGGCTTCACCCAGCTTTCGGCTCCGTTCGCAGGCGTCGTCACCAGCCGCTCGGCGCAGATCGGCGCGCTGGTGGTGGCAGGCAATGCCGCCGCCCAGCCGCTGTTCACCGTATCCGACACGCACAAGATGCGCGTCTATGTGCGGGTGCCGCAGATCTACTCGGCGCTGGTCAACCCCGGCGTCGCCGTCGCGCTGAGCCTGCCCGAGTTCCCCGGCCGCACGTTCCCCGGCACGGTCAGCCGCAGCGCCGGCGCGGTCGACGCCCAGTCGGGCGCGGTGCTGGTCGAAGTGCAGGCCGACAACTCGGAAGGCGCGCTCAAGCCGGGCGCCTTCGTGCAGGCCCACTTCGACGTCGATGCCACGCTGAAGGGCGTGACCCTGCCGGGCAGCGCGGTGCTCAACACCGACAAGGGCCCGAGCGTCGCCGTGCTCGGCGCGGACAACCGCGTCACCGTGCGCCCGATCACCATCGCCCGCGATCAGGGCAAGTCGGTGATCGTCTCGGTCGGCGTCAATCTGGGTGACCGCGTGGTGGACTCGCCGCCGGACTCGATCCGCACCGGCGACCATGTGCAGCCGCAGGCGGCTGCCGACGCTCCGGCCAAGGCTGATGCTCCGGGCAAAGGTGCGGCCCATGGCGGCTAACCGCGCGGCGCTTGCCGCCATGACCGCGGTGCTGCTTGCGGGCACCGGCCTTGCCGGCTGCTCGATGGCGCCCGACTATAAATCGCCGCAGAGCGCCTTGCCCGCCGCGCCCGCCCAGTTCGCCGAGATGGCGGGCTGGACGCAGGCCGCGCCGAGCGATGGCGACGTGCGGGGAGACTGGTGGACCGCGTTCGGCGATCCGGTGCTCGACGATCTCGAAACCCGCGCCGCCGCCGCGAGCCCGACGCTGGCCGCCGCGCTCGCGCGCTACGACCAGGCGCATGCCGCCGCCGGTCTTGCCGCCTCGGGCCTCTACCCGCAGGTCGGCGTTTCCGGTGCGGCCACGCGTGAGCGTGTCTCGGGCGGCCGTCCGCTCGCCACCAATGGCCCGGCGACCTACAACGACTTCGTGGTCGGCGGCAGCGTGTCCTACGAGCTCGACCTCTGGGGCCGGGTGCGCAACACGGTGAAGGCCGGCAAGGCGGAAGCGGAAGCCTCGCAAGGCGATCTCGCCTCGGCACGACTCAGCCTTCAGGCCTCGGTGGCGGATGCCTACCTGCGGCTGCGCGGGCTCGACGCGGAAGCCCGCCTGCTCGACGATTCGGTGGACGCTTTCAAGCACGCGCTCGAACTGACCGAGACCCGGCACGAGGGCGGCATCGCCTCGGGCATCGACGTCAACCGCGCACGTACCGTGCTCGGCAATGCGCAGGCACAAGTCGCATCGGTCGCCAACGATCGCGCGCAGACCGAGCACGAACTGGCCGCGCTGACCGGCGCGCTGGCATCGGACTTCCACGTCGCCCCGCGCGACGGCGCGATTGCCACGCCGGTTATTGCGGTGGGCACGCCGTCCGAACTGCTCCAGCGCCGCCCGGACATCGCTGCCGCCGAACGCCGCGTCTTTGCCGCCAATGCCCAGATCGGCGTCGCCCGCGCAGCATGGTTCCCGACCATCAGCCTCGGCGGTTCGGGCGGGTGGCAGGCCACCCACGGCAACCTGCTGAGCGCGCCGAACAGCATGTGGGCGCTGGGCCCGCTGACGGCATTGCTCAACGTCTTCGACGGCGGTGCTCGTCGCGCGCAAGTCAAGATCTCGCGCGCGGAATACGATCAGGCCGCTGCCGATTACCGCTCGACGGTGCTGGACGCCTTCCGCGAGGTGGAAGACTCCATCTCGGCGATGCGCCAGCTTGAGGCACAAGGCAAAGCCCAGCGCGAAGCCGCCGACGCCGCAGGCCGCACCAGCGAGATCGCCATGTCGCGCTATCGCGACGGCGCATCGGGTTACCTCGATGTCGTCACCGCGCAGACCGATGCGCTGGCCGCCCAGCGTTCGGCGATCGCGGTCGAGACCGATCGGATGCGTGCCGCCGTGGCTTACGTGCGCGCCATCGGCGGGCCCGAGCAGGCCAAGGGCTGAAGGAATGCGGGGCCGGTCCGGGAAGGGCTGGCCCTAAACGGTCGGGCTTGAAGGGCCCGATTTGAATCTGGCTGGCGAAAGCCGGGCCGGCCCGAACGAGGTCAACACAATGAACCTCGTCGTCCCCGCGCAGGCGGGGACCCCGCTTGTTCTTGCGATGTAGCGAGAAGGCAGCGGGGCCCCCGCCTTCGCGGGGGCGACGAAGGTTTGGGGTTCAGGATGTCATCCTGATCCGACTCAATCCCGGCCCCTTAGCCCCCTCAAACCATCGTTTCAGGCCGCACCACCCGGTCGAACGTCGCCTCGTCAACCAGCCCCAGATCGAGCGCCGCCTCGCGCAGAGTCATCCCTTCCGCATGGGCATGCTTGGCGATCTTGGCCGCATTGTCGTAACCGATCTCGGGCGCGAGCGCAGTGACCAGCATCAGCGAGCGCTCCACCAGTTCGGCGATGCGCCGGCGGTTGGGCTCTATCCCTTCCACGCAGCGCTCGGCGAAGCTGTCCATCCCGGTCGCCAGTAGCGCGATCGAGCGCGTGACCGCCGCGCCGATCAGCGGCTTGAACACATTCAGCTCGAACGCCCCCTGCATCCCGCCGACGGTCACCGCCTGATGGTTGCCGATCACTTGCGCGGAGACCATCGTCAGCATCTCGCACTGGGTGGGATTGACCTTGCCCGGCATGATCGAGCTGCCCGGTTCGTTGGCTGGCAAGTCCAGCTCACCCAGCCCGGAGCGGGGCCCGGATCCCAGCAGCCGCACGTCGTTGGCAATCTTGGTCAGTGCCACCGCCAGCGTCGAAAGCGTGCCCGAAAGCTGCACCAGCGCATCGTTGCTGGCCAGCGCCTCGAAGGCATTGGGCGCGGGCACGAAGGCCAGCCCGGTCTGCGATGCCAGATCGGAGGCCATGTCGGCCGCAAAGCCCTCTGGCGCGTTGAGCCCGGTGCCGACGGCGGTGCCGCCCTGCGCCAGCCGCAGCACGCCCTGTTCGGCCTCCACCAGCCGCCGCCGCGCGTCGCGCAATTGCTGGACATAGCCGGAGAACTCCTGGCCCAGCGTCAGCGGCGTGGCGTCCTGCAAGTGGGTGCGGCCGATCTTGACGATCCCGCTCCACGCCTGGGCCTTGGCATTGAGCGCCGCCGCCAGCCGGTCCAGCGCGGGCAGCAGGGCCCGCTCGATCCCCAGCGCGGCGGCGACGTGCAGGGCGGTGGGGAAGCTGTCGTTCGAGGACTGGCCGCGGTTGACGTCGTCGTTGGGGTGGACCGGGCTCTTGCCGCCGCGCTTGCTGGAAAGCAGCTCGTTGGCGCGTCCGGCGATCACTTCGTTGACGTTCATGTTGCTCTGGGTGCCCGAGCCGGTCTGCCAGATCACCAGCGGGAACTGGTCGTCGTGCGAGCCCGAGATCACTTCGGCGGCCGCCGCCTCGATGGCCTGCGCCAGCTCGGCGGCGAGCCCGTGGCGACGGTTCACCCGCGCGGCGGCCAGCTTCACGCGGGCGAGGGCGTGGATGATGGCGATCGGCATGCGCTCGGTCTGGCCGAACGGGAAGTTGTGCAGGCTGCGTTCGGTCTGCGCGCCCCAATAGGCGTTCGCTGGGACGTCGATTTCGCCGATGGAGTCGGATTCGCGACGGAATTCCATGAGGAGAGGCTCCTGTATCGCCGCGCCATCGCGGGGGAGGGGGAAAGGCGCGCGGTCAACCTAAGTACCGGATGCGGCAGGCGCAATGGCCCTCGCGCGCCCCCCCGAACTCCTCCCCTTGCAGGGGAGGAACTTTACAAGGGCTTCGATTCCGCACCGTCCCCGATAGATTGCGCACGGTGCTGTGGCCGGGTCCGCATTAGCTCGCTAACCTGCGGGGCAAGATCGGGAAAAGGATGCGAAAATGAAAGCGAAGCTGTGGGGTAGCGCCATGCGCTGGGCGACGTCCGGCATGACGGCCATCGCGCTGACGGGGTGCGCGACCGTGCCGACTGCAAGCGCTCCGGTCCAGACGCTGGCCTATGTCGGCACGCAGGGCAGCGGGCCGGGGCAGGGCGTGGTGGCTGTACGGTTCGATCCGCAGAGCGGCGCGCTCACTTCGCTGGGTGTGGTCGCGGAAGTCGACCGGGGGACCTGGGTACTCGCCGATTCCGCCCACCGCCGCCTTTTCTCAGTGAGCGAGACGGGCAACGACGGCACGATCCATGGCGCCGTGCTGGGCTTCTCCTACGACCCGGCGACCGGCGCGCTGGCGCCTCGCGGACGCGCCGATTCGGGCGGCGGCGGGCCGACCCACCTTGCGCTGTCGCAGGACGGGCGGACGCTGTTCGTCGCCAACTACAGCAGCGGACACGTCGCGACGATCCCGGTCGGGGCGGACGGAACGCTGGCCGCCGCGCCGTCCAGCGTGGAGGCCCATACCGGCTCCGGCCCCAACGAGCGGCGGCAGAAGGGGCCGCATGCGCACGGCGTGACGCTAGATCCTTCGGGCCGCTGGCTGCTGTCGCCCGATCTCGGCGCGGACAAGGTCTACGTCTACCGCTTCGATGCCGCCAAGGGCACGATATCACCCGCGCCGGAGCCTTTCGCATCCGTGACGCCCGGCGCCGGCCCCCGGCACATCGTGTTCTCGCCGGACCGCCGCCATGCCTTCCTGATGGAGGAAATGGGGGGCTCGATCGTCAGCTATGCGTGGGATGCCGGGCAGGGACGGCTCACGCCGCTGTCTACGGTCCAGCTCGATGCGGCCGACTTCGCGGGCACGCGCAGCGGATCGGAAATCGCGATCTCGCGCGATGGGCGCTTCCTCTACGCAGGCAACCGTGCGGCCAATCGCATCCAGATCTACGCCGTGCGGCAGGACGGCGGACTGGCGCCGATCGACACGGTGGACAGCGGCGGACAGATCCCCTGGGCCTTCTCGCTTTCAGGCGATGGCAAATGGTTGGTGGTCGCCAATCAGGGCGGCGCGCAAGGTGGCGGCAATCTCGCGGTCTTCGCGGTGGACCGTGCCAGCGGCAGGCTGACCGCGACGGGCAGCGGGCTTGAACTGGCCAAGCCCACCTCCATCTCGTTTACCGAATGACCGAACGAGGAAAACCCATGTCAGACAGTCTGTTCCGCCCCGTTCTCTATCTGAAGGCGACGTGTCCGCACTGCCTCAAGCTGCGGATCTTTTTGCTGGAGGCGGGGCTTCTCGATCAGTTCGAGCAGCGCATTTTCTCAGCCGGGGATGAGAACGAAGCCGCGATCCGCGCCGAGCTCGCCCCGCATTTCGAGAAAGTGACGTTCCCGACCATGCAGTACGCGCCGGGCAAGTTTATGAACGATTCCGATGCGATCATTGCGCACTATGCGGAGGCCGAGACGATCGACCGGGGCGACCTGCCGATCTTCGGGACGTATGCGGGGAGCGTGTTGCCGAACTACATGGCGGCGCGGAAGGAACTGCGGGAATTGAAGCAGGGGTGAAGCGGGGGAGCGAGCATCGTCTTCTCCATCTCCACCCTAGCCCCACCCACCCCGCTCATCCTGAGCCTGTCGAAGGATGGTAGACCCAGCGCCCCGCCTCAGGGGGCTTCGACAAGCTCAGCCTGAGCGGGGTTGAGAGGTTGGGCTGAGAGCAGGGCTGTCAAAATGGGGACTTCGTCGCCAGCGGAACGGATGTTCTCTCAATCCGTCATCCTGAACTTGTTTCAGGATCCATTTCGCAGGTTAGCCCGGAACCCCGATGGGTGCTCGACGGGCGCCGAACCATGGCTTGCGTCTAAAGCGACTGGGCGGAACGGAAGCCTCCGACCGTCCGCCGCTAAGCCTTGACCCCGCTCCAGATCGCCCAGCCGACCAGCCATGCCACCACCACACAGGCGAAGAACCGCCAAGCCGGCGCACGCACCAGCCCCGGCGTGGCCGCAGGCAACACGCGCTTGCCGGTCACCATCGGCGCGATCAGCCGATCTCGCCTGACCGCGCGGTAATAGACGATCGCTACAAGGTGCAGGGCGATCAGCGCGAGGATCAGATAGAACACCAGCCCGTGCAGGTTACTCGCCCGGTCGGCGGTGCGGAAAGACACGAGATGATTGAGCGGGCCAACGGCGCCGTCATCCTCGTCGCCCGAGAACAGCCCGAGCGTGACCTGAAGCCCCATCAGGCCGAGCAGCGTGATCACGCTCCAGCCGCCCGCCGGGTTGTGCCCGGCAGCGGCGGCATCGGTCTTGCCGCGCAAGTAGGCCAGCACCGCGCCGGGGCCGCGCACGAACGCGGCGAAGCGCGCGGTCGAACCGCCCACGAAGCCCCAGAGCACGCGGATCACCAGCAGTTGCAGCAAGACCGTGCCGATCTGCATGTGCAGGGCCATCCGGTCGTTCTCGGCCGTCCACCAGAGCGCCGGGATCAGCACCACGAAGCTCCAGTGGATCACCCGGACCGGCAGGTCCCAAAGCGCGGTGCGGACGCCCGTGGGGGCCGCCGGGGAACTCACTTATCCTTCTTTCGGAACGTCTCGTGGCAGCCCTTGCAGGCGGCGCCGATGCCCGCCATCGCAGTATTCGCGGCGGCGAGGTCCTTGGCATCGGCAGCGGTCTTGAGCGTTCCGGCGGCGGCGATCAGCTTGTCTGCGGCGGCCTTGAACTCGGCGTTTTTCTGCCAGATTATCGGCAGGGCCTCGGTCTTCGGGGCTTCAGCCGGGCCGGTGCCGTCGGGGAACAGACCCACGATCTTGCCCGCGTCCGTCTGGATCGCCTGAGCGGCGGCGGAGGCCGTGGGGAAGTCCGGCGTCGAGGCTTCGAGCGCGACTTTGGCCACTTTGTTGGACTTGGCGATGTCCTTGAAGTTCGCCTTGCGCGTCTTGACGATCGTGGAGACGTCGATCGGGGAATTCGTGGCGGTGGCGGTGCTGTCAGGGGCGGCTTGCGGCCCCTTGCAGCCGGCGACAGCGGCAAGCGCCGCAGCGGCGATGGTCGTGGTCAGGATGAATTTCGAGGCCATGTCGCAACTCCTGTCGGGCGGGATGCCGATCGATCCCTTGAAGCCCTGATAACCCGGAATGTTGCGACGCGGCGAGCGCTTTTTGCAGTTAGTGATTGGCGCTCAAGCGAAAACCACCCCGTCCATCAGCTTGCGCGCGGTGCGAAGGAGGGCGGCGCTCACCACGGCGCCGCCCTCGTCCACTTCGAGGACGCAGGACATCTCGCCGGTCGGATGTTCGACCGACAGCGTCTTGCGGCGACCCTCGGGGCATATGGCGACTTCGGCGGCGGGCGAGCCTTCGATCAGGCAGGCCGTCGCCACCGAGACCGCGCCGAGCACGCCGATGGTGGCGTGGGCGCGGTGGGGAATGAAACTGCGCACGGTCACCGCACCGCCATGCTTCGGCGGGGCGACCAGCATCATCTTGGGAACCGACTTGTCCTTGACATCGCCGAGGTTCATCCGCTCGCCCACGGCAAGGCGGATGGCCTCGATCCTGGCCTTCAACTCGGTATTGGCGTCAAGGCTTTCGCGGTCTTCGTAGCCCGTGATGCCGACGTCCTCGGCCTTCATGACGACGCAGGGCATGCCGTTGTCGATCAGCGTCACGCGCACGCCGTTCACTTCGTCCACGGCATTGCCGGTGGGCAGCAGCGCGCCGCAGGAAGAACCGGCGGTGTCGCGGAATTCCAGCGGGATCGGTGCGTGGCTGCCGGGCACGCCGTCGATCCTGGCATCGCCCTTGTACGTCACCTGTCCGCCCGGCGTCTGCACGGTGGCGACGGCGACCTGGCCGGTGTTCTCCATGAAGATGGCGACGTTCGTCTCGTCGCCGGTGGCCGCAATCAGCCCGCGCTCGATAGCGAAGGGGCCGATCCCGGCAAGGATATTGCCGCAGTTCTGCTGGTCGGTGACGATGGCCTGATCGACGAAGACCTGCAGGAACAGGTAATCGACATCGATCCCTTCGCGGGCAGACTTGCTGACGACGGCGACCTTGCTGGTCAGCGGATCGGCGCCGCCCATGCCGTCGATCTGGCGCGGATCGGGCGAGCCCATGATCGCGAGCAGGAAGGCATCGCGCGCGGCGGTGTCTGCGGGGAGATCGGACTTGAGGAAGTAGCCGCCCTTCGAGGTGCCGCCACGCATCCACATGCAGCGCAGACCATCGATTTCGCGTTCTTCACTCATGGCGCACTCCCGGCAGGATCGATTCGACGTTGGGGACACATGCTCCCCACATCGCGCGCGAGGGAAGCCGGTTACGGCGCGCCGTGATTGGTTCTGGCTAATCGTGCGCGCCGTGGCCCCCTGTCAGTGAATGCCGAGAACGTCTGCCTGCTGGCGCAAATCCCCGCTACGCGAGGGGTTGGCGGCGATAGCATCGGCGAGCGCCTTGCGGGCCTTGTCGGTCTCTCCCAGCGTCGTCCGGCTGCGCATCAGCATGATCCAGCCGTCGACATTTGAAGGCTCGGTCGCGAGCCGCGCTTCGAGGCGGGCGACCATGCCGTCCGCCATTTCGCGCTGTTCGTGCGGGGCCATCCGGGCGGCGGCGGCGATGTCACCGGCGCTGGGCCCGGGAATGCCTTGCGTGGCCAGCGGCATTTCCTGCGCATGCGGCAGGGCGGCCGCGGGCAGGGCCTGCGCTTCGGCCAGTTTCTTCGTCACGTCGATATGGTTTATCGTCGCCACTTGCTGAATGGTGCGGACGAGATCGGTGCGCCACGGGGCATCGGCGGGGGAAACGCGCAGCAGCGCCAGCCAGTCGTCCAGCGCGCCGGCATGATCCCCGTTCAGATCGCGCTTCACGGCCAGGAAATAGCGGGCGCGGGGATCGGCCTTGTCGAGAGAGGCGGCCTTGCGGAAGGCCTCCAGCGCGGGTTCCGGCATCGGATCGTGTTCGCTGGCCATGACTCGCGCCTCGCCCAGCGCAGACCACAGGACTGCCTTATCCGGCGCGATGGCGGCCGCGCGCGCATAGGCATCGGCCGCTTCGCCGTAGCGATTCTGCGCGAAGTAGGCGAGGCCGAGCTTCTGCCATGCGGCGGCATCGGCGGGCGCATCGTGCGCGGCCTGTTCCAATGTGCCGACAGGGTCTGCGCCCGGCGCGATTGCCCCGGCGGCTGCGGCTTCCGGCCGGTGTTCGTTGGTGCGCCAGACGGCCACGCCGACCGCACTTGCGGCAACCAGCCCGGCGACGACCAGCGCCGCGCGCTGGACACCGATCTTTGCCCCCATCGGTAAACCCCCTGTTGTAACATCGGAAAAACCGATCCATGAGAGCCCGGTCGGCCCCAGGGGGCACGTCGGACGCTGCTCGCGAGCGCAGATGCGGAATTTCACCGCACTTTGCAATCGCGGGGCCCATTCGCTGGGCAGGCATCCGGCGTGGCGATGTCCATCGCGGCTCGGCAGGGGGAATTTGGTGACGGAACGCGTCCGACTGGCCATCGTGGGCTCGGGCCCCGCCGGCATGAGCGCGGCGGGCCGCGCAGCCGCGCTTGGCATGAGCCACGTGCTGCTGGAAAAGACCAACCACCTGTCGGACACGATCTTCAAGTACCAGAAGGGCAAGCACGTGATGGCGACGCCCGCCTCGCTGGTGCTGCGGTCCGATTTCGATTTCGACGCCGGCAAGCGCGAGGCGGTGCTGGGCACCTGGGACGAGCAGGCCGCCGCACAGGGCATCGCCGTGCGCTACCACGCCGAAGTCGTTGCCATAGAGGGCGAGAAGGGCGCCTTTGTCCTGAAGCTGAAGGACGGCGCGCGGATCGAGGCGGAAGCCGTGATCCTCGCGATCGGCACGCAGGGCAATCCCAACCGCCTGCGCTGTCCCGGCGCGGACATGCCGCATATCCAGTACCAGCTCGACGATCCCGGTGAGTATATCGATGAGCACGTGACCGTGGTCGGTTCGGGCGATGCGGGGATCGAGAATGCGCTGGGGCTTGCCGCCGATCCGGCGCAGGGCAATGTCGTCACCATCCTCAATCGCGGCACCGAATTCGCCCGCGCCAAGGAAGGCAACGTCACCCTGTTGGCCGAAGCCGAGGCGGCAGGCCGCATCCGCGTGCGGAATGAGACAACGCCGGCCGAAGTGCGCCTTGGCGAACAGGGCGGCGAACTGGTGCTCGATACCCGCGACGGGCAGGAGACGATCCGCTGCGACCGGATCATTGCCCGCACCGGCTCCGCCCCGCCGCGCAAGTTCGTGGAAGACTGCGGGATCGCCTTCACCAGCCTAGAGCGGGAGGCATTCCCCGTCCTCTCCCCCCAGTTCGAGACGACACGGCCGGGCATCCACGTGATCGGCGCGCTGGCGGGTTATCCGCTGATCAAGCACTGCATGAATCAGGGCTACGACGTCGTCGAGTTCCTGAACGGCAATACCGCGCTCAAGCCTGCCGACGAGCCGATACTGGCCGAAAAATTCGCGCCGCTGCCCGGCAATCGCGGGGTCGAGGAATGGCTCACGCTGTTCGGGACGCGGATCGAGATCTTCCGCGAGATTTCGGCGCTGCAATTGCGCGAGATCATGCTCGATTCCGCCGTGCGCGCGGTTCCCGCAGGGGCGGCGGTGTTCCTGCGGCATGAGCCCGGCTCCTCGCTCTTCGCCATCGCCGAAGGATCGGTGCTGGTGGAAGTCAGCAAGGACGATCCCTCGATCACCGTGCCCATTGGCGAGGGCTCTATCTTCGGTGAAGTGGGCCTGATCTCGGGCCGCAGGCGCGGGGCGACGGTGCGGGCGGGCAGCGACCTGATCGTCGTCGAACTGCCGCGCGCCGCCGCGCTGAAGCTGATGGCGACGGCGCCCGCCGCCGCCCGCGTGGTCAACCGCATTTCGATCGAGCGGCAATTGCTCCAGATATTCGGATCGGGGCTGACGCCGGACGATATCGCCGAACTGGTCGCCGGGGCCGAAGTGGTGGAGGCTCGGGCGGGCGACGTGGTGATGCAGGAAGGCGCGGAAGGCACCGATATCTTCATCATCCGCCGCGGATCGATGGTGGTGGAGCGCGAGATCGCCGGAAAGCCGGTGTTCCTCAGCTATCTGCCCGCCGGGGCCTATGTCGGCGAGATGGCAGTGATCGACGGATCGCGCCGCTCCGCCACGGTACGCGCAGCGATCCGCTCCGAACTGATCCGCCTGCCGGGCGAGGCGTTCATGCGCCTGCTGGACCGCAAGCCGCAACTGCGCACCAAGGCCATGGGCGAGATGGAGCGGCGGCGCGAGGTCAATGCCTTCATCGAAGGGCGCAAGGAGAACTTCTCCAGCGTGGTCGACATGTATTCGCAGACCGCGCAGTTCCTGGTCGACAACGGCATCGGCGAAGCGACCGACGTGCTGCTGATCGACGAGAAGCTTTGCGTCGGCTGCGACAATTGCGAGAAAGCCTGCGCGGACAGCCATGACGGCCTCTCCCGCCTCGACCGCGAGGCGGGTACAACTTACGCACATCTCCACGTGCCCACTTCGTGCCGCCACTGCGAACATCCGCACTGCATGGCCGACTGCCCGCCCAATGCGATCCGGCGCGGCCCGGATGGCGAGGTGTTCATCGACGAGACTTGCATCGGCTGCGGCAATTGCCAGCGCAACTGCCCCTACGGCGTGATCCGCATGGACGCGGTGCCGCCAAAGAAGCCTTCGCTGCTCTCGTGGATGTTTCTCGGCAAAGGCCCCGGACCGGGCGAGCCGGGCAAGGACTGGCGCAAGAAGCACGCGGGCAAGGTCGAACAGCCGAAGAAGGCGATCAAGTGCGACATGTGCGCCGGGATCGACGGCGGCCCTTCGTGCGTGCGTGCCTGCCCCACCGGCGCCGCGATCCGCGTTTCGCCCGAGGCGTTCCTGACTGTCGCGCGGTTGGGGGAGGAGGGCTGATGGCCACCACGCCCTTGCGTCAGAACCGTGAGGTTACCAGCAGTCACGAGAGTTTCCTGCGCCATCGCCGCTTCCGCTGGGCGAAGCTGGCGGGCGGGCTCTGCCTTGTCAGTGCTGCCGCCTATATGCTCACCGATCCCACACCGCGCCCCGGCGGGGGGACCTGGCTGGGCTATACCCTGGGCACGATCGGCGCGCTGCTGATTGTCTGGCTGGCGCTGCTGGGCATTCGTAAGCGAGCGATCACACCGGGGCGCTGGTCGCTCAAGGCGTGGACTTCGGCGCATGTCTACCTTGGCCTTTCGCTGGTGGTGGTGGCGACCTTGCACACCGGCTTTCAGCTTGGCTGGAACGTCCACACGCTCGCCTATGCGCTGATGATGCTGGTGATCGCCTCGGGCCTGTTCGGGGTCTGGGCCTATGCCGCGCTGCCCGCCGCGCTCAGTTCGAACCGGGAGGGGATGACGCAGGCCCAGATGGTGGAGGCGATGCGCGCGCTGGATCGGCAACTGGACGAGGCGGCCCAGCCGCTCGCCCGCCGGGAGGCCGATCTGGTGCTGGCGGCGCTGGCCGAAGACCCGTTCACGGCCGGGCTGTGGCGGCGGCTTTCGGGGAACTATCCGCACTGTGCCACGCAGCGGGCGATTGCCGGGCTCGATGCCGCCAATCCCGATGTGGAGCGCGTCGAAAAGCTGATGATGCGCCGCAAGGCCATGCTGGACCGGCTGCGGCGGCACATGCGGCTCAAAGCGCTGCTGGAAGTCTGGCTCTACGTCCACGTGCCGACGACGATGGCGCTATTGGCCGCGCTGACCGCGCATGTCGTTTCCGTGTTCTTCTACTGGTGAGCCGCAAGTGACGTTCCGCATCCGCCAGATCGAACGCACCGCCGCCGGGCGAGAGATCGTGCGCGACCGCGACGTGGTGGGCGATGCGCTCACCATCGGCCGCCTTGCCGACAACGATCTGCACTTGCCGGATCTTGCCGTGGAGCCGCGCCATGCCGTGCTGCACCTTGCCGCCGAAGGGCGGGTGCGGGCAGAGGCCGTGGGCACGCTGGGCTTCGTGCTGGACGGCAGCGAGACGCGCAGTGCCACGCTCGACCCGAAAGTGGGCGGGGAACTGGGCTTCGGCACTTATCGCCTGACACTGGGCCGGGCCGAGGACGGCACCGCGCTGCTCACCGTGCGCAAGGGCGAGGACGCCGCGACCCGCTCGGGCGATCTGGAGGAAAAGCGCGGTTTTTCGCTGCAAGGCGTGCTGCCGGGCAAGCGCTGGGTCTCGTGGACGCTGGCGCTGGCGATCCTGCTCGCATTTCTGGCAGTGCCGATCGTCAGCAACCTCACGCGGACGCCTGATCGGGGCGTGATCGGGGACAGGAGCTGGAACCCCGGCGAACTCAGTCTGGCCCACCACACCCTGAGCGATCGCTGCGAAACCTGCCACGTCAAGCCGTTCGAGCCGGTGGGCGATGCCACGTGCCGCTCCTGCCACAAGACCGTGCACGACCATGCCGACCCGGCCCGCCTTGCCGCCGCGCGCGGCAACCTGCCGCTCGGCGAGCGGGCACTGTGGTCGGTCGCCCGTGCCTTCGGGCACGAGGGGCCGGGCGCCTGCCGCGATTGCCATGTCGAGCATCAGGGGCCGACCCGCATGGCCGAACCTGCCCAGCAGTTCTGCGCCGATTGCCACGGCGCGCTGAAGGACAAGCTGCCCGACACGCGCCTCGGCAATGCGTCGGACTTCACGCGCCTGCACCCGCAGTTCACGGCCACCGTCGTTACCGACGCGATGAGCGGCAAGACCGCCGAACTGTCGCTCGACAAGCCCTTGAGCGAGGACAACGGGCTGGCCTTCGCGCATCGCCTCCATCTCGATCCGCGCGGCGGGGTGGCGCGCATGGCGATGAACCTTGGTGCCGCGCGCGGCTATGGCGCGAACGGGCTCCAGTGCAAGGACTGCCACCGCCCCACCGAGGACGGCGTGCGCTTCCAGCCGGTCCGAATGGAGCGCGATTGCGAAGGCTGCCACTCGCTCGCCTACGACCGGGTCGGCGGGATCGTCCGCCGCCTGCGCCACGGCGACGTGGAGCAGCTTGCCGCCGATCTCACCGCCGCGCGCTGGACGCCGCGCGCCTATATGGCGGCGCGTCCAGCCGGAATGCAGGTGGGCGCGCGGCGGCGGCCGGGTGTCTTCGGCGAAGGCGGCCTCTACCAGTTCCGCTATGCCCAGCCGGTGCAGCAGCCGGTACAGGCCTCATGGCCGGGCCTGAGCCTCGCATCCGCGCTGTCCAGCAAGGGCGTCTGCGGCGAATGCCACCGCGCGGCGATGATCGACGGCAAGCCCGGCGTCGTACCGGTCCACCAACCTGCGCGCTACATGATGCGAGGCTGGTTCGATCATGCCGCGCACCGGCAGGAAAGCTGCACCAGCTGCCACGCCGCGCCGAAGTCCGACCGCGCCGCCGATGTGCTGCTGCCGGGCATCGCCCAGTGCCGCACCTGCCATGTCGGCGCGGCGAAAGGGGCCTCCCTGTTGCCGACACGTGCAAAAGTGCCCTCGACTTGCGCGATGTGCCACGGCTTCCACGGGGTCTCCTCGGGATCGCGCAAGGCCGTGCCGCGCGACGCCGTGCACGACGAGGCGCTTGAACTGCCGGTAACCAAGGATTTCAATGCCCCGGACAGACCGGGCACATAGAAACGGGCCAATAACGAAAAGAGCCTTCGGGAGACACGCCTTGCTGATTGCCCAAGTGACGGACATCCATATCGGCTTCGACCGGGGCAACCCGGAGGAGTTCAATGTCCGCCGCCTGCTCGCGGTGCTGCGGCGTATTGCCGAAGGGCCGCAGCGGCCGGATCTGCTGCTGCTTTCGGGCGATCTCACCGAACATGGCGATGCGGAGAGCTATGCGCTGCTGGCGCGTCTGGTCGAAGGCTGCCCGATCCCAGTGGCGCCGATGACCGGCAATCACGATTTGCGCGGGCCACTGCTGGCCGCGTTTCCCGCTTGCCCCAGCCACGACGGCTTCGTGCAATATGCTATCGAGCTGAAAGGCCTGCGGGTGCTGGTGCTCGATACGCTGGAGGAAGGCCGCCACGGCGGCGGTTTCTGCGAAACGCGCGCGGCATGGCTCTCGGCGCAACTCGCCGGGCATCCGCATGCGCCCACGGTGATCGCGCTCCACCATCCGCCGTTCGAGAGCGGCATTGCCTGGCTGGACTGCGACGCGCGTGAGCCGTGGATCGCCCGCCTTGCCCAGGCTCTTGAGGGGCACCGGCAAGTGGTCGGGCTGTTGGCGGGGCATCTCCACCGTCCTATCCACACGCTGTGGAACGGCATTCCCGCTACCGTCTGCGGATCGAGCGCGGCTCCGGTTGCGCTCGACTTCACCCCCGCCGATCCGGCTCACCCCGACAAGCGCGCGATGATTACCGACGAGCCCCCCGTCTACGCCCTCCACCGCTGGGATGGCGAGCGCCTGATCTCGCACATGGAGCAGGGGGGCGAGATCGACGTGCTGGCGCGTTTCGACGCCGCGTTCCAGCCGATCGTGCAGGCTATTGCAGCGGAGCGGCCTGAGTAACGCAGCACCGGCGCGGGGCCATTGGACAGGCTCTGCGAAGATTCCGATGGTTGGTGCCGAGGTCTCTGTTATCAAGTGGGAATGTCTGACCTTTCCGCAGTTCCTGCCTTGATCGCCGCGTGGCTTTCCGCGCGATCGGTTTGTCGGGGACTTCCCTTGCCCGTTGCCGACCGGGGCGGCTGGAGAGTGGATACGAACCTGCCCAACGAGGCGCGCCGTTGGGTGTTTGCCGAGCCGTGTGAGGGATTGCGGGAATTCGGGCGCGAAGTGTCGCTGCCTCGACATTTTCTCAAGTTGTGCGGGTCGGTCGATGATTTGCGGGCTGTTTTGCCGGCGGCGTGGCACCTCCAGCCCGAAAGCCACTTTATGATCGCGAACGATGCGCGCTCATCAGTAAGGGTTCCAGTGGGCGCGGCGGCGCGCACGCTTCCGGACGGCTATCGGCTCGAAAGTGAACGCGATGGGCCGACGACTTCCATTCGTATCGTCGCCCACGGCGGCAGTCTGGCGGCAAGCGGTTATGCTGCCGAAACCATGGGCGTTTTCATCTACGACCGGATCGTGACGGCACCCGAGCACCAGAGGAAGGGGCTGGGCAATATCGTCATGCATGCGCTGAAGTCGCAGCGACAATCCCCGAATGCCCCCGAACTTCTTGTCGCGACCGAGGAGGGGCGCCAGCTTTACATGTCGCTGGGCTGGACGGTGCTTTCCCCGTTTTCGACTGCGGAAATCCCCGCATGAAGCCCGGATCGCTTTGGCGGCGTATGGCTATTTGCACCGAGCCTCGCTCAGGCTAGACATCGGCGCGGGGGGTGGCGCTGCGTGCGCGCACCTTGGGGAAACAAATGTACGCCAGGCTGCCATCGCGTTCAGTGCTCGCAGGGCTGCTCATCGCGGCGGCCTTTGCGCTCGCGCTGGGCTTGCGGCTGCGGCAGGAGCCGGCCCCGCTGGGGTTTGACGAATATGCCTCGCTCTATTTCTCCGGCCGGTCCTTCGCGGAGCTGTGGGGGCCGTGGATGCTGCGCGAGACCAACCCGCCGCTGTTCTATTCGCTGCTGAAACTCTGGCGCATGGCGCTGCCGGACAGTCAGGCGGTGCTGCGGCTCCTGCCATTGCTACTGTCGCTGGCGCAGATCGGATTGGTGGCGCGGATCGCCGGGCGCAACTGGGGCTGGGCGGCGGCGGCGCTGGCGGTGCTGCTCTTCGCGCTCTCGCCCTCCGATATCTACCAGTCCGAATATCTGCGCGGCTATGTGCTGGCCAAGCTGGCGGTGACGGTCTCGTTCGTCGGCCTCCTGGCGGCACTGGAAGGCGAGAGCACGGCACGGCGCGGCTGGGCGCTTTATGTCGGTGGGGCGCTGGTCGCGATTTACAGCCATACGACGATGCTGCTCTGGCCGGTGATCGCCACGCTGGCGGTCCTGGTGGAGGCGGCACTTTGCCGGAGCATCGGCCGCACGGCGTTGCAGCGCCTGTTGGCGGCGAACCTTGCGGTGGCGGTACTGTCGGGCTGGGCCTTGTGGATCGCCGCTGTGCAAGTCCACGCAGCCTCGGCCAATATCGCGTGGATCGAGCCGCTGTCGTTCGACGACTGGCTGTCGAGCGTGAACCTCCAGCTCCTGCTTGATGGAGAGATCGGTTCGGGCCTGATGGCGGCGCTGATGGTCGTCGGCGTGGCGCGGACTTTCCGGGATCGGACGACACGGCTGGCGCTGTTCATCGTGATCGCTGCGCTGGCCGCATTCAAGGTGGCGGACCGGATCCACCCGATCATCTCCGATTACACGCTGCACTGGTGCGCCAGCTTCACCGTCCTGCTCGCCGCTGCCGCGCTGGCGGGGGGAGGGCGCAGATTCGGCATTCTCGCGCAGGGAGTTACGCTCGCAGCCGTGGCAGTGGTGGGGCTTTACGAACTGGTCACGCTCGTCTGGATTCCCCAGCCGCAGGACTGGCGTCGCACGATCCAGACCGTCGCCCACACCCCGAATTCCGCCCTGCTGGTCTCCCACGAGTCGGTGGGGCTGGTGGTGCAGCAGGCCTGCATGCTGGAATTCCACCGGGGCGACTGCCCGTTTCCCCTGATCGTCATGGCCAGCCGCGCGCCAACGGACGCCTGGGCTTTCGGCGGTTATCGCGGCCCGATCACGCCCGTCCGCCAGGTCCGCACCGCGCTTGTCCCGGCGCGCCGGGTCTATGCGTTCAGCCGCTATGTCTACACGCCGCTGCTCCCGCTGGGCCTCGACGAGAACCGCTATCGCCGCGTCGAGTGGGACGATGGCGAACTGATCGGCCCGATCCCGGCGAGCGACTTCCGGAAACACGCCTGAATTCTTATCCATCCCGGCAGCGATCTTGGGTAAAATCCCTCTGGTTCTCGGGCGGGCGATAGCTTAATGAACAACGCTGTTGATAACAGGAGAGGCCACGTGAAAGATACGGGCACCAATCAGACGGCCACACTGACCGCACAGGACATGGACGAGGAACGCCTCGCCACGTATCCGACCACGGCCTTCCTTTCGAAGGATTACCTTCAGGCGGAAAAGACCCTGCTCTGGCCGAAGATCTGGCAAATGGTCGAGCGCGAGACAGACCTGCCGAACCCCGGCGACTGGCTGACCTACAATGTCGCCGACGAATCGATCATCGTGCTGCGCAAGGACGATGGTTCGCTCAAGGCCTTCCACAACGTCTGCCCGCATCGCGGCCGCCAGCTCGTTTCGGTGCCGGACATGCTGCCGGGCAAGGTCCACGACGTGCGCGGCAACAACCGCAAGAGCTTCATCTGCGGCTTCCACGGCTGGACGTTCAACCTCGACGGTGAAAACACCTACATCCTCGACCCGCAGGACTGGCACAACAAGCTGACGCCGGAAATGACCTGCCTGTCCGAAGTGCAGGTCGATACCTGGGGCGGCTACATCTACATCACCATGGATCCCGATGCGGTGCCGCTGTCCGAATGGATGGGCCGCGCGGGGGAGATCCTCGACCACTTCGACCTTGCCGGCATGCACTACAAGTGGCGCCAGTGGGCGATCTACGACTGCAACTGGAAGACCGCGATCGAGGCGTTCCTGGAACCCTACCACGTGGCCGGCACGCACACGCAGCTCTTGGCCTATGGCGACTATTACGCGCTGTCCAAGCAGTACGGCCTGCACTCGGTCTCCAGCTACGACACGCGCGACAGCAAGTTCCAGATGAGCGAGAGCGCCGGCACCACCCGCGCCGGCAAGGGCGACGATGCGCGCGTCTCGACTTACGAACTGATCCGCGAAAACTATGAGACGGTGAACTACTCCGCCTCCACCGAAACGCTGGTCAACGCCGCCAGCCGTCTGGTGGACGAGCTTCCCGAAACCGCCACGCCGGGTGAGATCATCGCCCACTGGCTGAAAAGCGCCAAGGCCGACGACGCCGCGCGTGGTGTGACCTGGCCGGAAGTCCCGCCAGAGATCAAGAAGGAGAGTGGGCTGGCCTGGGGCCTGTTCCCCAACCAGAACATCCTCCATGGCGAGACTTTCGCGCTCTGCTACCGTGTGCGCCCTTATGGCAATGACCCCGACAAGTGCGTGTTCGAAAGCTACGCCCTCGAACGCTTCCCCGAAGGCGAGGAGCCGGAGACGGAATGGGTCTATGCCGATCCGATCGGTGAGAAATGGGGCTCGGTTCTGGCGCAGGACTTCTCGAACATGCAGTTCGTGCAGAAGGGCATGAAGTCCTCCGGCTTCCGCGGCCCGCTGCCCAATCCGCATCAGGAACAGAAGGTCATCAACCTCCACCGCAACCTTGCCAACTTCATGGACGGCATGGGCGCACCGAGGCTGCTGGATATCGACTGAGGGGGAAAACCACCCCCAACCCCTCCCGCTTGCGGGAGGGGAGTTCCAGCGCAACCATGAGAGGGCACGCAACTCTGCCTTCCCGCAAGCGGGAGGGCCGCGAGGCTCACGACGCGCAGGGAAGTCAATCGCCGCGAGGTGCGTAAGCGCCACGTCCGCTTACGCCAGCGTTTCTGGCATGCCAATGTTGCGAAGTTTCACCGCTTGACGCATGGACCCCGCCCGCTCGGCCTCGGTGCCGGCAAGGAGGTTCACGTTGGAAATCGATGCTCAATCAAGTGAGGAAGCGAAAGTCGTAGGTCGCCAGCTCGATGCTTACAATGCACGCGACATCGATGAATTCATGTCTTTCTGGGCAAGCGATGCGGAGGTTTTTGCATGGCCGTCAGAGAGCATCGCTAAAGGTTCCGAACAGATCCGCGCCCGACACATTGAGCGCTTCAACGAGCCGGATTTATTTGCTCGCCTGCTAGGTCGCGTTGCCGTCGGTGGCATGGTCGTGGACCGGGAAATCGTCACACGCAACTTTCCGCAGGGCCGAGCGAAGCTCGACGTCATCGGCATCTATGAAGTTGAAGAGGGTAAGATAAAGCGCGCTTGGTTCAAGCAAGGCCTTCCTGTTTTCGGAACATGATTCACACCAAGGTACGCCTGCTTCCCCGCAATTCCGGCCCTTCAAATCCGCTCACTCTTCAAATCCGCTCAGGCTGAGCTTGTCGAAGCCCCTGGCGGCGTGGCGCTGATCCAACATCCTTCGACAGGCTCAGGATGAGCGGGGTGAGGGGGATGAGCGGCAACCGGGATGGGGAGAGCCATGGCGGCTCTCCCGCACATCCGAACATTCGCCAGACGCGCCGAGCCGCTATTACGAGCGCCGCGAAGTTAGCCGCAGCGGGCAGCGCCTGCATGACGACGCCATGCCCTATCACGCGATCGGCTGCGCCTCCGGAACCGTCCACGACCCGTCCCATATTTCGCGGCGCGGGCGGTGTGTGCCCCTTGGCGCAAGGCGACGGGTTCTTAACCGTGCAAGCTTCAGGAGCACAGGAAACTACGTAGAAACACGTGGGTCTCTGGCTAGCCAATATCAAGGATTATCAATGAGACTCGAAGGCATGGAAAACCTTGCCTTTCAATTCGCCACGCGTCGGAAGCGGTTTTACGCAAACCTTTGCAAGACCGGATCCCTTGCGCTCGCGGTAACCGCATTCGTTTTCGCATCACCCCAGGCTGCCGAAGCGGCGACCGCGACGACCACGTTTGCCGTCACCGCCACGGTCCTGCCCTCCTGCACGGTTTCCGCAACGGCATTGGCTTTCGGCAACTGCAATCCGCTGTCCGGTACGCCCACCGATGGGACCAGCACGATCACCGTCAACTGCACGACCGGCACCAGCTATACCGTCGGGCTCAATGCCGGGGGCACCAGCGGCGCCACCGTGACCACGCGGCAGATGCTGTTGAGCACCAACGCGCTGAACTACGCGCTCTATCGCGATTCCGGCCACACCAACAATTGGGGAAACACGCCGGGAACCGATACGCCGGCCACCGCCACCGCCACCACGACGGCAGCGGCGCTCACCGTCTACGGGCGGATACCCGCGCTCCAGAACGTGCCTGCGGGGAGTTACACCGATACGGTCACGGTCACGGTCAACTATTGATGCGGGCGACCGGCCTCTGGCTGCTGGCCCCGATGGCAATGGCCGGGGCGGCGCCGGTGGCGGCGGGAAGTCTGCGGGTCATGCCGATCCGGGTGGAGGTTCCGGAGAACGCCTGTTTCTGCGGGCTGACGGTCTCCAATGACGAGGACACGCCGGTCTCCGTGCAAGTGCGGGGCTATCGCTGGTCGAAGGATGCGAACCGCGAGGACGTGCTGGCCGAGGACGCGGCGTTTCAGGTCAATCCGACGATCGTGACACTGGGAGCCCGGGAAGAGCGGCTGGTCCGGTGCGGCATGCCGCCATCCGCGCCCCGAACGTCCTCGGGCGTCGCCGAGCAGAGCTGGCGGCTGGTGTTGGACGAACTGCCCCGGCCGGACGCGGCCCCGGGCTCCACTTCCCGACCCGGCGGCATCCGTACACTGCTGCGGATCAGCGTTCCGGTGTTCCGCGCAGCGGCGGAAGCGCAGCCCGATCTCGTCTGGTCGCTGGGTTCCGATGCCGATGGCGTCGGCGGCGGGAAGGAGCGGCAACGTCCTCGTCACCGGGCTGGTTCCCTATGTGGCCAACCGCGTGGCCATCGATCCCGCGAACATCCCGATCGAGGTCTCTCTCGGCGATGTCGAACAGGCCGTGACGCCGGGCTGGGGCAAGGCCGTGCGCGTCACTTTCGGCCACCGCAACGCGCATCCCGCGCGGCTGCGTGTGACCAACGTTGCCGGAAATCCGCTCCCCGCCGGGCTCGACGTTACCGTGCAAGCCGCCACCGCCACGCATACCGTCATTGGCCACGACGGCGAACTGTACCTCGAAGACTTCATCCCCCACACGCGCCTGCGCATCGCGAAGGGGCAGGGCGGCACTTGCGTCGTGCATCTGGGAGAGGCGGTGCCCGCCGATGTCCTCGTCCACCCGATCGCCGCCGTCTGCCAGACCGAATCCGGGATCTTGGGCAAATGACGCTCCGTTACCTCCCCGTGGCCGTCGCGCTCTGCGCGCTGATCCTTCCGCCTGAGCCCGCGCAGGCGCTCTGCCTCTGCTCCTGCACCGTGAGCACGACGGCCATGGCTTTCGGAAACTACGACCAGACCGCCCCCGCGCCGCAGGACGTGAACGCCACTGTCACCATCAACTGCACCAGCGTCGCCAGCATCCTCAGCACCGCCGACATCGCGCTCAGTGCCGGTGCTTCCGGCAATGCCACCGCGCGACGCATGGCTGCGGGCACGAACCTGCTCTATTACAACATCTTCGCGAACTCGGCTCATACCACGGTGTGGGGAGACGGCACGGCGGGCACCTCGACCGTGCAAGTGCAGCTCAACGGACTGCTCGCCTCCAGTTCCAGCGCGACGGCCTACGGCCGCATTCCGGCGCTCCAGAACGTTTCGGTGGGCAGCTATGCCGATACGCTGACGATCACCGTCACGTATTGAGATCGCTCCGCTTCCATGCCTCCGCTTCCATGCCTTCACTTCCATCCCCATCCGTTCCAGCCTCGTGCGGACCAGATACAGGCTGGCCGGACCTCCACGCTGGCGGAGGCCCGGCCGGATTTCGGATGCTCTGGCGTGTCAGGCGCTGCCGGATGCCGCCTGGGTCATGGTATCGAGCACCTTGTCGAGATTGAAGGTTCCTGCCTTCTGGCTTGGCGGGAATTCCTTCAGCGTGCTCAGGAAGTCTGCGATGATCCCCTGCATCGGCACAAGGATGAACGCGCGGTCGAGATACCAGTCCCAATAGGTGTTCGACGTAATATCGGCGAATTCGTAAGGGTCGGTCCGCAGGTTGAAGAGCTTGGGAATGCGGCCCGTGACGAACGGTTCGCCCCAGATCTGCAGCGTGCCCTGGCAGCGCTGCTCCATGAACACCGCCTTCCAGTTGTCCACCCGGAGCGCTGCCACGCCGCCTTCGTCGGTCCAGTAGATGAAGCCCGGACGCGGGGACTTCTCGCCCTTGGTCAAATGCCCGCCAAGGTCGTAACCGTCGAGGTGGACCTTGAACTTGTGACCATCGAGTTCACAGCCCTTCTTGAGCTTCCCGGCGACGTCTTCGATACCGGCCATGGCCGCGAAAGTCGGCAGCCAGTCAAGGTGCGAGACGATGTCGTTCGAGATCGATCCTGCGGGAATCTTGCCCGGCCAGCGAACCATTGCGGGCACGCGGTAGGCACCTTCCCAACTGGTGTTCTTTTCCGAACGGAACGGCGTGGTGCCGGCATCCGGCCACGAATTGCAGTGTGGGCCGTTGTCGGTCGAGTACATGACAAAGGTATTGTCGGCGATGCCCAGTTCCTCGAGCAGGCCCAGCATCACGCCGATCGCCTTGTCATGGTCGATCATCACGTCGTGGTATTCGCTCTGCCAGCGACCGGCCTGACCGCGACTTTCCGGCTTCACGTGGGTGCGGAAGTGCATGTGGGTGGTGTTGAACCACACGAAGAACGGTTCACCCGATTCCACCGTCTTGCGGATGAAGGCGCTGGCCTTTTCAACCACTTCGTCGTCGATGGTCTGCATCCGCAGCTTGGTCAGTGGGCCGGTATCCTCGATCTTTTGCCCGCCCTTGCCGTCGGCATGGCAATGCAGCACGCCGCGCGGGCCGAATTTCTTGCGGAAATTCGGGAAATCCTCCGGCTTGGGATAGTCCGGGTTCTCGGGCTCTTCCTCCGCATTGAGGTGGTAGAGGTTACCGTAGAACTCGTCGAAACCATGCATGGTCGGCAGGTGTTCGTCGCGGTCGCCGAGGTGGTTCTTGCCGAATTGCCCGGTCGCGTAGCCTGCGGACTTGAGCACGCGCGCGATGGTCGGGTTTACGGCCTGCATGCCTTCCTTGGCACCGGGCATGCCGACCTTGGTCAGGCCGGTGCGAAGGCCGTTCTGGCCCATGATGAAGCTGGCGCGCCCTGCGGTGCAGCTCTGTTCGGCATAATAATCGGTGAACAGCATTCCCTGTTCGGCGATACTGTCGATGTTGGGCGTCTTGTAGCCCATCATGCCCTTGGTGAAGATGCTGAGGTTGGACTGACCGATGTCGTCCCCCCACAGGATGAGGATGTTCGGCTTTTTGTCGGCCATCTCTAGGCTCCACTTCCAGGTTACGAGGCCGGAGCATGCGCTCCCCTCTGACTGCACCGCGCGGAGGCTGCATGATCGCCCTTTGGCGGCCTATCGGGGAGATCCCTAGGGATGTACGGGGAAACCTCTGGGGGTGGCGGAGGCAAACCCCCGCGTCGCAGGACTTGATTGCGCCGCCCAAATCCCGTAAGGGCGCCCATCTTCTGCGGGTTCTCTCGCAGGAAACGACATAGAGCTGAACATTGCCATGTCAGCATTTCCGGGACTTTCGCGCGGCTTTGGCTGCGGATCGCTCCCATTCGGGATGACCTTGCGCCGAGTCGGGCAGGGCCTTTTTCCGGGAAGCTCATGGCAAAGTAATCCGGTGCATTCTGGCCGGGTGGAGTGTTTTTCGGCTCACGTGTGACGGTCCCCGCCGATGGGTGGGCCTGAACCGACAGCGACCCCGGTTTTTGCCGGGATGACGATGCGGTTTCCGGAAATACCGTTACGGCGTGACCCTTCCTGCACTCTCCTTTCAGATGCTCCGGGCCCTTGATCCGGGTGCGAAGGGTTCGTGCCGGTGCTTTTGCCCCGGCCCGGATCCATCGCACTCCCATTTGAAAGAAGAGTATAGATGCCCACTATCAACCAGCTGGTCCGCAAGGGCCGCGAACCGCAGAAGGCCAAGTCCAAGGTCCCTGCGATGGAGCAGAACCCCCAGAAGCGTGGCGTCTGCACCCGCGTTTACACCACGACCCCGAAGAAGCCGAACTCGGCTCTCCGCAAGGTCGCCAAGGTGCGCCTGACCAACAGCCGCGAAGTCATTTCGTACATCCCGGGTGAAGGCCACAACCTGCAGGAGCACTCGGTTGTGCTCATCCGCGGCGGCCGCGTCCGCGACCTTCCCGGCGTTCGCTACCACATCCTGCGCGGCGTGCTCGACACGCAGGGCGTCAAGGATCGCAAGCAGAGCCGCTCGAAGTACGGCGCCAAGCGTCCGAAGTAAGCTGGCCGCGGCGTAATTGCGCCGCACGGTACTGGATTTACCGGCCGGTGATGCTCACGCTCCCGCCCGAAAGAACAAGGAATACCAACGATGTCACGTCGTCGTCGTCCCGAGAAGCGGGAAATCCTGCCTGATCCGAAGTTCGGTGATCAGGTCCTGTCGAAGTTCATGAACAACCTCATGCTCGACGGTAAGAAGTCGGTCGCCGAATCGATCGTCTATGGCGCCATGGAAACCATGGAAACCCGTGCCAAGACCGACCCGATCCAGCTGTTCCACGATGCCCTGAACAACGTGAAGCCGCAGATCGAAGTTCGCAGCCGCCGCGTTGGCGGTGCGACCTACCAGGTCCCCGTCGAAGTGCGCCCCGAGCGCGCCCAGGCTCTGGCCATCCGCTGGCTGATCACGGCGGCTCGCAACCGTCCGGAAACCACCATGGCGGCCCGTCTGTCGGGTGAGCTGCTCGACGCTGCCAACAACCGCGGCAACGCCGTGAAGAAGCGCGAAGACACGCACCGCATGGCGGACGCGAACCGCGCCTTCTCGCACTACCGCTGGTAATGTGAGCGTGTGGCCCCGGATATCCGCTCCTCCTGAGCTTGTCGAAGGATCGGGCGGTCATCCGGGCGTCACACTTTTATTTCAGGGGCTGGGGACCTATCTGACGGTCGGTCCCAGTCTCCAAAACTCCTTCTAAGGATTTTCACCATGGCACGCAGCCATCCGCTCAATATGTACCGTAACATCGGTATTATGGCGCACATCGACGCCGGTAAGACCACCACTACCGAGCGAATCCTCTACTACACCGGCAAGTCCTACAAGATCGGCGAAGTCCACGACGGCGCTGCGACCATGGACTGGATGGAGCAGGAGCAGGAACGCGGCATCACCATCACCTCGGCTGCGACCACCTGCTTCTGGACGTCCGAGAGCAAAGAATACCGCATCAACATCATCGACACCCCCGGGCACGTCGACTTCACCATCGAAGTCGAACGCTCGCTGCGCGTGCTCGACGGTGCGGTCGCGTGCTTCGACGGCGTTGCCGGCGTTGAGCCGCAGTCGGAAACCGTGTGGCGCCAGGCTGACAAGTACGGCGTTCCGCGCATGTGCTTCATCAACAAGCTCGACCGTACCGGTGCGAACTTCAAGTACTGCGTGCAGTCGATCATCGACCGCCTCGGTGCGACGCCTGCCGTGCTCTACATTCCGATCGGCCTCGAAGCCGACCTGAAGGGCCTGGTCGACCTGGTTCATAACCGTGCGATCATCTGGAAGGACGAATCGCTCGGCGCCGAATTCTTCTACGAAGAGATCCCGGCTGAGCTGGCTGACGAAGCCGCCGAATACCGCGAAAAGCTGCTCGAACTTGCTGTCGAGCAGGACGATGCGGTCATGGAAGCGTACCTCGAAGGCACCGAGCCCGACGTCGCGACCCTCAAGGCGCTGATCCGCAAGGGCACGCTGAACCACTCGTTCGTTCCGGTCGTTTGCGGCTCGGCGTTCAAGAACAAGGGCGTTCAGCCCCTGCTCGACGCCGTCGTCGACTACCTGCCTTCGCCGCTCGACATCGAAGACGTCCAGGGCGTCAAGGTCGACAGCGACGAGCCCGATAGCCGTCCGCCTTCGGACGAAGCTCCGTTCTCGGCGCTCGCCTTCAAGGTCATGAACGATCCCTTCGTGGGCTCGCTCACCTTCATCCGCATCTACTCGGGCACGCTGTCGAAGGGCACGTACCTGAACTCGGTGAAGGGCAAGAAGGAAAAGGTCGGCCGCATTCTCGAAATGCACGCCAACGACCGTAAGGACATCGACGAATCCTTCGCGGGTGACATCGTTGCCCTTGCCGGTATGAAGGAAACCACCACGGGCGACACGCTCTGCGCGGAAAAGGCGCCGATCGTTCTCGAACGCATGGAATTCCCCGAGCCGGTCATCGAGCTGTCGGTGGAACCGAAGACCAAGGCCGACCAGGAGAAGATGGGCGTCGCGCTCAACCGTCTCTCGGCTGAAGATCCCTCGTTCCGCGTCACCACCGACCACGAGTCGGGCCAGACGATCATCAAGGGCATGGGCGAACTTCACCTGGACATCATCGTCGACCGTATGCGTCGCGAGTTCAAGGTCGAAGCCAACGTCGGCGCTCCGCAGGTTGCCTATCGCGAATACCTCGCGAAGCCGGTGGACATCGACTACACCCACAAGAAGCAGTCGGGCGGTACCGGTCAGTTCGGCCGCGTGAAGGTGAAGGTCACGCCGGGCGAGCGCGGTGCGGGCATCAACTTCAAGGACGAGATCAAGGGCGGTAATATTCCGAAGGAATATATCCCCGCGATCGAAAAGGGCATGCGCGAAACCGCTGCCTCGGGCTCGCTGGTCGGCTTCCCGATCATCGACTTCGACATCGTCCTTTACGACGGTGCGTACCACGACGTCGACTCGTCGGCTCTGGCCTTCGAAATCGCCGGTCGCGGTGCTATGCGTGAAGTCGCCCAGAAGGCCGGCATCAAGCTGCTTGAGCCGATCATGAAGGTTGAAGTCGTCACCCCCGAGGAATACCTCGGCGACGTCATCGGCGACATGAACAGCCGTCGCGGCCAGATCCAGGGTACCGACAGCCGGGGCAACGCCCAGGTCGTCGAAGCCATGGTTCCTCTGGCAAACATGTTCGGCTATGTGAACCAGCTCCGCTCGTTCACCCAGGGCCGTGCAAACTACTCGATGTTCTTCTCCCACTACGACGAAGTCCCGGCCAACGTCGCGGCAGAAGTCAAGGAGAAGCTTGCCTAAGAGGCAAGATCATTCTAGGGGCGGCGCCTGTTTCAGCGGGCGCCGTCCTTCCCGCAGATTCTATTTCAAGCGAAAAGAAGGTTTGAACAATGGCGAAGGCAAAATTCGAGCGGAACAAGCCGCACTGCAACATCGGCACCATCGGTCACGTCGACCACGGCAAGACCACCCTGACTGCCGCCATCACCAAGGTGATGGCTGAAGCATTCGGTGGTACCGCGGTTGACTTCGCAAACATCGACAAGGCTCCCGAAGAGCGCGAGCGCGGCATCACCATCTCGACCGCACACGTCGAGTACGAGACCGACGCTCGTCACTACGCGCACGTCGACTGCCCGGGTCACGCCGACTACGTGAAGAACATGATCACCGGTGCTGCCCAGATGGACGGCGCGATCCTGGTTGTGAACGCTGCTGACGGCCCGATGCCGCAGACCCGCGAGCACATCCTGCTCGCCCGCCAGGTCGGCGTGCCGCAGCTGGTCGTGTACATGAACAAGGTCGACCAGGTCGATGACGAAGAACTCCTCGAGCTCGTCGAACTCGAAGTGCGCGAACTGCTCTCGTCGTATGACTTCGACGGCGACAACATCCCCGTCGTCAAGGGTTCGGCTCTGGCCGCTCTTGAAGGCCGTGACGACAACATCGGCAAGGAATCGATCCTCGCGCTGATGAAGGCCGTTGACGAGTTCATCCCGCAGCCCCCGCGTCCCACCGACAAGGCGTTCCTGATGCCCGTCGAAGACGTGTTCTCGATCTCGGGTCGTGGTACGGTTGTGACCGGCCGCGTCGAAACCGGCATCGTCAAGGTTGGTGAAGAAGTCGAAGTCGTCGGCATCCGCGACACGCAGAAGACCGTCGTCACCGGCGTCGAAATGTTCCGCAAGCTGCTCGACCAGGGTGAAGCCGGCGACAACATCGGCGCGCTGGTTCGTGGTCTGAAGCGCGACGACGTTGAGCGTGGTCAGGTTCTCGCCAAGCCGGGCACCGTTACCCCGCACACCGAGTTCGACGCAGAAGTCTACGTTCTGTCGAAGGACGAAGGCGGCCGTCACACGCCGTTCTTCGCCAACTACCGTCCGCAGTTCTACTTCCGCACCACCGACGTGACCGGCGAAGTGATCCTTCCCGAGGGCACCGAGATGGTCATGCCGGGCGACAACATTGCCCTGTCGATCAAGCTCATCGCGCCGATCGCCATGGACGAAGGTCTCCGCTTCGCAATTCGCGAAGGCGGCCGTACCGTCGGTTCGGGCGTTGTTGCCAAGATCACGAAGTAATTCGCTGATCTTCAGCTTCGGCTAGAGTGATTGGCCCGGCCTTCCGCAAGGAAGGCCGGGCTTTTCGCGTTGAGAGGGCTCGAAGTCCTGACGGGCGTCTTTACCGCGCTCGCAACTCACCCTGTCCGATCTTCCATGCATCCGAGCCCTTGGGGGCTTCGGGAATGGACTTGAGGTCGATGTAGTAGACCGGTTCCGGCACGCGGCCGAACGGTATGGTGATGCAAGGACCAAGGCAGCCGGGCAGATGTCCGACGTCCGGCGGGTAGGCTGCGCCCGTGCGCGTGCTTTCGTCTACCGACTTCGATGCCGGGACGCGCTGGTCCGTGCCGTCGGCGCCGTGGGAGCAGACGACGATCGTGCCTTCATTGCCGCCATTGCTGGCGCGGGCGGCTTCACGGCAGGCGTCGTCCACCGGGCTGCCCGAGGTATCGGGCATGCCAACGTGGGCGGTTAGTACGTCGGTGTCGTCGAGGTCGATGGGAGTGCCGCTTCCGCTGTGGGCATAGGCGGGGGCGCCGGCTGCAAGGGCACCCGGTGCCAGGCATGCAAGAGTCAACGCGGTAAACGCGCTCGAAATTGTCGTGGTGATGGAGGGCATTGAGAGCGGCTTCTGTTAGGCGTCGCCTTCTCAACGTAGGAAGCCGATAGGGGGCAGGGAAGGGCGGATGCGACGAACGGCGCCGGCAACCTTCGAAAAAACCTGCCGGGCCACGTGAAATCAGGGCTTGCCCGACTCGCCTTCGCCGTGTAGGGGCGCGGTTCGAATTTGACTGGGCGCAAGCCCTTTGGCTCTTTCTCATCGGTAGTAGGTAATGGAAGCTCAGAACATCCGTATCCGCCTCAAGGCGTTTGACCATCGCGTGCTCGACCAGGCTACTGGCGAAATCGCTGACACGGCCCGCCGTACCGGCGCTCTGATTCGTGGGCCCATTCCTCTTCCGACCAAGATCGAGAAGTTCACGGTCAACCGTGGTCCGCACATCGACAAGAAGTCGCGTGAGCAGTTCGAAGTTCGCACCTACAAGCGTCTGCTTGATATCGTGCAGCCGAACGCAGCTACCGTCGACGCGCTGATGAAGCTCGACCTGGCTGCCGGCGTGAACGTCGAGATCAAGCTGGCCTAAGCCGGTTTACGGGGCAACCGCCAAGGTTGCCCCGATAGTCTTTTTGATCGGACTTAAAACGATCAGGTGAAATTCGGATCTTCGGATCCAAATTACCTTGTCGGCCTTCGCGGCCGGCTTTGCGAACGGAAGTTTGCAGAGACAGCGCCCCTAAGGGAAACCGAGGGGACACAAGGGATACCTCCGCCGTCTCCTTCGGGAAGCGTCGGGAATGCGTCCCCCGTCTCGTTTCCGCGGCCCATAACGGGTTTGCAGGGAACACCTGACCCGGACGGGGTTCGTATCATAACAGGGTTGGACACGCGTACGGGGGATGGTCCTGCGTACGCCTCTGTAAGGAGAAAGGTCATGCGTACAGGCGTGATCGCCAAGAAAGTCGGGATGACCCGCCTGTTCCAGGAGGACGGTCGCCACGTGCCCGTCACTGTCCTGGCACTTGAAGACTGTCAGGTGGTTTCGGTCCGTACTGCTGATCGTGACGGCTACGTCGCGGTTCAGCTCGGTGCGGGCGAAGCAAAGCAGAAGAACGTTGCCAAGCCGCAGCGCGAACACTTCGCCAAGGCTCAGGTTCCCCTGAAGATGCGCGTCGCGGAATTCCGCGTCGCCGACGACGCCCTCCTCGAAGTTGGCGCCACGATCGCAGCCTCGCACTTCGTGCCCGGCCAGCTGGTCGACGTAGGCGGCCACACCCAGGGTAAGGGCTTCCAGGGCGCCATGAAGCGCTGGGGCTTCGGCGGTATGCGCGCCACCCACGGTGTTTCAATCTCGCACCGTGCGCACGGTTCGACGGGTAACCGTCAGGATCCGGGCAAGGTGTTCAAGAACAAGAAGATGGCCGGCCACATGGGCGACCGTCAGCGCACCCAGCAGAACCTCGAAGTCGTCCGCGTGGACGACGAGCGTGGCCTGATCTTCGTGAAGGGTTCGGTCCCGGGTTCGAAGAACGCCTGGCTCACCGTTTCGGACGCCGTCAAGGTTGCCCGTCACGCCGAGGCTCCGTACCCCGCCGGCATCAAGTCGGCCGCCAACACCAATGATACGGTCGCTGCCGTGACCCCGGCCGAAGCCGTGGCTCCCGAAGCGACCGAAGGCCAGGAGGGCTAATCATGAAGGTTCAGGTCCTCAATATCGACGGTTCGGCCGCTAACGCCGACATCGAGCTTTCGGACGACGTGTTCGGCCTTGAGCCGCGCGCTGACATCCTGCACCGCGTCGTCACCTGGCAGCTCGAAAACCGTCGCGGCATCGCCCGTGCGACCCGCGAGCGCTCGGAAGTCGCGCGCACCGGCAAGAAGTTCGGTCGCCAGAAGGGCGGCGGTACCGCTCGTCACGGCGATCGCGCAGCACCGGTGTTCATCGGCGGTGGTAAGGCTCACGGTGCCCGTCGCCGCGAGTTCAACGTCTCGCTGAACAAGAAGATCCGCGCTCTCGGTCTGAAGATGGCCCTTTCGGCCAAGGCTCAGAACGGTCTCGTGATCGTCGACTCGCTCGACGTTTCCGATGCCAAGACCAAGGCGCTCGCCGGTCAGCTCGCCAAGGCGAACTTCGGCAAGAAGGTTCTCGTCATGGACGGTGAGCAGGTCAACGAGGGCTTCGCCCTGGCTGCCCGCAACATCATCGGCGTCAACGTGCTCCCGGCTGTCGGCGCCAATGTCTACGACATCCTGAAGCATGATACGCTGGTGCTGACGCGCGCCGCTGTCGAGAAGCTGGAGGCGCGTTTCAATGGCTAAGAGCAACGTGGACATCCGTCACTACGACGTGATCCTCTCGCCGCACATCACTGAGAAGTCGACCCTGCTTTCGGAGCAGAACGCGGTCGTGTTCAAGGTGGCTGACAAGGCGACCAAGCCCGAGATCAAGGCTGCCGTCGAGGCGCTGTTCGACGTCAAGGTTACTGGCGTGAACACCCTGGTCCAGAAGGGCAAGACCAAGCGCTGGCGCGGTAAGCCTTACCGTCGCAGCGACGTGAAGAAGGCGATCGTCACGCTGGCCGAAGGCCAGTCGATTGACATCACCGAAGGCGTACGGGGCTGATCCGATGGCACTGAAGCATTATAACCCGACCAGCCCCGCACGCCGCGGCCTGGTCCTCGTCGACAAGTCGTCGCTGTGGAAGGGCAAGCCTGTCAAGGCTCTGACCGAAGGCAAGTCGAAGACTGGTGGTCGTAACAACAAGGGTCATGTCACCTCGCGTGGCATCGCCGGTGGTCACAAGCAGAAGTACCGCTTCATCGACTTCAAGCGTCGTAAGTGGGACATGGAAGCGACCGTGGAGCGGATCGAATACGATCCCAACCGCACCGCCTTCATCGCGCTGGTGAAGTACACCGACGGCGAGCTGACCTACATCCTGGCGCCGCAGCGTCTGGCCGTTGGTGACGTTGTCGTCGCCGGCGAAAAGACCGACGTGAAGCCCGGCAACGCGATGCTCCTGTCGCAGATGCCGGTCGGCACGATCTGCCACAACGTCGAGATGAAGCCCGGCAAGGGCGGCCAGATCGCCCGTTCGGCAGGCACCTATGTGCAGGTCGTCGGTCGTGACCGCGGCATGGTCATCGTTCGTCTGAACTCGGGCGAGCAGCGCTACCTGCGTGGCGATTGCATGGGCACCGTTGGCGCCGTGTCGAACCCCGATAACGCCAACCAGACCCTTGCCAAGGCCGGTCGCGGCCGTTGGCTGGGCCGTCGCCCGCTGACGCGCGGCGTTGCCAAGAACCCGGTTGACCACCCGCACGGTGGTGGTGAAGGCCGCACCTCGGGCGGCCGTCACCCGGTCACTCCGTGGGGCAAGCCGACCAAGGGCGCTCGCACTCGCAACAACAAGCAGACGGACAAGATGATCATCCGTTCGCGCCACGCCAAGAAGAAGAGGTAAGACACGATGGCACGTTCCGTCTGGAAAGGCCCCTTCGTCGACCTGTACCTTCTCAAGAAGGCCGAGGTCGCGCAGGATGCCGGCAACCGCGCTGGTCCGATCAAGACCTGGTCGCGTCGCTCCACCATCCTTCCGCAGTTCGTTGGTCTGACCTTCTCGGTCTACAACGGGCACAAGTTCATCCCTGTCTCGGTCAACGAGGACATGGTCGGCCACAAGCTCGGTGAATTCGCGCCCACGCGCACGTTCCCCGGCCACGCTGCCGACAAGAAGGGCAAGCGCTAATGAGCAAGCAGGCAGCACCCCGCCGCGTTGGCGAGAAGGAAGCTCTTGCGGTCGGCACCACCATTCGTGGTTCCGCCCAGAAGCTCAACCTCGTCGCCGCCCTCATCCGTGGCCGCAAGGTCGAGGACGCGATGAACATCCTGGCCTTCTCCAAGAAGGCCATGGCCCAGGACGCCCGCAAGATCCTCGCTTCGGCGATCGCGAATGCGGAAAACAACCACAACCTCGACGTCGACGCTCTCGTCGTCGCCGAGGCGTCGGTCGGCAAGTCGATCACCATGAAGCGTTTCCACGCTCGTGGTCGCGGCAAGTCCACCCGGATCCTCAAGCCGTTCTCGCGCCTGCGGATCGTCGTTCGCGAAGTCGAGGAGGCCTGAGCCATGGGTCACAAGAGCAATCCGATCGGTCTGCGTCTGCAGATCAACCGTACCTGGGACAGCCGCTGGTTCGCGGAAGGCCGGGACTACGGCAAGCTTCTTGAGGAAGACCTCAAGATCCGCAAGTTCATCATTTCGGCGCTGCCCCAGGCTGCGATCTCGAAGGTGGTGATCGAGCGTCCGGCCAAGCTGTGCCGCATTTCGATCTACGCAGCCCGTCCCGGTGTTATCATCGGCAAGAAGGGTGCGGACATCGAAAAGCTGCGCAAGCAGCTTGCGACGATGACCGGCAGCGAAGTGAAGCTGAACATTGTTGAAATCCGCAAGCCGGAAATCGACTCGAAGCTCGTCGCTCAGGGCATCGCCGACCAGCTGGTCCGCCGCGTTGCTTTCCGCCGTGCCATGAAGCGCGCCGTTCAGTCGGCTCTTCGTCTCGGCGCCGAAGGCATCAAGATCACCTGCGGTGGTCGCCTGGGCGGCGCGGAAATCGCGCGTACCGAATGGTACCGTGAAGGCCGCGTGCCGCTGCACACTCTGCGTGCCAACATCGACTATGCCGAAGCCGAGGCGCTCACCGCCTATGGCATCATCGGCATCAAGGTCTGGATCTTCAAGGGCGAAATCCTTGGTCACGACCCGATGGCGCAGGACCGTCTTATGATGGAGGCCCAGACCTCCGGCGTGCGACCCGCGCGCTGAGGCTTGAGGTAGAGTAAGCACCATGCTGCAACCGAAAAAGACCAAGTTCCGCAAGGCCTTCAAGGGCCGCATCAAGGGCGATGCCAAGGGTGGCACCGACCTGAACTTCGGCTCGTACGGCCTCAAGGCCCTCGAGCCGGAGCGGATCACCGCCCGCCAGATCGAAGCGGCTCGCCGCGCGATCACGCGTCACATCAAGCGCCAGGGTCGTCTCTGGATCCGCGTCTTCCCCGACGTGCCGGTTTCGAAGAAGCCTGCTGAAGTCCGTCAGGGTAAGGGCAAGGGTTCGGTCGAATACTGGGCGGCCCGCGTCAAGCCCGGCCGCATCCTGTTCGAACTGGACGGCGTCGCTGGCCCCCTCGCAGCAGAGGCTTTCAGCCGCGCTGCGATGAAGCTGCCGATCAAGACCAAGGTCGTGGCTCGCCTCGGCGACACCTCGCACCTTGGCGGCGAGTAAGGAAGTCGTATCATGGCTAACAAGATCGAAGACCTTCGCGCCAAGACCGACGACCAGCTCACCGCTGAACTCGTCGATCTGAAGCGCGAGCAGTTCAACCTGCGGTTCCAGGCCGCGACCAGCCAGCTCGAAGCGCCTGCGCGCATCCAGCAGGTGCGTCGTGACATCGCCCGCATCAAAACGCTCCAGGCTGAGCGTGCGGCGAAGGCCTAAGGAGGAAACACGATGCCCAAGCGTATTCTGATCGGGACCGTCGTTTCCGACAAAACCGACAAGACCGTGACCGTACTGGTCGAGCGCAAGGTGAAGCACCCCCTTTACGGGAAGATCATCCGTCGCTCGAAGAAGTACCACGCTCACGACGAAGACAACGCCTTCAAGACCGGCGAACGCGTCCGGATCGAGGAGACGAAGCCCTACTCGAAGACCAAGACCTGGAAGGTTCTTGACCGTCTTCAGGCGAGCAAGGGTACGGCACTGGAAGCCGAGGTCTAAGGACCTCGGCCTCTCGGCCGGACAAGAGTGTTGACCTAGGCGGGTGAATGCGGCAAAGGGCCGCACTTCGCCCGTCGGGGCGACTCGGGCCCCTCGTGGGCCTGTCTTTTTAGGAACTGCCGGACTGGTTCCGGCAAGCCAGTTGAGAAGGACTCGGATCTATGATCCAGATGCAATCCAATCTCGACGTCGCGGACAACAGCGGCGCAAAGCGCGTCCAGTGCATCAAGGTGCTGGGCGGCTCTAAGCGTCGGTTCGCAGGCGTTGGCGACATCATCGTGGTGTCGGTTAAGGAAGCGCAGCCCCGCGCCCGCGTCAAAAAGGGCGACGTCCATCGTGCGGTTATTGTCCGTACGCGCAAGGACGTCCGTCGTGCTGACGGCAGCGTGATTCGCTTCGACGGCAATGCCGCCGTGCTGATCAACAAGAACGAGGAGCCGATCGGCACTCGTATCTTTGGCCCCGTCGTGCGCGAGCTTCGCGGCAAGGGCTTCATGAAGATCATCTCGCTTGCTCCGGAGGTGCTGTAATGGCTGCCGCAAAGATCAAGAAGGGTGACGCCGTCGTCGTCCTGTCCGGCAAGGACAAGGGCCGCACCGGCACCGTTCTCCAGGTCCTGCCCAAGGACGGCAAGGTCGTGGTTGAAGGCGTGAACGTCGCCACCCGCCACCGCAAGCCGACCCAGCAGAACCCGCAGGGCGGCATCGAGCGCACTCCGGCACCGATGGCGATCAGCAAGATCGCCGTTGCCGACAAGGACGGCAAGCCGACCCGCGTTCGCTTCGAGACCAAGGACGGAAAGAAGGTCCGCGTGGCCGTCAAGTCCGGGGAGACCATCGATGGCTGAGAACTACACTCCGCGCATGCGCACGCGCTATGACGACGCGATCGTCAAGGCGATGACCGAGAAGTTCGGTTACAAGAACGCGATGGAAGTGCCCAAGATCGAAAAGATCACGCTCAACATGGGCGTGGGCGAGGCGAGCCAGGACAAGAAGAAGGTCCAGACCGCCGCTGTCGAGATGGAAGCCATCGCTGGTCAGAAGCCGGTGATCACCAAGGCCCGCAAGTCGATCGCACAGTTCAAGCTGCGCGAAGGCATGCCGATCGGCTGCAAGGTGACCCTGCGTCGCGAGCGTATGTACGAATTTCTCGATCGCCTCATCACGATCGCGATGCCCCGCATCCGCGACTTCCGTGGTCTGAATCCGAAGTCGTTCGACGGCCGCGGCAACTACGCGATGGGTCTCAAGGAGCAGATCATCTTCCCGGAGATCAGCTACGACAAGATCGAGAAGGTGCGTGGCATGGACATCATCGTCACCACCACCGCCAAGACCGATGAGGAAGCGCGCGAACTGCTGCGTCTCTTCGGTTTCCCGTTCCCGGCTGAAGTGTCGGAACAGAAGGAGGCGGCGTGAGCCGCCGCTGAGCAAGAGAGCTTAAGTCCATGGCGAAACTGAGTTCCGTGAACAAGAACGAGCGCCGCAAGCAGCTCGTTAAGAAGTATGCAGGCAAGTACGCGCGCCTGAAGGCAGTGGCCGATGATGAATCGCTCGACGAAACCGAGCGCCTCATCGCCCGTCTGAAGCTGGCCGAGATCCCGCGTAACGGCAACCCGACCCGGGTTCGCAACCGTTGCGCCACCACCGGTCGTCCGCGCGGTTACTACCGCAAGTTCGGTCTGTGCCGCGTCGAGCTGCGCGATCTTGCCAACAAAGGCATGATCCCCGGCGTGACCAAGTCGAGCTGGTAAGGGATACTAAGCAATGGCTATGACCGATCCCCTGGGTGATATGCTCACCCGCATCCGCAACGGCCAGCAGGCGAAGAAGGACTCGGTCCTTTCTCCCGCCAGCAAGCTGCGTGCGCGCGTGCTCGAAGTTCTGCAGCGTGAAGGTTACATCCGTGGTTTCAGCGATGACGCCACCGGTGCCCACCCGCAGCTGCGCATCGAGCTGAAGTATTTCGAGGGCGAGCCTGCTATCAAGCACATCGCCCGCGTCTCCAAGCCTGGCCGCCGCGTCTACTCGGGTTCGAAGGAACTCCCGGTTGTGCGCAACGGCCTTGGCATCACCATCGTCTCGACGCCCCGCGGCGTGCTTTCGGATGCCGAAGCGCGCGCTGCCAACGTCGGTGGCGAAGTGCTGGCGGAGGTGTTCTAATGAGCCGCATCGGCAAAAAGCCGGTTGTGATCCCTGGCGGGGTCACTGCCGCCATCGACAACGGCGTTCTCAGCGTGAAGGGCCCCAAGGGCACCCTGACTCTGGGTCTGTCGGACCTCGTGACCTACTCGGTCGAAGAAGGTTCGATCGCCGTTCAGCCTGCCAACCAGACCAAGGCTGCCCGCAGCCACTGGGGCATGCAGCGTACCCTCGTTTCGAACCTCGTTGAAGGCGTTACCAACGGCTTCTCCAAGGTCCTCGAGATCAAGGGCGTCGGCTACCGTGCGGCCGCTCAGGGCAAGAACCTGAAGCTGCAGCTCGGCTACTCGCATGACGTTGACATCGCCGTGCCGGAAGGCATCGAGATCAAGACCCCGGATAACACCACGGTCGAAATCTCGGGCATCGACAAGCAGAAGGTCGGCCAACTCGCGGCCGAAATTCGCCGCTGGCGCAAGCCTGAGCCTTACAAGGGCAAGGGTATCAAGTACCGCGGCGAATTCATCTTCCGCAAGGAAGGGAAGAAGAAGTAATGGCCAAGCTTTCTCTTTTCGCGCGCCGCGCCCGGCGCGTCCGCACGGCCCTGAAGGCCCGTTCGGGCGGCCGTCCTCGCCTGTCGGTGCACCGCACCGGCCGTCACATCTATGCGCAGATCATCGACGACGCGCAGGGCCGTACGCTGGCCGCCGCCAATACCCTTGGCGGCAAGGGCACCGACAAGGATGCCGCGACCCGCGTTGGCAAGGAACTCGCCGAGGCCGCCAAGAAGGCGGGCATCACCTCGGTCGTGTTCGACCGTGGCGGTTTCCTCTTCCATGGCCGCGTCAAGGCGCTGGCCGAAGCCGCCCGTGAAGGCGGGCTGGAGTTCTGATCATGGCTGACGAAAACACCGAAATCCAGACCGACGTCCCGGCTGTTGAAGGCCAGGAAGTCCGCGAAGGTCGTGGTCGTGGCCGTGGCCGTGGCGAACGCGGCGAGCGTGGCGGCCGTGGCCGTCGCGACGACCGCCGTGGCGGCCGTGGCAACAACGACGAGGAACAGGGCGAGGAGCTCATCGAGAAGCTCGTCCACATCAACCGCGTCTCGAAGACCGTTAAGGGCGGCAAGCGCTTTGGTTTCGCAGCACTGGTCGTCGTTGGTGACGGCAAGGGCCGCGTCGGCTTCGGCCATGCCAAGGCTCGCGAAGTGCCTGAAGCGATCACGAAGGCCACTGCTTCTGCCAAGAAGAAGATGGTCCGCGTGCCGCTCAAGGACGGCCGCACTCTTCACCACGACGGTCGGGGCCACTTCGGCGCCGGCAAGGTGAACGTGCGTACGGCGCCTGCCGGTACCGGCATCATCGCCGGTGGTCCGATGCGCGCCGTGTTCGAAAGCCTCGGCGTCCATGACGTCGTGACCAAGTCGGTCGGCACCTCGAACCCGTACAACATGATCCGCGCCACGTTCGACGCGCTGACCAACCAGACTTCGCCGAAGTCGGTTGCCCAGCGTCGCGGCAAGAAGGTCTCTGACCTGCTTGGTCGCGGTGGCGCCAGCGAAGCAGAGGCTGAAGCCGCTGCTGAAGCCATCGTGGAGTAAGCATCATGGCGAAGATCAAGATCAAGCAGATCGGTTCGCCGATCCGTCGCCCCGAGAGCCAGAAGAAGATCCTTATCGGTCTTGGCCTCGGCAAGATGCACAAGGTCGTCGAGCGCGAAGACACCCCGGAAGTCCGTGGTGCGATCGCCAAGCTGCCGCACATGGTTGTGGTGGTCGACTGATCGACCGGCCTTTGGCCAGAAAACAGGAAGGGGCTCCGGCGGAAACGCCGGGGCCCTTTTCTTTGCTCAGGCCGGTTCCGGCGTCATCCCGCCGACGGCCGCCCATCGAAAAGCTGTGCGTTCGCGCAAGTTCATCTCCACCTGGGGATGAGTCCTGTGCTAAGCGCGCCCGACTTTCGGCACCTTGCACTTCCCTGGGGGATACCTTGTTTCGCAGGACCATCGCGGCCTCATCGCTCATTCTTGCCACGCTCGCCGTTTCGGGCTGCGACGGCACCGCCACCGGCGATGACGAGACTTACGTCGAAGAGAGCCCGGCGGCGGAGCCTCCCTGCGCCGATCCGCTGGCGGATCCGGCCGTGCTCGAACGCAACCGCAATGCCGACCGCGCGCTGAAGGCCGCGATCGCGCAGGGCCGCGCCGATCCCATCGAGGAAGCGCAGAAGGCCGCTGCAGCGGGTGATTTCCGGCTCGTCGCCGCCGTCACGGTGGAGGGTATCGATACGCGCGGGTTCGGCGCGCTCTGTGCGCTGCGCGGCGGGCTCAATCCGCGCATGGCCCGCGTCGTCACGTATTACGGCGAGGACGGCGAGCCGTCGCCCGAGCCGACCGATACCGCCAGCGCCGCGCCGGAAGCCACGCGCGAGGACAACCTCGTCGCCTTCGCGCGCGCCTTCAATCAGGCACTGATCGCCGATCCGGCCTATCCTTACCGCGACGTCTGCCGTCCGCTGGAGGCGCAGGAAGCCGATGCGGCGGGCAAGGACGTCGGCTCGGCCCACGGCGCCGTGGTGCGCGCGATCAGCGAGGCGCCCAAGCGCGCCTACGGCTATCCCGACCTCGGCCCGCTACAGACCGGCGCGACTCTTGCCGATGCGGCCCGTAGGGGCAACGTGGCGGCCCTGCGCCGCATGCTGAATGAGGAAGCACGCGAACAGCGCAAGCTGGCCGCCGAACAGGCCAATGCGCCGGTCAAGCCGGGCGAAAAGTCCACCAACAGGCCCGCTCCCAAAAGCTCGATCGATTCGCCGGACCTGTTCGGGATGACCCCGCTGGCCTGGGCCATGGCCTATCGCCGCGATGAAGCGGTGCGCCTCCTGCTCTCGCACGGGGCCAGCCCCTCCGGCGCGCAGTGCCAGGCGTTGGTCGACCGCGATTCGCCGATGCAGATTGCCCGCGCGCTGGGCTGGATCGGGATGGTCCAGCGGATGAAGCCGAAAGTGTCCGAGGACGATTACGCCGCGCTCGCCGAAGAGGCCCAACTCGCCGACGGCAGCAAGGCCGAGTTCAATGGGGAGCTGGCCAAGCTTGGCGATCGCTATGGCAAGATCTTCAACAAGGACGAGATGACCCGGCACACGCTGCACTTCAAGATCGATGCGCGCGGCGGGATGACCTCCTGCGCGTTCGAACCCAAGACGGTCTCGCCCGAGTTCGATGCGGATATCTGCAAGCTGGGTCGGGATGTTCTCGAATGGGTGCCGGCGCGCGATTCGGAAGGCCGCCCGGTGGCGGGCGAGGGCAAGGTGATGATCCGCCTTCGCGGCACCTGAAAAGGCCGTTTCAAAGGCGCCGAGGCCCGCGAATCGGCGGGTTTCGGCCGCGTTCCCGCATTAGGGGGTGACAGGCCGCCGCCTTTCCCTTATGGGGCGCCCCTTCCTTCAAGCGCGATTTAAAGCGAAAGCGAGTGCAGACTATGAAATTGAATGACATCCGCGACAACGCCGGCGCCCGTCACCGTCGCATCCGCGTCGGCCGTGGTATCGGTTCGGGCAAGGGCAAGACTGCCGGTCGCGGCCAGAAGGGTGCCAAGGCACGCTCGGGCGTTTCGATCAACGGCTTCGAGGGTGGCCAGATGCCGCTCCACATGCGCCTTCCGAAGCGCGGCTTCAGCAACAAGAAGTTCGCCAAGGACTACGCTGAAGTGAACCTCGGCATGATCCAGAAGGCGATCGAAGCCGGCAAGCTCGACATCTCGGGCACCGTCGATCACGCCGTTCTCAAGGCAGCCGGTCTGGCCCGTGGCGGCAAGGACGGCGTGCGCCTCCTCGCCAAGGGTGAACTGACCGACAAGGTCACCTTCAACGTTGCCGGTGCCTCGAAGGGCGCCATTGCAGCGGTTGAAAAGGTTGGCGGCACGGTCATCGTTCCTGCCAAGGAAGCCGTCGAGGCCTGAGGCATCGCATCAGCGATTAGCTCATAGGGAGAGGGCGGGCGCCATGCGCTTCGCCCTCTCTTCGTTCCGACTTGTGTAACATTCCGACCGAACCTGCGGCACGGGTCTTTCAGACCCGGCGCGAATGTCTATATGAGCGGACCAGAACCGGGTTCGACAAGCCTGCGCGCAGTCGCTAAGGCAAGTGCGAACCGACTATTCGAGGCATTACCAATCGTCATGGCTTCTCGCGCCGACAACATTGCCAGCTCGCTGAACCTGGCCAATTTCTCGAAGGCCACCGAACTGAAGAACCGTATCTGGTTCACAGTCGGTGCGCTGATCGTTTTCCGCTTCCTGAGCTTCGTGCCGCTCCCGGGTGTGAACCCGGTGATTCTCGCCAAGCTCTATGACAAGACGCAGGGCGGCATTCTCGACCTGTTCAACACGTTCTCGGGCGGCTCGCTTTCGCGCATGAGCCTGATCGCGCTCGGCGTGATGCCCTACATCACGGCGTCGATCGTCGTTCAGCTGGCCGCTGCCCTTCATCCGTCGCTGATGGCGCTGAAGAAGGAAGGCGAAGCCGGCCGCAAGAAGCTCAACCAGTACACGCGCTACGGCGCTGTGGTGCTCTGCGCGATCCAGGGCTGGTTCCTGGCCGTGAGCCTTGAGGCCTATGGCGCCTCCAGCGGTCTCGCCGCAGTCGTGGATCCGGGCCTCGTGTTCCGCGTGGGCGCGGTCATCTCGCTGGTTGGCGGCACCATGTTCCTGCTGTGGCTGGGTGAGCAGATCACCGCGCGCGGTATAGGCAACGGCGTTTCGCTGATCATCATGGCCGGCATCGTCGCCCAGATGCCGACGTTCGCCAGCAACGTGGGCCAGGCCTACAGCGCCGGCGACACCGGCTCGATCCTGATCATCTCGCTGATCGCACTCGTGGTGCTGATGATCCTGGGGATCTGCTTCTTCGAGCGTTCCACGCGCCGCCTGCTGATCCAGTATCCCAAGCGCGCTACCCAGCGCGGCATGATGCAGGCCGATCGCAGCCACCTGCCGCTGAAGCTGAACACCGCCGGCGTCATCCCGCCGATCTTCGCCAGCTCGCTGCTGCTGCTGCCGCTGACGATCACCCAGTTCGCCGGCAAGTCGCTGAACCCGGAATCGACCGCGGGCAAGATCGTCGTCACGCTCAACCAGTATCTCGGCCATGGCAAGCCGCTGTACATGGCGCTCTATGCGGCCGGCATCATCTTCTTCTCGTTCTTCTACACTGCCGTGGTCTTCAATCCTGAAGAGACGGCCGACAACCTGAAGAAGAATGGCGGCTTCATTCCCGGCATCCGTCCGGGCAAGAACACCGCGAACTATCTGGACTACGTGCTGACGCGCGTGACCGTGATCGGCGCCTTGTATCTGACCGTGGTTTGCACCGTGCCCGAGTACTTCCTCTCGATGACCGGTCTGCCGCTGTTGTTCATGGGGGGCACCAGCCTGTTGATCGTCGTCAACGTGACGGTCGACACCATCACCCAGATCCAGTCGCACCTGCTGGCGCACCAGTATGGCGACCTGATCAAGAAGGCCAAGCTGAAGGGACGCCTGCGCTGAAGGGAGCGCAGGCACAGGGATAATTGAGGGGTAAGGCGTGAATATCATCCTGTTGGGCCCGCCGGGGGCGGGCAAGGGCACCCAGGCGCAGCGTCTGGTTGAGCGGCACGGCATGCGCCAGCTCTCCACCGGCGACATGCTGCGCGCCGCCGTCAAGGCCGGCACGCCCACCGGGCTTGAAGCCAAAGCTGTGATGGAACGTGGCGAACTGGTCTCTGACGAGATCGTTTCGGCACTGATCGGGGATGAGCTTGACGCGATGGGGCCGAGCGTCGGCGCCATCTTCGACGGCTATCCGCGCACTGCGGCGCAGGCCGAATCGCTCGACGCGATCCTGGCCGGGCGCGGACGCAAGCTTGACCACGTGGTGGAGCTTGAAGTGAACGAGGATGCGCTGGTCGAGCGTATCACCGGCCGCTTCACGTGCGCCACGTGCGGCAAGGGCTACCACGACAAGTTCGAGCAGCCGAAGGTTCCGGGCGTCTGCGACAAGTGCGGGGGCACTGAATTCAAGCGCCGCCCGGACGACAATGCCGAGACCGTGCGCACGCGCATGGCCGAATACCGGGCCAAGACGGCGCCGATCCTGCCGATCTACGAAGCGCGCGGGATTGTCGCCAAGGTCGACGGAATGGCCGAGATGGACGATGTGACCGCCGCGATCGAGGCGGCGCTCAAGTCCTGAAGCTTCGAAGGGCTCGCGGATATCGCGGGCCCTTTTTGCATCGACTGCACTGCGCTGGGGCGGCGCGCATGGGCACAGGCACGGGCAGGGGGAATCGATGAAGAAGGCGGCAACACTCGCGCTGTTCGCGATGGTGGGGCTTGGCGTGCTCGCGGCAGCACCGGCTCAGGCGAAGGTGCAGGAGGCAAGCGAGCGCGGCATCGTGATGCGCTACGTCGCGCATGTCCCCGTCGGCGCCGATGAGGCCTGGGCCGTGCTGGTCAAACCGTCGCAGTGGTGGGATTCGGAGCACACCTATTCGGGCAGCTCTGCCAATCTCTCGCTGGATGCGCGGCCCGGCGGATGTTTCTGCGAAGTGCTGCCCGACAAGGACGCGCCAAAAGCGGCGCCGCGCGGCGGTGTCGAGCACATGCGCGTGATCTATATCGACAAGGGCAGGGCGCTGCGCTTGACCGGCGCGCTGGGCCCGCTTCAGGCCGATGCCGCCGTCGGCACGCTGACCTTCCAGTTCAAGCCCGATGAGACGGGCACGCAGATCCTCGTGGAATATGTCGTCGGCGGCTATTTCCGGACCGATGCGGCCCGGCTTGCGCCGATGCTCGACCGGGTGCTGGCCGGGCAGGTCGATCGCTTCGTCGAAAAACTTGGCGGCTCGTTTGCCGCTGCATTCCGCCCCGATACGCTCGGCGCCGTGGGTGAGCCGCCTGCCGGTCCGGCCGACAAGCCACAAGACGCGCCGCCCGTGAAGGACGACAAGACGCGGATCATCGGCCGTTGAGGGCGCGCGGCGCGCATCGGAAACGCGGGCAGGTCCTTGCGGCCTTTGCGCTTTCTTTGACTGCGCTTTGCGAATCCGGTACACTGATTGCATCACGGGTGTTGCGACGACCGCCGAAGAGCGGGCCGCAGCCCGAAGGCCATGGCGCGGATCGCTCCAGATCGATCCTTGCGCACCGGGCCTCAGTCCGGGCCGGGTCGCCCGAGCGCTTGAACGCGGATTTGCAGGCGTTGACATGCCTTGCGAATCGTTCTAAGCGCGCCGTTCACTTGACACTTGCGGCAAGTCCGGATGGTACAGGCAAAATGGTTGCTGTGCTCCGGACCTTTTGCCATTTCAGCAGTTTCAGGTGGAATTTGAGCGTTGAGATAGGAAAGCCCGCAGGGGCATTCCTGTGGAGCATGGAGAATTAAGTGGCTCGTATTGCAGGGGTAAATCTCCCCACCAACAAGCGCGTGATCATCGCGCTCACCTACATCCATGGCATCGGTCGTACCAAGGCCCTGGAAATCGCCGACAAGCTGGGCATCGACCACAGCCGTCGCATCCAGGACCTGTCGGACGCCGAAGTCCTGCAGATTCGCGAAACCATCGACGCCGACCACACGGTCGAAGGTGATCTTCGTCGCGAAACCGCGATGAACATCAAGCGCCTGATGGACCTCGCCTGCTACCGCGGCCTGCGTCATCGCAAGGGTCTGCCGGTTCGCGGCCAGCGCACGCACACCAATGCGCGCACCCGCAAGGGTAAGGCCAAGCCGATCGCCGGCAAGAAGAAGTAAGTCGCCTTTCGGCTTCTTTCCCGCAGCGACTAATCTACAGGATATACGGACATGGCACGCGAACCCCAGCGCATTAAGCGCCGCGAACGCAAGAACATCACCAGCGGCATCGCGCATGTGAATGCTAGCTTCAACAACACCATGGTGACCATCACCGACGCCCAGGGCAACGCGATTTCGTGGTCCTCGGCCGGCATGATGGGCTTCAAGGGCAGCCGCAAGTCGACTCCCTACGCCGCACAGGTCGCCGCTGACGACGCCGGCAAGAAGGCCGCCGAGCACGGCGTGCGCACCCTCGAAGTCGAAGTCAAGGGCCCGGGTTCGGGCCGTGAGAGCGCCCTGCGCGCCCTCCAGGCTGTCGGCTTCACCATTACCTCGATCCGCGACGTGACACCGATCCCGCACAACGGTGTTCGTCCGTCGAAGCGCCGTCGCGTCTGATCGAGCTAATACGGACGGCGAACCGGTCGCCGTCCGATTTCGGAACGTCCCGGGCCTTTCCACCAGGCTGCGGGACGTAACCGCCATCACTCCCAGGGGAAGTCCATGACTGTCAACATCAAGAACTGGCAGGAACTCAAGAAGCCGAACAGCCTTGAGATCAAGCCGGGACCCGACCCCAAGCTGAAGGCGACCTTCATCGCCGAGCCGCTGGAGCGTGGCTTCGGCCTGACGCTCGGCAACGCGCTGCGCCGCGTGCTGCTCTCCTCGCTGCAAGGCGCGGCGATCACCTCGATCAAGATCGAGAACGTCCTTCACGAATTCTCGTCGCTTGCCGGCGTTCGCGAAGACGTCACGGACATCGTCCTGAACGTCAAGCAGATCGCGCTCAAGATGCAGGGCGAAGGCCCCAAGCGCCTCCAGCTCTCGGCCACTGGCCCGGGCGAGGTCAAGGCTGGCGACATCGCGGTGTCGGGTGACATCGAGGTCATGAACAAGGACCTCGTGGTCTGCCACCTCGACGAGGGCGCAGTCCTGAACATGGAACTGACCGCCGACACCGGCAAGGGCTACGTCCCCGCCGTGTCGAACCGTCCGGTTGACGCGCCGATCGGTCTGATCCCGGTCGACTCGCTCTACTCGCCGGTCCGTCAGGTCAGCTACAAGGTCGAGAACGCCCGTATCGGCCAGGAGCTTGACTACGACAAGCTGAGCCTCATGGTCGAGACCGACGGCACCGTGACCCCGGAAGACGCAGTGGCTTATGCCGCCCGCATCCTCCAGGACCAGCTGGGGCTGTTCGTCCACTTCGAAGACATCGCCCCGGTTGGCGCCTCGCCGATGATCGGCATGGCTGCCGGCGGTGCTGCGACCTCGGAAGAGAGCGACACCAACCAGCTCAACCGCTACCTTCTCAAGAAGGTGGACGAGCTGGAACTGTCGGTCCGTTCGGCCAACTGCCTCAAGAACGACAACATCATCTACATCGGCGATCTGGTTCAGAAGACCGAAGCCGAGATGCTGCGCACGCCGAACTTCGGCCGCAAGTCGCTCAACGAGATCAAGGAAGTCCTTTCGTCGATGGGCCTGCGCCTCGGCATGGACATCCCGGGCTGGCCGCCCGAGAACATCGAAGAGATGGCCAAGAAGCTGGAGCAGGAACTGCTCGGCTGATCGGCACCTTCGGTACCGAATTGAAGAAGGGCTCCGCAGCAATGTGGGGCCCTTTTTCTTTATGCTGGTCCAAACTTGCAGCGTCGGTTTAAGGTATCGGCATGGTCGAACCTTCCGATACGCTCTCAGCCGATGGGCTGCCGGAGCAAAGTCGTTTCAGTGTCGTGGCGCGTCTCCGGAGCTCTATTTATGCGTGGCGTGGCCTCCGTCAGCTTGTTGAGGGCGAGCATAACGCCCGGCTACATCTGACCGCTTCGCTTGGTGTGGTAGCGGCAGGGCTATTCTTACAGGTTTCGGCAAGCGACTGGCGCTGGCTGGTGCTCGCCATGGCACTTGTCTGGCTGGCCGAGGCGCTCAACACTGCGATCGAGGAACTGTGCGACCGGATCGAGCCCGGCTTCGATGAGGCCATAGGTCGCATCAAGGACATCGCGGCGGGCGCCGTACTCATCGCGGCGATTGCGGCGGCGGGGATCGGATTGCTGACGTTGGGGCCGCCGGTTCTGGTACTGTTGCGTTAGGGACTGGAGAGGGAGGCTTGGCAGCTCATGCGGATCCTGCTTGCGATCATATCGCTGACAGTCTGTTTTCTGTCGCTAACGTGGTCGGCGTGCTGGTTCGCTCGCAACGCGCCTGGCGGGGGCTTTTCAGTCAGCGATGTCTTGCTGGCCGTAATCCCGCCGACCGTCTCTATTGTCTGGATTGCGCGATGGCTACGCCGTGCTGGGATGGCGCTTTGGCTGGCGCGGGTCGAATTGGGTCTGGGCTTCATCTGGTTTGCGATGATTTTTGGCCACTTCGTGTGGCGGACCTATTCGCGCGTCATGTTTGGGCTGAGCTATCAGGATATCTACTACGAAAGTCCCGCTTTTACGGGGAAATACGAGGACTACAGGTTGGTCGCCGTTGGAATGCTGGTGTTCGCCGCAGGTATATCGGGCTGTGGAGCTGGCGTTTTGGCGTGGTGCGCATTCCGACCATTGCGCGGGCATGAATTGGCTGCCGGGGGCATCAATCCTTGACTCTTTCGCCGTTTTCGTCTTGAGGGCGCCCTTCACACGAAAGTGAACCGGCTTTGGGCGGTGGCCGAACCACATCGCCCGGCAGGCAGTACCTTGAACGGCTGTCTGACGAACGGAGAACTGAAAATGCGTCATAAGCACGGTCAGCGCAAGCTGCAGCGCACCTCGGGCCATCGCGCCGCTCTTCTGCGCAACATGGCTGCCGCTCTCATCAAGCACGAGCAGATCCAGACCACCACGCCGAAGGCGAAGGAACTGCGTCCTTACCTCGAAAAGCTGATCACGCTCGCGAAGCATGGCGGCCTTTCGAACCGTCGTCTGGCGCACGCGCGCCTGATGGACGAAGCCCAGGAAAAGAAGCTCTTCGAAGTGCTCGCAGAGCGCTACGCGGGCCGCAACGGTGGTTACACCCGCATCATCAAGGCCGGCATCCGCGCTTCGGACGCCGCCCCGATCGCGATCATCGAACTCGTTGACCGCGACACCTCGGAAAAGGGCAAGGACTCGGGTCCGGTTCTGACCGAAGAAAACGAATACGCCGAAGCCTGATAGGCTGAGGGTCCTCCGGCTTTCCACACGCGAAAGCTGAGGCGAGATTGAAAGGGCGGTCGCGAGTGCTAGGCTCGCGGCCGCCTTTTTTCATTCTCGGAGAACGACATGGTTCGTCTGGCCGGCCTCGGTGGGGCTTTCGGCATGGTGCTTCTGACGGCCTCTTCGCTTTCCGCACAGGACATGCCTTCCACGCAGAACAGGGAGCCGCTGGTCTATCCGGAAACGCGGCGCGGTGACGTGGTCGATACGCTGTTCGGGGAGAAGATCGCCGATCCCTATCGCTGGCTCGAAGCCGACGTGCGCCGCGATGCCGATGTCGCCGACTGGGTAGTGCGGCAATCTGCCTTTACCGATGCCTATCTGAAGACCCTGCCACAGCGCGCCTGGTTCCAGCAGCGGGTCAGCGCGCTCACCGATTTCGAGCGCTTCGGGCTGCCGACCAAGGCGGGCAGGCGCTATTTCTACACGCGCAATTCGGGGCTCCAGAACCAGTCGCAGCTTTTCGTGCGCGATGGGCTTTCCGGCACGCCGCGCCTGCTGATCGACCCGAATGGCTGGGCCAAGGACGGCGCCACCGCGCTCGATGACTGGGAGCCGTCGGACAAGGGGCGCTACCTGCTTTACAGCGTGCAGGACGGCGGCAGCGACTGGCGCGTGCTCCATGTGCTCGACGTCGATACCGGCAAAGTCATGGCGGACGAGCTGCGCTGGGTGAAGTTCTCGCCGCTATCGTGGATCGGCGAGGAGGGCTTCCTCTATTCGCGCTTCCCAGCGCCCAAGCCGGGCGAAACGTTCCAAAGCCGCAATTACAATCAGGCTATCTGGTATCACCGGCTCGGCACGCCGCAGTCGGCCGACGAACTGGTCTATGCGACGCCCGATCATCCCGAATTCGGGCACAGCGCCAAGGTGACGCAGGACGGCCGCCTTGCGGTGATTACCAGCACCATCGGCACCGATGCGCGCTACGAAGTCCGTGTGGTCGATCTGGCGGCGCGCAAGCGGGCGGGCTGGCGGACGCAGGCGGTGGTCACCGGCTTTACCGACGACTGGCGCCTTGTCGAAGGGGCGGGGCAGAGGCTGTGGTTCGTCACCAACCAGAACGCGCCGCGTTTCCGCCTCGTCAGCATCGATCTGGCCCAGAAGGCGCCGACCTTCTCGGAGATCGTGCCGGAGCGCGACGATATTCTGGAGCGGGCCGGGGTGATCGGCAGCGATCTCGTGCTCAACTACATGCGCGATGCGGCGAGCCATGCCGAGATCGTCTCGGTGGACGGCAAGACCCCGCGCACGCTGGCGCTCAGCGGGATCGGCACGGCCTCGGGCTTCCGGGGCAGGCCGGGCGATCCGGAGACGTTCTACGCCTTCTCCAGCTTCAACCGGCCGGCCTCGATCTTCCGGCTCGATATGCGCACGGGCAAGACGGAAGTCTTCGCCGAGCCGAAGATGGACTTCTCGCCCGACGACATCGCGGTCGAGCAGCGCTTCTACACCTCGAAGGACGGCACCCGCGTTCCGATGTTCCTGGTGCGCCGCAAGGACGTGGCGGCGGCAGGCAAGCCCGTGCCGACGCTGCTCTATGGCTATGGCGGCTTCGACATTGCGCTGACGCCGGGGTACTCGGCATCGACGATGGCCTGGGTGCAGGCGGGCGGGGCTTATGCCATGGCGAACTTGCGCGGCGGCGGCGAGTATGGCCGCGCGTGGCATGACGCGGGGCGCGGGGCCAACAAGCAGAACGTGTTCGACGACTTCATCGCGGCAGGCGAGTACCTCAAGGCGCAAGGCATCGCCGCGAAGGACGGGCTGGCCATTCAGGGCCGCTCGAACGGCGGCTTGCTGATCGGGGCGGTGACCAACCAGCGCCCGGACCTCTTCGCGGCCGCCGTGCCGCAAGTGGGGGTGATGGACATGCTCCGCTTCGATCGCTTCACGGCCGGGCGGTACTGGGTGGACGACTACGGCTATCCGGACCGCGCGGCGGACTTCAAGGTGCTGCGCGCCTATTCGCCCTACCACAACATCCGCGAGGGGATGGCCTACCCGGCGATCCTGGTGACCACGGCCGATACCGACGACCGTGTGGTACCGGGGCACTCGTTCAAGTACGCCGCAGCGCTCCAGCATGCGGCGCTGGGCGACAAGCCGCACCTCATCCGCATCGACACGCGCGCGGGCCATGGCTCGGGCAAGCCGACCGACAAGGCGATCGAGGAGAGCGCAGACGTGCTGGCCTTCATGGCGCAGTGGACGGGGCTGCATCCGGAGAAGTGATCCAGCGCGGAGGGCGATCCGTCGCCACGGGCTTGAGTTTTCGGGGAAATCGCGGAGGATAGGGCATGGAGCGGGACTCGGCAGAGTTCCCCCTCCGTGCTGATCGCCTGCCCGAAGGTGCAAGGGAGCCCCGATCCATGCCCACCAAGACTTTCATTCGCGCCGTGCTTCTCGTCGCGCTGCTGCCTGCCGTGGCACTGGCGCAGACGGACCGCTTCGGCACCGATCGCCGCCTTGATAACCGGCGCGATGCATTCGGCGTCAGTTCGCGGCAGGCCGCGCATATGTGCGCTGGCGCCGCCGAAACCGCGCTGCATGGCGCCGGCTATACGGGCGTGCAGGTGGTCGGGCTCAAGGATATCGAGCACAAGCCCGAGGGCTATGTGCTGAGCGCCTGGGTTAGTGTTTCGGGCGGTGGTGCTTCGGCCGAGGGTAAGGCGAAGCGCGGCGATTTCCGCTGCGAGATCGGGCGCGGCTCTATCGTCAATCTCGGCTTCAACGGCATTCCGGGCGTCTGAGCCGTCAGTCCGCGTCCTCTGGCCCGACATGGGCGGGCAGGCCGAGCGACCAGTGGATCGCCGCGCCGCGCAGCGCGAAACCGGCGGCGGCAGCCAGCGCCCAGCTCAGCCCGGCCGAAAGCCCCAGCGCGATCCCCACCGCCGCCAGCGTTGCCGCCAGCGCGGCAGCGGTGACGTAGAGTTCCGGCCGCATCAGGATCGAGGGGTGCCCCGCCAGCACGTCGCGGATGATGCCGCCGACGCAGCTGGTGACGATGCCCATTAGGATCGCCGGGCCTGCCGGCACGCCCCAGGCCAGCGCCTTGATCGTGCCGAACACCGCATAGACCGCAAGGCCCAGCGCGTCGGCCCATTCGAGCAGGCGGCCTTGCCACCAGCGTACCGGTGTGAACCAGGCCAGCAAGGCCACGGCAAGGCAGACCGGGGCGACATAGTGATCGCGCACCCAGAACACCGGGGCGCCGATCAGCAGGTCGCGCAAGGTACCGCCCCCCACGCCGGTCATCAGCGCGAAGAAGGCGGCGGTGACGAACGTCTGGCGCATCTGTACCGCCGTGAGCGCGCCGGACAGCGCGAAGACCGCGATCCCGAACAAGTCGATCGCGGGAGGCAGGGCGGGGGTCAGGGGAGCGGTTATGATCGGCATCCCGGTATCATAGACCGGCCGGATGGGCTTCGGGAAGCGGCACGAGATCCGGCTCGATCCAGCCCGCGCGCGCCTCGGGGCTCATCAGCCGCGCCTCGCTCCAGTGCACAAGCAGCCAGCCCGAGCGGCCCAGCGGCGAATCCATGATTCCCGCCAGCACGCGCGAGAGCGGCGCATCCTTGCCGTGGCGGGCCAGTTCCCGCGCCGCCACGCGCATCGAAGCCTCGGTAATGGTGGCGTGGAAGCCGCGTGTCGGGCTCTCCGGCACGCCGACGGCGCGGTTGTAACGGCGGATCACCGCCTCGATCCCGCCGTGCCCGGTCAGCACCGCGGGATGGCGCAGCAGCCAGAGCGCCGCCGCGAAATGCGCGGCGTGGCTCCACTCGGCATAGGGCCAGCTGGTGTCGAGCACGCCGTGGGCGACGCGTTCGATCGTCTCGTCATCGAAGGGGAGGGATATGGTCATTGTCGGATCCTTGGTCTGGAGACCCGGCTCCAACGGCAAGCGCGCTTTTACCCGGCGGCCGAAGGGCCGGGCGGTATCGCGGAGTGAGGGAAGGGTGGTTGGCCTTACCTGCTTCGCGCGCACGCCCCGCCGCGTGCGCCTTGGCGGCACGTACGGGAAGCGGTGAGGGCGGCAGTCATGGCCATGCCGGGGCGATATCACAGCGGAGAAGCTTTGACCATCGGTGTGGATGTGATACACATAAGATCATAAATGTGAGAGATCGGGAGAAGTCGCCCAGTGCTTAATCCAGCGCCGAAGCAAGCCGCGTCGTACGACACCGCAGACTGGTACACCGACGTGTGGCTGGTGGACGATCCGCACGCCTATTTCGACCACTTGCGCGCGCAGGGCCCGGTGGTGCGCCTGCCGTACCGCAATGCCGTAGCGGTGACGGGCTATGACGAGACCGTGCAGGTCATGCTGGACACCGAGCACTTCTCGTCGATCAACGGCGTGACCGGCCCACTGGCCGAACTGCCCTTCACGCCCGAGGGCGACGACATCACCGCGATGCTCGAAGCGCATCGCAAGCAGATCCCGTTCGCCGATCAGGTCGTCACCGAGAGCGGCAATCGCCATGCCGACTTGCGCTCGATCCTCGCGCGGCTGTTCACGCCGAGCCGCCTCAAGGAGCTTCAGCCCAAGCTGCTCGCCACGGCCGAAGGGCTGATCGACGAGTTCCGCCATGACGGCAAAGTCGATCTCGTGCGCCAGTACGGCGGGCCATATGGTGCGCTGGTGATCTCCGACCTGCTCGGCCTGTCCGAGAAGACGCGCGCGAAATTCCGCGGGCTGCTCGAAGGCGCGATCCCGGTGCCGATGGACGCCAGCGAAGAGGACATGCTGAAGAACCCGCTGGTTGGCGTGGGCAAGGACCTGTTCAAGCTCATCGCCCAGCGCCGCTTCGCGCTTCATCCGCTGATGCGCCCGCTGCGCGGGGTTCTGGCACAGCAGGACATCCTCGCCGAACTGGCGCAGGCGCGCTATCCCGATGGCCGCAAGCCGACTCTGGTGGACCTCACCAGCCTTGCCGCGTTCCTGTTCGGCGCCGGGCAGGACACCACCAACCGCCTGCTCGCCAACGCCTTCAAGGTTATCGCCACGCGCCCCGACATCCAGCAGGGCCTGCGCGACGATCCGGCGCGGATTGCCAATTTTGTCGAGGAAGTCTTGCGCTTCGACGGCTCGGTGAAGAGCGGCGGACGCATGTGCCAGAAGACCACCACGCTGGGCGGCGTGGAGATCAAGGCGGGCACGGCGGTCTTGATGTCGCACATGGCCGCCAACCGCGATCCGGCGCGCTTCCCCGATCCCGGCAGGTTCGACATGGACCGGCCAAAGCTCAAGGAACATCTTGCTTTCGGTCGCGGTGCCCACACCTGCATCGGTGCCCCGCTCGCCCGGCGCGAGGTGGTCACCAGCATCGAGCGCCTGCTCGCGCGGATGGGCAATATCCGGCTATCGCAGGCGCATCACGGACGGGAAGGCGAGTGGCACTTCGATTACGAACCGACCTATGTCCTGCGCGCGCTGGCGAGCCTGCATCTGGAGTTCGATCCGCTTTAGGAGCGGATCTGAAGAACTGAGGGGCCGCCAGTCTTACAACCGTCGCCCCCGCGAAGGCGGGGGCCCCGCTTCCTGGCAACCTCTCGCCCCGCACGACAGAAGCGGGATCCCCGCCTTCGCGGGGATGACGGGTTCTTTGGGAGTGGGAGGTGCTGCGAACGATTGCCGCCGTCCTACCGCTTCGTGCACTCGCCAATCCGCTGGGCGCTCAGCTCGGACTGAAGCGTGGAGAAGAACGGCAGCTCGCGGCCATTCGGCGATTTCGCGTCAAAGTGCACGTTCTTGGTGATCTCGATACGGTTCGCGTCGATACGCCCGGTGAGTTTGCCCTGCTTGATCGCGCCGCCCTGCAGGAAGCAGCTCAACGAGCCGGAAATGTCCTTGCCTTTGACCTTGATCTTCCAACTGCGACAGGCCGGCGGCATGGCGTTGTTCACGGAGGTTTCGGGCGTTTGCAGGGCATTCGCGAAAGCGTGAAGGTCATCGTCGGACATGCAGACCTGCCACTGGTGGACCGATGGGGGCGAGACACGGTCCAGGCTGGTGGTATGGGTGCTGTATTCGACGAAGCGCCACAGCCCCGCCGGAATGGGGTGGCGCGATCCGGCAACGGTGATCTCGTTGGAGGTTTCGGGAGCAGGCGCCGCGTTGTCCTGCGGAGTGCCGAGGTTCTCCGCGATGTCCGTCTCGAACGAGGCTTCGGCGGCTCCGATCGGAACGTCCTGCGCCGCGAACCGGTTGATACGGTCGTTCAGACAGGCTTTGGCGCGGATTTCTCCGGAGTACCCTTCGAGCAGGCACTGCTGCAACATGGAGCAAAGGACGCGATCGGCGGCGGGCGATCCCACGGAGGGGTGCGGCACGCAGCCTCTGAGATAGGGGCCGCGCACGGTGTATTCGATATTCGTGATCCGCATCTTGCGGGCCGTCACCACGATTGGATCGCCGATGGTTTCGGGCGCCTCGGCCAGCCCGGAAAAGCCGCTGGCCATCAGGAACAGGCAAGCTGAAGCCGTGAAAAATCGGCGCTTCAGGGTCGATGGCGGCATCTCTTCTCCGGGCATTCTCTGATGCTTGTTGTTGATATGCTAGCAAAGAATGAGGCGCGGGTCTTGGTTCGGCTGAACGGTTTCGGCGGCGCTCGCGGCTTTTCTCATGGATCGCTTGGGTCTAGGGTCCGCGCCGAGAACAGACCCGAAAGGCTCCCCCCATGTTCGCGCCTAAGTTCGTCCCCAAGTTCGGCCCCATCATGCCCACCACCCGCTTCGCGCTCGCTCCATTGCTGCTTGCCGCCAGTGTCTTGCAGGCCCCGCCCGCCATGGCGCAGACGGCCGCGCCGGTCTACGATCTTGCCGCGCAAAAGGCGAAGCTGGCGACCGTGCACATGCAGGTCGATACCAAGTTCCTGACACCTGAAGAGCGCGATGTCGTCAACAAGCTGATGAAGGTCGCCGACCTGTTCAGCGAGATCTACATGCGCCAGCGCTATGCAGAGAACCCGCAAGTGGGCCGCGCGATTGCGGCAGACCGGAGCGCCAACCGCGATCTGCTGGTGGAGATGTTCCACCGCAACTTCGGCCCGTGGGACGAACTGGCCGATCTCCACCCGTTCTGGGGTGACAAGCCGATGCCCGAAGGCGCCGGTTTCTATCCCGAAGACCTGACGCAGCAGGAATTCGAGGCCTATCTCGCCGCCCATCCGGACCAGAAGGCGGCGCTCACCAGCCCCTATACGGTGGTGCGGCGCGATGGGAGCAAGCTGGTCGCGGTGCCCTATTCGCAGGCCTACAAGGAATGGCTGGAGCCTGCCGCCAAGCTGCTCGACGAGGCGGCGGCGCGCACCAGCAATGCGAGCCTGAAGAAGTTTCTGAGCCTGCGGGCCAAGGCGCTGCGCACCGACGACTACTTCGAGAGCGAATTGGCGTGGATGGACATCGAGGGCACGCCGATCGAACCGGCTATCGGGCCTTATGAAGTCTATACCGATCGCCTGATGGGCGCGAAGGCCTCGTTCGAGGCTTTCGTGACGCTGAAGGATCCCGAGGAATCGGCCAAGCTCGCCAAGTACAAGGCCTTCCTGCGCGATATGGAAGCGAACCTGCCGATCCCCGACGAGTACAAGAACTTCCAGCGCGGTTTCGCCAGCCCCATCGCCGTGGCCGAGCAGGTGCGCGGTGGCGGCGACAATGTGCCGGGCCCGCAGACCATCGCTTTCAACCTGCCCAATGACGAGCGGGTGCGGGAGGCCAAGGGCGCCAAGAAGGTGATCCTCTCCAACGTGCTGGGCGCCAAGTTCGACCTGATCTTGAAACCGATGGGCGCGCTGGTGCTGGTGCCTGAGCAAGCGGCGCTGGTGGATCGTCGGTACATGCAGTTCGAGACGCTGTTCCACGAACTCTCGCACAGTCTCGGGCCGGGCACGATCGTCGTCAATGGCGAGAAGACCACCGTGGACAAGGCGCTGAAGGAGCAGAACTCCGCCATCGAAGAGGCCAAGGCCGATGTCGCGGGGGTGTGGGACCTGCTGCTGATGATGCAGAAGGGCGAATTGCCGGTGGCGGAGAAGCCGCAATTGTTCGCGACTTACGCGGTGGGCGTGTTCCGCGCGGTGCGGTTCGGCGCGGTGGAGGCGCATGGCAAGGGCGCGGCGCTGCAATACGGCTATCTGCGTGCGAAGGGCGCCTTCGTCTTCGACCCGGCGACCGGGCGCTTCACGGTGGACGATGCGAAGATGGAAGCGGGCCTGCGCGACCTGCTCCACGACATGCTGATGTTGCAGGCCAGGGGCGACTATGCCGGGACCATCGCGTTCATGGACCGCTGGGCGAAGCTCGATCCGGAGGCGGAAGGCGTGATCAAGGCAATGGGTACGCTGCCGGTGGATATTCGTCCGATCTATCCGGATAGCGTCTGACGGTTCCATCGGCCGAGCCTTGGCTCAGGTTGCTAAAAAGCACGCTGCTAACCCCAAACCCGTCATCCCCGCGAAGGCGGGGCTGTGGATTCACATTCGAAGTGCAACGGTTGAAGAGAGCATGCCTCGGCGGGTGTTTTGAAGTCGAGGCATTTTCGCGGTGTATTGTTGTAGCGTTGGATGATGTCCTCAAAGTGGGCAGGCGAGAGATCCTCGATGTTGGTCTTGCGCGGCAGGTCGCGTCTGAGGCGGCCGATGGCGTTTTCGACGCCGCCCTTTTGCCATGGGGCATGGGGGTCGCAGAAGAACGTATCGATGCCGAGACGGTGCAACCTGTGGTGCTGTGCAAACTCGGTGCCGTTGTCGAGGGTCAGGGTTTGGCGCAAGGCGGCGGGCCAGGGCCGCAGCATGGCGGCGAGCAGGTCGGCGGTGCGCCGGGCCTTTCGGTCGGGCGGATGGCAGATCAGGGTGTAGCGCGAGGAGCGTTCATGGGCGACGAGGATGGCCTGGCCGTATCGGGCGAAGAGCATGAAGTCGGCCTCCCAGTGGCCGGGCCGGGACCGATCCGCGGCCTCGTCCGGGCGCATGGCGATGGGTTGGCGCTTGGCGATGAAGCGGACCGAGGATCCGCCGGGCTTGCGGCGCCATCCGCGGCGGGCCTTGGCGCGGGGCAGATAATGGCGCCATGATCGATCGTTCGTCCGCCTGATCTGGGCATGGATGAAGCGATAGATGCTCTCGTGACTGATGATACGCACGCCGGCCTCGCGGGCCATGCGGCCGGCGATCTGCTCGGGTGACCAGCCGGCCGCGAGGCGGCCCAGCACGCCCTCGCGCAAGGCCTGATCGCGTTCGAGGCGCATGCCCGACCAGCGCCGGGCGCGCGCCTGCTCTTGCGCATAGCCGGGCCGATAGCCCACCGTGCTGCCGCTGTTGCGCTTCAGCTCCCGAAAGATCGTCGATGCCGAGCGATGCCGAGCTGCCGCGATCTGGCGCAGCGATTGCCCGTCTTCATGAAGACGGGCAATCGTACACCGCTCTTCCAGATCAAGCTGTTCGTAAGCTCTTCCCATGACAACACCATAACCTGGTGTTGCACTTCGTTTGTGAACTTGGCGGATCCCGCTTCTTGCGGCTGAACGAGAGGTTGCAAAGAAGCGGGGCCCCCGCCTTCGCGGGCGCGACGGTTCTCAATTCCGCGACTATACCTAAGGCCGCAGGACCACGCGGCCGTAGACGCCGCCCCGGCGGGTGAAGGCCCAGGCCTCGCCCGCCTCGCAGAGCGCGAATTCGTGTTCGACCGGGATTTCGACTTCGCCGCGCGCGACGCGGTGCAACTCGCGCTCGACGAGTGCATGGACCGCCGGATCGTCCATTGGCGCGAAAAGGCCGATGGCGAAGTGCGCGAACCTCGGGTCCCGGTACTGGTTATCGCGGCGGAAGCTGGCGTAGCGCCCGCCCGAGACCGTCAGGCGCGACAGTATGTCATAGTCCGCGCCCAAGCCGGTATCGACGACGAAATCGAAGCCGCGCCCGTCGCTCGCCTCCAGGCAGGCGGCCAGCACGTCATTGCCGCACCTGTCGATCAGGTGGGAGAGCCCGTAACCGGTCAGGGTATCCTGGCGAGAGGTGTCGGCGGCGATGCCCGTCACCCGCGCGCCCGCCTGCGCTGCCGTCTGCAACAGGATGAGCCCGATGGCGCTGGTGACGCCGTTGATGAGCAGCGTCTCGCCCTGCCTGAGGCCGCCGCGCGCGAAAAGCGTGGCATGGGCCGAGGCGAAAGCATGGGGCACGGCCGCCGCGAACGCCGGGTCGATCCCTTCGGGCAAGTGCCAGACGGTCGCCTCCGGCACGGCGAAGAGTTCCGCGAAGGCGCCGCCGGGATGGTGGCCGACAACCCGGTCCCCCGCGGCGAAGCGCGTGACCGCAGGCCCGGCCGCGATCACGGTGCCGACAGCCTGACATCCCGGGATCCGCGTGGGCACCGGCGCCGGCAGGGTGGCGGGGTCATGCGTGTCCACGCATTCCAGCGAGGCCAGCTCCACCTCGATCAGCACGGTATCGTGGCCGATCGCGGGCTTTGTCGCCGGGGCATAACGCAGGTCGATCCTGCCGTTGCCGCCGTGCTGGAAAACCGCGTTCACCTTGCCCTCCGCATCATGTCTGGCTGGATGGAATTACAGAATATAGTATACAAATTGTGATGTCCACGCGATGGGGCTGGAAGCGAGCGGGCCCTGCGCTCATTCGTCGACCTTGACCGTTGCCACGCCGCTGCCGCGTACGGGCAGGTAGAGGCCCTGACCGGCCGCCCGGATCGTGCCGGTGTGCACGTCCTGAACTTCGGCGCGGATCAGCAGCTTGCCCGCGCGCTTTTCGGCAATGGCACGGTCGATCTTGCCGAGCAGTTTCTGGAAGTCGTTCTCGAAGTTCTGGCCCAGCGCATCCGCCAGCGTGGCGGAGAGTTCGGGCCCATTGGCGAAGCTCAGCAACAGATCGCTGCCGACCATGTCGATCCCCCCGCTTACGTGCAGCGCGGTGAACGCCACCTTGCGGGAATCGGGAGCATTCGCGGGCAGGGCGGTCAGCCAGACGGTGCCGCTCGATTTGCCCAGATAGCCCCTCGTCCCCTCGACCGAGAGTTCGATGCCCACCGCGATCCGCCCGCCGGTGGTGCCGTAGATCGTCGCCTTGCGGAACTCGGCGCGCACGGCACCGCCGCCGGGCACGGTGAACGGCCGCTGCTGGCGCTTGACCAGAGCCTTCATCAGCACCGGCTCCAGCTCGCGATAATCGGCGATCACCGGGATGAAGAAGGCGATCCGGCCCGCCTCGCTGGCGAGGGGGCGCATCGGTGGCAGCGCTGTGGGCTGCGGATCGTCCCGCCGCTCGCCGACGAAGGTCTCGGTCAGCGCCTTGAGACCGAGCCGCAACTGCAGGCGGTGCCCGTTCACGGTATAGCCGCCGTATTGCAGCTCCTGCGGCGTGATCCGCATCCACACGGGCGGATTGCGCTTGTTGAGTTCCACCGATGTGAAGGCCGCTGCCCAGGCCTGCTCGATCTTCGGCCGGACGTTGATCTTGGCCAGTTCCGCGCTCAGCTGCTTTTCCAGCCCGGCCACGATCGGGGCGAGCTTTTGGTCGGCAGGCTTGGACAGGTCGATGCGCTTGCCGAGGAAGTCGAGGTGCGGGCTGTCGATCCAGTGATAGGAGATCTCGACCTTGCCGCGCAGGTGCCAGTCGGGCGTCAGGTCGAGACGGACGCGCGCGCGGGCCTCAGCGCGGGCGCTCGCGGTCTCGTGCTTGAGCACGCCGCCGATGTCGCGCGCCTGCACTTGTGCGACGATGGGAATGGTGAAGACAACCTCGTTGCCGGTCCCGGAGAAGCGCAAGGCCCCGCGCCGTGCATCGCCGACGATGTCGCACTTGATCTTCGGGGTCTTGATCTTGACGAAGGCCACTTTGACCCGCTTCGAGGGCAGGCAGTCCAGCCCGGTCTGGTCGATCGACCAGAGCGTGCGCGGAATTTCCCGCTCCAGCGCGGGGCCGAGCGGGGAAATGTCTGCCTCGACGGGGACTGTCAGCAAGGACGCCTGCGGTTCGATGACGATGGCGTCATTGGCGCGGGGCGGCGGACCTTCGCCGGACGCCTTTCGGTGACACCCGGCAGGCGCGAGCGCCAGCACCAGCAGGCCGAGAGCGGCGGAAACGCGCTTTGCCTTCATCTCACCTCGGATCCGGCCGCATTTCCATCCCGCGTAAATACGCGAGGTGCCGCTGTGGTTCCAGTCATGCGAAAGTCTGAAAAACCGGAAATTCCGGCAGGGAATTGGCCGGTGCCCCGGCGAACATGCCCGAGCGGGCGTTGCTCAAACGGACATTCAGGTCGCGAAAAGCTGGTCCAGCTGCGCGAAGGCCTTCATCTCGATGGCATTGCCCGAAGGGTCGCGGAAGAACATGGTTGCCTGCTCGCCCGCCTGACCGGCGAAGCGGATATAGGGCTCGATTCCGAAAGCGACACCGGCTTCGCGCAGGCGCAGGGCCAGCGCTTCCCAGTCTTCCATGGACAGCACGATGCCGAAATGCGGTACCGGCACGCCGTGACCGTCTACCGGGTTCGAAGCGCGATCCCCGCGCGCCATGTCCGGTACGAGGTGGGCGACGATCTGATGGCCGTGGAAGTCGAAATCGACCCAGGCGTCGCTGCTGCGCCCCTCCCGACAGCCCATCAGCCCACCCCAGAACGCACGTGCGGCGTCGAGATCATGGACGGGGAAGGCGAGGTGGAAAGGGCGCAGTGCCATGGGCCGGATCTTACGCGCCGCTCATGCGGTTCGCCAAGAGGGGCCGGTCAGAAGTCAGCGGCAGCGTGAATAGTCGCCGGCGCGGCAGGCGGCGACATCGCGGCGCCATCTCGCAAGGTCGGCCTCGTACTGGCGGCGGGCTTCGGCGTAATCGCGGGCGCCGTCGTCGCTGGCGCTGCTGCGCCGGGCATCCGGCGACTGCCGATAGGCCTTCCAGCCTTCGGCATACTGCGCATCACGTTTGCGCACATAGGCCAGCTGGTCCTGATTTAGCTTGCGGATCACGGCGCGATCGCGGGCAATGGCCTCGGGCGTCATGGTCGGATCGCGTGGATCGTCGGCATGCGCGGCACTGGCGATGCCGAATGCGAAAACCGGTGCAGCAAGCGCCAGAAGGATGGGCGACCCCCTCATGTAATTCTCCGTCCCTGAAGGTGTTTGCGCGCATCTGTGACCACGCGAACGGGCCGGCGCAAAGCCTATGCGACGAATGGTGACGCGCGGGGACGGACTGTGCGGCGCCTGCGACAGAAAGAGGATTTCTCGGGGAACCGGCCCCGAGCCGGAGCCAGGAACCACGGGTCATGAAATGGAAAGCGCCGCCCCCGCATGGGGGAGCGGGGGCGGCGCATTCAGGGCGTTCCGATGCGGTCAGTGATCGGAACGTCCGGTGGCCGGACCCTTGGAGATGGCAAGGGCGGCCACATGGTCGCCGCGATCGCGAGCGGCGAGCATGGTGTCGCGCGCCGTATAGGCCCGCTGCGCGCTTTCGCTGCGGCAATCATGGATCTGGGCGCGCCCTTCAAGATCGCCGATGTCGGCGTGGCCGCAGACATGATCGATTGCCGAATTGATGCGCGCATCCAACCGCGCGCGTCCTTGCGGGGAAGTGAGGTCAAGGTCGGCATACCGCACCAATTCGGTGGGCCTGTCGCCATCCGTCATGGTGGCGGCAACGGTTTGCGCGAGAGCCGGCGATGCGATCGGCAGCGCGGTGCAAAGCAGCGCGACACCGGACCACAAAGTACGGGTGGAAACGAATTGCGAGGTTTTGCGGCTGTTAAAATGCGTCATGCTCGTATGCTCCGGTCGGTCCGGGGGAATCCCGGCACGGTGGTGGATTGCGAGCGACCCTCATGGCGTTGCTTCGTTATTGTCGGCCGCTTTGGTGGCGGTCTTTTGAACGGTGTTTGGGAGGGATGGGCCGACCTGGGTGACCGCGAATTGCGGCGCACGATGCGGCATCGATTCCCCCGAGACCATCCCGCAATGCGCGGACGGCCTCCTCTATTTCTCGATTGTGAAACATTAAATACAGTGACGGAAAATTAATTCCGCAACGTACAAAGTAACTGCAAGCTGGCGTAATCCTATTGCTCGGACAGTATTGCCTATACAACAGGGCGCTTGCCGAAAATTTCAGTCTGCTAACTCAATGATGCGTCCCGCCGATCCGGAAAGGGCAGGACCGGCGGACGCAAGGGCTCAGCGCCGGGCAAAGACCGCCATGGTTTGCGGGGTGCCGGCCGAAGCAAGGGTCTGGCCACTCGCCCGGGCGGCCATGTGCTGGGCGAAGAGTTCGTCACGTGCCGCATAGGCACGATCGGTGGACTCATCGCGGCAGTCCCGCATGTGGCTGAAGTCGTCAAGATTGCGGACATCCGCGTCTCCGCAGACCGTCCGGACCGCGGAATCGAGCCGCGTGGTGAGCCGGTCGCGGCCCGCCTGGCTATCTAGATCGAGGTCGCTGTAGCGCACTTCGACGCGCGGAACGTTCGGATCGATGGCGCGATTCTTGACAAGGACGTCTTCTGCCATGGCCGGCGCGGCCAGGCCGAGCGCGGCACCGAACAGGACGGCGGAAGCGAACAGGGAAACCTTGGTCATCTCAGGTACTCCTCCTTTAAGGGCGCAGTCGGCCTTTCGCGGAACCTCCCTGTCCCACGATGCAAATGAACTGCGACGACCCTGGTGCGATCTGAAAATTCTTGTTTTACAGGCGCGTTGTGCGCACCTGCCCCGCCGTGAACTCACGTTGTGAATCCAAGCTGTGAATTCGATCGGCAATAAGTGCGTTAGCCTGTGCGACGTCCCGGGCCGGTTCATTCACCTGACGATCTACTTTGTCATGCAGGTCGACATAATAGCAAAGGGTGAGTCGTTACTGTAATCAGGCAGCGTCTCTATTACTGATTGGGATGACGGTTTCAAGTCTGCAAACTAACGGATCGGCAAACGACATTGCACGACCGATAGACGACATTCGATTGCCGACGAACGGCGTGACCGGTGGAAGCGGCGCCGAGGGGAGGGCGGGGGGCGGCATACGTTGCAATCGGGCCTGCCGTTCCCACATGGCTTCGCGGCCCCCATTTTGCGGCGCAGCGTGCCTTGCGTATCGTGAACAAATCTGGAACATATCTCCCCCATGAGTCTCTCCCACATCACCGTACGCGGCGCCCGTGAGCACAACCTCAAGGGTTTCGACATCGAGCTCCCGCGTGAGAAGCTGATCGTCATCACCGGCCTGTCGGGTTCGGGGAAATCCAGCCTCGCGTTCGACACGATCTACGCCGAGGGCCAGCGCCGCTACGTGGAGAGCCTCTCCGCCTATGCGCGCCAGTTCCTGGAGATGATGCAGAAGCCGGACGTCGAGCATATCGACGGCCTCAGCCCCGCGATCTCGATCGAGCAGAAGACCACCAGCCGCAACCCGCGCTCCACGGTGGCGACGGTAACGGAGATCTGGGACTACATGCGCCTGCTCTGGGCGCGCGTGGGCATTCCCTATTCGCCCGCCACGGGCCTGCCGATCGAGGCGCAGACCGTCTCCAACATGGTCGACCGGGTGATGGAACTGCCCGAAGGCACCCGCGCCTACCTGCTCGCGCCGGTCGTGCGCGGCCGCAAGGGCGAATACCGCAAGGAATTGGCCGAGTGGCAGAAGGCGGGCTATACCCGCGTGCGCATCGACGGCGAACTCTACGCCATCGAGGACGCCCCCGCGCTCGACAAGAAGTACAAGCACGACATCGAAGTCGTGGTGGACCGCATATCGGTCAAGGACGGCATCCAGACCCGTCTTGCCGACAGCTTCGAACAGGCGCTGAAGCTGGCCGAGGGGCTGGCCTATATCGACCTTGCCGATACGACGGTGGCGGAGGTTTCCGGTGCTTCGACAAGCTCGGCACGAGCGGGGAAGGGGGGGCGCTCCAAGTCCGCTCAGCCTGAGCCTGTCGAAGGCCAAGCGCAACCGAAGGGCATGAAGAAGGTCGGCCTGCCGCCGAACCGCATCGTCTTCTCCGAAAAGTTCGCCTGCCCGGTCAGCGGCTTCACCATCGAGGAGATCGAGCCGCGCCTGTTCTCGTTCAACGCCCCGCAGGGCGCCTGCCCGGCTTGCGACGGATTGGGGGAGAAGCTGCTGTTCGATCCGCAACTTGTGGTCCCGAACGAGCATCTCAGCCTCAAGCAGGGCGCCGTGGTGCCCTGGGCCAAGTCCAACCCGCCTTCGCCTTATTACATGCAGGTGCTCTCCAGCCTGGCCGAGCACTTCGGTTTCGACCTCACCACGCCGTGGGACGCGCTCTCGCCCGAGGTGAAGATCGTCATCCTCTACGGCACCGCGGGCAAGGCCGTGCCGCTGACGTTCAAGGACGGCAAGAAGGAATACACGGTCAACAAGCCGTTCGAGGGCGTGATCGGCAACCTCAACCGCCGCATGATCCAGACCGACAGCGCTTGGATGCGCGAGGAACTGTCCAAGTTCCAGACCGCGCAGCCCTGCGAAACCTGCGAGGGCAAGCGTCTCAAGCCCGAAGCGCTTTCGGTGAAGATCGCCGGCAGCGACATTGCCGACGCCGCGCGCCTTTCGGTGGCGGACGGCTTCGCATGGTTCGGCAATCTTGAGGAGAAGCTGACCGCCCAGCAGCAGCAGATCGCCAAGGCCATCCTCAAGGAAATCAACGAGCGCCTCGGCTTCCTCAACAACGTCGGGCTCGATTACCTCAACCTCGACCGTACCAGCGGCACGCTGTCAGGCGGCGAAAGCCAACGTATCCGCCTCGCCAGCCAGATCGGCTCGGGCCTGTCGGGCGTGCTCTACGTGCTCGACGAACCCTCGATCGGCCTCCACCAGCGCGACAACGACATGCTGCTGGAAACGCTCAAGCGCCTGCGCGACCTGGGCAATACCGTGATCGTGGTCGAACATGACGAGGACGCGATCCGCACGGCCGACCATATTGTCGACCTTGGCCCCGGCGCCGGCGTCCATGGCGGCGAAGTGGTGGCCGAAGGCACGCTGAAGCAAGTGCTCAAGAGCAAGAACAGCCTCACCGCCGCCTACCTCAACGGCACGCGCAAGATCGAGGTGCCGACCAAGCGCCGCAAGGGCAACGGCAAGAAGATCGTGGTCGAGAACGCCCGCGCCAACAACCTGAAGAACGTGACGGCAAAGTTCCCGCTCGGCACCTTCTGCTGCGTCACCGGCGTTTCCGGATCGGGCAAAAGCTCGCTCACCATCGACACCCTGCAGGCCGGCGCCGCGCGCCAGCTCAACGGCGCGCGCGTCGTCGCCGGGGCGCATGACCGGATCACCGGGCTCGAAAACTGCGACAAGGTGATCGAGATCGACCAGTCCCCCATCGGCCGCACCCCGCGCTCCAACCCCGCCACCTATACCGGCGCCTTCACCCAGATCCGCGACTGGTTCGCGGGCCTCCCGGAATCGGAAGCACGCGGCTACAAGGCCGGGCGCTTCAGCTTCAACGTCAAGGGCGGCCGGTGCGAGGCGTGCCAGGGCGACGGCCTGATCAAGATCGAGATGCACTTCCTGCCAGACGTCTACGTCACGTGCGAGGAATGCCACGGCAAGCGCTACAACCGCGAAACGCTGGAAGTGAAGTTCAAGGGCCACTCCATCGCCGACGTGCTCGACATGACGATCGAGGACGCGGAGGAGTTCTTCAAGGCCGTGCCGCCGATCCGTGACAAGATGCACATGCTGAACGAGGTGGGCCTCGGCTACGTCAAGGTCGGCCAGCAGGCGACCACGCTGTCCGGCGGCGAGGCGCAGCGCGTCAAGCTCGCCAAGGAACTGGCCCGCCGCTCCACCGGCCAGACGCTCTATGTGCTGGACGAGCCAACCACCGGCCTCCACTTCGAGGACGTGCGCAAGCTGCTCGAAGTGCTCCACCGCCTTGTCGAGCAAGGCAATTCGGTGGTGGTGATCGAGCACAACCTCGATGTCATCAAGACCGCCGACTGGATCATCGACATGGGCCCGGAAGGCGGCGTGCGCGGCGGCGAGGTGATCGCCGAAGGTACGCCGGAGGATATCGTCAAGGTGAAGAAGTCCTTCACCGGGCACTACCTGAAACCGCTGCTGGCCAAATGACCGGCCCGGCGCGCCGGGCAGGCAGTCCGGCGCGGCCCTTCACGCCGAAAATGGAAGTGTGAGCCGCATCACGCCCCTTGCCCATGCAAGGGGCGTAGTGGCACGCTCAGTCGATTCGTAATGTCAACCGCGCCATCCGGGCGCGAGACTTTCGAACTGGCGCCTGTTTCTGGAGGGAGACATGCGCGCGAACAGCAGAGCCAATGCAGTCACCCTTGCCGTCCTGACGGCGGCGCTTGCAGCCATGCCGCAACCCCTTGCCGGCGCGAGCTGGGCCCCGCGTTCGGCGATTGGCCCCGTGGCGGACGAAGTCGGACCGGGTGGTTCCTCGACGACAGCGCCGACGGTCCCGTCGAGCGCACCCCCGCGCAGCGCGCTGCCCGCGCCATCCCTTCGCTGTGAAGACGTGCGCGGCGATGCGCCCGGCAAGACCCTGCGCCGTTCCGGCGTCCTCGTCCTGCTGCGGAGCAATGGCCGCACATGGCGGCTCAATCTCAAGCCGTCCGAAGTGCGGCGGGGCTACGCTACGTGGAGCAAGCCGCACTATGTGATGATGTAGGCCTCGCTTGGCCGCTTTGCACTCCAATCCGGCCATCAGGGCAATTGTTTAGATTTCCCGGAAGCGGTCATTGCTGGGCACGGTAGCAACGGCATTTAAGTCAACGAATGCCGACCACACCCATTCTCGCCCGTGCAACGACCCCATAATGACCGATCAGTAACAAACGGCACTTTGTCTCGCCGCAAACGAAAAGCTGGCAGGCCAGTAACATCATTAAGACTAGCCGAAAGATTTCGAATGTGGCAACACGCCGATGATTTGTAATGTTTGCATGAGATAGTTTTTGACAAAGCTTGTAGATCTTCCTGCCGCTGATGAGATGAAGTATTTCCTGAGGGGTAGTAGCTACTTCAACGCTGATTTCCCAAATTATATCAGCTTCGAGCCCATCCTTGAGGCTGTATCGAGTGTGCTCAAGGGAGGTGATTACAAAGAACTGGCCGACGGTAAGCCAGAAAAAATGTCTGGTGTGAACTATAACTTCATTGCCAACAAAGATGGTCGCTTTGCATGGCGGCCATTAGAATTGATGCATCCCGCAATTTACGTATCTTTGGTCAATACGATCTGCGAGCCAGATGCTTGGAAAACGATAACAGAAAGGTTCGCCGAATTCGAGGGCGGGGCTGTCACCTGTTGCAGTTCGGTTTTCTTGTCTGATGGCGACGAAAAGGATCAAGCTACGCAAATCAGAAAATGGTGGCAGACGGTAGAGCAGGCATCGCTGACCTACTCACTGGATTTTTCACATATTCTGCATAGGGATGTGACTGACTGTTACGGCTCGCTTTATACCCACAGCATCTCTTGGGCCTTACACGGCCTCGAGGCTGCGAAGGAAAGCAATGGCAAGAGCCTCTTGGGAGATAAGATTGACCGCCTTGTTCGCGGGGGGAGGTTTGGCCAAACAAACGGCATTTCCCAAGGCTCCGTTTTGATGGACTTTCTGGCAGAGCTTGTGCTTGGCTACGTTGACGAGTTGATCACAAAGAATCTCGAAGGAGAGAAAGACTTCATAATCCTGCGCTACCGTGATGATTACCGCATTTTTACTAACAGCGATCGGGAGGGCGAACGCATACTAAAAGTGGTCAGCGATTGTCTGCGAGAAGTCGGAATGAGGTTGGGCGTTGCGAAGACGTACTCCAGCACCAACGTCATCGAAGGTTCCATCAAGGTCGATAAGATCGCTGCTATCGAAATCCAAGACCTGGGTGAGACCAACGCCAGGACATTGCAGAAGCAATTGCTCCGATTACATTCATTCGGTCGGAAGTATCCGAGCAGCGGCGCACTAAAGCGGCTCTTGGCCGAATTGCACAAAAAGATCGCCGCACAAAAGATCGAGCCTGAAGATATAGAAGTGCAAGTGGCAATCGCCACAGACATAGCTGTCACGTCCCCATCAACTTTTCCGGTAGTTGCCGGTATCTTGACCCATTTGCTCGCCTTGCAAAAGCCAGAGGAGAAAGCCAGGCTATGGCGCAAGGTAAAGGCAAAGATGGGCGGTGTTCCGTACAACGGTTATCAAGAAGTCTGGCTGCAACGTGTAACAAAACCCGCTGCACTAGAGCTTGAATTTACGTCAAACGAGACAATTTGTAAGATTGTCGATGGCGAATCGGAAGCGTTGTGGAACAATGACTGGATATCTGGGGCCGCATTGAAAGAAGCCTTGGATGTTAGCAAAATCGTGGTGGCAGATGCGGCAAATACGCCGGAAGTGGTCGATCCATCAGAGGTAGAACTGTTCAACGACAATGCTTTTTCTCACAGCGGGTAAGCTGGCATCCTGCGAACGGCAAATAACCGTTAGTGCCACCTCTAAATCGGGCAGTCGCCTACCGGCCCCAAGCGGCCATCTGATGAACCCTCTCGTCGTGAGCTTGTCGGCAAGATGTCTCCGATACTTCACTTTCCTACACGTCCTCACATGCGATAAATGATCTGGTTCACCCCGGCGCCTCCGTGCCGGGGCTTTGGCTCCAGTCTTGGGGGTGAACCATGTCCGACCATTCAAACTCTTCGTATCCCACCGCTGCCGGGCGGGGGTGGATTCCGGGCTCTCGGGATATCGGGTTGCCGGGGGAGTCCTTTCCGCGCGGGCGGGGCGGTGGGCGCTCGGTCGAGGGCGATCCCGGCTTGCGCTGGGATGACGGGATGGGGCCGGGCTTTGGTGAGGCGCTCGGCGACGGTGCGGGGCAGGGCGCTTCGCGGGCGTCGGGCGCGGCGGGAAGGGTTGGGGAGCGCGAGGGCGATGGCCCTCGCATTTTATCTGGTTCCTCTACTTCTGGCGGTGGCGCTGTGGCTCGCCCCCTCCACCATCCTTCCTTCGACAAGCTCAGGATGAGCGGAGATGGTCCCCCTCCCCCGATGGGGGAGGATCTTTCACCTCACAATTCTTGGACCGCCGAGCGGAAGGTTCGGTTTTTGCACCGGCTGGCCGATAAGGGGGACGTGCGGGCGGCGAGTGCGGCGGTGGGGTTGTCTCGGCAGTCGGCCTACGTGTTGCGGCGGCGGGACGCTCTCTTTGCGCAGGGATGGGATGCGGCGCTGGTGCTGGCGCGGCGGCATGTCGAGGAAGTGCTGGCGACGCGGGCGCTCGATGGGGTGGAGGAGGCTGTCTTTTACCATGGCGAGCAAGTGGCGGTGCGACGTCGGTTCGATGCGCGGCTGCTGCTCGCGCATCTGGCGCGGCTCGACCGGGCAGCGGAGGAGACTGAGGCGGGCGCTCATGCCGATCGGTTCGACGAGGTGCTGGCGCTGGTGGCGGGCGCGGTGCCGGAGGGGCTGACGCCGATGGAGGACGACGCGGACGGTCTCGGCGATGCGCGGTTGCCGCCGGAGCGCGGGCGATACGTGGCGGAGCTGGGGGCCTTGCTCGTCGGGGAAGCGCGGGAGGCGTGGCTCGACGCGGTGGATGCCGGGGAGGAGGTGGCCGATGCGCCGGCTCTCGATCTGGAGGCGTGCCGGGCCCTGGCGGCGGGCGAGTGGGATGCGTGGCAGGGCCATGCTTTCGCGGCGGTGGACAGCGTGCTGGCGGGGGATGGCGCCTCGGTGGGCGGGCCGCCGATGGAGTTCAAGTCGCTGGATGGTGCGGTGTGGGGCGGCTCGGAAAGGGCTGGGCCTATTTGCGCTGGACCGTGTCAACTGTGTCAACCGCGCGGCGCGGCGGCGGCGCAAAAAAATCGAGCGGGCCGGGAACTCTATGACGCTGGCGATGTTTGTATCTGTGAAGGCCGGCGCGGTGCTTCCCCCACCCCCCTCCGATACCGCGTCGGCCTAACCTTCTTTCAGATCAGGCAGAATGGGCGATCAATCGTCGTCGCGGACGGCGATTTCGACTTTGCCGGAGCCGGCGCGCGAGATGCCGATCTTGTCGGCAGCGGCCTTGCTCAGGTCGATCAGGCGGTTCGAATGGAACGGGCCGCGGTCGTTGACGGTGACGATCACCGACTGGCCGGTGGCCGGGTTGGTGACGCGAACCTGCGAGCCGAGCGGCAGGGTGCGGTGCGCGGCGGTGAGGGCGGTCGGGTCGAAACGGTCGCCGCTGGCGGTGCGGTTGCCGGCGAGTTCGCGGCCGTAGAAGCTGGCCATGCCGGAACCGATGGTCTCGAATTCCTGCGTTTCGGGCTGGATAGCCTCGATCAGCGGAGTGGCGGGCAGGGCGGCCGGGGCCGGCGTCAGCGCGGCGGGCGGCACCATGGCTACCGGAGCTTCCGCCGCAGCGGGCTCGGAGCCCGGCAGCTTGACCAGGCGCCCCTCGGCCACGGCCGAAGAGGCGGGAGCTGCGATAAGCGCGATGCTCGCCAGAGCGAACCCGATGCGTTTAGCGCGAGCTTTAGGCGGCTGGTTTTGCTTCCCCGTCATAGGGATGGACTCCTACAGGCAGTTCATCGCCTTGAGGACCCATGCAAAAGCGGCCCGTCGCACTTTGGCAACGGGCCGCCCTATGTCGTTAAGACGTTGAAAGGATTCGGAAGGCCGAATCCGAAGGTATTTACTTGGAATCGCGCTGGGCCAGCAGGCGGAGTCGCAGGGCGTTCAGCTTGATGAAACCGGCTGCGTCCTTCTGGTCGTAAGCGCCGGCATCGTCCTCGAACGTGACGTGGCGTTCGGAGTAGAGCGAGTCCGGGGACTTGCGGCCGACGACCGAGGCATTGCCCTTATAGAGCTTGAGGCGAACGGTGCCGTTCACGCGGGCCTGGCTGTGGTCGATGGCGGCCTGAAGCATCTCGCGCTCCGGGGCGAACCAGAAGCCGTTGTAGATGAGCTCTGCATACTTCGGCATCAGCTCGTCCTTGAGGTGCGCGGCGCCGCGGTCGAGCGTGATCTGCTCGATGCCGCGGTGGGCGCGGGCGTAGATCTCGCCGCCCGGCGTCTCGTACATGCCGCGCGACTTCATGCCGACGAAGCGGTTCTCGACCAGATCGAGGCGGCCGATGCCGTGCTTGCGGCCGAGTTCGTTGAGCGCGGTGAGGAGCGAGGCGGGGCTCATGGCCACGCCGTTGAGCGCGACGCCGTCACCCTTCTCGAAGTCGATGGTGATGTATTCCGGCTCGTTCGGCGCGTCTTCCGGGTTTACGGTGCGCGAGTAGACGTAGTCGGGGGTCTCTTCCCACGGATCTTCCAGAACCTTGCCTTCGGACGAGGTGTGGAGGAGGTTCGCGTCGGTCGAGAACGGGCTTTCGCCGCGCTTGTCCTTGGGAACGGGGATCTGGTGCTGCTCGGCCCAGGCGATGAGGGCGGTGCGGCTGGTCAAGTCCCACTCGCGCCAGGGGGCGATGACCTTGATGTTCGGATCGAGCGCGTAGGCCGAGAGTTCGAAGCGAACCTGGTCGTTGCCCTTGCCGGTGGCGCCATGCGCGACCGCGTCGGCGCCGGTCTCGTGCGCGATTTCGATCAGGCGCTTGGAGATCAGAGGGCGGGCGATCGAGGTGCCGAGGAGATAGTCGCCTTCATAGCGGGCATTGGCGCGCATCATCGGGAAGACGAAGTCGCGCACGAATTCCTCGCGCAGGTCGTCGATGTAGATGTTCTCGTCCGGCAGGCCCATCATCTTGGCCTTGGCGCGGGCGGGGTCGAGTTCTTCACCCTGGCCGAGGTCGGCCGTGAAGGTCACCACTTCACAGTTGTAGGTGACCTGAAGCCACTTGAGGATGACGCTGGTGTCGAGGCCGCCGGAGTAGGCGAGGACGACCTTCTTGATGCTGTCGGACATGGGAACGGGCTCCGCAGAAATGCGCTGGATTCGGCTCGCGCGCCTAACAGCCCCCGCCCCCCAGTGCAATAACGCGCAACGGCGGGCGGGGTGAGAGATGTCCCTCAGCGGTTAGGAAGCGCGGCTTCGGCCTTGCCCATGTAGTCGCGCGTGATCGGCAGCGTACCGCGATTACGGGCGTATTGAATTTGATAGTTGCACATGCCTCCGCTCTCGAACGCGGCGGTGGCGCCCGAGAGGTAGAAGATCCACATGCGGTAGAATCGCTCGTCCATCATCGAAATGATCGCTTCGCGATTGGCGACGCAGCGCTTGTACCATTCGCGCAGGGTGAGCGCGTAATGAAGCCGCAGGTTCTCGACATCGGTGGCGATGATGCGGAATTTTTCGCTCGCCGCCACGGTCTCGCTCAGCGCGGGGATGTAGCCGCCCGGGAAGATGTACTTGCGTGTGAAGGCATCGGTGGCGCCGGGGCCGCCCATGCGCCCGATGGTGTGGAGCAGCATCACGCCGTCGTCGGGCAGGAGCGTACCGCAGGCCTTGAAGAACTGTGCGAACTGCGCCTGGCCGACATGTTCGAACATGCCGACCGAAACGATCCGGTCGAACTTCTCGCCGCGGGCGGCAAGGTCGCGGTAGTCGACCAGTTCGAACGTGCACTTGTCCGCCACGCCCGCCTGCTGCGCCCGCTCGCGCGCCAGGGCAAGCTGCTCCTCGCTCAGCGTGATGCCGAGCACCGAAACGTCCGCATTCTTCGCGAGGTAGATCGCCATGCCGCCCCACCCGCAGCCGATGTCCAGCACGCGCTGGCCCGGGGCGAGGGCGAGCTTGGCGGCGATATGGGCGAGCTTGGCGGTCTGCGCCTGCTCCAGCGTCATGTTCTCTTCCGGCCAATAGGCGCAGGAATACTGCATGTGTTCGATGTCGAGGAACAGATTGTAGAGTTCGTTGCCGATGTCGTAGTGATGCGCGATATTCTTCTTGGCGCTGGTGGCCTTGTTGATGCCGTCGACCAGCGTGACGAGCTTTCCGGTCACTTTCTTGAGGGCAGACTGTTCGTGCAGTTCGCCGCCCTTGTCCCATCTGGAGTTGGCGCGCAGCAGTTCTACCAGCCCCATGATGTCGTCGTTTTCGACAGTGAGCTTGCCGTCCATGTAGGTTTCCGCCGCGCCGAGACGGGGATCGGTAAGGATCTGGCGTTCGGCCTTGGCGTCCGCGAAGCGGATGCGGACATCGGGGTAACCGGCGACCGGTTTACCGAAGCGTTTTACGCTCCCGTCCGGCCGGGTCAGTTCGAGCGTGCCGCTGCGGACCCCGCGTTCGAGAAAGCGATCGAGAATTCCCATTGCCATCAGCCATTTGTGAGTGGGCGCGCCGGCCCGGAACAAGAAGGTTCGCGTGCGAATGCCGCATGCGAAGGCGAGAAATCGGGCAGCGCCTCCCTTACTGCCGTGCAAGGAACAGCACGTCGCGCGGCTGCGCGAGCAGGTGCTGTCCGGAATCGACGAAAAGCGTCTCCCCGCTTGCGAGCCATCCCTGCGAGAGGAACAGCGCCGCGTCGGCGACGTCTTCGGGTGTGGTCTTGCGGTGAAGCAGGTTCATCCGGTGCGACACTTCGGTCTCGGCCTCGCTCTGGTCGTGGCTGGCGAGGATCGCGCCGGGTGCGAGCGCGTAGATCCGGTCTTCCGCCCGCGGGCGGGCCATCGAGAGCATCGGCACTGTCGCGGCGAGCGCGTGCTTGCTCATCGTGTAGGAGAAGAAGTCCGGATTGGGATTGAGTAGCTTCTGGTCGGTCACGTGGATCACGCGGCGGCCTTCCGGGCTGCGCGCATGGGCGAGGAACGCCTGCGCCAGCCGGGCCGGAGTGCCCGCGTTGACGCGCATGGCCTTCTCGAACGTCGCCGGGACAAGCGCCTCGGCGGTGTCGAGATCGAACATGCCCGCGCAGTTCACCAGCACGCGCCAGCGGGGCAGGCGCGCGGCGAGTTGTTCGACCATCGCGGGGCCCGCGTTCCAGTCATCCAGTTCGCAGCTGACGATTTCGGCGCTGGGCAGTTCGGAGGCCAGTGCCTGAGCCTGTTCGCGGGAGTTGCCGTAGTGGATCACGACATGCCAGCCCGCCGAGCCATAGGCACGGGCGATGGCCGCGCCGATCCGCTTGGCACCGCCGGTGACGAGCATTGCCGGCCTCTCGGTCAAGCGCAGGCCCCCGTCTGATGGCCCGGTTGACACAGTTGACACGGTTCAGGTGAAAATCCCCGGGCCTGCCCGGCCGGAGCCGAAACGGGGCAATTCCGATATGTCAGGAAGGGGGGATTCCGCATGAACATCGCCAGCATAGGAGCATAGTACGGCGGCTTAGGAAAGGCCCCTATGCACAGAGCAATGCTTTGATTTTTCGCCTCTGCCGCAAAGTGCGGCGCGAACTGCCAACGGCCGGCCCTTGAACTTGGCCCCCTGAACCGGCCCCCTTGAACCGGGCGTCCGGATCAGGGCGTCAGCAGCGGTGCGCCGGCTTTCAGAGCCCTTTCGCGCAAGGCGAAATCGTCAGCATAGAACTGGTGGAGGAAATCGAGCTGGGCGCGTCCCGGCAGTTCGCACGCTGTTTCGCAGCAGTTGAACTGCGGCAGGTTCTCCAGATCCGGCCGGCGCAGCAGCCTGCCGATTTCACCGATCCGCTCATAGGGGATCAGCCGGTCAACCGCCAGTTGGCCACAGGCATCGAGCAAGTACCACGATTGCGGTCGAAAGACGTGATCCAGATCGAACGGGCTGCGCGCGGCAGCAAGGTGGTCGATGGCGTCGTCGATCGAACGAAAGGCGGTGTAGCGTTCGCGAAACGGGGCTGAAATCGTGCGATGCAAGGTTCCGCCTGCGCGGGCGTAGCGATAGGCGGAAAGGAACCGTTCGACCGGATTGCGCACGATCGCAAAGCTGGGCAGGATCAGCAGGTCCGGTGCCGCCCGGGCATAATAGATGGCGGAAGCGTGCTTGGTCTGGGCGCCGTAGAGCCGGTCGCTGATCGAGGTGCCGGCATTCTTGGGAACATGGATGAACAACAGGCCGCTCATGCGGATCCGATTGAGCCGCTGACGGCGCTTGGCATCCAGCAGAGGGCGCAGTCCGAAGCGGGACAACCGTTCGGGCACGTCGCTGACGAGGCGCACGCCGAAGGCCGAAGCGATGATCCGGTTCAGGCCGGTGGTACCGGCGGTCCTGTCCAGAGCGGGGGTCTCAAGAACGGTTGCCATGGGGCAAGGCCCTGAGGCCTTCATGTGAGTTGCGGATTTCAGAATATTTCAGCCCATGAAACCGGGCGCCGGTAAATGGCGCCAGAACAACACCGTAAAACAAGAAGGGGCGCGCCGGCTTTCGCCGGCGCGCCCCCCATCGATCTATGGGCCAACCGGCCCGATCAGTCTGAGATCAGCCGCAGCGCGGGCGGCTGTTGTTGCGATCGATCGAGCGACCGAGCAGCGCACCAGCGCCGGCGCCGAGGATCGTGCCGGTGGCGCGATCGCCGCGGGTGTCGATCGAGCGACCGATCAGGGCGCCGGCAACGCCGCCGATCAGCAGGCCGGTGGTGCCGTTCGACTTCGTGCAGCGGTAACGGCCGTCGTTGCCGCGCCAGTAGCGGATGCCATTGTTGGTGTGGTGATATTCGGGGCCGCGACCGCGCGCTTCGGCGGTTTCGGAAATCGACATGCCGACCGGAACTGCCATGGTGGCAATGGTGGCGGCGATCAGGGTTTTACGCAAAGTGTCCTCCGAGATGAAAATTCTATTTGGCGACCGAGCCCCGTCTTCGCGCCGATCACTTCAACCCAAGATGAACAAATCGATTTTCGCGATTTTAAGCGACGGAACGTTGCTTGAGGGCGGCGAATGCTTTTGCACGGCCTGCGTTCGAAATATTTCGTTGCATGTATTCGAACCGATGCATGGCCGGCCGGTTTCAGGCGCGCCGAAGCATCGCGGCCATCAAGCCGTTACTTTATCTTGAATTTTCCGAAAGTGCTGGGTGTCGCGCCGGCCAGCTTGGCGAGGATTTCGTCCAGCGCGGCGCGGTCGTGCCAGAGTGCCGGGAAGCTGTCGCGGTAACCGATCGGCTGTTCGACCGGGCGCCCGAACGTGGGTTCCGGCCCGCGCGGTGGCGGGCCGGTTCCGGGTCAACGGCAGTGCAGATCGCCGCGATCGATCTCGCGGCCGAGCACGCCGCCGGCGACGCCGCCGAGGATCGCACCGAGCGTCTGGTCGCCATTGCCGGCGATCTGGTGGCCGGCCAGCGCGCCTACGCCGGCGCCGATGATGAGACCGGTGGTGCCGTTGTCGCGCTTGCAATAGTAGCGCCCGTCACGGCCGCGCCACACGTGGTCATTGCGGGTGATGCGGTGCGGATTGCGATAGTAGCCGTGCGAATCGTACATGTTGTTGCGCGGTGGGGGCGGCGGCGGCGGGCGGTGCCCGTCGGGTCCGCGATAGTACGGATCGTTCGGACGGTGATTGTCATGCCCGCGACGATCGTCGTGGCGCGGCGGATCTGCCGACACCGGTGCTGCCATGGGGGCGACTGCGGCCGCCATGGTGAGCGCGAGCAGAAGCTTCTTCATCAGATTGTTCCTTATTGGAATTGTTCGTCCGAGGACCTAACCGTCATCGTGGAATTAGGCTCCAAAACTTCCGATTAACGGCACGGCGCCAGCGCTGTGCGAGGGGTGGTCCGGGGCCCGTCTACGACGAAGCGAAGAGGGCGGCAATCATGGCGCAAATGTTACTGGATCTGGTCGACGTATTTGCAGGGGCCGCGCTGCGCGGCAATCCGCTGGCCGTGGTGCGCGGGGGCGAGGAACTCGATACCGGGCAGATGCAGGCGCTGACGCGCTGGCTGGGATTTTCGGAGACGACCTTCCTGCTGCCGCCGACCGATCCGGCGGCCGACTACCGCGTCCGGATCTTCTATCCGGCGGGCGAATTGCCGTTCGCAGGGCATCCGACGCTGGGTTCCGCCCATGCCTGGCTGGCAGCGGGCGGGGTGCCGAAAGTGCCCGGTCGGATCGTGCAGGAATGCGGGATAGGACTGGTCGAGGTGCGCCAGGAACAGGGCATGCTGGCTTTCCGTGCGCCCCGGCTGCTGCGCGAAGGTCCGCTTGACGAAGCGGAGCGGGCGGAGACGATCCGGCTTTCCGGTGCCGATCCCCAGACCGTTGTCGCGGCCGTTCATGCCGCCAATGGGCCGGGTTGGAAGCTGCTGCATCTGGCGAGTTCGGGGGCCGTGCTGGCCGCCGAGCCGGTTGCGAAGGCGCCGAAGGGAACCGATGTCGCGCTGCTGGGGCCTTGTGCGCCCGGCGGTCCCGCGCAGTTCGAGGTGCGTGCGTTCTTCGCCGATCCGCAAGGACGCATGGTGGAGGACCCGGTGACGGGCAGCCTCAACGCCGCCGTGGCGCAGTATCTGTTCGGAGCGGGGCTGGTCGAGGGCGGCTATGTCGCCGCACAGGGCCGCAAGGTGGGCGCGGACGGTCTGGTCCACTGCACCCGAGAACCCGATGGTTCGATCTGGATCGCGGGCCGCGTGGATACGGTGTCTTCGGGCGGCGCGTTGCAACCTGCATAGAATGACGGAAATGGAAGGCTGGGGCTGTGTGCCAACCCCAGCCTTTTCCATCGTCAGGCGAAATTACGCCTTCTTGGGCAGCGCGATTTCGGCGGTGCCGAGGCACATCTTCACGCCGCGCTGGTTCGTCATCAGGTGCTTGACGTGGATGAGGTGGCGACCCTCTGCATCGACCGATTTTTCGGTCACTTCGGCGGTCTGGATCGTCACGTCGCCGGTCAGCGCCGGGCCACGATAGTTGGAGACGGAGTGGACCAGCATGCCATGCTCGCCCGCCCAGCCCGAAAGGTAGTCGGTCACCCAGGAGCCCATCGACGCGCCATAGCCATAACCGCGCGGCATGCCGATGCGGCGGGCATACTTGGGGAACAGGTGCCCGCGTGAGGGGCCGTAATAGGCGCCGTCGGTGAGGAAGGGGTTCTCCTTCATCATGTCCGGATCGTTCTCGTACCCGGCCATCTCGCGCGTGAAGCCAAGGGCTTCGAGATCGTTCTTGCGCAAGTTCATCGTCCCCCAGGTGTTGACGATATAGGCGCGCCATTCGGTGGCGAAGCTGGCCAGCGAGTGCGGGCCGAACACGCGTTCGGGAAGCTGATCGCCCACCTGCACGTCATCCCACCAGCGTTCCTTGTGGCCAAGGTCGTGCAGCATCTTCACCCAGGCGAAGACGCGCGCCTCGATGTCCGCCACCGCTTCGTCGGTCCACTCGGGATCGTCGAAGTCGGCCGGATTGACCGCCGCGCCGCCGGCATGAGCGTTGTAGCGCAAGGCGGTGGAGCGCTGCGTGGCGATCGGTTCGCCATGCTGGTTGGTGTAGTTGTTGTCGCCGCGCTGGAAGCAGGTGGGGCCGAAGCCGGTTTCCTTGACGACATAATCGAAGGGAATGCGGGTGTTGGTAATCACGTCGCCCGCCTTGATGCGGGTGTCGTGGAACCACCATTCGTCGCCCGCGAACAGCAAGTGCGAATTGGGAATGCAGCCCACGCAGGCCGGCGCGGCGCCGTGGCCGTCATCGGTGGCGATCGGGAAGCTCTGCGGCGCGACAAGGCCGCCCCAGCGGCTGGCCGCCGCATAGTCTGGGTCGAAATGGACGAGGTTGGGGAAATGCATCGCATGGACCCAGCGCCGGATGTCGTTGGCGGCAATCGGCTCGCGCAGGGGCGAGAAGTCCATGACTTTGCCGAGGTACTGGTCGATATCGGAGCAGTCGAGCGTGGCTGTGGCGGTAGCGTTCATCGGATGCGTGTCCTTGGGCGGCGAGGCGGCCGCTGGGTTGGTCTGGAATTAGGGTCAGGCGGTGCGGGTGCCGGTCGCGTCCTCGAGCTTGAAAACCGGGATTTCCTCATCGCCTTTCAGCAGGATCAGCGGCAGCACGCGGTCGGTCGACTTTTGATAGTCGGCATAGAAGGGGTGGCAGTCGATGAAGAAGTCCCAGACTTTCTGGCGCTCGGCGCCTTCCGGCTCGCGCCAGGTGCCGCGAAAGGCCTGTGTGGCGATCTGGAATTCGACTTGCGGGTCCGCGACGAGGTTCAGGTACCACTGCGGGTGGGTATCGGCGCCGCCCTTGGAGCCGCAGATCACGACTTCTCCGCCGATATCGGCATAGCAGAGCGGGGTGATGAAGACCTTGCCGCTCTTGCGGCCGGTGTATTTCACCAGGCAATGCGTCGCGAACTTGCGCCCGCCGACGGGGGTGATGTCCACGATATGGCCCTGCGCGCCGCCCGAGCCCAAGTACATCTCGCGATGCTCGGTCACCCAGTCGCGCCTGACGGCACTGATGGCTGCTGCGGTTTCGTCGCTCATGCCGCGCTCCTCTCCACGGTTATTGCGGCGGAAGATCGCGAAGGTTGCGCGGCGGGTCCAGAAACTATGCGCTCTGGCGGGGAAGTATCACCGGGGCGGGTTTTGCAACAACCAGCTTAGGAAGCTACCGGACTGGTGAGGTTTGGAGGAGGCAGGGAGCGGACCGTCTGGAAGCGCCGACATTGCGGACTTCGAAGCGCCGTGCGAAAAAAGCGGGATGACTTTTCTCGCAAAGAGCATGGAAGTGGTATTCATCTGCGCTTGGTGTGTTGGTGTCGCCGCTCACGTCTACGCGAGCCGCTATTGGTTTCCAATGTGGGCAAGCGGTTTCAAGAAGTTAGACAAGCACGCGGGTTACATGCGCAAAGCACTTACCGGCTACGGCGTATTCATCCTTGCTATCGGAGTTGGCTTTGCCGCTGGCGCTATCGCAGAATATTGGGGCGGTGGATGGTGAAGCCAGCACGTCCGCTCACCCATAATCCCAACTCTTCAAATCCGCTTTGTCGAAGCCCCCGGCGGCGCTGGTTCAACATCCTTCGACAAGCTCAGGATGAGCGGGGTGGGGAAGTGAATTCAGTGGCTTTCTCTTCGTCATCCCCGCGTAGGCGGGGATCCCGCTTTCTTCTGTAACGGGGCAAAGAAAAGCGGGGCCCCCGCCTGCACGGGGCGACGGGATGACTTTGGCAGTCTGACTCCCCTTCCGTACATGCCGGACCCAAGCGACAACTCAACCCCTCAGGCATTCAACTGACGGAACGGCGTGTTCTCCTGCCAGCCTTCCATCCGTCCAGCACGTCCTCGTAGGGCATCGGGCGGCAAATGCCGTAGCCCTGGCCGTTGTAGCAGCCGAGCGAGACCAGCAGGTTGCGGATTTCCTCATTCTCCGCGCCCTCTGCCACCAAAGGGATGCCGAGGCTGTCGCAGAGCACCACCAGACTGTTCACCAGCGACTGGTCAAAGCGGTTTTCGGTGAAGCGCTGGATGAACGAGCGGTCGATCTTGATCTCGCTGATCGCGAAATCGCGCAAGTAGCCGAACGACGTGAAGCCCGCGCCGAAGCCGTCGATCGAAAGCGCGATGCCGTTCTCGCGCAGGCGCTCCACCACGCGGCGGGCTTGTGACGGGTTGGTGATCAGCGCCGTCTCGGTCAGTTCCAGCGTCACCCGCCGGGGATCGATGCGGTGGCAGTTCACCATGTCGACCAGACCGTCGACGAAGCTTGGGCGCTCCAGCATCCGGGCGGAAAGGTTGATCGAGATCGAGGCGCCGTCCACCTTGTCCTGAATCTGCGCGAACTGTTCCAGCACTTTGTCGATGCACTGGTGGGTGAAGGTTTCCAGTAGCGGGCTGTGCTCCACCGCGCGGATCAGCTGGTCGGCGGGGATATTGCCGATGCGCGGGTGGTTCCACCGCACCAGCGCCTCGAACCCGAGCAGGCGGCCGTCGCGCATGTCCACTTTAGGCTGCCAGTGCCATTGCAGCGTGACATGCGCGATGGCGGCTTCCAGTTCCTCCAGCATGAACTTGGGATCAACCGGCGGGTGCGAGGGCATGCCTTCCTGCCAGGTGGCCAGCTTGGCAAGGCCGCGCTTGGCCTCGTACATGGCATCGTCCGCCGCCGAGAGCAGTCCGGCGGGCGAGAAACCGCACTGCGGGCAGAGCGCGATGCCCAGCGAGGCGCCGACATGCATCACCCGGCTTTCGTGGACGATCGGCTGCTCGATCAGCCGCACCAGCTTGGCGGCGAGAGCAGAGGCGTTGTCCTCGTCGTCCACGTCCTGCAGCAGCAGCGCGAACGCGTCGCCGCCAAGGCGGCCCACGGTGTCCACTTCGCGCAAGTTGCGTACCTCTAGCGTCATACTTTGGGCCAAGGCGCGTTTGCAGCTTGCCAAGGGCGCATTCCGTCGAAGCCCTTAAAACAGGCTGCCGATAACGATTGCGGGGAGGTTTTCGTCAGGTCGAGGCTGGCTTGGGCCTCAAATCGCTTCAAATCGCTACGAATTTTCCCGCTTCGCGGTCCTTGCGGACCTGAAGGCCGTTGAACACCGAGCCGCTCATCGTGATCCACACGCCGGGCTGGGCCGACTGGCAGCAGGCGAAAGCCATGCCGAGGTTGAACGTGGCATCACTCTCGGCAAAGCGCGCGGGGGCGAGGGCGCCGGTCAGCACCACCGTCTTGCCTTCCAGACCGTCGAGCGCCTGGGCGGTGTGGGTCATGGTGTCGGTGCCGTGGGTGACAACAACGTGACTTTCCGGCGCGGCGGCGATGGTGGCGCGGATGAGGGCGCGGTCCTCGTCGGTGAGTTCGAGGCTGTCCTTGCGCAGCAGTTCCACCACGCGGAACGGATGGGCGACGCGCGAGGTCTTGAGCAGCTTTTCGATCACGCTCTCGGCGATCTGGTATTCGCTGAGGGCGTCGAAATACTGCTTGTCGAAAGTGCCACCCGTGGTGACGACGAGGATCGGGGGGAGAGCCTGGGTCATGCCCGCGCCTTTAAACCGGCGATAAGGGCGGGGCAACCGTTGGCGGATGTGTATGGATCCCGCTTCTCTTTTTCGGTACGCGCGGAGACGCGGAGGCACGGAGACGCAGTGTAGTGCTCCACCTCTCCGCATGAACTCAAAAGCGGGGCCCCCGCCTTCGCGGGGGCGACGAGGTTGTGTTTGAGGGGTTATTCCGTCTCCATCGCGTGAAGTTCGGCTACCTTTGCCATCTCGGTCAGCGTCACATAATCCAGCTTGCCGGTGCCGAGCACGGGAAGGGCATCCAGCACCCGGATGTCACGCGGGATCATCAGTTCGGCAATGCCGTTGGCGCGGCCCCATTCCTGAAGCGCCTTGTGATCCGCGCCCTTGGCGGTGGTGTAGAGTACCAGTTGCTCGCCCTTCCTGGCATCCGGCCGGGTGACCACGGCGCTTTCCTCATCGGGCCAGACTTTGGCGGCATAACCCTCGACGGCCGGCAGAGAGACCATTTCGCCCGCGATCTTGGCAAAGCGCTTGGCGCGGCCGCGGATGGTGACGAAGCCGATCTCGTCGATGGTGACGATATCGCCGGTGTCGTGCCAGCCCTCGGCGGGCGGCTGGAGCACGCCGGGCTCGCTGGCCAGCAGGTATCCGGCCATGACGTTCGGCCCGCGCACATAGAGACGGCCACCTTCGGCGATGCCGGGGACCTCTTCAAGCCGCGCTTCCATCGCCGGCAGCATCCGGCCGACCGTGCCCGCCTTGAAGTGCATCGGTGTGTTCACCGCGATAACCGGCGCGCACTCGGTGGCGCCGTAGCCTTCGAGGATGCGCAGGCCGAACTTGTCGGCATAGGTGCGCCGGGTTTCCTCGCGCACCTTCTCCGCGCCGGCAAAGATGTAGCGCAGCGAGTAGAAGTCATAGCTGTGCGCCATGCGGGCATAGCCGGAGAGGAAGGTGTCGGTGCCGAACATAATCGTGGCGTTGGCGTCGTAGGCGAGCGCGGGCACGATGCGGTAGTGCAGCGGGCTGGGGTAGAACACGGTGCGGATGCCGTTCAGCAGCGGCAGCAATGTGCCGCCGGTCAGGCCGAACGAGTGGAACACCGGCAGCGCGTTCAGCACCACGTCGGCAGGGTTGAAGTCGATCCGCGCGGCCAGCTGCGCGCAGTTGGAGAGCAGGTTGCGGTGGCTTAGCACCACACCCTTGGGCGCGCCTTCGGAGCCCGAGGTGAACAGGATCACCGCCGGCGCATCGGGCGAAACCTTGCGACGGGCATGACGGCTGGCGGCAAGACGGCCGGTCAACATGTGCCAGAGCTTGGCGGCGGTGCCGATTTCGGCGGCCAGGTCTTCGAGGTAGAGCACTTTGCGACCGTCCGCGTCCAGCGCGGTGATCACGGCGTCCAGCTTGCCCTGTTCGACGAAGGCGCGTGCGGTAACGACGGTTTCGATCTTCGCGGTCGTGCAGGCGGAAACGAGGCTGGCCTGACCCACCGTGAAGTTCAGCATGGCGGGCACGCGTCCCTCGGCCTGAAGCGCGAAGAAGGCGAGGGCGACGCCGCTGACGTTCGGCAGCAGCAGCCCCACCGCCTCTCCCGGGCGGGTGCGATAGGCAAGCCGTTCGCCCAAGAGTTCGGCGCCCAGGATCAGGCGGTTGTACGCCAGCGGCGTGCGCTTGATGTCTTCCACCACCTTGGTCTTGCCGCCGTGGACCGCGCGCGCTTCGCAAAGCGCGGCGAACAGCGTGCGGTCGGTATGGCTGGTGTCGAAGATCATCCGGCTCATCTCGTCATAGAGACGGCGGCCGGCGATGGCGCGGCGCTGGCGGGCGGTCATCTCGCCCTCGATGGAGAAACGGCGCGCGGGCAGCACTTCGATCGAGACTTTGGGGAACCAGCGCTGGCGGACCTTGCCCTTGAGGTGGGAGAAGGGGGTGTACTGCGGCCCGTCCAGACGGACGGGGATGATCGGCGCGTCGGCCTTGTCGGCCACCATGCCGGGACCGTCGAACACTTTCATCAGCGCGCCGGTCACGGTGATGCGGCCTTCGGGGAAGATCACCAAGGTCCGGCCTTCCTTGACGGCGCGGACCATCGCCTTGGCCGCCATCGGATTGGTGGGATCGACCGGGAAGGCGCGGAACAGCTTGAGGAAGGGCTGGATCCACCAGCTTTTGGCGATGGCAGTGTGGACCGCGAACGTCGGTTTGCCGGGCAGGAACGCGCCCAGCAGCAGACCGTCGAGGTAGGAGAGATGGTTGACCACGACCACGGCCGGTTCGCCGGGCTTCGGCGTGTTCTCCATGCCCGTCACCTCGACGCGGTAGAGCACCTTGAGCACCGCGCGGATCACGGCCTTGAACAGCGTTTCCGGCAGCAGCCAGATCGAGATCACCGCCACCACCAGCGTCGCGAAGCCGAGCACGCCGATGACGCCGGGCACGCTCACGCCGCTCGCCAGCAGGGCGGCCACGATGGCGATAGCGATCACGGTCATGCCTGCGTTGAGGATGTTGTTGGCGGCAATGACCTGCGAGCGTTCCTCCGGCGCCGAGCGAATCTGGAGGATCGCATAGAGCGGGACGATGAACATGCCGCCCGAGAAGGCGATCACCACCAAGTCGGCGAAGATCTTCCACGACTGCGGATTGGCCACGAACTGGCGCACGGTCGCGTCGATCACGGTGGGCACGAATGCGCGGGTGGAGAGCCAGAGGTCGATCAGGCCGATGGACAGCATCAGCGCGCTCACCGGCACGTAGCGCGCGGACACTTCGCCCTTGAGCATGCGGTTCACCGTCATCGAGCCAAGTGCGATGACCACCGAGAAGACGATGAGGAACAGCGTCGCCACTTCCTTTTGCGCTTGCAGCGTGTCGGAGACGAGCGGGACGAATTCGGTCAGCAGGATCGCGCCCGCCGTGAAGAACCAGCTGATGCCCAGCACCGCCAGCCATACCCCGCGGCCGCGATGGGCGGCAACCAGCACAGCCCAGGTTCCGCGCGCGATGTTCCAATCGATCGGATGGCCGTCACGGCTGGGCGGTGCGGGCGGGATCGCCTGCGCGGCGACCCAGCCCAGCACTGCGAGCCCCATGGCGACGAGCCCCCCTTCCCATGGCACGACCTGCCCGGCCAGAAGCTGTCCGCCAAGGATCGCCAGGAAAGTGCCCGCCTCGATCAGGCCGGTGCCGCCCATGACTTCGCGTTCGGACAAGTGCTGCGGCAGGATCGAGTACTTCACCGGGCCGAACACAGTGGAATGCAGGCCCATCATGAACAGGCTTGCGAGCAGGACCGGGATAGATTCCCACGCGAATCCGACCAGCGCGAGGCCCATGATCCCCACTTCGGCCAGCTTGATCCAGCGGACCAGCTTTGTCTTGTCGATCCGGTCCGCGATCTGGCCGGCGAGGGCGGAGAACAGGAAATAGGGCAGCGTGAACAGCCCCGTCGCCACCACCGAGAGCATCCCCGCCTTGTCCGGCGCGTCGCGCAGCAGGCCGTAATTGGCCAGCAGCAGCATCGCGTATTTCAGCAGGTTGTCGTTGAAGGCGCCAAGGAACTGGACGCAGAACATCGGCGCAAAACGCCGCTTCGAAAGCAATGAAAAGTCTGGTGCCGCCACGCCCGTATCCCCGTGATTGAATGGACCGCTTGGACTTCAAGGACTTTGCAGGCGGTTAAACCGCCTGCGATTCGTTGTCGCAGTCTTTCTTCACACGGAATTGAACGACGTTCAATTTAAAAAATAGACAGTGTTCAATTTAAGCGCGCAAACGGGGTTCGGGCGGGCGTCATGTCTGCGGTTGAAGCGGCGCAGCGCGGCCGTTCAGGCCGCTTCGCTGCGGGCGGGGGAGGGGCGCGGCCAGTCGATCAGGCCGATGGCATTGTCCACGAATCCCTCGCGGTCCCGCAAGGTCGGCTTGACCGGGCGCATCAGCACGTCCGAGCGGTAACCGACCATCGCAGAGACGATCAGCAGGGTCAGCCGCTGTGCTTCCGCCTCGGAGAAGGACGTGGCGAAGAACCGGGTGACGCAGCTTCGGAACTTCTCCGGGCCGCGCGAATAGAACATTTCGGTGATCTCGGGGAAGCGCTCCCCCTCGCTGACGACGAGGCGGAAAAGCTGCACCGAATCCTCACGCAGCAGGCAGTCGAGGAAGCGCAGGCACGCACGGCGCAGCGCGGAAAACGAGAACGACTGGCTGGTCAGCACTTCGTCCACGTCCTTGGAGAAGGCTTCGACCTTGTTGTCCACCACGGCGGCGAACAGGTCTTCCTTCGAGGCGAAGTGGGCCCAGAGCGTGGCTTTCGAGCCGCCCAACTCGTCGGCAATCGCCGACATGCTGGTGGCACCATAGCCGCGTTCGAAGAACGATCGGGTCGCCACCTCGACGATCTCCGCCCGCTTTCTGGCCTTGTTGAGTTCTCTCTTACCCGTATTTGTCATCTCAGTACTGCATAGTACGCTTTCCGATTGACACAGGCAAGGCCGAGGTCGATAAAAACTGTACTGATGAGTACGATCCTCTCCCCCCGAGTCGCGGCAGCCTCGTTGCTGGTCGTCGGCCTTTCGCTGTCCGCCTGTGCAGTGCCCGATCTTGGGCCCAAGCCGCAGATGCGCGCCCCATCAACGCTGGAAAGTGCGCAATCGCTGTCCTCGCAACAGGCCAATGCCGCCTGGCCGCAGCAGCAGTGGTGGACCGCCTATGGCGATCCGCAGCTTGATGCGCTGGTGACGGAGGCTCTGGCCGGCTCGCCGGATGTCGCCGTGGCACAGGCGCGCATCCTGCAGGCGCGCGGCGCGACCGAAGTGGCCGGCGCGGCCACTTTGCCGAGCGTGAACGGGCAGGGCTCCGCCGGCATGGCCAAGCAGAGCTACAACAACGGCATTCCCGCCGAATTCGTGCCGCACGGCTGGAAGAGCACCGGCTCGCTCGCGCTTTCGGGCGATTTCGACCTCGACCTCTGGGGCAAGAACCGCAAGCAGCTTGCGGCCGCCACGTCCGAGCAGATGGCCACCGAGGCCGATGCCCGGCAGGCCGAACTGATGATCTCTTCCAACGTCGTGTCCTCGTACTTCGACCTTGCCCGCCTGCTCGCGCGGGGCGAGGCGTTGAAGGACGCGGTGAAGGCACGCGAGTCTCTGGTCGACCTTTCCGGCCAGCGCATGCGCCAGGGACTGGACGACGAATCCCCGCTGCGTCAGGCCGAAGCGCTCGCCGCCTCGGCGCGCGCGGCACTTTCCGCCAATGACGAGCAGATCCTGCTGCGCCGCCATGCACTGGCCGTGCTGCTGGGCGCCGGGCCGGATCGCGGGCTCTCGATCACGCCTACTTCGATTGCCGCGATCCCCGTTGTCGCGATTCCGGGTGACGCCGGGATCGGGCTTGTCGGCCGCCGCCCGGACATCGTTGCCGCGCGTCTGCGCGCGGAAGCGGCGGACAAGCGGATCGGTGCCGCCAAGGCCGCGTTCATGCCGGATATCTCGCTTTCCGGCCTGATCGGGTTGCAGTCGCTTGGCCTCTCGAACCTGTTCAAGAGCAGTTCGACCTACGGCAATGGCACCGGCGCGATCAGCCTGCCGATCTTCGAGGGCGGCCGGCTCAAGGGCGGCTATACGCAGGCGCGCGGTTCCTACGACGAAGCCGTGGCGAACTACAATTCGACCGTGGCCGGCGCGCTTCGGGATGTTGCGGACGCTCTGGCGAGCCGTGACGCGGCCCTCGTGCAGGAACAGGCTTCGGCAGAGGCCGGAGCCAAGTCCGCCCGCGCGCAGGACCTTGCGTTCCAGCGCTATCACGGCGGCATCGGCAACTATCTCGATGCCCTGACGGCCCAGACAACCGCGCTCGATGCCCGCCAGCAGGCGGTCGATGCCCATTTCCGGACGCTGGCCGAAGACGTCGCGCTCAAGCGCGCTCTCGGCGGCGGTTACGAAGACAATTCCAGCAAGAAGGCCGCTGACAATGACTGACGAAGCGCAGGGTTCGCCTGCACAAGAAAACGCCGATTCGGGGAGCGTGCTAGGCAAGGAACGCCGCAAGCCGTTGCTGCTGGGTCTTGGCGCTGCGGTCGTCGGCGTCGCGGTGCTCTATGGCGCCTATGAATTCTTCATCGGCGGCCGCTCGGTCTCGACCGACAACGCCTATGTCAGCGGCGACAACGCACAAGTCACGCCGCTCACGTCGGGCCGGGTGATCGAAGTGCTCGTTACCGACACGCAGCCGGTCAAGAAGGGCCAGCTGCTGTTCCGTATCGAGGACAAGGACCAGCGCATCGCGCTTGAACAGGCCGAGGCGGAGCTGGCTTCCGCGCAGCGCACGTATGGCCAGTCGCTTGCCAACAACCGGGCGCTGGGCGCTTCGGCCGAAGCCAGCGAGGCGGAGATCAATTCGGCCAAGGCCAAGCTCGCTTCCGCACAGGCCACGCTGACCAAGGCGCAGGCGGACTATAGCCGCCGTGCCGCGCTGGTCGGCAGCGGCGCCGTCTCCGCAGAGGACCTGACCACTGCCCGCGAGGCGCTGGCCTCGGCCAAGGCTGCCGAAGGCGAAGCCCATGCAGGGCTGGCCCAGATGCAGGCCAACGCGATCAGCGCCCGCCGTCAGGAAGACGCCGCCGTCGCCATCACGCAGGGCACCACGACCAGCACCGCGCCGCAGATCCGGCAGGCGCAGGCCAAGCTGGACCAGGCCAAGCTCGATCTCGAACGTACCGTGGTGCGCGCGCCGATCGACGGCGTGATCGCCAAGCGCGCGATCCAGATCGGCCAGAAGGTTCAGATCGGCTCCGTCGCCATGACGATTGTTCCGGTGAACGAACTCTATGTCGACGCCAACTTCAAGGAAACGCAGCTGGGCAACGTCCGTCCGGGACAGAACGCCACGCTGACGTCCGACTTCTACGGTTCGGGCGTGAAGTTCCACGGCAAGGTCGTGGGCTTCGCGGGCGGCACCGGCGCGGCGTTCTCGCTGATTCCGGCTCAGAACGCGACGGGTAACTGGATCAAGGTGGTGCAGCGCCTGCCGGTGCGCATCGAACTCGATCCCAAGGATCTCCAGAAGCATCCGCTGCGTATCGGTCTTTCGATGGATGCCGAGATCGATCTGACGGGCGGCAACTGATGGCCGGCGCTCCCCCCGCAGCCGGGGCGCCAGGGAGCGAAGGGCAAGACGGCACCTTCACCGGTGCGCGGCTGCTGATCGCCGGCTTCCTGCTGGCGATGGCCAACTTCGTCGTCGTGCTGGACATGACGATAGCCAACGTCTCGATCCCGCACATCTCGGGCGGTCTTGGCGTCTCGGTGTCGAACGGCACCTGGGCGATCACGTCCTACGCGGTGGCGGAGGCAATCTGCGTGCCGCTGACCGGGTGGCTCTCGGGCCGCTTTGGCAGTCTGCGGGTGTTCCTGCTCTCGCTGATCGGCTTCGGCGTGTTCTCCGCGCTCTGCGGCATCGCGCATACGTTCCCGCTGCTGGTAGTCTTCCGCCTGGGGCAGGGCTTCTGCGGCGGTCCGCTGATGCCGCTGACGCAGACGCTGCTGCTGCGCATCTTCCCCAAGCACATGCATCCGCGCGCCATGGCGATGTGGGCGATGACGGTCGTCACCGCCCCGATCGCGGGCCCGATCGTCGGTGGCTACATCTCCGACAACTGGTCATGGGAGTGGATCTTCTTCATCAACGTGCCGATCGTGGCGCTGGTCTTCTTCGGCCTGTTCACGATGCTGCGCGGGATCGAGACGCCCACGCGCAAGCTGCCGATCGACGTCGTCGGCCTGCTGCTGCTGATCTGCTGGGTCGGCGCGTTCCAGATGATGCTGGACCTTGGGCGCGAGCGGGACTGGTTCGGTTCGCCCTTCATCGTCGCGCTGGCGGTGATCGCGGTGCTGTTCTTCATCGCATTCGTGATCTGGGAACTGACCGAGGAACATCCGGTGGTGGACCTGAAAGTCTTCCGCCATCGCGGCTTCTCGGCGGCGACGTTCTCACTGACCATCGCTTTCGGCACCTACTTCGCCTCGGTCGTGGTGATTCCGCAATGGCTCCAAACCTCGATGGGATACACCGCCACCCAGGCGGGGGAGGCGATGGCCTTCTCCGGCGTGCTGGCCGTGATCGCATCGCCTTTCGTGCCCAAATTGATGCAGCGCTTCGATCCGCGCCTGCTGGTGTTCATCGGCATCTCGTGGATCGGCATCTGCGCGATCTTCCGTACCAGCTGGTCTACCGAAGTGCCGTTCTGGACTATCGCCTGGCCGCAACTGGTGCAGGGCGTCGGCGTCTCGCTGTTCATGGTGCCGCTCACCACGATCAGTCTGGCCTCGGTGCTGCCGCATGAGACGGCGGGTGCTGCAGGCATCGCCAACTTCGGACGCACGCTTGCCAGCGCCATCGCCACCGCACTGGTGACGACGATCTGGGAAGACATGGGCCGCGCCAACGGGGCGGACATGGCTGCCTCGATGAACGGGGCGCAGCAGACCATGGACAAGCTCCAGGGGGCAGGGCTCTCCATGGAACAGGCGCGCCAGACGCTTGCCAACCTCGTTACTGCGCAGGGAACGGCGCTGGGAACCGTGCATGTCTTCGCACTCTGCGCGATCCTGCTGTTCATCGCCGCCTGCACGATCTGGATTGCACCGCGTCCCCCCCGCGGTGCGAAGCCGGCCTCCGGCGGGCACTAAACCGCCTTAGCCCGCCGACCGGTCAAGCCGCCGACGCCTCCCCCCATCCCCCGGCGTCGGCGGCTTTTTTGTTGAGTGCGCCTCCGACATCCGTCGAAGGCTTGCAGCACCGGCCCACTCCCCCACCCGACCTCCCAGATTGTGTCCTGCAGGGAGGTCGGGTGGGGGAGTGGGCCGGTGCTGCAGGAGAGGTGGGCGCTTAGCTTTTTTGACAGCCCGCCCTGATCCCCGTCGTCCCAGCGTAGACGGGACCCCGCTTTTCTTCAGCCGTCAGCCGTGCCGCATTGCGCAAGCACATCGGCAGCAAGTTCTTCCAGCTTCAGCTCTGCATCCCCGAGCCTGACGACATGGACACGCTCGGCCTGTGGGAGTGAGCGTCTTGCAGGCATGATGTGCCGGGGCTACGCCCGTGCCATGTCCGATCTTCGCCGCACCGCACCCGCCGTCGCCCGCAATCGCGATCCCATTTTCGACGTGCTGCGCGATGTCCTGCCGGCATCGGGCACGGTGCTGGAAGTGGCCAGCGGCACCGGCGAACACGCCGTCCACTTCGCGCGCGGCTTGCCGCATCTTGATTGGCAGCCCAGCGATCCGGATGCCGATGCCCGCACTTCGATCGAGGCGTGGCGGGAGGCGGAGAGCGTGCCGAACCTCCTCGCTCCGCTGGAAATCGATGCGGCTGCCGCGGAATGGCCGGTTTCGCATGCCGATGCGCTGGTCTGCATCAACATGATCCATATCAGCCCCTGGGCGGCGACCGAGGGTCTGATGGCAGCAGCGGGGCGGCTGTTGGCCACGGGTGCAGCGCTGGTGCTTTACGGCCCTTACCGCCGCGAAGGCCATGCGATCGAGCCGAGCAATGCCGCTTTCGACGAGGATCTGAAGCGCCGCAATCCGGCATGGGGCCTGCGCCTGCTGGAAGAGGTCGCGAGGGAGGCCGATGCGCACGGGTTTGCTCTCGAACGCGTGATCGAGATGCCGGCCAACAACCTTACGGTCGTTTTCAGGAAGCGCTGAAGCTGGCCCGTACCTTGCGTGGCAGCACGGCCAACTGGCTACCCGCGCGGGCCACGAAGAACAGGGTGAAGGCGGTCCACAATCCCGCATTGCCCAGCGGATGGAGCAGCCAGATCAGCGCGCCGTAGATCGCCATGGAGACGGCCATCGTTCCCAGCATCGCCCGCGTCCATCCCGCGCCGACAAAGACGCCGTCCAGCACGTAGGACGCATAGCCGGCGATGGGCAGCACCATGACCCATGGCACGAATTGCGCGGCACGGGCGATCACCGCTGGATCGGTGCTGAAGCGTGCGGCCAGCACCTCTCCGCCGAATACATAGCCCAGCGTCAGCACCAGCGCCGTCACCCCGCCCCAGAGCAGCGCGGCGCGTACGGCGGCGTTGAAGCGGGATCGCTCGCCGGCGCCAAGCGCCTCTCCGCAGAGCACTTGCGCGGCGCTTTCGAACCCGTCGAGGATCAGCGTGGCCAGCATGAACAGCTGGAACAGGATGCCGTTGGCCGCCAGCGTCACCGGCCCGCCTTGCGCGCCGGTGCGGGCGAACAGCAGGAGCACCGCCGTCAACAGCAGCGTGCGCAGGAACAGGTCGCGGTTGAGGGCGAACAGCGCGGCCAGATCGGCGCGGCGCCACGTCACCCGGCGGCGCATCGCGGTGAAGGCGGCACGCGCCGAAGGGCGGTTGAGCACGATGGCGGCAAGGAGGAGGAACTTGAACGCTTCGCTCGTCAAAGTCGCCGTCGCCACGCCGGCAACGCCCCAGTGCACCACCAGCACCAGGAACAGGTCCAGCGCGATGTGCACGGCATTGGCGGTCACTTCCACCACCAGCACATGGCGCACCAGTCGCTGGCCGATCAGCCACCCCACCAGCACGCAATTGCCCAGCCACAGCGGCGCAGCCCAATAGCGAATGGCGATGTAGTGCTGCGCGCTCTCGCGCACCGCCGCCTTGGCATCCAGCAGGTCCAGACCGAGCGGGATCGCCAGCGGCATCGCGGCGATCAGCAATGTGCCGATCCCCAGCGCCACCGCCATCGCGCGCGCCAACGTGGCTGCCTGCGCCTGAGCATTGCCGCGTCCGGACCCTTGCGCGGTGAGCGCCACGGTGCTGGTGCGCAGGAAGTTGAAGACGTTGAGCAGCGCCATCATGAACTTGGCGCCCAGTTCCACCGCGCCCTGCGCCGGGGCGTCGCCCAGCCTGCCGATCGCCCACATGTCCGCCAGCCCGAACAGCGCGGTCGCCAGATTGGTCAGCATCGCGGGCAGGGCGATGGACCAGAGCAAGCGCGCCTGTGCGGTGTCGGGGCGGGAAAAGCGGAGCAAGGGGAACCTGTCGTGGAGGATGGAGCCGCCCGCCTATCCGACCATGTGGCGCACGGCAATCATCCCGAACACCGCGCCGACGCCCGCCGCGAAACCGGGGGCAATGTCGTTGGGGCCGGAAAGCGGCGCGGTGCAGCCGCCGATGGCGTAGAGCCCGGCAATCGGCCGTCCGTCGTCGCGTAGTACGCGGGCATGGGCATCCACCAGCACGCCGCCGCAGGTGCCAAGGCTTTCGGAGCGCAGCGGAATGGCGAAGAACGGCGCGCGCGAGATCGACCCCATGCAGGGATTGGGCTGATGGCGCGGGTCGCCGTAATAGCGGTTGTAGGCCGAGACGCCCTTGGCAAAATCGGAGTCCTCCCCGCGTGCGGCCAGCGCGTTCCAGCGCGTGACCGTTGCCTCCAGACCGGCCGGATCGATCCCGCACGCATGGGCGAGCGCGTCGAGCGAGGCGGCCCTTACCACCGTGCCGTTCTGCAACTGCTGGCGCGGGACCGGGCCGGGCGGGAGCGGGCCGAAGCGGTAGTGCACGCGGTGGCGGGCATCGAGCACTGCCCATGCCGCCGGGATGCCGCTCACCAGGCTTTCCCGGGCAAGAACGGCCCGGCCCACCTCCATCGGCGGCGCAGCCTCGTTGACGAAGCGGCCCCCCGCCGCATCCACGATCACGAGGTGCGGCTTTGCAAGCCCCGGCAGCACGATCAATGCCGGTGTGACATGCTCGGACGCCGGGCGCACGAAGCGCCAGGCGTCGCTCATCCACGCGGTTCCCGCGCCGAGGCCTTCCATCGCCGCCACCGCATCGCCGGCGCCCTCGCCGGGAGCGGGCTGCGTTGCATTCGGCGCGACGCGGCCGCTGGCGATGACCACGCCGTGGCGCGCCCGCACCCGCCGGTGCCAGCTTTCGCAGTCGATCATGGCGCCGGTCACCCGGCCGCGCTCGCTTTCAAGCGCCATCAGCGCCGCGCGGGTGCGGATCTCGGCCCCCAGTTCCAGCGCGCTGAGCAGGAGGCGGGCCTGAAGCGCGGCGCCTGCCGTGAACAGCTGCTGCGCGCGGACCCGTCCGGCAAGCCGCCGCCAGCGCAGGCGGGCCGAGCCCAGGCGGCCCTCCCACGTCGTGGCGCGGCTGAGACGGGCAAGCTCGGAGGCGCGGGCGGGAATCGGCAGGCTCTGCGGCCGGATCCTGCGCCGCCAGGTGCCGAGCCGCTCCGCGTCGATCACCGAGGTTTCCACGGCGCGTCCCTCGGCATGGCCGCCGGGGAGGGTGTCGTAATGGTCCGGATACCCCTCGCAGCGGTGCAGCGGAATGCCGCGCGAATCGTAGAGCGCCACCAGCGGTGCCACGCCATCGACGAAAGCGGCGCGGCGCTCAGGCGTGGAGGAGCGATCGCCCTCGGCCACGAAATTGGCGAGATAGTCCAATGCGGCGCTGCGCGAATCGTGCACTTTGTCGCGGATCATCAACTGGCTATTGGGCATCCAGAGCATCCCGCTCGACAGCGAGGAGGGGCCGCCGATGAGCAGGTCCTGCTCGATAACCAGCGTGTCCAGACCGGCCATGCGCGCGGCTATGGCGGCGGTGAGGCCGCCGATTCCGCTGCCGACAATGAGGACGTCGCACTCGATATCGGGCATCTGTCCAGTCCGATGGGCCGGGACGCCGATGTTCGAGAAGGGATTCTTCCGCGAATCACCTGCGCCTTTCGCTTACGCTTCAAGATGATACGATTTATGCTGCGACTGCGCAAAGATTGGCGCGGAGAGCTGTGTTGCAGGCCTGAACGAACTGCGCCCCTGTCTGCTTTTTCGCAGGACAGGGGCGCCGATTCGAGGTATCAAGTTCATGCTGCAATTGCGAAGATTCGGCGCGCCGGAGGAGGTTTAAGCTCCCCTCGGCGCGCTCTCTCCCAACGCCGCTAAGGCCGAGAACGGCCCTTCGCCTTGCACCTTGGAACATTTTTTCGCTTTGGCAAAGTCCGAATTTGCGGAAGGACGCTTCGCGTTCGATGCGTGTCCTTTGTGCAGCATGATGGAGCGCACCCGTTGGGAAGGGGGCGGGTCTCACCGTTTCGGACCTATCCCGCCTTTCCAGTGCAGGCACCCGGCGAGATCCTCCATTCTGACTTCAAAGGAGCATCCTGCGATGATTCCTGGAAATTCAGCCGATGGTACGCGGATCTGTAATTCCGGAGCGGATTATCGTTTTGGCCAATTCCATTATCAGTTCCACCGCAGGGTCCTTCGTGGTCGCGCAGGTGTCGGTGGACCGGAGGGGGCAGGGCAACCGCACCGGGGGCGTGCGGATTGGCCCCGGCGGCGCAGGTGAGCAGCCATCGGCCTGCGCCGCCGCCCCATCTCCTGATGCTCTCGTAGCTGACCAAGATTTCGCTCAGGCTGAGCTTATGGGGGCCTCCTGATGCGCGGTGCGAGGCTGCCATCCTTCGACAAGCTCAGGATGAGCGGAGGGAGGTGTTTCGGGCCCGCATTCCCGCTGTGCTCGCTCTCCCCACCCGCTCAGGCTGAGCCTGTCGAAGCCCCAGGAGGCGTGGCGTGATGAGCGGAAGGAGGTGCCTCGGGCTCGCAGTTCCCATCGCGTCAATCCCTCTCCTCTCACCAAGGCCGAGCGGTTCCAGGCTTGAACGGAACGGGGGCCGGATGATCCCACCCAGCCCCCGTGTTATCTCTCATCCCGCAGGATTTGACCCGCGCTTACCAGACCAGTGGCACTTCCTCCGGTCCGATCACGCCACCGGGGCGGTACTCGATCCGGGTGCCGGGCTTGAGTTCGAAGTTCGGAATGCGCTTGAGCCATTCCTGCAAAGCGATCTTCACTTCCAGACGGGCGAGGTGCCCGCCCATGCAGCTGTGCACACCCACGGTGAAGGCCAGGATGGTCTTGCGCGGACGGTCGAAGTCCACGGTCAGCGGATCGGGGAAGACTTCGGGATCGAAGTTGCAGGCGGGCAGGATGAAGGTGACGCGGTCACCCTTCTTGAGCTGCACGCCGCGCATTTCGTGGTCCTTGTCGAGCACGCGGCCTGAGAACGTGACCGACCAGCGGCGCAGCAGTTCCTCGACGATCTTGTCGATGTCCTGTGGACGGTCGATGATTTCCTGCCGCTTTTCCGGGTTCTCCGCCAGCCATGCCCAGATGTTGTTGAGCGTGGCGAACACGGTGTCGAGCCCGGCGATGAACAGGAAGCAGACGAAACCGAAGATCTCCTTCTCGGACATCAGCGCGCCGTCCACCTGGGCATGGGCGATCCGGCTGACCACGCCGTCATCGGGATTGGCCTGCTTCTCTGCAATGGCTTCCTTCAGATAGGCGGTGATCTTCTGCATCGCCCCGCCCATGATGGCGCGGTCATTCGAGTGCAGCAGTTCCATCGCCCAGGACACGAAAGTATCGCGCATGTCCTGCGGCAGGCCCATGATGTCCAGGAACACCGCGACGGGCAGTGGGCGGCCGAAATCCTCGGTGAATTCGCAGGAGCCACCGGCGGCGACCTTGGCTTCGATCTCGTCGATCAGATCGTTGGCGCGCTTGCGGATCAGGCCTTCCAGCTTGAGCACGCCCTGCGGGCTGAACACCGGATCGACGATGTTGCGATACTTGCGGTGGTGCGGCGGATCGATTTCGATCGGGATAAAGTAGAAGTAGTCGCTGGGATCGCGCGGGAACGGCGTGGCGCCTTCGTTCGAGAAGATCTCCGGATGGCGCAGGCCGAACAGGGCATCTTCGTGGCGGGTGAAGTGCCACATGTTCCCCATCGGGCTGACGTCGTAATAGATCGGCGGCTGCTTGTCGTGCAGCGCGGCCATGAAATCGTGCGGCGAGGCAAGGAATTCGGGCCCGAAGGTCAGGCCTACCTGGCGGATCAGATCCGCCGGAACGTGGTCAGGCACCTGATCCATCCCGACATGGCGCGGGAAAGTGGGCGGAACGGGGTTGGCGGCGTCGATCGGCATCGTTTCTCTCCCTTTCGCGCGGCTTAGAACTGATGCTCGGGAAGGTGGACGACCAGCCCGTCCAGCGCGTCCGTCATCACCATCTGGCAGGAGAGGCGGCTGGAAGGCTTCACTTCATCCGCCGCGGATTCGAGCAGTTCTTCTTCCGCCTGCGAGGACGGGCCGCCCACCGTGTCGGTCCAGTCCGCATCGACATAGCAGTGGCAGGTGGCGCAGGAGAGGCCGCCGCCGCATTCGCCGGTGATCCCGTCGATCCCGTTGTAGAGCGCGCCGCGCATGACGTTTTCGCCGGTTTCGACCTCTACCGTCGTCGCATGACCGGTATGGTCGACATAAGTCACCTTGGGCATCTGGCTCTCCTGAATCCCGTCTCTTTCGCGTTGCTTGAGAACGCTGTTCTCGGCTATTTAGCGCGAAGCACAGGCGCGAGTCAATCTCGGCGGCGCGGCCTGCTCGCCCGGTCCTTTCCGACGGGCTGGACCGGGCGGGCGAGAGCGGATACCCCATGGCAATGGCCAGCACGAACCCAAGCCCGATCCTGCCTTTGGCCATCGCGCCTTTGCCGATTGCGGACGCGGAAGAGGACCGCAGCCGCCGGTTGATTGCCGCGGCGCACCAGTTGCTTGACGAGGCAGGGCTGGAAGGGCTCACCATCCGTGCGGTGCTCGCGCGCACGGGGCTTGCGCGCCGCGCTTTCTACGAACGCTTTCAGGGCAAGGACGACCTTGTGCTGGCGGTGTTTGATACGACGCTGCGGCTGGCGGCCTATCAGTTCCGAACGATGGCCGCCGATGCCGGAGACCCTGCCGAGGCGCTGGGGACGATCGTGCGCGGGCTTGTGGTCGGGCAAGCGCAACTGGATCAGGCGCAACTGGATCGGATGCATCCGGGGCCATTGCCTGCTGGGCAGGCGCTGGTCGGCGGCGCGCATCTGCGCAGTGCGGCGCTCAGCCGCGAACACTTGCGCCTTGCCCAGCAGCGTCCGGCCGAACTCAAGGCAGCGCTGGAGCCGCTGCTGGACCTCGTGGCCGGGCACATCGCCGACGGCATGGAGGCGGGCGTGTTTCGCAAGGCCGATCCGCAGCTTCAGGCGCGGCTGATCTACAACCTTGTATCGACGACTGTGCATACCCTGCTGCTGGAGGAGGAAGGCCACGCGCCCAATCGCAGCGAGCGCGAGGCGCTGGCCGAGGCGATCTGGTCGTTCTGTCTGCGGGCGATTGCGGTCTGAGGTTCGGCTGTTCCGATCGGCCTAATCCTCTCCTACCCCCAAATCCTGTTTTTCCGTCGTCCCCGCGAAGGCGGGGATCCCGCTTACTTTTCTCCACGCCGCAAGAAAGCGGGGCCCCCGCCTTCGCGGGGGCGACGAGGTGTTGTTGTTGGGCGAGCAAGCAACGGCGAGATCAGCCGGGGCGTTTTACAACGGCTGAACCTTATCAAGCAGCCGCGCGATGTCGGCAGGGCGCGCCAGATCGGTGCCCGCGCGCAGCACGGCGGCGGAGCCTGCGGCAAGGCCATAACGGAAGGCGGAAAGGTCGTCCTCGCCCCGGCACAGCGCGTGGACCATGGCGGCGACGAAGCTGTCGCCCGCGCCCACCGCGCTCGCGGCCTCGATCTTCAGTGCGGGCAGGTACGCCGTGCCACCTGCGTGGGCTAGGACGGCGCCCTCATGCCCCAGCGTCACGGCGACGAGGCGTGACTTTCCAGCCTCGACAATCTCCATCGCCGCCTTGCCGATTGCCTCGACGCCGTCGAGCGCGTGGCCGCAGTACTCCGCGAGTTCGCCTTGGCTGGGCTTCACCAGCAGGAGTTCGCCTTGCTCGATCCCGGCCGCGAGGGCCGCGCCCGAGGTGTCCAGCACGATCTCGACCCCCTTGGGCCGCAGCAGCCGGGTGACGCGGGCGTAGAAGTCGGTCGGCACACCGGGCGGCAGCGAGCCGCTGAGGACCATCACGTCGCAGTCGGTTTCGGCCAGCACGTCAAGGCAGTGCGTCCATTCCGCCTCGCTCACGTGCGGGCCGGCGGGGGTGAAGCGGTATTCCTTGTTGGTCTCGTGTTCGAGGATATCGGCGGCGATCCGCGTCGGCCCCTTGATCTCGATCCGCGTGCGCACGAGCTGGTGCAGGTCGATAAGCCCGTCCAGCGCCGGCCCGATGGCGCCGCCCGAGAGGTAATAGCAGCGCGCGTTGCCGCCGAGCCGCACGAAGACGCGCGCCACGTTGATGCCGCCGCCGCCCGGTGCGTAGTGCTCGTTGTCGGTGCGCATCTTGTGCGTGTGCCGAACCTTCCCGACGTCGTAGGACACGTCGATCGTCGGGTTCATGGTCAGCGTGGCGATGCTCTTCATCGAGGCGGGCTCCGTGGGGAGGAGGGGGATCCGGTCATGGCGCGCGTATGGGACGCAACTCATGCCCGTCATCGCGAAGAGGCGTCAAGCGTGCCGGTAGACCGGCCGGAGCTTCAGGCGGCGCGGCTGCCGGTCTCGCGCGCTTCGAAGGTGATCGTGCCGGCGGGCCCGGGGCGGCCGAACAGGAAACCCTGACCCTGCGTGCAACCTTCGCTGCGCAAGTATTCGCGCTCCATCTCGCGCTCGATGCCTTCCGCCACGACATCGACGCCAAGGCTGCGGCCAAGGCCGATCACTGCCCGGATCACCGCCCGCGAATTGGCCTCGCGCTGGAGGTTCAGGATGAACGACTTGTCGATCTTGATCTTGGTGAAGGGGTAGTTGAGCAGGTAGCTCAACGAGGAATAGCCGGTGCCGAAATCGTCGAGCGAGATGCCGATGCCGAAAGCGCGCAAGTTGCGGATGATCGCGGCGGGACGAGGCCCGCGCTCCATTAACACGGCCTCGGTGATTTCCAGTTCGAGCCGTTCGGCAGTAAGTCCCGAGGACGAGAGCGCGTTGATGACGGTGCTCAACAGATTGCCGTTGCGGAACTGGAGCGGCGAGACATTGACCGAGAGGCGAATGTGCGCGGGCCATGTCATCGCCTCGCGGCAGGCCGAATTGAGCACCAAGCGGCCGACCTGATCGATCAGCCCCAGTTCCTCGGCCAGCGGAATGAAGACTTCGGGCGAGACGAGGCCGCGTTCGCCGTGATCCCAGCGCAGCAGCGCCTCGCAGCATTCGATCTCGCCGGTCTCCAGATTGACCAGCGGCTGGTAATGAACCTCAAGGGCGCCTTCCTGCACGGCCTTGCGCAAGTCCTTTTCCAGCCTGCTCTTGGCCTGCGCCGCCTCGTCCATGCGCGCTTCGAAACCCCGGCACGATCCGCGCCGTTCGCCTTTGGCGGCATAGAGCGCAAGGTCGGCGTAGCGCAGCAAGGTCTGCGGGTCGGAGGTGTCGTAGGGCGCGCTGGCGAAGCCGATGGTGGCGCCGATGTGCAGCATGTTGCCGTGGACGAAGAACGGCTCGCTCAGCGCGGTGATGATCGACTTGGCGACCAGTTCCGCCTGAGTCTGGCTGGAACGGCGGAAGATGATCGCGAATTCGTCGCCGCCGATGCGACAGAGCAGAGCGTCCGGCGGGATCAGTTCGCGCATGCGCCGCGCCGCGTCGGTCAGCAGCATGTCGCCGAAATGGTGGCCGTAGGTGTCGTTGACCGCCTTGAAGTGATCGAGATCGACGAAGGCCAGCGTGACGGTGTCCTCCGGAGAGGCGTGTTCGAGCACCTGGCTCAGATATTCGCGGCAATGCGCGCGGTTGGCGAGGCCGGTGAGTTCGTCGTGCCGGGCCATGTGCGCCATGCGCTGTTCGATGCGGCGGCGTTCGGTGACATCGACGATCGTCACGATCGTCACCGTATCGCCTTCCAGCTGCGAAAGCCGGGTCGAGACCATGGCTTCCACGGTGCCGCCGTCGCTGCGCAGCAGGGGCCAGCACGAATCGCCTTCCGGGCAATCGGTGGCGAGCATGCGCGAGGCCGCTTCGCGATCGGGCTCGGAGAACAGCACCTGCGCGCTCATCCCGGCGATGGCGTCCGCTGTGTAGCCGAACAGCCGGCAGGCCGCCTCGTTGGCCGAGCGCACGTGCCCGCTTGCGGCATTGTAGACGAGCATGGCCAGCGGGTTCTGCTCGAACAGCAGGCGGAAGGCTTCCTCGCGCTGCTTGAGATCGGTGATGTCGACGCGGATGCCGATCGTGCCGCCGCTGTCGGTCTTCCGCTCCTCGATCAGGATGCAGCGGCCGTTGGCAAGGCGTTGCTCGTGGCGGCAATCCGGCTGGCGGAGCATGGAGACGCGGCGGGCAAGCCACTCCTCCTCCTGCCCGAGGGCTTCCGGATAGTCGCCGCGCTCAACCCCGATGCGCAGCGTATCGCTCAGCTTGGCGCCGCGTTCCAGCAGGTCGGCGGAGCGGTGGTAGATTTCCTCGTAGCGGCGGTTCCACAGGACGTAGCGGTCATCCTCGTCAAGGATGACAATGCCCTGAGGGAGAGCCTCGATCGCTTCGCGCAGGAGAGATTCGGTCCGCGCGCTGGCGGCAAGGGCGGCCTCAAGCGATGGGTGCGCGGGTGCGACCGACGGATTGCCCGTCGTTTCGTTCGCTTCCCTTTCGTGACCGTCGCCAGGAATCAACATGGTGCCCTCAAGCTGATGGCGGGGATATAGGCAAGCCGTTAATTTTCTTGTCAATGTGGCTGCGACAGGCCGAACTGCAGGCGCAGGCGCCGGTAGTACCATCCGGATTTGTCCGGAGGCTCCGGCAGGCCGCGAAAAAGCCCGCCGCACGCGGGTGCGACGGGCTGGCTTTCCTCCCCAGGAAAGAACTCGAGTGGCCTGCCCTTCCTTGCGGGTCGGGCTGGTTTTCCGGCGGCCGGGCCGCGGTGATTTTCTGTGTTCGACCTCTCTCAGCGCCGGGTGGCGCTGCCGAGTCGGTGATAGAGGTTAGAGTACGTGGAAGAGACCGGATCGTCCTCATGCGCACGCATGTAGAACAGCACGGCTTCCTGAAGCAGCCTGAAGTCCTGGCTCGAAAGTACCGCGCGGGCGCGGGCCGGTTCGGTGGTCATGGTGGTCATTGTACCTTCCTTTCCTTGCTTGGCGGGGACCTTCCCCAGCGGCCGCAGGCCGCAATCCCTGTTTGACGGCGACCTCAGGCCGCGAATTGATTCATCGTGTTGTGTGTGCCGCCCGCCTTCAGGGCCGCCTCGCCGGCGAAGTATTCCTTGTGGTCGTCGCCGATGTCCGATCCGGCCATGTTCTGGTGCTTCACGCAGGCGATGCCCTGACGGATTTCCTGACGCTGCACGCCCTTGACGTAGCCGAGCATCCCCGCCTCGCCGAAGTACTCCTTCGCCAGATTGTCGGTCGACAAGGCGGCGGTGTGGTACGTCGGCAGGGTGATGAGGTGGTGGAAGATCCCCGCCTCGCGCGCCGCGTCCTTCTGGAAGGTGCGGATTCGCTCGTCGGCCTCATTGCCCAGCTCGGTGCCGTCGTAGTCCACGCTCATCAGCTTCGCCCGGTCATAGGCGCCGGTGTCGCGGCCTTCCGCTTCCCATGCATCGAAGACCTGCTGGCGGAAGTTCAGCGTCCAGTTGAAGCTGGGTGAGTTGTTGTAGACCAGCTTGGCGTTCGGGATCACTTCGCGGATGCGGCTGACCATTCCGCCGATCTGGCCGATGTGCGGCTTCTCGGTTTCGATCCACAGCAGGTCCGCGCCGTTTTCCAGCGCATGGATGCAATCCAGCACGCAGCGATCCTCGCCGGTTCCGCTGCGGAACTGGTAGAGGTTCGACGGCAGCCGCTTCGGACGCATCAGGCGGCCTTCGCGGGTGATCAGCACTTCGCCGTGGCCGACATCGCCCGCTGCGATCTCGTCGCAGTCGAGGAAGCTGTTGTACTGGTCGCCGATGTCGCCCGGCTCGCGGGTGAAGGCGATCTGCTTGGTCAGCCCCGCGCCCAGCGAGTCGGTGCGCGCCACGATCAGGCCCTCGTCCACGCCCAGTTCCATGAAGGCGTAGCGGACCGCGCGGATCTTCGCGATGAAGTCCTCATGCGGAACGGTGACCTTGCCGTCCTGATGGCCGCACTGCTTCTCATCAGAGACCTGATTCTCGATCTGGATGCAGCAGGCGCCGGCCTCGATGAACTTCTTGGCCAGCAGGTAGGTCGCCTCGGCATTGCCGAAGCCCGCGTCGATATCGGCGACGATCGGCACGACATGCGTCTCGTGATTGTCGATCGCGGTTTCGAGGCGCTTGGCCTCCATCTCGTCACCGGCCTCGCGCGCCTTGTCCAGATCGCGGAACAGCATGCCCAGTTCGCGGGCATCGGCCTGACGCAGGAAGGTGTAGAGTTCCTCGACCAGCGCGGGAACCGAGGTCTTCTCGTGCATCGACTGGTCGGGCAGCGGACCGAACTCGCTGCGCAGCGCCGCGACCATCCAGCCCGAGAGGTAGAGGTAGCGGCCCTTGGTCGTGCCGAAATGCTTCTTGATGGAGATCATCTTCTGTTGGCCGATGAAGCCGTGCCAGCAGCCCAGCGACTGGGTGTAGTTGGCAGGGTCGCGATCATAGGCCGCCATGTCCTCACGCATGATTCGCGCGGTGTAGCGGGCGATGTCGAGGCCGGTGCGGAAGCGGTTCTGCAGGCGCATGCGCGCGACCGATTCCGGCTCGATGCCGTTCCAGTTGGGCTCGGTGCCGATGGTCTGGCCGGCTTCGGTGATCTTGCTCTGGTAGGTCACTGCCAAAAGTCCCCGTCGAAAAATGTGTTTGGGCGATGACCTTGAGGTAGGCCCCATTTTTGCAGTGCGGAACGGCCTGCGAAGTCCGGTTGTCAAACTTTACAGATATTCCTTGTAAAGATGTGCAGGCATGACAAAGTGCTGAGCCATGGCGGAATCGAGACCTCTCTACCTTGGCCCCAGGCTTCGCCGCCTGCGTCGTGAACTGGGCCTGACGCAGCAGGCCATGGCGGACGATCTGGAGATCTCGCCCAGCTATGTCGCGTTGTTGGAACGCAACCAGCGCCCGGTCACGGCGGACATGTTGCTGCGCCTTGCGCGGACCTATCGGCTGGACATTGCCGACATTGCCGGTGACGATGGCGAGGACTATGCCCGCCGCGTGGGGGACGTGCTGCGCGACCCGCTGTTCGCGGATATCGACTTGCCCTCGCTGGAAATCGCTGACCTGGCGATGAGCTTTCCGGGCATTTCGGAAGCGCTGCTACGGCTTCACGGCGCTTACACCCGCGAAAGTCAGGCGCTGGCCGAGCAGCGTGCCTCCGGCCCGGCGGCGGAAGAGAACGAGCCGGTGCGCGAGGCGCAGCGTTTCCTCGGCCAATCGCGCAACTACTTCCACGCCATCGACGTGCGGGCGGAGGAGCTGGCCGGAGAGATCGAGCAGGCCCGCGGTGCAACCGCATGGCTCGCGGACAAGGGCGTGCGCGTGCGCTTCCTGCCGCCCGACGTCATGGTCGATTCGCTGCGACGGTTCGACCGGCATAACCAGCAGTTGCTGATCGACGATACGCTCGGCCCCTCAAGCCGGGCATTCCAGATCGCCACTCATATCGCCCACACCGCGATGCGCGGCGACATCGTCGCGGTCGTGCGCGCTGCCGCGTTTGTGCAGACGACTACGGCGACGCTCGTGCGCCGCGCGCTGGCGGGCTACGCGGCGGCGGCGATCCTGATGCCCTATGCCAAGTTCGCCCGCGCGGCGGAGGCGCGGCGCTACGATATAGAGGTGCTCTGCGGGCTGTTCGGCACCAGTTTCGAGCAAGTCGCGCACCGGCTCACGACGCTGCACCGTCCGGGGGAAGAGCGGGTACCGTTCTTCTTCCTGCGCGTGGATGAGGCCGGGAACGTCTCGAAGCGGCTGGACGGCGCGGGTTTCCCCTTCGCGGCGCATGGCGGCGGCTGCCCCTTGTGGTCGGTGCATCAGGTGTTCCGCTGGCCGGGCGAAGTGCGGACCCAGTGGTTGGAACTGCCGGACGGTCAGCGCTTCTTCTCGATCGCGCGCACGGTCACCTCGGGCGAGGGGCGGCATGGGCGGATGAAAGTCACCCGCGCCGTGGCGCTCGCCTGCGCGGCGGACGAGGCGGGTAAGCTGGTCTATGGCGGCGAGTCAGAGGCCAGAGCGACGCCCATCGGCGTGACCTGTCGCCTTTGCCAGCGCGCGGATTGCGCGGCTCGCTCGGTGCCGCCGATCGGGCGCGACGTGCTGGCGGACGACTATCGCCGCGCCGCGCAGCCCTATACCTTCTCCGAAAGCTGATATTCTCTATTGCGAATTTAAATTCGTAAATACGACGATTCCGCCCCGGCGATGGCGGGGCGCAAATGCTTGCGATGGCGACCTTCGCAACGCAGAATTGCCCCCAGAGGGCAGGAACCCGGCGAGAGGATGAGTGCATTGAGCAGCGAAGGCACGCCGGGCGCGGCCCGGACTTTTCCCGAACTGATCCGCTCTGCCGCCGCCGCTTACGGCGATGCCGTGGCGATCACGCTGGACACCGAAACCGGCAGCGAAAGCGCCACTTTCACCGATCTTGACCGCCAGTCCGCAGAATTCGCGCGCGGATTGCTGGCGCGCGGCGTGGGGAAGGGCGCGCGCGTCGGGTTCATCTTCGGCAACGGTCCGGGCTTCGCCACGGCCTTGGCCGCCATCGCCCGTATCGGTGCGGTCGCCGTGCCGATCAGCACGATGATCCGCGCCAACGAACTGGTCCGCGTGCTGCGCCAGAGCGACGTGCAGGGGCTGATCGTTCAGCGGACCATGCTGGGGAAGGATCTGGTGGCCCGGCTTACCGAGGCGCTGCCCGAACTGGCCGACCAGACTTGCGGCGCGCTGCGCTTGCCGCGCGCGCCGTACTTGCGCTGGATCGTCTCCAGCGGCGCGGACTTGCCCGCCGCCGTCGCGCCGATGGCGTGGCTTACCGATGTCGATGTGGGCGAAGAATTGCTGCGCGAGGTCGAGTCCGAAGTCCATCCGACCGACCAGATGATCGAGATCTACACCTCCGGCTCGATGGCGCTGCCCAAGGGCGTGCGCCACCTCCACGGCGCGGTTCTCGCGCGCAGCCACTGGCTGGTGGAGATGCTGGGCGTGAAACGGGGCGAAGAGCGTCCCGCGCAATTGCCGATGTTCTGGGTGGGCGGGCTGATGCTTTATCTGCTTCCCAGTTGGGAGCACGGCGCCGTCACCACCTGTACGGAACGCACGCTCAGCAACAGCCGCTTCGCCATGGGATCAGTGCTGGCCGAGGAAGACCTCGAACGCATCAAGGGCCCGCAGCCCTGGTGGGGCCTCGGCATGAGCGAGACGCTCGGCCCCTATGGCTGGGGCGATGAGTTCCGCGTTTCCGGTCGCCCGGTCTGCGCGCCGATGGACCACTTCGCCCCCGGCTACGACATCCGCATCGCGGATGAGGACGGCCGCGCGGTGGGCGATGGCGAAGTGGGTGAAATGCAGGTGCGCGGCCCCGCCGTCGCCCCGGCACTCCACAAGATCGACCGGGCCGAGCATTACACGCCGGACGGCTACTTGCGCACCGGCGACCTCTGCCTTGTCGAAGATCGGGCGGACGGCCGCCGGATTCATTTCGTGGGACGCGGCGGGGACATGATCAAGGTTTCCGGATCGAACGTCTCGCCCGCCGAGGTGGAGATGGAATTGCAGGCGCTGGACGGCGTGCACAGTGCCTATGTCGTCGGCCTGCCGGATCGGGAGCGGGGGGCGCTGCTGGTGGCGGCGCTGGTTCCGCGCGACGGGGCGGCGCTCGATGTGCCTGCCATCGAGGCGCGGATGAAGGCCAGCCTTTCGGCCTACAAAGTACCGCGCGCGTGGGTGGAACTTACTCGCGAAGAGGTGCCGCTGCTGCATTCCAACAAGGTCGCCCGGCGCGAAATCGCGCGGATAGTGGCGGAGCGGTTGGAAGCGGAAAAAGTCATTAGCAGCTAAGGCCTCGAGCAATCGGCCACGAGATTTGAACATCAACTTCGTCGTCCCCGCGAAGGCGGGGACCCCGCTGTTCTTGGCGGCGTCGCAAGAAGGAAGCGGGGCCCCCGCCTTCGCGGGCGCGACGAAGTGGTTTTTTGTAGGCCGTGCTTGTGATGGTGGCACTTCTGCGTCCCCATTGACGAACCCCTCCACGCCCCATAACCCGACAGGTAATTCGAAATAGCGAAAGCACCCATGTCGCGTTCTTCTCCCGGCGTCGCCCGCATGGCCGCCATCCTCAATTTCATCGCCGATCATCCGGGGCAGTCCTTCGCGCTTACTGATCTGGTGCGCGCGCTGAAGCTCAGCCGGGCGACCTGCCATGCGCTGCTGACCGGGCTGGTCGACGTGGGTTATCTCTACCGCACCAGCGACAAGACTTATGTGCTGGGCCCGGTGCTGGCCGCGATCGGGCGCACCGCAGCCGAACACTTCTCACCCTTGCAAGTCGCGCAGCCGGAAATGCGCAAGCTGGCAGACGATTTCGACGTCGTCTGCGGCGCCTATTTCCTGGAAGGCGACATGATCCACCTGCGCGAGCGCGCAGCCTCTGCCAGCCATGTCGGCTATCCGGTGCCGCTGGGCACGCGCATGCCGCTGCGCTGGGTGCAGGCCACCGCCTTCTTCGCCCGCAACCCGCGTGAGGCCGATGCGGCGCAGGCGCGCATCAATCCCTCGCCCTCGGTCGAGCAGCTTGAACAACTCCATAGCGGCATGGCCTTCGTGCGCGAACATGGCTTCATTGCCCTGACCCGCCGGCCGGACAGCGCTCCGGGTAGCAGCAGCATGGTCGGCGCCAGCCTGGACGACCCGCCGGTCATGCCGGAAACCGTGCTGGAAGCGGGCAAGACGTACCCGCTCATGGCGGTCATGGCTCCGATCTATGACGCGCGCGACCGCGTTTCGATCTCGCTGGTCATGGCCGGCTTCAGCGGAGCGCAGACCGGCGCCGAAGTGCGCAAGGCGGGCGAGGCACTGGCCGAGGCCTGCACGCGCATCTCGCGCTTCCTGATCGGCCAGCCCGAAGCCGCCTGATTCTCCGTCGTCCGGGCGGATTCGCCCCCGCAACAAGCCTGCCGTGCTTGACCGTCCCCGCTTGTCGATTTATCAAATAGTCGAAAATAAATTCGCGATTTGGAATTGCAATAAAGCGGGAGAGTGCTGGATGTCGGACGTGATCGTCGCGCCGGAAACCCGGGACCTTGAGGAACTGGCGCGCGCGCTGGCCAGTTGGCTGGTCGAACGTATGCCGCAGGCGCGTGACGTGAGGATCAGCGATCTCGCCTATCCGCGCGGGGCCGGGCAGAGCCACGAGACGATCCTGTTCGAAGCGCATTGGCGCGAAGACGGCGCGGCGCGGCAGCAAGGTTGTGTCGTGCGGATCAAACCGGGCGGTTTTACGGTCTTCCCCGACGACTTGTTCGTTCAGCAATACCGCGTGATGAAGGCGCTGGCCGAAAGCGGCGCAGAGAACGGCGGGGTCCGCGTCGCTCGCCCGCTGTGGTTCGAGGAAGACCCGGCGCTGCTGGGCAATGCCTTCTTCGTCATGGAGCGGAAAGTGGGCCGCGTTCCGGTGTCGATCCCGCCTTATGCGCGCGAAGGCTGGCTTCGGGACGCTGCGCCGGAGCAGCGCCGCACGCTTTGGCGCAATGCCGTGAAGCAACTGGCGGCGGTGCAGCGCGCGCCGCTGGATGGGCTGGACTTTCTGGCCGGTCCCGCCGGTGAGCGCGGGCTTGAGCAGGAATGGGCCAAGTACAACCGCTTTGCCCGATGGTTGCAGGACGTGGAGCCGCTTCCCGTGCTTGACGCCGCGCTGGACCGGCTGCGCGGGCTTTGGCCGGCGAACCAGCCCGAAGGCCTCGTCTGGGGTGACGCGCGGATCGGCAACATGATGTTCGATGAGAACTTCGACGTGATCGCGGTGATGGATTGGGAGCAGCCCTCGCTCGGCGGGGCGTTGCATGATCTGGCGTGGTTCTGCGTGATTGCAGACACGATGCACGGGCCGGCGTCGACTTACGGCGCTCCGCTGGAGGGCATGGGCGGCCCGGAAGAGACCGTGGCCCTGTGGGAGGATCTTACCGGCAAGTCCGCAGCCGACCTCGAATGGTACGAGGATTTCGCGAAGTTCAAGATGACCTGCACCGGCATCCGCCTCGGCCATCTGCGTGGCACGCGGATGATGGACGAGGCGGCGATGGCGAAGCGGTTGAAGGTGGGGTGATGGGCTGCGCGGCAGCGCGGGATCCTTCGACAAGCTCAGGATGGGCGGGGTTGGGGTTTTGCGCATCGTGCCTTCCCTCCACTCGTCATCCTCGCGAAGGCGGGGATGACGGAGCAAATTGGGCTATCGACTACGCGTGCTGCCCGACGCCTACGAAAGCCCCAGCAACTTTCGGCAATTGTCGTGAATGATCGCCCGCACATCCGCTTCGGGCACACCCGCGAAGTCGCGCCGGATCACGTCGCGGGAACGCGGGAAGGTAGTTTCCGAATGCGGATAGTCCGATGACCACATGATGTTGCGGCCGCCCGGAAGGTCGCGGTTCAGGATGCCCGCGCGATCCTGGATGAAGGAGCCGTAGATGTTGCGGTCCATGTAGTAGCTGGGCGGGTTCTTCAGCGGCGATTCCGTCCAGTAGCGCTGCTTTTCCCAGGTACGGTCGTTGTACTCGGCGAACCACGCGAACCAGCCCACGCCCGATTCCATCGATCCGATCTTCAGGTCCGGGAAACGGTCGAACACGCCGTTGTAGATGAGGATGCCGATCGGCTCCGCCATCGCCAGCTTGCTCATCGGCATGTCGGCCAGGAAGTACTCCTTCTGTCCGAAACGCGGCACCCGCGCGCCGAGGTGGAAGGTTATGACGATCCCGGCGTCGGACACTGTCTTCCACAAGGCGTCGAAGGCCGGGTCCGAATATTGCAGCGCGCCCTTGGCGTCTCCTGTCAGCGCCGAGACTTGCCCATCCTTCAGCGCCTGCACACCCGAGGTGGTCTTCCACGCCTCCGGGTTCTGCGGGAAGGCGGGCAGGTTGATGGCGCGGAAACCCTTGGCGGCGAGCCGCCTCACATGGGCGCAAGTTTCCTCGATATCGCGCATCGGCACATAGCCGACGGGAAACAGCCGGTCCGGCGCGGCTGAGCAGAAGTCCAGCACCCAGTTCTGATAGGCCTCATAGCTGGCGACATAGAGCTCGTTGTCGAGCGAGCCGAGTGGCCCGCCGCCGAATAGCAGTGCCGCGCCCATATGGTCGGCATCCATGTCGGCGAGGCGCGTGGCGGGTTCCCAGACCTTGCGTTGGTCGGCAAGGCGGCCCTTCATCTTGAAGTTCTTGCCCTCGCGCCCCGCCTGGTTGTTGATCATCATGAACGGGCGGCGATTGCCTTCGAAGCAGATGTAGTCCCCGTCCTCGGCATGCTCGATGAAAGGCACGCGGTCCTTCAGGTGCGCTGGCAGGTAGTCCTTCCACATGTCATGCGGCGGATCGATGTGGGCATCGGCGTCGAAAATCGGACCGTAAGTCCATTCGCTTTCGGCGCCTTTGCGGATCGCCGGATCGGCCTCGCTCATCTCCCGGTTCCTCTCGTTCTTTAATTCGCTATTGTGAATATATTATCGTCATAACGAACTGAAAAAGTCAAGGATGCGACTCGCCGTCAGTCGCGCCGCAAGATCATCGCGCCGTATCCGAAGCCGCCGTTGGAGATCAGGCAAGTCCGCGCGTCGGCCACCTGCCGACCCCCGCCGCGATTCCAGAGCTGCATGCAGGCCTCGTGGATGTGCCCATATCCGTGCAGCCGTCCGGCCGAGAGCTGGCCGCCGCCGGTATTGAGCGGCAGTTCGCCGTCCAGCGCGATCCTCGTGCCACCTTCGACGAAGCGGCAGGCCTCGCCTTGCGGCGCCAGCCCCAGCGCTTCCATCCAGAGCCACATATGGATCGAGAATCCGTCGTAGATCTGCGCGCAGTCGAGGTCGGCGGGTTTCAGGCTGGTGCGCGACCACAGCATTTCTCCGGCGCGGCGGGCGGCGGGCAGAGTGGTGAAGTCGCCCTCGTGCCGTCCGACCCAAAGGCTGCCGACCGCCATTCCGGTGGCCTCGATATGCAGCGGCGGGTTGCGCAAATCTTTCGCGGTGTCCCGGTGCGAGAGGACGATGGCGGTGGCGCCGTCGACATGGGCGTCGCAGTCGTAGAGCCGCAGCGGCGAGGAGATCACGCGCGAGGCGAGGTAATCGTCCAGCGTCAGCGGCGCCTTGTAGATCGCTGCAGGGTTGTGCGCGGCATTGCGGCGGGCATTCACCGCCAGCGCGCCCAATTGCGCTTCAGTGGCGCCGTATTTGTCGAAATAGGCCTGCGCATAGAGCGCGAACATGTTGATCGGCGAAAGCGCGCCAAACGGCACGGTCCAGGCATTTGTCCCTTCCACCCGTGCGCCGCGTCCGCCCATCAGCGTGGAGGCGCGGGCCTGCGCGCGGGCACTTGCCTGCGCCACGGTGCGGAACACCACGACATGGCGCGCCAGGCCGCAGGCGATCGCGGTCACAGCGTTGAAAATCGGCGCCATGTGGCTGAAACCCTCGCTGGAGGTGAGAGTCCAGCGCGGTGACAGGCCCAGAACCGCCGCCGCCTCGGCCGTGCTCACCGGGGCGATGCCGCCGCCTTCGGCCGATTTGCCGGGATAAGTCGCGATGCCGTCGATCTGGCGCGGCGAGAGTCCGGCGTCGGCAATGGCGGCAAGGCAGGCGTCGGCGGTAAGCTGGAGCGCACTGCGCGAGGACGGGCGCGCCACTTCGGATTGCGCCGCGCCGGTGACGCAGATCTGCTTTTCGGGAAGCGCCGTCACAGACCGTCCTCCGCCGCGAAGAAGGGCAACCAGACGTCTTCGTGCTGTTCGAAACGGACCCGGACCGGTAGCCCAATGCGCGCGGCGGCGGGATGCCCGTCGAGGTTGGCCAGAACGTGCAGGCCGGTCTGTTCGGCCAGTTCCACGGCGGCGAGCACGAAGGGCACCGGCAGGCCCGGCAACCACGCCTCGTAATTCACCGTATAGCTGATGACCTGGCCTCTGCCTGAGACCGGCTCGGGCGCGAGTTGCTCGCTGCCGCAAGTGGCGCAGCGCGGCAGGGGTGGGTGCTGCCAGGTGCGACACGTTGCGCAGCGCTGGATGCGCATCATGCCGTCTGCGCCCGAGGTCCAGAAGAAGGCCGTCTCGGGTTCGAGGGCCGGCAGTTTGCGTGGCGGTGGCGCCGACGGTGCGCGCGAAGCGGGACTGTCCGATGCCATCAGAACACCACGCCTTGTACCTTGAGGTCGATCACCGCGTCTTCGTCATAGCCGAGTTCGGTCAGAACCGCGTCGCTGTCCGCGCCCAGTTCCGGGGCGCGGGTGGAGGGCAGGGCCTTGCCGCCGAACAGCATGGGGCTCGCCACCATCGGGATCGCAGCGCCGCCGCCCGCATCGACCGCGCGCAAGTAGTGGTTGGCGCGGACTTGCGGGTCGTCCTTCAACTCGCCCACGTCCTGCACGACGTCCCACTGGCCGTCCTGCCGGGCCAGGATGGTCTTCCATTCGTCCAGCGGTTTCGCGGCGAAGAGCGCGGTCACTTCGGCGTGGCACTCGGCCAGATGCGCCCGGCGCGCGGCGGCGTCGGCAAAGCGCGGGTCGGCGGCGAGGTCCGGCCTTCCGGCAACGTCGCAGAAGCGCGCCCAGTAGCGATCCGCCTGCAACATGCAGAGCGCCACGAAGCGGCCGTCGGCGGTGCGGTAATTGGCCACCAGCACATTGTGCGGAGGCCCCGCCGGACGCGGGAAGCGCTGCACGTCCTCGGCAGTCGCCTGGCAGATCAGTCGCTGCTGAGACCACATCGCGGTCCCGAGCAGCGAGACATCCACTTCGCTCGCTTCGCCGGTCATCGCGCGCTGGGCAATGGCGGCGCAGATGCCGGCCGCCAGCATCGCGCCCGAAAGCGTATCGCCGAAGGCTGGCCCGGGCGGGCCAACGGGCTGCGCCGCGTCCTCCGCCGTCAGCGAGGAGGCGATGCCGCCGCGCGCCCAGAAGGTGATGGCGTCATAGCCGCCTTTCTCTCCGTCCGGACCGTTCGGGCCGGTGGCGCTGCCGCTGGCGTAGATCAGGCGCGGAAAGCGGGCGCGCAGGGTCTCTACATCGATCCCCATCGAGCGGCGCGCGGGAGGGAGCAGGCTGGTAAGGAACACGTCGGCGTCCTCCAGCAGGCGGCCCAATACCGTACGGCCCGATTCGTGGCGTAGATCGAGCGTGATCGAGCGCTTGCCCCGGTTGTAGCTCTCCCACGACCAGTCGTATTGCGCTTCCGGATTCGAGAGCGCGCCGATCTTCAACCCGCGCAAGGGGTCGCCAGTGGGCGGTTCGACCTTGATGACTTCCGCCCCCAGATCGGCGAGCATCCCGCCGCAGGCCGGGACGAACGCCCACATCGCCACTTCGACAATCCTGATGCCTTCCAGCGGCCTTCCCATGTCCTGTCCGTCCTGTACCGAGCCTTTGCGATGCGTCCGGCAAGACAATCGCGTGACCGTTGAAATTCTCTATTGCGAATGATGTACCGAAATGGAGAATTGAGCAAGCTGGGCGAGGCCGACCAATCGTCTCGCCGGATGGCATCAGGGAGAGGCCGATGACGATAACTGCCGCACGCTTGCCGGAGGCGCCGCTGGAGCATTCCGGCCCGGTTCCCGCGACTTTGGCCGAAGCGCTGGACCCGCAGTGGCTGGCGCCGGTGCTGGCGCATCTGTCCGGTGACCGGGCGATCGTGGCGGTCGAAACTGTGGAGGTGATCCGCACTGTTGCCACCAAGGTCCGCTTTGCCGTGCAGTTCGAAGGCGAGGGGGAGGCGCAGCGATTCTGCCTCAAGGGCTTGCTCGATGTGGATGCGGCCACCGCGCGCGGCGGCCCTACGTGCGTGCTGGAGGCCGATTTCTACAACCGCCTTGCGCCGGTGCTCGATCTGCGGGTGCCACCTTGCGTCGCCACCGCGGTCGACCGCGAGGCGCAGCAGGCGGTGACGGTGATGCGCGACCTGATTGCGCAAGGGGCGGTGTTCTGCTCGGCGCTGGATCCCTTCGGCGCCGATGATGCGGCGGCCAGCCTTGGCCTGCTCGCGCAGCTCCATGCCCGGGCGGACTTGCTGGACGGCGCCGACTGGATCGCCCCGCGCGTGGCGCAGCTTGCGCGGATGGATTATGTGACGCCGGAAATGCTGCAAGACCTGCTCGACGGCCCGCGGGGAGAAGGCATCGCGCCCGAAGTGCGCAATGCGAACCGTCTCGCGGCGGCGATGCGGGCACTGGGACTGCGCGATGCGGGTCGGCCAGACTTCCTGCTGCACGGCGATGCCCATGCCGGGAACCTGTTCCGCGCGTCGGAAGGCATGGGCCTGATCGACTGGCAATTGCTTCAACGTGGGGGGTGGGCGCTTGACGTGGCCTATCACCTGAACGCGGTTCTGCCGGTCGACGTGGCCGAAGCGGAAGAGCGCCGTCTGCTGGGCGAATATCTGGCGGCAATGCGCGGTCATGGATGCGCGATGCCGGACGCGGAAGAGGCCTGGACGCAATACCGGGAGGCGGTGGTCTACGGTTATTACCTCTGGTCGATCACCCGCCGTGTCGATCCGCCGATCATCGAGGCTTTCGTCGGTCGCTTGGGCCGGGCGGTCATGCGCCACGACAGCTTCGCGCTGCTGGGCGTCTGACGAGAGAAGGGCCGTACGCCAGCGCGTACGGCCCTTCCCATTTTCGTCTGGGCGAGAGGGAATGCACCATGGGTGCATTCCCGAACCCGGTTCAGCCTCCGAAGTGATACTTCAGAGTGAAGCCATACATGCGCGGCGCGCCGACCGAAGCGGTCTCGAAGCCGGTGCCGGTCGAAAGGCCTGGGAAGAACGAGTAGTACTTTTCGTTGGTTACATTGGTTGCGAAGAAGCCCGCATCGATGGGCGTTCCCGCGATATTGTCCCAATTGACGTTGACGTTCAGCAAGTCGGTGGGCTGCAGGAACGTCAGGCTCTGGATATAAGCGACAGTCGCCGGATCGGAGACCGAGCCCGCCTGGCAATTCGGCATGTTCTGGTTGGCCGTGCCGTTGCAGCCCGCGTAGAAACGGTTGCCGGTATTCGCCAGCATCTTGTCGGTATGCGTGAAGGTCAGGCCGAACGAGACCTTGCCCACGCTGTCGGGCAGCGGCAGCGTGTAGGTGCCCGATGCGGTGATCTTGTTCTTCGGCGACAGCGCCAGCGGATCACCCACAAGGTAAGTGCCCGAGAGCACATAGGGCGAGCCGGGTTCGAGCGAGAAGGTCTCGGCCGAAGTCAGCTTGGTGTTGAGGTAGGTATAGCCCACCTGCAACAGCAGACCTTGGAACGGGCTGATCGAGGCGTCCACTTCGATACCCCAGATCCGCGATTTACCGGCGTTGACCGGGGCCGCCGTGGGCGAAACCGGAGCAGCGACGCAGTTTCCTGCGGCATCGGTCGATTGGCAGGGGTTGGCGTTGAAGCCGAGCTGGAGCTGCTGATCGGCGAACTTGTTGTAGAAGCCCGCGATGTTGAAGTTGCCCGGTATCGAGCCATGCCAGCTCGTCTTGGTGCCGATTTCGAAAGCGTCCACCTTTTCGGGATTGAACGTAGCGAAGGCGGTCGTCACGTTGGGAGCGATGCCACCGGCGCGATAGCCGCGTGCGTACTTGGCGTAGACGAGGATGTCCTGCGTTGGCGTGTAGTCAAAGTCGATCAGCCAGGTTGGCGCCGAAGACTTCTGCTTGAGGTCGCGGCGGCAACCGTTCTCCGCGCTCGGGTCCTGCACCGGTGCGTCGGGGTAGGTACAGAACGAGAAGAGCGGACCCGCCGGTAACGGCTGGAAGGTCGGGAAGCTAAGCGGGTAGCCGGTGATTGTGGTGGTCTGGACGCTCGTGTTGTTCTCACGGTCCCAGGTGTAGCGGAAGCCGCCGGTCAGCTTGAACTGGTCGGTGAACTTGTAGGTCGCCTGCGCGTAGAGGCCCACGTTGTGGAACGATGTGCGGCCTGCGGTAGTGTTGATCGCACCGGCATGCTGGGTGGGATCGAAGGCTCCGCCGAAGAATACCGGCGTGACCGCGGCGAGATAGCCGAGGATGTCATAGCACTCGCTGGCCGCCAGCGCGGCGGCATTGGCGCAGGACTGGATCACGGGCGACTTCGAACCCACCAGCGAAAGCGGCTGGACCGATTCCAGATAAGCGCCGGTCTGCCAGTTCAGTTTGTCGTCGCTGGAGTGGCCCTGGACCTGGAATTCTTCGGTGAACGTCGATTCGTCCGCCGTATGACGGCCGGGCAGCGGCTGGCTGCTGGCGAAGCCGAAGCGATAGCTCGACAGGCCGATCTGCGGGATCGCCGGCGTTTCAAAAGCCGTGCCGAAGATCGGGTTGCTGAAGGTATCCGTCAACTGGCCATAGCTGGCGATGTTCTTGATCGTCAGTGTGTCGCTGGCGTGCCAGGTCGTGGTGTTGATAATCTGCCAGACGGTGAGCAGCGAGCGCGGATCTGGCAGATCCTGTGCGAAGTCATAGAAGCCCGAACCCTGATAGTTGGAGCTGCCCGGCGTCAACTGCTCGCTGGCGAAATGGCCGAGGCTGTAGGCCGGATCGGCCGCGATCAGCTTCTGCGCGTCACCATGCGTATCCGAACGCGAATAGGTGGCGATCATGTAGTTTTCGAGGTCAGGCGTCAGGTCGGCGATTACGCTGAGGCGCGCCGCGACATAGTCGACGTCGTTGAAGTCCTTGGGGCCGACGCCGCTGTTATTGTGCAGGTAGCCGTCGCGCTTCATGCGGTCGACACCGAGGCGCACCTTGAACGTATCGGAGAGCGGAACGTTCAGGACGGCCTGGACGCGGCGCATGTCGTAATTGCCGATCGAGCCGGAGACGTAGCCCTCGAACGTGTCGGTCGGCCGGTTGGGCACCAGCAGCACGGCGCCGCCAGTGGTGTTGCGGCCGAACAGGGTGCCCTGCGGGCCTTTCAGCACCTGCACGTTCTGAAGGTCGAAGAAGGCGCCCGGGCCCGCGCCGTCACCCGAGGGGAGGCCGTTCGAGGCACCGCGAGGCGCCACCACGTCGGCGAAGTAGACGCCCACCGACGGTGCCGTGCCCAGATCCTGCACGAAGCCGCGGATCGCGAACGACGAGTTCTGCGAGCCGAAGTTGGTGTTCGCCGACAGTGAAGGCGTGCTGGTCGCAAGGTCCGCCGCGCTCACGACGTTGCGGTTGTTGAGCTGTTCCTGGTTGAACACGGTGATCGAGATCGGCACGTCCTGCAGGCGTTCCTCGGTACGCCGTGCGGTAACGATGATGTCTCCGGGATTGATCGTCGGACTTTCGCGTCGTGCCGATTCCTGAGGCGCGTCCTGCGCCATGGCCGGCGATGCCGCGATCAGTCCCGCAGCCGCCCCCACGGAAGCCACGCCCAGCATCAGCGAAGTCCTGAAATTCCTTGAAATCATCTTGATCCTCTCCTCCGGAAACCATGTTCTCACGCAGGCCGCCCCGCTTTTGCGGAAAGGTATGCGACGCCGGCTCTTGCCGGTCAGGCGCATCCGCGGCTTCTTCGACATTCTCTGGAAGGTGTGGGCCGACGATGGGTCGGCCGGCCATTCACGCTCCCCCTGGTACCGTATTGCGGTGCCGGTTTGCCGGCACTCTTGCTTAAGTCCCGCCCTGGAACCTGCCCAAGATCGGGCAGCGCCGAAATTCGGCATGTTCTGGGTAGTTGTCCGTATGCACCTTGATTCTGTGCCTAAGTTGGAAAGTATCGTTCGAACGGGGACTGTGCAATTCTTCCGATGAGCCTTCCTCATTTCTTTCCAGGGACAGTTGCCTCCAGGAGACACCTTGGTGTTGCTCAGAGGCTGATAGTTTCCTCCAGCAGCGCAATTGTTCCGTTCCAGGCAATCCGGTGTGCTGTTCGGTTATAGGCGATCCCCGGGGCGATACCGTCATGGTCAGGATCGGTGAAGGCGTGCGCGACCTTCGCGAACAGGGTGAGTTGATAGTCCACGCCGGCCGCATCCAGTTCAGCGCGCAGTGCCTCGACATCGGCGGGCGGGGCGTAAGGATCCTCGCCCCCGGTCCAGATCGCGACTCGTGCGCGCACGGCGCCGGGCTGGGCGGGGGCATGGGTGCCGAGCAACCCGTGGAAGCTGGTAACACTGCGCACCGGCGCGCCGCTGCGGGCGAGTTCGAGCACGCACTTGCCGCCGAAGCAGTAGCCTATCGCGGCAATCCGCTCGGGATCGACATCGGGCAGGGCGCGCACACGCTCGAACCAGACGAGCACACGTTCGCGCAAAAGCGCCGGCTTGGCCATGAGCGCGGCAAAGTACGTGCCCGCCGCCGCGTTCGTGGAGAGATCGGCGCCGACCCCGTACATGTCGGGCGCGACAACCAATCGTCCACCAGATGCAATTTCGCGCATCGCCTGGAAGAAGCTGTCGCTGGGTCCGGTGGCACCGGGGAACATCAATACGGCGGCACAGGGAGTACGTGCATCCGATATGCCCGCATCCGGGCGCACCAGAAGGCCGCGCAGAACTACGTCGTCATGCTCGGATTCGAGGGATTCGAAACCCTTCATGCGTTTGTTTCTCCCCTCCCTGTTCTCTCTCGGCGACGAATCGGCGTCGCATTGGGGAACATAGGTTCGGTAATGAGAATGTATCGGCCGACCGATCCTGTCAAAGCCCGTTCTGGCCCTTCCCTTGCCGGGCCTCGTCTTGTCGACGTGTCCTTGCCTCCTCCGCGGTCGCCGTGGCATCGGGTGGGCATGGCACCGGAGGCAACAGCGGCCGATCTCAGGCCGCCACGGCGCATAAGGCTTGGGGTGGCGGCTCTGGTGATCGTGCTGCACGTCCTGGCTGTCATCGTCCTCGCGCGCGCGTTCGCGCCGCAATTCGTGGCCGATGTGGCGCGGACCGTCACGCAGACTTTCGACATGCCGCTCGAACCGCCGCATCGTCCTGAAACCACGTCGAAAGCGGGCACAGCGGGTGCGTCGGGGAAGCGAGCGACACCGCGCGATACCGCTCTTCCGAAAGCTGCGACGCCGGTCCTGCCGACCGAGGCGCCGCCGGTGGTCGGAACCGGCCGGGACAACGCTGTCGGAGCGAGTCCCTCCGGCCTAGGCCTCGGCGCGGGCAAGGAGGGCTCCGGGACAGGCGGTGGCGGTATCGCGGTCCAACCTGTCAAAATCGCAGGCGATATCAATTCGGCGCGCGACTTCCCCCGCGCCAGTCGCGATCTCAGACTCGGCCATCAGGTCGTGGTCATCCTGCGCATCGGTACCGACGGGACGGTGACGTCCTGCGGGGTCTCGCAGCCGAGCCCCGATGCAGAGGCCGACCGCATAACCTGCCATCTTGCCGCCGAACGCTTCCGTTTCCGCCCGGCGCGCGATGCTGCCGGAAACCCGGTCGAAGCGGACTATGGCTGGCGCCAGCGCTGGTTCCTCGCGGGCCAGAGTGACGGTGATTAGCGGGGATGCACCGTGACGCCGTCGTTGCATTGCACCGAAGGACCGGTATGGCGATTCCCATGTCTCTTTCTTCGCGAGATGCTTCACTTCCCATGCCCCAGATCGTTCCGGTCATTCTCTGCGGCGGCAACGGTACGCGGCTATGGCCGCGCAGCCGTGCCGATCGTCCCAAGCCGTTCCTGCCGCTGGTCGGCGAGACCACGCTGTTCGAGGCAAGCCTCGCACGCTGCCCGGCGGCGCAGGGCTTTGCCGCACCGGTGGTGGTGACGGGCGCCAAGCACCTCGAACATGTCGAGGCGCAACTGGCCGGCGCGCCGGGGGCGACCGTGATCGTCGAGCCTGCCGCGCGCAACACTGCCGCCGCCATCGCGCTGGCCGCCTGCCGCCTGCCCGAGGACGCGGTGATGCTGGTCTGCCCGAGCGATCACCATATCGGCCGTCCCGAGGTCTTCTCCGATGTCGCCTGCGCAGCGGCGGCGCTTGCCGCCGAGGGCTGGCTGGTCTCCTTCGGTATCGAGGCGACCCGGCCCGAGACCGGCTTCGGCTACCTGAAGCGCGGCGAGGCCATCGAAGGCACCCCCGGTTTCCGCACCGCCCAGTTCGTCGAGAAGCCGGACCTCGCCCGCGCGCAGGCTTTCCTTGAGGACGGCAACTACGCCTGGAACGGCGGCATCTTCGCGTTCCGTGTGGGCGACTTCATGGCCGAACTCGCCGCGCACCGGCCCGAGATCGCCGCCAAGGTGCGCGAAGCGGTCGAGAAGGGCGCCGAGGATGGCCACCGCTTCCACCCCGATGCCGTCACTTTCGCCGAAGTCGAGAGCGATTCGGTGGACTACGCGGTGATGGAGAACACCAGCCGCGCCGCCATGGTGCCTGCCGACATGGACTGGTCGGACATCGGCAACTGGCAGGCGCTGCATGACGCGCTCGACCGCGACGGCAGCGGCAATTCGGTGCGCGGTGCGGGCGATGCCGAGCTGGTCGACTGTACCAATGTGCTGGTCGATAGCGACGGGCCGCGCGTCTCGGTGATCGGGCTGTCCAACGTGGTGGTCGTCATCGACGGGAACGAGGTGCTCGTCACCACCGTTGAAGGCGTGCAGAAAGTCGGCAAGCTTTCCGGCGCCGTGAACCAGTAAGGGATAGAACAATGACTGCCGCACTCGCGATCCGCGAAGTCGAGAAGCCCTGGGGCAGGGATGTCCTGCCCGCGCCTTTCGTCGCGCCCGAAGGTGAGCGCATCGGCGAGGTCTGGTTCGAGCCCCCGGCGGCGCTCCCCGACCTTCTGGTGAAGTACATTTTCACCAGCGAAAAGCTTTCGGTGCAGGTGCACCCCAGCGACGCACAGACGAGTGCCAAGGGGCTGGGCCGTCAGGGCAAGGAAGAGTGCTGGCTGATCGTCGCGGCTGAGCCCGGCGCCACGCTGGGCATCGGTTTTGATGCGCCGATCTCGCAAGAGGCCATGCGCGCCGCCTCGCTCGATGGTTCGATCGAGGGGCTGATGACCTGGCACGAAGTGCAGCCCGGCGACTTCTTCTACATCCCGGCCAACACCGTCCACGCCATCGGCGCGGGCGTGAGCCTGATCGAGGTGCAGCAGAACAGCGATATAACCTACCGCCTCTACGACTACGGCCGCCCTCGCGAACTCCATCTGGACGAGGGCATGGCCGTATCGAAGGGCGAGGTCTACGATCTGGCGCGCTGGCACAAGCGCGTTCCCGTGCGGAAAACGCAATCGTTGGTCGATGGGCCGCTGTTCCTGCTCGATCAGGTGGTCGGTGCCCCGACGCCGGAAATCGCCGCCCGTTATCCCGGTGCCGTACTAGTCATTCCGCGCGAGGAATCTGTGAAAATCGGCGGAGAACTGGTCGCTCCCGGCGGCTGCGCGCTGGCGACCTCGCTGGCCAGCGTCGAATTTGCGGACAACGGTGTCTACTTGCTGGCAAGGGCCTGTGCAGCCTGAATGACCTTTGCAATAACCGACACCATGATCGTCCAGACTATCCAGTTGGCCCTGACGCCGGTGTTCGTGCTTGTTGCAATCGGCAATATCCTCAACATCCTTTCCACCCGGCTCGGGCGCGTGGTTGACCGCGCGCGCGAGTTGCAAGGGCGGCACAACGTGACCGAGGGGCCGGAGCACGACATGATCGTGCTGGAAATCCGGCTGGTCGACAGGCGCATTACCATCATCACCAAGGCCATCCGCTTCATGGTGCTTTCGGCGCTGTGCATCGGCACGACCGTGGCGGTGCTTTTCCTGCAAGGCATTGCCGGGCTGGACCTTCACGGGGTGGCGGCGATGATCTTCCTGGCTTCGATCGTGCTCCTGCTGGCAGCGCTGGTGCTGTTCCTGCGCGAGACGCAGGTCGCCAAGGACGCGCTCAGCATCCCGCGCGACTATCTGGAATTGCACCGCACCATCTGATTTCGGCGGCCAGGCGACCGGCGCGCACTATCGCCGGGGCGATTGGCGTTTCCGCCTTTGGCCCTAGGTTCTCTTCCAAGGGAGAGAACAATGCACGCACCGGAAAGGGGGCGGCCGGTACAGGCCGACCAGAGGCAGGAATGGCGTTCGGGCTGGACGCTCGTTCTGGCATCGGCAGTCGGCTTCTCGTTCTTCTCGGTGCTGCTGGCGGCGACGGGGCTGTTTTTCGAGCCGCTGGGCAAGGAATTCGGCTGGAGCCGCTCAGTGCTTTCGGCTGGGCCCGGGATCGCGACGTTCGTCACCGCGCTGCTTTCGCCGTTTTACGGCGCCTTGATCGACCGTATGGGATCGCGCCGACTGGCGCTGCCGGGGATCGTGCTGGTCATGATCTCGATGAGCGCCTTCGCGCTGGCCAATGGCTCCGAGGTGCAGTGGCTGGTGATGTGGGGCGTGTTCGGCCTTGTCGTCACTTCGATCAAGTCGACTGTCTGGACCACTGCGGTCGCGGGTCTGTTCGAAAAGGGCAGGGGCCTTGCGCTTGGCGTGACCGTGGCGGGAACGGCGGTGGCGCAGGCAGTCGTGCCCCCGCTCGGCAACTTCCTTATCGACCACACCGGATGGCGCGGTGCGTTCGTCTGGTTCGCGATCGGCTGGGGCGGGCTCACGCTGCTGCTCTGCGCGCTGTTCCTTTACGACGTGCACGACCGCGCCCGCCAGGCGGCGCAGAAGTCGGGCGGAGTGGTCGCGGCGCGCAGCACGCTGCACTTGCCGGGCCTTACCCCGCGCGAGGCGCTGCGCAGCCGGGCGATGTGGCAGCTGGGCCTGTCGACGTTTCTGGTCATGGTGCTGACCGTGGGGCTGGGCATCCATCTTTTCCCGATCCTGACCGAAGCCGGCGTAACCCGCACCAACGCGGCGTGGCTTACCGCGTTGACCGGGGTCGCTGGCATTATCGGCAAGCTGGTGACCGGCGCGCTGCTGGACCGCTACCGGCCGAACTGGATCGGCGGCGTGACCATGGGGGTTACGGCGGTAACTTTCCTCGTGCTGATCGGCGCGATCAATTCGACGGCGGCGGTGATTTTCGGCCTGCTGGTCAACGGCTATGCGGCGGGGACGAAGACGCAGATCTGTGCCTATCTCACGGCCGGATACGCGGGCATGCGGCACTTCGGCGCGATCTACGGGGTGATGGCGGCGATGGTCGCTTTCGCGTCGGGGCTGGGGCCTTGGTTGGCGGGCGTCGTTTACGACAAGGCCGGCAATTATGGCCCGTTCCTTTGGGCAGGCGTGATTGGCTGCGTGGTGAGCGGCCTGCTGCTGGTGACCTTACCCGCCTATCCAAAGTGGGATGAGCGCGAGCAAGCGACGGACTGAAATCGGGCGCAGAAATGGAACCCTCGCGGCGAAGCTGCAGTCCCGGGAACATTGCGTCCACCCCAAGGATCAAGAGACGAAAATCGCCTCCAACGCAGAACCAAATCTTTGCGCCTTTGCGCGATTCCTCCCTTTTTCTTCTCCGCGTCTCCGCGCCTCCGCGTGAATCATTCGAAGGCGCCGATTTCACAGGTCAGGCACTCCGCAAGACGCCGCACGGACAAGTCGAATTGCCTGGAACGAAATCGTTTCACGCGGAGGCGCGGAGAAGAAAAAGAAGGAAAGAGGAATCGCGCAAAGGCGCGAAGGCGCAAAGAGGGTGGGTTTGCCGCAGGCTGGCGGTTCCCGGCGACATTGAGGCTGTCGTAAGGCTTGAGAGACGGACATTGCTTGCGGCGCCGACCAACATCTTTGCGTCTCTGCGTGACTCAAAAAAGCGAAACACCGCGCCGGTAAGGTGACGGGCTATCGTGGCCTCCGGCATCCGCCGGAATCGAAACGGGCCGGAAAGCTCTCGCTCCCGGCCCGTCCCTTTTAATCGATTGCCTGAGATCAGGCCGCGATCTTGAACGGCTCGATCTCGCCCGAAAGGTAGAGCTTCTTCGCCTTGGCGCGGCTGAGCTTGCCCGAGCTGGTGCGCGGCAGGCTCTTCGGCGGAACCAGTTCGACCACGCAGTTCATGCCGGTGATCGAACGCACCTTGTCACGGATCAGGTCGCGCAGTTCGATGCGCTTGACCGGATCGGAAACACGACAGTGCACCAGCACCGCAGGCGCTTCCTCGCCATTCTCGGTCTCGACCGAGAAGGCGGCGATGTCGCCATGGTTGAACCCCGGCAGCTGTTCCACGGCCCATTCGATATCCTGGGGCCAGTGGTTCTTGCCGTTGATGATGATCATGTCCTTCGCGCGGCCGACGATGAACAGGTAGCCATCGGCCATGTAGCCCATGTCGCCCGTATCCAGCCAACCGTCGACGAGGCAGGCCTCGGTCGCTTCGGGGTCGCGGAAGTAGGAGTGCATGACGCTGGTGCCGCGGCACCAGACCTTGCCGATCTGGTGGTCGCCCAGGCTCGCGCCGGATTCGCCCCGGATCACCACTTCCATGTCGAGCACGGGCTTGCCGCAGTTGACGATGGCGCGGTAGCGGGCCGGGCGGCTGAGGTCGCGGGGGCTGCCGGAAAGGCGCTCTTCCTCGACCAGTTCGACGCGGATGCCTTCGCCCGGGGGCATGATGGTGACGGCCAGCGTCGCTTCGGCCAGGCCATAGCTGGGCAGGAAGGCCGAAGCCTTGAAGCCCGCATCGGCAAAGGCATTGACGAAGCTCTGCATCACGTCCGGGCGGATCATGTCGGCGCCGTTGCCGGCGAGACGCCAGCGCGACAGGTCGAAGCGATCCCCCACGTGGCTCTGGCTGGAGATACGGCGGGCGCAGATGTCGTAGCCGAACGTCGGCGAGTACGAGATCGAGGTGCCCTCGTTCCGCGTGATCATGTCGAGCCATGCCAGCGGACGGCGGGCGAAGTCCTCGGTCTTGAGGTAGTCGCCCGAGACTTGGTTGGCGATCAGCGAGAGGAAGCAGCCGACCAGACCCATGTCGTGGTACCACGGCAGCCACGAAACGCAGCGGTCAGTGTCGCAGACTTCCATGCCGTGGCTGTGCGCGGCAAGGTTCGACATCAGCGAACGGTGGGTGACCGCTACGCCATGCGGGAAGCGGGTCGATCCGCTGGAATACTGCAGATAGCAGATATCGTCCGGGCCGGCCTTGGGCAGTGCGACTTCAGGCGCATCCTTGGCGGCGAAATCGGCCCATGTGGCATGGCCGCAGCCCTGCCGCTGGGCGGCGGCGGCGGTCATCTCGGCGATTTCGTCCGGGCCGACCAGCAGGAGCGGGTCCGAGCTGGCAAGCTGGACCGCAAGCTGCTCGATATAATTGTCCTTGCCGCCGAAGCTGGTGGGCAGGGGCAGCGGCACCGGCCAGGCGCCTGCGTAGACGATGGCGCAGAAGAGCGCGGCAAATTCCTCGCCGGTTTCGGCGATCAGGGCGATGCGATCACCCGGTTTGACGCCGCGCGCGACAAGCGCGTGCGCCACCTTGATCGAATCCGCACGCAGTTCGCTGAACGGGTAAACCCGCTTCAGAGTGCCACGCGGATCGTGGAAATTGAACCCACGCTGCCCCTTCGCTGCATAGTCGAGGGCATCGCAGAAAGTGTCGAAATCGGCAAAACGGCGGGCAAGCGCATCCCGGTTGGGGGTAGCGACAAGTGCTTCAACCGCTTGCGGCACCATGCTGATGGTGTCGGTCATTTCGTTATAACCCGTTGTTGTTATACCGTTTTATTCTTCAGGAACCGGGCGCTTTTATCCTGTTCAAGCTGAACCGGACATAGCCATCCCACCTGCATGGTTCCGTGCGCTCTCCCCATTCCGAGCCGAGTGTGGCACGAATAGGGCAAGATGTCCGACAAGCGTCGCAATCCACAACCGCTCGACCAGATCCACCTGGAAGAATTAGCGCTCGCCTATGTCGCGCGTTTCGCGACGACGCAAGGGAAGCTGCGCGATTATCTGCAACGCAAATTGCGTGAGCGGGGCTGGGCGGGTGACGAATCACCCGATCTGGCCGCGCTGGTGGCCCGTTATTCCGACCTTGGCTACGTCGACGACGCCGCCTGGGCGCGGATGAAGGCGGGCAGCCTGCTGCGACGCGGCTATGGCGCGCGGCGGGTGGGGGAGGCGCTGGGGCACGCGGGGCTGGACGAGGATATGCGCGCCGCAGTGCGACCGGACGACGCGGCCGAGCGGCAGGCGGCGCTGGTTCTGGCCCGGCGGCGGCGGTTCGGGCCCTTCGCGGTTCAGCCCGAGGACAGGCTCACGCGTGAAAAGCTGCGGGAGAAGCACATCGCGGCGATGCTGCGCGCCGGGCACCGGCTCGACATGGTGCGCGCGATCGTCGATGCCGAGGATCCGGAAGCGGCCGAGGAATGGGCCGATGCCGGGATCGAATCGGAAGCCAGAGACGTCTGAGACATGGACATCGCTCGCAAGTTTGCCGCTTTTCTGCTGCTCCCCGTACTGATGCTGCCGGCCGCCTGCTCGAAAGGTGCGGCCGAGGCGGCGGCCACTGCCCCGTCCGAAACGGCATCGGTCCATCCCGAATCGGGGCTCGCGGTGGTGCCGCTGACGGTCGGACTGGCGTCGGGCAAGAGCCATGCCTTCCGCGTGGAAGTGGCCGCGACCGAGGCGGAGCAGGCCAAGGGCCTGATGTTCCGCACCGAAATGGGCGCGGACGAGGGCATGATCTTCCCCGAGAAAGCCCCGCGTCAGGCGGCCTTCTGGATGAAGAACACGGTAATCCCGCTCGACATCCTGTTCATCGGGCCCGACCACCGCGTGCTCAACATCGCCGCCGATGCGGTGCCTTATGATGAGCGGCCGCTGCCGTCCAAGGGGCCGGTGATCGGCGTGCTTGAACTCAACGGCGGCCGCGCCGCGCAGCTCGGCATCGCTCCGGGTGACAAGGTGAGCTGGTAGGGCCTTCTCAGGTTCCGGTTTCGGCAAGCCGGTCGATCATCGCCTGTACCGAACTGATCTGCGGGCCATAGCGCGTGGCGAAAGGCCCGGTGTAGCCCCACCAGTCCCAGCAGCCCATCGGATTGTCGGATAGCGGGCTTTTCTCGACTTGCGGATAGAGCACCACGATGCGGTTGGTGTCGGCCCAGGCGTTGTATCCAAGCTGCGCATAGACCGCATTGCCGGTGTAGGCGGCAGCCTGACCGCAGCCGTGGAAGACGACATGGATGCGGCAATTCGCGCCGGTCTCGCGGCAGGGCTTGGGAATATAGACATAGCCGGTCGTCGCCATGGCGCTGAGCGCGGAGAGATAGGGCGACTGCGCGAAGGCTTGCGGTGCGCTCGATAGAGTTGTGGCCGGGGGTGCGAGGTCGCCGCCGATGACTTTGGTCAGGATTGCGCCGGGCTGGTCATAGCGCGGCATGCCGGTGGCCGTGGCGTCGGCACCGCAGCGGTTCACGAACGGCGTGCCCAGAATGCCGCAATTGTGCGGCGCGGTGAGCGAAAGGAAGGCGTGCTCGGCCGGGAAGTTCTGGAGATACTGAAGGTTCGCGGCGGGCACGCCGACATCGAGGTAGAAGTCGCGCAGAGCATCGAGCGCGCCCTTGCCCACCACACTGTCGGCCGCGCCGTGGAAGAGGTAGACGCGCTGATCCTTCACATGGACGAGCGGATCGATGGCGCCGCTCATCTCGTTCATCTGTGCGACGATCCTTGCCCCGGCGCCCGAGGGCGTGCCGGACATGCAGGCCGTGACCACAGTGATACCCGCCAGTCCGCAGCCATAAGGTCCGCCCGCGACGATGCCTACGCCGCTTACCGTGGCGGAATGGATCACCGAGAACTGCGCGGCCATGAACCCGCCCGAGGACAGGCCCGAGACAGTGACGTGATTCGCGTCCACGCCCAGAGCGGGCAACTTGGCCAGCCTGGTCGCGGTTTTTGGCGCTGCATCGGCACGCGATGGCGGCATCACGGTTGAAAAAGCGAACGGGAGCAGAGCGACAAATGCAAGTCGCGTGAAAACCTGTCGACGCATGCGAAACCCTCCCCAGGGTTGTTGCCAAGCCAAGCGCCTTCAGGCTTCTCTCCCGCATGAGAGGCTGATCCTGCGGGCCCCGCATGTCCAGCGCGCGTTCGGGGGAGATGCCTCGGAAACGGAATAAGAAGCGGGGCTGCCCGCGAAACCCCCAGCGACTATCGTTTTCGCACGGGAACATGCTTGGCATCGGCGCGGAACGGCGCTAACGCGCAGCCCATGGGAATCCTGTCCAAGATCTTCACCTGGTGGGACGGCGCCACCATTGGCACCTCGCTCTGGAGCTCGCGCAATGGCGAGCACGTCGGCACCGACGCGCAGGGCAACAAGTACTATCGCTCGAAGTCCGCCAAAGTGCGGACCACCGAGGGGTATGACCGCCGCTGGGTGATCTACGCGGGCGCCAACGACGCCAGCAACGTCCCCGCCGAATGGCACGGCTGGCTGCACCACAGCTATGACGGCGTGCCGGAAAGCCACCTGCCGCCGCCGCGCATCTGGGAAGTGGACTATTCGCCGAACGCCACTGGCACGGTCGAAGCCTACCGCCCGCAGGGCGCGCTCGAACGCGGTGGTGTGCGTGCTGCTGCCACGGGCGATTACGAAGCCTGGTCGCCGGAAGCCTGAGCACAAGGCCTGTGAAGCGGGTCTTCGCCTACGCGCCGATCTTCGTCTTGCCGCTGGCGCTGGCCGCCTGCGGCAAGGGTGAGCCCGCGCCTGAGGCGCAGGATACCTCTATCCCCGATGCCATTGCTGGCATGCAGGCCGGCCCGGCGCAAGCCGCGCAGGGCCAGCAGCTCGGCACGCCGAACAAGGACCGCGTGGTCACGCTCGGCGTCCTCAACAAGCGCAACAACCTGACGCAGGACCTGGTGATGAGGCCGGGCGAGGCCAAGCGCATCGGCAATCTGGTGGTCAAGGTCGCCACTTGCGAGAAGTCGCTCCCCTGGGAACGGCCGCAGGAAGAAGGCGCTTTCGTTCAGGCCTTCGTCGAGGAACGCGCCAATGCGAACGAGAAGCTCGCATGGCACAAGGTGTTCTCGGGCTGGCTGTTCAAGAATTCACCCGCGCTCAACACCGTGCAGCACCCGGTCTATGACGTCTGGGTCAAGAACTGCGCGATGAGCTTCCCGGGTGAAGAGGCACTGCCGCCGGGTGCCGAATCGACTGGCAACGCCAAGAGCGCAGCAAAGGCTTCGGGCAATGGCGACGCGGCGCCTGCGCCCGCTGCCTCCGAATCGGATGCGGCGCCGTCGCCGGCACCGGCATCGCCCGCACCCACCACTGCGCCTTCGCCCGCCGCGACTCCCGACTGAGCCTGCTGCAACAGCGCGAGATAGCGCTTCTGCGGCATTTCCACCGCGCCCAGCGAGGCGAGGTGCGGCGTCATGAACTGGCAGTCGAGCAGAGTCGCGCCGCCAAGGCGCAGCGCCGCCACCAGCCAGCACAGCGCCACTTTCGAGGCATCGGGCACGCGCGAGAACATGCTCTCGCCGCAGAACACCCGGTCGAACCCCACGCCGTAGAGACCGCCGACCAGCGCGCGCTTGCCGTCCGCGTCGTCCTGCCAGACCTCGATCGAATGCGCCTGATCCAGGAAATGCAGATTCTCGTAGCTCGCCTGGATGCGGTGGCTGATCCAGCTGCCTGATTCGTCGTCGCTGTCCGGCCGCACCTGACGCGGTGCGGCGCAGGCTTCCATGACTTCGGAAAAGGCCGCGTTGCAAGTAACCGTGAATCGGCCGCGCCGCAGCGTGCGGGCCAGCGAATGCGAAAGGTGGAAGCCGTCGAGCGGGAGAATCGCCCGCAGACGCGGCTCGATCCAGAAAATCTCCGGATCGTCCCGGCTGTCCGCCATCGGGAAAATCCCGCTGCGGTAGGCGAGCATAAGAAGCTCGGGCTCGATCATTCTGGTGGAACTGGGCGCGTGCACGTGTCTTGCCTGACTGGATTGGCGGGTGAGGGGGTGCCTATGGCTTAACAGATTGTGGGGGCGGATTGCAGGGCTGTGGATTAAGTTCGCGCCTTTCTGCCGTAATCCCCTTGTCATCTGCGCCAAGGCGCTCTAGAGGCCACCCCGCCCGCAGGAGTGTAGCTCAGTTGGTAGAGCATCGGTCTCCAAAACCGAGGGCCCACGGTTCGAGTCCGTGCACTCCTGCCAGCATTTTCTTCGCACTATTGCAACGCGGAGCCCCGGAAATCCCCGAGGCCCTGCGCTGCAATGGTGCGATTTGCATTGGTCGCCCCGTCTTCGCGTTTGCGATAAGCCGCAAGCCGCGATACCGTGAAACGCTTGCCAATCGCGCGATTGCGGTTAGGCGCGCTCAGGAGGGGCCGCTTCTGGCGATTCGGGCACTCGTGGAGCCAAGGGCTCCCGCCCCGAAGGGCGCCAGACTGGCTTAAGTCGGGAAAGAATACCTCGCAGATGCACGGTACCGCGCAACCGCAGACCCAGAACCTGTTCAGGGCCATGGCCAAGGCCGTGACGGGCATTCGCATGCCCGCGATCGACCGCGGGCTGGCCTTCGCGCTGGCCATGGCGGTGATCGCCGCCTTGCCGGTGCTGGTCGCCTGGGCCCCGCAGATGACCGACTATCCCTCGCACCTTGCGGGGTACAAGGTCGCGCTCGATCACGGGCAGGATCCCTATCTCACCCGCTATTTCCGCTTCAACTGGGAGTGGACGGGCAATCTCGGCGTCGAACTGCTGATGGTGCCGATGGCGCCGGTGTTCGGGCTGGAGCGGGCAGGGCGCATCATCGTTGCGCTGATTCCCTTCCTTTCGGTGCTTTCGGTCCATGCCCTGTGCCGGTCGCTCGGCCGCCGCATGAACGTGGGGCCGATTCTGGCGCTGGCGATGATCTGGTCGCCCTCGCTGCTGATGGGCTTCGTCAATTGGTCGCTCTCGGTGGCCATGGCGCTGTTCGTTTTCGCGGCCTGGGTGCGCCTGGAGGGCAAGGCCTGGCGCTGGATACCGATGGTGCCGGCCGGATTCGTCGTCTGGCTCTGCCACGTCTCGGGCTGGGGCGTGATGGGCGTGATGATCTTCGGCTACGAATGGGCCCACCGGAAGAGCTGGCGCGATTGGCGTCCCTTCGTGAAGCCCTGGCCGCTGATCTTCCCGCTGCTGCCGATGCTGGCTGGCATGGGATCCAACTCCAAGGTTTCCTACGGACGCTGGGTGCTCGATTACAAGTGGGGCATCCTTTACCGGTCGATGCGCAGCTTCGACTACAGCTTCGACATCGTCAGCCTCTGCGCCGTTCTGGCGGTGCTGGCGGGCGCGCTGGCGCTGCGCAAGATCGATGGCCGCTTCGGCTGGGCCGCGCTGATGCTGCTGGTGCTGACGTTGATCGTGCCGCGCCAGATCTTCGGCGGTGACTATGCCGACTATCGACTGAGCACGATGGCGCTGATGGTCGCCTGCCTCTCGATCGACTGGACTCTGCCGCGTTGGGCGGTCTCGGCGGCAACCGCGCTGTTCGTCTCGCGTACGCTGGTGACCACGGTGGTCTGGTATCAGGACGCGCAGACCGCGCATGAACTGATCGCCGCGCTGGACCAGGTGCCCGAAGGCGCCCGCGTCGCTACCGCCGTGGCGATTCCGCGTCGGCAGTGGCGCTTCGGCCCGTTCGAGCATTTCGGCTCCTACGCCGTGGTGCGGCGCAGCGCGATGGAGAATTCGAACTTCGCGCTGCCCGACGTGCATATGCTGTCGATGCGCGATCTTTCGTACCGTTTTGCCGATCCGACGCAGCGCATTCTCTACGCGCCGCAGCAGCACATCGACCTGCGGACTTTCCCGCCCGCGCGCCATGCCGACTACCTCTGGTACATCGGCACGATCAAGCCGGTGGCGCTGCCGGATGGCGCCCGCGTGCTCTATTCCAGCTCGAACTCGTTCCTCGCGCGGCTTGCTGATCCGGCAGACCTTGCAAATCGGGCAGACGGACGCTAAGTCGCGCTTTCCTTCCGACATAAGGATCCTATCTGCCCCTCCCGGCCCCGGCCGGGGCGGCGATGGCCCCTAGCCGGAAGCGGCGAGACATTTTCCCGCCCGGGCTTCCATCCCGGGCACCAGGCAGAGATGCGAGTACGACTGACATGGCCAAGACCACTCCGGGCGAATTCTTCCGCCAGGTGCGCAGCGAAGCCTCCAAGATTCACTGGCCGTCGCGCCAGGAAACGGTGACGACCGCGATCTTCGTCGGCCTGATGACGCTGCTGCTGGCAGTGTTCTTCCTGGGCATCGACGCACTGTTCGGCTGGATCGTCAGCTCGCTCCTGTCGCTGATCGGCTGAAACCAGACAACGAGAGAGAACCATGGCCCGCTGGTACATCATCCACGCCTATTCCGGCTTCGAGAACAAGGTGAAGGAATCCATCCTCGGCGAAGCCGAGCGTATGGGGCTGTCGCAGCTCGTTGAGGACGTGCAGGTTCCGCACGAGACCATCACCGAGGTCAAGCGCGGCAAGAAAGTCCAGGTCGAGCGCAAGACCATGCCCGGTTACGTGCTCGCCAAGCTGACGCTGAACGACGACGTCTATCACCTCGTCAAGAACACCCCGAAGGTCACCGGCTTCCTGGGATCCAGCGGCAAGCCGCAGGCGATCAGCGAGAGCGAGGCCGCGCGCTACTTCGGCGCTGCCGAAGCCGCTGCCGCTGCCCCGCGCAAGACGGTCAGCATCGATTACGAGATCGGCGATTCGGTCAAGGTGCTGGACGGTCCGTTCGCGACCTTCAACGGCATTGTCGAGGAACTCGATTTCGACAAGAATCGCGTCAAGGTTTCGGTCTCGATCTTCGGCCGCGCGACGCCGGTCGAACTCGATTTCGAGCACGTCGAACTCAGCAAGTAATCCGCGTCGCCTCGCTTCGTGCGGGGCTGCTGGATCGAAAAGAGGCGCTTTCCCATGTGGAAAGCGCCTCTTTTTCGTTTCAGGCAGCAGGAGCGTAGATCGTCAGGCTCACCCGCGCGCGCTCGACGAAGCCGAGCTTGTGATAAAGCGCCAGCGCGGCGGCATTGTCGGCATAGGAATGCAGGATCGGCGTGCGGCTGGCGCCGAGAATCGCGGCGGCGACCCGGCGGGAGAGCAGCGCGGCCAGCCCGCGGCCCCGCGCGTCGGGATGGGCGCAGACGGCGCTGACTTCGATATAGGATCCGGTGCGGGTGCGCTGGCCGGCCATGGCGAGCAGGCGGCCGTCCTCCTTCACGCCCCAGAACTCGCCCAGTTCGCCGGTCCGCGTGCCGAAGGGGCCCGGCTCGGTCAGCGTGGCCAATTCCAGCATCTCGGGATGGTCCGGCGCCTCCAGCGTGACGATACGCGGGTCCTGTACCGCCGCGTCGATGGCATCCCGCGCCGCTGCGTCCCCGGCGAAGATCATCTGCACGCCTTTGGCGGACTTCACGAGATCGATGCCGGGCACGGGCACCGATTCGCCGGGTTGCATCAGCGCGAGCGGCCCATGTTCGCGGCAGAGCGCGGCGAAGTCGGCAAGACTTTCGGGCGAATGGTCGCGCACGGCCGCCAGTGGGCCGATATCGGGATGGAAGCGGCGGGCATTGCCGCTCCCGAGTGCAAAACGCGCCTGTTCGCCGGTGAGAGCGTTCCAGATCAACTGGTCGAGTTCGGTATTTTCCATGGTCCGGCCGATATGGCGAGCGGCGGGCGCGACGTGAAGCCGCAATTATCAGCCTCTTAACCCTGACCCTGCTAAGGATCCGGGCGATGGGGATTTTCGCGACCTTGAAAGGCGAGGCGACGGGGCCGGGCGGACGCTTGACGCGTCTCGATGGGTTGCGCGGGCTTGCCGCGTGCGGAGTCGCGCTGCTCTACCACCCGCAATCGCTGTTCGCGCCGGATGTGAATGCGGCGCTGCCGGGGCTGCTGCGCTGGTTCCAGCACTGGGGCTGGACGCTGGTGGACCTGTTCTTCCTGATCTCTGGCTACATCTTCGCGCATGTCTATCTGATCGAGCGTTCGCCGGGGCAGGGCTATGTACTTCGGCGCGGCACGCTGGAGAGCTTCGCGGTGGCGCGCGCGGCGCGGCTCTACCCGCTGCACCTTGTCATGCTGCTGGTCTGCGGCGTGGTGTTTCTGGACGATCCCGGCAACACCCCGCTCGCCTTGATGGCGCACCTATTCATGTTGCAGGGCTTCGTTGGCTGGGTTGGGCACAGTTTCGACGGACCGAGCTGGTCGATCTCGGTCGAATGCGCCTGTTATGTGCTGTTCGCGCTCGGCGCGGTGGGCGGTCGGCGCACATTGCAGCGGGTGACGGTACTGGCGATCCTGGGCGCCCTGCTGCATTTCGCGGTGCAGGGCAGGGCGGGCGGCCCCTGGGTCGGGGATGGCCTGCCGCGCGGATTGCTCGGCTTCTTCCTTGGCCAGGTGCTCTGGCATGCGCGGGCGCGGCTGCGCCATGCGCCGACGATGCTGCTGCTGTGCCTCATGGCGATCGGCATCTCGCTCGACATGGGCCGGATGAGTTCGCTGCTGCCGCTGAGCCTGCTGGCGTGGCCGGCGCTGTTGCTGCTGGCATTGCGGCTGAAGATCATGGGTTCGGCGCCGATGCGCTGGCTGGGCGATCGGTCCTATGCGATCTACCTCGTGCACTGGCCGATATTGATGCTGGGTGAGCAACGCTTCGGGCATATTCCCGGAGACGGCACCACCTGGATTGTGGCGACCCTGCTCTACTCGGCGTTGGTACTGCTGGCTGCGGACGTCTCGTTCCGCTATATCGAGGGCCCGGCCCGCCACGCGATCCGCGCGGTATGGCAGCGGCGGGCAGATCAGCGGGCAAAGCGGCGGGTGGCAGGTCCGTCCGGCGCGTCGGCCGATATGGGCGGGGCCTGAACTCGGCCCTTTCCTTTCTTTCCGATTTCGTTTAGGGGCGCGCCCTTCGGACCGGATCCGTTCCGGTGCGATTCCCTGCGGGAGGATGCGCCAGCGTCCGTAAAACCGCTAAACATGAGCATCCGCCAAGCGGCTGCGAAAGTGTGAAGGAGTGGCCACATGGCCAAGAAGATCGAAGGTTACATCAAGCTGCAGGTCAAGGCCGGCAGCGCCACGCCGTCCCCGCCGATCGGCCCTGCGCTGGGTCAGCGCGGCGTGAACATCATGGAATTCTGCAAGGCGTTCAATGCCGCCACGCAGGAGCTCGAAAAGGGCATGCCGATCCCCACCATCATCACGGTGTATGCGGATCGCAGCTTCACGTTCGTCACCAAGACGCCCCCGGCGACCTTCCTCATCAAGAAGGCCGTGAATCTGAAGTCGGGCTCGAAGGAGCCGGGCAAGATCAGCGCCGGTACCGTCAAGCGCTCGCAGCTTGCCGAAATCGCTCAGGTCAAGATGGCTGACCTCAATGCCAACGACATTGAAGCCGCCACCAAGATCATCGAAGGTTCGGCCCGCGCGATGGGCCTCGAAGTGGTGGAGGGCTGATTCCATGGCCAAGGTGACCAAGAAGCAGAAGTCGCTGACCGAAAAGCTCGGCGACAACCTCAAGCACTACCCCGTCGCTGAAGCGCTGCAGACCCTGCGCGACCTGAAGACGACCAAGTTCGACGAAACCGTCGAAGTCGCGATGAACCTGGGCGTTGACCCGCGTCACGCCGACCAGATGGTTCGCGGCATGGTTTCGCTTCCGGCCGGCACCGGCAAGACCGTTCGCGTTGCCGTGTTCGCCAAGGGCGACAAGGCTGCGGAAGCTCTCGCCGCCGGCGCCGACAAGGTTGGTGCGGAAGACCTCATGGACGACATGCAGGCCGGCAACCTCGACTACGACCGCGTCATTGCCACCCCGGACATGATGGGCGTCGTCGGCCGTCTCGGTAAGCTGCTGGGTCCGAAGGGCCTGATGCCGAACCCGAAGCTCGGCACGGTTACCCCGAACGTGACGCAGGCCGTGAAGGACGCCAAGGGCGGCCAGATCGAGTTCCGCGTTGAGAAGCAGGGCATCATCCACGCCGGCATCGGCAAGATGTCGTTCTCGGACGCCGACCTGCTGACCAACTTCAGCGCGTTCGTCGATGCGATCGTCAAGGCCAAGCCCTCGGGCTCGAAGGGCAAGTACGTTCGCAAGATCTCGCTTTCGTCGTCGATGGGCCCCGGCCTCAAGATCGACACGACCGAGATCGCCGGCGCCTGATTTTTCAGGAACCGCGAAACGGATTGAAGGGCCGGAGGGAAACCTCCGGCCCTTTTCGTTTGTCCGCCAAAGCCGTCAATTTAACCCGCCGAAAGGCTTGCTTTGCGAAGGCGGCCCCGTAACTTGGCCGCTTCCGATCGTGGTCGCCCTTTCCCGAAAGTCGATAGATGAAGCCTGCCCTGGCCGCCGTTCCCTTCGCTTGCCTGCTGGCCGCGTCCGCCGCGCTGGCCGCGCCGCCCGCGCCCAAGGCGGATGCGCCGGTGAATGCGCCGTCGGGCGATGCGGACAAGCCGGTCGCGCTGTTTCAGCCGGAAGCGGTGCAGTCCACCGGATCGGTCAACGTCGGCGGCTCGCGCATCGCCTATCACGCGGTGGCGGGAACGCTGGTAGCGCATGTCAAGGGCTGGGAAGACACCGACGCGCTTGACGCCAAGGCCTCCGATGACGACGACGACGCGAAGGCGGGCAAGGCCGAAGCCTCGATGTTCTACGTCGCCTATTTCAAGGACGGCGTGCGTTCGCCGGATCGCCCGATCACGTTCCTGTTCAATGGCGGTCCGGGCTCGTCGAGCGTCTGGCTGCACATGGGCGCCTTCGGCCCGGTGCGCGTGCAAACGGCCGACAATGCTCATACCGCGCCGGCGCCCTACAGCATCGTTAACAACGACGCGAGCCTGCTCGACGCCAGCGATCTGGTCTTCATCGACGCACCGGGCACCGGCTTCAGCCGCATCGCGGGGAAGGACAAGGCCAAGGCCTTCTACGGCGTCGATCAGGACATCGATGCCTTTGCGCAGTTCGTGGAGCAGTTCCTGAACAAGTACGGGCGCTGGAATTCGCCCAAGTACCTGTTCGGCGAAAGCTACGGCACGATGCGCGCGGCCGGCATGACGCTGGCCTTGCAGAACAAGTCGATCGACCTCAATGGCGTGATCCTGCTGTCGGACATCCTGAACTGGGATCTGATGCCGGACGATCCGCAGACCAATCCCACGGTGGACCTGCCCTATATCGTCGCGCTGCCCACTTATGCGGCGACCGCGTGGTATCACAACAAGCTGGCCGACCGGCCGGCCGATCTCAAGACGTTGCTTGCCCAGGTAGAGGCTTTCGCGACGGGCGATTATGCGCAGGCACTGATGAAGGGCAATGCGCTGCCCGATGCCGAGCGTCACCGCATCGCCACCCAACTCGCGGCCTATACCGGGCTGCCGGTGGACTATCTGCTGAAGACCAACCTCAGGATCGAATACGGCGCCTTCCAGAAGGAGCTGCTGGCCGATCAGGGCCTGACCACCGGCACGCTGGACACGCGCTTTGCCGGGGCGACGCTGGATCCGCTGAGCAAAGTGGCCGACTACGATCCGCAGAGCGCGGCGCTGGAAGGCGCCTATATCGCGGCGTTCAACCAGTACGTGCGCGGCACGCTGCATTACGGCACCGGCGAGGGCGCCGACAAGCAGTTCAAGCCGGGAATCAGCATCTACGGCAGCTGGGACTATCGCCACCAGCCCCCCGGCGCGGGCAAGCCGCTGATCGCGCTGCCCAATGTCCTGCCCGATCTGGCGATCGCGATGAAGCAGAATCCGACCATGAAGGTCATGGTCAACGGCGGCTATTTCGATGTCTCGACGCCCTATTACGAAGGCGTGTTCGAGATGCAGCACTTGCCGGTGCCACCCGCGCTTCAGGCGAATGTGGAGTACCGCCACTACGAATCCGGCCACATGGTCTATGCCCACCTGCCGTCGCTGCATGAACTGCACGACAATGTGGCGGAGTTCATCCGCAAGACGTCCGGCAGCACCGGGAACTGATGCCTGCTCGCCGGGGCAGCAGCGATCAGGCATCGTGCCCGCGTTTGGTGCTGACCGCCTTTCACCCTTAGATCTTCCGCCAAAGCAGCGCGATGGAGAGCAAGGATGAACGGAACGATCGCATCAACTGGAGAGAGAGCGGGCTCCGTCGCGGTGGTGACCGGGGGCGGTCGCGGTTTCGGCAAGTCTTTCGGTGAGGCGCTGGCCGCCCAGGGCGCCCATGCGGTGCTGGTAGACCGCGACGGCGCGGAAGCCGAAGCGGCGGCAGCAGCGATTCGTGCGGCGGGCGGCAGCGCCACCGGCTATGCAGGCGATGTGACCGACGAAGCGCGCATGGCGGCGATCATGGCCGAGGCTGCGGCGGGGCACGGCGGGATCGACCTCCTCATCAACAATGCGGGCCTTCACAGCGACGAATACAGCCAGCCGATCGCGGCGATGGGGGCGGCCAAGGTGCGGCGCCTGTTCGACGTCAACGTCATGGGCACCGTTATCGCTACGCTGGCGGCGAAGCCCTACATGGCAGGCCGAGCCGGCGCGAATATCGTCAACATCTCCTCGTCCGCTGCCCATATGGGCGGGACGGCCTATGGTACCTCCAAGCTGGCGGTTGCCGGATTGACGATCACTTTCGCCCGCGAACTCGCGCCCGAGGGTATCCGCGTGAACGCGATCTCGCCCGGCCTGATCCTGACCGACACGATCCGCAACGAACTGCCCGAAGCGACCAAGGTGCGGGTGAAGGCGATGCAGTATCTCGACGCCTTCGGCGAAGAGGCGGATATCGTCGAGGCCATGCTGTTCCTCTCGTCGCCGCGCGCCCGCTTCGTCACCGGAGAGACCCTGCGCGTCACGGGCGGCATGGCGGCCGGGATCTGATCGGGGCGAATTTTCCTACAGGGCTTTGTTCTGTCATCTTGGTCGGCAGCAGAGTTCTTTGAAATCGTCGGATTTATGCCACGGACGCCGGCTCCAGACCGGGGGCCGCGTTTCGGTTCAGTACCGTGTCAACTGTGTCAACCGGACTGTCACCTTGCGATCCCTCCACACCATTGCGCCCCCGAAGGGGCAGCCTGCCGGGGCGGTTCGCATGAGCCCGCGCAGGCCGCGGGCCCTGCGGCCCGCGCAATGACGAGGGAAGTCGCGGGGCCTACTTCGAGGCGGCCGCCGCGGCTTTCTGCGCGGGGATGAAGTCGCGCTCGACAGTCTCGGCAAGGATCGAGAGCGGCAGGAGGCCCTGCGAGAGAATGAAGTCGTGATAGGCCTTGCGGTTGAACGCCGGGCCCAGCGCCTTCTCGGTCTTCACGCGTAGCTGGGCGAGTTGCTCGAAGCCGTAATAGTATGAGCCTGCCTGTCCCGGCATGCGGAAGGTGTAGCGGTCCAGCTCCTGATCGGTCATGCCCTTGGACAGCACCACTTCATCCCTCAGTACCCGCCGCGCACTGTCGAGATCGATCATGCCGAGGTTGAGCATCGGATCGAGCATGGCGCGGGCCTGACGCTGGAGGCGGGCCTGCAATGCGATGAGCTGCCCCTCGACCGGCTCGTAGGGCAGCATCTCGCCCTCTGCATAGAGTGCCCAGCCTTCTGCGTTCACGCTGTTGAAGGCATAGAGCGCGCGGGCGAGCGAGACGCCGTGGTCGACCATGGCCCCGAACTGCAACTCGTGGCCCGGGCGCGCTTCGTGGGCGCTCAGGGTCCAGGTGGCGGCATCGTAGCCGAAGTCGTCATAGGCATCCTCGGCCTTTTGCGAATTGCCGGTGGTGAGGATGAATTCGCCTTGCTCGCCGGTATTGCCAATGAGGCGCGGCGCGGTCATGTGCGGGGCAGCCACGGCGGCGGCCTCGGCAGGGGTGGCGAGGCGCATGCGTAGCTGGGTCTGCGGCAGCGTGAGGATGTCCTCGCGGCGGACAATGGCCTCCAGATCGGCATTGACCTTGCGGTACCGCGCCTCGACCTGATCGGCGGGGATCACGTTCTTCTTCAGCTCGCGGATCACCGAGGGGTAGTCGGTGGCCTTGTAGCCGAACTTGGCTGCGACCACCGGGGCCAGCGCCTGCATTTGCGCGCGGGTCACGTAGTAGCCTCGCGCGGCACGGTCGATCAGCTGGCGCGGGTCGATATCAATGCCGACCTGCTGGAGGTTCAGCGCGTAGACTTCCTCGGGCAGGCGATAGTCGGCGCGGGCGGCGGGGAGGACCGTGGTCTGCGCCCACTTGGCATAGTCGGTCAGTTGCTTGTCGAGCTTGGCAAGATCGGCATCGGCGCCCTTGATGCCGTACTTCGCGAAGAGTGCGTGGATGCCCTGGATATAGGTCGGGACATTGCCGATCGCCTGCTCCACGTCGCGGCGATAGGGGCCGAGATGGCCTTCACGGCTGGCGAGGAACTGCGCCTTGGCGAGTTCGACGGCCGGCTTGGTGCCCGGCTCGCTGCCGACATAGCGGCGCAGGCGCTCGGCGGCCTTGGCGCGGCGCTCGGGCGGGGTCTGGTCGGACAGCAGGTCGCCGAAGCCCGAGGCGATTGCCTGCGGCAGGTCGATCCAGTTCATCTGCAGGCGATCATGGGTCTTGATGCCGTCGATCTGGCGCTGGATGTAGGCGGCAAGGATCTGCAGATCCTGACGCACTTCGGGCTGCTGTTCGGTGGCGATCCGGCTCTTGATGTCGGCCAGACGCGCTTGATAGGCGGCGACGAGGCGATCGTCGGCATCGAGCGAAAGGTCGGTGATCTTGCCGTCGAATTCAGGAAGGCCCATCTGCGAGGCGGACTCGGGGGTGAAGGCCGCTTCGAGCTGGATCAGCTTCATCGTCTCGGCATCGCTGGCGACGACCCGGGCCGGCTTGGCGGGGGCGGTTTTCGCAGATGCGGTTGGGGTAGGCGCCGATTGCGCGGAGGCGATTGCCGGGAAAGTCAGCGCGAAAGCCATGGCCGCGAGGGCCGGGGCGACGCGGATAAGAGCACGTCTGGGCATGTGAAGAGAAGCTCCCTGTTTTATGGGCGCCACTCTTAGAAAGCATACGACAATGCGGCACTTGCGCCCGACGAGCGACATATCCTGTTCGACGAAGAGCGTTGAATGACATGCCGTAAATCGTCGCCCCAGCGCTGCCGTCGCTACACGGTTGCGCGGGGTGGCGTCACGCTGTACACATGTTCAGCATAACCAATACGGGAGAGGCGGCCAGATGGCTATCCGCTTTGAAGACATCAAGGAACATATCGGCTCACGCGTGGTCTGGGATGACCGTGCGGACATCTTCACGCCCGAGGCGGCCAAGGCGATTCGCGCCAAGGTGGAAGAACGGACCGTCGTGGTCTTCCCCGAACTGAACCTCACCGATGCCGAGCAGCTCGAAATCACCAACCTGATGGGTGAAAAGGTGCGCCTCACCGCGCGCAACAACGTCCAGGCCAACGATGCGGACGTCTATCAGGTCACGCTGGACGAGAAGATCAATCCGCAGCCGGAATACGTGCTCGGCACGTTCTTCTGGCACATGGACGGTATCACCGTGGACATGCCGCCGCCGTTCGCCACCTTGCTGTCCTGCCGGATCGCGCCGGACAAGGGCGGTGAGACCGAGTTTGCCAGCACTTACGCCGCTTACGAGGGCCTGTCGGACGAGGAGAAGAGCGAGCTTGAGGGGATGAAGGCCGTGCACTCGGTGCGCGCCAGCCTCTCGCCGATTGCCGATGCGATCCCGGAAAAGCACCGTGAGCGCGTGCTTGGCATCGGTCTGATCAAGGAGCATCCGCTGGTCTGGACCCACGAATCGGGCCGCAAGTCGCTGGTGATCGGCACGACCGCAGATCACGTGGTCGGCCTGGAAGTCCCGGCAGGCCGCGCCATGCTGATCCGCTTGCAGGAATGGGCGGCGCAGCCGGCGTTCTCGCTGCGGCACAAGTGGACCAAGGGCGACTTCGTGATCTGGGACAACACCGGCGCGATGCACCGGGCGATCCCCTACGACAAGTCGACCGGCCGCATGATGCACCGCACTTCGATCGCCGGTACCGAGACGGTCGCGGCTTGATCGAACGCGGTTATGGCTCCAGCGCCTCGCGCTGGTAGCATTCGACGACGAGGCTGATCGGCTTCCCGTCGGGCAGGCGCAGCAACGCCCGGTGCGTGAGGAACGTGCCGGGCGGGCAGCCTTCGAGCCGACCGTGGCGTGCTTCGAGCCGCTCGCGCGTGAAGTGCAGCGGGGCGACCACTTTGCCGAAAGGCGTGTCGGTGGAGGCCAGCGTGGCATTCATGGCATCGGTCAGGCGCGCGGGCACGAACCAGTTGTGCGCTTCGGACAGCGTCACCCCGTCGCAGGTCAGGCGGACGTGGCGATAGCCCAGCGTTTCGTGGTCCGAGACCTCCAATAGGGCGCGGGCGTCGGAGGGAAGGGCGGAGTCCTCCCCCTTCACCGGCTGTGCAGTCACGAGCGGCGCATCGGCGCTGTGATGCGCGGCGCACCATTCGCCCAGCGCGGCCGTGGCGCTGTCGTTACGGGCAAGCAGTTGCTCGAACTCGGCTTGTTGCGGGGCCGAACCGGCAAGGAAGATCGACGCGAGCGGAATAAGCTTAGATCCCACCCGGGACTGCCGCCTTGCCGAGCGCGGTCAGGCCGTCGATCAGGGCATGGGCGCAGGCCGCCAGCTCTTCGGCATTGACCGATCGGATCACGAAATTGGCGCCGGTGCGGCCTTCGCCCCAGAACGGGTAGGAGCCGATCTGGCAGCTTTCGAAAGCCTTCTCGGTCTCGCGCAGCAAGTCGGCCACTTCGCTTTCGCCCACCCAGCAGCCGATCGTTTCAGAAAGAAGCGGCGCGCCGCCTTCCAGAGTGCCGGTCAGGGCGTCGAGCATGCCAGCGGTGATGCTGGGCACGCCGGCCATGATGAAGACGTTCTCGTACCGGATGCCCGGCGCGCCGGTGTAGCGGTTGGGGATCAGGCTGGCGCCTTCGGGCGTGCGGGCCATGCGCAGGCGCGCTTCGGTAAGGCTGCCGCGCGTCTCGTAATAGGTTTCGAGAATCGCCCGTGCCTCGGGATGGACGATCACCGGCACGCCGAGTGCTTCGGCAATGGCGTCCACGGTGATGTCGTCGTGCGTCGGGCCGATGCCGCCGGTGGTGAACAGATAGTCGTTACGCGCGCGCAGCAGGTTCACGGCCTCGACGATGGCGGCGGTATCGTCTGCCACCACGCGCACTTCCTTGAGGCGGATGCCCTGCACCTGCAGCCAGGTGGCTACTTGCGCGATGTTCCTGTCGTGTGTGCGACCGGAGAGGATCTCGTCACCGATGACGACGAGGGCGGCGGTGTAGATACGCGACGAATCGACCATGCGCTTTGGCTAGCCGACCCGAACGGACACCGCCACCCGTGGCGCGTCAATCTTCAGCCCGACGGTGCTCGTACCGTCAATCTTCTGAAGGCATGACGATGAACTGCTCCCACGCGCCATTCGCGCCGGGCTCGGCGTAAGTCGAGACCGCGAGCTTGCGCTTGCCGAAGGTGGCGGTGAAAGTGCGGTTGACGAAACCGCCGCGCAGCTTCGGCTTGCCGGCGGGCTCGAAAGCGGTGAGCGGGCCGAGCGGGGTCAGGCTTTCGCGATAGTCCTTGCGCACGGCGGCCGAGAAATAATCGCGAGCATGGGCGGTGAAGCCGGCCGGATCGAACTTGCCCGCCACCAACGCTTCCAGTTGCGCACGGGCATCCGCCGTGCGCGCCGCTTCGCCGCTGTCGAGCGGCAGGTCGCGCGGCATGACGATATCCGCAATCGCCGAGGTGAGCGTGCCCGTCACCGAGCCGAAGTCCGCATTGGTGAGGACGACGATGGCGACGTCGCTGTCGGGGTACATCGTGGCCTGCGAGAGGAAACCGGTCGATTCGCCCCCGTGGTTGATGATTCGGCGACCGTCTGCGGTGCGGGTGAACACGCCGAGCCCGTAAGCGGAGTTGGTTCCATCCGCGAGGATGATCGGGGCTTCCTGTTCCTCCCAGTCGGCGGCGGGCAGCAGCGTGCGATGTAGGCGGGCAATGTCCCAGCGCGCCAGATCGGAGGCGGTCATCGAGATTTCACCGGCGGCCCAGAGCCAGCCCGAGGCAGGCGGCGAGGCCGGCACGACCGGGCCCAGCGCATAACGGTGATAGCCCTGCGGGAAGCCGGGCTTGTTGGTGTCGTCCAGCTTCAGCGGATGGAGGCCGAGCGGCTGGAACAGCTCCCGCTCGAACAGCGTCCACAGCGGTGCACCGCCCGCCTTCTCGGCAATCAGCCCGGCGACGACATAGCCGGTGTTCGAATATTGCCAGCGCGTGCCGGGCTTGTAGTCGAGCGGTGCAGTGGCCCAGCGCCGGACGATTTCCTCCGGCTTCACCGGGGTGTGCATGTCGACGAAGTCATAGTCCTGCGGCCAGAAGTCGCGCAGGCCGGACGTGTGCGACAGCAACTGGCGGATGGTGATTTCGTCCCCGCCGGACACGCCGGTCAGGTACTTCGAAACCTTGTCGTCAAGCGAGAGCTTGCCCTGATCGCGCAGCTTGAGGATCAGCGCGCCGAGGAACTGCTTGGAGTTGGACGCGATCTGGTAGGGCTGGTCGAGGCGGGCGGGCATGCCGTCCGCTGCCTTGCCCCAGGCTTTGGCCAGCACGATCTGGCCGCCGCGCGCGATGGCGACTTGCGCCGAAGGTACACCGCTCTGCGCCAGCGCCTTGGCGACGGCGGCGTCGATGGCCTGTTCCTGCGCGGGCGTGAGCGCGGTGCTGGCTGTGCTCGCGCCTGTGGGCGGTGCGGCCTGCGCGGCGGCGATGTTGGGGGACAGGATGAGTGCGCCGGCGGCAAGCAGGCGGGCAAGGACGGTGCGGTTCATGACGCGACGCTTAAATGCAACGCCCGCGAATTCAATGCCGGGATTGCGCGGAAGCTGCGCAAAAAGAAAGGGCCGATCCGAAGACCAGCCCGTAGAAGTTTTGGGAGAGGATGCCTGAAAGGCCAGTTCCTTATGCTCGCAGACATGTTTTGCTGCAAATGCGAAAAAATCGGCCTTGGTTGCGATTTATGCAACCAATCGCCTGGGCGAAGTGGCGGAACTCCGTCGGTCTGGTTTGACGCATTTGCATTTTCGCGCATTTGTGAGGCCGCATAATGCCGGAGAGCCATTCCGATGCGGTAGGGCGAGGGGCGTCCACGGGACGTGCAAAAGCCTCGCCATGCTCCGGACGGGCTGGCGGCAAAAAAGAAGGGCCGGTCCGAAGACCAGCCCCTTGGGAAGTTTTGGGAGAGGATGCCTGAAAGGCCTCCTCCATATGCTCGCCGGGCCGATTCTCCGCAAACGCGAAAAACTGGAGCATGGTTGCAAGGAGTGCAACTTTGCTGATGGATGAACGCGTGGAAATGCGTTGTTCAGATTTGTTTGTAATGCATTTGAACGGTGTTCGGGATGACCTTTGCCGGAGTTGGCAGGCTTTGCGCTAAGTTGGCGAGCAAGGCTGGGTTTCGAGCCGTTAAACCGGCGGGGGGCTAGCTGTGATCTTCATGGATCTCATCGTCATCCTCGCGAAGGCGGGGATCCCGCTTCCTTAGAGTGGAATGCGAGGTTGCAAGAAAGCGGGGCCCCCGCCTTCGCGGGGGCGACGGAAACAGGAAGAGGGCGGTCCGAGGAGAGCGCGCCTGATGCCGCGCACGCAAACGGTCCCGGCCCCATCACATGATGCTCCCGTGCAAAGCAGGCAAAAAAGAAGGGCCGGTCCGAAGACCAGCCCCTTTGGAAAGTTTTTGGGAGAGGATGCCTGAAAGGCCCGCTCCATATGCTTGTCGGACCGATTCTTCGCAAACGCGAAAAAATCGCCTTTGATTGCAAGACTTGCAACTCGAAGGTGCAGATCCGATCGCGGTCAGCCTTGAGTCAATGCCCCGTAGAGGTCGTGCTCGTCCGCGTCTTCGACAAGAACGTCAACGATATCACCAACTTGCAGATCGCCCACGTTGCGCAGGAAGACATTGCCGTCGATCTCGGGTGCGTCGGCCTGCGAGCGGGCGGTTGCACCGATTTCGCCATCTTCGTCCGGCTCGCCCACTTCGTCGATGATCACCGGGATCACGCGGCCGACTTTGGCCTGAAGCTTGGCGGCGCTGATCGCGGCGGTCTTTTCCATGATCCGCGCATAGCGCTCTTCCTTGACCTCTTCCGGCACCGGATTCGGCAGGTTGTTGGCTGAAGCACCCTCGACAGGTTCGAAACGGAAGGCGCCGACGCGGTCGAGCTGCGCTTCGTCCAGCCAGTCCAACAGGTACTGGAAGTCTTCCTCGGTCTCGCCGGGGAAGCCGACCACGAAGCTGGAGCGGATCGCGATATCCGGGCAGATTTCGCGCCACTTGTGCAGGCGTTCGAGCACCTTGGCCTCGTTCGCCGGACGCTTCATCGACTTCAGCACCGACGGCGCGGCATGCTGGAACGGAATGTCCAGATAGGGCGTCAGCAGACCCTCCGCCATCAGCGGGATCACCGCGTCGACATGCGGATAGGGGTAGACGTAGTGCATGCGCACCCAAGGCGCGCGGCCTTGCGCATCCTTCAACTGACCCAGCTCGCGCGCGAGGTCGGTCATGTGGGTGCGGACTTCATGGTCCTTCCACATGCGCGTCTCGTGCCGCACGTCGACGCCATAGGCCGACGTGTCCTGGCTGATGACCAGCAGTTCGCGCGTTCCGGCCTGCACCAGTTTTTCCGCTTCGCGCAGAACGGCGTCGATGCGGCGGCTTGCCAGCTTTCCGCGCAGAGACGGAATGATGCAGAACGAGCACGCGTGGTTGCAGCCTTCCGAGATCTTCAGATAGCTGTAGTGGCGCGGCGTCAGCTTCACGCCGGCTTCGTCGTAGATCTGCGGGATCAGGTCGACGTAGGGCGAAATCTCGGGCGGGGCGGCGTCGTGAACGGCCTCGACCACGGCTTCGTACTGGTGTGCGCCGGTGACGGCGAGCACGTCCGGGAAGCGGGCGCGGATCACGTCGGCCTCATTGCCCATGCAGCCGGTGACGATCACGCGGCCGTTTTCGGCAATGGCTTCACCGATTGCGGCCAGGCTCTCTTCCTTCGCGGAGTCGAGAAAACCGCAAGTGTTGACGAGCACGACATCGGCGCCGGCGTAGTCCGGGCTCATCGTATAGCCATCGGCGCGCAGGCGGGTGAGGATGCGTTCGGAGTCGACAAGCGCCTTGGGGCAGCCGAGGCTGACCATGCCGACCTTGGGCGGGGTGGGGATTTCAATAGCCATAGGGATGGCGGGCCCGATACTCCGATTGTGGCCGAGAGTCACGAATTGAATGGATTCCGGGCGAGTCGGCTCCGCTGCACTGGATCGATGATTGCCGTGCCGGGTGACGGCGGGTGCCATGCAAGTCATGGAAATCGCAACCGCCCGGCCGCTTTCGGCCGCCCGGATCGTGATCCATTGGGACGCTGGCCGATCTGATCGAAAACGGCGTCCGGAAGAGGCCCGTTCCGCATGCGGAGCCATTTCCTGTTCCAGCGCGCTGTCTCGGATTCGCGGGTGGTTTCCGGAGGCCCGTCGCGCGGCGACGATAGGCTGCGCGCACTTGCGCGCGCCGCTTGCGAGAGTTCCTCCGTGCCACTACCCCTATGATCGCAGGGTGCGCCGGGCGACGTGCGTGACGCGGTCGCCCTATTTGCCTGTGACTGGATCGATGGCGGCGAAGGTGTCGCAGCCCGGCTCGAATGGCCGGATGCGGCCGAATGAACGGAAAGGGATTGCAATGGGTCCGGTGAACTGGCTGGCAGTGTTCCTTGCGGCCGCGCTCGCGATTGCGGTGGGGCTGGTGTGGCATGGGCCGCTGTTCCGCACGGGGCGGCAACTCTTCCCGGGCAATTCGAAGCGTACGGCCAATTACGGCGTCGTCGGGTTGGTCATGCTGCTGGCGTCGATCATGCTCGGCCACAATTTCGCTCGCCTCGGCGAGGCCACGCTGGCGGCCAAGCCCTGGCTCTATTTCATGCAGAGCGGCGGCATTGCCATTTTCTTCGTTATTCCGGCGGTCTGGCTGACGCATCTGAGGCAATCGACCGAGCCGCTGAAGCGCGTGGTCGATTGCGCGTTCTGGCTGGTTGCCTATCTGGCGATGGGGCTGGTGTTCTGGGCGCTAGCCTGACCAATGCCCTGACGAATGATCGTCCAAAGGCGTGGTGGGCGTAATCTCGACCACTACGTCGCCGGATCGCAGCACTTTGGCCTCGTCTTCCCAGAAGCCGATCGTGCGGTTTTCGCGATAGATCCTGAGGCCGCGCCCGCCGCTGGCAAGCCGGTCCAGTGGCCCGCCGACTTCGCTGGGCAGGACCGGGCGCTCGACCAGTTGCACGCGCCCCGCCACCGAGGCGAGGTCCGACAGATATTCCGCCACGTGCTGCCCCTCGGCCGAACCCGCCAGCAAGAGGCCGGTGAAACGCACCGGGTTGATGACATTGTTGGCACCGGCCTGCCGCGCGAGCAATTCGTTGTCATCGGCGCGGATCACCACGGTGATCGGCACATCGGGCGCAAGATGGCGCGTGGTGAGCACGATCAAAACCGAGGTGTCGTCCCGTCCCGCCGAAACCAGCACGGTGCTGGCCGTGCCCACGCGGACGGCGTTCTGGATCTCGTCCCGCGTGGCATCGCCTTGCAGGACGTTGCAACCCAATCCCTCCGCAAGGGAGAGCCGCGCCTGCGCCGGATCGACGACGACGATGCGCGCCGGGTCAGTACCGCGTTCGACCAGTTCCTTCACCGCTTCCGAGCCGCTGACGCCGAAGCCGAGCACGACGATGTGGCCCTCAAGCCGCTCCTGGATCTGCTTCATGCGCCAAGTCTCCCAGCTGCGCTTGATGAAGAAGTTGTAGGCCGTGCCGACGAAAATGGTGATCACCGCAAGGCGGATCGGCGTGACCAGCACGGCCTCGATCAGCCGTGCGCGGTCGCTGACCGGCGCGATGTCTCCAAAGCCAGTCGTCGTGATCGAGATCATCGTGAAGTAGACGACGTCGAGGAAACTGACCTGCCCGTCGTGCGCGTCGTTCAGTCCGGTCCGGTCGGCCCAGTGGACCATGATGACGATGAAGATCAGCAGGAACGCCGCGCCCAGTCGCAGCGCGGCATCGGCCCAGACCGGAACCGCCAGCGAACGACGCAGCGGCCTGAAAACCGCACGAACGGGGCGTCTTTTCGACATGCCCCGGCAGGTTAGGGGGCCTTGGGCAACTCGTCCAGCGGATCGACGGGCTTGCCGTCCCGGCGCACTTCGAAGTGCAGTTCGTCGCCCTTGGCCAGGCCCGTATTGCCGACAAGGCCCACGCGCTCCCCGGCCGCGACCTTGGCGCCATCCTTGACGGTGACGCGGCTGAGGAAGCCATAGGCGGTGAACCATCCGCCGCCATGATCGAGCACGACGAGATTGCCGAACTGCTGCTTCTCGCTGCCGGCGAACTTCACGGTACCGGCAGCGGCGGCGCGGACCATGGTGCCTGCGGGGGCCTTGATGTCGATGCCGTCGTGCGGATCGGCGCCCGAGGCAAAGCGGCGGCCGAGCTTTCCGGCGACAGGCCAGAGGAAGCGGCTAGACGCGCGCGGCGGGGCCTTTTCGGTCGATTCAGCCGCCGTGACCGAAGCCTTGGCCGGAGGCGTCACGGGTGCCGGCGCCTTCGTCTCGACCAGCGTCGGGATCAGCAGCGACTGGCCGACTTTGACCGGCTTCTGCGGATCGAGGCCGTTGGCGAGCGCGACCTGTTCCCACGGCACCGCATATTGGTACGCGATCGAAAAGCCGGTCTCGCCGGACTTGACCGTATGGCGCCGCGTGCGCGGAATCCTGAGGTTCTGTCCGGTCCTCACGGCGTAGGGTGGCTGGAGGCTGTTCGCTTCGATGATCAGCACGCGCGCGACTTTGGCGCGCTCGGCAATGCCGCCGAGCGTCTCGCCCGGCTCGACGACATGGATTTCCTCGGTCTGGGCCGAGGCGGCGGCGGCGTTGCGAGCCACGACTTGCGCTTTCGCGGCGGTCCGGTTGGAGGCGGCTGCGGTCGGCCCGGGGACGGGCTCGACGGGTATGGTTTTTTTGGGGGCTGTCGGGCCCGTGTTCCCGCGCGGGATCGTCAGCTTCTGGCCGGCCTTGACCGTGTAGGGCTGCTTGAGCCCGTTGGCCTTGACGATGGCGCTCGCCGAAACCCCGGCGCGGTTGGCGATGCCGTTCAGCGTTTCCCCCGGCGCGACGACGTGCACCGTCTCCGCCTTGGTCGAGGCGAAGGCAGGCGAACCGGCCAACGCCAGCGCCGCAAACAGGGGAAACGCGCGGCGTATCATGCCGTGTAGCGGCTCGCGATCTGCGCCAGCGAGGCGTCGTGGGTAAGGTCGAGCTGGAGCGGCGTTACCGAAATGTAGCCTTCGGCAATGGCTTCCAGGTCGCTGTTGTGGCCCAGCGTATGCTCGATGCCGTGGAGGCCGAACCAGTAATACGGGAACCCGCGCGGATCCATGCCTTCGACGACCGAACCGCGCGCATAGTCATGGAAGCCCTGACGGACGACGCGGATGCCCTTCACGTCCTCGGCGGCGAGCGGCGGGAAGTTCACGTTGATCAGCGTGCGCGGCGCGAACGGCGCGTCGAGCAGCGGCTTCAGGACTTTCGCGCCCCATGCCTCGGCGGCCGAGAAGCTGACGTTGTTGCCGTGCCCTTCGCCCGAATAGACCTGGCTCAGCGCGATCGAGCGGATGCCCGCCAGCGCGCCTTCCATCGCCGCCGAGACAGTGCCGGAGTAGGTCACATCGTCGCCGAGGTTGGCGCCGCGATTGACGCCGGAGAGGATCAGGTCGGGCGGGCCGGGCATGGCCTTCTTGATGCCCATGGTCACCGAATCGGTGGGAGTTCCCGTCACCGAGAAGCGCTTGGGTGCGTGCTCGCGCATGCGCACCGGACGGGTCAGCGTCAGCGAGTGGCCGGCGCCGGACTGTTCCTCGCTCGGCGCGCAGATCCAGATGTCGTCCGAAAGCTGCGCGGCGATCTTCTCCAGCACATAGAGGCCGGGGGCGTTGATGCCGTCGTCGTTGGTGAGCAGGATGCGCATGGTGTCTCTCTTGCAATGTGGCGCAGGCCTGGTGGTCCAAGCGAAGCGCTGATCCATTCATCCTTTGACAAGCTCAGGATGAGCGGAGGGGAGGCTCAGCCTGGGTAAAATTGGAGGATACCCCCTCTCAATCCCGCTCAGGCTGAGCTTGTCGAAGCCCCTTAGAAGCAGGGCTCCAGCTTCTCGATCCCGCCCATCCACGGCTTGAGCGCCTCTGGCACCAGTACCGAGCCGTCTTCCTGCTGATAGTTCTCCAGCACGGCGACGAGCGTGCGGCCAACCGCGAGGCCTGAGCCGTTGAGGGTATGCAGGAACTCGGTCTTCTTCGAGCCTTCGGGCTTGTAACGCGCGTTCATCCGGCGGGCCTGATAATCGCCGCAGTTCGAGATCGAGCTGATCTCGCGGTAAGCGGCCTGCCCCGGCAGCCAGACTTCAAGGTCGAACGTCTTCTTCGCGGTGGCGCCCATGTCGCCGGCGCAGAGCAGCACCTTGCGATAGGGCAGTTCCAGCGCCTGAAGGATCGATTCGGCGGCAGCGACCATGCGCTCGTGCTCGGCTTCCGACTGATCGGGCTGGCAGACGGTGACGAGTTCCACCTTTTCGAACTGGTGCTGGCGGATGAACCCGCGCGTGTCGCGGCCCGCCGCGCCCGCTTCCGAGCGGAAGCAGGGGGTGAGCGCGGTCATGCGCAGCGGCAGGGTGTCCAGATCGACGATCTCGTCCTGCACCGCATTGGTCAGCGAGACTTCGGCGGTGGGGATCAGCCAGCGGCCGTCCGTCGTCTTGAACAGGTCTTCCGAGAATTTGGGAAGCTGGCCGGTGCCGAACACGGCCTCGTCCTTCACCAGCAGCGGCACGATGCATTCCATGTAGCCGTTGGTGGCGGTCTGCGTGTCCAGCATGAACTGTGCGAGCGCGCGGTGGAGGCGGGCCATCTGGCCCTTCAGAAACGTGAAGCGCGCGCCGGAAATCTTCGCGCCGGTCTCGAAATCGAGGCCGAGTGCCGGGCCGAGGTCGGCATGTTCCTTGGGCTCGAACGCGAACGTGCCCGGCGTGCCCCACTTGGCGACTTCGACGTTCTGCGTCTCGTCCTCGCCGTCCGGCACTTCGGCGACGGGGATGTTGGGCAGGCCCGCGAGTGCATTGTGAAGCCGGGCGGAAAGCTCCTTTTCCTCGGCTTCGAGCGCGGGGAGGGTGTCCTTGAGCTGGGCGACTTCGGCCTTCAGCGCTTCGGCCGTGGCGCTGTCGCCCTGGCCCATGGCCTTGCCGATTGCCTTCGACGCTTCGTTGCGGCGATTCTGCCCTTCCTGCATGCGCGTCGCGACCGAGCGGCGCTGCTCGTCGAGCGCGAGGATGTCAGCGGCCACGGGGAGGGCCCCACGGCGGGCGAGGCCGGCGTCGAACCCTTCGGGATTCTCGCGGATCAGGCGGATATCGTGCATGGGGCGGGGCTATGCCGTCTCGCGCCCGCAGGCGCAAGATTGGGCCGCAACCTTTGCGCCGAAGTCGGCGGCAGAGTTGAGGGCCGGGCCCGGGACTTCAGTCCGGCCACGCCGTTTATCAAAAAAGAACCATTAAAATACTGAAAGGTGTACTTTCGACATTGCTGTTGAGAATTGGTCGCAACGAAAGGCCCTGATCGGCCATCTATAACGCCCTTGGGAGCCCGCGAAAGCTGGAACGGGTCCGGCTCAAGCGGGCGGGATGGGGAAAATACTATGGAATGGTTTAGGGCTAATGCACCTATTCGTCTTAAATTATTGATTGCATTCGGAAGTCTTGTTGCACTGACGGTCGCCAGTGGACTTGCTGGCATGGACCTTGGGGGAGGTCGGGCCGTTTGGGCGGTTCTTGGCGTAGCCGTGATCGCCGCAGTGCTCAGCCACGCCTATCGCGAGGCGATTGCCGGGCCTTACGTCGCCACCGTGGTGCGTATGGAGGGGCTGGCGGCCGGCGACCTCGAAAGTCCGATCCAGTTCACCGACTACCGCGACTGCGTGGGCCGCATGACCCAGGCCATGTTCACGTTCCGGGCGACCGCGCAGGCCGAGATCGTCAAGGGCGAGGAAGCGCAGCGCAATGCCCAGGTCGTGCAGGGCATGGCCGACAATTTCCGCCGCCTTTCCGAGGGGGATCTGACGGCGGATATCGTCGAGAACTATCCGGGCGAATATGCCGCGCTCAAGGAGAGCTTCAACGAGGCGCTCGCCAGCCTTCGCGGGCTGCTGGGATCGGTGAAGTCCGGCACGCAGAACAGCCTCGTCGGCTCGCGGGAGATCGCGCAGGCGTCCGAGGATCTCGCGCGGCGGACGGAGGCCAATGCGGCCAGCCTCGAACAGACGGCTGCGGCGATCCAGCAGATCGACCATCGCCTCAAGGCCACGGCCGAGGCAGCGGCGCTCTCGGTCTCGACGTCCGGTCAGGCGATGACGGCGGTGTCCGAAGGGCGTGCCCGCACCGATGCAGCGGTGGAGGCGATGAGCCGGGTGAGCGACAGCGCCAAGGGCATCGACGCCGTGATCGAGGGGCTCGACAAGATCGCGTTCCAGACCCGCGTTCTGGCGATGAACGCGGCGGTCGAGGCGGGCCGTGCGGGCGACGCGGGGCGCGGGTTTGCGGTCGTCGCCGATCTCGTTTCGGCACTGGCGATGCGGGCCGAGGAAGAATCGAAGCGCGCCCGCGACCAGCTTGGCGTTACCCAGACCGATATCGAAGTGGCGGTGGAGGCCGTCCAGAAGGTCGATTCGGCTTTCGGGGTGATTTCCGCCTCGGGTGAGGAAGTCACGCGCCTTGCCGGGCTGATCGCGGCCGACAACGATGCGCAGGCCGCTGCCATCAGCGAAATCAACGCGGCGGTCGGCGCGATGGACCATTCGACTCAGCAGAACGCGGCGATGGTCGAGCAGACTTCGGCAGCGGCGCGCAATCTGACGTCCGAAGTGGCGTCTCTGGCGGCGGAAGCGGATCGATTTCGCATGATGCCCGCGCAGACGGGTTTCCGCCCGACGCTGGTCGGCAGCCGCATGTGAACATGCATCCGCCGCGAGGGCGCACGCGTCTTCGCGGCGGACCCACTGGGGTCCGATGCTGCATTCAAGTCTTTGGTGGGAAAAGAGAAAGGTGCCATCCTGAAGAGGATGGTGGGCGCGGCAGGGATTGAACCTGCGACCCCACCCGTGTGAAGGGTGTGCTCTACCACTGAGCTACGCGCCCGCCGAATGGACTGTGTCCGATGCGGAAGCGCGCCTCTAGATGAGTCGGATCGAATTGACAAGCGGCCATGGTGAATTAAATCGCGGGCCATGACCGAAGAGACCAACGTCGGCCCCGACGTGCCGCCCGACCGCCTTGCCATCCACTCGAAGAGCGCGTTTTTCGACGCCGACAAGCTGCAACGCGGCGTCGGCATCCGCTTCAAGGGCGTGGTGCGTACCAATGTCGAGGAATATTGCATTTCCGAAGGCTGGGTGCGCGTGCAGGCGGGCAAGACCCTCGATCGCAAGGGTAATCCGCTGACCGTCAAGCTCTCGGGCCCGGTCGAAGCCTGGTACGAGGACCTTGGCGAGGGCGCGCCTGTCGCCAAGCTCTGATCGCGGCTTGAATGGAAATCGGGCCGCCACGACGCGGCCCGTTTTTCCTCAATCCCCGCTCAACGATAGGTTCCGGCGATAATCGCGCCGATGGGGTCGCTGCGGCGGCCCTTTTTCGTGGGTTTGAGGCCGGTTTCCGGCGGACTGGCGGGGGCGGGCGTTGCCGCGTCCTCGCCCGATACCGATTCGAGCCGGGCCTGGCCCAGGTCCTTCACGGCTCCGGGCTTCGCATTGTAGATGAAGCCCTCGACCGGCCAGTGCGTGGTGCCGAGGTTGTGGATCGGCGCGTACCAGATGCGCACTTCGCTCCAGTCATTGTCCGGCGATACATCAAGCGCGGTGACATTGTCCTCTACCTGACCGCGCCGTCCCTCGATGGGGGACCAGTTGGCGTGACTGATCAGAATCGTCCGCGAATCGACGATGCGGCTCACGGTCGCGACATGGCCGAGGTGCGAGTTCGCATAGGCCGGAATCGCCATGACCGCGCCGACGCGAGGCCGGTGGCCAGTGGCATAGCGGCCTTGCGCCTGATCCCACCAGGTATGGGCGTCGCCAAAGATCCGGATGCCCGAAAGCCGCCGCGCATAAGGCACGCATTCGAGGTAGTCGGGACCCTTGATCTCGCTCCCGCCGCCGTCTGCCCCGGCCATGACGTCGTCGATCGCCGAGCGCGCGCTCGCCGGTGCTGCCGCCGCGAGAGCGAGGCCTAAGATGATGAATCTGCGGTAACCCTTCATGTTTGCCATGTTCGGCGGAGAGGGTTAGGGGCTTCCTGAATAATGTGGTTAACGGCGCGGTAACTATTTCGGCCGCGAATCCGCATAAGATCGTCGCTTCAAGTGCCGATCCCGACTGCCGGTTGCCTTTTTTCGATCTGCCGCGATTTGCGGAATCGCCCGGCCTTGACGCCTGACTTCGCATTAGCGGAACGCGGGGCGTTTCCATTTGCGCCGAATTCCCCTATCGGCGCGAATCCTTTATCGAGTTCTTATATGCTTCCCCAGGTGATCATCATCGGCCGACCCAACGTCGGCAAGTCCACGCTGTTCAATCGGCTCATCGGCAAAAAGCTCGCGCTTGTCGACGATCAGCCGGGCGTCACGCGTGACCGCCGCTTCGGCGATGCGGAACTGCTGGGGCTCAAGTTCCAGATCGTCGACACTGCCGGTTGGGAGGACGACGAGGCCGAAACCCTGCCGGGCCGGATGCGCAAGCAGACCGAAGCCGCGCTGGAAACCGCCGATGTGGCGCTGTTCGTGGTCGACGCGCGCGCGGGCCTCACCCCGCTGGACGAGGAGATCGGCCAGTGGCTGCGCGCCTCGCCGGTGCCGGTGGTGCTGCTGGCCAACAAGGCCGAGGGCCGCGCGGGCGAGGGCGGCGTGCTCGAAGCCTATTCGCTGGGCCTTGGCGAGCCGATCACGTTTTCGGCCGAGCACGGCGTCGGCATGGCCGACCTCTTCGAGGCTCTGCTGCCGCACCTCGATTCGCTTCAGCCCGAAGAGCCGGAGTTCCCGGAGGAAGTGGACGACGAAGCGCTGCTGCGCCGGCCGCTCAAGCTGGCCATCGTCGGCCGTCCGAATGCGGGCAAGTCCACACTGATCAATCGCATTCTGGGTGAGGACCGCCTGCTCACCGGGCCGGAAGCGGGAATTACCCGCGATTCGATCACGGTGGACTGGGAATGGACCGATCCCAAGACGCAGGAAGTGCGGCAGGTCAGCCTGATCGACACCGCAGGCATGCGCAAGCGCGCCAATGTAACCGAGAAGCTGGAGCGCATGGCCGTGGCCGATGCGCGCCATGCGATCGACTTTGCCGAAGTCGTGGTGCTGTTGCTCGACGCCACGCGCGGGCTGGAGCATCAGGATCTCACCATCGCCTCCAAGGTGCTGGAAGAAGGCCGCGCGCTGATTATCGCGATCAACAAGTGGGACGTGGCGGAAGGCGCCTCGGCCCTGTTCAACGGCATTCGCGGGGCGCTGGACGAGGGTCTGGCACAGGTGCGCGGAGTGCCGCTGCTCGCGGTTTCGGCGCGGACCGGCAAGGGTCTGGACGAACTGATCGCTGCCGGTTTCTCGATTCGCGAAGCCTGGAGCAAGCGCGTGCCGACTGCCGCGCTCAACCGCTGGTTCGACGATGCGCTTTCGGCCAATCCGCCGCCGGCGCCGGGCGGCAAGCGCATCAAGCTGCGCTACATCACGCAGGCCAAGACCCGCCCGCCGGGCTTCGTGCTGTTCGGTACCCGCCTCGACCTGCTGCCCGAGAGCTATCGACGCTACCTGATCAACGGCATCCGCCGCGAACTGGGCTTTGACGCGGTGCCGATCCGCCTCAACTTGCGCAGCGCCAAGAACCCTTTCGCCAACAAGTAAGCAGTTTACAAAACGGCAGCGCGTTCGTCCTCAGGACGGGTGCGCTGCCGTTTCCGCGTCCGGCTGTGGCTGGTCGGCGGTCATGTTCGCGTCTTCGTGTTCGATGGCGCGGGGATCGATCATGCCGCGGCTGTTGCGCATCTCGCTCATCAGGCCCCAGACCGAGATGAACAGGGCGGCGATCACCGGCCCGACGATGAAGCCGTTGAGCCCGAACACCTGAAGCCCTGCCAGCGTCGCGATCAAGACCACGAAGTCGGGCAGGCGCGTGTCGCGGCCTACCAGGATCGGGCGCAGCAGGTTGTCGATCATGCCGATCACGAACATCCCGCAAAAGGCGAGGATCGCGCCGTGCCAGATGTGGCCGGTGGCCAGCAGGTAAAGCGACATGGGCACCCAGACGAGGCCCGTGCCGACAGCGGGAAGCAGCGAGAAGAAACCCATCAGCACGCCCCACAGGAGCGAGCCGGGGATGCCCAGCAGCGAGAAGATGATCCCGCCGACAAGGCCTTGCAGGATGGCGACGACTACGGTGCCCTTCATCGTCGCACGCACGACGACGATGAAATTCACGATCAGCCGGTCGCGCAGGTGCGGGCGCAGGGGCATGGCCTCGCGGATCAGTTCGCCGTAGCGGCGGCCGTCGCGCAGCAGGAAGAAGGTGAGGTAGAGCATCACGCCCAGCGCCGCGAGGAAGCTGAGCGCGCCTTGCCCGGCCGAAACCAGCTGCGTGGCCAGTCCCTGAAGCCCGGTTGCGATCCCGGCGCCGAACTGGCGGCGCAGCGACTCGAAGTCGGCAAGGCCGTAGCGTTCGACCAGTCCCTCCACCGAATCCGGCAGCGATGACCGCAGCTTGGCGACGGTCTGGCCGATGTCGATCTGGCCGGAGGCGACCTTGTCGTAAATGACGGTCACTTCCTGCACCAGGCTGATGCCCAGCAGGATGGCGGGAATGATGAACAGCGCCAGCAGCATCAGCAGCATAAGCCCGGCCGCCGTATTGGGCCGGCCGCCCATGTTCTGCGAGAAACGGTGGGTCAACGGCTCGAACAGGATTGCCGCCACGACGCCCCACAGAACGGCGCCGAAATAGGGCATGAGCAGCCATGCGAAGGCGATGGAAACGAGGATGACGAGGAAGGCGAAGCCGTAATCTTCGAGACGGTAGGGCGGCTGCGGTCGTGGACTCTCCATGCTTCTGTCTTAGCACGATTTCAGCCTTGGCCAGTCCGGATCGGCTGCGGGGTGGATTTTTTCAGGCGACTGGGCGAGACAGGGCGGCCGGGCGGGGGACACAGGGGCCTTTCCGCTCATCCCATAACGAGAACCGGAGATCGCCGCCTTGCGCACCCCATTCGCCCTTCGACTTGCCGTCCTTGCACTTGGCTGCGCCGTCGTTCCCCTCGCGCCTGCGCTGGCCGACGATGCGGCCGGCGCTGGGCCCGAGCGCGGCTTCACGCCCGATGATCTGTTCAAGCTTTCGGGCGTGACCGACCCGCAGATCTCGCCCGATGGCAGCCGGATCGTCTACGTCCGCTCCAGTGCCGACGTGATGACCGACAAGCAGGTGCCCTCGCTCTGGATCGTCGATGCCACCAGCGGGGCGCAGCGACCGCTGGTAACCGGCCCGGGCGCGCATTTCTCGCCGGTCTGGTCGCCGGATGGCAAGCGGCTGGCCTTCGTCTCCAGCGACGGCACCGGCGCGCCGCAGCTCTACGTCCTGTGGCTGGACACCGGGGCGCAGGTGCGCGTGACCGATCTGCCGGACAGCCCAGGCAGCATTGCCTGGTCTCCCGATGGTCGGCAGATCGCCTATACCATGCGCGTGCCGGGTGAGGGCCTAAAGCTGGGTTCGGCGCCCGCGAACAAGCCGGAAGGCGCCAAGTGGGCCGATCCGCTCGAAGTGATCGACCGCGTGACCTATCGCGCCGATGGCGACGGCTATGCGCAGCCGGGCTACGCGCACATCTTCCTCGTCTCGACCGACGGCGGCGCGCCGCGCCAGTTGACGTTCGGCAACTTCGACGATTCCGGCCCGCTTTCGTGGACGCCGGACGGCAAGCGCATCCTGTTCTCAGGCAACCGCCGGGCCGACTGGGAGCGGGAGGTCAACAATTCGGAAGTCTACGCGCTCGACGTCGTCGGCGGGACGGTTTCGGCACTGACCACGCGCAATGGGCCGGACAACGGCGCGCTGGTCTCGCCCGATGGCAAGCACGTGGCCTATCTGGGCTATGACGACGTCAACCGGTCCTACGAGAATACCGAGCTTTACGTCATGAACATCGACGGTTCGGGCGTGCGGCCGCTCAGCAAGAGCTTCGACCATTCGATCGATTCCATCGCGTGGTCCGGCAATTCCACGATCCTTGCCCAGTATGACGATCATGCGCGGACGTACGTTGCCCGGGTCGGGCTCGATGGCTCGATCCGCACGGCGGTCGAAGGGCTGAGCCCGGGCAGCGGCTATGACCGGCCCTATACCGGCGGGGCCTTCTCGGTCTCGAACAACGGGCGCATCGCCTATACCTCGGGCACGGCGGCGCGGCCGGCGGACTTGTGGGTGAGTAATGGCGGAACCGGCCGGAAGCTGACCGATCTCAACGGCACCTGGATGGAGGCCAAGGCCTTGGCCCCGGTGCGCAAACTGGCTGTAACTGCGCCGGACGGGCGCCAGATCGACGCCTGGTTGGTGACACCGCCCGGCCTCCAGCCCGGCCAGCGCGCGCCGCTCATCCTTGAAATCCACGGCGGCCCCAACACGGCCTATGCGCCCGGATTCGCGACCGACTATCAGCTCTATGCCGCGCACGGCTATGCGGTGCTCTATACCAACCCGCGCGGCAGCACCTCGTATGGCGAGGCCTTCGCCAACCTGATCGACCGCGCCTATCCGGGCACCGACTATGACGACCTCATGGCCGCCGTCGATGCCGCGATCGCGGACGGGGTAGCCGATCCCAACAACCTCTTCGTCACCGGCGGCTCGGGCGGCGGCGTGCTGACGGCGTGGATCGTCGGCAAGAACGACCGCTTCAAGGCGGCGGTGACGCAGAAGCCGGTGATCAACTGGATCAGCGAAGCGCTGACGATGGACGCGACCACCTTCACGTCGCGCTACTGGTTCGACAAGAAGCCGTGGGAAGATCCGATGGAATATTGGCGCCGTTCGCCGCTGAGCCTTGTCGGCAACGTCAAAACGCCGACGATGGTCGTGGTGGGCTCCGAGGATTACCGCACGCCGGTGAGCGAGGCCGAGCAGTACTACGCGGCCTTGCAGATCCGCGGCGTGCCCACGGCGCTGGTGAAGGTGCCGGGTGCCAGCCACGGCGGCATTGCCGCGCGGCCCTCTCAGTCAGCGGCCAAGGCTTCGGCGATTCTGGCGTGGTTCGACAAGTACCGGACCGACAAGCCGGCTGCGGCTAAGCCGTAAGCCCGAGTTCGGCGGCGAGTTGGGCAACCAGCTCCGCCGCCGGCATCGACCGGGTCAGCGGCGCGCCTTGTCCCGCCCATTGCGCGCCGTAGAGGGGCTCTCCAGCGGCCTTCGCGGCGGCGTTGAGCGCCTTCCCGGCATGATAGGTGCGCGGATAGGCAGGCACGGGCGGCAGGTCCGGATGCTCGCCGAACTGCGTGAAGCGATTGGCGAGGCAGCGGGCAGGGCGGCCCGAAATCGCGCGCGTCATCGCCGTGTGACTGGCGGCATCGGACGCGAGCAGGGCACGGTAAGCGGTGTCCGCACTCGTTTCTGGGCAGGCGATGAAGGCGGTGCCGAGCTGCGCGGCGACGGCGCCAAGGTCCAGTGCCGCGCGAATGCCGGCGCCGTCCATGATCCCGCCCGCCGCGATGACCGGCAGCTTGCCCCAGCGCGCCAGCAGCCGCGTGAGCGCGAACGTGCCGAGCCGGTCGTCGCGCGCATCGGGATCGAACATGCCGCGATGGCCACCGGCCTCCCAGCCTTGCGCGACCAGCACGTCGATCCCGGCAGCAAGCGAGAGATCCGCTTCGGCAAGGCTGGTGACGCTGCCAAGCAGCAGACAGCCTGCCGCCTTGAGCGCGGCGATCGTCTCGGAATCGGGCAGGCCGAAATGGAAGCTGACCACGGCCGGTTTCGCCTCCAGAACGACCTCCAGCATCGCCGCGTTTCCGGCGAAGCTGTCGTAGATCGTCTCCAGCGCGGTGGGCGGCTGCGCGCCGTATTCCCGGAACAGCGGGGCGAGGGCATCAAGCCACGCCTGTTCGCCCGCCGGATCGGGGCGGGGCGTCTCGTGTACGAAGAGGTTGAGATTGAACGGACCGTCGGTGCGGGCGCGCAAGTCGGCGATCTGACGGCGGGCCTCGTCAGGCCCGATAGCGCCGAGTGCGAGCGAGCCCAGCGCGCCGGCATTTGAGACTGCGGCGGCAAGGGCGGGCGTGGAAGTGCCGGCCATCGGCGCCTGGATCAGCGGTATCGAAAGGCCAAGGCGCGCGATAAAATCCATGTCCGCCCGCGCGCCTGTCCGGTATCAGTCTTCCGCCGGCTTGCTCTGGAGCTGGCAGTAGTTCTGGATGCCCATGCGGGCGATCATGTCGAACTGCTTTTCAAGGAAGTCGACATGCTCTTCCTCGCTTTCGAGGATGCGCTCGAAGATCTCGCGGCTGACGTAGTCGCGCACCGTTTCGCAGTAGGCGATCGCTTCCTTGAGTAGCGGAATCGCATCGTATTCCAGCGCGAGGTCGGCTTTGAGCACTTCCTCCACGCTTTCGCCGATGCGCAGCTTGCCCAGCGCCTGGAAGTTGGGGAGCCCGTCAAGGAACAGAATGCGATCGGCCAGCACGTCGGCGTGCTTCATCTCGTCGATCGATTCGTGGCGCTCGTATTCGGCGAGCTTCTTGATGCCCCAGTTGTCCAGCATGCGGTAATGCAGCCAGTACTGGTTGATCGCGGTCAGCTCGTTGAAGAGCGCCTTGTTGAGGAAATCGATGACCTGCGGGTCGCCCTTCATGGGGGATGCTCCTGAAAATTTCAGGGGCATTATGGGCGCCTAAACAAAGGGAGGCAACCCGAGGGGGGCCCCGGGTTATCCCGCAGGACTATTCGCCGTGCCGTCAGGCAGCGGCGCTGAGCGGTGCGTCGAGTGCCGTCATTTCATCGGCGATGATGTCTTCGGCATCCTCGATGCATTGGCCGCACTGCGGGGTCCGTCCCAGTGCTGCGTAGAGCGCGTGGGCATCGCCCCGGCAGCAGCGTGCGGCGGTCCGCAGGTCGTTTTCCTTGATGGCGTTACAAATGCAAACGTACATGTGCGAATCCTCTTGGAACCCCATCATATGCAATTGCAAATGGATCGCAATAGCATTCTGAATCGGCGAAAATCCGCAAGAAAAGTCAGCTAGATAGCGGGCGGCGATTGTGCAGAAGGTAGCCTTCGACCAGCGATCGCCAGACCAGTTCCAGCGGTCCGCGCCGGTAGCGGCGCAGGAACGGCGCGCTCCAGCAGAGCATCACGCACCAGCCGATCAGCACGAAAAGCCACTGCTCCGCAGCGCCGACCCGGCCATAAAGCCCCAGTCCCCAGCCGAAGAACAGCGCGCTCATCAGCAGGGAGGTGCCGATATAGTTGCTGAACGCCACTTGCCCGCAGGCTGCGAGTCGCATGCCAAGGCGTGTGCGCAGCAGCGCCGGAGCAGCAGCCAGCAGCAGCGCGCCGTAGCCAAGTGCGGTCAGCAGATGCGGTATCAACAGACCCTTGCCGAGCATCATGTACATGGCGATCGGCGGGAAATGCCGCGGCCATGCCCAGCCGAGGGTGAGGGCGGAGAGCGCGAGTCCTACCGCCGTGGCACTTATTCCCACGGTCAGCAGCGTCCGGCGCGGCACGCCCCCTTGCGCGGCGCCAATGCGCTGGAGCACGAGACCGACCAGCATCAACGGCACCACTTCGCTCCATGCGTGCAGGGTCATGGTGATCAGCCAGAATGGATCGTCGCTCAGCTTGGTGCCGGCGATGTTCCAGAAACCGGAGTGGTAGAGCCGTGCCTGCGCTTCCGCCGCTTCCCGGTAAAGCGCGAGTCGCGCGGCGACCTCATGCCGTTCGGCCAGCGTGGCGACGCCCAGTCGCACCGCCTCTTCGGCGCGGGCCATCGGCACCGTAACGGCGAGGTCGATGATCGAGGCCGTCAACGCGATCCCGGCCGCTAGCCCCAGCAGAACCGCACAAGGCTGGCGCCGCACGAACAGTACGGCGATGCCGCAAGTGGCATAGACGAACAGGATGTCGCCCCACCACAGCAGCAGATAATGCAACTGCCCCAGCAGCATGAGCCAGGCGAGGCGGCGCACCTGCAAGACGTCGCCGTCCCGCCCGGCGGCGTCCATCCGCTCGCAATAGAGCGCGATTCCCGCGCCGAACAGCATGGCGAAAAGCGCGCGCATCTTCCCTTCGAAGAACAGGAAGCCGAGTGCATAGGCAAGTTCGTCGGAACGAGAGGCGGCTGCTGCAAATCCGGGTGAAGCGCTGCCTATTGCAGGGCCTGCGAAGCCGGAAATGTTGATCGCAAGGATGCCCAGCACTGCTACCCCGCGCACGAGGTCAAGCGTACCCAGCCGGTCAACGGCATGAACCGCACCGGACGCCTCGCTATCGTAGTGGACCTCGCGGGCGCTTTCGCCCGTCAATGCCTTCGGCATAGCCCCTGCCTCCCGCGAGCGAGGCTATGCCTCCGATTCGCGGGAGTCCATGGATATTCCGTCCGGGAGCGTGGGCGGCCCAGCAATCGCCGGGACGAAGGTTATTTCGGCGGGCTTACGATGCACTCATGGCCGGAGGAGCGGAGCGCGGTGCAGGCCTTGTCGGCTTCACCCTTGTTCGCGAAGCCGGTCGCATAGAGAAATGTGAGCGATCCGCCCTTCATCATATCGCGGCGGATGCCGGCGAATTCCGGCCGCTTCGACAGGCTGCCCCAGAGCTTGTCGGCATTGCCGGCGACGCCGAAGGCGCCGAGTTGAAGCCGCCAGCCGCCGTGTTGTGCTGGTGCGGGAGCGTGCTGTGTCGTGGGCGGGGTCACGGTTTTCTGCGCGATCGCTTTTGGAGCGACTGGTTTTTCCGGCGGAGCGACCGGCTTTTCCGGAGCGGGCGGCACTGCAAGGGCGACCGCCGCCGCACCGGGCATCGCGAGCGGTTTGCTGACGGGCGCGGGGGCCCCGCGCGTATAGTCGGCACCGGCCGTCGCCGTTCCCCCGGATAGCGCAGCTTCGCGGGCCGGGGCGACGGTCTGCGGCCGAGTCGCGGGAACGGCGGGCGTGTTCAGCGAGGCCGCCGCATCCAGCCGCGCCCGTGCAGCCTCCGATTCGGCGGCCATCTTCGATGCCAGCGCCACGCTCTCCTGTCGCTGCGCCAGCGGAATATGCTCGTCCATCTGCGCCAGTGCGCGGGCGGCCTGCGGCAATCCGGCCTGCTGGGCCAGACTCACCAAGGCATAGGCGGCCACCCAGTCCTTTTCGACGAAGTCGCCATTGAAGTGCGCGACTCCCAGAATGTACTGCGCCCGCGAATCGCCGCGCGCGGCGGCGGCGGCGATATAGGGCATCGCCTCTTCGCGCTGGCCGCGCTGGAACAGCAGCAATCCGTAGTTGTCGGCGGCCTGAACGTGGCCCTGCGCGGCGGCTTTGCCATAGAGCGTTTCGGCCTGCTCCAGATCGAGCGGTACCCCTCTGCCCATCTTGTAGGCCTGCGCCAGGTTGAATTCGGCATCGGCGTCGCCCTTGTCGGCCAGGGGGCGCCATTGCTGCACGGCGATATCGTACTGGCCGGACGACCAGGCATCGACTCCGGACTTTACGTCGGCGTGGGCGGTAGTGGCCGCAAGCGCGCCGATCAGGCAGCAGGCCCCGCTTTTGACGCCGCTTCTGGCGCCACTTGCAGCAAGGAAACGAAGAATTTTCTGCATCTTGTACCCGCCCCGATTCCCGTTCCGAATGGGTGCCATGCTTGGCGAAGATTGACGGATGACGCCAGTGGGATCCCGTGACAATGCGGGCCTCTGCCGAAAATTGGCGTTAACCGGCATGGTAAATACTTTCCTGAACCCATGATGCGATGACAGGCCAGAAGAGTAGCTGGGGGCAGGGTGGCGGCGCGCCACGCCGCTGCGGACCTAATTAACTCTAAATTAGGAACGATCTGCGAATCCCTTCCTCGTGACAGGTTCACTTTCCTAAGCGGAATTCAGGGGACAGGGCTTTGCGAGTACTGGCATTGGCATCGCAGAAGGGCGGTTCGGGCAAGACCACGCTCTCGGGACATCTTGCCGTCCAGGCCCAGCGCGCTGGTGCCGGGCCGGTCGTGCTGATCGACATCGACCCGCAGGGCTCGCTGGCGGACTGGTGGAACGAGCGTGAGGCGGAACTGCCCGCTTTCGCGCAGACCACCGTGGCACGCCTCGCCGCCGACCTTCAGGTCCTGCGCCAGCAGGGCTTCAAGCTGGCCGTGATCGACACGCCGCCGGCCATTACCCTGGCGATCCAGAGCGTGATCTCGGTATCCGAACTGATCGTGGTGCCGACCCGTCCGAGCCCGCATGACTTGCGCGCCGTGGGCGCCACTGTCGATCTGTGCGAGCGTTCGGGCAAGCCGCTGCTCTTCGTCGTCAACGCCGCCACGCCCAAGGCGCGAATCACGGCCGAAGCCGCTGTCGCGTTGTCGCAGCACGGCACCGTGGCGCCGGTGACACTGCACCAGCGGACCGACTTCGCCGCCTCGATGATCGATGGCCGCACGGTCATGGAGGTCGATCCAAACGGCCGCTCCGCACAGGAAGTCGCGGCGCTTTGGAACTACATTTCCGACCGTCTCGAAAAGAATTTCCGCCGCACCGTGTTCTCGGCCCCGCCGGTTCCCGGCCAGCCGGTGGTGCAGGGCGCACAGCGTCCGGTCGGTGGCTTCGGCCGCCGCGTCGTCGGATCCTGACGATGTCCGGCGCGATGACCGAACCCCGTACATTCGCGTCGCTCTCGCCGAGTCTGCTGGCCCGCAAGGGCAGCGCCCGGCCCGCGATGCGCCGTCAGGATACCGCTTCCTTCGGCATGGCCGGGATGCGTGCGGATCCGGGCAAGATGGACGATCTGGGCTGGAACGACTGGGGCGATCCCGAGCAGCAGGCGCCGGTCTCGGCCGTGCCCGAAGCGCTGATGCCTGAGCCGGTCGCCGCGCCCGTGGCGGTCCACATTGAGGAAGCGCAGTTCGACGAGGCACCCGTTGCCGAGGCTTTCCACGCCGAGCCGCATCTGGACGAGGATTCGGGCGAAGACGGCTCGACCGGCCAGCCGATGGCTTCGCTGACGCCCGAAATGCCGGGCATCGCGCCGCGCAAGCCCGATGTTCTGCGCCAGATCGAGGATCTTGCCGAACGCATCAACCGCACGGCAGCTCCGGTGCGCACGATGGTTCCGGAAGGCCGCCGCGCCGCTTTCACGCTGCGTCTCGACGCAGAACGCCACTTCCGCCTCAAGATGGCCGGGCTGCTGACCAACCGCAGCGCGCAAGTCATCGTGACCGAGGCGCTCGACAAGTATCTTGCCGAATTCGCCGACATCTCGTCCCCGGCTCTATCGGCCGGAAAGCATAGCTGACCTCGTCCTAGGGGGGACAATCCGATGCAACGCCTCAATTCTTCGCACGCCCGGACCGGCGGGCTCGCGCTGGGCGCGGCCATGGCTGCCGCGCTGCTCGTGAGCTGCGCCAGCCACGCGCCGGTCGCCAGCGCCGATGCGCCCCTGACTGCGGGCGCCGAGCAGGGCGACAGGGATATCGCCCGCGCCGAACAGCGCGTGGCGAAATCGCCCCGCGATGCCCGTTCGCGCGCCATGCTGGCACAGGCCTATCTGGCGGTGGGACGCTTCGATTCGGCGGCCACCACGTTCGAGGACGCGATCTCGCTGGGTGACGAGGATGCCCACACCGCGCTCGGCGCATCGCTCGCCTATATCGGCGCTGGCCGGAATGCGGAGGCGCTGGCACTGCTTCAGCGCGTACAGGACAAGATCCCCATGAGCGACTTCGGCTTGGCCGTTGCGCTGGCCGGACAGCCTGCGAGCGGTGTCTCGATCCTGACCGACGTCGTGCGCGGCGGCGGGGCGACGCCCAAGGCGCGCCAGAACCTTGCTTATGCCTATGCCCTCGACGGCCGCTGGCGCGAAGCGCGCCTGATCGCCTCGCAGGACCTGACCGGCGACCAGCTCGAAGCCCGCCTCAACGAATGGGCTGCGAGTGCCGACGCGGACAAGAGCCGCGAGCGCATTGCCGGCCTGATGGGCGTGCCGTTGCGCGGAGATTCGGGTCAGCCGGCCATGCTGGCGCTGAACAAGCCTGCCGATGGTGCGCAACTGGCGGTTGCCGATACGGCCGCACCGGTGGCGGCTGCAGCGCCGAAGCCGGCTGCCGGCGGCGAGCTTCCGGCGGTCCAGACGGGTGAAAGCTTCTGGGGCGCCAACCAGCCCGAGGAATCGGCTCCGGCGCCTGCACCGGCTCGGGCATCTACTCCAGCGGCGGTCGTTCGTGTGGCCGCGGTCGAAGCAGCGCCCTCGCGGCCCTTCGCGGCGAGCACGACGGTCCAGCCGGCGCCGGCCGCTCGCCCTGCCGCTGTCCATGCCATTGCGGCGCGTACCGCTGCTGCGCCGAAGTTTGCAGCGGCGCAGCCGACCACGCATCTCGTTCAGCTCGGATCGTTCCGGACGATGGACGGCGCCAAGCGCGCCTGGGCCATCTTCCAGACCCAGAATCCGAAGCTCAAGGACCACACCATGCGCATCACCGAAGCGCAGGTGAACGGCCAGCGTTACTACCGCGTCGCCGCCGAAGGCTTCGATCGCGGTGCGGCGCAGGCCTTGTGCTCGACCGTTCGAAAGGGCGGCGCGGGTTGTCTTGCCTATTCCCAGCAGCGCGCCTTGCCGGGCGCCTCGCTCGCGAGCCGCTGACCGGCGCACGCTTCTACCAGTTCCATGTGAACCTGAACGGCTCCTGTCCTCGGACAGGGGCCGTCTTTTTTGGTGCATGGCTGAGGTTTGGTGTTTCCGGTTGAGCCTGAACCGCGAACCACCCGTCGCCCCCGCGCAGGCGGGGGCCTCGCTTTCTTTTGCTAAGCTGGCCAAGAAAAGCGGGGTCCCCGCCTGCGCGGGGACGACGAGGTGCTTTGGGTGAAAGGGGAGTGCGTTTTGGGCCGGAACGGATCCGGCCCATGCAGCCGCTTACTTCTGAAGCACCGCCACGCCGCCCTTGAACAGCGCTACGGCACGGCCCTGAACAGGCTGTTTGTCGAACGGCGTATTGCCCGCAACAGCCGCCATCTTGCTCGAATCGACGATCCACGGACGATCCGGCGCGACCACTGCGATGTCGGCCTCGGCGCCCACTTCGAGCTTGCCCGCATTCACGCCCAGCAACCTGGCCGGGTTCGTGGCGACCAGCTCGAATGCGCGTGACATCGAGATCACGCCATCGCGCACGAGATTCATCGTGTGCGGCAGCAGCGTTTCGGCGCCCGCCATGCCGGGGGCCGAATCAGAGAAGGGCAGGCGCTTGTCCTCGGGCCCGCGCGGATCATGGCCGGAGGCGATGACGTCGATGGTGCCATCGCCGATGGCGGCGATCACGGCCTTGCGGTCGTCTTCGCAGCGCAGCGGCGGCGAGAGGTGCGCGAACGTGCGGAAGCCCCCCAGTGCGAGGTCCGAGAGCATGAAGTAGGCCGGCGTCACGCCCGCCGTCACTTTCAGCCCGCGCGCCTTGGCGCCACGCACGAGGTCCAGCCCCTTGGCGGTCGTCACCTTGCGGAAGTGGATCGGCGCATTCGCCAGTTCGGCCAGCGCGATATCGCGGGCGATGGCCAGCGCCTCGGCTTCGGCCGGTGCGGAAGGCAGGCCGAGGCGGGTCGCCATTTCGCCGGCCGTGGCGACGGCCTTGCCGACGATGCCCGCGTCCTCGGAATGCGTCATCACCACCATGCCGAGCATGCCGGTGTACTGGAGAAGGCGCAGCATAGTGCCCGAATCGCCGATCCAGTGGCGACCGGTGGCGACGGCCTTGGCCCCGGCGTCACGCATCAGCGCGATCTCGGCCAGCGACGTGCCTTCGAGGCCCTGCGTCGCGGCAGCGAGCGGGTGGACCCAGAAGTCCGGTTTGCCCGACTGCGCGGCGAAGCGCACGCGTGCCGGCACGTCCAGCGGCGGATTCTGGTCCGGCATCAGCGCGGCGCGGGTGATACCGCCGAAGTGGAAGGCTGGTTTGTCGATGGCGAAAACGCCCAGATCGACAAGGCCCGGAGCGATCAGGTGGCCGCCTGCGTCATGGACGGTATCGCCCGGTTGCGCAGTGACATCGGCGCCGATCGCGGTGATGAAGCCGCCCTCGCTGCGCAGCCCGCCCGGGGTGATGGAGCCATCGGCGAGGACCAGCTTGCCATTGGTGACGGTGAGGGGCGCCTGATTGCTCATGCCCAGCCCTCCACACCGCGCGTTCGCCGGGTCAGCACGTCAAGACAGGCCATGCGCATGGCCACGCCCATTTCGACTTGCGTGGTGATCTGCGAGCGGCCGACCAGATCGGCCACGTTGGAGTCGATTTCGATACCGCGGTTCATCGGTCCCGGATGCATGACGAGGGCGTCGGGCTCGGCCTTGGCAAGCCGGTCGAGCGTGAGGCCGTAAAGATGGCGATATTCGCGCGGGGAGGGGATGAACTGGCCTTCCATGCGTTCCAGTTGGAGGCGCAGCATCATCACCACGTCGGCGCCCTTCAGCGCGGCGTCGAAATCATGAAACACCTTCACGTTCATCCGCTCGATATCGGCGGGCATCAGCGCGGGCGGCGCGCAGACGCGCACTTCGGCGCCGAGCGAGGCCAGCGAGAGGATGTTCGAGCGAGCGACGCGGCTGTGCAGGATATCGCCGCAGATGGTCACGCGCAGGCCGTTGAAGGCGCGCTTGGCCTGCCGGATGGTCAGGGCGTCGAGAAGGGCCTGCGTGGGGTGTTCGTGCTGGCCGTCACCGGCATTGAGCACCGGGCAATCGACCAGATCGGCGATCAGCTGCACCGCGCCGGAACTGGCATGGCGGATGACGATGGCATCGGCGCGCATGGCGTTCAGCGTCATCGCCGTGTCGATCAGCGTCTCGCCCTTCTTCACGCTGGAATTGGCGACGGCCATGTTGACCACATCGGCGCCGAGGCGCTTGCCGGCGATTTCGAAACTCAGCAGCGTGCGCGTCGAGTTTTCGAAGAAGGCATTGATGATCGTCAGGCCGGACAGCAGGTCGCGGCGTTTCTGCGTGCCGCGATTGAGTTCGACCCACTGCTGGGCCTCGTCAAGGAGGAACCATATCTCATGCGGGGCAAGGCCGCCGATGCCCACGAGACCGCGATGCGGGAAGGCGAGCGCGCCTTCCGGATAGATATATTCTGGGGATGTCATCGAAGATCAGGCCTTAGGCACAGGTGGGGCCGGGCTCAAGCGTTTTGAGCCGAGTCCTTTGCAAGGCACGCCATTCGTATCCACATGGCGGGCGCATGGGGCCGGAAAAAAGACTTGTTGCCCGCTCTGGCCGCACCGGCCCCGTGGGGGTATGAAGTTGCCGGAAAGGCGGGTGAATCCATGAAATTTGCGCACAGGGTCTGGAGATTGCTGGTCGCGGTGAAGGACGCGCTGGCGCTGGTTTTCCTCTTGCTCTTCTTTGGCGCGCTCTATGCCCTGCTGATGGCGCGGCCCGCCGCCACCCGGATTCAGGACGGCGCGCTGCTGCTCGACCTCAATGGCTCGATCGTCGAGGAGAAGAGCCGGATCGACCCGCTGGCCCTGCTGCTCGGCTCCAGCGCACCGGCCGGCGAATATCAGGCCCGCGACCTCGAACGCGCGCTGCACCTTGCCGCGACGGATAGCCGCATCAAGGTCGTCGTGCTCGACATGTCGCGTTTTCTGGGCGGCGGCATGGTGCATATCGAGGAAATCGGCCAATCGATGGATGAAGTGCGCAAGGCGGGCAAGCCGGTGCTGACGTTCGCCAATGCCTATGCCGATGACGGCGTCCAGCTCGCCTCCCATGCCAGCGAGGTCTGGATCGACCCGATGGGCGGCGCCTTCGTGGCGGGCCCGGGCGGGAATCAGGTCTATTTCAAGGGCCTGCTCGACCGTTTCAAGGTCAACGCCCATGTCTTCCGCGCCGGAACCTATAAGAGCTTCGTGGAACCCTACATGCGCAGCGACATGTCGCCCGAGGCGCGCGAGGCCATGCAGGACGTCTACGGCGCGCTCTGGAACAGCTATCGGGCCAACATCGCCGCCGCGCGCCCCCGGGCGCAGCTTGACCGAATGACCGGCGATCCGCTGGGCTGGGCCAAGGCGAGCGGAGGTGACTTCGCCGAAGGCGCCAAGGCGGCCGGGATCGTCGACCGCATCGGCGACAAGAGCGAGTTCGATGCCCGCGTGGCGTCCATCGCCGGCAAGGACGATTCCGATCAGGACGGCAGGGATCTGCCCTATCGCCACACCGCACTGGCCGCCTGGCTCGCCGCCAATCCCGAAAAGAAGGAAGGCGCCGAGATCGGAGTCGTCACTATCGCCGGTGAAATCGTCGACGGCGATGCCGGGCCGGGCCGCGCCGGCGGCGACCGCATTGCCCAGTTGCTGGACGATAATATCGACGAAGGCTTCAAGGCGCTGGTCGTGCGCATCGATTCGCCGGGCGGTTCGGCCATGGCGGCCGAGCGCATGCGCCGCGCGATCGAGCGCTACAAGGCGAAGAAGATCCCGATCGTGGTCTCGATGGGCAACCTTGCCGCCAGCGGCGGTTACTGGGTCTCGACACCGGGGCAGACCGTCTTTGCCCAACCCGCCACGATCACTGGATCGATCGGCGTCTTTGCCGTCATTACCAGCTTCGAGAATACGTTGGCCCAATATGGCGTCACCAGCGACGGCGTGAAGACCACGCCGCTGTCCGGCCAGCCCGACATCCTCGGCGGCCTTTCGCCCGAGGTGGAGGGCATGTTGCAGGCCTCGATCGAGAGCACTTACCACAAGTTCGTCGGTATTTCGGCGCAGGCGCGCCGGACCACGCCGGAGAAGATGGACGCGATCGCGCAAGGCCGCGTCTGGCCGGGCTCAGAGGCGCAGCGGATCGGCCTTGTCGACCGTATGGGCGATCTCAATGCCGCGCTGGCCGAAGCGGCGCGGCTTGGCGGTGTCGGCAACGGCAAGTGGCATGCCGTCTATCTCCAGAGCGAGGAGGACACGGTCACCCGGTTCGTGAACAGCTACACCTCGCAGGCGCCGGATGAAGACAGCCATGCCCGGGCCTACGACTTCGCGAGCCTCGTGTCGCAGCGCCGTGAGGAGCAGGGCGCGCATCTGGCGGGGCAGCTTGCGGCGATGCTCTCGACCAGCGGGGCACAGGCTTACTGTCTGGAATGCCCGGTCGTGCCCGGTGCTGCCCGCAAGGCGGACAAGCAAACGACGCTGCGGACATTGGCCCGGCTGGTAGGACTGAACTGAATACGGGCCGCTGCCCGGAGCTTGTTTGAAATCCGGTTACGAACGGATTTCAAACAGTCCCTCAGTCCGGGGGCGGCAATTCCGTAGGCGTCGGATCCGGCTGATCGAAGTCCGGGCCAGTCGGTGGCAGTTCCTGCGGGGTATCCGGCGCGTCTGGTTCCATGGGCGGATAGGGCGTTTCGGGCGGGGTATTGCCGGGGTCGTCTCCGGGTTGGGTGGCCATGGCTGCCTCTCGCTTTGTCATGTCTTCAAGGGACATTACTCTAGTTGGGCAGGCGGCAGGCATGGTGCAAGGCGGCCTGCCGGAGGGCTGCCGCGACCCGTCCCGGCACGGGAACGGCGCAGCCTGTCTGCACACCATGCGAATCGCCGCACTTGCCCTTTTCCGCGTGTCCTTATAAGGGCACGGGCCTTGAGTTTCAGGCTTCATCTTTGCGGGCGTGGCGGAACTGGTAGACGCGCTGGTTTTAGGTACCAGTATCGAAAGATGTGGGGGTTCGAGTCCCTTCGCCCGCACCAGTCTGCCGCCCGGGGGGATGAGTCGCGAGAATCGGCCCGCAGGCTCTTTGCGTTGGCCCGTTGAATTGCACAGGAAGGCATTTGAAATGCAGATCGTCGAAACCACCAACGAGGGCCTGAAGCGCGCCTACACGGTGACCATTCCCGCCAAGACCATCACTGCCAAGATCGAGGGTGAGGTCAAGAAGATCGCCCCGCAGGTCAAGATGCCCGGCTTCCGCCCCGGCAAGGTGCCCGCGAACCTCGTCAAGAAGATGCACGGCGACGCGATCCACCAGGAAGCGCTGAACAGCTCGATCCGCGAAGCGATGGACAAGCTGGTTGCCGATCACGCGCTGCGTCCGGCCATGAACCCCGATGTTGCGCTGGGCGAAGGCTATGAGCAAGGCAAGGATGTCGAGCTGACCGTCAGCCTCGAAGTCCTCCCGGTTATCGCCGCTCCCGCGATCGACGGCCTGAAGCTGGAAAAGCTGACCGTGCCCGTGGCCGAAGACGCCGTTGCCGAAGCGGTTGAGCGCATTGCCTCGCAGCAGCAGCGTTTCGAAACCAAGGACGGCGCGGCCGAAGACGGCGACCAGCTGATCATCGACTTCACCGGCAAGCTCGACGGCGTCGAGTTCGACGGCGGCAAGGCCGAGAAGGCCCCGCTGGTCATCGGTGCCGGCCGCTTCATCCCCGGCTTCGAAGAGCAGCTCGGCGGCGCCAAGGCCGGTGACGAGCGCACCATCACGGTGACCTTCCCCGAAGACTACCCCGCCGCGAACCTCGCCGGCAAGGAAACCACCTTCGACATCGTCGTGCACGAAGTGAAGGCACCTGCCGAATCGAAGATCGACGACGATTTCGCCAAGGAACTGGGTCTTGAGAGCCTTGAGCAGCTCCAGGGCCTGCTCAAGGGCCAGCTGGAGCAGGAAACTGCCGGCCTGACCCGCACCGCGATGAAGCGCCAGCTGCTTGACCAGCTTGCCGCCGGTCATGACTTCGACGTGCCGCCGACCATGGTGGAAGCCGAATTCTCGCAGATCTGGCAGCAGCTCACGCAGGAAGCCGGCAACGAGGAAGATCCCGCTGCCGCTCTCGCCGAGATCGAAGCCGAGAAGGACGATTACCGCAAGATCGCCGAGCGCCGCGTGCGTCTGGGCCTGCTCCTGTCGGAAATCGGCCAGGCCAACGGCGTGGAAGTGACCCAGCAGGAAATGTCGATGCTGGTCTCGCAGGCTGCGCAGCAGTATCGTCCGGAAGACCGCCAGCGCTTCTTCGAATATGTCCAGCAGGACCCGATGATGGCTGCCCAGCTGCGCGCGCCGCTCTACGAGGACAAGGTCGTCGATTTCCTGATCGAGAAGGCCGAAGTCACCGAGCGCGAAGTGACCCGCGACGAACTGCAGGCTGCTATCGAGGCTGACACCGACGGCGAGAAGCCGGCGGAAGCCAAGAAGCCGGCCGCCAAGAAGGCTCCGGCCAAGAAGGCCGTTGCCAAGGACGCCGCCGAGGAAGCGCCGGCTGACGAAGCTGCTGCCGAGGAAAAGCCGAAGAAGGCTCCCGCCAAGAAGGCTGCTGCTAAGAAGGACGAAGCTGAAGTCGAGGCCGAGGCCGAGGCGAAGCCCGCCAAGAAGGCTCCGGCCAAGAAGAAGGCCGCTGCCAAGGAAGACTGATCGCGTCGCTTAAACCGCTGACCGATCGTTGAAAGGCCCGCCGTGTGCGAACACGGCGGGCCTTTCTTGTTGATGTCGGTTAAGCGCCCGGCTGCGAAACCGCGACCCAGCCATCGCCGATACGGTGGACCTCGATCGCGTCCACCGCGAACCCGCTCTGGCGCAAGTGGGCGAGGATGACAGCATCGCTCAGGCGATGACGGCTGTCGTGCTCGGCCCAGAACAACGTGGGGCAGGCCTCTGCCCGTTTCCGTGAGGTTTCCGGCTCGATCGCGAAGCCGAAGTGTCCGGCAACCTCGCGATAGGCCCAGGGCGCGACCGAAAGGTTGTCTGCGGGCGGGAGGGACAGGACATCGGCGTTCCAGAAGCGGTCGGTATGGACCAGCGTGCCGGGGCAGAGGCGCACCTCGCGAGCGATGAAGCCGCCGGTGCCGTACCACGAGTAGCGCGCTTCGGCCTTGCCGACATTCTGCACCAGTCCGCAGGCCGAGACGAGCAGCGCGAAGCTGAGAAAGACCGCCGTCGTTTTCGGCCCCAGCGCCCTCAGCAGGCGTCCGCAGGCCAGCGCGATACCCACGCTGACCGCGCCGACCATGGCGGTCAGGTACTTCTCGATCAGCATCGGGTGGAGCAGGTGCACCACCACCAGCATGCCAAGGCCAGCCATCACGCCTGTCGCCAGCAGGGCCAGCGTCCGGACCTCGGTGCAGGCCGTGCGGTTGCGGATGAGGTCGCGCCCCATGAGGAGCACGCCGGCAAGCGCACCCAGCAGCACGAGCGGGTTGGCTTCCAGACTGCGCAGCAGGGCATATTCGATTGACCACCGCGCTTCGCCGAAGCCGGCCGGTATCCAAAACGCCCGGGTATTGGCTTGCCAGTAGGGCAGCTGGATCAGGCTGATGGCGATGAAGACCCCGCCCGCCGCCAGCGCCGGCACGGCGACGGCACGCGCCAGAGTCCAGTCGCGGCGCAGCACGGCGGCGGCGATAAAGGGGGCAATAAGGGCTCCGGCGATCAGCGTGGTGACGATATGGGTGTTGAAAGCCACCAATACGCTGGCAAAATAGATCAGTCGGCGTGCCCGCGAGCCGCCTTCGCACGTGAGCGACAGGGCGCTGAGGAATAGCGCCAGCACGGTGCCCGCGCCAAGCGACAGGAAGTAGGAGCGCAGTTCGCTCGCGCTCAGCACGGTCCATTCGTTGCCTGCCAGCAGCAGCAGAAGCACGGCGCTCGCGGGCAGCAGGCGCGGCACATCGCGCACGATGGCCACGCCGGCAAGGAGGCAGACCACGCCGATGGCGAGGTTCAGCAGCCGGTGAGTCTCTATGGAGCCCATCCAGGCGGTGGCGCGGGCAAGGGCGTAATAGAGCGGCGGATGATTGTCCGCGAGCCAGCTCGTCCGCAGGGCTTCACCCCAGCCGGGGCCGGGGCGCGTCACATATTGCGTGTAGAATTCGTCGTACCATGGACCGCGATGCAGGCACGCCCACGCGATTCCCATGGCAAGGGCCATCACGGTAAGCAGGATCGTGCCCACCTGGAGCTTTTTCGACATGCAAAGGCTCCCCCCGAAGCCGGCGACAAGAGATTTCCCTTATCCCGCCAAGGGATGACGGAAATATTGAGAAAGGGCAACGGATCGTGCCCTCGATCGCTCTGAAGCGGGACAAGTGGGGCTCAAGGTCGGACAATGCCCGCATAAGTTGTGTGCGGTGCACTGATTGAGGGGTTAAAGGCCTTGAACATCGTGCGGGGGCACGCGACATAGGCGGTCCAAATCAGAAGAGGACTCCCATGCTCGACCTGTTTGGCGCCTCGGGCGCCCAAGGAAAGTTCACTACCGACCCCGTGACCGGCGCACTCGTGCCGATGGTCGTCGAGCAGACCAGCCGTGGTGAGCGCAGCTTCGACATCTACTCGCGCCTGCTGCGCGAGCGCATCGTTTTCATCACCGGCGAAGTCGAGGACCACATGGCCTCGCTGATCGTCGCGCAGCTCCTGTTCCTCGAATCGGAAAATCCGACCAAGGACATTTCGATGTACATCAACTCGCCGGGCGGCGTGGTGACGGCCGGCATGGCCATCCACGACACCATGCAGTACATCAAGCCGCGCGTTTCGACGGTGTGCATCGGCCAGGCTGCATCGATGGGCAGCTTCCTGCTCGCCGCCGGTGAGCCGGGCATGCGTATCGCTCTGCCGAACGCCCGCATCATGGTGCACCAGCCCTCGGGCGGCGCACGCGGTATGGCTTCGGACATCGAGATCCAGGCGCGCGAGATCCTGCGGATGCGCAAGCGTCTCAACGATCTCTACGTGAAGTACACCGGCAAGTCGCTCGACGAGATCGAGAAGGCGATGGACCGCGACACCTTCCTCGAAGCCGAGGAAGCACTGGCGTTCGGCCTCGTCGACAAGGTCTTCGAAACGCGGCCCGACGCCGACAAGCCGGCCGAAGCCTGAGCATGACGCGGAAGGTCGGTGCCTGCGGGTATCGACCTTCAGTTCTTTGCAATGGTTCTCGGGGTACCCATATCGGGCTAGGATTGCAAAACCGGCCCCGTCCAAGGTAGACTCGACGAGTCGCCTGGAAATGGCCTAAAGACGGAAAATGACGAAATTGAGCGGATCTGACGCGAAAAGCACCCTCTACTGCAGCTTCTGCGGCAAGTCGCAGCACGAAGTGCGCAAGCTGATCGCGGGCCCCACGGTCTTCATCTGCGACGAATGTGTCGAGCTCTGCAACGACATCATTCGCGAGGAAACCAAGGCCGGGATTGCGGGTAAAAAGGACGGCGGCGTGCCGTCTCCCCGCGACATCTGCGAGACGCTGAACGACTACGTGATCGGGCAGGACCGCGCGAAGCGCGTGCTGTCGGTGGCGGTGCACAACCACTACAAGCGGCTGAAGCACAGCGGCAAGCAGGGCGACGTCGAGCTTTCAAAGTCGAACATCCTGCTCGTCGGGCCGACCGGTTCGGGCAAGACGCTGCTCGCGCAGACGCTCGCCAAGACGTTCGACGTGCCCTTCACCATGGCCGACGCCACCACGCTGACGGAAGCCGGTTACGTGGGCGAGGACGTGGAGAACATCATCCTCAAGCTGCTCCAGGCTTCCGACTACAACGTCGAGAAGGCGCAGCACGGCATCGTCTACATCGACGAAATCGACAAGATCAGCCGCAAGGCCGAGAATCCGTCGATCACGCGCGACGTTTCGGGCGAGGGCGTGCAGCAGGCGCTGCTGAAGCTGATGGAAGGCACCACCGCATCGGTTCCGCCGCAGGGCGGCCGCAAGCACCCGCAGCAGGAATTCCTGCAGGTGGACACGACCAACATCCTGTTCATCTGCGGCGGCGCCTTCGCGGGTCTTGAGAAGATCATTGCCGACCGCCTCCAGAAGCGTTCGATCGGCTTCGGCGCGCATGTCGCCGATCCGGACAAGCGCCGCGTGGGCGAACTGCTCCAGAAGGCGGAGCCGGAAGATCTGCTCAAGTTCGGCCTGATCCCCGAGTTCGTCGGCCGTCTGCCGGTGATCGCGACCCTGAACGACCTCGACATCGAGGCGCTGGTCAAGATCCTGAAGGAGCCGCGCAACGCGCTGATCAAGCAGTACGCCAAGCTGTTCGAGCTGGAAGACGTGGAACTGACCTTCACGGACGAGGCGCTTGAGGCGATCGCCCAGAAGGCCATCGACCGCAAGACCGGCGCGCGCGGCCTGCGTTCGATCGTGGAAGGGCTGCTGCTCGACACCATGTTCGACCTGCCGACCGAAGGCGATATCGCCGAAGTCGTTGTCGACAAGGACGTGGTGGAGGGCCGCAAGGAACCGGTCCGCGTGCTCAAGGGCGACAAGGCCGAAGCCGCAGCCTAAGCGCTGCTGCCAAGATCAAAACGAAAAGGGCCCGTCCGGATTATCCGGGCGGGCCCTTTTCGTTGTTCGGAATTGCGCCCCGGCTCACCGGCCGGGCAGCCGGGGCGCATGGTCGCTTCTCAGTTGTTTCCGTCAGAAGGGGGCGGGCCCATGCGGCCGCCACCGGGACCGCCGCGCCCGCCACGCGGAGGCATCGGATCGCCCTTCTTCATCGTGCGCACGACCTGACCGTCGCGGGAAATCGTCATCTGCTCGGTCTCGGTGGACTTGAGCAGCCATCCCTTGTCGGTCTGGACCCAGGTATCGTGCGACAGTTCGCTCATCGCGATCTGATGGGTTTCGCCGTCACGGCCCTGGCGGTTGTCGGAGGCGTCCTGGCGCTGCTCGACTTCGGCGGTCTGGCCATTGACGGTCACCGAGGTAATCGTGTTGGTCGACTTGCGGCTCGGATCGACGGGAATATTCGCAAGGCGCTCGATCATGTCATTGGCGTTCATGGAATTGCCGCCAAGATCGGTGCGCTTGAAGTCAGGCGTCAGGAAAGGCTTGATGTCATCCGGCTCGCGCGTGTCCATGGCGGTCTTGAGTGCCGCGTAGCGCGCCTCAAGGTCACTCTTGGTGTCGGCATGGGCAAGGCCGGGCAGCAAGGCGCAAGCGAGCGCTGCGGAAAGCATGAGGCGGGCGGGGTGTCGACGTTTCATCGCGGATCTGTCCGTGCAATCAAAGATGGACACGATTCCTAAACGCCGCCCCGCCTGCCGCAATCGGGTTTATTGTACCTTATTGTCGCTGGGCGCGGACGGAGCACGCCAGACCGATTTCAGACGACGGATTCGCTTTCCAGCGAACACACGCATTCGGCCTCGGTTTCGATCTGGATGGTCGGGTGGCCGATGCGGAAATCGTGCTCAAGGTCATGGGCAAGTTGCTGGAGGAAAGCGTCGCCGGGCTGGCCCTCGGGCATGACGAGGTGCGCGGTAAGCGCGGTCTCGGTCGTGCTCATCGGCCAGACGTGAAGGTCGTGGACGCGCTCCACGCCGGGGCGGGCTTCCAGGAAGCCGCGCACGGCGCCGATGTCGATGCTCTCTGGCACGGCCATCATGCCCATCCGCAGCGACTCGCGCAGCAGGCTCCAGCTCGACCAGCCGATGACGGCGGTGATGACCAGCGAGGCGATCGGATCGACAAGGCTCCAGCCGGTCCAGACAATGACGATGCCGGCGATAACCACCCCGGCAGAAACCGCTGCGTCGGCCATCAGATGCACGAAAGCGGCGCGCAAATTGAGATCGGTCTTGCTGCCCTTGGCAAACAGCAGCGCCGAGAGAGCGTTCACTGCAATACCTAGCGCCGCGACCACGATCATCGTCGTCCCCGCGACGGGTGCCGGTTCGGCGAAGCGGCGGATCGTTTCGACCAGGATCGCGCCGATCGCTACCCACAGCAGAGCGGCATTGGCGATGGCAGCTAGAATCGAGGAGCTTTTCAGCCCGTATGTAAAGCGCTCCGTCGGCGGCCGCGAAGCAAGCACGCTGGCGGCCCAGGCGAGCAGGAGCGAGAGTACGTCCGACAGATTGTGACCCGCATCGGCAAGCAGGGCCATCGAGTCGCTGAGAAAACCGGCGGTCACTTCCGCCACCACGAAGATGAGATTGAGCCCGACCGCGAGAGCGAAAGCCCTGCCTATGTTGCTCGGCAGGGAGTGGTGATGGCCATGGTGGTGGCCCCCATGGCTATGTCCATGGCCGTGCCCATCACCGGGCCCGTGATGGTGACCATGACCATGACCGTGATCGTGGTGCGGGTGGCCGTGATTATGGCCCTGGTGGTTGTGTGCGACGCCCATGGACCGCGTGTCTCGCACAGGCACCGCAAATGCATCAAGCGATGTCGTAACATGTCATGCACATCGAGGTCGCTCATACCGCAGTGCGGCATGTTGAAACAATATTGCGAGTGACATTTTTGTCGCACGGAGCGGGCAAAAATATTTCCATGAATCGCCGAAAAACAAGGAAATGCACGAGTCCATCGCGCTCAATCTGTCACGTTGCGGAAAAATTGCATCGCCCCCGATAGAAATGAATCCCGCGTGTCAGGGAGTTGTCATATTGCACTGCTCTTAGCAGCCGCAGCAAACCTGTGGCGGGGCAAAACCTTCCGCATCATTGCGTCAATCCCACTCTCAAGGCTCCAGGGGGCTAAGATGAAGTTCCATTCCGTTCTCTCCACCGCGACCAGCACGCTCGCCGTCGGCGCAGCGTTCCTCGCGATGCCGGCTCTCGCCCAGTCGACCGGTTCGTCGCAATTCGAAGAAGGCACCATTGTCGTCACCGGCAATGCGCCGCGTCAAATCGGCGGCGTCAAGCTGCCGGATACGACCAAGACCAAGCAGGTCATCACGCAGGATCTGATCGCCACGCAGCGTGCGGGCCAGACCGTGATGGAGGTCATCAACCTCGTCCCCGGCGTCAGTTTCCAGAACAACGATCCTTACGGTTCGTCGGGCGGCACGCTGAATATCCGTGGTTTTGACGCCAGCCGTATCTCGCTGACGTTCGACGGTATTCCGCTCAACGATACCGGTAACTACGCGCAGTATTCGAACCAGCAGCTTGACCCCGAGCTGATCGAGCAGGTCAACGTCAACCTCGGCACGACCGACGTCGACAGCCCGACCGCCGCCGCTTCGGGTTCGACCGTGAACTACAAGAGCCGCAACCCGACCGAAGACTTCCACGTCAGCACCAGCGGTTCGGTCGGTGAATACGGCTTCTTCCGCATGTTCGGCGTTGTCGACACCGGCACGTTCACCTCGATCGGCACCCGCGCCTGGATCTCGGCCAGCCACGCCGAGAACGAGAACCCGTTCCAGCGTTCGAGCAAGACCAACAAGTCGCAGTACAACGCGAAGATCTACCAGCCGCTGGGTGACAATGGCGACTTCATCTCGATCGCCGGCAACTACAACGTCAACCGCAACCGCAACTTCTCGTCGGTTCCGCTGCGCACCGATTCGTCGATCTTCACGGTCAACGGCACGGCGCCGAACCAGACGCTGACGACCACCGATCGCGTTGTCGGTTCGGGTTCGACCAACCGCTTCCCCACCACCCGCGACGAGCGCGACTACACCCTCGCAAACTGCCAGGTGGCTGCCGCGCGTACCGGTGTTGTCGATTCGCCCAACGTATGCGGCACGCGTTACGACGAGAGCTACAACCCGTCGAACACCGGCAGCATCCGCATCAATTCGCGCTTCACGCTTTCGGACACTCTCGCCCTGACCGTGGACCCGAGCTACCAGTACACCAAGGCGAATGGCGGCACCGGCGCGGTTACGGGCTATGAAGGCTTCTACAAGACCAAGGCTGGCCAGAACATCTTTGGCTACATTGGCGGCAAGCCCTACTTCGGCGGCGTCGACCTCAACGGCGACGGCGACACGCTTGACAGCGTTACGGTTTACGCACCCAGCGAAACCAAGACCAACCGCTTCGGCGTCATCGCCAACCTGATCTGGAACCCGGTCGATGGTCAGACCTTCCGTCTGAACTACTCGCTCGACTACGGCCGTCACCGTCAGACCGGTGAAGCGGCGCTCCTGTTCCAGAACGGCCTGACCACGGAATACTTCCCCGAGGACAATCCGATCCTCGACGCTTCGGGCCAGCCGATCGAGAAGCGCAATCGCAAGTCGATCGCCATGCTCAACCAGGCTTCCGCCGAATACCGCGGCGAGTTTCTGGACAAGCGCCTGACCGTAAACCTTGGCGTCCGTTCGCCCTGGTTCACGCGTCGTCTCGACAACCGTTGCGTGACCGAAGCGGGCGGCGCCTTTGTCGACTGCTTCAACGACGAAGCGTCGCAGGCGGCCTTCCTGATCGCCAATCCGACCTACGTCGGGCCGACCAAGCGCACCTTCAACTACCACAAGTTCCTGCCGACTGCCGGTCTGAACTACTCGGTCACCGGCAACGTCAGCGTGTATGCTAACTACTCGAAGGGCATGCAGGTTCCGGGTACGGACAACCTGTACCAGTCGCTGGGCTTCACTTCGGACGAAGCTGTGCCGAAGCCGGAAACCACCGACAACTTCGATCTCGGCGCGCGCTACATCTCGGGCAAGGTCCAGGCTCAGGTTTCGGCCTGGTACACCAAGTTCCAGAACCGTCTGGCTTCGTCGTACGATCCTGTGCTCGACGTGACGCTCTATCGTAACCTCGGCAAGGTTGACCGCTACGGCCTCGATGGCAGCGTCGGCTACTCGCCGATCAAGGAAGTCACCATCTACGCCTTCGGTTCGGTGATGAAGTCGAAGATCCTCGACAACGTCCAGTCGGGCGAGTGCACCGCGGCAAACGTCACGGCAGGCGCATCGACCGGCATCGGCACCTGCGCGGCTGTTGGCGATCCGATCTACTACCTGACCAAGGGCAAGCGCGAGAGCGGCGCGTCGACCTACATGTTCGGTACGCGCATCCAGGGCAACCTGGGTCCGGTCCAGCTGGGCGTGCAGGCCAAGCGCACTGGTCCGCGTTACGTCAACGACCAGAACATCGCGATCACGTCGAGCTACACGCTCAACGGCAAGGTCACGAACTATCAGGTCTATGGCGCCAAGACCCCGGCCTACAACGTGGTCGATCTCGACGCCAAGGTGAAGCTCGGGTTCCTCGGTCTGAACGACCAGACCTACCTGCAGCTCAACGTGACCAACCTGTTCGACAAGCTCTATGTCGGCGGCTTCGGTTCGAGCACCTCATCGACCTCGATCCCTTACGCCTACATCGGTTCGCCGCGCACTGTCAGCGGCACCATCACCGTGGGCTTCTGATCCAGGAATTCGCGTCACGCGAAACAGGGGAGGGGAGAGAACTTCGGTTCTCTCCCCTTTTTTGTGCGTGGGTGCCAATGCGCCGTGGGCCTTGCGGAAATGTGGGCGGCTGGCCTAGCCTGCGTCCCTGCGACTGAATGGCGGGAGCGTGACGCAAATGAGCGGAAATGGCGACGGGGCGGAGCCTTCGCGGCTCATCGATGCACGGATCGCGGAACTGAATGACTGGCGCGGCGAAATGCTGGCGCGTCTTCGCTCGATCGTGCTCAAGGCCGATCCGGAAGTCGTCGAGGAATGGAAATGGCGCGGCGTGCCGGTTTGGTCGCGCTCCGGCATCATCTGCACCGGCGAGACGTACAAGGCGGCGGTCAAGATGACCTTTACCAAGGGCGCCTCGCTTCCGGATCCGGCGGAGCTGTTCAATTCCAGCCTGGACGGCAACGTGCGCCGCGCCATCGATTTTCATGAAGGCGAGACGGTCGACGAAGCGGCGCTGACCGCACTGGTACGCACCGCAATCGAACTCAATCTTGCGAAGAAGCCTGCCCGCTCGAAGTGAGCAGGGCTTTCCGGCTTACTCGTAGATGCAGGAATCGAAGCCGGCGCGCTTCACCGTGCCGATGCGCGCGGCAATCGTGTTGCCGTAGCGGCGCGTGAAGCCGGAGGGGTTCTTGACGTCGCGCGTCTTGGGGCTGGGCAGGGCGGCGGCGATGCGCGCGGCCTCGATTGGCGTGAGATTGGTGGCCGATTTGCCGTAGTAGCGCTGGGCGCCGGCTTCCACGCCGTACGTACCAATGCCGGTTTCGGCGACGTTGAGGTAGACTTCCATGATTCGCCGCTTGTCCCACAGCGATTCGATCAGGAAGGTGAACCAGACCTCGAAGCCCTTGCGGATGTAGCGCGTCCAGCCTTCGCCTTGCCACAGGAACACGTTCTTGGCGGTTTGCTGGCTGATCGTTGAACCACCGCGCAGGCGTCCGCCGGCGGCGTTGCGTTCGAAGGCCTTTTCGATGGCGTCGGTGTCGAAGCCATTGTGCGTGCAGAACTTTCCGTCCTCGGCGGCGATGGCGGCGGCGGGCATGTTGCGGTCGATCCGGCTCAGCGGCTGCCAGTCCTTGGTGATGCCGTTGCCGTCGGACAGCATCGTGACCGTCACCGGCGGCGGCACGAAGCGATAGAGCACGGTCAGCCCCACGCTGATCGCGACGAACCAGACGATGACTTTGGCAGTGATGCGCAGCAAGCGAGAGGGCCCTGAATTCGAAGGAAGTTGCCGCATCCCCTAGCGGGCTTGGACGCGGCGGAAAAGTGCACTGCGATCAATCCTCGTGCACCGCAGCGTCATCGAAACCCGTTATGGCGACTTTCCTGCACGGAATTTGCGATTACACCGATGTTTCCCCGGCAAAGGAGTGTCCCCCCATGAAGACCAGCGGCAACACCATTCTTCTCACCGGCGGTGGCTCCGGCATTGGGCGCGAACTGGCGCAGCGCTGGCATGACGCGGGCAATGTCGTGATCGTGACCGGGCGCACGCTCGCCAGTCTGGAAGAGACGGCCAAGGGCCGCGCGAACATCCACGCGGCGGCGCTCGATGTGACGGATGAAGGCGCGATCCGGACTTTCGTGCAGGACGTGCTGGCGAAGTTCCCGGCGCTCAACGTGCTGGTCAACAATGCGGGGATCATGCCGCTGGAGGATGTTTCTGCTCCGCGCGATCTTGCCGTGGCGGAGGCCTGTGTGGTCACCAACCTGCTCGGGCCGATCCGCCTGACCGATGCGCTGGTCGAGCATCTTTCGGCGCAGCCTGACGCGGCGATCGTCAATGTCAGTTCGGGGTTGGCGTTCGTGCCGCTGGTGCGCGCGGCGGTCTATTCGGCGACCAAGGCGGCGATCCATTCCTGGTCCGATTCGTTGCGCCTCGCGCTGGCGGGCAAAGTCGAAGTCATCGAACTGGCCCCGCCGGCGGTGCAGACCGAACTGACGCCCGGCCAGTCGACCCGGGAAGGCTACATGCCGCTTGGCGATTTCATTGACGAGGTGATGAGCCTTTTCGCGCAGGAGCCGACGCCGGGCCTGATCGGCGTGCAACGCCTCGCCTTCCTGCGCAACGCCGAGGCGGAGGGTCGCTACGCCGAGACTTTCGCCACTCTCAACGCGCCGCAGAACTGATCTGTCGGCGCGCATGGGCATGTTTTCCAAGGAAAAGCCCATCCCCAGCCTCGATCTCGCGCTCCAGGGCGGGGGCGCCCATGGCGCCTTCACCTGGGGCGTGCTCGACGGCTTGTTGCAGGATGAGCGGCTGAACATCGGCGCGCTCAGCGGGGCGAGCGCGGGGGCCATGAATGCGGCCGTGCTGGTCTCAGGCCTCGTTTCCGGCGGACGCGAGGAGGCGCGTGAGCGGCTGCGGGCCTTCTGGAAGGAACTCAACCGCTCGGGGCGCGAAGCCGGGCCGCTGATCCCGATGATCGAGGCGTTCCCGCAGACCTCCCGCGCAGTCTCTTCGTGGTGGACCACGGTGTTCGGCGACATCGGCATGACCCATGGCTCGCCCGAACTTGGCCGCGAGATGCAGGAGATCCTGCGCAAGGTGATCGAGACGCATGTCGATTTCGACGCCATTCGCAGCGAAAATGCCCCGCAACTATTCATTTCGGCCACCAACGCGCGCTCGGGCCGGCTGCGCCTGTTCCGCAACGAGGAACTGAGCACCGATGCGCTGCTCGCTTCGGCCTGCCTGCCGCTCTATTTTCCGCCGGTGAGCATCGATGGCAAGGACTATTGGGACGGTGGCTACAGCGCCAATCCGCCGCTGGTCCCGCTCGTGCTGGAAAGTCCGAACGACGATCTGCTGCTCATCACCGTCAATGCGCAAGTTCGGCCCGATACGCCGCGCGGGGTCGCGGCGATCGTGGACCGCCTGACCGAGATCGGCTTCAACCAGTCGATGCGGAAGGAATTGCAGGGGCTGCTGCTGCTGAAATCCTCGATCGGGCATACCCGCGCCAAGGACGGCCTTATCGCCCAGGTCGAGCGGCTGCGGCTTCACGAGATCCATGACGAGCCCACGCTCTCGGCCATGCCCGCGCAGACCAAGCTGCTGCCCGTCCGCCACCTGCTTCTCAAGCTCCACGATGTGGGCGAGGTGGCGGCGAAGCAGTGGTGCGAGGCCAATATCGAACACCTCGGCAAGCGCGGTACCGTGGACATGGCGGCGCGGTTCGGACCGGCCTGAGGACGCGGGGGACAAAAGAAAACCGGGCCGTCCCTGCGGACGACCCGGTTTCTATTTCAGCAGTGCCGCAGCCCTTAGAGCGCGGGAACCAGCTTCTTGTCAGAGGCGATGCGGTTCATCGCCTTCTGGAGCTTTTCGAAAGCGCGCACTTCGATCTGGCGCACGCGTTCGCGGCTGACGCTGTAGACCTGGCTCAGTTCCTCAAGCGTCTTGGGATCGTCCGTCAGGCGGCGTTCGGTCAGAATGTCGCGCTCACGTTCGTTGAGGCTGTCCATCGCTTCCACCAGCATGGCGTGGCGCACGGTGGCCTCTTCGGCATCGGCGACGGTTTCGTCCTGAAGCGGGCGGTCATCCGCAAGGATGTCCATCCACTGGCCTTCGCCTTCCTCACGCAGCGAGACGTTCAGCGAAGCATCGCCGCCCATCATCATGCGCCGATTCATGTTGACCACTTCCTGCTGCGACACGCCGAGCGTGGTGGCAATGGTGGCCACATCCTTCGGATGCAGATCGGTGTCTTCGTAAGCGTCGAGATTCTTCTTCATGCGACGCAAGTTGAAGAACAGCTTCTTCTGCGCGGCGGTGGTGCCCATCTTCACGAGCGACCACGAACGCAGGATGTACTCTTGAATCGACGCTTTGATCCACCACATAGCATATGTGGCGAGGCGGAAGCCCCTATCGGGTTCGAACTTCTTGACCCCCTGCATAAGGCCGATGTTGCCTTCGGAGATCAGTTCGGACACGGGCAGGCCATAGCCACGATAGCCCATCGCGATCTTCGCGACGAGGCGAAGATGGCTGGTTACGAGCTGTGTCGCTGCTTCGGGATCTTCATGTTCCGTGTAGCGCTTGGCGAGCATGTATTCCTGCTCGGGCGCCAACACCGGGAACTTGCGAATCTCGGAGAGGTAGCGGTTAAGGCTCTGCTCACTGCCCAGCGATGGAACCGCCGGGAGATTGCGTTGCTTGGTGCTCACTGTCATCCGTCCTTTCCGGTCGGCCCGCGGTCAAAGACCCTATGCAGGCATCTTAGCTTGGGGCCACCTGTTCAAGATAGCATGTTAAACCGATTTCACTGACGCAGTTCGTCGATCAGGGCCCGCATGTCGTCGGGAAGCGGGCTGGAAAATCGGACCGTCTCCCCTGTAACGGGGTGGACAAAGCCAAGTTCCGCAGCGTGCAGAGCCTGGCGATGAAATCCGAGTCGCTGAAGGACCGGGCGAATTGCTGAAGGGGTGCGTCCATAGACAGGATCTCCCAATAGCGAATGCCCGATTGACGACATGTGAACGCGCACCTGATGTGTTCGTCCTGTTTCGAGGCGGCACTCCACGAGCGCTGCGCCTTTCAGCGCCTCGATCGTGCGGTAATGCGTTACCGCGTGCTTGCCTCTGCCTGATTCTACGAGTGCCATCTTTTTACGGTTGGTATTCGAACGACCGATCGCTCCGGTTACAGTCCCGGCGAGCGGAATCGGTTTTCCGGCGACGACGGCGCGATAGGCGCGCTCGATCGAGTGATCCGCGAACTGGACGGCAAGGCCTTCGTGAGCCCGGTCGGTCTTGGCGACGACCAGAAGGCCCGACGTATCCTTGTCGATGCGGTGAACGATTCCCGGCCGCGCGACGCCGCCGATTCCCGAAAGCTGGCCCCGGCAGTGATGAAGCAGGGCATTGACCAGCGTGCCGTCAAGATTGCCCGCTGCAGGGTGAACGACCAGGCCGGTCGGCTTGTCGACGATGATCAGGTATTCGTCCTCGAACACGACGTTGAGGGGGATATCCTGGGCTTCGGCCTCGGCGGGGGCGGCTTCGGGCACGGCGATGGCGAACGGTGTGCCCGGCGCAACCTTGAGTGAGGCCTGTCCGGCGGGCTTGCCCGAAAGCGTGACCCGGCCCTCGCCCATCAGGGCCTTGATTCGTTCGCGCGAAAGGCCGCTGGCATCGGCCAGTGCCTTGTCGAGGCGGCCACCAGCCTCCCCGATCGTACCTTCAATGATGTTTTCCATGACCCCCATTGTCTGTACGATTTGGGGATGAATGTCGAAGTGACAAGAGTTGTCGAGCTGACAGAAGAGGTTGTGTCGGCTCTGCTGGCCGCCGCGGTCCGCGCGCATCCGGAAGAGTGCTGCGGGCTTCTGCTGGGCGAATCGCTGGACGGGCGCGAGCGCATCAATCGCGCCGTGCCTGCCGGCAATGTCGCGGCCGAGCGCACGCGGCATTTCGAGATCGATCCCGCTGCGCTGCTCGCCGCGCACCGCGCCGCGCGGAGCGGTGGGCCCCAAGTTCTGGGCTATTACCATTCGCACCCTACGGGACAGCCCGTACCTTCCGCCGTGGATCGCGAACATTCCACCGGCGATTTGCGGATTTGGGCGATCATCGGCGACGGGCGTGTTGCTTTCTGGCGAGATAGCGGGAATGGTTTTTCACCAATAACCTGCGACATCGCTGGTGGACGTCGGCCGGATTCGGCTGTCTCGCCAGAGTCGCAAGCACCCGATACCCACCCGGCATCCCAATCCGGAATGTGATGGAAGTCCCTTTCACGATGACCACGAGCGCGATCGAACTTGCCAGCCTTCTCTGTTCGCGCCTGTGCCACGACATGTTGAGCCCGGTGGGGGCGCTATCGAACGGTCTTGAGCTGCTCTCGGACGAGAAGGATCCGGAGATGCGCCAGCGCTGCTTCGAACTTCTCGACCAGAGCGCACGGATCTCGGCGGACAAGCTGAAGTTCTTCCGCCTCGCCTTCGGCGCGGCGGGCGGTTTCGGAGACATGGTGCCGGTGAGCGAGGCGCGGGCACTGGTCGATGCGCTGATCGCGAACAATGCGCGGATCGTGGTCAACTGGTCGCTCGGCAGCGATATTCTGCCCAAGCCGGCGATCAAGACGCTGCTCAATTTCGCGCTGATCGGGATCGAGGCGCTGCCGCGCGGCGGCACGCTGGACATCGCCGCCGAACTGCGCCCGGACCAGCTTACCAGCGGTACCAGCGAGATCGTGGTCCGCGCGGCGGGCCCGCGCATTGCGTTCGATCGCGACGTCGGCCGGGCGCTGGAAGGTACGCTGCCCGAAGGCGACCTGTCGAGCCGCACCGCACCCGCGGCCATGATCCAGCAGCTCGCGCAAAGCCTCGGCGGCCGCCTGCAATATGCTTTGGGGGATGACGCGCTGGTACTTGGCGCGGTATTGCCCGGAGTCTGACCGCAAGGCCAGAGTGCGCGAGACCGGATAGTAGGGAAAGGGAAGGGCGATGAATCGGTGGCTGGTCAACCGCGTCGTCGAATCGCCCAACCAGAATGCGCGCAAGCTGCCGGTGTCGATGGTGGTGCTCCACTATACCGGCATGAAAACCGCCGAAGAAGCGCTCGCGCGGATGTGCGATCCCGAGGCCGAAGTCTCGGCGCATTACATGATCGACGAGGAGGGCCTGGTTACCTCGCTCGTGCCCGAGGACAAGCGGGCCTGGCATGCAGGCCGGTCCTACTGGCGCGGCGTGACCGACGTGAACTCAGCCTCGATCGGCATCGAACTGGTCAATCCCGGACACGAATGGGGTTACCGGCCGTTTCCCGAGGCGCAGATGGATGCGCTGCTGCCGCTGCTGGCGGACATCATGGACCGGCACGATATCCCGCGCGCCAATGTGGTCGGCCATTCCGACATTGCCCCCGCGCGCAAGGAAGACCCGGGCGAGTATTTCGACTGGGAGCGACTGGGCCAGCTTGGACTCGCGCTGGAAATTCCGGCCGCGAAGATGAACCTGTTCTACGACAATCCCGGCGCCTTCTACCTCGCGCTCGAACGCTTCGGCTATGACATCGCCGATGGCCGCGCGGCGGTGCGGGCGTTCCAGCGGCGCTGGCGGCCCGACATGATCGACGGCGAGATCGATGGCGAAATAGGCGGAATCCTGTTCGAACTGCTGTTGGAGCGAGACACCGGCCGTGCTAGGTGACCGCTCGCACCGGGGAGCTGGGCAGCCGCGGGCATCTTCGGATGCGCGAGGAAAGTCCGGGCTCCACGAAACAAGGGTGGCGGGTAATGCCCGCCGGGCGAGTCGGGTTTTCAGGCCCGGCGAAGCCTAGGGAAAGTGCCACAGAGAGCAGACCGCCTCGCCTCGTCAGGGTTCGCCCTGAAAGGCAGGTAAGGGTGAAAGGGTGCGGCAAGAGCGCACCGCGCTTCCGGTAACGGAAAGCGGCAAGGTAAACCCCACCCGGAGCAAGACCGAATAGGGGCTGCGCGCTGTCTTGAACGGCGGGTTTGTTTCAGACCCAGGCAGCCCGGGTTGGTCGCTTGAGCGGCGTAGCAATGCGTCGCCTAGAGGAATGGCTGCCGCCGCGGCGTAAGGTCCCTCGATTGGGAGACCACGCCAGGCACAGAACCCGGCTTACAGGCTCCCCGGTGCATTAGATGAAATGTGTTCCCCACCCCGTCTTGGGGCTGGGACTTTACGCGGCGATCTGGATCGAGATGCCGCCGCCTTCGTCGCGCGCCTGGATGAACCAGCGGTTTTCGCCCTCAAGGCCGATCGCGGTCAGCGTGCCGTGGATATAGGCGCCGGTATCAATGCCGATGCGGTTGGCGCGGATTTCCGGGGCTTCCGTGATCGTGTGACCGTGCACCACCACGGCGCCGAAATCACCGTCATGCGTGAGGAACGGCTCGCGAATCCAGCGGCAATCGTGGCCGAGCTGGTGGTCCAGCGGCGTGTCGGGGCGCACCCCGGCATGGACGAAGAGATAGTCGCCGATGCGCACCATCTTCTCGAAACTGTCGAGGAAATCGAAATCGTCCTGCGGAATGGCGTCCAGCATGGCCAGCTGGAGTTCCTCCATCCCCGCTTCCATCGCGAAATCGGGGTCGACTCCGTAAGAGATGATCGTCTCACGGCCGCCGAACTTGAGGAAGCTGCGGAACGCCTCAAGCTTGCGGGCGGCGACCAGCAGCATTTCCTCGTGATTGCCCTGGATGAATTCAACGCGGCGTTCGCGCGACCAGCGGCGAGCGCGATCGATCACGCCGGCGCTGGCGGGGCCACGGTCGATCAGGTCGCCCAGCAGGATGACATCGCTGACCGCCTCGCCCCGTGCCGCGTCGTCACGTTCGATCGCGGCGATGAGCCCTTCGAAGAGATCGAGCCTGCCGTGAATGTCTCCAACGGCATAGACGCGCTGGCCCGGCGGGAGCTTCGGTGTCCTTTGCTTGGCGGGACGGGCAACGAGATTTCTGATTTTGGCAAACATCCGGTGTCGAGGTGTACGCCGCGATCACCGCCACGGCAAGCGCGGGGCGTGCTGCATGTGCGAGTGGCAAAAAGTCCACACTTCGTTTCCTGATTGTTGCTTAAACGAAATTTTACTTGTGCACGACCTTGGTGCGATGCAGCATTATTGTGCTGTCGCAAGTTGCGCCCAAAACGAGGCGTGCGGTGAAAGTGCAGGCGGGAACAAGCACCAAAAAGAATTTGTGAGGGAATGAACATGCTTATGTCCGTCCGTGGCGCCATCGCCGCGACTCTCCTCGCGGGCTCCGCGCTCGCTGCAACGCCCGCCTTTGCTGACGAAGCTGCGCCTCCCAAGGACTTCACCGTCACCGGCAACGTTGCGCTCACCACCGATTACCGCTTCCGCGGCGTATCGCTTTCGAACGGCGATCCGGCCATCCAGGGCGGCATCACCGTTTCGCACAAGAGCGGCGTCTATGTCAGCACCTGGTCGTCCTCGATCCATGGCGGCGACGTCTATGGCGATCAGGAACTCGACCTCATCGCGGGCTGGACGGGCAATGTGGGCGGTGGCCTGACGCTTGACGGCGGCATCCTCTACTACGTCTATCCGAGCGGCCACGTGGGCGACGCGAACTACTGGGAGCCTTACGCTTCGGTGTCGTACGCGGTCGGTCCGGCCAAGCTGAAGGCTGGCCTTGCCTATGCCTGGAAGCAGAAGGGCCTGCTCGATAACGACGGCTTCCACTCGGACAACCTGTACCTCTACGGCAACATCGACTTCGCGGTTCCGAAGACCCCGGTCACCATCTCGGGCCACCTGGGCTATACCGACGGCGTCCTGTCGCCCTGCTATTATTGCGCCGGTACGCGGTCGTTCAACGACAAGACCGGTATGGACTTCTCGATCGGCGCTTCGATGACCGTGTACGGTCCACTTTCGGTGGGCGTCAGCTACATCGGCGTCAGCGGCGTTTCGATCGACGGCTATACCGACGATACCGTGGTTGGCACGCTGACCGCTTCGTTCTGACCTGACGGCAGGCGAAACCCATTTCGCGGGAAGACCCGCCCGGAGTATTCCGGGCGGGTTTTTCGTGCCCAACGGCGCCGTTTGCTGCCGTGACGCAAGAACGAGGTGGAGCGGCAGGCGCGGTCTGGTCTATCGTATGCGCTGCGCAGACGCCGTAATGGCGCGCCGCACTCTCCCTCCGCTAAGGACTACCCGTGACCAAGTATCTTCACACCATGATCCGCGTGACCGATCCCGAGTCGACGATCGCCTTCTTCGAACTCATCGGCCTGAAGGAAACGCGCCGCTTTTCGAGCGAGCAGGGGCGTTTCACGCTGATCTATCTCGCCGTTCCGGGCGAAGAGTCCGAAGTCGAGCTGACGTACAACTGGCCTGCCGAGGACGGTTCTTTCGAGGAATACAGCGGAGGCCGCAATTTCGGCCATCTCGCCTTCCAGGTCGATGACATCTACGCCACCTGCCAGACGCTGGCCGATGCCGGCGTGATCATCAACCGTCCGCCGCGCGACGGACACATGGCTTTCGTACGGACGCCCGACGGCATCTCCGTGGAACTGCTCCAGGACGGCCGCCTCGAACCCGCTGAGCCTTGGGCGTCGATGCCGAACGTCGGTTCCTGGTAATTGCCCGAAGGCGGGACGCGGAGCGGCAGCGGCGTCAGGCCGCGACCGGCTTCGAGTCCCGCCGCAGCGGCTTTGCCAGTCGCAGGATCGCATAGCCCAGCAGCGATGAGAGCAGCGATCCTGCCAGCACGCCCAGCTTCGCCTCCTCCACCAGTTCGGGGGATTGCGGGAAGGCGAGGGCGCCGATGAACAGGCTCATCGTGAAGCCGATTCCGCACAATACGGCCATGCCCCAAAGCTGAACCCAGCTGGCGCCTTCCGGGCGCGGTGCAAAACCGAGCCGGTCGGACAGCACGATGGCCGAGAAGATGCCGATCTGCTTGCCAAAGAACAGTCCCAGCGCCACGCCCAGCGGCACTGGGCTGAGAAGCCCCGAAAACCCGATTCCCGCCAGTGCCACGCCGGCATTGGCAAAGCCGAACAGGGGAACGATCACGAAGCTGTTCCACGGCGCCAGCGCGTGCTCCAGCCGCAGCAGCATCGACTTGCCACGCAGCGGGCGCAGCGGGATCGTGAAGGCCAGCAGAACGCCCGCGACGGTGGCGTGGATCCCCGAATTCAGCACGCAGAACCACAGAGCCAATCCCAGCAGCAGATATACCGCGACGTAAGGCACGCGCAGCCGTCCGCAGGCGAGCAGTGCCACCAGCACCGCCACTGCCGCGATGGCCCAGCCGGCGTCGATCCGCGCGGTGTAGAACAGCGCGATCACCGCCACGGCGCCCAGATCGTCGACGATGGCCACGGTTAGCAGGAACAGGCGCAGCGCGGCCGGCACGCGGCGCCCCAGCAGCGCCAGCACGCCCACGGCGAAAGCGATGTCGGTCGCGGCCGGGATCGCCCATCCGCGCTGCGCTGGCAGCGAGATCCCGGCGGTGGCGAGATAGATCAGCGCGGGCGTGGCCATGCCCGCGAACGCAGCCAGCACCGGCAGGCGGCGCCGGGCCGGGTTCGAGAGTTCTCCGTCAAGAACCTCACGCTTGATCTCCAGCCCGACGACGAAGAAGAACACCGCCATGAGCGCGTCGTTGATCCACGCGTGAAGTGTGTCGAGTCTCGCTACCGGGCTCCAGGCGAGCGGGTGATGAAACAGCGCATGGTAACCATGACCAAGCGCGGAATTGGCGGTCAAAAGCGCCAATACGGCCACAAGGATCAGCAAAATTCCCGCGGTTGCGTCACCTCTTATTAACTTTGTGAAACGGAACGCCAATTCATTGGCCAAATTTCGGTCCGAACTCATAAGTCCTGTTTCGGGCAGACTTGACGGGGATGCAAGCCGGCAAACCTGCCCAAGGCGCCGAGATCACAGGGGGTGATGAGCCGGCGCCGATGGGGGGCACCGTGGGATCAGCGTATGTGATTGGGCAGGCTGCGGTCTGTTTGCAGTATATGGAGCAGGAACTGCTGCTCTTCACCGCGTTCTGGCTTTTGCTGGGCGCCTGCGACGATCTGGCGACGGATATTGTCTGGCTGCGGCTGCAATTGGCCGGAAAGGGACGCAGCACGCGCCTGTCTCAGGAGGCTTGCGAGGCGCCGCTGATCGGCCGCGCCGCGATTTTCATAGCGTGCTGGCGCGAGGAAGCGGTGATCGGCCATACCTTGCGCCACGCGATCGAAGCATGGCCGGTGCAGGATTTTCGCCTCTACGTCGGCTGTTACGCGAACGATCCGGCGACGCTTGCGGCGGCCATGGAAGGTGCCGGGCAGGATCCGCGAATCCGGCTGGTCATCCATTCGCGGCATGGCCCGACCACAAAGGCGGATTGCCTCAATCGGCTCTACGCCGCGCTGTGCGAGGATGAGCGCCGCTGGGGGCAGCGCTTCCGCAGCGTGATCCTGCACGATTCAGAAGACATGGTGCATCGCGCCGAACTGACCGTGATCGACACGGCGCTCAAGGGCGCGGACTTCGTGCAGATACCGGTGCGCCCGGAGCCCCAGCCGCGTTCGCGCTGGATTGGCGGGCACTATCTCGACGAGTTTGCCGAAGCGCACAGTAAGTCGCTGGTGATTCGCGATGCGCTTGGCGCCGCGCTGCCGGCAGCAGGCGTGGGCTGCGGTTTTTCGCGTGAGATGCTGGCCCGGATCGCCGGGCATCGTCAGGCAGAAGGCAACAACGGCCCCTTCGCGGCGGAGTGCCTGACCGAGGATTACGAACTGGGCGTGCTGGTCTGGCGGGCAGGGGGGAAGAGCCGCTTCATCCGCGCCCGCGACGCGCGAGGCGATCTGGTCGCGACGCGCGCTTACTTCCCTTCCCGTCTCGAGGATTCGATTCGCCAGAAGACGCGCTGGATCCACGGCATCGCCTTCCAGTCGTGGGACCGGCTCGGCTGGAGCCCGCTCGATGGCGGGGCGGGGCTTGCCGACGTGTGGATGTCGGTGCGCGATCGCCGGATGGCACGCGGCTCCCGAATTCTCGCCCACGCTGCGGGTGATGCTGGTGGCCTGCGGGGTCAGTCTGGCATGGCGCTGCGCGCTGCGCGTGCTGTTCACGGCGCGGGAATATGGCCCGCTTGAGGGGGTATACGCATTGCTGCGCTTGCCGGTCGCCAATCTTATCTCGATTTTCGCAGGCAAGCGCGCGCTGGTCAGCTATCTGCGGACACTCGCGGGCGGCGCGGTCGTCTGGGACAAGACCCATCACGATGCCCACCCGGCGGCCATGGCCACCGTTTCGGCACCGCGCGCGGCCGTGCCGGTGAAGGCCACACAAGGCGCGCGTGGAAACATGCCCAATGCCATGCGGACGGCAGCCTGATGTCTGATTGTATGCGCGGACAGCCGGTTGTCGTTTTGCTCGCGGTGCTCTTCGCATGGACCGGAGGGCGCCTCTCCGCATGAGAATCCACACCATCGATTCCCGCACTGGTTCAACCTGCGAGAGCGGCTCCGTCGAGCCCGCGGGGCGAGACAGCTTACCACTTCGACTTGGTGAACGGCCCCCAGACGCTGGCGGGGGGGTACGCGGAGCCCGTACCGCAAGCGCGCAATTGGCGCGATTTCCGTCCGGGAGGAATGGCATCGCCGCAAGGGGCGGCGTTTGGGCGGGCGGTCTACCCGCCGGAACTGATCTATGGCGCCCAACCTTACCCGACCGGCAAAGAGTACAGGACCGCGGAGCCGTCATCGCTCGCGGCGCGCGTTGAGCAACCGGCAGCCAATCCCGGTCGGGATTTTCCGTCGGCTCTGATCCGGGCCTTTGCGCGTGAACGGCTGCCGGCGGGACTTCCCTCCTTCCAGGCCCTGTCGGCGATACCTGGGGGTGGGATACCGCCCGCAGGCGCCATGGCCGGAGTGCCTCGTGGACCAAAACGCTGGTCGGTCGATTCATGGGCGCTACTGCGCGGCAACGGCACCGGGCCGCTCGTCAATGGCACGTTGCTGGCGACTTACGGTGCCAGTCAGGCCGGAGCAGTCCTGCACTATCGTCTGGCCATGCAGTCCGCCAATCGGCCCGAAGTCTATATGCGCAGCACGGCAACGCTGGGGCAGCTCCAGCGTGAGACGGCCGCCGCGATTGGTGTAGCGGCGCGCCCCTTGCCGTCTTTCCCGATGATTGCCGCACTGGAAGGACGGCTGACCGAACAGGCGGGCGAAAGCCGCTTCCAGCCTGCTGCCATGGCGATCACCACGCTGCCGCCCTTCGGACTGCCCGGGCATTTGCGCGGGGAGGCCTATGGGCAGGCCGGCTATGTGGCAGGCAAGTACGCGACGCCGTTTGCCGATGGACAGCTGCGGGTGGATCATGCGCTGCTGTCGCTCGGCCGGGTGGAAAGCAGGATCGGTGGCGGGCTTTGGGGCGGGGCGCAGAACGGGGCGAGCCGCCTCGATGCCGGACCTTCGGCCACCGTCGCACTGCCGCTGGCGCGCGGAGTGAACGGCCGCGTCGGCGTCGATTGGCGCTTCCGCGTCGCGGGGGATGCCGAACCGGGCTCGGGCCCCGCGCTCACTCTTTCCGCAGGTTTCTGATTCGCTGCTTTTCTCGGCCACCGCGCTGCGGTAGCGAGATAGCTCGCATGGATGTCTATCTTCCCATCGCCAATCTCTCGGTCAACGGGCTGGTCATCGTTGGTCTGGGTGCACTGACAGGGATCCTGTCGGGGATGTTCGGCGTGGGCGGCGGCTTTCTGACGACGCCGCTGATGATCTTCTACGGCATCCCGCCGACGGTGGCCGCTGCCTCGGCGGCCAGCCAGGTGACCGGGGCCAGCGTTTCCGGCGTGTTCGCCCACGCCAAGCGCGGCGGCGTGGATTACCTGATGGGCACCGTGATGGTGGTGGGCGGCATTGTCGGCACCGGGATCGGGGCGGTGCTGTTCAACTTCCTCGCCCGGTTGGGCCAGATCGATACCGTCATCAATATCCTCTACGTGGTCATGCTCGGCTCCATCGGCAGCCTCATGGCCAACGAGAGCATTCAGGGCATCCGCGCTGAGCGTAGCGGCGTACCGATTGCCGCGCGCAAGCGCCGCCATCACCCGATGGTCGCAAGTCTGCCGATGCGCTGGCGCTTCTATCGCTCAGGGCTCTATATTTCGCCGCTGGCACCGCTGCTGCTGGGGATCGCCACGGGCATCCTGACCATGCTGATGGGGATCGGCGGCGGCTTCATTCTGGTTCCGGCGATGCTCTACATCCTTGGCATGAGCGCCAATGTGGTGGTCGGCACGTCGCTGTGGCAGATTCTTTTCACCACCATCGCCACGACCATGATGCACGCGATGACCACCCATGCGGTCGACCTGGTGCTGGCCTCGCTCCTGCTGATCGGATCGGTCACGGGAGCGCAGTTGGGCGCGCAATTCGCGCAGAAGGCCAGTCCGGTAAAATTGCGCCTGATCCTGGCCGTGGTCGTGCTGTTGGTGGCGGGGCGCATGGCGATCGGACTTGGCTATCGGCCTGACGAGATATTCACGGTGGCGCCGCTGTGAGGGCCGCGGCCGCCTCTGCTTTCGCCATTGTGGCGCTGCTCATGTTGGGCGGCTCTCGCGATCCCATTCTGGTGCCCGAAGTCTCGCAGCACGAGGTGGCGTTGCAGCAGGGCTTCACTGGGACCGAACTGCTGTTGTTCGGCGCCATCCTCACTCCCGAGGGATCGCGCGCCGCGCAATATTACGACATCGTTGTCGTGTTGAAGGGGCCGACCCAGTCCATCGTCCTGCGCCAGAAGCGGAAGGTGGCCGGGATCTGGATCAATGCCGACAGCACCGAACTGCGTTCGGCACCATCCTATTACGCGATCGCCTCCACCCGCCCGATCGCCAAGATCGTCGACGACAAGACGGCGGCGATCTACGAACTCGGGCTCAAGTGGTTGCAGCTTTCGCCGATCGGCGCGATCGATCCTGACGAGCAGGCGCGTTTCGCGGGCGGACTGGTCGATCTCAACCGCCGCAACGGCCTCTACCGGGAGGATGAGGGCGGGGTGAAAGTGAGCGAGCAAGTGCTTTATCAGGCGCGCATCGGCCTGCCCTCGCGCGTGCCGACCGGCACTTATACGGCGGAGACTTTCGCCATTTCCAATGGCCGGGTGGTGGCCTCCGCCAGCAGTCAGGTGGAAGTGCGCAAGCTCGGCGTCGAGCGGGCCATCGCCGATTTTGCGGAGAATTACGGCTTTGCCTATGGCCTGCTGGCAGTCGCTGTCTCTGTGGGCATGGGCTGGCTTGCGGGCCGGCTTTTCGCGATGCGCTAAAAATGCCCCTTTGGGCATTTTTCAAACGGACTATGAGCCTTTCGTATTAGTGCGATTTTAGCCGGAAATTAACTGCGCGGTCATAGCTCTCCAAGCGCCAAGGACTTTTGGGGGCATGATGAATCAGATGCAGATGGAAGGCTTCGATCCCACACGGGCGCCGCAGGCCGGGTCGGCGACCGCGCAGCCGGGATCTGCCGCGCCCCATCCCCAGGGGCAGCCTCAAGCCGCCCCACAGCGGCAGGCACCGCGACTGGATACCGGGCGCGAACCGATCGGCGTCATCCTCGAAATTTCCGGCGCGGGCACCCGCATCGCGCTCGACATCAACCGGCTGGGCGAGGTCATGAAGGATGGCGATCCTTCGGTCGCGCAGTCCGGGCAAGTGGGCAGTCAGGTCAAGATCCGCGTCGGCAACGGCTGGCTGCTCGCCAGCATCCGCAACCAGAAGAGCGACAGCAAGATCCCCGGCGGCATCGTTGCCGAGGCGGACTTCCTGGGCGAGGGGAGCGAGGAGCGCCTGACCGGCCGCATCCACGGTTTCCGCCGCGGCGTTACCTTCTATCCCTCGCCGGGTTCGCTGGTCTATCCGGCCACCACCGAGGATTTGCGCCAGATCTATGCCAGCGACGGGCGCAGCGCGATCCAGATCGGCAATGTCTATCCCACCAAGGACATCCGCGCCGGCCTTTACATCGACGCCTTGCTGGGCAAGCACTTCGCGCTGCTGGGCTCCACCGGGACCGGCAAGTCGACCAGCGCCGCGCTGATCCTCCACCGCATCTGCCAGCATGCGCCCGAGGGTCACATTATCATGATCGACCCCCACGGTGAGTACGCGTCCGCGTTCCGCAATACCGGCGTGATCCTCGATGTCTCGAACCTCCAGATGCCCTATTGGCTGATGAACTTCGAGGAGCACTGCGAGACGCTGCTGACGGCGCGCGGGGACGACCGTCAGCTCGACTGCGAGATCCTAGCCAAGTGCCTGCTGGAAGCGCGCTCGCGCAACCGGCTCGCCGAACAACTGGGCAAGATCACCGTGGATTCGCCGATCCCCTACTTGCTGTCGGACTTGTCCAACATTCTCAACAACCACATGGGCAAGCTCGACAAGGGCCATTCGAGCGCGCCTTACGTGCGCATCAAGAACAAGCTCGACGAGATGAAGGGCGATCCGCGCTATCAGTTCATGTTCTCGGGCATGCTGGTGGGCGATACGATGGCGGAGTTCATCGCCAAGATCTTCCGCCTGCCTTCGCGGGGGCGGCCGATTTCGATCATCGACGTTTCGGGCGTGCCTTCGGACATCACCAGCACCGTGGTTGCCGTGCTCAGCCGCATGGTCTTCGACTATGCGATCTGGGGGCGCGAGGAGAAGACGCAGCCGATCCTGCTCGTCTGCGAGGAAGCGCATCGCTACGTGCCGAACGAGAAGAACGCCGATGGCTCGTCGGTTGGCCGCATCCTGTCGCGCATCGCCAAGGAGGGGCGCAAGTACGGCATCTCGCTGGGGCTCATTACCCAGCGTCCGTCGGACCTTGCCGAGGGCGTGCTGTCGCAGTGCGGCACGATCATCTCGATGCGGCTCAACAACGACCGCGACCAGGCCTTCGTGCGTGCGGCGATGCCCGAAGGCGCGCGGGGGTTCCTCGATTCGATCCCGGCGCTGCGCAACCGCGAGTGCATCATCTGCGGCGAGGGCGTGGCGATCCCGGTCCGCGTTTCGTTCGACGAGCTTGAGGAATACAAGCGCCCAGCCTCGGCCGACCCCTCGTTCACCGAGCTGTGGAACAGCTCCGGCGGCGAGGAGGAGGCCGTTCTGCGCACGGTCCAGCGGTGGCGTGCGCAAGGGCGGTGATGGTCCTTGTGTCCTCCCCTTGCAGGGGAGGAGTTTCTCAAAGATCGAACGCTGCGCGCCACTTGCCCCAGCGATAGTAGCCGACGGTCATGGCTACGGTCAGCGTCGAGCCGACCGGGTAGGACCACCACAGCGCCTGGCTGCCGATCAGCGGATAGGCGAGGAAGTAGAAGCCAAGGCGGCCCGGATAGAGGCCAAGGAACATGATCACCAACGGTGCGACCACCGCGCCGTAAGCGCGCATCGTGCCGGTCAGGATCATGGTGATCGACACGATCACGAACGATGCCGTGCAGATGACCTGAATGTTCTGCGCGATCGGCATCGCCGGGCTGTTGCCGCCGAGGAACAGCGCCAGCAGCGGATGATCGAACAGCACGATCAGCGCCGCCAGCACCAGCGACATAGCCAGATTGGTGACAAGGCCAATTCCCGTCACTTTGCCCACGCGCTTGTGGTCATGCGCGCCTAGCGACTGGGCGACCATCGCGCTGACCGCCGAGCCGATCGAGAAGGCGGGCATCTGCAAGTAGTTCCAGAGCTGGAGCGAGGCACCGTAGGCTGCTGCCGAATGCAGCCCTTCTTTGTTGACGAGGCTGACCATGATGAGCCCGGCAGAGGACACCAGCAGCATCTGCGCGCCCATCGGCAGGCCCTTGAGGATCACGTACTTCAGCTCGCTGCCGCGCGGGATCAGGTAGCCCAGCTCCGCGCCGCGCAGGCGCATCGGCAGGTCCTGCCGGTAGATCCGCCAGACCTGGAAAAGCAGCCCTGCGAAGTTCGCGAAAGCGGTGGAGAGCGCCGATCCGGCAATGCCCAGCGAGGGCAGCGGGCCGGGGCCGATGATCAGCAGCGGGTTCAGGATCACGTCCAGCGCCACGGTCAGGATCATCGCATAGAGCGGCGTCTTGGAATCGCCCGCGCCGCGCATGCCCATGGAAACCATCAGCGACAGCGAGCCGAGCGGCAGCGTCACGAAGATCACGCGCAGGTACGCCAGTGCCTCGATCCGGCTGGCCTCGGGCGTGCCCAGCGTATGGAGCAGGGAATCCGCCCCGAACCAGCCGCCAAGCCCGCAGATCACCGCGAGCAAAGTGCAGAAGCCCACGCCCGAACCGAACGTTCGGCGCGCCGCATCGATCTGCCGCGCGCCGAAGTGCTGGCCGACACGCACGGTGGTCGCCATGCCGAAACCGAACACCAGCGCGATCATCAGGAACATGATGATATTGGCGTTGGCGGTGGCCGCCAGCGCGCTTTCGCCCAGCAGCCGCCCGACCCAAATCGCATTGACCGATCCGTTGAGCGTCTGGAGGACGTTCGAGATCAGCATCGGGACGGAGAACAGCAGCAGCGTCTTCAGGATTGGACCTTGCGTCAGGTCGCCCTTCATCCGCGCCATCTGTGGAGGCGGAGGTGCTTCCTCGGGCTCGGTCTCGCCGGCCGGAATTGGCGATGCTTCGTTCATGTGTCCCCTTACGTGCCCCGCGTATCGCCCCAGATGTGGATGTGCAGGCGGTCTGTGAAGCGATAGCCTTCACGCATGCATAAATCCGAGAGCCAACCCGAGCGTTGCCTGATGACATCGCTGGAGCGTCCTTCGGGCATCAGGAATAGCCGCTCGCGGGGGATTGCGTAAGTATCCCTAAGGGCCTCGACCTCGGCGACATCGGCAGGCTCGGCCACCACGAACTTGAAGTAGGCGCGCCGCTCCGCCGCCCATGCCGTCAGCCGTTCGGGCACCAGCGCCAGTTCTGCCGGATTGCCGCTGTGCGCCAGCTTGGGGCTGACATTGTACTGCTGGACCCGTGCATCGAGGCTGGCATGCGGGGCGACCGAGCCATTGGTCTCGATCTCGACATGCATTCCGGGGCGGATCTCGTCGAGCGCGGCCAGCATCTTTGCCAGTTGCGCGCCCTGAAGCAGCGGCTCGCCGCCCGTGATCACCAGCCGGTCTGGCGGCAGGTCGGCCACCATGCGCGCCACGTCGGCTTCCTCGGCCATGACCTGATTGGCCTTGCGCTCGAACGCCAGATCGTCGCGGTGGAAGCGGTTATCGCCGGTGAAGCGCCAAGTGTAGGCGGTGTCGCACCATTGGCAGGCGAGGTTGCAGCGCGACAGCCGCACGAACGTGCTCGGCCGCCCCATGCTGGGCCCTTCGCCCTGAAGCGAAGCGAACACTTCGGGTTCGCCGGGAGTGGTGGTGGCAAGCGCAAGCTTCACGGATGGTCTCGGTATAAGGTTACGGTTTTGAGGGGTGAGGTTGACACAGTTTACACGGTCCAGAGCAAAAAGTGTCACCTTGCGTCGGAGGTGTCACCTTGTGGCTGGAATCGTGAGGAAAGCAGGGTGGTCATGCGCGAAAAAGTGTCAGATGCGCGCGGGGTAGGAAAACGAATTCGGGATGACAGTCGGGATTGGCAACAATTCCGCCTTTAACGGAATATGGAATTGACTGAACTGTCTTCGTCATTGCGAGCGTAGCGAAGCAATCCAGCGCGGCACTGCGCTGGATTGCTTCGCTACGCTCGCAATGACGAAGGTCGGTGTGGGATTTTCGAGCGCATTCAGAGCATTTCCACCTGTCCGACTGATCATATTCACTACGTCATCCCCGCAAAGGCGGGGATCCCTCTTCTTTTTTGCACGCGGAGGCGCGGAGGCACGGAGAGGTGGATTGCTGCACTGTCCCTCCGCGTGAAACGAGAAAAGCGGGGCCCCCGCCTTCGCGGGGGCGACGAGGGGGAGCGGTGTTGGCTTAGCCCCGCCTCCCTCCGCTTGATCTTACCCCAGTCGTGCCAGCGCCGCAGCCAGACGCTCGGCTTCGGCCGAGTGGTGGGCATGATCCGCACGCGCCTTGTCGATCGCCTCGGGCTTGGCCTTCTCGACGAAGGCCGGGTTGCCCAGACGCTTGTCGAGCGAGTCCCGTTCCTTGACCGAAGCGGCCATGGCCTTTTCCAGACGGGCCTTTTCCGCTGCGATGTCGATCACGCCTTCCAGCGGGATCGCCAGCGTCGCGTCGCCCGCGCCCACCTGCATGGCGGCGCCGGCCGGAGCGGCCTCGAACAGAATCGCGTCCAGACGCGCCAGACGGTCGATCACGGTACCGTTGCGGCCGATCACCGCGCGGGTCGCGTCGGAGGGATCGGCGACATAGGCAGTGAGGCGCGCGCCCGGTGCGATGCCGAGTTCGGACTTGGCGCCGCGCAAGTTGCCGATCAGCGCGATCAGCCATTCGACTTCGGCCTTGGCTTCGGCATCAACCGAAGCTTCCGGCGCGGGCCATGCGGCGACGATCAGGTCCTGATCGCGCGTGCCCATCTTGCTCCACAGCTCTTCGGTGACGAAGGGCATGAAAGGGTGGAGCATGACGAGGATCTGGTCGAGCACCCAGCCGGCAACGGCCTTGGTCTCTTCGTCGAAGTTGCCCTTGATGAGTTCGATGTACCAGTCGCAGAACTGGTTCCACACGAAGTGGTAGATCGCGTTGGCGGCCGCGTCGAAGCGCAGGTCGGCCATGGCCTTGTCCAGCGCGGCGACGGTTTCGACGACTTCGCCGATGATCCACTTGTTGACGGCGGACGTGGCTGCGGGCGCCTTGATCGAGGTGCTGGCGACGATGCCGTTGGACTGGCAGAAACGCGCGGCGTTCCACAGCTTCGTGGCGAAGTTGCGGTAACCCTCGACGCGCTTTTCATCCATCTTCACGTCGCGGCCCTGGCTTTCCATGGCGGCCATGAAGAAGCGCAGCGCGTCGGCGCCGTACTTGTCGATCAGGCCCAGCGGATCGACCACGTTGCCCTTGGACTTCGACATCTTCTGGCCGTCGGCAGCACGCACCAGACCATGGAGGTAGAGCCGCTTCCACGGCACTTCCTTCATGAAGTGAATGCCCTGCATGGCCATGCGCGCATCCCAGAAGAACAGGATGTCGAAGCCGGAAACCAGCAGGTCGTTCGGGTAGTGCTTCTTCAGCAGCGGGGCATCTTCATCAGGCCAGCCGAGCGTCGCGAAAGGCCAGAGCGCGGAGGAGAACCAGGTGTCCAGCACGTCGTTGTCGCGGGTCAGCTTCTTGTTGCCGGCCTGCGCCTGTGCCTCTTCCTCGGTCTCGGCCACGAAGATCTCGCCGTCTTCCGCGTACCATGCCGGGATGCGGTGGCCCCACCAGAGCTGGCGCGAGACGCACCAGGGCTGGATGTTTTCCATCCAGTTGAAGAAGGTCTTTTCCCAGGTCTTGGGAACGATCTCGATCGCGCCGGAGCGGACGGCTTCCATCGGCGGGCCGGCCAGCGTCTGCGCATCGACGTACCACTGATCGGTCAGCCAGGGTTCGATCACCACGCCGCTGCGGTCGCCGAACGGGGTCTGGATCACGCGATCCTCGACCTTTTCGAGCAGGCCGTCGTCTTCGAGGAAGGCAACGATCGCCTTGCGTGCCTCGAAACGGTCCATGCCGATGAACTGCGCGGGCACAAGGCCGTCCTGCGTCTGGCAGACGTTGGCATCGGCATCGAGCATGTTGAGCATGTCGCCGGCCTTGAAGCCCGCACGCTTGCCAACCTCGAAATCGTTGAAGTCATGACCCGGGGTGATCTTCACCGCGCCCGAGCCCAGTTCGGGATCGGCGTGCTCGTCCGCGACGATGGGAATCTCGCGACCGGTCAGCGGCAGGGTGACCGTGGCGCCGCGCGCCAGCAGTTCCTTGTAGCGCTCGTCCTCGGGATTCACCGCGACGGCCATGTCGGCCAGCATTGTTTCCGGGCGGGTGGTGGCGACGTGGATATGGCCCGAGCCGTCCGAAAGCGGATACTTGATGTGCCAGAAGTGGCCGTTGGTTTCGCGCGTTTCGACCTCAAGGTCGGAAATGGCGGTGCGGAACTTGGGGTCCCAGTTCACCAGGCGCTTGTCGCGATAGATCAGGCCCTGCTTGTGCAGGTCCACGAAGACCTTGACCACGGCCTTGGTGAAGTGCGGATCCATCGTGAACTGCTCGCGGCTCCAGTCCATCGAGCAGCCGAGGCGGCGCAGCTGGCCGGTGATGGTGCCGCCGGATTCGGCCTTCCATTCCCAGACCTTCTCAATGAAAGCCTCACGCGTGTAGTTGGCGCGCTTGTCCTGCTTGGCTTCCATCTGGCGTTCGACCACCATCTGGGTGGCGATGCCGGCATGGTCGGTGCCGACCACCCAGAGCGCGTCCTTGCCCTTCAGGCGCTCGTGACGGATCACGATGTCCTGCAGCGTGTTGTCCAGCGCGTGGCCGATGTGGAGCGATCCGGTGACGTTCGGCGGCGGGTTCACGATGGTGAACGGCTGCGCGTCGGCACGCTCGGGGCGGAACAGCCCTTCGCTTTCCCAATGCTGATACCACTTCGCCTCGATCTGGGCAGGGTCGAAGGTCTTGTCCAGCCCGGTTTCAGGGGCGGTTTCGGGAGCGGCTTCTGGAGTGTCGGTCATGGCGCGGCGCTTTGCCAGTTGCGCGTTTCGCGCGCAAGTATTGGGTGGGGGAGTGGGCTGGTGCCGCAAGCGCGTCACGGATGTGACGAGCGCACCCGACAAAACCCCGCAATTGCGAAATGAACAATCCGTCGCATCGGGGGAACCCCTTGCCGGTGCAGGCATTTTCCCCCAATACGAGCGCACATGCGGGAATGGGCTGAATTCACTCTGTCGCAAGGCGACCAGGACGGCGTTCGCACGGTTGCGCTGAAGGGGCCGCTTTGCGTCCATTCGCTGGGCAATCTCGATGCCAAGCTGGCGCAGCTGGATGGGCCGTTCGACCGGGTGGACATGTCCGGCGTGACCGACATCGACACGACCGGCGCCTGGCTCGTCAGCCGCTATGCCAGCCGGCACAAGCTTGAAATCACAGGCGAAAGCGAGTCCGCGCGGAACCTGTTTGCCGCGATCGGCCGCCTGCCGGTTGACGAACCGCAAGTCGAGACGCAGCCCGGATTGCTGATCCGCACGCTGGGCGAATTCGGCGATCTGGTGGTCAACTGGGGCAAGGGCTTCGTCCGCGCGACCGGATTTCTGGGCGAACTGATTCTGGCGCTGGGCGCCGCGATCCGCCATCCCTCGCGCCTGCGCGGCACGGCGCTGGTGTTCCACATGCAGTATGTGGGCATCAATTCGCTGTGGATCATCGGGCTGATGAGCTTCCTGATCGGCATCGTCATCGCCCAGCAGGGCGCGGTGCAGCTCGCCCAGTTCGGGGCGGAGATCTATACGATCAACCTCACCGGCCGCCTTGCCATGCGCGAACTGGGCATCCTGATGACCGCGATCATGGTCGCGGGCCGGTCGGGCTCTGCCTTCGCGGCGCAGATCGGCACGATGAAGCTGACCGAGGAAGTGGACGCCATGCGCACCATCGGCGTCTCGCCGATGCAGGCGCTGGTGGTACCGCGCGTGTTGGCGACGATGCTGATGATGCCGCTGCTGGGCTTCTATTCCACGGTGCTGGCGATCATCGGCGGCGCCACGATCTCGAACTTCGCGCTCGACATTCCGTTCTGGACCTTCCTCAAGCGCACGCAGGAAGTGGTGCCGATCACCGACGTCTGGGTAGGCCTGCTCAAGGCTCCCGTCTTCGCGCTGATCGTGGCGCTGGCGGGCTGCTATCAGGGCATGCAGGTGAAATCGAACGCAGAGGAAGTGGGCCAGCGCACCACGCAGGCGGTGGTCACGGCCATCTTCACCGTGATCGTGCTCGACGCTTTCTTCGCGATCTTCTTCACCAAGATCGGCTGGGCATGACCGAAACCGAAACCGAATGCCCGCAGGCGCAGGACGGACAGCCTGACGATTGCCCGATCGTGGTCGAAGGGCTGCGCAATGCCTTCGGTGAGCATGTGATTCACGAGAATCTCTCGCTCAGGGTCCGCAAGGGCGAGATTCTCGGCGTGGTCGGCGGCTCGGGCACCGGCAAGTCGGTGTTGATGCGCTCGATCATCGGGCTCCAGCAGCCCGATGCGGGCAAGATCACCGTGCTGGGCCACAGCATCGACGAATCCGCCGACGAGGAAGACGATGTCGATTTGCGTTCGCGCTGGGGCGTGCTGTTCCAAGGCGGCGCGCTGTTCTCCACGCTGACGGTGGGTGAGAACGTCGAAGTGCCGCTCAAGCAGTTCTTCCCGGAGATCGGCGACGAACTGCGGGCAGAGATCGCGCGCTTCAAGGTGCGGCTTGCCGGCCTGTCTGAGGACACGGCGTACAAGTATCCCAGCGAGCTTTCCGGCGGCATGCGCAAGCGCGCCGGGCTGGCGCGCGCGCTGGCGCTCGATCCCGAACTGCTGTTCCTTGACGAACCGACGGCCGGGCTCGATCCGATCGGGGCTGCCGCGTTTGACCGGCTGACGCGCGGGCTCAAGGAAACGCTGGGCCTTACGGTGTTCCTGATCACCCACGACCTCGATACGCTCCACGCCATCTGCGACCGCGTGGCGGTGCTGGCGGACAAGCAGGTGATCGCGGTGGGGACGATCCCCGAACTGCTCGCGCTCGATCATCCGTGGATCCAGGAATACTTCAACGGCCCGCGCGGCCGCGCGGCGCTGGGCGCGCGGGACGAAATCGCGGAGGAGGATGCGGCCGAGGCGATGATCACGCCCGCACCGTCCGGCGAAACCTCCGGCGACAACAATTCGGCCGACGATTCTTCGGCCAACAATAATTCCGGTAACGATTCAAACGAGCCGGGAGCATAAGGCACCAAGCATGGAAACACGGGCCAATCACGTCTGGGTCGGAGCGGTCACGCTGGTGCTGCTGGCAGCGCTCGCGGCGTTCATCATCTGGATCGCCCGCCTGAACGAAGGCGCGCGCAACGAGTTCGACATCTTCTTCAAGCAGTCGGTGGACGGCCTCTCGCGCGGATCGGGCGTCGATTTCGCGGGCGTTCCGGTCGGACAGATCCGGGAGATCGAACTCTGGCCGCAGGACCCGAGCTTCGTGCGCGTGCGCATCCGCGTCGACAAGAAAGTGCCCGTGACGGTGGGTACCACCGCCACGATCCAGGGCAGCTTCACCGGCGTTTCCGACATCCAGCTTGAAGGCGCTGTCAAGGGCGCGCCGCTGCTCACCGAGCCCGGCCCCGAAGGCGTGCCGGTGATCCCGACGAAGCGGGGCGGGCTGGGCGAGATCCTCTCGAACGCGCCGCTGCTGCTCGAACGGCTGGCAACGCTGACCGAGAACCTCAATCTGTTGCTGTCCGAAGAGAACCGGCGTTCGATCACCGGCATTCTCAAGAATACCGACAAGATGACGCACGACATCTCGCAGGCGACGCCGCAGGTGAAGCAGACGCTGCAACAGTTGCAGTCGACACTCGATCAGGCGACGCGCACGCTGGCCGCGTTCGAAGGCGTGGCGGGCAAGGCGGACAGTCTGCTGGGCGATCAGGGCAGCTCGCTGGCCGATCAGCTGCGCCAGACGCTGGCCTCGGCGCAGAAGTCGATGGATACGCTGAACCAGACGTTGGAGCACGCGCAGCCCGCGTTCGACAAGGTTTCGAACCAGACGCTGCCCGCCGCCGAGTCTGCCATCCGCGATCTTCAGGCGACCAGCCGGGCCCTGCGCGCGGTGACCGAGAAGATTGACGATCAGGGCGCCGGCGCGCTGCTCAAGGGGCAGAAGCTGCCCACCTACAAGCCATGATGAGGGCGACGATGGTCGAGATGCAAAGCGCAAAGACGGACGGGGGCAGGGGCTCCAGTGGCGGGCTTCCCGGTGGCCGGATGCTGGGAGGTGCGCTTGCCCTTGCGGCCTGCCTGGCGCTTCCCGGCTGCATCAGCCTTGGCGCCAAGCCGCCGGAGCAGCTGATCCGTCTGACACCGGACGATAGCGCGCCTGCGGGCACGCAAGTGAGCGGCCAGGTGGCCGATGCCATCGTCGTGCTCGATCCCGATTTCGATCGCAGCCTCGACACGCCGCGCGTGCCGGTGAAGATCGACGCGTCCAGCCTGTCCTACCTCAAGGACGCATTCTGGACCGAGCGGCCCGCGCGGCAGATGCGCACCTTGCTGGCCGAGACGCTGCGCGCGCGCACCGGCAAGCTGGTCGTCGTGGGCGGCGATTTCGAGACCACCGGCCGCACCCTGATCGGCGGGCGCCTGCTGGACATGGGCTATGACGTGCCCACCCGCTCGGTCATCGTCCGCTTCGATGCGACCCGCGCCGAACGGGGCGGCCCGATCACCACTCGCCGCTTCGAGGCGGCCGTGCCCAACGTGAAGCCCGATGTCGCCGATGTCGCGCCCGCGCTGAACCGGGCCGCCAACGATGTGGCAAAGCAGGTCGCAGACTGGGTAAAAGGTGAAGCAACGGCGCCCGCCGGGCAGTAAAAGACATTATTCGCAAGATTTGACGTCTTTTGCCGATCGCTTGGGCGGGTTTGGCGGATGCGGCGGAAAATAAATTTCCGCCGCATTTATGGTTTTTGCGAATTTTCATATCAACCGCGGGTTTTCGCCATTCTGGCGTGATGGCGTCAGGCCTTATTGTGACACCTTTGTCACTATGGCAGTTTTGTGACGACATGTTTCAAGTCTGTAAGTTGAAAGGGAATCCCCGGCCTGTATTCGGCCCCCGACCTCGCCGCCACGAATGTTGCGGGGCAAGTAGAATGCAGGAGCATACCATGAACAAGATCGCCCTTCTCGGCGCTGCCGCCGCCCTTTTTGCCGTTCCGGCCGCTGCCAACGCGCAGGCCTATGTCCAGGCTCAGACCGGGCTCGACAGCGTTTCCGTCAATGGCGGATCGTCGGAAGGCCTGACTTATGGCGTGGCCGCCGGCTACGACGTGCAGGCCCGCGAAGCGCTGTTCTTCGGCATCCAGGCCAGCGTTTCGGACAGCACCACCAAGGAATGCGAGCACGACCTGCTCTCCGCCGGTGACAAGCTTTGCGTCCGCGCCGGTCGCGACCTTGCCGTCATCGCCCGCGTGGGCACCAATGTCGGTGCCGACACCAAGCTTTACGTCCTTGGCGGCTACACCAACGCCCGTTTGCGCGCGACTTACGACGACGGCGTGAACAAGGATAGCGCCGGTACCAACGTCGACGGCTTCCGCGTCGGCGCCGGTTTCGAGCACGATTTCGGCGGCAACCTGTTCGGCAAGGTCGAGTACAACTACTCGAACTACGAGAAGGGCGTCAGCCGCCACTACGCGCTGGCCGGTCTCGGCGTGAAGTTCTGATCTCAAGAAGAGCGGGAAGGCACGGCGGCAACGCCGTGCTCCGTGAGGGATGCCCGCTCCGGTTCAGCCGGGGCGGGTTTTCCTGTTTTTATAGGCTCGCTCTCCGCCGCAAGAGAAGCGGGATCCCCGCCTTCACGGGGATGACGGGCTGTTGGTTGGCTTGTGCAGACAACAGATCATCGCGCCTTTTGGGAGGCTTTTCCTGTCACGTCGTTGTGGCAGGTGGTGCCAACTCTATCGCTCCGGCGAGGCTGAAATTCCCTCGGATGCGGACAGCCGGTCTCCGCACCTTCCCAAGATATTCCCCGGCGGGGTCACGCGAGCTTCTCGCAAAAAAACTCCGTCGTCCCCGCGAAGGCGGGGACCCCGCTTTTCTTGCGACAAAACCCAGCGGTTCAGCCCGCCCGAGCCAATCGGACAAAGTCCATCGCCAGCGTAAAGGCGGCAAAGCGCGCAGCGCGGCGTTCGGCGGCTTCCCAGTCCTCGCCCCAGAGTTCGACCTGCCAGTCCTCCTCCAGATTGGCGGCCTTCCACAGCGCTTCGGCGTCGGCGCCGGGCTCGATGGCCGCCAGCGCTACCACCAGCGAGTGGGCCAGACTGGACAGCATCTTCAGCGACGCCAGCGTGAAAGCGTCCTGCGCCCCGAGCGTGGCTTCCAGTTGCGCCAGCGTCTCGGCGGGCTGTGCCTTGTGGACGATCCCCGAAACGCGCGTGAAGCGCAGGCCGTGGCGCTGCTCGGCAGCGGCCAGCAACGGCTCCCACACCGCGAATTGCCGCGTGTACAGCGCGTCCTCGGGATCGGCGCGGTAGCAGAGCGTGTCGGTCTCGGCATAGGGCAGGATCTCGCGCACCGCGAGCGCGCGGTCCGGGATGACGACATCGACCGCGAAGTCGGCCAGATCGCGCAGCGGGAACGTACCCGGGTCGATCTCCTCGCCCTGCGTTGCCCATTCGGCGGCGAGCGCCTCGGCCAGTGCCGGAGTGGGAACCACTTGGGGGCGGCCGCCGGCGGTCTTGATACCGCGCCCGTCGAGCAGCACGCGCCAGCCGTCTTCCGTCCCGGAGACGGTTGCTTCCTTGTAGAAACGCTTCACTTCAGATGTCCGTCAGTTCTGGCTGCGCCATTTGCGCACGAGCATGGTGGGAATGACGAAAACGTCGACAAGGCCATTGGCGATGAGGACATATCCGACCCAGAGCGGGAGGTTCAGCTTGCCCGAACCGATCATCATGCCGCCCACCACGCAGGCGACGCCGAAGATGCGGACGAGCTGGATAGTGGCCCAGCGCCTGCGTGCAGGATCTCGGGCAGGATCGGTCTCGTTTGTGGTCATGCGATCAGGTGCTCCAGCAGCGCGCGCGGGGTTTCGACGACGATCTCCGCCCCTGCGGCGATCAGTTCCTCCGGGTGGTGATAGCCCCAGTCGACGCCGATGCCGCGCGTTCCGGCGTTGACCGCCATCCGCATGTCATAGGCGGTATCGCCGATCATCACGGTTTCGCTGGCTTGCGCCCCCGCCTCGAAGATCGCTTCCTCCAGCATCGCGGGATGCGGCTTGGATGGGTGGCGGTCTGCGGTCTGGAGCGTGACGAACAGGTCGGTGATGCCGTTGGCGGCAAGGCAGTGCGTCAGTCCGCGATCGGACATGCCGGTGGCGACGCCGAGCGTCCAGCCCGATCCATGCAACGCGCGCAGCGTCTCGTCGATGCCGGGGAACAGCGGCTGCGAGACGCGGCCCTCCTCCCGCGCGGCGCGGAATGCCAGCTTGTAGGCCTCGGCCATGGCGTTTTGCTGCGCCTCGTCGCTTTCGGGCAGGAGCTGGCGGATCGCCTGCGGCAGCGAAAGGCCGACTGCGCGGCGGATCAGCCCGCGCGAGGGTGCGGGGAGGCCGAATTCCGCAAAGCTCGCCTCCATGGCCTCGCAAATCGGCGCCTGTCCGTCGACCAGCGTGCCGTCGCAATCGAAAATGGCGAGTTTCATTCAACAAGGTCCCGCATAAGCTGCGCCATCGCGCGCGATCCCTCCGCTTCGAGCCCCAGCGCGACGCGTTCGCGTTCGTCCGCGGGCTTGTTCTGGGAGAGTTTGAAGGTGGGCCGCCAAGCCTGCACGTCCATCTCGAAGCCGACGATTCCGGCCTTGAGTTTGGCGAGATGGCCGGGCGGCACTTTGCCCATGGTCCAGACTTCGCCCTGGCTGACGCGCGCCTCGTTGCGGGCGGACAGGGCTTCCAGCAGGCCCATCAGGCCCTCGTCATCCATCCGGCGCACGCGGCCTTCCATTTCGACGCTGACGTAGTTCCACGTCGGCACTTGCGCGCCATCGGCATACCAGCGGGGCGAAACATAGGCGTCGGGCCCGTTCACCACGGCCAGCACGGTCGTATCGGCAATGTGGCGGGTGAGGGCATTGCCGCGCGCCAGATGGAACTGCACGGCGCCGTCGCCGGTCCGGAGCAGGGGCGTATGGGCAACGCGCGGTCCGTCCGGCGTGGCTGCGAAGACCATGCCGAAGCCGATCTCGTCAACCAGCGTCTCGACCATTGTACGGTCGGCCGGACGGAACTGCGCGTTGGGATGCATCAGCGCTTGCCGCGCGGTGCGCCGCCACCCGGACGACCGGCGGGCTTGCCGCCGGTGCCGCCACCGGGCCTGCCCGGGCCGGCAGGCTTGCGGACGCCGCCCGGCTTGGCAGCGACCGGCTTCCCGGTTGCGGCCTTGCGCGGACCGGCCTTCGGGCCGCTCGGCTTGCCACCGGGCTTTCCTGCCGGCTTGCCACTGGGCTTCCCGCGCGAGCCGGGGCGTTCGGCGCCGCCGTCACGGCGCGAACGGCGTTCGCCGCGGCGTTCCTTGCGGTACTGCTTGGCGTGAGCCTTGGCGACGCGCTTCTCGTCTTCCTTGCCGAACACGGCCGGGCCTTCGGGCAGCTCGGCGCCGTCCGCCTCGTCGAAGCCGAGCGAGGCCATCGAATTGGCGAAGTGCTCGGGCAGGGGGGCGGTCACGTCCAGCGGGGTGCCGTCCGGATGCTCGATGATCAGGCGGCGTGCGTGGAGGTGCATCTTGCGGCTGATCGTGCCCGACAGGAACGCTTCCTGCCCGCCGTACTTGCCGTCACCGACGATCGGGTGGCCGATCGCCGCCATGTGGACGCGCAGCTGGTGGGTGCGGCCCGTCAGCGGGTGCAGTTCCACCCATGCCGCGCGGTTGCCCGCACGGTCCAGCACGCGGTAGCGGGTGCGGGCGGACTGGCCGCCTTCCTCGTCAACGTGCATCTTCTCGCCGCCGGTGCCCGGCTGCTTGGCGATGGGCAGTTCGATCATGCCGTCGTTGATGCTGGGCACGCCCACCACCAGCGCCCAGTAGATCTTCTTCGCGGTGCGCCCCGAAAAGCGCTTGGAGAAGAACGAGGCGCTGCCCGGCGTGCGGGCGATCAGCAGGACGCCGGAGGTGTCCTTGTCGAGCCGGTGGACAAGGCGCGGGCGCGGGCCCTTGTCGACATAGGCGTCGAGCAGGCCGTCGACATGCTCCTTCATGCCCGAACCACCCTGCGTGGCAAGGCCGGGGGGCTTGTTGAGCACGATCGCCGCGCGGTCCTGCGTCAGGACCATCGAATCGGCGAGCGCGATCTCTTCCTCGGTCAGTTCGCGGCGCGGACGCGGTGCGCCAAGGCCGGGCTTGGCCTCGCCGCCCGGCGGCACGCGCAGGACTTGCCCGGCGGAAAGGCGGGTATCGACATCGGCGCGCTTGCCGTCGACGCGCAGCTGGCCGGTACGCGCCCAGCGCGAGACCATGGCAAAGCCGACTTGCGGCAGATGGCGCTTGAACCAGCGGTCAAGGCGGACGCCCTCGTCGTCGTGGCCGACGGTGAACTGGCGGACGGAATCGGAATTATCGGCACGGCTCATGCTGCGCTCCTCATCAAGGTAAGGCCGAGGAACAGCGCGCAGAGGCCGGCGGCCAGAGAAATCGCGACGTAAAACACGGCAAGGCCCGGATGGCCGCGCTGGGCAAGCGCGACAGTGTCCAGGCTGAAGGACGAAAATGTTGTGAAGCCCCCAAGCACGCCGACGCCTAGCAGAAGGCGCAGGTTTTCTCCACCCACCGTCCCGCTGGGCATGACGCGGCCGAGCCAGCCGATCAGCAAGCCCATGGCAAGGCTGCCGACGACGTTCACGGTGAGCGTGCCGTAGGGAAACGCCAGTGCGCGGGTGGGGCCAAGCAGAACGGTCCAGCCATAGCCCACGCCGAAGCGCAGCCATGAGCCGATCGCGCCGCCCAGCGCCACCAGACAGGAGGCGAGGAGGAAGGAGGGTTGGGGCATGGGCCCGCCTTAGCCGCGAATGCGCGGATTTCCAATCGTGGTGGAAGCCCCGCTCGACATCCGTGCAGATACTTGTCCGCGCTTTGACCGTTTGCAGGGCATGGCCCTCTATAAAGAGCCCGGGTGCGACCCCACTCCGCAAGGAGATATCCTATGCAAGTCTCATCCGCCACGAGCGCGCTCAGCGCTCTGTTCAATCCCCGCAAGGACATGGACAACAAGGTCGCCTCTGCGGTCAGCAACGGCACCATCACCGATACCGATGCCAGCGCCATGGAATCGGCGCTCGATTCGATCGACAGTTCGCTGACGTCGGGTTCGGGCAGTTCTTCCGGCACTTCGGGCAGCCGCCTCGATCCCTCGCAGATGAAGGATCGCATCGATTCGCTGATTTCCGATCAGGTTTCGGCAGGTACGCTGACCGACGACCAGGCGAGCACGCTTCAGTCGCTGTTCGCGCAGGGCCCTTCGGCCTCGTCGTCGGCTTCCACGGATGCCGCCGCTTCGACCGGCACTGACGAGACGCAGGACGGCGTCGAAGGCATGGGCGGTCCTGGTGGCCCGGGCGGCCCCGGTGGTCCCGGCGGCGCGGGCGGCCCGCACGGCGCCCATGGCGCACACCACTCGCACCGCACGCAGTCGACCGACGACAGCGACGATACGGACGATTCGACCTCTACCGATTCGACCACGTCCACGACGTCGACCGATTCCACCGACGACACCGATACCGCGCTCAACGCGATCCTCAGCTTCATCCAGAATCTGAAGGACAATCAGGGTACGAGCAGCACTTACTCGGCCTCCGGCATCAACGAAGCCTCGGCTTCCGGCCTGATCGTCGATCAACTGGCCTGATCGGCGCTAATGGTGTAGAAAGTCTTCCGTCGGGTCGCCGTGCCCGGCGGAGGGCGCTTTTCCGGGCTCGAATTGAGCCGAGATAGCTTGCCTTGCAGCCCTGTTGGTGCTAGCGGCGCCCAACTTCGAGCCGACCTCCCACGGGATTCGGCGTATTTTCGTGTTTTCCCAAGGCACCTTCCGCGTCGGAATGCGGAAACAGTGCTTTCGATTTGTGAGGTGTGTCGGTTTATGCAGATTCTCGTCCGCGACAACAACGTCGATCAGGCTCTTCGGGCTCTCAAGAAGAAGCTGCAGCGTGAAGGCGTTTACCGCGAGATGAAGCTGCGTCGCCACTTCGAGAAGCCCTCCGAAAAGCGTGCACGTGAAAAGGCTGCTGCCGTTCGCCGCGCTCGCAAGCTGGAGCGCAAGCGTCTCGAGCGTGACGGCGTCAAGTAAGGCATTTGCCTGAAGGGGCGCGGGCATCCGCCTGCGCCTGACAGCACCGGCCCGTGCTCTCATCCGGCCGCCATGGAACATCCGTTCCGCATGGCGCCGGGCGAGGGTCGCGGGCCGTGCCGATTCGGGCATGGTGTGTGCAAGCTGCGTCTGTTCAGGCTGCGCGCCCGCGATCCGCGAATGCGGCTTAATCGCTTGATGACCGCGATTTCCTGATCCATGAGGGCGCGGACGAATCCGTGCCCTTTTGCGTATCCGCGTCCCAATGCGCGCGCGCAGGCGCCACAAGAGAAACCAGGAAGGCTCCATGACAGAGATCACCCGCGTCCCGCTGCAGCCGATTGCCAAGGGCGCCGTTGCCAAGATCTGGATCGGCGTTGCCGCCATCGCGCTGGCCGCCGGTGGTATTGCCTATGCGGCCCTGCCGCCTTCCGTGCGTGTCGAGACGATCAAGGCCGGATCGGGCGAATCGCCCACCATGGATGACGTGGTTCTGATCAACTACAAGGGCACGCTGCCCGACGGTAAGGTCTTCGACCAGCAGAAGGGCGTGCCGATGGCACTGGCGGAAGTCGTTCCCGGCTTCGGCAAGGCGCTGGTCAAGATGCAGCGCGGCGGCACCTACAATGTCGAGATCCCGGCGGCGCTGGGCTACGGCGACAAGGGCGCAGGCCCGATCCCGCCGAACACCAACCTGCACTTCGAGATCCAGCTGATCGACTTCAAGAGCCGGGCAGAGATCGAGCAGCAGCAGCGCATTCTCCAGCAGCTTCAGCAGATGCAGATGCAGCAGGGCGGCGCGGCCGCCGGCGCGGTTCCGGGCGGCATGCCGGGCGGTATGCCCGCAGGCGCCCCGGCCGAAGCGCCGGTCCAGCCTTGATCGCCGCCGCAGTGAAGATCGCCCCGTTCGCTCTCGCATTCGCGCTCATGGCGCCGGTGGCGGCCCATGCGGCTGCTCCGGCAGCGGCCGCACCTGCCGCCGCCACCGCTGCCGCGCCCACGGTCAAGGTCGAAACCCTGACCGCGGGTGAGGGCGCCAAGCCCTCGCACGAGGACTACGTGCTCGTCGCCTACAAGGGCATGCTCAAGGACGGCACCGTGTTCGACCAGTCGGATGCGACGCCGATGGCGGTTGCCGACGTGGTACCCGGTTTCGCGCAGGGCCTCGTGCAGATGCAGCGCGGCGGTTCCTATCGCCTGACGATCCCCGCCGCGCTCGGCTACGGCGCGGAAGGGTCGGGGCCGATCCCGCCGAACTCGGACCTCGTGTTCGAAGTCCAGCTGATCGACTGGAAGACCCATGCCGAATTCGAACAGATGATGGCGGCGGTTCAGGCGCAGCAACAGGCGGCACAGCAGGGCGCTCCCGCTGGCCAGCCGGCTGCGCAACAACCCAAGCAATAAAGCCGTCGGCGGCCTTTCGGGGCCGCTCGATGCTTGAAGCAATTCGGGCCGGGTGCTAGCTGCCCGGCCTGAACTTATGGCGTCCGCGCGTTTCCGGTGCGGTGCCGGTCAAAACTGAAGGAACGCCATGTCGGTCGATACCGCAACCGTTGCGAAGATCGCCAGCCTTGCCCGCATCAAGGTGAGCGAGGCTGAAATCGAGGCGATGGTCCCCGAACTCAACGGCATTCTCGCCTGGGTCGAGCAGCTTGGTGAGGTCGATACCTCGCAAGTCGAGCCGATGACCGCCGTCATCCCCAACACGCTGCGCCTGCGCGACGACGTGATCGATGCCGATCCGCTGACCGGCGGCGACAAGCGCGATGCGGTTCTGGCCAATGCGCCTGCCGCGCAGCACGGCTTCTTCGGCGTGCCCAAGGTTATCGAGTGATATCGGCGGAACGCCTCGTATTCCCATCCTTCGACAGGCTCAGGATGAGCGGGTCGGGGAACAGGGACATTTTTTCCCCGCTTGTGCTGAGCTTGTCGAAGCACTGGCGGCACACAACGGCTGGATTGCAGCATGACTGAACTTACGGAACTCGGCGTCGCGCAGATCCGCGACGGCGTTGCGGGCGGCGATTTCACCGCCGTCGAAGTGGCAGAGGTGTTCAACGCGAACGTCGCCGCCGCGCAGGAAGCGCTCAACGCCTTCATCATCGCCACGCCTGAAAAGGCAATCGAGGCCGCGCAGGCCACCGACGCCAAGCGTGCCAAGGGCGAGGCTCTGGGCAAGATGGGCGGCGTGCCGATCGGCATGAAGGACCTGTTCGCCACCTTCGACGTGCAGACCACGGCCGCCAGCCACATGCTGGAAGGCTTCAAGCCGCAGTACGAATCGACCGTCTCGCAGAAGCTGTGGGATGCCGGTGCGGGCATGCTCGGCAAGCTGAACCTTGACCAGTTCGCCATGGGCTCGTCGAACGAGACCAGCTACTTCGGCAACGTGATCTCGCCGTGGAAGCGCAACGACGGTGGCAATGCTGCCCTCGCTCCGGGCGGCTCCTCGGGCGGTTCCTCGGCTGCGCTCGCCGCGCGCCTTTGCCCGGCGGCGACCGGCACTGACACCGGCGGCTCGATCCGCCAGCCGGCCGCTTTCACCGGCACCACCGGCATCAAGCCGACCTACGGCCGCTGCTCGCGCTGGGGCGTGGTTGCCTTCGCCAGTTCGCTCGACCAGGCAGGCCCGATGGCCCGCTCGGTGCAGGACTGCGCGATCATGCTCGAAGCCATGGCCGGTTTCGACGCCAAGGATTCGACCAGCCTCGACCTCCCCGTGCCGAACTGGGAAGCCGCGCTTTCGGGCGACATGAAGGGCAAGAAGGTCGGCATTCCGAAGGAATACCGCGTCGATGGCCTGGACGACGATGTCGCCAAGTCGTGGGACGACGGCATTGCCTGGCTGAAGGATGCGGGGGCGGAGATCGTCGAGATCTCGCTGCCGCACACCAAGTACGCGCTGCCGACCTACTACATCATCGCCCCTGCCGAAGCCTCGTCGAACCTCGCGCGCTATGACGGCGTGCGCTACGGCCTGCGCGATCTGCCGGACGGTGCGAACCTTCAGGACATGTACGCGGCCACCCGCGCCGCCGGTTTCGGCCCCGAGGTGAAGCGCCGCATCCTGATCGGTACTTACGTGCTCTCGGCCGGTTTCTACGACGCCTACTACACGCAAGCCCAGAAGGTCCGCGCGCTGATCGCGCAGGACTTCGCCAAGGCCTTCGAGCAGTGCGACGTGATCCTCGCGCCGACCGCGCCTTCGGCCGCCTTCGGCCTTGGCGAGAACGTCGACGATCCGTTGAAGATGTACCTCAACGACGTCTTCGCGGTGCCGGCCTCGCTTGCGGGTCTTCCGGCGATGTCGGTCCCGGCCGGCCTCAACCGCGAAGGTCTGCCGCTGGGTCTTCAGGTCATCGGCAAGGCTTTCGACGAACAGGGCGTGCTGAACGCCGGTCTCGCGCTGGAACAGCGCGCGCTGTTCGCGGCTAAGCCGGAGAAGTGGTGGTAAGCTGGTCGTTCCTTTTCGAACTGGTCAGTGGCATCGCGGAGGTGTTGCCTATCCGGGAGCCGAAAAGGGAAGACGACCGACCCGCAGCTCGGCGCAAAGTGCCGGAGCGGGAAACAAATGACGGGGTGAGGCAGCGGCATCGGCTGCTGCGTCGCCCCAGAAGTGGACCGAAACACGATGACTGAATCAACCTATCGCATCCAGGGCGCCACCGGTGACTGGGAGGTCGTGATCGGCCTCGAAGTCCACGCGCAGGTCACCTCGAACTCCAAGCTGTTCTCCAGCTCTGCCACCGCGTTCGGCGCGGAGCCGAACAGCCAAGTGTCGCTGATCGACGCGGCGATGCCGGGCATGCTGCCGGTTCCGAACCGCGAATGCATCCGTCAGGCCGTGCGTACCGGCATGGCGATCGAGGCGCAGATCAACAAGTGGTCGCGCTTCGACCGCAAGAACTACTTCTACGCCGATCTTCCGCAGGGCTACCAGATCAGCCAGCTCTACCACCCGCTGGTGGGCGAGGGATCGCTGACCATCGAGGCGGACGAGAAGGCGGGCATCCCGGCCGACAAGGTGATCGGCATCGAGCGCATCCACGTCGAGCAGGACGCGGGCAAGCTGATGCACGACCAGCATCCGACGATGTCCTACGTCGATCTCAACCGTTCCGGCGTGGCGCTGATGGAAATCGTCAGCCGTCCGGACATGACCTCGCCCGCCGAGGCCGGCGCTTACGTGGCAAAGCTGCGTCAGATCCTGCGCTATGTCGGCTCGTGCGACGGCAACATGGATCAGGGCTCGATGCGCTGCGACGTCAACGTCTCGGTGCGTAGGGCCGGCGAGCCGTTCGGCACTCGTACAGAGACCAAGAACGTCAACTCCGTGCGCTTCGTCATGCAGACGATCGAGCACGAGGCCAGCCGTCAGGTCGATGTGCTGGAAAGTGGCGGCAAGATCGTGCAGGAAACCCGCCTGTTCGATCCGACCAGCGGTACCACGCGTTCGATGCGGTCGAAGGAAGACGCGCACGACTATCGCTACTTCCCCGATCCGGACCTGCTGCCGCTCGAACTCGACGATGCCTTCCTTGAGGCATGCCGCGCGAGCCTGCCCGAGCTGCCAGACGCCAAGCGCGCCCGCTACGAAGGCGAACTGGGCCTTTCGGCCTACAACGCGGCCGTGCTGACCGCCGATGTCGATACTTTTGCTTGGTTCGAGGCGCTGCTGGCCGAAACCGCTTCGGCACAGGGCAAGGCTCCGTCCGAAGTGGCCAAGCAGGCCGCCAACTGGCTGATTTCCGAATTCTTCGGCGCGCTCAACAAGCTGGGCAAGTCGCTGGAAGATTCGCCGATCAGCCATGAGCAGGCGGCGGAACTGCTGGCGCTGGTGGGCAAGGGCACGATTTCCGGCTCGATCGCCAAGCAGGTTCTCGAAACGATGTTCGAGACCGGCGACAACGCCGGTGTCATCGTCGAGCGTGAAGGCCTGAAGCAGGAATCGGACACCGGCGCCATCGAGGCCAAGGTGGACGAGATCCTCGCTGCCAATGCCGACAAGGTCGCGCAGTACCGCGAAGGCAAGGTCGCGCTGTTCGGCTTCTTCGTCGGCCAGACGATGAAGGCCATGGCCGGCAAGGGCAATCCGCAGGTGGTGAACGAGATCCTGAAGGCCAAGCTGGGCTGACGGACTGCGATACTGATTGAAAAGGGCCGGGAAGCGGATGCGCTTCCCGGCCCTTTTTGCGTCTAGTGAGAGCGTCAACGGAATAGGGGGACCATCGCTGGCGGTGCCTGTTCGGTCCAGAAAGATATGTCCCTGTACTAAACCTCTCCGTCGCCCCCGCGAAGGCGGGGGCCCCGCTACCTTGTGCGTCACCGCAAGAAGAAGCGGGATCCCCGCCTTCGCGGGGATGACGGTGTTTTGTCAGGTAGTCGGAAGGGGTTTCGGCCGGACGAGCCTGCTCAGTAGGGCAGGCTAGTCATGAGGCCACCGTCACTGATCTGCCCCGCGTTTCAGCTCGTCTTCGTACCGTTCAGCGCCATCGTGCCGAAAAACCCGGCCTTGATCGTGCCGGTGAGCGTCTGCCCTTCCACCGTCGCCTTGCAATCGAGATCGATCGGCATCGGGGAGGTCATCTTCATCTTCCAGCTCAGCGTATTGCCGCTGATGGTGCCGTTCTTCAGCTCCATCGTGCCAAGATCGCCGGTGATCTGTCCGGTGAAGGTGTCACCTTCGGGAACGATGGTCAGCGTGCCCTTCTGATGACCCATCGGGGTCTTGGTGGAGCATTCGTAGGTTCCCCCGAGCGACATTCAGTTTCTCCTGTTCACAACACTGGCGCAGCGCGGCGTCATTGCGATTCGTCGCCGCCCGCCGCGTTATCCGTCTTGGGCGCCTGCTGGATTTCGATCGGCAGGCCAAGTCCCTTGAGCTGCGGCTCCACCACTTTGCGGTCCCCCACGACCACGAAGACGAGGCCTTGCGGGCGTAGATACTGCGTCGCGGCGGCCGCGACGGCGGGCTGGCCGATGCCGCGGTACTTCGCCGCCAGCGTCACGTAGTAGTCCTCCGGCCGGCCGAGGCGGTCGTTCTGGCGGATCGCGCCGGCAACTTGCGAATTGGTTTCGAACAAGTTGGGAAGCTGGCGGATGGCGCCGTCCGTCACGCGCTGGAATTCCTCGGCAGTGATCGCCTTGGTGGCCGGATAGGCAGTCATGTCGGCGATGATCGACTTGATCGCGTCGCCTGTGCGGTCGGATTGGACCGGGGCGGAGAGCGTGAAGGCGCTTGGCCCCAAGGCCTTGGTGACGCCGCTGTAGACGCCGTAAGACCAGCCCTTTTCCTCGCGCAAGTCCTTGTTGAGGCGCGAGAGGAAGCCGCCACCCAGCACTTCGTTGGCCAGTTGCAGCGGCTCGCCGTCAGGCGTGCGACCGGTGATCGGCAGGACGCGGCCGGCCAGGATCACCGATTGCGGCGAATGCGGGCGGTCGATCAGCACGATGCGCGGCTGGCTGGCCGCCACTGCCGCGTTGATCGGCTTGACCGGCGCGGGTGTCGTCGGCGCTTGCCAGTTGCCGAAGGCGCGTTCGAGCAGGGGCTTCAGCTCGTCCATGGTCACATCGCCGACCACGGTGATACGGGCAAGATCGGGGCGCAGCCACTTGGCGTGGGCGGCCCTGAGCGCGTCGGGCGTGAGCGCCGCCAGCGTATCCGCCTGACCAAGCCCGTCGCTGGGCTGGGCATAGGGATGGCTGCCGTAAAGCGCGGCGCCGAGCGCGCGGCGGGCGAGCGCCGGAGGGGAGGACTGCGCCTGCGAGAGCGCGGCCTGCGCCTGCGCCTTAACGCGGTCGACCTCGGACGGGGTGAAGGCCGGGTTGCGCACCACGTCGGCCAGCAGGTCGAGCGAGGGGCCGAGGTTGGCGGTCAGCGCGGTCAGCGAGGCGCTCGAGGTATCGAGCGAGCCGTCGATCGAGATGCCCGCGCCCAGACGTTCCTGCGCCTCGGCGATGCCGGTGGCATCGAGGCTGGTGGTGCCCTGATCGAGCATCGACAGCATCAGGCCCTGCGTGCCCGGCGTATCCAGCGCGTCGGCGGCATAGCCGGCGTCGAAGTCCATCGTCAGTACCACCTTGGGCACGGCGGTGCGGCGCGCGAGCGCCACGGGAATGCCGTTCGACAGGGTAGCGTGCTCGATCGCCGGGAAGGCGAGGGCGCCGACCGGGGCGACCGGCGGGGCCGCGACTTTCGGCGCGGGCGGCACCGGGGCTACCGGGCGCTTCGGATCGGGCTTGGGGGCGGGCGTCTTGTCCTCATCGCCCCAGCCGCCGAGCTTGGCGCCGTCCATCGTGCGTTCGCCCGGCACGACGTCCAGCGCGTAGACCGGGCGCGAGAGCCATGTGTTCATCGCCGCCTTGACTTGCGCCGGGGTCAGCGCGGCCATGGCGGCAAGGTCATGCTTGTACTTGGCCGGATCGCCCGAATAAGCTTGCCCCTCGGCCAAAGTGGCGCCCTTGCCCTCGAAGCCGCCGACGCGTTCCAGGCCGCCGATCTGATCCGAAAGCGTGCTCACCACGGAGCGGCGCACTTCGTCTTCGGTGGGCCCGTCGCGCAGGAAATCGGCCAGTACCTTGTCGAAGGCGGCATTGGCCTTGGCGCGGTCCACGCCCGGTTTCACGGTCATCGCCATGGTGAGGAAGCTGACGCTTTCCAGCACTTGCGCGTAGGCGGTCACGCTCACGGCAAGCTGCTGGCCGCGCACCAGTTCGTTGTCGAGCCGTGAACTGGCAAGGCCGCCGAGGATATCCATGCCCACCTGAAGTGCGGGGGCATCGGGATCGTTGAGGCCCGGGCCGGTCCAGTTGCGCGTCAACTGCATCATCGGCACCTGATCGGCGACCTCGCGGTGGACGGGGGCGGGCAGGGTGACGGGCCCCGCCGAGACCGGCGCGACGGCCGGGCCGCGCGGAATGTCGCCGAACCACTTTTCCACCAACGGTCGGGCGCTGGCCGCGTCGATATCGCCCGAGAGCACCAGCACGGCATTGTTGGGGCCGTAGTGGTCGGTGAACCATGCGCGCACATCGGTCAGCGAGGCTGCGTCGAGGTCCGCCATCGAGCCGATGGTGGTGTGGCGATAGGGGTGGCCGATGGGCAGCAGGCCTTCGTTCAGGGCGTATTCGAAGAGGCCGTAGGGCTGGTTGTCACCCTGCCGCTTCTCGTTCTGGACAACGCCCCGCTGCTTGTCGAGCTTGTCCTGCGTGACGGCGGGTAGCAGGTGGCCCATGCGGTCGCTTTCGAGGAACATCGCCAGCGGCAGCGCGCCGGTGGGCACGGTTTCTACGTAATTGGTGCGGTCGTAGGAGGTGGAACCGTTGCTGGACGTGGAGCCGGCGGCGTCCAGCGGCACGTCGAAATCGGGGACATTGGCCGATCCGCCGAAGAACAGGTGTTCGTAGAGGTGCGCGAAGCCGGTCTTGCCGCGCGGTTCGTTCTTGGAGCCGACATGGAAATAGAGCGTGACGCCGACGATCGGTGCCTTGCGATCGGTATGGACGATCGTGGTGAGCCCGTTGGGCAGCACGAATGTCTCGTAGGGAATGTCGACCTTGGAGACGAGCGCCGCGGGTGAGGCGGGCTGCGGTGCTGCTGCGGCGACCGGCGGAGGCGCAGCGCTCGACGCGGTGTGCGGCGCGGTGGCGCAGGCGGAGAGGAGCAGGGCGGCTGAGAGCGCGAGCAGGCTCGTACGGGTAACGGGTCGCATGGGCTGAGGTCTAGCACGTATGGCGCGCCTCGCCAGTGTTTCAATCGCTTGGCAAGATGGTGCTGGTTTAATCCCTCCGCCTTTGCCCCAAACACGCCGTCGCCCCCGCGAAGGCGGGGGCCCCGACGCCTTGCGGCATACGAAAGCGTGTCAGAAAGAAGCGGGGTCCCCGCCTTCGCGGGGACGACGGGTTTCTTTGTCTGCGTCGCTTGGAGCTAAGGCGGCCTCAACCGCGCCGGAAGATCTGGCCGGAATCGAACCGGGTGATGCGCCATTCGCCGTCACTGTCGCGGCGGCATTCCATTTTCACGTCGGCAACGGCGAGGGGATCGCAGGTGTTGAACGGTGCCTCGCCCTGCGCGGCGAAGAACAGCAGCAGGTAGCCGACCTTGGCATTGTCCGCATCGTCGAACGAGACGCGCAGGCTGCTGATGATGTGGCGCATGGTCATCAGTCCGGCACCAGCCCGCAGCGCTTCGGCGCGGCCCTTGTAGAAGGCCTCCACGGCCTTCAGCCCTTCGCGCCATTCGCCGCCCACGTTGTAGGCCACGTCCTCGGCCAGCACGTCGGCATTGCGCATTTCAAGGCCGTTGTGGATGTCGAGCTCGTCGCCCCACTCATAAATGACCTGCTTGATTGCGAGGACGTCCGCTGCCTGCTGAGGGGTGAATTTCGCCACGTCTCGATGCCTCTTCCCGTTGATTTCGGTCTGGCCCGCGAAGCTAGGCAATGGGCGGCGCAGCGCCAAGCATTTGCATGCGCGGCAAGCCCGTTCAACGCCGGGGCGACGTTTGATCCGGGTGCCTCCGGATAAATTGCCGCGCGCTTCGGGGTTATCGGGGGTGGCAATCCCGGCGCGGACACCCATCTTGGGGCCGGCCGGTTCCGGCTCTTGTGATTCAACCACTTCTTTCCGCGCCGGGTGGCGCGAAAAAGATCATGCCATGGCTTGTGTTGCAATAATGCAACACTATATGATCGAGATCAGGAGGCAATTCACACCATGAATCTCGAAAAATTCACTGACCGGGCCAAGGGCTTCCTTCAGGCGGCGCAGACGGTTGCGATCCGCATGAACCACCAGCGCATCAGCCCGGACCACATCCTCAAGGCCCTGCTGGAAGACAGCGAGGGCATGGCCGCCGGGCTTATCAAGCGCGCGGCCGGCAATCCGGACTTCGCCGTGCAGGAAGTCGACAAGGCGCTGGGCAAGCTGCCTGCCGTCTCCGGCAGCGGGGCGCAGGCCTCGCCGGGGCTCGACAACGATGCCGTGCGGGTGCTGGATCAGGCCGAGCAGCTGGCCACCAAGTCGGGCGACAGCTTCGTCACCGTGGAGCGCATGCTGCTGGCGCTGGCGCTCGCCACCACGACCGGGGCCGGGCAGGCGCTGAAGGCCGCCAATCTCACCCCGCAGGCGCTGGAAGCGGCGATCACCGATCTGCGCGGCGGCCGCAAGGCAGACAGCGCGGGGGCGGAGAACGCCTATGACGCGATGGCGAAGTACGCGCGCGACCTGACCGAGGCGGCGCGTTCGGGCAAGCTGGACCCGGTGATCGGCCGCGACGAGGAGATCCGCCGCACCATCCAGATCCTTGCCCGCCGCACCAAGAACAACCCCGTCCTCATCGGCGATCCCGGCGTCGGCAAGACCGCCATCGTCGAGGGTCTCGCCCTGCGCATCGCCAATGGCGACGTGCCGGACAGCCTGAAGGACCGCACCTTGATGTCGCTGGACATGGGCTCGCTGATCGCGGGTGCCAAGTATCGCGGTGAGTTCGAGGAACGCCTGAAGGCCGTGCTCGACGAAGTGAAGGGCGCGGAAGGCCAGATCATCCTGTTCATCGACGAGATGCACACGCTGATCGGCGCGGGCGCCTCCGAGGGATCTATGGACGCGGGCAACCTGCTGAAGCCGGCACTCGCGCGCGGCGAACTGCACTGCATCGGCGCGACCACGCTCGACGAGTACCAGAAGTACGTCGAGAAGGACGCTGCGCTCCAGCGCCGTTTCCAGCCGGTCTTCGTGGGTGAACCGACGGTCGAGGACACGATCTCGATCCTGCGGGGCCTCAAGGAGAAGTACGAACTGCACCACGGCGTGCGCATCACCGATGCGGCGCTGGTGGCGGCGGCGACGCTCTCCAATCGCTATATCACCAACCGCTTCCTGCCGGACAAGGCGATCGACCTCATGGACGAGGCCGCCAGCCGCATCCGCATGGAAGTGGAAAGCAAGCCCGAGGAGATCGAGAAGCTCGACCGCCGGATCATCCAGCTCAAGATCGAGGAAATGGCGCTCGCCAAGGAGACCGACGAGGCTTCCAAGGACCGCCTCGTCAATCTGCGCGAGGAACTCGCCAACCTCGAACAGCAGTCGAGCGAACTGACCACCCGCTGGCAGAACGAGCGCGACAAGATCGCCGCCGAAGGCAAGATCAAGGAACAGCTCGATTCTGCGCGGCTGGAGCTCGAACAGGCGCAGCGCAATGGTGACCTCGCGAAGGCAGGCGAGCTGTCCTACGGCACGATCCCCTCGCTGGAGCGCAAGCTGGCCGAGGCTCAGGCGCAGGCCGGAAACGCCCTGCTGCGCGAGGAAGTGACCGAGGATGACATCGCCGGCGTCGTCAGCCGCTGGACCGGCGTGCCGGTCGACAAGATGCTGGAAGGCGAGCGCGAGAAGCTCCTCAAGATGGAGGAGATGATCGGCCAGCGCGTGATCGGCCAGAAGGACGCGGTTGCTGCCGTATCCAAGGCCGTGCGCCGCGCCCGCGCGGGCTTGCAGGATCCGAACCGGCCGCTGGGCTCGTTCCTGTTCCTGGGCCCCACGGGCGTCGGCAAGACCGAACTGACCAAGGCGCTGGCGGGCTTCCTGTTCGACGACGACAGCGCGATGGTGCGCATCGACATGTCGGAGTTCATGGAGAAACATGCGGTCGCCCGCCTGATCGGCGCGCCTCCGGGCTATGTCGGCTATGAGGAAGGCGGCGTGCTGACTGAAGCCGTGCGGCGCAGGCCCTATCAGGTCGTGCTGTTCGACGAGGTGGAGAAGGCGCACTCGGACGTGTTCAACGTCTTGCTGCAAGTGCTGGACGATGGCCGCCTGACCGACGGGCAGGGCAGGGTGGTGGACTTCACCAACACCCTGATCATCCTGACCAGCAACCTCGGCAGCCAGTACCTCGCCCAGCTTGACGAAGGGCAGGACGTGGAAACTGTCGAGCCGCAAGTGATGGAAGTGGTGCGCGGGCATTTCCGGCCCGAGTTCCTCAACCGACTGGACGAGATCGTGCTGTTCCACCGCCTTGGGCAGGAGCACATGGGCCCGATCGTCGATATCCAGGTCTCGCGGGTGCAGAAGCTGCTCAAGGACCGCAAGATCACGCTGGACCTGACCGATGCAGCCAAGCGCTGGCTCGGCCGGGTGGGCTACGACCCGGTCTACGGCGCGCGGCCTTTGAAGCGTGCGGTCCAGCGGTACTTGCAGGATCCGCTGGCCGAGAAGCTGCTGGCGGGCGAGATCCCCGACGGCTCGCACGTCCATGTCGACGATGGCGACGGTGCCCTGGCGATCACGGTCGCATAAACATCGAGCGCGTTGATCTATCTGATGCCCCTCGGAGCGATGCTCCGGGGGGTATTTTGTTTGGCCGAAAGGCAGGGGCGGTGGGGCAAGAAAATCGGGTGACGACAGCGCTTTCGCGCGGGAAGAACTGGCGCTCGCCGGGCGCTCCGTTATGGTGTCGGGCCGGTATGGTTGGTGCGAAAGCGAGGACCGAATGAACAAGATTGCGGCAGGTTTGGTGTTGATGATGCTGGGGGCAAGTCCGGCGCTGGCGGCGTCGCCGCTGGAGTCTTGCCGTGCGATCGGCGATGCGGCGCAGCGGCTCGCCTGCTACGATGCGATCCCCATCAAGGGGCAGAAAGCGGCGGCGCCTGCCGATCCGGTCGCGTCATTCGGATTGACCGAGACGCAGAAGCAGAAGGTCGCGCGCGAACAGCCTGATGTCCCGGCGCCGGTCGAGGATGTCACCAGCAAGATCGCCGTGCTGAGCGCAACGCAAGTGACGTTCGACAACGGCATGGTCTGGAAGGTGACCGATGGCAGCGACATCCTGACCTGGGCACGGATCGGGCAAGAGGCGACCGTCAAGCGCGGAACGCTCGGCGGCTATCGGCTGACGATCCAGAAGGTCAATCGCCTGGCGGTGGTGACGCGTGTGCAGTGAGCGTGACGCCCGTTTGACGCCAAACAAAAGAAGGGGCGGAGCCGCAAGGCTCCGCCCCTTCTTTTTCGGTAGGAAGGCGCCGGACTGGCCGGCGCCTTCGCAAGCCTTACATCTTGACGCGGATACCCGCGTAGAAGCGACGGCCAAGCGCGTCGTAGGTGCCGGTGTCGGCCTGCTGGCCGGTGACCGTACCCGTTACGCCGCCGAAATAGGCAGGTGAGTTGTCGAACAGGTTGTCGACACCGACGTAGAACTCGGCGTTTTCATTCACGTTGAACTTGGCCTGGGCGCCCAGGTAGAATTCGTCGTGAGTCTTGTAGTAGTGGTAGCCCAGGAACTGGTCGTCGAGCCACGACGGGCCGATGTAGGTTCCGTTAAGCGCCAGCGACCAGGAGTCGGTCCCGACGTTGAGCATGGTGGTGAAGCGGTCCTTGGCGGAACCGACTTCGTTGATGAAATAGTCCTTGTCGCCGCCCGGTTGCGGGATCGTGTAGCCCGTCAGCAGGTGGGTGTAGGCCACGTTCAGGCTGGTGTTCAGGCGCATCGAGCCGATGTCGAACGGCTGCGAGTAATTAAACACCACGTCGATACCCGAAGTCGCCACGCCACCGCTGTTGGTCGGGCCCGTATCGACCGAGTAGAGCGCGCCGGCGCTACGCGCACCCTGCGGTCCAGTGAGGCGAGTGACGAACGAGCAGTAATCCTTATCACCCTGAACATAGCACTGGTTGAGGATGAAATTCAGGTCGGTGCTGACGATGGCGTCCTTGATCTTCACGCGGAAGTAATCGACGGTCAGCGTCATGTTGCGCAGCGCGTGGATCGACTGCGGATTGATAACCGTGCCGATCGTCAGCGTTTGGCCGCGTTCTTCGTTCAGATTCGGGTTGCCGCCGGCGAAGCTCGTCACACCCTGGCGGTCGGCCTGGTTGACGATGAACTGGCCGTTGGTGTTGATGTTAGCCAGCACGCCCGGATCGGCACGGCAATGGTCGCCCAATGCGCCGCCACCCGTAGCCGCGATCCCTTCGCAAGGATCGGAGACCGTCGGGAAGTCCTGGCTGCGGCCCTGATACAGCTCGCTGATGTTCGGGGCGCGGACGGTCTTCGCGTACATCGCGCGGAAGCGGATGTCACGGACCGGCGCGAACTCGCCGCCGAAGTTGTAGCTGAAGGTACCGCCCACGGTGCTGTAGTGCGAATAGCGCGCAGCGCCGCGGAGCGACAGGTCTTCGACGATGCCCTGGCTGATCAGCGGAAGCAGCGCTTCACCGTAGAACTCGTAGAGGTCAAACGAACCGCTGGTGGGCGGAAGTGCGTTGCCGCCATTGAGCCCGGCCGATGTCAGCTGATCCCAGCGCGCATCCTGTGCCTCGCGGCGATATTCGGTGCCGACGGTCACGCCGATGTCACGTGCCCCCAACGGATTCTTGACCGAACCGACGATGTTACCGCCGACCTGCGTTTCCTTGTTGTAGGCCTGATAGAACGCGGGCGCTTCGAGGTAAGCGATCGCTTCCTTGGAGAGGCTGTTGGCTCCGAACATGTTCGCCGGGACGCAGCCCTGCGACCGTGCGGTGGCATCGGCGCACATGAAGCCGCCGGCACCATCCGGAATGATCTGCTGCGAGGCAGCGAAGTTCAGGACGTTGATCTGGCCAGTGCCATGCTGGGTAACGTTCGTTTCGCCGTAATTGCCGAAGACTTCGAAATTCCACTTCGGCGCAATGTCGCCACGCAGACCGGCAACCGCGCGGTAGGTATTCTGCGTCGACTGATAGGTACGCGGGCCGAAGTCGGCGAGGCGCTTGGCGAGGTAGATGTCCTTCAGACCGTCGCCATTGGTATCGACGGCAGCGTTGAAGATCGCGTCAGGTACGAAAGGATTACGGACCGGAGCGCCATTATACATCGTCTCGATCGGCATCTGGCCGTCGCCGTAGGCGAACGAGGTGTCGAACGGGAACGGTTCGATGTTGGACCGGGCGTGAACGCTTTCGAACGAACCTTCGAAGAACGCGGTGACGTGATCGGTCAGATCGTAGTGTGCGTTGACGTTACCGAGGTAGCGCTGGATCGGAACGGCGAGATAGCGCACGGCCTGGCGGTTGTAACCGTTGGGTCCTACGCCGGCACCGTTGCCGCAGGTCGCTGCACTTGCGGTGAAGCACGGCTGGATCTGACCTGTCGGGCTGTAGGTGAAGGTGCCGGTCGGGTTGCCGTCTACATCGTAGGTGTAGTATGCGCCCTGCGGAGCGTAGGACGAGTAAACCGGCTGGTTGCGATAGATGCTGCCATCGGCGTTGAGCTTCAGTTCGCCGTTCACAAGCGAGTACGAACCGTCTGTATCCGACTTGCCGGCTTCGGTCTTGTGATTGCGCGAGTACACGGCGCCCTGTTCGGAATAGCCGAGGTACATCGTGATGTTGCCGCGGCCATCGTCGAAGTTGCCGCCCAGCAGCACGCCGGTGTCGAGCGAGAAGTTGTCGCCCACGCCCGAAATGCCGGTCTGTGCGTGTGCTTCGATCCCCTGGTAGTTGTCCTTGAGGATGAAGTTCACAACGCCCGCAACCGCGTCCGAACCATAGATTGCCGAGGCGCTGCCCGAAGTCAGGGTTTCGACGCGCTCGACCATCTGGGTCGGGATCATGTTGAGGTCGACGGCGTTGCTGCCCGGAACGCCCGAAACGACGCGGCGGCCGTTAACGAGGACCAGCGTGCGGTCTACGCCGAGGTTACGCAAATCAACCGTTGCGACGCCGGCTGCCGAAGTCAGGAAGCCCGTGTTCGTACGCGAGAAGGTCGGCGTGCCGAACACCGGATTCTTCAGCAGCGCGTCCTGAATGTTGACAACACCCTGGCTGCGAATCTGTTCCGAGCTCATGACCTGAACCGGTGCCACGGTGGTCGGCAGATCCGACTTGATGCGCGAACCGGTCACGACGATGGCCTGGCCCGAATCGGCATCGTCGGATTTTGCGGCGTCAGTCTGCGCGGCGTCCTGCGCGTAAGCCTGAGCCGAGCACAGCACGGCAAATGCCGTCAGGCTCGTGGCGCCCCGCAGGGCAGCCTTCTTCAGAGTGAGTTTCACGTGTGTGTCCCTTGTTGCGACCGCCTTACCGCAGCGTGACCAAGCGGAGAGGAAGCCGGATGCAGCTGGCAGGCACCGGAAAATGCCCGCAGCAATGGGACGTTGTGTTGCTGTCGGGCGGCTAGCATTCAACCCGTTTTGCAGCCTGAATGCGCAATGAATTTCATCTTGTGGCGTTTATGTAACAGGTTTGATGCCCTGATTTTCGCGCATTTCCGCTATATTTACCATTCTTCCGGCAACGTTGTGATCGAGTTCGCACACTGGATGTGGCGAAAATTCCGCGGGCGAAGCGCGTTTACGCAATTCTGTTACGTGGGCGGGGTCCTGCGACTATGTCGCGGGTTTATTGCACGCGCCGCATTTTTACGGCCGCTTGTCCATGAATCGCCACGAAGTACGTTCCGAGCGCACCGCGCGTGATGCGGACCTCATTGCCGGGCTTGGGTGACAGAACGAAGTCTCGCGTGTCGTTCTGTTCCCATGTGCTGCCGTCGGCGAGAGTCACGACCCAGCCGTTGGCGTTGTGACGGGCGCTTTCTACCGTCGTCGACACTTCCTTGATCTCGTTCGCGTCATCCTCGCTCCCGCCGAAGCCCATCAGCTTGGCGACCGGGGCGGCAAAGCCGAACAGGCCGCGCTTGGCGCGTTGTACTGCCTGCTTGTCGGCGACCACGATTTCCTTCTTGCGCATGGCGTCGTCCAGCGCAGCGGACTGGCGATCGAAGCAGGTCAGGCGCGCGGGGCCATCGGTGATCGTGCGGCAATCCAGAAGGTGCTGGAAAAGTTCGGGCGGCGGAGGTGCCTCTTCCGCCTTTTTGGCGGCTGACGCGGCGATGGGGGCGAACAGGGGGGGGAGCAGTGCAAGGGCCAGGATGGATTTCAGGGCTGTGCTTCTTGGGCCGCTCATCGTGTTCCCCTGTTTGCCGCCATGATTGGCGTGGCTGCGGCAAAGTTAGCAACGTAGATCGCGCTTCGGCAAGTCTGCTTGGCTGCGCCGCAATAGATGGCCGCGATTGCACAATTGGGCGCAATAAACTGTCTTCTGTGGGGTGTTTGAATTTTGCAACGTTGCGGCAATATCACTGCTCTGAGCTTGACGTCGCTAACGGCATTGCGCCATTTGTCGCGCGTTTGTGCCAAAATGTTGCGCATATGCCACAAGGTTTCGAGAATGTTGCTCGCAAGACGCAAGGCCCTTTGCGCTTTGCAGTCTTTGCGCAATGAATTGCACCATCTTCCGGTGCGCGAAATGTCGTTGATCGGATTTCGCACACCGGAGACTTCAAGGCGCAAGGGTCACGCCGCGCCTTAGCAAAGGGACACACACCAGTGAAAACAACAACTCTCACCGCGCTGAAGGCAGGTGCAGCACCCATGGTGCTGGGCTTCGCGCTGTTCAGCACCGCCGTTCAGGCGCAGGACGCCGCGGCTGCGGATACGGCGCCGGAGTCCAACGCGCCGATCGTCGTCACCGGTTCGCGCATCGCGTCGCCGAACCAGACCTCGATCGCGCCGATCACCACGGTGACTTCGCAGGACTTCCAGCTGTCGGGCACCACCCGCGCGGAAGACCTGCTGAACTCGCTGCCGCAGGTGACTGCGGGCCAGAGCTCGAACCTGTCCAACGGTGCCACCGGTACGGCCACGGTTGACCTTCGCGGCCTCGGGCCGTCGCGTACGCTGGTGCTGATCAACGGCCGCCGTCTGATGACCGGTGACCCGAACAGCACCACTTCGGCTGCTGACCTTAACTTCATCCCCGCCGCGCTGGTGAAGCGTGTTGACGTTCTGACCGGCGGCGCTTCGGCGACTTACGGTGCGGACGCTGTGGCCGGCGTTGTCAACTTCCAGATGGATACCGACTTCGAAGGTTTCCGTATCGACGCCAACTACGGCCTCTATACGCACAGCAACGGCAATGATTTGGCCCAGGACATCCTGAACCAGAAGGCCGGGGATCCTGCCTACAACTACCCCACTGGTAACAATGCCGATGGCGGCCAGTACGACGCCACTATTGCGTTCGGTACTAGCTTTGATGACGGCCGTGGCCACGCCACTGCCTATGTCGGCTATCGCCGCGCCACCCCCGTTCTGCAGGGCCGGCGTGACTATTCGTCGTGCTCTATCAGTGCGAACTCGAAGGGCGTTCTGAGCTGCGGCGGTTCGGCCATCTCCAACCCAGCCAACGTGCTTATCTTCGATAAGGGGAACGCCACGTCGTCGACCTTCGGCGCGCTGGGTGCCGGCGCAGTTGGTGCCGGCACGATCGAGGTGGGCCCGCACAACATCTACAATTTTGCGCCGCTGAACCATTATCAGCGTCCGGACGAGCGCTACACCGCTGGCGTCTTTACCGACTACGAGATCAGCAACGCAATTCATCCGTACATGGAATTCATGTTCATGGATGACCGTACTGTCGCGCAGATCGCGCCTTCGGGTGACTTCGGCAACACGCTGACGATTAATTGCGATAATCCGCTGATGTCTGCTGCCCAGCGCGATGTGATCTGCCAGCAGAGCAACCTGATTACCGGATACATCGGAAACTTCCCTGTGGCTTCCGGCGCACCGTTCAATCCGACGCCGGGTGCGGCGCCGCTTGAATTCCCAAGCTCGGTTGTTGGCGGAGCGCCATATAACAAGGCTTACATGCAGCTCCTGCAGCGTAACGTGCAGGGTGGTGCTCGCCAGAGCGACCTCCAGCATACCGCGTTCCGCACGGTCATCGGGTCGCGCGGCGAACTGGACAAGGCATGGTCGTACGATGCCTACTATCAGTATGGCCGGACCAACTACTCGCAGGTCTACTCGAACGAGTTCTCGGCCTCGCGCCTTGCCAACGCGCTTGACGTGGTGACCGGTCCCAACGGCCAGCCGGTCTGCCGCGTCAGTCTGAGCGACCCGGCGTCGCGCTGCGCACCGTATGACGTGTTCAGCGGTAACATTTCGCAGGCTGCGCTCGACTACCTGTCGGCCACCGGCTTTATGAAGGGCCAGACATCACAGCAGGTCGCCAGCGCTACCTTCACTGGCCTGCTGGGTGAATACGGCATCAAGTCGCCGCTGGCGTCGGATGGCGTAAACGTCGCGATCGGTGCCGAATACCGCCGTGACTCGCTGGAACTGCGGACTGACGAAGCCTTCTCCACCGGCGACCTGACCGGTCAGGGCGCGCCCACGCTCGACACCGACGGTAGCTACAAGGTGAGCGAACTGTTCGGCGAAATCGAGGTTCCGCTGATTCAGGACGGCTTCGTGCAGAGTCTGTCGTTCAATGGCGGCTACCGCTATTCGCACTACAGCATCTCGAACGGCCGCACCTTCAACACCAACACCTACAAGCTGGGCCTGGAACTCGCTCCGATCTCGGACATCCGTCTGCGTGCCGGTTACAACCGCGCCGTTCGCGTGCCGAACATCCAGGAGCTGTTCTCGCCGCAGATCATCGCGCTTGATGGCACGACCGATCCTTGCGCCGGCACGGACACGGTGTCGCCGGCTTGTGCGGCGCAGGGCGTCTCTGGCGGTACGACGCTCAACCCGGCGAGCCAGTACAACGGCCTGATCGGCGGCAACCCCGATCTGAACCCGGAAAAGTCCACCACCAAGACTCTGGGCGTGGTGCTTGCGCCGCACTGGATTCCGGGGCTGACCGGCAGCGTCGACTGGTTCGACATCAAGGTGAAGGATGCCATCCAGCAGTTCGGCGCAGACGCCATCCTGGCAGCCTGCGAGGACTCGGACGGTACGGCTGATGCCTGCTCGCTCATCCATCGTAACCCGGCCGGCTCGCTGTGGCTCAGCTCGGACGGCTATGTGGAAGACATCTACCACAACGTCGGTAGCGTGAAGACCCGTGGCTTCGAGTTCAACGGCAACTACACCACCGAAATCGGCGGTGCCGGTCGTCTGTCGCTGAACTTCGTGGGTACCTACCTCAACCACTACACCGTCGATAACGGCCTGACCGCCGAGTACAACTGTGCCGGTTACTACGGCCCGACTTGCGGCACTCCGCTGCCCAAGTGGCGCCATAAGGTCCGTACGTCGTTCACCATGGCCAATGGCCTCGGCCTGTCGGTCCAGTGGCGTCACCTCTCGGGTGTCACCACCGAGTTCGCCAACCCGTCGAGCACACTGCAGGACTCGCGTCCGCAGCAGCAGAACTCGCTCGATACCAAGATCAAGTCGCAGGACTACTTCGACCTGACCTTGACGGCGGCTCTGGGCGATCACCTGACCTGGCGTCTGGGTGCGACCAACCTGTTCGACAAGGACCCGCCGCTGGTTACTTCGATCGGTTGCGCAAGCACGGTCTGCAGCGGCAACACCTATCCGGGTACGTACGACGCACTGGGTCGTTACGTGTTCACCGGCATCACGATGAACTTCTAATCGCTCTTCTGAACGGTTAGTTTCTGGCGGCGGTCTTCCCCTGGGAGGGCCGCCGCCTCTGTTTACGGCGCCCTGTGGCGCCCGGAAATTCGGACTTCACGATGACTTCCAGCACGCCTTCGGAACAGCTGAACCAGATCGCCGGGCTGGCCCGCATCGGGCGCCTTGACGAGGCTGCGGTCATGGCGGCATCGGCCACGGCAGTGCACCCGCAGGATGCCACGCTGGCAGCGCTGGGCGGGGCCGTGGAGTTCCATCGCCGGCAATACGATCGCGCCGCGACCTATCTGGAACGCGCGCATACCATGCGACCGCAGGACCTGGTCGTGCGCACGAACCTTGTGGAATCCTATCTTCATCTCGGACGCAACACGCAGGCGCTGGCCTTGTGCGACGAGGCGGCGGCGCTTGCGGAGCCCAGTTTGCGGTTGGCGGGCATGGCAGCGCATCTCGCTCAGGAGGCGGAGGATTTCCCGCTGGCGAGCCGGCTTTACCGCCATGTTCTGGCCAAGCGGCCGGACGACTGGTCGCTGCTCAACAATCTCGGCAATGCGCTGCGCCAAATGGGCGAGGGCGAGGAAGCCGTGAAGCTGTTGCAGCGCGCGGCGAAACTGGCGCCGGACGCCCCGCCGATCCGCGTAAATCTCGGCACGGCTCTCTTCGGGACTGGCCGGGGGGAGGAAGGCGAGCAGGTCCTGCGCGATGCGGCACGCGATTTTCCCGACGACCATGTGCCGATGCTGACGCTGGCGAATTATTACCGCGAAGTCGGACTGCTGGACCGGTACTACGAAGCGCTTGCAGAGGCTGCGCACCGCGCGCCGGACAATGCGGGCCTTCAGTCGGACTATGGGACGGAAGCCGCGCGGCAGGGCCATTTTGATCTGGCCGAGGCACGGCTTGAGGCTTCGCTTGCCATTGAGCCGGCGCTCGGCCCCTCCTTTGTCGGACTGGCGGCCGTCTATGAACGCGCCAATCGCGAGGCCGAACTCGATGCTCTGACGGAACGCGCAGCGGCGGCCGGTGTGGACGATCCCTCGCGGGCCTATATCGACGCGCTTCGCTTCAAGCGCGCGGAGCGTTTCGAGGACGCTTTCGCCGCACTCGAGCTGTCGACCGAGGTCGTCCAGTCCGACCGCGTTGCTCAGCTTCGCGGCATTCTCTTCGATCGCATGGGGCGGCCGGACGAGGCATTCGCCGCGTTTGCCGAAATGAACGCCATCAACCTTGAGCAACCCTCGCAGCCGGGGGTGCTGGCGCGTCTCCACCGTGAGGCCGTGGCGCGCGACAGCGCGCTGCTGACGCCCGAGTGGGCGGCCGGATGGAGCGCCTCGCCGTCCTCCGATCGCCCGGCGCCAGTATTCCTGCTGGGCTTCCCGCGTTCGGGCACGACGCTGCTCGATACCATGCTTATGACCGCGCCCGATACGCTGGTGCTGGAGGAAGAGGATATCATCGGCCAGATCGAGCACGAACTCGGCGGCATGGAAGTGCTGCCCGGCCTTGACGAGGCCGCCATCCGCGCGGCGCGCGCGCGCTATTTCGAACGCGTCGCTGGGTTCGGTCCGCTCGGCCCCGAAACAATGGTGATCGACAAGCACCCGCTGCATCTCAATCAGGTTCCGATGATCCTCCGGCTGTTCCCGGATGCGAAGTTCGTGCTGGCGCTGCGCCACCCTTGCGATGTGCTGCTGAGCTGTTTCATCACCAATTTCCGCACCAATCCGGCGATGAGCAACTTCCTCGCCCTCGATACGGCGGCGGAGTTCTACGACATGAGCTTCGCGTACTGGACCAAGGCGCGCGCGATCTTCGACATGTCCGTACGCACCGTGGTCTACGAGCGCCTCGTTGCCGATCAGGCGCGCGAGCTGGAGCCGCTGTTTAACTGGCTGGGCCTGCCGTGGCAGAGCGAGGACTTCGACCACCGCGACGCGGCAAGAGCGCGCGGTGTCGTCCGAACCGCCAGCTATGCGCAAGTGACCGAGGCGGTCTACACGCGCGCGGCGGGGCGCTGGCGCCGTTACGAGCGCCATCTCGCATCCGTTTTTCCGACGCTGAAGCCCTGGGTCAAGGGCTTTGGCTATGCGCTCGACGATGATCGGGTGCCGCCATGGGACGAGCCATCGGGCTCGACCCGCCGTTGAACTGACCTGAACCGGGGGCGGGTAATGAATTCAGGGGTATCGCCACTCGCGGAAATTGATCGCCTTGTCGGAGCAGGACGCTTGCCTGAGGCGGCAGAGCAACTCGAAACACTGCTGACGGCGGATGCCAAAGCGGAAGCAGGGGCGTTCACCGGTTCCGAGGCGTTTGTGCAATGGCTGCGGCTGGGCGGACTGCGTCGGGCCTTGCGCCAGCCGCGCCGCGCTCTCGATGCGGTGCACAGAGCGCTGGAACTGGTGCCGCTCGATTTCATGGCGCTGGTCATGCGGGCGGGACTGCTCGAACGGCTCGACGATCCGGACGCCGGAGAGGCGTGGGGCATCGCGATCGCCCAAAAGCCGGAGGATGCGGCGCTGCCGGCTCCGCTCGCTGCCGCGCTGGCTGCGGGCGAGGCATTCCATGCGGCATGGCAGGCCGAGCGCGAGGCGCGTCTGGCCGAAGCCGGAACGGCGGCGCTGGCGCATGCGGATGCCGGCGCCGAGGCGCCCCGGAACGATGTCACGGACGACGACATGGCCTGGCGGCTGGCCCGGTTTCGCGACAATATCCTGCACAAGACGCGCGTCTATCATTCGACGCCGACCCATTTTCACTATCCGGGACTGGTCGAGCGCGAGTTCCATCCGCGCCATACGACGCCGTGGCTTGCCGAAGTGGAAGCCGGTTTCGATGTGATCCGCGAGGAGATGCGTGCGCTGATCCATTCCGAGCGCGCGGAACTGGAGCCTTATGTCCAGTACGACGAGCGCCAGCCGCTGGAGCAGTGGCGGCCGCTCAACCACAGCAAGGACTGGACGGCGATCCATTTGCTGAAACGGGGGCAAGTGGTGGAGCGCAATGCCGCGCAGGCGCCCCGCACTCTGGAAATCCTTGCGCGCCTGCCGCAGCCGCAAGTGCCCGGCGCCTCGCCCAATGCCATGTTCTCGCTGCTGGCGCCGCGCACGACGATTCCGGCCCATGTCGGTGTCGACAATACGCGCTTGGTTTGTCACCTGCCGCTGGTGGTGCCGCCGGGCTGCTGGTTCCGGGTGGGTGCCGAGACGCGCGAATGGCGCGAGGGTGAGGCTTTCGCATTCGACGACACCATCGAGCATGAGGCGATGAACCCCAGCGACCTGCTGCGCGTGGTGCTGATTTTCGACGTCTGGCATCCCGGTCTCTCGGGGCCGGAGCGCGAAGCCGTGGCGGCGACCATCGCTTCCGACAGGCACACCTGACACATGGCAAAGGCAATGGCGGCAGATAGGGACGATCCGGAAACGCTGGCCGAACTGGCCGGTCAGGCGCTGGCGCAGGGCCGCGAGGAGGAAGCCGAGGAACGGCTCTCGCGCTATCTGCGCAGCCATGCTCCGGATCCGGCGCTCCTGCACTGGACCGCGATGCTGCGCCGCGCGCTGGACCGGCGCGACGAGGCGATTGCGGCGCTGGAGCAGGGCTTGCGGCACGATCCCGCCAACGCCGGGATGGTCCATGCGCTCGCCCATCTGCGGCTGGAGGCGGGCCTGTCGGCATCGGCCCAGTTCGAGCAGGTCACCCGCCTCGCGCCCGCCAAGGCGGAGATCCGGCTTGGCCTTGCCTCCGCTCGTTATGCCGAAGGAGAGGGCGCGCGGGGCCTTTCGGAACTGGAAGCGATGCTGGCCGCCAATCCCGGTTGGATGGAGGGGCACCGGCAATTCGCACAGCTCGCCACGCTGATGGGGCAGGGCATGCGCGCATTGGCGACGATCGAGGCGGCACTCGCCCGCTTCCCGCAGAGCGATGCCCTGCGCGGGCTGGCGGTCGATCTCCTGCTGGCAGGCGAGCATTTCGGTCCGGCGCTGACCGTGGCCGACCGGGCACTCGCGGCCCACGGACCGCTCACGCGGTTCCAGCTGGCCCGCGCGGCGGCACTCGACGAGCTGGGGCGGAGCCAAGAGGCGGCGGCGCAGTTCGCCGCGCTCGGCAATTCGACCGATCAGGGCCATGCGGTCTGGTGGGTGCGGCATCTGCTACGCACCGGCCGACATTCCGAGGCGGCGGAGGCCATCGAACCCTGGCTGACGGCGCCCGGTGCCGAAGGCATGTGGCCCTATGCCGCGCTGGCTTGGCGCCTGACCGGCGATCCGCGCTCCGAATGGCTGGACGGGCAGCAGGGTCTCTGCCGGGTGATCGATCTCGACCCGGAGGAGATCGGCCTCGCCGACCTGCGGGCTTTCCTCGGCCGATTGCACGGCCGGTCGGGCCGTTTCCTCGATCAGTCGGTGCGCGGGGGCACGCAGACCGACGGCGCGCTGCTTGCGCGGATCGAGCCGGAAGTTGCCCGCCTGCGCGACGTATTGCGGCGCGAGGTCGCCCGGTTCGCCCAAAGCCTGCCTGCGCCGGATGCGGGGCATCCGATGCTCTCGCAGCCGCGCCCGGCGCGGCCGCGCTTTGCCGGAAGCTGGTCGGTCCGGCTGGCGGGAGCCGGTTTTCACACGGCGCATCACCATCCGCAGGGCTGGATCAGTTCCGCACTCTATATCACGGTTCCCGAAGGGCTTGCGGACGGACAGGGCCATCTCGATCTCGGCGGCGCCCCGGCGGCGCTCGGCATCGAACTGGCGCCGCGCCTTACGGTGGCGCCGCGTCCGGGGCGGCTGGTGCTGTTTCCGTCGTGGATGTGGCATGGCACCCGGCCTTTTCCCTCGGGCGAGCGCATGACAGTGGCCTTCGACGTGGCGCGCGCTCAACCCGCTTGAACAGCGGCCCGACGCGGAATAACCTCACTTCATAGAGATGAGGCATCAGGGCCGGAGGCCGATGCCTGGGAGAATCCGATGTATACGCGTACCACAGTTCTGATCGCTGCCTCGCTGCTGATGGCAGGCCCTGCTTTCGCCGCCGATCCGGCAATAGCCCCCGCACCGGCTCAGGCCGCCATTCCGGCCGCAACCCCTGCTGCTGCCCCGGCTGCGCCTGGGGCGGCCAAGCCGGTCTCGGCCATCGACGCCAACGATCCGGTCATCTGCCAGCGCCAGCAGGAAATCGGCTCGCTGCTGAAGGTCAAGAAAGTCTGCATGACCAAGAGCCAATGGGCCGAGCAGCGCCAGATCAACCGTTCGAATATCGAACAATCGCAGGTCCAGCGCGGTCTCACTCCGGCCCAGTGATTTCGCGGGGCGCCCGTTTCGCGCCGCGTTCTACGTCGCTGGGGCGGGTTTTCGCGCGCGGTGATTGACCTGTCCACGAAGGCTGCTTAACCGGCCGATTAAATCGTCGTGTACCCTTCCGAACGATCCGGAAGGGCGCGCGGCTTCGTGGAACGGGAGAATGCGATGATTCTGGACAGCAGCATGGCCGCCGTAGTCACCGGTGCGGCCTCTGGCCTTGGCGCGGCCACGGCACGCGCGCTTGCGGCCAAGGGCGTGAAAGTGGCGCTTTTCGATCTCAACGAGGCAGCGGGCGAAGCGATCGCCGCAGAGATCGGCGGCGTGTTCTGCAAGGTCGACGTGACCGACGATGCCAGCGTCGATGCCGGTTTTGCCAAGGCCCGTGCCGCCAACGGGCAGGAGCGTATCCTCGTCAATTGCGCCGGTATCGCACCGGCTTCCAAGACCGTGGGCAAGAACCGCGAGACCGGCGAACCGCGCGCGCATGACATGGCCGTGTTCGAGAAAGTGATCGCGATCAACCTTGTCGGCACGTTCCGCTGCATCAGCAAGTCGGCTGCAGGCATGGTCACGCTCGATCCGGTGGATGAATTCGGCGCGCGCGGCGCGATCGTCAACACCGCCTCGGTCGCGGCGCAGGACGGACAGATCGGGCAGGCCGCCTATGGCGCCTCGAAGGGCGGCGTGCTGGCGATGACCCTGCCGGTGGCGCGCGATCTCATGAACGATGGCATTCGCGTCAACACCATCCTGCCGGGCATTTTCGAAACGCCGATGATGGCGGGCATGCCGCAGCAGGTGCAGGACGCGCTCGCCGCCATGGTGCCGTTCCCCAAGCGCCTCGGCAAGGCGGAGGAATACGCCAAGCTCGCGCTGTTCATGGTCGAGCATGATTACCTCAACGGCGAATCCGTCCGCCTCGACGGCGCCATCCGCCTGGGCCCGAAGTAAGGGCGCCGGAGGGCGCGGCCATGGCGCAGACCCGGTCCACCACCGAAGTCAACACGCCGCCGCCCGGCGCGCGGGCGCAATTGCTCGAAACGGCGAGCCTGATCATGCGCGACGGCGACGTGATCGACATCTCGCTGTCCGAGCTGAGCTTGCGCTCGGGCCTCAATTCGGCGCTGGTGAAGTACTATTTCGGTAACAAGGCAGGGCTGCTCAAGGCCCTGCTGGACCGGGACTGGCAGGCCATCGTCACCAGCGTCGATGCGCTGCTGGCGAAGGATGGCTGGTCGCCCGAGGCCAAGCTGCGCCGCCATCTCTGGAAGGTGGTCGATACTTTCTACGAGGTGCCTTACCTCAATCGCCTGACCATGCGCATGGTGCGCGAAAGCGACGATGCCGAGGCACGCCGCATTGCCGACAGCTACCTCTCGCCGATCTACCGCGCTTACGAGGAACTGATCGGCAATGGCGTGCGGGCCGGGGTGTTCCGCGAGATCGATCCGCAGCTTTTCTACTTCACGGTAACGGGCGCGGTGGACCGGTTCTTCTCGGCGCGGCTGGTTCTCAAGCATTGTTTCGGTCAGGACACATTGACCGAGGAACTGCGCGACCGCTATCGCGAGCACACTATCGACATCATCATGGCAGGTATCCTTGCGCGCTGAAAAAAGCAGTTTCTGGCACATCGGCGTCATCGGCGGATCGGGCCTCGCCGCCGGCATAGAACTGGAGGACGCACAGGAGATCGCGGTTTCCAGCGCATTTGGCGAACCGTCCGGGCCGGTCGTGACCGGCCGGATCGAGGGCGTGCGCTTCACGTTCATCGCCCGCCACGGGGCAGGGCACGCGATTCCGCCGTCTGCCGTCAACTATCGTGCCAATATCGACGTGCTGGCCCGCTGCGGCGTGACCGACGTGCTGGCGCTGTCCGCCATCGGCTCTCTGCGCGAAGAAATGGCGCCGGGGCACATGGTCATGGTCGACCAGTTCATCGACCGCACCCACGGCCGCGAAAGCAGCTTCTTCGGCACCGGTATGGTGGCCCATGTGAGCCTTGCCGATCCCACCTGCCCGCGCCTTTCGGCGCTGGCGGGAGAGGCGGCGCGGCTGGCCGGTGCCACGGTCCATCCCTCCGGCTGCTACGTCGCCATCGAGGGCCCGCAGTTCTCCACCCGTGCCGAAAGCGTCATGTATCGCGCGTGGGGTGCGGAGGTGATTGGCATGACCGGAATGCCCGAAGCGCGCCTCGCACGCGAAGCGGAGCTGCCTTATGCGATGCTCGGCATGGTCACTGATTACGACGCGTGGCGCGAGGACGAGGCGGGCGTCGAAGTCAGCCACGTGCTTGAAGTCATGCACGCCAATGCCCGCGTCGCGCGGCAGTCGCTGCGCCTTCTCGCCGCCACGTTGCCGCTCGAGCGCCCGCATAGCCCCATCGACCACGCCCTTGAGCATGCGCTGGTGACTGCGCCCGAAGCGCGCGATTCTGTGCTCGTGGCCCGGCTCGATGCGGTGGCGGGCAGGGTGCTCGACGCGCAGGGCTGAGCTGTATGGCCCGGCGCCGCAAACGCTACCTTACCGCGACGATGCCCGATGGTTATGTGAAGACCATCGGGCCCACGGCAGATCCTTTTACCCATTACTGGCGGATCGTCGCGGAACTGGAAAACGGCAAGACAGAGGTGTTCTGGGGCCACGAGCGCTCGCTCGCCGATGCGAAGCGCAAGCGCGCGGCCACCGAAGAGGCGAGCCGTATGCGCGGCTGGAAAAGCTACGTATTCGAGATCGCAGAACTGGTCGAGACACCGGCCTGATCTATCTGATTTGTATGGAAAATGCCGCTTCGGCAAGAAGGGAAATGGTGGAGCCTAGCGGGATCGAACCGCTGACCTCCTGCATGCCATGCAGGCGCTCTCCCAGCTGAGCTAAGGCCCCAATCATTTCCGCGGATCGGGCCTGGGAGCCTTCTTCCGGACCCCTGCTCTTGCTGGGGTGGAGCGCCCTTTGCCGCCAGTTTTCACGGCTGGCAAGTGGAAATTCAAGTTATCGACAGGCTGTTTGCGCAGCATGCTGGATCGCCGGCGTTTTTCCGGCGGCCACGGCAAGCTGGATGAAGCGGGGTGCACCGATACGTTTCGCGTCTTGTTTGCGACCGTAAGATGACGAATTCGGACGATGCCTATAGTCATCATAATGGATCTTAAATAGCTGTAATGTTCGGCGTATCCGCTATCTTCTTGCGGAAAATCCAATATGTTGACCGGCGATTGGTTCAATTTTGATCGAGTGTTGACTGGTGAATAGTGCGAACGGCATCGCAAGAATGATGCGGAGTACAGTATCGCGACCGCTTGGTGCCTCTTTCGCAGGGCTTTGTATTTGCCTTGGGCTCACCGCTTTGGCGAATCCAGCGCAGGCGCAAGCCGCGAACAAGGATATCGTCGTAAAGGGGCAGGCCGGGAAAGAGCAGGACAAGCCGAAGAGCACGTGGAAGCGTGCGGAGGCCGATCATGTCGTGGTCTTCAGCACGGGCAGCGACGATGAACTGAAGCGCGTGACGCGCAATCTCGAACTGCTGCACCGCCTGATGGCGCGCCTCTATCTTCACGGCGCCGAGCCGGGCGATGTGATGAAGATGCAGGTCGTCCTGATGGATTCGCAGGACCGCATGGAGGCGCTGGGCCTGCGTGACTTGCGGTCGCAGCAAGGGCCGTTCCCTGCACCTTTTGTCAGCCGCAGCTACTATGATCCGCGTGAGAATGGGGAAGTCCTGGTCATCCCGCGCAGCGAGCAGATGATCGACCTCAACACCAGCCGCCGTTTCGGTAGCGATTGCGAAGACTACTCGGCTGCCGGCGGGCTTGAATTTTGCGGTAATCTCCCCCGGCATCCGCCGATTGCGCGGTCGTGGGAGGGACAGCTTTCCGCCGCTTTCGCGCGTCACTTCCTGCTGACTTACCTGCCAGCCGCCTATCCGCGCTGGTATCTGGACGGGATGGGCGAGCTGTTTTCGACCCTCGACGTCAAGCACAGCGGCGAATTCGACTATGCGCTTCCGCCTGACGGCTACAAGGATGTGTTCAAGTCCTATGGCTATCCGAAAGTGGCGGACATCCTGACGGGGCAATACCTGCAGGATCCCGATGCGGCGCAGGGCTGGAATCCCTATGGCGCATGGCTGGTGACGTATTATTTCGTGTTCTCCAAGCCGAAGCCGGAGCGCTACGCGCAGTTCGAGCACTACATGGCCGATATCCACCGCGGCATCCCGCAGGCCGATGCGTCGGCGGTGTTCGGGGATATGCAGGCGTTGCAGCGCGAGATCCAGTCCTGCGGCAATCGCGATATCGCCTATGCCCATGCCGAAGCTCAGCAACCGCCCGTTGCGGAGCCGCTCGTAACGGCCTTGTCACCGGCTGCCGGTGTTTTGCTCGAAGCGAAGATCGAACAGGATTCTCGGCTCGCGACCGGCGGCAGCACCGAGGGTTGGCTTTTGCGTGTGCGCGACATGGCGGCGCAGTTCCCGGGGGATGCCGATGTGCAGCTTTTTGCCGCCGCAGCCGAATGCCGGGGCGGGCAGACCGACGAATGCCTCGCCGGGGCAGAGCGCGTGCTCGCCAAGGCGCCTGACGATGCCGAAGCGCTGACCTGGAAAGGTGCGGCCCTGACAGATCGGGCCATGGCCGGCGCGGAAGCGGACCGGCCGGAACGTCTCGCCACGGCGCGCGGCGCCTTGGTGCGGGCCATTGCTCTGGACGATCAGGCCACCGAGCCTCGGATCGCCTATTTCCTGAGCTTCACCAGGGCGGGCCAGCCCGTCCCGCAAGATGCCATGCGCGGAATGGTCGAGGCCATCCGCCGCGTACCCGCTGCGCCCGGTCCGCGCCTCGATCTTGGCCGGGAACTTGTCCGCGAAGGGCAGGCCGAAATGGCGCGACAGGTTCTCAATCCGGTGCTGTTTGGGGCTTACGACTCACCTGAACGCAGCGCGGCCCGCAACCTCCTGTCGCTCGCCGATGGGAGTGCCACGATCCGGCGGTGATGGGGAACGGATGTTCAGGAGCATCGCTCCGGCTTTCAGGTTGCGAGACGGATTGGTCAGGGCGGAAGCTACGCTGGCGTGTTTGCACGGGTGCTGTAATAGGGCGGGATGACGAGTCTCTCCCTGCTTCTTGCCTTCGTCGTCGCGGCAACGGTTCTGACGATTACGCCCGGTGTCGATACGGCGATGGTGCTGCGCTCGGCCACGGTCGAGGGGCGGCGCGCGGCGGTGTTCGCGGCGCTGGGCATCCTGCTGGGCTGCCTGATCTGGGGCGGGGCGGTCGCGCTGGGGTTGGGCGCGCTGCTGCGGGCGTCGGAACTGGCCTATACCGTGGTCAAGTTCGTGGGGGCGGGCTACCTGCTGTGGCTGGGCGCGAAGCTGGTGCTGCGGCCGCGCCAGACGCTGGATGCCGCAGCCGGTGATATGCCAACCGGCAAGCGCGGCACGGGGGCGTTCCTGCAGGGCTTTCTCACCAACATGCTCAATCCCAAAGTCGGCGTGTTCTACGTGACTTTTCTTCCGCAGTTCGTGCCGCATTCCGTATCGGGGAGCACCGGCGTTGCGGGCTACACCTTTTTCCTCGCCTGCCTGCATGTCCTGCTGACCGTCGTCTGGTTCGCGGCCCTGATCGCCGCCGCCGCGCCGCTCGGCCGGTTCTTGCGGCGACCCGGCGCAGTGAAGACGCTGGACCGCCTGACCGGCGGTGTGTTCGTGGGCTTCGGCCTCAAGCTCGCAGTTTCGTCTGCGCGCTAGGCGGCCCGGATTCGAGAGTGAACAATCCCGCGCCGTTATGAAGCGTTTACAATTCGGTAACTTGTAGGGCTTGGCTTGTTGACCGAGGAAAGCCTTCAGATCTGAAAAACGTCTGAGGTAACATGCTGGCTGCCCTTGCTTTGATGCTCTCCGCGTCGACTGCCGCAAGTTGCACGCCCGTTCCCGGCGCCGACCAGCTCTTCCGGCAGGACGTGCGTTGGGTGATCGTCGGTGAAATGCACGGCACAAGCGAAATGCCCGATGCGTTCGCCAATCTGGTTTGCCTTGCGGCAGCCACCGGGAGACCCGTTACCGTTGCCCTGGAATTGTCGGTCGACGGGCAATCAACCATCGATACCTACATGCATTCCGATGGCGGCAGCGCGGCAAGGCAAGCCTTGCTGGAACTGCCGCATTGGCATTTCCGCTCGCAGGATGGCCGGGGCAGCACGGCCTTTCTGCGCATGTTGGGCACACTGCGTGAACTCACGGCCGCCGGAAAGATCGCGCGGGTCGTGGCAACCGACGTGCCTTCGTCCTACTCGGGTGAAACGTCTCGCGATGCTGCAATGGCCAAGTCCTGGATGCAGATCCCGGCGAAGGGAAATGGCATCACATTGATATTGGCAGGAAACGTCCACGCCAGACGAAAGCCGATGACCTTCCGCAACAAGACCGTCGTTACGGCAGGGTCGCTTATGCCCGCCAGTGGCACCGTCACGGTCAACGTGGTTGGCAATGGCGGAACGACGTGGGACTGTCTTGCCGACGGTTGCGGCGTCCATGGCAACGGCCCTCCGCGTCAGGGGGCGCTTGGCATCCGCTTTTCCCAAGACGAACAGCGTGGCTGGGACGCCGTTTACGAACTGGGCGTTCGTACCACTGCGGCCTTGCCGGTTATCGACCCTCAGAAATCTCCACCGTGATCGGCGCCCTGCCGAATGTGAGAACGCCCTCCACCGACATTTCGAGGAGGGCGTTTCCTTATCAGGCGGAGGCCGCGCTCACTTCGGCGGCGGGTGCGGATCGCCGCCCGAGAAGGCGTCGGCAATCGAACAGGCCGCCGGGCCGAGAATGACCACGAACAGCGTGGGCAGGATGAACAGGATCAGCGGCACGGTCATGATCGCAGGCAGGCGCGCGGCTTTTTCCTCGGCGCGCATCATGCGTTCGTTGCGGAATTCGGCCGAGAGCACGCGCAGTGCCGATGCCAGCGGCGTACCGTAGCGCTCAGTCTGGATCATGGTCGTCACCACGCCCTTCATCGCGTCCAGATTCACGCGATAGGACAGGTTCTCGAAGGCCTGGCGGCGTTCGGTAAGGAACGAAAGTTCGATCGAGGCGAGCGAGAACTCGTCGCCCAGTTCCGGATAGGCGCGGCCCAGTTCGCGAGCCACGCGGTCGAACGCGGCGTCTACGGTAAGACCGGCTTCGGCGCAGATCACCAGCAGGTCGAGCGCGTCGGGCAGGCCCTTGCGGATCAGGTTGGTGCGCTTGTTGATGAGGTTCTGGATGTAGATGTCCGGGCCCTTGTAGCCCAGCAGCAGCAGCGCCGCGAAGCCCATGAACCTCTTGAATGCGCCCCATTCGGGGAAGTAGTTGATCGCGTAGATCACGATCGCGGCAAGGCCGCCGAGCACGATCGGGGCGACCATGCGCGCGAAGACGACCGCGACGGCCCATTCCTTGTTGCGGATGCCGGCCTGCGCCAGCTTCTGCTGGATCGCCTTGATCTGGCTGTCCTGCAGCATGCTGAGCGCGCCGAGGAAGCTGCCGATGCGATCGGTGGTATCGTTGCGGCGGATGACCGACTGGCGCTTCTTGGCCGTATTGGTGATGATCCCGGCTTTCAGCGCTTCGCGGCGCGAATTGAGCGCCTTGACGCGCTTGGCCATGGGATCGCGCACAGTGACCGCGGCGTAGATCGCCAGCAGCATGGAAGCTGCGCCGACCATTGCCAGCAGCGTGCCGACGAAGATGACGTCGAAGCCCAGGATCGTGGGTCCGGCGGGTTGAGCGGGCATTGTGACTGGTTCCTTCCGCTCAGATTTCGAAGCTGACCATCTTGGCCATGACGAAGGCGCCGATGCCCATCCAGACGCCGCCGCCGATGCCGGCGACCATCAGGCGCTCGTCGATGAAGAACTTCCCGGCGTAGCCCGGGTTGACCCAATAGATCATGCCGTAGACGATGAAGGGCAGCGAGCCGACGATGTAGGCCGAGGCCTTCGATTCCGAACTCATCGCGCGGATCTTGAGCTTCATCTGGGTGCGCTTGCGCAGCACGTCGGCAAGGTTGGCGAGCGTTTCGGCAAGGTTGCCGCCGGTCTCGCGCTGGATCGCCAAAGTGATGCAGAAGAAGTTGAATTCCGGGATTTCAAGACGATCCGCGGTGTCCTGGAGGGCGTCCTCCATGGTCTTGCCAATCTTGATGCGTTCAGTGACGAGCTTGAACTCCTCGCCCACCGGGCCGGGGACTTCCTTGGCGACGACGCCGAGCGTCTCGGTCACCGGCAGGCCCGAACGCAGGCCGCGCACGAGCAGTTCGATGGCATCGGCAAACTTGCTGTTGAAGCTGTTGGTGCGCCGCACGATCAGCTTGTTGAGCACGAAGTGGGGCAGGCCCGCGCCGACGAAGAGCCCGAAGGCCAGCGCCAGCATGAGCGCGCCGGACTTGAGGAAGATCAGCAAGGTGACGGTGAGGCCGAGGCCCACCGAGACGTAGATATACTGCGATAGCGTCCAGCTCCGGCCCGAGCGGTGCAGGCGCAGAACCAGCGCATCGATCCGCGAGCCCGATCCGGCGACCTTGTGGACGCGCGGCTTGCGTGCGGCCACGGCCCTGCGCATCTGCGCCTCGACCCGGTCGGTCGCGCTTTGCGAATGCCGGAAACGCACGGACTTGAGCCGCCGCGCCGATTCCTTGTCGGGCGAGGGGCCGGCAAGCGCGGCCCAGACGAGCCCGATCACTGCCGTAAGGCCCACCGCCACCAGGAGGAGCTGCATTACATTCATCGCCGTTGCCCGCCTTCACCGGGCCCGCGAGGCTGCCCGGGGAAAGCCCCCGGGCGCGCTCGTCAGGCCGCCGTTTCCTTTTTCGTGGCCTTGCCCATCATCGCCTTGAGGTCGAACTTGCCGAGCAGGGACGGCTTGGCCGCGCCCTTGTCACCGACTTCGCCCGCCTCATCGAGGATCATGCGCGAGAGTTCGCGGATCGCGCCGCCCGCGCGTGACGAGCGGTTGGCGTCGGCGAAAGTCTGGCCCAGCTTGGCCGCCAGCGAGGCGGCCTTGATGTCGTAAGGGATCGAAAGCTGGATGCGCGTCTCGATCGATGCCTCGAAATCGGCCTTGCTGATCTCGGCCAGCCCCGACTGGACCTTGTTGGCCACCACCACCACGCGGGCGTGGGGGGAATTGGCGCGGAGCCATGACAGCATGCGGATCGTATCGCGCGCCGACGCGAGCGTCAGTTCGGTGACCAGCACGATCACGTTCACGTCCGCCAGCAACTGCGGGAAGTTGATCAGCATGTTGCGAGGCAGATCGATCACCGTCATCTCGAAGGCCTGCCGGAATTCTTCCTCCAGCTGGAGGAAGGCAGAGCCATCGGTCATGAGCGGGGAGCTGATCGGCGCTTCGGCCGAGAGGATCGCGAGATTGTCGTTTGCGCGGATCATCGCGCGCTCGATGAACAGGCCGTCGATGCGGCTGGGGTTGTCGATCGCGTCGGTGAGGCCGCGTCCCGGTTCGAGGTCCAGCACGAGTGCGCCAGTGCCGAAGTGGATGTCGAGGTCGAGCAGTGCGGTGGGCAGCTTGTTGTCGGCGCTGAACAGCCAGGCGAGCGAAGTCGCCAGCGTGGAGGCGCCGACGCCGCCGCGCGTGCCGATCACCGCCGTCGAGACATGCGGCTTGGACACGCCGCTCTCGTGGCTGCGCGGAGCGGTGAACACCGCCTGCGCCTGCGCCAGCGTATCCCGGACGTGCGCGGCCTGAAGCGGCTTGAGCAGGTAGTCGTGAATGCCGCTGGCGATGAGATCGCGATAGAGGCGCACATCGTTGATCTGGCCCACCGCGATGACGACCGTACCCGGCTCGCAGACTTCGGCCAGCGCGTTGATGTCGTTGAGCGGATCGCCGCTCTCCGACAGGTCGACCATCAGGATGTTGGGTGAGGCGGTGATCGCCAGCGACTGCACCGCATTGCGCAGGCCGCCCTTGTTGCACTTCTCGGGCTGCCAGCCCATTTCGATGGCCAGCGGGCGAAGCACGTCGAGCGAGGCTTCGTCGCACACGTAAGCGGCGAACTGGTCACGCCCGTTCGGGCCGCCGGATTTCCAGGGTGCGTTCACGAGATCAGTCTCCCTTGCTCGAAGAGGCGGGCAGCTGGGCGCCGCCGCCGCCCGTGGGCGCCGCGTTGCGGAAGGTCTCTATGGCCTTGGTGCTGCGCACGCCCACTTCGGTCGTGCCCGTGGCGCCGTGGACAAGGTCTTCCGGGTTGGCGACCATCGCGGCGAGGTTCGAATTGACGGCGCAGCCGAAGTTGCTCGACAGGCCGTTGTTCGGATTGAAGTCGCTGTTCGACGACCAGTCCGGGCAATGCGGCACCGTGGCCTTGGAGCGGACCAGCACGATGCGGGCGCGGCCCTGGCCAAGGTTGCCCTCGGTCGCCGGGGAGCCTTCGCTGAGCATCAGGCCGAAGCGCCCGGCCACCGCCTCGACCGCGCTGCGCGTGGTCGGGTTGCTTTCGGGATCTTCGACATAGATGCGATCGCCATAGCGGGCGCCCATGGCTTCGAACCAGTCCACGAGGCGCGACTGTTCGCCATAGGCAAGGCCGCTGCCGCCGGTGCTGACATCGAGCGAATAGTTGACCTTCTCGACCACCGGCTGATGTGTGGAATACATCGTGCGGTTGGTGGGCATGCCGCCGCAACCGGCCAGCGCGAGGCCGAGCGAAAGGGCGATCGCCCTGCTGAACACGGGGCGGGAAAGCATGCCGGAGCGAGCGAGGCTGGACTTGGTCATCGGTATCACCTTTCTCACTTCAGGCTGAAGCCGGGCTTGGCGCCGGCAGAGGCTGCGGCGTCCTTGCTGCTTTTGGTGTCGGCGCGGGCTTCGCCGCCTACCGCCGGCGCGGCGGGTACGCCGTTCGATTGCGGAGCGGTGCTCGGAGCGGGGCGCTTGTCGTTGCTGGCGCCGTCGCTGGTCATATTGCCAAGCAGGCGTTGCAGGTCGTTCGGTGCGTTGAACCCGTCGGTAGGCAGCTGGATGTTCGAGCCATCGGTCGGGTTGACGAGATAGGGCGTGACGACGATCACCAGTTCGGTCTCGCCGCGCTTGTAGCTGGTCGAGCGGAACAGAGAGCCGAGGATCGGCAGGTCGCCCGCGCCGGGCAGCTTCTGGATCGTGTTCTGCGAGTTGTTGCTCAGCAGGCCCGCGATCATGAAGCTCTGTCCCGAGCCGAGTTCCACCGTGGTCTCGGTGCGACGCACCGTAAGCGCGGGAACCTGGAAGCCGTTAAGCTGGACCGCGCCCTCGCTGGTCAGTTCTGAGACTTCGGGACGCACGCGCATCGAGATGCGGCCATTGGCAAGCACGGTTGGCGAATAGCTGAGCGAGACGCCGTACTTCTTGTAATCGATCGTGATCGTGGTGCTGTTGGTGCCTTGCGCGATCGGGATCGGATATTCGCCGCCCGCTAGGAACTCGGCGCTCTCGCCCGAGAGCGTGGTGAGGTTCGGCTGGGCAAGGGTGGTGGACAGGCCGACGGTCTCTGCCGCGTCGAGCGCGCCAAGGATGTTCAGGCCGAGCATCTTGCCGGCGAAGGCGAGCGTGCTGCCGGTCGTGACGGGGTTGACGTTGCTGCCGGGGATCACCGTACCGTCCGCCAGGGTCCTGGAGACTGAGGTGCCCATGCCGAGCGGGCCGCTCGGCGCGAACTGCTGGTACCAGTTCGAGCGGCCTTGCCCGATGCCGAACTGGAAGCCGCCGGTGCCGTCGATGGTGGTCAGATTGCTCTGCATCGACTTGACCAGCGTGCGGCTGACTTCGGCGATGCGCACTTGCAGGTTGACCTGAAGCGGCGTCGCCATGTGCAGGCGGCTGATGACGTTCGCGTCCTTGCCGACATAGGCCTGGACGAGGCGTTCGGCCTCGGCGGCGTCTTCCGGCGTCTTGACGGTGCCGGTGAGCAGGAACGTGCTGGAACCCATCGTCGAAACACCGATGCGGGCATCGGGCATCGCCAGACGCAGCATCGAATCGACGCTGTCGATGTTCGAGCCGACCCGTACCGTGGCCGACCACACCACCGCACCCGCCGAGTTGCTGGCGTAGACCGTGGTGGTGCCGCCGGCCTTGCCGAACAGGTAGAACTGGTTGCGCGACTTGACCTGCACGTCGGCCACCGCGTCGTTGGCGACGAAGACGTCGGTCATCGCGCCGGGAATGTTGACGAGCTGGCCGTTGCCGATCGAAAGCGAGATGTCCTGCGCGGGGCGGACAACCGACTGGGCGGTGGCCGGAACCGCCAGCGGCACGGCGAGCGGCGAGAGCACGCAAGCGGTACGCAGCAGGGTCTTGAGAAGGCGCGTGTGCATCGGTTGGCCCTTCAACGGGTGAAAGCGATTGGGTTTGGGCGCGAGAGCGTGGAGCGGTGCCATCAGTGGCTGCTCACGGCTTCGACAGAGACGTCCTTGCCGCGGGTCACGCGGACCACGGGGCCAATCGGGCCCGGAGGCGGCCCGCTGGGTGCGGCCGCGGCGGCGGCCATCGGGGCGGCTGGAGCGGCGGTCATCGACGGGCGGCTGGAGCGCTGGAAGCGGGAAACATCGCCGCCGGTCACGTAAGTCGTGTTACCTTCGATCGGCTGGGTCATCGCCTGATGCATCAGCTGATCTTCCTGCGCCTTGGTCGCGCCTTCGGGCACTTTGACCTGACCGGCGGCGAGGATCCGTTCGAAATCGGCCTGATTGTCGGAGATCGAGCGCAGCGAGAGGCTGATCGTGCCGAGTTCCTGCGCGACGGCGACCTTTTCGGCGATGCGCGGGGTGACTTCGAGCGTGACGGTGCTGAAGGCGTGGACCACGGTCTTGCCGTCAACCACATCGTTGTCGGTGGCTTGGTCGGTGGCGAGCACGCGCATGTTGCGCAGGATCGTCTCGGAGGCCTTCAGCGGCTGGCCACCGTCAGTGCCGGTCACCTGCTGCGTCAGCACTAGATCGACGCGGTCGCCCGGGAAGATGAAGCCGCCGACGCCGGTCTTGGCGGATACGGGGATCGTCACGGCGCGCATGCCCGGCGCAAGGGCGGCGGCAAGGAAGCCGCGATCGCCCGGCGCTACCAGACCGCCCTGGGTGATCGGCTGGCCGGCGGTGATCGGATAGCGGACCACGGTGCCGAGCAGCTTCTGCATGTCGGCCTCGCCCTCGATGAAGTAGGCGTCCTTCACCAGCTCCTTGGGCCAATCCTGATAGGAAACGGAATCGGCGGTGATGATCGTGCCGACCGGGAGCGCCTTCTGGGCAACGAGGACCTTGGGGCCCGTCGCTGCCACGGCAGTGGCGGCGCCGGCCTGGGGCGCTGCTGCGCCGCTGAACATCGACTTGGCGGCAAAGGCGGTGCCGGCTGCAATAAGCAGCGCGACGACCAGCATCACCAGCTTCTTCTTATCCATGGCTAGAAAGCCCCCTGAGTATCCCCGACTAACTCTGTGTACTTTCGGGTAAATTGGTTAAAATCAGGTTCACCCCAACAATGCGCCCGCGTGGACCGCGGAAATCGTGCGGTCCGCCATGACCCAGAGCGCGGCGGCGGCGATGGCGACCCCATAGGGCACCCGCAGCTTCGACTTCTGACGGCGCTGGATATGCGCGAAGGCAAGAGTGAACAGGATGACGATGGCCAGCATGACCAATCCGGCGGTCAGTGCCGGGACGCTGGCGAGAATATCTGGCGCAAGCAGAGGGCGCCCGGTGGCGAGTGCCCAGGCCATGGCTGCGGCCAGCCAGACCCAGCCCGCCGCGCCCAGCCAAGCGGCCAGATCGCGCACGGTTTCGCCCGGGCGGCGCTGCATGTTGCAGGCGGCCATGGCCACCGATGCGCCGCCGCCGACCACGGCCATGAGCACGACCAGCATCAGGAAATGTGCGGGTGCGAACCACAGGGCCAGCGCGGTCAGCAGTTTGACGTCGCCCCCGCCCATCTGGCGGATGACGAAGAGTACGCAGCAGATGACGAATGTGAGTAGCGCAAGGCCGATCTGGAACCCGATCTGGGTCCAGCCGAATCCCATCGACAGCCACCACAACGGCGCCGCGAGCGCGATGCCCGCGTTAAGCGCGTTGTCTATCTCGCGCCGCCGAAGATCGGTGAATGCGGCGACGAGGAGCGCGGTTGCCAATGCGGCCAGCAATGCGTACGAAAAATACGCGCCATGCATGCGTTAGTACCCCCCTTAACGGGGTATGATCTAGCGGGTATCGCTTACCAAAAAGTAACCAGTGCGCTGAGGCTGGAATTAGCCACGTGACGATCGAAACAAGTGAAATTCCGTATCCTTTCAAGATCATGGACGGTCCCGCCCGGGCTCGTCGAGCGATCCCGGCAGGCGTCGTCGAAGGGCGCTGGCTGGCTGCCGACGGCAAGACCGCGATCCGGCGGATCGACTGGCCCGTGCCCGATTCTCCGCGTGGTTCGCTACTGTTCCTGCCGGGGCGCGGCGATGCCTACGAGAAGTGGCTGGAGACTCTGGAGCAATGGCATTCGGAGGGCTGGGCGGTTAGCTCGATCGACTGGCGCGGGCAGGCGCTGAGCGGACGGCTCGGCCGTGACGGCATGACCGGCCATGTCGACGATTTCGCCACCTGGATCGACGATCTTGCGCTGTTCTGGGCCGATTGGGCGCAGCAAAGGCCGGGCCCGCATGTGCTGGTCGGCCATTCGATGGGCGGGCATCTGGCAATGCGCGCGGTGGCCGAACGCCGGGTCGTGCCCGATGCGCTGGTGCTCTCGGCGCCGATGCTGGGGCTCCATCCCACCATGATCCCCACCGCGATACTCCATCCCGTCGCCCGCGCGATCCAGGCGCTGGGCGATTCGCGCCGCCCGGCATGGAAGGGCAACGAGAAGCCCGAACTGATCCCGCAGGCGCGCATGCTGCTGCTGACCCATGACGAATCGCGCTATGCCGATGAGGACTGGTGGCGGCGCCAGCGCCCGGCCATCGCCATGGGCGCGGCAAGCTGGCACTGGGTTGAACGCGCGATCGCCTCGATCCGGGGGCTGGAAACCAAGGGTATTCTCGAATCGGTAGAAGTACCGGTGCTGTTGCTGGGCGTTCGGCACGACGGGCTGGTGTCATGGCCCGCGATTCGCCGTGCCGCCACGCGCCTGCCGCGTGCGAGTCTGGTTTCATGGGGCCGCCGCTGCCGCCACGAGATCCTGCGCGAGGTCGATCCGGTGCGTGACGAAGCGCTTGCCGCGATCCGGGACTTCCTGAACGAGGCCGCGCCGGTTAGGGGGTGAACCCCATGGACACCCGCTATGGATAGGTTCGATATCGTCGTTGTCGGCGCCGGCATGGCCGGTGCCTCGCTTGCCGCGCGACTGGGCGGGCGGGCGACAGTGCTCGTGATCGAGGCGGAGGACCGTCCGGGCTATCACGCCACCGGCCGGTCCGCCGCGTTCTGGACCGAAAGCTACGGCGGCCCCCGCGTGCAGCCGCTCACGGCCGCTTCTGGCCGCGAACTTCACGCACTCGGCATGCTGACGCCGCGCAGTGCCCTGACACTGGGGCGCGTAGGCGAAGAGGCCGAAGTCGAGCATTTCGCGCGGACCTATGCCGCGCTCGGCGTCGACGTCGAAGTGCTGGACCGCGCGGGAATCGAGGCGCGCGTGCCCGGTCTGCGCAGCGGCTGGACGGCGGGCGTGCTGGAGCCGAGCACCTGCGATATCGACGTCGCAGGACTGCATCACCATTACCTTGCCGCCGCGCGCCGCAACGGTGTCGACTTGTGGTGCCGCGCCGGATTGCGCGCGGCCGAGCGGACGCAAACCGGCTGGACGCTGACATTGACCGACGGGCGCACGGTGTCGTGCGCGATTCTCGTGAACGCGGCGGGAGCATGGGCCGATCCGGTGGCGCGCTTGGCGGGCATGCACCCGCTCGGCATCGCCCCGTTCCGGCGCACCGTGGCCCAGCTTGCGATCGGCCGTCCGGTGCCCGCGGATCTGCCGCTGGTGCTCGACTTTGGCGAGACGTTCTATTTCAAGCCCGAGCATGGCCGCCTCTGGCTCAGCCCGCATGACGAGACGCCCAGCCAGCCCTGCGATGCCGCGCCCGAGGAACTGGACGTCGCGCTGGCCATCGACCGATTCGAAAAGGTGGTGGACTGGCCGGTCGAGCGGGTCGAGCACCGCTGGGCAGGCCTGCGCGCTTTCGCGCCTGATCGGCTGCCGGTCTATGGCTTCGACCCGGCAGACCCGGCGTTCTTCTGGTTCGCCGGGCAGGGCGGCTTCGGCATCCAGACCGCGCCTGCGGCCGCTGAGCTTGGCGCGCGGCTGTTATTGGCTGATGCGGGCGGCGATCTGGACCCGGCTCCTTATGCGCCGGATCGCTTCGTTACCGCCTGAACTCAATGGGGCCTGAACTCACTCCGATCCGCTGACATCGTCCACGCGCTCGGTAAGCTTTCGGCCGGGCGCCACGAAGTGCCAGATCAGCAGGACCGGCTCCAGCACCGCCATGCCGATCATGATGCTGATGAGGCGGTGGATGGCGGGCAGGATATGCGCGTCCGCGTAGGAATCGGGCACCAGCACCACCAGCACGGTCAGCGTGAATTGCAGGCCGAGATATGTCACTTGCGGCAGCCCGTTCTCGATATGGCGGCCGATCACGATGCCCAGGCACGTGCCCGCGATCAGCACCGGCGCGCTGCCTTGCGCCACCAATAGCACCACGAGCGCGAGGCTCCCGCCGGCAAGGCAGCCGAGCGTGCGGTGGAACAGCCGGCGCGTGACGGGCACGAAGCCGCTGGCACCGATGCCGTTCACCGGCACGATCATTACCGCCATCACGGTGACCGCCGCCTGCGCCATTTCGGGCAAGTCGAACAGGGCATGGAGCAGCGGCAGCACTGAAATGGCAATCCCTGCCTGCACGGCATGACGCGCCGCATGGGGATGCCAGCGCATCCGGTCCGGACGCGGATGGTGCAGGGCCAGCCACTTCTTGCCCGCAAATGTCGCGGTGACGAGGCTGACGATCACGCAGGCGACAGTGCCCGCGATCACTTCCAGCAGCCGCGTCTGCGCGAACTGGATGGTATCGAGCGTGGGATGCTCCAGCCGGTCGAGCAACACCATTTCGAAGGTCAGGCCGAACAGCAGCCAGGCATAGGCGCGCCGCGCGGTCAGCATGCCGTAGAGCCCCAGCGCGCCGACCAGCGCCGCGCTCACCATCGCCAGCGGCAACGACCGCGCCGCCCACGGCACTACGAGCAGCGCCAACCCCGATCCCAGCGCGGTGCCGACGATACGCAGCACGCCGCGCAGCATCGTTTCCGAAGCCTCGCTCTTGAGCAGGACGAATGCGGTGAATGCGGCCCAGCCCACCATCGTCGCGCCGATCAGATGCGCGATGACGATGGCCAGCATGACCGAGGCGACGCAGGCCCATTCGTCGGCCATGCGCGGGCCGGGCGTTACCAGCGCGCGGGCTTCGTCCCTGAACCGCTGCCGGAACGCGGGGAGCGCGCCCAAACGGTCAGCCCTGCTTGCCGGCGGCCACCGCCGCGTCGCTCGCCAGCTTGTCCACGCGCTCGTTCTCGGTATGGCCGGAGTGGCCGCGCACCCATTGCCAATCGACCGCGTGACGGCCCGCAGCCTCGATCAGCTCGTGCCAGAGATCGGCATTGCGCACCGGCTGCTTGCTGGCATTGACCCAGCCCTTCTTCTTCCAGCCGTGGACCCACTTGGTGATCCCGTCGATCACGTACTTGCTGTCGGTATGGAGCGTGACTTCGCAAGGCTCGGTCAGCGCATTGAGCGCCTTGATGACGGCGGTCATCTCCATGCGGTTGTTGGTGGTGTCAGGCTCGCCGCCCGACATTTCCTTTTCGTGCACGCCCATGCGCAGCAAAACGCCCCAGCCCCCGGGGCCGGGATTGCCCTTGCAGGCGCCGTCGGTGAAAATGTCCACTTTCTTCATGCGCCGAAGATACCGTCATTGGCCGGATCGGCATAGAATTCGAGGCGACGTGCGAAAGCCATCGGGTCCTTGGGAGTGACGAGCGCGTCGGCGGGCGTGTTCAGCCAGTCGTAAGCGCGGGTGGACAGGAAGCGGACGGCGGCGCCGCGTGCGAGCACGGGCAGGGCGGCGCGCTCTGCCGGAGACAGCGGGCGGACGCTCTCATAGCCCTCGATCAATGCGGCCGAGAGTTCGGCATCGAACCGGGTGCCGTCGTTGGAGAAGCACCACGCCGCGTGGGTGACCGCCACGTCGTAAGCCAGCAGGTCGGTGCAGGCGAAGTAGAAGTCGATCAGGCCGGTGACCTTGTCGCCCAGCATCAGCACGTTGTCCGGGAACAGGTCCGCGTGGATCACGCCCTGCGGCAGGCCCTGCGGCCAGCAGTCGGCAAGGATCGGCAATTCGCGCTCCACCAGCGCGGCAAGGTCGGCGTCGATCGAGGCCAGCCCGTCATGCCCGCAGTCGCCCAGAAGCTGTTGCCATGCCGGAAGGTCCAGCGAGTTGGCGCGGTTCATCGGGAAGTCTGCCGAGGCAAGGTGGACTTGCGCCAGCGCCGCACCCACTGCGCGGGCCTGCCCCACCGTGGGTTCCGAGACGGAAACGCCGGGCAGGTACTCGATCAGCGCGAGTGCTTTCTTGCCTTCCGGCGTGTCGATCAGGCGGTGGCTGGCGCCGTCGCGATCATGCATGGTGCGCGGCACCGGACAGCCGCGTGCGGCCAGATGGTCCAGCAGATCGAGGAAGAACGGCAGCTCGGCTACTTCCGTGCGGCTTTCATAGACCGTCAGGATGAAGCGGCGCGATACGTCGCCCTGTTGCGTTTCGAGCAGCCAGTTGCTGTTGGAAACGCCCTCGGCAATGCCCTTTGCGGAGACGAGCGTGCCGACCTCGAAGGCATCGACAATCGTGGCGATATCCTCGGCGCCGAGCCGGGTATAGACTGCCATTTGGGTAGAATCCTCAGCGTGCGAGCTGGCGGGGCAGCTTGAAAGTGATGGTCTCCTCGGCCGTGACCACCTGTTCGGTCGAGACCTCGCGCAGTTCCCTGATCCGCGCGACCACTTCGTTGACCAGTTCCTCGGGCGCGGAGGCCCCGGCAGTGAGGCCGACGCTCGCGATACCGTCGAACCACGTTGGATCGATATCGGTGGCGCGCTGGATCATCCGGCCGATCGAGCCCGAACGCTCGGCCACTTCGACAAGGCGTAGCGAGTTCGAGCTCTTGGGTGAACCGATCACCAGCACCAGCTCGCATTGCGGGGCGATCTGCTTGACTGCCGCCTGCCGGTTGGAGGTGGCGTAGCAGATATCCTCCGCCTTGGGGGCGACGACTTGCGGGAAGCGCGCGTGCAGGGCGGCGATGATCGCGGCGGTATCGTCGACCGAGAGCGTGGTCTGCGAAAGATAGGCAAGCTCGACATCGCCGGGGACTTGCAGCGTCGCCACGTCCTCCACCGTTTCCACCAGCGTCATGTTGCCTTCGGGAACTTGACCGAACGTGCCGATCACCTCGGGATGGCCGGCGTGGCCGATGAACAGGATATGGCGGCCCTCGGCAATCTGGCGCTCGGCCTGGCGGTGCACCTTGCTGACCAGCGGGCAGGTGGCATCGAGCCAGTCGAGCCCGCGCGCAGTCGCCTCGGCGGGGACCGACTTCGGCACGCCGTGGGCGGAGAAGATCACCGGCACGCCGTCCGGCACCTGATCCACGCGTTCAACGAAGACGGCGCCCTTGGCCTTGAGGCTATCGACCACGAACTTGTTGTGCACGATCTCATGGCGCACGTAGACCGGAGCGCCATAGATCTCCAGCGCGCGCTCGACGATCTCGATGGCGCGGTCCACCCCGGCGCAGAAACCGCGCGGAGCGGCGATCAGGAGGCGCAGGGGCAGCAGGCGCATGGGCGGCTTCTCTTCGGCTGGAAGCTTCTTCTCGGGTGGAAAGGGCGCGTTCATGAATGGGCCTCTAGCGCTTTGCCGCGCGCGCCGCTAGGGCAAGCGCACGCCACTCGAGGGATGTCACGATGAATGCACGCCGCCTGACCGCTACCGTCCTCTGCTCCGCCGCCGCGGCTGCCGCGCTCAGCGGTTGTGCAAAGAAGGGCGATATCGTGGTCGATTCGGGGGTTGGCATCACGGCGGTGCGCACGGCGTGCCCGGCGGTCGGCATTCCTGACTACACCGGCGACATCACGCTGTTCCGCGTGCCGAATGACAAGACGGCGGCGAATATCGACGTCGTCGCGGCGATGACCAATGTGCGCAGCCAGTGCAGCGACCAGAACGGCGCGCAGGCCAACGACAAGGTGAGCGCGCAGGTCAGCTTCGACGTTCTCGCCCGCCGCACCGATACGCAGAGCGCGCGCCAGATCACGCTGCCGATCTTCGTCAGCGTGTTGCAGGGCGGTTCGGCGGTCGTTTCCAAGCGCGTCGGCCAGGTGCAGGTGAACTTCGCCGCGGGTCAGGACCGTGCGCAGGCGCACGGCGTCGGCACGGCCTATATCGACCGCGCTTCCGCGACGCTGCCCGCCGACATCCGCCAGCGCATCACCCGCCCGCGCAAGGCCGGCGGTGAGGACGCAGCAGTCGATCCGCTGTCGCAGCCCGACGTGAAGACCGCTGTGGCGCGCGCAAGCTTCGAAGTGCTGGTGGGCTTTCAGCTCGATGAGAGCCAGCTGGCGTATAACGCCACGCGTTGAGCGGTGGGGGCGCTTTACTCCATAGGCTGGCTTTGCCTGGCTAGATTAGGCTGTCAGCACTTCAAGTGATTTCTGCGACCTTTTTCAGGGCCTGAAGGGCTTGGTTTGCCGCATCTCTCCGCTCTGCCGAACTTGAGCTGACGCGCTGGTATTCAGGCGACTCCTTCAGCGCCTGTGCTTGTTCCGAAAGTTGCTTTGCTCTGGCTAGAAGAGCGGAGGCGGGCGCGGTGATGTGGTGCGCATTCTCTTCTGGCGATTGGCCGCCGGAGCTGTTGGCGTATGTCATTGGCCGTGCTTTGGCTTCGGCGCGCAGACGTTCAGCTTCCGCGAGAAGCTTCTTGGCTTGATTGTACAAGTCACCGCGACGGCGGTCTTGAGGCGTATTAGTATCGTTTGCGTGCTCTCTCAGATCTTGCAGAGTTTTTGACAAATCTGATTGTGCTTTCTTCATGGCATTGCGCCATCGAATGATCTGGGCCAAAGCGATTGTTAGAGCGAGCAATAGAATTGTCGTTTTAAGGAAGTGCCAGGTGCCTTGTGTGTTCTCCCGATTTACCATCCTGACCAAGGGCGCTACAGCGAAGACAAAGGTGGCGGCGAATTTGCCGTTCTTTGCAAGCTTTCCTGCTTGTCGCATGAAGAATTGCCCTGCTCTTTAAATTGAGGCGTCACAATCCGCGGCGGATGAGAATATTTTCTTAATTGCGAGTGCTCGGTCGATAATCTTGCACCAGACCTCTAAAGTTAGCGATCCGATCGGGCGATGGCAGCCGGTTAAGGGATGGGATGTTCCATCATCGTCGTTTCGATCGCCTCTCGCGCATGGCGGGCGATGCTTTTACGGTCGGCGCGCTGGTTGCCGGTGAGCGGCGGCAGGAAATGCAGCGTGAGATGAAGCGGCTTCCAGCGCGCAAGGATGCGCAAGGCGTTGTCCAGCCCGGGCTCCTCGCCGACCCACGCCATGTTCGCCACTTGCGGGCCGTAATCGAGCCAGACCGGCTGGATCGCCATCCGGTCGTCGTGCGCTTCCACGGCCGAAAGCAGCGAGGACTTGAAGGGCAGCAGTCCGGTGCCGTCGCTGGTGGTGCCTTCGGGGAAGATCGTCAGGCAGCCGGAATCGGCCATGGCGCGGCGCACCTGTTCGACCTGGGCGGCGACGCTGCGGCGTTCGTGCCGGGCGACGAAGACCGTGCCGTTGAGTTCGCAGAGCCAGCGCAAAGCGCCGATCCCCGCCAGCCCGTCATGCGCGACGAAGGCCGTGCCGGTGGCGCCGGCCAGCGCGGGAATGTCCAGCCATGACACGTGGTTGGCCAGCAGGATGCCGCGCCGCAGGGGCTTTGCGCCGCGCATTTCCACGCGCAGACCGGCAATCGTGCCGATCGTGCGCAGGAACAGCGGCGGCACCGGATTGGCGCGCGTGAACGGGGCTAGCAGGTAGTACGCGGCAAGACTGACGAGCAGGGCTGCGAGCAGCGCAGCCAGCCGGACGGTGACAAGTGGCCATTGCCAGAACGCAATGCGCCCGGACGGCAAGGTCGGCGCCATCCCGTTCACCTTGGTCGGTTCACCTGTGTCCGCTCACGTAAGCGGGCTCACTTGCGGGTTTCGCCGTCCTCGCGCTCGATCCGCACGCCGAACAGTTCCATGCGGTGATCGACGAGACGGAAGCCAAGGCGTTCGGCCACCTGGCGCTGGAGCGCTTCGAGTTCGGGATCGACGAATTCGATGACCGCGCCGCTCTCGACGTCGATCATGTGGTCGTGGTGGGCTTCGGGCGCAGCTTCATAGCGGGCGCGGCCGTCGCCGAAATCGTGGCGGTCAAGAATGCCCGCTTCCTCGAACAGGCGCACGGTGCGGTAGACCGTCGCGATCGAGATGCCGGGGTCCAGTGCGGACGCGCGCTGGTGCAGCTTCTCCACATCGGGGTGGTCGGTGCTCTCGGACAGGACCTTGGCGATCACCCGACGTTGTTCGGTGATACGCAGGCCGCGTTCGGCGCAGAGAGCTTCGATGTCGATGGGTTGGTGCACGTTTGACCTGTATCAATGAAAAGAGGCGCACCTGCTATTTAGGCTGGTGCGCCTCCAATCACAACCTTTGGCGCCGTTGGACTACCCGGCTTTCCGCAGTTTGGACCCCTTGGCGCGCAAGTTATGCGCCGCGAAGGGGCTGCGAGCGGGTGTCGGGCCGGCGCCTGGCGCTACCGTTCAGGCAGCGGCAGTCTTGGGCTTGCGGCCGCGGCGTGCGTTGGGCTTGCGGCCCAGGCCGATCTTCTTGGCCAGTTCGCGACGCTTTTCGGCGTAGTTGGGGGCAACCATCGGATAGTCGGCGGGCAGGTTCCAGCGCGCGCGATACTCGTCCGGGGTCATGTTGTAGTGCGTCATGAGGTGACGCTTCAGCATCTTGAGCTTCTTGCCGTCTTCAAGGCACACGATGTAGTCGGGCTTGACCGAGGCGCGCACCGAAACGGCGGGCTCGGGCTTTTCTTCCTCAACTACGGGCGTGGTGCCGAGACCGGCAAGAGCGCCATAGACATTGGTGATCAGCGAGGGCAGGTCCTCGACGCCGACGCTGTTGTTGCTGACATGTGCGGCGACAATGTCGGACGTGAGCGTGATCAGCGTCTCGTTGGCGTCAGCCTGGATAGTGTCCATCTTCTTACGACCTCTTATTTTTACGCGACCTTTAGGAGCGGAATCGGTTTGCATTTCACGAGGCCGCGGGTCGCCCTTGAACCACTTTTTCGGGAAACACAAGATGATTCCCGAATTGTTCGATGCAATCCTAGTTGTCGCTAGTTAATCTAGCATGAATACTGCCAAAGTGGCGTCGTAATCACGTCAGATTGACGGTATTTTTGTCACAAATGTCGCAGGCGAAGGTGATTGCATCGATCCGTTCGCCATTCGGCAGGCGATAGTAGTCTTTACGCTCGCCGATTGGGTAGAATCCGAAGCCGGAGTAAAGAAATTCGGCAGGATTGCCTCTTCTCATTTCGAGCAGCAGGCGTTTCGCGCCGCGACTCGTCGCCGCAAGACGCAGCGCGTCAAGCATCGTGCGACCCAGTTTCTTGCGGCGGTATTCGGGCGCCACGCCCAACAGCAGCAGTTCTTCTTCTTCATAGCCGGTGCGGGATAGAGAAAATCCGGCCGCATCTTCGTCTTCGCTGACGGGCAGGCCTTCGGGGGAGATCAGGAAATAGTGGCAATTGCCGACGGCCAGCGCATCTTCGACTTGTCGGCGGTTCCATGCCTCGCCCCAGGCGGGGTCGAAGGCGGTCTGCATCACCGCCATGATCCGGTCTATATCGTCGATCATCCGCGTGCCCATTATTGTCCTGCTCCCGAAGGATTGGCGGCCGCCGCCATCGGCTTTGCGTCCGGCGCGCGGCCATAGAGCGGGTGGATCTCGGCAGTCAGCGCGGCGGCAGGCAGCAGCGGCAGGCAGCGCGCATCGGGCCAGATCGAAAGCGCTTCGCCGGATCCTCCCAGCGACTGGCGCGCGGCCAGCAGCGCCTCGGCTTGCGTCCCGGCGACGATCTCTTCGACATTGGCGGCAACGGCCGCATCGGGGCGCAGCGAGGCGAGGGAGCGGCTGGTCGCGCCCTGTCCGTCAAAGCCTTCGGTGAACCATTCGCCGTGGCCGCCGGTCATGACCACGGCCACTGGCACGTCGCCGCGCTCCTGCCGGGCCATGGCCGCGATCAGCGAGAGGGTCGGGTAGCCCAGGACTTCGGCGCCCCAGGCCAGCGCGAGCGCGCGGCCGGCGGCAAGGCCGACGCGCACGCCGGTAAAGCTGCCGGGGCCCAGCGCAACGACGACGCGGCCCGCGCGCCCGCGGTCGGGCAGGGCAGCGATCATCGGCACCAGCGCTTCGGCATGGCCGCGCCCGAGCATGCGGTAGTCGCCTGCAAGCAGGACGCCGTCTTCGAAGAGCGCGACCGAGCATGCCTCGGTGGCGCTGTCGATCACGAGAGTGCGGCCCGTCAGGTCCAGCGTGGATTTATCGGCGTTTGCGATCACGGGGTGAAGTCAGGGCGGGGCGGGTCAGGCGGCGCGGACTTCGGTGACTTCCGGCACGTAGTGCTTGAGCAAGCTTTCGATCCCGTGCTTCAGCGTCGCGGTCGACGAGGGGCAGCCCGAGCAGGCGCCCTGCATGCCAAGGTAGACCACGCCTTCGCGGAAGCCGCGATAGACGATGTCGCCGCCGTCGTTGGCAACGGCCGGGCGGACGCGGGTTTCGATCAGGTCCTTGATCTGCGCGACGATGTCGGCATCGGCGGGATCGTCGCCGTAATCGTGCTCTTCTTCGGGCGGGACGGCGAAGCCGCTGGCGTCACCGCCTGCGAAAAGCGGCGCCTGCGACACGAAATGATCGAGCAGAACCGAGACCACTTGCGGCTTCAGGTCGCCCCATTCGACGCCGGGCGCGGCGGTAACGGCCACGAAGTGCTCACCGAACAGCACGCCGGTCACGTCGCCAAGACCGAACAGCGCCTCTGCCAGCGGCGAGGCCTCGGCCGCCTCGGGCGAAGTGAATTCGCGCGTGCCCGCGGGCATGACCTGCCGGCCGGGCAGGAACTTGAGCGTGGCGGGGTTCGGCGTGGCTTCGGTTTCAATGTACATGGCTCTCGCGATGTAGGAGGACATGCCGTCCGGTCAAGTCCGCCAATGGCCGGAATTGGACAATTAGCTGGCATTCATCGCAATCACGCGTGCGTTTTTAGTGATCGGCGCGTGCAGGAATCGGTCCATGGCCGATTTTCGGCGGGCGCTATTCGAATACCGTTCCGACTATTCAGCGGCGCCGTCTATTCACTGGCCCTTAAGGGATCGTCGCCCTATACCTCCCGGGTGATGACGACTTCCTCGCGCGCCGCTCGCTCGCTCGCCGCCCTGCTGCTTCTGGCTCCCCTTCCGGTTCAGCCGTTCCTTGCTCCGGCGTTTGCCGGAACCCCGGCCGATGCGCCGCAAGCGGTTCAAAAGGCGGGGGCAACCACCAAAAAGCAGCCGCCGCGCCGCGCCGCCGCGCCGGAAACACAGCAACACGCCGATCCCGCGCTCAAGCAAAGCGGCGGAGACCAGCCGCTTGCGGGCGACGCCGATCCCTGGCTCTATCGTGGCAGCGACATTCCGCATGACAAGGAGTGGCACTTCGGCGAACTGCCGAACGGCCTCAAATATGCGGTGCGCCGCAATGGCGTGCCGCCGGGGCAGGTCTCGATCCGCATCCGCGTCGATGCCGGTTCGCTTTACGAGACCGATTCGGAGCGCGGTTATGCGCACTTGCTGGAACACATGCTGTTCCGCCAGTCGAAGTACATTCCCGAAGGCACGGCGATTGCCGCCTTCCAGCGCCTTGGCGCCACGTTCGGCAGCGACACCAATGCGGTAACCTCCACCACGCAGACCGTGTTCAAGCTGGACCTGCCCAACGCCACACCCACCTCGCTGGACGAGACGTTCAAGCTGATGAGCGGCATGGTCACCGCGCCGGCGCTCTCGGCCTCGAACCTGAAGCAGGACCTGCCGATCGTCATGGCCGAAATGCGCGAGCGGGGCGGTGCTTCCAAGCGCGTGCAGCAGGCGATGCAGCAAGTGCTCTATGCGGGCCAGCCGCTGGCCCAGCGCGAGCCGATCGGCACGGTGGAATCACTGACGGCGGCAACGCCCGATACCGTGCGCGCCTTCTATTCGCGCTGGTACCGGCCGGACAATGTGGCCGTGATCGTCGCAGGCGATGCCGATCCGGCAACGCTGGAGTCCTACGTCAAGAAGTGGTTCTCCGATTGGCAGGCGCCCGGCAAGCTTGCCACCGCGCCCAGTTTCGGCGATCCGGCCGCCCCGGCGGGCGCCGATCCGAAGAACCCGGTGGGCGAGACGCGCGTGCTGGTCGAGCCCGACCTGCCGCCCTCGCTGCTTTACGCCACGCTGCGCCCCTGGCGACAGGTGACGGACAATATCGTCTACAACCAGGGCCTGATGGTCGATGCCATCGCGCAGGCCGTGATCAACCGCCGCCTCGAAACGCGTGCGCGGGCAGGGGGAAGCTATCTCTCGGCCTCGGTGGACCAGCAGGACGTCTCGCGCTCGGCCGATGCCACCTTCGTGTCGATCACGCCGCTGGGTGACGACTGGAAGTCGGCGCTGCGCGACGTGCGCGCGGTGATCGCCGATGCCTTGGCCCATCCGCCGACGCAGGCGGAGATCGACCGCGAAGTGGCCGAACTGGACGTCAGCTTCCAGGTCCCCGTCGAACAGCGCCGCATCCTGCCGGGTTCGAAGCTGGCCGACGACATGGTCAATGCGCTCGACATTCGCGAGACCGTGGCCGGTCCGGAGGACGTGCTGCGCATCTTCCGCGATTCGAAGCCGATGTTCACGCCCGACAAGGTGCTGGAACATACCCGACAGCTGTTCTCCGGCACGGTGACCCGCGCGCTGTTCACCACGCAGAAGCCGGGCGTTACCGATGACGCGCTGCGCCTTGGACTGATGGAGCCGGTGAAGCCGGATGCCGCCACCCGCACCGCCAGCAATGCGCCGCCGGTCTCGTTCGCGACGCTGCCCTCCATCGGCAAGTCGCAGCAGGCGGTCTCCGACAAGCCGACCGGCCTGCTCGACATCGAGCAACTGAACTTCGCCAATGGCGTGAAGGTCCTGCTCTGGCCGGTGCAGGAAGAGCCCGGCCGCGTCACCGTGAAAGTGCGCTTCGGTGGCGGCACGCGCTCGTTCCTGCCCAAGGATGCGCCCTATCTTGGCCTTGCGGACTATGCGCTGGTCGGCTCGGGCCTCGCCACGCTGGGCCAGGAAGATCTCGACCGGATTTCCACCGGCCGCAAGATGGGCTTCGACTTCAACACGCAGGACGCCACCTTCGTCTTCACCGCCGAAACCCGCCCGCAGGATCTGGCCGATCAGCTCTATCTCTTCGCCGCCAAGCTGGACCTGCCGCGCTGGGATCCGAACCCGTTCCTGCGCGCCAAGGCCGCCGCGAAGATCCAGTACGATACCTATTCCACCTCGCCGCAGGGCGTGCTCAACCGCGATCTGACATTCTACCAGCGCGGGCAGGACCCGCGCTTCGCGACGCCGACCCCCGCGCAACTCGCCGGCACCACCGCCAAGGGCTTCAAGGCGGCCTGGAGCCGCGCGCTGGCGAGCGGTCCGGTCGAAGTGCAGATCTACGGCGACTTCGACAAGGCAGCGGCCACCGCGGCGCTGGAGAAGACCTTCGGCGCGCTCAAGCCGCGCACGCCGGCGCCGATCGTTCCGGCCACCGACGTTTCGGTACCCAAGCCGTCCGACGTGCCGATCGTGCTGCACCATCATGGCGACCCCGACCAGGCGGCGGCGGTGATCTCGTGGCCGACCGGCGGCGGCGCCGTGGGCATCCGCGAATCGCGCCAGCTTGAAGTGCTGACCCAGCTCTTCACCAACCGCCTGCTCGATGCGGTGCGCGAGAAGCTGGGCGTGGCCTATTCGCCCTACGTCTATTCGCAGTGGCCGGTGGACATGAGCACTGGCGGCTCGATCACGGCGGTAGCGCAGCTCGATCCCAAGTCGACCACGGTGTTCTTCCAGACCGCCGACGAGATCGCCGAGAACCTGATCGCCAACCCGCCCACGGCCGAGGAGCTTGCGCTCGTGACCGAGCCGATGCGCCAGCAGGTAACGCGCGCGGCATCGAGCACGGCCTTCTTCATGAGCCAGCTTGAGGGCGCCACTTACGACCCCTCACGCATCGGCACAGTGCGCACGATCCTCAACGACTATACGCAAGTCACGCCGCAGCAGATGCAGCAACTGGCCGCGCGTTATCTCGGCAAGGACAAGTCATGGCGGCTTGAAGTGATGCCGGAGGGCAAAAGCTCCGGCACGGTAGCCAAGCGCTGAATGAGACGGGAGGCTTCGGCCTCCCGTTTTTGTTTGTGGTGGGATCTTCGCGGTGGAGTCCGGGGATGCGGCCCGTTTCGTCCATCTGTCCCTCTATTTCCACCCGCTCAGGCTGAGCTTGTCGAATCCCCCCGAGGCAGGGCGCGAGGTCGCCAGCCTCCAAAGCTCAGGACGAGCGCAGCAGCCGACGGTCTCACCGCTCAGCCACGCCCAATCCCGGAGCGATTGCCGAGTTTCACCGCAACGATTATCGTGAACGCCGCCCCGATAGCTTGCCTCGACCGCCACGGGGCAGTGCAGGGGCTGTACTGCAAGCCGTTTCATGCTGATGACACGCTACTGTCAGGCCGGTCGAAGGAGCCCCGGTACCCTGCGACTGACGCGGCGCGGTGCAGGACAATCGTATCGATGCCGGGAGCATCGGTCCGATAAACCGTGGGCGCGCCGATGGATCCCGTCGATACCTTTGAACTCATCCTCGCCCTTCTCGCCGTGGTCGTCGCCCTGCATTGGGTGGCACAGCGGCTGAATCTGCCGCCGTCCATCGCGATGCTCATGGGAGGCGGCGGGTTGGCCTTCGTCTCCGGCCTGCCGCCGGTAAAGCTCAATCCCGAACTGGCGTTGGTGCTGTTCCTGCCGCCGCTGGTGATGGACGGAGCCTACTACACGGCGCTGGGCCGGTTCCGGCGCCACCTGCCGGGCATATTGTCACTGGCAATCGGTGCGGTTGTCTTCACGACCCTGGCGGTCGGCCTCGTCGCTCACTGGCTCGTTCCGGGGCTGCCCTGGGCCGCGTGCTTCGCGCTCGGTGCGATCGTCTCGCCGCCGGACGCGATTTCGGCGCGGGCCGTTCTCCAGCGCGTGAAGCTTCCCCGGCGGCTGTCGGCCTTCCTCGAAGGCGAAAGCCTGCTGAACGATGCCACCGGGCTGGTGCTGTTCCGTTTCGCGGTGGTCGCTGCGCTGAGCGGCGTTTTCGACGCCGGGGCCGCCTTTTCGAGCTTCGCCGCTCACATCATCGGCGGCATCGTCGCCGGCCTGCTGGTATCGGCAATTTGGATCGTCGCCGTCCGGCACTTGCGCGATACGACGCTGATCATCGTGGCCAACACCCTGATGTGCTGGGTCGCCTACATTGCCGCCGAGTTCATGCATGTCTCGGGCGTGCTCGCCACGGTCGTCGCCGGACTGGTGCTGGGCTGGTTCCAGCACATCATCCTTCCCGCGCGGGTAAGACTGCGCGGCGCGGTGGTCTGGCATACCATGGTGTTCGTGCTGGAAGCGCTGGTCTTCATCCTCATCGGCCTTTCGATGGGTGACCTGCTCGACCGCATCGGCGGGATCAGAGCCGTCTCGCAGAGCATGGCGATGCCGGTCGCCGGTGTCGTGGCGGTGGTCATCGTCGCGCGCTTCATCTGGGTCTTTGCCACCGATCTGTTGCAATATGCGCTGTGCGCCATGGGGATGACCTATCCTCGCCCGCTGGGGCCGCGAAAGGCGACCGTGCTGAGCTGGACCGGCATGCGCGGGGTGGTGACGCTCGCGGTCGCGCTGTCCCTGCCGGCAGCCATGCCCGGCCGCGACCTGATGCTGGTGACGGCCTTTGCCGTGATTTTCGTGACGGTCGTGGTCCAGGGCGCGAGTCTGGGCTGGTTGATCCGGCTGCTCCAGCCGGAAGACCGGGATCCACCGGCGAACATGACGAGGACCGAGACGGAAGCAGCCATCGCCCGCGCGCGGGCCGACGCCATGGAGGGCTATGCCTATGCGCCCGACGGAACGCTGGTCCATCCCATCCTGCTCGACCAGTCCCGCAAGCGCCTTGAAGTCGTCCAGCGCTACACCGAAGATGTGGAGGGATACCGGGTGGATTTCCGCCTGCATTTCGACATCCAGCAGAAAGTGCTGGACGCCGGACGTGCCGAACTGCTCCGCATTCATCGTGCGGGCCTGATCGAAGACGAAGTCCTGCACGATGTCGAACATGATCTCGATGTCGAGGAACTCGCCATAGTCTTGCGCCGCGGCGATTGAGTGCAGCCGGAGAGCGGCATCTCCAAAGCGGGCCGGAATTTCGCAGATTGTCGAACGCCGCGACCGAAAATCGCTCTTCCCACCCGCCTTCGGCAACAATCTTACCCATCGCCCCGGTGCTTCAGCGCAATCGATCACGCTGATCGCCTAAACCGGCTTTGCAAAAATTGCTCGGAGCGGCTATGGGGCGCCCCTTGTTTGCGGTTCTTGCCGGTTTGGCCCCATGCATTCGGCGCGGGGAGAGAAGGCAAAGGAACCGCCGGGAGTACGTAACGTGGCTAGCAATTGGACCCCGGAAAGCTGGAAGGCTCAGGAAGCCCGCCATCTTCCGGTATACGGCGATGCGGAGAAGCTGGGCGAGGTTGAGGCCACGCTTGCAAAGTATCCGCCGCTGGTCTTTGCGGGCGAGGCGCGTGCTCTGAAGGCGGAACTCGCCGAAGTCGCTGCCGGTCGCGGTTTCCTGCTTCAGGGCGGGGATTGCGCGGAAAGCTTCGCCGAATTCAGCGCGGACAACATTCGCGATTCCTTCCGCGTGCTGCTCCAGATGGCGGTGGTGCTGACTTTCGCCAGCAAGCAGCCGGTGGTGAAGCTGGGCCGCATGGCGGGCCAGTTCGCCAAGCCACGCTCGGCCCCGACCGAGACGATCGGCGGCGTGGAACTGCCCAGCTACTTCGGCGACATCATCAACGGCATCGAGTTCGAGCCGGAGACGCGCCGCAACGATCCGGAGCGCATGCTCAAGGCCTATGGCCAGTCGTCGGCCACGCTGAACCTGCTGCGCGCTTTCGCGCATGGCGGCTATGCGAACCTGCGGCAGGTGCACCAGTGGACGATGGAACACATCAACCGCAGCCCCTGGGGCGAGAAGTTCTCGCAGATGGCGGACCGCATCGGCGAGGCGCTCGACTTCATGGCCGCCTGCGGCGTGGACCCGACTTCGGTTCCGCAGCTTCAGGGCACCGAGTTCTACACCAGCCACGAGGCGCTGCTGCTTCCTTACGAGCAGGCCCTGACGCGCCGCGATTCGCTCACCGGCGACTGGTACGATTGCTCGGCCCACATGCTGTGGATCGGTGACCGCACCCGTTTCGACGGCTCGGCCCATGTCGAGTTCCTGCGCGGCGTCGGCAACCCGATCGGCATGAAGTGCGGACCCAGCCTTGAGCCCGACGCGTTGCTGCGCATGCTCGACACGCTGAACCCGGGCCGCGAGCCCGGCCGCATGACGCTGATCAGCCGCTATGGCCACGACAAGGTCGAAGCCGGCCTGCCCAAGCTGGTGCGCGCGGTGAAGGCCGAAGGTCATCCGGTGCTGTGGTCGTGCGATCCGATGCACGGCAACGTCATCAAGGCGGAGAGCGGCTTCAAGACCCGTCCTTACGACCGCATCCTTGCCGAAGTGCGCGGCTTCTTCGCCGTTCACCGCGCCGAGGGTACGCATGCGGGCGGCATCCATATCGAGATGACCGGCCAGGACGTGACCGAATGCACCGGCGGCGCCATCGCCATCACCGACGAGGCGCTGAAGGACCGCTACCACACCCACTGCGACCCGCGCCTCAACGGCGCGCAGTCGATCGAACTCGCTTTCGAGCTGGCAGACCTGCTCAATCTCGAAGCGACCGAAAGGCAGAAGCAGGCGGCCTGATCCGCTACTTTTGAACGAATGCGCGGGCAGGGGAGCGAAGGCTCTCCTGCCCGTTTTCGTATCGTCGGCATGATCGCAAGACCATGCGCGGCTTGCTGCGCTCAAAGTCGATGGCGGACAGCCAGACTTACCCCGTCGGGCCCACGTCTTACCCGGTCGCCCTCGCGTCTTACTCCGTCGCCCCCGCGAAGGCGGGGGCCCCGCTTCCTTGCGACCTCTCGTGGCTCACAAGAAAAGCTGGATCCCCGCCTTCGCGAGGATGACGAATCTGGGTATGCTTGCCGTTCCGGGCGATCGCGTGGATTGGGTTCTGGTTTCCAGGAAAGACAGCGGGCAGCCTAACGCCGATCACGATGCCAGCGTGACAGGGCTCTCCGGCGCATCGCGCAAACGGAGATGCAGCTTTCCGCCGACAGGCTGCGGCACCGCAAGGGTCGATCCGGTGAAGCCCGGCGGCACCGTCACCGCTTGCGCGAAAGCGGGATCGGCGGAGATGGCATCGATCAGGAAGAGATCGCGGCCGGACAGTGTGCAGGGCGTGGCCTTGGCGGCGCCTTTCGTGCCGCAGGCTAGGCCCTCGATCCGGGGCAGCCGCGCCAGAGTGGCCAGCGGTTTCCAGTCCCCGGCATCGTGATCGCCGACGAGCCTGAAGCGCAGCGGCCCGAACGTGCCGGCGGGAAGGTCCGCCGCCCGGAGCCGCGCCACCAGCACTTGCGGGCTCTCCAGCGTCAGACCCTTTCCAGTAGCCAGCCGTATGGCCACAGGGCCGCCGTCGGTGGCGATCTCGATCGCATTGTCGGTGCCGAAGCGACTGTCAGGCGCGGCCTTGATCGAGAAGACCAGTTCGCCATTGTCGGGCAGTAGATCGTCCGAACCCAGCTCCAGCGCGTGCGTTCCGGGCGCGGCGGGCGCGGCGTTGACGGTCTGCCCGATCACCTCGACTTGCGGACGGGCCGCCGCCACCCGCGTCGGCAGCGAGATGCTGCGGCCGTCCACCAGACGGATCGCCGCCGTGCTCGCCGTGTCCTGCGCAGGCGCGCGGGCGCCGCCCTTAGCGGTGAGGCGCAAGTGGTCCACCGCGCCCTCGCGGGTGAGGCCGTCCGGCTGGAACTCGATGTCGCCCAGCGTCAGCGACCGGATCTGGTCGAGGCGCTGGCCAGTCAGCTCGCCTTGCGTATCGCCGGCGTGAAGCTCGAACGCGTCGATCCGGCTGGCTTCGGCGCGGGCGCGCAGGGTGACCGTCTCTGGAGTGGCCGCGCCCTGATAGCGCAGTTCGACGCGTATCTCGCCGGGGCCGGAGCCCGCCAGTGGAACCGTGAAGACCAGCCGGTTGCCATCGCGCACTTTCCATTCGAGCGGCTTGGGTGCGCCGCTTCCCTGTCGCAGCGTCAGATCCTCCACGCAGGACGGCGCGGCGCCTTCGAGCACCACTTCGTTGTCGCGCCCGACCACCACATCCGCATCGCCCGAGACCTTCCAGGCATTGCCGTCCGGCCGCTGGAGCAGGAATTCGGGCCCGTCGAACGGCGCGAAGCCCCAGAGGCCGTGGACCCGCGCGCGCATCGATCCGGCGAAGTCGCTCGGCAGCGCCTCGGTGCCCAGCACATAGCCGCCCTTGTCTGCGCGGGCCGTGATCGGCACGTCCATGCTCTGGCCCGAGGCATTGGTGAGCTTGACCTTCATGTCATGCGCGAAGTCGGTCGAATAGATCAGCGGCGCGCCTTCCACCGCCAGCACCGCCCCCGGACGGACGACGCAGACCGGCCCCTTGGCGGTGCTGCGCAGCTGCGGCGGAATGTCGGCCTCCACGGCGGGCAGCGCGGCGACCATCACCGACTTGGGCTTCTGGAACGAGGGCGCCGCATTGAGCAGCAGCGACAGCGTATCGCCGCGGCGGACCGACAGCGTCGGCAGGTAGCCGAACTGCGGATTGTTGAACGCGCCCAGTATGCGCGCAAGATCGCGGGCGACACCGATATAGGCGCTGTAATAGCCGGCGCCGGCCTGCGGCGTGGCGCTCAGCTGCAAGGCAAGATCGGTGGGCGCGCCGGTCAGCGTATCGGCGAGCGAGCTGGAATGGACGTCGCTCAGGATCAGCGATTCCCGGTTCTCCAACAGGCACGAGGCCTGCATGGCGATGACCTTGGAAAGGCAATCCTCGTTGAGCTTGATCGACAGGCTGCGTGCCAGCACCGGGGCGACCGAGCGCAAGTATTCGGGCCCGTTGTCGTCCTGCGCCTGGATCGCGCCCATGAAGGCGGTGAGGCGCGAATGATCGAGCGAGGCCTGATTGAGTTCCTGACTGGCGCGCACGAATTCGCCCGGCTTGCCGCGCACCGCATCCACCAGCACGCCCTCCGCGCCGCCGGTATCGGGCACCATCAGCAGCACCGACTGGCGCGCGCCCTTGGGCACGGTGAGCGAAAGCGCCTTGTCCTTCTCCTTGCTCTTCCACGTGCTGGCGGTGGAGATCCAGTTCTTCGGCGGCGGATTGGTTGCGCCGCGCAGGAAGGCGGAGACGAGCAGGAACTTCAGCCCCTGATCGTCGGGCAGCGCGGCGTGGATGGAAAGCTTGTCGTCCTCGGCCAGGCTGGGCACTTGCGAGATGGGCAGGGTCTGCTGCCCGCGCGTCACCTCGATCCGCAGATCGGGGCCGTTGAGTTCGAACGGCGCGGGATCGGCCGCCGCCGGGCCCGCCATGCCGAGCGCGCCCGCTACGGAGGACGAAAGCATGGTCGCGCGCAAGAGATGGCGGCGCAAGAAGTCAGCGCGCAGACGGTTGGCGCGCGGGCGGGGCGAATCGGCATCCTTCATGCAGACTGGCAAAGCGGTTGTTCCCTGTCGGTTGCCTGACTGGACCTATCACCCGGCGAAAATAATGCACGCCATGCCTGCTTCATTGTGATTGGGACGCCGAATGGCGTTCCGGGAGCCGCTTGCGCCCGCGGGCTATGTCCTTTTGCGGGATATCGCGATGAAGCCGAGTACCGCGCCATAGAAGGCAAGCTGTTTCAGGATGCCCATGTCGCTCAGCGTCGGGTCGATGGGCAGTTTCTCGCCGGTTGCCCGGTTCACTGCAACCAGCATGAGCGTGACGATGACTAGCGCGGTCACCCGAAGCAGGCGCCTGTTCCTTTGCGCGACATCGGGAAATGCCATGAATCTTCTCCGCCGGGCCACCAATCATGTCTTTGCAAAGACTATGCAATCAATAGGGCGGGAAAAAGCGAATTCCATGACATTAGATTGTGAACAGTTGGTAATCGGCACGCTGTGTATGCCATTAAAATTCGTCATCCCCGCGTAGGCGGGGATGTGGATTCACATTCGAAGTGCAACGGTTGAAGAGAGCATGCCTCGGCGGGTGTTTTGAAGTCGAGGCATTTTCGCGGTGTATTGTTGTAGCGTTGGATGATGTCCTCAAAGTGGGCAGGCGAGAGATCCTCGATGTTGGTCTTGCGCGGCAGGTCGCGTCTGAGGCGGCCGATGGCGTTTTCGACGCCGCCCTTTTGCCATGGGGCGTGGGGGTCGCAGAAGAACGTATCGATGCCGAGACGGTGCAACCTGTGGTGCTGTGCAAACTCGGTGCCGTTGTCGAGGGTCAGGGTTTGGCGCAAGGCGGCGGGCCAGGGCCGCAGCATGGCGGCGAGCAGGTCGGCGGTGCGCCGGGCCTTTCGGTCGGGCGGATGGCAGATCAGGGTGTAGCGCGAGGAGCGTTCATGGGCGACGAGGATGGCCTGGCCGTATCGGGCGAAGAGCATGAAGTCGGCCTCCCAGTGGCCGGGCCGGGACCGATCCGCGGCCTCGTCCGGGCGCATGGCGATGGGTTGGCGCTTGGCGATGAAGCGGACCGAGGATCCGCCGGGCTTGCGGCGCCATCCGCGGCGGGCCTTGGCGCGGGGCAGATAATGGCGCCATGATCGATCGTTCGTCCGCCTGATCTGGGCATGGATGAAGCGATAGATGCTCTCGTGACTGATGATACGCACGCCGGCCTCGCGGGCCATGCGGCCGGCGATCTGCTCGGGTGACCAGCCGGCCGCGAGGCGGCCCAGCACGCCCTCGCGCAAGGCCTGATCGCGTTCGAGGCGCATGCCCGACCAACGCCGGGTGTTGCGCGGCGATCTGGACGAGAAAGCGCGACAATCAAGATGAGAATCCGGTGTGTCGGGATCGGCGTAGGGCGTAGCCCGTAGCCGGTCCCGACACACCGGAGGCACTCTTTGCCGGGTGCCTGTGATGGTCGTGGTGGCCGCTATGCATCGGGTTTTCCGGGGAGGAGGACCTGACGTGTGGCCGGCCGACACATCAACGATCATCAAGTGAGACTTTTCATGACCAACAGACGTTATGACCCCGTCGCCTTGGCGGCGGCGAAGGCCGGGTTCAGTCCGGCGACGGGCTATCGGGTTCTGCAGGCCACCCAGCTGCCATCGCAGCGGCAAACACCGCGCAGCCGGCGCCGACCCGATCCCCTTGCCGGTATTTTCGATGAAGTTGTCGTGCCGATGTTAGAGGCTGCCCCGGGCCTTCGGCCCATAGCGATCTTCGAGGAGCTGCGGCGCCGATATCCCGAGACGGAGTTCGGCTCCCGGCGAACCCTGGAGAGGCGCATTCGCGACTGGCGCGCCGTCAACGGGCAAGATCGCGAAGTCATTTTCCGGCAAGTGCACGAGGCCGGGCGGCTCGGCCTGTCCGATTTTACGTGCATGGACGATCTGGGAGTTTCCATCGCCGGACAGCCCCTGGACCATCTGCTCTATCACTTCCGGCTTCCATGTGGCGGCTTCGAACACGGGCACATCATCCTGGGCGGCGAGAGCTTTGTCGCCTTGGCCGAAGGGCTGCAGAACGCGCTCTGGTCCGCAGGCGGCGCGCCGAAGCTTCATCGTACCGACAGCCTCTCGGCCGCCTTCCGCAATCTGGACGCGGATGCCAGGGTCGACCTGACCAAGCGTTATGACGCGCTCTGTGACCATTATGGAATGGAGCCCACGAGGAACAACCGGGGCGTTGCCCATGAGAACGGCGCGATCGAAAGTGCCCATGGCCATATCAAGGCTGCCATTAGGGATGCGCTGCTGCTGCGCGGGAGCGCCGACTTCTCCGACCTTGCCGACTATCGCCGCTTCATCGACGAGGTCGTGAATGCGCGCAACCGGCGGCACGGCCCCGGGATCGATGCCGAACGCAAGTTCCTGCAGCCGCTGCCGGACGTGCGCACCACCGACTACGAGGAGATCCTCGTGACGGTCACATCCTCGGGCGGCTTCACGTTGCGCAAGGTGTTCTACACGGTCCCATCCCGCCTGATCGGGCACCGTTTGCGGGCTCGCCTTTATGATGACCGCCTCGACCTCTTCATCGGCGGCACGAGACTCATGACCCTGCCGCGCGGACGCGCAGGCATGAACGGGAAGCACGGCCACGTTGTTGATTACCGGCACGTGATCCATTCCCTGCGCCGTAAGCCCATGGCACTGTTAGGGCTGGTCTATCGCGATAGCCTGTTCCCGCGAGAGGCCTATCGCCTGATGTTCGACCACCTGCTGGAATTTCAGGGCGAGCGGGAAGCCTGCCGCACCACCGTCGAACTTCTGGCCATGGCTCACGAGCGTGCATGCGAGGCCGAACTCGCGGGGCTCCTGACCGAGGACCTGGCGGCGCGCCGAACGCCGTGCCTGACAACCTTGCGGGCCCGGTTCTGTCCGGACCCTGCCGATCTGCCCGAAGTCGTGGTCGAACTGGTGCCGCTCTCGATCTACGACGGACTTATCGAACAGGGAGAAGCCGCATGAACGCAACTCCCATGATTGATGCACAGCGTCTCAGCCTCATGCTCAACGAACTGCGCTTGCCCACCATCAAGCACATCTGGGGGGACTTCGCCGCCCAGGCAGACAAGGAAGGATGGCCCGCCAGCAGATTCCTCGCCGCGCTGGCCGAGCACGAACTTGCCGAACGCGATCGGCGTCGGATCGAACGCCACCTGGCAGAGGCACATCTACCCGCAGGCAAGACCCTCGACTGCTTCGCCTTCGATGCCGTGCCGATGATCTCCAAGGCCCAGGTCATGGCCCTGTGCGCTGGCGATGGTTGGCTCGAGCAAGGTGCCAACCTCATCCTGTTCGGTCCGCCCGGCGGCGGCAAAACCCACCTCGCCGCAGCTATCGGCCTGGCGTTGGTAGAGCGGGGCTGGAGGGTTTTGTTCACCCGGACCTCCGACCTCGTGCAACGCCTGCAGGTCGCGCGGCGCGAACTCGCGCTCGAATCCGCGATGGCCAAGCTCGACAAATACCACCTGCTGGTTCTCGACGACTTCGCCTACATCTCGCGCGACCAAGCCGAGACATCGGTGCTCTTCGAGTTGATCAGCGCGCGCTACGAGCGACGGTCGTTGCTGATCACCGCCAACCAGCCCTTCGGCGAGTGGAACAGGGTCTTCCCCGATCCCGCGATGACGCTCGCCGCTGTCGACAGGCTCGTCCACCACGCCACCATCTTCGAGATGAACGTCGAAAGTTACCGGCGGCGCACCGCTCAGGCCAGACGCACCGGTGCCGGGCGGCCCGCCGCATACACCACGCCAAAGGTTCTCGAGACCATCCGCGACAATCAGGATGAGAACGACGAACTTGCCAGCGACAATCTAAACGGGCACTGATCGACGCGCTGCGACAATCACATTCTCATCCTGATTGACGCGCAATCATCATCCAGTTTGTCGCGCTACAGCCGGGCGCGCGCCTGCTCTTGCGCATAGCCGGGCCGATAGCCCACCGTGCTGCCGCTGTTGCGCTTCAGCTCCCGAGAGATCGTCGATGCCGAGCGATCCACAGCTGCCGCGATCTGGCGCAGCGATTGCCCGTCTTCATGAAGACGGGCAATCGTACACCGCTCTTCCAGATCAAGCTGTTCGTAAGCTCTTCCCATGACAACACCATAACCTGGTGTTGCACTTCGTTTGTGAACTTGGCGTCTTGCGCGGCAGGTCGCGTCTGAGGCGGCCGATGGCGTTTTCGACGCCGCCCTTTTGCCATGGGGCGTGGGGGTCGCAGAAGAACGTATCGATGCCGAGACGGTGCAACCTGTGGTGCTGTGCAAACTCGGTGCCGTTGTCGAGGGTCAGGGTTTGGCGCAAGGCGGCGGGCCAGGGCCGCAGCATGGCGGCGAGCAGGTCGGCGGTGCGCCGGGCCTTTCGGTCGGGCGGATGGCAGATCAGGGTGTAGCGCGAGGAGCGTTCATGGGCGACGAGGATGGCCTGGCCGTATCGGGCGAAGAGCATGAAGTCGGCCTCCCAGTGGCCGGGCCGGGACCGATCCGCGGCCTCGTCCGGGCGCATGGCGATGGGTTGGCGCTTGGCGATGAAGCGGACCGAGGATCCGCCGGGCTTGCGGCGCCATCCACGGCGGGCCTTGGCGCGGGGCAGATAATGGCGCCATGATCGATCGTTCGTCCGCCTGATCTGGGCATGGATGAAGCGATAGATGCTCTCGTGACTGATGATACGCACGCCGGCCTCGCGGGCCATGCGGCCGGCGATCTGCTCGGGTGACCAGCCGGCCGCGAGGCGGCCCAGCACGCCCTCGCGCAAGGCCTGATCGCGTTCGAGGCGCATGCCCGACCAACGCCGGGCGCGCGCCTGCTCTTGCGCATAGCCGGGCCGATAGCCCACCGTGCTGCCGCTGTTGCGCTTCAGCTCCCGAGAGATCGTCGATGCCGAGCGATCCACAGCTGCCGCGATCTGGCGCAGCGATTGCCCGTCTTCATGAAGACGGGCAATCGTACACCGCTCTTCCAGATCAAGCTGTTCGTAAGCTCTTCCCATGACAACACCATAACCTGGTGTTGCACTTCGTTTGTGAACTTGGCGGATCCCGCTTCTTCTTTTGCGCGGGGCGGGAGGTGGCCAAGAAAAGCGGGCCCCCGCCTTCGCGGGGGCGACGAGAGTGGAAGTTTGATGGCTTGTTTTCGACACTAAGTGGATTGGTCGTGCCCTGAAAACCATTGTCCCGCGCAAAATCGATCCGCTCCACACTCCCGCCCGCCTTCACGCTTGACCGCTGGAAATGCACACGCCACCCATGCGGCCCATGATAAAAAACCTTCGGATCGCCGCGGGCCTCGCATGTGCGCCGCTCGCTCTCGCCGCTGCCTCGCATCTGTCGGCAGCCACTCCCACCGACACCATGATGAACGAGCAGGTCGCCTCGTATGACTGGGTGCGCCCGCAGGCGGACTATATCCGCCGCGTGGTGATGATTCCGATGCGCGACGGCAAGAAGCTCTACACCGTGATCGTCATGCGCAAGGGTACGACCGACGGGCCGATCCTGCTCAGCCGCACGCCCTACAATGCGGACAAGATGACCAGCCGCAACCGCAGCCAGAAGATCGAGGAGATCCTGCCGGTCGCCGATGCGGACTTCGTGAACGACGGCTATATCCGCGTCTATCAGGACGTGCGCGGGCTGGACGGGTCCGAGGGCGACTATGTGATGAACCGCCCGCTGCGCGGCCCGCTCAACAATACCAAGGTCGATCACGCCACCGACACCTATGACACCATCGACTGGCTGGTGAAGAACGTGAAGGAGAGCAACGGCAAGGTGGGCATCACCGGGTCGTCCTACCTCGGCTTCACGTCGCTGATGGCGCTAATCAATCCGCACCCGGCGCTCAAGGCTTCGGTGCCGCAGAGCCCGATGGTCGACGGCTGGATGGGCGACGACTGGTTCCACAACGGCGCCTTCCGCATGTTCGGCTTCGATTACGACCTTGGCCAGACCGTCAAGAAGGGCGGCGGCGCGGTGCCCAAGGGTACGGGCGACGAATATCAGGCCTATCTCGAAGCCGGTTCGGCGCTCGACTATGCCAAGGCCTATGGCCTCACCGACCTGCCGGTGGTGCGCAAGATCCTCGAACACCCCAGCTACGACGCCTGGTGGCAGGGTCAGGCGGTGGACAAGCTGCTGGCCGCCCGCAAGCTGACCGTGCCGACCATGCTGGTCGTCGGCCAGTGGGACCAGGAAGACAGCTACGGCGCCCCGGCAGTCTACCGCGCGCTGGAGCCGCAGGACACCAACAACGACATGGTGTCGCTGGTGATCGGCCCGTGGCGCCACTCGCAAGTGAACTACGAAGCGCGCGAACTGGGGCCGCTGAAGTGGGAAGGCGATACCGGCGGCCAGTTCCGCCGCAACTACATGAAGCCGTTCTTCGATTGCCACCTCAAGACCAATGCGCCGAAGTGCGACACGCCGCCGGTGCTGACTTATGCGACCGGCGCAGTGGGCGCGAAGGGTGGCTGGGAAGTCTCGCAGAAGTGGCCGGCGGGTAACTACACGCCGCTCTATCTTGCCGGGAACTACGGCCTTTCGTGGGCCAAGCCGGCAGCGGGCAGCGACAGCTATGTCTCCGATCCGGCCAAGCCGGTGCCTATGCTGCCGCGCCCGGTCCACATGCAGGGCGACGAGTGGCGCACCTGGCTCGTGCATGACCAGCGCTTTGTCGATGGCCGTCCGGACGTGCTCAGCTACACTACCGGCGTGCTCGACAAGCCGGTGCACATCAAGGGCGCAACCAAGGTGGACCTGCACGCTTCCACCACCGGGCAGGACAGCGACTATGTGGTCAAGCTGATCGACGTCTATCCGCAGGAGAACTCGGCCAATCCGGAGCTGGCGGGCTATCAGCTTGCGGTGGGGATCGAGATCTTCCGCGGCCGCTACGTCAATGGCTTCGACAAGCCGCAGCCGCTGGAGCCGGGCAAGAGCTACGGCTTCCAGTGGTCGCTGCCGAACGTCGATCACGTGTTCCTGCCGGGCCACAAGATCATGGTGCAGGTGCAGTCCAGCCTGTTCCCGCTCTATGATCGCAACCCGCAGTCGTGGGTGCCTTCCATCATGGAGGCGATGCCCAAGGACTATGTGAAGGCCACCGAGACCGTGCAGTATGGCGGCGACGCAGCCAGCGCGGTCTGGCTGCCGATCGCCGGGGACTGACCTGCCTGATTGTCTCCCGGTCGACAGAAAAAGAGACCGGGAGACAATCATGAGCGGACCATTCGACCTTTCCGGGCGCCTTGCGCTCGTGACCGGCGGCGCCAGCGGGATCGGCGCGGGCATCTGCGCGGTGCTGACGTCCGCCGGGGCGCGGGTGGTCATTCTCGACCGCGACGAGGCCGGTTCGCGCGCGCAAGTGGAAGCGGGCGCGGCCGTGGATGCGATCACGGTGGATCTCGCCGAAGAGGCGTCGATCGTCGCCGCCTGCGCCGAGGCGAGGGCCCGTCACGGAACGCCGTGGCTGCTGGTCAACAATGCCGGGCTCCAGCACCGCGAAATGCTGCTTGAGGGCACGGCGGCGCACTGGGAGCGGATCGAGGCGATCAACGCCCGCGCGCCGTTCCTGATGATCCGCGAAGTGGCACGGGCGATGGTGGAAGGCGGCGAGGGCGGCCGCGTGGTCAACTGCGCCTCGTGCGGGCTGGTCGGCCAGTTCGTGCAGGGTCTGGCGGCCTATATGGCGAGCAAGGGCGCGCTGGCGGCGCTGACCACGAGCGCGGCGTTCGAACTGGCGCCGCATGGCATTACCGTGAATACCGTGCTGCCGGGCGGGGTCGGCACGCCCGGCGCGATCCATGCCGAGGGGCCGCCGCCGGTGGGGCCGGGCAATCGCACCCCGCCATTCGGGCATTGCACGCCTGAGGACATCGCCTCGGCCGTACTCTACTTCGCAACGCCGATGGCGCGGCGGGTGACCAATCAGGTGCTCGCCGTCGATGGCGGTTTTACGGTGACTTGAGCGGGTAAGTCTGGGCAAAAACTGTATTTTCCAGCCCAAAGACCACCCCGAATCTCCCCGTCATCCCCGCGAAGGCGGGGATCCCGCTTGTTCTTTTTTCGGCACGCAGAGACGCAGAGAGAGCGGCGGATTGCCGCCCGGTCTCTCCGCGTCTCTGCGTGAACTCAAGATAAGCGGGGCCCCCGCCTTCGCGGGGGCGACGAGGTGTAAGTTCGATAGCACACCGGAATACTGGGGCGCCTCTGACGGGACGAACTGGCGCCAATCCAGCCCCGTTACACCGCGTTGCGCTTCGCAATCGCCCCCAGCACCGCCGCGCTCGGCTTGGGCGTGCGCGCGAACGTCGTGCGGTCGACCGAGCACAGTCCGTACTTGTGCTTGAAACCGAACACCCATTCGAAGTTGTCCGCCAGCGTCCAGTGGACATAGCCCAGCACCGGCACGCCATCGGCAATGACCTGCTGCAATCCGGCGAGCGATTCCGGAATGAACTTCGCGCGCACCGCGTCGTCCTCGATGCCGATGCCGTGTTCGGTCACCATCACCGGCCTCCCGGTCGCCTCATGGGCATAGCGCACCGCACCGGCCAGCGAGGCCGGGTAGATTTCCGTGCCCATCTGGTTGTGCGGCGCGTCGGCGGGGGGCTGGACCTGACCGTCCGCATTCCAGATCGCGCGGGCGTAGTTCTGCACGCCGATGAAGTCGTCCTGCTTGGCCAGTTCCAGCCAGGCGCCGTAGAACTGCTTGCGGATGGCATCGCGCTGGGAATTCGCGCCCACAGCCTGGTCGTCGCTCATGGTCAGGCTGACGCCCACCGGCAGATCGCCCCGCGCGGCCTTGATCGCGGCGCGGCCCGCCTTGTGCGCGGCGAGCATGTTTTCCTCCAGCAGCGGGATATCGTCATGCTCTGGCAGCATGCCGTTCTTGAAATTGGTGCTGCCGCTGGCCGCGCCCGCCGCCTGGTTCATCGCCTTCACCATGCCGGCCATCTGCGGCGGCAGGCCCTTGTCCACCAGGTGGATCATGTTCGGCTCGTTCAGCGTGGTGGCATAGCCCATGCCCGCCGCCAGCCGCCGCGCTGCCTTGTCGCAATAGCGCGCGAAGAGGTCGGCGGCGTCCTTCTGCGTCCAGCCGCCCTTCGCGGCGAACCAGCGGGGCAGGGTGAAGTGGTTGAACGTCACCATCGGCGTCAGCCCGCGCGCGTGACAGCCCTCTATCATCCGCGCGTAGTGGTCGAGCATGACGGTCGAGAACACGCCCGGCTGCGTTTCGATGCGGGCCCATTCGATCGAGAAGCGATAGGTATCCAGCCCCACCTGCTGCACCAGATCGAGGTCGCGCGGCCAGAGTTCGAAGGAGTTGTTGGCATCGCCAGAAGGCTCCATGAACATCGTCGGCTTCACTTGTTCGACCAGCCAGAGGTCGCTCAGCGCATTGTTGCCCTCCACCTGATGCGCGGCGCTGGCGGTGCCCCATTTGAAGCCTTTGGGGAAGCCTTTCGGCGTTGCCGCAATTGCCTTGCCTGCCTGCGTGGCAAGCGCGCTTGCTACCAGCCCGGAGGCCAACATCGTCCTGCGATCCATTACTCTCTCCCTGTTTGCGCCGGTTTACGGGATCAGCCGGTCGGCGGTTTCGTTCCATGTCGCCACGAGGTCGAATGCGCGATCCTCCAGCAGCCATTGCAGTTCCAGCCCGTCCATCGCCGCCAGCACTTGCCGGGCGAGGCGCTCGGGCGTCCCGCTCAGCGGGCCGAGCAGTTCGGCGAAACGGCGCCGCGCGAGCCGGTCGCGCGTGATGAAATAGGCGTGGGCGGGATGATCGGCAGCCAGCGCCTCCACCCGCAGCATGGCGTAGAGCCGCACGAGTTCAGGCCGCTCCGCATTGCGAGCGACGATGGCGGCCAGCACGCGCAGCATTTCGGCCCGGTCGCGCGGTTCGGCCTCTCTGGGGAAAAGCGCGGCAATGGCGTCCTCATCCTGCGCGTCGCGGTGGTCGAGCACGGCGAGCAGCAGGTCGGTCTTCGAGCCGAAGTGGTGGAGCAGCCCGGCGTCGGTCATTGCGCAGCGCATGGCGAGATCGCGGATCGAGAAGCCGTGAAAGCCGCGCTCGCCGATGACGGCAATGGCGCTGTCGAGGATCGCGGCGCGGCGGTCCTCGCGGTTCATCCGCGTGCGCATGGGCTTCCTCTCGCTACCTAGTGATCGCTAGGTAAGGCGATTGACGAGAGGCGGGAAGGGTGGCGCGTTAGCCATCGCCGGGGCGAAGTGGGGAGGGGGGAGGTCAGGCTGAGACGCAGAGCAGGCGGAGGAAGCCTGTAATTCAGCCAACTCCGTCGCCCCCGCGAAGGCGGGGCTCCCGCTGCCTTTTCGCTGCGCTCGCCAAGAAAAGCGGGGTCCCCGCCTGCGCGGGGACGACGAGGTGTTATATTTCGTGCCTCAGGTCCGGCCGGATAGATCCGGGATTCAGAGAGGCTTGCCCGGTAAGGCGACGTCTCCGCGTGAAACCGCATCACGTCTCGCCAAACAGCTCCCGCTGCGAAGCCTCGATTTCCTCGAAGTACCGCCGCCGCGCATGGCGTTCGGTGACCACGCCGACGACTTTGCCAACGCCGTCCACCACCGCCAGTTCGTCCGCCACCGCCATGTCGAAGGCCTTGAGCATCGCGCGGATGTCGGTTGCGGGCGCAACGGACGTATCGACGAGTGTCGCCAGCGTGCCGACCTCCGCCTCGGGATCAAGCTCGGGATTCCATGCCGAGGCCGTGGAAACGAGGCCGGCGTAGCGCTCTTCTTCGTCGAGCAGGATCGCCTTGCTGGCCGAACCGAGCGGCACGCGGGCGCGGAATTCGGACAGGGACAGCGTGGCCGGGGCCGAAACCCAGTCGGTGCGCATGATGCGCCCGGCCGTAAGGCTGAGCATCCAGCCGATGTCGCGCGGGCTGCGGATGATCGAGCCGCGGATGTGCAGCCGCCACGTCGAGAACGAGTAGCCGAACGTCTCCCGCGTGAAGGCGCTGGATACCAGAGCGGCGGTCAGCACCACGCCCATCAGCGCGAAATCGTGCGTGGTCTCCAGTATCAGCATGGCCAGCGTCATCGGCCCGCCGACCACCGACACCGCAAGGCCGCTCATGCCCACCAGTGCGGCCTGCGTGGGGTCGAGCTGGATGCCGAAAGGCAGCATCTGCACCGCGCCCGCGAAAATCAGGCCGACCAGCGATCCCAGGAACAGCGAGGCGAAGAACAGGCCGCCGCGAAAACCGAAGCTCAGCGAGATCACCGATGCCGCGATCTTCAGCACCAGCACCAGCAGCAGGAACTGGATCGGCGGCTGCATCGCCAGATTGAGATGCATCGCCCCGTGCCCGGCCGAGAGCGACTGCGGCGAAATCCACGCCAGCGGCATCAGCAGCATGCCGCCGATCAGCGGCCGCCACCGGGTTATCCGGGACAGGCGCTGGATGTGCATTTCGGCGAAAGTCACCATCCGCATGAGCAGGATGCCGACCAGCGCGCAGATCAGGCCGAGCAGGGCATAGATGAAGTAATCGCCGGTGGTCAGCGGCAGCTGGCTCGACGCCGCGATCAGATAGGGTTCGACGCCGAGCTGGCGGGTGATGAAGGCCGCGCCCAGCGCGGCGGCAATGACCGGGGCGATGGCCGCCGGGGTATAGGTGCCGATCACGATCTCGAACGCGTAGAACGCGCCCGCCAGCGGCGCGCCGAACGCCGCACCCACCGCCGCGCCCGCGCCCGCGCCGACCAGCGTGCGCATGTCCGCGCGGCGCAGCTTGAACCACTGGCCCAGCACCGAGGCGACGCCGCCGCCCATCTGCGCATAGGCGGCCTCCAGCCCTACCGAGGCTCCCGCGCCGTTGGAAACGATGGTCTGGGCGGAGATGATGAGGTTGTCGATGAAGGGAATGCGCCCGCTGTGGAGGGCATTGCCCTCGACCACGTCGATCGGCGCGCGGCGGCGATGGCGCAGCAGATAGGCGATGCCGACCAGCAGCAGCCCGCCGAAGGGGAGCGCCAGCAGCCTTATCGGATGGCGGATTTCGCCGATGGCGCTCAGGCGGTTGCCGGTGACGCCGTAAAGAACCTGTTGGATAGCGTGGGCGAGGAAGCTCTGGAGGTTCGTCAGCCAGCCCGCCGCGATCCCCGCAAGGACGGCGAGCAAAATGAAGGCCAGTTCGCTCTCGCGCAGCCGCCGGCGCTGGCGCACGATAAGGGCTTTCAGCGCGTTAACGGCTGGTCTTCGCATCGAAGCCGATTGAGCCTCCGGGCGTGGGGGAGTCAAGGCGGGTCTTGGGGGAAACGGAGGATTTTGGGGAGAGGGCTCGATCTGACGGTCTTGCCCGGCACCGCTACCACACTCCGCTCATCCTGAGCTTGTCGAAGGATCTGCCCAGCTTGAGTCGGTCGCAGGAGCGGCTTCATCCTCTGGGTTGTGCGCGACTGAAGCGGTTACACCCCTCCGTCAGCGCTGCGCGCTGCCACCTCCCCTTGCAGGGGAGGAATGAGAGAAGTTAAGCCCCGAACCATCCTTTGGCATCCGCCGCCGCCAGCTCGCCTTCGAGATAATCCCAAAGCGCCGGTGCGCCGAGGCTGATCTGCGCTTTCAGCCGCTTCACCACCCGCTCGTGGCTGATCGCGTTCTCGCGCCAGCTCTGACCTTCATTGCGCAAGTTCAGCAGCGCCGGCATGGCGCGATCGATGGCGTGGGCGAAGCGAGCCTCGACGGTCTGTTCTTCCTCGAACTCGATCCAGAGGCCGCGTAAGTAGTCGGCTTCGGGATCGGGGAGCATGCCGAAGATGCGGTCGATGGCGGCGCGTTCGGCCGCCTTGCGCTCGGCCAGTCCTTCCTCGAAGAAGACCATGACGTCGCCGGTCTCGATCTCGCCGATGTCGTGCACCAGCAGCATCGCCATGACCCGGCCGATGTCCGGCGTGCCCGCGGCATAAGGCGCCAGCGCCACCGCGAAGAGCGCGATCTGCCAGCTATGCTCGGCCGAGTTCTCGTAACGGTCGAGGCCGACGGGCATCACCTTGCGCGTCACCGCCTTGAGCCGGTCCAGCTCCATCACGAAGTCGATGACGTTCTGCATTGCCCTTGCCTCCATTGCGACCGACCGTCGTTGCGGGCCGCCTTGGAGGCTTGGCTGGCGATTCTCAAGCGGGGAGGGCGGGCTGTGCAACTCAAATCCACTCGACCCAAACCGGTCACGCCAAGTCCTTAAGCCCAAACCCTCACCCCAAAACCTCGTCATCCCCGCGAAGGCGGGGATCCCGCTTCTTCTTTTTCAGCACGCAGAGACGCATGAACTGAAGAAAAGCGGGGCCCCCGCCTTCGCGGGGGCGACGGTGTGATGGTTGGAAAGCCCGAGCTTGGCCAACCTGACCGAAGCTTACTTCGGCGGCATGCGAATGCCGCCGTCGAGGCGGATGCACTGCCCGTTGAAGTACGTATTGCGCGCCAGTTCCATCACCAGCGAGGCGAATTCCTCGGGATTGCCCAGCCGCTTGGGGAAGGGCACGGCCTTGCCGAGGCCTTCGTAGACCGCCTCGTTCATTTCCTTCACCCGAAGCATCGGCGGCGTGGCGAAAGTGCCCGGCAGGATGGCGTTGACGCGGATGCCAAGGTCCATGAGGTCGCGGGCCATCGGCAGGACCATGGCGTTCACCGCGCCCTTGCCGCCGCCATAGGCGACTTGGCCGATCTGCCCGTCCTGCGATGCGGCGGAAGAGGTCAGGATGATGGAGCCGCGCTCGCCGTCCTCGTTCAGCGGATCGGCATTGGCCATGCCCAGGGCGGCGATCGAGGCGACGCGGTAGGAGGCGGTGAAGATGCCTTCGGCAGATTTGGCGATCTGCTCGGTGGGCGCGCGCTTGTAGGCGCCGGTGGCCTTGTCGAACGAGACGGTCTTGCCGCCGCCCGCGACGACCGCGCAGTGCACCACGATCCGCTCCTGCCCATGGGCGGCGCGGGCCTTGGCGAAGCCGGCCTCCACGCTTTCCTCGTCCAGGATGTTGACCTTGCAGAACACGCCGCCGATTTCGGCCGCGAAAGCCTCGCCCGCTTCCTCGCTGATGTCGAACACGGCAACCTTCACGCCCGCGTCGGCAAGGGCCTGCGCGCTGGCGCGGCCGAGGCCCGATGCGCCGCCGGTAACGACGGCGGCCAAGGTGGTGTCGATCTTCATGGCGACGGATTCTCCCGCGATTCGTGTCTGTTCGTGTTTGCCCACGGGCTAGCGCACTTCGGCCCGGCGGTGCGCGGGGGAATGCGCGTGGGCGCCAAGTATCGCTCCAGCGCAATGGGGGACCTGCGGCGCGTGCGGCTTGCATCGATTGCCGATGGCGCTGCACCTTCGGACAGGCGAGCGCGGGGCCTCGGTGGAAGACCCGTGCGGGAAAGGGCCGCGCAAGAGCCGGCCCGGAAAATAACGAGCGGAGAGCGAAATGGCCGAAGGGGATGTGGTGCTCGACACCAGCGACGTCGACAAGTGGGTGGGCAAGCCCGTTATCTTCGCGGAGTTCTGGGACCCCTGCAACGCGACCGACATCCGCCGCTGGGCACAGGCGATGGACTATGCCAACCCCTTGCACTGGGACGAGAATTTCGCCCGCGCCAGCAAGTTCGGCGGCATCGTCGCGCCGCAGAGCTTTACCGTGGCGATGGACTATGGCCACGGTTGCCACCCGTCCTGCGTCGGCAAGATTCCGGGCTCTCACCTGATCTTCGCGGGGGAGGAATGGTGGTTCTACGGCAATCCCGTCCGCCCCGGCGACAAGCTGGTGCAGGAGCGCACGTTCGCGGGCTATCGCATTGCCGAGACGGGTTTTGCGGGCCCGACGATGTTTGCGGACGGCGATACCGTGCACCGCAACCAGCACGGCGCGCTGGTGGCCAAGGAGCGCGCGACCTCGATCCGTTACCTTGTGGAGGAGGCCAACAAGCGCAAGGTCTACGACAAGGAAAACCGCGCGCCGAAGCTCTGGACCAAGGCCGAGCTGGATGAAGTGGCGAAGCTGCGGCTGGACTGGATCCGCTCGAACCGCGAGGGGATTTCGCCGCGCTGGAAGGACGTGAACGTCGGCGATGCCTTGCCGCGCCGCGTGATCGGCCCGCACAGCCGCGTGACGTTCGCGCTCGAATGCCGCGCGCATCGGCAGAACATCTGGGGCACCTGGCGCTGGAACGTGCCTGAGGGCATGTACGATCCGGCGCAGGAAGACGCCGGCTTCGGCGGCGACATGACCTACGATTTCGAGGCGCGCAAAATCGATCCGCGTCAGGCCGACGGCCTGTTCCATGGCCCCAGCTCGGGCCACATCAATCCCGAGAAGGCCGAGAAAGTCGGCATGGGCGGGGCCTATGGCTATGGCTCGTCGATGAATGCCTGGCACCTCGACACGGTGGCCTACTGGGCTGGGCACGAGGGCTATATCTGGCACTCGAAAACGCAGTTCCGCAGCCCCGCTTTCGAGGGCGACGTGACCTACGTGGACGCCACCGTGACCGACAAGCAGGAGACCAGCGAATTCGGCATGCCGGTGGTCACGGTCGAAACCCGGATGTCCACGCAGGACGGGGCGACGATCCTCAAAGGCACCGCGACGGTTTCGCTGCCTCTTTAATAGGGCTGCTCTGAAAGAGAGGAGAGTGCCATGGCGGACCGTGAGGACATTGTCGAACTGCTGAACCTCTACGGGCTCGCCATGGACACCCGGCGCTGGTCTCTGTTCGACCGCATTTTTACCCCCGATTGTGCGGTCGATTACGGCCCGGGTTCGTGCTGGGACGCGTTAGGTGCCTTCAAGGACGCGTTCGGTGCCTTTCATGCACTGTTCGACGCGACCCAGCATGTGATGAGCAATCACCTTGTCCGGGTCGAGGGAGACCGCGCGTTTTCGATGACGTATGGGCAGTGGCGGCTCATCCGCCATGCCGCCGGTGAGCCGCCGGTCTGGGACGGCAGCGGGTACTACGACGACGAACTCATCCGCACCGAACAGGGTTGGCGGATCGCCCAGCGCACGTGCCGGGTGATCTACTGGACCGGCAACCCGCGCGTGCAGACGCCGAGCGAGGATCTTGAATTCAAGCTCGACCTCGTCGCGCTCCACAAGGAGGCGGAGGCTGGGAATATCGGCCTGTTGAAACCGTAGGGTGGGATCAATGTACCCCCCGCTTCAGCCCCACTATTTCGTCGCCCCCGCGAAGGCGAGGGCCCCGCTTTCTTGAAACCTCTCGTTCGCGCGCAAGAAAAGCGGGATCCCCGCCTTCGCGGGGATGACGGAGGTGGGGTTAGGTTTTACGCGCTTTTTTTGGGGCGGCCATTCGAACCTACCCACGCCGCCAACGCAAAACCGGTTCAGTCGAAGTCGAGAATGACGTGGGGAATATCGCCCTCGATCCGGCCATGCGGGGTCTGGTAGTCGGTAACCGGCACGCCGAGATCGCGGCCGATATCCAGCGTTTCGCCATTGCCAGCCGCCATCAGCATCGACGTCGGCAGATGGACTTTCGCCAGTTCACTTCCGTTGACGCTCAGCGTCACGGTGGCCGGGCCGCCCAGAGCCTCGACCGCAAAGCGCATGGTGAGGGTGACGGCCCCCTGCGGCAGCGCGCGGTCGCCCACTACGCGGGTGAGTTCGTCGGGATCGGTCGATCGCGCGGCGACGAAGGCGGGGCGCCCCTTGTCGAGATAGAGGCTCCATCCCCCGAACCGGCTGCCGAACGCCACGACCGCGCCCGAGGCCGTGCCGGTATCGAGTTTCAGGTCCGCATTCAGCGTGAAACTGCGGGCGAACGGCACCGGCTCGCTGTTCGCGGGGAGGCTGATGTCCTTGCCCCAGAAATCGAAATGCTTCCTGCCGCTGCCGCGCATCGCCGCCGCGCCGCGGGCCATGGCGAAGCGGTGGTCGAGAGGGAAGACGTTGTTGCGCGCGGCTTCCTGCTTCCACAGATCGAGCATAGCCTGAAGCCGCGCAGGCTCCTTCGCGGCAAGATCTGTGGACTGGGAGAAATCCCGGCTCAGATCGTAGAGCGACCACTGCATCGTCGGTCGCGCTCCGCCCGGTGGCAGGTTCTCCCAGGCGAGGCGACCATCGTCTCCGGAGAGGAACCAGCCGTCGTGGTATAGCCCGACCTTGCCGCCGATCTCGAAGTACTGGGTGCGCGGTTTCGCGGCGTCGCAGGAGGACAGGCTGGCCAGCAGGCTCTCCCCGTCCAGCGGCTTCTGGGTCACGCCGTAGACGCTTTGAGGCGCAGGCAGATGCGCGGCGTCGAGCACGGTCGGCACGATGTCGACAAGGTGGGAGAACTCGCTGCAGACAGTGCCGGGATGGGCGACATGACCTTTCCACGACAGGATCATGCCATTGCGGATGCCGCCGAGGAACGAGGCATATTGCTTGGTCCAGCGCAGCGGTGTGTTCATCGCCCAAGACCAGCCGGCGGGGTAGCTCTCGTAGGTCATCGGGCCGCCGAGCTTGTCGATATTGGCCTGCATCCAGGCCTCGCTCTCGTCGTGCTTGCCCATCGAGCGCAGTTCGTTGATCGTGCCCTTCGGACCGGCTTCCGCGCTGGCGCCGTTGTCGCCGACCACCAGTGCGACGAGCGTGTTGTCGAGCGCGCCCATGCGCTGCAATTCGTCCAGCACCCGGCCAATCTGCTCGTCCTGATAGGCCAGCTGCGCGGCGGCGACTTCCATCGTGCGCGCGGCGAAAGCCTTCTGGCCGGGGGTGAGGCTGTCCCACGCGGGAATTTCGGCGGGGCGCGTAGTCAGCTGGGTGCCCTTGGGCAGGATCCCCATGGCCAATTGGCGACGCCATGTCTGTTCGCGCTGCACGTCCCAACCCTGATCGAACTTGCCCTTGAAGCGGGCAATATATTCAGGCGGTGCCTGATGCGGGGCGTGAGTGGAGCCGGGCGCCATATAGGCGAAGAACGGCTTGTCCGGCGCGGCGGCTTTCTGGTTGTGAACCCAGCGGATCACGTCGTCCGCCAGCCGGCTGTCGAGCAGTTTGCCCTCGTCCGCCTCCACCTCCACGCGCTGGGTGTCGCGGTAGAGGATCGGCGAATACTGGTCGCTGTCGCCGCTGATGAAGCCGAAGAAGTGCTCGAAGCCGAGCCCGGTCGGCCAGCCGTCGAAGGGGCCGGCCTCGCTGCGTTCATTGGAAGGCAGGTTGTGATGCTTGCCGAACATCGCCGTGTTGTAGCCGTTCAGACGCAGGATCTGCGCCATGGTGGCGGTTTCCGGCAGGATCCGCCCGCCATAGCCGGGGAAGGGCGAGGGTACGTCGCTCAGCCAGCCGACCCCGGCATTGTGGTGGTTGCGGCCGGTCAGCAGCGCGGCGCGGCTGGGCGAGCAGATGCCGGTCGTATGGAACCGATTGTAGCGCACGCCTTGCGCCGCCAGCCGCTCGAAGTTGGGGGTGGGCACTGGGCCACCGAATGCGCTGGACATCGCGAAGCCAACGTCGTCGCTCATCATCAGGAACACGTTTGGCGCGCCCTGCGGCGCGCGGACCGGAACGCCGGGCGCGCCCTTGGCGTCGAGCACGTTCTCGGCCGTGGTACCTGCGAATGGCGCGGCAGGGATCGGCAGAGCCGAGCGCGAAAGCTCCGGCGCCTGCGGAGATTGCGCTCCTGCCGCCGTCGCCGCCGCGCAGGCCACCGCGCTGATCAGCCAACCGAATTTCCGCTTCATATCGCACTCTCCCATAGCGGGACTTGCGATAGGGCTCGCGCGGAGATGTCGTCCAATGCATATCAAGCCATGATTGGATGCATGATGGGAATACCATGGACCTGACGCGCCTGCGCCATATCGTTGCCGTTGCCCGCAACCAGAGCTTCTCGCGCGCGGCGGAGGAGGAGGGGATCACCCAGCCCGCGCTCAGCCGCAGCATCGCCGCGTTCGAGCAGCGACACGGAGTCACGCTGTTCGACCGGGGGCGCGGCGGCGTCCATGCGACGGCGGCGGGGCTTCACGTTGTCGAGCAGGCAAAGCGGCTGCTCGACGCGGCAGGAGACCTTGAACGCAGCCTCAAGCGCTATCCGCAGGGCGAGCCGGGGCAAGTCGCCATCGGGCTGGGGCCGCTGATGGCGGGCCTGTTCCTGCCACGTATCGCCAGTTCGCTGCTGCGGACCTGGCCAGCCATCCGCATCCGAACACAGGTGCGGGTGCCGGATCAACTGGTTGCCGAATTGCTGAACGACCGGATCGAGATGATCCTTGGCAACGACTGGAACCTTGGACGCGTCCCCGGCACCGAGATCGAGCGGCTGGGCCGGATCCGGGTGGCGTGCATGGTGCGCGGCGGCCATCCGCTGACCGGCAAGGGAGCCGTGACCATGGCCGATCTGGAAGCCTATCCGGTCGCCAGCGCCGTGGACATGCCGACCGGCGGCAGGAGCGGCGACGCGGGCAGCTTCATCTGCGACAATTTCCATGTCCTGCGCGAGACAGTCCTGCGGAGCGACTGCGTCTGGATATCCTCGCCCACATTCCTTGCCGACGATTTGCGCGAGGGGCGGATCGTCCAGCTTGACGTCGCGGGCAGTCCGCAGGCGCACGGGGAAATCTGCCTGATCGCCCGGCGCGGCCGCACCCGCTCTCCGGCGGCAGTTGCGGTGGCGGAGGAAGTCCGAGCATTGCTGGACAAGGCGGATGCGTGAGCGGGGGAGGGGACAGGCGGCGGCCTGGCGAAAATCCCGAAGTCCCATCGTTTTTCTAGCCTGCCGGGCAAGGCCGTGCCATCAGGGCCTTCGCACAGGACCGAATACCAAGAGGAAGTGACAAAAATGGCAGGAACACATGGTGGCAAGGTGGCTGGCGCAGCGCCGGTCGCGGAACTCACCGTGCGCGGCGTGCTTCTGGGGGGCGTCATCACGCTCTTCTTCACGGCCGCCAACGTCTATCTCGGCCTCAAGGTCGGGCTCACTTTCGCCACCTCGATCCCGGCCGCCGTGATTTCGATGGCGATCCTGCGCGCGCTGGGAAACTCGACGATTCTGGAAAACAACATCGTCCAGACCGTGGCGAGCGCGGCGGGCACGCTGGCGGCGATCATTTTCGTGCTGCCCGGTCTCGTCATGATCGGCTGGTGGCAGGGCTTCCCTTACTGGACCACGGCGGCGATCACCGGCACCGGAGGCATTCTCGGCGTGCTGTTCTCGGTACCGCTGCGCCGTGCATTGGTAGTCGATACCTCGCTGCCCTATCCCGAGGGCCATGCCGCGGCCGAAGTGCTGCGGGTCGGTTTCGCCACCGATCAGGGAGCGGAAGAGAGCGCCAAGGGCCTGTCGGTGCTGCTGTGGAATGCGCTGGCGTCCGCCGGTTTCGCGATCCTCACCCAGACGCGCCTGATGGTTGCCGAAGCCTCGATCTGGTTCCGCACGGGCGCCGGTGCGACCGGCATTTCGGGCGGGCTTTCCTTCGCGCTGCTCGGTGTTGGCCATCTGGTCGGCCTTTCGGTCGGGCTGGCGATGTTCCTTGGCCTCGTAATCGGCTGGTGGGTGCTGCTGCCGATGCTGACGGCGCAGAATCCCATGCCCAATGGCACCGTGGAAAGCTGGGCGACCAGCGTGTTCAGCGCCGATGTGCGCTTCTTCGGCGCGGGCGTGATCGCGGTCGCCGCGATCTGGACGCTACTGCGTATCGCCGGTCCAGTGCTCTCGGGCATTCGTTCAGCGATGGCGGCAAGCCGCGCGCGCAATGCCGGGCATACGCTGGCTCTGGAGGAACAGGACCTACCGATCGGCATCGTGCTGATCGGCACGCTGGCGATGCTTGTGCCGATCGGCATTCTGCTTTCCAGCGTGCTTTCGGGCGGGGCTCTGGCGGGCTCGCAGCTTATGCTTATTGCCGGTGCGCTGCTGTTCGTGCTGGTCATGGGCCTGCTGATCGCGGCGGTCTGCGGCTATATGGCCGGGCTTATCGGTGCGTCGAACTCGCCGGTCTCGGGCATCGGCATCCTTTCGGTGGTCGCGGCGGCAGTGCTGCTGGTGGGCCTGTTCGGGCGCGACCAGTCAGCGGATACGACTGCGGCGCTCGTCGCCTATGCGCTGATTGTCACCGGCGTGGTCTTCGGCGTGGCGACGATCTCGAACGACAATCTTCAGGACCTCAAGACCGGCCAGCTTGTCGGCGCGACGCCGTGGAAGCAGCAGGTCGCGCTGGTGATCGGCGTGATCTTCGGCTCGCTCGTGATCCCGCCGGTGCTCGATCTTCTCAACACCGCTTTCGGTTTCGCCGGGGCACCGGGCGCGGGCCCGGAGGCACTTCCGGCCCCGCAGGCCGCGCTGATCTCGGCGCTGGCCAAGGGCGTGCTGGGCGGTGATCTCAACTGGACGATGATCGGCTGGGGAGCGGCTGCGGGCGTTGTCTTCATCGTGCTCGACGAAGTGCTGGGCCTCATGGGCAAGCTCCGCCTGCCGCCGCTCGGCGTCGGAATCGGCATCTATCTACCGATGAGCGTGATCCTGCCCACCGTCACCGGCGCAGTGGTCGGCTGGTTCTACGACCGTTGGGCCGGGCGCCAGAAGGACCCCGAGTTCGCCCACCGCATGGGCGTACTGACCGCGACCGGCCTTATCGTCGGCGAGAGCCTCTGGGGCGTCGGCTTCGCGGGTATCGTCGCGGCTTCGGGCAGCGACAGTCCGCTCGCGCTTGTCGGCGATCTCGGCCAGATTCCGCTGGTGCTGGGGACGGCGGTGTTCGTGCTGTTGGTGGCGGTGCTGTACCGGCGCACGGTTGCGCTCGTCACGCGGCCCTGACACCGGGGCCTCTCGACAAGGAAGCTTTCGATGCCGCGAAACCCCAAGCTCGACGAGCGTACTTGCCGAATGATTTGCCCGATTGCGGCCGCGATGGTGGGCGTCTGCCTGACCGCGATCGGGATCATCCAGATCAAGCTGGCAGTGCAGGGCAGCCAGACTCTCGCCGACGACTTGCTCTCGCTGGACGCGGTGCTGTTTCTGGTCGCGACGCTTTCGGCCTATTTCGCCTTGCGCGGCGGATCAGATCGGCGGCTCTTCGTGCTTGAGCACATCGCCGACATCAGCTTCATCACCGCGATGACGCTGATGGCCGGTGTGTGCATCTTCATCACCTACGCATTCAGCGTCTGAGAATCCGTTCGGCGCGCGGAACGGGATATCGACGCGAAAGAGTCACAGGGCGTGCTTATGCGCGCCGGAGTGACCGATCCCTTTCCCAAGGATTCCCTGCGGGCCTTCGCGGTATCGCATCTGGCGAAGAACCTCTTGTGGTCGGCCGAGGACGCCTTCGCCTTCTACGTTCTGGTGGTGGTGCTGCGGCTCGATCCGGTTCTTGCCGGGGGCGTGTTTCTGGCCGGTTCGGCGTGGAATGCCCTGCTCGACATCGGCTGGGGCGCTTTGCTGGCCCGGCGGCCTGCACTGGGTCGCTGGCTGCCGGTCATCGCTGCCGTGGCCGCGCCTGTTGCTTGCGTGAGCTTTGCATTGTTGCCGCTGGCCGGTCCGGGCGGCATTGGCCCGGCGATTGCTCTGATTCTTTTGTTCCGCACCAGTTTCGCCTTCTTCGACGTGCCGCACAATGCACTGAACGTGCCCTTGGCGGCACATTACGGGCACATGCGCCTGATGCGCCTGCGCACGATCGGATCCGCGGGCGGTGCGCTGCTGGTTGCGGCGATGGCGCTGCCGCTGATGCTGATCGGCGGCCCCCGATTGCCGACGATGCTCTTCGCATTTCTGGCCTGCATCGCCTTCCTGGGTCTGCTGCCGCTGCCCTGGATGTTCACCCATCTATGGCGCGGGCGGGGCGAGCGTCCGGCGAGCAGCACCGGCCTTCGCGACATGGCGCGCGTCGCGCTTTGCGTGCTGCCGTTCTGCCTTGCGCAGATGGTGGGCGCCGGGGCGCTGGGCGCGATTGGAAAGGCGCTGCTGCATCTCAGGATCAGCACTCAATGGGTGCTTGCCGCTGCGCCTTTGGCCATTGCCATCGCGCGACTGGGAGTGATCCCGGCGTGGAATGCGCTCGCCAGGCGGCATGGCCTCGCGCAGAGCCTGTCGATTGCCTATCTCCTGATCGGTGCGGTCATCCTGCTGCTGCCGGTGGCGGTCGATGCCGGTCCCTTTGGCGCAATCTTGGTATTCGCGGTGTTCGGCGGGCTGGTGGGCGGGATCGCGCTGCTGGCATGGTCGCTGTTTTCGGAGTTGGTCGGGCAGGCGCCGGAGATCAGGGGGCCGGGCGATTACAGCCTTGCCTATGGCCCTGTTCACGGCAACGACCAAGATCGGCCTCGGCGCTTCGGCCTGCCTTGCGGGCAAGTGGCTGGAATCGCAGTCCGACCTGATCGCCATGAACGGCGCGGCGCTTTGGCCGCTGGCCGTGGGCACGGCCGCGCTGTGCCTGACCTGCTCCATTTTCACGGTCCGGCCGGTGTGGATATTCCGCCTGCGTCCCCGCGCGAGCGTGCCCGGAAATGCTTCCGGCTGACGGACTTTCGAACAGTTCATTTCGAAAGCCAGTTTCCATCAGATTTCATCAAGTGAAGATGCGCCCCCGCGCCTTGCGATTTCGGGCCCGGCGGAATACCAACCGCCCGTTAAATCACTCATCAATAGAGTTTTCATGCGCCGTTTCTATTCGAAGGCATTTTCTGTCGGCCTGCTTCTGAGTACTGCCCTGGCGACTGTGCCCGCACTGGCGGAAACCGCCGGCAGCGTAGGTGAGGGCGAGGGCGAGGGCGCCGCCGTAAGCGCGGGCCCCCAGCCTACGGCCACGATCACCCGCGAAACGGTGCCCGACTGGGTTGTGCTGCGCGATGTGCCGAAGCTCACGCCCGCCCGTCTGGAGCATGTGACGGAAGGCACCGCCAACCTCCTTTCGGACAAACAGGTGCGCGTCACTTCCGCAGGGCACGACGAGTGGTTCCGCTTTGCCTCTGCCGTCACCGAGCGCAGCGGGCTTGAGGACAACGGCAAGATCGAGGCCGATTTCGACCCGCATTTCGAGACCGTCTCGCTCGATTTCGTCCATGTCATCCGCAACGGCCAGCTCATAGACCTGACCGACAAGACCAGCTTCCGCGTGGTCGAGCACGAGGACAGCCTTGATGACGAGATCGTCAGCGGCACGCTGAAGGCCGTCGCCTACCTCAAGGACATTCGCGTCGGCGACATTATCGACTTCGCCTATACCACGCACACTCGCTCCACGCTTTGGCCGGGGCAGTTCTTCGACCAGTTCGGCCAGCGCTATTCCGATCCGCTGGCGATGCGCGCGGTCCGCTTCATTTGGCCCACCGGCATGGGCCTGTCTTTCAAGGCGCTCAACAGCACGGTGTCCTTCACTCCGCGTTCGCATGACGGCACTACCGAGTGGGAATGGACCGAGACCGATCCCTCCGCCATGCAGGGTGAGGAGAACGTGACCGAGACGGCTTATCAATGGGGCAAGGTCGATATCTCGACGATGAAGAGCTGGGGCGAACTCGCCCAGTGGACCGCCCGACTCTACGTGGGGGACGAGGGGCTTACCGACGATTTCCGCGCGCGGCTGGATGCCATCGCCAAGGCCTATCCCGCGCCGGCGGATCGCCTGACCGAGGTGACCCGCTATCTTCAGGACAATATCCGCTACGTCGGCGAGGAAATGGGCGAGGGATCCTATGTTCCCCGCCGCCCGCGTACCGTGCTGGAGCGGGGCTATGGGGATTGCAAGGACAAGAGCCTGCTGCTGGCCGTAGCGCTGCGGCATCTGGGGATCGACGCGGTGCCCGCGCTGGTCACCACGAATGGAGGACTCGGGTTGCCGATCCGATTGCCTTCGCCGCTGCTGTTCGATCACGTGATCGTTCGCGCTATGCTCGATGGTAAGCCGATCTGGCTCGATCCCACCGGCACTCACCGGGGCGGCCGGGGCAAGGGGATCGTGCAGGCCGATTATGGGTACGGCCTGCCGATCACGGCCGGGCAGACCGCGCTTGAACCGCTTGACGGTTTTGCGGCCAATGCCGGCGGCATGGTGGTGCTGGAGCAGTTCACCGTGGACGAGGTCGGCGCGGTGCCGCTGACGCTCCATGTGGAGACTCGCTACACCGGCGCGCGTGCCGACGACATGCGGGCCGATGTGGCCGACGGCTCGCTGCAGACGATTACCAAGGGCAACCTCGATTACTATCGCAAGAACTTCGCAGGCATCGTCGAATCGAAGCCGTTGGAGATTCGGGACGACCGCGACGCCAACACGGTGCTGGTCGTGGAGAACTACACGCTTTCGAAAGCCGATTTCGCCAAGGACAAGATTGCAGCCAAGCTGGTCACCAATGCCTATGACTTCGGGAATGTCCTACCGGACCGGCAGAGCGGTCCGCGTCAGCAGCCGCTGGTTTTGCCGCGCTACGTCTCGCACGATCAGGTGATCGAGCTGACCGTGAAGGACCGCGAACTCTGGGCGCCCGACGATGTCGAAGCCAGCGGCGATGGGATTACTTTCTCGCGCCGTGGCACCCGAAGCGGCGATACCACGCGCATCAGCTATCATCTGTCCACCGGCGGACAGGACGCGGTGCCGGCGGCCGGCGCAGAGCAAGTCTACGCGATCTCGGACAAGATCAAGGACGAGACGGGGCTGGAATTCTACCTTGAAAAGTCCGCACGCCCGTCTGCGCCCCCGCCGGGCGGATTGGACAAGGCGACCATGGCGCCCTTTGCAGCGGATTTCCAGAAAGCCTCCGCTCTCCTGCAAAAGGGGGACGATGCCTCGATGATCGAGGCACTGCCGATCCTATCGGGCATGCTGGACAAGCTCAAGCATCCTTCGCCCGAGGCCGGTCTGGTCGAAGGCCTGAAAGGGGCGGCGCTGGCGCAACTGCGCCGGTCCGGTCCGGCCCTTGCATCGCTGCGATCCGCGACCGAGCAATTCGACGGCAATCCCGCGGTGTTCAGCCTCTGGCTCGCGTTCGAGATCGACGGAAACGACGCGCATGCCATGATCAAGGCGCTGCGCCGGACCCAGCAGGCGCAGCCGAAGGTCGTGGCGGAATTACGCCCGGATTGGGTCCGGAAGATCTTGCAGGAAGCGGACAAGCTGCCGGCGGCGGAGCGTGAAGCGGCGGGCCAGGATGTCTGCATCGCCCTTACCGACGCGGGTTGGCAGTTGGAGCCGCGCACGATTTTCGGTAGTGCCATGCTCAATTGTGCCATCGCCGCGCACAGCCGCCGGGGCGAACTGGACAAGGCACGCACGGGCCTTGCGTTGAAGCCCAGTGCGTTCGGACTGGCGCTGTTCTCGCTCGACCAACGGCACAAGGCGCTGTGGCCCGATCTGGACCGCCTTGGTGCCGATGGGTTCCGCAAGAACCTTGAACAGGACGTGGCGCGCACGGCCGCTGCCGCCAAGGCCGCGCCGCGCGATGCCGAGGCGCTGACCGCCTACGTCAGTGCGCTGCGTGCCGTCGGCCGGCCGGATGAGGCGGTCGCCGCCGCCAAGCCGTTCGTGACCGACAAGGCGCAAGTGGAGGCTACCGGCGACGATGCCTTCCGGCTGGTCCATCAATATGCTGCGGCCCTGCACGATCTGGGGCGGGCGGACGAAGGGCTTGCTGCACTGGACGGCGTGCTTGCGCTGGGCATGGATGCCTATCCTTCGCTGGCTACGACAGCGATGAACCGGATTAACATGCTCAACCTCATGGGGCGCCATCAGGAGGCGCTCGACGCGGCAAAGGTTCTGGACGAGCAGGAATCCACGAAAACCAGCGCTTTCGGTCGGATTTGGCTCTGGGCCGAACAGGCCTGCGCGCTTCACGCGCTGTCGCGCCCGGGCGAGGCCAAGGCGTTGGAGGACAAGATGTCCGCCAAGCCCGACGATAGCTGGAGCGCGACGATGATGGTGGCTGCCTGCCGCAACGATGCCCCGGCCATGGCGAATATCGTGGTCACTCGCCTGAAGGATGAGGAGAGCCGGTCTGACGCGCTTGCGCTGTTCATGCGGTTCCAGATTCGCACTCCGGAACTGCCCTATGAGAAGCAGTTGCACGATGCCGTGCAGAGCGCGCTGCGCACACCGGCCGTGCAACAGGAATTCGCGCGGGTCGGCCGTGCCGTGAATTACGCGGGTACTTCGGCGGGATTCAGCGATTTCTAGAACCGGGCCGAGGTTCGTGTAAGGGGGCGGGGATGCCTGTGCCTATGCCCCCGATGACGAGACTGCGATGGATGGTGCGGCGCATGCTGGCCGGGGCGCTGCTATTGCAAGGCGCTGCGCCCGTCCATGCCGAGGACAACCCGTGGCCCGGCCGGACGCGCGCGGCGGTCGATTATCTGGACCGGCGATGGGGCAAGTCGGACGATTGGGACGGGATCGAGCCCTGGCAGCGCTTTGTCGTCGTCGATGCCCTGATCGACCATGAACGGCGGACGGGCGACCGGCGCTGGGGGCGGCAGGTCGATGCGGCGGTCCGCAATCACTCCGGCCTCGCGCTCAACGACGACGCGTTGTGGGCGGTGATCGCCAATGTCCATGCCTGGCAGCGCGACGGCGATCCGGCGCTGCTGGCTTATGCCATCAAGACGTACGGCGAGATCGTTGCGGACTATTGGGACGACCATTGCGGCGGCGGACTGTGGTGGGATCCGGCGCGGACTTACAAGAACGCGATCACCAACGAATTGCTCATCTACGCCTCGACCCAGTTGTACCTCGCCACCGGGCAGGCCAGCTATCGGGACTGGGCACTGCGCGGCTGGGCGTGGCTCGAGCAGTCATCCATGATCGGCGCCGACGGGCTGGTGAACGACGGGCTCGACAGCAATTGCCGCAACAACGGGCAGCCGCGCTTCACCTACAATCAGGGCGTGCTGATCGGCGGCTTGAGCGATCTTGCCCGGATTACCGGCGATGCAGGCTATCACGACCGCGCGGTCAGGCTGGCGCTCGCCGCCACGCGCGGGCTTTCGACGCCGCAGGGCATTCTGCGCGAGCCGGTCGATGCGATTGGGTCGGACGGCTGGATGTTCAAGGGCATCTTCGCCTACCACCTCGGCCATCTGCTGGAGATAATGCCTGAGGGGCCGGAACGCGGCGAACTCATGGGCTGGGTTCGCGCGAATGCCGATGCGGTGTGGCGAATGAGCGCGTCCGGAACCAAGCCGATCGGCAGCGACTGGTCGGACAGTGCATCGGCCACCGGCGCAGCAACGCAGGCGTCGGGGATCGACATCCTGCTTGCCGCGACCGGCTAACTCGGGCCTCTTATTTTCCGTCGATCAGGGCGTTGAACTGCTCCAGCGTGCAGAAGCCGGGGTGCTGCGGCACGGTGCAGCCGGTGGGGCTCATCGCCACGCGCACAACACCGCTTGTGGCGCCGCCATTGCGGATGCTGTCGAGCGTCTGGGCGCGGTAGGAGACGCGCATGAAGGTCTGCCCGGCCCGGTCGTGGAGGCGTTCGATCACGATGGCGCCGCCGGGGGCGGGGTCGTCCTGCGCGAAACCGGGGATCTGCCAGTGCACGTCCAGCAGTCCGCCGAGATTGGCGACATTGGTGTCATGGCCGGAAATCACCGTGATCCGCGCGGGACCTTCGAGACCTTGCTTCACGATTGCGGCCAGCGGCGCGAAATTGGCAGCCGCAATCGGTTTCGGGCGGGCGAGAAGCTCGAATTCCAGTGCATGGAAGCGCGAGAGCGCGGTCACGTCGGCGGCACTGGCACGGCCCCAGCCGACTTCCGCCATCGGCTTGCCGTCTGCATATTCCAGCAGGAGGGCTTGCGCGGCGGTGGAGGCCTTGTCGAGCATGCCGGAAAGCTTGGGGCGCGAAGTGGCCGTTGCGCCCTTGAAGGAGGACGGCACCGCGGAAATGCCGCAGACGCCCTTGGCGGGCGCGGTATTCGGCCCGCAGAGAACGGCATCGAGCCGCGCTGCCAGCGCCTGTTCCTGCGCGTCGCGCGCGGCAAGGCCGCCGGGCCCAGCGGCGGCAAGCACGGCGGCGTCGGCCTGCGCCGGGTCCCAGTTGGCGGGGCTGGCCTCAATGGCCGAGAACAGCGGGTCTTGCTGGCCTTGCGGCGGATGTTCGGCGGTGAGGCCGCACTTGGGGGCGAGCGCGCCCATCCAGGCTTCGGCCGTGGCAATGGTGCGCTGGTCGCTATCGGCCACCACGCGGACGGTACCGGGCGCAGGGCATCCGCGCGCCGGAAGGATACCGGCGGCGCGGAAGGCTTTCGCGTCGCTCTGCCCGAGCGCGGCCACGGCTTCGGCGCCATGATGGGTCAGCCAGCCGGGTGCGACGGACCACTTGGGCCAGTCGCCCACGGCGGTCCCGGCGGGCATCGCCGGGTCCTTGGTCGGCGGGCGTACCCCGTGGCGCATGACCAGCACCACGCGGTCTACCGTGAGGTCGGAGGCATCCCGCGTGGACGCCTGAGGCGCCTGCGCGGAGACTGCCGCAAGCGGCGCGGCGAGTGCGGCAAGACCGATGCCGGCGAGTTTCATGCGTTTCATCGACATCGATCCTGTCACAATTCCGTTCCCGTTCCCGTTCCCGTTCCCGTTCCCGTTCCGATCAGAAGTGCATCTGCACGCCGATGCGGTACTGCGCGCCGTACTGCTCGCGCTCGACCAGTTGCTGGCGAACGCCCACGTAGCGGCGCCACGGTGCGTCGGTCAGGTTGATCGCGTCGCCGAACACGGAGAACTGCGGCGTGATCTGGTAGCTGAGGTGCAGGTCGAGTTGGGCATTGCCGTCGGTATACTCGTCGGTCGAGGCATCGGCGCCGAGCAGGTCGAGATAGGCCGAACGGTAGTTGAGCGCGAGGCGGGCGCCGAAGCCGTACTTCTCATAGAAGATCTGCGCGTTGGCGACGTTCTTCGACTGGTAGATCAGCGGAATGCCTCCGTCGCGCACGAAGTCGGCATCGGCATGGCCCCAGACGTGGGTGTAGTTGGCCGATACGCCGAAGCCGCTCCAGAACCCGGGCAGATTCACGAACTGCATCTGGGCGTTGAATTCCACGCCGGTCAGCTGTTCGCTGCTGGCGTTGATCGGCGAGGCGACATCGGCCGCGGCGTAGAGGACGTTGGCGATCGTCACGTCCGTCTGGCGGGTGTTGTAAGTGTAGATCGGATTGTCGATCGACTTGTGGAACACCCCGGCCGAGAACAGCGCGCCCGCCGTCGGGTAATATTCCAGCGAGGCGTCATAGCTGACCGCCTTGAGCGGCTTGAGGTTGGGATTGCCCATGGAGACGTTGGACACCGTATCGTCCTCGACCACCACGTAAGGGGCCAGATCCGGATAGTTCGGGCGGCCGATAGACGTGGTGACGGCGGCGCGGGCGACAAGGTTGTTGCCGAAGTCGTACTTGGCGTTGATGCCCGGGAACAGGTCCGTGTAGCTCTGGTGGCCGAAGACGTTGAAGCCTTCGTCGAGCGTGGAGTTATCGTCCACCGCCTTGGCGCTGGTGGAGTCTTCCGTATGCTCGATGCGCACGCCGGGCACCACGGTCAGCCCGCCGAAGCGCAGCGTTGCCATGATGTAGCCGGCGGTGATCTTCTCGCGCACGTCGTAGTCGCTGGCGAGGCTGTCGGAGAGCGTTCCCGCGTTGTCGATCTTGGCGACCGAGGGATTGGCGCTCATGTAGGCGCGCGCCGCGTCGTAATCGATGCGCGTGCCGAAGTTGAACATGTCGCCGTAGAAGCTATCGTCACCGGTATAGGCGCCGCCCTGGTTGAGCGTCCACGCGGTGCCCGCCTTGTAGTCGGTCTTGTCGTGGTCGTCCGCCTTGTGGCGATCGATGTACTTGGCGCCGATCGCGAAGGTGGAATCGTCACCCAGGGCGATGGGGTGGGTGTAGTCGATCCGGGCCTGCCACAGCTGCTCGAATGAGCGGCGGTGTTCGAAGTTGTACTTGCTGAGCGCGAAGGCCGAAGGGGTGGAGAACAGCGCGGAATCGCTGGGCACCATGGTGTAGGGATCGGTCGAGGCGTCGTAGTCGATCGCGGTCTTGCCCTTGGGGGCAGTGAACGTGAACTCGCTGCGGACCGGGTCGACCTTGGTCGCGCGCGTCCAGCCGCCGGACATTTCCAGCTTGCCGCCGGCCACATCGTCGAACTCGCCGCCCAGCGTGGCCGACTTGGTGTTGTCGTCCTCTTCGCGGTGCCGCACGAGGATCGTGGCGGTGCCGGCGATGGCGCCGGTGGTGCCGTTGACCGACGTGACCGCCAGGCGGTTCTGGTCGCGCGTTTCGTTGTCGTTGAACTTCGAATAGCTGGTGCGCAGGTAGAGCTTCACCGTGTCCGAGGGATGCCAGTCGAAGTTGCCGACCACGCCAAGGCGCTTGCGCACGAGGTTGTAGTCACGCAGGCCATTGCCGTCCGGCACGCCGTTGTAGGTCGTGTAGTCTTCCGAGGCCTGATAGTTTTCGGATTCGATCGGACGGCGCGAATAGTTGACCGAGACGACGGCGCCGAACTGCTCGTCCGCGCCGAAGCGGCCACCGGCCGTGGCGTCGAACTGGTAAGGCGTCTTGTGGTTCAATCCGTAGTAGCCGATCGATCCGCGTGCATCGAGGAAGAATGGCGCGGCGCTGTCGAAGGCGGTCTTGGTCTTGATGTCCACCGAACCGCCGATGGCATTGGCGTCCTGGTTGGGAAGGACCGACTTCGAGACCGAGATCGACTGGATCATGGCGGAGGGAAGGTCGTCCAGCTTCACCACGCGGCCATCGGGCTCGGGCGCGGGAAGGGTCTGGCCGTTCAGCGTGACGTTGACGAGGTTCGGGTCGATGCCGCGAATGATGACGTAGCGGCCTTCGCCCTGATCGTTGGCGACCGAGATGCCGGGCAGGCGCTTCACGGCTTCGGCCACGTTCTGGTCGGGCAGCTTGCCCACGTCGTTGGCTTCGAGCGTCTCGACGGTGTTGAACGCGTCGCGCTTCTCGGCAATCGCCTTGCGCTGGGCGGCAAGATCGCCGTTGACGACGATCTCGTCGCCATGATCGGCGCCAGTATCGGCAGCGGCAGCATCGGCGCCAGTATCGGCAGCGGCAGCATCGGCGGCAGCATCAGCGGCACGGGCCGGGCTCGCGACACCGACCATGGCGGCAGCGGCAAGGGTGAACAGCGAGGTTTGGCGAAGCAGAGGCGCGCGCAGAAGCGACATGAAGAATCTTTTCCCTGATCTTGTCTTTGGCGACGAGCGCCCACTGGTCGAGGCCGATGACAGCTCGATGACGATCCGGGGGAAATGCCGTGGGGACAGGAACATGGATGAAATTGGGCGTGGCTGTGGCAATTACGCGACACATGGAGCCGGGCATGTCCGTCGCGGCAGCGCAAGGCCCTCAACCCGCTGATAAATCCCGCCGATAAATCCCTATGTCGCGAACCCGGCCTCCGCTATCGAACTGCGACACGACCGGCTGCGGCTCTGAAGGTCGGGAACAAGGGATGGGACAATGAATGCGACGCTTCTCCGTGGCGTAATGGTGGGTGCGCTCGCCGGACTGCTGTTCGGGTTCGATACGGCGGTTATCGCCGGCACCACCGAGGGCATCCGCAGCGCTTTCGCGCTCGGCGCGACAGGTGTGGGCGTCACGGTTTCAAGCGCATTGTGGGGCACGCTGGCAGGCGCGCTGCTCGCCGGTATTCCGGGCGACCGCTACGGCGCGCGCGCTTCGCTGACGGTGATCGCGCTGCTCTATCTCGTGTCCGGCATCGGCTGTTTTCTGGCGTGGAACTGGCCCATGCTGCTGATCATGCGTGTGCTGGCCGGTTTCGCGGTGGGCGCATCCTCGGTTCTGGCGCCCGTCTATATCGCCGAGATCGCCCCCGCCGAGCGGCGCGGCATGATGGTGGGCGCGTTCCAGCTCAATGTCGTGCTGGGCATTCTGGTCGCCTATCTCAGCAACTATCTGGTCTCCAGCCTTCAGCTTGGCGCGATGGACTGGCACGTGAAGTTCGGCGTGACCACGCTGCCCGCCGTGTTGCTGCTGGTGATGATGCAGACCATCCCCGACAGCCCCCGGTGGCTTTTCGCCAAGGGCCGGGAAGGGGAGGCCGCCGCCGTTCTGAGCAAGCTGGGCAACCCTGACGTCGCGGGCGAAATGGCGATCTGGCGCCGCGCGGAAGCGCAGACTCATGCCGCGCGCCTGAGCTGGAAGCGGCACCACAGGCCGATCCTGCTGGCCGTCGGCATTGCCGCGTTCAATCAGCTCTCCGGCATCAATGCGATTCTCTATTATCTGAACGACATCTTTGCCGCCGCCGGCTTCTCCGGAGTTTCGGCCGACAAGCAGGCCATCGTCATCGGTACCTGCAACCTTGTCTTCACCGCGCTGGCGCTGACCGTGATCGACAGGATCGGCCGCAAGACGCTGCTACTGATCGGCTCGGTCGGCCTGACGGCGGCACTGGCAGGCGTTGCCGCGATCTTCTCCGGCGGCACCCACCACGAGTGGCTGCTGTGGCTGCTGGTCGCCTTCATCGCCTTCTTCGCGTTCTCGCAAGGCGCGGTGATCTGGGTCTATATCAGCGAGATCTTCCCGACCGACGTGCGTGCGCGCGGGCAGAGCCTCGGCTCCTCCGTCCACTGGTTCATGGACGCGGTGATCGCTTTCGGCTTTCCGCTCGCCGCCGCGCGTGGCCACGCGCTGCCGTTCTGGCTTTTCGCGGCGATGATGGCGCTTCAGTTCGTGGTGGTGCTGCTGTTCTTCCCCGAAACCAAGCGCCGTTCGCTGGAGGCCATCGGCGAGGCCATGTGACGCATCAGGCAGCGGGTTCGACCAGAACCTGCTGCTCGTTCATCCGGGCGTCTCCATAAGCGGTGAGGAAGGCGACATCGGCCGCGTCCCGGCCGACGCCGATCTTTGCCATCACCGCCTCCCGGGCCATGCCGGTGGCATCGATCAGATGCCACTCGCCGCCCAGGAACACTTCGGCCACGGCGTGGAAGTCCTGCGGCTCTACGCCCAGCGCATAGACGCTGGCGATCCGCGCAGGGATGCCGACGGCGCGCACCAGCGTGATCAGCACATGCGCGAAATCGCGGCAGATCCCCTGCCGCCGGATGAAGGTATCGGCCGCCGTGGTCTGGCTGGTGCTGACCCCGGGCACATAGCTGATCTTGTCGTGCACCCAGTCGCGCATCGCCATGACCAGCGCGCCGCCGCCCAGATCCGGAAACTCGGAGGCCGCGAAGCTCTGGAACCGGTCCGCCGGGCAATAGCGCGAGGCCATGAGGTACTGGATCGTTTCCCCCGGCAACTGATGCGGCGGCACGCTGTCGAGCTTGCGGCAGTCGGCCAGCAGCCGCTCGATAGAGACGATGGCCCGATAGTCGACACGCAGGTTCCCCTGCGCGCGGAGCCAGATCCGCTCCCCGATGCAATCCTGCGCGGGGACGCGGGCGAAATGTTCGCAGGGCGGCAAATCGATATTGGCCGAGAGCACCTGCTGCTCGGGAATGATCGCCGCTTCCAGCTGGAGAAGAATGTCTGTCGGCTTGTCGAACTGATAGTCTAGCCGGGCATGAATGGAGAGTTTCGTGGCCGCCTCTGCGCGTGGCGGCGGGGAGGTCGCATCGGAGCGGTTTTGGGTCACTGCCGGTCTTCTCCTGAACTGCACCCCGATCACTGCGAGCAACCGTTCCGGCGCCGGGAAGTTGCGCAACATCGCCCGAATTTACGCGCTGCGCCGGCATCGCATTAGGTTGGTAAACAGACTGCCGCGCCTTTCCACCGGCTCGCCTGACCCGCCGCCGACTCGCGGGTTTCAACCATTGTGCCCGGCATAAACTGGCTGCTAGCTGCCCGTGTGGCCCGGCGCCCCCCTAATTGCCGGGTCGCAACCCCGTAGGACCGTCTCAATCCCCCCGAGACGGTCCTATTAGGGGGCATCAAGTCAGGTGCCCCGATCAGGCGCTCTGCCAGGTCTCCGAAAAGACACGCTCGAAATTCCCGCCGAGGATCTTGTCCAGCGTCCGGCGCGAATAGCCGCGCTTGGCCAGTGCATCGGCAATCACTGCATAGCGATCCGGCCGGTTGAGCCCGATCACGAAGGGCGGCGGGCCTTCTCCCGGTGCTGAGACGCCGGCCTTCTTGCGCTCCGCGATGTCGTCGTTCCAGGCCTTCATGCTTTCCGGCGATGTGTCGAACGGGGTGAGCAGCCCATCGGTCCCGATCCCCACGTGATCCTCTCCGCAGACGCGCACGGCATGCTCGATATGGGCGAGATAGGCATCCAGACCCGGCTGGGCGGGCGCGGGCACGAGGAAGGCCAGCTCGTAGATCCCGACCACGCCGCCCTTGTCCGCCAGCGTGCGCAGCAGTGCATCGGACTTGTTGCGCGGATGCGGGTGGATCGCGGCGCAGCCGGCGTGGGTAATGAGCACCGGCTTTTTGGAGGCTGCCATCGCATCGAGGCTGGTCCGCTCGTCGCTGTGGCTGATGTCGATCGAGGTGCCGAGCGTGTTCATCCGGCTTACCGCCGCATGTCCCAGTTCGGTAAGGCCGGTCGATTGCGGCGCCAGTACGCCGGAACCGAACGGCGAGACGGTGTTATAGGTCAGCCCCATCACCAGCACGTCGGCGGCGCGGAAATGGTCGATATTCTCGACGCGCCCCTCCAGCATTCCCGCCGCCTCGAACGAGAGAATGACGCCGACTTTCCCGTTCCGCTTCGCCTGCGCGAGATCGGCGGGGCTCGTGACTTTCGTGAACAGGTCCGAATTGACCGCGATGCCTTTTGCGAAGCTGGCGATCTGTTCGTCGGTCTCGGCCTTGCTCAGGTTGCCGCTGCCGCCGAGCGTTATCTTGAACGCATCGAGGCCCGACGAGCGTACCATGGCCCGCGTTTCCGCATCGAGCGGATCGGGCGAATCCACCGGTGCCACGAGATTGCCGTCGATGACGAGCGCCCTGCCGGATTTCCGCGCCGGCGCCTGCGCGGCATAAGCGGCGACGGGGCCCAAAAGCGCTGCGGAAACCGCCCCTCCGGCCAGCGTCAGAATTTCGCGACGATCCATATATATCCTCCCAAGAACGCATGGCGGATGGAAGGCGCGGGGCGCGCGAACAACATCTCGTCGACAGACGACATTTGTAATCGATGAAACGGCGAAGCTCGTCTTCGCCGCTATCGTCAGGTCAGTGCTGTTTTGCCGGAGCCGATGCCGGATTGGGATTGGGGGTCGCGCCTGCGCTCTCAAGCTCTGGATAGCGTTCGAGAATCGCGCGGGTCACGCCGTTGGTCCAGCCGAAGCCGTCTTGCAGCGGATATTCGCCGCCGCCGCCGGGCAGCCGCTCCTCGACATCATACTTTTCGAGCATCTTGCCGGTTTCGCGGTAGGTGACCTGCACCGTCTCTACCCACCGATGGGCGATGTCGCGCGCGAGTGCCTGTTCGCCGTAGCGGCCCAGTCCGTCGATCGCGACCCACTGGAGCGGCGCCCAGCCGTTGGGTGCGTCCCATTGCAGGCCGGTGGTGAGCGTCGTCGTGCGCAGCCCGCCCGGCGCGAGCAGTGCGGTGCGGGTGATCCCGGCCATGGCCTTGGCCTGCGCGGCCGAGGCCATGCCGGTAAAGAGCGGATAGAGCGTGGCGCTGGACAGAACCGGCGTCGGCGCGCGATCATCCAGCGACCAGTCGGCAAAGCGCCCGTCCTTTTTGGACCAGAGATAGCGGTCGACCGCGGCCTTGCGCCGTGCGGCGCGCTGGGCGAACTCGGCCGCGCAAGGCTTGTCGGCGGCGGCTTCGCAACCCTTCTCGATCCGCGTTTCCATCGCCCACATAAGCGCGTTGAGATCGACGGGGACGATCCGGGTGGTCCTGATCGTGGAGAGGTTGTGCGGATCGGTCAGCCAGCGCGAGCTGAAGTCCCAGCCGCTTTCGGCACCCGCCCGCAAATCGCGGTAGACCTCTGCGGCATCGCGTCCGGACGCTTTGGCGGCGGTCGTGCGGTCTTCCGCGTAGGACTCGTCGCGCGGGGTGTCGTTATCGTCCCAATAGCGGTTCAGCAGGCTGCCATCGGGCATGCGCATCACACGTTCGCAGGGTTTCGCGGCGGTCGCGCAGGCCTCTCCTGCCATCCAGTAGGCATGTTCCTTGCGCAGCGCGGCAAGGCGGCGGGCGCGGATCCTTGGGTCGGCCTGCTTCGACAGGTCCAGCATCAGCGCGAAGAACGGCGGCTGCGAACGGCCGAGGTAATATGTGCGCGTGCCGTTGGGAATGTGGCCGAAGCGCTCGATCAGGCTGGTGAAGTTGTCGATCATCCCCTCGACCAGATCGTCGTGCCCGTCCGCGACGAGGCCCAGCATCGTGAAGTACGAATCCCAATAGTACATTTCCCGGAAGCGGCCGCCGGGAACCACATAAGGGGCGGGCAGGGCGAGCGCCGAGGAACCCGCCGGGGGATCGAGCGGGGGCCGCGTCAGCTGCGGCCAGAGCGCGGCGATATGGGCCTTGAGCGAAAGCTTCTCGGTGGGGGCGTGCGGAACGTCGAAATGGCGCAGGACAAACGCGCGCAGCGCCTCGGGGCCTTCCGGCTGTTCGGCGTGCCAGGCGCGCAGGATCGTTTCCGGGTCTTCGCGCGGGGTGGCGTCGGCGAAGGTCTTGCCATCGGCGAAGATGTGTTCGGTCTGGACTGCTTCGTAGAGAGGCCCGAAAAGTTGTTCGGGGCTCTGAGGCGGGGCGGCCTGCGCGGCGCAGGCGAGGGTGGTAAGCAGGGCCAGCCCCGCACGGGTGGGCAGGGCCAGGCGGCGCGAGGGGGCAGCACGGTTCACGTCGGGGATTCCTCAGGCAATCCGGGGGATGCGTTCGCTCGACTGGCGAACGGCGGCGCGTACCGCTTCGAGATGGCGCAGGTTTTCCGCTTCCGGCGCGGCATCGAGCATCGGGTTGTAGTCACGCGCGCGGATGCCCTGGCCGGTCATCACGGCGAACCAGCTGGCGTCGCGGAACAGGTCCTCGCCGGTCAACATGATCCGGCCGGAGGTCTCGTACTGGGCGATCCGGTAGGCGAGCGTTTCGGGCAGCGCGGCGGTCTGGCAGTGTTGCCACATCGGCTCGCTGCGCCCGGCGGTGAAGTGGTAATGCAGCACGAGGAAATCGCGCACGTCTTCCATCTCGCGCGCGAAGATGCGGTTGTATTGCTCAGCCAGCAGCGGCTCGCAGCCGGCGCGCGGGAACAGCGAGAGCAGCTTGCCGATGCCGGTCTGGATCAGGTGGATGCTGGTCGATTCCAGCGGCTCCAGAAATCCGCTGGACAGGCCGATGGCCACGACATTGCCGACCCACGCGCGCTTGCGGCGGCCGGGGGTGAAACGGATCAGGCGCGGTTCGGCGCTCGGTTCGCCAATCGCGCCGAGCAGCGTTTCGCGCGCGGCTTCGGGCGTCTGGAACGCGCTGGAAAAGACATAGCCGTTGCCGACGCGGTGCTGCAGCGGGATGCGCCAGCGCCAGCCGGCTTCATGGGTGATCGAACGGGTAAAAGGCACCGGCTCCGCGTCTGCCGGGGTCGGCGCGGCCCATGCGCCGTCGCAGGGGAGCCAGTGCGACCAGTCCTCGAATCCGGCTTGCAGGCGATCCTCGATCAGCAGGCCGCGCAGGCCCGAGCAATCGATGAAGAGGTCCCCGGACAGGCGCTCGCCCTTGTCGGTGGACACGCTGCCGATGAAGCCGGTTTCGCCGTCCTGCTCGATCTCCGTCACTTTGCCTTCGTGGCGCTGCACACCGCGCGCTTCGGCGTGCTTGCGCAAGTATCCGGCGTAGAGGCTGGCGTCGAAATGGTAGGCATAGCCCAGCGTGGAGAGCAGCGAGCGCGGGTCGTTCGCGGGCTGGATGAAGCGGCGCTGGCGCGCCAGCTGCGTGGTCAGCGAATAGTCTTCGGGAGAGAGGTCATGCCCGCCCAGCCACGCGCGGATCAGGCGGTGCGGGAACATCACGGCGTCGCCGGGGCCGCCATACGTGCCGAAGGGGTGGAGATAGTTGTGCCCGTCGCCCTGCCAGCCCTGGAATTCGATGCCGAGCTTGTAGGTCGCCTTGGTGGCGGCCATGAATTCGGCTTCGTCGAGGCCGAGGAGCTGGTTGAACCAGTGGATCGTCGGGATCGTCGCCTCGCCGACGCCGATCGTGCCGATGGCGTCGGATTCGACGAGGCGGATTGCGATCCCGTTCGGTTGGAGCGCCTTGGACAGGGCCGCGGCCGTCATCCATCCGGCCGTTCCGCCGCCGAGGATGACGATGGAGCGGATCGGCGCCTTGTCTGTCATTTACCGCATCCCGTGGCTGGTGCGGGGCGCTGGACGGCCAGGAATACCGTGCTCCAGAGCTGCGCCGCGTTGGATTCGTCGACATCCGCGCCGCTCGCGCCGAAGGGCACGACCTTGTAGGCGCCGCCTTCGTAGTTCCACGACCACAGCTCGGAACTCTGCACGCTGCGGCTGGCGGCGATGGCGTTCCACAGGCTGTCCTGTGCGGCCAGAAGCTGGCGGCAGACGCCGGGGGAAAGGTCCGTCCGCGCGATCTGGCGGGCCAGCCCGGATGCGGCGAGGGCCTGATGCCACGACCAGATCACCGTGCCGTGATAGGCGTTGCGGCTGAACGTCTTTTGCAGTTCGGGCGAGGCGAACACCGGGTTGGCGACGACCATGCCTGCGCCGGTCATCAGGCCCGCCGGGAAGGCATCGCCGATGGTCTCGGCGGCAATGCTCAGCTGGTCGCTGGTCGGGCGGCCGTAGAGCAGCGCGAAGCCTTCGTCGGAATTGACGATGGGCACCGGCTTGCCCTGCGCGTCGAGCGCGATGGCGTGATAGCGGATCGGGCGCTGCGCTGCCGCCAGCGCGGGGGCGGCGGGCACGGCTTCCTGCTTGGCATAACGGGCGATTGCGGCCTGCGCGGCGGCAGGCTGCACGGTCTGCTGGAACAGCCCGGGCGCCCGTTCGCGCCAGACTTTCGCCATCTGCGAAAGCTGCGCCAGCATGGCCTTGTCCTCGGGCTTGGTGAAAGCGTCGAGCAGGCCGGCGCGGGCGAGCGCGTCGGCGGCGTCGAGCGCGGCTGGAACGAGGATCGCGTTGACGTCGTAAGGATAGCGACCGCCGCCAAGCCCATCGTTGCTGTCACGCCATTGGCCGACATCCATGCCGGGGTGCAGCGCGATCAGGTTGTTCCAGCGCGGGTCCTTGGCGAAGGCCTGTGCCTGCTGCGCCACGAAGCGGATGTTCGTCATCAGCGCCTGACCGAGCGGACGTCCCTGATCCTGCTCGGCAAGGAAATCGGCAGCGCGCGCCTTGCCGCGCGGATCGTCCAGCAGCCATGCCTGAGCGACGGGCGCCAGCATGAAGGAGCTGTCGATCATCGCGTAATTGAACGTCGGCGTGTCGGACTTGCCCTGACCCGCGCGCATGTGATCGAGCACCGCGAATTCGCCGATGTCTTCCTCATGCGCCACGTTGCCGTCGTGCGACAGGCGTTCGAGCACGGCGCGCAGGCCGGTTTCCACCGCTTCCGGTTGCAGCGCCGGCATCAGCATCCGCACCGACATCAGGGTATCGCGACCGAAATAGGTGTTGAACCTCCAGGAGCCCGCCATGAACTTCTCATGGTAGCTGAGGAATTGCAACGCGGCTCGGGCGGCCGGGTCGGCGGCAGCCTTGTCGGTGAGCAGCGTTTCGGGCGTGAACGGCGTCAGCGGCTGTTCGCCGGTGAGCGCGGTCACCGTGAAGACGATGCGTCCGTCCGGGCCCGCCGTGATCGTGTTGCCGCTGACGGTGCCTTGCTCGGCGGTGAGCGAGAGCTTGTAGCCGGGCGCGCCGTCCAGCCGGTCCCTTGCCCAGACGAGCGTGCGGGCCTGCGTCTGTCCCGGCACCAGCACTTCCGCCGGAGCCGTGCCCAGCGCCTGATAGTCGCGCAGCACGCGCACGCTGGACAGCACCGCCTGTCGCACGACCAGCCGCGAGGCGCGGATTTCGGCGCGGAAGGTGACGCCGTGCAGGGTGCGTCCCTGCGCGTCGGTTCCGCTGACGGGCTGGGGCTGCCCGGTCATCGTCCATTCGGCGGCTTGCGGCACTTTCTCGAACCACAGGCCCACGCCGCTGTTGCCCGCCGGGAAGGCGACGATCACGCGCGGGTCATTGCCCGAGCGCAGCAGCACGTGCGCGGCTACCGGTCCCTGCTGCACGAACGTGTTGAGGTTCAGTCCCTCCTGCACGGTGTGCAGGGGCGCCTGTGTGGTAGCCTCCTGAGCCCAGGCGGGCGAGGGGGATGCAAGGGCGAGAGGAGCGGCCGTCAAGGCCAGCGCGGCGAGCCGAAGGGAGGGCCTGCGAAACAGGGGAGGCATCGGGAAGCTCCATGTAAAATGTGAAAGGCCGCGCTCCGGGAGGAGGGGGAGGAGCGCGGCCTTTCGAAAACCAGCGGCGGCTTCGTCGTATCGACGGTGCCACCGCTGACTTCCAGTCAGTTTATGGGTCGGTATTCGCTCAGAACGAATAGGTGACCGAGGCCAGCGCATTGCGGCCGGCGATCGCGCGGCCATAGAAGAAGCCGTCCACGATCGTCTGCGTCTGTCCCTGACGCGGATTGCCTTCGGTGAAGCCCTTCGCGTTGGTCAGGTTGTCCACGCTGACGTTGACGTTGATCTGCTTGGTCACGTTCACCGTCGCGCCGATCGAGAAGACGCTGTAGCTCGGCAGAGCCACGCCGTTACCCGAGTCCGCGAAGATCTTGCCGATGTACTTCCAGCGACCGTAAACCTCGCCCAGCCCGTGCGGCAGGATGAAGGCCGGCGTAACCGTCAGCAGCTTCTTGGGCGTGCGTTCGGGCGTATTGCCGTCGAACTGCGGCTGCTCCACGCCGTTGAAGCGCAAGTTGCTGAGCTTCGGATCCTGATAGACGCCCGTCGCGGTGAGGGTGAAGAACGAGACCGGCCGGATTTCCGCATCGAGCTGGATACCGTTGGTCTTGTTGTTCGCCAGCGCATTGGTCGCATTGGCCGGATCGTTCGGATCGATGAACTGGTAGGACTGGTTCTTGAAGATCGTGCGGAAGCCGACGAGCGAAGCGCTCAGCCAGTGGTTCTGGAAGCGTACGCCGCCCTCATAGAGCGTCAGGTCGGTAGGCTCATGCGTACCGCCGGTGTCGCCGCCATTGGTCTGGAAACCACGGGCACCGCGCACGTAGAGCGAGATATTGTCGGTCAGCTCATAGTTGACGCCGGCCGTGTAGGCCCAGTCGTGATAGCTGGCGCTCTCGTGGTTGTACGTGCCGTCGAACGTGCTGCCGACGTCCTGCGCAAGGCCGGGCGTGCCGGGGGCCACGGGTTCGTTGACCGCCGCAGTATTGCCGATGTTCACCGCAACGTGCTGATGCTCGTAGCGGACGCCGAAGTCGACGTGCAGCTTGTCGTTGACGGTCAGTTCGTCGTTGAAATAGGCCGAGGCCGAGCTGACCTTGTCATTGAAGATGCCCTGGCCCCAGTTGCCATAGCTGATCATGCCGTTGTTGGTCAGCTGACCGAGCACGTTCCCGTTCCCGTCCAGCGCGACCAGATCGTAGATGTGCGAATTGTTCGTCACATCGTTGATCGCGTAAGCGACGGCCGACTGGTCGTTCCGGCGGCGGACATTGTAGTACATGCCGCCGACGGTGAGCGAATTCTTGATCGTGTCGCCCTGGGTATCCCAGCGCACGCCGAAGTTGCTGCCGAAGTCCTTCGTGGACAGTGTCTGGTGGTTGAGCACCGTCTGCTGAAGCAGGCCATTGCCGTTGAGCGCATTGAGCGCCGCGGTGTTGGACGCAGGGGTAACCTGCCCGGACTGCAAGTCGCGGATGCCGAACTGCGCGGTGCCGGGGAAGGCTGCCAGACCGGCGGTCAGCAGCGAGTCGACCGGGGATGTGCCGGGCGTCAGGTAATCGACGGCAGAGGCAAGCCCCGAGGTTCCCGCGCCGCTGCCCGGGAAGATGCCGTTGAAGTCGTACTTGCCGTCCAGGTAGCGAGCATGCGCGAACAGCTTTAGTTCGTCGCTCACCGGCTTTTCGAAGTCGAGGCGATAGGTGTTCGACTGCGTGTGAATGCCGCGATCGCCCCGGAACGGACGGATCGTGTTGCCCGTTGCCGACGAGACCGGCACGCCGATGAAGCGGAAGTCTTCGCCCAGGATGTTGTCGTACTTGAGGTCCATGCCGGGGACCGAGCTGATCTTGCCCGATGCGGACACCGCGAAGGGCATGTCGGCATAGTAGGGGTCCGACTGGTCACGGCGCTGATAGCTCACGCGAACGTAGCCATCGTCGTCGAACTTCTTTTCCAGCACGGCTTTGACCTGGAAGCTGTCGTACCGGAACGGCGACTTGCGCTGGCCTTCCTGGCTCCAGAAATAGCCGCTTGCCGCGAAGGACACGCTATCGCTGATCGGTGCCGAGAAATAGCCGTCCACGCGGTAGTCGTTGTAGGTCGTGCCCGTTGCGCGGATCGACCCGGTCGGCTTGTCGTAGCTCAGCGGCTTGGAGATGAAGTTGATGGTCGCGCCCGCGCCGTTGGGCGCGAGAATGCCCGAGGTGCCGCCGGCAACCGCTTCCATGCGGTCTACCGAGAGGTCCTGCTGGAAGTAGAAGTCCGCGCCGCCGCCGCCGTAGAGGATCGGCAGGCCGTCCTGTTCGATGGTGATGAAAGTCTGCGCGCCGCCGCGCAGGCCGCGCACCGAATAGTTGTTGGAGGCGGGGCCGGCGGTGGCTTCCACGAAGATGCCCGGCACCAGTTCCAGCGTTTCGGCCATCGAGCGCGGGGCCTTGCGGACAAGGTCCGCCTGATTGGCCAGCGTCACGTTGGACGAAGAGTTGAACAGCGTGCGGCGACCGGAGGTGCTGCCGGTGACGATGATCTCGTTGAGGCTGCTGGGGCCGTTGTCGGCAGATGCCGTGGTGTCTTCGGCCTGCGGTGCGGCGCCTTGCGTCGCGGTGGTCGCTGCCGTGGGCGCGGCCTGTCCGTAAGAGGCGGTGGTCATGCCCCCTTTTGTCGCCGGGGCACTGCGCTCTGCCAGAACGGCGGTGCGGCCATCGAACGATACGAGGCGCAAGTCGCTGGCCGCGATCAGGCGGCGCAGGCCGTCCTCTACGGTAAAGCGGCCCTGAACGGCGTTGACCTTGCGGCCGTGGGTGGCGCCGCCCGAGGCCAGGACCTGGATGCCCGCCTGTTGGGAGAAGGCCAGGATGCCGGTGCCGGCCCCTTGCGCAGGAATGTTGAAATTATGCAGTTGGTCCTGTGCCAGCACGGGCGTGCTGGCCATGATGGACACGCCGGCAACGCTTGCCAACAAAGCCGATTGAACGTGGAAACGGCGGATGGATCGCATGTTGCCTCCCCTTTCTTTTTGCAGCCGAACACTTCGGCCGGTTTTTTTAGAAAGACGTTCGGCGGAACAGTTTCCGTCAGCGATGCAAAAATAATTTACGGGACAACGCGTATGACGTTGCCATCGTGGACGACACGGCCCCCGACCATCGCGGCCGAGGCCGATGCGAAGCCTTCAATGTCGTCGGTCTGGAACGATCCGACCACGCTCTTATCGGCGAAAACAGGGTCCACGACAACTTGCATCGCATGATAGCCGTTGAACTCGGCGGCGGCCTGCGCCAGCGGCACATCCTCGAACACGATCCGGCCGTCCCGCCACGCCAGTTGCCGGTCGACCGTTTCGCTTTCGAGCGCGGCAACCTTGACGCCCGCGTCGCTGATCACGGCGCTCTGCCCGGCGGTCACGAAAGCGCTGTCCGTCTCGCGGCCGGACCACACTTTCACAGTGCCCTCGGTGACCACGACTACGGTGGCACCGTTTCGGCGACGCACGCTGAAAGCCGTGCCCACGGCCTGTACGTTGACCGGGCCCGCCGTCACGGTGAACGGCCGATCCGGCATCTTGGCAACCTGAAACCATGCTTCGCCGCGCGTCAGTTGCACGTCCCGCCGGTTCGCCGTGAACGACACGCGCAGTTCGCTGGCGGAATTGATCACCGCCAGCGATCCGTCGGCCAGCGGCACGCGCCGGATTTCGCCGGTATCGGTGCCGAGCGTGGTTCCCCGGGGCCAAAAGTTGAAGGACAGGGCGCCGATCAGGGCTGCGGCGATCCCGCTTCCGCCCAGCGCCAGCAAGCGGCGGCGCGCGAACGGGAACGCGGCGCGGGCAGGGGGCGCGTCGTCATCCGCGGTTTCCTCGGCGGTTTCCTCCTCTTCGGCTCCGGCGAGGACGCGGCACCGGTCGAGCATGCTCATCGCCGCCTGTGCGCGCAGCAGCGCACCGCGATGGCGCCGGTCTTCGGCAAGCCAAGCGTCAAGCTGGACGCGCTCGGCGGGAAGGATGCCGCGATCGAGCCCGGCGGCCCATTGAGAGGCGATTTCTTCGATCATGGCTGCTTCCGTGTCGCACGCATGGATGCTGCTGATTTCGGGGTCGATCTGGAACGGGCGGGCAAGTCGCCACGCTCGTCATCGGTCATCTGGTTGAGAATGCGGCGCAGCCCGCGCGCCACTTCGTTTTCGACCACGTTCTCCGTAAGGCCGAGGCGGGATGCGATCTCGCGCTGGGAAACGCCTTCGATCTTGCGAAGCCGAAAGACCTGCCGCGCCCGTTCCGGCAGGGCATCGATCAGACGCTCCACGCGTTGCAACGCGCTGCGCCCTGCGGCGATCCGCTCCGGCGAGAACTCGTCGAGTGCGTGCTCCATCTCGACCAGACCGCTCGCCGCCTCGATCCGCACGACGCGATCCCGGCGCACTTGTTCCAATACGATATTGCGGGCGGTCCGAAAGAAATAGCGGCGCGGATCGTCGATATGCTCGAACCGATCAAGCTCGGAGATGCGGCAATAGGCTTCCTGCACGACGTCATCGACGTCTATCGCCGGAAAGGCCGAGCGCAGCCATTTGCGCAACTGCCTTTCATGTGGAAGCACATGACGACCCACCCATCCGACCAGATGGAGCAGCCGTTCCTCTCCGTTGCCCGTCATCGTGACAATTCCAACGCTGTAACGCGAATTTTCGTAGCACGATCGATGCGATCGGGCGGGGGTACGAGAATTCGGTCGGCCGGAGCGGCAGGAGTCGCACCCGGTACGGGCGTCCGTATAAGGCCGTTATTTCCACGCGCAACTGCGGGTGCGGGCAGGGCGCGGCGATTTTACCGCATATAGGCCTTGATGATGGAAACCAGTTCTTCGGCCGCAATCGTGCGCGGATCGTTACCCGGCAGGGCGGGGTCCACCATATGCTCGCGAATATGATCCTCGATCACTTCGGCGATGAACCCTTCCAGCGCGCCGCGGCACGCGGTAGCCTGCTGCAATACGCGGGCGCATTCGACATCGGCATCGACCGCGCGCTCCAGCGCATCGATCTGCCCGCGCAATCGTTTCAGGCGATTGAGCAGTTTCTGCTTTTCTGCGGCAACGTGCGTCATGAGGGCCTTTTGGGGGGTTGATACCATACCCCCCTAGAGTATATGGACGGCAGTGTCGAGTTGGCAACAACTCGGCCATGCGCCCTCTTATCGTCCCTCGCAGCCGGCAGGTTCGTTTTCATGCCCCCCAATAGCAGCACAGAGACCAGCGAAAGCGACAGTCGCGGCGCAAGCCCGATCAACGCTTTTTGTCATGGGCTTCGTCCCGGACGGGCAAGGGCTCTGCGGCGGGAATAGCGCCGGGGCCTGATCCTGACGACCGGAGCGCCAAGCATTCCGGCAAGGATTACCCCCTCATGTCCCCCACGCCTGTCGCCACATCCGGCCTTCTTTCCGCTCGTTTCTGCCCGCCGTCCGTGACCTGCCTGTCACATTCACAGGCTAGGCGCACGGGTAGGGAGGCAATCGTGGGCTCTTCACCGTTTTATCCGCTGGCGACCTTGCTTCAGAGCGGCGCTATATCGGCCTTCGGCTATGAGCGTAGTCAGCGCTTTGTCCGTGTCGTAGGAGTGCGTCTGCATGCCGACTTCTGACGCTCTTTCGGGCAGGATCGGCCAAGCCATGGGCCCCATTCGCGCGCTGCCCGCTTTCTCGCGGATGCTGCGCCTGACACGCCCCAGCCGCGAGGACGCGCTGGCGTTCGCCATTCTGGCCGCGCTGGCGCTGCTGGTGTTTCGCGGGGCGGAAGGGGCGGTTCAGCCGCTCTCGTCGCTGCATCTCGAACCCGTTACGCTCGATCCCTGGCAATTGCCTTATTACGCGCTGCGCACGGTGCTGCGCATGTTCGCCGCATTGTTTGCATCGACGCTGTTTACCCTGGTGGTGGCGACTTTGGCCGCGCGCAGTCGCGCCGCCGGGCAGATCATCGTGCCCGCGCTCGACATCCTGCAATCGGTGCCGATTCTGGGCTTCCTGACCTTTACCGTCACCTTTTTCATGAACCTGTTTCCCGGCAATGTGCTGGGCGTCGAACTGGCCAGCGTGTTCGCGATCTTCACCTCGCAGGCCTGGAACATGGCGTTCAGTTTCTACCAGTCGCTGCGCAGCCTGCCTGGCGATCTGGAGGAAGCGTGCCAGGGGTTCGCCCTTTCACCGGTGCGCCGTTTCCTGCGGCTGGATCTGCCCTATGCGACGCCCGCGCTGGTGTGGAACGCGATGATGTCTATGTCCGGAGGCTGGTTCTTCGTCGTCGCTTCCGAGGCGATCACGGTGGGCAATACCACCGTGACCTTGCCGGGGATCGGTTCCTATCTGGCCATGGCGATCGCGCACGAGAATTTCCGCGCCGTGGGCTGGGCGGTGGGCATGATGGCGGTGGTGATCGTCGCGTACGACCAGTTGTTCTTCCGCCCCATCGTGGCCTGGGCAGACCGGTTCCGTTTCGAACAGACGGCCGGCGGCGAGCGCCCCGCCAGCTGGGTCTACGACCTGCTGCGCCGCACCCGGCTGCTGCCGGTGCTGTTCCGCCCGTTCGGTGCGGTCGGCACGCTACTGCTGGCGCTGGAGCCGCGATATCGCCCGGCCCGCGCGCGCAAAACCCGTGCCCCCAACCCCCGGGGCGAACGTATTCGGCAAGTCGCCATCTGGGCGGCCGTGCTGGCTGCAGCCGCGTGGACGGCGCATTATATTCTGGCCTCGCTCGGCCTTCTGGAGATCGGCACCGCGCTGGGGCTGGCGATGCTGACGATGATCCGCGTGGTGGTGCTGATCGCGCTGGCGAGCCTGATCTGGGTGCCGCTGGGCGTGGCGATCGGCCTGCGTCCGCGTCTGGCCGAGGCGGTGCAGCCCATCGCCCAGTTCCTCGCCGCGTTCCCGGCCAATGTGCTGTTTCCCTTTGCGGTGATCGCCATCGTCCACTGGCACCTTACGCCGGACATCTGGCTCTCGCCGCTGATGATTCTGGGCACCCAGTGGTACATCCTGTTCAACGTTATCGCCGGGGCCAGCGCCATCCCCAATGACTTGCGCGAAGTGGCCGGCATGTTCGGCCTCAAGGGCTGGCAATGGTGGCGGCAAGTCGCGCTGCCCGGGATCTTCCCTTATTACATCACCGGTGCGCTCACCGCTTCGGGCGGATCGTGGAACGCCTCGATCGTGGCAGAAGCGGTGAGTTGGGGGGATCGCCATCTGGAGGCACACGGCCTTGGCGCCTATATCGCCAATGCCACGACCAGCGGAAATTACCCGCAGGTCGCGCTCGGGATCGGGGTGATGAGTCTCTTCGTCCTCGGCTTCAACCGTCTGGTCTGGCGCCCGCTCTACGCCTTTGGCGAGCGCCGCCTGAGCCTGTCCTGATCTTTTTGTCGAAAGCACTGCCATGGCAACCACCGCATCCCATAGCGTTCTGCCGCTGATCGAGGTCAAAGGGCTCAACCACTATTACGGGCCCCCTCCCGGCGGGCATCTGGTGCTGGAAGATGTGAATCTCACGCTCAACCAGAACGAGGTTGTCGGGCTGCTGGGCCGCTCGGGCTCGGGCAAGTCCACCTTGCTGCGCTCCATCGCCGGCCTAATCCATCCGCGCGAAGGCACGGTGGAGCGCGTGGCGAGCGAGGATTGCCCCGATCCGTCGGTATCGATGGTGTTTCAGACGTTCGCCCTGTTCCCGTGGCTGACAGTGCAGCAGAACGTCGAACTCGGGCTGGAGGCGCAAAAAGTGCCGGCGCCTGAACGCCGCGCCCGCGCTCTTGCCGCCATCGACCTGATCGGTCTGGACGGCTTTGAAAGCGCCTATCCCAAGGAGCTGTCGGGCGGCATGCGGCAACGTGTCGGCCTCGCCCGCGCGCTGGTGGTGAACCCCTCGCTGCTGCTGATGGACGAACCCTTTTCCGCGCTCGACGTGCTGACGGCCGAGACGCTGCGCACCGATCTGCTGGATCTGTGGTCGGAAGGGCGGATGCCGATCAAATCCATCCTGATCGTCACGCACAACATCGAGGAAGCGGTGCAGATGTGCGACCGCATTCTGGTGTTCTCCTCCAATCCGGGACGGGTCGTGGCCGAGATCAAGGTCGATATCCCCCGCCCACGCGATCGGCTCGATCCGCCATTCCGCGCGCTGGTGGACGAGATCTACGCCCGCATGATGGCGCGGCCCGTGCCGTCGCAGCACGCGCCCAATGGCGTGCAGCCGGGCACCGGCATTGCCATGGTGCTGCCGCACGTCTCCACGAACACGCTGGCGGGCCTGATCGAAGAGGTGGACGGCACGCCCTTCAACGGCCGAGCGAGCATGGCGGAACTGGCCGATTCCCTGCAATTGGAAGTGGACGAGCTGTTTCCCATGGCAGAGACGCTGCAATTGCTGCGCTTTGCCGAATTGCGCGGGGCGGAGCTTGTGCTCACGCCGGCGGCGCGCCGCTATGCGCAAGCGGAAGTGGACGCGCGCAAGGGCATGTTCGGCGGTGCCTTGCTGGCCCATGTCCCGCTGGCCCAGCACATCCGCCGCGTTCTGGACGAACGGGCGAGCCACCGCGCCCCCGCCCGGCGCTTCCGCGATGAGCTGGAGGACCACATGAGCGAGGATTTCGCCGAGGAAACCCTCTCGACGGTCACCAACTGGGGCCGATACGCCGAAATCTTCACCTATCATGAGGACGACGACCAGTTCAGTCTGGACGATCCCCAGTGAGCCCTAATGGGCTGTAGCCGGTATCGGGCCTCCCGCCCGTGACGGGAGGGTCATAAAATTGTAGCCAAACTGGTCCATACCAGTTTGGCTATGATCCATGAAAATCTCGAACGACCCGCCGCGCGCGAGCCGGGGGCACGTGCGGCGCTCCTGACGGCCGGGGGGCTTGCCGCGTTCGGCGCCTATTTCGCCATGTACGCCTTCCGCAAGCCGTTCGCGGCGGGGACGTACGAGGATATGGGCCTCCTGCCTTTCGGCCTCGACTACAAGACCGGACTGCTGATCGCGCAAGTGATCGGCTACGCCTTATCCAAGCTGATCGGCATCCGGGTGATCGCGGAGTTCGGTCGCCGCGGGCGGGCGGCAGCGATTCTAGGCCTGATCGGCGCGTCATGGCTGGCACTGGTTCTTTTTGCGGTCCTGCCCAAGGGTTGGGGGCCGATCTGCCTTTTCCTCAATGGCTTGCCGCTCGGCATGATCTGGGGGCTGGTATTTTCCTACGTCGAGGGACGGCGTTGCTCGGAAATGCTGGGGGCCATGCTCTGCGCAAGCTTCATTCTCTCGTCCGGTGCCGTGAAGTCGGCGGCGGTGTGGCTGATGCAGCAGGGGCTCAGCGAACACTGGATGCCCGCGGCAACCGGCGCCGTGTTCGTGCCGGTGCTGCTGGTGTCCCTATGGGTTCTGGAGCGCGTGCCTCCGCCCGACGCGCGGGACGAGTTGGAGCGGACCGTCCGCTTGCCGATGCAAGGCAGCGACCGTGCGGCGTTCCTGCGTGAGCACGGCCTCACCATGATCGTGCTGGTGACAGGCTATGTGTTCCTGACCGCTCTGCGCGATTTTCGCGACAACTTCGCGGTGGAGTTATGGATGGCGCTGGACTTCGGCAACGTGGCGTCGATCTTCTCGCAAAGCGAACTGCCGGTTGCGGTGATCGCACTTACCGGGCTTGGTGCGCTCATGCTGGTGCGCAACAATATGCATGCGCTGCTGGCGATGCACGGCGTCATCATTCTTGGCGCATTGCTGCTGGCCGGGTCCACGCTGGCATTTCAGCTCCACCTGCTGGCCCCATTGCCGTGGATGATCCTGACGGGGGCGGGCCTCTATCTTGGCTATACGCCGTTCAATGCCATGCTTTTCGACCGCATGATCGCCGCGCTGGGGCGGTCGGGCAATGCGGGCTTCCTTATCTACATCGCGGATACGTCGGGCTATTTCGGCAGCGTCGCCCTGCTGCTCTATCGCAGCTTCGCGGCGCCGCACATCGATTGGGTCCCGTTCTTCATCACTTGTGTCTATGCGACTGCCGCCTTGGTGGGTGTCCTGACATTGTTGTCCGCGTTTCAATTCCTGCGGCTGGACCGGCAAGAGATGGCCAGCGCTCATGCATGACGTAATCGTGGTCGGCGCGGGCATTGTCGGCCTTGCCCACGCGCTCGCAGCCGCCCGGCGCGGCAAGCGCGTGCTGGTGATCGATCGGGACGCGCATGCCAATGGCGCTTCGATCCGCAACTTCGGCTTCGTGACGGTAACGGGGCAGGAGCGGGGCCGCGTCTGGGATCTGGCGCGGCGGAGCGCGGAAATCTGGCGCGATGTTGCGGAACCGGCAGGCATTCGTATCGAGCAGGAAGGCCTCCTGCTGGTCGCGCAGCGGCCGGAGGCAGAGGCCGTGATCGACGCATTCCTGGCGACCGAGATGGGCGAAGGCTGCACGCGGTTGACGGGAGGCGGGGCGCAAGCGCTCTGCCCGCAAATTCCTTCCGCCGCTGCCGCGCTGCTCAGCCCGCACGATCTGCGCGTTGAATCCCGGACGGCTATTCCGCTGCTGGCGCGGTGGCTGGAGCAGGCCCACGGCGTGACCTTCCGGCGCGGTATCGCAGCCCTCCATGCCGAGGAGGGCGCGGTTCACTGCAGCGACGGAATCTACCGCGCCGATACGATCTTCCTCTGCCCGGGAGACGACTGGGCGACGCTTTGCCCCGATATCTATGCCGGGGCAGGGATCACGCGTTGCAAGCTCCAGATGCTGCGGCTTGCCGCACCTGGCTGGAGGCTGCCCGCGCCGGTCATGAGCGATCTTAGCCTCATCCGTTACCTTGGCTATGCCGACCTGCCGGAAGCCGCCGCCTTGCATATTCGGCTGGAGCGGGAAGAGAAGGCGGCGCTGGACCGGGGCATTCACCTGATCGTCGTGCAGAGCGCGGACGGCAGCCTGATCGTCGGCGACAGCCACGACTATGCGGCCACTCCCGACCCGTTTTCCAGCGATGTCGTCGATGCCGAAATGGTGCGGCAGTATGAGGCCGTGCTGGGCGCGGCTCCCCGCATTGTCGAGCGCTGGACAGGAACGTACGCTTCCGCCGCAGGGCACAGCATCGTGGGGTCACCGGCGGACGGTGTGAAACTGGTGGTGGTTACCAGCGGAACGGGCGCCTCGACGGCGTTCGCGCTTGCCGAGGATGTTGTCGGCTCCGTTTTGGGCAGTCAGGGGAGTGGGGCATGAATCCGGCATTGAAGGCGGTCGTGTTCGACTGGGCGGGCACGATGATCGATTTTGGCAGTCGCGCGCCGGTGGTGGCGCTGTGCAAGCTGTTCGCGGCGGCGGGCGTGCCGCTTTCCGAAGCGGAAGCGCGTGCCGACATGGGCATGGCGAAGAACGATCACATCGCCGCGATCCTTGCCTTGCCCCGCGTTGCCGAGGCCTGGACGGCCGAGCACGGCAGGGCGCCGGGCGAAGCGGATGTGGCGGCCCTGTTCGCCGATATCGGCCCGATGATGCGGGAGGCGGCGCGGGAATGCGCTCAGCTTATTCCGGGCGCGGCGGATGTCGTTGCGGAACTGCGCGCGGCCGGTGTCAAAATCGGATCCTGCACCGGCTACACGCGTGCGATGATGGCCGATATCCTGCCTGTTTCGGAAGCGCAGGGGTACAAGCCCGATGTGGTGGTCTGTGCTGGCGAGACGGCGGCGGGGCGGCCATCGCCGCTCATGCTCTGGAAGAATCTCGTCCAGCTTGGCGTCTGGCCGGCAAGGGCCTGCGTAAAAGTGGACGATGCCGAAGTCGGCATTGCGGAAGGTCTGGCTGCGGGCGTGTGGACCATCGGGGTTGCGGCCAGCGGTAATGGCGTTGGCCTTTCGCGCGCAAGTTTCGACGCGCTTTCGCCCGAAGATCGCGCCGCCCGCGTCGGCAGCGCCCGCGCGGCGCTTGAAAAGGCGGGCGCGCATCTAGTGATCGACACGGTTGCGGACCTGCCGGAAGCATTGGCGAAGCTGCCGATCGGGTGAGCTTCGCTACGTCCGGGACTGTTTAACGGACATCCAGATCGACATGCACGTGGATAGCGTCATGTCGCCAATATTCCTGATCGTATTCGACCACCCGTCCCGCGGCATCGAAACTGGTACGGACCACCAGCAGGCCGGGGGTGCCGGACTTTACGCCCAGTTCGTCCGCCGTTTCCTTGACCAGCGCACAGGGCCGCATGTCGATGCGATTGCGCGTGACAGTGACGCCATAATTCGCCGTCAGAATTTGCGTCAGCGATCCGTCCAGCGAATGGGAGAGCAGATCGGGCGCCAGCGCCGGATCGACGATGATGCGCTCTACCAGCACAGGCCGGCCGTCGATCGCGCGCCGCCGCCTGATCGTATGGAGCATCGTGCCGGGCGCGACCCGGAAGATGTCCGCCACCGCGGAAGGGGCGGGGGTGCTTTTCTTCAGCAGAGTCTCGGTGCTGGGCGTTCGTCCCTGCTCGGTCACATAAGTGACAAAGCCCGCCCAGCGGGTCGGATCATATGTGACGGCCGGCGGTGATACATACCATCCGCTGCGATCCCGGCGATAGATGAGGCCTTCTGCCTCAAGCTGGAACAAGGCCTCGCGAATGGTGCCCCGGGCAGTGCCGGTGCCGGTCTGTAACTGTCGCTCGGAAGGGAGCCTTGCACCCGGAGGCAGCTTGCCCATTTCAATATTGAGCGCGATCTGGTCACGCAGGGCAATATATTGCGGGCGATCGGATGTTAGTCCGCTCGCCCGCGCCAAGAATAGAGGATCTGTTTTAGAGCGCATGAATCGGCCGAAAACTGGAAAGGAATAGCCGAACATGCCGGCCTTACCGGCTATCTTGGCAGTGCCTTTGCCACGCGGTCAATGCGTAAAGCACTGTGCGTGAACAGGTACAGGCCAGGAGATGGACGATTACCCACGCGCGTCAGGCCGGTGAGGTGCGCAACAGCGATTCGAGCAGCGGCCGATAGCTTTCCAGATCCGGCACATCCCAATCGCGCTTCTTGCCAAGGTCATCATAGCGGCGCAGGCGGATTGCCTCCTCCGCAGCCGGAAGAGCAAGGAAATCAGCCATTTCCTGCTGGTCATGCGGACCGCCCTGAAGCTGAAGACTGAGCGCCGAAGCATGGCTGAGCGACTGGAGATAGCCGGGCTCGACAGCGCATAGATAGCGCTTCGCCTCGACATGAAGGCGCACCGGTTCCGTCACGGCTTCGGGAAAATAGGGCGCCAGATATGCGGCTCCGGTCACTTCATGGCGCGCATCGATACCCTTCAGTTCGGCAGCATTGCCGGCATCGTCGAGGAACTGGCCGATATCGTGGAGCAGCGCCGCAGCGACCAGCGCATCGGGCGCTTCATCTGTTTGGGCAAGGTGGGCGCACTGGAGGATGTGCTCCAACTGGCTGACATCTTCGCCGTAGGAGAGGCAGCCGAACTTCCGGAAAATGGCGAAAATCTCATCAATAGCCACTGTCGTCATAAATTTGTCACGCCTCGCATGCTCATCCGCGGCCGGTACGGTCCGCGGACACTTTCAGTCCGCACTGGTGTCGTTATTCTGTCAGCGAACTGGACTATACCAGTATTGTGGCGGTTTGGCCATATGGAATGCCGCGGTTGATGCGGGAAAGGTTGCGAGGATGAATGGACGGAACAGGCGGGATTTCTTGAGTCTTGCCGGTGCGGGATCGGCAATGGCGCTGCTTTCGGGAGGTCTGGTCGAACGTGCGCTGGCCATCGCGCCGGCCGGTCGGACCGGGACGATCGCGGATGTGGAGCACATTGTGGTGCTCATGCAGGAAAACCGGTCGTTCGATCACTATTTCGGCATGCTCAACGGCGTGCGGGGCTTTGGCGATCCGCGCCCGCTGCGGCTGTCGACCGGCCGCAGCATCTGGTCGCAGCCCTCCGCGCAGCATCGCGACGGCTACGTGATGCCCTATCATGGCGATTCCAGAACGACGCGCGCGTTCCTTGTCGATGGCGCGGAACAGTCGCACGTCGAGAACATGCACATCTTCAACCGTGGCCGCTGTGACAATTGGGGGCACACGGAAGAGCTGCATAACCGCATGCTCCATTACGGCCCCGGCGATCTGCCCTTCTACTATGCGCTGGCCGACGCTTTCACCATTTGCGACGCCTATCACAGCTCGACGATGACGCAGACCTATCCCAATCGCATGCACCTCTTCACGGGGTGCAACGGCGGCGGGACGGTCGGCGGCGATCCGCAGATGCAGAATTACGGCGAGGACGAAACGCCCAGCGCCGATATGGCGACCGACAAGCGGCTCGATCCCAAGGCGTATAACTGGACGACTTATGCCGAACGCTTGCAGGCGGCGGGCGTAAACTGGAAGGTCTATCAGGAATACGATAATTTCGGCGACAATCTCCTGTCGGTCTTTCCGAATTTCCGGCCCTGCGCAAAGGACAGCGAGCTTTATCGGCGCGGCCGGTCATGGGTGAGCGAGCATGCCGAGGGAGAGGATCGCACGCGCTCGGACGGCGAACAACTCGTCGCTGCGTTTCGCCGGGATATCGAGAGCGGGCAACTGCCCCAGATCTCGTGGATCGTGACGGCGGCAGACTTGTCCGAGCATCCCAAGGCGGAGCCATCCAAGGGTGAGCACATATCGGCAAGGCTCATCGAGGCCTTGATCGACAACCCGGATGTTTTCGCGAAGACCGTGTTCATCCTCAACTATGACGAGGCGGGGGGCTTCTATGACCACATGCCGCCGCCAGTGCCGCCGGTCGGCGATTATCCCGGAAAGAGCACGGTGCCGCTGAACGGCGAAACCAAGGACTATCGCGGCACCGGCGAGGCGGGGGACAAGCGGCATCCGATCGGCCTTGGCATTCGCACGCCGACGATCATCGTCTCGCCGTGGACCCGTGGCGGTCATGTCTGCTCGGAGCTGTTCGACCACACGTCCGTCCTGCAATTCATGGAGAAGCGCTTCGGTGTGCGCGAGCAGAATATCAGCCCGTGGCGGCGGGCTGTATGCGGAGACCTGACGTCCGCGTTCGATTTCTCGGCCGGACAGGGAATGTCCGCGCGGGCACTCCCCGGCACCGGCGATTTTCGTGAACGTGTCGCGCGGTCGGCGGCCGGGACGGCCAACGCGATCCCGGCGCGGCAGGCGCCGACGGCGCAGATGCCCGGTCAGCGTTTCCACCGGCCGCTGCCCTATCGGATCGCCGCCGACTGCCGTGTCGACGCCGGTGGGCGCGTCGTTATTGCCATGGCCAACGAGGGCACGGTGGGCGTCGTGCTGACCGTGCACGACAATCGCGGGCACGAGGAACCGCGCCACTACACCATCGGCGCGGGCGACCGGATCGAAGATGCCTGGGCAGGCGATGGGGATACTTTCGACCTGACGCTGCGCGGCCCCAATGGCTTCTGGCGGGCGTTCGCGGGCAGCGTCACCAAGGGATCGGCTCCTCAGGTGCGCCTGGTCGACAGTCCGGACATCGACGCTGTTGAACTGCATCTGGAAAATCTCGGCGATACGCGGCTGACCTTCACTATCGCGCTGGACGATGCCTATGCCGCAAACGCCGCGCGAAAGCGTCAGGTGGCGGTGGGGCCCCGCACCACCGTTGCCGACCTGTGGCGGCTGTCGAAAAGCGATAACTGGTACGACCTGTCGATCACGGCGGATTCGCACGACGAGGCGCTCTGGCACTACGCCGGCAAAGTGGAGAATGGCCGCCCCGGGCGCACCGATCCGGCTATCGGATCGATGCGCGTTTGATCGGCGTCAGGCGGGCACCGGCTGCTCCAACTGGAGCGGCCCGTGTCCGCCGGCAGCGGGATCCGAATAGGAATCCGCTCCGTTTTCGACATGGCCCGCCATGCGCCAGATCTGGCCTTCTGCCGCGGATTGCCGGTCATACCAGCCGTGGCTTGAAGCGAGATCCAGCCGGATTTTGCGGGTTTCCCCGCCAGCCAGCCTGATCGCATGCGGAGCGGCGCCATAGGCTCGGTCCGTCATGGCGATGGACTGGGGCTTTGCGGTGAGATTTTCGATGACGAGCAAGGAGCGGCCGCCGGTGCCGGTGTCGATGCTCACCGAGAAGATGTCGCCGCGCCCGGTCAGGCGCCGATGGAAGCCGTTGGGGCCCAGCACGAAGAGGTCCGTGGCATTGCCGGAGGCGGGCAGGGCGTGAACCAGTGTCCCGCCCGCGCCCACGGTATAGCGTGCGGGCGCCTCGTCCAGTTGCGTGACGTCATAGACATGGAAAACGGCCGCACGCCCGGTTGACCGATTGACGAACTCCAGAGCGGGGCCATTCCCGCCCGGATGCAGCCGGGCGTCGAGATCGTAGGGCGTCGCGCGGCGCCGTCGCAGGCCGGATTCCTGGACGGGTGCGAGGGCATGCTCCGGAAGCGGCGGCTGGATTTCCTCCAGACCGGCCGCGCGCTCGGACAGGGCCGTGGTGGCGGGAAGCGAAGCCATGAAATCGACCGTATCGGGCGCGCTGAAATCGAAGCAGGATGTCAGGTCGCCGCAGACGGCGCGCCGCCATGCGCTGATGTTCGGTTCATGGACACCGAAACGGGCTTCGAGGAAGCGCAGGATGCTCGTGTGGTCGAAGACCTCGGACGCGACGTGCCCGCCCTTGCTCCACGGCGATATCACATAGAGCGGCACGCGCGGGCCAAGGCCGTAGGGCCGGTCCAGATAGGGAGCGTCCTCGTTCGTCTGCGAGTGGACGTGGTATTCGTCATCCGCCGCTACGGTCGTCGCGCCGACCGTGCGGCCGGATGCGCGCGCGGGCGGCGCCGGTGGCGGGACATGGTCGAACAGGCCGTCGTTCTCGTCGAAATTGATAAGCAGCACCGTGCGTGCCCAGACTTCCGGGTTGGCGGTGAGGGCATCGAGCACTCTTGCGGTATAGTCCGCGCCCTGAAGCGGTGTGGAGACGCTGGGATGTTCCGACATGGCGGCGGGGGCGACAACCCATGAGACTTCCGGCAGTCGCCCGGCCAGAACGTCCTGCTTCAGACCGTCGAGCGCGCGGGTCGTCATGGTCCGCTGCGAAAGGAGCGCGCCGGGGCCTGCGGCGGCGCCATGTGCCTGACGATAGTTACGGAAGCCGACCAGCGGGTTGTCCGTGAAATTGTCCGCCATGTCCTGATAGATCTGAAAACCGATGCCCGCGGCCATCAGGCGCTCGGGATAGGTCGTCCAGAGATAGCCGCCGTGGTGCAGCGGATCGGAAGTCAGTTCATCGTAACTGTTGTCGATGGCGGGGCCATTGCCCCGGGCCTGAGGATCGTGCGTGCCGGTCCAGATGTAGAGCCGGTTGGGATTGGTGCAGAGGTGCATCGCGCAGTGATAGGCGTCGCACAGGGTGAAAGCCTCCGCCAGGGCATATTGGAACGGCAGGTCTTCCCGCGTGAAATGGGCCATTGCGTGATTGTGCTTGAAGCGCGGCCAGGCACCCATGCGCCCATTGTCCCACGCGGCCTGGCTGTCGGCGAAGCCGTGCGGCGTGCCGAGCGGGCGATAGAGGCGGAAATCCGCCGAAGTATCCAGTCGGAACGGGGCGATCAGCGGCGGAGTGCCTTCCGGATGTTCGTTCGGCTGTGCGAGAACGGTCCGGTTCGGCGCGCCCGGCAGCGGGGGTGCGGGAATGGCGAAGCGGTCGCCATAGCCCCTGACACCGCGCATGGTGCCGAAATAGTGATCGAAGGAGCGGTTCTCCTGCGTGAGGATCACGACATGGGCGACATCCTTCAATGTCCCGGTCCGGCGATCTGCAGGAATTTCCAGGGCGCGTGCGATGGCGGGAGTGAGAGCCGCAGCCGCGCCTGCTGTCGCCATCATGGCGCGGATGAAGCTGCGGCGATCCTGTGTCATCACCATGCCCGTTCGTCCGTTCGATCGCGCCGGATGGAAAATGGCAGGGGCCTTCCGCAAAACGTCACACGTCATCCTTTCGTCGTATTGATGTGGTATATACCAAATATATGTCGATTGGGTGACGGGAGTACTTGTGATGTGGAAGACAGCGGCCGTGCTTTTGGCCAGCTGCGCGCTATCGGCCAGCGTGCAGGGCGCGGCGTCCCGGTGCAATCTTGCGGCAGCGGATGTGGCGGATGCGGGCACCGGTTGCCAGCGCGCGTGGATGGACCGCAACCTGAAACTCAACGACCTCGTTACCGTCGGAACCCACAATAGCTACAAGACCGAGCTGCCCGATGCCATCATGGCCTTGATCCGCGCGGCCGCGCCCGATCAGGCGAATGAGCTGGACTATCGGCATCGTCCGCTGTCGGAACAGTTGGACGCAGGCGCTCGCCAGCTTGAGATCGACGTCTACAGCGATCCCGAGGGCGGGCGTTTCCTGGATCCGGCGGGGCTCCGCGCTGCCGGTCTGAAGTTGGACTCTGCGCGCCGGGCGGCGCTTGCGGAGCCCGGGTTCAAGGTGATGCACATGCAGGACATCGACGTCCTCAGTTCCTGCGTGACCTTGCGGGCCTGTCTTGGCATCGTGCGGCGCTGGTCGCTCGCCCATCCGGACCATGCGCCCATCCTGCTGATGTTCAATGCCAAGACGGGTCCGTCGCCGCAGCCCGGCGGCGTGGCCGCTCTGCCGTTCGACAGTGCCGCGTTCGATGCGCTGGATCGTGAGGTCCGCGCGGTGTTCCCATCTCAATCGTTGATCACGCCCGATGACGTTCAGGGTGCCTATCCGACTCTGCGCGAGGCCGTGCTGCACGGCGCGTGGCCCAGTCTGGGGCAGGCGCGCGGCAAAGTGCTGTTCGCGCTTGATGAAGATGCGGCCAAGGTCGCGCTCTATCGGGGCAAGCGACGGTCGCTGGAAGGCCGGGTGTTTTTCGTCAATACGGACGAGAATTCGCCGGCCGCCGCCTATCTGACGCTCAACGATCCGATCGCGGATGCGGAGCGCATTCGCAAGGCGGTTGCGGCAGGCTTTATCGTTCGCACCCGTGCCGATTCCGGGACGCTGGAAGCGCGGCGGAACGATACGCAGCGGCGCGATGCGGCGCTGGCGTCCGGAGCCCAGTTCGTCTCGACGGACTACCTTTGGCCGGAGCCGCGCCTGCACAACGGCTATCAGGTGAGGCTGCCGGACGGCGCGGCAGTGCTGTGCAATCCGGTGCGGGCTGCCGGGCGATGCGCGGGCGTTGCGGTCGAATCGGTGCATCCGGTGAGCCATGGCTATCTGTCGCCGGAAACCACGCCTGACGGTGTCCGCATCCTGCCGCCGCCACCGGCAGCGGGCAGTCCGGTTGCCATGGCCGACCGGCAGGTGTTCGCCGCAACGCGCCGTCTGGAAGGCTCACTGCGGTGGAAGATCGCGACGTCCGATGTCGAGACGGAAGCCTTCGAGCATTTCGCCTGCGCCCTTGGTGTCAAGCTGACGCCGAAAACGGCGCCTGCCCTGACGAGTCTGCTCGATCGGGCCGAAACCTCCGGCGTGGTCGACCCGGCCAAGCAATTCTACCAGACGTCGCGCCCCTATATCGGCACGAACTCGCCAATCTGTCAGGCCAAAACGGCCCACCTCGCCAGCATTGGAGACTATCCGTCAGGCCACGCGGCGGGGGGATGGATGGAGGCGTTGATTCTCGCGGAACTCGCGCCGGACCGGGCGACCGAGATTTTGGCGCGCGGCCGGGCTTTCGGGGAAAGTCGGTTGATCTGCGGCGCGCACAGCCTGAGCGCGGTAGAGGCGGGATGGCTGGCGGGGGCTGCTGCGACGGCGGCTTTGCACGGCTCCGCCGAGTTCCGGGCCGATCTGGAGGCCGCCCGCGCGGAGATGGCGACGCTTCGCGCAAGCGCGCCTGCGCCTGATTCTGCGGCCTGTCGTGCCGAGGAGTCGGCCTTGGCCAAGGCTGCATATTAGGCGCCGAGGATAGCGCCGGTGCGCTGACTTCGGGTTGATTCCAGTCACAATTCGGCATGCGCGCAGGCGTGCGACGGGCTAGGGCCTGCTTGAATTCTCTTTCCTGCGCCACTGTCACAGATGTGTCGCCAGAACCTGCTTATGCATTCTGGTCCATACCAATTACGCGGGGCAATCGAAGTGAAACGGAATCCAGTCCGGGCCATGCGCCCGAACCTCAAGCGCATTTTGCTGGGCACGGCCGCCATGGTGATAACCGGCGGCTGCCCTCACGTTGTTCTTGCGCAGCAAGCACCCGAAGAGCGGACCTCCGATGGTTCGGATGCCAGCAATTCGGCCGATCAGATCGTCGTCACCGGCTTCCGGAAATCGCTCAGCGAAGCGCGCGACATCAAAAAAGACGCGGTGATCCAGAAGGATGTGATCGTCGCCGAAGACATGGCCAAGTTTCCGGAACTGAACCTGGCCGAATCGCTTCAGCGTCTGCCGGGCGTGCAGATCACCCGCGAAGCGGGCGAAGGCCGCCGCATCTCGCTGCGCGGCCTCGGCTCGGACTTCGCCCGGGTGCAGCTTAACGGCATGGAAGTGCTGGGCAACGTCGACTCGGCGCAAGACAGCCGCGGCCAGCGCACGCGTGACCGCGCGTTCGATTTCAATATCTTCGCTTCGGAACTGTTTTCGAAAGTGGAGGTGGAAAAGACCTTCCAGGCAGCCCAGAACGAGGGCGGCATGGCCGGCACCGTCGGCCTCTTCACCGGCAAGCCCTTCGATTACGGCGAGGGCCTCAAGGGCGCGATCACGGCCAAGCTGGGCACCAACCAGTATACCAAGGACGCGCAGCCGCGCATCGCCGCGGTGCTCAGCCAGAACTGGGGCGACCGGTTCGGCATCGCCGTGTCGCTCGCCTACAGCAAGCGCCGGACCACGGAGCAGGGCCACAACACGTACAACTATACGCAGCCGGACGCTGCGGACATGCAGGAACTGGTCGATGCCGGTCTGGACATCTCCCACCTGAGTGCCGCGCAGCAGGCGAAGTTCCTGTCCGGCGACCTCTATTTCGCGGATGGCAACCGCATCTCCTCATGGGATGCGAAGCAGGAACGCCTTGGCGTGACGGCGGCGATGCAGTGGAAGCCCGCGGACGACGTGCAGCTTACCCTCGATATGTTGCACGGCCAGTTCACCACCCACCGCGACGAGATGCATCTTGCCACGCGGCCCATTGCGTCCGACGGTTCCGTCGCGTTCGATACGCCGGCCGGTTCGCCGTGGCCCGCCGCGTTCCAGACGCCTTCGGTCATCAACGACCTGGCGTGGGACAGCAGCAACTACGTCACCATGACCGATGTCACCGGCACGACTTTCGGCAGCGAGCATCGCCGGTCGCTGAACAAGAACAACTTCAATCAGGCCGTGCTGACGGGCACGTGGGACGCTTCCGATCGTTTGTCGGTCGACGGCCATTTCGGCTACGAAAAGTCGACTTACAAAACCCCCTATGACGACAAGTTCTACATGCGCGCCAAGGGGAACCTGATCGCCAATTACGGCTCTGACGGCCAGTCGGCTTCGTTCCAGTATCCGAATTGGGATACCACCGATCCGGCCAACTACACGATGGACGATTTCTACTATCGTGCCTTCAACAATGAATCCGAACTGTGGGAGGGCGTGGCCAACCTGCATTACAAGGTCAACGACGTGTTCAAGCTGAGCGCGGGCGGGGCCTACCACCGCTTCAAGCAGGGCGGCGAAGACCTGTTCTATGACGCCAACGTCAATGGGACGAACGACGAGATGCGGGGCGATTCCGTTGCCGACATCACCGATGTGTTCACGAACAACTTCGGCTCCTGGCTGATCGGCGATTATGCCAAGGGCTTCGAGAAGTACGACGAGTATCATCGGCTTGGGCCCAAGGCCGATGGCACGGGCAGTGCGATCCAGGATATCGAGAACGTCTACACCACCACGGAAGAGACCTTCTCCGGTTTCGTCCAGATGGATTGGGACGGCGAACTCTTCGGCAAGCGTTTCCGCGGCAATATCGGTGCGCGCGGGTACCACACCAAGACCCACAGCACCGGCTGGATTCAGGGCGACAGCTATGCCTATCTCGGCACGACCGATGTCGAAGGCAGCTATTCGGGCGTGCTGCCTGCCCTCAACACGGTGCTCTATCTTGAGCCGGAACTGCTGCTGCGTTTCTCCGCCACGCAGAACCTGAACCGTCCGGGGCTGAGTTCGATCGCGGCTGAGGGCAGTGCGTTCCAGGACGAGAACGAGGGCGAGATTACCGCATCGCGCGGCAATCCCAACCTCAAGCCTTACAAGGACACTTCGCTCGATCTGGCGGTGGAGTACTATTTCGGCAAGGAGGGTCTGCTTTCGGCGGCCGTCTTCCACAAGTGGATCAAGAACTTCATCGGCTCCGAAACGCTTGAGAACGTCCCGTTCAGCGAGACGGGCATCCCTTACACCTCGATCCCGGGCGCGACGGCCGACACCATCGTGTCCGAGTTCTCCATGCCGATCAACGTCCCGGGCACAAAGAACCTGACCGGTGTGGAACTGGCCGCGCAAGCCCAGTTCACCTTCCTGCCAAAGCCCTTCGACAACCTGGGCGCATTGGTGAACTTCACGTATGTCGATGCCGACAAGGAACTGACCGGCATCTCGAAGACCGGTTTCAACGCCACGCTCTATTACGAGACCGAACGCTGGGGCCTGCGCGGCTCGCTGAGCCACCGCAGCCGGTGGTACTCGGGGCACAGCGACGATCCCATGAGCGCCGGTACGCAGGGCTTCGAGGGTTCCACTTATGTTGACGCAGCCGCCTTCTACAACATCACCGAAAGATTCCAGATATCGGTGGATGCGGTCAACCTGACGAACGAGAAGGACACGCAGTTCTGGGGCCAGAACCGCTACCTTTACAACCAGACCCAGAGCGGAACGACCTATATGGCCGGCGTCAGCTACAAGTTCTGAGACGATCGCACGTATCAACCGGCGCCCCCTCCTCCCGAGGGGGCGCCTCTTCCTGTGTGTCCGGAAGCATGATTATATCCCATCGCCACCACTTCATATTCGCTGCGGTGCCCAAGACCGGGACCCATGCGGTGCGGCAGGCCCTGCGTGAGCAACTGGATGACGAAGACGTCGAGCAGGTGGGCCTGTTCGTGAACAGGCGCTTCCCGTGGCAGGATCTGGCGGCGATCCAGCATGGCCACCTGTCTCTGCGGCAGGTGCGGCCCTATCTCGGCGAAGAGGCTTTCGGCGGCTATTTCAAGTTCGCCTTCGTCCGCAATCCGTTCGATCGCTTCGTCTCATACTGCGCTTTCATGCTGCGTGGCAGCGATGTGTTCCAGCAGCGGCCTCGGGACGTGATGCGGCACTTTCTGTTCCGGGAGCCGCCGGAACATCACATCCTGTTCCAGCCACAGGCATCCCTGCTGGTGGACGAGGACGGTAAGACCGCGCTGACCGACGGCGTGGGCCGGGTCGAGGCCATGCAGGATTCCTACGACGCGATTTGCGCGCGTCTCGGCATCCCCTCGCGCGCGCTCGACCGCGTCAATGGCAGCCGTCATGGCGACTATCGTCATTATTATGACTCGGCCCTGGTGGAGGGTGTGGCCGCTCGTTACGCGCAGGATCTGGAATTGTTCGGCTATACATTCGAAGGCGTGCGATGAAGCCCGCCGCCAACCCCCGCAAGACCACCACCGTCCGCAAGCTGGGCCCTGTCGACATCGCCGCGCTACAGGCCGCCGTGCTGGCGATCCCCGAGCATGTCTGGGATGCCGAGAACGCCGGCAAGCCGAACAAGTTCGACGTGCTGGACGAGACGCGGCATATCGTTTTCCGCTTCATCGACAGCCCCCGCGACTGGCGCCGCTCGCACGACCGCGCGGCGTGGCCCGAATGGCGGACGCTGCTGGAGCCGGTGCTGGCGCAGGCCGTCCGCAGTTATGGCTATGGGCGCGGCGTGTTCCCGCGCGTGATGCTGGCAAGGATGGCGCCGGGCGGATTGATTCACCCGCATATAGACGCCAACCCGGCGGCCAAGTGGCCGCACAAGATACACGTGCCGGTCTCGACCAACGCCGCCGTGGTTTCCTGCTTCGGCGGCGAAGAGCATCATTTCCCGATCGGTGAGGCGGTGGAGGTGAACAACCTTGGCCCGCACTGGGTGCGCAATGACGGCGATAGCGACCGTGTCCACCTGATTTTCGAATACTACGATGCCGCGCAGCCGGACCCGGACTGGCTGGAACCATTCCGCCTTGCCGGAGCCGCACGGTGAATGTCTCCGCAAGTTCCGACGCCGGCACGGCCGAGCGCGACGCATTGTTGCAGGAAGCCCGCAACCTGCGATCACAGCAACGCGTGCCCGAAGCGCTGGCGCTCCTCGCGCGATTGCAATCGCTGTATCCCCGGTTCAGCCGCCTCCATCAGGAACGCGGCCAGTGCCTTGTCCTGCTTCGGGATGCACAGGCGGCCACCGGCGCGCTGCGCGAGGCCGTGCACCTCAATCCGACGCTGCCGGCGAGCTGGGACATGTTGGAGCAGCTTTACCGCATGCAGGGTGATACCGCTCATGCGGCCATGGCGGCAAAGCATCTTGCCACGCTGAGGCAGCTTCCCGCCGAAGTGGTTGCGGCGAACAGCCTCCTGGCCGATGGCGACCTGTCGCCGGCGGAGGACATACTCCGGGACTACGTGCGCAGGGACGGCGGAAATGTGGGCGCCCTGCGCCTGCTGGCGCAAATCTGCACGGACCGCGAGGCGGTTGCCGAAGCCGAGGCCTTGCTCAAATCGGTGATCGAATGCGCGCCGGATTATCATGCCGCGCGCTTTGATTACGCCATGCTGCTGTTGCAGCGGCAGCAGCATTTGCAGGCCCGGGACGAGGCCGGGATTTTGCTGGGGCATGACCCCGTAAACCGCGAATATCGCAAGCTCTATGGCGCGACCTGCGTCGGCCTTGGCGACCATGAGCCGGTGATCGATCTCTACGGCAGCCTGCTGGACGACCGCGCTTTGCCGGGCCAGCTCCCATCGGGAGCGGAAGTTGCGGACTTGCGCCTGTGGCGGGCGAATGCCCTCAAAGTTACGGGCAGGCAGCAGGAAGCGATAGCGGACTATCGCGCTTCGCTGGCGGCGCGCCCCGATTACGGCGTGGCCTGGTTCGGCCTTGCCAATCTCAAGACCTATCGCTTCACCGGCGATGACATCGCGCGCATGCGCACTGAGGAAGCCCGTGCTGATGTTCAGGACATGGACCGCATCTACCTCTGCTTCGCGCTGGGCAAGGCGCTGGAAGACGAGGGGGATTATCCGTCCTCATGGCATTATTACGCGCGCGGCAATGCGGTTCGGCGCGCCTCCGGCCACTATCGCCCGGAAGATGCGGAGGCCTGCGCGCTTCGGCTGAAGCAGGTCTTCACGGAGGACTTCTTTGCGGCTCGTGCCGGCTGGGGCGTGGATGATCCGGCGCCCATCTTTGTGCTGGGCCTGCCGCGCTCAGGCTCGACACTGATTGAGCAGATATTGGCCTCTCATTCCTGTGTGGAGGGCACGCAGGAACTGACCCAGATCGGCCGATATGCGCATGAACTGTGCGGCGGTGATCCGGACCACAACTGGCTGCGCCACCCCGAGGCGCTGCAACGCCTGACGGCTAAGGACGTCCGGTCGCTCGGCGAGCGCTTCCTGGCCGAAACGCGGACGTATCGCAGGTTGGGCCAACCGTTCTTCATCGACAAGATGCCCAACAATTTCTGGCACATCGGTCTGATCCACCTGATGCTGCCGAAGGCGACCATCATCGACATGCGGCGCGAACCGATTGCCTGCTGCTTCAGCAACTTCAAGCAACTGTTCGGTACCACCAATCAGGAATTTGCTTATGGCATCGATAGCATCGCCCGGTATTACCGCACCTATCTCGATTTGATGCGGCATTGGGACGAGGTGCTGCCGGGGCGGGTGCTGAGAGTGAGCTACGAGGGTGTCGTAGACGATCTCGAAAGCAGCGTGCGGCGCCTTCTCGATCATTGCGGCCTGACGTTCGAGCCTGCCTGCCTCGCATTCCACCAGACCCGGCGCAGCGTGCGCACACCCAGTTCCGAGCAGGTCCGCCAGCCCATCGGGCGCGATGGTATCGCACAGTGGCACCACTATGCGTCCTGGCTCGCGCCCTTGCGGGATGCGCTGGGCGATGCCGTGACCGGTTACAGGGATTAAGTCATGCGGTTGTCCCAGCCTTTCTTCCAGCTTCCGGTGCTCTTCGACGCGGCGCGTCTGCGCGCGGAAGTCGTGGCGTTGCCGCCAACGGCGTGGGTCCCCCATCCGGACGGCCTGCCCGGCAACAGCGCGGCGCGGCTTATCAGCGCAGGCGGCGGCGAGACGGATTCCGTTCACGGACAGATGTTGCCGACGAACTGGCTTGAGGCCATGCCTTACTTGCGCCAGGTTCTCGCGGGCTTTGGGGTCGTGTGGGGTCGCTCACGGCTGATGCGCCTTGCGCCGGGTGCCGGTGTGCCGGAACATGCCGACATCAATTACCACTGGCATACGCGGGTGCGGCTGCACATTCCGATCTTCACCTGGCCGGAGGTGCGTTTCCATTGCGACGGGCAATCCGTGCACATGGCAGCGGGCGAGGCCTGGATCTTCGATAACTGGCGCCGGCACCATGTCGAGAACAGGGCCAACGCGGAGCGCATTCATCTCGTTGCGGATACCACCGGCACGGCGGCGTTCTGGCGCTTCGCTTGCGGACAGCCGCCGCCACGGGAGCAATGGCGCACAGTGCCCTGGAAACCCGGGGTCACACCGGACCTGATGACCGAAGCCAACCACCGTGCGCCCGTGATGCCGGCGGCTGAAGTGCAATTGCTGGTCAATGACTTGCGCGCGGAACTCGCCGTGGCAAGCGATAGCGCTGAGGCCAGAACGCGCGCCGCGCGGTTCGACATGCTGCTGGAGGGCTTTGTGCTCGACTGGCGACAGCTCTGCGCGCTGCACGGTGTCCAAGGGCGGGCGCGATCGGATTTCCTGCGGCTGGTCGACGGCGTCCGCGACGCGGCAACACCCCTTGCCGATGGTCTCGTCATGCGGACCAACGGCGCCAACGCCTTGCTGGTGCTCGAAAAGCGCGTGCTGCAACATGTGCTCATGGACGAAGCGGACTAGCCAGCTCCTTTCGCAGGCATGCCCGCGCTCCGAAATTCAAGTACCGCACCGTGCCGCAACCGCCACATGGGCACAAACCCTGCCAGAACCCGGGAGTCTCCCCAATGCCATCCTGCCAGCGGACGGCGATGTTGGCGGACCTCGGCTGCCGCCGTGAATCGCGCCCTCGCGACCCGGCCATGCTGAGCCTCAGCGATGGAGAATGCCGTGACCAAGCCAACGTTTAACGGAGTCATCAAACTCGACATTCGTGATTCCAAAGCGGATTGGGCTCCCTTCCTGCCACCCAAAGCGCCGGAAGGCGCTCCCAATGTCCTGATCGTCCTCTACGACGATACAGGGCAGGCCGCATGGCAACCCTATGGCGGCGCGATCAATATGCCGACCTTGCAGAAACTCGCCGACCGCGGCCTGACGTACACGCAGTGGCACACCACCGCGCTGTGCTCGCCCACGCGGTCCTGCTTCCTGACCGGGCGCAACCATCACCTGAACGGCATGTCCTGCATTACCGAAGGCGCAAACGGCTTCCCGGGCTGGAGCGGCCGCGTGCCCGAAAACTGTATGACCATCGGCCAGATGCTGCAGGACAATGGCTACAGCACCTTCTGGTTGGGCAAGGACCACAACGTGCCCGAACAGGATATCTGTTCCGGCGGGCCGAAGTCCGAATGGCCGCTGCAAAAGGGATTTGATCGCTATTACGGCTTCCTCGGCGGCGAAACCAACAACTGGTATCCCGATCTGACCGAAGACAACAGGTTCATCGATCAGCCCTATCTCCCTGAGGACGGCTATCATCTGTCGAAGGACCTCGTCGATCAGGCCATGCAGATGATCCGCGACCAGAAGGCCAGCAACCCTTCGAAGCCGTGGTTCACCTGGCTCTGCCCCGGTGCCAACCACGCGCCGCACCACGCGCCCAAGGAATATGCGGACAAGTACAAGGGCAAGTTCGATGATGGCTACGACGCCTATCGCAAGTGGGTCGTGCCCCGGATGATCGAAAAGGGCCTGCTGCCTGTCGGCACCAAGCTGGAAGACTTCAACCCGGTTCGCGAAGATCAGGCCAACCCCGGCGATTACGTGCGCCCGTGGGAGGAACTGAGCGCGGACGAGAAGAAGCTCTTCTCGCGCATGGCCGAAGTCTACGCCGGCATGTCCGAATATACCGATGTGCAGGTCGGCCGGCTGATCGACTATCTGGAACAGAGCGGGCAGCTGGACAATACCATCATCCTCTATTGCTCGGACAATGGCGCGTCCGGAGAAGGCGGACCCAACGGTTCCGTCAATGAAAACAAGTTCTTCAACAATTATCCCGACTCGATCGAGGAAAACCTGAAGTATCTTGAAGTGCTGGGCGGGCCGGAAACCTATAACCACTATCCTACCGGCTGGGCGGCGGCGTTTTCGGCGCCCTACAAGATGTTCAAGCGCTATTCGGAATATGCCGGCGGCACCGCCTGCCCGATGGTCATTCACTGGCCCAAGGGCATCAAGGCCAAGGGCGAAGTGCGCAACCAGTACCACCACGCGGTGGACCTGGTGCCCACCCTGCTCGAATGCATCGGCCTTGAAATGCCGGACACCTATCGCGGCGTGAAGCAGCATCCGCTGTCCGGCGTGTCGATGAAGTACAGCTTCGAGGCGGATGGGAAGACGCAGAAGAAGCGCCAGTACTACGGCATGCTCGGCACCCGCGGCATCTGGGAAGACGGCTGGAAGGCCGCCGCCATCCACGCGCCGCTCACCGGCAAGGGCCACTTCGATCAAGACGACTGGGAACTCTACCATGTCGACGAGGACCGCTCGGAATCGATCGATCTCGCCAAGGAGCATCCCGAAAAACTCGAAGCGCTGATCAAGGCCTGGTTCGAAGAGGCGGACGCCAACAACGTCCTGCCGCTCGACGACCGCAGCGCCGCCGAACTGCTGGGTCTGGAGCGACCGACTACCGAGGCACCTCGTGATCGCTACATATATTACCCCGGCACGGCGCCGGTTCCGGAAGGCGTTGCCGTCAACGTGCGCGGGCGTTCCTACAAGATTATCGCCGATGTCGAAATCACCGACACCACCGAAGGCGTGATCTTCGCCCACGGCTCACGCTTCGGCGGGCACTCGCTGTTCATCAAGGACGGCAAGCTGCACTACGTCTACAACTTCCTGGGCATCAAGCCGGAGCAGAAGTTCGCCTCGGACAAGCTGGTGCCCGGCAAGTATTCGCTGGGCATGGAGTTCATCCGTGAAAAGTCCGGCGAATATGGCGAATCGCTCGGAAAGACGACGCTCTACGTCAATGACGAGGCCGTGGACTCCGGTGACATGAAGACGCAGCTCGGCAAGTTCACGCTTTCGGGCGATGGTCTTTGCGTGGGCCGGGACAGCGGCGACGCCGTCAGCGAGGAATACCTCTCGCCCGGCGAATTCAAGAACGGCACGATCTTGGGTGTCGGGGTCTCTGTCGAAAAGGATCAGTACCTCGATCTGGAGAAGCTGGCTGCCGCCGCCATGGCTGTAGACTGACCGACTGACATCTGGAGCATGATCCGTTCTTACGGGAACGGATCATGCTCCCTCTATTCTTTGTTTGCGGTATCACCGGCTCGGTCAGGCCAAATACGGTTTCCTCGGCAAGAAATACGAGCGGAGGATTTCGATTCTACCTCGACCGAAACGATCGATCGATTGCGCAAGATCGTCGACGACGCGTTCGGGCGCGAAGGCTGGCCGCACGTCACCAATCTGCTGGCACCCACGGATGCATCCGTCGCCTGAGCCCCCGTTATGAAGCGACATCTTGTCGATCGCGAGGCTGTTGCCAGAGCAAACCCACCGGGTGGCAGAGGGCGTCCAGCGATGCGGGAGAAAAGACGATTTTCCGTGTCATTTACCGACTCCGTGGCCGGCCCCGAATCGCAAAAAATCATGATACAAATCGTGATACAAATGCCGTCCAAACCGGTCCTGCCGAGGCAAACCGGGTCTAGCTGGTGGGCAAAGAGCCTTCACGATTTTTGGTAGGATGATCAATGCGATATGGCCGAATCATGAGGATTCGGCTGGCTGGGGCGGCAGGATTCGAACCTGCGAATGCCGGTACCAAAATCCGAATAGCGCAAAAACTGCCGCTTATTCAGCCCACCGAAAGTCCCAGAAATTGAGACCGTTACGATGGTCTCAATTTCGTATTCTCAGATCAAGCGAAAAATCGTGATACAAATCGTGATACATTTACGGAATTGGGATTTTAGTCTTTTCCGAAGGCTTTGGCGGCTAGATGCGCGCGCCGCTGATTAGCGCAGCTTGAGCGCGGTGTAGGAGCCGTGTCCGGCGTCAAAGAGGATTTTGGTGGCCGCGCTTCGCTCTTGCACAAAACGAACTTCTTTCGGGCAGTCTGCCCTGGTGAGAAATCCGTAGCCTCCGGCCATTATCATGCTGGCAATGCCATGAAGCTGCCACTGCCAGTCAATCCGCGGTGACACCACCATCGACGGAAACAATTGATCCATGCAATGAGGGCGAACTGTCGCTCAACATGTAAGCGATCATATTTGCGGCATCCATAGGATCGGCGGGCGGCCTCATACCCGAGTATCGCCGGATCAGGTCCCGATCCAAGTTTTCGGGAATTGGACGGCCTCCCGTAATATTGGTGATCATTGCCCCTGGAGCCAGGCAGTTGATCCGGATCGGCTCATGCATGAACTCCATCGCCATGCATTTGGTCATGTGAATCACGGCAGCCTTGGCCGAGGCATAAGGTACGCAATAGGCCTCGCCCTTGATGCCGCCCGACGATGCGACATTGATAATGCTACCCTTATTGCGGATCAGTTCCGGGATGGCGGCCTGCGAAAGGAAAAACGGTGCATTGAGCGTGATCGCTAGCACGCGCGCCCAGTCGGCCTCCGTCACCTCCGCTACTCGATGAAACATCATGATGCCGGCAACATTGCAGAGGCCATCAAGTCGGCCGAAATGCGCGATCGCCGCCTCGACTGCCTCGATGCAGGCCTGTCGCTCGGCAAGGTCCGCACGATGTGCAATGGCCTGGCCCCCTAGCGCCGCAATCCGTTCGCCAGTTGCGGCCATACCGGCATCATCTCGGTCGACCATCCAAACCGATGCCCCTTCGCGGGCACAGCTATAGGCGGTTGCAGCGCCTAGTCCGCTTCCGGCCCCAGTCACCAAAACTACTTTGCCGTTCAATCCCATCTCTATTTCCCTTCCGTCCACCAAGGGTATCGAATCGCAGGTTGCGTGCGATTCCTCACAGGCTGGAACTGTTTGCCGCGCTGCCACGATAGAGAGCGCGATTCCACGGTACCCCGCACGGATCCACGTACCCGGCGAACAGATCGCCCGTACGAAAGCTGGGTCCTTGAGGAACCGTGGAAATAGGCATCATTTGAAATTACGTGGAGGCGATCAGGGTATCGGAGTTGCCGATCCCGTTTGAACCCTCGACTCGTGAACTGCAATTTAGTCCGGACGCCGCTCGCGTTGGGGAGATCGAACCATGGCATCGCGCAGAACTCTTATAAGGATGACGCCGGAGGAAATCCGGCGGTATCTCGATGAGCAGCGCCGGATCATCGTCGTCACTATCGGTCCGGACGATATGCCGCATCCGGTCCCTATGAACTATGGCATTGACGAGGAAGGGCGAATCGTCATCACCACGTTTCGCAAGAGTCAAAAGATCGTCAATCTGGAACGGGATCCACGCGCGACTCTTCTCGTAGAAAGCGGCGATACCTATCATGCGCTAAAATCCGTCATCGTCTACGCCGATGCCGAAATCATCTTCGAACCGGATAGGGTGGCCGAAAACATGCGCCGCATTCGATCCAGCAATTTGCTGGCCGTGACTGAAGGCTCGGCAATGGATGAACAAGTACGAGCCTCCATGGGGAAGCGCGCCGTCGTCCTGTTTACCCCATTCAAATTTGTGAGCTGGGATCATTCCAAACTGGGCGATCATTATTGAGAGGCAGCTGGCGTTCCAGAGTGGGCATGCTGCACATTTGGGAATGCCGATACCAAAGGAATGCTATTTAGCTGAAATAGCTGACTTTAGATGCAAAGAAGGATGTAAGTGAACGGTGTTATGACATTGAGTTTCGTCCGCTGTGCACTTTGCAATTGCCCGCAACGATTGAAGCAAGAATCAAATTCGGCCGTCTGAGTGGCGGAGTTGATCCGAGGCCTATTCTCGATGCAGCATTATCCCATACCCGTTCGTGTCGATTTCGTGATCGCTGATGACACCGGTCTGCGCATGCCAGCCCATGCCGAAGCGCTGCGGACTATTGGCGCGGAATTTCTGACCGATGCTTTTCGTGCCTATGGCTCTCTGTCGGCCGATAACCGGGTGCTCCGGATCACCCAGTTCGAACTTTGCCATGCGGGAAATTCGGGCCACAAGGTGTTCCTCTCCGTTGCATACGCGCGGTCCGAGCCCGGTCTTCACACCGATCTATTCGTGAAGTTTTCGCGCGATTTCGATGATGCATTCCGCGACCGGCGGCGCATGGAGCTGGAGGCGGAAATCCGTCTGGCCGGGCTCTCTCGTTTGCCGGCGTTCCCCGTTCCGGTAGCCAAGCCCTATTTCGCCGGCTTCGAGCATGCCTCAGGAACCGGTATTCTCATTACCCAGCGCATCGCCTTTGGCGAAGGCGACATCGAGCCGGTCCGGCCCAAGAATATGGACCATGAACTGGCCAATCCTCTCGAGTACTACCGAGCGACGCTTACTGCGTTGGCGCGACTTGCGGCAGCTCATCGATCGGGCTCACTCTCGCCGGATGTCGACACGGACTTTCCCTTTGACGCGGATGTTGCTGCGGCCGACATCCCCATTCCTTACGACGAGGATGAGATCCGCAAAAAGGCGAAGAGCTTTGCTGCCTTCGCCACCAGCTATCCGCAACTCTTCCCTGAGAATGTGGCATCGCAGCAGTTTCTAACGCGTCTGGAGAAGGAGGCGGTGCGCTTTCGGCGTTACGAGAAGACTATAAAGCACTTTTTGCACGCGAACGACGACTTCATCGCCCTGACGCATTGGAACACCCACCTCGATAATGCCTGGTTCTGGCGTGACGCTGCCGGCACTATGCGCTGCGGCTTGCTTGACTGGGGTATGGTTCGCCAGATGAACGTCGCTTTGAGCATCTGGGGCGGGGTATCGGCGGCCAGCCTGGATATCTGGGACGACAGCCTCGACGAGTTGCTGGGACTCTACGCCAATGAATTGTACGCGCATGGGGGGCCGCTGCTAAACGTGCGAGAACTGGCACTGCATTTCGAACTTTCGGCGACGATGACCTGTCTCGCCATGTTCTTGGATACGCCCGCGCTGATCCTATCGCGCATGCCAGACATCGGCGAGGCCGTCGGCCCACACGACGAGCGCATCGCCCGGGATTCGGTCGTTCAAGGCTTCCTCCATTGCTTCACCAATTTCCTCTATCTTTGGGAAACGCGAGATTTCGGGCGCAGCCTCGACGCGCTGCTGGACCGGATAGGATGAGCGGGCCCGAGTCGTCGAAAAGGCGAATATTTTAGGGGGAAGGAGTCGGCGGGACCTGCCGCACGATGGAGCGGCGAAGATGGGATGGGCATTGACCCATCCCAAGAGCATCACTTCTTCGAAAAATCTGGAATATTGTACCAATAGAGAATGATGGCGCTGATCTTCCCATCGCGGAACTCGAACTTCTCCATCACGATGCCGTCCATGTTCTCGCCGTTGTCATTACGGACCATCTTGCAGTCGAGTTCGACCCACAGATGATCCGGATCGGCCGTGAGGTAGGTGTGAAGGGTTTCGATGCTGGTCGTCTTGTGGCTGACCAGGGGAATCTTGTCCCAGCATTCCTTGAATCCCGCGAGGCCCTTGTAAACTCCGCCGAATGGCAGTGCGACTGGTTCGCGCAATTCAACATCGTCGGTCACCCACTTGGCCATTTCGTCCCAGTCATTGACGAAGAGAGCGTTGACGAAATTCTGCTTGGCTTCGATGTTGCGCCGATGCTTGTCGGTCATTTCGAATAGACCATTGCCCTGCGAAAGCATCACATCACTCATGGTGTTCTCCCGTTTCTATGTCTTGATCGGTTTACGAAGCAGCGTCGCGTTTCGATGGTCTGTTGAAAGTCAAAGGAGGCCGGGCCGAAGGGCCATCACGCTCCCGTTCCCATCGGCGCCCAGGAACAACGTCCCGTCGGGGCCGGCGGCAAGGCCTGCAAACGACAGCATCGGTCCAGAGAATGCGCCAGCTGGACCAAGGTATTTGCGAAGGCCGGTAGGAGCGCCAATCGGAAGGTGGGCCGCAACGACCTGACGGTTCGAGCCATCCAGATCGCAGGCGACAATTTGTCGGGCCGTAACGTCTGCTACATAAAGCTGCTCGCCATGGATCGCGATGCCTTCTGGAAGAAGAAGGTCATCGATCACGGTTTCGACCCGCCCGCCGGCGAGGCGGACGACGCGCCCAGCGCCGCTCTCGCTGACATAGCAGGTTTCGTCGCCAGCAATCGCAACGCCTGTGGGCTGATCTAGTCCTTCGGCGATAAGCGATGTCACACCATTAGCCCAACCGTGCACGCGGCCCGTACCATGCTCGGCGAACACCAGGCTGCCAGCATTCGAACGGGCAATCCCCATGAGCACATCGAACCCTTCGCAGAGCGTTTGACTCTCCTGTAGGGCAGGGCGGTAGAGCTTCACTTCCCCGACAGAGGTCGTAACCACCCATTCGCCTTGCGTCGTACTCGCGGCGCCCCGATGGAAACCAGGATAACCGGGCGTGAAAAGCATGCCCGTGAGCAACATCGCTTGGCCAGGAGATGCGGTGTAGGCATAGCTGCCATCGGCGACGTAGACCGAACCGTCGGACGCGGCGGCGACGCCCATCGGCCAGAGCAGGCCCTTGGGATTAAGCTCACGCAACTGGCCGGGAGCAGGGATCTCGTGGATCGACCCGGTCATGTGGGATACGAAAAGGCGGTCCCCGACGAAGGTGGAATTGTCGAGGCCCGGCCCGATTTCGGCGAGCAGTTCGCGAGCGCCGGATCGCGGGTCGATCCGCAGGACCTGTCCGCTTCCGACCTGCGTGGAGATGATACGTCCAGCGCTGTCGAATTTGACGGAGTCTGGAACACCGAGGTCACCGACCACAACTTCGCATTCGGTTCCGTCGAGATTGACTCTCCAAATCTGGTTGGCCTCCATGACCGGAAAGTAGAGCTTCCCGTCCGGACCGAAATCGAAGGCGTTTGTCATCGGAATCTCGTCCACGATTACACGCGGAGCTCCCCCGGCGCGATCGAGTTCCATGATCCGGGCGCCTGGCCTGCATTCGCCTGCAATCAGATGGCCCTGATGGAACGTGATCGGGTTGGAGCCATAGACCTCGCCCTGGATGACGTGCGTGACGCCATTCGGCGCCCGCATGCTCACCCTGTTTTCGGTGAATTCGGTGACGAAAAGATTGCCCTGGTCATCGAAGACGAGATCGTCTGGGCCTACGATGTCGCCGCCGATCGTATCGAGGTGTTCGATCTCGCCGCTGTCGGGGTCGATCGCGCTCACCCGGCTTCCGCTGAGCTGCGCCACGTAGATCCGGCCGTCGCGGCCTGCCCTTATGCCGTTCGCCCCGTAGAGGCGGCTCGGCTGAAGCAGGTAATCCAGCGTCCAGCCATCGGCGAGGGTGGTTGAGGGGATACCGAAGCGGTCGGCAGCGAGATTTCGGGCGCGATGCATGATCGTCTCCGTCCCGCTCTACCGCAGCTTCCGAGGGGCGCCTGTTCCCATGTAGCGGGAAAGGTTCCAATGGAGGCTCGGAATTGTCCGCTCCATGTAGGGGTTCGGCTGGGTGCCTCGAAACCCCTTGTTCTTCATGCCTTGTTGGACGGCCCGCATGTTCGTGAAGTCCTGTTGAAGGACGTAGGGCCACTCTTCCTGCTTTGTGTATTCCCATTCGGTCTCGGGCGCTTCGCCTTCCGGATAGAGTTCGTAGACGGCCGCCTCGAATATGCATTTGTCCGGGTCATACCCGTAGGGGCGAGCCTGGTAGCAAAGCATGTTATTGACGGCTTGCCCGATCTGGAAATTCGGAAAGATCTGCCAGGCGGTTCCGGCCTTTGTTGCATGAGAGGGCTCGACGACCGGCCAGATCACTCCGCGTTCGGCGTCGACCTCGCGGGAGCGAGTAATCCAGTGTGCCAGGACCTGCGCGGGCGGAGTGCCTTCGGGAAGTTCGTCGACGAGCCGCTGCGCGGCATCGACCATGGTTTGGGTCGTGTTCGTATTTGCCGCGTCCCAGGTGAAGGATTGCAGGCGGGCGGTTGAAATGCGTGCGTCATCGCCGGTGCCGACGCGGAGCTTGCCCTGGTTTTCGTCCATGTCGGCTGGGGCGTCGTATCCGATATTCGAGTGCTTGCCCTGGTTGCGGGACCAGCCCGGAAAATCCGTGAACTCCATTAGTTCCGGGTGCGTGCCGGGAACGTGATAGGTCTCGTTGAACGCTTCCAGTGCTACCTTCCAATTGCAATCGAAGACGATCCACTTTCGCCAGCGGCAGCGCATGTTCTCGAGTTGATAGGGATCGAGTAGACTCGCGGCGGGCTCGAGATATTCGCGCAGCGCGGGCGCTTCCGGATCCATGGTGATCCAGATCCAGCCGCCCCATGTTTCGCAGCGGACGGGACCAAGGCCCGTGCGTTCCTCGTTTAGCGCACCATCCCAGTGGTGATCGTTCCTTACAAATTTGCATTGGCCGTGGAGATCGAATGTCCAGGCGTGAAAGCCGCAAACGAAGTTCCTCCGGTTGCCGCGCGCGTTGCGCGCGCCCCCGGGCGTATCCACGAGACGGCGCCCACGGTGTGGGCAGACATTATAGAAGGCCTCGATGGTGTCCGTGGCGGATCGAACAATGAGGATCGAATCGTCGAGGATGTCGTAGGTGATGAAGTCTCCGACTTGCGGGATGTCCTCGATCCGTCCGGCCTGAAGCCAGACCTTTCGCCAAAGGAGATCCCGTTCGGCGCGCGCGTAGTCCGCACTAAGATAAGCATCTGGCCCGATGGTACAGGGCTGCGCGAGATCTTCGGGTACTTCCACCGTTTCCGACGCTTCAGCCATGGCTTCCTCTCGTGTGCCGTCTAGCGGGCACTCATTTTGCCGTCCGGGCCTCCTGCGGCTGCCGGGCGCAACTGACCTGGAATGCCATTCGGGCTGAAGCCCGAATGGCGGATCAAAGAAGGGTAAGGTTACGGAGCGCCCGCGAGCAATGGCGGACGACGTAAACATGTCACTATATGAAAACGATGCGCCGCGTCTGTTGACGCCGCTGGAGGACGTTTCTCTCTTGCTTGGTCTTCGGGCCGTTTCGAGCTCGATGTGAGAAATGGGCGAGGGTTATAGATGGCATCAGGTTTTGATAACGCAGTGCCGGTTCATCAGGAGCGTGGTAGCGGTGTTGCGCTCGAAGAATGGCGGGCCGGCGGCAGCGTTGTGGGAGCTGCCGTCACCGGCATGATGCTCGCATCACTCCATTCCTATTCCATCGGTGTTATGGTTTCGCCGCTTGAGAAAGAGTTCTCGTGGAGCAGGGCGAGCATCACCTCGGGCATGTTGATTTGCTCTATCTTCTCAGTAATTTTTGCGCCGTTTTTCGGCTATTTCGTTGACCGCATCGGTCCGCGGCGGGTCGCGTTGTTCGGCATGGCCTTCTATTGCAGTGCGCTGGCAATGCTTTCGCAAGCGGGGCCGTCGATCGTGTCGTGGTGGGGTCTGTGGACCCTCATGGCGCTCGCGCTTCTTTGCACGAAACCCACAGTTTGGGTGGCTGCGGTCACAAGCCTATTCGATAAGAGCAGGGGCGTAGCGCTTGCCTGCGTTCTGAGTGCGACCGGAATCAGTCAGGCCGTGACGCCTGCGCTGACCTATTTGCTCGTCGAAAGGTTCGGTTGGCGCGGTGCTTACCTCTCGCTTGGCGCGGGGGCAGCGCTCATTGCGTTGCCGGTGTTGTGGATCTGGTTCTCCAGCGCGCAAGATCGGTCTCGCGTGCGCCGAAAAGTGGCGGCGGCGACTTTACCGGGAGTCGAGGCGCGAAACGGGTTCCTGTCGTGGACGTTCGCTCAGCTGGCGATCGCGGCGCTGGCGATGAGTCTCGCGAGCGGGACGCTGACCGTAAACCTTGTCCCGATCCTTTCGTCCGCCGGTCTTGGCGAAGGTGTTGCCGTATCGATTGCCGGCTTGAGCGGATTGGCTTCAATAGTGGGGCGACTCTTTGGAGGCATGCTTCTCGATCGCTGCAATGCCCGTGTGGTCGGTGGTATCGCCGTCCTGCTCCCGGTCGTGACCTGCTTCGTCCTGCTGCTCGCGCCGGGTAGCCTAGTTCTGGTTGTCGGCGGTGTCGTTCTCAGCGGTCTTGCCGCTGGTGCCGAGCTAGACGCCATCGCCTATCTCGCTAGCAGATCGTTCGGCATGCGGAATTTCGGCCTGCTTTTCGGAAGCCTCTCCGGGGTTCTGGCGCTAGGCGTCGGGCTTGGGCCAACGCTCGCAAATTTCATTTTCGACAAGACGGGTCATTACGATCTTGTCCTGGTCGGCGCGATGCCGCTGTGCGTGCTCACAAGCGCCATGTTCCTGTTGGTGGGGGAATACCCAGATTTTACTGGGAAGGCTCTGCAAGCGGGCGAGTAGCCCGCAGTGTCGGCAATGATGATTGTCATAATATGAGAAAATGCTGCATCCGCAATTGACCTTTAGGTTGAACTGTCGGTCTTGGGCCGATCAGGGTCGGGCCGGTCGATTGTGAGTCCCGAACTCGACCCCTTCAGGCATTCAGCAAAGGAAATTGCGGCCATGTCGGCCAGTTCATTCACCATCGATCCGGTCGCGGATTTTGGAATAAAGCGGCGCCTTGCGGCCGTAGCGTGCGTATCGGCGGGTTCGGTACTGTATACCCTCGATGCGGGGGTTGTGAACGTTGCCCTGCCGACGATTGCGCGGGACCTGGGAATCTCGCCGTCGACAGCAGTCATGCTGGTTTCAGCGTACAACCTTGTTCTGGCGATGACGCTCCTGCCTCTCGCGGCCATTGGTGATCGTTATGGCCATCGCCGCGTGTTCGGCCTCGGATTCGCGATCTATCTTTGCTCCGCGCTCGGTTGTTACCTTTCGAGCGGGTTGGTCGCCCTAATTGCTTTTCGCGCCCTGCAGGCAACCGCAGCTTCTGCACTGCTGAGCGTCTCGCTCGGACTCGTTCGGGCGATTTACCCGCCGGAGATGCTGGGGCGCGGTATGGGCCTGAACACGATGGTTTCATCGGCGGGCGCCGCCCTTGCTCCCGTGCTAGGTGGGGCGATAATCTCAGCAACGTCCTGGCATTGGGTGTTCGCAGCGGGTGCGCCATTTGCGCTTCTCGGACTTGTTACGGTGGGCGCGCTTCCGGTCCCCGATCTTTCTACGTCGCGCTATGACAAATTGGGGGCGCTGCTGTGCGCGTCAACTTTTGGCTTGCTGATTTTCGGTTTCCAGGCGCTTGGCGAAGGCTGGTCGCACAGTCTCTCGATAGGATGTCTCGCAGTTGGCGTAGTGACGGCAATCGCGTTCGTGATCCACGAGCGCCGCGTGGACCTTCCGGTCCTTCCGGTTGATCTCCTGGCCCGGCCCGCATTGGCGCTTTCGGTGCTGTCCGCGCTTTTCGCGGTGCTGGCATCGACAGCCCTCCTGCTTTACCTGCCGTTCGAGCTGACATCGCTGGGGTTTAGTCCAGCGACGATCGGCACCATGATCGCCCCCTATGCGATTGCGGTCATCATTTGCGCACCTGCCTCGGGCATGCTTTCCGACCGGATTTCACCGCAGGTGCTGGGCCTGATCGGTTTGGTCACGGCGACGGTTGCACTGATTTCGTTCTTCTGGCTGCCAGAACGAGCTAATTATCTGGACGTTGCCTGGCGAACCGCCTTGACCGGTGTCGGATTCAGCTTGTTCTTTTCGCCTAACGGTCGGCTGATGATCGCTTCTGCGCCAAGATCTCGCGTCGCCGGAGCCAGCAGTCTCCTGTCGACGACGCGCATGTTCGGGCAGGCCCTAGGATCCGCAATGCTTAGCGGCCTCCTCGCGCTGGGGTACGGAAGCCGTATTCCCGCGCTCACCATTTCAGGTTTGGTAGTGCTTGCCCTTGCCTGTGCCGCATTGCGCATGGGGGCGCCAGATCCATCGAAGGAGACTTGAGGCGCGGTGATTGCGGCGCCCGGACTTTGCGGGCGCCGCGGCGAGAATTTCAGCTTCTCATAAAGGCAAGGATGGCAGGAGCCGCTGTTGGCCAGTCGCTGAAAAGGCCGGAGCCATCCCGCATGCGCTCAGCAAATACATCGAGGTCCCAGGGTGGGTCGATGAGGTTCGAATTGGGAAGGGCGCGATCGACCTCTTCGCAAACATAAGCGGGATGATACAGGTCTCTCGGGCTGCCTCGGAAGATACCAACAGGCATCTTCATCGTCGCAAAGTCGTCGAGACTTATGCCGCCTACGGGTGTGTCGGGCGAGGGGATGTAGCCTGATGCCCAGCGCTCCATCCGGCGAATGAAATCTTCCGGTGTGAAACCGAGCATGATGTCACGGTTCCGCGGATTTGCTGCCATTTGTCCTGCCCAAATCGGCATTGCAGCAACGGCTTCCATCCCTCGCTGTGCAGCTTCTTCGGCGGGTTCGCAGCAATAATAGGAGCCCAGGCGCATCATGCTGACGAGGCCGCCGCTGATCCACCAGATGCACATGCGAGAGATCAGTTCCGGGGCTTCTTTGGCGGCGAAAAGGGAAATTCGCGCACCTGCAGAGCCGCCGACGAGCGCCGTCGGGCCAAGCTCGAGCTCTCGGATCAGCTTGATCAGAAATCCTGCCTGCATGCTTGACTCGCCCGAACCCTCGAAGTGGAGATCGGAAGCACCGCAGTTGGGACGATCCCAGAGAAGAACTCGGAAGCCTTCGCTTGCCAACCGCTGACCAAGTGCCGTGACGCCAGTAGCATCTTTCGAGAAGCGACCGCCCGGCGTGATGGCAATCGCTGGGTCTCCATGGTTTCCAAGCAACTCGTATTCGATCTGGACACCTGAAATTTCGATTCGCGCCATTATCCCTCATCCTCTCCTTGATTGTGATTTGTCAGCCAGCCACGGAAGCGATTCTCCCCGAGCTGGTTCGGTTCCTGATCGCCGTCGATATGATCGAGGCAAAATGCTTGGCCTCGACGGGGTCGATTAAGTCAGCGACTGCCGAAACGCTGATGGCGAGTTGCAGGAGGCCCTCCTGCGGCAAAACTGGCACCCCGACGCCGGAAAGTCCCTTCGCGACGCTTCCGGAGCTGACAGAGTATCCACGCTCGCGCACGTCAGCGACTCGCTGGTGGACCCTATCGATTTCCTCGCGGCCACCCGGGAAGAGGTCGAGCCGGCCCTCCTGGGATCCGAGGATCTGGGCGATTTCGTCATCGTCGAGAGTAGAAAGAATCGCGACACTGCCGGCGCCAATGCCGAGCGGAATGCGTTGACCGACCTCGATCGGCATCGCTCGAATGAACGTCGAGCCCTGGACGCAGATGAGGCACACCGCTTCGGAGCCCGAGCGTGCAACCAAATAGCTTGTAAGGCGGGTCCGTCGCGAAATTTCCTCGATAGCCGGTTGCCAAAGCTCCTGGATGTGAGCCTTGCCCTGCGTTGCGAGTCCGAGTTCGAATGCGAGCTGCCCGAGGTAGTACGACTTGTCTACTTCGTCATAGAACAGCATTCGCTCCTCTGTCAGGGAGCGCAGGATTCTAAAGGCTGTGGAAGCATTGAGGCCGGTCGCGTGGGCCACTCGGCTGAGGCTTGCGCCTGCGCGTTGCAATTGCGCGACAGCCCTGATTACGTCCATGGCTCTGCGGATGGCCTGCGCTCCGGCGACGCCTGATTCTGTTTTGGCTTTGGCTTGATCCATGGCTCGGCCTCCTCTTTCCACATCGTGAAACAAAACCCGCAGTCTCGTTGACGGTTATACCTGTAGGCTCGAGAAACGCCACTGCAAGATCGAATTGATTTCTCAGCATGTGGAAAGACCCTCGATGGATTTTGGATGGGGAGTGGAGCTGGAAAGCGTACGCGGCACCGTGGAACGCTTTCTCGAGGAACATCTGCCGGACGACTGGTCGTCGATCGCGTGCCTGAGCCCGGGGTCTCAGGAGGTCACCGATTTTTCCAAGGAGATTTGCCCCAAACTTGCCGAAGCAGGATTGTTGATCCCGCATTGGCCTGAAGAGTTCGGTGGTCGTAATGCGTCAGCCTGGGAGCATTTCATCATCGGTGAAACGCTTTGGGAAGTCGGTGAACCGCGGGGGCCGCAGTATTACAACGTGAACTGGATTGGCCCGACGATTCTCGAATACGGGAATCCGGATCAAAAGGCCTATCACACGCGTCGAATTCGTGAGGGCGACGTAATCTGGTGTCAGGGCTTTTCAGAGCCGTCCGGTGGATCGGACCTGGCCGCTCTGCGCACCCGTGCAGAATGGAAAGGCGATCGATATGTCATCAACGGCCAGAAAATCTGGACGTCGTATGCACGCCTAGCCGAATACTGCTTCCTGCTGGCAAGGACCGGGACGGGACGACGGGAAATCTCCGTCTTCCTCATTCCGATGGATCGGCCCGGCATTACGGTTCGTCCCATCGAGAGCGTAGTCGGCGATGGTGACCTCCACGAGGTCTTTTTCGACGAAGTTGAGGCATTTCCAGCGGAAATTCTTGGGCAAGAAGGGAAGGGGTGGGAGGTCGTTCGCTACGCACTCAATTTTGAGCGCGTCGGCATCCCTCGCTACGCACTGGGTCTCAAGACCCTCCATCGTGCGGTCGCAGAACTCCAGTCGACGGATACCTTCACGCCAACCGCCCAGCAGGCGGCGGCTCAGGCCTATGCCTCATGCGAGGCAGCCCGGATGCTCGCCTACGAGAGTGTAGATCAGCGAATGAAGAGCAGGCCGGGTACGGGCGCTGCAAGCATGGCCCGATATGCCATCGTGCTTAGCGAGCGGCAGGTCGCTGAATTCGTTCTGGATTTCACGCCGCACCTTTTCGCGGCGGATTTTGAGCCGATGGTTGCGACGCATCACAAGCGCGCGATCGCGGCCGGCCTCGCTGCGGGGGCGGCGGAGATCCAGCTGAACCTGATCGCGCGGGACCTACTTGGATTGGGGACGGGGAAATGAACTTCGAATTCACCGAAGATCAGCAGATGTTGATGACCGCGTTCGAGGGGTTGCTGGAACGCTATCGCGAGGCGCCGCAGGGTGAGCACGGGTACGTCGCCTACAGCGATAGCCTTCAAGGCGAAATCACTGACGGCGGCTTTCTCGAAATTGTGGACCAGCCCGGCTTTGGCGTCCTTGAAGGTGCGCTGCTAATCGAAGCTGCGGCAGCCTGTCCGGTGAGCGTGGAACTGGCTGCTTCCATCCTGATCGCGCCCTTATTAGGTGAGACCGAAACTCCGCTCGCAGTAGCTTGGGGGCTCGACCGGCCGGTTCGGTATCTCGAGCAGTCCAAGACGGTATGCGTATTCCATGAAGGTAGCTTGTTCGTAGGTTCGACGAACAAGGCCAGGATACGTCCCCTTCACACCGTTGCGGCTTATCCTCTCGCGGCGCTCGAAACATTGCCCGACGATTCACGCAAGCTGGACGCGACGACACTCGCAGCTGTTCTGCGGCGCCACCGGATTGGCATTGCTGCCGAAGCAGCGGGCCTGATGAACGGGGCGATCAGCGAAGCCATTCGCTACGTCAAGGATCGCCAGCAATTCGGGCAACCGCTCGGGAATTTCCAAGCAATTCAGCACCGATTGGCCGAAGATGCGCAATTGCTGCGGGGCGCCCGCTGGCTCGCACTGCGTGCTGCGGATCTCGACAACGACACGCAGGCTGCAGTCGCAAGCCTTTATGCGCAGGAAGCTGCCCGCAAGCTGATTACCGATTGCCACCAATTCACGGGTGCCATGGGGTTGACCCTCGAATTTCCCCTCCACCTTTGGACTTACCGGCTGAAGTTTCTCCAGGGAGAAGCCGGCGGAAAGAGTTCGCATGGCCAGGCGGTCGCCAACTCACTTTGGGAAGATCAGACTTCGACGAGCGCACCTGCGCCTCGTGCGCAGCTGCATACGGCATAGCGGCCCGCCGAACGGCGGCCGGTAAAACAAGAGCGATGGGAGAGAGTGAACGTGAGAAAGGATTTCGGGCCTACAATGGCGAGTAAAGCACCTGCCCGTCCGGGCGGGCGTCATGGTTTCGCCTACAAGCGAGGTGGCACCGTGAAGGATACGACCCATACGCGCGCGATCGCGAAATGGGTGCGTACGCTCGCCCTTTCGGCGATATGCGCGGCTGCCGTGACGGCGGGATCGACGGCGGCGCAGGCGGCAGCTTGCAGAGTAACGGATTTCACGGACCGCACACTTTCATCGCTCAACGAGGTCCAGCGCCTATCACTGGTCACGGAGATGACGCGCACAGAATTCGATCGGCTACATGCGCAGCAACCGGGGTCTCCGAACTACTTCGAACTGCTTGCCAAGGCCAGTTCAGTTGGCGATGCACGCCAGTCCGCACTTACAAGGCTTGCGACTGTCCCGGTTCGCCCGATCGACGACATGCGCAAAGTGTGGGGCGGGGATCTGCGCAACGATGACATCCTCGATGCGCTCCAGATCGATGAATATCGCCGGATTTGGGCAAGCGATTTCCTGAATGCCGAACAGCAGCGCCACTTCCTCGATTGCATCTCGGCGCGTCAGCCGGGGCTGACGGTCGCCGGGAATCCGTCAGGAAACGGAGCATTCGACATCTCGTTCGCGCATATCACGCCAATCGGGATCGAGAAGATCAACACGCGCGTAATCGCTTCTCACAACATTGCGAATATTGCCGAGTTCGAAAACTATCTCGCGCAGCTGGGCCCGCAGGATAACTACGTCGCCCGGACCTTCACCCTGAAGCTCACGGATCCGACCAAACGCGGCGTTCTTGTGATGCGCGCTGGCTGGGAAACGCCGAAGTTCGTCTACATCCCGACCTACCCCACGCCGGAGTATTTCAAGTGAGCGCGGCCGGTTTCCAACCGCGCGCGAACGCCGGCAGCAATCTGGGCAAAGTATTCGAAAACAGGGATGGGAAGATGCGTTTCTGGCAAGCAGTTCTGGCAGCGATGACGCTGCTCCTCGCAACCGGGCTCATGGCGACCGGGGCGCATGCGAAGGCTGATGGAACGGCCGGCGCCGGCAAGCCATTTACGGATTGTCGCGATTGTCCGGAAATGATGCCCTTGCCAAAGGGTTCGTTCGACATGGGAATTACCCCCGAAGCCGAGATCGCGCGCGGCATGCCGAAGGCTCAGGCAGGGCGGTCGATGCCGATCACGAAGATCACGTTTGCCAAGGGCTTTTCGATGGGACGCTTCCCCGTCACCATCGCCCAGTTCCGCACTTTTGTCGACGAGACCGGCTACCAGGCGGCAAATGCCTGCTATTCGCAGCACCAGTCCGACGGGCACTTCATTTATGAAGAAGTTCCCGGCTATTCCTGGCGGTCTCCCGGATTTCCGCAGCAGGACAATTACCCCGTCGTTTGCGTGACCGCCGACGATGCCGATGCTTACGCTGCGTGGCTCAGCAAGAAGACCGGGCACCAATATGCTGTTCCTGGAGAAGCGCAGTACGAGTACGCGGCGCGCGCCGGCACCACGACCGACTTCTTCTGGGGCAATGTGCGCGACGACGGCTGCGCTTATTCGAACCAGCCGGATTTCGATCAGGCGGCGGCCATGGGCAATGTCCCCACCGGCCCGCAATATCGCTTTCAGTGCCATGATGGTTACGCCTGGACCTCGCCGGTCGGCCATTACAAGCCGAACCCGTGGGGCCTGTACGACATGCTCGGCAACATCTGGGAATGGACCGCCGACTGCTGGAGTGACAGCCTGAAGGATATCCCGACGGACGGATCGGTTCGCCGCGCAACCGGCGACTGCGATGCGCGGCCTTCGCGCGGCGGTTCCTACGGAAACGCGGCATTCTCGACCTACGTAGCAATCCGCGCGCCGCGGCACGCAAGCTACGTTGGCCACAGCTGGGGCTTCCGAGTGGTTCGCAACGACTAACGAGCCCAGCCGAAGCCTGTCTCAATTTCATCCCGGGCATCTCGGTGCCCGGGACCCTATGCGGGAGACCTGCCTTGTCGAATACGATACCACCCACAGAGGTGCTGCTCGACATCTATTCGCGCATGTCGCTGCTCAAGCAGAACGACGAGAAAATGCGCGGCACGATCAAGTCCGGCCGACTGGTCATGCCCTACTATTCCTACCGCGGACAGGAAGCCATTCCGGCGACCATCTGCTCGCAGCTTCGCAAGACCGATACAATCTCGACGATCTACCGCGGCGTGCACGACATGCTCGCCAAAGGCTGCCCCGTCGATCAGCTTTGGGCCGAACTGGCCGGCCGCGAAACCGGTACCTGCAAGGGCAAGGGCGGTCCGATGCATATCACCCATCCCGAAAGCGGGATGCTGGTGACCACCGGGATTGTCGGATCCTCAATGCCTCTGGCATGCGGCATGGCCTGGGCAAACCGGCTTAAGGGCAGCGATGATGTCACCATCGCCTTCTTCGGAGACGGAGCGAACAATATCGGTTCCTTCCACGAAAGCATGAACCTGGCGTCGATCTGGAAGCTTCCGGTTGTCTTCGTTTGCTCGAACAATCTCTACGGCGAGCATACCAAGTACGAGCACACGACCGCGATCGACCAGATCGCCAATCGTGCCGCAGCCTATTCGATGCCGGGCAAGCGCGTGAACGGGAACGATCCGGTCGAGCTCTACAACGCCGCGCAGGAATCCATTGAGCGCGCGCGCGCGGGTGAGGGCCCGTCGCTGATCGAGGCAATGACATTCCGCTTCCATGGCCATGTCTTCGGCGATTCTGACGACTACATGGACGAAGGCGAGAAGGAACTGCGCGCCAAGGACGATCCCTGGCCCAACTACATCCGCTTCCTCACTGAAAACGGCCACGCGACGCTCGATCAGCTCGAAGCAATCGATCGCGAGCATGCCGACACGATCGAGGCGGCCGTCCAGTTCGCTCTTGATAGCCCATGGCCCGACCTCGCCGAGGTCCGCCGCGATGTCTACGCCGAGGAGGTGGTGGAATGACTTCTCGTATGAACATGATCCAGGCGATCAATCTCGCGCTTCACGATGCCATGGAGGAAGACAATCAGATCCTGATCCTTGGTGAGGACGTCGCTGATCGCGAAGGCGGTGGGGTCGTCGGCATCACCCGCGGACTCTCCACAAAGTACGGCGATGATCGCGTCAAATCGACGCCGATTTCCGAGCAGGGTTTTATGGGCGCCGCTGTTGGCGCTGCCATGATGGGATTCAAGCCGGTCGTTGAAGTCATGCTCATGAACTTCATGACGGTCTGCTCGGACATGGTCGTGAATCATGCCGCGAAACTGCGTTTCATGTCCGGAGGGCAGACGACGGTCCCTCTGGTCATACGCACGATGACGGGAGCCGGGACGGGGAATGCTGCCCAGCATACTGACTTCCTGGAGGCGTGGTTCGCCCATACGGCCGGCCTCAAGGTCGTGATCCCCTCGACGCCCGCAGACGCTTATGGCCTGATGCGCAGTTGCATCGACGATCCCGATCCCTGCATCTTCGTCGAGAACATGCCCTATCTCTGGACGCCGGGCGAGGCGCCCGAGCGGGGCGTTCGCGTTCCCATCGGGAAGGCCAAGGTCATTCGCGAGGGCAGTGATGCGACCGTCATCGGATATGGCCGCGTCATCCAGTTTGCTGCCGAGCAGGCTAACAAGCTGGCGCAGGAGGGGATCTCGCTTGAAGTGATCGACCTGCGTTCCGTTTCGCCCTGGGACGTGGAGGCAGTGATTGCTTCGGTCGAGAAGACCGGAGCTGCGATCGTGATCCATGAAGCTGTCCGCAAGTTCGGCGTGGGCGCGGAAATCGCATCGACCATCCACGAACGACTTCACGGCAGGCTGCGAGCGCCGGTGAAGCGGATCGGGGCAAAGTATGCACCTGTTCCATTCTCCTCGGTACTCGAAGCGGAATCGTTGCCTTCGATGGAGGATCTGGCCGCAGCCGCTCGTGAGTTGGCGAAAATCGAAGCCTGAGACGCGATGCTGCAATCGCGGCGAAGCGTAAGCAACGTGATACCTGAAAGGCAAGTCCATGTACGACGATCAACCGCAGGCCGAAGCGCCTGCCAAGGCCCAGAAGGGCACGCCGGTTTACAAGCGCATTCTCGACCTGTTCGAGGCCGAGGGCATCAAGACCCTGTTCGGTATTCCCGATCCCAACTTCGTCCACCTCTTCCTTGAGGCAGAGACGCGCGGCTGGACGGTGATTTCGCCGCACCATGAGGCGGCCGGCGGCTTTATGGCATCAGCGGCTGCGCGCATCACCGGCAAGCCGGCACTCTGCATCGGTACGCTTGGACCCGGCATGGCCAATCTGATGCCGGCGATCCAGTGCGCCAAGGTCGAGAACGATCCGGTGATCTTCATGGGCGGCCAGCGCGCCCGCATTACCGAGCGACGCGTGCGCCGCGGCCGCATCCAGTTCGTCCGCCAGGAGCCGATGATCGAGGATTCGGTGAAATATTCGGGGTCCATCGAATACGCCGACCAGACTGATGAAATCGTCCGCGAGGCGATCCGCGTTGCCATGTCGGGCACGCCAGGACCGGCCTATATCGAATATCCCGCGCACATCATTCTCGAAGAGCTTGATCTGCCGCCGGTTCTGCCGCCGCACCGCTACCGCCTGACCAACCAGGGCGCGGACGGCGATCGCATTGCCGAAGCCGCCGAGATCATCCGCAACGCCAAGAACCCGGTGCTGCTGGTCGGCCACGGCGTCCACACCTCGAAGTCGGGCGCGGCGGTTCGCGAACTCGCCGAACTGATGCAGTGCCCGGTGATCCAGACCTCGGGCGGCACTTCGTTCATCGAGGGGCTCGAGGACCGCACCTTCCCCTACGGTTTCTCGGAAGCCTCGATCGACGCCGTTGTCGAAAGCGACTGCTGCGTGGCGCTGGCCACCGAACTGGGCGAGCCGAGCCACTATGGCCGCTGGCGCCACTGGGTGGACAACGAAGCCAACCGCAAGTGGATCTACGTCCAGCAGGACCCGACCGCGATCGGCGTCAACCGTCCGATCGACGTGCCGCTGGTAGGCGACGTTCGCGCTGTCGTGCCACAGCTCGTCCGCGCGCTCAAAACGAGCCCGCGCGATCCGTCGGTGAAGCTGGCGGAGTATTGCAAGCGCGGAGCTGCTCAGCTTGCGGAACTGGCAGAGGAGGCCGCGACCAAGCCCGACGGTTCGACCGCGAAGATGCACACCAGCCAGTTCGTCACCGAAGCGACCAAGGCCTTCCCCAAGGACGGCATCCTGATCCGCGACGGCGGAGCCACGGTGATCTTCCAATGGACCTACTCGCAGGCCAAGCCGCATGACGTGATCTGGAACCAGAACTACGGTCACATCGGCACGGGTCTGCCGTATGCCACCGGCGCCATGATTGCCGACAAAGCCCATACGGGGCGCGATCGTCCGGGCATGCTGCTCACCTCGGACTCCTCGTTCCTGTTCCACATCGGCGAACTCGAAGTCGCGGTGCGCAAGAACCTGCCGCTGGTGATCGTGGTCGGCGTCGACTTCCAGTGGGGCCTTGAAGTGGGTGTCTACAAGCGCACCTTCGGGAAGGGCACCAAGGAAACGGGCGTGCACTGGTCCGACAAGGTCCGCTTCGACAAGATCGCCGAAGGCTTCGGCGCGGCGGGCGAATATGTCGAGAAGGCGGCGGACATCGGCCCGGCCATCAAGCGCGCTTACGAGCGTGGCGGCTGCACCGTGATCCACGTGCCGATCGACCCGGCCGCGAACTCGGAAGAAATGCCGAACTATTCGGAATTCCGGACGTGGTACGCCGAAGGAACGCAGTAATTCGGTGACAACTCTTCCTTGACTGAAGCCGCCCGCTCGCTCGAGCGGGCGGCACGGAATGGACCTTGCAATCCGAATCTTCGCTTTTTGGGTTGGGTCTCTTCCAGTCGCTAAGGCTTGTAATGCAGTGCCTCGATCAGCAGGGCGAATGCCGCCTTGGGTTGGCGCCGGCTCGGATAGTAGAGGTGATATCCGGGGAACGGAGGGCACCAGCCTGACAGGACGCGTGTCAGCCGGCCGGATGTCAGGTGTTCCATGACGTAGTCTTCCGGTACGAAAGCGATGCCGAACCCTTCAACCGCTGCCCTGATCACCATGCCGACATCGTTCGAGGCGAACTGCCCATCCACTCGCACGTTGAGTTCGCGGCCCGCTCGTTCCAGTTCCCAGGCGTAAAGACCGCCGGCGGTGGTCAGGCGTAAGTTGATGCAGCGGTGCGCCGCCAGATCCTGGGGTGAATTGGGCATGCCATGTGTTTCGAAATAGGCCGGCGTCGCGACGGCTGCCATTCGCAGTTCCGGACCGATCTTCACCGCAATCATGTCACGCGCAACCTGCTCGCCCAGGCGGACACCGGCATCGAAACGATCGGCGACAATGTCCCGCATGCCCGAATCGACGCTGAGTTCGACCTCTATCTCGGGATAGTCCTGCATCAGCCGGGCAACTGCTGGCCATAGGACGGTATGCGTGGCGTGGACGGGCGCGGTAATGCGCACTTTGCCGGCTGGGCGCTCTCTCATTTCACCGAGGGCATCGAGCTGCGCCTCGATCATGTCAAACGCCGGCAGCAGTCCGGAAAGCAAGCGCTCTCCCGCATCGGTTGGTGATACACTTCTTGTCGTCCGGGACAGGAGGCGCACGCCCAGGCGCGTTTCCAGTTGCCGGATCTTGTGGCTGAGCGCTGATTGCGAGACCCCCATCCTGGCCGCTGCGCGAGTGAAGCTGCGCTCCTGGGCAACGGCCAGAAACACGTTCAGGTCGGACAGGTCATCGCGCGTCATTCATGAGTCCACATGATAAGTTCATGCTCAAATCATGCACTACTCGTGTGCGAGAGGGCAAACTATCTTCCGGGATCTGAACGCGGCGGCCCTATCGCGAGTGGGGCCGCGTCGAGGTATTTTCGCCTCTCTCAGCAATGGGACACGAAGACATGAAACTGATCCGCAACGGCACGCAGCCTTCGGTAAAGGGGGCCGCCGACTGGTTCACCGGCAACGTGCGTATCGATTCCCCGTTCCAGGGCGAAGCCCCTGCGCGCGCCGGCGGCGCCATCGTGACGTTCGAGCCTGGCGCCCGTACCGCGTGGCACACGCATCCGCTGGGGCAGACGCTGATTGTCACGTCCGGCTGCGGCTGGACGCAATGCGAAGGCGAGGAGATCGTCGAGATCCGTGCCGGTGACGTCGTGTGGTGTCCGCCGGGCCACAAGCACTGGCACGGCGCTACGCCGACCACGGCCATGACCCATGTCGCGATCGCCGAACTGTTCGAAGGCCGCGCGGTGGACTGGCTCGAGCATGTTTCCGACGAGCAGTATCTCGCAGGGCCGGCCGTCTGATCGAAGCATCTGCCCTATGACTTCCATTGCAGCGACCGCGTCGACGGTTGCCCACTGAAAGGAAAAAGAATGGCTGAAGTCGTTGTAGTGATCGGCGCGGGTTCCATTGGCATGGCAATCGCCCGGCGGGTGAGCACGGGCAAGCACGTACTGGTGGCGGATTTGCGCGCCGAGACTTTGGAGGTCGTGGCCAACATCATGGCTGATGCGGGGTTTGAAGTCAGCACGGCCACCATCGACATTTCCAGCCGGGCTTCTGTGGAAGCGCTTGTGACCCGCGCCACGCAATTGGGCCCAGTGAGCGGTGTGATCGTCGCGGCGGGCCTCTCTCCCTCACAGGCGGCGGCAGAAAAGATCCTTGAAGTCGATCTCTACGGCACTGCGCTGGTGCTCGAACTCTTCGGGAACGTGATTGCCAGTGGCGGTTCGGGCATTGTCGTGGCATCGCAATCCGGTCATCGTCTTCCCGCGCTGACGCCGGAGGAGGACCATCTGTTGGCGCTGACGCCGGTGGAGGAACTCCTTGCTTTGCCGATGCTGCAGCCCGACCGGATTACCGACCCGCTACTGGCCTATCAGTATTCGAAGCGCTGCAATGTCCTTCGCGTCCGGGCCGAGGCGGCAACGCGCTGGGCGGCGCGCGGGGCGAGGATCAATTCGATCAGTCCTGGCATCGTCATGACTCCGCTGGCCCGCGATGAACTTTCCGGCCCCAGAGCCGGCGGTTATCAGCGGATGATTGACGGCTCTCCCGCCGGCCGGGCGGGGACGCCCGATGAAATCGCATCGCTCGCCGCATTGATGATGGGCCCGGAAGGTGCATTCATCAGTGGCAGCGATTTCCTGATTGACGGCGGCGTCACCGCTTCGTGGTTTTACGGATCGTTGCAACCGTAACTCAAGGGGCAATTGAGGGCTCTCGCGCGAGCGGTCAGGCCGCGTTTGCCATCTGATCGAATTTGAAATCTGTGACTTCGGCGGAGATGGGATACGCAAGACAAGTTTCCAACGCGTCATTCAGGATCGTGAGCAATTCATCCGGCAAAAGTTCGTCCTCGTCGGTGTGGAGCAGGCTGACCGCCAGCGGAGACCCCTTCGGGTAATCGGGAAGCAACGCGCTGAGCGCATTAGCCTGCGTGCCGAAGCCTGCCGGGCCGAATGCATATCTTTCGTGATGGCATTCTTCGATGCGGGCCATCATTTCGCTGAAGGAAAACTTCGAACTGTCGTCTGCTTCCGCATTGAGGCGGCGAACCATTCCTTCCAGCCGGTTTCGCGGCATGGTTGAAAGTAGCATGAGACCTGCTGCGCTCCGGAATAGCGCATCCTTGCGCCCGCTGAGAGGAGGGCGTCGCCAGTCGTGCTCATAGTCCTGTCGCGGTCGCCAAGAGACGACTTGGGCATCAGTTGCAACCATGCTCGTCAATATGACCGTGACGCCGGTTTTCTCTGAGAGGTGGTCAAGGAGGCGCACGATCCGGCCATCCCGTACCAGCTCGGGCTGTCCGCCTGTGCCCAGCAAGGCTGCTCTTGCAGCAATTCGATACGAGCGAGTCTCGTGGTCGCGATAGAGGAGGCCGAGATCGACTAGGCAGTGGAGCAATTCGGATGTGCTTGATTGGGGACGATTGAATTTTCTGACGATGTCCATGACGGTCAGTTCGTCATGGCATTCGTCGAAAAATTCCAGAATCTCAATAACCCGCCTGGCGATTTTTGCCTTATTTGCGGACAAAAAGGGTGCGGCCATCTGTAGTCTCCCGCCGGAATTGTCGTGCTGAAAGTCTGATGTCCATTTTGGACTTCTTCATCAGCGATACCGAATTGTCGGCGGCTCCGGTTTTGAAGCAATGCTATCGACCCATATTTGCCATATTGTGAAGTTCCTTGCCTCCGGTTCGGCTCGATCGATCGTTCAGCCTTTCCCATGTAGAAAGCAGGTGGCGTCGGGGCGTATGGGTGTTTGGGTGTTCGGGTGAGGAGTAGGCAGAGGGATTTCATAATATGGCATAGAATGGCTATCAGCGGTGTACCTGGTTCCACATATGCGCAACAGCGGCGAGGAGATTTCCAACGGACTCGCGCAGGGTGTTGCCGACCGGTTCATCGGATCGCGATTGCGCTGCGTGCTGTCTGGAATTGCCATCACCTGTGCGGACCTCGTCCGCAAGACTGACCAGACTATACGGAGCGATGAATGACCGAAGCATCCACATTGGCTGCACCTGTGGCGAAGCCGGCCCACGTTTCGGCCGATCTCGTCTACGATTTCGACTTGTTCAACGACGCTGCGTTGAAGAAAGATGCTCACGCACGCATCGCGGAAATCGTGCGTGACGCTCCACCAGTTTTCTGGTCCCCGCACAGCGGGGGACAGTGGTTCCTCAAGAGCCACGCCGCCGTTTTCAAGGCGCAGCGGTCGCCGGAAATCTTCGCCAACGCTCCCATTCCGATCGAGCAGCTCAAGGCGATGAATGCTCAGCGGCCGGAAAACGAGCAGATGCTGATCCCAGCGCCGATCGCCTATGATCCGCCGCAACATGCAACGTTTAGGCAGCCTTTGCAGACCGTCTTCTCGCCGCGCGCGATGAACGCGCTCAAGGAGGACATCCGGGCGCTCGCCGTCGAGCTAATCGAAGCGGTCAAGGACGAGGGTGGCTGCGAGTTCATGGGAGCGGTAGCTGAACCGCTACCCGTTACGGTTTTCCTCAAACTCTTCGGGCTGCCAGTTGACCGGCAACGCGAGTACCGCGATCTCGTCACGGAGCATCTTGCCGGGAATGCCGACCTCAGCCCTTCGGCGACGCAGGTCAGGCTTCGCAAGGTGGCGGCCATCATGCGCGACGTAATTATCGATCGCCGCGATAGCCCGCAGGATGATGTCCTTTCCATGCTCTGGCAGGCGGAATTCGATGGAAAGCCCGCGACTTTGGCAGAAATCGAAAACTATGCCGTGATGCTCTTCCTGGCTGGCCTCGATACGGTCTTCAACGGCATGGGCCTGGGCGTGCATCATCTGGCGACGCACCCCAAACTCCAGAAGGAATTGCGGGACAATCCCAAGCTCGTTCCGGATGTCGCGGAGGAAATCCTGCGTCGTTACACCTTTACCGTTCCGGTCCGCTTCGTGATCGAGGATGTTGAGTTCGAGGGGGCGACAATGAAGAAGGGCGATCGTGCGCTCGTCTTCCTTCCGGCGGCCGACCTCGATCCTGCCGAGTTCGCAAACCCCGAAGAATTCGATATTGCCCGGGAGAACAAGGTGCACATTGCATTCGGCACCGGCCCCCATCGCTGCCTGGGATCGCACCTCGCGCGGATCGAACTCCAGGTGCTTTACGAGGAAATGCTTGCCCGGCTTCCCGCCTTTTCTATCGATGCGGAAAAGCCGGTGACATACCATGGCGGCAATGTCATCGGTCCTGACGAACTTCATCTGGTCTGGTGAGCCGGCCGTCATGAAGATCAGAATTGAACGCGCCGCCTGTGTCGGAAACGCCCGCTGCGCGGCCGTTTCGGAAAAGCTCTTTCCGCTCGATGACGACGGTTACATCGCTAGCGATGGTTTCGAGGTTATGAGCGGCGATGAGACGAACGCGCGCCGCGGCGCCAAGTCCTGCCCCGAGCGGATCATCTTCGTGATCGAAGACGACGAAACGGTCAGTTGGCCGCCGAAAAAATAGGTCGGCTGTTACCGGGCGGCCGGGCTCGCGCGTTTCGTGAGCCCGGCATGAGCGTCCCGACGCGGAGTTTCCGCAGCCAAAGTCATTCGAGGAAGGATGCCGAGAGATGAAGATCCTCGTCCCCGTTAAGCGGGTGATCGATTACAACGTGAAGCCGCGCGTAAAGGCGGACGGCACGGGCGTTGACCTGGCCAACGTCAAGATGAGCATGAATCCGTTCGACGAGATCGCGGTCGAAGAAGCTATCCGCATCAAGGAAGCGGGCAAGGCTGAAGAGATCGTTGCCGTCTCGGTCGGCCCGGCCAAGGCGCAGGATACGCTGCGCACCGCACTCGCCATGGGTGCAGACCGTGCGATCCTCATCGAGACCCCAAGTGATTCTGGCCCAGAGGTTGAGCCGCTGGCCGTCGCCAAGATCCTCAAGGCGATCGTTGCCGAAGAGAATCCGGGCCTCGTGATCCTCGGCAAGCAGGCGATCGACGACGATTCGAACCAGACCGGCCAGATGCTCGCTGCCCTCACCGGCCGCCCGCAGGGCACCTTCGCCAGCAAGGTCGAGATCGACGGTGATCACGTTGCCGTGACGCGCGAAGTCGATGGCGGTCTGGAGACCGTGAAGCTTTCGCTGCCTGCGATCGTCACCACCGACCTGCGCCTCAACGAACCGCGCTACGCTTCGCTGCCGAACATCATGAAGGCGAAGAAGAAGCAGCTCGATGTGAAGACCGCCGCCGATTACGGCGTCGACATCGCTCCGCGCCTCAAAACCCTCAAGGTCTCAGAGCCGCCCGTGCGTGTCGCCGGCGTCAAGGTTGCCGATGTCGATGCGCTGGTAGCCAAGCTCAAGGAACTGGGAGTCGCCTAATGAAGACGCTCGTTTGGGTCGAACACGACAACGCGTCGGTCAAGGACGCAACGCTCCACACCGTCACCGCTGCCGCCAAGCTGGGTGAAGTTCACCTGCTGGTTGCCGGTTCCGGCTGCCGTGCCGCTGCCGAGGCTGCCGCGAAGATCGCCGGCGTCGCCAAGGTCCACGTGGCCGACAACGCCGCCTACGAACACGCGCTGGCCGAAAACGTCGCGCCGCTGATCGTGGAACTGATGGGCCACCACGACGCGTTCCTGGCGCCCGCCACTACCACCGGCAAGAACGTCGCCCCGCGCGTTGCCGCGCTGCTCGACGTGATGCAGCTGTCGGACATCCTCTCGGTCGAGGGCGAGAAGACCTTCACGCGTCCGATCTACGCCGGCAACGCCATCGCCACCGTGGAATCGAGCGATGCCAAGCTGGTGATCACCGTGCGCGGCACCGCCTTCGAGAAGGCCGCTGCCGAGGGTGGTTCGGCTGCCATCGAAGACGTCGCCGGTGCCGGTGATGCGGGCCTTTCCAGCTTCATGGGTGCCGAACTCGCGAAGTCCGAACGTCCGGAACTGACCAGCGCCAAGGTGATCGTCTCGGGCGGCCGCGCGCTGAAGGACTCGGAGACGTTCGAACAGTACATCATGCCGCTCGCCGACAAGCTCGGCGCTGCCGTCGGCGCTTCGCGCGCTGCGGTCGATGCGGGTTACGTGCCGAACGACTATCAGGTCGGCCAGACCGGCAAGATCGTGGCTCCCGAAGTCTACATCGCGGTCGGCATCTCGGGCGCGATCCAGCACCTTGCGGGCATGAAGGACTCCAAGACAATCATCGCCATCAACAAGGACGAGGACGCCCCGATCTTCCAGGTCGCCGACGTCGGTCTGGTGGCGGATCTGTTCAGCGCTGTGCCGGAACTCACCTCGGCGGTTTGAGGGGGAAGACGGTCAGATGCGGAGCAATGATTGAAGGAAGTCGTTCGTGACCGAAGAAGATGAGTTGTTCTGCGGCGACCGCGATCCCGTGGCGGTGATGGAGATCGCGCATGTCAAGGCGCTCTATTGCCGTGCAAGCGACGCGCCGGCCTCTGATGCACTTATCAGCCGGCAACTTCTTGAGCGAGTGCTCCATAACGATTTCACTGCCGACTATGGTGCGGTCAGCTTTACTTCCAAGCATAATTTCATCCGGTTCATCATCGAAGACGTTGCTCCTGCCGCGCAATGGGTCTGGCATGCGACGTCGACGCCGCTGATCGTCGTCAATGGGGAGCACGCGACCGGAGAATGGAACGTGCTTGTGAAAATCCGGCGCAAAGATGAGGCCGGCCCGATCGAACTGGCGGGCCGGTATTCCGACCAATTCCGAAAGGTGGGCGGTGCCTGGCAGATAGTGCGAATTGATTTTGCGCCTGTGAAGTGACCGCGGGGTCGCAGAACCAGCGACCCCGCTCCATTGTCTTCAGATCCGTCTGCCGATGACCTTGGTTTCGAGATATTCCTCGATGCCTTCGACGCCCCAGGCGCGGCCGATACCGCTCTGCTTGAAGCCGCCGAAGGGAAGGTCGCCGTGGACCGGAAGACCGCCATTGATACTGACCGATCCCGTTCGAAGCCGTGCCGCAACTGCATTCGCGCGAACTTCATCACCCGACCACACGCTTCCCGACAATCCGTAGTCGCTGTCGTTGGCGATGCGGATGGCATCCTCATCGTCGTCGAAAGGAATGACGACGAGTACGGGGCCAAAGATTTCTTCCCGGGCAATCCGCATGTCGTTGGTGACATCGACGAAGCAGGTCGGCTCGATGAACCATCCGCTGCCGAGGTCTGGGCGAACATTGCCGCCGGCAAGCAGGGTTGCGCCTTCCTCGAGCCCGGTTTTGACATATCCCAGCACCCGGTCGCGCTGACGCTCTGAGATTACCGGTCCCATAACGCAGGCAGGATCGTCGAAATGCCCCCACTTGTCGGAGAAGCCGGCATAGGATGCTCGCAGAACAGCCTTGGCCTCTTCGTAGCGGTGGCGGGGAACCAGCAGGCGGGATTGCACCGCGCAACCCTGTCCGGCGTGAAAGACGAGAATGGAACTTGCGACGACCCTAGCGAAATCCGGTGTATCGTCGAGGATGATCGCGGCCGACTTCCCGCCAAGTTCGAGGAACATGCGTTTTAACGTCTCGGCACCCTCGCGCATGATCCGCTTGCCAACGCCGGTCGATCCGGTGAACGAGATGAGGTCGACACGTTTATCCGTCACCAGCATCTCGCCTGCTGCTGCGGGGTCGCTCGAAGTGAGCACGTTCACGACGCCGGGTGGGAACCCGGCTTGATCGGCCAGCTCTCCAAAGATTGCGCCTGCGAGCGGTGTGTTGGGTGCGGGCTTGAGCACAACGGTGCAACCAGCGAGAAGGGCCGAGACAAGCTTTTCCGCATTCATGTACATTGGGAAGTTCCAGGGCGTGATGGCCCCAACGACGCCAACGGGCTCGCGCACTACATCGCGGTGCGTGACGAGACCTGACACTTGCTTGTCACCGAAATCTTCGCGCCAACGAACTTGCGGATAGACCTCCATGAGGTCGCGCCAGCTGTCGAGGCAATTGCCGACCTGCGCACGCCGGACTGCAACCCACGGTGCGCCCACTTCGTGCCTCGCGATCTCCTCCAGCAGCGCCTGATTCTCAGCGAACAAGTCGTAGAGGCGCCTTACAAGCGTGAAGCGGCGTGCAGGATCCCGGCACCAGTCTGTCGTGTCGAAGGCCCGCCGCGCAGCGGATATTGCAGCATCTACGTCCGCCTTGCCGGCATCGGCGGCTCGGCCGACAACCTCGCCAGTCCAGGGGCCGATGGTGTCGTAGGTTTTGCCGTTTTCGGCCGGGCGCAATTTGCCGTCGATGTAGAGAAGGGCATCGGGCAGGATCGTCATTTCATTAATCCATTGAACAAAGGTTTAGGCACGCTGGCGAATGGCGGGCGGGAGATGAAGGGCTTGGGGGAAAATGTGCCATATTGTGAAGTTCTAGTGCTCGTGACGACGGCGAGTGTCTTCCCCGAGCGCAAAGGTTGAAAGACGCCTGGCCCAGATGATGCAGAATATCGCTGCATTGCAGCATAAATGAAGACGGATGAGGATCGCGGCGGCAGACGCATGCTTGCGGCGTTATTTTCACAATATGACATCGCAAGCATTCAGCCGTTGATGGTTCGCGGCGCTGACCTATTCGTCGAGGTTCAAGCTTCGTGCGAACCAACAATCAACGACAAGGCGCCAAGAATGCCCTGCGAGCCAACCGACACACCCGCACCTGAAACATTCGACATTCCTGCGCTTCGCGAACGCTATAGGTTCGAACGAGACAGGCGGATCGTGCGTGAGGCCGCTGCCCAGTACGAGCGGACCGAGGGAGGGCGGTTTTCGGAAGTTTATGAGAGCGATCCTCATACTCCCTTCGCCGAACGCGCGGCGATCGACGAGGATCTCGAGGTTGCCGTGCTGGGAGCGGGATGGACAGGCGTGCTTGCTGCCTATCACCTTCACAAGGCTGGCATTACTGACTTTCGCAACATCGACCATGCCGGCGGGTGGGGCGGGGTGTGGTATTGGAACCGATATCCGGGATTGCAATGCGACAACGATGCGTACTGCTATCTGCCACTTCTGGAAGAGACCGGCTACATGCCGAAAAGCCAGTTTGCCGATGGATTTGAGATTCTTGATTACATCAATCTGATCGTCGACAAGTTCGGCCTCGGTGAGAAGCCGTTGTTTCATACCCTTGCCCGCTCCTTGCATTGGGACGAGAGCATCGGGCGCTGGCGGATTGAGACGAACCGCGGCGATCGCATTCGCGCTCGCTTTGTGGTCATGGCGAATGGCCTCCTCAACGTGCCCAAGCTCCCGGGCGTGCCCGGCATTGGCAGCTTCAAGGGCGAAATTTTCCACACCAGCCGATGGGACCACGAATATACCGGGGGCACGCACCGCAATCCGGTCCTCGACAGGCTTGGCGACAAGCGCGTCGCCATTGTTGGGACCGGTGCAACGGCAATCCAGGCGGTTCCCTATCTGGGCCAGTACGCTAAGCACCTCTATGTTGTTCAGCGTACGCCTTCGACCGTCGATGTTCGCGTGAACCCGAAGACCGATCCGGACTGGTTTCACGGCCAGCAGCGTGGCTGGCAGCGAGCGCGCCAAGAAAACTTCCAGCGCGGTGCGATTTTCGGCCTTCTGAAGGGTGAAGCCGACCAGATCTGTGACATCTGGACTGAGATAAACCGGAACCTTTCTGCCGAACTCGAGGCCGAGGGGTGGCCTGAGACTTCGATCGGCGACTTCCTGCAAAAACGGGAGACCATCGACTATCAGGTGATGGAGCGGCTGCGGGCGCGAGTCGAGGACATCGTCGAGGACAAGGAAACGGCCGAAGCGCTGAAGCCCTGGTACAGGTTCCTGTGTAAACGACCGGCCTCAAACAATGAGTTCTATCCGACTTTTAACCGACCCAATGTCTCGCTTGTTGATGTTTCCGGATCGCGCGGGATCGAGCGGATCACCGAGACCGGGTTCGTGGCGAACGGGAATCAATACGACGTTGACTGCATCATTTTTGCCAGCGGCTTCGAGGTGACCGGTGGTCTGGAACGGCGGTGGGGCCTGGATGCAATCGAAGGCGTTGGCGGAGTTTCTCTCTACGATCACTGGCGTGATGGCTATAAAACACTCCACGGAATGATGACCAGCGGCTTTCCAAATCTCTTCTTCACTGGGTTCATTCAGAGCGCGTTCAATGCGACGACCACCGAGATGATGAGCCAGCACGGCAAGCACATCGCGCATCTAATCCGCGAGACTCGGGAAAAAGGCGCCTTGCGCGTCGAACCGACTGAGACCGGGCAAGCCGATTGGGTGCGGCACGTAAAGGAAACTGCCGTCGATCAGTCCGCTTTCATTCGCGAGTGCACGCCAAGTTACTTCAACGGTGAAGGCGCCGAAAAGGGTGAATTCTACCTTGGCGACAGCTATGGACCAGGATGGTACGCCTTCGAAGAACTCTTGGTGAATTGGCGAGACGAAGGCACGTTCGCAGGCCTGGCGTTAGCCTGAGGGCAGCCCGGATGGACAAAATGCTTCAGACACTGCGCGACGAGTGGGTGATCCGGCGATTGCTTGCCAATTATGCGGATATCGTCAGTCGAAAGGACGCCGAAGCCCTTCGGGAGCTGTTTGTCGCCGATGCGGTCGTCATCATTGCTGGCGGTGAACCACGTGTTGGCCATGACGCCATCGTCAGCGGATTTGCGCGGACGGTGGAAGGGTTTTCCTACCTCCACCAACGAGGTGAAGGTGGCCTGATCGAAATCGAAGGCGACGTGGCCCGGTCACGCAGCAGCGTGATGGAGTTCAATCGCGCGCTCGATCACGACGTCGTCAATTTGATCTTCGGTATTTACGAAGACGAGTTTCGAAGATCGGGCGAGGGTTGGCGTTTCTCGAATAGGCGGTTCACATTGCAATACCGCGCCGTCCTGCCTGCTACGCAGCTAAACGAGTTCCCGCCGTTTATTGAGTCATTTCTGTTGCGGCCTTTGGTATGAAGATTGCCCAATGCGGTGCGGCCTGAGATCGGGCGCTTGCTGCTACAATGTGGGACGATCTGGCCATCCTCGTTGAATGTGCGATCTGGACTACGCACTCCTGAGCATAGCTGGGAATGGGGTGAAAGAAGTGCCCGCTGAACCGGCTGAAGTTACGCAGCGCGAGATCAACTTGCGCGCTACAGGGGAGGGAATGGACGATGGGCTATCCCATGATGAGGCTCGTGCTGCTTGCCTCGGCTGGATTGGCAAGTGCGCCGGCGGCATATGCGCAGCAGGATGATACTTCACTGCGAAGCGAAATCATCGTTACCGCGCAGCGCAGGCAGGAAAGGCAGGTCGATGTTCCGATTACAGTTACCACGCTCGACCAGGCGCAGTTGACGACAGCAAATGTCCAATCGCTCGGGGATATCGGAAGGGTTACTCCTGCGCTTCGTTTCGACAAGCAGAACGCCTTCGTCCAGCCCTCGATCCGCGGCATCGGAACCGCAGTAACAAGCTCGGGTGTTGGCTCTAATGTCGGCATTTATGTCGACGGCTTTTATTCTCAGAATTCGCTGGCCGCTGACTTCGATCTCCTCAGTGTCAGCAGCATCCAGGTTCTCAAGGGGCCGCAGGGGACGCTGTTCGGCCGTAATACAACAGGCGGCGCAATCCTGATCCAATCAGTGGATCCGAGCGAGGAAACATCGGCCACCGGAAAGATTTCCTACGGCAGGTTCAACGAACTGAAGCTTCAGGGTTATGCGACCACGGGACTTGCGTCTGGCGTGGCGATGGACGTGGAAGGATCCTACCGTCACGGCGACGGATTTCAGACGGATCTGACGACCGGTAGCGACACGGTTGGGCGCCATGAGTCCTGGTCAGTTCGCACCGGGCTGAAGGCCGACCTGACGAGCGACGTTTCGGTCCTCCTGCGGTATTCGCACAGTCACCTCGACGACCCGACGCCCAACCTAGCGGTGCCATTCGACGATCCGGAGCTCGGAATCACTGCCCCTATGCCCGCGCTCCTTGCCGCTCTTGGCGGGACTTACACCACAGGTCGCAACGACTGGGTGGGGGATGTCATGCCTTTCGTCCGCACAACCTCCAACGTCTACCAGGGCACGGTTAAAGCAGATCTCGGCTTCGCCAACCTGACATCGTATACCCAGTATCGCCAGGAGGATAGCGATCTCAATCAGGACCTCGACCGGTCCTCCGCGGTGATCTTTTCCGGCGGTTTCACCGTGGCTGACAAGACATTCAGTCAGGAGCTGCTTCTTACGTCCAAACCTGGCCCTCGCCTGCAGTGGACCGCGGGCCTGTTCTATTTCTCGAACAAGGATATCTGGCGCTTCTACCTCGATAATGACTATCCGACGCGGGTGCAGGTGACAGGCTCGGGGACAACGACGCGCACGGCGGCGGGCTACGTCGACTTGACCTATGAGCTTTCGCCCAAATGGTTCGTCACAGCGGGCGCGCGTCTAAGTCATGACCAGATCGATGATGCGTATTACATCGCGCCCTCGTTCAGCGGCATCATAGTTCCGGTGACGAAAGAACAGGCCGACGCGGTCAAGGGTGAGCACGTCACGCCGCGCGTGGTTTTGCGCTACAAGCCCGACGACCGCTCGAGCATCTATGCTTCTTACAATCGCGGCTACAAGGCAGGCATGCTCGACGTAGGTGGTTCCACCGGCAATCCGGTTGCCCCGGAGACCATTGATGCATTCGAGGTCGGCTACAAGTTTGACAATCGGGTCATTTCCGCCGAATTCGCCGGCTTCTACTATGACTATCGCAACCTTCAGGTCTCGCTGTTCACGGGCAATCCGCCCTCGGCGAAAATCCTGAACGCCGCAACATCTGAAATTTACGGCCTGGAAGGTCAGATACAGGCCAGGGTCGATGCGCACGTCGACCTCAACGCCGGAGCGACCTGGACGCACGCCCGCTACAAACGCTTCGATGCGCCGCTATACACTAGCTGTGTTCAGAACTTCGATCCTGCTGCCTGCAGTGCAGGTGCGAGCTTCTACCAGGAACAGGTCACTTTGCGAGATGTGCCAATGCAGCATGCGCCGGCATTCTCGGGTAATGTCGGCGGCCGCTATCATACGGAAATAGCAGGCGGCGAATTCGCACTTTCCGGTAACCTCTACTACACGTCTAAATTCTATTTCGGTCCTTCGGGAACGCAATTCCCGCAGAACGGATACGAGATTCTTTCGTTGCGTGCACAATGGACGGACCCGAGTGATCACTACACTGTGGCAGTCTATGGCGACAATTTGACGAACCGTCGCTACAAGAACCAAGTGCAGTACAATAATTTCAGTATTGGCGCGACATACAACTCTCCTATTGCATACGGGGCGGAGCTTAGTGTGCATTTCTGAAGGCAGGTAGATCTAAATGATGTGATCCGAAGCGGTGGTATCGAGATTGTTCGCCCAATTCGCGATGTTGCTGCTTCGGAACGTCAATTTTACAATGCGGCAACAAATTTTGATTCTGCATTGTATCGCCGTTGGCTGCGCCGTAGTCCCGTAGGGGAGTTACCATTCGCTTGATGTCATGGATGGGGTGTTGTCGAGAATCGATTCGCAGCAAATGGCAGGCGATGAGGCAAAGTGGATTGCGCTCGTATCCCGGACTTCTGTGGATTTCGTTATTGCGCCCGGGATCTCGAGAGATCGGGTGGGGAATTCGCGCTGAGGAGCCCAGCCTCCGGAAGCGCCTTCAAAAATAGACCCTCCGACAAACCTCAATGTAAAATCGAAAATTCCACATGATGGAAATTCATGCGTTTTCTCATTGTCGCGTGGTGTGGCCGCGAGCACGCTCCGCGGGTTCGATGACGAAGCGTCCATGAAAAGGCTGATCTCGTCTGAGAATTAAACAAGCGAAACAAAGAACCGCAACAGTTCCGCTCAAGTCGTCAAGACGGGCGGCCCATGTTGGAAGGGGGAGTAGAATGAAGCCCACGACCATTCGTCGAGCATTCTTGGTGTCTGCAAGCCTCGCAGCACTGGCGGCATCGCCGGCCGTATATGCGGCCGAGGACGACCGGAACGCAAACGAGACCGTAAACCCCGGCGACATCATCGTCACGGCACGCCGCGTCGAGGAGCGCCTCCAGGACGTGCCGATTTCGATTACGGTCTATAACCAGGAGCAGCTCGAAACCCGCAACATCAAGAGCACTGCGGACCTCGCCACCTACACTCCATCGCTGACGACAAATACGCGTTTTGGCCCTGAAAAAGCTTCGTTCGCGATCCGTGGCTTCACCCAGGAACCAAATACTGCGCCTTCCGTGGCGATCTACTTCGCCGAAGTTGTGGCACCGCGCCTCCAGGTCGCGACAACAGGCGGCAACGGGGCCGGGCCCGGCTCGCTGTTCGATCTGCAGAATCTTCAGGTTCTAAAAGGTCCGCAAGGGACGCTATTCGGACGCAATTCGACCGGCGGTGCAATCCTGCTGGTCCCGCAGCGCCCGACGGATGCGCTCGAAGGCTACATCCAGGGCACATACGGAAATTACGATCAGAAGGAAGTCGAGGCGGTCCTCAACATTCCCGTCAACGACACGATGAAGGTCCGCCTGGGTGTCGACCGCAACAAGCGCGATGGCTGGTTGCACAACGTCTCGGGGATCGGGCCGGACGACTTCAACAATGTCAATTATCTGGCGCTGCGCGCCAGCCTCGTCGCCGACCTGACGCCCGATCTCGAAGATTATCTGATAGCGACCTACGCGCATTCCAAGACGAACGGCGTGGTTGGGCGGATCGCGGTCTGCAATCAATCCAACACTGGAACTCCCGCTGACGGCGCGAACAATCCGATCCGTGCCGCCCAATGTGCTCAGCTCGCCGCGCGTGAACAGAACAACCTGGGCTACTACGATGTGACAAACAGCGTTGCGGACCCACTCGAACTGATCGAAAATTGGCAGATCATCAACACTCTGACGTGGCGTGCGTCGGATTCCGTGACGATCAAGAGCATCACCAGCTATGCGCAGTCGAGGGAAGCTTCCTCGTTCAACATTTCGGGCGACCTGGCACCTGCCAATCCGACCGTGGGGCTGGGGCTTCGCAACCCGCCATTCGCTGTGGTCCTGCGCGGCCTGCGCGGCCCGCAGGGCGACAGCAGCACTTTCGTGCAAGAACTGCGCCTTCAGGGCCTCTCGATGGATTCGCACCTCGACTGGCAGACCGGCGGTTACATGGAAATCAGCGATCCGCTGGGACACGGCGAACAGTATTCCCCACTCTACGCCGGCTATTGCTCGGATGCATACTCGTTCAAGTGCTCCAGCGGCTTCGTCAACGTCGCACGGCAGGACTACAGCTTCAGGAACTACGGCCTCTACGCGCAGGCTTCGTACAAGCTCACGGAGCAGCTAAGCTTTACAGCGGGCTTCCGCTATAGCTGGGACAAGGTGGGCGCCAAGTCCGACAACATCACGGTTCTTCCCACTCCGACGGGACCCGCGCTTTACTCCTGTACCCAGGCTGCAACGCCGGCACGTTCAGGTAGCGAACTCCTTACGAATCGGGCCTGCGCGCTTTCGTTCAACCAGCAATCGAGCCGACCCACCTGGCTGGTCGGTCTCGATTACAAGCCCACGAGCGACATCTTGCTCTACGGCAAGTATGCGCGCGGTTACCGTGCAGGCGGCATCAATGTGACGGGATATACCTACCGGATGCCCGAAGTGCAGCCAACGTGGGATCCGGAAAAGGTCGATACGATTGAACTGGGCGCGAAGACTTCATGGCGTGGTTCGGTGCCAGGTTCATTCAACATTGCGGGCTTCTATAACTTCTTCACCGACCAGCAGCTCTCCGTGACGGTTCCTGCCTGCATCGCCGGGCCTGCAAATCCGCAGTGCACCGCGCCCGCGCCGGTGGGACTCAATGGCGTCTTCAACGTTGGCAGTTCGCACATCAAGGGCATCGAGGTCGATACTTCGATTGAGCCGCTTCCCGGATTACGGTTCGACCTGGGCTACGCCTACCTCGACGCCAAGGTGGTGGGCGCTTCACTTCCGGACTGCGCCGCGGCCGCGTTCGATTGCGCCTCGGCCAAGTTCCCCGCCAAGGGAGAGCAACTGCCGCTTGCACCGAAGAACCGTGTAACCCTGAACGGGGCCTACACACACGACTTTGGCGACAAGATCGGAGCGATGACGGTTTCGGCCACGTTCATCCACACCGATAGTCAGTATTACTCCCATTCGGCGGACGCGACTTACGCAGCCGGAATCATTCCGTTCAATCCGGGTCATCTCCCGTCGACGGATTTGCTTAACCTCAATCTGACCTGGAAGGACATGTTCAACGCGCCCGTCGACCTCTCTCTCTTCGCGACCAACGTCACGAAGGAAAAGTACTGGGTCGCCTCGACCAACGGTCTGTCTTCGACGGGCGCTGATTTCATCCTGTTGGGGCAGCCCCGCATGTATGGCGTGCGCCTGAAGTATACGTTCGGCCGGTAAGTTCCGGGAACTATCTGCCCTGTCGCCGGCGAACAACGCCCGAGCCGGCGACAGGAACGGGGAGGGGGCGTCGCTTGAGGGAGCGGCGCCCCTTCATTAATTCACGACCTGTGCGCGATACCGATTATAGCAGCTCCGGGATCGGTCGCATCGCGGCCGCCTTGGACGAAGCCATAAGCAGCATAGTCGTCACGTTCGACGTAACTCGTCATCGAGGTGTCACGCACGCAAATGCGCTTTGCGATCCGCCACCTGCCATCGATCCGCTCGAGATCGTCTACAAAGCGCCCGACGAGCTGGTTCATGCGATCTCTTTCGCCGTCCTTGCCCGGCAGGCGCATGAACGCGAGGAAGAAGGTCTCGGCTCCGGCCCGTTCGCCATCCACCTTGATGAGCGATTGACCCAGTATGTGGGAAATGGCCTCGGTCCTTTCGTGCATCAACTCTGTCATGATGCGGCAGTACTCGGGTGCCCTGGCCTTGACGTGTCCATGGTCGTCCCACGCTTCGTCGCCTGTATAGACACCCAGCATCAGGCCCTCATCGGCGCGGTCGCAGGCGTGGCAATATTCGGCGAGGGTTTTGCGGATCTCGTAGTGATCCAGCATCTCCTGAATGCGCATGTCCATTGATTTTCACCTCTCCTAACGCGGCACTTTTGGCCTGTTTCACGTCGGCTTCCGGCGCTCGTCCGGATGACAGTCCTTCGCTCGCGAATTGCAATCCCGCGAGCCTGAGCTGCATCGCCCGTCGGTGATGTCGAGACTACAGGGGTGGGTGCGAAGCGCGACGGCAATCGATCCAGAATTTTCACTATATGGCAAGTTCTCTGGGCTCGCGATTGACCGTGATCGATCCGTGCCGAAAGTGGTTGGCGAGCGTGTGAAGCGTAGCAAGGCATAGGGGGATGGGACGGGGAAGGGGATTTCCCCGTCCCAGCTTGCCGGCAACAACTGCCACGCGGTCACCACCGCCGGAGGGATAACCGGCGAGAAACAAACGGGAGTCGTCCGATCCGCGAGAAGTGGATGCGAGGCGACCCATTGGAAGGAGAGGTCGCCATGGCGACAATCAACATTGCTCCGCTCTCGGACGATCTACCTTACGGCGCCCGCATCACGGGCGTCACAATGCAGAACGTGGTCGACGAGGATGTGCGCCGGCAAATCAATGACACGTTCACCGAGCGCGGCATGATCGTGTTCTCGGAGGTGGAGCCTTCCTCGCAGATGCAGGTTGCGCTCAGCGAGATCTTCGGAACGCTTGAAGCGCATGCCCTCAAGGACGTGCCGCGTGTCGACGATGATATGCCCGGCCTCGTCAATTTCGACTACGAGGACATCTTCGAGGTCGATGGCAAGGAGCTGTCGTCCTACATCCCGTGGCATTTCGACGCCTGCTATACGAACCAGCTCAATCGCGGCGGTGTGCTGCGAGCGCTGAAGATCCCGCCTGAAGGCGGCCTTACGGGCTTTGCCGACGGGATCCAGCTTTACAACGCGATCTCGCCCGAACTTCGTGAAAAGTTCGAAGATCTCGAGATCATCTATCATTCGCACCTAATGTTCATGGAGATGAAGTTCGGCAGGCCGGCATCGTACCATCCCATCAAGGTGCGCAAGATGATCACGGACATGATCGAAGCCTCACGCGATGCGCCGCGATCGGTTCATCCGGCAATCTGGACGCGGCCTACCGGCGAGAAAGTTCTCCACGTCTCGCCCTGGCAGGCGGCAGGCATTTGCGGGCATGAGGACGCCGAAGGCGCCGCGCTGCTCGAAGAGCTTTGCCAGGAAATATATGCCAAGATGAAACCTTACTTCCATGATTGGAAGCCGACCGACATGGTCATCTGGGACAATTGGCGCTTCGTCCATTCGGTGGCGGGACACCCACCCCAGTATCCGCGCCAGATGCAGCGCACCACGATCCGTGGTGACTACGGCCTCGGCCGCTTCGAACTGGCCGGTGTGGAAAGCACTACGGGCATCGGCGTGTGACGCCGGGCGCGCGATGCCGGGAGCCCAACACCAGGCATCGCGCGCCAATTTGACTTCACGCATCGCTGCCAGGGGCTGGCTTGCTGATCGCAGGCAACCCGCGAGCCTGATCAACGCCGAGCAATGAACGCGGCAAAAAATTAGAAGAGAGGTACAGTCCATGGCCGAAGCCGATGCAGGCATTGCCGTCCCGTTTCGGATCGAGGAGCGCGATCGGATTCCAGCGGCTCGCTATTACGACGAGACCTTCTTCGAACTCGAGAAGGAACGCCTCTGGCCGCATGTCTGGCAACTGGCCGCGCGGCTCGATCAGATCCCTGAGGTCGGCGACTGGACCGAATATCAGATCTTCGAGAAATCGGTTCTCGTCGTCCATACCAAATCAGGCGTGAAGGCATACGCCAATGCTTGCCGCCATCGCGGCGTACGGCTCGGCAAGGGGCATGGCAACTGCGCGAAGGCCGGCTTTATCTGCCCCTTCCATGGCTGGCGCTGGAACATGGAGGGCCAGAACACATTCGTCTATGGCAAGCACATGTTCGGCGAGACCCAGCTCAACGCCGACGATCTCAATCTGCCCGAGGTTCGATCGGAAATCTGGGGCGGCTGTGTCTTCATCAATTTCGACGATGCGGCGCCTAGCTATCGTGACACCGTCGGTCCGCTCGCTGATCGTTTCGATGCGCATCACGTCGGCAACCTCAAGGCGGAGTGGTGGTACGCGACAGTGCTGCCGGCCAACTGGAAGATTGCGATGGAGGCCTTCATGGAAGGCTATCACGTGCTGCGGACCCATCCCCAGCTCCATTCGGCTTGCGCGGCTATGTACAACGCCATGTACGGCAATGACACTGGCGGCCTTGGCCAGGCGGTTAATGCCAATGCTACCACCCACGCCAACGTCGCCAGCCATATCCGCCATCTGGAATTGCTGAGCGAAGGCATGGCGGGCATGGTCCACGCCAAGGAAGTGGAAATTGCGAAGTCGCTCGCCGACGTGGAGCTGCCGGAGGATCCGCAGCAGGGCCTGATGACCTGGTATGGGATCTTCAATGCGGAAGTTACCCGGCAACTGCGTGAGCGGGGAGAGAACGTCCCGGATCTCAACGCGGTCAAGATGTCACACTACGTCCATCCGATCGAGTTCCTGTTTCCGCACTACTTCCTGCTGCCGATGGTCTCGAGCATGTCAGCTTACCGTATCCGGCCGCTCACGGCAGAGACCTGCTATTTCGAGATCTGGTCGCTGACGCACATGCCGGAGGGCTCGGATCACGTGGCTCCCAAGGAGCCGGTGGTGCTGCCCTATGACAGCAAGGAGTTCCCGCCGATCCCGCAGCAGGACTACGCTAACATTCCAGAACAGCAGGTCGGGCTCCACGCGCCGGGCTTCGAGTTCATGCGTCTTGGCAAGGACATCGAGGGCCTCATCGCGAACTATCAGCAGATCATCGATGGCCACCTCGCCGGCGTGCCGGCTGCCAAGTTGGCCGAGGCAACCCATAAGCTGTGCAACAACTTTGACGGTCCAATCCTCGACCTCGGGTTTTGACCGAAATTGCCCCGATTTCTTGGAAGAGGAACCGAATTTGATGCCGCCAACAGGTTCCCAGCGGATGCCCTCGCTCCCGGTCGAAGCATGGAGCGACGAGGTGCGCGAGGTCTACGCCGTCTACGAAGGTGAGGAGGGACGCATCAACGGGTCGAAGTACAACTTCACGCATTGGTTTGCCAATCACCCGCCGCTCGCGCTCAACTGGATGCGCTTCAACCATGTCCTGACGCGCGGCGTGCTCGATCCACGCCTGCGCGAAATCGTGATCCTGCGCATCGCGCACCGCTACTCTTCCGACTACGAGTGGGTGCAGCACGTGAAAATCGCCGCGCCGCTTGGGATCGGCCCTGCCGAGCTCGAAGCGGTGAAGCAGGGCCCGGATGCTCCGGCGTGGACTGTGTTGGAGCGTAATGCGCTGAGAGCCGCCGATGCCATGTGCGAGCGCCATGACATCGAGGATGCACTCTGGTCGCAGCTTGCCGCCGATCTCGGTGCCAAGGAGCTCATGGAGCTCCTGTTCATGATCGGCACCTACACGCTGCTGGCGTGGGTTCTGAGAGCAGTACGCATGCCGCTCGAACCTGAGGACCAGCTTGGACGTTTGGAAGAAGGAACTGCCGCAAATGGATGATCTGCGTTTCGATGGCCGGGTCGCGGTTGTTACGGGTGCAGGCGGCGGGCTGGGCAGGGCATATGCCTTGCTGCTCGGTTCGCGTGGGGCCAAGGTCATAGTCAATGACCTCGGTACGAGCCGGACGGGCGAGGGCGCCGACATCGGGATGGCCGAGAGCGTCGCACGGGAAATCCGCGCCGCAGGCGGCGAAGCCCTCGCCAACGGAGATACCGTTGATACCGCCGAGGGTGCCAAGGCAATCGTCGGTGCTGCGCTCGACAACTTCGGCAAGATCGACATCCTGATTCATAACGCGACCATCAACCGGCGCGGCTCGTTCCGCGAACTTTCTTTCGCGGACTTCTCGAAAGTGCTCGACGTACAGATCAGCGGTGCTTTCCACCTTAGTAAGGAAGCGTTCCCAAGAATGTGCGACGCCGGCTACGGCAGGATCGTTTTGGTCTCGTCGATCGCGGGCCTCTACGGCGAGCGGAATGTCGCGGCCTACTGCACGAGCAAGGGGGCGCTTATCGGCTTCGGTAATGCCCTCGCGCTCGAAGGGGCAGAATTCGGCGTTACGGCCAACTGCATCGTACCCGCAGCCCAGACCCGCCTGGCAGAGGGGCGCGATACCTCAGATTTCCCGAACTGGGGCCCCGAACTTGTGGCGCCAGCTGCAGCCTGGCTTGCGCACGAAAACTGCAAGGCGACCGGCCAGCTCTTCGTGGCACTCGCGGGACGTATGGCGCATGCCTACGTTGCCGAAACCCGGGGCGCTTTCCAGGCCGAGTGGACGATCGAGGACGTTGCAGCGCGCGAAGCTGAAATTGCCGATCGCTCGCAGCAAGTCGTGTTCGAGCCGGCGCCGCGGGGTTTCTATGATCACCTCGGTTACAGCTTCGACATGGCGCGTGGAAAGTAAGGCGACCATGGACGCGGAATACGACCTTATCATCGTGGGGAGCGGGGCAGGCAGCGTGCCGGCTGCTCTCGTGATGAAGGACCATGGTTACAGCAGCGTGATCCTCGAGAAGCAACCGGTCTTTGGGGGAACGAGTGCTTATTCAGGCGGCGTTATCTGGATTCCGGACAACCCGGTTGGCAATCCGGACGGCACCCGGGACTCCTTCGAGAAATCGCGCCGATATATGGAGGCGGTTGCTGGCGCGTCAGCCGCGGAAGTGCGTCCCGAACGGCGCGAGGCCTTCATCCGCGGGGGCGGCCACATGGTCCGCTATCTGCTCGGCAAGGGCATGAAGCTGATCGATGCGCATTGGCCCGATTACCATGATGAGCTGCCGGGCGGTCTCGCGTCCGGCCGATCGATTGCAGCTCCCATCTTCGATGCGGGCGAACTGGGCGAATGGTCGCCTAAGCTCGCTCAGTATCGGATCACCACCGACATACCGGTGCTGAGTTCGGAGACTGTCCATCTTTTCGTCATCAAGAAGACCTGGCGGGGCAAGCTGGTCGCTGCTCGGGTCGGTTGGCGCATGATGGTGAAGAAGCTCCTGCGCAAGGACCTGCGCGGAGCGGGCCCGGCGCTCATGGGGCGCCTTTTTCAGATTGCCATCGGAGCGAAGATTCCGATCGAACTCGATTGTCCCGTTCGCGACTTGCTGGTTGAAAATGGACGTGTTGTCGGTGTCATCGCCGAGCGCGACGGCCAGAGGATCACTATCAGGGCTCGCCGCGGCGTCCTTGTCAATGCGGGGGGATTTGCTCGCAACTTGAAGATGCGCGATCAATTTCAACCGCATCCGACTTCGGTAGCCTGGACGCAGGTCAATCCCGCCGACACCGGAGATCTCATCCAGGCGGCGATGAAACTTGGCGCGGCGACCCGTTTCATGGACGAAAGCTGGTGGCTCCCGAGCACTTATCACGCCGATGGCACGTTCGGCGGCTTCCATTCTCCAAACGACATTTCGAAACCTCACTGCATCGTCGTGGACGGCAATGGAAAGCGTTTCGTCAACGAATCTTGCGGTTACATGGAGTTCGGTCAGAACATGTACCGGGCTCGCGCAATACCGGCGTGGGCGATTTTCGACACGCGTCATCGCAAGACCTACCCCTGGGGCAACGTCATGCCGGGCCGCGTCCCCGACGAGCTCATAAGGAGCGGCTACTTCAAGCGGGCAGATACCCTGCGAGATCTCGCACTCCAGTGCGGTATATCGCCAGATGGCCTGGAGGCGACGGTCGCGCGTTTTAACGGGTTCGCCAGAAAGGGCGTCGACGAGGATTTTCGGCGCGGTGAGAGTGCCTACAACAATTACTACGGCGATCCGACAGTCAGGCCCAATCCGAATCTCGGCACGATCGAGAAGGGCCCCTTCTACGCAGCAGCAATCTATCCAGGCGATGTCGGCACGGCTGGCGGAATCGATGCGGATGAGCACGGTCGGGCCCTCAGGGAAGACGGCTCGGTAATTGAGGGGCTTTATGTAACGGGCAATTCAGCGGCCGCGGTTTCAGGCCGCTGTTATCCCGGTGCCGGTTCAAGCGTCGGCCCTTCGATGGTCTTCGGTTATCTTTCGGCCCTTCATGCCGCTGGAGCTAACACTGGTACGACTGAACCACTTTGCGATTTTGACGACGAAGTGATGCGCGCCTTTGTCGAAGCCGCTGCCCCCACCGCAAGGGCTGATCAAGCTGAGAAAACCTGAAGTTCAGGCTGCAATGCAGTCCAAGTGTATCGGGAGATGAGAGTATGTCCACGGTTACCCACACCTCGCTTCGCGCCGAGGACATCAAGCCGAACATCGGGGCCCGCATTTTGAACAGCAAATCCGAACTGCTGTCTGCGGAGCTTGCCGGCGAGATTCGTGAATTGCTTGAGCAGCGCGGTGTCTTGGTCTTTCCGGAGATTGCCTTCACAGACAAAGAGCAGGTCGCCTTCACCAAGACACTTGGCACCTTCGCGCCGGAGCTCCACGACAAGGACACCCAGTCGGTTCACAAGATCACGCTCGACGTCAAGGAAAACCCGGGAAGCGCGGAGTACCTCAAGGGTTCGCTCTACTGGCACATTGACGGCACCCGCAACGAAGTGCCGATCCTCGCCTCGCTGCTGTCCTGCCGCAAGCCGGCGTCGTGGGGAGGAAACACGGGCTTCAGCAACACCTACGCTGCCTACGAAGGCCTCCCCGAAGACCAGAAGGCCGAAATCGAGGGGCTGCGCGTCATTCACGCGCCCTGGGCATCGCTATTCTACTACGAGCCCGAGCCGACGCTGGAGAAGCTCAAGTACATGCAGGCTGTCGGCGAAAAGGAGCTCCCGCTTGTCTGGAAGCACAAGTCAGGACGCAAGTCGCTGATCCTGGGGTGTACGGCCCATCACGTTGTCGGGATGCATCATGCGCAAAGCGCCGCAGTACTCCACGGCCTTCGTGACTGGGCTACGGGAGAAAGCTTTACCTACAGCCACGAATGGAAAGTTGGCGACCTTGTTATCTGGGATAATACCGGAACGATGCACCGGGCCGAGGCCTACGATCCTTCGTGCGGACGCCTGATGGTCCGCACGAAGCTGCAGGGCGAGGAGCCCTTCGAATAATCATCCAGACCTTGCAAATTCCTCCCGCCCTGCGCGCTCGTTGATCTTGTCAGCGGAGCCGCAGAGCTGGAGGTTGAGCATTGCTCGCTTCATGAAGCGGTGGCTCTGGTGTTCGTCGGTCAGACCAATTCCGCCGTGGAGCTGGATCATCTCCTCTGTGATGTAGCGGAATGTCTCACCGGCGAGCGCCTTTAGCGAGGCTATTTCGGTCAGGCTGGCCTCGCTGCTTGTGGCGCGCTTCCACAGCAACGCTTGGGCGGCGGTCAACTGCACCTTCATGTCGGCGACGCGGTGCTTGAGGGCCTGGAACATGGCGATCGGGCGATCGAACTGACGCCGGATCGCCAGATACTCGATCGTTGCCTCTAGCGCGGCAGACGCGCCGCCGAGACAATCGGCTGCGATGGCAAGATGTGCTTCCCCGAGTAGGCGGGTTTCGAGATCGCCGGCACTATCGGCGTCGGTCAACATCTGCATCGGAGTAAATTCTTCGAGAACGATGTCGAACATCCTGCGGCTTGGGTCCCAGATCTTGCGCTCGATTACGGAGACGCCTCGGGCTTCCAGCGGAACCAGGCCGTAGCCTCCCGGAAGCCGGGCGATGACAGCAACTGCCATATCTGCTTCAAGGACACCGCAAATCGTGCCCGAGACCTTGCCCTCTGCGACTTCGACGAGCGTTGAGGGAAGCAGGGGATGCGGTGCGTATTCGCCTGCTGTTAGGCTATCAATCCACTCGCTGCGCTGGGCGAACTCCTGACTGGCTACGATTGCCTGCAGGCCGAGCTGTGCTGGAAGAAGTGGCATCGCGGACAATACTCGCCCCATTTCGAAATGCAGTGTCGTCGAGGCCGTTCGGTCGAGGTCAAGGCCGCCATCGTCCCCGGGAATACGTACTGCAAGCCAGCCCATTTCAGCTGCGAGCTGCCAGCTTTCCAGGCGGGCAGGCGAAAGCAGGCCGGACGGGAAGGCCTTCTGCGCTGATTCAATCAATTCAGCTGTTTCGATCATGTCTAGAGTATCCATCCCTTAGGTTCGCGCGGCATGCCGAGCATGCGTTCGGCGATGATGTTGCGTTGCACTTCCTCGCTGCCTCCAGCGATCGTCCAGGCGTAGGAATTCATGAAATCAGCCATCCAGTTGCCGGTGTTTAGGTCACCGTAAGTGATCGGTGCGACGTACTGTTCGGCCATGCCGCCGAGACGCAGTCCGAACAGCGAATAGGCTCTCAGCGCACGGCTGTAGGCGTTCTTGACGATCGAGGCGTCGCCGACCCGTTCGTCTCCCTTTATACGGTTGTCGAGGAACTGGTCGGCAATCGCGCAGACGGCATCGACCTGCGAAACAAGCGACCCGAAATCGCGCATCACGCCGCGATCCTCCTCATGCCCGTACTCGCGGATCAATACGGCGATACGCGAGAGCGCGCCGCGAAGGCGATAGGCGAGTTCCATCAAGGTCAGACCGCGTTCGGAAGCGAGAGTCGCCTGCGCCACAGCCCAGCCGGCGCCTTCCTCGCCAACGCGTTCGCAGACTGGAACTTCAACATTGTCGAGGAAGATCTCGGCGAATTCCTCGTCGCCCTGGATCTGGTGGATCGGACGGACGGTGACGCCGGGCGCCTTCATATCCATCAGCAGGTAAGTGATACCCGCCTGCTTGACGCCCTCCGATGATGTGCGCGCCAGAAGCAAGCATTTGTCCGCGAACTGGGCCATCGTCGACCAGACCTTCTGGCCGTTGACGACATAGACGTCGCCGTCCGGGCGCCGAACGAGTTCCGCGCGGGTTTTGATCGACGCAAGATCGGAGCCAGCTCCCGGCTCGGAAAAGCCCTGGCACCAGGTTTCGCCCTCGAGGATTTTCGGCAGGTAGCGCGCCTGTTGCTCGGCGCTCCCGCATTCATGGAGGGTTGCGAAGGCATGATAAGTGGAGAGGAAAGAGAGTAACAGGCGCGGGGTGTCGGCCCTCGCGAACTCTTCGTAGATGACTTTCTGTTCGGCCAGGGTGCGACCGCCGCCGGGATAGTGGGCTGGCCAGTGCGGGATAGCATAGCCACCCTTCACCATCGTCAGGAACCATCCGCGCTGTGCCTCGGCAAACTCCCGATGGCTCAGCTGGCTGTAGGCTTCCCGCCATCCGCACGGCGCGTTTACATCCAACCAGGTGCGGACTTCCTCTCTCAATACTTTGAGGTTCGGGCTCTCAGTCACGGATACACCTCCTGGCGCCACGCGATCTGGCACTGCCGCGATGTTCGCTCACAGGCTCCATTGAAATTCCTCTCTGTCCCGCTGCCGTTGAATGGGGACAGGCTCATCCGCTGCACGATGTGGGCAGGTTGGCCAGGCCGAGTTGGCAGCAATGTCGCGCCCAGACAGCAGGTCTGGGCGTTTGTCGCAACGAAGTGCGAGCTCGCTTGTCACACTGTGAAAGTAATTCGCCTTGCGGCTTGCTCTCCCATGCTCCTGCGTCATCACGGTTCCACAACGAGAATAGACGAGGATGGCGAAAGAGCATGGCGAACAGGACAACCGGGCACGCGGCACGAATTGTTGCGATTACCGGTGCGGGGGCTGGGCTTGGGCGGGCCTTGGCGCGCAAGCTCCATGCAGACGGCGACGAACTGATCCTGCTTGGGCGCACACCGGCGGCCATTGAGAGCGTTCGCGACGAACTGGGAAGCCGGTCGACCGCGATCCAGTGCGACGTTTCTTCACCCAGTTCTGTCGATGCCGCCTTCGGCCGAATCCGGGAGCGCTTCGGTCGGCTCGATGTGCTGGTCAACAATGCAGCAATCTATGAGCCTTTCACGATTGCCGAAGCGCGCGACGAACAGATTCTCTCGATCCTGCATACGAACTTGGCAGGACCGATGTTCACTTCGCGAGCAGCGATCCCGCTCATGACTGCAGGCGGTCATATCTTGAACCTCAGCAGCGAGTCGGTAGTTCGCGACTTTCCGATGCTCTCCCTCTATCAGAGCTCGAAGGCCGGCCTTGAGCGATTCAGTGCGTCGCTCGGCGCGGAACTTCGCTCTCAGGGTATACGCGTGACCGCGCTGCGTGCGGGGATGATGTACGACGAGAGCAAGACGTCTTCGGGTTGGGATCCCGAGGTTTCCGCTCGGTTCGGAAAGGCGTGCTTCGCAGCCGGCCTCGATCTTCGGGCGCAGCCCAAGTCGCATTTCGACGGTGTTGCCGCAGTGATCCGCGAATTTCTGCGCCTGCCTGCCGACATCGGGGCGCCGATCCTGCAGCTTGAGGGCTTCTCGCAGCTGACGTCGCCAGTCACGGTGTGATGGAGGCAGGCAATGGATAGATCCGAGGCACACCTCCTCAGTCATGAGACCCACGACGGCGTGCTGGTGCTGACGCTCAACCGCCCCGACAAGTTGAATGCGCTCAGTAATGAAGCGATGACGCTGTTCGAGCGTGAGCTCTTGCGCTTTCGGGACAGCTCCGAGCTCAAGGTACTGCTGATCCGCGCGACCGGGCGCTATTTCAGCGCAGGTGCGGATGTCCGCGAGGCCCAGAACCTCGAGGCCGCAGGCGAAGCGGAGCCAATGACAGCGCGCGGGATCCGCGAGAACCACCGCGTGCGCAATCGCGGCATGCACCGGATCTACGACGAGATGGAGCATATAGAAAAGCCCATCGTCGTCGCTCATCAAGGCATGTGCATCGGCGGTGGGCTCGAACTTTCATTGTCCTGCGATTTTCGGCTGGCATCGAGCGAGGCCGCCTATGCCTTTCCCGAAAATCGCATGGGTGTGCTTCCGGCATCCAATGGCGTCAGCCGCCTCGTTCGCACCTGCGGAGCGCACTGGGCGCGGTGGCTGATCATGGGGAACAAGCCGGCAAATGCGCAGGAGGCCTTGACGATGGGCCTCGTCCACCAGGTTTTTCCCGCCGACGAATTTGAAGCGGAAGTAATGGCCTTCTGTAGTCACCTCGCAAAACAGAACGGCGAGCAAATGGGGGCGGCCAAAGTCGCGATCGAACTGGCTGCTGAACTCGGCCGTGACTCTGGAAGGCATGTCGAGCGCATGGCCAATAGCGCGCTCATGCTCAATCCCGGCTATCTTGATCTGGTCGCACGGCATGTCGCCACTGTTGGCGCGAAGAGGGAGCCGGCATGACGAGGTCGCGGCTTCCGGGGCTTGCGCAGATGTTGCCCTCCGACCTCCTGCAATTCGCACTGGGTAAGGTCTCTGCCGAATTTGCGACAGTTTCTGCCGCGGGTTTCCCGATCGATACACCGACATTCGTGTTCCCGAATGACGAAATGACCACGCTCGATATCGGCACGGGTCTGGCCTATCCGGCCAAGGCAGAGCGCGCGCGGCGCAATCCCAAGGTCGGTCTCCTTCTCGAAGGGGGAAAGGATGATCCGGTAATCTCCATCGCCGGACACGCCGCCGTGCACGACAGCGACATTCAGGCCAATCTCGAACGCTACCTTGCCGAGACCATATTTTCGCCCAACGTCAACCCGCAGGTCGTTGCCTGGGAGGCAACCCGCGAGCGACTCTATTATCTGGCGCGGATTATCGTCAGTATTGCGCCGGTTCATATCCGCTGGTGGCGCAGCCGCTCTGCAATGGAGCAGCGCCCGCTTGAATGGCACGGGAACGCTTCACACCATGCCCTTTCCGATCCGGCGCCGCCGGGCCGGCAAACCGAAGCACCGTCCTGGCGGCAGCCACCCTGGCCGGACCTCGCGGCGCAGGCGATCAATGGCGGCGCACCTGCGCATCTCACTCTCCTCGACAACGATGAATATCCCATTCCCATGATGGCCCACGAAGTCGCGCTCGGGCCGAACGGTTTTCGCGTTCGCGTTCCGGCGGGCGTTCCCTGGACAAGCGGGAAGGCGAGCCTGTCGTTCGTCGGCAAGGAAATCTTCCTTGGAGAGTTTCTGCGTGAAGACGGTGGCGGCACCTTGGCGGTGGAGCGCGCGCTTCCGGTACTGCCGATGATGGACGAGCGTGGAGCATTATCGGCCAAGACACGGGCTGCGCTCGATGCCCGGCTTGCTGGAGAGCTCGAACGCCGGGGCCAACCCATGCCTGTCGTACCCCTTGAGCCTCCCGAGCCGACAGCAGGGGCCCTACGGCGAGCAGCGGCTACTCGCGCCATCGATGCCGGGCAAGTCGGAGCTGGCCTGTCGAGCTGAAGTAACGGGTGCCAAAGCACTGAACCGAGAGAGGATTTCCCATGGTGAACCATGTCGTGACGCTCCATCTTCATAACGTCGCGCCCCGGCATGAAGCCGCTTTTGCGCGCTGGTTCGACCACGCCCACAAGCGCAGCATCTCGCGGCTCCGCGGCTTTGTGCGTGCAGAACGATATGAGGTTGCAGCGGCGCAAGTCATGGCTGACATTGCCCAGCCCTGGCGCTTTGCAAGCGTCTACGAGTTCGAGCACGTATCGCCGGAGATCGATATTCCCGCGCTTGGCCCACATTTGGCCGAGGCGAGGGACAAGGGCTGGATCCAGGATCTGGACGAGAGCGAACGGATCCTCAGCTACGAGATGTATTCGGATTGGCGCTACAGTGCCAATCACGATCCCGCGCAGCCCTTTTCGGGGATCAGCATACTGCTAGGGAATTTCTCGCCAGGACGCGAGAACGAGTATCACCGCTGGTATGACAGCGTCCACGCGCCCGAGGTAACGAAAACGCCGGGGAAGGTCGCCATGAAAAGAGGGAGGCTCTCGGAAAGCCAGATCGAGCCGAGGCGCTATACTTACGGCGGTCAACTGGTCCTGTGTGCGCAGCAGACCGACGATCTTGCTTTCACCGTGCGCGATTTCAGCGCCCGCGCACGCGGCTGCAGTCCCAGCGGGATCGCATTTCAGCCGCGTTCGGTTGCAGGCTCCTTCGCTCGCACTGTCCACTACTTCACGAAGATCAGCGGCGATCGGTTCTGGTCGGGAGGCATCGCCTACGACGGGGACCTTGCCGCCTATCCAGAGTTCGCTCTTGCCTGATCCTCAGCCTCGTTGAAGTGCGTCACACCCGGAGAACCTCGATGGCCAACCTCGCCGCTCAGTGTCCTGTCCCGAGCCAAGCCACAACGTTTCCCCAACTTCTGAGGGCAAGCGCCGCGACCTACGGCGAGGCGACTGCGATCCGGGATATGGACGAAGGGGGGGAGGCTCTCAGCTTCAGTGAAGTCGAAGCCCGATCTGCGCTGCTTGCCCGAGGGCTTCTTGCCCGCGGATTAGGCAAGGGCGCTCGGATCGGCTTCATATTCGGCAATGGCCCACAGTTCGCTGTCGTGCTTGCCGCAATCGCGCGGATCGGCGCGGTCGCCATACCGATCAGCACGATGTTGAAGGCAAACGAATTGGTCCGCGTCCTGCGACAGGCAGACGTGGCCGGCCTTGTTCTCCAGCGCACCTTCCTGGGCCACGATTATGTGGCGCGTCTTGTTGACGCCATCCCGGAACTGGCATCGGTAACGGATCGATCCCTGTTCCTCGAACAGGTGCCTTACCTGCGATGGATTGCAGCGACAGGAACGCGCGATGGATTACCTGAGGCAATTCACGATTTTACGAGCCTCTGCGAGCAAACCGAAAAGGTCGGGGAAGTGCTGCTCAGAGCCGTCGAAAGCGAGGTAGCGCCTTCGGACCAGATGGTCGAAATCTATACTTCGGGTTCGATGGCGCTTCCCAAGGGGGTTCGGCACGATCACGGCCCGGTGCTTTTCCGCGCGCACTCCATCAGGTCATTGCTGAAGCTTGAGCCGGGCAAGGAAGTCGTCGCCCGCTTGCCCATGTTTTGGGTAGGCGGTTTCATGATGGCGCTTCTGCCCAACTGGGAGGCCGGCGCAACGACGGTCTGCACGGGGCGTACGCTTCAGGATACCCGCGTGGCTTTGGGCAGCGTGCTTGCGGACGAGGATATCGAGTTGCTAGCTCGTCAAGCAAAGCCATGGTGGGGGCTCGGCATGAGCGAGACCCTGGGGCCTTATTCCTTTGGCGATGAGTTTCGAGCGAATGGATACCCTCTCTGCACGCCAATGGACCATTTCGCAGAAGGGTATGAGGTCAGGATTGCGGACGAGAAGGGGTGCGAGGTGTGCGATGGTGAGGTCGGTGAGATGCAGGTGAGGGGCTATCCCGTGACGCCTGGGCTTCACAAGATCGATCGCCGGATCGTATTCACGTCCGACGGCTATTTTCGGACGGGCGACCTGTGCGTCAGGGATGGTGCGCGCGTGCATTTTGTCGGCAGGAGCGGCGACATGATCAAAACGGCAGGCTCCAATGTCTCGCCCGCAGAAGTCGAGCGGGAACTACAGGAACTCGAAGGCGTGCGGGCCGCATACGTTGTCGGCCTGCCGGACCGCGAGCGCGGACAGCTTGTCGTAGCAGCCATCGTAGCGGCAGACGATGTCGAGCCGGATTTCGAATTCCTTGAGGCGAGCATGCGCATGCGCCTGTCGCCCTACAAGGTGCCGCGCCGGTGGATTGAGATTCGCCGCGAGGAGGTACCAATGTTACCTTCCAACAAAGTCGCGCGCCGGGCCCTTGCCGACCTCATTTCCAACCGCCTCAGCTAGCAGGATCCTTAGCGACAGACGCAGCAAGGACTCGAGCAGGGGAGCCGCCCAAGGTTGGCCGCGATAAGGCAACCGTAGTGCGTTGGAGCGACCCAACCCGTCGCAGGCACGGTCGCTGCCGAAGCTATGTCCATGTTCTTTGAACTCACGGCGATCGCGGTGAAATGGAGGTCCGCTACCTCGAGCCCGACTACCACGCTGTCGACGCATAGCAGGAAGTTCGGTCGATCCGCGCCTCGTGCCCATTGGCCCGAATCAAAGCAGATTTTGTCGACAAGGAGGAGGCAGAGCGACGATGTTCGGCGGACCGTCTGGCTTTCCTCGATCGCGTAGCGTCCATTGATTTGAACGAATGGCCCGTTTCGGGCGCGTCAGAATAACGGTAAAACGACTGAAATTTAGCGCGAAGAAAACTTCAGCGGGGAAGGGCGAGCCCACCGTGGGGCAGTGCGCAATGGAAATTCGCCGGGCGCCGCAATCTCGCCTCGCGATCGTCTGGGTCTCACTTTTGGAGCCGATTTTGTTGGCTTCAAATGCGCTATTTTCGGCATGGATTGGCGCCGGTGGCGGTCGATTCTGAGCGGATCCCGCACCTGGAATGGAGAAAGCGGGGCGTTTAAAACGCCAGTGGCGAAGATTACCCCATATTTAGATTCAGTCAGAGCGCGTTTTATGGGAAATGATGGATCAATCCGACAGGAACGTTCACTTTAGAAGTGAGAAAATTGAGGCGCTTTCAGAATTTCTGACACTTTTACGGTCTCCAAAGGTGTGTCGGATTTGCCACAATTTCCATTGATACAAATTCATCGTTGATTTGTACTCTGCTTGACGTAGATTTCGAAGGCATCGTATTTTTCGTGCGATGCCGAGGCGTGAGAACCTCGCAAGCAATCAGAATTTGTCTCGCCCTTCGGGGCGTGCCGGGTAGCTGACGCAAATGTCCAAGCCGCTTCTTGCGGTCAAAAAGCGTTGGCGCATGTGCTTGCATGTTCTCATCACCCGGTCCTGCCGGCTCCGCCTCGCAAGTCGAGCGGAGCCGGTAGATGCTTTCACTGCATGAACTCCTTCCAGCTGGCGGCGAGCCATGCGATTTCTAGGCTTCGCGCGCGCCCCGCTGGACGATGAGCAGCCTTTGCCGCCTGAACATGACCTTGCCCTTCCGGCGAGCGGCGGGCTCGATCAGATCTTTCGGCAGGAACGAATTGGCCTTCTGCGTTTCGTATCTCGCAGATCGCGGCACGAGGACCCTGAGGATATTGTCCAGCAGGCCTTCGTACGGTTTGCGGCCAGCGCGAATGCGGGCAGGTTCGACAATCCCGGCGCCTATCTTCGGCAGTCAAGCGTGAATCTCCTGAAGGACAGCGCGCGCTGGACCAGGCGCCATCCATCTTCGCATATGTCACGGATTGAAGAGGCGGAGATAGCCGACGGCGATCCGGTTGCAGCGCTTGAAGCGCGCGACCGTCTCAAGCGGATCGAAGAGGCCGTTGCCCGGCTCAAGCCGCTGACACGGCAGATATTCCTCGCGTGCCGCGTGTATGGCTATAGTCATGCCGAAATCGCCGAGCAGACCGGGCTCAGCGTGAAGGGGGTCGAGAAACAGATGGGTAGCGCGATCAAGCAGCTCGGCCGGCACTTGCGCCGCCATGACTGATCCCGAACAGTTCACGCTTCCCGATGAATTTCACGGGGCGGCGTCGTCATGGCTTCATCGCCGCGATGCGGGAGAACCCGGTCTCGAACCCAAACTCGAGGCCTGGCTGAACGCCGATCCGCGCAACCGGCAGGCGTTCGAGGAAGCCGAACTGGTCTGGTCCGCCTCGAAAGTAATGAGGGCTAAGGCGGGAGGTTTCGACGGCCCGATTATGCGCGCGCCGTTTCATATGCGCCATAGCACGCATGTCGCGCTCGGCGTTGCACTCGCGATCGCTGTGACTGGGCTGTCGACGGCGTGGCTCGTCTCCCGTCATTTGCTGCCCGAACTCATCGCTCCCGCCCGCGCTGCGACTTACGAAACCGGGATTGGCGAAATTCGCACATTTCGCCTGCCCGACGCGAGCGCCATCACGCTCGACACCGATACCCGGGTCGAAGTCACCGTGTCCGGCGCAGCGCGCCATATCAGGCTCGCAAGGGGACGGGTGCGTATCGAGAATGCGCCTGAAGCGGGCGCCTTCGTCGTCACGTCGGGTAGCCAGAGCGCGACCGTCGAGGGAATTGTCTTCGACGCTGTGCTTGCCGGGCCGCAGCTTCGCATTGTCGCGCCCCAGCAAGAACTGCGCTTGAACGCGGCAGAGCCCGACACCGGAGCGCCACGCGAGATCGCGCCCGGAACACAGGTCCAGATCGGTTCTCCCGCCGGAGCCGCCAGCGTCCCACGCTCCGATCTCGAATGGGTTTCGGGAATGCTCGCGTTCGATGGCAGCCGGCTCGACGACGCGGCCGCTGCGATCAACCGCTACAACCGGATCCAGATCCTTATAGCGGGCGATGGACTGGGCTCGCGCAAGATCTCTGGCGCCATGCGGGCGAACGATCCTGACGGGTTCGCCAATGCCGTCGCCGCGATGCTGAACCTTCGTATCGTCCGCCCGAACCCGGCTGAAATCGTGCTTTCGCCGCGCTGAACTCAATTCCCAATTCGTAAGTGAAAAAAGTCGGGGGGCAGATTCGCCTCCCGCCGTTTTGCCTCCCGAACCGCCAATTAACGGTAGCGGGGAGGAAAACGAAAAATGAAAAAAGGTGCTTACTCCGTCACACTCTGGCTGGCGTCGACTTCGCTCTTCGCCGTTGTAGCTTGCCCTTCGGTCGCAACAGCGCAGCAAACTGCGCAACTTACCATCGATCTGCCCGAGCAGCGCCTGGCAGAATCGCTGAGGGCTCTTGCGCTGCTCTCGGGCCGGACGGTCCTTGCGGATGACGGGAGCGTTGCCGCGAGGCGCGCTCCCGCTCTGCACGGAACCTTCACGCTCGAGCAAGCTCTTGACCGTCTTCTCGCAGGTTCAGGTCTGAAAGCGGAGGCTGCGGGCAACGGTTATGTCGTCCGCGGCGCGGCGCGCGGCGGGAAGGAGAGTGGTGCTGGGGGCGATGATATTGTCGTGACCGGTACGAGACTGCGCGGCACCGAGGTGGCTTCCCAGGTCATCGTCCTTGGCAACCAGACACTTCAGGATTCCGGCTTCGGCGACCTTGGCGATGCTGCGCGCAACATTCCGCAAAGCTTCGGCGGCGGGCAGAACCCGGGGATCGGCCTTAACGTACCGGCGTCTGCAGGCGCAAATGCCGGTGGCGGTTCGACCGTCAACTTGAGAGGGCTCGGCAGCGACGCGACGCTGACCATCCTCAACGGCAGGCGGCTTCCCTACGATACCGCGCTTCAGGGCGTCGATATCTCGGCCATTCCGCTTGCCGCGGTCGACCGCATCGAAGTCGTCGCCGATGGATCTTCGGCAATCTACGGATCGGATGCTGTCGGCGGCGTGGTCAACGTGATCCTGCGGCAGGACTATGAAGGCCTGCAGACCCGCGCTCGCATTGGCGGCGCAACCGAGGGCGGTGATTTCCAGCAGCTCTATGGGGTCCTTGCAGGACATCGCTGGAACGGCGGCGGCATGTTCGTGACTTACGAATACAACCGCAACACCGAGCTCAATTCGAACCAGCGCGACAGTACGATATCGCACCCGAACATGACGCTGCTGCCTGCAAGCCAGCGCCACGCGGTTGCGGCGCACGTGCATCAGGATCTGGTGACCGGCCTCACGTTCGAAGGGGATGTCCTCTACAACGAGCGAACGGGTTCGCTCACTTATCCGCTCAATGCGGCCTCCGATCCGCATGTCAGCCGCGTCGACCAGTCCTACAATTCCTACTCGCTCGCGCTTGCCGGTGCGCTTCACTACCGGCTCGGTCACTGGGAAGTCACGGCAGCCGGGACATACGGCAAAGGGCGCAACGACCTTCTGGCCGAATACGTCTATAGCGATGTCACGGGGCTCACTTCCGCAAAGCGGTACCGCAACCGCTCGACCACCGGCGAACTTGCGGCCTCGGGTCCGGTGTTCCACCTTCCCGGCGGCGATGCCCGGATCGCGGCGGGGCTGGGCATCCGCGACAACGGTTTCGAGATATATGCAGGACCGGGCAGTTACCAGAATGCGAAACCGAGCGAGACGGCCCGCTATGTCTTCGGCGAGCTCAACCTGCCGCTCATCAGTCCCGATCTTGGCATTCCCCTGGTTCGCAAGCTGTCGCTGAGCGGAGCGCTGCGTCACGAGGATTACGATACCGTCGGCCAGATCACGACGCCCAAGCTGGGGCTTATCTATGCGCCCGTGGACGCGCTGGAGCTCAAGGCGACATGGGGGCGCTCGTTCCGCGCGCCGAGCTTCTATGATCAGTACGGTGCCCAGACCGCCAGCCTTTACGCCGCCTCGCGCCTGGGCGGAATCGGCTATCCGGCGAGTGCGACTGCCATCTTGCTCGGTGGCGGCAATCAGGACCTGAAGCCCGAACGGGCGAGGAGCTGGTCGGCGACGGCCTCGTTCCATCCCGCCGCGCTCGAAGGCGCGACGTTCGAAGTGACCTATTTTTCCACGAACTACGTGAACCGCGTCGTCACCCCGATCACACTGACGGCGCAGTCGCTGTCCAATCCGATCTACGCGCAGCAGGTCAGCTTGAACCCGAGCGCTTCCCAGCAGGCGAGCATCATTTCCGGTGTCGACCAGTTCTACAACTTCACGACGGGGGCGTACGATCCCTCGCAGGTCGTTGCCATTATCGACAACCGCAAGGTCAACGCCGGCCGCCAGACCGTTCACGGCATCGACGCGCTGGCGCAGTATTCGGCCAAGCTGGCCGGAGGCACAGCCTCGTTCGATCTCAACGCCACTTATCTCGTCAGTGAGCGCCAACTCTCGGACGGGCAGCCGATCGAGAAACTTGCAGGCTATCTCTACAATCCGCCGCACTGGCGCGGAAGAGCAGCGGCAAGCTGGGATGACGGGTCGTGGCGCCTGACGGGAACGCTCAGCTACATAGGCGGGGTCGTCGATACGCGTGCAAGTCCGCCGGACAAGGTGCACGGCATGACCACGCTCGACCTCTCGGCGCGCTATCGCTTCATTCGCGAAGGCAGCGTGCTCGATGGTCTCGAAGTCGGGGTGTCGGCGAACAACCTCTTCAATGCGATGCCGGCCCAGATCACCACCACGACCTGGGCCGATACGCCCTACGATTCGACCAACTATTCGCCCGTAGGGCGCTTCCTGGCTCTCGAGGTCGTCAAGAAATGGTAACGACGACTTCTTCCGTGCTCGCGTTGGCGAGCGCTATGCTCGGGCTTTCGATCGCCACCCCGGCTGCCGCCGCAGACCGGTGCTCGGATCTGCTGCCGCCGGTCGTGCGGCCAACTGGGCCCAAGCGCGACATCACGCCCGAGGATCTGGTCCGGCTCCGGCAGATCGGGCCGCTCGAGGCCGTAGTTCCGGCCCCGTCGGCACTTGCCGTCTCACCAGACGGTCGCCAGCTGGCTTTCGTCATCACGCGCGCCGATCCCGCAACCAACAGCCATTGTGTCGGGCTTGCGGTTGTGGATGTGGCGGGTCGCAGTGCGCCGCGGCTTCTCGACAGGGGCGGCCAGCTCGCGCTCGTTTCCAACGAGTACCGAAAGCGGATCTGGGGTATCGGATATCCGCTGACGATCACGCCGCATTGGTCGCCTGACGGCAAGTCGATTGCCTGGCTTCGCCGGGACAATGACGTCACGCAAGTCTGGGTCGCTGATGCCGCTTCAGGACGGGCACGGCAGATCACGCATTCGCCGGTGGATGTCGAAGCCCTGGCATGGAGCACCGATGGCAAGACGATCGTCTATGCCGGACGCCGAGGGCAAGTGGAGGAGAGGGCGGCCTTTGCGAAGGAGGGGCTGTCCGGATTTCACTACGATACCCGCTACGTGCCGATCATGTCGAACAAGCCGATGCCCGACGCGGCCATTCCCTGGACCGCCTATGTCGTCGATCCGCTCACGGGCGAGGAGCGTCCGGCCAGTCAGGAAGAGGCGGCGCTGCTTCCGCCCGACATGATCGGCAAGGTCGAGCCGCCGCCTCGGGTCGCAAACGCCGATGGCCGGCTCGCAGAGACCCACCGGAGTTCTGCCAACCCGGTCAGTCCGCTGCTCCTCTCGGTCCACGCGCCCGGCGGCACCCCAATCGATTGCAATGCGGATGCCTGTCGCGGTTCGATCGACAGCATGTGGTGGACTAAAGACGGGAAGGCCCTGATCTACCTTCGGCGCGAAGGCTGGGCGCGCGGTGACAGCGCGCTTTATCGGTGGGTGCCGGGCGAGGGCGCACCGCACCAGCTGCTCAGAACGCGAGATCTTGTCAGCAACTGCGCGATGGCGCCGGACGGACTTGTCTGCCTCTACGAGCGGGCGACCGCACCGCAAAGGGTTGTGCGGATCGATCCTGCAACCGGCGCGATGCGCGACATTTTTGATCCGAACCCGGAGTTCCTGGGCATCCGGTTCGGACAGGTCCAGCGTCTCGAATGGCGCAACGACCAGGGCGCCGAGGTGCGCGGCGACCTCGTGTTGCCGCCCGATTATCGCCCCGGAACGCGGCTGCCGCTCATCGTCACCACCTATATGAGCAACGGCTTCCTGCGCGGCGCGATGGGTGACGAATATCCCATTCATGCCTTCGCGGCGGCGGGGTTTGCGGTGCTGAGCTTCAACAAGCCGCGCGCCGTCGCCGACGACAATCCGGGCCTCGATTCGATCAAGAAGGTACAGGGTGACGGGATACGGAACTGGGCCTGGCGGCGCGAGGTCCAGTCGGCCATCGACCACGGCGTCGACAAGGTGATCGCCATGGGCATCGCCGATCCGAAGCGGATCGGCATCAGTGGGCTAAGCGACGGGTCGAGCACCGTGCAGTTTGCGATGATCAACAGCCGTCAGTTCGCCGCCGCTTCGATGAGCACGTGCTGCCTCGAGCCGTGGGCGGTCAATGTGGGTTACGGACCGGCATTTGCGGCGCATATGCAGGAGCAGGGTTGGGGGGCGCTGACCGCAGATGACCGCACGTTCTGGGCACCGGGCTCGATCGTGCAGAGCGCGGCCGGCACTGACACCCCGCTGCTGATGCAGGTTGCCGATCGTGAATATCTTGGCGGGATCGATGTCTTTGCCGCGCTCCGGGAGCAGCACAAAGCCGTCGACATGTTCGTTTTCCCGGACGCCTATCACTTCAAGTATCAGCCCGCGCAGCGGCTGGCCGTCTATCGGCGCAATCTCGACTGGTTTGCATTCTGGCTCCAGGGCAGGATCGATCCCGATCCCGGCAAGGCCGGACAATATGCGCACTGGCAGGAACTCGCCAAGGAGAGGGAGGCAGCCCGGCGCCCTCAGGATTGAGGGTGCCGGGCTGCAAGCCAGGCCTCGACCTGTGAGAGTTGGAGCAGACGCCTGTGGGCGGTGTCCCTGATTGGCTCCGTGTCACTTGTGGCGCGTTCGACCGCATCGCTATCGATGAGGCCGAGCCGCCGCAGGTGACCGCCGAGCAGCATCGATCGCACGGTTTCGCGGTTCTTGCAGTAGACGTCGGCGACGAAGCTTTCGGGCGATCCCTTCGACTGCCGCATGACGATCTCCCTTGGCAAGCGGTCGGCGAAAGCGTCCCGGGCGATGATCCGGCTGCGGCCATCGCGGAACCACCACCAGCTTGGAACCCGAAGGCATGCCTCGACGACCGGCTGGCTCGCAAGCGGACTGATATGCCGGACCGGACTGAGCAGGTCGCAATCTTCCGCCCACCCTTGGGCGGCGGCGATGACCGCCACGTGGGCGGCTGTGCCATGCTCTGCCTTGCTGGGGGCGCTGAGCCATGCGTGCGGTGCCTGCGATGCCAGATTGGCGATTGCATCAGGGGCAAGAAGGGCAAGGTCAGGCCTCCACCGAAACGTGGCGGATCGCCGGAACCGGCGGCGTGCAGCGCGCCACAGCACTTCGAGCGCGCTAGCCTGTCCTAGCGCGGCAACCGTCCTCGCGCACGACCACACCGTCTCGTACGTATCGGCGTGTCGCAAGGCATCGGTGACTGGCGCCACCGAATTGAGAGCAAGGAACACGTTGTCGCCGCCCCCGCCATCGAGAGTGAGATCGGCGCCGAGTGCGTTGGCTGCGCTGGCGAGCGCTGCATTCGTACCCTGCATGAAGACGCGCGAGCCGGGGGACGGCAGGTCCGCGCTTTCGGATCGTGTGACGTCGACGGCGCTCAGCGGAAAATCGAGTTCTTCGAGCTGGCAGCCGAGGTGCCGCGCGACCATCCGGGCCCAGTTGCGCTCGTCGCCGGAGCTGTCCTCGTGGACGAAGTTGACGCAGCCATATTCGGCTCCAAGCGATGATAGGCAAGCGGCGAGGATCGAGGAGTCGATCCCGCCCGAGAGCATGAGGAGCGTCTTCGCCGCATCGCCCCTGAGAGCGCGGAGCGCCTGGTAAATCGCGCTGCGAACTTCATGCTGTGCCTGCTCCGTCGTCTCGTACCACTGGGCGCGCTCAGCATGGGGCCAGGGGGACCAGGCTTCTCCCGTGGATGCGCCGCCGGGCCCTATTAGCAGTGTTGCGCCGCCTGGCAGGTTGCCGATCCCCGTCAGGCACGTGCCCTGTCCAGGGAGACCGGGGAACGCCAGCCGCTCGGCAAGTGCGCGGGCGTCAGGATTACCCACGCCAACGCCGGCAACTCCGAGCGCGGCGACATCCGATGCCGCGATGGAAATCCCGTCCTTGAATCCATAGAGGCAAGGCAGTTTGCCGAACGGCGCGCGAAGGACCGTGATCTCGCCGCTTCCGGGCGCGCGCAGCAATGCGACGTAGTTGCCCCAGAACCAGGTGGCGAGGCGGTCCGCATCGACCGGCCGCTCCGCCAGCATACGACCGATGCTTTCTGCCGAGCTGGCGAGGTTGGTGCCGCGCGATAAGACTTCACCAATCACGATGCCGCGATCCTCGCCGAGATGATGATGAGCAAGTGCCGGCGAGACCGCAACAAAGAGGCGCGCGTCGCTGTGGCAGATTTCCAGACCGGCTGTGCGCGCGCCCTCGGCAAGCGCCTCGCGATCGGGGATCGGCCGGTCCGGCGTGCCAATCAAGGCGAGATAGCGTCCCATCATACGACCAGGATCGGGACGTAGGGAGTGACGGTTCCGGCATCCTCGCACACGAGGCCAGAACCCACTTCCACCCAGCAATGTGCACTGAATGGCCCCAACTGCACACCCATGACCATCCGGGCGCAAACGCCGGCTTTGGCAAGATCGCTCATCAGGGCCATCGAAGTGGGAAGGCAGCGCCCTCGGGTCGACCGGATGAGGCCGGCATGGCGATAAGCGCTGGCAACAGCTTGCAACGCGGCGGCGGCATCATGCGCGGGCTGCAGGTTTTCGCGTCTGCTGATGACGTCGGCGATGTTTGCGGCAAGGGCTCTCGTACGGACCCGCCGGTTCCACAGGGACCTGTTTGCTAGCGCCCGCGCGGTGCCCAGCGGCGCAAGGCGTGAAACGGATGTAGACGCACCACTCTGCGCCTGCGCACTTGCAGTGACGGGGGCGCGGCGCGTGCAGGCCGTCAGCGGATACCCATGCCCCATCGACAGAACGCCGATGCGTTGCAGCGCCTGCCTGACCGGCGCCTCAGCCTCGCCGGTTTCGGTAAGCCGGTGAAACTGGCGGTCGAGAGGCTGGGGCAGGCAGAAGTAGCGATCTGCCTCGAGATCGAGGAAGATGTATCGCTCGCCAATGGCGCAGAAGCTCACGCCGCGGCGAAGTCCGTGACCCGACATGATCGTCTCCAGACACGTTTCCCGATGATCTCAGAGGAGTGGCGCGCAGCCCGAGCTGCGCGCCACCCTGGGCTCAGTCGTCCGACAGGCCCGCCTGCGGGCTGCCGATGCCGACATCGAGATCGTTGGGCTGCACGCCCTTGGTTTCGGTGCTGGCGGTGCCGAGTTCGATCGGCGTGTTCTCACGGTCCATCGTCTTGCTCCTTCAACAAGCTGCCGGAATTGGCAGCAGAAGAAGCCTACGAATGAGATAGCGATATACGAACTATATAGTGACTCTATATCAAGAATATATCGACTCTTGCGCGTTAATTGCGTTTATTGACTGTCGGAATATCGATCTTCGTGAAGACAAGTGTTGCTATTCGTATGGTTTAAAGCGTTGCCATCGACGAATGAGCTCAAAAGCCGAGCGATGGCGGCGTTGATGATAAGACTTCAAAACTTTGCCGATCGAGTCTCCGGGAACCTCGGTAAGCGCAATCTTGAGTTCTTCGAATTCCCCGTCGACGTCTTCCAGCAGGTTGGACTCGATATGACGAATCGCATGAAGGTTCGCATTGAGGCGCCGCATGGCGATGCGGTACTGCGAGTTGTTCGAACTGTAGACGAGGTCCGTGAGAAGGTTTGCCACGCGATCCGGATAGTCTTCGCCCCGCCCGAGCCTGGCCGGATCGCGTCCCGCGAGGGTTCCGGATCGCAGCGAAAGACCGATGAGCGTGCGCGACCAGGAATAGAGATCGCGCAACGCCGGCTCATCAAGGGTGATAACGAAGAAGCCGCCTGGGACCAATGTTTCCACCATGCCCTCGCCGACAAGGCGATTGAGCGCCTCGCGAACCGGTGTGGCGCTGGCTTCCAGATCCTTGGCGATCGCCTTGGGGTCGAGGCGGAAACCGGGCCGCATATCGCGGCGGGTTATGAGAAACCGGATGTGCTCGTAGATCCGGTCCGATGTCGCGCCTGCGTTCATGACACACCTCCCTGCACGGCGATGCGATTGTCGATCAGCGCTTGCTGATCGGGCCGGAGCGCGTCGATTGCGGCGAGCGGCCGACCGGGATCGTAGTCCTCATCCAGCAGGATCGAGGGACACTGGCCTTCGTAGTTGCCGAGGTTGGGCCGGTGCTGACGGTAGCCCACCAATGCGGCAAGTTCGGGATCGAACCTGCGAGCGATGCCGGGTGGATAGGCAAGCCACTGGGCCTCATAAGGTTTGAGCCAGCCGAGCGAATAGCCAACGACAATACCCCGGCGGACCTCGCCGGTCTTGTTGCTGCCCGCCCCGTGCAGGGTCGAGCCCAGGAACAGCAGCGCGGCGCCGGGCGGGATCTCGACGGCGACCGGTTGCCCGCTCGGCTCCGGCTCGAGCGCGGCTGCGCCGTGGCTTTGGGGCCAGACGAGTGTCGCGCCGTTCTCGGCGGTGAACGGGGTGAGGGGCCACATCACATTGACGAGATATTCGGCGCTGCCCTTGGGCGCGGCCCACATGTCCTGGTCGCGGTGCGGCAATTGTGCGGGGGCGCCCCCATGGACCGCAATTGCCTGCGCGGTGTTGAGCTGGATGCAGTCGCACCAGGGAAGCAGGATTTGTTCGACGATCGCGACGATGAGCGCGTGCCGGACCAGCGTTTCGGCGTGCGGAGAATGCGCGAGCAGGCGGCCGAAACGTTTGGTCGTCGCGCCATAGAACCCGCCCTTGCAGAACGGCGTGCGATGAAAACGGGGGGCGATGTCGTCATCGAGCGCCGCGATCGTTTCCGCCGGGAGGGCGCTTTCGATGATGCAATAGCCGTTTTGCTTGAGCTCGGCGGCGCGCTGCGCGACTTGGGTGAAGAGATCCATCTTCGGTTTCCCTTCAATTAGCGCTGCGGTCAGAGCCGCGGTGGTGGGTGGTGATGCCGGCGGCCGCGAGTTTTTCGGGCGTGTCGCGATCGATTGCGATGTGGATCGCCGCAAGCATTTCGTTGCCGCTGAGACGCGGCGGTCCGAGCGGTCGGCAGTCCCAACCGAATTGCAGAACCTGCCTGAACCAGCCTTCCGAGGCTATCGCTGTATAGGCAGTGATGCCGTTGACGAGGGCGTGATCGACAAGCGCGCAGATCAGCGCGTCGCGCGCTTCGCGCCGGTCGCCCGCGCTGAGGCGGCGATCCAGGCAGAACCGCGTGATCTCCTTGATAGTGGGCCCGCGCGGTACGCCATCCTCGCAAAACTCGGCGTAGAAGCTGTCGAGAATATGCGGCTGTGTGGTCGGGAGGCGAGGATCACGTAGCGGGCGGAGGGATTGTCGAAGTGGTCGAGTTCGTATTTGCCGGCAAGGACCGGCAGATCCCACTTGAGCAGGTCGATGAAAACCGATTTTCGCGCGGCCCACATGGCGCGCAATGCCTCGTCCGGGGCTTCGCGGTTTTCGTAGCTTTGAACATTGAGCATGAGGATGACTCCTTGGCCGTGACGCTGGGCTGTCACGTACCAAGGTTCATCCCGAACACCGCTTCGGCGCCATACCCGGAAAGGGGTATGTTACCGCCGCAGGATATCGGTGAAAGTCAGATTTCCATCGAACAGTGCCCGGATCACCGCCAATGTCCGCTTGTTCACGCCGTACTGCCGGCAAAGGTTCTTGACGTGGAGCTTCACCGTCTCAGGGCTGCGATCGAGGTAGCGTGCTATCTCCCGGTCGTTCATGCCCCAGGCAACCAGTACGAGAATTTCGCGCTGCCGGTCGGTAAGCTTTGCGGCCCCCGATCTGGCGGTGGCGCCCCGGCCGAGCCACAATCCTCGCGCGGCATCGAAGGCAAACTGGGCGACCGACTGCGCGATGGGCAGTACCAATTCGTTCATCGGAACGGATCTCGAATTCACGAAAGAGAGCGACCCGCGGGATTCTCCGGGAACATAGCCCGGGACCGTGAACCCGTGAACGATCCCCTCCTCGCGCGCCTTTCTCATGACCAGCTTGTCGCCATCCGTCATCGGGATCATCGCCGGGATGCGGTCCCAGCGAAATCCGAGATTGGTAACATGGCTTGCCCGGTGAACCGGATCATTAAGCCCGAGGCCATGGCGATCGTAGAATTCGGCCCACTGGTCGGGGTAATTGTGCAGCCGGAAGCGCTGTCCCTCCGGATCGAAGAACCCTCCGTGATGCGAAAGCGCGTATCGCTGGAAGCCCATTTCCTCTGTCGCTTCGCTGAGGGCTTCGGTCAGATCGTCGATATTGCGGACTGTTTCGAAGATGCTCACGAGGTGCATCATCAAAGCCATCATTCTTGTGCCCAAGGTTCGACATTACGATCTTCGGCGGCGTCACTTGTCACCGTTGTTCCGGCGATCGCCCTTCCTGTTCGTTGGGTGCAGGCTAGCGGTTTCTCAGGCCGCCATCCGGCAGGTGTTGTCGCAAAAGCGTCATATCACCCAGCCGGCGCCCTCGGATATTCACCTAAAGGGGCATTATGTCCGTATTTCGATGAAAATTTGTTAATTCAAATCTTTCCTAGAGTGGTTAATTCGTCAAAGAAACTTTCAAAATGAGATCGAAAGGACTCCCTAATGGGGAGGATCCTTCAGACTATCTCTATTTAAAGAATGCCGATCGTACCGGTCTGATGTGGGAATGGCTCCGCAGGGATCCAGAGTACCGCGCCTGGTACGTCCAGGCCTCGGCTGCGACGCGCGGACCGATGCCGAGCGCCTTGAAATGGGGGCTTCACTTTCGCCGAAGCGCCGGACCGGGATTGTCTCTCGGCCCGGATAATCTGGCATGCGAATCGTGATCCTTCGACGCTCTCTGTCGAAGCCGAGCCCGGACCTGCCGACGACCCAGCGTGCTTGCACATCGACCGGATCCAGCCCTGGCTGACCACTGTCGGGGCGGCCTCGGGCACGGAGCATGCCGTCCTTTCCGACGGTTCCCATCACATCCGGCTGGATGTGGTCTCAGGCACACTCAGCGGAGAGGTCGCCGTCCGGTTGCGTTTCTGTTTTGACGGTATGGGGGTGGCGGAGGCAGGCGTCTTGCCTCTGCAGCGGCTGCTTGCACTGCATCGCCACCGGCGGTTCGGGAAGGAACTCTATCCGCGCGATCCGGCGGTCGCGCGTGGCAGTCTGCTGCTGCGCGTGCACGACGCTCTGTCTGGCGGCGTCAGTCAGCGCGAGCTTGCCTGCTTGCTGGTCGGTGCCGACAGCGTCGAGCGCGACTGGAACGATCCGTCCGATTCGCTGCGTTCCCGCATTCGCCGCCTTGCCCGGCAGGCCGGGGCAATGGCGCTCGGCGGATACAAGGAACTCCTGCTTCGCCGTTAGGCACGAAGGGCCGTTTCAGCTGGCGCGGAATGAGGCACAGGGCGCGCGTCCGGCGGTAGGCAGACCTCAGCCGACTTTATCGGCGAGTTCGGCAAGGCGGGCCGCTGCAAGCGCACCGATCATGTAGGGGCCGTCGTCACGTTTGCCCGCGCGGATCTCGCGCAGGAACCTTCGGTTATCGAGGCCGCGGTTCTCAAGCTCGCTGGCAACGGCGTCGCGGATCTGTTTGATGCTGTCCATATGCTCCATCCTTGACGGGAACATATATAGAACATGAGGCGGTGGATCAAGGCCGGCGGGGCGGCCGTCCGCGTCTCTTTGCAGGCGGCATGAGCATCATGTCGAGCAGCTCGATCTTGCGGAGGGTGGGCAGCGGATCATTCGAGATCGTCATTTTCTCACCGCCGCCCAGGAAGATGTCCTCCCAATGGGCCATGCGAGTGATGAATTCTCGCCGCAGCTGTTCGCCGAGCTCACGCCGCGACTCGCTGGTTCCATACTGCGTACTGAGCACGGCGTATTTGGCAGCATAATCGGCAGCGATCTTGATGATGTCGCAGGTCTCGAGGTGAATGCCGTGGTCGCTCAAATCGGTCTGTGCCTTCTCGGCAGCCTGAACGATCTGTTCGCGTGCGAGAGTGTGAGGCGATTTTGCCATGCCGCGATAATCCCACCGATCGGGTCCGTGCATGAGCTGACAAATGACGCTGCCTTTTGGGACTCTCATGTCCTCAATGACCCGGCCGCGCAGGGCCGAGCCATCCTGTCGAAGAGTCGAGGGTCTCAGACTTTGTCCGGGTCTACGGGGGCCCGAATCACATCAGCATCATACTGATTTAATGTGAAAAGATTGCCGGATGAGCTCCGAATAAGGCTCTGTTTACAGCGCAGCACATAGGCACACGCCGGCAATTTTGTTCGCGTACGGGAGCGGGGGATCGAGCGCTCCCGTACGGTGCGGCCGGTTATTTACTCGGCCGCAATCCCAAGCTTCTTGCGCGGGGCCGCTTTCGCCTTTGCCGGCGTCTTCTTCGCGCTTTCCGGTTTGGCCGTTGCTGCGGGAAGGGCGGTGGGGTTCAATCCTTCCGGCTCGGGAGCCATCACGGCTGCAGGTTCAGGGGCGAGTTCTGCGGCCACCGGAGCGACTTTTTGCGCCTTGGCCTTGACGGCGACTTTGCTGCCCTTCTTGCGGCCGAGACCAATCGTCTTGGCAAGCTCGCGGCGCCGCTCGGCATAATCTGCCGCGACTGTCGGGTAGCTGGCCGGCAGGTTCCAGCGGCGGCGGTATTCCTCAACCGTCAGCTGGTGGTCGGTGGTGAGGTGCCGTTTGATCGTCTTGAACTTCGATCCGCATTCCAGGCAGACGATCCCGTCCGGTTTTACCGAAGCGCGGATCGAAACGGCCGGTTCACGCGGCGCTTCCACAGCGGGCTCGGGCGTCTTGCCGAGACTGGCGAGCGATCCGTAGACCGTCTCGATCAATTGCGTGAGCTGATCCGACGGCACAGAATTGTTTCTGACATGTGCGGTGATGATGTCTGCAGCGAGAGAAAGAAGAGATTCGTCTGCCATTGGTTGTACGAGTGCCCGAATATTTTATTGGTTTGGGTACTCTCCTTCATTCCTTGCTCAAGCGCAACATATCGTGCGCGGGGACCATTCAAAATAATGATCCCGTCCTGAAATGGATCGATCGAAATCGCCGCGAACGTCATTGGTTTGCGCTTTCATCTGCAGGTCTCTCACTCCGCCTGCACTTTAAATGAAATGAGTGGCCACCTTGCCGATCGGGTGGCGGGCGTGCCTGTTCACACAGCGGGACGCCGATATTTGCCGCAGGTGTGTGCCCGGCCTGCTTCCTCGGTAGCGATGTGCGGCTTGCTTCATGTCGTTGTTGTCGCAATTCTGGATGGACCCACGGCCGGTTCGGTACGCTTGTCGCCATTCCGGGCGGAAGCGCTTGCCAGTCGCATCTGAGCGGGGTTCCGCCGTTTCAAGAAAGGCCACAATGAACGACTACCGCATTCAATCCGGTCCGACGCATTTCGACATCGATGCACGCGATGCGCAAGTTTCGGGAAATCCCCGCATCGCCCCGTTGGACCCGCACGAGTTTACCGATGAGGCACGGCAGCTGATTGCGGAGACTTTCTCCAAAGTCGAAGCCATCGACACGTCGGACATTCCATCCATCTTCGGCATCATGTTCAAGCATCCCGGGCTATACCGGGCTCAGTTGCAATTGGGCAACGAACTTGGCCGGGGCGGCTGCATCCCTGCGCGCGAACGAGAACTGGCGGTGCTGCGGGTCGCGTGGCTGTCGCGAACGCCCTACGAATGGGGGCAGCACCTCGTATATGGCAAACAGGCCGGACTTTCGGACGTGGAAGTCGAGCGCGTCACCCAAGGGTCGAATGCTGAGGGCTGGGATGACTTCGATCGGGCAATCGTGCGCGCGGTGGAGGAGCTGATGGGTGACTACGCCATTGCCGACGCCACGTGGGAGGTGCTGGCCAGTCGCTGGAGCGAACCGCAACTCATGGAATTACCCGGCCTTGTCGGCCAATATGTCATGGCTGCGATGGTATTTAACACAATGCGCTTCGACCTGCTGGAGGGAAACACCGGATTGCGCAGGCGCTGAGAGCGGGGGCGCGCAGGCTCGATCGATTTCCCAATCATCCCATCGCGGTGGCGCTGAAAAAGCGGGGCCGGTGGCCTGAAGGCGCAGGTGCATACATTGTCGCCTTCGCGGACAGGCACCGGCAGCTTTTGCATCCGGCGAAAAAAAGCGATCATCCCGAGAAGAGAACAGATGAAAATGATCCCCGCACCGCTTAACGGGAAAGTCGCCGTCGTCACCGGCGCTGGCTCGGGCATGGGGCGGTCGATCGCTGAGCGCTTCGCTCGCGACGGCGCCAAAGTGGCGGTATGGGATATCAATGGCGATGCCGCGGCCGAAACCGCCAAGGGCATCACCGATGCTGGCGATGCCGCCATCGCCCTCGGCGTCGATTGCGCCGATGAGGCCGCGATCAAGGCGGCAGCGGATGAGACCCGAGCCGCGCTTGGCCCGATCGACATTCTTGTCAACAATGCCGGTATCGGCCCACATGTCCGGTATTTCGATCAGGACGTCGCCATGTGGGAGGAGATGCTCCGCATCAACCTGACAGGACCGCACTTGTGCATCCGCGAGATGCTGCCCGCGATGCTGGATGCCGGGTGGGGCCGGGTCATCAACATCACATCCTCCTCGACCCAGAGCGGCTCGCCTAGCCAGGCTCACTATGTCGCCAGTAAAGGCGGCTTGCTCGGACTGACCAAGGCGTTGGCCCTCGAATTCGGCAAGAGCGGCGTCACATTCAATATGGTCCCCCCAGGGTCCATCGACACGCCAATGCTGCGCCGTGCGACAACGCTCGATATGGAAGCATTTGGAAAGACCATCCCGGTCGGCCGTCTGGGGGTTGGCGAGGACATCGCTGCCGCCTGCGCCTACCTCGCTTCGCCCGACGCTGGTTACATCACCGGCCAGACCATCAGCGTCAATGGCGGTAGATACATGGGGTCTGCCTGATTGCGCAGACACCTGTCCGGCAGGATAAGTAGGATTACGTTGGCTTTTCCGTCCATTTGGGCCGAGAGGAAGGAAATCCCTCGGCTAGCCCCGATGCCGATGCTCCGCCACGGACGTGCGATCGCCTCAGGTCAGGTGGGAAGCGGAGAAGGCGTATACCGCGATCCGGCGCGCGCAATGCGCCGTCTCGAGGCTTCGTGCAGCATCAATTTGCGAGCGCTCAATATGATCAAGGTGATCTTTGGAACCGTCGATCAGGATATAGTTCGCGAGCGAGGGATGCGCCGGCGGCCGGCGCATCCCGATCAGTTGTCATTCGCGTTCTGAATGCCTGCTTGGCGAAACCACGAACAATCCGAAATTTGGACTGAAATGCGCCGAGGCCCGTTTTCAAAGGCTTGAGTATTTCACTTGTTGGAGAATAGCCAGGCATCGATCGAAGTTCTTAAATTCATAGATGATCGTGATGTAGGCAGAATTCGCGTTTATTGCCCTGATCTCCAGCGCTATCGATGCGATTGCCGGCGGGAGCCGGGTCTCCCCTTCACCGGCAAACCAGAACGATGCCACGGATCGTTCTTTCTTGAACAGCGACCACACCCACTCACTGGGCTTATCCCAGGTCGCGCCATCGACCAGGAAGTCGTACGAGGTGCTGGTCCCGTACTTGACCTCCAGCGCCTTCTTCATCGCATTAAAGTCGGACAGGGTGGCGGCTCCGGTTGGGTCATTGTCATGATCGCGGCCTAAGCCGCTGATCCTGCAAATGCCCGTCTCCGGCGTCGAGATAGCGTTATATAGTTCGAACTCTCCGTTCGGCTGCGGAACGGTAACCGAAAAGTATGTCGGATCGCTCGGATCGACTAGTCGGCCGCCGTATCGTGAAGGCGGCGCGCCCATGGCGACGCCGAAGGCCTGGGCGCTAGCAAGGCCCGGAACGATGGCCGAGGCGCCAAGGGCGAGGGCGGTAAGCGCAAGACGCACGTTCACTCTCCTGGTTTTGCGGCGCATCACTCGTAGCTGACCAGCTGCTGGAGTTCGTTCGCGCGATCGTTGTCCATCCGTGCTTCGCAGTAGAGGCGTGCCGTCTCGCGCTCAGTCGGCTCGACGGAGGTGGACGCCGCCTGGATGCGACACTCGGCGCCCTTGCGCTTGATCCAGGCCCGCTGGATCGGGAGTACCTGCTGGCGGCGATCTTCCGGGATCGAGTTCCACACCGCATTGATCGACTGCTGCGCAAGTTGGCTCGTCGCTTTGGCTTCTTCGTATCCGGCCTTGCGGGAGTCGGCTTGCGCATTCTCTTGATACGCCCGCTCGGCGTCGGCCTGATTCTGCGCATCCTGCATGGCCTGCTCGGTCTTCTTGCGGAACAGGCTCGAGCTCACGATTCCGCTCAGGAATTCGTACGTTTTGTCCGCGCCATCGATCTCGGCATAGACCTTCTTGCCGTCGTCGGTCGGCTGGACCGAGAAATCGAGATCGATCTTGTACGCATTTGCGTTACGCTCGGCGCCGATATCGTCCGCAGCCTTGGTAAGCTCGGGAAGCGATAGCATTTCGAGGACCTTCGATGCATCGTTGAGCATCTGCACCGGGAAGGTCACCTTGAGCTTCGAGGCGCAGAACTTCTTGCTGCTGTTGGGGTCTTCCTTCGACGTGCGCACGTCCTCGAACGCGAACTGCAGCTGCGCGATCGTAGCGCGAACTTTCGACATCGGAACCGGATGATCGTCGTTCTTGCCGATTTTGCTGACGCCCTTCTCGATGTTTTCCTTGACCAGATCGATTGCGGTCCGTTGACCGTCCTCGTTCATGCAATCGACTTTTGTGCTGAACATGTCGGAAATCGCCCCGCAACCCGACAAACTGGCGCTCGCCAGTAAAAGCACTGCCATACGCTTGATCATTCGAACCCCCTGTCAAACTCGAGGGGCGATTAACCAACCGATCGTTACGAAACCGTCACCGTTATGCCCCTGCAGAGGGCATTATAGACTTGGCAGTGCTCGAACATCTTACATTGATCGTCAGTTTCCTGGATTGTAATTTATGGCCGAGACATGCCACTCAGCGTCACGTGCGCCGAGCAGGCGTCCGTATCGGCATAATCGTTCACTTTACTGACTTGCTCCGGTTCCGAAGGGTAGGGACGGCGCCGGCCAGGGGGCGAAAAGGCCGGTCGCCGCTGCCGGGATCGGGTCGCACCTTCCGGCCCCCTTTCCCTTCTGACGAAGGCACCCACTATGAACGCGCTTGGTTTTTGAGCAAGCAGCCAAAATGATTATGCTGCGGAATTTTCGATCAAAAATGGCTCAAGTACGCGCTTGATCATCTAGAGGTAATGATCCCGGAAGGCCGATTGACACGCGCCCCTCGGCCGGACCGTTTCCGACCATCAGCCGGGACAAAGTCGAGATGTCCCGAAAGCAGCCTCACGGCCTCACTGCCAGATGCTTCACATTGGCAAGCGAGCTGACGGGGAGTCCGCCCCTCCGGAACAGCCCGTAGCCGGGTTGATTGCTGTGCAGTTTCGCAAGACTCGCCGTGAAAGCGTGAAGGTCGGGCTCGCCGACCGCGACGAGGACGCGATTGAGGAATTGGTTCGATTCAGCCCGAGCGAAGATTGGAAACGGCGTAAATCGGTTGGTCGCGTAGATGAGCGTTTCCGGGTACCAGCCATTGTATTCGCCGACCGCCATCCCTCTAATGTGGCAAAGGAAGTCTGCCTGCATGACGCTCTCGAACTCGGGCAGGGCGCCGTTGTCGTGCGCCTCCTTCACCAGGTCGGCAAACAGACTCATGCGGCGCAAATCCAACCGTCTGTTGCGGTGTTCAAGCGATTCGATCTGCTGCGCGAATGCCGAGAAATCCGAGGTCGCGCGTTTGTTGACCGCGCCATAGGGGTTACCCACAAGCCAGGCGCGTTTGAGCAGGCGATCGGCGAGGTCAAAGCGCTCTTCATCGAGCGCGATAGCCAAGGTCGAGAGAAACGCGTCGTGTGCGGCCATCTTCACGGCGTCCAACTGCCAGGGGTGCCGGCTGCCGCCGCCCCACGCCGGAACTGTCAGCTGCAAGACCTGCTCCAGAATTCCGAGCAGCCGTTCCCAGGTTTCGGTATCCCTGCTGAACCGGGCAATCGCGCGGGTCAGCTCGGCAAGTTGATGAAGGTAGGGCCGGATCGAGGCGACCGTGGCAAGGATCGTTTCATCGATTTCCTCGCTGTTCTCCAAGATGGGCAGAAGTCCAGCCAGTTCGCCGACCAGCGTTTCACCGAAACCTCTCACGTGCGCGGCCGCTTGCGGCGCGCCGTCCTCGACCGCCCGCATCGCGCGCTGGTGCGCAGAGCGTGTTCCCGTAGCCGCCGGGCGCGTTTCCATGATGTGGTCGGGAAGCTTTCCGAGCTTGGGCTTGACGAACTGCGGCCTGCCGGCAAGCCAGCGCAAGAGCTGCTCGTAACTCTCCTCGTAGCGATCGCCCGATCGAAAATCGAAGAATATGCGGTTGCGGTAGAACACCGGCACATGACCGCTGCCGTCCTCGCCCTGGTCGGTTATCGCGGCGGCGTATTTGTCCTGGCTGGTCTTGCCGTAAAGTTCGGGCGAGATGATCTGGCTTTCGGTGCCGACGCCGCCTGTGCGTTGGTCGGCTTTCGCCGCGTAGGCCTTGTCGCAGATCATCAGGACCTTGGTGACCGTCGGGTCCGTGACCATCGATTCCATGAAGGCATAGGAATCGTGGCCTGCATGCAGATCCCACTTGTCGAGCTTTACATCGATGCCGTCTTCCACCAGCCGTTCCGCCAACTGAAGAACCCAGGCCTCATGCGTCGGCGTGGTCCAGGAGTAGGAGATGAAGACGCAGGGCGGTTGCGGGGCTGAATCGCTCGACATTCCAGAGATATGCGAGACCATTCAAAAGGGTGCAAGCGGCGGAACAAAAAAGGACCCTTGTCCTGTGCGCAACTGCGTTTTCGCACCCGCGGGGGCCGCTGAAGGCGCGTGCCGCAAAGTCAATATTCGCTCTATCCGGCGCGGACGCCGGTGAATGTCCCCAATCGGTCCAGAACTGGGTGGATCCTGAGCGCGGTCAAGCGCAGCGTTGGATGCTGAACGAACTCTCCCTGTCACTTCCGATCAACGAGTTGTCAGCAGGCCGAGCGCGGCTCCGCTGTTCGTTCGGCGATCTTGTGCTGGGTAATGAGCGGGTTTTCCTGCCGACCCATCGTCCAGTTCTTTCCAAGCCGCACAGTCGCATTGGGCGCGCACCAGATCTCACCCGAACCATCGAGCGCGGTGACCCAGATCAGGTTGTGTTCCTGGCCGTAGTCGATGATCCCGATCGCGTAGCCGTCGCCTTTGCCAAGAACGTGCAGGGGAACAGTGGGGTTGAGCTGCGTAAACATGCGGCGAAACTCTCCGGGAATGACCGGGCCGGCGTGACGGGCACGCCGGCCCGTCGTGGCTTATTCGCTCTTGTCGGTACCCGGCTTCGAGGTCTTCGGCGCCTTGCCGTCCTCGACCCGGCCTTCGTTGCGAAGATCGCGACCTTCTTGGGCCTTCTTTTGCGCCTCGGGCGACTTGCCGTGCTCGTTCATCTCTTCCTTGATGTAGCCGGCAGCTTCCTTGGCCTTGCCTTCGATGCTCATGGTTCTCTCCAAAGTACACATCCAACGCTCTTGCGTGGTGTATAATAATTGCACGAGAAACGATTTGGCTCCTGTGAACAAAAGTGACCTTTTCTTCGCGGACTATTCACGGCCTGTGAAGTATTTATTGGAATCTCGGGAACCAATCTGAATTGTGCCAGAGTTGGGCAGCGGGCAGCGGGTAACGTCCAATGGATAACGGGAAATGGCCAAGGGCCTGCGGGAGGTGCGGTCGTGCGGTCATGCGGCGCGTCCGGCGGAAAGGCCGGGATCTACAGGCTCGTCACTGAGGCCGAGCCGATGTGCAGCGATCGGCGGGGCGGATGGGTTTCAGCCTCTTGGACGGCCGTATTAGCGGGCAGAATGGGCAGGGCGCCCCGCGCCTGAGGCGCGAACGCGCTCTATGCTGCGCGCGGACGGGCTGAACGCCCGCCTGGTCCGCACGCACGGCACCGAGCCCCGTCGGGTCTCGTCCTTGCGGCCACGATCGCTGGCGCGGCGAGGGCGCGCCTTCGGCGCCCCCTGATGCAGGCGCGCGCGGGGTGCCGCGCGCGGCGTTGTCCGTGAGCCTGGCCCCGAGCGAATGCGCGGGTGGGCTTGCCGCCCGTCTGGGCCCGCCGGCATCGCCTGCAAGCCGCGCCGAGGCGCGGCTCCTCCACTTAACGTTCCGGCCGCAAGCGGTGCAGGCGCTGCCTGGCGCGGGCCCTGTCGGTCGTCCGGGCCGCCCACCCCCGCCTTCGCCGGGGGAGGCCATGGTGGTTTTGGGCGGGTCTTGGAGATGAGACATGCGCAGCAATCGCAAGGCTCCGTCATGCGCGGGGTCGGAAACTGGAGATATCGGCAGCCACACGCCGTGCAATGGGCAGGGCGAGACTTCGCGCGGGCGCGGTTCCGCAAGCGACAGGGCTTCGCTCTATGACGAGGTGACGAGCCGGATCATTGCCCAGCTTGAGAACGGATGCGTTCCTTGGGTGCAGCCGTGGGGCATCCCGGCGGCAGGCGGCGGAGCCGGAGAGGGTGGGAGCCTTGCGGCTCCCGGTCTTCCCCGCAATGCCCTGACGCGGCGTCCCTATAGCGGGATCAATGTCCTGATCCTGTGGGAAGCAGTGATTGCGGGCGGCTGGCCTTCGCAAGGTTGGCTGACGTTCAAGCAGGCGCTGGAGGCGGGCGGCAATGTGCGCAAAGGCGAGCATGGCACGCAGGTTGTCTATGCCGACCGCTTCACGCCCGAGGCCGAGAAAGAGCGCGCACGCGAGAGCGGCGGGGAGGCGAGGTCCATTGCCTTTCTCAAGCGCTTCACCGTTTTCAACGTGGCGCAGTGCGAGGGGCTGCGGGAGGATCTGCTCCCCGAACAGGTTGCCTTGCCGGAACGGGAAATCGTGCCGGTGGGTGAGGCGGTGATCGCCGCAAGCGGTGTTGATTTTCGTATCGGCGGCGACAAGGCATTCTATGCGCCGGGCGCGGACTTCGTGGCTGTGCCGCCGCAGCAGGCGTTCCGCGATCAGGTGAACTTCTACAGGACGGCTCTGCACGAGCTGACCCACGCGACCGGCCACGCATCGCGACTCGGTAGAAATCTGACGAATGCGTTCGGTTCGAAGGACTACGCCCGCGAGGAATTATTGGCCGAAATGGGCTCGGCTTTCCTTTGCGCCGCGCTCGGCATCGTGCCCACCGTGCGCCATGCCGATTATATCGGAGCATGGCTCGAAGTGCTGCGCGAGGACAACCGCGCGATCTTCCGGGCAGCAAGCATGGCGAGCAAAGCCGCCGACTGGCTGCTCGCTCGCCATGAGGGGGCCAATCTCGAGAAAAGCCTCGAACTGGATGCAGAGGCGGGCCCCTCCGCTTCCCCTGATGTCAGCCTATCTGACGGAAATCTTGCAGGAAAGTGGCGCGGTGGTGCGGGCGGGCCGGATGCGGCGAATGGTGGGGGCGCTGAGGTCGGCGAAGGTGCGGCGCTACCGGATTCGCAAACTGCGCCCTGCGCGGCCTTGCCGGGAAACGGGAGGGCAACGGCATGACCCTCCTGACCCGCTCCATCCGCTCGATGCTCAGTGCCAATTTCGAGCATTGCATGGAAAATCCCAAGTTCGACCCGCTGCCGCTGGTCCGCCTGTTCAATCCCATGGGCCGCGCGGTCTGGCTGGTTTCCGAACTCTACGCCGACGACGACACCCTGTTCGGGCTGGCGGACCTCGGCTTCGGATGCCCGGAGCTTGGCATTTCCTCGCTTCGCGAGATCGAGGCGATTCGCTTGCCGATGGGCCTCACCATCGAGCGCGATATCGCTTTCAGTACCCGGCACAGGCTTTCGGTCTGGACCGAGGCCGCCCGCCTCGCAGGATCGATCCCCGATGCCGCGCTGCTTCTGGACCGTCTGACCCGCGAGGACCCGGCGGCCATCAGGCTTTCGCCCCGCTGAGGGGCGGATGACGCCGGGCAGCCGGGGCAATCGGTTCCGGAAGGCCCAGACCTAAGCCGGTCCACCTTATCCCATCACGAACTCGGTGGACCGGCACTCTCAATCAGGAGTGCTACCCATGAAACTCGAATTCATTGCGCTGGGCAACCTTGCCGTCAGCAAATCGAATATGCGTTACGCCCGCAAGGCCCCCGACGTGTCCGACATCCTGCCGACCATTCGGGCGCGCGGCGTGATCCAACCGATCCTCGTGCGGCCCAATTGCCAAGGGGATGGAGAGCCGGGCCATTTCGAGATCGTTGCCGGGTGCCGCCGCTTTCATGCCGCGCAAATCGTCGCGGCCGAACGGCAGGCCGCCCGCGCCGAGGCGGGCGAGCCGGACCCCGACGCCGCCATGCTCCCTTGCGCGGTTCTGGGCGATACCGACGATGCCAGCGCGGTCGAGGCGTCGCTCATCGAGAACATTGCCCGGCTCGATCCCGACGAGGTTTCGCGCTGGGCCTGCTTCACCCGGCTGGTGAAGGAAGGCCGTACGATTGAGGATATCGCGCAGACTTTCGGCCTGCCCGACCTTGCCGTGAAGCGCATCCTCGCGCTCGGCAACCTGCTTCCGCGCATCCGCGAGATGTACCGCGCCGAGGAAATCGATGCCGCCACCATCCGGCACCTCACCCTCGCATCGAAGTCGCAGCAGAAGGCATGGCTTGCCCTTGCCGACGATCCCGCCAGCTACGCGCCGCGCGGCTATCAGCTGAAATCATGGCTGTTCGGCGGGCAGTCGGTGCCGGTGGGACACGCGCTTTTCGATGCCGAGGCCAGCGGACTTGCGACAGTCGCGGACCTGTTCGGGGAGGATGCCTATTTTGCCGAGACGGACGCTTTCTGGGATTTGCAGAATGCGGCCATCGAGGCGAAGCGGGCATCCTTTCTCGAGGCGGGCTGGGCCGATGCCGTCGTGCTCGGACCCGAAACCCATTTCCATTCGTGGGAGCATGAGAAAACCCCCAAGCGCAAAGGCGGGCGGGTCTATCTCGATGTGCGCGCCAATGGCGAAGTCGTCATCCACGAGGGCTATCTCTCCCGTAAGGAAGCAGCGCGCATGGCCAAGGCATCCGGCGCGGACGGGGGAGCTTCTGGCACTGGCACTGGCACTGGCACTGGCACTGGCATGGGCAAGGCCGACCGACCCGAGCTGACTTCCGTCACGCAGACCTATATCGATCTCCACCGCCACGCTGCCGTGCGCGCCGCGATGCTTGAGCGTCCGGGCATTGCCCTGCGGCTCATGGTTGCCCATGCCATCGCCGGTTCGCCGCTCTGGCGGATTACCCCGGAACCGCAGAGCGCGAAAAGCGACGCGGTGAAGGCGAGCGTGGACGAATGCCCGGCCGAGGCCGTGTTCGACGAGCGGCGGCGCGCGGTGCTGGCGCTGCTCGGCCTTCCCGATGACGACCCGACAGTAATCGGCGGCAATGGCTACGGCATGCGCGGGTCGCACCGTGACCTTTGCCGTCTGTTCGCGCGCCTGATCGAACTTCCCGATACGGCGGTGATGGACGTACTTACGTTGGTCATGGGCGAGGCGCTTGAGGCGGGAAGCGCAGCGGTCGAGGCGCTCGGCACCGAGATCGGCGTGTCGATGTCCGATTGGTGGGAGGCGGACGAGGCCTTCCTCGAGACGCTGCGCGACCGCGAAGTGCTGCTCGCGATGGTGGGAGAAGTGGCCGGATCGCTGGTGGCGTCCGCCAATGCGGGCGAGAAGGCGAAAACCCTGCGCGGCATTATCCGCGATCATCTTGCAGGAGCAGGCGGGCGCCCCAAGCGGGAGGGCTGGGTACCGCGCTGGATGGCCTTCCCGCCCGCCGCCTATACGACGCGCGGCGGGGTGGGCACGGTCGAGGCCCATGCGCGCGTGGCCGCGTCCATGACCGGAGACGGTGAGCATGACGAATGCGCGGACGAGCCCGATCCGGACTTTAATTCCTCAGAGTTCGAGCCCGAAACTGGGCCCGACGCCGGTATCGATCCAGACACCGGCTTTGGCAGCGGCTTCGGTGAAGTTGCCGAGCCCGATGATCCCCCAATGGGTGATTGATGGCGACGACCGGAGGCGGAGCGATCCGCCTCCGGTCGCCTCGCGCGAGTGGCGGCAAGTTTTGTGGGCCGCGCGCCCGCGCCCAAGGGGCTGAGGGCGCGCGGCCATGATCGGTGGTTCAATCCCGGGTGCCCGAATCGGTTGCCGCAGCACGCCACGTCGTCGCAGGCGTAAGGAGCGCCGGGCGTCAGGAGCGCCGGGCATCAGTAGGTTCGAACGTCTTACGCGCTCCGCAGCCGCCCCGGCAGCGGATGCGGCTGGCCGCGCGCGAGAAGATCGGCGGACATCGTTTCTTCACCTGCCCTCGATACCGTTTTGAAGATGGAGAAATTTACGCGGCGGCCCCGCGCCTTGAGGGCGCGGGGCCGCCGCTACCCCCTAATGTTCGTTGCCCCGATCCCTGCCGGGTGGCACGGGCCGAATTCGGGGACGAACATTGAGTTCGGAAAACAGTACGGGGCACGGACATGACAGCACTTCAGGATATCGAAAAGCTTGTCGTCCGGCTCTCACCCGAGCCGGTTTGCGATGATTGCATCGCCCAGACACTGGGCCTCTCGCCGCTGGAACACACGGATCAGACCGCGCGCGAGCTTGCAGGGACAAACGGCTTTGAACGGCGCAAGGACATTTGCAGCCTTTGCGGCGATACCCGCCTCGTCACGCTTCAGCGCTGAAAGGCCAGCGCGCGGATTCGCGGCAGGACCCGCATCGAGATTGGCGCCGCTTGGCAGGTCGCGGGCGGATGTGCGCGCACCGCTGACAGCGACTGGTCAATAAGGGCCAAGGGACCGCAACCTGCGGAAAATCCCGATGCCGCTATCCGGGATCGGGACTATATTCGTTGCTGCCTCCGACTTCGGAAATGCCGGAGTGCACTGGTAGGGGATCGCTCTTCTCCGCAGGAGCGATCCCCCCAGACCATTCTGCTTGAACAGCACCGGTGTGCACTACGAGGCCCGCGGAGTTCTTGCGCGGGAAAGCTGACGCTGCATCAGTGGCGCGGCGCTGCGCTCGCGCCATCGGCGGCGGCTTTCACCGAGACCGCCCAGGCGCGCAAATACTCGCCCCGCACATGGTATTTCTTCTCGGCTTTCAGATGCACCATCGCGGCATGCCCGAGCGACTGGGCGAGCTCCGTCGCCGTGCAAAGGCCCTTTTCCTCGAGAAGACTTCCGATTGCGGCAAGCGCGCTGCCAAAGGCGAATACAGCATCTTCATCCATCGATTCTCTCCCTGAAATGGCGCAGTCGGGGGCCGGTCGCGGTCATGGCTTCCCCTATTCCAACGCCCGTGAACCGATGCGGATGCACCTCGGTTCATCGGAGTATGACCTTGGCGGCGGCAGAATTCGAGGCGCGAATCGGGCGACCCCTTGCGCCCGGCGCTTTGGCATTGGCGATCGGGCGCGCTCTCTGCTCGCTTCGCCGGGCGCAGCGTTGCCCTGCAGGAAGTGGTCCGGGTATGTACATTCTCGCGGCCCGGCGCCCTCGAATAACCCGGGCCGTTCCCTCGCACTCAGGGCCATCCCCTCCAGGGATGGTCCTTCTTTCAGGTACGGATCGAGATGGGTCGATGCGCGAACATCTGTCATCGATGATCGGGCGTCGATGGACCGGGCTCCACCGGTCCATAACCCTGTGGAAAAGCCTGTCCACAAGCTGTTGCCAGCATGTGCGTTACCTGTGGTTTTCCTGAGCAAAACCCGCGCGGCGGCGCTCGGAAATTCGGGGCAATTGGGCCTTTGCGCTAACGGGTTTCGGCCGCGTTGCGGCGGCCGATCATGCGCGCGCCGCGCGCATCGAGAACTCAGCCCCAGGCGAGCGGTGGATCGTGCAAAGCCGGCGGGCCTCATCCCAGAGTTCCGCGCTCCTGCGCGATGCTTTTTCATGAGCGATGACAAGTGCGCCGACGACATCGGCCGCCTGAAACTCGAGTTGCTCCTCGTGATCCTCGGACAAGGCGGCTTCGTCTCCAGCCTTGAGGAACCTCAAAGTGTAGATGTTCATGCGTCTCTCCCGCGCACTGCTCACCATTTCGCGCCCCGTGTTGCAATTACCCGAATGGATACTCTTCCGAGCAGGCAATGGGCCGCATGGACGCAGCTGGGCGGGTTTCAGGGGTGCGGCGGCGGAACCTAGCTGCGCTTTTTGCCGACCGCGGGACGCCCGAATTGCAGGCATGTCGGGCACATTTACGGGCGCGAATTTGGCGGTTGCGGGACCCGCGACGAGCGCTGCCGCGAGGGACCCATGCGCGGTGCCGGAAGGCCACCGGCGGCATCCGTCATTACCGGCGCTGCGGCCACCCGCACAGCTGGTTCGGCACATCGCCGTCCGGCAGTAGGGCGTCACCACGCTGTTCGGATCGAGTGAATCGGAAAGCCGCGTTCTCGCCGCCATGTCGCGCATGTGGACTCGAGCGCCGGCATTTGGTGCTCCGGATCTGGAGTGCCGAAACCCGTTTCCGGATCCAAACGGCATTGACCTGGAAGCGGTCGCAGCCGCACGAAACCATCGCGCGGCGGCTTATTTCCCCGCCCGCCTGAGGCGGGCTCCTCGCGGCCGCTTCGCTGCAAATAAGCCGCCTCGCTCCGGTCCTTCGCTCATGCTCCGGCCCCAAGGGGTTCATGCGTCCTTGCGAGCGCTCCCTCGCGGTCTGCCATCGTCCGGAAAATCGGTTCGCGGGCGACCCATTGAGGAGACGAGAAATGCCAGCAATCGGATATGTCACGCGCGATGGCCGCGGCTTCAAGGGCCAGCTTCGCACCCTCTCGATCCGCACCGAAATCGAGATCACCCCCAACCCTCGCAAGACCAGCGATGCGCAGCCCGACTACCGGGTTACCTCGGGCACCGTCGAGGTCGGCGCAGGATGGCTGCGCCGCAGCGAAAGCTCGGGCAATGATTACGTATCGCTGAGCCTTGCCGCCCCGGAATTCGGGCCCCGCCGGCTCTACGCCAACCTCGGCCGCGCCGCCGGTCAGGACGACGAGGACGCCTTCGCCATAATCTGGAATCCGGCCGACTGACCCGCCCGGGCCGCCCCGCATCGTGCCTGAAACCGGCGCGATGCGGGGCCTCGCTGGGCCGCGAAATCAGGGGCACGTTACGAGCGGGGAAGGGGGGGCGAAAACGCGCCTGTCGATTTTCGCCCCTGCCGCAGGCCGTCTCGAATGGTCATGCCTCGTGCCCGGAAGGTCCAACCCAGACCTGCCGGAAGGGAGCACGAAACATGACAGACAATGCTGCAGGGGGCCTCGCCTCCGGGGGGCGAACGGGCGCCGATGGCTGCACCCAGCAGCGGGCGAAATCCGCCCGCGAAACACATCCGTTTCTCACCTCCAAGCAGGCCGCGTTTCATCTTGGACTGGCAGTCGTCACACTCAAGGGGATGCGCCGGAATGGCACCGGTCCGAGGTGCCGCAAGCACGGGCGCGACTGGCGCTATCACATCGACGATCTCGAGGCCTGGTCGCTCGCCAACGCGGCAGGAGGCGATCATGGGTGACGCCCGGAACCTCCCGCTCTTTGAATGGGGCGAAGCTTTGCGCGCGGCGCGGGCGCGTAGCCGGATGCTGCGCCGCCGCGCTGTCCTTATCGGCGCCGGAATTGCCGCATTAGGCCTGACGCTGGCATTCCCGCCGGTGCCCCGCCTGGTGTGGAACCACAGCGCCAGCGCGCCGATCGGGCTCTACCTTGTCTCGCCCGGCGCGCGCGCCATGCCGGGCGACATGGTGGTCGCCTGGCCGCCCGAAGCGGCGCGAACCCTCGCGGCGCGCCGCCATTACCTGCCCTCGGGCGTGCCGCTGGTGAAACGCGTTGCGGGCGCCGCCGGAGACACGATCTGCGGTCATGGCGATGTCGTGACGATCGATGGAAAACCCGTCGCCCGGCGTCTTTCTGCGGATCGATCCGGCCGGCCGCTGCCACGCTGGGAAGGATGCGTGCGCCTGCGGGAAGGGAGCTATTTCCTGCTGATGACGCTGCGGCCGGACAGCTTCGACGGGCGCTATTTCGGCGTCACGAAAGAGCGGGAAATCCTCGGCAAGGCGCGTCCGCTGTGGCTGCCTTGATGAAGTTGTCGCAAGGCAAGCGGAGCGGCGCACTTCGGCGCCGCTCCCGCACATCTCGCGCGCTCCCTCCGTGTCGCTGCATTATCCTGGCGGCGTCCGCCATGCTTGCCATTGCCGTGCCGACGGTCGGCCTTTGTACTGCGACCCCTGCGCATGCCGGCGAGAGCGACGAGGTCGGCCGCTGGCACGCCGAAATCGCCGAAGCATCCGAGCGGTTCGGGGTACCGGCGGTGTGGATCGAACGCGTCATGCGCGTGGAAAGCCGGGGGCACACGTTGCTTGCAGGTAGGCCCATCGTGTCACCCGCAGGCGCGATGGGGCTCATGCAACTGATGCCGGCGACATGGGGAGAACTCCGCGTAAAGCTCGGCCTCGGAAGCGATCCGCACATGCCGCGCGACAACATCCTGGCCGGTACGGCGTACCTCAGGGAGATGTTCGACCGCTTCGGCTATCCGGGGCTTTTTGCCGCCTACAATGCCGGGCCGGCGCGCTACGCCGCCTCGATCGGCGAGGGGCGACCGCTGCCTCCCGAGACCCGAGCCTATCTCGCCTCGGTCGCGGGATACGGGGCGCCTGCGGGCACTACATTCGCAGGCGGCGTGCCTGCGTCCTCGCATGCTCCGCACGCGGGCACAGGAGGTCACCCATCGATCTTCATTGGCCTCACTCCTGCGCCGTTGCCGCAGGAAAATGGGGACCAAAGTTCCCATGATCGCGGCCATGCGGTTGGTCCTATCGACCCGCTGTTTGCCATTCGCGCAGCACGCTGACACCGGCAATTCCGGAGCTGTCGGATAAGCGTATGGACGCGCTGGATCTCGGCCTTGCGCGAGGACGAGAGGGAGTTTGCCCTCCTCGGATCTGCCGAGCGTGACGGTCTCTGCGGCGGCAGTAAAGGCCGGCGGCCCCTCCAATTTTGCCGCAGCAATAGAGCGCGCGTTCCGCGCGCGAGTTTGTTTGTTTTCCTGGGGCAAAATCGGTTCCTCCGCCGCCGCTTCGCGGCGCACCGGCAAGCCGGCGCGGCCCTGACAGCCACCGCGCCGACCGTCGGGCGACTGGGGTCCTCGAAGAACGGGGACGCTCAAGCGAAGGAGGCTGACATGGTTGCGCAGGTGAACATTGGAATTGCGGCTGAACGGGTCATCACGAAGCTGGTGGCGGGGCTGGAAATCGAGTTCGGGAGCGGTGCAGGACGGGCGCTGGCAGCGCGGTTTCTGGATGCGGAAGAATGCGATTTTGTCTGGGACGCACGGGTCTGTGAGCGTTGGCTGAGCACTTGGGAATGTGGTGCGCAGAGCGAAGACGATGACGCTGTGGAACTGGACCGGGTGGCGGTCGTCGGATGCCTGGATGGAGCATGGTACGCAGCCGTCAGCATTGTCGATGGTGAGGGCAGGGCGCGGGGATTGATGGCGCGGCGCAGCTGCGCGAGCGAAGGCGAAGCGCGCGAAGCATACGCAGCATTGCGATGAGGCGCGAGGGAAGGTCGCGGCCGGGAGGTGGGTGCCGGATGGTGCCTGCGTCCCGGCCTTTTTTTGTGCTCGGCGGGCAGCGAACAGGCGGGCATCGGCAGTGGGGCGAGGTGGGCGGTTGAAGAGGCGAGGGGCAGGTGAGAGGGGAAGGTCGTGCATGGCAAGATAAAGCCATGGCACTGGAACGCCATAACGTGTTGTCTGCACATCGTTTTTAGCGGTCCTGAATGGCACTAGAAGCGATTCGGCAGTGCCATGAGGTTCTTCGCGCCCGTGTTTCTGCGGCCTTGGATGGCACCGGTTTTCATGGGCGAGGGCGCGGGGCATGGTTCGCCTCACAGCACTCATATGGGCGACGCGCCATGGCCGACGACGATGATTTCTTGCCTCGCCTCGGGCGCCAGAATGCGCGCGGAAGCAAAGGCGAAAGGCGGTATATTGGCAAGGTCCTCGCGGCCGCCAATCTTGCGCGCGGAGGTGCAGCAAAAGGGCGCGGAAAATCCAGCTTCACCGGGAGCAGAATCGGACGCGGCGCCGGCGTGGGACGTATGCTGGCCAGCAGGGGCGGTATGGCCGGCTCCCATCGTCGCCGGGTGGTGGTGAAAGCGAGTATCGTCCGGCTGACCGGCAAGGGCGCGGCGGCGGCGGCCGCGCACCTTCGTTATCTCCAGCGCGACGGCACAACCCGCGAGGGCGAACGTGGCTCGCTCTATGGGCGTGATCTCGATGCCGTGGACGGCAAGGCTTTCCTCGAACAAGGAACCGGCGATCGCCACCAGTTCCGTTTCATTGTCTCGCCGGAAGACGGCGACCGTTACGAGGATTTGAAGCCGCTGACCCGGCGCCTCATGGCGCAGATGGAAAAGGACCTTGGAAGCGAGCTGGATTGGGTGGCGGTCGATCACTTCAATACCGCCCATCCCCACACGCATATCGTGGTGCGCGGCAAGGATGCTGCGGGCAAGGATCTGGTGATCGCCCGTGATTATCTGACGAGCGGCATCCGCGAGCGGGCGGCGGATCTCGTCGAGCTCGATCTTGGGCCCCGTTCGGATCGGGAAATTGCGGACACTCTGCGCGCGGAGATCGGCCAGGAGCGGCTTACCTCGATTGACCGCGAACTGCTGTCAGAGGCCGGGCCGGAACGGGAGGTCGCGGCCCGTTCGCCCGACCCGCTGCAGCAATCGGAAAGGGCCGGGCGCCTTGCCCACCTCGCCAGGATGGATCTGGCCGAGCATCTGGGTGGCGATCGCTATCGGCTTGCCGCCGATCTTGAAGATACGCTGCGCAGCATGGGCGAGCGCGGCGATGTGATCCGCACGATGCAGCGCGAATTCACGAGGCTGAAAGTCGAGCGCGCTGCGACCGATCAGGTGATCTACGATCCGTCGCGCAAAGACGCGCGGCCACTGGTGGGCCGGGTTCTATCGCGCGGGTTGGCCGATGAATTCGAGGATCGGCATTACCTCATTGTCGACGCGACCGATGGGCGCAGCCACTATGTGGCGATTGGCAAGGCCGAGCGGGGTGCCTTTGGCGTTGGGGATGATGCTGACGGACCGCTTGCCGGGGCTGTCGTCAGGATCGAACCCCTGCGGCCAACCGTCCGCGAGGTCGATCGGACGATCGCAGCTGTCGCCGAAGCCAACGGCGGCCACTACGATATCGATCTTCACCTGCGCCACGATCCCAATGCCACCCAGACTTATGCCGAAGCCCATGTCCGGCGGCTCGAAGCCATGCGTAGGGAGAGCGGCCTTGTCGTGCGCGAGCCGTCAGGACGCTGGATGATTTCAGCGGACCATTTGGAGCGCGTTGCCACATGGCAACAAGCACGGATCAGGGATCGCCCGGTTGCCGTTGAAGTGATGGCACGTGAGCCGCTCGCCAAGCTGGCGCAATTGGAGGCTGCAACCTGGATCGATCGCGATCTTACCTCGGGCAGCCAGGAGCCGGCGCGCGAGGCCGGCTTTGGGAAGGAATTGGCAGACGTAAGGGGGCGGCGGCGGCAATGGCTGCTGGCTCAGGGATTTGCAGAGGAAAGCCAAGGGCAGACCATGTTCGCGGAAGGCATGATGGATGCCCTGCGACGGCGCGAATTACTGCGGATTTCGGGCGGGCTCGAGGAGGAGATTGGGCGGCCCTACCGCGAGGCCCGACAAGGCGAGCGCATCGAGGGCATCTACCGCCGGTCGGTCGATCTCGTGAGCGGTAAGCATGCATTGATCGAGCGGAGCCGGGATTTCACGCTGGTTCCATGGCGGCAGGCGTTGGAAAAGCAGGTTGGAAAGACGGTGTCCGGCCTGATGCGTACGGACGGAATAAATTGGACAATTGGACGGTCGCGCGGTGGGCCGGGCATCTCTTGAAGACTAGGTCAAATGGCGAGTGATGGAATTGCCGAGCGTTGCACCGATTAAATTCTGGCCTTCCCGCTGAATGAGCGTTTAAAAAAGCATTAAGAGATTTGACGTCTCCAATAAAATGCGATCAAATCCAAGCGCGACGAATAGGGTAGGGCGATTGACGGGCCCGCCGACAAAAAGGCTTGGAGATGAATAAGAGTTTTGTATCTTTAATCGGTGGAATTTTGATGCTCACCGGTTGTGGTCAAAATGGCAGTGAGTTTCTTGGAACCTGGGACAGCACCAAGCAGGCCAAGAGTACCATGACCATCGAACGGAACGGGGATGCTTACATCGTTCGCAGAGAGATCCCTACTTACATTGGTGCTCCCAAGAAGGACTCCTATCCGGCAACGGTCGAAAACGGCATGCTCCATATGAATGTCGGTATCGGGACGATCGATTTCGCAATCGACAAATCGACGGGCCATCTCGTTGGTGGTGGGGCGGATTACCTGAAAAAGTAGCGAGCCTCCTTCGGCGCTAAATTGGGCCGACCGTTGGATAAAGGTGTCGGTTACCGACCCTTCCTGGCCATTCACGACCACTTTTAGTCTTCCCAAAAGCGGACATGGTTTTGGGGCGTGCGGCAGATCGCGCATGTCGGAAAAGTTGGACGTCCGAACTGTCCGCTTATGTCAGGCGCGCGAGGGAAGCAGCCGTTCGTTTAGCTGCAACGCGCATCTGCTTTGGGAGGAGATTGTCGCGGCGCTTTGGTCGGTCGGCTCGGCAAGTCAGTGGCCCTCAGCCGCCATGTGATCTAAATCCTGCCCGAAGGTCGCGTCGGCCTATATCCGGGCAGCCTCGAGTGTGGCGATGGCGCCTGTGATGAGCTGCAACGGGTTGTCGAACTTATCCGCGACGATCGGGATGTTCGCAATGACTCGCCCTTCCTCATTCTTCGCGTTGCTGATGACCTGCTGAAGGCGCCGCGCGCTCGTCCGGCAAGCCTCCTGGACTTCGGCAAAGGCATCGGAGAGTTTGCTGTCAAGCAAGGTGGTGAGATCCACACGATCCGCAATCGCGCTTATGGCCTCAACTTCGTCGCGTAGCCATCCGAATTCGCTCCGCGGAATTTCACGCTTAACGGCACGTGCGCGCAATCGGTTGAGAGTAATCTCCCCGCGCATGGCGATGGATATCAGGGCCGCCTTCTGAGTTTCGAACTGCTGCTGGCGCGCCGCTTTGCGGTCGCGCTTAGGTAGCCAAATCGCCACCCCGATTGCGACGATTGAGAAGATTGCTTGTACCCAAGCGGCCAGCGCCGACCAGTCAATCCTACACATGGATATCTCTCAAGCGGATGGTGAAGACCGCGTTTATCTTTAGTGCTCGCACAGTCGCGTTAAAGTTCGAGATACTTCACCTCCTCGCCGTTCTGCAGTGCATTGTGCCGCCGCCTAACGATCTTCTTGGAGACGACGCGGACACGGGCAGTGGTTCGGTGAAACTCGCGAAACGCGGCCGCATACGACGGGCTTGCAAACGACGTCGTCGTCTGTGCGTCGGCAGGTGCGCTCAGAACGCCTTCCGGGATGCCGTCTTGCCACCCTTGCGCGACAGCGAAATCGCCGACCAGTTCAGAAAATCCCCGCTCGGCATATTCCAGTCCGCAATCGCGCTCGGAAATGCGGTCGCCGGAGACTGCGCACACCACGCTTCCGGATCGATCCGCGTGCATTGCGAAATATGCGATGCGCGCGCTCTGAATCTCAGCCTGAACGACTGTTCGACAGGCATCGACGAGCTGATCAAGGACCCCTTTGGGAGCTTCGTTCACTGCCCGGATGAAGCTGAAGTCCGTTTCGCTACCGTCCAGCCGGACAACCCAGAAGCCGACATTTCTACCCCCGTTGGTGATGTTCAACCGGGTTTCGAACCGGTCCACCCCCACCCCGATCTTGCTTGGACCGTCAAGGCCGCACTTGTCGTAACGCCGGAGCAGCGCCATCAGGTCATCATGATCTGCCGGATCCGACACGGCTGCACCAACCGAATAGCGGTCGCGCAGTTCACGGAAGTAGTCAATTGCCGCTCCCCGGGACGGCCAAGACCTTCCATTACCGAGGCTCACAGGTTTTTTTGCCATTCGTGTCTTACCCTCGCCGAATAAACCGTACGAATGCATAGGCTTCTTGACGTTTAACTCAAAGCACCGGCAGGTTGAGGCATTGCGAAACATCACAAGGTAGAACTAAGACCGCCATGCCGCTCATCAGCCTTATAGATCCCGAAACAGCTTCGGACGCGGGCGGTGTCGCGGGAAGGCGGGGGCAGAAGTTCCAAGACCACGTCGCAGCCAGCCTCGTCATCGACATGCTGGTTGAGCCGACGATCGTGCAGATAGAATGCGAGACAGCGGACGATGTTACCATCCGACGGGTGGTGGACGCGGTGGAAGCCCATGAGTATGTGCAGGTCAAGACGACCGACGGTGACTCCAAATGGAGCATGCAAGAGCTTCTGCAGCGCGCCGACAGTCGGGAAGGCACGTCAATCGCCGAGCGTTCACTCGCCTGCGATGCCCATGACGCCGTTCCCAGCTTCCGCCTCGTCACCGTCCGCGAGCCCAGATCCCCTCTGGTCCATTTCAAGATTCCGAGGGACGAGCGATCCAGCCGGGCGACCCTCATGGCGGCAGCAACCGGCGCATTCGAGAAAAAATTTCCCAAGTTCAAGTCGCCGAACGGACGAACGCTCGCCGACTGGGCGCAGCAACTGCTCTGGCAGGTCGAGCCCGATATGGAGAAGCTCGCGGGTCATAACCGGCTGCGACTGCTCCAACTCGCCGGCAATTATGGAGAAAGGCCCCACATCACCGAAATAGAGACCAGCTACGCCGACCTGCTTGGAATGGTCATCGACGCCGGTGACGCCTCGCGGGTTCACGCTCCTGAGAAAAAGTGCATCTCCCGCGCCACCGCCACCGGATGGTGGAGGAACCAAATCGCATTGTTCGCCGCGGAGACCCGACGAACCATCAAGGTCTACCGGGTCCGGTCCGAGGAGTTCTTCTCCGAATTCCACCGCGGGGCCGGCACATCGGGCAATCGAACGGTTTCCGGCTGGGACGTGGAATTCGACGGCGGCGAATGGAGATACCGCGAACTTGTCGACCACCTGCTCGACTGGATTCCCGAAGTTGTGCTGCCGCCTACGGTCCTCGCCAACCTAGACCAACTCAACGCACGAAGTCTGCTGACACGCGCAGTTGAGGCGTGCGAAGCGCATGGCGGCCTACATGCGAGGGAACTGCTTGCGGAGCTCATGCTGCACGCGTTGCTGAGGCACCATCACTGTTCGGAACCGATCGCCTGCAAGATCTTCCATATGAACAGCGGTCGCCTCGTTTTCGGCAGCGCCCACGTGGTGCTGGACGATGCCGGCGATCAGCTCTGGCTCGGCCAGAGCAGACTGACGACCGTTGCGGATCGGGAGAGTATGCCAGCGGCGGTGGCGGAAGCACTTAGGTCTGGTCTTGACCGCGAGATCCTGCGGCGTGAGCGGAAGGTAATCCTGCAGCTACGGCATCCGGCTCACCTCAGCGAGCACAACCTTGGCCGTTCGATGGCCGCCAACGGCAAGGTAGACGATCTGCTGTCCGTTCTGCACATTCCACTGCTCATCGCGTATGACAGCAACGTGCTCGCGGAAGGATTCACACACGACTATCTCGACGGCCTCAGACAGGAGGCCAATGAGGTGTCCGCCGCCATCGAGGCCGAACTAGGCACTGATCTGCGCGACTTCAGAATCCACATCTTCCTGATTCCGGTCCAATGCGCAGACACGCTTTCCCGCCTGTTTGAAACGACCCTAAAGGATGACCGGTGACCGAGTCGGAGATAAGATCGGCACTATCGTCGCGGACACTTCCTCCGGAAATGGCCTTCGACGCGCTTCAAACCATCAGCGCGCTGGCCAACGACGTCGCCACCCAACCGGCCGCGCGGGAACTTGTGATCCGCATGCTGGCCGCAAAGGACCTGTTGCGGGACGACTTCCACCCGCTGCTGGACGGTCTGATACGTTCCGTCGGCCTGATACCCTATGCCGATCCGGACAATGCCCGGTCCTTGGACGATCACTACCTCATGGAAGCTCACCGGGCGCCGATTCCGGACGAGGACGACTACTTTTTCCACACGCTGCAGTTGCAGATCTACCGCGATCTCGTCGCCGGCAGAAACGTGGTGCTGAGCGCCACGACCAGTGTGGGCAAGAGCATGGTGGTGGACGCGGTCATCGCTTCCGGTCTCTACAATGTAATTGCCATAATCGTCCCTACCATCGCCCTGATCGATGAGACCCGACGCCGGCTGGGTCGCCGCTTTGCGCAGACGCACGAGGTCGTCACACACCCGACGCAGCAGACTGACTTCAGCAGGCCGGTCATATTCGTCCTCACGCAGGAAAGGGCACTCGCGCGCAAGGATCTGGACAAGGTCGAGTTCTTCGTCATCGACGAATTCTACAAGCTGGAGATCGACGAGAAGGAGCCTGAGCGTTCCGTCGACCTCAATCTGGTCTTCGCGCGCCTCGCTGGTCAAGGTGCGAAATTCTACCTCATAGGGCCACATGTCAGCGGAGTGGCGGGCATAGCAGCGCGTTATAATCCGGTGTTCGTCCCCTCGGAATTCTCGACGGTGGCGCTCGACATCGTTCAGTTCGAACTCCCCGAGAAAGGGGATGCGCGCAAGGAAAAGCTCACCGAGCTATGCGGCCAACTCACTTCCCCCACGCTAGTCTATTGCCAGTCCCCTCCCCGCGCGACATCCTTGGCGGAGTATCTGCTTGAGCATGGCGATCTCGGAAAGGTCGCATCCACGCGCGCCGCAGTCGAATGGCTGCGACGCGAGTATCCAGAGGAATGGATCCTCACGAAAGCGCTGGAGCATGGAATCGGGGTACACCATGGCAACGTGCCACGGGCGATCCAACAATACATCATTCGCGCCTTCGACTCTGGCGAGATCAAGATCATCATCTGCACGACCACCCTGATCGAGGGCATCAACACGGTCGCGGAGAATGTCATCATCTACGATCGGCGGGTCGAGAACACAGGCTTCGACGCCTTCACCTTCCGCAACATCGCAGGCCGAGCCGGCCGCATGCGGAAGTATTTCATCGGCAAGGTCTTCGTCCTCGAAGCCGCACCACCGGATGAGACGATGTCCGTGGAGATCGGTGTCGGCCTGCAGAACGAGAACACGCCTGCCGCACTACTGCTGGAGCTAGACGACGAGGACCTCGCGCCGATCTCAAGACAGCGCGTCCTAGACATCGAAAGGGAAAGCCCCCTTTCGATGGAGACCCTTCGATTGAATCGGCATGTACCTCTCGACCGACAATATGCCGTTCATACGCATATCGTCCGCGACCTACTCAATCTGGAGGACGCCCTCGTGTGGTCGGGCATGCCTAAGCCCTTCCAGCTTCTGAAGGTGTGCGAGATGATCCACGATCATTTCGATGGTTACGCCCTGAGCCGCTACGGCGTCACGTCCGGAATGGGGTTGAAGGCCGAACTGGATCGATTGCGGCTTGCGAAGACGTTCAGGTCCTACATAGACCACAGGGTCGCAAACCGTGCCTTCTTCCAATCTGTGAGCGAATCGGTCGAACAGGCCCTCAAATTTATGCGGCGCTACGTCTCCTACACCTTCCCCCGAAGCCTGCTGGCGATCAGTAACATCCAGGCTGAAGTTCTGACGCGGAACGGACGGGAGACGGTTGGCGACTATTCGACATTCGCATCCAGGGCAGCGAGCCTTTTTATGAACTCCAGTCTTTTCGCACTCGACGAATACGGAGTGCCCCCGGAAACCACCAAACGGCTGAGATATGCAGGAGATGGTCCAACGACGCTCAGCGAGGCAGTCGATCTTCTTTTCCTAGCCGCTCAGGATCCGGAATCCGACCTCGATCCGTTCGAACGCTCCATTGTAGAAGACCTGATGACGACGATGCCGCCAAGGCCGATGACCTCCTAGCGGAGGTTACACTATAAAAACTTCTTAGCCAGGGTCTGCTTGCTCTTCAGGCCTCGGTAGGTGAGGCTGTCGTTTTTGTAAAAACCGGATACGAAGAGGTCATGAGCGCCGATGGTGAATCCCGCCGATAGTTCGTGCCATCGTCCCAGGTGCCCCCGCGCTTCGGCATTGCAGTCTCCTGCCGGCCAAAGAATTGCCATCGGTAGGCCCCCAACAGAGAGGAACAAACGTCCGCTATCGGGCAGTCCCATTTCGCAATCGAACGTCCGACGTTAGGTCGGGAACTGATCAATGCTCTGAGACAGGTATGTCCGATATCCGACCAGGAACGCTCCGAAGCGGACCGAGCGCAAAGTCCCAGAGGCGAGCTTTCGGACTTGCAACAGCGGGAGCACCACTGTCGTCGGACTGATCGGGTTTAGGCAGGGAGCAGTAGTGGGCACGACTTCCACCTCCGCGCATTCTTGGGGGACGGCTGAATTCGGCGGCGCACTGGTTTTGAGGCTGCGCGCGACCGGCAATGACACACGAACACCCCGTAGATCGCAAGCCGCGGGGGCTTGCCAACCGATCTCATTCGGGCGAGAATCCAGTTGATGCGTAAGGATATTGATCATCTCCCGGCAGTTCAGCGGGCGGAGCTCGAACGGGCAAAACAGATCCTGATGGCCGAATTCGAGGTTGCGATTTCGCGGGCAACGCAGCCTTGGAAGAAGAATGGCCGTATCCTTAAGATCATTCTTTTCGGGAGCTATGCCCGAAGTGACTGGGTAGATCGGCCGCTCAATGGCTACCAGTCCGACTTCGACTTGCTGATCATCGTGAGCCACCCCAAGCTCACAGATATCGCCGAATATTGGCACGTTGCGGACGACAAGATCGCTAGAGATCCGGCAATCGAGCGCCAGGTCAATTTCATTGTCCACACGATGGACGACGTAAATCAAAGCCTCAACCGCGGCGAATATTTCTGGGTGGACATCGCGCGGGACGGCATCGCTCTCTATGAGCTCCCTGGCAGTACGTTTGTTATGCCAAAGCCCCTCACGCCAACTGACGCATACGAAATGGCATCAGCCTATTTCACATCGTGGATGGGGAAGGTGAACGATGCGATCGAAATCGCAGAGTTCTGCGTTGCAAAGAACAAGCTGAACGACGCAGCCTTTCTTCTCCATCAGGCGACTGAGCGAGCTTATATTTCCTTTCTCCTCGTTCGAACGCATTATTTCCCGCGATCGCACAACATCAAGTTTCTGCGGTCGTTGGCCGAGGGGAAGGACTCTCGTTTGATAGACGCGTGGCCGCGCGAAGCAAAGATTGACCGGCGGCGCTTCGAGCTGCTTAAGCGCGCCTATGTCGAAGCTCGCTATTCCACGAACTATGAAATCGGTGTCGAAGATCTTGAGGCGATAACGGCACGGGTTCACGCCCTTCGAGACCTCGTCGGTCTCGTATGCCAAGAACGACTCGCGTATCTGAGCGAAAAGGCCCGCCACGATATTGGCGGCAATTCGCGCGGGGCGTGATCGGCAATATCCTGCAATATCCAATAAACGCCAATTAGCGCCGTTTAAAATTTTGCCTTCATCACGGATTCTTCCTCCACCCGGGTCGCAACGGACGACCGGGCTGGAGAAACCCCGTGACGCCCACCAAACTCCTCGTCGGTCAGATCCTCGTCGTCTTCGCGATCATGTTCGCGGGCCTCTGGATTTCGACGCAGTCGGCCGCCGCGATGCTGGGCTACCAGTCCGAGCTCGGCGCGGCATCATTCCACCTGTTTGGCGTGCCTTGCTACCAGCCCTGGGCGCTATTCGGATGGTGGTATCATTTCGACGCTTACGCGCCCGAAGTCTTCGACAAGGCGGGCATGCTCGCGGGAGCCAGCGGGTTCCTGGGCTGCGGATCGGCCGTGGCCGGTTCGCTCTGGCGCGCCCGCCAGAAGGGAAGGGTCACAACCTATGGGTCTGCGCGCTGGGCAAGCCACGGCGAGGTAGTCCGCGCCGGCCTGCTCGGCGATGCCGGCCTCATGCTTGGCAAGGTGGGCCGCGAGTACCTTCGCCATAAAGGCCCAGAGCATGTCCTGGCCTTCGCGCCGACCCGATCCGGCAAGGGTGTGGGCCTTGTGGTGCCGACGCTGCTCACTTGGACGGGTTCGGCCGTCATCCACGACATCAAGGGCGAAAACTGGACGCTGACCGCCGGATGGCGGGCGCGTTTCTCGCATTGCCTGCTGTTCAACCCCACCGACGCAGCATCGGCCCACTACAATCCACTGCTCGAGGTGCGCCGCGGCGCCAACGAGGTCCGCGACGTCCAGAACATCGCCGATATCCTCGTTGACCCGGAAGGCGCGCTCGAACGCCGCAATCACTGGGAAAAGACCAGCCATTCGCTGCTTGTCGGTGCGATCCTCCATATCCTCTACGCTGAGGAACAGAAGACGCTCGCCCGCGTCGCCACGTTCCTCTCGGATCCCCAACGCTCGTTTGCCGCCACGCTGCGCGCAATGCTCACCACCAATCACCTTGGCGACGCCGAAGCACCGCGCGTTCATCCGGTGGTCGCGTCAGCTGCGCGGGAGCTTCTCAACAAGAGCGAGAACGAACGCTCGGGCGTGCTTTCGACCGCCATGTCGTTCCTCGGGCTCTACCGCGACCCTACGATAGCGGAGGTTACTTCGCGCTGCGACTGGCGGATCGCCGATCTCGTCGATGCCGAGCAGCCGTGCTCGCTGTATCTTGTCATTCCCCCATCGGACATCAGCCGTACCAAGCCGCTGGTGCGCCTGGTCCTGAACCAGATCGGGCGGCGCCTGACTGAACAGCTCGACGGGCTCGGCGGCGCCGGCCGCAGGCACCAACTCCTGATGATGCTCGACGAGTTCCCCGCGCTTGGCCGCCTGGACTTCTTCGAAACCAGCCTCGCATTCATGGCTGGTTACGGGATCCGGGCCTTCCTGATTGCCCAGAGCCTCAATCAGATCGAAAAGGCTTACGGCGAGAACAACTCGATCCTCGACAACTGCCATGTTCGCGTGGCCTTTGCGGCCAACGATGAGCGGACCGCCAAGCGGATTTCCGATGCCTTGGGCACCGCCACTGAGCAGCGTGCCATGCGCAACTATGCCGGACACCGGCTCGCACCCTGGCTCGCCCACGTCATGGTCAGCCGCCAGGAGACCGCGCGTCAGCTTCTGACCCCTGGCGAAGTCATGCAGCTTTCGCCCGATGAGGAGTTGGTGCTGCTGTCAGGCATGGCGCCCATACGCGCTCGCAAGCTGCGCTATTTTCGCGACCTCAATTTCACCGACCGTCGGCTTCCTGCTCCGACCGTTTTCTCCGGCACCTATGTTGATCGGCCGGCATCGCGCCCCGACGATTGGCAAGGCACTGCACGGGCGCAAGACGCAAGACTGGCCGCGCTGATGACGCAGGCCGACGCCGACGACGAAACCGGACCGCAACAACAACGGGCGCCCGGGCAAGGTGGTGGCCAGCCGATCGCACGCGAAGAGCCCGCAGTCACCGAGCCCGATCTCGCGAACGACGATGACGGCAACACCGTCGCGGACAAGCGGGCGATGGAACAGGCACAGGCCCTGACGCCCGTCGCGCGCGGCTTCGCCTTCGATGACAGCCAGCACACCCGCGACCTCGGACTGTGAGAGAGCCCATGAAAATTCGCCAGAACCTCTACCTCGACCGCGACGTCACCGTGGCGCTTGATCGCCTGGCCGCCGGCATGCGCGGCAACAAGAGCCGCCTCGTCAACGATGCGCTCAAGGCTTGGATCGCTCGCCAAGGCTCGAATGAGATCGACGACCTGCTGCGTCTGCGCTTCGATCGCCTCTCGCGGGAGATCATCGCGAGTCGGCGCGATATCGATGTTGTGCTGGAAAGCCTGGCGCTCTTCATCCGCTACCAGCTTTCGGTGACAGCACCGCTCCCTGAGGCGGACTCGGCCGCCCGCGCGGTTGGCCGCGAGCGCTTCGAGGCGTTCGTTGCTCAGGTCGGGCGCCAGATCGCCACCGGCAAGCGGACGCTTCCCGAGCGCAAGTCGGGAGAGGGCGCATGACGGGTACTCCCGATGCCGTTTCGGCCGAGCGCCGCCGCGCCATGCTGCGGACCGCCATGGGCCCGGCCATTCGAGCGGCGCTCGAAGATCCGCGCATCATCGAGATCATGGTCAACCCGGACGGAGCCCTGCGCGTCGATGTGCTGGGGGAAGGGCGGGTCGATACCGACGTCCGGTTCGAGCCGACCCAGGTCGAACGCATTGTGCGGCTGGTGGCATCGCATATCCGCGCTGAATTCCATGCCGACGCCCCGATCGTCTCAGCCGAACTCCCGGCCCATGGGGCCGGTGCGGGCGAGCGCTTCGAGGGCCTGCTGCCACCGGTTGCCACGGCGCCGTGCTTTTCGATCCGGAAGCCTGCGGCACGGATCCACACGCTTGCCGACTATGTGCGCGATGGGATCATGACAATAGATCAGGCGGGCTTCCTGTCCCGGGCGGTCGTCGCACGCGCTAACATCCTCGTCGCGGGCGGTACGAGCTCGGGCAAGACCACGCTCGCAAACGCGTTGCTCGCGGAAATGGCTAGTCTCGATGAGCGCGTTATCCTGATTGAGGACACACGCGAACTCCAATCGCCGGCGGCCGACACGGTTGCGCTGCGGACCAGAGCGGGCAAGGTGTCGATGAGCGACCTCGTTCGCTCGACGCTGCGACTGCGGCCCGACCGGATCATCGTCGGGGAAGTGCGCGGGCCGGAAGCGCTCGACATGCTGAAGGCCTGGAACACCGGCCATCCCGGCGGCATCGCCACGGTCCACGCCAACAACGCGCGAGCCGCGCTCTATCGGATCGACGGACTGGTACAGGAAGCGGTCACCACCGTTCCGCGCCGGCTGATCGCCGAGGCCATCGACATGATCGTCTTCATCGCAGGTCGCGGTGCTTGCCGCCGCATCGAGACGATCGCCCGCGTCGCCGGGATCGATGAGCGCGGCGAGTACCGCGTCATCGACGCCTTTCGAACGCCCAACACCCCAATTGACCACCAACCTGAAGGAGAATGCTGATGCGTGTCTTCCATATCGCTGGCCGGAAACTGAACGGCCTCGTCGTCTTCGCTTTCGCTTCGGTCCTGGCATCTCCCGTGCTGGCCAGCGGTTCAGGCATGCCCTGGGAAGATCCGCTCGAGAAGGTGCTGGAATCCGTCCAGGGGCCGGTCGCCAAGATCGTGGCGGTGCTGATCATCATCACCACCGGCCTCGCACTGGCGTTTGGTGAGACCGCCGGCGGCTTCCGCAAGCTTATCCAGATCGTCTTCGGGCTCTCGATCGCCTTTGCTGCCTCGTCCTTCTTCCTCTCGTTCTTCAGCTTCGGCGGAGGGGCGCTGGTCTCGTGAGCCATATCGAGGGCTTTGAAACACCGATCCACGCGAGCCTCGTCCAACCCATCCTGATGGGCGGGGCTCCGCGCGGGATCGCGATCGTCAACGGGACGCTCGCCGCTGCGCTTGGGCTCGGCCTCCAGCAGTGGCCGGTCGGGATTGCGCTCTGGGCGATTGGGCACAGCCTCGCGGTCTTCGCCGCCCGGCGCGACCCCGAATTCGCGAATGTCCTGATCCGCCACCTCCGGCAAAAAGGATACCTGGCATGCTGAACCTTGCCGAATATCGCTCCCGCTTCGACCGGCTTGCCGATCACTTGCCCTGGGCCGCGCTGGTCGCACCCGGTGTGGTGCTCAACAAGGACGGAAGCTTCCAGCGCAGCTTCGCCTTTCGCGGCCCCGACCTCGAAAGCTCGACCGAAGCGGAACTGGTCGGCGCCTGCGCCCGAACCAACAATGTCCTGCGCCGGCTCGGGTCGGGCTGGGCGATATTCTTCGAGGCCCATCGCCGCGAGATTTCAAGCTATCCGCAAAGCCAGTTTCCCGATGCGGCATCCTGGCTGATCGACGAAGAACGGCGCGCCGCATTCGAGGCCGAGGGCCATCATTTTGAGAGCGTGTTCACCGGCACGCTGCTCTGGCTGCCGCCTGGGGATTCGAGCGATGCTGCCGGTCGTTCGCTGATCGAGCGGCCGGAGCCCGAAAGCAGCGAGTCTGGAGGGCGCGATTGGCGCTCCGCGCTTGCCGGGTTCATCGCCGAGACCGACCGTGTCCTCGATCTCTTCGCCGGCTTCATGCCCGAAGTTCACGGGCTGTCGAGCGCCGAGACCCTCTCCTACCTCCACGACACGGTTTCGGACCGGCCAGTCCATCTCGCCGTTCCAGAGACGCCGGTCTACCTTGACGCCATTCTCGCCGACACACCGTTCATCGGCGGACTGGAGCCGAAACTGGGACGCCATTACGTCCGCACGCTGACCTTGCCGGGCTTTCCCAATGTGAGCCGGCCCGGCCTGCTCGATGCGCTCAATCATCAAGGCTTCGGTTATCGCTGGATGACCCGCTTCATCGCCATGGACCGGGCGGACGCCACCAAGGTCCTGACCAAGCTGCGGCGTCAGTGGTTCAATAAGCGCAAGTCGATAACTGCGCTGCTACGGGAAGTCTTGTATAACCAGCCGACGCAGCTGGTGGACAGCGACGCCGACAACAAGGTGGTCGATGCCGATACCGCGCTGCAGGCGCTTGGCGGCGATCACGTCTCGTTCGGCTACCTCACCGCGACCATCACCGTCGCCGACGAAGACCGCGCCCGCGTCGAGGAAAAGGTCCGCGCGGTTGAACGCGTGGTCAATGGGCTTGGTTTCACCTGCATCCGCGAAGGCGTGAACGCGGTCGAAGCCTGGCTCTCCTCATTGCCGGGGCAGGTCTACGCCAATGTCCGGCAGCCGCTGGTCCATTCGCTGAACCTCGCGCACCTGATGCCGCTTTCCGCGGTCTGGGCCGGGCAGGAGAGCAACAGGCATCTCGCAGGCCCGCCGCTATTCCATGCCCAGACGCAGGGATCGACCCCGTTCCGCTTTTCCACACACGTCGGCGACGTCGGACACATGCTTGTCGTGGGTCCGACCGGTGCCGGCAAATCGGTGCTGCTGTCGCTGATCGCCTGCCAGTTCCGCCGTTATCGTGGTTCGCGGGTCATTGTCTTCGACATGGGTCTTTCGGCGCGCGCAGCCGTCCTGGCCATGGGCGGAACTCATAATGCTCTGGGGCAGGGCACCGATGCGCTGGACGGGCTGAGTTTCCAGCCACTCAAAGCCATCGACGATCCGGTCGAGCGCAGTTGGGCCGCCGACTGGATCCTCGATCTTCTGACTCACGAATTGCTCGTCACCTCTCCGGAAATGCGTGACCATGTCTGGTCTGCGCTCACCAGCCTCGCCGGCGCTCCGAAAAGCGAGCGGACGCTCACCGGGCTCTCCTTGCTGCTCCAGTCGAACGAGCTGCGCATGGCTCTGGCGCCTTATACGCTCGAGGGCACGTTTGGCGGACTGCTGGATGCCGCCGAGGAGCGCCTCGCGGACGCCGACGTCCAGTGCTTCGAAACCGAGGCGCTAATGGGACGGAAAGGACTGGTCGCCCCGGTCCTGACCTATCTCTTTCACCGCATCGAGCAGCGCTTCGACGGGCGTCCGACTCTGCTGGTGCTCGATGAGGCCTGGAGCCTGCTCGACGATCCGATCTTCGCTGCGCGCATCCGTGAGTGGCTGAAGACGCTTCGGAAAAAGAACGTCTCGGTCCTGTTCGCGACCCAAAGTCTCGCCGACGTGGCGCAGAGCTCGATTGCGCCGGCGATCATCGAAAGCTGCCCGCAGCGGATATTCCTACCGAACGACCGCGCGATCGAGCCCCAGTCTCGCGAAGCCTACGATGCCTTCGGGCTCAACGATCGGCAGATCGAGATCATCGCGCGGGCCACGCCCAAGCATCACTACTACCTCCAGTCGGCGCGCGGAAACCGCCTGTTCGAACTGGGGCTGGGACCTGTTGCGCTGGCGCTCTGTGGCTCCTCCGGGCCGGCCGCGCAGCAGAGGATCGACCGCATCATCGCCGAGCACGGCGCCGAGAACTTCCTGTCCCACTTTCTCGCCGGATCGGACGCCGCGTGGGCGTCCGACCTTGCCGCCTCGTTTCAGGTGCCCGGCACCTTCTGACCCCGCTTCAGCAAAGGAGAAGACCGATGATTGTGAAACAGCGTGCCCGTTCCCCGCTCGCCGCCGCTGGATGCATGGCGTTGGTGGCCGTTGGCGGCACCTTTGCCGCCATGTCGTACCCGTCGGAGCCCGCTAAGGCGCTCATCGTCTACGACCCGACCAACTACAGCCAGAACCTGCTGACGGCGGCGCGCACGCTCCAGCAGGTCAATAACCAGATCAAGTCGCTGCAGAACGAAGCGCAGAGCCTGCTTAATGAGGGCAAGAACCTCACGACGATCGGCTTTCCCGAACTGCAAACACTGACGCAAACCCTCCAGCAGATCGATATGCTGATGAGGCAGGCGCAGGGGATCCAGTTCCAGGTCTCGACGCTGAACCAGCAGTTCCGCCAGCTCTATCCGACCAGCAATGGCTCGCTCTCGCTTAGTAGCCAGGTATCGGCCGCCCGCGCGCGCCTCGATACCGAAATGACGGCCTACCAGCACACGATGACGGTGCAGGCGCAAGTCGTCGAGAATATCCAGAGCGATGCCTCCGCGCTCTCGGCTATGGTGGAGCGAAGCCAGAACGCCGAAGGCGCACTTCAAGCAAGCCAGGCGACCAACCAGCTTTTGGCGCTGACTGCCAAGCAGCAGTTCCAGATCCAGCAGCTCCTCGCCGCGCAATACCGCGCCGACGCGCTTGAGCGCGCCAACCGCGCCCAGGCGACCAGCGACGCGCAAGCCGCGACCGCAAAATTCCTCGGCACCGGGACGGCCTACACGCCGAACTGACCATCCGGACCGGCCGCGGCCGGGTCCGTTTCGAACATCGTTTGCGGTGACGGTCCGCCTCTCCCGTCACCGCGTCGCGGGACGCGGTTTTTCCGCGCCCCTGGCCGCGTCCCGCGACACCCACTGTTTCCAATCCCCTCGGCATTCGGATGGAAAGTGCAGCGCCATGAACGACCTCAATGTCATCGACCGCTTCATGACCAGCTTCATCGCCTACATCGACAGCGGCTTCGGTCTGCTGGGCGGCGACGTCCACTTCCTGACGGCGACGCTGATCGGTATCGACATGACGCTCGCGGGGCTGTTCTGGACGATGGGCGGCGAGGACAACATCCTCGGGCGGTTCATCCGCAAGATCCTCTACGTCGGTGCCTTTGCGTTCATCATCGGCAATTTTTCGGCGCTCGGCGATATCGTCTTCCGCTCGCTGGCACAGGCGGGCCTCACTGCAGGTGGCGGCGGGCTGACCGCAGCCGACCTGCTGAAGCCGGGGCGTCTGGCTGGCACAGGCTTCTCGGCCGCTTGGCCGCTGCTCGATCAGGTAAATAAGCTTCTCGGCTTCACAACCTTCTTCGACAATTTCCTAATGATCGTCGTCCTTTTGCTGGCGTGGCTGCTGGTGATCCTCGCGTTCTTCATCCTCGCGGTGCAGATCTTCGTCACCATTCTCGAGTTCAAGCTCACCAGCCTTGCCGGTTTCATCCTGGTGCCGTTCGCGCTGTGGAACCGCACCGCATTCCTTGCCGAGCGGGTACTCGGCAACGTCGTCAGCTCAGGCATCAAGGTCATGGTGCTCGCCGTCATCGTGGGCATCGGCTCGAACTTCTTCGACGAATTCACCACGGCCTTGCAGGGACAGGAACCTGACATAGGGCAGACTCTGAGCCTAGTGCTCGCTAGCCTCGCGCTGTTCGGCCTCGGCATATTCGGTCCTTCTATCGCTTCGGGTCTTGTCGCCGGTGCGCCGCAGCTGGGTGCAGGCGCTGCGCTTGGTACCGGGGTCGGCGCAGCCGGGATCATTGCCATGGGCGCCGGTGGCGCGGCCGGAGCGGCCAAGCTTGCGGGCGGCACCGCGCTCGGCGCGGTGCGCGCCGGCACCAGTATGGGCGCCGCCGCCTCTACGTCGTGGAGCATGGGTCAATCCGCCGCCGGCTCGCAAAGCGTCGGTGCTGGCCTCAGCGGCATGGCCAAAGCCGCTGGCGGTGCAGCCCGACAGAAGGCCAGTCAGGCCTTCGGGATTGGCGAAGCCGCCGAACGCGGTCGCTCGGCGGCGAGGGCTGCCTTCGAAGGCTCGGAAGGTGCCGGCAGTGCGTCTGAGACCACAGCCAATCCCGCGAACAATTCCGCTCCGAGCTGGGCGCGCGATCTCCGCCGCCAGCAGGACACCCGCCATCACCGACAGATCGCGCTCTCCACCCTGAAGGACGGTGAGCGCGGCGGTGCCGCCGCCAACCCCGACATCAAGGAAAAGGAGGACTGATCGATGATCTTCAAGCGCGCTGTCCAGCGTTACGGACGAACACCGCAGCCCGAAACACCGTTCCAGCGGGCGGGCCAGGTCTGGGATGAGCGCATCGGCTCCGCCCGCGTCCAGGCACGCAACTGGCGGCTGATGGCTTTCGGGACCTTAGGTATGGCCGGAATGATGGGCTCGGCGCTGGTCTGGCAATCGCTTCAGAGCCGTGTGGTGCCCTATGTCGTCGAGGTCGACCAGCTTGGCGAGGCGAGGGCGGTGAACGAGGCCGATGTCTCCATCACGCCCACCGATCCGCAGATCGCCTGGCATCTGGCACGCTTTATAGAGTGCGTGCGCGGCGTATCGCTCGATCCGGTGCTGATGCGCCGCGACTGGCTCTCCGCCTACGATTTTGCCAGCCAGCGCGGGGCGCGTTTCCTCGATGGCTATGCGCGCGAGGCCGACCCGTTCGCCAACCTCGGGCAGCGCAGTGTCTCAGTGCAGGTGACCAGCGTCGTGCGCGCGTCGGACCAGTCGTTCCAGGTGAAGTGGATCGAGACGTCCTATGAGCGCGGCGCGAAGGCCGGAACCAGCCACTGGACCGCAATCCTGACGATACTGACCCGCCCGCCGCGCAGCGCCGACATCCTGCGACGCAATCCGCTCGGGATCTATGTCGACGCGATCGACTGGAGTCGGGAACTTGAACCCGCCGCGTCAACCCAGTCCGCGGCGGCAGCCCCGCCGTCAACCCAACTTCCGCCTGAACCCGCAGCTCAGTCAGCATCGGAGATCCAGCCATGAATGTGCATTCCCACAGGCTCGCCATCATCGCGGGCGTCCTCGCGCTACCTGTGTTGGGCCATCCCGCCCTCGCGGCCCCGGCGCCCAGGTCCCGCGCGGCCGTCGTCGAGCGCGCTAATCGCGCGGCGACGATCGAGCCTCAGGCCAGCGGGTTTATCCAGGCCATCCAGCTGCAAGGGTATTCAGAAGGGGCGATCTACCACGTTTTGACCGCGCCCGACCGGGTCACCGATATCGCGCTTCAGGCGGGCGAGGTGCTGGTCGCGGTCGCCAGCGGCGATACGGCGCGTTGGGTAATCGGCGATACGACGAGCGGACAGGGCGACAGCAAGCGCACCCATATCCTCGTCAAACCCTACTCGCCGGGGCTTTCAACCAACCTTGTCATCACGACCGACCGGCGCAGCTACCATCTGGCGCTCTCCAGCAGCGGCGGCGCGGCAATGTCGGCGCTATCCTGGACCTATCCCGCCGATGAGCTCGTCGCGATCAAGCGGGCAGCGGCCGCGGCGGAAGCTGCACAGCCGATTGCCGCTGGTCTCACCGCCGAAAACCTCAACTTCAACTACGAGATCTCCGGCGACAAGCCGACCTGGCGGCCGCTCCGCGCCTTCGATGATGGCCGGCAGACGTTCATCCAGATGCCCCCAAGTATCGTGCTCGATGAGGCGCCGCCGCTGTTCCTCGTCGATGAAAAGGGGACGGCACAGCTGGTGAACTACCGGCTGTCGGGCCGCTTCTATGTTGTCGACCGCATCTTCACGGCCGCCGAATTGCGGCTGGGGACGAAGAACCAGCAGGTGGTGCGCATCCAGCGCGTGGCCGAGGGTGCAGTTCAGGGGAGGGTGCGATGAGCGAAGAACCCGTAAGCGACGTGGATCAGCGGCAGCCAATTGGAGACCGGCAAATGGTGGGCTCCGGTGACAATGTGGAGAGCGCGCCGGCCGCTGGAGTGCGCCCGCCGGCCAAGGTCGATCCGGAGTCGCTGGCGCTCCGATCGAAACCGCCCCGGGCCATCCGCTTCAAGCGGGAAGTCATCATCGGGATGACGGGAACACTCGCGCTCATCGTGGCGGGAACCGCCTGGTATGCACTCGGGCCGATCAAGCTTCACCTTGCAGGCAACGGCGACAGCGAGGCCAATGCCGCAAAGATCCCTACCGACGCGATCAATGTGCTGCCCGACAGTTATGACAAGGTGCCCAAGCTCGGTCCGCCGCTACCCGGAGATCTGGGGCGCGCCATCGTCGAGAAACAGGGCGCAACGATCGCGCCGATCCCGACCGCGTTGGCAGGATCGGGAGCGACCCGGCCGCAGTCTGCGCCGGATCGGATGGAGGACGAGAGGAGATCGGCACGGCAGTCCGGTCTGTTCTTCGCCAGCGCCAAGGCCGTAGCGTCGGATGTGACCTCGGAACCCGCTGCGCTTCAGGCCGAAAAGCCTGCAGGCGGCGCCGATGGAAAGCTCGCGATCGACTTCAACGCCGATCCCAACGCCCAGCAGCGCAAGGCGGATTTTGTGTCGGCCAAAGACACCGCCGGCGATGTTGAGCCGCATGGGCTAACCTCGGCCGCGTCGGCGAACATGCTTTCTGCCGGCAGCGTGATTGCGGGGAGCCTCATTACCGGGCTGCGTTCGGATCTTCCCGGTCTCGTGATCGCGCAGGTCACCGAGCAGGTCTTCGATAGCGCGACGGGGAGGACCTTGCTCATTCCGCAGGGCGCCAGGCTGATCGGTAGTTACGATAGCCTTGTTGCCTTCGGACAGAAGCGAGCACTCATCGTCTGGCAGCGGATTGTCATGCCCGATGGCAGTTCGATCCGCCTCGACAACGTGCCGGCGGCCGACATGTCAGGGTATGCTGGCCTGGAGGATAATGTCGACGCCCATACCTGGCAGGTCATCAAAGGGGCGGCGATTTCTACGCTTTTCGGAGTTGGATCGGAACTGACCTTCACGGGCGAGAGCGATCTGGTCCAGGCGATCCGGCAGTCGACTCAGCAGAGCGTTTCGCGGGCGGGCGATCAGCTCGTTTCCCGCAGTCTACAAATTCAGCCGACGATCACGATACGGCCCGGAGCGCAGGTTCGCCTCGTGGTCCACCGCGATCTTGTCCTTGAACCGTGGACGAAAGGACCGCCGCAATGACCAGCGTCAGATTGCCCAAACTTCCGGACCGAACGCCCTTGCGGGTTGCAATTCACCTCATGCCGGAACTCCACCGGAAGCTGGAGGACTATGTGGCAGCTTATGAGGCGACTTACGGCCAGAAGGTGTCATTGGCGGACCTCATACCCGCGATGCTCGACGGATATCTCGACAGCGATCGAGCCTTCTCCAGGCGGAAGAAATGAACATGCCAGCCGATCCGCTCAAGCCCTCGGAAGACGCCGACAAATCTGTGCACTGTCACCTCGTTACCGTCGAGGAGTTTGCCAAAATTGCTCGATTGTCTCGCCGCCAGATCGATCGGCTTAGAGCACGGCGTCCCGTTGGTTTTCCAAGGGAGTATGAACTGGGGAGCGCCAGTAGCAAATTTCGGCGCTGCCCACGTTTCAAACGCTCGGATGTAATAGCTTGGATCGAAACGCGAGCATTATGGTGACATTTCCAGTGCCATGTTAGGTGTATGCATCGCTTGATGCTGCAGTCTCACGAGCATTCGTTAACAATGACTGGTTTGTCGGACGTAGCAGACCTTCCGGCTCCAAGTGCTATGCTGCAAAGGATCCGTTTGTTCATTATCCTCAAGATATGGGGCCTTTTTGCTCCCCACGGCCTGGATTGCAGGAGAGCGGACGTCAGACTTGATGGAATGAAACGCCGAAATCATCACCCCCCATGGCGAATGCTGAAAAGCGTCGCTCGGGAAAATCGCGAGCAAGGTTTGCTGCCAGCATTTCGGCCACAATGATAGCTAAGCGTTCGCATTGAGCCTGTTTCAGCGCAAGATCAGTTTGATCTTGCGGAAAAACGCCATCGAGCAAAAAAGCACGCATGCCGGTTTCGATCTCCTACCTAGACAAATCGAGACCGCTTTCCCAACCTCGTAGCCGTTCAACATCAACCGGCACCCGAAGCACATAACCCTTCAAACGCCTCAAATTCCGGCCACAGGAACGAGCAAAAACTTAACGCATGGTCGGCTCGACCTTCGGCGAAAATCCAATCGCCCGGCAAGATGACTGTGCTGTCGTTTCAGACACAAGTTCAGGAATCAAATCAGGGATACCTGTCATGGATCTCAGCTTACCGGTGGATCGTATGGGTTCTACGAAGAGAAATAATATTATACGTCATTGGCTGCGGAAACGTTCCGCCCCTGCAGGTAGCTTAATGCCTTGTCGAGCCAATCGGCTGAAAGGGGGTGTTTCGCTTCGGAAAAACGATTGAACATATCGCGTAGATATTCTGGCGTGACCTCACCCTTGAAAATACCTACCGCACGATCGCCTTCGATTGTGGCAGCAAGATGAGAAACCTTTTCACCGATATCTTGCGGAGCCGGATTGCCTTGGTCATCCACTACGGCTGTTCCGCCATTCATCACCACGAGATTGTAGCCGGTGGCCGCCTTAATCGTGTCTAAATCCGCCTGGGAATAGTAGTTAAATTGACCCGCATGCGGTACGTCACTCGTGCTCTTCGCTGAAAGTTGCATATTTTTTGCAAGCCACTGCTGAGCAGTGAGCGAATTTGAACCGACCTGCTCGACGGGCTCTTCAGCAAGGAGGTTTAGAAGGTTGGTCGCCGTAGAGGGCAGTAGGAGGCTACCGTATCCAGTGGCCTTCGTAGATGCGCCAATGCTTGTTGGCCCCGTCGAAGCCGGCGCGGCGCTGGTCTCGGTAGGCTTTTCCGCCGCGGACGATACCAGTCCCAATGCCCCGGCCGAAGCTCGGGACGTCGAGTTTATCATCATCATGTACCTCCTTCGTGAATCTTCCAGTGGGCCGAAAACGTGGGTTAAGTAGCAATGCTGATTGGTGCCCCCGAATATCCCTTTTATTGATTATAGCAGATTGAAAGCCCCAGAGGCACATTTGGCGGACAAAATCGAAAGCGATCGAGCTGCGGGCGCATACAAAGGTGAAGTCACAACGGAATATTTAACCGATGTATTTGATCGATTTCCCTCAGCAAAGGATTCTCTGCCGACCGAATGGATCAATAAAGCAGTCGACTACTTGCAGGAACCGGGCACATCCTCGACCAACGCTGACTAAGCCGACAGAGCGGTTGTTCCCGGCGTTGAGCGGCCTCCTCCAAACCGGCCTTTCGCTGATGCGTCGAAATTATGGCTGGGTCTGGCCGTGAAGCGACTGACGGCTTTCGGTGACGAAGATGAGAAAGCTGCCATTGAGTAGCGGCTACGCAAATAGAAAAGACGGCAGCCGGCCAAATCCAATGGGCCGTTTCAAATGCGAAGAAGCGTCTATTGTGCAGATCGGGAAGCGATGCCGCGTCAATGCGACGTTGAAGCGTCAAAAATGACCTGATCGTAGGACCACAAGGCGTCAAAGAACACGCGCGCGAGTGGCAATGCGTCCTTGCCCGCCCGATCCACGATTTCAGCGATCGTCCGTTTGCCGTCGATGGCGCCGAGCATAGCCTTCTCTTGCGGACCAATGGGCAGAATGAGGTCGTGAAACTTGTGGGTCCGATTGAAGAGCATGCCTACGGCCCCCGGCGGAAGCCGTTCCTCGACACAGGAGGTCGCAGGAAGACGGATCGGCACGTAGCCCCTCCAGGCGGCTTCCCGAAAATCAATCGCAGCACCCGGGCCATCTTCGTCGCGACCGACAACGATGCTGTGTGTTGCCATTGCCCCGCGCCACAATTCCATCGCCGCATATTGCTCCGGCGCGGCCAGTTTTGCGATCTTCGCGCCATGCGCAGTCTTGGCAATCGCCCCGCATGCCGGAAGGTAGGGCGCCTGCCGATACCACCTGCGGAACGTCAGCCCATTGGCGGCCAAGGCGTCGAACAGTTGCGGCACGCTGTAGGCCCTGTCACGCGGGTTGAGCAGCGCGTCCGCGAGTGCATCGGGGGCGAGGAAATCGCGTGACTGCTGGAGCGCGGGCTGCAGCGGATGCTGCCAGGGTAGCGCTTCCACTGCCTCGACCAATTCGGCGATTGCCTCGGGCGAAGTGCCGATGCCAAGTCGGCGGCAATAGTCCTGCAGGAGGTAGATGCCGGTGCGGCCATACGGGGCATAGACCATGAGGTAGAGCACGCCGCCCGGCTTGAGTACCGAACGAAGGGCCTTGAGGCCCGCTTCGGGATCGGCGAGGTGGTGCAGGACACCGGTGCAGACGACGAGATCGAAGCGGCGCTCAAGCTTGCCCAGATCCTCGATCGCACGTTGTTCGGTTTCGAGATTGGTGAGCTCGTATCGCTGTTTGAGCTTCTCGGTTTCCTGCAGGCTTGTCGAACTGACGTCGATCCCCAACACCGATGCCTGCGGCCAAGATATCGCATGGCGCGCGGCCTGCGATGTGCCGCAACCGGCAACAAGGATGTCGAAATCCGCGCGGTAGGGGCGATGCGGCCAGAATAGGTGAAACTCGCCGCGCGCGCGGTTGGGATCGCTCCACGCTTTGCGTACGCTGTCGAGATCGGGCAGAGGCGGCGGATAAGGGTGGGCGGTGTAGAACGCGCGGATCGGATCTTCTGCTGTTCGGTTCAAAGAAACGTTCTCCGCCAGGGCAAACATAGCTGTGCCTCATTTCTATGGGTCAATTTTGTGCCCATCAAGCTGCTGCAGCGAAAAGGGAATGGGCCGGCGTTTCAGCACCGGCCCATTCCTTGTTCAATGGCCAAATGGCGACAAGCTAGTTGCTACTTGCGCTGGCATTCTGAAGCTTCGCCATCGCCTTTTCGAGAGTTGCATGCACGCTGAGCGAGTCCGCCCCTTGGCGCGGCGGATAGTCCATGATGCTCTTCATTTGCGCCGCGATGTAAGGGGATGCCGCGTTCGGCGCCCACAGCTTCGTAGCTACGAACTTGCGGCCGATATAGCCCCACTCGGCATCTTCGGGATCCATCTTTTCGAGCGGATCCATCCGCAAGTTGAAGATGTAGGGCACTGAAGGATAGTACTTTTCATTCCACCAACTGTTTTCCTTCTTCACGCCGATGTGCATTTTCCAATTACCGACGCGTACGGCCATGAGGTCGGTTTCGTCGTAGTAGAAATAGGCGTCACGGGCCGACTTGGTCGTCTTGCCGGTCCACAGATCAAGCTGATTGAAGCCATCGAGATGAACCTTGTAGGTGATCTCGCTTTTGCCGAGCTTGGTACCCTTCAGCAGCCTTTCCTTGATGTCGGTAAGCCCGGCCGCGGCGGCGAGCGTGACATAGGCGTCTTCATGGCTCTGCAAGGCATTGGACTTGCTGCCGGCCTCGATCTGTCCCGGCCAGCGCACCATCATCGGAACGCGTACGCCGCCTTCCCATGTTGTCCCCTTTTCGGCGCGGAACGGCGCATAGCCGCCGTCGGGCCAGAACATCAGTTCGTTGCCGTTGTCGGTCGAGTAGATAACGATCGTGTCCTCGGTGAGGCCGTTATCATCGAGCCACTTCAGCAGCGCGCCGACATGTTCGTCATGTTCGATCATACGAGCACGGACGACGTCTTCCTCGGCGCGCCCCTCGTCGACAGCCATTTGCACGTACTTCGGCGCAGGGTGGGAGAAGATATGGATCGCGGTGGTATTGAACCAGCAGAAGAACGGACCCTCCTTGTTGCGATCCAGCCAATCGATCGTCTTGTCGAGAACTTCCTTGTCGAAGGTCTCCATCCGCTTGCGGGTCAGCAAGCCGGTGTTTTCGATCTTCTGCTTGCCGCGCCGGCCGAAGACGCCGTCTTCCGTGTCGTCATCTTCTTCCGTCGCCCAGGCGTGCAGCACCCCACGCGGACCAAACTTCTTGAGGTATTCGGGATCCCTCTGGCCGGGATAGTCGAGCTGTTCCGGCTCCTCCTCGGCATTGAGGTGATAGAGGTTGCCGAACCATTCGTCGAAACCATGCACGGTCGGCAGAAAGTCGTTGCGGTCGCCAAGGTGGTTCTTGCCGAACTGGCCGGTCTTGTAACCGGCTTCCTTGAGCACTTCTGCCAGCGTCGGGTCTTCCTTCTGCAGGCCAAGCGCCGATCCGGGGATACCGATCGTGGTCATGCCGCTGCGAAGCGGTATCTGGCCTGTAATAAAGGCGGCGCGACCGGCCGTGCAGCTGGGCTGGCCGTAATGATCGGTGAAGATCATGCCCTCCTTGGCAATGCGATCGATGTTGGGCGTGTCGCCCATCATACCGTGGGTATAGGCACCCACGTTCCACATTCCGATGTCGTCACCCCAAATGACGAGGATATTGGGCTTTCCATTGGGCATCACGCAACTCCGGATCGGCTTTCTGGGACGCTTTGGTTAGCAAGCAGCCGTGGTCACCGGGATCGGGTGAAACCCCGACTCTCAGGCAGGGTGGCACTGAGAGGGCGTATCGTGGGGACTGCCCCCTGTTGAGTGATGAAGCGGCTCGCTCCACTCTGACCACCGCGAAACCCTGTCAGGGTTTCTACCTATGGAGCCCCCCTACTCCAATCCCCTAGGTAGTAATCCTACGAGAATCGGGTCGCCGCAATCGTCCGAAGATATTGCAATTGGCAATTATTCAAGGTGGTTCATGGCTCAACGTCTGGCAAGAATTCTCATCGCGGATCCTTACGAAGTTCTTCGTCTGGGGATCCGCGACATACTATCCGCCCACCATGGATTCGACGTCGTCGCCGAGGCCTCCGATGGCCTGGAGGCAATCGAAGTGTCGCAGGACTTGATACCCGATATTGTCATAGTTGAACACGCCATGCGCTCTCTAAATGGACTTGAACTTACGCGCAGGCTAAAGAGTGAGCTTCCCGGAATTAAACTCATTGTTTATACGTCGTGCTTCTCCGATGAATTGATAGTTGATTACATCAGGTCAGGGGCTCGTGGTGTCGTGCTTAAAGTCGATGATCGCGAAGAGCTCCTCACGGCAGCTAAAAAGGTCCAACTTGGGTATCCATATTTCTCGTCTTCCATCTCCGATGTGCTGGTGGAAAAGCTAACTCGCCCGAGGGAAAGCGAACCATCCGCGTTAACGCCCCGCGAAAGGCAGATTGTTCAATTGATTTCTGAAGGTAAATTGAACAAACAAATGGCCTTTGATTTAGGAATCAGCATCAAAACCGTGGAAAGCCACCGATCTGCGGTAATGGCAAAATTACAATTTGTTTCCGTTTGCCAATTGGTGCGATATGCTATTCGCAATAATATTGTTTCAATATAACAAGCATATTGTAACTCATTATAAATAGCATCTACCTTTCACCCTGTAGACTTCTGGGCGCACTATATTAAGCCCGATTTAGCGGATTTCGAGCCAAAGCGCTGGCAGTGCTGCTGATCGAAGCAATGTAGCAGCACGATAGAAGCCAGGCCTTTGCGCAGCGACGAGTTGGAAAGAGCTCCGGCCGTACACCTCCCAAAGGAGATCGGATAGGTGAGACAGCATGATTGCGGCTCCGACAAACGCTACGCGCCAGTTCCAAAAATGGAAGAGGGCGAGCATCATGCCTACACACATTGCGAGCCCGATCCACATGATCCAGTACTGCTTCGCACGATCGCGCTGAGCGTGCTGAGCCAGTGCCGCGGGGCTTGCACGCGCAATGCATTGTAACGCCTTGAGTGACGTCAGGCAGCGCACGAAAATGCCGGCCAACGTTGAGCAAACCCAACCGAATCCGATCCACGCCGCGAGAGTTATGACAAGCTGAACAATCATCGGTCGTCCTCATCATTTTGCGCCGGCATTGAAGATGGTCGAGAGCTTCTCGACTGCTCCTGAAGTACGTCGCGTCGGCGTTTGGGTCGCCGATGATGAATGATTTCATTGCCACTGCATGTTAAAATGCTGAAGCTCACTAACAGTCGATGCGCCGCGACGTGATATTCGTCACGTTTTCATAACAAAAATGAGATATTGTGCAGATGCGACCCGAGGGCGACTCGATTTGAGTTAAGCCTGACACTGACCCGGCAGTCTCGACTGCCGGGTTATTTTTTTGCTCCTTGCCCTCAGATTGCGCTTCGCATCCTCACTCGGCGTCCCCAGCAGGGCATTGCAGAGATCAGCACCTTGGAGCCGGCTTTCGAATATGTCGCTGGTCAATATTCGGCATAATAGACCGAGCCAAACGTTTGGGAAGCGAGTGGGTCAAGGCCCGGAACGGCGCTCAATAATTTCGTGATCAAGCGTCTTTGCCTGGCGGGCTCCTTCTTTCTTCTGCATCAGGCCGTTACGCTGCCGAAGGTCAAAAAGGACGTACGGCTTATCATTGGGAGCTGAAGACGGTCCTGTTTCAGCTGCTCCAATAAGCTTCAGGATCTGCCTTTTCTTGTCCACCTCAAAGGCCTTTAGGAGGGAGCGACTGGCTTTGTTCGTCCACGTGAAACGGTCGAGCGGATCAGGATACCAAGTTCGAATTGCGAACGTTGGATAAAGCTGATTTTGACCGTCACGCGCATATTCGACGGACCCCACCAAACGGCCATTTCGAAATGGAACAGCAAAACCCAGATGGGCCTCGTCAAAATTGGAATTAGTAAAGACTTGCAAGAACGCGGGATTAAGGAGGCTTTCTGCAACAATTTCAGGCGGTTGAATAGCCCTTTCAAATAAGCGTGCCAAAGCGTGCTTTTGAATAATGATCCCTTGCATGTCGCGATGATAGCCAAAGCTGCATGAAGTAAAGTAAGGGGTAAAGCCGGTGAGAGCGATTGTTCTATAAGCGATGTCGCTTTCATCTTCGGCAAGCAGAGCGCCACGCCATCCAATCAGCATTCCGCGCCTTCTGGCGACGATCCTGCGGTCTTTGATTGCCAGAACTGCGCGCTTGAAGTTCCGAGCAGCAGTGCCACCCTGAAATTCGTCCGCTACACGTTTTATCGCGCCTTCTGCATCGAAGGTAATTAAGGAGAAAACGCGACTGGCATTCCGCTGAGCCCAAAATGGAGGCGATGGCACCCGTTGCTCTCCTCGCATTACATTGTGTCAATCTAATCCTTCGACATTGAACCGGCGATATTAGATGCAATTCATATCCGAAGCCCGCCTACTCTGGACATTTCTTTGCATCCACGGCCGCCTTCAAAGCATTTGAGCGCGGGCGTCAGGCATCTAGGCTGTAGAGACCCGGTCCGCTTCCTTTTCCTTGGCTTCTCTCTCCCTCAAACCATCAAGATCGCGGTCCAGGAAGAAATTCAGAAATGTCCGGAGCACGGCAATGGCGGCCAACTTGCCGATATCATCCCAGGTCGGCGCAATAGTCGTTTCCACTATATCGGCGGCGAGCTGGAAGGTGAGGCCCGCAACAAGCCATCTCGCAAGAGACAGCCACACGGGCCTCAGTTGATCTTCGCTGGCGTGAAAAATCAGCAATCTAGAAAGTCCGATCGCCCCTTGCAGAGCGCCGATGGCGATCGCCAGCATCGCAAACAGATTGACTGCTGCTGCAATGTATTCGGCTATCGTGTGTAAAGCTTCTTCCATCGCCCGATTTCCTATCACTCAGCGGCAGAATACTGCTTGATGACAGTCGCGTTGCACATCGGGGAAATCCCGCGCATTTCCATTGATCACTTTCCATCGTGGTTTGGCCCACCGACGGCTCTCCCCAACATCTCTGCCATAATCGTGTGCTCTAGGACTTCCCGATAGCAACCCATCGTTCAGGCAATTTTCTTCACGCGGCGCAGCAACGCAGACCGACCGCTCTCGGGATTGTCAAAGTGGATACCGAATGACTGAATTCGGGCGCTAGCGGAAATCTCGTGGCTTAATTTTGATCCCCTCAGTCGGCCCGCCAGGAATGATTCCAGAGCCGAGCCTCAAGTCGGGATCAAAAAGGTCACGGGAATTTCGTCGCAGATGGTGGGTTTCGGGTTCGCGCGGGTCAGGCGCCATTGCGCTTTTGACGATGTCGGCTCGGCTAACCTGATAGACATTGGCTACGTCCTTGCGTTGTCCCACACTGGCGAGCAACCCGGAGAGATCGTTCAGTTGCTGGGCGATGACGTGGATGACATCACCTTCCTTCTGGACCTGTCCTCGCACGCCCATCATCGAGGCTCCGAGCACTGTGCGCCGGTGCTTCTCAAAGACTTTGGTCCAGACGACGAGGTTTGCCACATCGGTCTCATCCTCGAGGGTAACGAACATGACGCCTTTGGCGGATCCGGGCCGTTGCCGAAGCAGAACCAGTCCGGCGAGATTGATCCAACGGCCATCCTTGATGTTACGAAGATCAGCGCAGGTGATCATTTTTCGAGAGATCAACTCGTCGCGCAGGAAGCTGAGGGGATGTGCGCGTAAGGACAGGCCAACGGAGCGATAGTCCTCGACGACTTCCTCGCCGTCTCCCATTTGGGGCAAGGCGACTTCCGCCTCGACCGCCTCGGGCCGGAGCTTGCCAGCGCGTTCGTCGGCGGCCGCAAACAAAGGGAGGGCTGCGGCGCCAAGGCCCTTTACCTCCCATAATCCCTCCCGGCGTGACAGCTTCAGTGAGCCGAAGCCGCCGGCTTGGCCGATCCGGTCCAGTGCGCGTCCGCTGACCCCGGCGCGCCACTGAATTTCCTCGACGCTGTCGTAGGGTTCGTTGCCTCGGGCCAGGACAATCGCAGCACCGTCCTCATTTCGCAGTTCCCGGGCATAACGAAGGCCCATGCGCACTGCGAGATACCGGCCGCCAGTCTGTTCAAGAGAGCAGTCCCAGCGACTGTGGTTCACATCGATCGGACGTACCTCGACGCCGTGCTTGCGGGCATCACCCACAATCTGGGCAGGGGCGTAGAATCCCATGGGCTGCGCGTTGAGCAATGCGGCACAGAATACATCGGGATGATGGCATTTCATCCACGACGAGGCGTACGCGATGAGGGCGAACGAAGCCGCATGGCTCTCTGGAAAGCCGTAGCTTCCGAAGCCTTCGATTTGCTTGAAGGTTTGCTCGGCGAAGTCGCGCTGGTAGCCGCGCGCGATCATCCCGTCGATCAGCTTGTCGCGAAAATGCGAGACGCCGCCTGTTAGCTTGAAAGTCGCCATCGCACGGCGCAGCAGGTCGGCCTCCGAGGCCGTAAAGCCGGCACACTCGATCGCGACCCGCATGGCCTGTTCCTGGAATAGGGGCACGCCCAGCGTCTTTTCCAGCACGCGCTTGAGCTCGACGGTCGGGAAAGTGATGGGCTCCTTGCCTTCGCGGCGTCGCAAATAGGGATGGACCATGTCGCCCTGAATGGGACCGGGCCGCACAATCGCAACTTGGACCACGAGGTCGTAAAACTTCCTGGGCTTGATGCGCGGCAGCATCGCCATCTGCGCGCGGGATTCGATCTGGAACACGCCGAGCGTGTCGGCCTTGCGGATCATCGCGAACGTCGCCGGATCGTCGTGGGGAATGCCGGCGAGGTCCATGGTGATGCCCTTGTCCTCTTCCAGCAGGGCAAAGGCCCGGCGCATGCAGCCCAGCATACCAAGTCCCAGGACATCGACCTTCATGAAGCCGAGGGCATCGATGTCGTCTTTGTCCCATTCGATGATCTGCCGATTGGCCATGGCGGCCGGCTCGATCGGAACCAGCTCGTCGAGGCGGCCGAGCGTGAGGACGAATCCTCCGGGATGCTGCGACGTGTGGCGAGGCGTATTGATGAGTATGCGCGCCAGTTCCAGGGTCAGCGTCAGGCGGCGGTCAGTCATGTCGAGGTTGAGTTCCTCGGCATGGCGGTCCTCGACACCCTCGCGGCTCCAACCCCAGACTTGCCCGGCAAGACCCGAGACCACGTCCTCGGTGAGACCTAGCGCCTTGCCGACCTCTCGCACGGCGCCACGCGCGCGGAAGCGCGAGACAACAGCGGTGAGCGCCGACCGCTCACGCCCGTACGTCTCGTAAATCCACTGGATCACTTCCTCACGGCGTTCGTGTTCGAAATCGACGTCGATGTCGGGTGGTTCACGCCGCTCTGCAGAAACGAAGCGCTCGAACAGCAGTTCGGATTTCACGGGATCGATCGAAGTGATGCCGAGCACGAAACAAACGGCCGAGTTCGCCGCGCTTCCGCGCCCCTGACAGAGGATACCCTTGGAGCGCGCGAAGGCGACGATCGAGTGCACGGTCAGGAAATAGGGCGCATAGGCCAGTTCGCCGATGAGGCGGAGTTCGTGCTCCAGCTGCCGGCGAACATTGTCCGGCGTGCCGTCGGGGTAGCGCTCGGGAGCCTTGGCCCAAGTCAGCCGCTCCAGTTCTTGCTGCGGTGTGAGGCCGCTTTCGCCGATCTCGTCGGGATAGGTGTAGGTCAGCTGCCCGAGGTCGAAGGTACAAGCGCGGGCGATCTCGACGCTGCGCGCAACAGGGGCGATATCTCCGAGGTAGCGAGCGAACAGCCGCTCCATCTCAGCGGCATCCTTGAGATGCCGATCGGCAAATCGCTCGCGCCTGCGGCCCAGTGTATCGACCGTGCACTTCTCCCGGATGCAGCTCACGACATCCTGCAGCATGCGCCGATCGGGCGTGTGGTAGAGCACGTCCCCGGTGGCCACTGTGGGAACGTCTGCGGCGACTGCCATGGCCGCAAGGTCGCGCAGTCGAATGGCGTCGCGAGGCCGGCGCCGGATCGAGAGGGCCAGATAAGAGCGTGAGCCAAACACGCGGGTGAGCCGGACCAGCGCTTCCTCGGTCGCGGCGTCCGCGCGGTCGGGGACAAGGATCGCAATCAGACCTTCGGACCAGTCCTCAAGATCCGACCAATAGAGATGGCATCCGCCCTTGCCGGCACGGCCTTTGCCTATGCTGAGCAGGCGGCACAGCCGGGAATAGGCGTCGCGGTCGGTCGGGTACACCAGCAGCGAGGTGCCACAGACAAGATCCAGCCGGCAGCCAATGATGGACCGAACGCCTGTAAGCTTTTGCCCGTCCCATGCGCGCACGGCGCCGCCCAGTGTATTGCGGTCGGCGATGCCGAGTGCGGGCAGGGCCAGCAAACTCGCGCCAGAGAAGAGTTCCTCGGGGCTCGACGCACCGCGCAGGAACGAAAAATGGGTTGTGACCTGCAGCTCGACATACCGGGCATGTTCGAGGGGATCGTCATCTCCGCCAGCAGAATGGCCATGCTGGTTCATGCGAAGGCGCCATGAATGAACCAGCGCATCGGGCCGGTGGCACTGCGCTCGCCATCGCCCAATCGAAATATCCAGTAGCGTCCGCCTGTCGCTGTCTCGACTTGGAAGTAGTCGCGCACCGTGTAGGGCGTGTCCGCTTCATGCCCGCCTTCACGCCACCATTCGCCGTGCAGCCGTTCCGGGCCATCGGCCTGGGCAACCCGGTGCCGCTTCCCGCGCCAGATGAACATGGCCGGGGGATGGTCGGGCAGCATTGCCATGACTTCGACTGGCTCTGGCGGGATGATCATCCGCGAGGGCCGCGGCAAATCGTCGTCCCAGCTGGTGCCTTGGGTTGCGGAGAGCGCCGGCACATCCTCGACCTCGCGCTCGGGCATGGCGCTCTCACGGGGCTGCGTACGGAACAGGCGTCGACGGCCAAATCTGTTCGCCAGCGTATCGACGATCGCGGAAATGTCCGGTCCTCGGCGTTCTCCGGAAAGGATCGAACCGAGCTGCGAGGCCGCCAACGGCTGAACGAGCGAGGCCACGAGAGTCATCGCTTCCACACCCAGTCCGGGATCGACCTCACCCAGCTTCTGCGACAGTAATCTGCCGATGTGACGCGGGTCGCGGACCGGGCTGGCCGTCCCTATCCGAATCGCCTGACTGTGGCCGTCGACTCGCTGAAAATAGAGATCAAGCGTGCGCGCACCGATTCCCTCCCGCACCATGAGCGCGGTAATGTCGTCGGCAAGGTCGCCGATTACATGCACGAAGGCCTCGGCAGTGCCGATCGGCTCGAGCAGTCCGCGCCGCACGCGTGGAAGCTCAACGGGAAAAACCGGTTCGATCGGTTCGGGGATCTGCCCGAGTGCCTGGTCGAGGCGTTTGTAAAGCTGGCGACCGAAGCGCTTGGCGAGCGGTGCGCGAGGCGCCGCGATCAACTGCTCCACCCGTTCGAAGCCCATGCGGCGCAGTTCCTCCGACACACCCGGCTCGATCCGTATTGCCGAGACTGGAAGGGTGGAAAGCGCGGCACGCGCGCCGCCTGGCTCGATGACGCTGGGACGACCGGACGGAACGAGGCGTGCGACAGCATGGGCGCATCCGGCCGTATCCGCCACTGCAGCCTGGCAAGCCACGCCAGAGGCCGCAATGCGTCGCATCATGTCCTTGAGCATCGGCTTCTCGCCGTCGAAACGGTGCGCGCAGCCCGTAACATCTATCCAGATGCCGTCAGGCGGATCGGCAGCGACGACCGGCGAGTACCGGCGTCCTGCCCATAGCGCCAGACGGCGCAATCCTTCGAGGTCCTCCTCGTGGGCAGCGTCCGCAACTTCGAGTTCGGGCACCAATGCTCGCGCTCTTGTCACTGTCATGCCCGGGAACACGCCGAGCCGCCGTGCAGCCGCGTCAACGGCGGCAATTACACGCCGGCCGTGATCGGGATGAGCCGTGACGAGGGGAGCGGCTTCGCCTTCAGGCGGCCTCCCGGCCTTGCGCCGGATGCGATCCGTTGGCCAGGTCGGCAGGTATAGCGAGACGACCCTGCGCATCGCATCCCTCCAAAATCCAGAGTTTCGGTTCTCCGCCGCGAACGCGTTCCAGCGCGACCTGCCAGCGGGGACGGGCGAGGCTCGGAATGCCGAGTCGCTCGCTGGGTGCCGCCTTGATCCGCCAGCGGGTCATCGCGGCGGTCCCATCGGCTACAGCATCAGCCGGTAAGCCCCGGCGAAACACGAATGCCGGAACGCCCGATTCCTCGGCTGCAAGCTGCAAGCGGCGTGACGCGGTGAGGGACATTTTCCTTAGCTCGCCAACAACGCCGCCAAGACCGGGATGGCGCAAGCACTCCTCCATGGCGATCAGCACATTCGTGTCGCTGCCCGCCTCGATGAAGATGACGCGGTCCGGATGAAGTCCGGCAAGGTGGAGGGCCGGCGCGAACAAGTCGCGCCAGTGCATGCACCAGAACACAGTGCCTTCCATCCGCGCGAGAATTCCGGCGAGAAAGACGGTCGCTGCCGCGTCGTCGGCCAGTTCGCGGCTGCCCGCCACTTCGTGGAGCGCGCCAGTTGCAAGGCCGCCGTCGGGGAGGCTCTGGTCGACGGCGTCGATGTGGAAGGGCAGGGCAGGATGCCGCGAGGAGACGCCCTCGATCTGCGCAATGCGCTCACGCAGTTCGTGGAGGACGGTGGAATTGGCCATGGCACGGTTGAGACTCGGGTAGGAGGATTTTTGTTCCCTATATGTTCGCTCTTTTCCGACCTCAGAGTCAACGCAAGTTGGAGTTCCGAATTTTCCGTCCGGGGGAAAGCCGGTGTATGGGAGGTGCAGAACTCGAACGCGGCGGCACGGAGCCCACGATGTGTAACTTGTACACGCAGCGCCTCAATCCAGCTGATATCGCAGCGCATTTCGGGGTCTCGGCGATCCCCAATTCCAATGCTGACGGCGAAACCTTTCCTGGAAAACCCGGAATGGTGGTTCGGGAAGAAAATGGTTCGCGCCTGATGCAGACGATGACGTGGGGCTTTCCGCTGCGCCTCAAGTCGATGGCACCCACTTCCAAACCGATTCCCGTCAACAATATCGCGGACCTCCGCAAGAACATGTGGGTCGGTCTGGCCCGCAAGCCGCAGTGGCGTTGCCTTATCCCGCTCACCGGATTTGCCGAAGCGGAAGGACAGAAGGGCAAGAAGACCCGAACCTGGTTCAACATCAGGGGGCAGGAGATTTTTGCCTGGGGCGGGCTCTGGCGTGAAAGCGACGAATGGGGGCCGGTCTATTCGGGAGCCATGACCGATTGCAACGAGGCGATCCAGCCCGTTCATGATCGCATGCCCGTGCTCCTCATGCCGGACGAGTACGATACCTGGCTGCAAGGCAGCTTCGAAGATCTGATGGCCTTCCAGGAAAGGAAGTTCCCGGATGAATTGATTGAGATGGTGCGCACGGACGAACTGTGGTCGGCCAGGAAGGCGCCGGCATCGCCAGCAAATACGTTGCTCTGAGGTACAGGCGAAGTCGCGCGCCACCGTGGGACTCAGTCTGATATTCTGGCGCGGGCAACAGCATTGCCACGGTGCATTGTCGCTCCCCGCGCCACTTTCGCCATGACTAATCCAGTGGCTTGATCGGCCCTTCGGGGATCTCAAGCAATCGCGCGACGCCGCTCTTGTGAGCAATCTCGACGATTTCCGCCTCCCACTTCATGAACCAGGCGGCCTTTTCCTCCTCGAGTTCGTAGCCGTCATAGATGCGCTCCATCCCGACTTTGAGGTGGTTCAGCATCGCTTCGGCAGTCTCGTAATCGACCTTGAGGCGCTTGGTATTGCTCCGGGCAGTGCGCCTGAAATCGTGCGGCACGAAATGATCGATCTCGCGTCCTGCAATCTTAGCCATCAAAGCGAGCGCGCGCTTCTTTGCGGGATACCAGCCGTTCGTGCGGGGGCCCGCGATGCGGGGAGAGGGAAATACCCATTCCCCTTCCGACGAGATCAGATGGCGGCCCCATGGACCCAACTGGATCGAATGCGGAGCACTGTTCTTCGATCGGGCTGCGGGGATCGTCCATACGCCTTCCTCGATCTCGTCCGATCGCGCGCGGATAACTTCTGAGAATCGGGCGGCGGTCAGAAGCCAGAGCAGCATACCTCGCCGGAAATCGCGTTCTTCCTCCTTTGCCACCGCTTCCAGGAACCACCCGATTTCCTCGAGGCTGAGCTTTCTGCTCCGGGGTGTTTCAGGAAACCGAAGATCGGCAAGGCGGCGCGAAGGATCGACTTCAAGGCCGACGATGAGTCCGCGCAGGCTGGCGGCCCACCCGAAAAACACCTTGAGTTCGGCCGCGAGCCGGTTGGCCCGGACCTTGGCGGTACGGCCTTTCGCCAGCACGAGATTGATCAGATCCCTTTCCGTGACCGCGTAGATCGACTTCTTTGCGAGCCGAGGCGCGATGTCGCAGCGATAAATGTAGAGCTTGTCCTGGATCGTACGCGGCTTGTTTTTGCGCTTTGACCGGGAGCCGCGACCTTCGCGGGTGGCTTCCATGTAAAGTTCGTGCGCGCGGGCGACGGTCATCGAATCGCGCGTATCAGCGAGTCGTCTCGCTTCGCGGGGATCGATCCCGGCCTCGACCTCATCATTGAGCCCCTTGGCCCAGTTGCGGGCATCGGCGATGGTATGTGCAGGGTACGTGCCGAGGCGCATCCGGACGAGTTCGCCGTCGCCCGATATGCGGCGCGCGTAACGCCATACCTTCTTGCCGCTCGGCAGCACTTCGAGGCTCAAACCCGGATACAAAGGGTCCCTGATTGAACCCTTGTTCAGCGTGTCGAGCGATGCAGGTGAAAAGGCGATTTTCCGTGTCATTTACCGACTCCGTGGCCGGCCCCGAATCGCAAAAAATCATGATACAAATCGTGATACAAATGCCGTCTAAACCGGTCCTGCCGAGGCAAACCGGGTCTAGCTGGTGGGCAAGGGCCCTTCACGATTTTTAGTAGGATGATCAATGCGATCTGGCCGAATCATGAGGATTCGGCTGGCTGGGGCGGCAGGATTCGAACCTGCGAATGCCGGTACCAAAAACCGGTGCCTTACCACTTGGCGACGCCCCAGCAGGGAATGCGCGCTTAGCGGCTAATGTCGGTGCTGAAAAGGGCTTTTGGGAGAAGTTTTCCGCAGGCTCGTGCACGAAGGCGCGCAAGCGCGGGGAGTAGTGGCACTTCCCCGCGCTTGCTGCGCTTTTACTTGGCTAGCACCGCGTCGATATCGGCGGCTGAGTGCCGTTCGCGGACGAAGCCGTCGCCGTTGCGGTTGACGATGCGGCCGCGCTGGATGCCTTTGCGGGCGGCGAGATCCTCGCCCCAGCGAACGAGATTCGCATAGCTCGGTACGTCGAGGAAAGTTGCCGCGTCGCCATAGGCGTCGCCGCGCAGGAAGCCGCCGAACCAGCCGTAGCAGGCGATGTCTGCGATCGTGTAGTCGTCACCCGCCAGATAGCGGGTCTCGGCGAGGCGCTTGTCGGCGACGTCGAGGATGCGCTTGGTTTCCATCGCGTAGCGGTTGATGGGGTATTCGTACTTCTCCGGCGCGTAGGCGTAGAAGTGGCCGAAACCGCCGCCGATCATCGGCGCTGTGCCCATCTGCCACATGAGCCAGGACATGCATTCGGCGCGCGCCGGCTGGCTGGAGGGCAGGAATTTGCCGAACTTTTCGGCAAGGTGGAACAGGATCGAGCCGGATTCGAAGACGCGGACCGGCTCATTGCCCGAGCAATCGAGCAGGGCGGGGATCTTCGAATTGGGATTGATCGCAACGAAGTCCGACCCGAACTGGTCGCCATTGCCGATGTCGATCAGCCATGCATCGTACTCGGCTTCGGCCACGCCGGCGGCCAGCAGCTCTTCCAGCATGATCGTCACCTTCTGCCCATTCGGCGTGCCGAGCGAGTAGAGCTGCAACGGATGCTGGCCGCGCGGCAGTGTCTGCTCGTGCGTGGCGCCGGACACCGGGCGGTTGGTCTTGGCCCATTCGCCGCCGTTCTCCTTGTCCCAGGTCCAGACTTTCGGCGGTTCGTAGGTGGTTTTGAGCATGGAGGAACTCCGTGAGTGTCGTTCCCGGTCAGGTAGGGTCGGCGATGGCCCGCTACAACCCTTCGACCGGTCTTCGCCGAGCGCTCAGGTAATTGAAATAAGATAAATAAATCAAATTCGTAATCCGAAAGTATGAGGAACTTGCCTATGGGTCAGGCGTTGACAGGCAATGCTCAGGTTGGGCAAGCAGGTCAGGCATGATTCAATCGATTGAAAATGAGCTCTCCGGCCGTTCCGGGGAGACCAGCCGCCAGTCGCGTCGCCGCAACAAGGGGTTCGAAGAAACCCACCTCGTACTGATCGAGACCGCAGTGAAACTGGTCTCGGCAAAGGGAATGGAAGCACTTTCACTTTCGGAAGTCGCGCGTGAGGCCGGTGTGAACCGGACCACCATCTATTATCACTTCGCGGACCGCGAGGCGTTGATTAATGCCATACGCAAATGGTCTGCGCAGCAACTTACCGCGGTGCTCTCGTCCACGGACACGGCCGAGCACCGGGGGCGCAGCGTAATCCGCTATGTGCTTGAGAATCCGGAAGTCGTGGCGCTGTGGACGGAAGATTTCCTGTCCCCGGGCCGGATCTCGGACCGCTATGCGATGTTCGATGGCCTGGCCGATGAATTGCGCGTCCATTTCGAGACCGAGCCCATGGCCGAGGGCTTGGATGCCGAGGTCTTCGCCACGTTCATGCTGACGTGGGTACTGGCAGGCGCGCGCGTCTATCGGAACAGCGTTCAGCCCGAATCTTCGCTTGATGAGGCGGTTGAGCGGCTGACAGGCACGCATATGGCGATCCTGCGCCTATGCGGTCTTGTAAAAGGCTGAAGGCCAGCAATTGCTGGCCCGCGATTTTCAAACGATCGCTTACGGAAACAGGCAGGGGCGTTACCCCTGCCTGCATGCGTTTACTTGCAGTCGATCTTGCGGATCCAGCCGTGGGTATCCGCCGCTTCGCCGCGCTGGATTGAAACCAGGCGGTTCTTGAGCTTGGAGGTCACCTGACCGGGGCCGCCCGAGCCGATGATGAAATCGCCATCGCGGCCGGAAACCTTGCCGACCGGCGTCACGACCGCCGCAGTGCCGCAGGCGAAGGTTTCGATCAGCTTGCCGGAGGCAGCGTCGGCGCGCCATTCTTCGAGGCTGTAACGGCCTTCCTCGACCTTGAGGCCTTCCTCGCGTGCCAGTTGCAGCAGGCTGTCGCGGGTAATGCCGGGCAGGATCGTGCCGGTGAGGGCGGGGGTGAGCAGGGTGCTATCCTCGAACACGAAGTAGAGGTTCATGCCGCCCAGTTCCTCGATCCACTTGTGCTCGGCAGCATCGAGGAAGACGACCTGGTCATGGCCGCGCGCGATGGCTTCGGCCTGCGGCACGAGGCTGGCGGCGTAGTTGCCGCCGCACTTGGCCGCACCGGTGCCGCCGGGGGCAGCGCGGGTATAGTCCGAAACCCAGATCGAGACCGCCGGGGCGCCCGACTTGAAATAATTGCCCGCCGGGCTGGCGATGACGATGAACTTGTACTGCTTGGCCGGGCGCACGCCGAGGAACGCCTCGGTGGCGATCATGAAGGGGCGCAGATAGAGCGAGGCGCCTTCGGCACCCGGGATCCATGCGCTGTCTGCCTGGACGAGCCGCTCGATCGCCTCGATGAACAGCTCTTCGGGCACTTCGGGCATCGCGAGGCGCTGGGCCGAGGTGTTGAAGCGCGCGGCATTGGCGGCGGGGCGGAACAGCGCAACGGCGCCGTCGGCCTGCTTGTACGCCTTGAGGCCTTCGAAGATCTCCTGCGCGTAGTGCAGCACGGCCGCCGCCGGATCGAGCGCGAGCGGCTGGCGGGGGCCTACCACTGCGTCATGCCAGCCCTTGCCCTCGGTCCACTCTACAGTGACCATATGGTCCGAGAAGTGCATGCCGAAACCGGGGTTCGCAAGGATCGCCTCGCGCGTTTCGGCGCTGGTCGGCGCGGGGTGGGGCAGAGTGCTGAAAGTCAGGCCGGCATCGGCGAGCGTCGCCATCGAACGAAATCCTCTAGACTGCGATTGCCTGCGCTCTCTGAACGAAAATTACGCGCAGCGCAACCATATAGTAATTTTGATACGCGGTGTTGTTGCTTTAGCGCGAATTGAGGGCGGAAAGCCGGTAGACTCGCGCAGGAAGCCAGAGCGTGAATGCTCCTAGCGCCTGCTCGCGCGAAAGGGCCAGTGCGAAATGCGCCGGGCGGCTTGCTTCGGGTGATGTTGAGGAGTGCGGCGCGTTCTGGGGCTCAGCGATGTGCAAAGCCGGGAATGCGCCCAAATGAGAAGGGCCGCCCCGGAAATCCGGTGCGGCCCTTCGCATGGTCAGCGGCCGGGAAGTGCCGCCAGCGAAAGCCTTTATCGCTAATTCAACTCAGCGATAATGCCTCGCGACGGAAATTGCCGACCTCTCTGCTGAACCATGAGACATCGGATCACCTCCTTTCGCGCTGTTGAGCCAAAGTACGCCGTGTTACCGGCTGGGGCTTCGGTCCATCCCGGGCGCGTTTCCCAGGGTCCCTCGGCCCTGTTCAAATGTGTGTCTGATTCCGCAGCGCACAACAAGACTTGTATTCGTTTTTTTTGGGATCATTATCGGTGCTTCGGGCTAGTTTTCCCCAGCCTTCGATCCGCTCCGGAACGCGATTGTTGGGGCGCTGGATTGCGGCCTGAAAGCACCCGATTTTAGCTCCGGACAGGCTCTTCAGGCGCCCTGAAAGGCGCCTCGCGAGTCCCGTTCAAAAGTGCACGTTTAGAGAGCGTTCAGCGCCAATCTCAGCGGCAGTCTTCGACCACGCGGGAGACTTCGGTCCAGCTCGGTATATAGAGCGTGGCAGTGCCCGCCGTTTCGATGGCGAAGCGGCCCTTGCTGAAGGCCATGGCATCCAGCAGCGCATCACGCGCCGGCACGTCCACTGCCAGGCCCCCGGCCACGGGCGAGGCGGTTAGGGCGCGCGCAACATCGGATGTGCGCACGGTGAGGGAACCGGGCGCGGATGCAGCATTCCCTGCGCGGATCAGCGTGACCGTTCCCGCCGGCCTGTTGCAGCGCATCGTGAAGAGCCCACCCGCGAACGTGGCAGTGCCCGGCGCGGTCATGCTCCAGTCGCCCGGGGTCTGCGGAGCGTCGCGCCAGTCGGCGGGCGGCGGGGCGGGCCGTGTGACCGGAGCCGGCGCGGGGCGCGGCGCGGGCGCGGGTGGCTGGGGCGCGGACACGCAGGCCGCGAGCAGCGCCAGCGCGGTCAGCGGGGCGCTTGCGACAAGTTTGCGGGGGAACGACGAGACGGCTGCGAGCCGGCGCGGATTTGCCTTCATGCCCCCGGTATGGAATGAGGCGCGCTCCTTCTCAAGTGCACAAAGCCAATGACCGACCCGTCCGAGCCCCGACATATCGAAAACAAGCCCGCCGACAGCAAGCGCCCGGCAAAGGCGCGCGTCGACCAAATGCTGGTCGATCGCGGCCTTGCCGAAAGCCGCACGCGGGCGCAGGCGCTGGTGTTGGCGGGCCTTGTGTTTTCCGGTGAGACCAAGATCGCCAAGCCGGGGCAAAGCCTCAAGAGCGACGCGCCGCTGGAGGTGCGTGGGCGCGATCATCCCTGGGTCTCGCGCGGCGGGATCAAGCTGGCCCATGCCATCGAGCATTTCGATCTCGATCCCACGGGCGCCATCGCCATGGATGTCGGCAGTTCGACCGGCGGCTTTACCGACGTGCTGCTGACCAAGGGCGCGGAGCATGTCTTCGCGGTGGATTCTGGCACCAACCAGCTGGCGTGGAAGCTGCGGCAGGACCCCCGCGTGACCGTGCTGGAGCAGACGAGCGCGCGGATCCTGACGCCTGAGCAGATCGATCGTCCGTGCAATTGGGTGGTCTGCGACGCCAGCTTCATCTCGCTCGCCAAAGTGCTGGAAGTGCCGCTGCGCCTTGCTGCGCCGCAGTGCCGCGTGGTCGCGCTCATCAAGCCGCAGTTCGAAGTGGGTCGCAGCGAAGTGGGCAAGGGCGGCGTCGTGCGCGATCCCGTGCTGCATGAGCGGGTCTGCGGCGAAGTGCGGGATTGGCTGGAAAGCGATGGCTGGACGATTCAGGGCATCGTGGAAAGCCCGATCAAGGGCCCGGAAGGAAACGTCGAATTTCTGGTTTCCGCATCGCGCGGCTAAGCGCGGTGAGCACCGGATCGATGGATCGGCCGACTTTTGCGCTCCACGCGCATTGCGTGTTTGCCCGAGTCGTACCACAAACCGCCGCACTTGATGGTTTTTCCTGATTCGGGGGTTTGCCAGGAAATGAACCCAATTGCCTCACCGGCCCAGTTGCGTGCCAGCCTCTTGCGCTGGTCGCTGGTGCTCGTGCCGTTGATCGTGTTGCTGGGCTTTCTTTCGGGCAAGATCGCGGACAGCGGGCCGGGCAATGCCTGGTTCGACGCACTTGCCAAACCCGGGATCTATCCGCCGCCGATCACGTTCGCGATCGTCTGGACCGCGCTTTATGCCCTGATGGGGCTGGCGCTGGCGATGGTCTGCGCCGCGCGAGGCGCACGGGGGCGCGCGGCGGCGGTCGTGGCCTTCGTGGTCCAGTTCGCGCTCAATCTCGCCTGGAGCCCGATCTTCTTCGCGCTTCACCAGATGACCGTCGGGCTCGTCGTGCTGGGGCTGATGATCGTGGCGGTGATCGTGACGATGCTGTTCTTCGCCCGCGTGCGGCCGGTGGCGGCACTGCTGCTGGTGCCGTATCTCGCGTGGATCTGCTTCGCCAGTTACCTCAACTTCGCTTTCCTCCAGCTCAATCGCGACATGGACGGCGTTGAAGGCCCGCGCGCGGTGGAGCGTTTCGAAATCTGACGGACTGCCTCTTGCGCAGTTTGGCTCAAGCGACCAAATAGCCCCCATGCAAAGCGAAAACCCCTTCGTCGCCGATTTCGTCAAGATGATGAACAGCGCCGCCGGCACGCTCGCCGGCGTCGGCCGCGAAGCGCGCGACAATGCGCGCGAGCGCTTCCGGGAGTTCATGGGCGACATGGACTTCGTCAGCCGCGAGGAATTCGAGGCCGTGAAGGAACTGGCCGCCACCGCGCGTGGCGAGATCGAGGACCTCAAGGCCCGCATCGCCAAGCTCGAAGGCAAGTCGGGCGAGTGATCGCCCGCCGGGGGAGCGTCCTGTGAGGGTGCCCCCTTCCACCTTGTTTCGCGTTTCCTGAAGCTCCACAAGCCGCAGCCATGCAGTTGCGCGCTTCCGCTATCGTCTGTGCGACGCGGTCTCACGGTGAAACCGCCGTCATCGCCCGGCTGCTCACCGAAGAGGCCGGGATCGTTGCCGCCTATGTCGCCGGAGGGCGCGGGCGGCAGCTTCGCCCGCTGCTGATCCCCGGTAATGTGGTGGAAATCGACTTGCGGTCGCGCAGCGAGGACCAGCTTCCTTTCGCGCGCGTCGAACTGCTCGAATCTCGTGGGCCTTGGCTCAGCGAGCCGCTCCCGGCCGCCGCGATTTCGTGGGTTACCGCGCTCGCCGCAACTGCGCTTCCCGAGCGGCAGGCCTTTCCCGCGCTTTATCAGGCGCTCACCGCGCTGCTCGATGCGATCTGCGTCGCGCCGTCCGCGCGGGGCTGGGTCATGCCCTTGCTTTCGTTCGAAGTCCTGCTGCTGCGCGAGCTTGGCTATGGGGTTCCGGTCGGCCGCCCGAACGACGACGACTGGGGGGCGATGCTTGACGTTTTCGACCGCCTCGGGCCCGAGCTTGCGCGCTATCCGCTTGCCGAACGGCGCGGAGACGCTATGGGGGCGCGCGTCCTTCTGCGCGAGCGGCTGGGGCGAATTCACGGCTAAACGCCCAACGGAGAACGTACATGCGCATTGCGGTATTTGCAGGAGACGGGATCGGTCCCGAGGTCACCGAGCAGGCAGTGCGTGTTCTTAAGGCGCTTGAACTTCCCGGCCTCGAACTCGTCGAAGGCGATGTCGGCGGCGTTGCCTATCGCAAGCACGGCCACCCGCTGCCCGCAGAAACGCTGGAGATCGCGCGCTCGGCCGAGGCGATCCTGTTCGGCGCCGTGGGCGATTTCTCGTGCGATCACCTTGAGCGTCACTTGCGTCCCGAACAGGCTATTCTCGGCCTGCGCAAGGAACTGGGCCTCTTTGCCAATCTGCGCCCGGCGCGCGTGTTTCCGGGCCTGGAAGACCTGACCACGCTGCGCGAGGAAGTTGCGGCGAAGATCGACCTGCTGATCGTGCGCGAGCTGAACGGCGACGTGTACTTCGGCGAGAAGGGCATCCGCACGCTGGAAGACGGCCGCCGTCAGGGCTGGGACATGATGTCCTACGCCGAAGACGAAGTGCGCCGCATCGCCCATGCCGGTTTCCAGGCGGCGATGACCCGTTCGAAGAAGCTCTGCTCGGTGGACAAGGCCAACGTCCTCGAAACCTCGCAGCTCTGGCGCGATGTGGTGATCGAGGTTGCCAAGGAATATCCCGAAGTCGAACTCAGCCACATGTACGTCGACAATGCGGCGATGCAGCTGGTGAAGAACCCCGGCCAGTTCGACGTGATCGTTACCGGCAACCTGTTCGGTGACATCCTTTCCGACCAGGCCTCGATGTGCGTGGGCTCGATCGGCCTGCTCGCTTCGGCCAGTCTTGCCGAAGGCTCTTATGGCCTTTATGAGCCGATCCACGGTTCGGCGCCTGACATCGCCGGCAAGGGTCTTGCCAATCCGATGGCGACGATCCTTTCGGCGGCGATGCTGCTGCGCCACTCGCTCGGTCTCGAAGCCGAGGCCGTGCGGATCGAGGCGGCAGTGGCGAAGACGCTGGCCGACGGGATCAAGGGCGGCGACCTTGGCGGCTCGGCAGGCACCCGCGAGATCGGGGATGCCGTGCTTGCGCGGCTCTGATCGCGGATAAGGTTTCTTCAGGTTTACCAAGTAAAACAGGGCGCATGAACATCACCCGTTCCGATCTTGCCGAGGCCGTAGACGTCGCCGCAGCTCAGGCCTCCAAGCCGCTTGAGCTGGCCGTCGTCCTGCCGACGTACAATGAGCGCAAGAACATCGCGACGATGATCGACCGGCTCGACAAGGCGCTCAAGGGCGTCGTGTGGGAAGCGATCTTCGTCGACGACAACAGCCCCGATGGCACCTCGGACGAGGCGCGGAATCTGGCGCTGCGCGATCCGCGCGTGCGCTGCATCCAGCGCATCGGCCGCCGCGGCCTTGCCAGCGCCGCGATCGAGGGCATGTGCTCCACGGCGGCGCCGGTGGTTGCGGTGATGGATGCGGACCACCAGCACGATCCCGAACTGCTGCCGCAGATGCTGAAGGCCGTAAGCTCGGGCGAATACGACCTCGCCTATGCCTCGCGCTTCGCAGAAGGCGCCAGCACCGAGGCCTGGGGCCGTCCGGACCGCGTAAAGGCGTCGGGCTTTGCCAACAAGATTGCCAACAAGGTCACGGGCGTCGATCTCAGCGACCCCATGAGCGGCTTCTTCATGCTCCAGACCAAGATCCTGCGGGCTGACGCGCATCGGCTTTCGGGTGTGGGCTTCAAGATTCTGCTCGATATTCTCGCCACGGTCGATGCACCGTTGCGGGTCAAGGAATTTCCCCTGAACTTCGCCGCGCGCGCGGAAGGCGAAAGCAAGCTGGACAGGACGGTCGTGTTCGAATTCCTCGTTGGTCTTTACGACAAGTGGCTCGGCCGCTTCATCCCCACCCGCTTCGCGCTGTTCGGCACGGTCGGCGGCCTGGGCGCGGTTCTGCACATGAGCGTGCTGGCACTGGTGCTGCACCTGTTCGGCGCCGAATTCGCGATGAGCCACTATCCGAAGGAAACTGCCTTCATCGTCGGCCAGACGATCGCGGCCATCGTCGCGATGACGTTCAACTTCGTGCTCAACAACGAACTGACGTATGCGGACAAGCGCCTGCGCGGGTTCGGCCCGCTGGTGCGTGGCTGGGCGCAGTTCGCGCTGACTTGCGCCTTCGGCATGGTCGCCAACATCGGCGCGTCCACGGCGCTGGTGCGCATCGGCTTCCATGACTATGCGGCGGCGATCATCGGCATCGTGCTGGCTTCGGTCTGGAACTTCGCGCTGTCGTCGAAGTTCGTCTGGGGCAAGTACTGACGATCGACTCGGCCGCTATCGTTACAGTCATCACCATGAACGCGCGCCGCTGGTCGGCGCGCGTTTGTCGTTGTGGGTACTTGATCGACAATAAACTGGCGTTCGCCGGAAACGCTTTGATCGGTGCGAAGCTCTGGCGTCTCTCCCCGCCATAGAACCGGGTAGGGAGAATTTCATGATCTTTCACGTTTCCACCGACGCCCGCGATCCGCAGCGGGTTGCCGAAGTGCTGGCCGAACTGCTGGGCGGCGAGGCGACGCCGTTTCCGCCGGTTGCCGAGGGCAGCTGGGTTGCCCTCGCGGGCGATGAGCGCAACACGCTGGTCGAGGTCTATCCGCGCGGAACCCAGCTTATGGAAGCGCCGGGGAAGGGGGACTTTCTGGGCGTGCCGGGCGATGGCGGGCTCAGTGCCACGCATTTCGCGATGGCGACCAACCTCGGCCCGGCGCAAGTCTTCCTGATCGCCGCGCGCGAGGGTTGGCCTGCCAAGTACTGCAAGCGTGGCGGGGCCTTCGGCGTGATCGAGCTATGGATGGAGGGCGACCGTGTGGTCGAGGTGCTGACGCCCGAAATGCAGGCGGAATACCTTGCCGCCGTCACGCTGCCCAACTGGAAGGCGGCACTGGCGCAAGGCGCAGGCGCGCAACGGGCGTTGGCGTGAGCGAGGCGGGCGGATAAGGGCAGGAGGTCATATTCCAGCCCTGTCCGTGCCCGTTTATCGCCAGCTCGGCAGCCACATCCAGAAGTTGTAGGTCTCTTCGGTCGGCAGCGGCAGGGCCGAGATGATCGGAAAGAACAGCACGAACATCCCCAGCGTCACTGCCATCGACAGCGTGGCGAGGTGGCGCCAGCGATCCTTGCGCTGCCACAGCGCCTCCAGGGCAAAAGCCAGCGGTGCCATCAGGAAGGCGCCGGGCAGCAGGTAGTGGTAATAGAACTGCACCGGCTTGCCGTTCACCGCCCACATCATCAGCGTGGCCGCGTAGAGCATCAGGAAGACGCCGATGTCGCCCCGGCGGCGGAACAGCGCGGCCCACAGGCCCCAGAAGAACGCGACAAGCCCCGCCAGCATCGAGAATGGATTGCCAAGCATGACGATGCCGCGATGGGCGCCGTCGACGTTCTTGAACAGGTACCAGATCACCCGCCAGTCGACCGCCCACTGGTACCAGAAGCTGCGGTAGGGGTGCGGCTTCTTCACGCTGTCCTGCAAACGGACCATCAACTCGTGCTGGCCGATGAAATCGAACGGCGAAAGCGTCAGGCGCGAATAGAACATCGCCGGGGTATAGGTCGCCCAATAGACCGCGATCGGCAGCAGGCCCAGCCAGAAGGCCGCCTCAACCAGCGAGACACCGGGGATCGGCCCGGCATTGCGCTTGCCGATGAACTTCCAGCCGGTTTCCTTCATGCGCAGCACAAGGAAGCACAGGCCCGGCATGATCAGCGCTGGTGCGCTGCTCCACTTGGCGCCCAGCGACAGTCCCAGCGCAATACCGGCGGCGGCAAGGCGTCCGCGCGCGGCGCCGGTGCTTCTGGTGTTCAGCGCGGCGGCGAATTGCCACAGGCCGATCATGCAGAGCGCGGCTTCCACCATATCGAGCATGGCGATGCGGCTCTGCACGAACCACATGAAGTTGGTCGCCAGCAGAACGATCGCCGCGATCGTCGCCACGCGCCGGTGCGAGGCATGCCAGACCAGCCGGCCGAATGCGAAGAGGCCCGCCGTGCCGAACAGCACCGGCCCCAATCGCCATCCCAGCGGTCGATCGCCGATGAAGTGGATGGAGGCGGCAATCACTTCCTTGGCGAACAGCGGATGCTCGCGATTCGTCGGAATCAGGCTGAGCATTTTCAGCGCAGCCGGGACGTAGTGAACCTCGTCGAAGTAATAGATGCTGGGCGTCGTGATCCGCCATAGCGCGAGAGCCAGGAAAAGCCCGGTTACGGCAAGGCACCAGCCGAGCGGGTCACGATTGTTGCGGGAAGCGGTCGGCATCGGAGGCGCGGAATAAGGGGGAAGCGTGTGGACTGCAAGCGCGCCATTTGCGCCGGGCGGACGGGCGCGGGCGCTTGCATCCATCCGCGCGCGATCCTAGAGGCTTGGGCCATGAAACGCACGACCGGACAGGACCGCACCAAGACCCGCAACTGGCGCCCCGCCACCCGCGCGATCCGCGGGGGAACCTGGCGCTCGGAAATGGGTGAGACCAGCGAAGCGCTGTTCCTCACCTCGGGCTATTCCTACGACGATGCCGCCACCGTTGCCGCCCGCTTCATGGGCGAGGACGACGGCATGACCTATTCGCGCCTCCAGAACCCGACGGTGCAGATGCTCGAAGAGCGCATCGCCCTGCTCGAAGGTGCCGAGGCGTGCCGCACGCAGGCATCGGGCATGGCGGCGATGACCGCCGCGCTGCTGTGCCAGCTTTCGGCGGGTGACCACATGGTTTCCGCCCGCGCCGCTTTCGGTTCGTGCCGCTGGCTGGGCGACAGCCTGCTGCCGCGCTTCGGCGTGGACGTGACGGTGGTGGACGCCACCGATCTTTCCGCGTGGGAAGCGGCGATCCGCCCCAACACCAAGGTGTTCTTCTTCGAAACCCCGGCGAACCCGACGATGGACGTCGCCGACCTTGCCGCCATTGCCGAAATCGCCAAGGCGCACGGCATCACCACCGTGGTCGACAATGCCTTCTGCAGCCCGGCGCTCCAGCGCCCGCTCGAATTCGGCATCGACGTGGTCGCCTATTCGGCCACCAAGCTGATGGACGGGCAGGGCCGCGTTCTGGCCGGTGCCGTCTGCGGTAGCGAGGAATTCATCAACGACAAGCTGCTGCCGTTCCAGCGCAACACCGGCCCGAACCTTTCGCCGTTCAACGCCTGGGTGGTGCTGAAGGGGCTTGAGACGCTGGACCTGCGTGCCAAGAAGCAGAGCGAGAATGCGCTCAAGGTCGGACAGTTCGTCGCCGGCCGCGTGCCGAAGATCCTGCACCCCTGGCTGGAGAGCCACCCGGCGCAGGCGCTGGCGATGAAGCAGATGGACGCCTGCGGCCCGATCTTCTCGTTCGTCCTCGATGGCGGCCGCGCGCAGGCGCACGCGCTGCTGGACGCGCTGGAACTGATCGATATTTCGAACAACATCGGCGACTCGCGTTCGCTGATGTGCCATCCTGCCTCGACGACGCACCACAACATGGGGCCGGAGGCACGCGAGGCCATGGGCATTTCGGAAGGCATGCTGCGCATCAACATCGGTCTGGAAGATCCGGATGACCTGATCGCGGATCTCGATCAGGCGCTGGCCAAGGCGGGTCTCTGAACCCGCCCGGGCTCGGGACCGACGCCGGGGCACTCCTCGCGGCGATCGTCGAATCAAGTGACGATGCCATTGTGGGCAAGTCGCTAGACGGGACGATCCTGAGCTGGAACCAGGCTGCCGAGCGCATTTTCGGCTGGAGTTCGGCCGAGATCGTCGGGATGAACGTGCGCACGCTGATCCCCGAGGACCGGCAGGCCGAGGAAGATGCGATCATCGCCAGCATCACGCGGGGCGAGCGCGTGCCCACGTTCGAAACCGTGCGGAAGCGGAAGGACGGCAGCGCCATCGATGTTGCCGTCACCGTTTCGCCGGTGCTCGACAGTGAAGGGCGGGTGGTCGCCGCCAGCAAGATCGCGCGCGACATCAGCCTCAAGAAGGAAACGCAGCGCCGGCTGGAAGAGAGCGAGGCGCGGCTGAGCCTGCTGGCGGACAACATGTCGCAACTCGCGTGGATCGCCGGGCGCGACGGTCGGGTCGTCTGGCGCAACAAACGCTGGTTCGATTATACCGGGACCACGCCCGAGGAGATGGAGGCCAGCGGCCGCCAGACGGTGCAGCATCCCGACTACAGCGAGGCGGTCAATGCCCGGTTCCGCGATCATCTCGCCTCGGGCGAAGACTGGGAGGATACTTTCCCGCTGCGCAGCGCGAACGGCGAATGGCGCTGGTTCCTCTCGCGCGCGACGCCGATCCGCGACGAAGCGCGGAGCATCCTCTATTGGTTCGGCACCAATACCGACGTGACCGAGATGCGCGATGCGGAGCAGCGCATCGAACTGCTGTTGCAGGAGGTCAATCATCGCAGCAAGAACATGCTGTCGATCATCCAGTCGCTCGCGCGCCGGACGGACAAGAACCGGCCGGACTTCATCGAACGGCTGGAGCAGCGCATTCGCAGCCTTGCCGCCAGTCAGGACTTGCTGGTGCGCCGCGCGTGGTCGAGCATTCCGGTGCGCGAGATGATCGATACCCAGTTGCAGACGCTGGTGGATTCGCACGTGCAAGTGCGCCTGGATGGCCCGGAAGTCCTGCTCTCCCCCGGCGCGGCAGAGGCGCTGGCCATGGCTATCCACGAGATGGGCACCAATGCGCTCAAGTACGGCGCGCTTTCGGTGCCGGATGGCCGGGTCGCGATCGAATGGTCGGTCGAACCGGCGCCGGATGGCGAAGCGCCCGGTTTCCGCATCGCCTGGCGCGAGCAGGGCGGCCCGCCGGTGTCGGCCCCGACACGCCCGGGATTCGGCACGCGGATCATCGTCGACGTGCCGCGCGTGAAGCTCAATGCGCAAGTGGAGACCGCTTACGATCCTTCCGGCTTTGCGTGGTACCTCGCATGCCCCGTCTCGGCGATTCTGTGATCCACTGATAATTTTCCAGCGATTTGCGGGAGCAAGGCATTGGGTCTAAGAGTTGTCCATAAGTCGTTAGCCGGTTAGGTTGGCTGCATCATGAAGCAACTCTTCCAGCATACCGCCATCACCGAGGGTGTGACTGTCCGCGTCGCGGTGAACTTTCTGCCCGAACAGTCCCGCATCGAAGCGGGCAAGTGGTTCTGGGTCTACCACATCCGCATCGAGAACGATTCGGACGATTCGCTTCAGCTTCTCACGCGCCACTGGCGGATTACCGACGCCAATGGAGATGTGAATCTGGTCGAAGGCGAAGGCGTGGTGGGTGAGCAGCCGCTGATCCGGCCCGGTCGCAGCCATGACTATGTCTCGGGATGTCCGCTGACGACGCCGCAGGGCTCGATGGAAGGCTACTATACCTTCGTGCGCAGCGACGGCACCGAGCTGGAGGCCCAGATTCCGTTCTTCCCGCTCGCCGCGCCCGCGAAGGTCGGCTGAACCTCGACTTCGCCCCATCTACTTCCCCGTTGCCGCAGCAACGCCAAGCGCTTAGGGAAGCGCCATGAAGCGCACGCACCTGCCTCTCAATGCCTTGCGCGTCTTTGATGCCGCGGCCCGCCACCTCTCCTTCACCCGCGCGGCAGACGAACTGGCGGTGACGCCGGCAGCAGTCGGCCAGCAGATCCGCGCGCTGGAGGACTTGCTTGGGGTCGTGCTGTTCCGCCGCACCAGCAAGGGCCTTGAACTGACCGATGAGGCGGGCGCCGGTCTCGCCGCGCTGCGCACCGGATTCCTGCATTTCGAGGACGCGGTGCAGGCCATGCAGGCCAGCCAGTCCAGCCATGTCTACACCATCGCCGCGCCGCGCGAGTTCTTCGCCGCCTGGCTGGCGCCGCGCCTTGCCGCGTTCCGGGCCGCGAATCCGGAAGTGCGCTATGTGCTCGTCGATGGCGAACTGACCGATTTTACCGAGGCCAATCTCGATCTGGCGGTGCGCTGGAGCGAGGGGCCGGGCGACCTTGAAGGCATCACGCTCGGCGCGCCCGAATGGGTCGAACTGGGCGAGGGCGACTGGATGGGCTGGCCGGGCGATCCCACGCCCGAGGGCCACGAAGGCGCCGATGAGGAAGAGGCCAAGCCGGCCATCCTGCTGGCCGATGCGGGGCAGGCGGTTGCCGCCGCGACATCCGGCCTTGGCCGCGTGCGCGTGCCGGCACTGCTGACTGAGGGACTTCCTGCCGGCACCAGTGTCAAAGTCGGCGCTGCCACATCCTGCCGCCGCGCTTACTGGCTGGTGGCTCCGCTTCCGCAGTGGCGCCAGAAGAAGGTCAAGGCGCTGGTCGCCGCGCTGACCGCCTGACGCGCCCTTTCGCAAGGGTTATGGCGAGACACAGGGGCGCGTGATAGCCTCCGGCGTGCACCACGCTGGAGACGGCCATGTCCTTGAGCGAAGTCCCCCCGGAAAATCAGGATTCCTGCTGCCGCACTTCGCGGCGTGACATCATCGGCGCCGTGGCCGCGCTGGCTGCGGCGCCGGCAATCGGCTTGGTTGCTGGGCCTGTCCGGGCGGCGGAGGCACCCTCCGGCGCCGCGCCAACTGAGACGATTACGCCTGATCAGGCGCTCAAGGAGATCATGGACGGCAATGCCCGCTTCATCGCGGGCGCGCCCAACGCGCATACCAAGGACCTTGCGATCATCAAGGCGCGGGCGGCGGAGGGGCAGTGGCCGATCGTGGGCGTGCTGTCTTGCGCGGATTCGCGGGTGCCGGTGGAAATGGTTTTCGATGAGCCCATCGGCCGCCTGTTCGTGACGCGCGTGGCGGGCAACATCACCACGCCGGAAATCATCGCCAGCCTCGAATACGGCGTCGCGGTGCTGGGCATAAAGGCCGTGGTGGTGATGGGCCATTCGAACTGCGGGGCGATCAAGGCGGCGATGGAGAACCCCGAGGTTCCGGGGCAGATCAGCGCGCTGTTCCCGGCGATCCTGCCCGCCGTCTACATGAGCGGCAGCGATGATCCGATGGTCGTCACTCGCCAGAATGCCGTGATCCATGCAGCGACGCTGATTAATTCGTCGCCCGTGGTCGAGGCTAAAGTGAAGGCAGGCGAACTCAAGGTCGTGCCGGCCGTCTACGACGTTGCGACCGGAAAAGTGGAAATGCTGCCGATCCCGCCGGCCATGCGGACCAAGTCGAAGTAGGCGCGGCAGATAGGCTGGGGCTCGGCATCAACCGAGCCCCAGCTCGCATCGTCAGATGCCGAGGTCCTCGATCGGACCGTCGAAGTTGCCGCCGAGCTTGTGGATCGCCGTGGCGAGCTTTTCCTGCGGCACACCCTTGAGGTAGCCGTCGATGATCCGCTGATAGTTGCTGATCATGCCTTCCACCTCATGCGAGAGGCGCATGAACTCGAACCCGCTGGCGTGCAGGCCCTTCTGCTGGATCGGGATGTTCGAATAGTCCTGCCGCGGAATCGGTGGGAAATCCGGGCTGTTGTAGGGCAGCACCACCGGCTCCATCACCGTTTCGAAGTCGGTGTCTTCGGGCATGTAGGTCAGCGACCAGATCTCGAAGAAGCAGCTTTCCGGACCCGTCGGACGGATGCGGTAGGCCGACATCGAGGTGAAGTAGGGCAGCAGGAAGTAGTGCGGGAAGAGGAACTCCACCGCCTTCACCGGATGCGTCTGAGACACTGCGCAAAGGTCCGGAACCGGCTCGCCACGCGCCTGCAACTGGGCCGAGATCTGGTGCATGACGATGCCCAGCCAGTGGAACATCGCCATGTTCTGGTCTTCGGGCAGCCCTTCCTCGACACCGATCAGGCCGCGCGCGATTTCCACTTCCTTCTCGTGGACCATGCCCGCCATGCCCTCGCTCAGGAGCGCCATGGATTTGACCTGCAGCTCCTGATTCTCGCGATAGGAGAGGTGCGGTTCGGCCATGATCGGTACCGGACCGCGCGGGCTGCGGTACATCGAATCGTACATCATCGGCGCGGCGTGTTGCAGCTGCGGGTGCGTCTGCATCACGTGGTAGCCTTCCATGAAGGCCTCCATCGCGACCTTCCAGTTGGCCGGGAGTTCGGCGCCGTAGCACCATTCCGCGCGCATCTTGTCGAGCCCGCGCGCTTCGAGATTGCCGGCAAGGGGGCCGATCGAATCGCGCACCGAAGGCGCGTCTTCGTCATGGTTGATCCACACGCAGCCGATGAAGGTCTCGGCGCGGCAGGGGATCAGGTTGATGTCGTCTTCCTGAAGCTGACGCTCGGAGAAGAGGTGCTTGCCGTAGACCTGGGTGGATTCGCCATCCATGTTCCAGCGCCAGCCGTGGAACGGGCAGACGAAGCCGGACTTCGCGCAGTTGCCGTGCGAATGGCCGGTGCCCCCCGCAAACGGCACGCCGCGATGGCGGCAGGCATTGTGGAAAGCCTTGATGCCGCTGGCCGTGCGCACGATGATGACGGACTTGCCGACATTCTCGTACTCGATCCAGTCGCCCACTTCGGGGATCTGCTCTTCACGGCAGGCCATCTGCCAGACGTGCGGCCACAAGTGGTCCAGCTCTGCCTGATAGAAATCGGCATCGTAGTAGCGCTTGACCGGGATCCGTTCCGGATCTTCGATCGGGTAGGGGACGGCTCTCAGGCCGCCGTCTGTAGATTTCAGCACTCCGACACCTCTCGGATTGTTCTTCATTCGTGTTGAACGAATGTACAACCCTGTGCGAGGCAGGCAATGGCCGGACGCGCAAGGCGCATCGCAGACGCGCTAAGTGGCGCATGAAGGCATGCGCCAGGCGTCCTTGGCACTCACTTGCGCAGCGGATCGAGCGCCGAAGCTCTCCTGACCGGGGCTGCGGGCCTGCCCGGCGACGTGCCGTCCATCGCCATCAGAGCGGCAATGCGCTTTTCGGTCGCCGGGTGGGTCGAGAACAAGTCGGAAACGCCGGTGGGCACGATATAGAGCTGCGCGGCGGCCGGATTGCGCTCCGAGGCGAAGCTGGGAATCGCTTGCGCCGGGCCCGCGATCTTGGCGAGCGCCGAGGCCAGCGCGCGCGGGTTGCCGCTGATTTCCGCGCTGGCGCGGTCGGCGCTGAACTCGCGGGTGCGGCTGATCGCCATCTGCACGATCATCGCCGCGAAAGGCGCCATGACCATCGCGGCGATGGCGATCAGCGGATTGGGCCGGTTTTCACTATTGCCGCCGAGATGGCCGCCGAAGAACATGCCGAAGTTGGCGATCATCGAGATCGCGCCGGCAATCGTTGCCACCATGGTCATGGTCAGCGTGTCGCGATTCTTCACGTGGCCCAGTTCGTGCGCCATCACTGCCGCCACTTCGTCGCGGGTCAGCATGTTCAGCAGGCCCGTCGTGGCGGCCACGGCGGCGTGATCGGGATTGCGGCCGGTGGCGAAGGCGTTCGGATTGGCGCTGTCGATCAGATAGACGCGCGGCATCGGCAGTTGCGCCCGGCGCGCGAGGTCGGCGACGATGCCGTAGAACTCGGGCGCGGAGCGGGCGTCCACCTCGCGCGCGTTGTGCATCTTGAGCACGATGGTGTCGGCGTTCCAGAAGGTGAACAGGTTCATGCCTGCCGCCGCGATCAGCGCGATCATCGCGCCGCCACCGCCGCCGAACACATAGCCGAGCCCCATCAACAGCGCCGTCAACGCCGCCAGCAGCATGGCCGTCTTGATACCGTTCACTTTCTTCGAACTCCTTGTGATTGCTGTCCCGAATCTAGATAGCGGGCGGCTGCTTTCAATATCCGGAACGGCCCGCTCCGGAGCGAGCCGCCCATCGCCTGCGCGAATTGCTCGATCCCGTGCGTGATCGGGTGTCCCCAAGCGCGCCAATCCCCCCTAGGACCGCCCCAAAGAGCTATTTGGGAGTTGAGTGGAATGGCGTTCAAGACACGCGTCACCGAGATGCTCGGTATCGAGCACCCGATCGTGCAGGGCGGCATGCAGGGCGTGGGACTGGCCGAACTGGCCAGCGCGGTGTCCAATGCAGGCGGTCTCGGCACGTTGACCGCGCTCACCCAACCGAGCCCGAAGGCGCTGCGCGAGGAAATCGAGCGCTGCCGGTCGATGACCGACAAGCCCTTCGCCGTGAACATCACCGTGTTCCCCACGCTGCTGCCGCCTGACTACAAGGCCTATGCCCAGGCGGCGATCGACGGCGGTGTGAAGATCATCGAGACGGCGGGCACCCAGCAAGTGCGCGAGATCTGGGAGATGGTGAAGCCGCACGGGATCACCGTGCTCCACAAGTGCACCGCCGTGCGTCATGCGCTTTCGGCCGAGAAGCACGGCTGCGACATCATCTCGATCGATGGCTTCGAATGCGCCGGTCATCCGGGAGAGGACGATATTCCCGGCCTGATCCTGATCCCCACGGCGGCGGACAAGGTGAAGATCCCGATGCTGGCGAGCGGCGGTTTCGGTGACGGTCGCGGCCTTGCCGCCGCGCTGGCGCTGGGGGCCGAGGGCATCAACATGGGCACGCGTTTCTGCGCCACGCAGGAAGCGCCGATCCATGACAATGTGAAGGCCAAGTACATCGAGAACGACGAGCGCGGCACCAACCTGATCTTCCGCAAGTTCAAGAACACCGCGCGCGTGGGCAAGAACGACGTGTCGGACGAAGTGGTCGAGATCTCGGCCCGCCCTGAAGCGACTTTCGACGACATCAAGCACCTTGTCGCAGGCGCCGTGGGCCGCGAACTGCTCCAGACCGGAGATCTCACCAAGGGGATCTTCTGGGCGGGCATGGTGCAGGGCCTGATCCACGACCTGCCGACCTGCAAGGAACTGATCGACAGGATCGTTGCCGATGCAGAGGAAATCGTCAAAGGCCGTCTCGGGAAGATGCTGGTCTAAAACAATACGGGCCTGAACGGAGCGCCGAACGTCATGACTTACGAGAAAGTCCTCTACAGCCTTGAGAACGGCGTCGCCCGGATCGCGATGAACGATCCGGCCACGCGCAACGCGGGCTCCGCGCAGATGGGCGAGGAACTGTTCCACGCGGTGACCCGCGCCTCGTTCGAGGCGCGGGCAGTGGTGCTGACGGGCGAGGGCAAGGCCTTCTGCTCGGGCGCCAACCTTGGCGATGCGGCAGACATGCTGGCCGATCCGCGCCGCGATGTCGGCACTTTGCTCGACCGCCACTTCAACCCGGTGATCGTGGCCATGCGTGACATGGCGCAGCCGGTGGTGACTGCCGTGCGCGGCGCGGCGGCGGGCGTGGGCGCGGGGCTGGCGATGGCGGGCGACCTGATCCTCTGCGCCGAGAGCGGGTTCTTCCTTCAGGCCTTCCGCCATGTCGGCCTGGTGCCCGATGGCGGTTCCTCGTGGCTGCTGACCCGCGCCGTGGGCCGCGTGCGGGCGATGGAGATGATGCTGCTGGGCGAGCGGCTTCCGGCGGCAAAGGCGCTGGAGTGGGGCCTCGTCAACCGCGTGGTGCCCGATGAGGACCTCGATGCAGCCGCGATGGCTCTGGCGGGCGAACTGGCGCAGGGACCGTGGTCGCTGCGGCGGATCAAGCAAGTGGCCTGGGCGGCGACCGACTGCACGCTGGAACAGGCTCTTACCAATGAGCGCCTCGGCCAGCGCGATGCCTCTCGGACCGAGGATTTCGTGGAGGGTGTGACCGCGTTTTCCGAAAAGCGCAGCCCGGTGTTCAAGGGCCGCTGACCGCAAGGTTACACCCAGGTTTACACAGTTTACACTGTCCAGAGGAAAAACCGTCACCTTGTGGCGGAAGCTGTCACCTTGCGAGGCGAAGTGTAACCTTGCGCGCCCTGCAAGGTGAAGCGGGGCGTGCAACAAAGAGGACGGGGCAGCAGGCATCGCCGGCAACATAACGCGGGCGGCAGTGTGTAGGAAAACGCCTTCCCGTCGTTGACGGCGGGGCGGGCAAAATAAGGCGGGCAGGGCGGCCACCGGGCAACCTGCGGGTTTCTCCCGATTTCGGGCAGCGATCTGGCGCGGATAGTTTGGCAGGTCTGGATAGTCCTGCGCATTCCGCGTCGGATATGCGCGCCGCAAGGTTCCTGCCATGCTCGACCTCGAAACCCTGTTCCGTCATGGTCCGCCGCGCCGAACGGCGCGCTTCGCGCGCGTCGCTCTGCCACCCTTTTCAACCCCGGTGCCGCGCGTTGCGCTGGTGCTGGTATTGGGCTGGCTGCCGCTCATCCTCATGACTCTCGCCACCCAGCCGCGCTTGCTGTCGGATCTGGGGTGGGACATCGCGGTGCACGCCCGCAGCGCGGTCGCGGCGCCGCTGCTGGTGGTGGCCTATGCCTCCTGCGGCAGGCGGCTCGGCCTGATCGCGGGAAATTTCGCGCACGCGGGCCTTCTGGACGAGAAGGGCCGCGAGGCCCTTCGGGCCGAACTGGCGATCAGCCACAGATTGCTCGATTCGCGTGTTGTCGAGGGGATCACAATCCTGCTCGCCGTGGTCATCGCGACGGCGACGTTCCGGGGCATGACGGGCTCCCCGAATATGGCGGCCTGGGCTTTGCAGGACGGCCGCCAGGGCACGCTTTCGATGGCCGGGGCGTGGCAGTTCGCCGTGAGTCTGCCGCTGCTGCTGACGCTCATGCTCGGCTGGCTGTGGCGGATCGCGATATGGGCCCGGTTGCTCATGCGCATTTCCCGGTTCGATCTCAATCTGATTGCATCGCATCCCGACCAATGCGGCGGCCTCGGCTTTCTCGGCCAGTCGCTGCGGGCCTTTGCCGCTTTCGGCATGGCGCTGGGCGCGATTGCGGCCGGGCGGCTGGCGCATGAGCATCTGGCGGGGAAGTCAAATTCGTTCAACGACGGGCTTCTGGCCGGCGGCAGCGTCGTCGTGGTGGCGATCCTGTGCGTCGGGCCGCTCTGTGCGTTTTCCGGCCGCATGATGGATACGTGGCGCCGGGGCTCGATGGTCTATGGCGCGCTGGCGATGCGGCTGGGCACGAAGCTGGAGGCGGCATGGCTGGAGCCGCTTCTGCCGGTTCGGCGGGGGGCGTCCGACGAAGTGCGAGCCAAGGAAGCGCAGCCGGGCGGCGACGATGCCGGAGAGCCTCAGGAGATCCTTAGCGCGCCGGATTTCTCGGCAGCGGCGGATCTCTACACGGTGGTCGCGAGCGTCCAGTCGATGCAGTTCATTCCGGTTGATACGCGCAGTGTCATCATGCTGGCGCTCGCGACGCTGCTACCATTCGTCGCGGCGCTTTTCCTGACGATGCCTTTCGATCTGGTCCTGCAAACGCTCAAGAGTCTGCTGATGTGAGATAGTCGGGGCGGGCCGCGTAAAATCGATTTGGCACGCGGAGGCGCGGAGGCGCAGAGAGGCGGATGCCGCACTGTTTCTCCGCGTCTCCGCGCCTCCGCGCGAACCAGTCTAGCGCCCCCCGCTGCATGGGAGGCGAAGATGGCGTAGGGACGGCCTCTTCAGTCGCCGAAAACCGCCTTGTTCAGATCGCTCCGGCTTCGCGCAATTTCGCCAGTTGCTCCTCGCCGATACCGATTTCGGCCAGCACTTCGGCGGTGTGTTCGCCCAGCATCGGCGGGGCCATGCGGATCGTTGCCGGGCTCTCCGACATCTTCGCAAGCGGGCTGGCGATCAGGTCGACCGAGCCGCTTTCGGCATAGGCATGCGGCGTGGTCGCGCGCAGTTCGCGGTGCTTGACCTGCTCGTCCTCCCACACGTCGGCCAGTTCGTTGTAACGCGCGGCGGGGATGCCGACGCCGTCCAGCATCTCCTGCATCCGGTTGACCGTGAAGCCTTCGCTCCATGTGTTGATGATGTCCATCAGCTCGGCACGGTTGGTCTTGCCGCGCTTGAGGTTGCTGTCGAAGCGCGGGTCGGTGAACAGTTCGGGCTGCTCCATCAGCACGGTGAGGCGGCGATAGTGTTCGTCGGTGCCGGCGGTCAGGTAGATGATGCCGTCGGAGCAGCGCATGAGGTCCGCCGGGCCGCCGCCGTTGCCGCCGTTGCCGAGGCGGGGAGGGGCCTGACCGCTGATCAGGTAGTCCTGCATGATGTGGCTGACCATCGCCACCGAACTGTCGAGCAGAGCAATGTCGATGAACTGCCCCTCGCCGGTGCGGTTGCGATATTGCAGCGCGCCGAGGATGGCGATCGCGGTGTTGTGGCCGGTCACGAAGTCGACCAGGCTCGGGCCGGTCTTGAGCGGGCCGCTGCCGGGCTGGCCTTCGGGAATGCCGGTCACGGCCATCATGCCGCCGGTGGCCTGAAACAGCCCGTCATAGCCGGGGCGTGCTGCCATCGGGCCGGTCTGGCCGAAGCCGGTGACCGAGCAATAGATCAGGCGCGGATTGATGGCTTTCAGGCTCTCGTAGTCGAGGCCGAAGCGGGCGAGATCTCCTACCTTGTAGTTCTCGATCAGCACGTCGGCGGACTTGATCAGTTCGCGCAGGATCTCCTGCCCCTCGGGCTTCGAGTGGTTGAGCGTGATCGAGCGCTTGTTGCGGTTGGATACGGTGAAGAAGCTGGAATGGCGGGTCTCGATCCCGTCCTTGCCCGGCACCCACGAAAAGCCGTAGCCGCGTCCGTCGTCGCCCACGCCGGGGCGCTCGATCTTGATGACGTCGGCGCCAAGGTCGCCCAGAATCTGCGCGCCGACCGGGGCGGCGAAGACGCGGCTCATGTCGATGACGCGGATGCCGTCTAGTGCGGCTTTCGAGGTGCTGTTGTTCGTGCTCATGATGGTGCGACGCTAGCCCCGGCCTCGGGAGCGGCCAAGGCGAGGGGAGGCGCTTATCGCAGCGACGATCAAGCATCGCTGCCCGCGCAGTCAGGCTTTATCCGGCGCCCCGAACGCGCTTAGCCGGGCGGGAAAGACGAACTTGAGAGGAATGCGATGAAAACGGCGATCATCACCGGCGCGGGCAGCGGCATCGGGCTCGAAACCGCGAAGATCCTCCATGCCGAAGGCTTCGCCATCGTCGGCGTCGGCCGCAGCAAGGACAAGCTGGCGACGCTGGAGGCGGAGATCGGCAATCCCGACCATGTGCTGGCGATCTCGGCCGACCTGACCGACCCGGCCGCGCCGGGGCAGATCGTGAAGGCCACGCTCGACCGCTTCGGCCGCATCGACGCGCTGGTCAACAATGCCGGTGTTGGCAGTCCCAAGCCGCTCGACGAGACCGACGACGAGACGCTGGACGATTTCCTCGACATCATGTTGGTCGCCCCGTTCCGGCTTTGCCGCGACGTGATCCCGCACCTTTCGGAAGGTTCGAGCGTGGTCAACGTGACCAGCACCTTCGCCCATATCGGCGGCCGTCGCGGCGGCGCCTATTCGGCGGCGAAGGGCGGCCTGAAGTCGCTGACCGAGCACATGGCCTGCGAATATGGCCCGCGCGGCATCCGTTCGAACTGCGTGGCCCCGGGCGTGACGATGACCGACATGGTGCGCCACCGCTTCGAGGACGAAGGCTTCAAGCGCGCCAACGTCGAGACCACGCCTTATCCGCGCCTTGCTCTGCCCGAGGATATCGCTTCGGTGATCGCGTTCCTCTGCCTGCCCGGCAGCGAGATGATCAATGGCCAGTCGATCGTGGTCGATGGCGGCTGGACGGCAACGAAGTACCTCAGCCCGCGCGTCACGCGCACCACTTGGGTCGAGCCTGAGCAGGGTTGAATGCGAGTATGGGGGTAGGCGCTAAATCAGCAACCTACCCCCTATGCCCGTCATCCCCGCGAAGGCGGGGATCCCGCTTGTTCTTTTTGGCACGCAGAGACGCAGAGAGGACGGTGGCTTGCTGCGCGGTTTCTCTGCGCCTCCGCGTCTCTGCGTGAAACAAGCAAAGCGGGGCCCCGCTTTCGCGGGGGCGACGAGCCTTTGAGTTGCTAGTTCACCGCCAATATTGAGCCGGTATTAATCCGCTGGACGGGTTCCTGCATCAGGGGCGCCGCCTCAGTCCCCGGTGCAGAGATGCCCGCCGCCCTGCCGTTTTGCGCGGTACAGCGCGGTGTCGGCCCGCACGAACAGCGCTTCCGGATCAAGCGATGCGCCCGGCAGGGCAAGCCCGATCCCCGCGCAGGCGCCGAGCGGCAGCAACTGTCCGTCCCACAAGACCGGGGCGAGCACGGCGGGCAATTGCAGCCGCAGCAGCCCTTCCGCACACGGCGTGCGCGGGCAAAGCAGCATGGCGAATTCGTCACCGCCGATGCGCGCGATCAGTGGCGCTTCGGGAAAGGCCTGTCGCAACCGCTGGGCAAAGGTGGCGAGGCAGGCGTCTCCGGCGGCATGGCCCCAGCGGTCGTTGAGCTGCTTGAACGAATCGAGGTCGAACAGCACCAGCGCGGTGATGTCATGCAGCCCGGCGTGGTCCTCGGGCAGATCGAGAAAACGGGCCTGGAACTGGGCGCGGTTGGCCAGGCCGGTAACCGGATCGTTCTCGGCCATGCGTCGCAGCCGTTCCCAGCGCGCGTGCTCTTCGGTCACGTCCTGTTTAGTGCCGTAGAGCGCCACCGTGCGGCCACTTTCCGTGCGCGCAGCGGCTGTCAGGCGGATCCAGCGCGTGCTGCCGTCCGTACGCCGGATCTGCGCATCCATGGCAAAGCCGGTGCCGGTGGCGATGGTGTGGGCGCGCAGGCGCTCCATCGTCTCGCGCGATTCCTCACCATAGAGCGCCACGGCCTCGCGCCGGTCGATCCGGCGGTCGTTGGGCAGGCCAAAGAGGTCGAACACCTCCGCCGTCCATGACAATTGCCCGGAGGCAAGGTCGCAGGACCACGCGCCCAGGCCGACAAGGCGGGTCGCCTCGGCGAACAGGGTGGAATCGGTTGTCAGGGTGGTTCCGAATGCCGACGTTTCAGGCGCCGGGTTCCGGATAGGAGCATGGAACAAGCAGGCGAATCCTCGATCGGGTGGCGGAAGAGTCCTCCGGGAATTCCCCCGATCTCGTAAATGGCAAAGGTAAAGCCCGTGCTAATAGGCAAAAGTTGCCGCCGTCAGCATGTTTCACCCGGACGCACTTCCGATTGCTCCGGGAGGGACAAGTCGCGGCGATTGCCTCAGTCACGGTGCAGGCCAATATTCCCGCTCAAGAAAATGCGGGAGAGCAGGCCATGATCAGGGGTATCCACCATGTCGGCGTCAATTGCCGCGACATCGGCCGGATGAAGCGTTTCTATTGCGAGGCTTTCGGCTTCGAGCCGGTGGACGAGGGATTCGGCTGGTCGGACGAGCCGGTGATGGACCTGATCGTCGATGTGCCGGGCTCCGCCGCCAAGGGCGTGATGCTGCGCGCGGGCCAATGCTATCTGGAGCTTTTCGAATATGCGGCACCGGCTTCGGATATCGACCGCCCGCTGCGCCCCAACGATCGCGGCTACACGCATATGTGCATCGACGTGACCGATATCGCGCAGGACATCGTCCATCTCAAGGCCTGCGGCATGACTTTCAATGACCGCGATTTCGTGGACGTCGGCCATGTCCGCACGCTCTATGGCTACGATCCCGAGGGCAATGTGATCGAAGTGCAGCAGTGCATGCCCGCCAATGGCTTCACGCTGGAGGAATTGCGCGCGGCCAATGCGGCAGCCAGTGCATAGGATGCGGGGTCAGCGCCGCATGGCCTCCGGCATGGATGCCGATGTCCTGACGTAGTCGAGCTTGGCCTGCACCGATCCGCGCAGCACCATCGCGGTTTCGAACGACGGATCGGGCAGCGGGTCGATCAGGCCGCCGGAAACGCGGGCTGCCGCGTCGTGGCCCATTTCTGCCCACGGAACATGCATCGATGTGAGTGGCGGCGCTGTCATCGCTGCAATCGCCGTATCACCGAAGCCCACCACCGAAAGCGTGCCCGGCACCGCAATTCCAGTCGCCGCCGCGGCAGCGATAACCCCGGCGGCCATCTCGTCATTGCAGGCCACGATCACGGAGGGGCGGGGGCTAAGTTCCAGCAGCAACTGTGCGGCTTCGGCGCCCGAGGCAAAGGAATAGTCTCCCGTCACGATCAGCGAGAGACCCCGGTCGAACCCGTGATCGGCCATGGCGTCAAGGTATCCGAGTTCGCGCTGCCGGGCGGTGAGGGAGGCTTCGGGCCCGCCGACCAGACCGATGCGGTGGTGACCTTGCCGGAACAGCCACCCGACGAGCGCGGCCATCGCACCGCGATCATCGCAGGCCTCGTTGCCGGTAGGGTCATGCTCGCCCCGCACCCGGCCCAATCGTGCGCAGCGCACACCGGCCGCCTCGCAGATCGCGGCAAGGTCCTCCCGTTCGGACAGAGGGGGCAGCAGCACGACACCTGTGGGTGTGTGGCGATCGATGAAGGCGCGCAGACCGGCTGCTTCGTCGCGTTCCAGCGGGCGCAGTACCAGCGCCAGTTCACTGCCTTCCATGGCATGCAACATGCCGCTTTCGACGGCTTCGCGCATGCCGCGATCCGAACCGTCGTGAACCAGCGCAACCAGAAAAGTCCGCCGCAGCGCCAGAGCGCGGGCCTGCGCATTGGGCACGAAACCCAGCGCCGCAATCGCTGCTTCAACCCGGGCGCGCATGGCCGTGCTGACATCGGGCGAATTGTTGATGAAGCGGCTGATCGTCTTCTTGGAAACCCCGGCCGCCCGGGCGACGTCATCCATCGTGGGGCGGGGTGAGAGCACGGTCATCGCACGATAATGCGAGATGCTCCGAAGGCCACCAAGCAAAGTCTGGTCGGATCCGGATGCATTTGCCGGGAACATGTGCTATAGGGCGACGAATGCGAAAACTGCGCGAAACCGCGCCGTATACGCGACAGAACGATACAACCCCGTCATTGCGACCGGGGGTACCAATCCCTAAGTGAGCCCGGAATGAGCAGGGTTCCCGCTGGATGGGGCCCGTCCCATCCCCCATGGAGAATGATGAAGCCCGCCCCGACGCAACGCCACTATGGAATGGATTGGCTGCGCGTTGGCGCCTTTGTCTTGCTGATCTTCTACCATGTCGGCTTCTCGTTCACCCCCTGGGGATACCAGACACCCACGCGCGGCGTGATCGGCTGGGCCGAGCTGCCGCTGCTGGGCCTGAGCGCCTGGCGGCTCGCCTTGCTCTTCGCGATTTCTGGCTATGCCAGCGCGGCTCTGCTGAAGAAGGACGGCAACAACAGGGTCTTCCTGAAAAGCCGCCTGATGCGCCTTGGCATTCCGCTGCTGTTCGGCCTGACCGTGGTGGTGCCGCCGCAGCCCTACATGGGGCTGATCAACAGCGGCTATGAGCACGGCTACGGCTACTTCCTGTTCCACGACGCCTTCAGTTTCCGCAAAGTGGGCAATGAAGACCTGCCCGCGACCATGCACTTGTGGTTCGTCATCTACCTGCTGGTCTACACGCTGGTGCTCTGCGCGGGGCTGATGTTCCTTCCCGCGTCATGGCGGACATGGTTGCGCGACAAGTCGGAAAAGCTGCTGTCCGGCCCGGCGCTGCTGCCGCTGGGCATCGGCCTGATCTTCGCGGTCCGCATGTTCTACGACGGCTGGACCGACATCCACAGCCTGTTCGTGGACCGCGCCGCGCACCTTCATTACATGGGCATGTTCCTCTTCGGCTTCCTGCTGCGCGGGTCCGAACCGATGCGGCAGGCCATTGCGAAGCAGTGGAAGCTGGCGCTGGTGCTGGCCGTTCTCGGCTATGCCTGGGTGATCGGCGATACCCTGCTCTGGCCGGGCAACACGCCCACGCCCGCCGCATGGGAACAGCCGCTGTCGTTCGCCAAGTCGGTGCAATGCTGGGGCACGGTGATCGCGCTGTTCGGCATTGCCGACCGCTATTGGAACTTCGACAGCAAGTGGCGCGCGACTTTGGTCGAGGCGGTGTTCCCGATCTATATCGCCCACCAGACAGTGATGGTCTTCGTGAGCTACGGCATCCGCGACATGGGCCTGACAGCGTTGCCGGAATTCCTGACCTTGTGCTTCAGTGTGGCGGGGGGATCCTGGCTGTTCTACCTCGTCGGCCGCGAGATCGGCCCGCTGCGCCCGCTGATCGGGCTGAAGCGGCATCGGGCGCCGCGCAAGTTGACGGAGAAGGTCGCGGTTTCAACCGTGGCCTGAGGGTTTGGCGGGGCAATTCCCGACCAGCCGCGAGGCGTGATTGGCCTCATCCCAACATATGTTTCGTCATTGCGAGCGTAGCGAAGCAATCCAGAGCCGGTTCGGGCTGCTCTGGATTGCTTCGCTACGCTCGCAATGACGAGGAAAAATCGAATCCACGAGGGGCGCAAGTGCCTCGGCGGATAAGCGACAATAGACCCGACGCCCTGCCGTCGCATTATGGGGTTCACGCAGAGACGCGGGGCCCTCGCCTGCGCGGGGGCACCGAGAATATTGGTGTTGAAGTAACGTCGAAAGCCATCCCCGGCCTCGCAGGAGGAGAGCCTGCGAGGCCGGAGCCCTCAATCCCTTGCCAGCAGCAGCGCCGCCGCCATCGGACCGCCGCCCGAAGTCGCCACGGCCACTTTCGGATCACCGGCGATCTGCCGGCCGGTCGCCGTGCCGCGAAGCTGGTTCACCGCCTCATGGGCAAAGCCGAAGCCGTGGAGACGGCCCGCGCCCAGCTGGCCGCCGAAGGTGTTCAGCGGCAGTTCGCCGTCCAGCGCGATGCGTGTGCCGCCTTCGATGAACTTGCCGCCTTCGCCCTTTTCGCAGAAGCCAAGGCCCTCCAGCCAGGTGATCGGCAGGAACGCGAAACCGTCGTAGAACTGGGCGGTGTCCACGTCCTTCACGGTGTAGTCGGTGCGCGTCCAGAGGTCGGCGCCGGTCTCGTAGGCGGCGGGCCATTCCACCTGATCCCACGAGTAGCGATCGACCGATCCGGACATCGCGGCCACGCGGACGGGCGTGGATTTAACGTCGCCCAGCGCATCGCCGGCCGAAACGATCACCACGGTGGAGGCATCGGAGAAACGGTCGCAATCGTAGAGGCACAGCGGCGTGGTGATCATCCGCGCGGACATGTACTTGTCGAGCGTCAGCTCTTCCTTGGTGATCGCCCTTGCGCGCGGGTTGCGCATCGCGTTCTTCGAACCGTTGATGGCGATCTGGCCAAGCTGTTCGCGCGTCAGGCCATAGCGGTGCATGTGCCGCGCGGCGTATTGTGCGGTCCAGCAGGCGGCGGACGTGGCCCAGAACGGGCTGGTCCACTCCGAGGAGCCAGTGACGGTGTCTTGCCGCGCGCCCGACATATAGGTGCCCGGATCGGCCATGCCGCCCGCCTCGTACACGGTGCGGAAGCAGATCGCGTGGCGGACGAGGCCCTGCTTCACCGCCATCACCGCCGCGCCGATGGCGGCAAGCTGGGCGGGCTGTTCGGCAGCGCCGAGGTGCCACTTGGACTTGATGCCCAGCACTTCGATCAGATCGTCGCTGCTGACGGGAGAGAAGGCGGTATAGCCGTTCATCTTGCCGGGGTAGGTGAACACGCCGTCGATCTGCGAGAGCGTCAGCCCCGCGTCGTCCAGTGCCTCGCGCACGGCGTCGACGGTCAAGAGCAGCGGATGGCGCGGCAGGCGCACGCCGACTTCGGACTGGCCGAGGCCGGTGATATAGGCTTCCGTACTGGCCATCAGACGGTCCTCTCGAAGAGGGGGTAGAAAATGCCGTCCTGCTCCTCGAACACGACGCGGACCTTGTCCTCGAAATCGACCGCATCGACGGGGCAATTCACGATGTTGGTGGTCAGGTAGACCCCCGGCGCGCCGTCCAACTTTACGCGGGCGATCACATAGGGGACTTCCAGATCCTTGGCCCAGGGCTGGTGGTTCACCGTGAAGCTGTCGATCACGCCGGTACCGGGCACTGCGTGGGCCGCGATATTCTCGGACTGGCAGTGGCGGCAGAGCAGGCGCGGGGGATGGGTGAACTCACCGCAATCGCCGCACTTCACGATGTTCAGCTTGCCTTCGCTGCCGCCCGTCCAGAACGCCGTGTTTTCCTGGTCCAGCTTCGGCCTTGGCCGCGGTGGATTCATCGTTTCTCTCCCATTCGTTGGGATGAGAAGTCCGGTGCGCGGGCTTTCGCGTCAAGCAGTGCGGCGTATTGATCGTGGCAGCGGTCAGGAGACGGCCGGCATGATCTCCTCGGCGATCCACTGGGTGTAATCGCGGTAGGCATCGACGCCGGAAAGCGGCGGGATCGGCACCGAACTCCACGTTACGCCCAGTTGCGCAAGATGGCTCAGGCGGTCGATCAGTTCCTGCTTCGTCTGGCCGGGCCGGGCGGAGGGATCGTCCTGCACTTTGTGCCCTTCGCCGACGCGGGCGGTGGAGATGCCATAGAACACGTCCGCGAGTTGCTCGTTGTAGTCCGGCTGTGAGCGGATGAAGTCGATCTTGTCGGGGATGGTCTCGGGCTTGGTCAGGAACGGCCACCAGCCTTGCGCATAGCGCGCGGTGCGCTTCAGCACGGCATCGGCATCGCCGCCGAACCACACCGGGATATGCGGCTTCTGCACCGGCTTCGGTTCGAAAGCGACATCGCGGAAGGAGACGTATTTGCCCTCGAACTCCGGGTTTTCCTGGGTCCAGAGGGCAAGGATCGCCTGAATGTATTCCTCCGCCATGGCGCCGCGTTCGTGGAAGGGGATGCCGAGCAGGGCGAATTCGTCCTCCAGCCATCCGACCGCGAACGTGATCGTCACGCGGCCGGAGGACAGCCAGTCCATCGTTGCCAGCGCCTTGGCGGTGACGATGGGGTGCTGCGCGGGCAGGATGGCGATGCAGGAATTGACCCGCACCCGCTCCGTGGCGCCGGCGAAGTGGCTCATCGCGGTATAGGCGTTGAAGTAGAACGGGCCGGAAAGGTCGACATGCCGCTTCGGGATCACGTGATGCTCGGGCACCGCGATCATCTCGAACCCGAGTTTTTCCGCCCATTTGGCAAGGGCGGTCTGGTCCGCGCCGGTGACGGCCAGTTCCCATGGCTGCATCGTCGCCTTGAGTTCCAGCATGTGCGGCATTGCGAATGCGAGTTTCATCTGATCCCTCCCGCGTGACTTCGGACCGACTTCAGTCGATCACTTTGCGGGCTATCAGATCGTCCATTTCGCTTTCCGACAAGCCCAGAAGCTCGCGGTAGACGTAGCCGTTGTGCTCTCCCAGCAGGGGCGCGCCGCGTTCGACCAAGGGGCCTTCGGGGCTGATCCGCCATGACGGGCCGATGATCGGGCGGGTGCCGTTGCGGTGATCGCTGACCATGCGGAAGGCGTCGCGGCCCCAGAGGAAACCGTCCGAGCACAAGTTCAGCGAACTCATCGCCTGGAACGCCGGAACGCCTGCATTTCTGAGCTTTTCGGCAAAGTCCGCGGCATCGTGCGTGCGGGTGAGCGTGGAGAGTTCGGCATCGAGTTCGGCGCGATTGGTCAGCCGATCCGCCAGCGTCGCGAAGCGCGGATCGGAGGCGAGGGCAGGGGCGCCCAGAGTGTCGCAGAGTGCCTGCCATTCCCTCTCGTTCGCCACCGCGATACTTGTCCAGCCGTTCTCGCCGCTGGGGTAGAAGCCGTGCGGGGCCATCTCCGGATGGTAGTTGCCATCGGCCTTGGGCACTTCTCCGGTGACGCTGGCGGCGAAGAGGCTGTCGCCGACGAGGCTGGTCATCGCTTCCACCGCCGACAGGTCGATGAACTGACCTTCGCCGGTGCTCTCGCGGTGGTGGAGCGCGGCCACGCAGGCGAGTGCGGCAAGGGCGCCGGCGGTGGAATCGCCGTAGCGGATGTTCATGCCCTTGGGCGTTTCGCCCTCATGCCCCACCAGCGCGGTAAGGCCGGAGAGCGCGGCGAAGCAGGGGGCGTAGCCGGTCTGATAACCCAGCGGGCCGTCACTGCCCCACATCTTGATCGAGCACTGGATGAGGTCCGGCTTGATCGCCTTGATGCTTTCGTAATCGAGCCCGGACCGTTCCATCGCGCCGGGGCGGATGTTGTCGATCAGAATGTCGGCCTCTGCGATCATGCGCTTCACGAGGTCCAGCCCTTCGGCGGTCTTCATGTTGACCTGAACCGAGAGGATTTCCTGATTGATCGACAGGAAATAGGGGGCGGCGTCGATGTCCACGCCGCCATAGGCGCGCATCTCGTCGAGGTTGGAGCGGGATTCGATCTTGATCACTTCCGCGCCGAGGTGCGCGAGCAGTTTGCCCGCGTAGGGGCCGGCCCAGACTTTGGTGAGTTCGACGACGCGGATGCCGGAGAGGGGGCCTTTTCGGTCAGGAAGCGGCATGGTGGCGCTCCAGGGTTGGGTTCGCGCGGAGGCGCGGAGACGCGGAGAAGAAGAGGGAGGAGAAGGGGATTCGCGCAAAGGCGCAAAGGCGCAAAGATGTCGTGTTTTCGGCGAAGCCCTTTACGTTGCGACGATGGCGCGTGCCGCAGTGTTTGGAAGATGAGGAAGCCTGCGGCGCAGCGTGACTCCTTTGCGCCTTTGCGCCTTTGCGCGAATCCAACCTTCCTACTTCTCTTTTCTTCTCCGCGTCTCCGCGCCTCCGCGTGAAACCAATCATGCTCCCGCCTCCTGTCGGCTGGCGCCCAGTTCCGGCGCGGCAGAGCGAATTCGGACCGGCGTGGCGCTCATGCGGTAGGCGGCGGTGGGATAGGAGACTTCCCCAAACGCCGGATGCACCGCCTGCTGGAAGAAGCCGCGATGGACGAACTGTTCGTGGCGGGGCAGGTCGTCGGCGGTCTGGACCGGCACCATGGCGACGCCTGCCTTTTGTGCGGCCTCGGTAATCGGATGCTTGTCCTGCCGGGCGATCCAGCCGGTGAAGTGTTCGCGGAATTTGGCGACATTGGGCGGCGTGCAATCGAACTCCAGCCAGTCCTCCCGCAGTTCCTGCGTCCATGCCGGATCGCCCATCAGCGCACAGAGTCCCTTCCAGTGCGCGCGGCTGGTCATCAGCAGGAAAACATGCCCGTCGCGGCAAGCGAAGGACGTGCCGGGGCCGCCCATGTCGTAGGCGGTGCGCGCGTCGCTGGGTTCGGCCTCGCCCGCCAGCATGCGGTCCAGCACGCAGTCGATGCGGTTCAATTGCACTTCCACTTCGGAAATATCGACGAACTGCCCCAGACCTTTGCGGCGCAGGCGCAGCAGCGAGGCCATGGTGGCCAGTGCAGCGTCGATCCCGGCTTCGTAGTCGGAGAGGAAGCGGCCCGCACCTTTCAGCGGCGGCTTGTCGGCAGGCGTTTCGCTGGGGCTGTGATAGGCCCAGCCGCCGGCGGCGATGACGTTGATCGGACGGGCGCATTGCCAGCCTTCCGGCGCGTCCTGCCCGAACGGCGTGACCTGTGTGTGCACCAACGCGGGATGCGCGGCAGAGACCGCTTCGGGCGTCAGGCCCATGGCGCGGGACCACCCCGCGTCGTGATCGTCGATCAGCGCGTGGGCGCGCGCCAGCAGGCGGTCCAGCACCTTGCGATCCGCCGCATCGGCAAGGTTCAGCACCACCGATTTCTTGTTGGTGTTGAGGTAGGCGAACAGGGTCGATTCCCCCGCCGCGAAAGGTCCCATCGCGCGCGTCGGAGCGCCGCCGGGGCGCTCCACCTTGATCACTTCGGCGCCGAGATCGGCCAGCAGCTTGCCGGTATATTCGCCGCTCACTCGCTCGGCGGTTTCGATCACGGTCAGCCCTTGGAGCGCACCTCTACTCGTCATAGTGATTGCCCGTCGTCGATCGTGAATGTCGCGCCCGTCACTTGCGCGGAGGCGTCGGAAAGCAGGTAGAGCAGCATCGGAGTCAGCGCCTCGGCATCGAGCAGGCGGCGGCGGTGGAGGCCGGCGATGTCGGCCTGTCCGCGCTCGCTGGCGAACCAGTCCGTGTTGATCTCGGTGGCGATCCAGCCGGGTTGCAGGGTGTTGACGTTGATCCCCTGCCGCACCCATTCGCGCGCCAGCTGTCGGCCCAGGTGGGCAAGACCCGCCTTGGTGGCCGCATACATCGCATCGCCAGTGCCGTTCTGCTGTGCGGTGATCGATCCGATCAGCACCACGCGCCCGCGTTGATGCTCGCGACAGCCGCCCGCGATCAATCGTCGTCCGGCCTCGCGCGCGACCAGCATTGCGCCGAGCAGGTTGGTATCGAGCACGCGGCGCAGCCCGTCTTCCGGCACATCGGTGGAGCGGCCCCCGGTGCCCACGCCGGCATTGCAGATCACGCCGTCGATCACGCCGAACCGGGCCTCTGCCGCATCGAAGGCGGCGCGCACCGAAACCTCGTCGGTCACGTCGAGTTCGACCGCCAGCGCTTCGCCCAGTTCCGCCGCCAGCTCAGCGCAGCGATCCACCCGTCGGGCCCCCAGCACGACGCGCCCGCCCGCAGCGGAAATGGCGCGCGCGAAACCGGCGCCGATCCCGGAGGAGGCGCCGGCCACGAAAACGGTGCAACCCGATAATGAAAACGTCATCAGCGTTGAAGGACCCTAAAATCAGGATGATAGGGCGGCAGCGCCATGTACTTGTCGATGGTCTGTTCGAAGTGGCGCACGCGCACTTCCTGATAGTCGCCCAGAGTGATGCCCGGCTTGGCGCTGGCTTCCAGACCTTCCTGCTGGGCGTAGAGGTTGTCGGTATCCTGATCGAGGATATGGCCGAAACCGGGGTCCATGCCCTGCGCCTCCGCGAAGGACTGGTGATCCTGCAGGATCTCGACCTCGGCCGTTTCCACCTCGCTGCCGTCCTTGGGCTTGGGCCGCATGAACATCACTTCGTAGATCGTGCGGCGATGGTCGCGCGCGTCGGGGCGGAAGCGGTAGATCATCGGCAGCGAGATGCCGGGGAACAGGAACAGGTTCGGGAAGAACGTGTAGCTGTAAGTATCGAGCAGCTCGGTATCCGAAACGTGGCTGAGATCGGTGTTCGTTGCCGTCTCGAACATGTCGCGGAACATGTCCGCCATCACTTGCCGCGCGCGCTCGCCCGCCTTCAGTTCGGGCTTGCTGCCGCCCAGCGAGGAACTGTCGCCCAGCGTGAAGTTGGCGATGATGTCCGCCTCGCTGTACTTGTCGCGCAGCTTGGGGCTGACCACGCCGAGCGTGGAGATGAAGCGGTCCACGTGATCGCCGTAGACATCGTACTGCGAGTTCACGTCGCCATTGGCGGGCGCCACTTGCGGGTGGGTGTCGCCGACGTGATAGGCCTCCATGAAGGCTTCCATCGTCAGCTTCCAGTTGGCCGGATAGCTCTTCTGGACGTGGAGGTAGATGTAGCGATCCTCCAGCTTCCACGCCTTGAGATGGGCTAGGGCCTCGGCGCCGAGGTACTCTTGAAGGCCGGGCGCGGCGGGGTCCATGTTGACCCAGACGAAGCCGCCCAGGCGCTCCACTCGAGCTTCGGGCAGGCACATCTTCTGCGTGGCAGTATGGGCGAAGTCCCACTTTTCGGGGATTTCCTTCAGCGATCCGTCGAGGTTCCAGGTCCAGCCGTGGAACGGGCACTTCAGGTTTGCCGCGAAGCCCGCCGTGCCGGAGGGCTTCAGCTTGGTGCCGCGATGGAGGCAGGCGTTGAAGTAGGCGCGGATTTCATCATCGTCACAGCGGGTGACGACGAACGAGTACGATCCGATGTCGTAGACGTAATAGTCGCCCACTTCGGGGATGTGATCCTCTCGGCAGGCCATCTGCCAGGTGCGCGTCCACATCCGCTCGAACTCCGCTTTGGCGAAGGCGGGATCGGTGTAGCGTTCCTTGGAAACGTCCTCGCTGCCAAGGTAGTGGTAGCTTTCGCTGGCAGCCCAGGCAGGGGCAGCGTTGCGGTCTGCGGCGATGATGTCCTGCGTGGATTCGGCGGGGCAGCGGGCCTCGCCGGGCTGCAGCGTTCCGGTGGCGACGTTCATTCTGAGGCTCCTTATTCCGCCGCTTCGAGCGTCGGCGTGTTCGCGCGCATCGCGAGGGCGGGGCTGATTTTCTGGACCACGCCATCCTTCATCACGAAGGCGACCTTTTCCGGCCCGGCGAGGATGGAAATGTCCGCAAGCGGGTCGCCGTCGACCAGGATCAGGTCGGCCAGCTTGCCCGACGCCAGCGTGCCGAGTTCGCCGCCGTATCCCATGGCGAGGCCGCCGTTGCGGGTGGCGCAGACCAGCGCCTCGGCCGGGGTGTAGCCGTAGAAATCGACGAAGGATTTGAGGTCGCGCCCCTGCGTGCCCTGCGGGCTCCAGCCGAAGCCGTAGTCGCCGCCGATCAGGTGACGGATGCCGCGCTTGCGCAGTTCGGTATGCGTCTTCAGCGAGTTTTCCAGCAGGTCCGGAATGTTCATGTAGCCGCCGACTTCGGGCGAGAGGCCGTGCGCCGAAGCCTCACCCGCCATGATCTGCGCGAAGAGGCCGACGGTGGGCACCACGAAAATGCGGTCCCGCGCCTCCTCCATCATGTCCAACAGCTCCTCGTCCACGTATTCGCAGTGGAACAGGCCGTCCACGCCCGCGCGGACGCAGTGCTTGGAGCCTTCGATGGAGCGGGTGTGGGCGTTGATCTTGCGGCCATAGGCGTGGGCCGTTTCGGCGGCGACGCGCACTTCCTCGAACGTCATCGGTGTCGTGTTGCCGGGGGTGCCGGGGTAGAACGGGTCGCCCGAGACATCGAGCTTCACGTTGTCGATCCCCTCGCGGCAGTGGAGGCGCACGGTCTTGCGCATCTCTTCCACGCCGTCGACGATGGCGGAGGGGCCGATGCGCGGGTTGTGCAGCTTGCTCTCATCCCCCATCGCGCCGGTGACGGAGATTTCAAGGCCGCCGGCACGGATGCGCGGGCCGGGAATGCGGCCGGCGTTGACCTCGTCACGCACGGCGACCGCCAGTTTCAGCTTCGCCTCGGACGCGCCGTAGGCAGAGGTAAAGCCTGCCTCGATCAGGGCCTTGGCCCCGCGCGCGGCGGTGAAGACCTGTGTTTCGGGACTGGGCGTGATCAGGTCCTCGGTCGCGCAGACATTCTCGAATGAGAGGTGCGCGTGGCCTTCGACCATGCCGGGCATCAGGAACATGCCGCTGGCGTCGATCGTGATGTCGTCCGGCTGGGCCACCGTGGCGGTGCCGACCGAGGTGATGCGGTTGCCCTCGACTACAAGGTCGCCCTTGACCGTTGGCTTGCCTGTCCCGTCGAATATCGTGGCGTTCTGGATCAGTGTCCGTCCCACGGTTTTTCTCCTTCCGGCCACCGATGTCCTCGTGGCTCTTGGATCACAGGTTAAGAGCGGCGAGGGGCGCGGCAAATGACGGGCCGGGCAGTGGGCTTGGTCCCTGTAGGTACGTCGCGGGGGCGGTTTTCCCGCTGGGGCAAGTCGCAGGGCACGGGGAGCGCTTTGCGTGGCCCCCCGGCTGCGGCATCACGTGTGAAAATCAAACGAAGAGGACCGGGCCGGATTTATGGGCAACCTTCATGTCACCATGACCGACATCGACGGCGTGAAGCACGAATTTTCCGATGTGGATGACGGCGTTAGCCTGATGGAACTGGGGCGTTCGCGCGGTGTTGCCGGGATCATGGGCGATTGCGGCGGTGGCTGTGCTTGCGCGACCTGCCATGTCTATGTCGCGCAGGAATGGTGGAACGAGGTGGGCGAACCCGACGATGTGGAATTCGCCATGCTCGATATGGTGGCGGACGTCATGAAGGGCACCAGCCGCCTCGGCTGCCAGATCAAGATGAACGACGATCTGGACGGGTTGGAAGTGACCGTGGCGCCTGCCTCGGGGTACTGATCCTTCCCCTCGGGGCAAGCCTTGGTTCGAGGGCGGGCATGGCTGGCCGTCGCCGCCCGGTCCATAGAAGATGACAAGAGGCGGCTATGACCGCAGCATCATTTTACGGGACAGGCTAAATGGCAACACAGGCAAGCGAAGACCGGATCAGCGAACGGCGGGAACTGACCCCCGAGGAACAGGCGCTGCTCGATAGCGGTTCGCTGGCCGATACCACGATCCAGGCGCAGCCGAACCAGTTCTATCGTGCCATGCGCCACGGCGATCCGATACACTATGACGAGCGGCTCGGTTCCTGGCTGGTGACGCGGCACGAGGATATCTCGCAGATCCAGTCGGACCCGGTGACCTTCTCGGTCAAGCACGGCTATTCCGAACAGCAGGCGCGCGGGATGCGGGAGGAGTTTCAGGCCTACCTCGAAGAGCACGGTGGGGGCTATTTCCCGGACGCGATCATGTCCGATCCGCCCTATCACACGCGCATCCGCAAGTTGATGGAGCAGGCCTTCACCGCGCACCGCGTGAAGGAACTGGAGCCGCGCATCACCGAAGTGGTGCGCGGGGTGATCGCCGATGTGGTGGCGCGCGGGGATGGCCAGTGCGATGCGGTGAAGGACATCGCGATCCCGCTGACCATTCGCGTGATCGTGGAGCAGCTCGGGCTCGATCAGGGCATGGAAGAGCAGATTTCGCGCTGGTCGGTCGCGGTCACCGCGCAGATCGGGGCGATGCAGAGCCGCGAGACGATGCTGGCCAATGCCGCGCAGATCGCGGAGCTTCAGCAATACCTGATCGCCAAGATGAAACAGCGCGAGGCGAACCCTTCGGAAGACATGCTTTCCGATCTGGTCCACGCCGAAGTCACCAATGAGGATGGCGGCAAGGAAAAGCTGACGTTCGCAGAGGCCGTCTCGCTGGTACGTGCCACGCTGATCGCGGGCAACGACACCACGGCGACCGCCATCGGCAACTTGTTCTACGTCCTCACCACGCGCCCCGGCATGGCCGAACTGCTGGAAAGCGTGGCCGACGACGATCGCCAGCTCAACCGCTTCGTGGAGGAGCACCTGCGCGCCGAACCGCCGGTGCGCGCGCTCAGCCGCATGACCACGCGCGAAGTCACCTTGAACGGCACGACGATCCCCGCCCATGCGCATATGTTGCTGGTCTACGGATCGGGCAACGATGACGAGACGGTGTTCCCGGAGCCGCGCAAGTTCGACCTGACGCGCCCCAATCTCGGCCGCCACGTGGCTTTCGGTGGCGGTCCGCACCGCTGCATCGGGCTGGCGCTGGCGCGCATGGAAGTGAAGGTGGCCGCGCGCGAGATCGCCCGGCAGATGAAGAACCTGAAGCTGGCCATTCCCGAAAGCGCGATCCGCTACACGCCCACCGTCGCCACGCGCACCATCGAGTCGCTGCCGATCACCTTCGAGGCGCGCTGATGGAACTTGCGGGCAAAGTTGCCGTCGTCACCGGCGGCGCCAGCGGCATCGGCCGCGCCACCGTGGAACTGTTCGCGGCGGAGGGGGCGAAAGTTGTCATCGCCGATATCGCCGACGAGGCCGGGGAGGCGCTGGCGGAAAAGCTGGGCGCTTCGGCGGTCTACCAGCGCACCGACGTATCCGATCCGGCAGCGGTGGAGGCGATGATCGAGGCTGCCATCTCTCGCTTTGGCGGGATCGACGTGCTGTTCAACAATGCGGGCATGTCCTGCGGCGCGTTTCCCAGCTTTCTGGACGACACGCTGGAGGATTTCGACCGGGTGATGCGCGTCAACGTGCTCGGGCCCATGTTGGGTACGCGCAATGCGGCGCGGATCATGGCGAGGCAGGGCAGAGGCGGCGTGATCCTCAACAATGCCTCTATCGCCGGCACCCTCGCAGGCCATGCGATGATGACCTATCGCGCGTCCAAGGCGGCGCTGATCCAGTTCTCCAAGTCCTCGGCCATCGATCTGGCGCGGCATGGCATCCGGGTGAACTGCATCGTGCCGGGGCATGTGCGCACCGAATTGTCTTCTTTCGGCGAGAAGGGCGCGGACACGGGCCTTGCCGCGCGGATCGAGGAGGGGGTGAACGCGGTCTACCTCTCCAACCAGTTGATCAAGCGGCGCGGCGAGCCGGATGACGTGGCGCAAGTGGCGCTGTTCCTTGCCAGCGACCGTTCTCGCCACATGACCGGCGCGGTGATCCCGGTGGAAGGCGGCGTGACAGTGGGCGATCCGGTCAACCATCTGGAGCAGATTTTCGACGCTCGCACCGCGGCATTCGCGGCGATGGAGCGGCTCGACGGCTGAAGACCCCGCAAAGGGGCGAAGACAGCCGACTTGTGGCGGCAAGCTTGGAGCGGCGCCATGCCGTTCCCGGGGAGGAGAGGGAACATGAGGAACTGGCTGAAGGCCGCGCTGGCGGCTGGAACGGTGCTGTCCGGAGCGGACGGCGCTTACGCACAATCGCAGCAGGCGCCGTCCGGCGGCGTGGCGGTCCACGAAGGCGATATCGTCGTGACCGCGCGGCGGCGCGACGAAAGCCTGTCTACCGTGCCAGCAGCGATCACCGCGCTCAGCGGCAGCGATCTGGTCGAGCGCGGGGTGAGGACCGATTCCGACCTGCAACGCGTCGCCCCGGGTCTGACGATCCGCCAGACTCAGGGCAACAACTCGCTGACATACTCGATCCGCGGGCAGACGGCGGACACGTTCTCGGGCTCGCCCTCGGCGGTGATCGCCTATCTCAACGAAGTGCCGCTGACGATCAACAGCGCCTCCTCGTTCTACGATCTTGCGAACGTGCAGGTGCTGAAGGGCCCGCAGGGCACGCTGTTCGGCCGCAATGCCACCGGCGGCGCGGTGCTCTACAACACCGCCAAGCCCACGGACAAGCTGGAGGCCTCGCTGCGTGGGCGCGTCGGCAATCTGGATACGTGGGAAGGCGAGGGCATGCTGAACGTGCCGCTGCTGGAGGACAAGATCCTGCTGCGCGGCGCTTTCGACCTGCTGCACAAGAACGGCTATATCCGCAACCTGCTCAATGACGAGCGGCTGGGCGACATCCGCCGCGAGAGCGGCCGCGGAACGCTGACGATCAAGCCGACCGACACCATCAGCAACACCACGATGCTGCAATATACCAACACGCGCGGCACCAATACCGGCGCTTCGTATACTTACAGCGTCTATTCCTGCGGCCAGACCAACAACGGTTTTGCGCTCACCTGCGGGGCCGGAAGTCTGTTCGGACCCTCGCTGGACGCGATCGCCGGGCCGGGGGCGTGGAACGCCTATCTGGCCGCGCACCCGGACGCCTACGCGCCCGGCCTGATCGACTATGTGAACGAACAGCGCCGCATCGGGCCCTACAAGACGCGGCATCCTGGCGGGGCGAGCCATCACGGCGAGGACTGGTTCGTCACCAACACCACCGAGTTCGAACTGAGCGACAGCGCCAAGCTGCGCAACATCTTCGGCTGGTCGGATTCGAAAACCCGCTCCGAACAGCCGCAACTCGGCGCGCCGTTCGTGACGATCCTGACCGCCAATGCCCCGGCGGGTGAATTCGGCAACCAACTCAAGGTCCGCTCGGTCTCCGACGAACTCCAGCTTGTCGGCGATACGTTGGACGGCAGGCTCGACTACATCGTCGGCTACTACATGCAGCGCCAGCGCAGCGACACGCTCTGGCCGCAGACTTATTTCGACGTTTCGCCGATCATCCCGCCCAGCTACGTCACCAACAACTTCCGCATCCGCAACAAGACCGATGCCGTCTACGGGCAGGTCTCGTACGAAGTGGTGACCGACCTCAAGCTGACGGGCGGCCTGCGTTATACCTGGGAACGCGTCTCGATCGCGCAGCTTCCCGGTGCGACCTACACTTACGGCGCGCCGGACCAGCACAAGACCTTCTCCGATCCGTCATGGGAAGTGGGGCTGGAATACAAGGTCACGTCCGACTGGTTCGCCTATCTCAAGACGCGCGGATCGTTCCGTTCGGGCGGCTTCAACGGCGCCGCCCCGCCGGTCAACGCCACCGCGACCGATGGCGGCAACCTGTTCAATTCGGAACACACGCAGGATATCGAAGGCGGCCTGAAGTTCGCGGGGCAGGTCATGGGCCGTCCCGCCAACTTCGCCAGCGCCGTGTTCATCCAGTGGGTGCAGGACGTGCAGCGCGTGGAGTTTCCCGATCCGGACGGCCCCGGCGGCCTCGCCTCGATCGCGGTGACTGCCAACGTGCCGTCGCAGCGGATCTGGGGTTTCGAGGCGCAGGGCAATATCCGCCCGGCCGAATGGCTCGAACTCGGCGGTTCGGCAGCCTATACCAATGCCACGTTCACCGACGGGCATATCGAACTGTTCGGCACGCCCTATTCCTACGGTCCGGTGGGTGACACGCCGAAGTTCTCCGGCACCGCCTATGCGCAAGTCTTCATGCCGGTCGCAGAGGACGCGGGACAGGTCTCGCTACGCGGCGATCTCTACGGGCAGACCGCGCAGTACTTCTCGAACGCGGCGGACTCGATCGCGCCGGGGACCAAGCTGCCGGGCTATGTGCTGGTCAACGCACGGCTCGACTGGAACGGCATCATGGGATCGGATTTCTCGGCGGCACTGTTTGCCAAGAACCTGACCGACAAGGCCTATTTCGTCGGCGGCATGACGCTCGCCGCCGCGCTGGGCCACAATGCCGCCGCCGTGGGTGAGCCGCGCACTTACGGACTGGAGATCAGCTACAAGTTCTGAAGATCTGCGCGCAATTGCGGCCTCGGCGCCGCAATTGCGCGCATGAAAATGCGTTCATCCCGTTCAATCTGCATCACCAGCGGAAAGCGTTGCTCAATTGCATCGCCTTCTGCGAAATCGTGCGCAGAATCGCCGGTTGAGCCATGCGCAACAAGTTCTTGTAATGACAGCGTCACCCTCCCTTTATAGCTGCGCCGTTCGATTTTACCCAAAGGGGCTATCCGCGTGCGACACATTTTCACCATCCGAACCGCGCTTCTTCTTGGTTGTGGCCTTGGCGCCTTTGGGCTGAGCGATGCCGCCCTGGCGCAGGACGCCGGCGCCAACGCAGCGGCCGAAACCAATGCCGGAGAGGGCCTCGGCGAAATCGTCGTGACCGCCGAGCGCCGCCGCGAGAATCTTCAGGACGTGCCGGTTTCGGTCGGCGTCGTTTCGGGCGATCAGCTCCGCACGTTCCAGGCTGCCGGCGATGACATCCTTGCGCTGTCGGGCCGCGTACCGGGCCTCTATGCCGAAACCACCACGGGCCGCATCTTCCCGCGCTTCTACATTCGCGGCCTTGGCAATATCGACTTCTACCTCGGCGCCTCGCAGCCGGTGTCGATTATTCAGGACGACGTGGTTCTGGAGCATGTCGTGCTCAAGTCGAATCCGGTCTTCGATATGGATCAGGTGGAAGTGCTGCGCGGTCCGCAGGGTTCGCTGTTCGGCCGCAACACCACGGCCGGCATCATCAAGTTCGACACGATCAAGCCCACGACCGACCATTGGACCGGCCGTGCCAATGCCAGTTACGGTTCGTACAACACCGTCTCGTTCGACGGCGGCGTGGGCGGCCCGATCATTCAGGACGTGCTGGCGGTTCGCGTTTCCGCGCTCTACCAGCGCCGCGACGACTGGGTGGACAACACCTACGACGGCCCCAGCGCCGACGGCACTGTCTCGCCCAAGAAGGACGCAATGGGCGGCTTCGAGGAGCGTGACGCGCGCGTGCAGCTCCTGCTCGCGCCGACCGGCAGCGATTTCTCGATGCTGACCAGCTTCCACGCCCGCAAGTATGAGGGCACCTCCACGATCTTCCATCGCGGTGCCTTCACCAAGGGCTCGAACGACGTGTCCGACACGCCGCGCGACGAAGTGGCGCTGGACGAAGCGCACAACAACCCGCAGGCCTATGACACTTACGGTGCCTCCAACCGCATTGCGCTCGATTTCGGGGCGGTCACGCTGACCTCGATCACGGCGTGGGAATCGACCTCGGGCTACAGCCGCGGCGATACCGATGGCGGCGCGGGCGCGAACTTCCCGGTGAACGGCGTGGCCAATGGCTTCGGCCAGTCGCAGGGCAATGTGCGCGATCTCGACCAGCTCAGCGAGGAACTCCGCCTCGCCAGCAATGGCGCCACGCGCTTCAAGTGGCAGGTCGGTGCGATGTGGTTCGATTCGCGTGACATTACCGACTTCTACCAGCGCGCCTATTTCCTGACGCCGCCGGCCAACAACCCCAACAACTGGGTGCGCCTGCGCAACGTCAACACCAGCTGGGCCTTCTTCGGCCAGGGCAGCTACGAACTGGTGGACGGCCTGACGCTGACCGCCGGCGCGCGCTATACCAACGACACCAAGAAGACGCGCCTCATCAAGACCGCCGACACCGTCGACGGCGTGGTGACCTACAAGGGCCGCTATAATGTGCGCCTGTCGGACGAGAAGCCGAGCTGGGACGTCAGCCTGAACTACAAGGTCAACCCGGACGTCAGCGTCTACGCCCGTGTCGCCACCGGCTTCCGTGGCCCGACCATTCAGGGCCGTTCGGCGGTGTTCAACACGGACTTCACCACGGCGGATTCGGAAACGATCCTTTCGGGTGAAGCGGGCATCAAGACCCAGTTGTTCGACAACAAGGTGCGCTTCAACCTTTCGGGCTTCGCGTATCGGGTGAAGGACATCCAGCTCAACGGCAACGATGCCGACGGCAACGGCGTGCTGTTCAATGCCGACAAGGCCGAGGCCTACGGCATGGAAGCCGAACTGGAAGCGCGGCCGGTGCGGAACCTGACGCTGACCGCCGGTCTCAGCCTGCTGCACACCGAGATCAAGGACAAGAACGTCTACGCACAGGTCTGCGCGCTTAACGGCGTGGTGGTCTGCACGGTCGAGAACCCGACGATCACGGTGGCCGGCAAGGGCGTCTTCGCGCAGATCGACGGCAACCCGCTGCCCAACGCGCCGAAGTACACCGCCAACATCACCGCCCGCTACGACGTGCCGCTGGGCAACGGCGGCTCGCTCTTCGCCTCGACCGACTGGATGTTGCAGGGCTACACGAACTTCGTGCTCTACAAGACCAAGGAGTTCTACTCCGACGGTGACTTCGAGGGCGGTTTGAAGGTTGGTTACTCGGCTCCGGGTGGCCAGTACGAAATCGCGGCCTTCGCCCGCAACATCACCAATGAGAAGAACCTCAAGGGTGTGATCGAGAACTACATGGCGGCCGTGTTCAACGAACCGCGCGTCATCGGTGCTTCGATCTCGGGCAAGTTCTGATCTGAGCGCGGGGCCGGAGAGTTCTCCGGCCCCGTCGCATCCTCGTCATTGCTGCGCTATGCTCGCAGCGACGAGGCCTAATGGCGTCTCACACGCCGCTCATCCTGAGCTTGTCGAAGGATAGAGACCAAGGGCCATGCTCCGGACAGCCGGAGGCTAGCCTCCGCTCTTGGCGCTTTCTTCTGTTTGTCGATCAGCACTGCTTGCTGCCACCGGCTAGGCGCCTTGTCGGTGCGGTGAATGCAGCCGGCCCAGCAGCATGGCCGCTTCTTGCCCTCCAGCAATTCCTCGCAAGTCCGTTCGATACGGCGCTGGCGCGTCTTCGCCTGCTTTGCGTCTTCCACCCAGCAGATGAATTCGTTCCGGCCAAGCGGCGTCAGATTTTCCCACAAAAGCAGGATCTTGGGGTCCGATTGCAGGGCCGATTGAAGATCTTCACCAGCCTCGTGGACGGTGCCATGGGAAACCGCATTCACCGCGAAAACCTCCAACCAATCGGCCTGCATGCCAAAGGGCTGAATTTTGGCATACAATACCCGATTGTCCACGACCCGGGGGCAAGTTTCCTCGCCCGTCGGCACAGCGCAATTCCGCCGCGTGATCCCGGTTTTCTGCAGTGGTCTCAGGGAGCAGCAAAACGAAGAACTCCGCTGCCTTCCCGCACTCCGCTCATCCTGAGCTTGTCGAAGGATGGTACCATAGCGCTACGTCGCCGGGGCTTCGACAAGCTCAGCCTGAGCGGGACGGGTATCCAGCGGGATGACGGTCGAATGAGCGGAAGCGGGGTTGTCCGTGCCGAAGTGCCCTAGGCCAGAAATTCCACGACCTCTCCGGCCAGTGTGGCCGGGATTTCCAGGTTGAGCAGGTGACCCGCATCGGCGTGGTCGATGCGCGTCACATCCTGGCCAGTTGCCGCAATGAGATCCGCGATCAGGCGGAAATCCTCAGTATCGCGCGCGCCGGTAAGCAGCAGCGTCGGCACGGAGAGCGAGGTCAACCGGTCCACTTCCGGTAGTTCCGGGCGCTGGTCATCCTGCGCCCACTGGCGGCCGGGGAACGCCGCTATCGATTGCCTGAGGTGCGCCGCCGCTTCCGGAACTTCGCGGGTGCTGTCGAACAGCGGATGATGCCACCAGAGATCGCGCGCGGTGCCGAAGTCTTCGGCGCGGGCAGCGCGGCCCATCGTCTTCCAGCGGTCGATCCAGTCACTCGTCCATGACCAGCCGAGCATCAGTGGGCTCACCAGAACCAGCCGCCGCACACGCTCCGGATGATCGAGCGCGAAGTGCAATACATTGCCGCCACCCATCGAAATACCGCAAAGGTCTGCGCGCTCCACATCCAGCGCATCGAGCAGCGCCAGCAGATCGTCGGCATGGGAGAAGGGTACACCGGGTTCACCGGGAGATTCGCCGAAGCCGCGTGCGTCGTAGGCAATCAGCGGCAAATCTGGGGGCAGGGCCGCGATCACCGGCTCCCAGTCATGCCGTGATCCGCCGAAACCATGGGCCAAGACCAGCGGCGTGCCGGTCCCTTCGCGCCGAACGCCGATCAGCGCACCCCCCGCCAGTTCGACGCGAAAGTCCGGCATGCCCGCGATCACATCCGCTCGGCGAAACCGCCGTAGCGGCCCTTGTGGAACAGCATCGGATCGTCTTCGCGCACGGTTTCCATGCGCAGCACTTCTCCCAGCACGAACCAGTGGTCGCCCGCTTCGGTGACCGAATAGAGCCGGCATTCGATCGCCGCGATGGAATCGGCGATGATCGGCAGATTGTGTGCGGACACCGTGTATTCCACGCCGACGAACTTATCGGCGCCCTTGGCGGTGACCGCGCGGCAGACGTCGCCCTGATCGCTGGCCATCACGTTGACGCAGAAGTGGCCCGCCTTCTCGATCAGCGGCCACGAGGTGGAGCGCTTGTCGGGGAAGAAGCCCACCAGCGGGGGATCGAGCGAGACGGAGGTGAACGAACCCACCACCATGCCCGCCGGGCGGTCTTCATCGAGCGCGGTTATCACGCAGACGCCGGTCGGATAGCTGCCAAGCACCTTGCGGAATTCGGCCGGGTCGAAAGTCGTGATCGTCACTGAGTCTGTCATCCTGTCGGTATGGTGCGGCGGCATCAGGGCTTCAATACTCCCTCCATGCGCCTGACGGTTTCGTCAAGCCACTGCCGGAAAGCGACGACGCGGGGCAGTTTGCGGATGTCCTGGTGTGTGACGAACCAGAAACTGCGCAGGATGCGCCTTTCGGGCAGCACCGGCACCAGCCGGGGATCGTCCTCCGCCATGAAGCAGGGCAGCACGCCAAGCCCGGCGCCGCTGGCGATCAGGCTCTGCTGCGCGGTGATGCTGGGCGAGCGGACCGTGGCGCGCAGGCCGGCGTGGATTTCGTCGAGATAGCGCAGTTCGGGGGCGTAGATCAGGTCGGGGATGTAGCCGACGAGGCCGTGGCCTTCGAGCAGGTCTGCCGGGCGCTGCGGGGTGCCGTGGGCGCTCAGGTAATCGCGGCTGCCGTAGAGCCCGAGTCTGTAGTCGGACAGCTTGTGCGCCACCAGCGGCCCGGTCCGCGGGCGCGAGAGCATGATCGCCACATCGGCCTCGCGCCGCCCCGGGCTGAGGAAGCCGCTGGAGGCTACGAGATCGATGGCAAGGCGCGGATGGGCGGCCTGGAAGGCGGGTAGGTGGCGGGCGAGGAACCAGCAGCCGAACCCTTCCGAAGTGGTGATGCGCAGCGTGCCCGAAAGGCCGTCTCCGCGCTCGGCCTGTTCGGAAATGTGCCCGGCGGCGGTGGCCATGGCCTCCACCGTGGCGAGCAGTGCCTCGCCTGCTTCGGTCAGGTCCTGCCCGCTGCGGGTCTGCTCGAACAGACGCATGCCCAGCGCCGCTTCCAGACGGCGGAGGCGGCGGCCCACGGTGGTCGGATCGACCCCCAGCGCACGGGCTGCGCCCGCCAGTTGCCCCGCCCGGGCGATGGCTAGGAAGGCCTGATAGTCGCTCCAGTCTATGGAAGGCATCGTCACGGCGGGAAATAGTCCTTGGGGCTGCAAATGTGCAGTTATCGATGGCGTATTTTCAGCTTGCCTGCAAATCGAGCCGGGACCACCTAACCCGTGAAAGGGCACGAGCTTGCCCAGGATAGAATTTGCGAAAGGATGAGGAATGCGCCTGATTGACCACTTCGTAGTCGGCGGACCCGGCGGTCCGGCCGCTCGTCTCGGCGACGTTTTCAATCCCAGCACCGGCGCCGTGCAGGCGCAGGTTCCGCTTGGCGACAAGGCCCTGCTGGACCGTGCCGTAGCCACCGCGCAGGCCGTGCAGCCCAAGTGGGCCGCCACCAACCCGCAACGCCGCGCCCGCGTTCTGTTCAAGTTCAAGGAACTGATCGAGCAGAACATGCAGGCGCTGGCCGAAATGCTCGCTTCGGAGCACGGCAAGGTGGTGGACGACGCCAAGGGCGACATCCAGCGCGGCCTTGAGGTCGTGGAATTCTGCTGCGGCATCCCGCACATGCTGAAGGGCGAATACACGCAGGGCGCCGGTCCGGGCATCGACGTCTATTCGCTGCGCGCGCCGCTGGGCGTGGGCGCGGGCATCACCCCGTTCAACTTCCCGGCCATGATCCCGCTGTGGATGTTCGCTCCGGCCGTGGCAGTGGGCAACACCTTCATCCTCAAGCCGTCGGAGCGCGATCCTTCGGTTCCGAACCGCCTTGCCGAGCTGTTCATTGAGGCCGGCGCGCCCGAAGGCGTGCTCCAGGTCGTCCACGGCGACAAGGAAATGGTCGACGCGATCCTCGACCATCCGGGCATCGCCGCCGTCAGCTTCGTCGGCTCGTCCGACATTGCGCAATATGTCTATTCGCGCGGCGTTGCTGCCGGCAAGCGCGTGCAGGCCATGGGCGGGGCCAAGAACCACGCCATCGTCATGCCCGATGCGGACATGGACCAGGCCGTCAACGACATCATGGGCGCGGCCTACGGTTCGGCGGGCGAGCGCTGCATGGCGCTGCCGGTCGCGGTGCCGGTGGGCGATGAAACCGCCGACATCCTGCGCGAAAAGCTGATCGCCGCGATCGACAAGCTGAAGGTCGGTATCTCCACCGATCCCGAGGCGCAGTACGGCCCGGTCGTGACCGCCGTGCACAAGCAGAAGATCGAGAACTGGATCCAGACCGGCGTCGACGAAGGCGCGGAACTGGTGGTCGACGGTCGCGGCTTCTCGCTTCAGGGTTACGAGGAAGGCTTCTTCGTCGGCCCGTCGCTGTTCGATCATGTCACGACCGAGATGAGCGCCTATAAGGAAGAGATCTTCGGCCCGGTGCTCCAGATCGTCCGTGCCAAGACGTTCGAGGAAGCAGTGGAACTGCCGACCCGTCACCAGTACGGAAACGGCGTCGCCATCTTCACCCGCAACGGCCACGCCGCGCGCGAGTTCGTCAGCCGCGTGCAGGTGGGCATGGTCGGCGTGAACGTGCCGATCCCGGTGCCGGTCAGCTACCACAGCTTCGGCGGCTGGAAGCGTTCGGCCTTTGGCGATCACAACCAGTACGGCATGGAAGGCGTGCGCTTCTGGACCAAGGTCAAGACCGTGACGCAGCGTTGGCCCGACGGCGGCGCGGGCGACAGCGCCTTCATCATCCCGACCATGGGGTAATGTAGACAGCGCAGCGGCCAGCGGGCAGGAGCAGGGCGGAAACAGCGGGGTGTTCGGGGCGTTCCTTCGGGAGCGCCCTTGGAACCGGAAAGGACAAGTCATGATGAAGATCAGGACCGTTACCGCACCGCACGTCTCCGCCCGTTGGTCCCTGCCGCTCGCGCTTGCGGCCGGTGTGCTCACTCTTGCCGGGTGTTCGAAGCAGCCGGCAAGCAAGGAGCAGGCTACGGCAACCGGCGAACCGACTGCGGCAGAGACCTCCACGGTCACCGAAGCGCCGCTGCCCTCCGAAATTCCGGAGAGCCTGCGCGGCCGATGGGGCCTTGTGAATGGCGACTGCACAAGCACGCGCGGCGATGCCAAGGGCCTGCTCACCATCGATGCCACGCGGCTGACTTTCTACGAATCGGTCGCCAGCCTCGGCACCGTCAAGTCCGCCGCCGACGATGCGATCGAAGCCGAATTCGCCTTTTCGGGCGAAGGCCAGAGCTGGAAGCTTGACGTCTCGCTCGCCAGTCCCGACGGCGGCCACACACTTGTCCGCAAGGACACCGGGCCCGACGCCGCGCCCGAAACGCTTACTTACACGCGGTGCCCCTAGAGGCGCGCACCAGCCAGCAGCAGGATTGAGATGAGCGCACAGTTTGAAACGGGGCAGTTTGGCCTCACCGAAGACCAACTCGCGATCCAGGAAACGGCGCGCAAGTTCACCGCCGACCGCATCACGCCATACGCTGCCGAGTGGGATGAGAAGCACCACTATCCGGTGGACGTGTGGAAGGCGGCGGGCGAGCTTGGTTTCGGCGCGATCTATGTGTCCGAGGAAAACGGCGGCATCGGCCTTGGCCGTCTGGACGCGGCGCTCATCATGGAGGCCATGTCCTACGGCTGCCCGGCCACCAGCGCCTATGTCTCGATCCACAACATGGTCGCCTGGATGATCGACACGTTCGGCGATCAGCAGCTCAAGGATCGCTACCTGCCCGATCTGGTGACGATGGAGAAGATCGGCTCCTATTGCCTGACCGAACCCGGCTCGGGCTCGGACGCGGCGGCGCTGAAGACGACGGCGCGGCTGGACGGCGATCACTACGTGCTCAACGGCACCAAGCAGTTCATTTCCGGCGGCGGCATCAACGACGTCTACGTGGTGATGGCCCGCACCGGCGATCACAAGTCGCGCGGCGTATCCTGCTTCGTGGTGGACAAGGACACGCCCGGCCTGTCCTTCGGCGCGCCGGAGAAGAAGCTGGGCTGGAACGCCTCGCCCACCGCGCAGGTCGTGTTCGAGGATTGCCGCATCCCGGTCGAAAACCGCGTCGGTGCGGAAGGTGACGGTTTCAAGTTCGCGATGGCCGGCCTTGACGGCGGCCGCCTCAACATCGGTGCCTGCTCGCTGGGCGGTGCGCAGCGCTGCCTTGATGAGGCGATTGCCTATGTGAAGGACCGCAAGCAGTTCGACCAGCCGATCGCCGAATTCCAGAACACCCAGTTCCGTCTGGCCGACATGGCTGCCGAACTGGAGGCCGCGCGCGCGCTGCTCTACCTCGCCGCCGCCAAGGTCACGGCCGGTGCGCCGGACAAGACCCGCTTCGCCGCCATGGCCAAGATGATGGCCAGCGACACCGGCTCGTCGGTTGTCGACCGGGCGCTCCAGATGTTCGGTGGATACGGCTATCTGAAGGATTATCCTATCGAGCGCTTCTGGCGCGACCTGCGCGTCCATCGTATCCTCGAAGGCACCAATGAGGTCATGCGCATGATCATCGGGCGTGACCTCCTGAAGTAACCCGCGCGAGGACGATCATGACCATCGATATCCTGACTGAAGAACTGCTTACGTCCCGCGAAGGTGTGGCCGGTGTGATCGCACTGAACCGTCCGAAGGCGATTCATGCGCTCACTTTGGGCATGTGCGAGTCGATGAGCGATTCGCTGGCCGAATGGGCCGATGACCCGGCCGTGAAAGCCGTGTGGATCGAACACAGCGAGGGCCGTGGTTTCTGCTCGGGCGGCGATATCAATCTCTTGCGCCGCTCGGCGCTGGAGGATGACGGTCATTCGGGCCGCCGGTTCTTCTTCGAGGAGTATCGGCTGAACCACCAGCTCTTCGAATATGCCAAGCCCGTGGTCGCCTTCATGGACGGCATCACCATGGGCGGCGGCGTCGGCATCTCGCAGCCCGCGCATTACCGCGTCGCCACCGAGAACACGCGCTTCGCCATGCCTGAAACCGGAATCGGCCTGTTCCCCGATGTCGGCGGCGGCTGGTATCTCTCGCGGCTGGACGGGCGGCTGGGCCAGTTCCTGGCGCTCACCGGCGCGCGGCTCGACGGGGCGGAGTGCCTCTGGGCCGGGCTCGCGACGCATTACCTGAATAGCGAGGACTTGCCCGAGGCCAAGCGCCGCATTGCTGCCGGTCACGAGATTGGCGCCGTGCTCACCGCGCTTGCCGTCACCCCGTCTGAACCGAAGATTGCCGCCCACGCGGCGCAGATCCGCAAGCACTTCGCCTTCGATACGCTGGAGCAGATCCTCGCCTCGCTCGACAGCGACGATAGCGAGTGGGCTGCCCGCGAACTCGCCACGCTGCACACCAAGAGCCCGCAGGCCTGCAAGGTCTCGCTGCGCCAGCTCGCCACCTCGCTGACGTTCGACACATTCGCCGAGAACATGGCGATGGAATACCGCATTGGCAGCCGCGTGTTGGTCCTGCCCGATTTCGCCGAAGGCGTCCGCGCGGTGATCGTCGACAAGGATCAGGCGCCGAAGTGGAACCCGGCGGCGCCGGAGGGCGTGACCGATGCGATGCTGGATGCGATCTTCGCGCCGCTCGCCCCGGAAGAGGAATGGAGGCCCATTTGACGCCCAGCCGCCGGTTCGAAACGCCGATCGATCTCTACCACGTCGTCAAGAAATCCTGGTCCGCCGATACCATTTCCGATCCGTTCGACCCGGCCAACCCCGCGCGCAATCAGTGCGCGGTGACGTCGCTGGCCGTGCAGCACTATTTCGGCGGTGAGATCTGCAAGACGGCGACCAAAGGCGGCACCCACTTCTACAACAAGGTGGACGGCCGCTTCTGGGATCTTTCGACCGACCAGTTCGACGAGCCGATCCCCTACGACAACACGCCGACCTCGAAGGACGAGGCGCACGAACATGCCAGCCCGGCGCATCTCGCCGCGCTGATCGCCAACATCGAAGCGAATACCTGAAGGAACCCGCGATGAGCTACGAAACGATCCTGGTCGAAACGAAGGGTGCCGTCACCCTCATCACGCTCAACCGTCCGCAGGCGCTCAATGCGCTGAATTCGGTGGTGCTGGAGGAGCTGATCGCGGCCTTCGCCGCGTTCGAAGCGGACAAGACCCAGGGTTGCGCCGTCATCACCGGCTCGGGCGAGAAGGCCTTCGCGGCAGGCGCCGACATCAAGGAAATGTCCGATAAGCCGGGCGCCGAATTCTATTCGGAGGACTTCTTCGCGGGCTGGACCAGCAGCCTGGTCAAGACCACCCGCAAGCCCTGGATCGCGGCCGTCAACGGCTTTGCGCTGGGTGGCGGCTGCGAAGTGGCGATGATGGCGGACTTCATCATCGCATCGGAAAACGCCAAGTTCGGCCAGCCGGAGATCAAGCTGGGTGTCGCGCCCGGCATGGGCGGATCGCAGCGCCTGACGCGCGCGGTGGGCAAGTCGAAGGCCATGGACATGTGCCTCACCGGCCGTCTGATGGACGCTGCCGAGGCCGAGCGTTCGGGCCTTGTCAGCCGTGTCGTCCCGCTCGACCAACTGCTGGATGAAGCGCTCAAGGCGGCCGAGGCGATCGCGGCAATGCCGCCGCTGGCCGCGATGATGAACAAGGAACTGGTCAATATGGCCTTCGAGACCACGCTCGATACCGGCCTCATCATGGAACGCCGCATGTTCCAGGTGCTCACCGCTACCGAGGACAAGGCCGAAGGCATGGCCGCCTTCGTCGAAAAGCGTCCGGGCGTCTGGAAGGGCAAGTAAGTCGGATAGTGCGACGTGGGGCGGCGCGACCTGCCTCCCTTCCGCATCGTCATTCCCGCGAAAGCGGGAATCCCGCTTCCGGCAGGCGACACAAGGGCGGTTTCGCAAGTGGGATCCCCGCCTGTGCGGGGGTGACGGGATAGAGACATGCCTGTCCAACAGGCTGCCGTACTCGGCGTGATTTGGGAGAGAATGTCATGAAAATCGCTTTCATCGGCCTCGGTAACATGGGCGGCGGCATGGCCGCGAACCTCGTCAAGGCGGGCCACGCCGTGAACGCTTTCGACCTCTCTGCCGAGGCCGTCGCCAAGGCGGCCGAACACGGATGCGCGACTTTCGACAGCATCCCGGCTGCGGTTGACGGCGTCGATGCCGTCGTCACCATGCTGCCCAACGGCGCCATCGTGCGCGCGGTCTATACGCAGGACGTTTTCGGCAAGGCTCCGAAGGGCGCGTTATTCCTCGATTGCTCGACCATCGATCTCGCCACCGCACGCGAAGTGGTCGAACTGGCGCAGGCGGAAGGCTATGAGATGGTCGACGCGCCCGTCTCGGGCGGCATCGCGGCGGCCAACGGTGGCACGCTCACGTTCATGGTGGGTGGCAGCGACGCGGCCTTCGAGCGCGCGAAAGCTGTGCTCGAACCGATGGCGAAGGCGGTGATCCACGCTGGTGAGACCGGCGCGGGGCAGGTCGCCAAGATGTGTAACAACATGCTGCTGGCGATCCACATGATCGGCACGTGCGAGGCACTGGCGCTGGCACAGAAGGCCGGGCTCGATCCGCAGACTTTCTATGACATCAGCTCGAAGGCGACCGGCTACTGCTGGTCGCTCAACGATTATACGCCAATGCCCGGCGTCGGTGTGACGAGCCCGGCGGACAATGGCTATGCGGGCGGCTTTGCCTCCGCACTGATGCTCAAGGATCTGCGCCTTGCGATGGCGGGCGCGGAGACTTCGGGCGCGACTGTGCCGATGGGCGAGCACGCGATGAAGATCTACGAAGCGTTCGTAGAGGCCGGCAATGGCGGCAAGGACTTCGGCGCGATCTTCACGACGCTCTGAGGCACCGCAATTATCGCGTCAAATTTCCCTCGTCATTGCGAGCGTAGCGAAGCAATCCAGGGGCAGTCTCACGCCGCTCTGGATTGCTTCGCTACGCTCGCAATGACGAACTAGAGCAATCCGGAGAATGCTACCGGATTGCTCAACGAATAGAGGTGAGGCCCGGCTTGGCCGATTACGCCGCCATGGATTCCGCGCGGCTGTCCAGCACCACGCGGTTGCGGCCTTCGCGCTTGGCGCGATAGAGCGCGGCGTCGGCGACCTTGATCAGGGTCGAGCCGTCGCGCTCCATGTTCTCTTCCCACACGGCGATGCCAAAGGACATCGTGGTCGCGCCCAACGTGCGGCCGCCCTGGTGGATGTTGAGTTCGCCGATAGCCTGCCGCACGGCCTCGACGCGCTCGGCCAGCGCCGCCGCTGATGTGCCGGGGGCGATGATGGTGAACTCCTCGCCCCCGAAGCGGCAGACGACGTCGCCGTCGCGGAAGCGGCTGCGCATTTCGGCGGCTACGGCCTGAAGCACCGCATCGCCGGCCTCGTGGCCGAACTCGTCGTTGAAGCGCTTGAAGTGGTCGACATCGCACATGACAAGGCCGAGCGGCGTGCCCCCGCGCGAGGCGCGCGCGATTTCCAGCGCCAGCGTCTCTTCCATGTAGCGGCGGTTGAACAGCCCGGTCAGCGGATCGCGGATGGTCTGTTCGCGCAGGCCGCGCTGGAGGCGGTGGTTGACGAGGGCCGAGGCGATGTTCTCGGTCAGCACCGTCATGCGGAAGCGGTTCTCGGCCTCGACCACGCCCTTCAGGTAGAGGACACCGATCACTTCGCCGCCTGCGAGCAGCGGTTCGCAGTGGTAATGATCGGTCTCGTTGCCGACATGGGCGCAGACGATGTCCGATTCAGGATCGATCACGAAGTGGCTTTGGCCGCGCCGGAGCGCCCAGCACTGATCAGGTGCGAAGCCGCCAGCCGCGACTTCGATGCCGCCCCATGCCGCGATCGGGATCAGCAGGTTGCGCGAGTTGTTGTGCGCGAACAGCGCGCCGGGAACGTCCGGCAGCACGCGCGGCACGAAGACGCGGATGATCGAGGCCAGTTCCTCGTCGGTGCGGGCGGCCTGCATGCGGTGGGCCATGCCGCCGAGCAGTTCGATCACCTCGCCACGCTCGCGCAGCACTTCGGCATTGAGACTGAGTTCGTGGTTGGCGTGATGCAGTTGCTGCGCGCTCACAACCTGATCGGCGACGGCGGATTCCAGCTCGTCGGCCATCCGGTTGTAGCCTCGGGCAAGGCGCTGGAACTCGCTCGATTCCATGCGTGCGGTGATGCGTGCGCTGCGGTCCCCGGCGCCGAGCTGGCCCATGACCGCCATCATCGCGTCCACCGGGCGTCGGATGCGGCGGATCAGCGCGCTTGCCAGGAAGGTGATCGTGATCACCGTGATCGGCGTGCCGAACAGGACGAGCCAGCGGATGTAGTCGAGGCGCTCCTTCACCGCATCCATGCGGTTGGCGGCGAGCGCGCGCTCGGCTTCGAGCAGGTCATTCGTGCGTGCGGTCACCAGCAGCATGAGGAAGCGCCCGTGGCCGGCCGCGACATAGGCGCGCGCGGCTTCGAAATCGCCGCGGCGGGTGAGGCGGGCGGTTTCCTCCAGGCTTTTCGCGCGCTCGTCGATCAGGTTCTGGACCTGCTTGGCGCGGGTGTTCTGGAGCGGATTGTCGGATGTCAGCGCGACGAGGCCGGCAGCCTCGCGCCGGGCCTCGGCCAGTTCAGTGGGAAAGCTGACTGCGAATTCGGGGTTCTGCGTCAGCGTGAAGCCGCGCTGGCCGGACTCGGCGGCCTGAAGGTGCCGCAAGGCCCGGTCGGCGGTTTCCAGCACTTGCGAGGAATGCGTGATCCACGTCAGGCTCGCGCGCATCTGCGCCGAAGCGTCAAGCAGCAGTCCAGCCAGCCCGGCCAGCACGATGCTGAGAATGACGCACAGGACGACGATGCGCCTGGACAGGGATCCGGCCAAGATAAACTCCGTAGGGACTGGGCATCAGCCCTCCGTCAATCCTAGGATTGTTGCAACCTCAATCGGAACCGACCCGGCATATTTTGCCGCAGATCCGACACAATTTCGACGAACCGAGTTCAATCCGGCGCAATTGCCGACCTGACCGGCGTGATTTCACTCAAGGCGCCTCCGGCTCGCCCTTGCGCCGTTCGCGCTCGAAACGAGGCAGCCGCATGCCTTTGGTGCGGCTCGTCAGGTGATATTGGCGGCACAGCGGACAGCGATAAGGGCGCAGGGCGATCGATGCCCGTGCGGCCACTTCCAGCGCGGCTGCTTCGGTGGGATATCGGGCCTTGCGCTGGCAGGTGCCGGGGCGGGTGCGCATGGCATCAAGACCAGACCGCAAGCGCTATGGAGGCGGCGCCAAGGAGAACTTGCAGTGTCCCGTTGATGCGCATTTTGGTGTCGGATTTCGGGGGAGGATAGGCAAATATGGTACGGCGTTCCTCGAAGAAGGTTTCCTCCGCCCCTGAGTCCAGCTGATCAATTCTCCGGCGTTGGTGCGCCTCGGCCTCGGCACGCTTGCGGCCGGGCCAAAACACCTTTGGTATTCCCGCCGCCAGGCAAACGGCCGCCTGGATGAATAGTATCGGGTTCACAGGTTTTGGCCCGATCAGCCCAGCATTCGCGCGCCGAGCAGGAGCAGCAGCTTCACGTCCAGCGCGTAACCAGCCTTGCGCCATTCGGCGATGGCTTGCTCGATCCCGGCCAGCGGCACGCGGTGGACGATGATGTCCTCGCTGTCGACGCCGCCGCCTTCGCCCACTTTCACAAGGTCATGGGCGCGGAACAGGCTGAAGCTTTCGCTCACCATGCCGGGCGAGGAGTAGAATTCGCCGAGGTTTTCCATGCGGCCGGCGTGATAGCCGGTCTCTTCCTCCAACTCGCGCGCGGCGGCGACGCTGGCGTCCTCGCCCGCGACATCATCATGATCGCCGACGAGGCCGGCGGGAAGTTCGATGCAGCGCTTGCCCAGCGGCACGCGGTACTGGTCCACCAGGATCACGTGGTCTTCGGCGTCCACCGCAAGGATCACGGCGGCATGGATGCCGCGCGCGCGGCTCACATATTCCCAGCGGCCCCGCTTGCGCGTGGTGATGAACTTGCCTTGCCACATGATTTCATCGGGTTCGTCGGCATCGGGGGGCAGGGGCAGGGAGGCCAGTTCGGTCATACTTCGATAATCCTGTCGGGAAGTTCGTTCACGTCATCATCGGCGCGTGGGAAGTGTTCGGAGAGGATGTCACCCACTTTGCCCACGGCGACCACCATGCCGTCAGCCACGCGCTCATCGCCCACGTGGGCGAGCATGGCGGCCATGACATGGCCCCAGATCTCGGGGTCCACTTTGGCGGCGATGGCCTTGTCGGCCACGATCTCGGCGCGGTGTTCGCGCATGGAGAGGTAGATGAGCACGCCGGTACGGCCGGTGGTGCGCTGTTCGGCGCCGATGCGGAAGGCGCGCAAGGCATGGGTGTGCACGCGCATGGTCTTGACCGGACCCGGCACCAGCCAGAACCGCAGCGGCTGCCAGAGCTGGAGCGCCAGCATGGCGCCGAACTTGATTGCGGCAACTCCGCCGGCCAGTCCGATAATCATGCGCGGGGTCCATTCGTGGCCCCAGCTGGCCAGCAGGCGGTCGTAAAGTCCCATGTAGAAGCCGGGCGCGAATACCAGCGCGGCCAGCGCAAGGAAGGCGACCACCGCGCTCCACGCGAGCGCGACATCGGTGTAGCCGTCCGAGCGTTCGGCCAGCACGGTCACGATCTCGCCCGAACTGCGCATCTCGGCCTCGCCAACGGCAGCGGCGATGCGAGCGTGGTCATCCTCGGAAAGGTAGATGGGTGAGGGCATGTCGTTCTCTCCTCTACCAGCTTCCGCTCGCGCCGCCGCCGCCGAAGCTGCCGCCGCCGCCCGAGAACCCGCCGCCTCCGCCGAAACCGCCGCCGCCGCCCCAGCCGCCGCCACCGCCCCAGTGGTCATCGTCGTCACGACCGCCGGGCATCCAGATGATCGGACCGCCCAGACCGCGCCGGCGCCGCCCGCCTGCGCGTGCCTCGTTGATCATCGGCAGGGCGACGAAGAACACGAGGAAACCGATGAAGATGATGGTCCCCACAGGGAATCCGCCTTCCTGCGGCTTGCGCGCGGCGTCGGCATTGGCAGCCACCTGACGCGCCTGATCGGGCGGCAGGGTGAGTTGCTTGGCGATCGCGTCTGTCCCGGCCTCGATGCCGCCGGGCATGTCGCCCGCCTTGAAGCGGGGGAGAATCTGGTTGTTGATGATGAGGAACGACAGACCGTCGGTGATGATCGGCTCCAGACCGTAGCCGACCTCGATCCGCACCTTGTGTTCGTTGGGTGCGACGATCAGCAGGGCGCCGGTGTTCTTGTCCTTCTCACCGATGCCCCAGGCGCGGCCGAGCTGATAGCCGTAGTCGGAGATCTCGTAGCCCTGAAGGCTGGGGAGGGTGACGACGACGAGCTGGCGGCCGGAATTTTTTTCCAGCGCGTCCAGTTTCTGCGTCAGCCGGGCCTCGACATCGTCGGGGATGACATTGGCGTCGTCCACGACCCGGCCGGTGAGCTTGGGGAACGTGGGCTCGGCGGCTGCCTGCTGGGCAAGCAGCACGCCGAGGGCCAGAAGAACGGCCGCAAGGACGGCCCGGAAAGGGTTCACCGGATCACATCTTGCCTTCGAGGCTGGGCGCGACGTCCGCGCCCGGCGTCGACGCCGTGTAGGGCACCAGCGGATCCGCGCCGCGCAGCTTGGCACCGATCATGGTCGGGAACGTGCGGACAGCGGTGTTGTAGGTCTGAACCGCCGCGTTGTAGTCACGCACGGCGATGCGGATGCGGTTCTCCTGCCCTTCGAGCTGGGTTTGCAGCATCTGGTAGTTCACGATCGACTTCAGCTCGGGATACTGCTCGACGCTGACCAGCAGGCGCGAGAGGCTCTGGCCGAGCTGGCCCTGCGCGGCCTGGAACTGCTGCATCTTGGCCGGATCGTTGAGGTCATTGGCGCTGAGCTGGATCGAGGTGGCCTTGGCGCGCGCTTCCACCACGCCGGTCAGGATTTCCTTCTCCTGCGTTGCCGCGCCCTTGGCCACGGCGGCAAGGTTGGGCACGAGGTTGGCGCGTTCCTGATAGGCGGCCTGCACGTCGGCCCACTTGGCCTTGGCGGCTTCCTGCTTGGTCGGTACCGAGTTGAAGCCGCAACCGGCCAGCCACAGCGCGGCCGCAAGGGCAAGGCTGTTGCGTCCGGCACGAGCGGCGAGGGAAAGGCGCATAGGGTGTCCTCCAGGTCGATCGGGCCGAAACGGCCACGTCGCGTCCTTGGCATAGATAGCAGGGGTGGGGGCCGGTTCAAGGACCGTCCGGGGTGCAACCGTGCCCGCAACCGATTGTTACCAAAGGGCCAATGTGGCAACCTGCGGCTTATGCGGCGTGGCAGGCCCGCCCGACAACCATTTGAAAATTCGTAAGAACACCTGAAATCATAGGGGATCAGCGAAAGATGCTTCAGGAATTCAAGACGTTCATCGCGCGCGGCAATGCGCTCGATCTTGCCGTGGGTGTGATCATCGGCGCCGCTTTCGGCAAGATCGTCTCCTCGCTCACCGACGATGTCATCATGCCGTTCATCGGCCTCATCACCGGAGGTATCGATTTCAGCAACAAGTTCGTGGTGCTCGGCACGGTTCCGGCCACTTACCACGGCCCGATGACTTATGCCGCGCTCAAGACGGCGGGCGTTGCCATGCTGGGCTACGGCTCGTTCATCACGGCAGTGCTCAACTTCCTTATCCTGGCTTTCGTGATCTTCCTCCTCGTGCGTCAGGCCAACAAGCTGATGCCGGCGAAGGAAGCCGCGCCCGCCGGGCCGACCGAAGTCGAACTGCTCGCCGAGATCCGCGACTCCCTGAAGAAGGGGTGATCGGGGCAAACCCTTTGTGATCGCGAGAGAAGGGTGGGAGTGATTCCCGCCCTTTTCTTTTGCGCGGCGGACCCTATATGGGTCCCTGCCAGCTTGCTGGCTATGATGATAAACTGCGCCGTTCAATAGGCACAGCGGACCCGGGGGCGGTACCCGGCGGCTCCACCATCACCCGTCCAGCTTATGGCGGGACAACCCTGTTGTCGCAGGGGTGATGACGGGGCCGAACTAGGATCGACGTGTGTTGAAAAGCGGTGTTTTCTTCCGGGCTGAGTAACCCGTTCAAGGCTCAAAACTCACAAGTGCCAACGACAACGAAGCACTCGCTCTCGCCGCGTAATTCTAGGGCCTAACGGCCTGAAGTTACAAAGCTAAAGCGCGGTTGGACCCACCGGGCAACAGAAGGGATTCCAGGGGTCCGGGGTGTACCTTGCAACAGAAACACCCCACCTTCCTTCAGATCGGGCAGGCCTTCAGGTCGGACAGGCACGCACTGCCGTCAGGCGGCGTTGCGGTCCTGCCGTGACGTGTGGCTTTTGGGCTTTGGAGCGGCCGATTCCAGCAAGGGCGCAAGCCTTTGCGCCTTCTCGTATTTGATTGCGTCCAGAATCTTGGCACCCGCCATGAACACCGCGCCGGTGCAGGCCAGGAACAGCAGTTTGCCGCCGAAGCCGGGAAAGCGCGTGAGGTAGACGCTGCCGCGTTCCACCGCGCCCAGCGCGAGGGCGTAGATAATCATGTACGCTTCCCAGTGCGTCTTGATGACGAATAGGCGGGTAATCTTGCGCAGCATGTCCTTACCTTTGCGGACTTCGCCCCCACCTCCACTCACTGACTCTGAGCAACGTCCATGCCAGTCACGGGTTCCCGGCGGACTCGATGGTTGACGAACCGTTGCAATGTAAGCCTTTCCGACGCCAATGTAAGCGGGTCCGACGGACTACTCCCTTTGCGGCACAGTCTCGAACGGCCTGTTGCCATTGTGGCAGCGATCGGGCATAGAACCCGCGATTCCTCCCCGGGACAGACTTGAAAAACAGTGTCACGGACGCGCGCGCCTGCAATCGGCCCGCGTGCATTGGATATGCGAGGAATGATGACTGACAGGATGGAACGTTCGGGCCTGCGGGTCGACACCGCACTGGCGCGCTTTGTCGAGGAGCAGGTCCTGCCCCCGATCGGGCTGGACGCCGCCACGTTCTGGAGCGGGTTTGCCGCGCTGGTGGGGCAACTCGCCCCGCGTAATCGCGCGCTGCTGGCGAAGCGTGACGAACTCCAGTCGCTGATCGACGCCTGGCATATGAGCCGCCCGGGCAAGCCCATCGATCAGGGCGATTATCAGGCCTTCCTGCGTGAGATCGGCTATCTCGTTCCCGAGCCCGGTCAATTCGCCATCGGGACCACCGGCGTCGATCCCGAGATCGCCACGATGGCAGGGCCGCAGCTCGTCGTTCCCGTGCTCAATGCGCGGTTCCTGCTCAACGCCGCCAATGCCCGCTGGGGCAGCCTTTACGACGCCTTCTACGGCACCGACGCGCTCGACGCGGCGCCTGCGCAGGGCAAGGGCTACGACCCGGTTCGCGGCGCGGCAGTGATCGCGGCGGGCCGTGCGTTTCTTGACAAGGCCCTGCCGCTGGCGGCGGGAAGTTGGTCCGATGTGGAGACGGTCGACGCGCCGCTCGCCGATCCCGCGCAATATCTGGGCGAGACGGCGAAGGGACGGCTCTATCGCTCGAACGGGTTGGCCATCGAGATCGTAGTCGACCGCTCGACCGAGGTCGGCGGTGCGGACAAGGCGGGCATCGCCGACATCGTTCTCGAATCCGCGCTCACCACGATCGTCGATCTGGAGGATTCGGTCGCGGCGGTCGATGCCGAGGACAAGCTGGCGGCCTATGCCAACTGGCTGGGCGTGATCCGGGGCGACCTTACCGAAACGTTCGAGAAGGGTGGCCGTACGCTGACCCGCGAACTCGCGGGCGACAAGCGCGTCACCCTGGCCTCGGGCGAAACGGTTGACCTGCCGGGCCGCAGCCTGCTGTTCGTGCGCAATGTTGGCCATCTGATGACCAACCCGGCGATCTTGCTGCCGGACGGTTCGGAAATCCCCGAGGGGATCATGGATGCCGTCCTGACCAGTGCGATTTCGGCGCAGGACGTGAAAGGCCTCACGCGGTTCGGCAACAGCCGCCAGGGCAGCATTTATATCGTCAAGCCGAAGATGCACGGGCCGGAGGAATGTGCCTTCACCAACGACCTGTTCGATGTGGTGGAGGACCTGCTGGGGCTGGATCGTCACACCATCAAGGTTGGCGTCATGGACGAGGAGCGGCGCACGTCTGCGAACCTCGCCGCCTGCATCCACGCCGTCCGGGATCGAATCGTCTTCATCAACACCGGCTTCCTCGACCGCACGGGCGATGAGATCCACACCTCGATGCGGGCCGGGCCGATGATCCGCAAGAGCGCGATCAAGGGCTCGACCTGGATCGCCGCTTACGAGCGCCGCAACGTCGCCATCGGCCTTGCGCATGGGCTTTCGGGTGTGGCGCAGATCGGCAAGGGCATGTGGGCCGCGCCGGACATGATGCGCGACATGCTGGAGCAGAAGATCGGGCATCCCAGGACCGGCGCGAACACCGCATGGGTGCCGTCGCCCACGGCCGCCACGCTCCACGCGATGCACTATCACGAGGTCGACGTTTTCGGCCTGCGCGGAGAGATCGCGGAAGGCGAGATTCCGGGGTTGGACCTGCTGCTGCAAGTTCCGCTGGCCCAGGGTGCGAACTGGTCGGAAGACGAGATCCGCGAAGAACTCGACAACAATGCGCAGGGCCTGCTCGGCTATGTCGTGCGCTGGATCGATCAGGGCGTCGGCTGCTCCAAGGTGCCTGACATCAACGATGTGGGCCTGATGGAGGACCGCGCGACGCTGCGCATCTCCAGCCAGCACATGGCCAACTGGCTGCTGCACGGCGTTTGCAGTGAGGCGCAGGTCATGGAGTCACTGAAGCGCATGGCCGCCAAGGTCGATGCGCAGAATGCCGGCGATCCGCTTTATGAGCCGATGGCGGGCAACTGGGATACGTCCTTCGCCTTCCGCGCGGCCTGCGACCTCGTGTTCCGGGGCGTAGAGCAACCCAACGGCTATACCGAGCCGCTGCTGCATGCCTGGCGGCTCCGCAAGAAGGCCGCGATGGCTGGATCTCCAGCGTTGGCGGAAGTCTGACACGGCGGTTTTGATGTCGTAACGTTTTCAGTTCATTAACTTCCCTCTGCGAGATTGGTAGTTAGAGTAGTCTCATCGGAACGGCTGGGGGGCCTTGTCCCATGAACGAGCAGAGGGTTTTCGTTAGAGACCGGGCACGTGCGATGGTCCAGGCATGTGTGCGCCACGCGACGGCTACCGGAATGGTAGAGGACGAGGCGATAGTGGTCGACGCCAGCGTGCGTGGACTGTGCCTGATGATGTCCCAACCTCCAGCGATGGGTGAAATCGTTGAAGTAATGGTCGGCCGGCAAGCGCTGGTCGGCCAGGTGCGCGGGCGTCGCGGCAAACGTTGCAGTGTTTCCTTGAGCGAGCCGATCTGCGTTATGGCGCTTCTTGAAGGTGGAGCGATGCCGATTGTGCTCAGTGCGGAAGCGGCAGCAGCCTCCGAGCATTGTCGCCCGCTCGCAGCGGCACTGGCGTCAGACGGTCCTTTGTCGGCGCGGCTGCTTCAGGCCTTCCTGATCCTCGGCGTTCTGGTGTGTTCCATTGTCGTTGTGACGCGGATTGTCACGCCGGGTATGGAACCGCTCAACAGCTTGCATATCGCCGCGACGGGCGAAAGCGACCTTGGCGACAAATAGCTGAGCCCGCGCTCAGCGCTTGGTCAGTTCGCGGGCGAGGCTCACGAATTCATCGACGGAGAGCGTTTCAGCGCGGCGTTGCGGGTCGATTCCCAGCCGTTCCAGCGCGTCCAGCGCGCCGGGAACGCCCTTGACGCTCTGGCGCAGCATCTTGCGGCGCTGGCCGAAGGCGGCCTCGGTCGTCCGTTCCAGAACGCGCATGGAGACGCCTTCGGGCGCCTCGCCCGGTTCGACATGGACGATGGCCGACATGACCTTTGGCGGCGGTGTGAAGGCGCTGCGGTGCACTTTCATCGCCAGCTTCGCCTTCGCGCGCCACTGCGCCAGCACGGCAAGGCGGCCATAGGCAGAGATGTTTGGCTCGGCGATGATGCGGCGTGCCACTTCCTCTTGGAACATCAGTGTCAGAGAGCGCCACTGCGGCGGCCATGTCTCGCCCGAGAGCCAGCCGGTGAAGAGCGCCGTGCCGACATTGTAGGGCAGGTTGGCGACGATGTGGTACGGCCCCTCGAACAGCGTCGCAGGGTCGATCTTCATCGCATCCCCTTCGATCACCTTGAGCTTGCCGGGGAATGCCGCTTCGAGTTCGGCGAGCGCGGGCAGGCAGCGCCGGTCCATCTCGATCGCGGTAACCTGTGCCCCGGCGCGCAGCAATGCGCGGGTGAGGCCGCCGGGACCGGGGCCGATTTCCAGCACTTGCGCGCCGTCGAGGTCGCCGGGAATCGCGGCGATGCGGTCGAGCAATTGCTCGTCGAACAGGAAGTTCTGGCCGAGCGCCTTGCTGGCCGAGAGCCCGTGCTTGGCGATGACTTCGCGCAAAGGGGGGAGAGTGGTCATGCCGGAATTCCTTCAGCGGCCCTGCGTGCCGCGCACTCGCCGGCCATCCGCAGCGCCGCGATCATCGCGCCCGCGCTCGCCACGCCCTTTCCGGCGATGGCGAAGGCGGTGCCGTGATCGGGCGAAGTGCGGACGATCGGCAGGCCGAGCGTGACATTGACGCCGGCATCGAAGTCGAGCGTCTTGATCGGGATCAGGGCCTGATCGTGATACATGCAAAGCGCGACGTCGAAGGCATCGCGCTGGTGAGCGGCAAAGAGCGCGTCGGCCGGGTGCGGGCCGGTGACGGCCAGTCCTTCGGCCGCGAGCGCTTCGATGGCGGGAATGATGGTGTCGATTTCCTCGCGGCCCATGCGGCCGTCTTCGCCGGCGTGGGGATTGAGCCCGGTGATGGCGATACGCGCGGGTGACAGGCCGAAATCGCGCGCCAGTGCCTGCGCGACGATCCGCGTCTTGCGCGCGATCAGGTCGCGGGTGAGCAGGGCGGGCACTTGAGTCAGCGCAACATGGACGGTTAGCGGTACGGTCCGCAGGTTCGGTCCCGCCAGCATCATCACAGCATCGTCGTGGGCAACGCCGCAGGCATCGGCGCAGAATTCGGTCTGGCCGGGCTGAGTGAAGCCGATTTCGGCGAGTTTCGATTTGGCGATGGGGCCGGTAACGATCCCCCCCGCTTCACCCGAAACGGCGAGACGCACTGCCTGCGTGAGCGAATGGAGCGCGAGTTCCGCGCCTTCCCGTGAAGGCATTCCGAATGCGGGGGAGGCGTCTTCGTCGCCCAGAACGGGCAATCCGTGCGCGAAAGCGGTGATCGCTTCGGCCGGGCTGGCAATGCGGATCACCGGCAGCGCGATGCCCCGGCTGTGGGCGGCAGCGGCCAGCAGGCCGGCGCCGCCGACGGCGAAGAACGGCGCGAGGTTGGAACCTTCACGGCGCGTCCACGCCTCGGCGATCAGTTCCGGGGCGATCCCGGCAGGATCCCCCAGCGAAACGGCAAGCGGCGCCGCAGACATCGTTACGGTGCCGCTCATGAACGCATCAGTTGTATTCGATGATCGCGTCGCGCCTGAGATCGCGCAGGTACATCTGCGCGCGCTTGTTCACGCGATCGTCCTCGATCTGCGACTGGAGCTGTTCGAAGCTCGGGCCCGAATCGACCTGCGGGTCGTCGCGGCCGCAGAGCATCAGGATGCGCACGCCCTCGGTCAGCGAGCCGAACGGCGGCAGCGTTTCGCCGGGCGAAAGCTGAAGGATCGAGGTCTGGATCGCGGCGGGAAGGTCGCGCGCCTTGACCTGATCGTTGGCGACGACTTGGGCGCCGACGCCGGTGGCTACCTTGTCGACATCGCCGCAGCCCTTGGCGGTGCTGATGGCCTTGGCGAAAGCCTGCGCCTTGGTATTGGCTTCCGCTTCCGAAATGCCCTTCGGGAAGTTGAGCGAGATCTGCTTGAGCGCCAGCACCGCGTCGCGCGGATCGGCGGTGAGGACCTGACGCTTGTCGATCAGATAGATGATGTCGTAGCCGCCGGGCACCTGGATCGGGCCGACGAGCTGGCCGGGCTGCATGTCGTGCGCGGCATTGGCGAGTTCGGCAGGAAGCTGGGCAAGGCGGATCCAGCCAAGGTCGCCGCCGACCGCCGCAGTCGATGCCTGCGAATACTGGCGGGCATAGGCCACGAAGCTGCCGCCCTGCTTGAGCTGCTGCACGATCTGCATGGCATTCTGGTAGACCTGCTGCTGCGAATCGTCCGTCGAGGCGAGGTAGATTTCGCCGATGCGGTACTCGTCCGTGCCCTTGGCCGCCTTGAGACGCGTCAGCATCTCGTTCACTTCATCGTCCGAGACGTTGATGTACGGCTGGACGTTGCGCTGGAGCAGGTGCTGCCACGACAGTTCGCCGCGAATCTGGCGCTTCAGCGAATCGGTGGAGGAGCCGACGCGCTTGAGATAGGCGTCCATGGCCGCAGCGTTCTGTCCGAAGTTCTGCGAGGCGACGCGGCCGTATGTCTGGTCGACATCGGCATCGGTCACTGCGACATCGGCCGCCTTGGCTTCCTGAATCTGGAGCGTTTCGTCGATCAGGTTGCGCAGCACCTGAAGGCGCAGGCGCTTCTTCTCGTCATCGTCGATCTTGCCCTGGTTCGCGGCCAGGATCAGCGCCAGGCGCTGGTCCACGTCCGTACCGGTGATGATGTCGCCGTTGACCACCGCGGTGGCGCGGCGGACGTTCGGGTTGTCGTTGCCGAAGATCTTGACGTCGTCGGGGATCACGATGTCGCCCTGCTCGGTCGTCTGCGTGGCGGCAGCCTGGGCATAAGCCGCGGTCGACACTGCGAGCGGGGACAGGGCGGACGCGATGGCGCCGCCCGCGATCGCGCAATTGCGCACCGCACGCTTGATGGACCTGCTACGTTGGATTGCTGTCACCGTTGATCTCTATCCCGTCTGCGACCAGTCATTTCCGGTCCCCGTTCGCAAGGTGACGGACACCTTGCGGACGTTTTCCGGCCTATGTCGGCCTGCGGCTTAACCGAAACTGAGTGCGTCCGATAGCGGCTTTGACATGACCTGCCAACGCCCCGGGCGTGCCCCAGTCAACTTGTGCCTGTTGGAGGGTTTTTCGCTCAGTGGACGCCGATGTTCTTGAGCGCGAAATGGAGTGCGAAGGAGTTGCCCTTGCGCGCGTCGCCGTTGGAGACGTAGTCGCGACGCCAGGTCAGCGCGATTTCGAGGCAATCGTCCTCATAGGCAACGCCGAACCGCGTGCGCAGCGGCTGGAAGCCGTCCGAGCCGTAAATCGGATCCTCGCTGTGGTTGGTGAGATTGACCACCGCCGAACCGAACATCGACCAGTAGTTCGCGAAGGCGACGCGGCCGGCGGCGCGCACTTCCTCGCGGTTCTGGAGATCCTCGATATTCTCGGTAACGTCGCGGTTGAGCTTGGTATAGCCGAGTTCGAAATAGGTCTGGTTGCTGCCCAGCTCCAGATCGACTTCGTTGCGGCGCACGGCCAGATTGTCCTTGTCTAGCCGGAAGCGGTGGATCAGGCTGACGAAGTTGCGATAACGGATTTCGGTACGGCCGACGATGTCCGAAGTCTTGTCGGAAAGGCCGGTGCCGTCAGGCAGAATCGACTGATCGTTGCTGAGGCGCACCGACTGGCCGAGCGTGCTCTTGATGCGCCAACGCGGCCGCTCGAACATCCAGTCGAAGCCGTACGTGACGCGCACGCCGTCCTCGAAACGGTCGTAGCCGGGGAAGCGGTTGAGCGAGAAGAGGTTGGTGTCCTCCAGCTCGATCGCGCGTGAATCCTCGTTGGGAATCTCCAGATTCTTGATCGACGGCGTCGCCACCAGCTGGACGCGCGGCGTCAGGACCTGGGTGCCGCCTAAGACCTGCCCCACCAGCGGCCACTTGACGTCGACTGCTGCCAGGGCGATCGCGCGGCTCTGCCAGCCGGGCATGCCCTGATAGGCTACCGTGGTGGTCGTGTCATTCTCGTCCGAGTGGTAGACATCCCCGCGCACAAGGCCGGTGAACACCACTTCCTGACCCATTCCGGTGACCTTGCGCAGCGACCACTGGGCGCTGGCGAACGCACGCTGGGTATCCTGCCCGTCGACGCGGGTGATACCCATGGTGTTCACCTGTGTCTCGATCTTGCCGCCCAGCAGCGATTCGTCGAAGCGGCGGCGATAGTCGATCACCGGGATCGCCACGGGCATCAGCCCCTGATCCTGGCCCGAGCGCATAGTTTGCGTGGCATAGCCTGCGAACGAGAAGTAGCTGTCTTCGTCGATATGCTCGACCTCGACGCTCGAACGCAGGCGGTCGTCGCGGCTGATGTCGTAGCGGCGCAGGAACGTGCGGTCGGTGGCGCGGCGGATCGAGGCGGTCACGCTCCAGCCCTCGTCGAGCTGGAACCTGCCATTGGCGAAGATGTAGCCGCGGAACGAGCGCTCGCGGTTGGGATCGGGATTGGTATCGTCGATCGGGATCTTGTTGCTCGACGTGGCGTAGCCGGTGATCTGGTACGCGCCCTTATCGGTGAGAGCGCGGTACTCGAACGAAGCCATCGGCGCGGCTTCGGTATAGACGTGCAGCGTGCCGGTCAGATCGCGGTTCGGGGCGATCTTCCAGTAATAGGGCTGCGCCACCTCGATGCCGTTCGACGGGCTGGACCGGAAATCGGGAACCAGGAAGCCGGACACCGCGCCGCCATTGGTGCTGACCGACATGCCGAACAGCGGGATCTGGACTTTACCGAACAGCTCGAGCCGGGCGTCCGAGAAGCGCACGAGGTTCTTATCCTCGCTGTAGATCACGGACTTGGCGAGCACGCGCCAGGTGGGGCTCTTGGGGCAGCCCGAATCGTCGGACACGGCGCATCCGCTATAGGCGGCGTGCTGGAGTACGACATCGCCATTGGCGAGGCGCTCGCCCTTGTTCGCCGCCAGCCGCGCGCCTTCGCGCAGCACCAGCAGCAGGTTTTCCATCGCCCCGGTCTTCAGCTCGTCGGTAAGCTCGACATGGTCGGAATAGACCTGGTTGCCGTTCTGGTCGACGACGCGCACGTTGCCGGTGCCGACGATCTGGCCGGTCGTCCGGTTCCATGTGACGGTATCGGCGCGAACCGATTGCTTGTCCTTGCGCAGGACGACGTTGCCCTTGGCGGTAACCGTTTCGCCGTGTTCGTCGTATTCGACGGTATCGGCCTCGAAAGCGACCGGCACCAGGTCCGCAGTTGCGGGCGGAGGCGCAGGCGGAGCACCTTGAATCGGCCCGGTATCCACCTGCCGCGACAGATCCTGTGCAAACGCAGTGCAAGGCAATGAAAGAGATACAAATCCGGCAGCCAGCAGCGGCAACGGAAGGTGGTGCAGGCGCAGCTTGCGGGCATGCAGCAGGGTCGGGGCGGCCGGGAGCATGGCTTGCCTATCGCACCGCCTGTGCCTAACTGCAATCCGCTGTTGTGGCGAAGCGCACAAGTCCGTCGCTCGCCCACAAGAATTCAGGAGATCCCATGAATATCCAGTTCCTTGACGCAGCTGCCGCCTCCGCGGCGCGTCTCGTCGCCCGCTTCGTGAATCAGGACGCGATTCCCGCCGACCTTGAGCCGGTGCTGGTCGAGGGTGCCAAGGCATCGCGTTTCACCGCGAAGGCAGGGCAGGTGTTCGAGGGCTTTGTCGAGCGTAACGGCAAAGTCGTGCGCGTCGCGCTGGCCGGGATCGGGTCCGCTGACGGCAAGGACCGCAAGGGCGCCATCGAGCGCGCCGGTGCGGCCGTCGTCGCCAAGTACCTCACTTCGGGCGAGACGGCGGTGACGCTGGACCTCACCGGCGCGGGCCTCTCGGCCGACGAAGCGGCCGGTGCGCTGCTGGGCGCGGTGCTGCGCGCATGGCGCCTCGACACGTATCGCACCAAGCTGGCCGAAGACGCCAAGCCGAGCCTCGTGGACATCGCCGTGGTCGGCGCGCCCGAAGGGACCGAGGCGGTCTGGGCCGTGGAGCAGGCGATTGTAGAGGGCGTGTCCTTCACCCGCGAACTCGTTACCGAACCGGCCAATGCGATCTACCCGGAAACCTTCGTCGCCCGCTGCGAGGCGAAGATGGCGGGCAGCGGCCTGAAGGTCCGCGTGCTCGACGAGAAGGAAATGGCCGATCTCGGCATGGGCTCGCTGCTCGGCGTGGCACAGGGCTCGGTGCGCCCGGCGCGCCTGCTGGTGCTCGAATGGCTGGGCGGCAACGCGGGCGAGGCGCCCGTGGCCTTCGTCGGCAAGGGCGTGACTTTCGACACCGGCGGCATCTCGATCAAGCCGGCGGCCGGCATGGAAGACATGAAGTGGGACATGGGCGGCGCCGGTGCGGTGGCCGGTACCATGCTCGCGCTTGCGCTGCGCAAGGCCAAGGCCAACGTGGTTGGCGTCTGCGGTCTTGTGGAAAACATGCCCGACGGCAATGCCCAGCGCCCCGGTGACGTCGTCACTTCGCTCTCGGGCCAGACCATCGAGGTCATCAATACCGACGCCGAGGGCCGTCTGGTCCTGTGCGACGCGCTGACCTGGGTGCAGCGCGAGTACAAACCTGCCAAGATCGTCGACCTCGCCACGCTGACCGGCGCGATCATCCTCAGCCTCGCGCATGAATATGCGGGTCTGTTCTCGAACAACGACGAGCTGGCAGGCCAGCTCAACGCCGCCGGCGACGCCTCGGGCGACCGCCTGTGGCGCATGCCGATGGGCCCGAACTACGACAAGATGATCGACAGCCCGATTGCCGACATCAAGAACGTCGGCCCGCGCTTCGGCGGCTCGATCACGGCGGCGCAGTTCCTGCTGCGCTTCATCGAGAACGACACCCCCTGGGCGCACCTCGACATTGCCGGTACCGTGTGGACCGACAAGCCGGGCGCGACCTGGGACAAGGGCGCCTCGGGCTTCGGCGTGCGTCTGCTTGACCGCTTCGTGCGCGATACGCTTGAAGCGTAAGTAAAAGGCTCGGGTCGCGACATGCGCGTGGATTTCTATCAGCTCAGTCGCGACCCTGCCGAAAGCGCGCTTGCGCTGATTGCCGGAAAGGTCGCGGGGAATGGCGAGCGGCTGCTTGTCGTCTCCGCAGACCTCGGCCAGCGCCAGCGCATCTGCCAGGCGCTGTGGTCGACCGGATCGGAGAGCTTCCTCGCCAACGGCTTCGCGGGCGACGGGGGCGAGGATCGCCAGCCGATCCTGATTTCCGAAGTGCCGGAGCCTTCCAACGGCGCGAAGTTCATGGCGATTGCCGATGGGCAATGGCGCGAAGGCGATACCCCGTTCGAGCGCATGTTCTTCCTGTTCGACCAGTCCACGCTCCAGCATGCACGCGATACCTGGCGTATGTTGCGGGGCCGTGAGGGCGTGGAACACTATTACTGGAAGCAGGACGGCGGGAGATGGGTTCAGGCTGGATGATTCTCCCCTCTGAGGGTTCATCATTACGCAGCCTAATTCTTGCGATCCGGGCCGTTCCCGGCTAGGGGCCCGCCAACAATTCAAAACCCCTACCTCGCAAGGAACCTACCATGGCGGTTACCCGCACCTTCTCGATCATCAAGCCCGACGCGACCCGCCGCAACCTGACCGGCGGCGTGACCAAGATGCTTGAGGAAGCCGGCCTGCGCGTCGTCGCCTCGAAGCGCATCCAGATGACCCAGGAACAGGCCGAGGGCTTCTACGCCGTCCACAAGGAACGTCCGTTCTTCAACGACCTCGTTTCGTTCATGGTTTCGGGTCCGGTCGTCGTGCAGGTTCTCGAAGGCGAAGACGCCGTGAAGGCCAACCGCGACGTGATGGGCGCCACCAACCCGGCTGATGCCGCCGAAGGCACCATCCGCAAGGTTTACGCCGAATCGATCGAAGCCAACTCGGTTCACGGTTCGGACTCGGAAGAGAACGCGGCGATCGAAATCGCCTACTTCTTCAAGCCCGAAGAAATCGTCGGCTGAAGCATCCGCTTCTCCGAATGAATGAAAAGGCCGCCCGTTTGGGCGGCCTTTTTGTTTTGGGGCGATATGGCTTCGATGGGCGGGCCCGTTGTCCGGGCCGCGCAAAACAATCTTGCGCGCGAAGAGGTAAAACCTGATCGAAGACTGCGCTTTTCGGTTTTGCGGCTGCGGGTTCTGGGTTACTTTGCCCGGAATAGGAGAGCGATAAATGCAAGGCATGGGTGAGACGGGCGAAGCCTGCCCCTTTGAATTCAATTTCGACGCGGCAAGCTTCAAGGTGGGCGATACCGTGAGCTACCGCGTCAACGGCAGCCTTGAGGGGTTCCCGTTCGTGGGCACGCTGGTTGCGGTCCACGACGACCACGTCATGATCGCCGGCGACCCGCGCGAACCTGACAAGCTCTATCGCGGCACGCGCGAAAGCCGGCCGCAGGTGGATTACTCGCAAATCTGAATTTCCCGCCTTGCGCTTTGATCCCGCGCAAGGCGCGGGAAGGGCGAGAGGCTAAAATCGAAGCTCTATCGAGCGTTGAGGAGAGCCGATGACCTACAAGCCCCACGAACTCGTCGAGGAATTCCCGGAGGATATTGCGGTCCTCCACCACCTCAAGGCCACGCGCGGGCACTTCGCCGCGCTCGCGGATCGCTACGGCGAGGTCAACGGCGCCATCAACCGCATCGAGGAGCAACTCGAAGTGGCTTCCGACGCGCGACTGGAAGATCTCAAGAAAGAGCGGTTGACCCTGCTCGACCAGATCGGCCGCATGATCCGCGATGCGCGAGCGGTCGGAGCCTGAGGCGGTAAGTCAGGGCAATCCGTTGGGCACGCATGGGTTCGACAGCATAACACTTCGTCGCCCCTGCGCAGGCGGGGCCCCGCTGCCTTTTCGCTACGGCGCCAGAAAAGCGGGGTCCCCGCCTGCGCAGGGGCGACGAGGTTTGGGGTGCACAGAACGCGGCTCGATATTGATGAGGAGATGGTGAGTGCCCCGTCTCCGATCCTCAGGGCTGACCAATCGGATGCTCCGCGAAGCATGGAGGCATTGAGAGCCGACAACTAATCGGCGGGGCACAGGTTCCGACGTTCCTCACTTCGTCGCCCCCGCGCAGGCGGGGCCCCCGCTGCCTTTTCGCTACGCCGCCAGAAAAGCGGGATCCCCGCCTGCGCGAGGACGACGTGGTTTGGGATTTAGGAATCGGGAGCCGGCATTGAGGTGGAGGCCAGGACGCCGCCAATTCCCTCAAAACTGATCGGCCACATCCAGCAGCGTAGTCAGCTTTTTCGGCGCCACGGCGCGCCATGAGCGGGACAGCCAGTCGGCAATCGCGTCCCAGTCATTGTCGCCAAGGTCGAGGCGGATGCCGACCCAGCCGTCGCCGAAATAGGCGGGGCGATAATAACGCGCCCCGTCCTGTTCGATCAGCATGGCTTGCTCGTCCGGCCCGCTGATCTTGACGAGCAAGGCGGTGCGCCCGTCCCCGTGATGGTCGGCGGTGAAGTAGGCGAACTTCTTGCCTTTGACGATGCCGAAGCACGGCATGCCGTGGCTGGCGATCTCGTCGGTCTCCGGCAGGGCCATGGCCCGTTCGCGAACCCGGGCAAGCAGCCATTCCGGGCTCGTTTCGCGCGTGACCAGTTCGGCAAGGCAGCGCGAGTAGAGCTGATGCTCGGCGATTAGCACGCGTGCGGCAAGGCTCTCCGCCGTGTCGCCGGGCACGATGGCAACCGGGATCTGGCCGAGAATCGGGCCTTCGTCGAGTTCGGGAATGACGAGATGGACCGTCGCCCCGCCATGGCTGTCACCCGCCTCGATGGCGCGCTGGTGGGTATGAAGGCCGGTGTACTTGGGCAGCAGCGAGGGGTGGATATTGACCATCCGGCCATCCCAGCCCGCGACGAATTCGTCGGTGAGGATGCGCATGTAGCCGGCGAGCGCGACCCACTGCGCACCCGATTGGCGAATCGCCGCATCCATCGCCGCGTCATGCTCGGCGCGCGAGAGGCCCTTGTGGCTGAGCGCGAACGTCGCCACGCCCTCTGCTTCGGCAAGGGCAAGGCCCCCGGCCTCGGGCTTGTTGCTGGCGACGAGGACGATCTCGTAAGAACAGTCCTCGCGCCGGCTGGCGTAGAGCAGTGCCGCCATGTTGGTGCCGCTGCCCGAAAGAAGGACGGCGACTTTTGCCTTCTCAGGCAAGATGGACGGCCTCCCAGTCCTCACGGGCGGACCATTCCTCGGCCTTGCCCTGCACGGTGCACCCCTTGTCGCCCGCTTCGATGGCGCCGATCACGAAGACCGTCTCACCAGCGGCTTCCAACTCGCTCTTGAGCGCGGCGGCCTCGTCGGCCGAGACCGCGAGCACCATGCCGATGCCGCAGTTGAACGTGCGGGCCATCTCGCCGGGCTCGATGTTGCCCTGCGCCTGCAGGAACGCCATCAGGCGCGGCTGCGGCCAGGCGCCTACGTCGATGCGGGCATGCAGGCCTTCGGGCAGCACGCGCGGGATGTTTTCCAGCAGGCCGCCACCGGTGATGTGGGCCAGCGCGTGGATGCGGCCCGAGCGAATGAAGGGCAGCAGGCTCTTCACGTAGATGCGCGTGGGCGCGATCAGCGCGTCGATCAGCAGGGTGTCCGAATCGAACAGGGCAGGGCGGTCGAGCTTCCAGCCCTTGTCCTCGGCAAGACGGCGAACCAGCGAGTAGCCGTTCGAATGCACGCCCGAGGAGGCAAGGCCCAGCAGCACGTCGCCGGCAGCAACCTTGTCGCCGGTAAGCTGTTCGCCGCGCTCGACGGCGCCGACGCAGAAGCCGGCAAGGTCATAGTCGCCGGCAGCATACATGCCGGGCATTTCGGCGGTTTCGCCGCCGATCAGGGCGCAGCCCGACATCTTGCAGCCTTCGGCAATGCCGGCGACAACACGTTCGGCAACGCCGTTTTCAAGCTTTCCGGTGGCGAAATAATCGAGGAAGAACAGGGGCTCCGCACCCTGCACGATAAGGTCGTTCACGCACATGGCGACAAGATCGATGCCGATGTGGTCATGGCGATCGTGGTCGATGGCGAGCTTGACCTTGGTACCCACGCCGTCGTTGGCGGCGACCAGCAGCGGATCCTTGTAGCCCGCAGCACGCGGGTCGAAGAATCCGCCGAAGCCTCCCAGCTCGGCGTCGGCGCCGGGGCGCGCAGTGGATTTCGCGAGCGGGCCGATGGCTTTCACCAGCGCGTTTCCGGCGGCGATCGAGACGCCGGCCTGCTCGTAGGAGTAGCTCTTCGTGGAGTTATCGTCGGACATTGCGCGCCCCTATCGCTTTCCGGCTTGGATTTCCATTCCCGTTTAGGCAAAAGGCCCATCGGTTTCGACGATGGCGATGACGTTCCCCCAGAAATTCCGGCAATTGGCCGGCCGTGACAAGGGTCGGCGCTGGACTGCGGCACGCGCAGCCGTGCTTCTCGGCAGTGCGGCCGCGCTTGGCGTGGTCGGATTCGGTGCCTGGCGAATCGCCGCGCAAGTCGAAGGCGATCGCGGGATTGCCCCGCTCGCCAACTCCGAAGACATTCAGGTCAACGGCATTCATGTCGATGTGACGGCCAAGACGGGCGCGGAAGCGCGACTCGAAGGCTGGAAGCAGGCTGAGAAGGAAGCCTGGAAGAAACTGGGCGGGCCGGACATGCCGATCGAATCGATCGATGCCATGGTCTCCTCGGTGGTGATCGGGCAGGAACAGGTCGGCCCGCGCCGCTATATCGCCACGCTGGGCGTGATCTTCGACAAGGGCAAGGCCGGTCAGTTCGTGGGCGGCGGCGGGGCCATGGTGCGCTCGGCGCCGCTGCTCCTCCTGCCGGTGCTCAATTCGGGCGGCGTGCAGCAGGTCTTCGAAGTGCGCGGGCCCTGGCAAAAGGCCTGGGCCGAGTTCCAGGCCTCGCAAAGCGCCATCGATTATGTCCGCCCCGTAGGCGCAGGCGGCGATTCGCTGATTCTCACAGCCGGTCAGGCCACGCGCCGCAGTCGCCTGGGGTGGCGCGGTCTGCTTGACCAGTTCGGTGCGACCGACGTGCTGATCCCGATCGCGCGGCTTGAACGGCAATGGCCCGGCGGCCCGATCCACGGCACGTTCACCGCGCGCTATGGCCCGGACAACACGTTCCTCGACAGTTTCGAGCTGGACGCTGCCAGCGATCAGGAACTGCCCGGCATGATGGCCAAGGCCGTCGAGCGGACGGACGAGATCTATCGCAACGCGTTGGCGAGCGGGCAGCTCAGCCCCGATCCGACGCTGACGATGAGCCAGGTCGCGCTCGACCGGGCGTTTGCCGAATTGCGCCAGAAGCTGATGCCGCAAGGCGGCGCATTGCCGCAAAGTGACGTTGTGCCGGTAATTCCGGCCGCGCCCGTGGGGCCGGTGGCTCCCGTCGCAGCGCCGGTCACGGTGGAAACCGTGTCTGTCCAGTTCGCCAGCCCCGATGCCGCCGCGGTCGATGCTGCGCTGGCTGCCGTGCGCGGCGTGCCGGGCGTGAAGGGGGCGGCCACGGTCAGCCTTGCCATCGGCGGCATTTCGGTGCTGCGTGTCAGCGTCGAGGGCGGCGCCGACAAACTGGCCGCCGCGCTGCGCGCGCAGGGCTGGAAAGTCTCGGCAGGAGGCGGCGCGCTGAGAATCAGCCGCTAGAGGGTTCGGGGGATGAAGCAGATACCACTTCCGCTGTCGACCGCGAGCGACAGCCCGCCGCGCATTGTCGTCGGCAACGCCAATGCGGCGGCGATCGACGCGTTGCTGGAGACGGGCCGCTGGCCGTTCCACGCGGCGATTCTCTCGGGCGCGCCGCGCTCGGGCAAGTCGCTGCTGGCGCGCTGGTTCGTCGAGGCCGGACACGGCGACGCGCTCGACGATGCGGACCGCATGGAGGAAGACGCGGTTTTCCACGCCTGGAACCGCGCGCAGGAAAGCCGTCGGCCGCTGCTGATCGTGTCGAGTCATCGCCGCGGCGAAGGCGAGGGGCGCTGGCAGGTGGCGCTGCCTGACTTGCGCTCGCGCCTCGGTGCGGCGCTGGAGCTGGAGATCGACGCTCCGGACGAGGCGATGATGGCGGACCTGATCGAGGTTCACGCGCAGATGCGCGGCCTTGTTCTCGATCCGGCGGCGCTAGACTATCTTGTACCGCGCGCCGAGCGTAGCCATCTGGGCGTCGAACGACTGGTCGCCGCGATCGATCGTCTCAGCCTGGAGCGCAAGAGTCCGCCGACAATGGCGATCTGGCGCGACGCGCTGGAAGAGGTTAAGGGCGGCGATCCGAAAGGCACCTGAGGCCAGCTTGCCAAGCAGCTTGCCAGACGGGCCGTTTGATGGGAGATTCGCGCGATGCTGGGTAATCTTGTCCGCTATCTGGACTCGGTCGTCGCGCGCGACCCTGCACCGCGTTCGCGGTGGGAAGTGCTGCTCTATCCGGGCGTGTGGGCGCTGTTCTTCCACAAGATCGCGCACCGGCTGTTCCGCGCGGACCTGTTCTTCCTGGCCCGCGTGGTCAACCACGTCTCCCGCTTCCTGACCGCGATCGACATCCATCCGGGCGCCACGATCGGGAAGAACTTCTTCATCGACCACGGCTTTACCGTCATCGGCGAAACCGCCGAGATCGGTGACAATGTGACGATCTACCAGTGCGTGACGCTGGGCGGGTCGAACCCCACCAACGGCAAGGGCGGCAAGCGCCACCCAACTCTGCTCGACAATGTGATCGTCGGTTCGGGCGCGCAGATCATCGGCCCGGTCACGGTCGGCAGGCGTGCGCGCGTGGGCGCCAGCGCGGTCGTCACCGAAGACGTGCCCGAAGGCGCGACGATGATCGGCGTCAAGGCCCGCTCCACGCTGGTCAAGGCAGAGACTTACGCCAAGGAATTCATGCCCTATGGCACGCCCTGCAAGGAGCCGTGCGAGCCGGTGGGCAGCCAGCGGGTGGACGAGCTGGAAGAGCAGGTTGCCGCGCTTCGTGCGCAAGTCGATGCGCTGCTGAAGCTGCGTGAGACTGAGCTGCGCGAAGCGGAATTGGCAACCGAGCCGGCCCGCAAGGGGGTGTGAACGGCGGATGGCGGCAGGCTCCATCGGCAGTCCGAATCCGCTTCCGGCAGGCGTCGTCGCCTTTCCGGCGCGCGTACCGCTCCAGACGGCGTTCGACCGGATTGAACTCCAGCGCATTCTTGATCTCTATGGGCGCATGGTCGCCGCTGGAATGTGGCGCGACTATGCGATGGACTTCGGCAAGGACGCGGCCAATTTCTCGGCCTTCCGCCGTGCGGCCGAACGTCCGCAGGCACGCATAGAAAAGCGTCCGGCACTGCGCGGCAAGCAGGGCATGTGGACGCTGTTCGGAGAAGCGGGGCAAATCCTCAAGCGCGGCCATGAACTGGCGGGTATATTGAGCCCGCTGGAACGCAAGCTGCTGAAAGTAGTCGAGGGCTGAGCGCGGCCTTTTGGCGGCCGCGCGAACGTACTCTCAATCCTGCGATTTGAGCAGGAGCGAGAGCGCGTGATGCGCCTGTTCCATGCCGGTATTCATCACCCGGTCGCCATGACGGTCGGCAATGCGGTCCCACGCTGCCGCGAAACCTTCCACGGTCAATTGCTCCCCCGAAAGCAACACGCCGTCGTTCATGGTGATGAACGCGCCTTGGCAGACGCCGCCTCCGGCCGCGACGATGGCGTCGTTGGGGGCGTCCTTCGAGACGAGGTAGAGCGCGGCGGGGACCACGGCTTCAGGCTCGAAGGCGGCATAGGCCTCGTCCGGGAAGATGTCGGCGGTCATCCGCGTGCCGGCGGTGGGGGCCAGCGAATTGACGCGGATTCCGTACTTGGCGCCTTCCATGCGCAAGGTGCGGGCAAGGCCCAGCACGCCGAGCTTGGCGGCGCCGTAATTGGCCTGCCCGAAGTTGCCGCCCAGCCCGGAGGCGCTGGTGGTCATCAGCACGCGGCCATAGCCCTGTTCGTGCATGGTCGCCCACACCGCCTTGGTGGCATAGGCGCTGCCGAGCAGGTGGACGCGTACCACCAGCTCGAAATCCGCCATGTCCATCTTGGCGAACGTACGGTCGCGCAGGATGCCGGCGTTGTTGATGAGCACGTGGATGCCGCCCCACGCTTCCTTCGCGCGGGCGGCCATGGCCTCCATCTGCGCGAAATCGGAAACGTCGCCGCCATCAGCCATGGCCTCGCCGCCAAAGCTGCGGATTTCCTCGACCACGGCGAGTGCTGCGTCGGAATGCCCCGATCCGTCGCGTTCGGTGCCAAGGTCGTTCACGACCACTTTCGCGCCGCGTCGCGCCAGTTCCAGCGCATAGGCGCGGCCAAGGCCATGACCGGCTCCGGTAACGACGGCGACCTGGCCAGCGAACGAGATGGGATCCTGCATGAAGCGGGAATGGCAGGTTGCCGGCCCCCCATCAAGCGCGCATCAAGTGCCCTTCGATTGCAAAGATGACACGGTTTTGCCCCTCGGATCTTGCCCCGAGGCGCTCTCGGCGTCATAGGCGCTCTGAAACGAATCTGCGCTGTGCAAGCGAAAGGTCCCCAGATGAAAGTCCGCGTCCACGTCAGCCTCAAGTCCGGCGTCCTCGACCCGCAGGGCCGTGCGATCCACCACTCGCTCGAAGGTCTCGGCTTTGCCGGCGTCAACGACGTGCGTGCCGGCCGCCTGTTCGAACTGGATGTCGACGAGAGCGTGACCGACGAAGCGCTTGACGACATGTGCCGCAAGCTGCTCGCCAACATGGTGATCGAGAACTACCGCATCGAGAAGGTGGCCTGATGTCGTTCCGCTCCGCCGTCGTCACGTTCCCGGGCTCCAACTGCGACCGCGATCTGGCGGTGGCGCTGGAAAAGATCTCGGGCAACGAGTGCATTCGCGTCTGGCACGGCGATGCCGATCTGCCGGATAATCTGGACTTCATCGGCCTGCCGGGCGGGTTCTCTTACGGTGACTACCTGCGCTGCGGTGCGATTGCCTCGCGCTCGCCGGTTATGCGTGCCGTGATCGATGCCGCCAATCGCGGCGTGCCGGTGTTCGGCGTCTGCAACGGCTTCCAGGTCCTGACCGAAAGCGGCCTGCTGCCGGGTGCGCTGCTGCGCAACTCGGGCATCCGCTTCGTCTGCCGCGACGTCACGCTCAAGGTCGAGAACGCCCAGTCGCTGTTCACCTCGGGCTACGAAGCCGGGCAGGAAATCTCGATCCCTGTCGCCCACCACGACGGCAACTACCACGCCGACGCGGAAACGCTGGACCGCCTTGAAGGCGAAGGCCGCGTGGCCTTACGCTATGTGGGTGAAGTCAACGGTTCGGCGCGCCAGATTGCCGGCGTGCTCAATGCGGCTGGCAACGTGCTGGGCATGATGCCGCACCCCGAGCGCGCCATCGATGCGAAGCATGGCGGTACCGACGGCCGCGCGCTGTTCGAAAGCGCCATTCGCGGGTTGGTGGGGGCCTGAGGCCGCTACTCTCTACATAACGAATCGAACGAACGCCCCCGGTTTCGGGGGCGTTTTTCGTTTTGGTCAGTGTAGTTAAAGCATCCACGCTCTCAATTTCGCAGCCCTTCCTAATCTCGTCATCCCCGCGAAGGCGGGGATGTGGATTCACATTCGAAGTGCAACGGTTGAAGAGAGCATGCCTCGGCGGGTGTTTTGAAGTCGAGGCATTTTCGCGGTGTATTGTTGTAGCGTTGGATGATGTCCTCAAAGTGGGCAGGCGAGAGATCCTCGATGTTGGTCTTGCGCGGCAGGTCGCGTCTGAGGCGGCCGATGGCGTTTTCGACGCCGCCCTTTTGCCATGGGGCGTGGGGGTCGCAGAAGAACGTATCGATGCCGAGACGGTGCAACCTGTGGTGCTGTGCAAACTCGGTGCCGTTGTCGAGGGTCAGGGTTTGGCGCAAGGCGGCGGGCCAGGGCCGCAGCATGGCGGCGAGCAGGTCGGCGGTGCGCCGGGCCTTTCGGTCGGGCGGATGGCAGATCAGGGTGTAGCGCGAGGAGCGTTCATGGGCGACGAGGATGGCCTGGCCGTATCGGGCGAAGAGCATGAAGTCGGCCTCCCAGTGGCCGGGCCGGGACCGATCCGCGGCCTCGCCCGGGCGCATGGCGATGGGTTGGCGCTTGGCGATGAAGCGGACCGAGGATCCGCCGGGCTTGCGGCGCCATCCGCGGCGGGCCTTGGCGCGGGGCAGATAATGGCGCCATGATCGATCGTTCGTCCGCCTGATCTGGGCATGGATGAAGCGATAGATGCTCTCGTGACTGATGATACGCACGCCGGCCTCGCGGGCCATGCGGCCGGCGATCTGCTCGGGTGACCAGCCGGCCGCGAGGCGGCCCAGCACGCCCTCGCGCAAGGCCTGATCGCGTTCGAGGCGCATGCCCGACCAACGCCGGGTGTTGCGCGGCGATCTGGACGAGAAAGCGCGACAATCAAGATGAGAATCCGGTGTGTCGGGATCGGCGTAGGGCGTAGCCCGTAGCCGGTCCCGACACACCGGAGGCACTCTTTGCCGGGTGCCTGTGATGGTCGTGGTGGCCGCTATGCATCGGGTTTTCCGGGGAGGAGGACCTGACGTGTGGCCGGCCGACACATCAACGATCATCAAGTGAGACTTTTCATGACCAACAGACGTTATGACCCCGTCGCCTTGGCGGCGGCGAAGGCCGGGTTCAGTCCGGCGACGGGCTATCGGGTTCTGCAGGCCACCCAGCTGCCATCGCAGCGGCAAACACCGCGCAGCCGGCGCCGACCCGATCCCCTTGCCGGTATTTTCGATGAAGTTGTCGTGCCGATGTTAGAGGCTGCCCCGGGCCTTCGGCCCATAGCGATCTTCGAGGAGCTGCGGCGCCGATATCCCGAGACGGAGTTCGGCTCCCGGCGAACCCTGGAGAGGCGCATTCGCGACTGGCGCGCCGTCAACGGGCAAGATCGCGAAGTCATTTTCCGGCAAGTGCACGAGGCCGGGCGGCTCGGCCTGTCCGATTTTACGTGCATGGACGATCTGGGAGTTTCCATCGCCGGACAGCCCCTGGACCATCTGCTCTATCACTTCCGGCTTCCATGTGGCGGCTTCGAACACGGGCACATCATCCTGGGCGGCGAGAGCTTTGTCGCCTTGGCCGAAGGGCTGCAGAACGCGCTCTGGTCCGCAGGCGGCGCGCCGAAGCTTCATCGTACCGACAGCCTCTCGGCCGCCTTCCGCAATCTGGACGCGGATGCCAGGGTCGACCTGACCAAGCGTTATGACGCGCTCTGTGACCATTATGGAATGGAGCCCACGAGGAACAACCGGGGCGTTGCCCATGAGAACGGCGCGATCGAAAGTGCCCATGGCCATATCAAGGCTGCCATTAGGGATGCGCTGCTGCTGCGCGGGAGCGCCGACTTCTCCGACCTTGCCGACTATCGCCGCTTCATCGACGAGGTCGTGAATGCGCGCAACCGGCGGCACGGCCCCGGGATCGATGCCGAACGCAAGTTCCTGCAGCCGCTGCCGGACGTGCGCACCACCGACTACGAGGAGATCCTCGTGACGGTCACATCCTCGGGCGGCTTCACGTTGCGCAAGGTGTTCTACACGGTCCCATCCCGCCTGATCGGGCACCGTTTGCGGGCTCGCCTTTATGATGACCGCCTCGACCTCTTCATCGGCGGCACGAGACTCATGACCCTGCCGCGCGGACGCGCAGGCATGAACGGGAAGCACGGCCACGTTGTTGATTACCGGCACGTGATCCATTCCCTGCGCCGTAAGCCCATGGCACTGTTAGGGCTGGTCTATCGCGATAGCCTGTTCCCGCGAGAGGCCTATCGCCTGATGTTCGACCACCTGCTGGAATTTCAGGGCGAGCGGGAAGCCTGCCGCACCACCGTCGAACTTCTGGCCATGGCTCACGAGCGTGCATGCGAGGCCGAACTCGCGGGGCTCCTGACCGAGGACCTGGCGGCGCGCCGAACGCCGTGCCTGACAACCTTGCGGGCCCGGTTCTGTCCGGACCCTGCCGATCTGCCCGAAGTCGTGGTCGAACTGGTGCCGCTCTCGATCTACGACGGACTTATCGAACAGGGAGAAGCCGCATGAACGCAACTCCCATGATTGATGCACAGCGTCTCAGCCTCATGCTCAACGAACTGCGCTTGCCCACCATCAAGCACATCTGGGGGGACTTCGCCGCCCAGGCAGACAAGGAAGGATGGCCCGCCAGCAGATTCCTCGCCGCGCTGGCCGAGCACGAACTTGCCGAACGCGATCGGCGTCGGATCGAACGCCACCTGGCAGAGGCACATCTACCCGCAGGCAAGACCCTCGACTGCTTCGCCTTCGATGCCGTGCCGATGATCTCCAAGGCCCAGGTCATGGCCCTGTGCGCTGGCGATGGTTGGCTCGAGCAAGGTGCCAACCTCATCCTGTTCGGTCCGCCCGGCGGCGGCAAAACCCACCTCGCCGCAGCTATCGGCCTGGCGTTGGTAGAGCGGGGCTGGAGGGTTTTGTTCACCCGGACCTCCGACCTCGTGCAACGCCTGCAGGTCGCGCGGCGCGAACTCGCGCTCGAATCCGCGATGGCCAAGCTCGACAAATACCACCTGCTGGTTCTCGACGACTTCGCCTACATCTCGCGCGACCAAGCCGAGACATCGGTGCTCTTCGAGTTGATCAGCGCGCGCTACGAGCGACGGTCGTTGCTGATCACCGCCAACCAGCCCTTCGGCGAGTGGAACAGGGTCTTCCCCGATCCCGCGATGACGCTCGCCGCTGTCGACAGGCTCGTCCACCACGCCACCATCTTCGAGATGAACGTCGAAAGTTACCGGCGGCGCACCGCTCAGGCCAGACGCACCGGTGCCGGGCGGCCCGCCGCATACACCACGCCAAAGGTTCTCGAGACCATCCGCGACAATCAGGATGAGAACGACGAACTTGCCAGCGACAATCTAAACGGGCACTGATCGACGCGCTGCGACAATCACATTCTCATCCTGATTGACGCGCAATCATCATCCAGTTTGTCGCGCTACACATGCCCGACCAACGCCGGGCGCGCGCCTGCTCTTGCGCATAGCCGGGCCGATAGCCCACCGTGCTGCCGCTGTTGCGCTTCAGCTCCCGAGAGATCGTCGATGCCGAGCGATCCACAGTTGCCGCGATCTGGCGCAGCGATTGCCCGTCTTCATGAAGACGGGCAATCGTACACCGCTCTTCCAGATCAAGCTGTTCGTAAGCTCTTCCCATGACAACACCATAACCTGGTGTTGCACTTCGTTTGTGAACTTGGCGGATCCCGCTTTTCTGGGCGGGCGTGGAGAGAAGAAAGCGGGGCCCCCGCCTTCGCGGGGGCGACGGAGCGTTATTGTGGAAGGTCGTCGCTTCCGCGCTGGGCGCTGGGTTGGAAAGCTACGAGAATTGAAAAACCGCGCCCCGGAGCGGAGCGCGGTTTTTCAATTCGCAGCAGCGTCCCGCTTCAGGCGGCGGTCTGGCCGTGTGCGAAACTGCGGTTATGGAACAGCCCCAGAGCGTCCTTCGCGATCATCGGACGGCCGAAGTAGTAACCCTGGATCTTGCGGCAGCCGAGTTGACGAATCATCTCGACTTCCTTCTCCGTCTCGCACCCTTCCGCCGTGGTCGACATGTCGAGGCTGTCGGCCATGGCGACAACGGCGCGGATGATGGCAAGGCTTTCGGCATTGCCGGTTGCTGCGCCCTGCACGAACGAGCGGTCCACCTTGATCGTCGAAAACCGCAGTTTGCGCAGATAGCCGAGCGAGGAATAGCCGGTACCGAAGTCATCGAGCGCCACCTTGCAGCCCAGCGCCATGACCTGTTCGAGCGCCGAACGCGCCAGCGTGGCGTCGCGCAGGAAGATGCTTTCGGTCACTTCCAGTTCGAGCCGCGCGGCGGACAAGCCGCTCTGGGTGAGGGCGGCGACCACGCTTCCCGCGAAGTTGTGATCGAGCAACTGCTCGCCTGAGACATTGACGGCTACACGCACATGCTCGGGCCAGTTCATCGCTTCGAGGCAGGCTTCCTTGAGCACCCATTCGCCGATGGGGACGATCAGGCGGGTGTCCTCGGCCAGCGGAATGAACTTTGCCGGGCTGACGAAGCCGTGTTCCTTGCTGTTCCAGCGCAGCAGCGCCTCGAAGGAGACAACGCCTTCGGTCAGGGCATCGACCACGGGCTGGTAATTGAGCGTGAACTCGCCGCGCTCAATGGCCGAACGCAGCGAGAATTCAAGCTGGCGGCGCTCCTCGGCATGGGCGTGGAGCGCGGGTTCGTAGGTGTAGTGGGCGTTGCCGCCGCCGTCCTTCGAACGGTAAAGCGCAAGATCGGCATTGCGCATCAGCGTCTCGACCGTCTGCCCGTCGCGCGGGCCAATGGCCGAGCCGACCGAGGCGCCCACATAGAGCGTGTGGTGATCGACGTGATAGGGCTGCGACAGCGAGTGGATCACCCGCTGGGCCACGCGGTTGACGTGTTCCAGATCGCTGGCGTCGCGGATGACGACGGCGAACTCGTCCCCGCCAAGGCGGCCGCAGAGTTCCTTTTCGGTCATCTGCGCCTTGAGCCGTTCCGATACGCGGGCCAGCAACTGGTCGCCGACGAGGTGGCCTAGCGTATCGTTGACGGCCTTGAACCGATCGAGGTCGATCATCAGGAAGGCGCAGCGCGTGCGCCACTTCTCCGCATAGGCGAGCGCTTCGCCCAGCGCTTCGGTAAGCATCAGGCGGTTGGGCAGGCCGGTCAGCGTGTCATAGCGGGCAAGCCAGGCGATTTTGTCGCTGTTCTCGCGTGCTTCGGTGACATCGGAGCCGACGCCCCGGAAACCGTCGAACTGGCCATTTTCGTTAAGCTTGGGCGTGCCGGAAAGCTCCCACCAGCGCGGCTTGCCATCGATGGTGACGCGCACGAGCAGGTTGGAAAAGCTTTCGCGGCGCTTGAGGCGCTCCGCCAAATCGTGAAGGCTGGGCGGGAACTGGCCGCTATCCCAGGCCGACCCGGCAATGAGCTGGATGAAGGGAACACCCTCGATCTCGGTGGCGTCGCGGCCGAGCGCATAGGCAAAGCGCGGCGAGATGGCGCGCACGCGGCGGGCGGTGTCGATCTGCCAGAGCCAGTCGGCCTCGCCTTCCTCGAACTCGCGCAGCAGCATCGAGACGACTTCGTCGCGCTCTGTCATGCCCGCTTCGGCGACTTTGGTGGAGAGGTACTGGCGCGCGCTTTCAACGGCGCCGGCGATGATGACGCCCGCGAAGGCCAAGCCCACCAGTGCCATGTCGTAACTACCGAGCACCACGAAATAGGCGATTGTCGATCCGCCGACGATGCCGGTGAAGATCAGCGTGCCCAGCGGAATGCCCGGCATAAGCACGGTGCAGCCGGTCATCAGCATGGCCACCACGGTCCACAGCTTCACCTGGGCCTGAGGATCGATGAAGGGGCCGAAGGCACAGACCGGGATCGACCAGACCACGGCCCGGGCAACCACGGTGAGCGCATGGCGGCGGATCTCGGCGTGGGTCAGGCGGCGGCGGTCGGCGTCGGCAAGGTCGCTCTCGATTCGCGCGCTCCACCAGAGGGTGGCGCAGACGAGGGCGGCCCAGCCGCCGATGGCGGCGGGGTGAATATGTCCGAACAGCACGGCCACCGCAGCGGCCAGCGCCGCCAGTTGCGTCGCGATTCGCGCCGTCCGCGCTCGGCCGAGGCAGGAATATTGGAGACCGCGAAGACGCGCCCAATCACCTTCCGCCGGTTCGGTGAAGCCGAGGACGGCGAGGACTGGCAGCTCCTTCGGAAGAGCTTGTGGGGGTTGCGACCGTTTGTTCACGTCCCGGCGTTTACCCGCAGAAGGGTTATTACCAGGTAAACCTTTCGCGATCATCCGGCCGCACTTCCCTTATTCGACAGTGACGCTCTTGGCGAGATTGCGGGGCTGATCGACGTCCGTGCCCTTCACGCAGGCGACGTGATAGGCGAGGAGCTGGACCGGCACCGCATAGACCAGCGGCGCGATCAGCGGGTGTACGCGCGGCATCTCGATCGTGGCGATGCAGCCTTCACCGGCTTCGGCAATGCCCTCGGCGTCGGAGATCAGCACGACCTTGCCGCCGCGTGCGCGCACTTCCTGCATGTTGCTGACGGTCTTCTCGAACAGCGGACCCGAAGGGGCGAGCACGATCACCGGCACTGCTTCGTCGATCAGAGCGATGGGACCATGCTTCATCTCGCCTGAGGCGTAACCTTCAGCGTGGATGTAGCTGATTTCCTTCAGCTTCAGCGCGCCTTCGAGGGCCAGCGGATAGTCCGGACCACGGCCGAGGTAGAGCACGTCCCGAGCCGGCGCGATAAGGTGCGCCATCGCGGCGATCTCTTCGTCGAAGGCAAGCGCGGCGTTGAGGCTGGCCGGGGTCTGGAGCAGGTGCTGGACGACCTCGTTCTCTTCCTCACGGTCCATGCGTCCATGCTTGACGGCAAGGTGCGCGGCAAGCGCGGCAAGCACGGCCAGCTGGCAGGTGAAGGCCTTGGTCGAGGCGACACCGATTTCCGGACCGGCGTGGGTCGGCAGCAGCAGGTCCGCCTCGCGCGCCATCGTGCTGGTGGGTACGTTGACGACCACGGCGATGGTCTGCCCGGCGGCTTTGCAGTGCTTGAGTGCAGCGAGCGTGTCGGCCGTCTCGCCGGACTGCGAGATGAACAGGGCAAGGCCGCCCGGCTCCAGCACGGGATCCCGGTAGCGGAATTCGGAAGCCACATCGATATCGACGGGCAGGCGAGCGAATGTCTCGATCCAGTACTTCGCGACCATGCCGGCGTAGAAACTGGTGCCGCAAGCGACGATAGTGATGCGCTTGATCGCCGAAAGGTCGAAATCGATCTGCGGCAGGGCGACCGACTGGTCCACCTGGTGGATATAGCTGCGCAGGGTCTGCGCCACCACGGTCGGCTGCTCGAAGATCTCCTTCTGCATGAAGTGGCGATAATTGCCCTTCTCGATGGCGACCGCAGAGGCGCCCGAGGAGACGATTTCGCGCTCGACCGGGTTGTTGTCGGCATCGAAGATCTGCGCACCTTCGCGGGTGATGACCACCCAGTCGCCTTCTTCAAGATAGGTGATGCGCTGGGTAAGCGGGGCGAGAGCGAGCGCGTCGGAGCCGAGATAAGTCTCGCCGTCGCCATAGCCGACGACCAGCGGCGAGCCGAGGCGGGCGCCGATCAGCAGGTCCGGGTGCTGGCGGAACGCGATTGCCAGGGCAAAGGCGCCGCGAAGCTGCGGTAGGACAACCTTCACCGCATCCTGCGGCGAAAGTCCGGCTTCAACTTGCTCGGACACGAGGTGGGCGACCACTTCGGTATCGGTCTGGCTCTCGAACGTGCGGCCGCGCGATTCGAGGGCTTCGCGCAGCGGGCGGAAGTTCTCGATAATGCCGTTGTGGACGAGGGCGAGATGCTCGGTCGCGTGCGGGTGGGCATTGACAGCCGTGGGCGCGCCGTGGGTGGCCCAGCGGGTATGGGCAATGCCGATCAGGCCGGGCGCGGGATCGCGGGCCAGCTCATTGACGAGGTTGATCAACTTGCCTTGCGCGCGGCGGCGGATGAGTTGGCCGTTTTCGACGGTGCAGACGCCCGCGCTGTCATAGCCGCGATATTCCATGCGCCGCAGTCCGTCGACCAGTCGATCCGCGACCTGTTCCTTGCCGACGATGCCGATGATTCCACACATTGCGCTTACGTTACCTTGTTCGAGCGGAAAGAGCTTTGCCCTACACCGTTAAAGGTTGGCGTTTGCTGGCGCCACCATGAAGGCTTGGTAATGTGTGCAAAGCGAGAGGGTTATTTTAGGGATCGCGAGGCGTGATTGCCACTGGCGTCCGATCCCGCCCCCGGGTTGAAAGCAGTGTGCCCGCGCGACGAGCGGACATCGATCAGCGCCCAGTCGTGAAATAATGCTTCCCGTGATTGGGGCGCGGCGAAACTTCTTGTCAAACCTTGCTCGTCGGATACTCTACCTGCTTCGACGAAGGCCGTTCGATGAAACAGCCCGGCATAGACCGGTGCGAGCGGCTCGATCGGGAGAGGACACTGCCGATGAACTTCGCTTTGAAGTCGGTTTCTTTGATGGCTTTAGGTATCGCGCTGACGGTGCCCGGGATGGCGATGGCCGGTGAGGCTCCCGCGCTGGCGCCCGTTGCGCTGGTTAGCGGAGCGGCCCATGCCGAGTATGTCGGCACGGTGAGTCGCGGGTTCGACATGATCCGCGCGGGTAAACCCGAAAAGGCGGTGAAGCTGTTCGACTCGGTCATTTCCGCCAGCGAGCAGGGCCTTGCCGGGGATGCGCGGCCGCGCCTGTGCCTGTCCGATAACGGCGGCCATGCGGCACCGTCCAACGCGATCATGGTGAGCAGCGCGGTATGCGATGCGCATTTCGGCAAGGGCTATGCCCTCGTCGATCTTGGCCGGGGTGACCTTGCCGAGAACGAATTGCGCCGGGCTACCGAACTCGCGCCCGATAACGCGCATTATGCCAACGAATATGCCGAACTGTTCAAGTCGCGGCGGCAGTTCCAGAAGAGCTATGATCTCTTCGCCCATGCCTGGGCTATCGTCGACAAGAATACCAAGGGATCGGATGCCGGAATCGCCGGGCGTGCGCTGCGCGGTATGGGCTTCAACCTGATTGAACTCGGCCGTCTGGGCGAGGCGAAGCAGATGTTCGAGCAGTCGCTGCTCTATGACCCCAGCAACAGCGGCGCGAAAAGCGAGCTGGACTTCATTGCGCAAAGGCAGGCGATCGGCGCCTGATTGCCATGAATTGACGAGGAGGGCGGTTTTGGCCGCCCTCCCGGTTTTTCACTTGCCGCCGGCTGCCCGTTCGGCCTTTTTCTTCTTCATCGCGTCATGGAAACGGTCGGCCCAGCCGGGCTTGACCAGTTGTTCCCCGCGCACCAGCCGCAGTTCGCCATCGGCGACATCGCGGGTGACCGTGCTGCCTGCCGCGACGATGGCGTCGGCGCCGATCTTCACGGGCGCGACGAGGGCGCTGTTCGAACCGATGAAGGCGCGCTCGCCGATCACGGTGCGGTACTTGAAGTAGCCGTCATAATTGCAGGTGATCGTGCCCGCGCCGATATTGGCTTTCGCGCCCACGCTGGCATCGCCGATGTAGGAGAGGTGGTTGGCCTTGGCGCCTTCGCCCAGTTCGGCGTTCTTGATCTCGACAAAGTTGCCGACCTTGGCGCCCTTGCGGAGCACCGCGCCGGCGCGCAGGCGGGCATAAGGTCCGACCGTGGTGCCGGTGTCCAGCGTGGCGCCCTCAAGGTGCGAGAACGCGTGAATGGTAACGCTGTCCGCCACGGTGACGCCGGGACCGAACACCACGTTGGGTTCGATCGTGACATCGCGGCCGAGCTTGGTGTCGAACGCAAAGAACACGGTTTCGGGCGCGATCAGCGAGGCGCCGTCGGCCATCGCCTGCACGCGGCGGCGGGCTTGCCAGCGGCCTTCCGCCTCGGCCAGTTCGCCGCGGCTGTTGATGCCGCCCACTTCGTGCGGATCGTCGGTGACGATGACCGCGCATGTCCGCTCGTCCAGCGTCGCCACGTTGACGATGTCGACAAGGTAATATTCGCCCTGCGCATTGTCGTTGCCGACGCGCGAGAGCAAGTCGAACAGGTCGGCCGATTTCACCGCCATGAGCCCCGAATTGCACAGGCGGCAGGCGCGCTGCTCTTCGTTCGCGTCCTTGTATTCGACCATCATGACGATGCGTCCGTCGTCATGTGCGAGCACGCGGCCGTACTGAAGCGGATCTTCGGGCTCGAAGCCTAGCACGACCACGGCAGGCGCGTCGGGCGCATGAAGGCGCTCGATCATTGCGCGCATGGTATCGGTGGTGACGAAAGGCACGTCGCCGTAGAGAATCAGCACATCGCCCGAGAAGCCGGCGAGGGCACCTTCAGCCTGCTGCACCGCATGCCCGGTGCCGAGCTGCGGTTCCTGCACGGCAATCGCGGCGCGGCTGCCCAGCGCTTTTTCAAGCTGTTCGCGGCCATGCCCGGCCACCACCACCTGCCGCTCTGGCGAGAGCGCGGCGGCGCTTTCCAGCAGGTGTTCCAGCATCGGGCGGCCGGCGATCGGGTGAAGGACCTTGTGAAGATCGCTCTTCATGCGAGTGCCCTTGCCGGCGGCGAGGACGACGATTGCGAGCGCGTTGGAATTTTCGACCATGTTCATCACTTGCCAGCAAATTGTTGCGGTTTCCACATCGGCAGGCCACGGAAGGGCGGATGACGGATTTCCCCTTCGACGTAGTCGGCTTCGATCTCGACGGTACTCTTCTCGATACGCTGGGCGATCTCGCCCTGGCGCTTAACCATGCGCTGGCGATCGAGGGGCGACCACCCATTGCAGTGGACGCCGTGCGCGATCTTGTTGGCGGCGGCGCCCGGAAGATGCTCGCCAAGGGCCTTGAAGTCACGGGCGGCGGTGTTTCCGACGCGCGTCTGGAAGAACTGCACCAGGCACTGCTTGCCTTCTACTCCGACCATGTCGTCATGACCACGCGGCTCTATCCGGGCGGCGCGGAAATGCTGGACGGCCTTGCCGCGCGCGGGGTGAAACTGGCGATCGTGACCAACAAGCTCGAAGCGCTGGCGGTGCAGATCTTCGCCGAACTCGGGCTGTCCGATCAGTTCTTCACGGTGATCGGCGGCGATACACTGGGCCCGGGCCGCGCGAAGCCCAAACCCGATCTGATCGAACTCATGCTGGAACGCGCGGGCGGCGGCAGGGCCGCTTTCGTGGGAGACACCACTTACGACACTGGCGCAGCGGCGGCTGCGGGCATTCCCTGCGTCGCGGTGAGCTTCGGCTTCAACGACAGGCCACCACACGACCTTGGCGCCACGGCGGTGATCGATCATTTCGACGAGTTGATCCCCACGCTCGAAAGCCTTTGATTCGCGCTCCGGTCAGGGAGCCGAATCAGGCTTCCACGCTGTCGAACACGTAACCGAACGAACGGACCGTGCGCGGCAGGTGCGGAACCTGCATCGAACGCAGCTTGCGGCGCAGGCGGCTGACCCACGAATCGACCGTGCGTTCGTCGCAGACCGCGATGCTCTTGCCGAGCACGCCGATCAGCTCGCCGCGCGTGAACACGCGATTGGGATTGCGTGCGAAGTGATTGAGCAGCCGCTGCTCGTTCGACTGGAGCGGCACGACAAGGCCCTTGTAGCGCGTCAGGTGAGAATCGGGCTGGATGACCAGTTCGCCGATCTGGATCGCGGGAGCTTCCTTGCGGGCGGCCGAAACCGGTTGATAGATGCGGAGCCGCTGCACCAGCGCCTTGGGCGTGAGCGGGCCGATCAGATAATCATCCGCCCCGGCATCCAGCGCACGGGCCTGCGCGCGGGGATCCGGCTCGCCCAGCACCATGGTGATGTGCAGCGGATGATCGTTGATCCGGTCACGCAGCAGGCCGCAAAGCTGCAGGCCCGACATTTCCGGCAGCAACCAGTCCACGAAAACCCAGGTCGGCCCTCGCGGTATGCGGGCGCAAAGCGCGGTCGCATCCATCACTTCCGCCTCGAACGTGAGGAAGTTGTCGCGGACGGCGCTGACGTGGGCAAGGTCGCCCGAAGTCAGCATGATATCGCCGGATTTGATCATGGCATTCCGTAACTCAGTGGCATTTATGCGTCGCATTAGGCCCACTGCGGCCGCCACACACGTGTCAAATTTGTCATGTTCTGCGCGTCACAATATGGTCAAGAAAAGCACAAAAAAGCAACACAGTTCTGACCTGTCCCAACCCTAGTGAGCCTCCATGTCGCCCCAGCGGGCGCATCTTCCACTCTATCCGAGCGGAAGAAATTCAAAAGAATTCAGGGAGTTTCTCATGATTCGCCACGCCATTCGTCTGGCGGCCACCTGCAGCGTCGTCGCGCTGAGCCAGGCGCCCGTCGCTGCTTACGCCGATGATGCCGCCGCCAGCCCTGCTGCCGAAAGCAGCGGAAATACGACAATCATCGTCACCGCCACCAAGCGGGAAACCGACCTTCAGAAGACCCCGATCGCCATCTCGGTCATCGGCGCCGACGATATCGAGAAGCAGCACGTCCAGAGCCTGATCGACCTCGCGAGCGGCAGCGTGCCCTCGCTGCGCGTCGCCACGTTCGAAGCGCGCCAGTCGGCGCTGACCGTCGGCATTCGTGGCATCGTGCCGTTCGACGCCAACCAGACCGCGCGCGACCAGGGCGTGGGCGTCTACCTCGACGGCGTCTACCTCGGCCGCCAGCAGGGTCTGAACGCCGCGCTGTTCGACGTGAAGCGCATCGAAGTGCTGCGCGGTCCGCAGGGCACCCTGTTCGGCCGTAACACCGAAGGCGGCGCGCTTAACATCGTCACCGCTTCGCCCACCGGCGAATTCGGCGGCCGCGTTGTGGCGGGCGTGGGCAACTATGGCCAGCGCAACGGCGAAGCGCACATCGACTTCCCCGAATTCGATCACATCTCGATCAAGGTCGACGGCGTTTACCAGCACCAGGATCCCACGGTTAAGAACCCGCTGGCCGGCGAAAAGGGTTGGAACGCCTACGACCGCGTCGGCGGCCGCGTTCAGGCCCTGTGGAAGCCGATCGACGGTTTCACCGCGAACATCTCGTTCGACAAGTCGCGTGACGAAAACACGCCGAATTACAGCCAGTTGGTGAACTACAACCCGAATAATTATCCGGTTGCGACGCTGGCTCAGATCGCGGCGAACAAGGGCGCTCTGCCGAGCGGATATATCGCTCCGCTTTCGCCGATCGTCGACGTCACCGGCGACAAGCGCGTGAAGACTGCCGATGTCGGCGTGCCGCAGCAGTACAGCGTTGACCGCACGCAGGGCATCATGGGCAACCTCAGCTATGAGATCAGCCCGGAATTGACGGTGCGCTCGATCACGGCATGGCGCCAGGTCGATACCGACCAGTACGACAACTCGGGCGGCCCGGCCCGCACCGTGTTCCTGCCGAACGCCAAGTTCAGCCGTTACTCGCTGTCGTTCCTTGACCAGCACCAGTTCAGCCAGGAACTGCAACTGGTCGGCAGCCTGCCGCAGGTCGATTTCGTGGCCGGCGCCTTCTACTTCAACGAGCATGCCAGCGAAAACGCTGCGACGCCCAGCTCGAACCTGTGGAACGCGGACGGCACCGGCTACACCGTGCTCAGCCCCATCGTGACCGGCCCGGTGACCTCGGGCAATCAGGGTTGGGACGACAGCTCGCTGTTCCTCCAGCGCGACAGCCACGCCAAGGCGCAGAGCATCGCCGCCTTCGCGCAGGCCACTTACACGCCCGCCGGTCTGGACCAGCTGCACCTGACCGCAGGCGGCCGCTACACGCACGACAAGCGTAACGGCGTGCTCGACATGGTCAACGGTGCGACGGTTGACTATACCTTCCACGCCACGAAGGACCGCTTCGACCCGATGGTCACGCTGGCCTATGACGCCACGCAGGACATCAACCTCTACGCCAAGTATGCGACCGGCTACCGCGCAGGCGGTGCCAACGACCGTTCGCAGACCTTCTCGGCTTTCGGTCCGGAATCGGTGAAGTCCTATGAAGTCGGCGCCAAGATGCTGTTCCTCGACCGCATGGTTCGCCTGAACCTGGCCGGTTACATCATGGATCGCACCGGTACCCAGGTGGACTTCGACAACGTCAACACCGATACCAGCAGCCCGTACTTCAACCTGCACACGCAGGAGACGATCAACGCCCCGGGTACGACCAAGATCCGCGGTATCGAAGCTGAACTCAGCGTCCACCCGATGGATGGGCTGACGTTCGGCGCATCCTATGCCTACACCTACACCAAGGTTCCGAAGACGCTGAACCCGTTCCTCAGCACCGATACCAACTCGGTCTACCAGAACGTCTTCATCGTCTACACGCCGAAGAACGCGGCTGCGGGCTATGTCGACTACAGCATCCCGGTGGGCGTGCGTGACGAAAGCGTGCTGTTCCACCTCGACGCGGCCTATTCCGATCCGCAGTACAGCTTCGAGGACGAAAGCACGAAGACGCAGAGCAGCTTCATCGTCAACGGCCGCATTGCGCTGGCGGACATCCCGCTCACCGATGGCGGCTCGAAGCTGACGGTCTCGCTGTGGAGCCGCAACCTGCTCAACGAGACGAATATCTACCGCCGTTCGGCCGCGAACTCGGTCTACACGGTCAACCCGCTCACTGGCGCGAAGAGCTACGCCGGCGTGCTGGGCGATTATGCCAACTTCAACCCGCCGCGGACGTTCGGCGTGGAAGGCACAGTCAGCTTCTAATTCAACCAGTCCTATCCTGGCAGGCCCTACCCTGGGGTCTGCCGGCGGGCTCCTGCCTGCATCCTGCACGCGGCGCGACTTCGGTTGCGCCGCGTGTTCTTTTTGAGGCTCCCATCCTCAGCCGGCATGCTTCGCGGGGCCGATGAACGCAGGGGCGATGGCGGCTCGGCTTGTCGCTGCGCCCCGATCATGCGAGCCATTCGCGGTGACGGACCCTTCCGCGGGATGGGCCGCGAGAATGGGAGACGATGACGATGCCGACACCGGGTGAAAAGCTGCGTGCGCTGATCGAGAACGGCGAGCACTTCGTCGCGGCCGAGGCCTATTCGGCGATCACCGGGCGGGCGGTTGAACATGTCGGCTTCAAGGCGGCCTATCTCGGCGGCCATGCCTGCTCCGCTTTCCACTACGCGGTGCCGGACAATGGCGTGTTCAGCCAGGTCGAGATGATCGAGCAGTCGGGCCGGATCGCGCAGGCCATCGACATCCCCCTGATCGTCGATGCCGACACGCTGGGCGAGACGGTGGCCGATGCCTATCACTTCACGCGCCGCTATGTGGCCGCCGGGATCGCCGGCTACCACGTCGAGGACGAGGTAAACCCGAAGCATTCCAAGCACGTCAACGGCCTCTGCTCGATCGAGGACATGCAACTGCGCATCGAGGCAGGGGTGAAGGCGCGGGGCGATTCCGGCCTTGTAATCATCGCGCGCTGTGACGAACTTTATACCGTGGCCAACGGCGGCGGTGGCAGCGGTTCGGCCGAGGAGGCGATCCGGCGCGGCAAGGCCTATGCCGAGGCGGGGGCGGACGCCATCGTCTTCGCCAGCGCGCCGCCGGAGCAACAGGCCGAAGTGATCCCGCACATGCCGATTCCGGTCTGCACGCTGGGCTTCAACCTGCCGAACACGGCCTTCACGCTTTCGACCGGCTGGGGCTGGGTCTCGGCAGCGGTAGGCCATCTCCGGATGGCGCGCGAACTGATGGAGACCGGTTCAGTGGCGAGCGCGATGAACGCATTCACCAACTTCCCCGAAAAGTACGACCTGATCGACCAGAAGCTCTTCGACGACCTGATCGTCGAATGGGCCGAGCGCACTGGACGGCCGACAAGGCCCAACCACGCGCGCTAAACGGGCAAGGGCTTCCTCATCGGGAAGCCCCCCGTGTTACCACTCCGTCGTCCCCACGCAGGCGGGGATCCCGCTTTTTCTACTTCGCCGGTTCGGCAACGCCTTCAGGCAGTGCCAGAACCTCAAGCCCCTGTGCCGGATCGAGATAACGCTTTGCCTCCGCCTGCACATCGGCGGCGGTCAGGGCAGCCAGCCGGTCGTGCGCCCGGTGGAAGCGGTCGATCCGATCGCTCTCCGTCTGGGCACGGTCAACCAGCGAGAGCCAGCCGCCATTGCTCTTGAGCGCGTTCTGATAAGCTTCGAGCAGCGGCTGGCGCGCGCGCTGGAGTATATCGTCGCTGATCGGCGCCTTCCGCAGCGCGGTCATGACCCCGCTGATCGCCTTGCGCGCGGCGGGAACGTCGGCAACGTCGATCGAGGCGACTACTGCGAACGTGCCGTAGCCCTTCCAGTGGCGTGAGAGCGAGACGCCCGCTGTGGGGGAATAGGCCTTGCCCAGCGCCTGGCGCAGGCTGTCGGTCAATTCGATGCGGACCACGCGTTCGAGCAGCTGGAGCTTCAGCGATTCCACCGGGTCCGAATCGTCGCGCGTCGGCCACGTCACGCGCAGCATGGCCTGGTCGGCGGGGCCGGTGTGGCGGACCACATGCGGGGTGCGGTCTGCCGTGAACGTGCGCGGCGGCTGGTCGTCGTAAGGACGGAATGCGGGGTCACGCGCGGGGAGGGCGCCGAATGTGCCGGCGACCATGGCGATGGTCCTGTCCTCGTCGATGTCGCCAACCACGCCGATCTCGATAGCGCCGTGTACCAGCCTGTCGCCGATATCACGGCGCAACTTATCGAAGGTGAGGGCGCGATAGTCCTCAACCTTGCCGAGGCTGAAGCGGGGGTCGTTGTCCGAGATGATCGTGCTGAGATCGGCCTGAAGTGCTGAGGCGGGCGTTGCGCGCAGTCGGGCGAAGTAGGTGTTGATCTGTTGGCGATATTGCACTTCGCCTTCGGGTCGGAAACCCGGATCGGTGACCATGGCGGCCAGTAACTGAAGCTGGAGTTCCAGATCGCGCGGCGTGGTGCCGTCCTGCGCCACGAAGCTCGCCTCGCCGTTGCTCATGCCGATGCCCAGCGTGTGGCCCGCCATGATCGTATCGAGTTCGTCGCGGCTGTGCTTTCCGAGGCCGCCTTCGTCGATATAGGGCACCATGTCGGTCGCGCGCGGATTGTCCTTGGTGTCGAGCATGTCGCCGCCATCGATGGCCAGGCTGACGTCGACGCGGTCCTTGACGATATCGGTATGCTTGAGGTTGAGCATGACGCCATTGGCGAAGCGTACCTCGCGGATGCCCAGCACCGGATCGCGCGTATCGGACACGACCGCGCCGGGCTTGCCGAAGTCGGTATAGGCGAAGGCGGCCACGGTGCCGGCTTCCTCCGTGGCGATCGGCGCGCGCATGGCCTGCTGCCAGGCATCGCGGATCGTTTTCTCGCCGCCGTTGGGCGCGGTGCGTCCTTCGAACCGGATCAGCGGCTCGTCGAGTGCGATGGCTTCCCGCTTGAGCGCGGCGAGCACGGCGTCCGGCTTGATCTGCGGGGCGAAGGCCACGAAGCGGTCGAGCACCGACTTCGGCGTCCCGGGGACCTGCCGATCGTCGACCAGCGAGAGCGCGGCGGCGGCGAGCGCGCCATTGCTGCGGGTGGCAGCGGAGCCGGCGGCATCGGTGAGCGAGGTCCGCAACTGGGCGACCTGCTCGGCAATCTCGGCCTCGGTGAAGCCTTGGGCAAGGGCGCGGCGATATTCGCGCGCGGCGGCCTCCAGCGCGGTCGCCCACTTGCCGTCGACACTGTCGATGATGAGGCGCGTCGAGCGAGCGGCCTTGAACATGTCGCCGGTGCCGAAGCCGGCGCCCCGGAACGGCGGCTCGGCCGTGCGCGAGAGGCGTTGGAGGCGGCGGTTGATCACATCGTAACCGATCGAACGCAGCAGGTTTTCCTGCCGCTGGGCCACGCTGTCGGGCTCATCGAGCCAGGCGCCGTTGCGCTGGATCACAAGGCGCTCGGAGAGGGCAGGATCGATCCAGATACCGGTGCGGCCCTTGTCTCGGCCGTCGACGGGACCGGCATCGGGCTGCGCTTCCGCCGGTCGCGGTGCCCAGTCGCCGAACCGGCTGCGGATCGCGGCTTCGACCACATTCGCGTCGAAATCGCCGATCACCACCAGCGTGGCATGGGCGGGCACGTATTCTCGCGTGTAGAAGGCGCGCAGGGTCTCTGCCGTGGCGCCGTTCAGCGTCTCGGCTGTGCCGATCGGAAAGCGGCGGACATAGCGCGAGGCGGGATAGAAGAAACCGGACTGGGAGACGACATTGCGGTAGGAAAACGTGTTGCGGTCACGCATTTCCGAGAAGATGACGCCGCGTTCGCGTTCCAGCGCGGATTGCGAGATCGTCAGCTCGCTCGCGGTTTCGCGCATGAGCATGAGCGCCGTGTCGAGCAAGTGCTGGTCGGCGCGGGGCAGGTCGAGCTTGTAGACGGTGCGCTCGAACGTGGTCGAGGCATTGGTGTCGGCCCCAAAGGCCAGGCCCTCGCGCTCCAGCAGCGGCACCATCTGGCCTTCGGGAACGTGCGTGGAGCCCTGGAACGCTATGTGTTCGAGGAAGTGGGCAAAGCCTTGTTCGCTGTCGCTTTCATCCAGCGATCCGGCCGCTACATCCATGCGCACAACGGCGGTGCCCGCAGGAGTGGCATTGTGGCGGATCACGTAGCGCATGCCGTTGGCAAGGCGTCCGAAGCGGAAATCCGGATCCACCGGCACGTCGCTCTTCTCGAAAGCCCAGCTGGTGTCGTCGGGTCGGGGAGCAGACGCGGGGGCAGGCGCTTCCTTCGCGGCCAGCGGAAGCGGCGCAAGAACGATGAGAACGGCGATCAGGGCGGTACGCATGGGCGTTGGAGTGCCCCACTGGGCCGAACTCCACAAGCCGGAGTTCGGCAGCTCCCTGTTAAAAAACGAAAAGGCCCGGCGTGCCGAGGGGCGCGCCGGGCCTTTTCAACGTGTTCGCTTGCGCGCGGCTTACTTGCCGCGCAGCTTGCGGTGCTTCGACAGGTCGAAGACTTCGCTCGGTCCGTTGTCGTCCTGAAGCAGGCCGAGGCGGCGGGCGACTTCCTGATAGGCCTCTTCCTCACCGCCGAGATCGCGGCGGAAGCGGTCCTTGTCCAGCTTTTCGCCGGTGAACATGTCCCACAGGCGGCAGCCGTCCGGGCTGATTTCGTCCGCGAGGATCACGCGGCTGTAGTCGCCGTCCCAGATGCGGCCGAATTCGAGCTTGAAGTCCACGAGGCGGATGTTGATCGCCGCGAACATGCCACACATGAAATCGTTCACGCGGATGGCCATCGCGGCGATGTCCTGCATCTCCTCGTTGGTGGCCCAGCCGAAGCAGGCGATGTGCTCTTCGGCGATCATCGGATCGCCCAGCGCATCGTCCTTGTAGTAATATTCGATCAGCGTATGCGGCAGCGGTTCACCCTCGGGGATGCCGAGGCGCTTGGAGATCGAACCGGCGGCCACATTGCGCACCACGACCTCGATCGGGATGATCTCGACCTGGCGGACCAGCTGCTCGCGCATGTTGAGGCGGCGGATGAAGTGGTTGGGCACGCCGATGTGGTTGAGGCGCGTGAACACGTACTCGCTGATGCGGTTGTTGATCACGCCCTTGCCCTGGATCGTGCCCTTTTTCTGCGCGTTGAACGCAGTGGCATCATCCTTGAAGTACTGGATCAGCGTGCCGGGTTCGGGGCCTTCGTAGAGGATCTTGGCCTTGCCCTCGTAGATCTGGCGGCGACGGGACATGCGTGTTCGTCCTTGAATGGGTAAAAGAGCAAGCCACGGCGCGCGGGGCGTCGCTGGGCGACCGCGCTGCCGGGGCGTTCGAGCGGGCATATAGTTCAATGGGGGGCAAAAGCAAACCGGCTTGGTTGCAAGGGCTGACAGGCCGGTACAATCGATGCGGCGGGGGGTGTTACGGGGCGGGGCAGTGGCAGGGATTGCCGACGCCGGAGGCGGGGGCTATCCACTTGAGAGAACGCATTTTCGGGCCGTGATGACGCAAGGAAAGCAGGGCGCATGACTGTCACGATCCGTGCTCTCACCGGCAGCGAAATCCTTGCCGCAATGGACGATCTGGCGCGCCTGCGGATCGCGGTCTTTGCGGAATGGCCCTATCTCTACGATGGCGATCCCGGTTACGAGCGGGACTATCTTGCCGCCTTCGCCGCCGCTCCTGACGCGGTTCTGGTGGCTGCCAGTGTGGACGGCCGGATCGTCGGCCTCGCTACCGCTTCGCCGCTCGCGGCGCAGGAAGAGGCGCTGCGGATTCCGTTCGAGGACGCCGGGTTCGATGTCGGATCGCTCTATTATTTCGGCGAATCGGTGCTGCTGCCCGCGTGGCGAGGGCGGGGGATCGGCCATGCCTTCTTTGACCTCCGCGAGGCACAGGCGCGCCGCTACGGCGCGGCGGCAGCGACTTTCGCGGCGGTGATCCGCCCGGAGGACCATCCCGACCGGCCGCGAGACTATCGGCCGCTCGACGCGTTCTGGAGCAAGCGCGGATATGCGCCGGTTCCGGGGCTTACTTGCGCACTGTCGTGGAGAGATCACCGCGACAGCGAGGAAACCGCCAAGCGGCTGCAATACTGGATGCGCCCGCTTTAGGAGCGGATCGCGGCGACGAGATTGCGGGCCGCTGCGCTGACTTGATCCCAAGTCGTCACGAAGCCTTCCGGTCCGCCGAAATAGGGATCGTCGATGTCGCGGCCCTCCCAGCCCGGCACATGATCGAGCAGCATCGACAGCCGCGCGCGGGAAGAACGTGGCTCCAGTCGCTTCAGGTTGACGAAATTGCTGCTGTCCATCGCGATGATATGGTCGAAGCGGGTGAAGTCGGCCCTTACCACCTGTCGGGCACGATAGCCCGAAATGTCGATGCCATGGCGCAGGGCTTCCGCCTGCGAGCGCGGGTCGGGGCCCTTGCCGATATGCCATGAACCCGTCCCCGCCGAATCGATGATGAGGTCGAGCCCGGCGGCCTCAGCCTCATGCCGCATCGCCGCCTCGGCAAGAGGCGAGCGGCAGATGTTGCCGAGGCAGACGAAGAGGAACGACGGAAGAACGATCTCATTCATGCTCCGGCCGTACCGCCGGGGCAGATCTGGCTCAACGGCAAATCGAGTGGAGGCGGGCAGATGGTTAATTTCGCGTTTCCCGCACTTGGGAAGACTTCGTGGAGGATGGTGGGCTTAGGCCCACTAAGGGTTTCCTTAAGTAATATCTTCTAGTGAAGCCCTTGAATCCCGCCGAGTTCCCTCCACCACGACTGGTCCACCCATGCGCCACCTGAAACGCCCGATCCACCGCCTGATCCGCGACAACGCGGGCAACATCCTGCCGCTGGCGGCCGCGGGCATGATGGTCGCCGCAGCCGTCGTCGGCTCGGCCATCGACTTCAGCCGCGATTACAAGGTGCGCAATCAGCTTCAGTCCGCCTGCGACGCGGCAGTGCTGGCCGGGCGCCGCTCGACCGATGTTGGCGCGGCGACAAAGCTTAATGGTTTCGATGCTGCGGGGAACACTGCCGCAAACAATTATTTTGCAACCAACTTTAATGATGCGACACAAGAAACGTCGGGCACGACATTTTCTGTCAGCTCGACCGATAGCGGCCAGACCATCACCGGCACCGCGTCGACGACGCTTAACACGCTGATCATGCGACTGTTCGGCTTCAACAGCTTCAATGTTGCCGTGACATGTGCCGCATCGATGGGCGTGGGCAATGCGGATGTGACGATGGTGCTCGACACCACCGGCTCGATGGATACGGTTCTGTCGGGAACTCAGACGCGCATCCAGGCGCTGCGCGCGGCGATGAAGAGCTTCTACACGACGCTGGCCGCCTCTACGACCAACAGCAACGCGCGGATACGATATGGGTTTGTTCCCTACAGCTCGACGGTAAACGTCGGCAGTCTGCTGTACACGCTCAATCCAAGCTATCTTGCGGATAGCTGGACCTACCAGTCGCGCGAGGCAACGTATTTTGACTATACGAACGCGACGAAAAGCTCGTCAACCTCGGTAGGTAAGGGCACCATGGGTGACACCACCCAGTACAGTACCACGAAATACAGCTCCAGTTCAAATTGCAATAAAGCTTTACCGAACCCAAATCCTACTGCTTGGGTGACTGGTAGTGCGCCAGTTATATATTCAATTTCTGGAACGAGCCCCAATATAAGTCTGACTCGTAATGTGACTACCGGTCAAACGAGAACGAATTATACATGCCAACAGTCTGGCGGCAGCTATTATATTTATCAATATACCGAAACGGACAGTTCGTTTACGCGAGAGCAATGGACTAAAGTTTCCCTTGTGGTGGGAACGCCTACGGCAAAGTCGGACTTCTATTATTGGACCTATAAGCCGGTTGTGCGCGACAGCAGCGTGTTCAAGACCGGCTCAGCCGTAACGACTTATACGGGTGACAAGGGCGTAGCTCAATCGACCACATGGGACGGTTGTATCGAAGAGCGTGGTACGACGACCGGCACAGCTTTCAGCTATTCGTCGGTAACTGGATATTCGCCTTCCGCTGCGCATGACATCGACATAGATTCCGCTCCAACCGCAGACGTCACCACGAAGTGGGCGCCGCAGTGGTATCAGGTGAGTTACACGCGCGGACCAGGCGGCAGCAACAATGCCAACTGGACTCAGAGTAACACCAGCGACGGAACCGGTGTGACCGAATATTGCCCGGCCAAGGCCCAGATACTTACAGAAATGACGCAGACTGCGTTTAACGCTTACGCAGATTCGCTCGTCGCCAACGGTGGTACTTATCTCGATATCGGCATGATCTGGGGCGGCCGTTTGAGTTCGCCGAACGGCATTTTCAGTACCAATGTCAACACGGCTCCTTCGAACGGCGGCAAGGTATCGCGGCACATCATCTTCATGACGGATGGCCAGATGGATACGTCCAACTATTCGACTTCGGCCTGGGGCATTGACTGGTGGGATCGCCGGGTCACGACAGATGGAGCGGAAGCCACCGCAGACACGCGGCACACGGCACGCTTCCTGGCGGTTTGCAACGCGATCCGGGCCAAGGGCATACGCATATGGGTGATCGCCTTCACATCCTCTCTGTCGAGCGACCTTCAGAACTGTGCATCTGACGGCAGCTCGTTCACGGCCAACAATGCGGCTGACCTCAATTCCGCCTTTACCGAGATCGCCAAGCAGGTTGGCGCATTGAGGGTCACGCTGTGAGGCGGCCCGTGCGCTCTGTCATCGCCGGTGTTCGCCGGTCCATCGCAACGCTGTGGCTGGAAAAGCGCCTGCGGGCCGATCGTTCGGGCGCCACCGCGTTGGAGTTCGCGATTGCCGGACCGGTCTTGATCGTACTGCTCCTCGGGATCTTTGATATCGGACATATGGCCTATGTCTATTCGGTGCTCCACGGTGCCGTGGAGGAAGCGGCGCGCAATGGCACGCTGGAGACTGCCAACACCGCGACCCAGGATCAGATGATCCAGAAGATCCTGGGCCGTGTCGCGCCTGGCGTGGTCGTGAAGACAACCCGGTCCAGCTATTACGACTTCAGTGATATCGCGCGGCCCGAGGCCTGGAACGACAAGAATAACAACGGCACATGCGACAACGGTGAAACCTACACTGACGAGAACAACAACGGCACTTGGGACGCCGATATCGGCAAGTCCGGCAATGGCGGCGCCAATGACGTGGTGGTCTATACGGTGAATGCGACTTACACGCCGCTGTTCCCGATCCCGGGTATTACCAATCCCAACAATACGCGCACGCTGACTGCGGTCGCCGTCCGCAAGAACCAGCCCTTCGCGCTTCAACAGAGCTACGGGTCGGGTGCAGGGAGCTGCAAATGAACCGGTTTTTGCACACTTGCACGCGCGGCTACTCTCTTGTGACGATAGGTGCGCGCGTCCTCCGCTTAGCTCAGCGCTTTGGTCGGGACAGCAGCGGTGTTTCGCTGATGGAGTTCGCGCTGGTCCTGCCGATCCTTCTCACACTCGGCCTGTACGGCACCGAGCTGGCGTATATGGCCGTGGTAAAAATGCAGGTGGCCGAGATCGCTACATCGGTGGCGGACAATGCCTCGCGCCTGGGTCAGACCGACAACTCCTCGGTAACGCCAACCATCACGGAAACGAACATCGATTCGGTCATGTCCGGTGCGCTCAAGCAGGGTGCTTCGTTCAATTTCAGCACCAATGGCCGGATCATTCTTTCCAGCCTTGAGACGAAGCCTTCGACGACTACGCAGTACATTCACTGGCAGCGCTGTCGAGGCAGCCTTGCGCGCGCGTCGGCCTATGGAGCTGCGTTGCAGACGGTTACGGGGATGGGCGCTAGTGGCCACGTCGTTACCGCTCCCGACGCTTCGACTAATTATGCGGTCATGTATGTGGAAGTCTTCTATGCTTACCAGCCGCTGTTCGGAAACATGTTCGTCCGGAACAACACCGTGTTCAATCAAGAAGCGGCTTATCTGACGCGTGATGGACGCAACCTCAATCCGACCGGAACGCCCGGAGGCATCACCGGAGGTAATGGGCAGTCGCTCTGCACCTGATCCTACAGCGAACGGTCGCGCGCTGATGGCCAATCCGCTTGACTGATGCATGGAGCGGCCGTCAAACGGCCGCTCCATGCATCAGTTTCGGAGTAGCCAGCCCATGTCCGCGTCCCAAACCGGAGCCCAGCCCCGCGAAGCGGTGGGCCCGCATTATGTGATCGAGGATCTTCGCGCGGCGCAGGCACTTTCGTGGCAGGCGCTCGACCGGATCGCCGCATTGATCCGCCCCGGCATGCGCGAGAGCGAGGCCAATGCAGTCGGTCTCGCCATTCTCGAAGAGCTGGGCATGGAGCGATCCTGGCATCCGCTGCTGATCCGCTTCGGCAGCAACACGCTCAAGATCTTCAGCGACCGCTCGCAAGGTGACACCGTCCTTGCCGAGAACGACATCTTCTTCATCGACATGGGCCCGGTTTTCCTGGGGCACGAAGGCGATGTTGGCGCGACCTATACGGTCGGCGACGATCCCGAGATGCGCGCTTGTGCCGAGGCGGTTCGCACGCTGTTCGACCGCGTTCGCGCGATCTGGGACGGAGGGGCGGTCTCTGGCCGCGCGCTCTATGAGCGGGCGGAGGAAGAGGCGCTGGCAATGGGCTGGGTGCTCAATCTCGACATTCGCGGGCACAGGGTGAGCGACTATCCGCATTCGGTGCACAAGGGCGGCAATCTCGGGGATTTCGATGCCGTGCCGGGGACGGGGCTCTGGATCCTCGAAATGCAAATCCGCCATCCGACGCGCCCGTTTGGCGCCTTCCACGAAGATCTGCTGGTCTAACCCATAACGGCAAACGGCCCGCCCCTCGATGAGGGACGGGCCGTTCGTTTTCAAGTGTTGCGGCTCAGTACTTGACGTTCAGCGTCAGGATCGCGGTACGACCCGGAGCCTGGTTGGCGAAGTGGGCCGTGTAGGCCTTGTCGTAGTATAGTTCGTTGAAGACGTTCTGCACGTTCAGCTGAAGCTGCGCGATGTCGTTGATCTTGTACGAGGCGCTGGCGTCGAAGCGCCAGTAGCTCGGCACCATGCGGGCGAGGGTGCGGGGAAGCACCAGCTGGCCGTTGGTGATCGTGCGCGCGCCCACTTCCTGGATGCCGCCGTAGATCTTGCTCATGTAGATCGCACCGCCGCCGAGCGTGAACTTCGACGTGACGTTGTAGTTGGTGAACGCGGTGAAGCTGTGCTTCGGCGTGTTCGGGAACGGCGTGCCGGTGCTGACGGCGGGCGCGTAGATCGTGACGGTCTGCTTGGTCACGGTGTCGACTGCGGTGGTGGTGGTGGTGCCGCCGTCGACGATCTTGGCGTCCATGTAAGTATAGCCGCCGAAGACGCTCCATTCCGGCGTAATGTTGCCGTTGAAGCCGAACTCGATGCCGCGAATGCGGCGGTTGCCAACGAAGACGACAGTGTTGTTGTCACCGGTGGTACGCGCGTTCTTGGTTTGGGTCTGGAACGCTGCCAGCGACAGTGAGAGCGTATTGTCGAACAGGTTCCACTTGGTGCCGACTTCGTAGGACTTGGTCCGTTCGATCTTCAGCGCGTCGGTCAGTTCCTGCGGTGTTGGCGCGTTCGGGGTCGTGGGTATCGTGGTGTTGAGCGCGTTGCCTTCGCTGCCCTGGCCCAGATACGCGCCCGGAGGCGTTGCGGCGCTGGAGGTCGAGATGTAGATGCTGCTGTCGGCAGTGGGCTTGAAGACCAGGCCGGCCTGGTAGTTCCACAGGTCGTCCGTACGGCTGACATAGAGGCGGTTGGCGGTTGAAGTCGCGGCGAGGCCGGGGCTGACCACGGTCTTGTAGTGGTCGTAGCGGCCGCCGAGGTTCAGCAGCAGGTTATCGGTGATGTTGACGGTGTCGAACAGCGAGGCGCCCCAGCTGTCGATGCGCGTCAGCGTGCGGGTCTTGGGCAGGCTGCGCACGATGTCGGTCGGGATGGTTGATCCGTCGGCAGTGTAGCTCACCCAGGGATCGCTCGGATTGGGATTGTCGACCGAGGTGCAGTTGTAGCGGGCGACCATGTTCGCGTTGCAGCGCGGGCTCTGGGTCGAGCCGGTCGCGATGGCGGTGCCGGTCGTGGCGTTCGACACGTAGGAGCCGGTCGAGGCCTTTTCGCGTGCGAATTCGAAGCTGGCGGCGAAGCTGTTCTTGAGGCCGAAGAGGTTGGCATCGCCGAACAGGTCGGTCTGGTTGATCAGGCCCTCGGCATAGCCGTAGCGCGTGTTGGCGCGGCGCCAGACCTGGTTACCGGGAGCAGTGATCGTACCAGCGGCGTTCTTGGCACCGTAGACGTTGCCCTGCTGGTCGTCCGGCTGGGTGAGGACGTAGTTCTGCTCGCTGCGGCCATAGCGCGAGGTGTTGCGCAGAGTGATGCCGTTGTCGAACTCGTGCTGGGCGCGGATCGTCAGGTTGTTGACGTTGGTCTTGCGGAAATCGCGATCCTTGAGGCCGTAGAAGGCATCGCGCGGACGATCGACATCGACGCCGCTGATCGTCGTGAAATGCTCGGCCGGGGCGGTTTCGGTCACGCCGGCAGGGGCGTTGGCCGAAGTATAGAGATAGGGAATGCCCGAATCCGGCAGTTCGTTGGATTCGAGGTGATAGTAGCCGATGGTCAGGCTGGTCGGGCCATTGAGGCCGAGCTTGACGGAAGGTGCGACGCCCCAGCGCTTCGACCAGACGGCATCGCGGCCGGCGATGTCCTGATCATGGTACATGGCGGCGAGGCGAACGCCGACGAAATCGTTCAGCGGCTGGTTCACGTCGAGCGTGACGCGCTTGTAGTCGTCGGTGCCGATGCTGCCGCTGGCAGCGGCGAAGCGGTCGGCCGTGGGGGTCTTCGACACGAGGTTGATGCTGCCACCGGCGCTGCCGCGGCCGCCCATCGAACTGTCGGAGCCCTTGACGATCTCGATCTGCTCAACCGCGAAGACTTCGCGGCTCTGCGCGCCGATGTCGCGAACGCCGTCGAGGTAGGTGCTGGCCTGGCTGTCGAAGCCGCGGATGAAGGGACGGTCGCCCTGTGGGTTGCCGCCTTCGCCGGCGCCGAGCGTGATGCCGGGCACGGTGCGCAGGGCTTCGGTGAGCGAGGCTGAGGCGGTGTCGCGGATGACCTGCGAGGGAATGACAGTGATCGAGCGGGGGGTGTCGACCAGCGGAGCGGTGTATTTGGGGGAATCGACCTTGTCGACCTTGTAGCTATCCTCGTCGATGGCCGTGTCGGTCACGGTCACGCCGCCGAGCTTGGGGGCGCTGGCGGTCTGGGCTTCCTGCGCCAGTGCGGGGGAAGCAGCAAGGACGCATCCCAGCGCGAGGAAGGCAGGCGACGACGAATTGCGGAAACGGGACAGAGACACGAACTTCCCCCTTGTTGCTAATGAGTATCAATTAGGTGGCGCTAATGCGAATGATTCGCGATTCATTCAAGGGAAATTTTCGCGGCCCTGCGACAAAGGTGAAATCTGCGACAAAAGTGTAACCATGCGGACGCACCAAGGCGCCCATGGCACTGACCTGCCTCCCAAAAGGTTCCTCGCGGCGATCTATGGGATGCCCATCAGGAAGTGGCACCAGGGCAAGCCGTTTCGCCAAGGTGCGGATTTTCGGGATGGTCACGGCATCGGAGGCGGGGGTCTCACGGTGCACGTTTGCAGCAAGCACGGCTTCAGCACGGCGATCTTCTGCAAGTTGAAAGCACGGATGGCGGCATGGAGGTCCCCGATGCCAGCTCCCTGATTGGCGTCGATCTGAGGGTGGCTCGGAGCCAACACCCGTCCGGCCATGGGGACAAGCTTCGGTGGAACGGCTGCTACACGATGTTCAGCCACACTCGTCGGTTGGAAGTCGAGCGCGCCGGACCTTCAACCGCAAGGCACTCGTTATGGTCGAGGGGGCGCGACGGGCAGGTCGCGCTAAAAAAGAGGCCCGGCCGGCTTGGAAAGCCGACCGGGTAAGGAGGAAGATCGCAATTTGTGGTGGCCTGCCTTGGGCAGCGCTGTCGGGCAGGCCTGATTTTGTGGGACGTGATCAGTTCCCGAAATGCACCTTCAGGCGCAGGCCGTACATGCGCGGTTCGCCAAGCGAGGCGACCAGCATGCCGGTTCCAGAGATGCCGGGCAGGAAGGTGTAGTACTTTTCCTTGGTCACATTGGTTGCGAACAAGGCAAGGTCGACCGGCGAGCCGGCAATCGAATTCCAGCTCGCATTGAGGTTGAGCAGATTGTTCGACGGCAGCCAGCTCAGGCTGCGGAATTCCGCCTGGAGCGCCGGATCCGGGCTCGTGTAGAAGCGGCTGGAATAGTTGCCGAGCGCCCGGTCGGTATGGGTATAGGTCGCGCCGATCGAAATTGTGCCGATGTCTTCGTCCAGCGGCAGCTGATAGGTCGCGGTGATGGAGTACTTGTTCTTCGGCGACAGCAGCAGGGGATCGCCAACCCGGGCTTGGCCGACGACTTCATAGCCGGTCGACGGGCCATCGACCGTAAAGGTCTGGATCGAGCGAATCTTCGTGTCCAGGTGCGCGTAGGAGCCCTGGATCGTGAAGCCCCGGAACGGCGAAATCGATCCGTCGATCTCGACGCCCCAGATCCGCGAGCTACCCGCGTTTGCCGGTGCCGTCGTCGGCGACACGCTGGGCGGATTGGTGAGGCCGGTGGGGTCGCTGTACTGCAGGAAGTCGAGCTGGATCTGCTGGTTCGAGAAGTCGTTGTAGAACGCCGCGACGTTCAGCGTGCTGCGCAGGAATTCACGGAAGCTCCCCTTCATGCCGACTTCATACGTGTCGACCTTCTCGGGCTGCACATAAGCAAGGCTCAAGGGAACCGAGGGAGAGACCGTACCGGTGCGATAACCGCGAGAGTATTTCGCGTAGAGCATGAGGTCACGCATCGGGGTGTAGTCAAGGTCGATCAGCCACGTCGGCGCGCTCGACTTCTGCGTGAGATTGATGCGGCAATCCGTGGTGGGATTGAACGTGGCGGCCGTTACCGTCGCCGCGTTGCTGGTCGCGGGGTTGCTGCAATAGATCTGGGTCGGCGTGCTGTAACCTATGGCCGGGAAGCCGGTGTATGTCACCAGCTGGCTGTCGTTGATCACGCGGTCCCAGGTGTAACGGAAGCCGCCGGTCAGCTTCAGTTGCTCTGTCAGCTTGTAAGTGGCCTGCGCGTAGAGACCCACGTCACGGAACGAGGTTCGCGATGCGGTGTAGTTGACGACGCCTTGCGGAATGCCGGGGACCGGAAGCATCGACAGCGGAGACGTGCACGAGAGCGCCGCCAGATCGTTGCAGTTGCCATAGACCGGCGACTGCGAACCGGACAGGCCGAGCGGATCGCTGACTTCCAGATAGGCGCCGCCCTGATAGGTCAGGCGGTCGTCAAGGGCGCGGCCCTGAAGCTGGAGTTCTTCGGTGAACGTCGACTGGCTGCCCGTCGCCCCGTTGGGCAGCGGATTGATGCTGGCAAAGCCGAACGAACCGTTTGGAAGACCGATGTTGGCGGTATTGAGATCGGTGCCGAACAGCGGCGAAGTAAGATTATCGCGCAGTTCGGCGTAGCTGGCGATGTTCTTGACCGTCAGCGCATCGCTGGCCTGCCAGGTCGTGGTGTTGATGATCTGCCACTGCTCGACCTTGGACGAGGGATTTTCCATCGTCTGCCAGGCATCGTAGAAGCCCGAACCCTGCCGCGTGAGCTGATCGCCCGCAAACGCGCCGAAGCCTTCATTCGGGTCCACCGCGATCAGCTTCTGCAGCGAGCCGTTCGTGTGCGAGCGGCTGTACGACACGATCATGTAGTTTTCGAGGTTGGGCGCGAGATCGGCCACGGCGCTGAAGCGCAGCGCGGTATAGTCGACGTCGCCGAAATCCTTGGGCCCAATGCCGCTGTTGTTGTGGATGTAACCGTCGCGCGACTGATGATCGACACCCATTCGGATGCGCAGCGAGTCCATGACCGGGATGTTGATGACCGCCTGAACGCGGCGCAGATCGTAATTGCCGATCGATCCTTCGACAAAGCCCTCAAGGTTGTCGGTGGGCTTCTGCGGGACCAGAAGGACGGCACCGCCGGTGGTGTTGCGGCCTTGCAGCGTGCCCTGCGGGCCCTTCAGGACCTGGACGTTCGAGAGATCGAAGAAGCTGCCCGGACCGGCGCCGTCGCCAACCGGAACGTTGTTCGACGCGCCGCGCGGCGCAACGACGTCGGCAAAATAGACGCCGACAGACGGCGCCGTGCCGGTGTCCTGGACGAAACCGCGGATAGCGAAAGTGGAGTTTTCGTTGCCGAAGTTCGAGTTCGCCGACAGCGACGGCGTGTAACGCGCCAGATCCTGCGAGTTGACGACATTTCGATCGGCAAGTTGCGACTGATTATAGGCAGTAATCGAGATCGGCACGTCCTGCAGTCGTTCTTCGACGCGGCGTGCGGTGACGATAATGTCGTTGGTGCTGGCTTCCGTATTGTCTGTCGATTGCGCTGCGGCTGGGGAGGCGGCGAAGGCAAAGGCAATTGCACTGGCGCCGATCATCATGGAGCACGATTGGAATTTGGTAAGCACGCTGTCCTCTCCGAATTTATTATTATGCCAGGCATACGAACGGTCGCCGCAAAGCGCGGCCTCCGGGCAGGCATTATTGACTATGTTCAGATATATAGCGCTGCAGCGCATAGCGTTGGCGTTGGGAGGCGGCAATTCCGATCGCCGATAATTCCCAGTGATCGCTGTCGGGATGATGTCTGCCGATACAAATCGCGACTTGTCTTTGCGCGACTCGCATTAAGCGATTTGATCGCCACCAATTCAATATTGAACCGGTCTTGCATTCTAGAGGCAAGGCAGCAGTTCTTATGAACTCTGCTGTATCACAAGTCTAGGGGCTGCGAATCAATCGTAGACGGGACTCCCTACATCCAATCTTCATTGGTTCAACTGGTTGAACGATTTTTGTTCAACAGATCGAATGATGTGCTTCGCAACATTGATCGATGCCCAAATGGTCCGCGCTCATCGCCTCATCGGGGACTTCGCCATCTTCGCGACCGAAAGCGGAAAAATCCACTCGGGCCGTCATGGCGGGCTCCAGCATGTCTTGGAAAAACGAATTGGTCGGGGAGACAGGATTCGAACCTGCGACATCTTGCTCCCAAAGCAAGCGCGCTACCGGGCTGCGCCACTCCCCGACCCTTCGGTCGTCGATGATGATGTTGGGTCCGTGCCGGCCCTCTACGGTGGTGGGCCCGGCAGGATTCGAACCCGCGACCTAGCCGTTATGAGCGGCCAGCTCTAACCGCTGAGCTACAGGCCCCAACCGTTCCCCCGGCTCATCGACAGCGCCGGGGTGAAAGCCCGTTAGCTTGGTGCGTCGCACTAGGCAAGCTCGACTGCGTGCATGATTTCGCCAACGCTCGTCGGAAGCACGCCGCGCCGCGCAAGATGGCCGAAAAGCTGGCGCCACCAGTCATATAACCTGTTGAGATCTTGCACGTCCTGTACGTAAGGCGTGTGTCCAGGGGCCAGCGAAGGGCTGTGGAATGAGAAAACCAGCACCGGAAGACCGTCGTCGATGGCGATATCGACTCCACGGAGGGCCTCGTCGACACTGATTCCCTCCGGCGTCAGGGCGATGCGTTCGAGCAGTCCGGTGCGGGCGAGCACGCCGCGCACTTGCGGCGCGCGCCAGAGGTGTGGGTAGATCGCATTGCCCATCTGCCGCAGCGGCCCCCAGTAGACCGTGGTCAGCGGCAGTTCGAGCAGGCGCTTGGCCGGATCCACCCAGTAGGGTCGCAGCGGATGTTCGCGGTAGTTCGGGCCGCCCGCGCTGCTGTAATCGAACCGGGCACGCACCGAACTGTCGATGGCGATTCCGAATTCGGTGAGGATTTCGGCCGTGCGGGGGCCAAGGCCATAGCGGCCGGCGCGATAGATTCGCGGCGCGGTTCCGAAGGCTTCGACGATCCGGGCGTGGAGCCGGGCGAACTTCTCGCGCTCCAGGGTGAAGGGAAGATTGCCTGCGTAGGAATTGAACTCGCTGACCTCTTCGTCGAACGGCGGGCTCACCCAGGGGTGGAGTTGGACGCCCACTTCGGCACGCCCGGCGCTGACGGCGTTGCCGATGGCTTCCGGTATGCGCGGCGATTCGGCGACCGGATAATCGACAAGGTAGATCGGCTTGACGCCGAATCCTTCGCAGAATTCCTGAAACTGGCGCAGGGCCGAGACAGTGACCGTACTGTAGCGATCACGATCGAGGGGGGCGTCCCAGTCGAACTCTTCCTCGGTATCGACCGTGACAATAAAGCGTTGGCCGAAATCCTCCCGAAAACGGGCAAAGGCGTCCGGCTTGGGCGGCTGAAGGATGTTGATCCCCGACAAGATTGAATTTTCCCCCGATCGGGTCGCATCCGGTAGGGCGACTGAATTCAGAGCGCTCGGCTCCGCGATGAATGGCTATGATCTGTGTCCAGCGCGGTCAACCCGGGCAGGTGAAGCTCCAGGCGCGCGCCGGTGCGGCGCAGACTGCCGCCGGCTGCTGCCGCCTCGGCTGCTGCAAGACGCAGGGTGAAGCCGATCCCGAACATGCCGGTAGACAGGGCATGGCCGCGATCGCTCGACGAGGATTCGTGGAAATTCTCGTCCGTGCGCGCCGCGAGCGAGGCGGGCAGGGCGACGCGCAGCATGGCGCCGTTATCCTCGCGCCCCCATTCGACCGGAAGGATCTCGTCGAATGCGGTGGACCCGGCGAGCGCCGCGAACAGGCGCCAGATAAGGCGTTCGGCTTCGGTACGGTCAAGCGGCACTGGCAATGCCGCGTCGTCGGTCATGGCGATAAGCGCGAAGCCGCTGCGGCGTGGCTCGGTCCATGCCTTTAGGCGGTTCACCGTTTCGGCGAGCACGGCGCCCAGGTCGCATTCCCCGGTTTCGAGGCCGAGCACGCCGGTCTCCAGCCGGACCAGCCGATCCAGTTCCTCGAAGCCGGCAAGAATATGAGCGCAGTCTCCGGCGATGGCGGCGGCCAGCGCGCGATATTCATGCGGAGCAGGGCCATAGAGCTGCTGCTGGATGATTTCGGCGGCAACCTGAATCGCATTGGCGGGGGTGCGCAGCTCGTGCAGCACCTGACGCAGCCGGTCAGCTTCGCCATGGCCTTGCACGGCGGCGCCGACTGCGGCGAGCACGGCGGGACGGCGCAAACGGCCGCAATAGCCCATGAAACGGCCGCTGACGGGATCGAAGCGAGGAACGGCATCGACTTGCCAGGTACCCCGAATCGCGGGGGCGCCGCTGATCTCCACTTGCGCTGCGCGCAGCGGCAGGCGGTGGCGCATGGCCGAGACGATGCCCGCCGGCGCCTCTATGCCCGGCGCTTCCGTGGAGGGGAGGCCGGAAAGGTCGAGGCCGATCAGCGAAGGCGCGTGGATGCCGTCTGCCCAGGATACGCGGCCTTCGGCATCGGTGCTGAAGTCGATCGCGGCCGGCACGCGCGGCGGGCTGGGCGCGGCGTCGGTATGCGGTGCGCGCGGCTCATCGAAAGCCCCGTCGTGGTCGTGATGCCCGTTGCCGAGTGCCTCGCGCGCCTTACGGAATTCCTCGATGCGGCGGACGATGGCGCCGATCCCGGCCTGCGTATTGGTCGGCGGCGGCGCGACGCCCAGCGAGGCAGTGGCTTGACCGAATTCGGCGAAAGGTGCGGTTTCGACGGCGCGGAGCGGAGGAGGGGGGGCAGCCTGCGGCGGAGCAGCAGGGCCAGGCGCACTCGGGCTCGGCGAAGTTGCGGCGGGTGCGGCAGCGGCAGGAGCAGGCGGCGCCTCGACCTCCACTTCCAGCAACATGTCGAGTTCCATCGCCTTGACAGGCGGAAGAGCCCGGTCCTGCACACCAAGTTGTTCGAGCAGGGCATCGACTTGCGGGCCAAGGTCGCGGCGGTGACGCAGGATTCCGCGCGCCCGGATGGGCAGGGCGGGGATCAGCGTGAGCCAGGCATCCTCGGTCAAATTGGCGGTGCGCACGGCGGCAGTGGCCACTTGCGGCTCGGCTTCGGCAAGGCGCGCGACAAGGCGCGGGTTGGCCAGAGGCTGAAGCGGCTGCGCGACCAGCCGCGCGCGGTCGGCGGCGGGAATGATCTTGTCGAGTTCGCGCAGTTGCGCAAACCCGGCGGCAACCGCCCAGGAGCGGGCATTGGCCGGCAGCCGGCCGAGAATATCGACCAGTTGCCGGTACTGGATACGTGCCAGTGCCTCGCCCGTAGTTGGCAGTCGCAACACCGTGGCAAGACGATCGTCGAAATGCATTCCCGCTCCAAACCGTCCGGTGGCCGCTCATGCGCCAATCCGCCGCCGGACTTCAAACTGACACTCTAATCTGCCCCTTGGCGGCGACTTTAACGCAAATCGCTTAAGGAGAGGTCACCAAGCCGCGCACTTCCTCGGATTCTACGGTGGATAACCGTCGCTGGCAAACGGTGCAGACAGCGAAAGCGGTCGGTTTCTAGGCGTTGCAATGCGGTACAATTACGCTATGGGATAATAATATTACAGGGGTGCACGTGTTTTCGAGTGGAAGTTACATGCTGGACGACGCCGGCGCGCCCGCAAGGAAAGATTCGCATGATCAATCTCGATGAAATCGACCGCCGCCTGCTCGCAGAGCTGCAGAGCGAAGGTCGCATCACCAACGTCGAACTGGCGCAGCGCGTGGGCCTGACGGCGCCGCCGTGCCTTCGCCGCGTCCGCAGCCTTGAAGAATCGGGCATTATTCAGGGCTATCACGCCGATCTGGATGCCTCGAAACTCGGCTTCACCATCACCGTTTTCGCATTGGTCAGCCTCAAGAGCCAGGCCGAGGAATCGCTGCGCGCGTTCGAGGACCACATGAAGGGCCTGCCCGAAGTGCGCGAATGCCACATGCTCAACGGCGAAATCGACTTTATACTGAAGATTGTCAGCCGCGACCTTCAGAGCTTCCAGGAGTTCCTCACCAGCAAGCTGACCCCGGCACCGAACGTGGACAGCGTCAAGACCTCGCTGACGATCCGCACGGCCAAGAACGTGCCCGGAGTGCCGCTGGAAGGCTGAGGCTCCCGCGCCCTCGCGCCGGTCCGCGTGGCGGGCCGTGCCGGACGGGGGCGCAATTCAATCCACTGATATGGCGGCAGGCCGGCGAACCATGGGTTGCCGTGTCGCCGCCGACAGTCACAAGCCCGCAGCGGCTTCCAGTGCCACGATGTAGCTCTGCGCACCGAAGCCGGCCACAGTGCCCTTCGCGGCCATGCCGACCCATGACTTGTGGCGGAATTCCTCGCGCGTGTGCGGGTTCGAGAGATGGACCTCGATTACCGGCACCTTGATGGCGCGGATGGCGTCGAGCAGCGCGATCGACGTGTGCGTATAGGCGCCCGCGTTCAGCAGAACGGCATGGGCGCCGTTATCCTCGGCCTCATGCAGCCAGTCGACGAGATGGCCTTCGTGGTTCGACTGGCGCATGTCGATCTCGCAATCCAGCGCTTCTCCGCGTTCGACGAGCATGGCAGCGATATCGTCGAGCGTCTGGGACCCGTAGATGCCCGGTTCGCGCAGGCCCAGCCGGTTGAGGTTCGGCCCGTTGAGCACATAGACCAGCCTGGCTGCCATTTCGCGAATGTCTCCATGAACTTGCCGACACGCGGAACGCGGCCGGACACTGTCGCTCTAGCGCAACTGCGCGGGCCCTGCAAAGCGTGCGGCGGTGCCGTCAGCCGACAGGCTCTGTCTGCACACCGACGCGGAAGGGGCCGTTGTTCATGATGGGGCCGGATGCTGCAGGGGCGGCGGCCTGAGCTGGTGCGGCATCGGGGGCGGGCGGTGGCGCGTCCGCCTGCTTGTCATCGGGCTGCTGCGCGTTGTCCTGCGGCGTGGCCTCGCCCTGATAGAACTGGGCGAGTTCGGCGTCGTGGGCCTGCTTCGCGGCGGCATCTGCCGTTGCCCGCGCAGCGGCCTGATTGGCTGCCTCAGCCTTTGCCGTCTCGGCCTTCGCCTCGGCAAGCTGTTGTTCGAGTTCCGCTTCGCGGCTCTGGCCGCAGCCGGTCAGCGCACCGGTCAGGACAAGTGCCGGTGCCACCAGCACCAGCGAACGCACGACATTCCGAAACACGCAAATGCTCCTCGCAAGGGACCCGAAGGCCTTGCGAGGAGGTTTATCACCGAAGCGTTAGCGCAATGTTAGCGATCCGAGTCCTTGGTCTTGCCCCACTGGCGCATCGCCGAATACCCGAGGTAGCCGGTGCCGAAGAGGGCATAGAGCGGTTCGGGAATGCCGTTGAGGTAAGCGGTCATGCTTTCGGCGATGGCGTGGGCAGTCGCTGGGCTGAGGGCGCCGATCAGCCCCATCGGCAGCGACCAGAGCAGCATGACGTACATTACATATAGAAAGCTGGGTCGTGCGCGACTGGTCCAGGGATCGGTGGAATTGGCCTCAGCGATGATAGCCGAGAGGCTGGCCTGCAGCATCTCCAGATCCTGGCTGTTTTCCTGCTTGAGCAGTTCCAGCTTGGCGCGGTCGCGCGCTTCGGGGTCGGGGATGACCTTGTCTATGATCTTGGCGATGGGATCGATAATCGAATCGAGCAGCGGCATGGACGAGCACTCCCTTTCGGATTGTTGCTCGCAACCAGATAACCAAATCGGTTCGTGTAGGAAAATGCCGTAAACATGCGTCGAGGGTCCCCGAGGGGGGGGGTGCATTGTCGACGATGTTTGGAAAATTGGTCGGGACGAGAGGATTCGAACCTCCGACCCCCACACCCCCAGTGTGATGCGCTACCAGGCTGCGCTACGTCCCGACCGGAGCGCGGCCTATAGGCAGGTCATTCGGATAGCGCAAGCACCCTTTCTTCACTTTCTTCACGGGGCCTGTGGATGAATGCATCAGGGCTTGAAGTGGCGCCGAAGATGGCCATTTGGCCGTGACATTGGGGGGGCTGGGGGCGCTTTCGCCCGCGAGTGCGCGCGTTGCCAGCCTTCCGCTTTATTGCTAACCGCGCCCATCCGGTGAAATCCGGCGACGGTATTTCGGGGCGGGGCGTGCGGCACATCCGATGCAACGCGCGATTCGCGCCGGGACGAAACGACAAGAAGGCCCTTCATCTCAATGCAAAGCTCGATTCTCAACCAGCTTGCCGCCGCCGCGCCCGCGGGCGCTCCGCCCGCATGGATCCAGTATCTGCCCTTCGTGGCGATGGCCGCGATCTTCTGGTTCCTCATCATGCGTCCGCAGATGAAGCAGCAGAAGGAACACCGCAGCAAGCTTTCCGAGCTGAAGCGGGGTGACGAAGTGCTGACCGGCGGCGGTTTCGTCGGCAAGGTCCTCAAGGTCGATGATAACTATGTCGAGATCGAGATCGCCCAGGGCGTGAAGGTCAAGGCCGTGAAGTCGACCATTGTCGACGTCATTCCGCCCGCCGGTTCCAAGCCCGCCAACGACTGAGGCTTCGGCCCTAAAATCAGAAAAAGAGAAGCCTGAGGCTATGCTCGAATTTTCCACCTGGAAGAAGGCCTGGTACTGGGCGCTGACGCTGTTCTTCTGCGTCTGTGCCCTGCCTTCGCTGGTCGCGCTCACACCGAACGTGCGCTGGCCCTCGGCATTGCCCGAGCCCAAGATCAATCTCGGCCTTGACCTTGCCGGCGGCAGCCGCCTGCTGCTCGAAGCCAATCGTGACCAGGTCACCCAGCAGCGTCTGGAAGGCATGGAAGAGTCGGTGCGCACGCGCCTTGGCCAGAGCGAGCCGCGCATTGCCATCGGTGACGTTTCCAGCTCCGGCGGCAAGCTCTCCTTCACGGTGCGCGACCCTTCGCAGGTCGATGCCGCGCGTGAAGCGATTCTGCCGCTGACCTCCGGCGCGGGCCTCTCCGGCCAGCGCGACTGGGACATCCAGGTGGTTGACGGATCGCGCTTCGTGCTCGTGCCGACCCAGGCCGGCATCGATCTTGCGATCAACAACGCGATGGAAACCGCGGTCGACGTCGTGCGCAAGCGTATCGACGCGTTGGGCACCAAGGAGCCCGATATCCGCCGCCTTGGCGGAACGCGCATCGATGTGCAGGTCCCCGGTCTTCAGGATCCGCAGGCGCTGAAGAACCTGCTGGGCCAGACCGCCAAGCTTGAATTCAAGATGGTCGATGAGACCGCCGTGCCCAGCGATCTTGCCAAGGGCGTGGTTCCCCCGGGTTCGGAACTCGTTCCCTGGGCCGATCCGAAGGATCCGGCCTCGCAGGGCGTCCCGGTTCTGGCGGTCAAGCGCCTCGGCGGCATCAAGGGTGACGAACTCACCGATGCCAAGCAGGCCTTCGAGCCCAAGACCAACACACCGGTCGTCTCGATCACCTTCAACCAGCAGGGCGGCGAGAAGTTCGCCAAGCTGACCACCGAGAACGTCGGCAAGCGCTTCGCCATCATCCTTGACGGCAAGGTGCTCTCGGCTCCCAGCATCCGCGAGCCGATCCTTGGCGGCGGCGCGCAGATCTCGGGCAGCTTCACGGTCCAGTCGGCCACCCAGCTTGCCATCGCGCTGCGTTCGGGCGCGCTGCCGGTCGATCTTACCGTGGTGGAGGAGCGCACCGTCGGTCCCGACCTCGGCGCCGATTCGATCCACAAGGGTGCCATCGCCATGGGCGTGGGCACCGGCTTGCTGATGATCTTCATCCTCGTCACCTATGGCCGCTTCGGCGTCTATGCCTGCTGCGCGCTGGTGGTGAACCTGCTGATGATCCTCGGCGTGATGAGCCTGTTTGGCACCACGCTGACGCTGCCCGGCATCGCCGGTTTCGTGCTCACCATCGGTGCCGCGGTCGACGCCAACGTGCTGATCAACGAGCGTATCCGAGAGGAACGCCATCGTGGCCGGCGTGTGCTGCAAGCGGTGGAACTCGGCTACAAGGAAGCCAGCCGCGCGATCTTCGACGCCAATATCACCAACGTCATCGCTGCCGTGCTCATGGCGGCTTTCGGCACCGGACCGGTGCGCGGCTTCGCCATCGTTCTGTTGATCGGTATCGCGACGTCCGTGTTCACTGCCGTGACCATGACCCGCATGTGGGTCGCCGGCTGGCTGCGCAAGACGCGGCCAGCGGACCTGAACCTGTAAGAGGAGAGGACAGATGAAGCTCCTCAAGCTCGTTCCCGACCACACCAACATCCACTTCCTGCGGTGGCGGGTGCCGTTCTACGTCATGAGCCTTGTTCTCATGGCGGCCTCGATCGGCCTCGTCGTCACCAAGGGCCTCAATCTGGGCGTCGACTTCGTCGGCGGCCAGGTGATCCGCGTGACCTTTGCGGAGGGCACCAACGCCCCCGTCGAGGTGCTCAGCAAGGAGATCGACAAGCTGGGTTACGGCGAGCCGATCATCCAGCGCTTCGGCAAGCCGAACGAAATTTCGATCCGCATGAAGCTGCCGACCGGCGGAGACAAGAATCCGAAGCTGTCGGACGCCATGTCGCGCACGATCACCACCGACATCCGCTCGAACCACGCTGATGCCCGTATCGACGGCGTCGATTCGGTCACGGGCAAGGTCTCGGGTGAGCTTGGCCGCAGCGCCATGCTCGCACTCGGCCTCGCGGCGTTGGCGGTGGCGGCCTACATTTGGATCCGCTTCGAGTGGCAATTCGGTGTCGGCGCGCTGTTCAGCCTCGTGCACGACGTGACGCTGACGCTCGGCCTCTTCGCGATCACGCAGATGGAGTTCGACCTCAACATCGTCGCGGCCCTGCTGACGCTGATCGGTTACTCGCTGAACGACACCATCGTCGTCTACGACCGTATCCGGGAGAACATGAAGAAGTATCGCAAGATGCCGATGCCCGAGCTGCTCGACCTTTCGGTCAACGAGACGCTCGCCCGCACCATCGTCACTTCGCTGTCGATGCTGATCACGCTGGTTTCGTTGCTGCTGCTGGGCCCGGACGTGATCTTCGGCTTCACCGCCGCGATCGTGCTGGGCATCTTCGTTGGTACTTACAGTTCGATCTACATGGCCGCGCCGATCCTGATCTGGCTGGGCGTGAGCAGCGACAGCTTCGTCAAGACCGAGAGCGAGATCGACCGTCAGGAACGCCTCGCCCGCGAGCGCAGCGCGCGTCCCTGACGCCGTTTGCTGACTGACAGGAAAAGGGGCCGCTCCCGCAAGGGAACGGCCCCTTTTTCGTGCCCGAATGGTGCGCGGGCAGGGCTATTTTGCGATCCTGTAAAAGTCCGCCACCCGGTCAAGCGCGAGGCCGAGCACCAGCTTGCCGCTGCGCACTGGCCAGCCCAGCGTCTTTTCCGCAGTGGGCACTGTCTGGCCCGCGCAGACCACGCGCCACAGCACGTCGGCGAGCCCCGAACCGGCGGCAGCGATGGCGCTATCGAACCGCGCTTTGGCGGCAATCTGGCGCTCGCCGGGGGTGAGGTCCGTCCCGCCGCCACCGACGCGGACCGGGTCCCAGTGCATCGTCACGCGCGGCGAAAGCTGCGCGCGTTCCCAGTCAGCGCGCAGGAGTTCGCCGGCGGCGAACCGGCGGTCGCTCAAATGGCCACGGGCATGGAGCCAGGATAGCGAGGATTCGGCCAGATTGACGGTCACGCTGCGCGGCCCCCGCCGTCTGGGCGAATCGGCAGCGAGGCGGCCCGATCCCTCGCTTGTGAGCGGGCGTTCGACAAGATGCTGCTTCATGGCTTCCTCCAGAGTTTACAGAAGGCCGTAACTTGCCAAACTGGAGTGATTGTAGGAAAGAGAAAACCTAATTGGTTATTCCGAGGTGCCCGTGATCAACCGTATTCGTGACATCCGGCAGCAGAAAGGCCTTACTTTGGCGGATGTGGCCGCCGCCTGCCGTCCGGCGACGACGGCGCAGACCATCGGGCGGCTTGAAACCGGCACGCGGACGCTGTCGCTTGGCTGGATGAACCGCATCGCCGCCGCGCTTGAGGTGGAGCCTGAACTTCTGCTGCGTAGCGAAACGCGCGAACCGGCGATGATCGTCGCGGTCCTGACCGAAGCCGGGCCGGAAGCGCCGCACGCGCCGCGTGAAGCGGTGCCACCCCACGAACTCGCCGCCGAAGCGCCCTGGCTGGTGCTGGAAGTGGAGACCTCCTCGGGTGAGTACCGTGTGGGAGATCAGGTCTGGCTGCGCCAGCTGCCTCCGGGGCAGGCCGCGCGGGCGCTCAACCGCGATGTGCTGGTGCCGCGTCCCGTCGGGCGCTTCGCGTTCGGGCGGCTGATCGATTGTGACGGGGATCGCATCGCGCTGCTGCCTCCGGCCATCGGCCAGAGGCAAGTGCTGGTGGAACATCCGCAGTGGCTGGCGGTTGCGGAGATGCTGGTCAGAAAGCTCTAACTTCTCACGCGTAGGGGCACGTCATGCGCATCCTTTCGATAGCCACGCTGTTCCCCAACCCCGCGAAGCCGTCCTTCGGGATCTTCGTTGGTAACCAGATGCGCGCGGTGGTGGCCAACTGCGCCGTCGATCTCGTAATGGTGAGTCCGGTCGGTGTGCCGCCATGGCCGCTGTCGCGCCGCAAGCCCTACGATGCGCTGCGGGAGCTGCCTGAGGCGAGCGACGCTTCGGGCATTGAAGTGCTCTATCCGAAGTTCACGCTGATCCCGAAAATCGGCGGCGACAGTAATCCGGGGGGCATTGCCAAGGCGATCTTGCCTCTCGCGCGCCAGTTGCATGCCGAGCAGCCGTTCGACCTTGTCGATGCGCAGTTCTTCTTCCCCGACGGCCCCGCCGCCGCGATCGTGGCGCAGGAACTGGGCGTGCCACTGACGATCAAATCGCGCGGCGCCGATATCCATTACTGGGGGCAACGCCCGGCCGCGCTGGCGCAGATGCTCAAGGCGTCACGACAGGCGAGCGGCATGCTGGCGGTCAGCGAGGCGCTGCGCGAAGACATGATCGCGCTTGGCATGCCGGGCGATCGGATCGGCGTTCATTATACCGGCCTCGACCGTGAGCGTTTTCATCCCATCGAGCGCGGCGCGGCGCGGGCCTTGGTCTCGGCACTGCCGGATCTTGGTGTCTGGTCGGTGGGGCCGCTGCTGGTGACGCCGGGATCGCTGATCCCGCGAAAGGGCCAGCGGCTGGTGATCGAGGCGCTGGCGCATCTGCCGGGTGTGCGCCTTGCGCTGGCGGGCGTGGGCGCGGACGAAAAGGCATTGCGCGGGCTTGCCCATTCGCTCGGCGTTGCCGACCGTGTGCAGTTCCTCGGGCAGGTCGGTCACGATCTCCTGCCGCACTTGCTCTGCGCGGCCGATGTGCTGGTGCTGCCCTCGGCGAGCGAGGGGCTTGCCAATGTCTGGATCGAAGGGCTGGCCTGCGGCACCCCGATTGTCGTTCCCGACATCGGCGGCGCGCGCGAGGTGGTGAAGGACCCCAGCGCTGGCCGCCTTGCCGAACGCACGCCCGAGGCAATTGCCGAGGCGGTGCATGCCATTCTCGCCGACCCGCCGAGCCAAGAGCAGGTTTCGGCCAATGTCGCCCGCTTTTCATGGGGCGTGAATGCGCAGAACCTTGTACGCTTCTGGCGCGCGGTGCTGGACGGAAAGTCGCTCGAAGACGAGGGCGCCGCCGCGCTCACGGGGTAGATTTAAGCCTTGCCCGTAAAGCAGACCTGATTCCCGATCTGAAGGTGCACTCCAGCTGCAACCTCGTCATCCCCGCGAAGGCGGGGATCCCGCTTCTTTTGCGCTAGGCGCGAGGTCGCCAGAAAGCGGGGCCCCCGCCTTCGCGGGGGCGACGATGATGTGGGATTGGCAGTTCGACTTATATCCAGAGGGTGGGGCGTATGCATCTCCGGGCAGGAGATGCATATTCACCGCCGAACTCCGGATTAGCCCTCGACCTGCTCGGCCAGTTCCAGCCAGCGTTCCTCGGCCGCTTCCTTGTCGGCGCGCGCCTTGTCGATGGCGGCGGTGAGGCTGGCGAATTTCGCCGGATCGCGGGTGTAGAGCGCGGGGTCGGCCAGCGCCGCCTCGTCTCGGCCAATGGCCGCTTCCAGTTCCTCGATCTTCTTCGGCAGCAGTTCGTAGTCTCGCTGGTCCTTGTAGGACAGCTTGCCCTTCTTCGGCGGCGGCGGAGCGGCGGTATTGGTGCTCTCCTTCGCTTTGGCCTTGCCGGAGGCCGTGCGCTGGCGGCGCTTGGCTTCCCAGTCGGCATAGCCGCCCGCGATCACGTCGATATGGCCGGATCCGTCGAGCCCGAGGGTCACGTTGACAGTGCGATCGAGGAAGTCGCGGTCATGGCTGACGATCAGCACGGTGCCGTCGTAGTCCGAGATCACTTCCTGAAGCAGGTCGAGCGTTTCGAGGTCGAGGTCGTTGGTCGGTTCGTCCAGCACTAGCAGGTTCGACGTGCGCGCAAATTCGCGCGCGAACAGCAGGCGCGAACGCTCGCCGCCGGACAGCGTGCCCACTTTCGCCTCGACAAGGCCGGGATCGAACAGGAAGTCCTTGAGGTAGCCCTGGATGTGCTTGCGCACGCCGACCACGTCGATCCAGTCGCCACCTTCGGCCAGCACGTCGCGGATGCGCATTTCCGGGCTCATCCGGCTGCGCTGCTGGTCGATGACCGTGGCGTCGAGCGTCGCCGCGCGCGTTACCTTGCCCTCATCGGGCTGGATTTCACCCATCAGGATCTTGAGCAGCGTCGTCTTGCCCGAACCGTTGGCGCCGACCACGCCGATGCGGTCGCCGCGCTGGATGCGCAAGTTGAAGTCCTTGATGACCGTGCGGTCACCAAAGCGCTTGGTGACGTGTTCGGCAACGATAACCGACTTGGTCTTGCTGTCGTCCGCGACCACGGCAAGCTTGGCCGCGCCTTGCGGGCCCATCATCGAGGCGCGCTGCGCACGCATTTCCCAGAGCTTGGCAAGGCGGCCCTGATTGCGCTTGCGGCGCGCGGTGACGCCGCGTTCCAGCCAGTGCGCCTCGATCTTGAGCTTGGCGTCCAGCTTCTGCGCGGCGCGCGCTTCCTCGGCGTAAACTTCGTCTTCCCACGCCTCGTAGCCGCCGAAGCCGATGTCCCGGCGGCGCAGGCCTCCACGGTCCAGCCAGAGCGTCGCATTGGTCAGGCGGGTGAGGAAGGTACGGTCGTGGCTGATGACCACGAAAGCGCCGTTATAGCGCTGGAGCCAGGATTCCAGCCAGTCGATGGCGGCAAGGTCGAGGTGGTTGGTCGGCTCGTCCAGCAGCAGCAGGTCCGGCTCGGAGGCGAGGGCGCGGCACAGTGCGGCGCGGCGGCGCTCGCCGCCCGATGCGCTGCTGGCTTCGCGCGAAAGGTCGATGCCGAGCTGGTCGGCGATGGACTCCACCTCGTGGCGTGGCGGCGCGTCGTCGCCGTGGATCGCGAAATCGAGCAGGGTGTCGAAGCCGGTGAAGAACGGATCCTGCTCCAGCGTCACCACGCGTGTGCCGGGCTGGACCGAGCGCGTGCCCTTGTCGGCATCGACGATACCCGCGATCAGCTTCAGCAGCGTGGTCTTGCCCGCGCCGTTGCGGCCGATCAGGGCCAGCCGGTCACGGGGACCGATGTTGATGTCGATGTCCTGGAAGAGCCAGCCGTTGCCCTGGATGAGGCCGAGGCCTTCCCAGCTGAGAATAGGTGCAGTTGCCATGATGCCTGCGCCCTACAGGCAGGGGCAGGGGGCCGCAAGCGCGGCGGAAGCAATGTGAGCGTGGGATTCCTGCAACACATTTCAGTCGGTGCCGCCTTCGTGCCACATTCAGGACTTGTTCAAGCCCCGGTGCTTAGGCACCCACGACGTTATGAAACGCCTCGTCTCCTTTCTTGCAGTGCGCAGCGCTTTCCTGGGCGCAACTGTGATTGCCGCGTTTGCGCTGGTGGCGCCTTCGCTTTGCGCGCACGCCGCCGATCCGGGCGGAGAGCAGGGAGAGGCCCGCCGCGAGCGGAAGGCGGGCAACATCCTCTCGATCCGCCAGATCGAGCAGCTTGTCCTGCCGCGCATGGGGGCGATGCAATACCTCGGTCCCGAATACGATGCCGCCGCGATGGCGTATCGGCTCAAGTTCATCCAGAATGGAAAGGTCTATTTCGTCGATGTCGATGCCCGCACCGGCCGCGTGATCGGGCAATCCCGCTGATCGGATCCCGCCGATCGGGCGTGGTTATGCGCCCGGAAGGCTGGATCGCTTGACGCTTACCGGCTTTCACCCCATTTGCTTCATCCATTTCGTGGCCCATTTCAGGGCACCTCCGAGGGAGAGACCGATTTGCGCATCCTGATCGTCGAGGATGAACCTACGCTCGGCAACCAGCTCAAGACCACGCTGGAACAGACCGGCTACGCCGTCGATCTTTCGACCGATGGCGAGGACGGACATTTCCTGGGCTCGACCGAGGACTACGACGCGGTGATTCTCGACCTTGGCCTGCCCGAGATCGATGGATTGACCGTGCTCGGCATGTGGCGCCGCGAAGGGCGCGACTTCCCCGTGCTGGTGCTCACCGCCCGCGATTCCTGGTCAGACAAGGTGGCCGGGCTCGATGCCGGTGCCGACGACTACCTCGCCAAGCCGTTCCAGACCGAGGAACTGATTGCCCGCCTGCGCGCGCTGATTCGCCGCGCTTCCGGGAATACTTCCAGCGAACTGACGGCCGGCGACGTGCGGCTGGACACCCGTTCCGGCCGCGTCACACTGGCCGGCGAGCCGGTGAAGATGACCGCGCAGGAATACAAGCTGCTGTCCTACCTGATGCACCACAAGGGCAAGGTGGTCAGCCGCACCGAACTGATCGAGCATATCTACGATCAGGATTTCGACCGCGATTCGAACACGATCGAGGTCTTCGTCACGCGCATCCGCAAGAAGCTGGGTGCCGATGTCATCACGACGATCCGTGGCCTTGGCTACAGTCTCGACGATCCCGCCGAACCCGGCCGCGGCTGAGGCGCCGGCGGTGGCGAACACCGCCCCGCCCGAAGCCGTGCCCGAACCCGAGGCACGCGAAAGCTTCCCGCACGAGGCGCCTACCGGTTCGCTTGCCCGGCGCATGATGCTGATTGCGGCAGGATGGATTTCGATCCTCCTGCTGGTCGGCGGGCTGGCGCTCGACCACACGCTGACCGGGCTCGTCACGCGCAATTTCGACGAGCAACTGGGCTACATGCTGACCGGCATGATCGGTTCGGCGGAAATCGGCCCGGACGGAGAAGTCTTCTTCATCCGCCCGCTGGGCGACCAGCGCTTTCTTGAGCCGAATTCGGGCCTCTACTGGCAGATTCGCGGCAAAGGGCATGAGGATTTCCCCTCGCGCTCGCTGTGGGACCGCAGCCTCGACGTGCCGGCGGACCACTTCGACGCCCAGCCGCACGTCTATGATTCGCACCAGTTCCCGGGCGAGACGCTGCGCGTGATGGAGCGCTCGATCATCCTGCCGGGCAGCAATACCAAGTGGATGTTCACGGTCGCCGCCAGTCGTGTCGATCTGGACGAGCAGATCAAGATGATCCGGGCGATCCTGGTCTACAGCTTCGTCGCGCTTGGCTTCGGCCTGCTGCTGATGGCGGGGATGCAGACCTGGTACGGCCTGTTCCCGCTGCGCCACGTGCGCCGCGCGATCCAGAAGCTGCGTACCACTGGATCGGCCCGGGTTGCCGACCCGCTCCCGCGTGAGGTCGAGCCGCTAGTGGAAGAGCTCAATGCACTGCTCGAACACAACGAGCGTCAGGCCGAGGAAGCGCGTACCCATGCGGGCAATCTTGCTCATGCGCTGAAGACGCCGCTGACCGTGGTGATGAACGCGGCGACCGCGAAGGCGCCCGATCTCGCCGATACGGTGATTCGCGAGGCGGCGGTGATGCGCCGGCAGGTCGATCACCATCTGGCGCGGGCGAGGGCGGTGGGCCGCCGCGCCGTGGGACAGTCGCGCGCCGATGTCTGGCCAAGCCTTGAGGCCGTGCTGCGCGCGGTGGAGCGGCTCTACGATCAGGCCCGCTGCGATCTGGATGGCAATCACGCTGCCGTGGTCGCGCTGGAAAAGCAGGATCTAGAGGAAATCCTCGGCAACCTCATCGAGAACGCGGCCAAGTATGGCGGCGGCAGCGTGTTCGTCACAGTCGACGCCGAGCGCGATTCGCGCCTGTGCCAGATCTGGGTGGAGGATGACGGCATGGGCATTCCCGAGGCCGAGCGCATCCGCATCTTCGATCGCGGCGCGCGGCTCGATTCGGGCAAGCCCGGCACCGGCCTTGGCCTTGCCATCGTGCGCGACGTGGTGGAAATCTACGGCGGCAGCGTCGAACTGGACGAGAGCGAGGATCTCGGCGGCCTGCTTGTCAGGCTTTACCTGCCGCGTGCTATCGCCTGACATATTCCCGGCTTAAAATCCCGTGGAACCGGCGCTAACGACTGTTGCGGAACCAGCCGTTCGTCCCCATGGGCCCGGTTCACCTGATCGAGGATAACCCCCAATGACCGATTCCATCACGCTGACCGTATCCCCCGACGAGATCGAAATGATCGTCGATGCGCTGGAGGCCGACCTCGAAGGGTATGTCGAGGCCGCCAAGGAAGCGCGCGAGGACGGTAACAAGGAAGACCTGGAGACGTTCGCGGAAGCCGCAACGCGCATCCAGGCACTGATCACGCGCCTTCAGGACCTCGTCGAGGGCTGATGCAAGGCTGAGGGATGGCGCGAGATCGCGCCGTCCCTCAGGTATTGCCTGTCGTCAAATTCGCTTTCGGCGAATTTCCAAACCGAACCTCAGCCCGCTTTCGCGCGCTGGTGGTGGCGGATCACTTCATCGATGATGAAGCGGATGAACTTCTCGCCGAAGTCGGGGTCGAGCTGCGCGTCTTCGGCCAGCTTGCGCAGGCGGACGATCTGGCGCTCTTCCCGGCTGGGATCCGAGGCGGGAAGGTTCTTCTCGGCCTTGTAGGTGCCCACGGCCTGGGTGATCCGAAATCGCTCGGCGAGCATGTGGATCAGCGCGGCATCGATGTTGTCGATGCTGGCGCGGTAAGAGGCCAGAACGGGATCGGTGGCGGGAGGCGTGGTCTCGGTCATCGGGACGGTCCGCTAGCACGCCTCTGCGCGCTCTTCCAGTCCGGCCGCCAAACCGTCCTTTCGATGTGCCCCTCCGATCGGCGCCGCCAACCGTATTGTGCACCCGCGTTGTGGCATTCGCTCTTGCGTAAATGCTTGCAAGCGCGCAATGCGCCGAAACGATGAGTGCCGATGTCATACCCCTGCGCACGCGCGGATCGCAGCCTTCCCTCGCCCCCATGCTGGCGCTTACCGCGGCCGGCATGAACAGCGTGAATGCGGTCATTCTTGATCGCATGCAGAGCGAGATCCCGCTTATTCCGGCACTGGCCGGTCACCTGATTTCGGGTGGCGGCAAGCGCATGCGTCCGATGCTCACCGTCGCTGGGGCGGAACTCTGCGGCTATCAGGGCACGCGCCACCACAAGCTGGCGGCTTCGGTAGAGTTCATTCACACCGCCACGCTCCTGCATGACGACGTTGTCGACGGTTCGGACCTGCGGCGCGGCAAGGCGGCGGCGAATATCGTCTTCGGCAATCCGGCGACGGTTCTGGTGGGCGACTTCCTGTTCAGCCGCGCGTTCGAGCTGATGGTCGAAGACGGCAGCCTGAAGGTTCTCAAGATTCTGTCGAGCGCCAGCTCGATCATTGCCGAGGGCGAAGTCGATCAGCTGGTCGCCCAGCGCAAGATCGAGACGAGCGAGGAACACTACCTCCAGATCATCGGCTCCAAGACCGCCGCGCTCTTTGCGGCCGCGACCCGCATCGCCGCTGTCGTCGCCGAGAAGGGCGAGGCCGAGGAGCATGCGCTGGATGCCTATGGCCGCAACCTGGGCATTGCTTTCCAGCTTGTCGACGACGCCATCGACTACGATTCGGAGGCCTCCGAATCGGGCAAGGACAAGGGCGACGATTTCCGCGAAGGCAAGATGACGCTACCCGTCATCCTCGCCTATGCGCGCGGCACGGCCGAGGAACGCAAGTTCTGGGAAGAGGCTATCGCCGGCTTCCGCACCGAGGACGAAGACCTCGCGCACGCTGTCGAGCTGATCAATCGTCATGGCTGCGTCGAGGCGACACGTGAGCGTGCGCGGCTCTATGCGCAGCGCGCCATCGACGCCCTGTCTATCTTCCCCGCCGGTGCCGCGCGAGACGCCATGTGCGAGGCAGTCGAGTTCGCGGTAGCCCGCCGCTACTGATCGGGGCTTTCCCTTCGTAAAAGATTACGGCGCGCCCGGTCACCGGGCGCGCCGTTCGTTTATGCGCGCAAGACATGCGGGCAGGCGTGAAGTCGTTCGCGGCGCTGTTTGAAGTTCCCGGGGCGTATTCTATTGGTTTGATAGATCGGGAGATTGCCATTATCTTCCGGCCATTACGTATCCTGTGAAGGAGCGCGTTCGATGGTCTGGTCGTGCCGCGAGGCGGCGCCGTTTCCCGCCTCAGGCCCAGCCATGGCCCGCGCTCTCCGACTTGCGCTTCGATATCTTCCGTTCCCCCGATTTCGCGAAGAGGAGCCCCCTATGCCCTTCCTGACGACCGGATTCGTGCGCTCTGCCCGCATGCTGGCACTGCCGGCGCTACTCATGGCCGGCATGGCCGCCGATGCTTGTACCCGCGCCGTCTACCTCGGGCCGGATAACAATATCATCACCGCCCGCTCGATGGACTGGAAGAGCGACATCCTCTCCAACATGTGGATCCTGCCGCGCGGAATAGCGCGCAGTGGCGAGGCTGGACCCAATTCGATCAAGTGGACCTCGAAATACGGCAGCGTGATCGTCAGCGGCTACGACGTCTCGACCACCGACGGCGTCAACGAGAAGGGGCTTGAAGCGAACCTGCTCTGGCTCGCCGAATCCGAATATCCGCACTTCGACGCCAAGAGCAAACCCGGCCTGACCATCGCCGCCTGGGCCCAGTACATGCTCGACAACTTCGCGACAGTGGATGAGGCGGTGACCGCGCTTCAGAAAGAGCCGTTCACGATCGTCACCGACAATGTCCCGGGCGAGGATCGGCTGACCACCGTGCACCTCTCGCTTTCGGACGCGACGGGGGATAGCGCGATCATCGAATATATCGACGGCAAGCAGGTCATCCACCATTCGCGCGCCTATCAGGTGATGACCAATTCACCGATTTTCGAGCACCAACTCGCGCTCAATGCCTATTGGAAGGACATCGGCGGCACCGTCATGCTGCCGGGTACCAATCGCGCCGCCGATCGTTTTGCCCGCGCCTCGTTCTACATAAATGCGATTCCCAAGGCTGAAGACCCGAACAAGGCGCTTGCCTCGGTGTTCAGCGTGATTCGCAATGCCTCGGTGCCTTACGGCATCAACACGCCGGAGGAGCCGAACATTTCCTCCACCCGCTGGCGCACCGTGTTCGACCACAAGCGGCAGCTTTATTTCTTCGAATCCGCGCTGACGCCCAACACATTCTGGGTCGATCTCAAGAAGATCGATTTCTCGAAGGAGAGCGGGAAAGTGAAGACGCTCGATCTCGGACCGAACCAGGATCACACGTTCTCGGGTGAGGTGTCAGGCGACTTCGCGGAACACGCTCCCTTCCGTTTTCTGGGCATCAGCGGTTAGCCACCAAGCTCCGGCGTGAGGTGAGGCCAGGAAGCCACCCTGCGCCATTCGGGCAACACTTCAATGCTGCAATGAATCGGCAATAAACCTGCAATTGCCGCGCACCTTTGGCGCGTCTATCCAGACCCCGTTATGCCCCTTGATTCCGAGCTGGCTGCCACGGGTTATCAGCCCGGGTCGCCGCGCCAGCGCTTAGTCTCCTCGCTGCTTTCGGCAGCCATATTGGTGCTCGCGCTCTTGCTTGCGATCACCCAGACGGGATTTGTCCCGGCTCTGGTGAAGAAAACCGCTGCGCTGACCACGTTCGACGTCGTCAACCATGAGCGTGAAAAGGGCGGCAGCGAGCCGCAGAAGCAAAAGCAGAAGCAGGAAAAGCATACCGAGCACAAAACCTCGGTTCCGGTCGTGACGGAGAAGCCTGTCGAGCAGCCTGCGGCCGCGAAAAAGCAGGCTTTCACGTTCCTGCGTATGTCGAGCAACGATTTCGCGGCGGCGGACATCGGCAAGATGAAGGGCGAGTCGTCGGCTTCGGGCGATCAGGCTCCGGGCGGTTCCGGCGGCACTTACGGCCCCGGCGAAGGCCCGGGCGGCATGGTGCTCTACAATGCCGCGTGGTTCCACGAACCGACCGATGCCCAGCTTGCGGGTTACCTGCCGGACCATCGCCCGACCAGTGGATGGGGCGAGATCGCCTGCCAGACGCAGCCCCACTACAAGGTCGACAATTGCCAGATCCTGGCCGAATCGCCGCGTGGATCGGGCTTCGGGCGCGCGGTGCTCAATGCCGCCTGGCAGTTCGAGGTTCAGCCGCCGCGCATCAACGGCAAGGCGCAGATCGGCAGCTGGGTAAGGATCCGCATCACTTACAGCGAGCGGGGCATATCGTCCTGAGCCGCCCGGCGTTACCGGGCGCTCAGGCGACGCTGAACGCGCTCTTCCGCTCGGTGCCGAGGCGTTCGATCAGATCCTCCAGCCGCATCGGCATGCCCAGATGATAGCCCTGCGCCAGCGTGAAGCCGGCGATGCGGGCGCTCAGCATCTGCTCCTCGGTCTCGATACCCTCGATCACGCAGTCCAGCGAGAGCGAGCGGGCGAGGTTGCGGATGGCCGCGATCAGGCGGCGGCCGCGCGTCTCGTCAAGGCGAGGGGCGAAGCTGCGATCGATCTTGACCATGTCCAGCGGAAGCTGGTGCAGCGCGGAGAGGCTTGAATAGCCGGTTCCGAAATCGTCCAGTGCGATACGCGCGCCGGTTTCGCGCAGGCCTTCCAGCGCATCGCTGGCGCTGTCGAACTTGGCAATCAGCGAGGTTTCAGTGATCTCGAAGATCAGCCGCGAGGGCGCACCACCTGATCGCTCGATCAAGGCGATCAGCGCGGCCACGGTCTCGGCATCGGCAATGTCGTGGCCCGAGAGATTGAAGCACATGTGCATGGCCTCGGGCAGGCGGACGAGCGCGGCCAAGGCCTGCGTGAACAGCGCCAGCGTGACTTCGCGGGCGCGGCCGATGCGCTCCGCCGACGCGATCAGCATTTCCGGAGGCACGGCGCCGAGCGAGGGCGAAGTCCAGCGGGCGAGGCATTCCACGCCCATCGGCATGCGATTTTCGGTGGCGACGATCGGCTGGAACACCACCGAAAGCTCGCGCGCTAGGTCGGCCGTTTGCAGCGCCGCGTCGAGCGCCTGCTCGGTGCGGATCATGCCTTCGAGTTCGCTGGAAAAGCGCACGCACTGGCCGCGCTTTTCGTTCTTGGCGTGATAGAGCGCGAAGTCCGCACGGTCGAATAGAGCATCGGCGCTGCGGCCGCTGCCGGGGAAGTCGGCAAGGCCGGCCGAACAGCCAACCGCCACGACAAGGTCACCGACCCGCGCCGGACGTCGGATTTCGGTGCAGAGCTTCTGGGCAATCGCCTCGGCTTCCTCGGGCGAGCCTTTGACGATGATTCCGAACTCATCGCCGCCGAGGCGGGCAATGACCACATTTTCGGGGCAATCGGCGATCATGCGCTGGCCGAGCACTTGCAACAGGCGGTCGCCCTGGGCGTGGCCGTAGGTATCGTTGACCGGCTTGAAGCGGTCGAGATCGATCAGGCCGACGGAAAACCCCTCGGCGCTATCGGGATCGGCCAGCATGGCTTCAAGATGGCTGAAGAAGCGCCTGCGATTGGGCAGCCCGGTCAGGGCATCGGTTTCGGCCAGGCGCGCGTTCTCTGCGCCCAGCACTTGCGCCTGCCGCCGTTCGCTGGTGAGCGCGTGCTGCGTGGTTTCGAGAGCGACGAAGGAATCGTAAGTATCGCGCAGGATCTTCAGGATCACCGTGGCGACCAGTGTGATGTTCACGGCGATAGCTATCCGCACCAGCGGCCCCATGATGAGGCTGTAGGCAAGGAAGATCCCCAACACGAGCGTGCAGATCAGCAGGGCCGCGTTGGGAAGGAACGTCAGGCAGAAGACGCAGCCCAGCACCGTTACCGCGATGTAGATGGCGACATGGCCATGCTCGTAAGGCCCGCCGTACTGGTCCAGCACAAGCGCCCAGCCGACGAATGTCACTGCAATCACCACGGCAAGCCAGGTGGTGCGCCGCATCCGATATTCGGCCACGTCCGGATCGAAGTCCGCCGATGTGGTGGGGCGCAGCCACACGAGCATGCGCATCAGGCAGGCGGCGACGAGAATCGCGGGAACCGTCAGCGTCAGATAGCCCGGCGCCAGCGCCCGATGCGTAAAGGCCAGGATCGCGGCATTGACCGAAAGGAGCCCGTAAAGCGGCGGCACGCGTTCGCGCAGGCGCAAGTATTGCGCCACCGGCAAGGGATGTTGACCGGCTCTATAGGTCAGGTTGGGGGTATGATCGGGGTGTTGCAAAGTCATCGGCTCCGACAGCCACAGTTAGCTATCAATCGTTGAGGAAGAGTGGATGGCCGGACGAACCCGCTCCAAAATGGTTGCATTTACCCGTAATGGTAGCGGTCTGGCGAACCGTTCGATTGGCTTCTAAGGAAGCACGCGTGAGCGAACTCCCGATCCATGCCGTGCTACCCGAACTGCTGGCCGCCTTGCGTGCCGGGCCCCGCGCCGTCCTGATCGCGCCGCCCGGTGCGGGCAAAACGACCGCGCTGGCTCCTGCGCTGTTGGCTGAGCCGTGGTGCACGGGCACCGTGATCCTGCTTTCGCCGCGCCGTGTGGCGGCCCGCGCCGCCGCCGAGCGCATGGCCGCGCAGCTTGGCGAGCAGGCCGGTGAGACCATCGGTTATGTCACCCGCCTTGATGTCAAGCGCTCCGCACGCACACGGGTAGTGGTGATGACGGAGGCGATCTTCGTTGCCACGATCCTCTCCGATCCCGAGCTTCCCGGCGTATCGGCGGTGCTGTTCGATGAAGCGCACGAGCGCCATCTCGACAGCGATCTTGGCCTCGCGCTCGCCATCGAGGCAGGCGAAGTTTTGCGCGAAGACCTGCGGATCGTCGTCATGTCAGCCACCATCGACGGCGCGCGGTTCGCACGCTTGCTGGGGCCCGAAACGCCGGTGATCGAAAGCGAGGGCAAGGCCTGGCCGCTGGCCTTCCGCTGGCTTGGTGCGTCGCCCGCCTTGCGTATCGAGGAGGCGATGACTTCGGCCATTCTTGCTGCCTGGCGCGAGCAGGAGGGCGATATCCTCGCCTTCCTTCCCGGCGTCCGCGAGATCGAGCGCGTGGCCGAGCGGCTGACGGAGCGATTGCCGAACGTCCCGATCCTGCCGCTCCACGGCCAGTGCGAGCCCGCCGCCCAGCGGACCGCGATCCGCCGTGACGGTGAGGGCCGCCGCCGAATCGTGCTGGCCACGGCGATCGCGGAGACGTCGCTGACGCTCGACGGCGTTTCCGTCGTCGTTGACAGCGGCCTCTCGCGCCGGGCGGAGTTCGACAAGGCGGCGGGCGTCACCCGGCTCGCGACTCACCGTGCCAGCCGCGCCTCGGCCGCGCAGCGTTCGGGCCGTGCGGCGCGGCAAGGACCCGGCGTGGCCTATCGGCTGTGGGAAGAGGCCGCCCATGCGGGACGGCCGGAGTTCGATGCGCCCGAAATGCTCACCAGTGATCTGGCCCCGCTGACCCTCTCGCTGGCGCAGTGGGGCGCGGGAGATCCGGCGGCGATGGCCTGGCTGGACCTGCCGCCCGCGCCGTCGCTGGATGCCGCGCAGCGGCAACTCGAATCGCTCGGCGCGCTGGATGGGGAAGGGCGGATCACCGATTTCGGGCGCAAGGTTGCCAGCCTGCCGATGGACCCGGCGCAGGCGGCGATGATTCTGCGCGCTACCGAACTGGGCGCCGGAGGCACGGCCGCGAAGCTGGCGCTGCTGTTGCAGGAACGCGGGCTGGGCGGCCGCAGCGAGGATCTGGCGCAACGCCTGTCTCGCTGGAACGGGGATCGTGCGCCGCGTGCTGAAGCCTCGCGCAAGCTGGCGTCGGGCTGGGCCCGCCGTGCGCGCTCGTTGGTGGCCGAGGGCGGACAGGGTCAGGACGTGCCCCCCGGTGTCCTGCTCGCGCTCGGGCGACCGGACATGCTGGCCCGGCGCCGCGATGCCAGCGGAGAGAACTGGCTATCGGCGGGGGGCAGGGGCTACGTGCTGGATCCCGCCTCGCCGCTCGCCACGCGCGAATGGATGGTGATCGGCGATGCACAAGGGCAGGCGCGGGGCGCGCGAATCCTGTCGGGCGCGACGCTGGAGCCTGCCGAAGTCGAGCAATGGCTCTCTGAACGGATCGAGCGCCGCTCGGTGCTGCGCTGGAACGAATCGGAAGGGCGCGTGGAAGCGCGGCTGGAGCGCCGAATCGGGGCAATCACGTTAGCATCCGGCCCCGACCCGGCCCCCGATCCCGCCGCGATTTTTGCATTCCTGCTCGAACGCGTGCGCGAGAAGGGGCTCGATCTCGTGCCCTTCGGCAAGGGCGCTCACGCCTTGCTGCGGCGCGCGCGCTATGCGGGGATCGAGCCGCTGTCGGAGGCTGCGCTGCTGGCCGATCTCGACGACTGGCTTGGCCCGCTTCTCGGCCGCAGGCTCGACGCGGTGGACAAGGGCGCGCTTGCCGATGCCTTGCGAAACCGGCTCAACTGGGACGACCAGCAAAAGCTGGAGAAACTGGCGCCGCCGGAATTCCGCAGCCCCGCGGGCACCAGCCATGCCATTGACTATGAGGACGAGGGTGGGCCCAGCGTCGAGATTCGCGTGCAGGCGCTGTTCGGGCTCGACCGCCATCCCACGTTCGGCCAGCCGCCGCTGCCGCTTCTGCTCAAGCTGACGTCGCCCGCCGGGCGCCCGATCCAGACCACGCGCGACCTGCCGGGATTCTGGCGCGGATCGTGGCGCGATGTGCAGCGGGACATGAAAGGGCGCTATCCCCGGCACCGCTGGCCGGACGAGCCGTGGAACGAGGATCCCAGCCTGAAGACGCGAAATGCGTTCGAAGCATCGCGGGGCAAATGATTTGCGCTTGATTCTCGCCCCGATTCGACGGCAAAGCGCTTGCCCATGAGTGCACGCATCTATCAGCGCCCGAAGAACGCCATGCAGTCCGGCAAGGCACTGCTTGACCAGTGGGTTCTCGAATTCGCCGCCGCCGAGGCCAAGAAGCCCGATCCCCTGATGGGCTGGGCCGGTTCGGGCGACACGCAGCAGCAGGTCAGCCTGACGTTCCCGGACGTGGAGGCGGCCAAGGCCTATGCAGAGCGCTACGGCATCGAGGCAGAGGTCCATGTAACTCCGCCGCGCCGTCTCAAGATTCAGGCTTACGCCGACAACTTCCGCTGATCCATCGCGCTCCGGCGCGTTTTTTCGCAGCAAACGGCCCGCGTTCCCACATCAAGGGGGCGCGGGCCGTTGCCGTTCCGGCTTTGGAATTTCGGCCGGAACAAGTGCCGCAGGGGCTGGACAAACCCGAAGCGCGCCGCCATATGCCCGCCCGGGAGTCGGGTGGACGTTTGCGTTCGCCAATCTGGTCAGGTCCGGAAGGAAGCAGCCACAACGGATTGCGACGGGTCGCCCGGCTCCTTCAGCCAACATCGTGATGATACCTCAAACTGGCCTCTCAGGCCGCAGGACACCGTTCCTGCCGGTATCATTTCACGCACGGCTGTGGAGCAAATCGCTTTCCTCCTGACATTCGCGGCCCCAACCCCTAGTTTGGCAGACGATGGACGATTCACGCGACATGTTCGGCGATAGCCCGCCCTGGAATGACGGGGACGAGGAAGAGGCCGCACCGACCTCGGCGGAAATGGAAGCCGCCGGGCAGGTGTCGATGTTCGGTGATCCCGAACCGGCGCCCGAGCCTGCTGCAACGGAGCCGGAAGCCGAACCTGCTTCGGAGCCGGAACCTGTGGCTGAACCGGAGGCTGAGGTCGCGGCGCCTGCACCTGCACCTGCACCTGCACCTGCAATTCCAGCCGCCCCGAAAGCACCGGCACCTGTCGGCACGCCCGCGCAGCCCTATCGCGTGCTGGCGCGCAAGTACCGTCCGCAGAGCTTCGGCGAGCTGATCGGCCAGGAAGCGATGGTCCAGACCCTGGCCAACGCGATCAAGCGCGACCGGCTGGCCCATGCCTTCCTGATGACCGGCGTACGCGGTGTGGGCAAGACATCGACCGCGCGCCTGATTGCCAAGGCGCTCAACTGCATCGGTCCGGACGGGCAGGGCGGCCCGACCATCGATCCCTGCGGCCAGTGCGAGCCGTGCCGCGCTATTGCCGAAGGCCGCCATATCGACGTGATCGAGATGGACGCGGCCTCGCATACCGGCGTGGATGACGTGCGCGAGATCATCGAGGCCGTGCGCTACGCTGCCGTTTCGGCGCGCTACAAGATCTACATCATCGACGAAGTCCACATGCTGTCTCGCAATGCATTCAATGCCTTGCTGAAGACTCTTGAAGAACCACCCGCACATGTGAAGTTCCTCTTCGCGACAACCGAAGTGGACAAGCTGCCGGTCACGGTGCTCTCGCGCTGCCAGCGCTTCGACTTGCGCCGTATTCCCGCGCCGATGCTGGCCGATCACTTCGCGAAGGTCTGTGGCCTCGAAGGTGTCGAGGCCGAGGGCGAGGCGCTGGCCATGGTCGCCGCTGCCGCCGAAGGGTCCGTGCGTGACGGCTTGTCGATTCTCGATCAGGCGATTGCCCATGCCGATCTGGATGGCGAAGGCCAGGTCCGTGCCGACAAGGTGCGCGACATGCTCGGCCTTTCCGACAAGAGCGTCCAGCGCAAGCTGATCGCGGCGATTCTCGATGGCAAGGGCGCCGATCTGCTGGACCTGGTCGCGCACCAGTTCGCGCTGGGCGTCGAGCCGATCGCGATCCTGCGCGGGCTGATGGAACTGGGCCACCGGATCGCCGTGGCGCAAGTCGCCGGCAGCGCGCACGATGTCCATTCCGCCGAGGAGCGCGAAGCGATCGAAAGCTGGGCCAAGGCGCTCAAGCCCGGTCAGGTCCATCGCCTCTGGCAGCTCCTGCTCAAGGGGCATGAGGAAGTGAAGTCCGCCCCCGATCCGCTGGTCGCCGCGCAAATGGCGCTGCTGCGGATCATGCATGCGGCCGACATGCCCGATCCGGGCTCGCTGGTGAAGAAGCTGGAAGACCTTGCCGCGCGCGCGCCTGTCGCTGCCGCGCCGGTTGCCGAAGGTCCGGGCGCCCCCGCCGGAGCGGCGCCTGCCGCCACGGTATCGCCGGAAATGCTGGCGAAGCGCTGGGAAGAACTGGCCGACGACGTCGAGCATGCGGGCGAGCTTTCCACCGCCAACACCATGCGCATGCAAGTGCGCGTGGTTGAGCTGCGGCCGGGGCTGCTGCGCTATTGCCAGCCGCCGGGCTTCAGCGAGGACATTACCGCACTTGTGCGTGCTGGCCTTGCCAAGGCGACCGGCGAGCGCTGGGAAGTCCACAAGGTCAGCGAGGACGGCGCGCCGACGCTGGTCGAACTGGCCGAAGCGAAGAAAATCGCGGAAAGTGACGAGGTCAACCAGCACCCGCTGGTACTGGCCGCCAAGGCCGCTTTCCCGGATGCCAAAGTGATCGAGGATGAAAGCCCGCTTGCCGTTGGCGGCGGTGCCCGCAATTGGAGACGTTGAAATGAAGTCGATGGAAGAGATGATCCAGGCGGCGCAGCAGGCCGCCGAGACCATCCAGAAGCAGATGAACGAGACCCAGGCCAAGCTGGACTCGCTCGAAGTCGAAGGGCTTTCGGGCGGCGGGCTCGTCAAGATCCGCTGCTCGGCCAAGGGCCGCGTCATCGCCGTGTCGATTGATGACAGCCTGATGCAGCTGGATGAGAAGCAGATCCTCGAAGACCTCGTGGTCGCTGCCTACAACGACGCGCGCGTCAAGGCGGACTCGGTCGCCGGTGAGGAACTGGCCAAGGCCCAGCAGGGCATGGGTCTGCCACCGGGCTTCAAGATGCCGTTCTGATTCTTTCTGTTTTGAGGCCGATTTGTGACAGATTTTTCTGACGCCGATGGGTGTCTGGGGAAATCCGGGACGGGCCTTTTCGCCGCCCTCGGTGCGGACCATGGATTCACCGAATTCATGGGCCGAACCGGGGGCGGTTTGCCGTTTTTGGCCGCTCGCCGGGCCCGAAACCGCTTATCTACGGCCGATCCGTCCCATTTCCGGAACGGATGACCCCGGTGTGCCGAATGCGCCTCAGTTGCGGATATTCTACACCGGCAATAAGGATTACCGTGGAGGCGAACGGCAAGCGCTTCCACAGTCTTTCGCGGCTATTGCATTGCGTGCTGCCTGATTGACACCATATCTATCGCCAATGGCCGGCGTCCGAATGGGCTTCGGCACGTATAGAATTGGATATGCCTTTGAACCTGCTTCCGTTGCTGCCCTTGCGCGATATCGTCGTGTTTCCCGGCATGGTCGTGCCTCTCTTCGTCGGCCGCGAAAAATCCGTTGCTGCACTTGAGGCGGCGATGGCGGGTGAAAAGGACATCTTCCTTCTCGCCCAGCTCGATCCCAGCTGCGACGATCCCGAGCGTGACGATCTTTATGACACCGGCGTGATCGCCAGCGTCCTGCAACTTCTCAAGCTGCCTGACGGTACCGTCCGCGTGCTGGTGGAAGGGCAGGAGCGTGCGCGCCTGACCGGCCTTCAGGCCGAGCAGGGCGCCGAGGGCGAAATGCTGGTGGCCGACGTCGAGCGGATCGATGCGGACACCGTCGAAGGTTCCGAGAGCACCGAAGTTGCCGCGATGATGCGCTCGGTGGTCGAACAGTTCGGCGAATATGCCAAGCTCAACAAGAAGCTCTCGCAGGACGCGGGCGAACAGCTGGGTGACATCGAGGATGCCGCCCGCCTGGCCGATACCGTGGCCGCGCAGCTTTCCGCCAAAGTCGCGGACAAGCAGGCCGTGCTCTCCGAGCCCGATCCGCTCAAGCGGCTGGAGATGGTCTATTCCTTCATGGAAGGCGAACTTGGCGTCCTTCAGGTGGAGCGCAAGATCCGTGGCCGCGTGAAGCGGCAGATGGAGAAGACCCAACGCGAATATTACCTGAATGAGCAGCTGAAGGCGATCCAGTCCGAACTCGGCGGCGGCGACGGTGAAGAAGCCAACGAGATTCAGGAACTTCAGGACAAGATCGAGAAGACGCGCCTGACCAAGGAAGCGCGTGGAAAGGCCACGGCGGAGCTGAAGAAGCTCAAGTCGATGCAGCCGATGAGCGCCGAAGCCACGGTCATCCGCAATTACCTCGATGTGCTGCTGGGCCTGCCCTGGGGCAAGAAGAGCAAGCTCAAGCGCGACATTTCCGAGGCGCAGGGCGTTCTCGATGCCGATCACTACGCGCTCGACAAGGTCAAGGACCGCATTGTCGAGTATCTGGCCGTGCAGGCGCGCACCAACAAGCTGAAGGGGCCGATTCTGTGCCTCGTCGGCCCGCCGGGCGTCGGCAAGACCTCGCTGGGCAAGTCGATCGCCAAGGCTACGGGGCGCGAGTTCATCCGCCAGTCGCTGGGCGGCGTGCGCGACGAGGCCGAGATTCGCGGCCACCGCCGCACCTACATCGGCTCACTGCCGGGCAAGATCGTGACCAACCTGCGCAAGGCCGGCAAGTCGAACCCGCTGTTCCTGCTCGACGAGATCGACAAGCTGGGTCAGGATTTCCGCGGCGATCCGGCCTCGGCCCTGCTCGAAGTACTCGATCCCGAACAGAACGCGAAGTTCCAGGATCACTACCTCGAACTCGATATCGATCTGTCGGACGTGATGTTCGTCTGCACCGCGAACAGCCTCAATCTGCCGCAGCCGCTGCTCGACCGCATGGAGATCATCCGTCTTGAGGGTTACACCGAGGACGAGAAGGTCGAAATCGCCGAGCGCCACCTGATCCGCAAGCAGGTGGAGGCGCATGGCCTCAAGAAGGGCGAGTTTACGCTCACGCAGGATGGTCTGCGCGATCTCATCCGCTACTACACCCGCGAGGCGGGCGTGCGTACGCTGGAGCGCGAGATTGCAAGGCTTGCGCGCAAGTCGCTGCGCCAGATCCTTGAAGGCAAGACGAAGGGTGTGGTCATTACGCCGGAAAACCTTGCCGATTTCGCGGGTGTGCGGAAGTTCCGCCACGGCGTGGGCGAGGAAGAGCATCAGGTGGGTGCCGTCACCGGCCTCGCCTGGACCGAAGTGGGCGGCGAACTGCTGACGATCGAAAGCGTGACTGTGCCGGGCAAGGGCGCGATCAAGGCGACCGGCAAGCTTGGCGAAGTGATGAACGAGTCGATCCAGACCGCCTTCAGCTTCGTGCGTGCGCGCTCGCCCGCTTACGGGATCAAGCCGTCGATCTTCAACAAGAAGGACATCCACATTCACCTGCCCGAAGGCGCGGTGCCCAAGGATGGCCCCTCGGCCGGTATCGGCATGGTCACCTCGATCGTCTCGACGCTCTCCGGCGTGCCGGTGCGCAAGGACATCGCCATGACCGGCGAAGTCACCCTGCGCGGCCGCGTGCTGCCGATCGGCGGGCTCAAGGAGAAGCTGCTGGCCGCTCTGCGCGGTGGCATCACCACGGTGCTGATCCCGGAAGAGAACCGCAAGGACCTCGCCGAGATCCCCGAGAATGTGAAGCAGGGGCTGGAGATCATTCCGGTCAGCCATGTCGACGAAGTGCTGGCCAAGGCGCTCGTCGAGCCGCTCACCGCGATCGAGTGGACCGAGGCCGACGAACTGGCCGCCGCTCCGCCGCAGACACCGGCCCCCTCCGCCACCGCGCACTGAGGCGGTCGGCATAACCGAAACGAGAAGGGCGCCGGTCGATCCGGCGCCTTTTTTGTATCGGGATGGCGGCTATTTTGAATGGCAACTACCGAACCCGGCCTCACTCCTGCTCAGGCTGAACTTGTCGAAGGATGCGAGCCTTGCACCACGCGCGCGGGGGCTTCGACAGGCTCAGCCTGAGCGGGAGTGGAAGGCGTAGGATTTGATCCGTCGGCCTGATCGGGACCGGTGAACAGGCTATTGTGCCGGCGATGGCGGGGGCACTCTTTGGGTTTCCCCCATCAGCGCGATGACGGCGGCTTTGAAAGGGTAAGCTACTGTCTCGCCCCCCACACCGCTCATCCTGAGCTTGTCGAAGGATGGGAAGCTCGCGCCACGCCCTCAAAGGCTTCGACACGCTCAGCCTGAGCGGGCGGGTGTCCGGTTTGCTCTTCCCCATCCGACTGGCGTTCCATTTCCTTTACGGGCGGCACGCCGTAATTTTCGGTCGAATTTCGATTTCCTTGCGCAAGCGGTTTGCGCAGTCTCTTGCCATCCCCGCGCTGTGCCTGTAACGGGCCGCTTCCCGCGCCGCGTCCTTGCCGTGCGGGGATTTGCATGAAGGATCTTGAAATGGGTTACCGGGTTGCCGTCGTCGGCGCGACCGGAAATGTCGGCCGCGAAATGCTCAACATCCTCGCCGAGCGCGAATTCCCCTGCGACGAGATCGCAGCGGTGGCTTCGTCGCGTTCGATCGGGACCGAGATTGAATTCGGCGAAACCGGCAAAATGCTCAAAGTAAAGAACATCGAGCACTTCGATTTCACCGGCTGGGATATTGCGCTCTTCGCCGTCGGCTCCGAGCCGACGAAGATTTACGCGCCGAAGGCCGCCGCTGCGGGCTGCGTGGTGATCGACAACTCGTCGCTCTATCGCATGGACCCGGACGTGCCGCTGATCGTGCCGGAAGTGAACCCGGACGCCATCGACGGCTACAAGGCGCGCAACATCATCGCCAATCCCAACTGCTCGACCGCGCAGATGGTGGTGGCGCTGAAGCCGCTGCACGACAAGGCGAAGATCAAGCGCGTCGTCGTTTCGACCTACCAGTCGGTTTCCGGCGCGGGCAAGGCGGGCCTTGATGAGCTGTTCGAACAGAGCCGCGCGATCTTCGTCGGCGATCAGGTCGAACCGCGCAAGTTCACCAAGCAGATCGCCTTCAACGTGATCCCGCATATCGACGTCTTCCTCGACGACGGTTCCACCAAGGAAGAGTGGAAGATGATCGTCGAGACCAAGAAGATCCTCGATCCCAAGATCAAGATCCAGGCCACTTGCGTGCGCGTGCCGGTCTTCGTGGGCCACTCGGAATCGCTGAACATCGAGTTCGAGAACGAAATCTCGGCCGAGGAAGCACAGGACATCCTGCGCGAAGCGCCGGGCATCATGCTCGTCGACAAGCGCGAGGACGGTGGTTACGTCACCCCGATCGAAGCCGTTGGCGACAGCGCCACGTACGTCAGCCGCGTCCGCGAGGACCCGACTGTAGAGAACGGCCTGGCCCTGTGGTGCGTATCGGACAACCTGCGCAAGGGCGCTGCCCTGAACGCGGTGCAGATCGCCGAACTGCTGGGCCGCCGCCACCTCAAGAAGGGCTGATTTCGGCTCCGGTGACGGGCGGGCTTCACGGCCTGATCTGACAGACAAAAAGGTCCGCGAGGCAGATGCTTCGCGGGCCTTTTTTGTGCGCACGCGCGGGGGTCTTTGGGGAACCCATGGCAGCGAAATTCTGTATAGTGCGTTTGTCTTGAACGGTTCCGCCACGCTTCAGGCATGCCCCTTCGGGTACGCCTAACAGGGAAGGCCATTGAGTGACCTCACGCATCGTCGAGCAGGGTGATGGCACCCGTCTGAGTGCAGTGCGAGTGGTTGCGCCGTGACGATTGAGCAGATCATTGCCCAATACGGCCTTGTCGGGCTGTTCCTCGGCGCGGGTTTCGAAGGGGAGACCATGACCGTCCTGGGCGGGCTCATGGCGCATCGCGGATTGTTGCCCTATTGGCCGGCGGTGCTGGTTGCGGCGGGAGGGTCGTTCTTTGCCGATCAGCTGTTCTTCCAGCTGGGACGGCGCTTTCGCGATCATGGTTTCGTTCGCCGTATGCACGCCCGACCTGCCTTTGCGCGGGCGCTGGCGGCGTTCGAACGCCATCCGCTCACCTTCACTTTCGCGTTCCGCTTCATTTACGGCCTGCGCACGGTGAGCCCCGTTGCCATCGGCACCACGCGGCTGGCGACACGGACGTTCGTGGCGGTGAATGCCGTGGCGGCGCTGGTCTGGGCGTTCATTTTCGTTTCGCTCGGCTATTGGTGCGGGGAGGCGATCGATACGCTTTTCGGGCGCATCCGGTCGATCGAGCACTTGCTGGCCGGAGTCGTGGCGGTGGCACTGATCGCGGCACTGGCCATCCATTACATACGGCGCCGACCACCCGCCGCATGACTCTTGTCCCGGCGGCGCGGCGGTTCCATCTAGGGGCTTCCTGAAAGCGAGGGAGGCTTTTCATGCAACAACCCGACGCCGCATCCGGTCTGGCGCTCATCGCCAGCCGGCTCAACACTCTTTCCGCATTGCTCGACAAGGCCGAGGGGCTTTGGGTGGGCAGGAATCTCGACACGCTGGCCGCCGCGCGGCTGGCGATCGACATGCATCCGCTGTCCTGGCAAGTGGCTGCCACCGCGACGCAGGCTGAGCAGTTTCTCGCATGGAGCCGGGGCAAGGAGCAGCCGAACACCGTCACTCCGCCCACCGGCTGGCATGATGCGAAGGCGTTGCTGCGCGAGGTACTGGCCAAGGTACAGGCAGCGGCGGCTGAGGCTGCGGCACTGCCGGAGACGAAGCACATCCGACTGGAGCCGATCGGCATGTGCCTCGATCTCTCCGGCCAGCGCTATCTGGACGACTGGATCCTGCCCAATCTCTATTTCCACCTGATCACGGCCTACGCGATCCTGAGGATGCAGGGGCTGGAGTTCGGCAAGGCCGATTTCATGGCGCACCTTGCCGGGGACATCCGGCCGATTGCGCCCACGCCGGTATGACGGTGCGGATGACCGGCGGCTGCCAGTGCGGCCGCATCCGCTACACCGCCGAAGTCGATCCCGAGACGGCCTATCTGTGCCATTGCAAGATGTGCCGCCGGGCGACCGGGGGCGTCTCCACTGCCTTCGTCAATCCGCCGCGCGATAAGGTGGTCTGGCATACCGAGCCGGACTGGTATCAGTCCTCGCCCATCGCGCGGCGGCCGTTCTGTTCGCAGTGCGGCACGCCGCTGGGATTTGAATTCAGCGAGGGCGCGACGAATATCGACCTTACCGTCGGCAGCTTCGACGATCCCACGCCGTTCCGGCCCGAGCACAACTATGCCACTGAATCGATGCTTCCGGCATGGGCTGACGTGACGCATTTGCCCGGCTACACGAGCGCCGAGAATCCCAATGTGATCGAGCGCTGGAAGGCGGCCGGAATGGCACCGCCCGAGTGATCGATCCTCCCGTAGAGCAGGCGAATTGGCAGTGAGCGACGCTAAGACCGAATATCTCGAAGGCTATGCCGGCACCCGGCTGGCCGTGCATGTCATGGGCGATCACGGCGCGCGGCCGCTCCTGTTGCTCCACGGGCTGTTTTCCAGCGCGGATGTGAACTGGATCAAGTACGGCAACGCGCGGATACTTGCCGATGCCGGGTTCGAGGTGTTCATGCCGGACTTGCGCGCCCATGGGCAGAGCGGGGCGCCGCACGAAGCCGATGCCTATCCGGGCGACGTGTTGGTGCGCGATCTCAAGGCGACGGTGGAGCAGCTTGGCCTTGGGGACTTCGACCTTGGCGGCTTTTCGCTGGGCGCGCGGACTTCGGTGCGCGGCGTGCTGGCGGGGCTGGCGCCGCGTAAGTTGATCCTTGGCGGCATGGGGCTCACTGGCCTTTCGGGCTGGGCGCGGCGCTCGGCGCATTTCGTGGATGCCATCGATCGCTTCGGCACGATCGAGCGCGGGGACAAGGCTTTCATCGCGCAGGCCTTCATGAAGTCCATGAACATCGACCGCGTGGCGGCCCGGCTGCTGCTTCAGTCGGTGGATGATACGCCTGCCGATGCCATCGCGCAGGTCTCGATGCCGACGCTCTGTGTTTCCGGCAAGGATGACCACGATAACGGTGCGGCTGTCGATCTGGCGGCGGCACTGCCGGACGGGCGCTATGTCGAGACGCCGGGGAATCACATGTCTTCGGTGACGTTCAAGGATATGGGCCGGGCTATGGCGGCGTTTCTGCTCGATTGAGGTTCGCGCGACGAGAAGGAAAGACATGAGTTCGCGCAAAGGCGCAAAGGCGCCAAGGGGCCGTGTGATTGTGGCATCGCCGTTTTGAGCCAATACCCTCTGCGCACTTCGATAGATGGCAGAGGGTAAGATGCCTTCGGCGCCTTGCGCGGCCTCTTTGCGCCTTCGCGCCTTTGCGCGAAAACCTGTCTTTTTTGCGTAATTTACCTAGCCCGAGGCGCATCGGCTTTATGTCATCGGGCATATATCGGCCATCGCCCTCCCGATACGGTTGATCTTGCGCCAAGCGCGGTTAGTCTCCGGCGCCATCAGAACATACCAAGAGGGCGCACCCATGAAATTCGCATCCACCGCACGCGCGGCGCTGGCCGCCGGGCTTTGCTTCGGACTTGCCGTTCCCGCTTTCGCCGAAGAAGCCAAGGCCGACTATCCCACCACCGCCGCTGGGGCGGCACAGTTCATCGCCGATGCCGAGAAGGACCTGTTCCCCGCCTCGGTCGACAATGCGCGCATCAGCTGGGTGAACTACACCTACATCACCGACGATACCGACGCGCTGGCGGCGCAGTCGAACGCGGCGATCACCGAGAAGCAGGTCGCCTATGCGATCGAAGCCGCGAAGTTCGCGAACGTCCCGGGCCTCGATCCCGACGTTGCCCGCAAGCTGGGCATCCTGCGTCAGGGCATCGTCCTGCCCGCGCCGACCACGCCGGGCGCGGCGGACGAACTGAGCACGATCTCCACACGCCTTGCCTCCACGTACGGCAAGGGCCGCGGCACGCTGGACGGCAAGGAAATCAACGGTTCGGACATCGAGGCCGCCATGGGCGACCTCTCGCACACCCCGGCGGAATTCGCCGAGATGTGGACGAGCTGGCATGACAACGTCGGCGCGCCGATGAAGGGCGATTACGTCAAGATGGTCGGCATCGCCAATCAGGGCGCCAAGGAACTCGGCTATGCCGACGTCGGCGCCATGTGGCGTTCGGGTTATGACATGACGCCGGAACAGTTCTCGGCCGAGACACAGCGCCTCTGGGAAGAAGTGAAGCCGCTCTACCTCGCGCTGCACACTTACGTCCGCCACAAGCTGAACGAGAAGTACGGCGATGCCGTGCAGCCGAAGACCGGCCCGATCCGCGCCGATCTGCTGGGCAACATGTGGTCGCAGGAATGGGGCAACGTCTATCCGCTGGTGGCTCCGGCCGGCGCGGGCGATCTTGGCTATGACATCGGCGCGCTGCTGAAGGCCAAGGGCAAGATCCCGCTGGACATGGTGAAGTATGGCGAGGGATTCTATTCCTCGCTCGGCTTCGCGCCGCTGCCGGACACGTTCTGGAAGCGCTCGATGTTCGTGAAACCCGCCGACCGCGAGGTGATCTGCCACGCGTCGGCCTGGGATATCGACAACAAGGACGATGTGCGCATCAAGATGTGCACCAAGGTGAATTCGGAAGATTTCGTCACCATTCACCACGAACTGGGCCACAACTACTACCAGCGCGCCTACAACAAGCAGCCCTACCTCTACCTCAACGGCGCCAACGATGGTTTCCATGAGGCGATCGGCGACTTCATCGCGCTGTCGATCACCCCGCAGTACCTCGTCCAGATCGGCCTGCTCGACAAGGACAAGGTGCCGAGCGCCGACAAGGACATCGGCCTGCTGCTGCGTCAGGCGATGGACAAGGTGGCGTTCCTGCCGTTCGGCCTGCTGATCGACCGCTATCGCTGGGGCATCTTCGACGGCTCGATCAAGCCGGCCGACTACAACAAGGCGTGGACCAAGATGCGCCTCGACTATCAGGGCGTGGTGCCGCCTTCGGCCCGTCCCGACGACGGTTTCGATGCGGGTGCCAAGTTCCACGTGCCGGGCAACACGCCCTACACGCGCTACTTCCTCGCGCGCATCCTCCAGTTCCAGTTCTACGAAGCGGCGTGCAAGCAGGCCGGCTGGAAGGGCCCGCTTCACCGTTGCAGCTTCTACGGCAACAAGAAGGTGGGCGAGAACCTCGACCGCATGTTGGCGATGGGCATGTCGAAGCCCTGGCCTGAGGCGCTCAAGGCCTTCACGGGTTCGGACAAGCTGAGTGCCAAGCCGATGCTTGCCTACTTCGCACCGCTCCAGAAGTGGCTCGACGAGCAGAACAAGGGCGAGAAGGCCGGCTGGTAATACGAATGCGGCGCGGGAGCATGGGCTCCCGCGCCGCATCTATCGGCCGTTCAGGGCCGCAGGCGTCATTGCATTCCCGGCATCCATTTCGGCGGACTGCTGTTCGCGGCGATGTTGCTGAGCGTGCCGATCCACAGCGACTGATGGCCCGAGCGGGGCAGGATATGGCCGGAGAAGCGGAACGTGACGGCGCGCGGATGCTTGCCTAGCAGCGTGTTCAGCTGGCTGGACGCATCGCGCGAGAGTTCGAAGCGGTTCCGCCCGGTCTTGTCGTCGCAATCCGGCGCCTGAAGCGAGAAGCCGTCCACGCCCGCGACCAGCACGCCCTGACCCTGCACCGGACCCGATGAGGTGGTGTTGACGTTCCAGCAAGCGCCCATTTCATGCGCGGGTTTGAGTTCGGAACAACCTGTGCCTGCCAGAGCAAGCAGGCCTGCAATCGATAGTCGCACGTGTGCCGTCTTCATCGGTGCTGTCATCCTCTCTCTTTTCATTTTTTTGAGAGGATGACGCGGTATTGTCCGTCGTGCAACGAAAGATGTCATCTGCGGTTCATGAAAGACCGCGAAATCGGGGAGCCGGACGGACCCGGCTCCCCTCTTTTCACTCTTAGAAGTCGACAGTCACGTTCATGAAGAGCGTGCGGCCATAGACGTCATACGTGGATGGATAAGTGTTCGCCTGCTCCTGGTTGTCGCCCAGGATCGGCGGCTTCTTGTTGAACATGTTGTTCATGCCCACCGACCAGGTGAACTGCTTGGCCACGTCGATCGAGGCTGCCAGGTCGAAGTAGTCGAACGCCTTGATCTTTTCGACGCTGTAGTCGGTCGACACATCGTCGTCCTTGACCGGGGACAGGTGACGCCAGGCGAGCGAGAGGGTCTTGCCTTCGGTCGACCATGTCACGCGGCTGTTGAGGCGCCACTTGGCGTAGACGTTGCCGCAGAGCAGGCCGAACTTGCCGGCGCAGTCATACGACATATCCGAAATCGTCGCGATCGGCGTGAACTTCCAGCTCATCAGGCGGGTGCCCGAGAAGCGCAGGTCCAGCTTGCTCTCGTCATTGACGCCGAACGCGAGCGGGATCGTGTAGCGCGCGTCGAAGTCGATGCCGTCGGTCTTCACGCCGCCCGAGTTCGTCAGGTTATCGATGGCGCCGTTGATATTGTAGCTCGTCGGATCGCGCGGCAGCAGCGAGCAATAATCGGTGTTGTAGGGCGTCCAGCCATTGGCGGCAGTGCCGTAGCAGGCACCGACGATGTTGTTGGTAGTCGCGGTGGTGATGAAGTTGTCGATCTTGATGTTGTAGTAATCGACCGTCAGCGAGAAGCCCGGAATGAAGCGGGGCTGGATCACCGTGCCGAACGTCCAGGTATTGGCGGTTTCCTCACGCAGTGCGCTGTTGCCCGCGTTGTAGCTGAGGATCTGCGGATCGGTGGTGAAGTTGCCGATCTTGCCCGCCGGAACGCCCGAGGCGATGCAGCTGGCATTGAGCGTGGCATTGGAAAGCGCCGCGCTGGTGGCGCAGGGGTCGCTTGCGGTCTCGTAGTTTCCGATGCTGCCGCTGTAGAGATCGGCAACCGTTGGCGCGCGAACGGCCCGCGAATATTGCCCGCGCAGGCTGATGTCCTTGACCGGTGCCCAGACAAGACCGGCCGAGAACGTGCCGACCTGACCCGCTGCCGTCGAGTAATCGGAGAAGCGATAGGCGCCGTTGAATGCCAGACGGTCGATGAACGGCTTGTCCGCCAGCAGTGGCACGTCGATCTCCGCGAAGAGTTCCTTGACGTTATAGCCGCCCGCGGTCGGGCCGGAGGCGTTGAAGCCGATCACGTCGCCCGAGGAGAGCGCCGCGTCGGGTTCGAACTTGCCGTGTTCGTTGCGGTATTCGGCACCGAACGCCAGACCTGCGGCCCCGGCGCCGAGGTCGAACAGCGAATTGTTGGTGATCGCGCCGCTGGCGACCTTCTCGGTGATGGTCGAGCGGTTGACCGTGTCGATCGAGATGAAGTCGGCCGCCGCCTGGCTGATGTTGCCTGCGCCGAAGATGTTGAGCGGGACGCAGCCGTTGCTCGTATCGGTGCAGACAAGGTTGCCCGCGCTGTCACGCGTGGTCATCAGCGCCTGCTGGACGCGGCTGGCCGAGACGTTGCCGTACTGGTGCTCCACCTGCCGGGTGCGGGCGTAGCTGAAGTAAGCGTCGTAGTTCCAGTCGCCTGAGATATTGCCGCGCGCGCCGATCAGGCCGCGAACGGCCTTGCTGTCCATCACCGAAATGCGGTTGCCCACTTCGTTGAGGCGGCGATAGACCGAAGCGGACGTGTAGCCGTCACCATCGGTATCGTAGCTTTTCAGTAGGGCCTGCGAGTCCGCCGAGAGGAACGAGCTGTTGGTGTCGATCTCGTACGTGCCCGAGAGCGGCGTCGGCGCCAGCTGGTTCTTCACGCGGTTGTGGACGTACTGGCCCTCGCCATAGAGCGTCAGGTGATCGCTGACGTCGAAGTGGGCCTGACCGAACAGCAGTTCGCGCTTCTGCGGGACCTGAAGGTAGTTTTCCGAGGCGTAGTTATAGGCGTCTGCCGAGGTATAGTCCCGGTAGTTGCCGTCCTGATTGAACATGTAACGGTTGCCGTCGAGCGAGATCGCGCCCTGCGGGATGTAGCTCGAACCACCGGCCGTCAGGCCGCCAGCGCCGTCTTCGGTCTGGGTCGTCGCGGTGTACTTGCGGGCCGACTGGAGGATCGGATTGCGGCGCATGTAGTCGCCATAGAGCGTGATGTTGCCGCGCCCGTCCGCGAAGTTCTTGCCGACCAGCAGGCCGCCGCCGTACTGCGCGCCGTCGCCCTGTCCGGTAAGGCGGTAGTTGGCGTTGGCCTGCACGCCGTCATAGTCCTGCTTGGTCACGAAGTTGACCACGCCGCTGACCGCGTCCGAGCCGTAGACTGCCGATTTGCCGCCCGTGACCACATCCACGCGCTCGATCAGCGCGGTCGGGATCGTGTTGAGGTCGACCACCTGATTGGTGTCGTAGGAAACGTAGCGACGGCCGTTGACGAGGATCAGCGTGCGCACCGCGCCAAGGCCGCGCAAGTCGGCCGTGGCGACGCCGCCGCCGGGATTGTTCGACGATGCGGTCGCGCCCGGAAGTACCTGCGGCAGGTCCTTGAGGATGTTCTCGACATTGACCTGTCCGGTCAGTTTGATCTCTTCCCGGCTCACCGCCATGATCGGCGCGGCCTGTTCGAGATTGGCGTTGGACAGGCGCGAGCCGGTGACGACGATGGCGCCCGTATCGGCACCGGCGTCGGTTTCATTGCCGGAAGTGGCGGCAGTGTCTTGGGCCTGAGCTGCGACCGGTAGACCCATGAGGAGCGTGGACGCCAGAAGAAGGCGCTTCATCTCGGATGTCATTGATTACTCCCTATTGCGGATTTCGGCGCGGGAGAGGGGTGTGCGCGTCGAAATCAGGAAAGGGTGTCTGCGCGGGAGTCCCACGCTTGTCATGCGAGATCAGTAGTTGTGTTTGATTGATTCAGGGTTAGTTGTAGAACTGCCACAACTATTTCAGATCAAGAAAAGAAGATGAAAAATTCGAAATTCGAAAGAAATACAATTGAAATGGAATTTCATGTTCTTTTCTTGAAGGGTGATATCTCGATTATTGGTTGTTTGAGCATCAATCAAGTCTAAAAGTGTCCATAATATCGTATATTATGGAATATAATTATACCGCTCTATGGTGATGCGATGGTTGATTGCGCTGGTTGGCCGGAGAGGCGTGCAACGAAAAGCCGCCGCTTTCATGACGAAAACGGCGGCTCATTCGTGTCTTGGTGATGGACCGGCGGCGAACCGCGGCCGTTTAACGGAACGGCGGTTCGTTGAATGCATGCAGCTTGCGGCTGTGCAGGCGCTCGCCCTCGGCGCGCAGCAAGTCGCAGGCCTGGAGGCCGATCTTGAGATGGCTGGCGATGGCTTCCTCATAGAACCGGTTGGCCTGGCCAGGCAGCTTCAGTTCGCCATGGATCGGCTTGTCGGAAACGCAGAGCAGGGTGCCGTAGGGTACGCGGAAGCGGTAGCCCTGCGCGCTGATCGTGGCGCTTTCCATGTCGATGGCGATGGCGCGGCTGAGGCTGAAACGGTGCGCGGATTCGGTGTAGCGCAGTTCCCAGTTGCGGTCGTCGGTGGTGACAACGGTGCCGGTACGCATGCGCTTCTTGAGATTGGCGCCGCCTTCGCCGCTCACCGCCTCGGCGGCGCTGGCCAGCGCCTGCTGGACTTCGGCAATGGCAGGCAGCGGGATTTCCGGCGGCAGCACGCGGTCAAGCACGTGGTCGTCGCGCAGATAGGCATGGGCGAGCACATAGTCGCCGATGCGCTGGCCTTCGCGCAGGCCCCCGCAGTGGCCGATCATCAGCCAGACCTCCGGGCGGATGACCGCGAGGTGGTCGGTAATGGTCTTCGCGTTCGAGGGGCCGACGCCGATATTGACCAGCGTGATCCCCGACTTGTCCGGCCGGATCAGGTGATAGGCCGGCATCTGGTGGCGGCGCCACGCAGTGTCGGACAGGCGTTCACGCGCATTGTCGACCGGCGTGTCGAGATAGAGCCCGCCCGCGCCAGAAAGCGCGGTGTAGCCATCGGTGCCGATCTGCCGGCCTGCCCAGTCCACGAACTCGTCCACGTAGCGGTGGTAGTTGGTGAAGAGGATGAAGCGCTGGCAGTGCTCGACGCTGGTGCCGGTGTAATGCTGAAGGCGCGCGAGGCTGAAGTCGGTGCGCAGTCCGTCGAACAGGGCTAGCGGCAGCGGCTCGTCCTGCGGGTGCATGAAGGTGCCGTCGGCGATCTCGTCACCGATCATGGCGAGTTCGGTGGTCGGGAAGTGCGCCGCCAGTTCCTGCGGCGTCACGCTGCCCATGCCGATGCCGTCGAGCACGTAAGGGAAGGGGATCTCCTGCGTGGAGCGGCCCACCTCGATGGCGATTTCATAGTCTTCGTGAAGCAGGCCGAGCTGTTCGTGCAAATAGTCTGCGAAGAGCCGCGGGCGCGTGATCGTGGTGACGTATGTGCCGATGTCGTTCAGCCGTCCGAACGAGCGGCTGTAGAGCGAACCGCGCTCGACGCCATGATAGGTGATGCGCAACTCGGGATAGCACCAGGCACGTGCTTCGCGGCGTTCGACAGGAGGGAGTGTGCCGTTCTCGACAAAGGCGGCGATATCGGCCTTCAGAGTGGTGACGGCGGTTTCGTAAACGCGGACCAGTTCCGCGATCGTGCTTTCGATCGTTTCCATCGCCCACACTTACGCGATTCGTATTGCAGTGCAATAGTCGGGCCGGGCGATTGGATTGGGGTGTTTGCGTGGGAAGGTTTCACGCGGAGGCGCGGAGACGCGGAGGATTTCTGGTGCGCCATGGGCGCCTTCAGTATGTGTCGTCAGCGTTTTGCGCGTGCCGCGAGTATGAGTGCGGCTTTGCCGCCGGCGTTATTCCTCCGCGTCTCCGCGCCTCCGCGCGCATCAATCTATGATGCGCATCAGATAGGTCACAGTCTTTCCGTTCCCCAGCAGCGCCTCGCCCACGGGTTTGAAGCCAAGCGCCTGATGGAAGGCTTCGCTGACCGGGTTGGGCGGGTCGGAATTGACTTCGCAGACCACGCACTCATGCCCGGCGGCGCGGGCCCGCTCGAAGAGATGAGCGTAGAGCTTGCGGGCAAACCCGCGCCCGCGTGCCTCCGGCGCGGTGACCACCCGGTCGACATAGACGAAGCGCGGGTAACGAGCGCGGAACCATTGGAAATTGGCGCTGTCGTAGTCCGCATCCTGATCGAAGGCGATCAGCGCTGCGTCCAGCGTTCCGGCATTCCGGCCAATCCGCGCCGCCACGAAGGCGCGCTCCACCAGCAACTCCATCCGTGCCGCGTCGGCCAGCGAAAGCTCGACCGCATGGGCATTGTTGAGCGCCAGCAGCGCCGCGCGCAATTCGGCATTGATGGCATAGCCGGGGCGCAGATCGGTGGGGTCGGTCATCGTCAGGTCCGCACAAAGGAGAAAGGCCCCCGCTCCGTGAGGAGCGAGGGCCTTTCGAAACGCTTGGTCAAGCAGAAGGGGAAGCTCAGGCTTCCTCTTCGCCTTCCACCGCAGCTTCTTCGACCGCGATTTCGCCGGGTTCGGCGTTCGGGTCGTAGGCTTCGGTGAAGCCCGAGACGTCCTGTTCGAACATCGCGGCCATGACGTCGACGCCCTGCGACTGCAGGTCGGCTTCGTCGGGCGAGCGAGCGACGTTCACCTTGACGGTGACGGCGACTTCGGGGTGCAGGTTCACGCGAACGTCGAACACGCCGATCGTCTTGATCGGGCGTTCGAGCACGATCATGTTCTTCGCAACCTTGGCGCCATCGGCGTTCAGGGCGTCGACGATGTCGCGCACCGAAACCGAACCGTAGAGCTGGCCCGAGTTCGACGAAGCGCGGATCAGGACGACCTGCTTGCCTTCGACGTCGCCCGAGTGCTGCTCGGCAGCCGAACGACGCTCAGCGTTTTCGGCTTCGATCTTCGCACGGTTGGTCTCGAAGACCTGCTTGTTGCGCTCGTTGGCGCGGAGCGCCTTCTTGTTCGGCAGCAGGTAGTTGCGTGCGTAACCGTCCTTGACGGAAACGACGTCACCAATGGCGCCGAGCTTCTCGATGCGTTCGAGGAGGATGATATCCATGAGGTTCGTCCCCCTTACTTGACGATGTAGGGCAGGAGGCCGATGTGCCGGGCGCGCTTGATCGCCTGGCTCAGCTCACGCTGCTTCTTTGCGGAAACCGCGGTGATGCGGCTGGGAACGATCTTGCCACGCTCGGACATGAAGCCCTGAAGCAGACGCACGTCCTTGTAGTCGATGGCCGGAGCGTTCTTGCCCGAGAACGGGCACGACTTGCGGCGGCGGAAGAATGCACGTGCCATGGATCAGGCTCCTTCACGTTCGCGACGGCGAGTACGCTCGCGATCGCTCTTGCGCATCATGACCGAGGGGCCGCCTTCGTGCTCGTCGACGCGGACGGTCATCCAGCGGATGATGTCTTCGTTGATCGCGGTCTGACGCTCGAGCTCGGCGACAACGTCACCGGTAGCTTCGATGTTCAGCATCACGAAGTGCGCCTTGCGGTTGCGCTTGATCTTGTAGGCGAGATTCTTGAGGCCCCAGGTCTCGGTCTTGGTGACCTTGCCCTGGTTCGACTCGACGATCTCGGTGGCGGTGGCGGCAAGCGTATCGACTTGCGCCTGGCTGAGGTCCTGGCGTGCCAGGAACACGTGCTCGTAAAGAGCCACGGCACTTCCTTTTCTCTAATCTAACCGATCGCTGGCTGTCCGCGGGATTGCGGGGCCCCTCCGGCTTTCGTCCTTTCCGAGCGGCCATGCGGCACGGTCGGAAGGCGCGCCCTTATGCGGGGTGGCCGGGAAATGCAAGCTCTATCCGACCGCACGCCCCCGGCCGATGCCGGAGGCGTGCAAAGCGAAACGGGCGCTCAGGGCTTGATCCCGAGCTTCGTGTAGAGCGCATCCACGCCCGGATCCAGCCGGCGGGCAACGGCGATTTCGTCCCGGCTCTCGGCCGCGCGGCCAAGGCGGGCGAGGACGATGCCGCGCATGTAACGGCTTTCGGCCTGGGTCGGCGCCTCCAGAATTACGGCATCGAGATCGTGCAGGGCATCGTCATAGCGGCCAAGGCGGAACCAGATCACCGCCCGGCTGTCGAGCGGGCCGACCGGGCTGGCGGCCAGTTCGACCGCGCTGGAACACTGGCGAACCGCGCTTTCCACCTCAACCCCGCGCATGCCCTTGATCCAGCAGGCCAGATTGAGCAGGTCCGGGCTCTGCGGCCTCTGCGTCATCAGCGTGTCCAGCATCGAGAGCGCCTCGGTCGCATCGGCATAGAGGCCCAGCTTCTCGACTTTCGACATTTGCCAGAACCGCAGCTCGTCGCCGCCCAGCGCAATCTTCTCGTCGATCAGTTCGCGAACTTCGTCGGTCTTGCCTTCCAGTGCCAGCAGCGTGGCCACGAGATCGGCGGAGGCGCTGTCCGAAGGATCGAGTTCCTGCGCCTTGCGGGCATCGGCCATTGCGCCCGGCACGTCGCCCAGCGCGCGGTTGACCTCGGCGCGTTCGAGATAGGAGGGCGCATCTGCCGAAAGGGCGATGGCGTGGGTCAGGTCCTCGCGCGCGCCTTTATAGTCACCGATGCCCCGGCGCACGCTGGCCCGCGCGATCCAGGGATCCGGTTTGGGCTCCTTGGCCGCCATGGCCTTGGTCAAGATGCCGTCGATGGCGGCGGCCTGCGTCGTGCCCTTGGCGGCCGGAGTGAGATCCCAGCGACGCGTGGCATTGGCGGGGGCGACGATTTGCGGGACTTGCGCCTGCGCCTTGGCGAGCTGCGCGCGGTCGGCGGCGATCCGGTCCGCGGGAACTTCCTGCCCCGAAGCGTCCTGCCGCTCGTCATAGGAGAACAGGCCGCCAGTGAGCGCCGCATGCCCGGTGAAACGCGATCCCCCCACCGAGGCGTCGATGTCGTTCGCGCCCTGAAGCGTATAGCCCTTGCCGCCGTCAGGCAGCTTGATCCGCACATGATAAACCATGCTGACCGGCTGCGTCGTGGCGACCGGAAGCTGCCGCCATTCGGCGCGGGCACGGTCGGGGATGAAGGAGAAGTCGGCGAGCATGCTCTCCATCCGCCGTTGCATCAGCCGGTCGCGCGGCCTCCACACGGTGGTGACGATGCCACGCCCCTTGAGCACGGTAGTGGCATTGTCGGTCGAGGTTTCGATCGAAACCTCGGCGTACTGACCTTGGCCAAGCACGCGCGTAAGCTGGCTGCGGACCATGTCGTCGCGCTGCTCGGGATCGAGCGAGTTGGCGGCTAGCCCGATGCCGAGCGCCTGCGCGCCGTGGAGCGTGACTTTGGCGGTAACGACTGCCGGCAGATCGAGGCTGGTGCTCTCGTCATAGTCCGCCTCCAGCTCCAACGTCGGCCGCGCGTTGGCGTGGGTCTCGATCAGTTCGGGCTCGGCGCCGGCCGTACGCAGCGGCAAGACGTAGCCGAAATCGGGCGTGTCATGGATGTCCTCGATCCGCGAGCCTAGCCCGGTGCCGTCAAGCCAGAGGCTCTGTCCGCCCACTTTCGCCCGGACCAGCACGTGGTCGAACACGGCGGCGCTGGGCAGGCGGCGCGGCAGATCGAAAGCGCCGCCTGTGGCGCTGGCGGTCACCGCCTCGGCCTCCACGCCCAGCCGGTCGAGCAGGGCCAGCAGGAGCAGGGTCTTGGCCTTGCAGTCGCCGTAGCGCAGTTGCCAGGTCTCCGCCGGCTTCTGCGGCGTATAGTTGCCGCCGTTCATCTGGACCGCGAGATAGCGCACTTTGTCCTGCACGAGCTGGAGCGCGGCCTGCGCACGCGTCAACGGATCGGTCGAGGCGGCGGCGATCTTGTCCGCCTCGGCGGCCAGCGGGGTGCCGTCCGCAATGAGCCCGTGCGCCGCGTAGAGCGGGGCGAACGTGCGCGAAACCTCAGGCCAGTCGCGGAACGTGGAGAATTCGAAAAGCGGCAGAGGGCGGAATCGCGCGGGTGCGTCGGCCGGCATTTCGGGCTGCTTGGCCAGCGGTAGCGCCACTTCCAGTTCCATGGTGTCGCCATGGCGGACCGGGGCTGCCGGGCTGTCCTTGGTGAGGATCTGCCACTTGGCGTTCTCCGCCACCGGCCAGATCACGCGCAGGCGCCCGGTGCCGATCCGCAAGGGGCGAACGGGGAGGACGGCCATGGCCTGCACGTGATCGCCCAGCACTTTGTCATGCTGCGTGCTGGAATAGCGCAGGCGGAACAGATCGCCCACGCGCAGGCCCTGAATCGCGGCCGTGGCGCTAAGGACGCCGGTGAGCTGGCGCTGTTCGAGCAATTCCTCGCGGCGCAGCACGTCAAGCTTCATGCCGCCCTTGAGGAGGTCGATAGTCTCGCCATCGCGCACGATCGAGATCTCGTGAATGATGAGGTCTCCCTGATCGGGGGACCACTGCGCAGCTACGGTAGAGAACTGGGCGAGCATCTCGGCAGAAGCGATCCGTACCGCCGTATCGTTATATCGCCAGAGCTGGCCGCCTTCGACCTTCTGCTGCGAATCGTAGATGGCGATGGGCGCCGTGTCGGAGCCGGTGGCGGCAGGCAGAGCGGCGACTTTCACCCAGGCGGGCGAGGGCTGGTAGAGAACGGTCTCGCCCGCAAAGGCCGGAGACGGAATAGCCGCAACGATGGCGCAGGCCAGAACGGCCCGCGAGACTTTGCCCAGATGCACCTGAATTTCCCCCAATTGAACGGCGCAAATGTGTAATCCATTGCCATTGCCGCGCAATAGGGTGGGCGAGAAATGGCACGTCTTTCTGGGCGCCCGATGGAAAGCTTTGGCCGCCTCCAAACCCCCGTCATCCTGAACTTGTTTCAGGATCCATCTCGCCGCTTGCGCCGTGTTTTGATCGGCCAATCGTACCTATTCGCTCTCCACATCGCTCATCCTGAGCCTGTCGAAGGATGCCAGCACCGCGCCACGCCGCCGGGGGCTTCGACAAGCTCAGCCTGAGCGGGATCGAGAAAATGGTTGAACGAGCGGAAATATCGATGTCTGTTTCGGACGCGGAAGCATTGCTTCAAATGGCCAAAATTGCGGGAAACAGTCAGGCCGGTTTCAGGCGCTTGCGAAGGAAAATGCGGACATTGTCACGTGGCGAATTATCGAGCGTGCCAAACACCTCGTATCCGAGTCTCTCGTAAAACCCCCGCGCCTGGAAAGTGAAAGTGGTCAACCAGGACCCTACACACCCTCGCTCAATCGCGAGTTCTTCCGCCGATGCCAACAATTGCGCGCCTAAATCTTGACCCCTTAGTGCAGTCGGCACGACAAGGTAGTCAACGAAGAGCCAATCATAAACGGTCTTGCCCCATAGGCCTCCGATGATCGCGCCATCTTCGCCAGTGAGGGTGATGGCGACGGGTTGAGGGTCTGGGGGGTAACCGTTCTCGGCATTGAAGGCCGCCAGTGGGCGCAAGATCGCGTCTCGGATCGCGTCCGTCGGGGTTTCACATAGGGTAAGGGCAGTCGCCATGCTCATCCTGCTCATTGTTCAAAGAGCAGCTTCGTCGAGAAACGGGGCAACAATTGGGCGAGCACAACGGCGATTCCGGAAAGGCATATCTCGGGTAAAGGCAGCGACAGATGGATTTAGCGCTCGAATTACTCCCTGCCACCCTAACTCACCGCCAGAACAAGGTTGCGCACTTGCGGGTAAACCTGCGTTTCCCAGCGCGACCCGGCAAACAGGCCGTAATGGCCCACGCCGGGCTGGAGGTGGTGCCGCTTGAGATGCGGCCGCAGGCTGGAACACAGGAAGTGCGCCGCCGCCGTTTGGCCCACGGCGCAGATGTCATCCCGCTCGCCCTCGACAGTGAGCAGGGCCGTCTTGCGGATCGCGCCGCAGTCCACCTTGCGGCCCCGATGTTCCAGTTCGCCCTTGGCCAGCAGTGCCCGCTGGAACACCTTGTCGATCGTTTCGAGATAGAATTCGGCCGTGAGGTCCAGCACGGCGAGATATTCCTCGTAGAACGTCTCGATCTTGTCGGCATCGGCCTGCCGGTCGTCGGCCAGCGCCTGATAGAGCTTGCGGAACTGGCCGAAGTGGCGGCCGAGGTTCATCGACATGAAGGCGGAAAGCTGGATGAAGCCGGGATAGACCTTGCGGCCGGCGCCCTTGTGGCGCCAGGGCACCGTCTCGATCATCGTGTCCTGAAACCAGGCGAAGGGGTGTTCGGTGGCCAGTTCGTTGACGCTGGTGGGGCTTTCGCGGGTGTCGATCGGGCCGCCCATCAGCGTCATCGAGCGGGGTTGGCAAGGATCGTCGTCCTGCGCCATCAGCGCAACGGCTGCCAGCACCGGCACGCAGGGCTGGCACACCGCAAGTACATGCGCGCCGCGCTTGCCGTCGGCGTCGCCCAGTTCCTGCAGGAAGTGAATTACATAGTCGATGAAGTCGTCAAAGCCGAAGTTACCCTGGCTCAGCGGGATGTCGCGCGCGTTCTTCCAGTCGGTGATGTAGACATCGTGATCGCTCAGCAGCGTGAACACGGTATCGCGCAGCAGGGTAGAGTAGTGGCCGGAGAGCGGGGCGACGACCAGCATCTTCGGTTGCGGCGCTGCAACATCGTCCTTGGCGAAGTGGAGAAGGTTGCCGAACGGCAGGTCCACCACCACTTCCTCGCGCACTGTGACCTCGCGGTTGCCACTTAGCACCGAGGTAATGTTGTAGGCCGGGCGCGCGTGGGTGATCGTGGCTTTCTCGAACGTCTCCGAAAGCGCGAAAAAGCGGCGTAACCAGGGCTGATCGTGGGCTCCGCTAAAGTAGTGGTCCCGCATCTCGACGGTGTTGCGCGCGGCCCAGCGGGGGAGTTCGAGCAGGTCCGAATAGGCCTGGTACGCCTGGTAGAGCATGCGTGGTCTTTCCCTGCCGCGGTTTCGCGCGCGATTCGTTTCGAGGCGCAATCGGTGCTGGATTCATGCTGCGCTGCATCATAAGCTGATGCAAGCAAAAGCACATTATGCGGAGACGGCGGTGAGCGAGTCGGGAAGCGCCCAGCTATCGATTTCGAGCAAGACCTATTCGGCCTGGTCGCTGCGCGGCTGGCTCCTGTGCCGCCTTGCGGGGATCGAAGTGGAGGAGAAAGTGGTCGCCAACGATGCGGCCAATCGCGCGGAGCTGCTGCTGCTCTCGCCCTCGGTTCTGGTGCCGCGTCTCGAACATGAGGGCGCCAGCGTGTGGGACACGCTGGCGATCGCCGAATATCTCAACGAGAAATACCCCGGCGCGGGAATGCTGCCGCAGGATCCGATCGCGCGGGCGCATTGTCGCTCGATCTCGGGCGAGATCCATTCCGGCTTCACCAACTTGCGCTCGGCGCTGCCGATGAACCTCAAGGTGGTGCACGAAAGCTTCCCGATCTTTTCCGGGGCGCGTCCGGATATCGAGCGGATCGAGGCGATCTGGCAGGAATGCATCGAGATCTACGGCGGTCCCTACCTGTTCGGGAGCGAGCCGACCGTGGCCGATGCCATGTATGCGCCTGTTACGCGCCGCTTCCTGAGCTATGCCGTGCCGATGAACGACTTGTGCCGCGCCTATTGTGAGACCATTGCCGTGTGGGCGCCGATGGCCGAATGGCTGGTGGCCGCCAAGGCAGAGCCGGAAGATATCGAGGAACTCGACGTCGAGTTCTGAAAGCAAAGACAACCCGGCGGGCATCGCTGCCCGCCGGGTGCTTTCGGGACCTTAGGGATCCCGCTGGGGAACCGTTCAGCGCAGAAGCGTGAGGACGTTTTGCTGGGCCTGATTGGCCTGCGCGATCATCGCGGTGGAGGCTGGCGAGAGGATCTGCGCCTTGGCCATCTGCGTGGTTTCAACGGAGTAATCGGCGTCCTCGATCCGTGAGCGGGCGTCGGAGAGGTTGGTCACATTGCTGGTCAGGTTGTTGATCGCCGATTCCAGCCGGTTCTGCCCGGCGCCGAGTGAGGCGCGGTTGACGTTCAGGGATTTCAGCGCATCGTCGACATGGTCCAGCGTGTTCGAGGCGGCGGTGCTGGTCGAAACGTCCAGCGCCGTGGCGTCGAGATCGGTGCCGTCGATGGCGACCGACGTGAGCGTAACCTTTTCGCCGGAGTTCGAACCGGTCTGGATGTCAAATGTCACGTCCGAGCCGGAGGTGGTGGAAAACAGTTTGTTGCCGTTGAACGTGGTGGTGGAAAGAATGTCGCCGATCTGGTCGGTCAGTGCGGACACTTCCTGCTGCATCGCGTCGCGGTCGGTGTCCTGATAGGTACCCGATGCCGACTGGATCGCCAGTTCGCGGACCCGCTGGAGCATGTTGGCCACTTCGTCCAGCGCGCCGTCGGCGGTCTGCGCCAGAGAGATGCCGTCGTTGGCATTGCGGATGCCCTGGCTCATGCCGCGGATCTGTGAACTCATCGAGGTCGAGATGGCAAGGCCCGCCGCATCGTCCTTGGAGGAATTGATGCGCTTGCCGGTGGAGAGGCGCTCCATCGCGGTGCCGAGTGCCGCGTTGGCGGCAATCGATGCGTTCGAGGCGCGGATGGCGCTGATGTTCGTGTTGATGACCGACATGATTGTTCCCTATTTTCAATACGTTGGAAGTCACCGTCGAGGCTCGTTCCGGACAGGGGAGAGAACGGTGGGCATCGGACGCCGTTAAGGGCAGTGTGAGGGGAGCAATGGCGATCGGTCTTGCGGAAGCGCGGCGGCGGCCATCACGAAAGGCCGCAAACCCCTTCATTGGCGAGGTTTTTGCCGGAATTGCTTGATCGGTGAAAAATTCCCCCGCATGGCTTGGGAATTCTGTTCAACCGACCAAGGATTGTTCTTCCAATGCCTTCCGGCCTCGTTGCCCTGCTCGATGACGTTGCGGTGATCGCGCGTGCTGCCGCCGCCTCGCTCGATGACGTGGGGGTGGGCGTGGCCAAGGCCGGGAGCAAGGCGGCCGGCGTGGTGATCGACGATGCGGCGGTGACGCCGGGCTACGTCACCGATTTCACGCCCGATCGGGAACTGCCGATCATCTGGAAGATCACCAAGGGATCGCTGCGCAACAAGCTGTTCATCCTGCTGCCGATTGCCCTGGTGCTAAGCGCGTTTCTGCCCTGGCTCATCACGCCGATCCTGATGCTGGGCGGCAGCTATCTCGCCTTCGAGGGCGCCGAAAAGGTGATCGAGAAGCTGGGCGGTGCCAAGCACGGCGAAACGCTGGAAAGCCCCGTTCAGGACGCGACGACATTCGAACAGGTGCGCGTTTCCGGCGCCATCCGCACAGACCTGATCCTTTCGGCAGAGATCATGGCCATCGCTCTTGCCGAAGTCGCCGACAGTTCGCTGGTGACGCGCGCGGTGGCGCTGGCGCTGGTGGGCGTGCTGATCACGGCGGGCGTCTATGGCGCGGTGGCGCTGATCGTGAAGATGGACGACATCGGCCTCCACCTCGCCCGGAAGGAAGGGAAGGGCACGCAGGCCGTGGGCCGCATGCTGGTGCAGGGCATGCCGAATGTGCTGACCGTGCTCGCTTCGGTCGGCACGGTGGCGATGCTGTGGGTTGGCGGCGGGATCATCCTCCACGGCCTTGAGCAACTGGGCGTTCCTGCTCCGGCGCATCTGGCGCATGGCTTCCAGCACTGGCTCACGGTACTGGGCGGGCCGCTGGGCGGTGTGCTCGGCTGGCTGGGCTATGCGCTGGCTTCGGCCGCAGTGGGTTTGGTGCTGGGCGGCGTGATCGCGCTGATCGTGCATCTGATCGCCAAAGTGCGCGGCAAGGCGCACTGATCGGCGATCAGGGCCTCGATCAGGGAAGCGCCGCGAGCAGTTCTTTCGCGAATACCGTCAGCGTGTCGTCTCGCGCGCCCATGACCACCACGCGGTCACCGGGCTTGGCGATCTCGACAATGCGGCGCGCGCAGTCCTCGCGAGCGGCGACATATTCCGACTTTCCACCGGCTGCTTCGATCAGGCTGACGATGCGCTCGCTGCCCTGCGAGCGGTCCACCGTGCCGCCGAAATAGACCGGATCGCACAGGATCGTCACGTCGTCCGGGCCGAGCTTCGCCGCGAAGACTTCGGCCAGTTCGTAGCCCATCTGGCGCAGCGGGCCGTAGCCGTGCGGCTGAAAGAAGGCGATCACCCGGCCTTCGTGCGCCTTGAGCGTGGCGAGCGTGGCCGAGACCTTATCCGGATTATGGCCGAAATCGTCGATCACCGTCACGCCTGACGGTGAGGTGCCGACGATATCAAATCGGCGCGCAAGGCCGACGAAACTGCCCAGCGCCTCGACCGCCTCGGCCACCGAAATCCCGGCGGCATTGGCCGCAGCAATGGCGGCCAGCGCGTTGTAGAGGTTGTGGCGGCCCGGAACCTTGAGCGCCAGCGCGTGGGCAGACCCATCGCGGCGATCCACGACCGTTGCGGTCAGCGAAATCGGCTCTTCCACAATATCTGTCGCGGTGATCTGCGCATCCGGCGAAACGATCCCGAACGTCACCAGCGCCTTCGCATGAGGGGCGAGCGCGGCCGTTTCCGCATCGTCGAGATTGATTGCGGAGACCTCCGCGCGGCTCAGGAAGTCACCGAAAAGCTGGCGCAGTTCCTCAATGCTCTTGTGGTCGAGGCTGACATTGCCCAGCACCGCGACCTTCGGGCGATAGAGTGCGATGGAGCCATCACTCTCGTCCACTTCCGACACGAAGACTTCGCCCTCACCCACCCGGGCGCTGGCGAAAGGCGCATCGGGCGAAGCGAAGTTCTTCATCACCGCGCCGTTCATGATCGTGGGGTCACGCTCGGCGTGGGTCATGATCCAGCCGGTCATGCCGGTGACGGTCGACTTGCCCGAGGTGCCGCCGATGGCAATGCCGAAAGGCGCGGCATTGAACAAAGTCGCCAGAAGCTGCGCACGGCTCATGCGCGGGCAGCCGAACTCTTTCGCGCGGACCACTTCGGGAACGGTGTCTTCCACCGCTGCCGAGGCGACCAAGGTCTGCTCCGCGCCGGTAATGCCGCTGCCATCCTGCGGATGCAGGTCGAAGCCGAGGCTTTCCAGCCATGCGAACTTTTCAGGCGTGCGGCCCTGATCGCGGCTGCGGTCCGAGCCCGCTACTTGCGCGCCATGCCCCTTGAGGATCAGCGCGAGCGGCAACATGCCCGATCCACCGATGCCGCAAAAGAACCAGGGATGTGAAGTGAGGTCGTGATGCTCGGAAGTCATGAAGCTTCGGTATGCGGCCTTGTTCGTCCTGACAACCTCGATAGGAAGGAGCCATGACCCGTATCGCAGTTTGTGCACCGTCCACCCCGATCACCCGCGAGGATGCGGAGGCCGTCGTCGCATTGGTGGCAGAAGAGTTCCCCGGCGTGGAGCTTGCGATCCACGATCAGTGCTTCGAAGTGGAAGGCCATTTCGCCGGCAGTGACGCCTGGCGGATCGCGGCCCTGGTGGAATGCGCCAACGACCCGTCGGTGGATGCAGTGTGGTTCGCGCGCGGCGGCTATGGAGCCTGCCGCGTGGCCGAAAGCGCTATCGCGAAATTCACGCATGACGCACAGAAGAAGACTTTCCTTGGCTATTCCGATGCGGGTTACCTGCTTGGCGGGCTCTATCGTGCGCGGATCGGCAAGCCCGTGCACGGGCCGATGCTGGCCGATATCCGGCGCGAAGGCGGGGCAGAGGCAGTGCGCCGCGCATTACGCTGGCTGACCGGCGATGCCTCCGGCGTCGAACCCACCGGCGACGATCATCCGCGCGTCGCCTTCAACCTGATGACGCTGTCGATGCTCTGCGGCACCCGCCTGATGCCGGGGCTGGCCAAGCATGTCGTGCTGGTGGAGGAAGTTTCCGAGTATCTCTACGCGGTGGACCGGCTGTTCTTTCACCTGACCGCGCACCTCGGCGGCGTGGCCGGCCTGCGCCTCGGCCGGGTCAGCGACGTGCCCGAAAACGACCGTCCGTTCGGCATCGAAGCCGAGGAAATCGCCCGCCATTGGTGCGCGCATCACTCCATCCCCTACCTCGGCAGCGCCGATATCGGGCATGACGCGATGAACCGGATTGTTCCCTTCGGGCTTGCCGAGCGGCCCTAAGGTCAATAACGCGCCGCGCCACGTCATATTCGCAAATCGGCAGGGCGCACCCGCAAGCCCGCCGGATAGAAGGAGCCGCCAAGATGCGTGCATTCGTTTTCCCGGGACAGGGTAGCCAGAAGGTCGGCATGGGCGCCGAACTCGCCGAAGCCAGCGCCGTTGCGCGTGAAGTCTTCCAGGAAGTGGACGAGGCGCTCGGCCAGAACCTCTTCCGCGTGATGACGCAGGGCCCCGAAGAGGAACTGACCCTTACCGAGAACGCCCAGCCGGCGATCATGGCCAATGCCATCGCCGTCCTGCGCGTGCTGGAGAAGGAAGGCGGCATCTCGCTCGCCGACAAGGCGGACTTCGTCGCCGGTCACTCGCTGGGTGAATATACCGCACTCTGCGCCGCCGGTGCTTTCAGCCTTGCCGACACCGCGCGCCTGCTGAAGCTGCGCGGCCAGTCGATGCAGGCGGCCGTTCCGGTCGGCCTTGGCGCGATGGCGGCGCTGCTGGGCGCGGATATCGAGAAGGCCACGGCGCTGGCCGAAGCCGCTGCCGAAGGTCAGGTTTGCACCGTCGCCAACGACAACGACCCCACGCAAGTCGTGATCTCGGGCCACAAGGAAGCCATCGAGCGCGCTATTGCGCTGGTGAAGGACCACGGCATCAAGCGCGGCGTGCTGCTGCCGGTGTCGGCCCCGTTCCACTGCCCGCTGATGCAGCCCGCCGCCGATGCCATGGCAGAGGCACTGGCCAAGACTCCTCCGGGCAGCCTGCACGTGCCGCTGTTCGCCAATGTCACCGCCTCGGTCGTCACCGATCCCGCCGAAGTCCAGCGCTTGCTGGTCGAGCAGGTCACCGGCCGCGTCCGCTGGCGCGAAAGCGCGATCGCCATGCGCGAGGCGGGCGTCGAGACCTTCGTCGAACTCGGCGGCAAGGTGCTCGGTCCGATGATCAAGCGTTCGGCCGGTGAGGTGGAGGTGATCTCCGCCGTGACCATGGCCGAGATCGAGGAACTGGCGAAGATTCTTTAAGAGTTCGCGCAAAGGCGCGAAGGCGCAAAGGGGGCGGCGGCTTTGGTTGATGTCGATGCGATCAGCGCGGACGTCGTTGATGCCGCCGTCCGAATACATCGCGGCCTTGGTCCCGGCTTGCTGGAAAGCGTGTATGAAACGGTCTTGGCGGCTGAGTTGGAGCGCCGAGGATACAAGGTTGACCGGCAGCGGCCGGTCGACATCCGGTTCGACGGCATGCATTTCCCGGCTGCGTTCAGAGTGGATCTGCTGATCGAGGAGCGTCTTGTTGTCGAGATCAAGTCGGTGGAAAATCTCAGTCGCGCCCATGCCAAGCAGGTTCTCACCTACTTGCGTTTGGTCGACCAGCCCCTAGGGCTGCTGCTCAATTTCTCGGGTGAAACGATGAAGGAAGGAATTCGGCGGTTGGTGAACAACCATCGATCCGATCGCTGAGGCCTTCGCGCCTTTGCGCCTTTGCGCGAACCCTTTACAACTAAAGTCATCATGGAGTGACCCAGATGTTCAACCTCAACGGAATGACCGCCCTTGTCACCGGCGCCTCGGGCGGCATCGGCTCGTCGATTGCCCGCGCGCTGGCCGCGCAGGGTGCGCGCCTTGCCATCTCGGGCTCGAACGCCGACAAGCTGCGCGCCTTCCGCGACGAGCTTGACGAGCACACCCCGCAGCACCTGCAGGACGTCGATCATGTCGCCATCGCCTGCAACCTCGGCGATGCCGAGCAGGTCGAGAAGCTGGTTCCCGCCGCGCTCGAATCGCTGGGCAAGATCGACATCCTGATCAACAACGCCGGCATCACCCGCGACAACCTCGCCATGCGCATGAAGGACGAGGAGTGGGACCAAGTCATCAAGATCAATCTCGAATCGACCTTCCGCCTGATGCGCGCCGTGACCAAGCCGATGATGAAGGCCCGCTTCGGCCGTATCATCAACGTCACCTCGGTCGTCGGCACCACCGGTAACCCCGGGCAGATGAACTACTGCGCGGCCAAGGGCGGCATCACCGCCATGTCGAAGAGCCTCGCGCAGGAACTCGCCAGCCGCAACGTTACCGTGAACTGCATCGCCCCGGGCTTCATCCGCACCGCGATGACCGACGTTCTGCCCGACGCGCAGAAGGACGCCCTCAACGGCCGCATTCCGATGGGCCGCATGGGTGAGGGCGAGGACATCGCCTCTGCCGCCGTGTTCCTCGCCTCGAAGGAAGCGGGCTACGTCACCGGCCAGACGATCCACGTCAACGGCGGCATGGTGATGGTCTGACATGACCTTGGGATTGGCGCGGATGGTCAGGGTTGAGCCCTGCGATCCGCGCGATCCCGATGCCGTTTCGGTGATGGAGCGCCTCTCGCGGGCGCTGAACGCCATCACCGGCGATGGCGGTACGTCCTCCTTCGATCCGGCCGATGTGCTCGTGTCCCGCGCGCTTTTCGTGATCGCGCGGGATGAGCATGGCGCCGCGATCGGATGCGGCGCCTATCGGCCGCTCGAAGGCGATGTGGCCGAGATCAAGCGGATGTATGCCGAACACGGTAGCGGCGCGGCGATTCTGTCCCATCTCGAAGCTGCCGCGCGGGCCGATGGCTATGGCGCGGCATGGCTCTCCACCCGGCGCGTCAACGCCCGTGCTGTCTCGTTCTACGAGCGACACGGCTATGTCGAGATCGCACCGTATGGCCGCTATGCGGATCGGCCGCAGTCGATTTGTCTCGGGAAAATCCTCACCTCCTAATCGTGAACGGTGCGGTCCGCGCTCACGATATCCGCGCCGAGCTTTCCCGCGAGATCGCGCGCGACGGCCAGAATCGAGTGGCCGTCCGGTTCGGGATCGGGCGCTGCAAAGCTCACGGTGCCGTTGGGCGACCACCAGAGCGCGCGCAGCCAGCCGCCATAGCCATCGCGCCAGACTTCCACATCGCCGCCACGGTTCGGCATGACGACCCACTCGCGGGTAACCGGATTGAGCGCGTTGGCGTCGCCATCGGCAAGCCGCACGCCTTCGATGCCGATCACGGCCTCTTTCCATTCAGGCAGGGTGATCGGGCGAATTTCGCCGCTCTCATCCTTGCGTTCGATGCGCAGATGGTCAGACAAGTGGTTCGTCTCCCACGATTTCGGCGTGGCTGGGGGTGCTTGTGAACATGCTCCGAACGCGTCTTGGGGGCAAGCGGCGAGCGTCATCGGGGCGCCGGAATGCGGCGGGCTGCGGCGCCGGGGCGAAAAGTCACGAGAAACCCCCGATTTATCCCCAGTTTCGCCTTTCAGGGGGCATTACTCGCTTGCCGCAAGCCTTACGTACGCTAGAGATATTCGTCCTGAAATTCGGGATCTCCCGCCTTCGCGGGGGTGTCCCAAGCCCGACCAAGGGGGACCTGAGGCTGACATGAAGGCCACCATCGAACGTTCCACGCTCCTGCGCTGCCTCAGTCACGTGCAGTCCGTCGTCGAGCGGCGCAATACCATTCCCATTCTCTCGAACGTACTGATCGAGGCTTCGGGCAGTGGGTCGTTGCGCATCATGGCGACCGACCTCGACTTGCAGGTGGTGGAAACCCTTGGCGCGGTCTCGGTAGAGCAGGCCGGCGCGATCACGGTTTCCGCGCACCTCCTGTTCGACATCGCTCGCAAGCTGCCGGACGGTAGCCAGGTCAGCCTCGATGCGGCCGATAACCGCATGGTGGTGAAGGCCGGGCGCAGCCGCTTCCAGCTGCCGACGCTGCCGCGCGACGATTTCCCGATGATCGCCGAGGGCGAGCTGCCGACCAGCTTCGAAATTCCGGCGGCAACGCTGGCGCAGCTGATCGACCGCACGCGCTTCGCGATTTCGACCGAGGAAACGCGCTACTATCTCAACGGCATCTTCCTCCACGTCTCGGACGAGGAACTGAAGGCTGCCGCCACCGACGGTCACCGTCTCGCCCGCTTCACCCTGGCCCGTCCCGACGGCGCCGAGGGCATGCCGGACGTGATCGTGCCGCGTAAGTGCGTGGGCGAGCTGCGCAAGCTGCTCGAAGAAGCGCTCGACACCAATGTGCTGGTCGATCTTTCGGCCAGCAAGGTCCGCTTCACCTTGGGCGGCGAGCACGGCGTTGTGCTGACCAGCAAGCTGATCGACGGCACCTTCCCGGACTACACGCGCGTCATCCCCACCGGGAACGACAAGCTGCTCCGCATCGATCCCAAGAGCTTCTTTGAAGGCGTGGACCGCGTGGCGACCATCGCCACCGAAAAGACCCGCGCGGTGAAAATGGCGCTGGAGCAAGACCGCGTGACGCTTTCGGTCACCTCGCCGGACAACGGCACGGCGGCGGAAGAAGTACCGGCAGACTATTCGTCGGATGGTTTCGAGATCGGCTTCAATGCCAATTATCTCAAGGATATCCTCGGCCAGATCGATGGCGACACGGTGGAACTCCACCTTGCCGACGCCGGCGCGCCGACGCTGATCCGTCAGGACGAGAAGAGTCCTGCGCTCTACGTGCTGATGCCGATGCGCGTCTGATTTCGGGCATTATCGCAGGATAGAGGGCCGGGGCGAAAGCTCCGGCCCTTTTTCTTTGCGCGTTCGGGATGGGTGGGCTGCTTGGCCAAGCCTCCGCCGCCTCGAACCTTTGCCGTCATCCCCGCGAAGGCGGGGATCCCGCTTTTCTTTGAGACGTGGTGCGAAAGAAGCGGGGCCCCCGCCTTCGCGGGGGCGACGATGGTCTATTTGGGATAGCGGCTGAAGAGGATCGGCTCACGACCCTCAATCAGTTCTGTAACTCAGGCCACTTCGCTGCGCATATCGGGCTCCGCCGCGAAATAGTGGGGCACTTCGTCTGCCTCGATCGGCTGGCTGTAGAAGTAGCCTTGCAGGTGCGTGCAGCCCGCGCCCTTGGTGGCGTCGATGAGGTGGGCCTCGCTGATGCCCTCGGCCACCACTTCGGCGCCGACATGCCGGGCCATGGTCACCGCCGCTTCCAGCACCGCGACCGAGGCCGGGTCCTGCCCGAGGTCCATCACCAGGCTGCGATCAAGCTTCATGCGATCGAACTTGAAGCTCTTGACCATCGACAGCGACGAATAGCCCGTGCCGAAATCGTCCAGCGCAATGCGGAAGCCGAGGTTGCGCAGCAGGTTGAGCGTAAGCAGCGCGCGGGTGTTGCGCTCGATCGAGAGCGATTCCGTCACTTCCAGGAACAGGCGCTGCGGGGCAATGCCGTGGCGGCCGCAGGCGTCGAGCAGGAAGGCGCTGAACCCGTCGTGCTGGAGTTGCAGCGGCGAGAGGTTGATGCTCATCGTCATGTCGGGCCAGCGCGCGAAATCAGCCAGCGCGCGGCGGATGATCCATTCGCCCAGCCGCACCATCTGGCCGCTGCGCTCGGCAGCGGGGATGAATGTGGAAGGCGGCACTTCGCCCAGATTCGGATGCTTCCAGCGAACCAACGCCTCCACTTCCTGCACGGTGTCGGAAACCGGGTGGATCGGCTGGTAGACCATGCGCAGCTCGCCTCTTTCGAAGGCGGTTTCGAGGTCCTTTTCAAGTGCCCGGTCGACGGCGCGCTCCTCGGCCATTTGCGGCGCGAAGCCGGTGGCGGAATTGCGGCCGTTCTTCTTCGAGGCGTAGAGCGCCATGTCGGCATTGCGCAAGATTTCGTCGATGTCGGCCTCGTCCGAGGCTTCCACTTCGGCAACGCCGATCGAAGCGGTGATCGCTACCGAATATTCGCCGAGGCTGAAGGGCGTGCGCACCGAATCGGTGAGGCGGGAGGCCAGTACGGTGGCGGATTCGCCCTCTGCCATTTCGATGCAGACGGCGAACTCGTCCCCGCCGACGCGGGCGACGATGCTGCCGTCGCCGAGGTTAGCCTTGAGCCGGGTGCCGATCAGCCGCACCAGATCGTCTCCGGCGGCGTGGCCGTAATCGTCGTTGATGTGCTTGAAGCGGTCGATGTCGATCAGCATGCAGGCGAAGCGGCGCTCCGGCGCGGCGCTGAACAGCCAGGTCACGTCTTCCTGGAAGGCGCGACGGTTGGGCAGGCCGGTGGCCGGGTCGCTGAAGGCCAGGTTCTTGACCGCCTTGGCATTGCGCCGGAAGGTTTCGAGCGGGCCGGACAAGTCCTTCAGTTCCTTCAGGCGGAAGGAGCCGATCTCGATATCGAGGTCACCATTGGCCAGCCGTTGCAGCGAACCGTGCATGCGGCGCACGGCGGGCAGAATGTTCCGGAGGATGTCGAACAGCACCAGCGAGACGATCAGGATCGTCACCAGCCCGGTGCCGAGCACCAGCATCTGCCAGCGCCCGATCGACGCGACCAGTCGGCGCTGCGCGGCCTCGCGCTCGGCATGGGCACGCTCGACGATGCGGGCGGCAAGGCCGGCCATGGCATTGTTGCGCGCCTCGATCCGCTCGATCAGGCCTTGGCCGGCGTTGTGGCGGGACTGGATTTCGAGAATGGCGGCGATGTGCTTGTCCAGATCCGCGAAAGGGTCGGAGGCTTCCGGCAGGTCATAGAGCGCCATGCCGCTGTTGCGCAGCTTGCCGAGCCGGTCGCCGATGGCGATGGCCGCGTCGGTCAGTTCGTCTGCGGTATCGTCGCTGGCAACAAGGCCGCGATTGGTCGCCATGCGCAGCTTGCCCACCGCTTCGGCGAACTGGTCCGCGTTCTCGGCAATGGCCGATGCGTGAACAAGCGCCTCGCCCTCATGGCGCAGCCCGAAGGCTTCGCGTTGGGTGACGACCTGCAACAGCACGGTCGCCACGACGATAAGCGCAAGCGCGCCGACAAGACGCGTTTCCAGCGACGAAAGCAGCCGGCCAATCGCCGGTTTCCAAGATGACATCATGCACCCGAAGTTTCGGGGTTTCGATATCGCCCCGGTTGATTTCGGATGGCTAAGTAGACGACAAGTTCTAAGAAATCATAATAATAACAACTATTTAATTTCAAATGCTGTCATCAAAGTGCAATGTTAAGGCGCTTTACAGGCGGGCTTTTGCAGCGGTTTCGGCTCTCGCTTCGGTAACGACAGCCTTTTCTTGGAGCAGCGGCACCAAAACCGCGTTCAGATCGTCAAGATCGAAGGCGCCGGCCTTGGCGTAACGGAGTTTTCCGTTCCTATCGATGACGAAATTGGTGGGAACACCGGTGAGCGGTCCATACGGGCCCTTGATCTTGCGCGCGGCCGGGATCGCCATGGCCTTGAACAGGTCCTTCAGCAGATAGAGCGGCGCGGAGTCTTCCGTGGTGATCGCGAAGACGCTGAGGCCGTGCTGGTGCTGGATCTTGTAGTAGTGATCGAGCGTGGGCAGTTCCTTGCGGCAGGGCACGCACCACGTCGCCCAGAAATTGAGCACGACCACTTGCCCGCGAAGCTGTGCGAGCGTGACCTTGCTGCCGTCCATCAGGGTGATTTCGAAGTCCGGCGCCATCTGGCCGACCACCGGTGCGGGCTTGGCCTCGACTGTCCCCACAGGCATGGCCAACATCAATGCCGCCGCGATTGCGGTGCGGACATGCTTCATCGTCATCGTGCGTAACCCCCTGTTCGCAAGAGTGGCAGGGGATAGCTGCGGCGGCGGGGCGGTCCAGTGAAAATTACGCATTTGTTGCCGGTGGCCGCTGGATCGGCAGCCACCGGCAGACGGTGTCAGTGCTTGCCGGCGGCCTCTATCATATGTTCCACCGCGACGAACTTTTCGCGCGGGGCGCCGTCGCGGGCATTGGCGATCTCGGCCTCGTCGATCTTTTGCCAGTCGGTGAACTTGACGTAGTCGATCCCGCGTTCGGCCGCGAGCGCGTCGAAGCCGGGGCGGCCGGGCTTGCCGGCGCCATCGGCGCGGAAGCCGCCAAGGTCGTCGGAAATCTTCTCGACGATGGCGAAGCCGTCGGGCCGGTTGGTGCCGATCGTGCCGGTGGGGCCGCGCCGGGCCCAGCCGACGCAATAGAGCCCCGGCGCGATCCGGCCGTCCTCATTGGCGAAACGGCCGAGCTTGTCGTCATAGGGTACGTCCGGAATTGGCGAGGTCTGGTAGCCGATGCAGGCGATCACCAATCCGGCGGGGATGCGATAGGTCTCCCCGGTGCCGACTGCCTTGCCGTTTTCCAGCCGGGTGCGTTCGACCTCGACCGCCTCGACACGGGTCTCTCCCAGGATGGCGCGCGGGGCGGCGAAGAAGTCGAAATCGATGACGACGCGTCCGCCTGCGGGCTCGGGGCCCGTTTCGGCCTCCGATTCGACCGCCGCGAAGGCGCGCAAATGGCTCACCGCCTTGCGCTGGCCGGGTTCGAGCGCGGCGTCTTCGGCGGCGGGCGGCAGGTCGGCCGGATCGACATGCGGCCAGGCGCGGGTGAGGTGGGTCAGCTCGCCCAGTTCCTTGGGTGTCATCGCGATCTGGCGCGGCCCGCGCCGCCCGAGGATGACGATGCGGCGGACTTGCGAGCCCAGCAAGGTATCGAGTGCGTGCCGGACGATATCCGAACCCGCGAACTCTTCCTTGGACTTGGCAAGGATGCGCGCCACGTCGAGCGCGACATTACCGTTGCCGATCACCACCGCCGTATCGTTCGAAAGCTGCGGGGCGAGCCCCGAGAATTGCGGATGGCCGTTGTACCAGCCGACGAAGGCGGCCGAGCCGAAGACATTGGCCAGATCCTCTCCGGGAAGGCCCAGCTTGCGGTCGTTGGGCGCGCCGGTGGCCAGCACGACGGCATCGTAAAGGTCGCGCAGTTCGGCCACGGTCACGTCGCGGCCGATATAAACATTGCCGACGAAGCGGACATTCTCGGAAAGTGCGGTCGTTTCGTAGCGGCGGGAGACGCCCTTGATCGACTGGTGATCGGGGGCCACGCCGCTGCGGATCAATCCGAAGGGTACCGGAAGGGCATCGAAGATATCGACGCGCACACCGTCTCCCCATTGCCTGAGCGCTGCTTCGGCGGTGTAGTAGCCGGCCGGTCCCGAACCCACGATCGCGATATGCCGCATGGACTTGCTCTCCCGTGAGAGGGCGCACCGGGCGTGCGCCCCGTCACTTTACAAGCAAGCATGGGGCAGGGAACGGAGCAAGCGAAAACGGCCACTTGGCTGCGCCCTGTCCCAAGTGGGCGGGTGCCCGTCGCGGGCCCGGCGGGGGATAAGTGTTATCCCCTGTGAGGCGCAGCAAATTCGGATTTTTGCGGTCACCGAGAGGCGCGGGCTTAACCCTTTTGAAATGGCCCGGCCTGCAATAGCGAGGGCATGGCGAAAACAGGTTCCAGACGGCGATGGCCGACCGCTGGCGAGGGCGTGACGGATTCGCGCGCCTCTGCGCCGCTGCGCGTCGATGCGGCCGGCGAATCGGAGCTGACTGTTTCACACGATAGTGCTCCGGACATTCTCGCCGTCGACGAGCCGGTATCGGAAGCGACTGCCCCGCGCAGTGCCGCCGGGAATTTCGCGCTGCTGCGGCCCAAGGGCGGAAGCAGCGACCCGCTGTTCTATTTCATTGCCCGCCGCTGGGAACTGATGGCGCCGTGCATGATCTGCGCGCTGGTCATTATGGGGCTTGTGGCGCGGGCTGCGCCGGGTCCCGGGCCCTCGTTGCTGACGCTGTTCGCGGCGCTTGGCTGCCTTGCCGCACCGTGGCTCGCCCGTATCGAGGAACGCTGCGCGCACGATAGCTGGAAGCGCTACCCGCTGATGCTGCTGGCGATCGCATTGCCGATGGCACTCTTCGGCACCGCCGCGACGGACTGGACCCTGTCCTCTCCCGAGCTTGGCGGAAGCGTGACGATCTCGGTCTTCGTGCTGACCGTGCTGCTGGCGACCGTACTGCTCGAAGGGCGGCAGACATCCATCGTGACCGCAACCGTGGCCCTGTGGTGCGGCGCCTCGCTGCCGTCCACCTCGTTCCATGCGTTCGGCCTGATCGTCGCGGGGAGTGCCGTGGGCCTCGTCGTCGCCAGACGCCAGATGCGGACGGCGGCGGCGGAATCGGCCCGCCGCGCCGAACAGGCACTGCGTCAGCACCGCGCCGAGGAACTGCTCGGCGAATATGAGGACACCGGGCAGGGCTGGTTCTGGGAGAGCGACCGGCGCGGGCTGGTTACTTATGTGTCGCCGCGCATTGCCCAGCTTCTCGGCTGCACGCAGGAAGAGGCGGCCGGACGCACGTTCGCCAGCCTGTTCCATGTCGAGACTGGCGGACAGCAGGAGAGCGAGCGCACGCTGGCCTTCCACTTCGCCACGCGCTCCTCGTTCCAGGACCTGACCGTACGCGCCGCGACGGGCGAGGCGGATGAGCGCTGGTGGTCGATCTCCGGTCGTCCGGTGCTCGACCAGTTCCACAATTTCCTGGGTTTTCGTGGTTCGGGCACCGACCTGACCGAGACCCGCAAGTCGCAGCAGCACGTGACGCAGCTGGCGCGCTTCGATTCGCTGACCGCGCTCGCCAACCGCTATCAGATGGCGGAATGGCTGGAGAAGATCCTCACCTCGCCGCGCCTCGAAAGCCGCGCCTGCGCGGTGTTCCTGCTCGATCTCGACCGCTTCAAGCAAGTCAACGACACCATGGGCCATCCGGCCGGCGACGCGCTGCTCAAGCAAGTGGCCGAGCGGCTGACCGGCACCGTCGGCGCCATGGGCCGTGTCGGACGCCTCGGCGGCGACGAGTTCCAGGTCCTGCTGCCCGGCCATCACCAGCATGAGGGCCTTGCCCATCTGGCGCGGCGGATCATCGAGAACCTGTCGCAGGCCTATCCGATCGACGGCGCGCAAGTGACCATCGGCGCCTCGGTGGGCATCTCGCTCTGCCCGGACAACGGCGTGACGGCGGAGGAGATCATCCGCAATGCCGACCTCGCGCTCTATGCGGCCAAGGGCGGTGGGCGCGGGCGGCATTACTTCTACGACGACGATCTCCATTCGGACGTCAAGGAGCGTCAGCAGCTCGAACAGGACCTGCGCGACGCCATCGCGCTGGGCACGCTGGAACTCCATTACCAGCCGCAGATCCGCACCACGACCGAGCGGATCACCGGTTTCGAGGCACTGCTGCGCTGGAACCATCCGCGTCATGGCTATCTCTCGCCCGCCCGCTTCGTGCCGGTGGCGGAAGAGACCGGGCTGGTTGCCGAGATCGGCGAATGGGCCCTGCGCACCGCCTGCCGCCATCTTGCCGCCTGGCCGGACGAAGTGCGCGTGGCCGTGAACGTTTCGCCGCTGCAATTCTCCAACCCCGCATTGCCTTCGATCGTCACCCGCGCCATCGCGGATGCCGGAATCGCACCTTCGCGGCTCGAACTGGAGATCACCGAGAGCGTCTTCCTGGGGGAGGACGAATCGACCGAGGCGATGTTCGCCGCGCTCAAGGCGATCGGCGTGCGTCTGGCGCTCGACGATTTCGGCACCGGCTATTCCTCGCTCGGCTATCTGAAGAAAGCGCCGTTCGACAAGATCAAGCTCGACCAGAGCTTCGTGCGCGGCGCCGCAATCGAAGGCAGCCGCAACGGCGCGATCATTTCCTCGATCGTCAGCCTTGCCGAGGCGCTCAACATGGAGACCACGGCCGAGGGCGTGGAAACGCTGGACGAGCTGGACCTCGTCCGCCTGCTCGGGTGCAGCCATGTGCAGGGCTATATCTACGAACGGCCGCTGGACGGCGTCGGCGTGGCGGCGCGGCTGGCGCTGGGCCTTGGCGCCACCGCGCAGGGCCCGCGCTCGGCACGCGCGCCGCGCCAGACCATGCTGCGCAAAGTCATGCTGGAGCATGGCGGCCATATCTACCATGCCACCATCCGCAACGTGTCGCAGACCGGCGCGCTGGTGGAAGGGCTGTGGAACGTGCCGGTCGAGACCTGCTTCGCGCTGCATCTGTCCGACGATCACGTCGTTCTCGCCCATGCGCGCTGGTGCCGCGAAGATCACATGGGCGTCGAATTCGCGGCGCCGCTGGAGCTGGATGCCCACGGAGCGGTGCTTTTCACCCCTCCGCGCACCCTTCGCGAGGCAAGCGATTCCGGGCCAATGCGCAAGGCAGGCTGACAGCGGCCAAAAGCGCTGCTAACGGCGCTCCATGACCGAACTCGCCCAGATCCGAAATTTCTCGATCATTGCCCATATCGACCACGGCAAGTCCACGCTTGCCGACCGTCTGATCCAGTCGACCGGTGGCCTCTCCGAACGTGAGATGAGCGCCCAGGTGCTCGACAACATGGACATCGAGAAGGAACGCGGCATCACCATCAAGGCGCAGACCGTGCGCCTGAACTACACCGCCAAGGACGGGCTCACGTACGAGTTCAACCTGATGGACACCCCGGGCCACGTTGACTTCGCCTACGAAGTCAGCCGCAGCCTTGCCGCCTGCGAAGGCGCGCTGCTGGTGGTGGACGCGGCGCAGGGCGTGGAAGCGCAGACGCTGGCCAACGTCTATCAGTCGATCGAGCACGACCACGAGATCGTGCCCGTCATCAACAAGATCGATCTCCCCGCTGCCGAGCCCGAGAAGGTTCGCACTGAGATCGAGGACATCATCGGCATCGACGCCTCGGAAGCGGTGCTCGCCTCCGCCAAGTCGGGAATCGGCATTGCCGAGATCCTCGAAGCCGTGGTTGCCAAGATCCCGCCGCCGAAGGGGGAGCGCAATCAGCCGCTCAAGGCCATGCTGGTCGATTCGTGGTACGATCCGTACCTCGGCGTCGTCATTCTGGTGCGCGTGATTGACGGCGTCATCAAGAAGGGCCTGCAGGTCAAGTTCATGCAGGGCGGCACCGAGCACCTGATCGATCGTGTCGGCTGCTTCACGCCCAAGCGCATCGACCTGCCCGAACTGGGCCCGGGCGAAATCGGCTTCATCACCGCGCAGATCAAGGAAGTGGAACAGGCCAAGGTCGGCGACACCATCACCACGGTGAAGGGCGGCGCGACGCAGGCTCTGCCGGGCTACAAGGAAGTGCAGCCGGTGGTGTTCTGCGGCCTGTTCCCGGTCGACGCGAACGACTTCGAGAAGCTGCGCGAATCGATCGGCAAGCTGCGCCTCAACGATGCCTCCTTCAGCTTCGAGATGGAATCGAGCGCGGCGCTGGGATTCGGCTTCCGTTGCGGCTTCCTCGGCCTGCTGCATCTGGAGATCATCCAGGAGCGCCTGAGCCGCGAATACGACCTCGACCTCATCACCACGGCGCCTTCGGTGGTCTATCGCCTGACGATGACCGACGGCACCGTGAAGGAATTGCACAATCCTTCCGACATGCCCGATCCGGTGAAGATCGACTTCATGGAAGAGCCGTGGATCAAGGCGGTGATCTACACGCCGGACGAATATCTCGGCTCGATCCTGAAGCTCTGTCAGGACCGTCGCGGTATCCAGAAGGACCTGACTTACGTCGGCGGCCGCGCACAGGTGACCTACGAACTGCCGCTCAACGAAGTGGTGTTCGACTTCTACGACCGTCTGAAGTCGATCAGCCGCGGCTATGCCAGCTTCGATTACGAGCAGATCGGGCTTCAGGAGGGTGACCTCGTGATGATGAACATCCTCGTGAACAACGAGCCGGTCGACGCGCTTTCGATGGTTGTCCACCGCAGCCAGGCCGAACCGCGCGGTCGTGCGCTGGTGGAGCGTCTGAAAGATCTGATCCCCCGCCACATGTTCAAGATCCCGATTCAGGCGGCGATCGGTGCCAAGGTGATCGCGCGCGAGACGATTTCGGCGATGCGCAAGGACGTGACTGCCAAGTGCTATGGCGGCGACATCACGCGCAAGAAGAAGCTTCTGGAAAAGCAGAAGGAAGGCAAGAAGCGCATGCGCGAGTACGGCAACGTGCAGATTCCGCAGGAAGCCTTCATTGCTGCCCTTCGCATGGGCGAGGAGTGAGCACGACTACCGGCTCGCTTCGAGTGGATTGAGAAAAGGGCGGGAGAGCGAGGCTCTCCCGCCCTTTTTCTTTGCCGTGGCGTTGGAAGAAGGAAGCGGGATCCCCGCCTTCGCGGGGATGACGAAATTTGAGGTTGCGGGGGCTGTCGAACGCCCCTGAACCCACCACCACGTCATCCCCGCGAAGGCGGGGATCCCGCTTCACTTCAAGCGCGACGGCCGAAGCTGCCACAGCCTCAGAAAATCCGCCGCACCGAAAGCAGGACAGTCCGGCCCATCGGGTCGAGATAGTCCTTCTGATAGGCGTAGGGCGTGGCGCCGGTGGCATCGGTCACGCGCTGGCGCTGATCGAACAGGTTCTCGATCGAGAGGCTGACGCGGGTGCCGCGCGCCCAGGCCTTGCCCCGGAAGCGGTTTTGCAGGTTCCCGAACAACCGAAGGTCGAGCGTCGACAGCGATGAGAAGTGCAGGTCGCCGGTGGACGAGGAGAGCCCGTCGCCTTCGACATGGGTCGCGCTCTGCCAGTTGCCCTCCAGCCGGAAGCCAAGGCCGTTGTCGATCACGCCAAGGCTGGCGGTGACCTTGTGTTGCGGCGTCGCGTTGCCGGTGATCGTGCCGCCGTGGAGGAGGTCGATGGTCTCGCTGTCCTCGGTAAGCTGCACGTCCTGGCGCAGGATCCAGGTATGATAGACCGAGGCGAGCAGGCGCATGCCGTTGTCGCTCCCGCCCGAGAACCCGCGTCCGCCGCGCCCACCCGGGCCGCCGAAGCCACCGGGTCGGCCGCCGCCGGGGCCGCCCGGCCCACCGGGACCGCCTTCACCGGGAGGCGGACCGAAGCCATCTGGCGGCGGACCGTCGCGGGGAGGGCCGAAACCATTTGGCGGCGGTCCACCCGGAGGGCCGAAGCCGCCGCCGGGGCCTTCGCCCTCGCGCTGGCCGTTGACGGTGATCTCGTTGTCGGCGCCGGGCTGACCGGGCTGGGGCACTCCGGCCTGCTGGCTCGGCGTCTGCCCGGGTCTTTGACCACCGGCAGGCCGCTCGCCCTGCTCACCGAACCGACGGCCGCCCCATGGGCCCTCCCCGGGCCGCCGCTCGGGGCGCTTGGGCTTGCGCAGCTGGGCCGAGAAGTTGAAGCCCCAGCGCACTTGCTCGGTGCGCTGGCGATAAACGTTCACGGGACGGGAATCGACGCTTGTGAGCGTGCCGGAATCGTCGCGGATGAAGCGATCGGGGAACGCGTCCTCGACTTGCTCGGTCACGCCGCCAAGGCTCATGATGGCGTTGCGATTGCGGCTGTCGACGTAGCTGGCGCTGAAATTGAGCTTGGGCTCGCTGGTCAGCTGCGCATTGACGCCCAGCTTGAAGCTGTGGCGGTCATCCGCCTTGAGGTTGGGATTGCCGCCGGTGATCGTCGTCACCAGCACCGACTCGCCCGTCACATAGTCGAAGACGCGCTGGTTGGTGGTGGTGATCACCGGGTTGCTCAGCTGGGCCACGGTCGGCGCGCTGCGGTCCTCGTTCACCGCCGCGATCACCGTCACGTTCTTCACCGGCGTCCAGTTGAGCCCGTAACCGAACGTGCCGAGCGTGCCGTAGTCCGAAACTTGCGTGATGCCGCCGTTGAGATTGAGGCTGAGCGTGCCGATCGCGCCCAGGAAGCCCTTGGTGCGGCTGGTCAGCGGAATATCGACGCTGAGCTTGGCGCTGCCGTTGGTGCGGCTGGCGTCGCCATCGATGGTCGAGCCCTCGCGAATGGTGGTCGATGTTTGCGACGTGAAGTCGCCGCCCAGTTTCAGGCTGACGCCCATGTCGCCGGCCGGCAGCTTGAGCAGCTTGCCGAAGATCAGCGCGCTGGCACTGCCGGTGTCGCTGTTGGACTTGGCGCGATTGGTCAGCATGTTCCCTAATAGGCCGGGTGACAGCGTGCCATAGGGATCGACCGTGGGATCCCCGGCATCGAGCGCGGCTTGCAGGGCAGCGGTGTCGTACCCCGTCTCGGTGCGGGTATCCGTCTCGGTGTGCTCGTAGCTGGCGATGACCGAGAGCTTCCAGCGGGTGGACAGATCGACGTTGAAAGTCGATCCGGCCGTGACATCGCCGGTATTGGTCGACCGGTTCAAAGGATCGGTCGAAAGGTAGCGGTTGAGCGTGGTTGCGGTGCCGTCCGAGAAGGGATTGTCGGCGGGAACCGTCAGTTCGCCGTCGGCCAGCCCGCCCAGCGAGCGGCTCGTCTTGTACGTGCCCTTGACGTTGAACGAGAGGTTCGCGGAACCGCCCAGATCGTGCGCAAGGCTGGCGCCAACCGCATAGTTGCGCGTCGATGCCTGAAGCGTGCGATAGGCGCGGTCGTCGGAAAGCCCGGCCGCCGGGGTTATGCCGCTGTTGGGGTCGGGCTGGATATCGCGGTCGCTTTCCAGAATCGCGGCCTGCGTGTTGATCTTGCCGGTCAGGTTCACGCGGTCGTTGTCGTGGATGCGCGTATAGGTGAACGCGCCCGAGCCCTGACCGCCGCCGCCCTTGGTCGAAAGGCCGCCGCCCAGATCGGCCACGCGCGACTGGAAGCGGCGCTTCAGGATGATGTTCACCACCTTCTGCTGCGCGTCGTAGCCATACTTGATGGCCACTTCCTCGGGCAGGATGTCCACCCGCAGCACCGATTCCACCGGCAGGTCGCCAACTTCGTTGACGCCCGAGACGCGCTTGCCGTTGACCAGCACGACCGGCCCGCTCGACGAATCGCGGCCGGATATGCTGGCGGTCTGGTCGGCGATCTCGTTCAGCAGGTCGCTGATCGAATCGACGCCGTAGGATGCGATCTCGCCCGGGCCGATCTGGTTCTCCGGCGGAATGTCGCCGATCACCGCGCCGGGAACCGCCTGTCCGGTGACGATGATCTCGTCATTGCTGACAGTCTCGTTCGAACTGGCGGCGGAATTGCTCTTGGCGGCGGAGGACTTCGGTGCCGCAGCGGGCGCGGCCGTCGCAGCCTGCTGCGCGCGAGTCTCCACCGGTACGGCCAGCGCCGTGGAGGCCAGCGCAAGGTAAAGCGCACTGTGGTGTGCGGGCAGGGCGCGTGTGCGGGCGATAGCGGAGGTCCTCATGTTTTCCGGGCTAGATGGAGAGTGCCTCCCGGCAAATCCTCGAATGGTAAGAAATTGTAATGGTCCCGTCGCAGTTGTTACAGACTGACGAATTCGGTGCACGGGCACGGCTAAAGCATTGGGTTTGCGAACGTAGTTAAGGCCCGCGCAGAAAATTCTGGCGGCCGAGCGCGGCGTTTCGGCGATTGGTCTGGAAAAGGTCCCATTTAAGCTGCCGGAAAAGCCGCTCGCTCGATGGCATTTGCCAGTGCGCCGGGTTGAACACCAATTGGTTACCGACATATATGTAGCAAGAAAGGACCGGCGGGGTGGGGGATGCCTCGTTGGAACGGGGAAGTACGGGTTCGATGGAAATCGATTGTTGGGCGCACGAACCGGAATCGGCGCAGTTTCGGCGGATTTTGGAAGTCTTGCCGCTGTTGACCGAGAAACAGCATGAGGTGTTGAGCCTCGTGGCGGAGAATCGCACGAGCAAGGAAATCGCATGGGAACTCGGGATTTCCGAAAGCGCGGTGAATCAGCGCATCGAAGGCGTTCGCAATCGCACCGGCTCGCCGCCGCGGGCGGAGCTGGCGCGCGTCTATCGCCAGTACCAGAAGCTGCCGGATGCAGCCTGTAATCCTCTACCAGACAAGAATCCTCAGGTTTCGCCAATCGACGTTGCCGCCGAAGAATGGGGGCAGGACGAGCAGGGCGACCGCCTCAGGCTTGCCGATGGAGTGACCTTCAGAGTGGAGGCGCCCTGGCACGCCGAACCGGTCGACCGGCTTGTTCCCGAGGTGCTCGATGGTCCCGATGCAGGTCTCAACCGCATGGCAGCCATGGTCCTCATCGCCGGCGGCCTGCTGCTTGTTGCGGTGTTTGGACTGGATCTTGCCACGGCGCTGAGCCGGCTCTCGTGAGCCAGCCTCGATCGCTCACAATGTCAGGCGCCTCGTTCGGGTCGGAGGCGTCGATGGAGGGTCGTTATGTCGATGACGATTTCCGCAGCCACTGCCTGCATCAGCCGCCAGCTCCCCGAAGCCGAGCTTTCGCTCGATTCGGCGCTCCTTGCCTCTGCCCGCCTGATGGAATCGATGCTGCTGGCACGCCAGGCGGACGGCGTGGCGAATTTCACGGGCCAGACCGCGATCCTGCGCCTTGCCAAGTCGCAGCGCTCGCTGATCGAATGCCAGAACGACATGATCCGCGTTCACCGCGCGCTGCTCGACGCCGGCCGCGAGGTCAAGGCCATCATCGACGAGCCCGAAGCCTGCCCCGCGTCGGGCACTCTGGTCGAAGAAGCGTCGCTGCTTCAGGTCGCCTGAACAGGTCCGGCGGGTCCGCGAGGTCCGCGCGATCGGGTTCGCATGGCGGCGGGGGGCCGCCATGCTGATCTGGGATGCGCGGGCCTACGTGCTTCACGCCGTACTCCTGATATTGTTCGTTCTGGCGCTGCGCCGTGGTGCAGCGCCGGAACGCATCCTGACGACAACCCTTCTCGGCATGCTTGTGTTCGACCGGATCTATCACCTGATCACCGGACAGCATCCCGTGATGGTCATGGGAGTGAACCTTGGTCATTTCGCGATCGACGTTATCGGCCTTGCAGTCTTCGTCACTGTTGCTCTCAGCGCCAACCGGAGCTACCCGCTGTGGATAGGGGGCGCGCAGATGGTGGCGCTCTCAAGTCATTTCTATCCGCTGCTGGCCCACGATTTGGCGGGGACGGGCTATTTGGCGATGAGCATCATGCCCTCCTACGCACAGACGATCGCGATGGGGATTGGTCTTGCGTCGCACATGCGGCGGCAGAAGACAGCGGGCAGCTATCGCTGCTGGCGCACATCCTCCAGCCCTTTGCAAAAGGGCAGGCCGAGGACATCGCCCGCCGCCTGATCCAGTCGTTCGGGTCGCTGCGCGGGATTACCTGCGCATCGCCCACGGCTCTCGCTGACGCGATTAGGGGGGGCAACTGCAACGAGGATATGCTGGTGGCAGCGATCATCGTGGCGCGTGACATCAATATGCTGGCCGCCCGCGAAGCGCTCTATGGCGAACCTACCGAGCCGGGAAACCCACGGCTGCGCCAATACCTCGTCCGCAGGCTCGGCCCGCGTCACGAGGAATGCGTGCTGGTCCTGTTCCTGACGGCGGAAGGTCTGTTCATCGCCGAGGATTTCTACGCGGGGGCCCATTGCAACACGGCGACGCTGCCGCTGCGCCGCACGGTACGCCGTGCCTTCGACCTTGACGCCAGGCGGCTGGTGATCGCGCACAACCACCCCTCGGGCAATCCCGAGCCCAGCGCGGCGGACATCCGGGCAACCCGTCATTTCGGCGAGATTGTCGGCGCGCTCGACCTCGAACTCGACGATCACGTCGTGATAGGCTGGAACCGGACCGTGAGTTTTCGCGAGAGAGGATTGATCTGAAAGGCGTTTATCGCGCAGGACCCATCATTCCGCCGAAATGCCCCGTTCGGGTATTTGACATTGTGGGCGATGGAACCAGACTGTCTTTCGTTACTTCCAGACACTCTCTATCCGGCGGAATTGCCCAGCTTTCGAAATCGCTTGGCTCCGCTTCCGGTATTCCTTCGGCTTTCACATTCCTGCCGCACACTTCCCCCCCACTGCATTGGAGACACGCCCTTGACCCGGACCGTGATCGTACCCACCACTCCGTATGAAGGTCAGGCGCCCGGGACCTCGGGCCTGCGCAAGAAAGTGCGGGTGTTCCAGCAGCCCAATTACGCGGAAAACTTCATCCAGTCGGTGTTCGATGTGGTGAGGCCCGCACCGGGCGCAGTGCTGGTAATCGGCGGTGACGGACGCTTCCACAACCGCGAGGTGATCCAGCAGGCGATCCGCATGGCCGCTGCCAATGGCTATGCGCGCGTGCTGGTCGGGCGCGGGGGCATTCTCTCGACCCCGGCGGCCAGCCACGTGATCCGCAAGTACGGCGCCAGCGGCGGCCTGATCCTTTCGGCCAGTCACAATCCCGGCGGCCCGGACGAGGATTTCGGCATCAAGTACAACATCGCCAACGGCGGCCCCGCGCCGGAGAGCGTGACCGGCGCGATCCATGCGCGGACCGAGACGATCGACCGCTGGCTCACCGTCAAGACGGACGACATCGACCTCGACAAGCTGGGCGAGGTCCGCGTGGGCGACACCACGGTCGCCATTCTGGACCCGGTTGCCGACTATGCGGAATTGATGGAGACGCTGTTCGATTTCGACGCGATCCGCGCGATGGTCTCTTCCGGCTTCACCATGCGTTTCGACGCGATGGGGGCCGTGACCGGGCCCTATGCGCACGAGATCCTCGAAAAACGCCTCGGTTTTGAACAGGGGACGGTGGTGCACGGCACGCCGCTGGAGGACTTCGGCGGGCACCATCCCGATCCCAACCTGATCCACGCGCGGGACCTCTACGATCTGATGATGGGGCCTGACGCGCCCGATCTCGGCGCGGCATCGGACGGCGATGGCGATCGCAATCTCATCATCGGCCGCGGGCGCTTCGTGACGCCGTCCGATTCGCTGGCCATGCTGGCCGCCAATATCGAGATCGCGCCCGCCTATCGCGGCCGCCTGACCGGAATTGCCCGCTCGATGCCGACCAGCGGTGCAGCCGACCGCGTGGCCACGGCTTTAGGCATTCCCTGCTACGAAACGCCCACCGGATGGAAGTTCTTCGGCAACCTGCTCGATGCGGGCAAGGCCACGATCTGCGGCGAGGAAAGCGCGGGCACCGGCTCGGACCACGTGCGCGAGAAGGACGGGCTCTGGGCCGTGCTGCTCTGGCTCAATATCCTCGCCGTGCGCGGGATAAGCGTCGACGAACTGGCGAAGTCTCACTGGGCGCGCTTTGGCCGCAATTACTACGCGCGGCACGACTACGAAGCCATCGACAAGACAAACGCCGATGCTCTGATGGCCGAACTCAAGGCCGCATTGCCCGCGCTGCCGGGCAAGACGTTCGGTCCGCTGACCGTCGCGCATGCCGATAGCTTTGCCTATACCGATCCTGTCGACCATTCGGTCAGCGAAAATCAGGGCATCCGCGTGCTTTTCGAGGATGGCAGCCGCGTGGTTTTCCGCCTTTCGGGCACGGGCACGCAAGGGGCCACACTGCGCGTCTACCTCGAACGCTACGAGCAGCCGCTCGGCCATCTCGACGCCGAGACCGCCGCGATGCTGGAGCACCAGATCGCCGCTGCCGACGCCATCGCCGGGATCGCGCGCCACACCGGACGCACGGCGCCTGACGTCATTACCTGAGCAGGTGCGTTCCGGGCTTCGGGCCCACGACTTCAGGTAATTTCGACACGCCGGAATAGCGACATTCCGGCGTGTCGGCGCGGTCCGTGAGATCCCGAAGAATCAACACATTGCGGCTGCTTTCGGGCGCTAGCTGATGGCAAATCCGGTGCGCTTGCGACCGCATTTATCCCGATGAATGCACATGCTTTGCCCGGTTTCTGCCGATCTTATCCACAAGGCTGTCCACGCGGCCCCGCGCAGCGCAACGCCGTGGCGGTTTCGCGGCGGCTGTCTTGCGCGCGTCGTTGGCGCGGCAGAGCATCCCGCTCGCGACGCCCGCGAAGGGCGCATTGGGGAGAACGCGGATGCCTCGGACCGACGTGGGTGGAATCGGCATTGCCTATGAATTGCTCGGCAAGGAGGGCGACCCGGCCGTGGCGCTGACGCCGGGCGGGCGCTTCACCATGGAGGTACCGGGCCTGCGCGAGATGGCCGAGGGCCTTGTCGCGGCGGGGCGGCGGGTCCTGATCTACGATCGCCCGAACTGCGGCGCATCCGATGCGTGCCTGCTGGGCGAGAGCGAATCCGAGATGCAGGCAGAGGCGCTCGCTGGCCTGATCCGCAAGCTGGACCTTGGCCCGACGATGATTGCGGGCGGATCGGGCGGCAGCCGCGTCTCGATGCTGGCGGCGGCGCGCGATCCGGAGATCTGCTCGCACCTTGCGCTCTGGTGGATCTCGGGCGATCCGATCGGGCTCATGCAGCTCGCCACTTATTATTGCGGCGAGGCGGGGACGCTGGCCAGCCGGGGCGGCATGGAGGCTGTCCTTTCGGCAACGAGCTGGGCGGAAAACTTCGCCAAAAGCCCGCGCGCGCGCGATTTCATCCTGTCGCAGGATCCGGACAAGTTCATCGCGGTGATGCAGAAATGGGCGGCGGCTTACGTGCCTTCGCCGGTGAGCCCGGTCCCGGGCATGACCCAGCGCGACTTTGCGCGGCTGACGATGCCGGTGCTGGTGTTCCGCTCAGGCACCAGCGATCTTTCGCACACGCGGGCCACGTCGGAATGGGTGCACCGCATGATCCCGCATTCGCGGTTCATCGATCCGCCATGGGGCAACGACGAGTGGAACGAGCGTTCGGTCGAGACGCATTCGGGCGGAAACGGGCACACGCTGTTCCGTTCGTGGCCGAAGCTGGTGCCGTTTTTGCTTGAGCTTGCGAGCCAGTAACGGACGTCGTCTTCGCCGGGGTGTATTCGGGGCTCTGGTTGCACCTCGCACAGAAGAAGCGGGATCCCCGCCTACGCGGGGATGACGGGGGGCGTTAGGCACCGCCTTTCCTCCTCCGTCATCTCAACGAAAGCGGGGAACCTGCCACGGCGCTTGAACAAAGTGCCATGCGAATGGCGCGTTTGCCGGGAGCGCGTCAATCACCATGCTGCCGTTTGCCGGGACGACGACGGGCGGGGGCCCGCAATTGGCAAGCTCGAGAGAGCGAGGCTCCAGAACCCAAACCCCGTCGTCCCCGCGAAGGCGGGGACCCCGCTTTTCTTGAGAAGCAGCGGTACGCAGTCCGGGAGGATTTACCCACCGGCCGCCCACATCACACCCACAGCCGGTCCACTGATTATGCCCGATATATCCACAAACTTTCGCAAAGTTATCCCGGCTTGTGCACCATCTGCCGACAGCTTCCTGACAGGATATGCCTGCTATATCGACAAACTTATCAACAGGCTTGCCCGGCAATGGAACGAGGTGCTCTAGAGCGATGATGAACCTCGATCGCTACCTCGCACGTATCGGCCTCGACGCCGCACCTGCCGCCGATCCCGAAGGCCTCGCAGCGCTGCAACTGGCGCATCGCCGCGCCATCGGCTTCGAAAACCTGGCCATCCCGCTGGACGAGGGCATCCGCATCGATAGCGCCAGCGTCTTCGACAAGCTCGTCATGCGTGGGCGAGGGGGCTATTGTTTCGAGCAGAACCGGCTGTTTTCGGACGTTCTGTCGGCCATCGGTCTCGTCAACCGGCCGCTGCTGGCGCGCGTGTTGCTGGGGCTGGCCGAACATGCCGCGCCGCCCCGCACGCATACGCTGGTACTGGTGAACATGCAGGGCGCGGCGTGGATTGCCGATGCAGGATTCGGAGGCAGCTTCGTGCCGCCGATGCCGCTGGAGGACGGCGCGCAGGCGCAGAAGCCGGACGGCGCGTGGCATCGCCTGCTGCGCAGCGGCGAGCGCGGATCGCTTGGCGGCGAATGGCGGCTTGAACGCGCGGGGCCGGCCAGCGCCACCGACGGACGCAGCGCGCCGCACGGCGACTGGCAGCCGCAATATATCTTCGACCTCAGCGAGGTCGCGCAGGACGATCTCGAGATGGGCAACCACTGGACCTCGACCCGCCCGAACACGCGCTTCACCACGCTCTGCGTGGCCAGTGTGGTGCTGGAAAACGGCTTCGCGGCCATGACGGACCGCCAGCTTTCGCTCTACCGAAACGGCGCCAGCGAGACGCGCGAGATTGCCGATGCGGCCGATTACGCCCGCACTCTGCGCGAAGTCATGGGCATTGCCCTGTCAGACGAGGAAGCGGCACGCCTGCCGCTGTTTGCCTGAAGAAGGCGAGGCTCAGACTTCTCTGAGCCTCGGCATCAGTTCGACGAAATTGCAGGGGCGGTTCCGGCTGTCGAGCTGTTCGGCAAGGATGCCGTCCCAACCGTCCTTCACCGCGCCGTTGGAGCCGGGCAGGGCGAAGATGTAAGTCCCGCGCGCCACCGCCGCGCAGGCGCGCGACTGGACGGTTGAGGTGCCGATGGTCTGGTAGGACAGCCAGCGGAACAGTTCGCCGAAGCCGGGAATGTCCCGATCCTTTACCTGGTCGATCGCTTCGGGCGTGACATCGCGGCCGGTCAGGCCGGTGCCGCCGGTGGTGACGATGGCGTCGATCTCGCGATCGTCGATCCAGTTGTTGAAGCGGCTGGCGAGGCGGGCGGCATCGTCCTTCTCGATGGCGCGGGTGACGAGCCGGTGGCCGGCGTCGCGGATGCGCTGTTCGAGAATGTCGCCTGAGGTGTCATTCTCGGGGCCACGGGTGTCGGAAACGGTGAGCAGGGCGATGTTGATGGGCTTGAATTGACGATCAGGATCAATGGCCACGCACAATCGCTCCGTTCGCTGCCATGTGGACGGCCTGCGAGCCGGTGAGGCCCGGGAAAGTCGGCCACAGGTCCTGTGCAAGCGCCATGCGGCTTTCCGAAGGGCCGCCAGCCTGACGCTCGTACATCCAGTAGTTGCGCAGCACTATGTTCACGTAACCGCGCGTTTCCCAGTAGGGCAGCGATTCCATCCACAGCAGCGGATCGCCGCCGCAGTTCACTTCGGTATTCCAGCGGGTGATCGGCACGAGGCCCGCGTTATAGGCCGCCATGACCTTGAGCAGCAGGCCCTGCGTGCCCGGCGCGTCGCGCAGGGTCTGCAAGTGCTGCTGGCCGAAGGCGAGGTTGACCTCGGGCTTGTTGAGATCGCCCGGCGTGCCGGACACGCCCAGCGCGGCGGCATGGTCGCGCGCGGCGGCGGGCATGATCTGCATCAGGCCGCGCGCGCCGGCAGGGCTGACGACGCTGGTCTGGAAGATCGATTCCTGAAGCGTATGCGCATAGACGAGCGCCGGATCGACTTTCCAGCCGCCGGCGGGAGTCCACTTCGGCGTCGGGAAGCGGCTGGCCGGTTCCGGGCGGCCGCCGGTCGGCGCATTGTAGGCCATCCAGAGCTGGGTCGAAGGCAGGCCGAGATCGCGGGCAAGGCGGGTGATCTGCACATATTGCGAGGCATCGCCGATGCGGGCCTGATGGCGCAGCACTTCGTCGGCAAGGCCGTCCTCGCCGATTTCGGAGAGTTCCACGGCGGCACGGATATTGGGGGTGTTGCGCAGTGCCTGCCAGTCGGCCTGCGTGAAGTCGGCGGCGGCGTGCTGTTCGGGCAGCTTCATGCCCAGCTGCTCGGCGGCGAGCATGCCGTAGAGCGTTTCGTCACGCGCAGCGGCAAGGCGCAGTTCGGTGGCAGCCATCTCCGGCTTGCGGCAGCGGACCAGCGCGCGGCTGCGCCAATAGTGCGCGGCGCTGCTGAGTTCGGCGTTCTCGGAATTCTTCGCGGTCTTGTCGAAGGCGTCGGCGGCGCCGTCGCAGTCGCCCAGACGCCAGGCGGCAAGTCCGGCGGTCCACCACGATTCGCCCACCCACGGGCCCGCGCCCATCGCGCCCAGCTGCGCCGCCTGATAGGCCTGCGCGTCAAGGTTCTCGATATAATAGGCCCAGGCGACCTTCTGGCGCCATTCGGCCTGCGCATAAGGGCTGAGCGAAGCGTCGATACCGTCGAGCAGGGTGCGCGCGCCGGTCGGATCGTCGTTCTTGATGCGGTCGTTGATGCTGGCCGAAATCGCGGCGGGCATCGTGCCGTCATCGATCGAGGCCGGGCGCACGCGCTTGGTCATCGTCGGCAAACGGGCGAAAGCCTGTTCGCTGGGGACGGTGGGCACGCTGGCGGCGCCGCGCTTCAGGGCGAGGCGGCTGATCTGGTCGGCGCCGGGAAGCTCAGTGCCCTGAGCCAGCCAGGTCTGGAGGTCGCTAAGCTCGATCTTGGGCGAGCCCGAGGCAAGGAAGTATTCGGCGCGGAGCTGCTGGTGGAGCGGGCCGTCCGGACGGTCCGTCAGCATCTTCTGCACGGTCGCCCAGTCCTTGGCGTCCACTGCGGCGAAGGCCTGCTTGTAGTAATCCCGATCGTCCTGGCTGAGCAGCGACGGGACCGCCGTGTTGTCTGCGCGGGTGCGGAAGTATTCCACCGCTGCGCTGTTGGCGAATGCCGGCGTGGCTGCCAGCGTGGCGACAGCTAGCGCAGCCACCCCCGCGGCGCGCGCTGCCTTGGCAATGTGTTTCACTTCAATTCCCCGCATCCTGCGACCTGACCCCGAATTTCGTGGCCGGATGGATGCTCCCTCAGGGTGCCGTCCACTCCAGCCAGGCCCTCCAGATACTTGCTTTCGCGCGCGGATTTTGCAGCAGCGCAGCAAGCCCCCATCCTGCCAACAGAGGTATCGTCATTCCTTCATGGTGAAATTGTCTTAAAACGGCAGCCCGTTGCGGTGATTCGTGGCCGATCAGCGGCAGAACGTTGCCTCCGAGCACAATCAGCCGCTTCGGCGCGGCCAAAACGATATGTCGCGCCAGCGCGTCGCCCACCCCGCGAGAGGCCGCTGCGCGCCAGTCGGGCACCGGATCGGGGCGGGGCAGGGCACTGGCGAGGTAGACATCCTCGCGCCGCATGCCGAAAGCCTTGAGCATCGCGTCGAGCAGCCTGCCCTGCGGTCCGGTGAGCAGGCGCTCGCGGTCCTCGCCTTCGGGCGTTTCCATCACGATCATCAGTTCGGCACCTGCCTCACCCTCGGGCATCAGGCGGCCGGTGGGGCCGCCATCGTCGAGCAGGGTCTCGGTCATCCACCATGAACGGAAGGCGTCGAGGTCGGCGGGCAGCAGCTTGGGATCGATGCTGGTGGGCGCGGCGGGGGCTTCCTCCACCACTTGCGGGCGACGGCGCGGCGGGCGGCGACTGCCGTCTTCGGCCTGCTCTTCCTCGGGCACGATCCATTCGCGCGGTTCGTCGAGGAAGTCGCAATCGACCCCCGCCTCGCGCCACCAGTCGAGCGCGGCGGTGATATCGGATTTGATATCGTCCAGAAATTGCCGATTTGGGGCCTGATCCATCGCGTGGGTCTTGACCTGTCGCATTCCACCAATCAAGGCACAACACGAATTAATCGCGCGTTTAAGTGCGTGAATCGTGAATTTCAGGGGCTGTTGGGGCCAGAACCGGGCCAGATTACGGGGCCAGACTACGAGGGTTGCCATGATTGAACGTGAATCGATGCCTTACGACGTCGTCATCGTCGGCGGCGGGCCAGCCGGCCTTGCCACGGCGATCCGTCTGAAACAGGTCGATCCCGAACTTTCCGTCTGCGTCCTTGAAAAGGGCTCGGAGATCGGCGCCCACATCCTTTCGGGCGCCACCATCGATCCCAAGGCGCTGGACGAGCTGCTGCCCACCTGGCGCGAAGACGGCTGCCCGCTGGTCGAAACCCCGGTGACGGACAACTGGCACTGGCACCTTACCAAGAAGAAGAAGTTCTCGCTGCCGCATCTGGTGATGCCGCCGCTGATGTCCAACAAGGGCAGCTACACCGGTTCGCTGGGCAACCTCTGCCGCTGGCTGGCCGAACAGGCCGAAGCGCTGGAGATCGAGATCTTCCCGGGCTTCCCTGCTGCCGAGATCCTCTATGACGATGCCGGCGCCGTGATCGGCGTGCAGACCGGCGACATGGGTGTGGACCGAGAGGGCAATCCCAAGGACGACTTCCAGCCGGGCATGAACCTGCTCGGCAAGTACACCGTGTTCTGCGAAGGCGCGCGCGGCCACCTGACCAAGCGCCTGAAGGCCAAGTACAATCTGGAGGCCGATTGCGAGCCGCAGATCTATGGCATCGGCATCAAGGAACTCTGGGACATCCCGGCGGACAAGCACGTCCCCGGCCGCGTGATCCACACGCAGGGCTGGCCGATGAGCGAGACCGACAGCTGGGGCGGCGGCTTCCTCTATCACCAGGCGAACAATCAGGTCGCGCTCGGCTTCGTCACCGCGCTCGATTACAAGAATCCCTACGTCTATCCGTTCGAGGAATTCCAGCGCTGGAAGCAGCACCCGGAAATCCGCGCGATTCTCGAAGGCGGCAAGCGCGTGGCCTATGGCGCGCGCGCCATCAACGAGGGCGGCTGGCAGTCGGTGCCGATGCTGGCCTTCCCGGGCGGCGTGCTGGCGGGTTGCTCGGCGGGCTTCGTCAACGTGCCGCGCATCAAGGGCACGCATACCGCGATGAAGAGCGGCATCCTCGCGGCCGAGGCGATTGCCGCGGCGATCAAGGCGGGCCGCGAGCAGGACACGCTGGGCGAATACGATACCGCCGTGCGCGAAAGCTGGATCGCCAAGGAACTGAAGCTCGTCCAGAACGCCGAGCCGCTGGTCGCCAAGTGGGGCGGCGAGATCGGCACGGTGCTGGCGGGCGCGGACATGTGGCTGCGCACGCTGTTCGGCTTCGGCGTGGCCAAGCCGATGAAGCACCACACCGACGCTTCCACCCTGCAACGCGCGGATCTCTACAAGCCGGTTGCCTATCCCAAGCCGGACGGCGTGATCAGCTTCGACCGCCTGACCAGCGTGTCCTACTCGTTCACCAACCATGAGGAAGACCAGCCGGTCCACCTCAAGCTGACGGACCCCACGGTTCCCACGCGGATCAACCTGCCGGTCTATGCCGGTCCCGAGGCGCGCTATTGCCCGGCGGGCGTCTACGAATTCGTCGATCCGGACGGTTCGGGCATGAAGCTGCAGATCAACGCGCAGAACTGCGTCCACTGCAAGACCTGCGACATCAAGGACCCGACGCAGAACATCGAATGGGTGACGCCGGAAGGCGGCGGCGGTCCGAACTACCCGAATATGTAATCGGCGATGGGGGGAAGGCTGAGCTTTCCCCCTTTTCGGATTCTATTTGCGGCCAATATTTCTGCCATTCTTCATCGTCACCCTGAACTTGTTTCAGGGTCCATCGTGCAGCGTGAGCGGAACTGGAGACAGCCAGCCGAGAGTTCCGCTGGTGACCTGACGCTTCGGAGCAGGCGGCCAGATGGATCCTGAAACAAGTTCAGGATGACAAAAGGCAGGACGTTCGGGTGTTGGAAAAACATTCGGGAGTCCGAAAACGAGGGCCACCTTGCCTCTCCGTTCGCATAGCGGCATGGACAAGGCGATGATTTCCGAAACCGCCTACGCCAAGATCAACCTCGCGCTCCACGTCCGCAGACGGCGCGAGGATGGCTATCACGAACTGGAAACGCTGTTTGCCTTCGTCGATGCCGGGGATGAACTGACGGCGGTTCCCGCCGAAGCCGACCGCCTGACGACCCACGGCGAATTCGCGGCGAAGATCGACGATCCCTTCGGCAATATCGTCGCCAAGGCGCTGACGGCGCTCCCCCATGGGAAAGGCTGGGCGGTCGATCTCGAAAAGCGGCTGCCAGTTGCCGCCGGTCTGGGCGGCGGCTCGGCCGACGCGGGCGCCGTGTTCCGCATGGTCGAGCGTACGCAAGGGTTGCCCGAGGACTGGCACGCCCGCGCCGCCAAGCTGGGCGCCGATGTGCCCGCCTGCGTGCTCTCGCGGCCCTGTATCGGCACCGGCACTGGCACCGACCTCACCGAAGTTTCCGAAAACGATCTGGCCGGTTGCCCGGTCCTGCTGGTCAATCCGCGCCTTCCGGTGCCGACCGGCCCGGTGTTCAAGGCGTGGGACCGGGTCGACCGGGGCCCCATGCCGGGCGGCACACTGCGTGACATCGCGCTGTCCGGCCGCAACGATCTCGAAGCCCCCGCCATCGAAATCTGCCCGGCAGTGGCGGACGTGCTGGCGGTTCTGCGCGAGACCGCGCCTTTCCTTGCCCGCATGTCCGGTTCGGGCGCGACCTGCTTCGCGCTTTACGAGAGTCAGCAAGCCTTAAGCGAAGCGGCGGCAAGGGTGGCGGCGGTCCGCCCCGATTGGTGGCAATTGTCCGGGAGCCTGCGTTGATTACCGAAGCGCGCATCACCGAAGCCTGGCGTCTGCTGGGCACGCCGCAAGCGGGCGGCATCCTGATCGTTGGCGATCATGCCTCCAACCGCGTGCCGGAGGGGATCGACCTTGGCATTCCCGCCGAACTGATGGAGCGGCACATCGCCATCGACATCGGCGTGGCGGGCGTGGCGGAGCGGATGGTCGAGCACGGCGGGAGCGGCGGCATCGCCGCATGGCTCGCCAATGTCAGCCGCCTCGTCTGCGATTTCAACCGCGACCTCGATGCGCCCGGGCTCCTGCCCGAAGTGTCGGACGGCCATGCGATCCCGGGCAATGTGCTGTGCACCGAAGGCCGCTCGGCCCGCCTTGCGCGGTATTTCCACGCCTATCACGACGGTCTCGAAGCCCGGCTGGTGGCCGCCGAGCCCGCGCTGATCCTCTCCCTTCACAGCTTCACGCCCGCGCTGGCGACCTGCGACAAGCCTCGCCCGTGGCATGTCGGCGTGCTCTACAACGAGGATGACCGCGCCGCGCGGATCGCCATTCCGCTGCTGGAGGCCGAGGGGCTCGTGGTGGGTGACCAGTTGCCCTATTCGGGCAAAGTGCTCAACGCGACGATGAACCGCCATGCCGAGGCGCATGGCCGCCCCTATCTCGGCATCGAGATCCGGCAGGACCAGATCGAGGATGCGGCCGGGCAGGCGCTCTGGGCCGACCGCATGGCGCGGGTGTGCCGGGAGGTTGCGGTTCGTCTCGGCTGACTTGTGGAGTGCGGGCCGTCGCGATACTCTTCCGGCACCTAAGCATCGGGGGAACGTCATGATCGGCTATCATGTGGTGCGACTGGCGAAATTTTCCGGCCGCGAAGCGCGTGCGAAGTTCTGGCCATGGGTCGCGGTGGTGATCGGTCTGACGTTCGTGATCGGTGTCATCGCGGTGGCGCCGATGATGCTCTCCACCATGACCCGGATGCAGCAGTTCGCTCGCGAGCATCCCGATCAGGCGACTGTCACGACCGGGCCGGGCAGTTACCAGATCCGCATTGAGGGCAATCACCCCGAACTGATGCCGGACCCGGCGCCGATCTTTGCGGCGATGGAGGGCATTGCCGCGCTGGCCATCGTCCTACTGGCCGCCGCCATCGTCCGCCGCCTGCACGACGCCGGGCGCGGCGGAGCATGGGGACTGCTGCCGCTGCCGTTCCTGTTCTTCTCCTTTGCCAGAATGCCCGCGATCTTCGCCGCGCCTCAGCCGGACATGGGCCTGTTCGGCCTGCTGGCGCTCAACAGCCTGCTCTTTCTCGGCGCGGTAGGCGTGCTTGTCCTGCTGCTGGCGCAGCCGGGGCGGGCCAAGGAAAACCGCTACGGCTTGCCGCCGGAAGGCTGATCGGGCGGCTCGGACTTGCCTGACCCGATGCCGAACAGCGCCAGCACTTTCTTGCGCAGATCGGTCACCGCCACGATCAGCGCGGAGAGCGCGACGATCACGCCGGTAACCAGCTTGAGCCAGAACGGCGCGCCTTCCAAAGTGTCCTGAATCCAGCCGACCACGCCCACCTTGACGTGGAAGCCGTAGGAATGCGGCGTGCTCACCACGTCCCAGAACTGGCCTTGCCGGTCCTTGACCTGCACTACGGTGGTGATCGTCATCATGTGGTCGCCGCCGCGCTTGGGCGTGACCTGCCAGCCCCAGACCGTCGAAGGATAGGGCTTGCCGAGGTGGACGCGCTGGGTGCGGTCGCGCAGCGGCTTGATCTCGAAGGAGTCGTCGCCTTGCAGGTCCGCCGCCACGAACTCGCCCACGGTGACGCTGAAGTGCTGCACATGGCCGGGCATCTGCGCGACGACCTGCTCGGGCGCGGGAGCAAGGTCGGCGGTGGTCGCAGGCGGCGGGGCCGGGGTGACGAGCGCGGCATTGTCGGTTGCCTCGGCCACGGGCGCGGCCGACGCGTCCTCGCTGGGTGCAGGGCTTGGTTTGGGGCTGGGCGGCGGTGTCGGGGCGGGCGCCGGTGAGGGTGGGGGCGTGGGATGAGGCTTCGGCGGATCGGCGGCAACCGCCAGCCACACCGTGAAACTCTCGCCGCGTTCGAGCGGGTTGGGTGCGTTGAACGCCGCCGTGCCGTCGGTTTGCCGCGCGGCCTGCTTGGCGAATTCCGTGCAGTCGTCGGGCAGGACATAGTCCTGGATCACGTCGCAGTATTCGGTGCCTTCGGTCGGCCCCCGACTACCGGGGGCGTTCGTGCAGCCACTCAGCGACAGTGCCGCCGTAAGCAGCGCAAAGCCGCCAAATCCGCTCCAACGCATTGGTGCCATGGTGATCCCCCATGCCCGGATGCCCCTGCTGCAAACGGTTTCATGGAAGCCCCCATCCTGTCAATCGGGGCTTCCCCGGCGCCTCGCAATTGCGCATGATCCGGAAAGTTAAATCGGTCATCCGGGACATTTTATGGCTCGCAAAAGCCGCCCGCATCGCGTAGGGGGCGCGGGCAAGACGGTGCGCGCGACGTGCGGCACCGGTCATTTCCCGGAGTTCGCACAATGCCCGCCTATCGCTCACGCACTTCCACTCACGGCCGCAACATGGCGGGCGCGCGTGGCCTCTGGCGCGCGACGGGGATGAAGGATGCGGACTTCGGAAAGCCGATCATCGCCGTTGTAAACTCCTTCACGCAGTTCGTTCCGGGGCACGTCCACCTCAAGGACCTCGGCCAGATGGTCGCGCGCGAGATCGAGGCAGCGGGCGGTGTCGCCAAGGAGTTCAACACCATCGCGGTCGATGACGGCATCGCCATGGGCCACGACGGCATGCTCTATTCGCTGCCGAGCCGCGACCTGATCGCGGACAGCGTGGAGTACATGGTCAACGCCCACTGCGCCGACGCCATGGTCTGCATCTCCAACTGCGACAAGATCACGCCGGGCATGCTGATGGCCGCGCTGCGCATCAATATCCCGGTGGTCTTCGTCTCGGGCGGGCCGATGGAAGCGGGCAAGGTCGTGCTGCGCGGCAAGGAGCAGGCGCTCGATCTGGTCGACGCCATGGTCGCCGCCGCCGACGAGAGCTACACCGATGAAGAAGTGAAGGCGATCGAGCGTTCGGCCTGCCCGACTTGCGGGTCGTGCTCGGGCATGTTCACCGCCAATTCGATGAACTGCCTGACCGAGGCGCTGGGCCTCTCGCTGCCGGGCAACGGTTCGACCTTGGCGACCCACTCGGACCGCCAGCGCCTGTTCCTCGAAGCCGGCCGCCTCGCGGTCGATCTCTGCCGCCGTTATTACGAGCAGGAAGACGAGACCGCGCTGCCGCGCAACATCGCCAGCTTCAAGGCGTTCGAGAACGCCATGAGCCTCGATATCGCCATGGGCGGTTCCACCAACACCGTGCTCCACCTGCTTGCCGCCGCTGTCGAAGCGGGCGTGGACTTCACCATGGAGGACATCGACCGCCTGAGCCGCAAGGTGCCGTGCCTTTCCAAGGTCGCGCCTGCGAAGAACGACGTGCACATGGAAGACGTTCACCGCGCGGGCGGCATCATGGCGATCCTGGGTCAGCTCGATCGTGCAGGCCTGCTGCATACCGACCTGCCGACCGTTCACGCGCGCACGCTGGGCGATGCGCTGAACCACTGGGACATCTCGCGCACCAACGCGCCTTCGGTTCAGGAATTCTTCAAGGCCGCGCCGGGCGGCGTGCCGACGCAGACCGCCTTCAGCCAGTCGCGCCGCTGGGAAGAACTCGATCTCGACCGTGAGAACGGCGTCATCCGCAGCAAGGAGCACGCGTTCAGCCAGGACGGCGGCCTTGCGGTGCTCTACGGCAACATCGCGCAGGACGGCTGCATCGTGAAGACGGCAGGCGTGGACGATTCCATCCTGAAGTTCACCGGCACCGCGCGCGTCTACGAATCGCAGGATGCCGCCGTTGCCGGCATTCTCGGCGGACAGGTCGGTGCGGGTGACGTCGTGGTCATCCGCTACGAAGGACCGCGCGGCGGACCGGGCATGCAGGAAATGCTCTATCCGACCAGCTACCTCAAGTCGAAGGGCCTCGGAAAGGCGTGCGCGCTGCTGACCGACGGTCGCTTCTCGGGCGGCACTTCGGGCCTCTCGATCGGCCACGCCTCGCCCGAAGCGGCGGAGGGCGGCGCCATCGGTCTTGTCGAGAACGGGGACACGATCGAGATCGATATCCCGGGCCGCACGATCAACCTGATGGTCTCGGACGAAGTGTTGGCGCACCGTCGCGCCCAGCAGGAAGCACGCGGTGCCGATGCCTGGTCGCCGGTCCATCCGCGCCCGCGCAAGGTCTCGGCTGCGCTTCAGGCCTATGCGGCCATGACTACCAGCGCGGCCAAGGGCGCGGTGCGCGATGTGACGCAGCTCAAGCGGAAGTAAAGGGACGCCCTTCGGCAGGGCGCAACCCATCTCCAAATTCCTGACGGGGCTCCTGCGAAAGCGGGGGCCCCGTTGTCTATTGTACTCCCGGTCAGGCGGATCAGAGTGCAAGCGGTCCGGTGCGCTCGCTTCTGCACTTTATTTTGATCGCCCGGGAACCAAATCCGGTTTCGCGGAAAGCATACGCGAAGAACTGGCTAGGCGAATGTTTTTAATGAGTTGAGCAGAAGGCCCTCGATTCGGTCCGAAAACGCATTCCCGCCCTATTCGCAACAACAGCGCGCCACTTAACCCAATCGCTGCAAGTGAAAATGCAGTTCCGGGCCACGCAAAAGTGCGTTTCGTCCGTGCAGTCTGCATCGGTTCACCGCACGTTGCACTCGGATTACCCGCACGTGCCCGGTTGTTAGGGAGAGTGTTCATGTGCCCGCAAGGTGAATCTGAACAGGCAGAACATCCATGGTTCAGGTGCGGCTTACCGGTCGCACATTTTATGAAGCGAAATGGAGGGGTTCTGACAGCCGGTTACACCATCACAGGGGGACGGCAGTCGGACGAGAAGCTGCGATCACGCAGGCCCGACTGGTCGAGATTGAAGGAGTAGCGCAATGAGTGTCATTTCCAAAAACCCCAAAGCCCTTTTACTGATCGGCACGCTGGCTGTTTCGGTGGCCGGCAGCGTTTCCGCGCAGCAGCAGGACGGCCTGGAAGGCAGCGTTACGGCAGACGCCTCCAGCCAGCAGCCGGTCGACACGGCCGGCATGACCAAGGGTCCCAAGGTCGAAGGCATCATCTCCGCGCGCAGCGGTGACCGGGTCCAGGTTACCAGCGCCAACGGCAACAAGACGATCGTCACCGTCACGAGTGCCACCAAGGTCAAGTCCAGCGGCGGCTTCCTGGGCCTGAACAGCAACAAGCTGGCGACAAACCAGCTTCTCAATGGTCTGCCGGTTTCGATCGACACCTTGCAGGGCGGCGGCGCGCTGGTGGCCAGCTCGATCGATCTGAAGAACAAGGACATGAAGGTCGCCTCCATGATCCACAACGGCACGGATCAGCGCTTCGCGTCCAACGAAGCGGCAACCGAAGCTCTGCGTGGCCGCATGGGCGACATCGACAAGTACAACATCAAGGGCACGACGAACGTGAACTTCGACACGGGCAAGTTTGATCTGACGCCCGAGGCGAAGAGCAATCTCTGCTCGGCGGCCACTTCGGCCGACGGCATGGATAATGCCCTTCTGCTGGTGGTCGGCTACACCGACTCCGTCGGCAGCGACGATTACAACCAGACGCTCAGCGAAAAGCGCGCCACCCGCGTGGTGAACTACCTCCAGCAGGCTTGCCACTGGAAGCCCTATCGCATGCTGACCCCCACCGGCATGGCCAAGGCCGATCCGCTGGCGGACAACAGCACGCCCGAAGGCAAGGCACAGAACCGCCGCGTTGCGGTGAACATCCTCGTCAGCAAGGCCGTGGACGGCTACTGAGCCAAGACGCACGGGGTGGGCTTTGGTCCCACCCCGGGTTTTCCGGCCGGGCTACGGCTCGGCCGAATTCAAGTCTGGCGGCATGTGTCCCATTCTCGGGCTGTGCCGCATAGATGCTTGTCGCTGGCGGGAATGTCCTTGTAGCAGAGGCGCATGGCCCGCTCCCTTACAGGCATTGCCTTGCTCCTCGCGCTCGCCGCTTGCTCGTCGCGGCATGAAGCGCCGAAAGTGGCCGAGGGGGACGAGCATATTCCCTGTGCCGTCTCCGGCTCCGGCAAGCTTCAGCCGGTTTGCGCGGTCGAGCGGCTGGAAGGGCCGGATGGGCTGTCCTTGCTGGTCCGCCATCCGGACGGCGGCTTCCGCCGCTTTGCCGTCGTCAGCGACGGACGCGGGCTTGAGGTTGCCGACGGGGCGCAAGTGGCGGTAACAAGGTTGAACGGCGACCGGCTCGACGTTTCGGTCGGGGCCGACCGCTACTTGTTCCCGGCGACGAGGAAGCCCCATGCCCCATCGGCTGCTGCCCCAGAATGACCAGATCCTGACCGTGGCGCAGATGCGCGCGGCTGAAGATGCGCTGATCGCGGCGGGGTCTTCGGTTTCCGCGCTGATGCGGATTGCCGGGCTTGGCGCGGCCGAATGGGTCTGGCGGGTTTCGGCGGGCAGGGCGGTTACCGTGCTCTGCGGTCCCGGTAACAACGGCGGCGACGGCTATGTGATCGCCGAAGCCATTCGCGAGCGCGGCGGGCAGGTTACGGTTGTGGCTGCGAGCGATCCGAAAACCGACGCGGCGCGCGAGGCGCGCACGCTTTATCACGGCGCGGTGGTAGGGCCCGATACTGAGATTCACGGCGATGTCTTCGTCGATTGCCTGTTCGGTAGCGGGCTCACGCGGCCGCTTGCAGCGGAGCATCTGGCATTGCTCACGCGACTGGCGCAGGCGCATCATCACCGGCTGGCACTCGACCTGCCGAGCGGCGTGCAGTCCGACACCGGCATGACGCTGAACGCCGGTCTGCCGTACTACGATGCGACGATTGCGCTGGGCGCGTGGAAATTCGCGCATTTCCTGATGCCGGCGGCAGCGACGATGGGCACGCTGCGGCAAGTGCCTATTGGCGTGGCTCCCGTGGAGGGGGCGGCGGTTCCGGTCGGCAAGCCCCGGATCGGCGCACCTGCAGTGGATGCGCACAAGTACCGGCGCGGACTGCTCGCCGTGGTCGGCGGAGCGATGCCCGGCGCGGCAGTGCTGGCGAGTGTGGCGGCGCAAGGCGCCGGAGCTGGGTACGTGAAGCTTTTCGCGGACAGCAAGCGCAATGTGCCCGCCGATCTCGTGGTCGATCAGGGCAAGCTGTTCGACGTGCTGGTCGACGACCGGAATACCGCCGTACTGGTGGGCCCGGGCCTTGGGCGAGACAGTCTGGCGCGCGAGCGGCTGGCGATTGCTCTGGCCGATCCGGTACCGGCAGTGATCGATGCCGATGCGCTCGTGCTGCTCGGGCCACGCCTGCTGACCGAGCGCAAGGGCGCGACAGTGGCGACTCCGCATGAGGGTGAACTGGTGACGCTCGAACGGACGTTCGGCTGCGATGGTAGCGGCAGCAAGGCGGACCGCGCGCTGGCGCTGGCCAAGTCGGCCGGAATGATCGTGGTCGCCAAGGGGCCGGACACGGTGATCGCTGCGCCGGACGGCCGGATCGCCTGCGCGCCGCGCGCCAGTTCGTGGCTCTCGACCGCAGGAACCGGCGATGTTCTGGCCGGTTGCATCGCCAGCCGCCTCGCTGCCGGAGCGGAAGGATTCGCGGCCGCCTGCGAGGGAGTCTGGCTCCACGGAGAGGCGGCGCGCTGCGCCGGACCCGCCTTTACCGCCGGCCAGCTTGGACAAATGGTCCCGGCTGCGCTAGCGGCCTGCCTGTGACTATTGGAACCGAAGAAATTCTGCGTATCGCCGCCAAGGGCGATGGTGTGACCGCATCCGGCCGCTTCGCCTGGGGCGCGGCGCCGGGCGACCTGCTGCATGAGGACGATACCCTCGAATGGGGGCCGCATCATATCCAACCGGCGTGCAGCCATTTCGGCCGCTGCGGCGGCTGTCAGCTTCAGCAGCTTGACGAAGAGAGCCTTGAGCACTTCGTCGCCGCGCGCGTTGCCAATGCCTCGGCCTCGCAGGAACTGGGCGCCGAATTGATCGCGCCGCCCTACCTCTCGCCGCCGGGCGCGCGCCGCCGCGTATCCTTGCGCGCCGAAAGCTCGGGTGGGCGCGTGACCATCGGCTTCCGCGAGGCGAAATCGCACCGGCTGGTGGAACTGGAAGAATGCCCGGTCATGGCGCCGGAACTGTTCGCCGTGCTCGGGCCGCTGCGCAAGCTGCTCATCACCATGGGCAAGGCGGCGCCTGCCAAGAAGGGTGGCCGCCCCGGCAAGCCGACCAAGCACCAGCAGCCCCGCATGGCCGCCGACATCGAGATGACGCTGACCGAGCAGGGAGTCGATCTCGGCATCAAGGGGCTGACGGCGGAAGGGCTTGCGGCGACCGAGGCGATGCTCGATTTCTCGCGCGAACATAAGCTCGCGCGCTTCACCATGGATGGTGGCTACGGTTTCGAGACTGTGTGGGAGCCGGTGCCGGTTACGGTGCGGTTAGGTGGCGTTCAGGTACCGCTTCCGCCCGGCGCATTCCTGCAGGCGACGGCGGACGGCGAAGAGGCGCTGGTGGAGGCCGCGCGCGGCTGGCTGGCAGGCGCGGCGACCGTGGCGGACCTGTTCTCCGGCCTCGGCACGTTCGCGCTGGCGCTGGCCGGACCGCAGACCAGAGTGCTGGCCGCAGAGGCTGCGCGCGATGCCCATCTGGCGTGCAAGACGGCCGCCGGACGCGCGCAACTGCCGGTTTTCTGCGACCACCGCGACTTGTTCCGCAACCCGCTCCAGCCCGACGAACTGAGCAAGTTCGATGCCGTCATCCTCGACCCGCCGCGCGCCGGTGCGCGCGAGCAGGTGGAGTGCATTGCGGCTTCGAGCGTCGGCCGCGTGGTCTATGTCTCGTGCAATCCGTCAAGCTGGTCGCGCGATGCGGCGCGGCTGATCGAGGCGGGATTCAGGCTGGTGGAACTGCGCCCGGTCGGCCAGTTCCGCTGGTCCACCCATGTCGAACTCGCGAGCTATTTCGAACGCGCCTGACCGAATGAAAAGCGTAGGAATTCAGTCGGATTCCTGCGCTTTTGCCATCATGTCCATGAAATCCCGTGCGAAATTGCGGTCCTCTTCGTTGTCGAAGGCGACATCGAGATCGGGCGAGGCGTTGAACATGTAAAGCAGGCACCACAGCGCGAAGCGCCGCGCGCGGTCCTTCTCCATGCCAAGATCGACGCGAATGCGATCGAGCCCGGTTTCCAGCGTGGAAGGGGCGATGGTGGAAAGGTCGTCGGTGCCGAAGTAGCGGCGGAGCTGATCGTCGAAGTCCATGGCGCTCCCTACAGGGATCCGCTGCGAACGTCACGTATTCCCGTCGTTCTCGGATTCGTCGGCATTGCAGGATAGCAGTTGGTAGATCACCGCGCCCCAGGCGCTGCCGATCACGCCCACGAAGAACATCGACCAACTCAGGTTCCAGCTGGTTGCCATCACCTTGCTGACGAGCGTGGCCAAAGTCAGGAAGATGAAAGCGATTTCCAGCGCGAGTACTGCCCACAGTACTGGCGGACTTGCCAATTGCCGGCGAACTGTCTTCACGCAGCACCTCCCGAACTACGCATCTCCCGATAAGGAGATTACTACGCCGGGAGCGCTTCGTCTAGAACATGACCACGGCAGCGCGGGCTATCAGGAACATCAGGCAGAAGGTCGAAAGCGCGTAAAACGCGAAGCGCAGGGGCATGCGATTGAAGGTCGTCTGCACGATCGAATGCATGACCCGGAAGCCCACGTAGGCCCAGGCGACCTGCGCATTCATCCCATCCCCCAGCCCAAGCAGCGCAAGCGTGATCGAGATCGCATAGAAGATCACCGGATCTTGCAGCAGGTGGTTGTAATTATGGGCTTTCCACTCGACCTGCGGTGGCAGCACATGGTCGAGCGAGACATGGGGATCGTCGATCAGTTCTTCCGGATCGACTTTGCCGAACGAGGAAAGGCGCGATCCGTAGAGCCAGAACCACATGACCATGGTCCAGGCCGCCAGCGCGACCACGGGTTGCAGGATTGCCATTCCGGTCATGGGATCTCCCTTGCTGCGAACCCGAGCCTCGGCCGCGCCGGCCGGCTTGTCAATGCGGTACTTGGGTCAGGACTTAGGCGTTTCCGGACAATACCTTGGCGAAGGCCTCGGCATCGGTGTTGCCGCCCGAAAGCACCACGGCGGTACGGTCGGTCAGGGAGACCTTGCCGGCCAGCACTGCAGCGAGCGCGGCGGCTCCACCGGGCTCGATGACAAGGCGGAGCTTGGCGAAAGCGAGGCGCTGCGCTGCGCGCACTTCCGCGGGCGTGGCGACGAGCCCGAACGGGCAGCGGGCTTTCAGCACCTCGAAGTTGATCGGCCAGGTGGCCGGCGTCTGCAAGGCATCGCAGGCCGTGGGCGGCGCATCGGCCGCCACGCGGCGGATCTCGCCGTCCGCAAGGCTGCGGCGGACATCGTCCCAGCCTTCGGGCTCGACCGGCACCACGGCCGCATCGGGAAGGGCGAGCGCGATTCCTGCCGTGAGCCCGCCGCCGCCGCAGGGGGCGACGATCTGGTCAGGCGCGCCGAGCCAGCGTTCGGCCATTTGCTGCGCGATTTCGATCGCGGTGCTGCCCTGACCCTCGATGATCCACGGGTCGCCGTAGGCATGGACGAGCGTGGCCCCGCGCTCGTCGCAAAGGCGGTTGGCCACGTCGTCGCGGTCCTCGCCGCCGGGGCGGTCATAGAGCAACACTTCGGCGCCGAGCGCGCGGGTATTGGCGAGTTTCACCTCCGGCGCGTCGGTCGGCATAACGATGGTAGCGGCAATGCCCAGCCGCCGTGCGGCCCATGCCACGCCCTGCGCATGGTTGCCGCTGGAAACGCCGACGACCCCGCGTTGGCGCTCGTTATCGGACAGCGCGGTAAGGCGGTGCCAGGCGCCGCGAATCTTGAAGGCGCCCACCGGCTGGAGGCTCTCGGCCTTGCACCAGATCGTGTGCCCGTCGACCTCAAGCGGCAGCAGCGGCGTGCGTGGCAGGATCGCCGCGACTTTGGCGGCGGCTTCGAGCACGCCTTCGTGGGTCGGGCGGCGCTGAAGATTCGGGTTCGGGAGATTCGCGTTCATGGACAAGGCCATAAACTCACCGCGTCAGCCGCACCATCTGGTAATAGCCGAGTGGCCCGCGCGTGAACTCCACCGACAGGCCCCGGTCTCCGGCAATGCGTGCCGCCTGCATAGGCAAGTCCAGCCGGGGTGTGACGTGAAACTTCGCCAGCCAGCCCCGCAGGCCCGCCCGCAAGGGGGAAGGCAGGCCCGCGAGGTCGCCGAAATCGATGGCATGGAGCACGCCGCCGGGGGAAAGCGCCGCCACCGCGCGCGACAGGGCGTCCTGCCAGCCGGGGATCATGGAGAGCGTATAGGAGAGGAAAATGCGGTCGAACCCGCCGCGGCCGAACAGGGCCTTGGGGTCGAAGCGAGTCGCATCGCCGGGTGCGAGCACGGCCTGCTCACCCAGCCGCTTGCGCGCGTTCTTGAGCATCTCGCCGGAAATGTCGAAGCCGTGGAGGCCCACGCCGGGCCACGCCTTGCCCGCCAGTTCGAGATTGCGCCCGGTGCCGCAGCCCACTTCCAGCACGGCCATTCCCGGCGCCGCGTCCAACTCGCGGATCAGGCGATCGCGGCCGAACAGATAGTACTTGCGCGTGAGGTCGTAGATGTGGCGCTGGCCGCGATAGACGCGGTCCATCAGCGCGGCATGATCGACGGGAAGGGTGGTTTCGGTCACCGTCAGCCTTTCAACACGTAGAGATGCACGCCGCCGTAGATCGAGGAGCGATCGCCCTCGGTTGCGGTGCGCGATTCGTCTTCGCGGTAATCCCAGTGCGAGAGGATCTCTTCCGGTACGCGGCCGGGCAGCAGCGTGGGTTCGGCGGCGGTGCGGAACAGCACGCGCGATCCGGGGCGGGCGGTGCGGGTGATCTCGCTCCACAATTCGGTCAGCTGTGCGTCGCTCATCCAGTCCTGCGCATCGAGCAGGATGTAGCGATCGAACGAGGCGTCCGCGCTTTCCGCGAGGACTTGCGTGAAGTTCGCATGGCGCAGGGTCAGGCGGCCCAGACGTTCACGCACCATCGGCACGTTGGCTTCCTGCAGATAGGGCGGAAGCGGGGCCTTGGCTTGGCGACCATAGCCGCGCCCGAAGGCCTGCCAGGCGAAGTAATTGTCACCCAGCGGGAAGTGGCAGGCCAGCTTTTCGAGGCGGGCGCGCAGCACGTCGGCCATGCGGTGGCCGCCTGCCAGCGCGTCGTACTGCGCGGGCGGAATGCCGAGGCCGAACAGCGAGGCGGGCTGGTCGGTCAGCCAGCGCACCAGCTTGCGTTCGAAGATCGGGGCGAAGCGCTCATCGAACACGCGGCGCTGTTCTTCCAGCGTCTCGGCGCCGAGGATTTCGCTGGGGTCGATCTTGTAGAGCTTGGCGAGCACGTGCGCGGCGCCGATGAAGTGGCCCAGCAGGCCGCGCTTGTAGATGCCGCGCGTAAAGCCCCGAATGCGCTGGCGGCCTGCGAGATCGCGGCCTTCCCAATAGCGGCGCGTCGCTTCGTCGAGGTGCGGGGCCAGCTTCTCGCGGTAGATCGCGGCGTTTTCCGGCTTGTCGGCTTCGGCGATGAAGCTGCGCAAGTCGGCGTAATCGAGGTTCTCGATCGCGGCGATCTTCAGGCGGCCCAGCGCGATATGCGCGGTGTTGAGATCGACGCAGGTGATCGCGGCCGGATCGGCGGTGAGATAGGAAAGCGCATTGCAGCTGCCGCTGGCGATGGTCAGGACGCGGCTTTCGGGCCCGATCTGAAGCGCGGCCATGTCCGCCACCGGGTCTTCCCAGATCTGCGCATAGACCAACCCCTTGAAGGCAAGGGCGAAGGCCTTGTCGAGCAGGCGCGACGCGCGTGAGGATTCCGAGCGGACGACCGCTCCCTCGATCAGATCGGAAGCAGGGCGTGCGTTTGGCATGGTAGTGGTCCCCCGGTGCCGTATCGGTAATGGCACGGCGGCAATGCCTCCACCGGGTGACCGCGTGATGACGGGATGATGGCGAATTATGACAGCCGTGGTTGGATATGGTTTGACGCGTTGCCGGTGATCGCCTGGTTTCGGCGGAGCCATCCCGCACCCTCCTTTCGTCATTGCGAGCGGAGCGAAGCAATCCAGAGTCGTCGCGCATAACCGCTCCGGATTGCCACGTCGGCTTCGCTTCCTCGCAATGACGAAGGAGGAGGGCAGAAAACTCTCACAGTTGAGTTGTCACACAGGGGCACTATATGCGGCCCTTTCGCGGCTTGCGCGTTCAAGGAGATAGATTGGTGAGCAAGGTTCTGGTGATCGGCGCAGGCGGCGTCGGTTCGGTCGCGGTCCACAAGATGGCGATGAATCCGGATATCTTTTCCGACATTCATCTCGCCAGCCGCACGGATTCCAAGTGCGAAGCGATCGCCGAATCGGTGAAGCAGCGCACCGGCGTGACGATCGGCACTTATGCGATCGACGCCGACGACGTTGAGGCGACCTCGGCGCTGATCCGCTCGATCGGTCCGAAGCTGGTGGTCAATCTCGCGCTGCCCTATCAGGACCTTGCGATCATGGACGCGTGCCTGGCGACCGGCACGCACTACATGGACACCGCGAACTACGAGCCCAAGGACGTGGCCAAGTTCGAATACCACTGGCAGTGGGCCTATCAAGAGCGCTTCAAGCAGGCGGGCCTGATGGCGCTGCTGGGTTCGGGCTTCGATCCGGGCGTCACCTCCGTCTTTGCGATGTGGCTGAAGAAGCACAAGCTGAAGACCATCCGCACGCTGGACATTTTGGACTGTAACGGCGGCGATCACGGCCAGGCCTTCGCGACGAACTTCAACCCGGAAATCAACATCCGCGAAGTCACCGCGCCGGCCCGCCACTGGGAAAACGGCGAATTCGTCGAAACCCCGGCGATGGGCGTGAAGCAGAGCTTCGACTTCGAAGCCGTCGGCCCCAAGAACATGTACATGATGTACCACGAGGAACTGGAAAGCCTCGCCAAGTTCATCCCCGAAATGGAGCGCGCGCGCTTCTGGATGACCTTCGGTGACGAGTACATCAAGCACCTCACCGTGCTGCAGAACGTGGGCATGACCCGCATCGATCCGGTGGTCTACAACGGCGTGGAAATCATTCCGCTCCAGTTCCTGAAGGCCGTTCTGCCCGAGCCCAGCTCGCTTGGTTCGACCACCAAGGGCAAGACCAACATTGGCGACATCGCGACCGGCGAAGCGCTGGACGGTTCGGGCGAGAAGACGTTCTACATCAAGAACATCTGCGACCACGAAGACGCCTATGCCGAAACCGGCAACCAGGCCGTCAGCTACACCACCGGCGTTCCGGCGATGATCGGCGCGGCCATGATCCTGACCGGTGCTTGGGGCGGTGAAGGCGTGTTCAACATGGAGCAGTTCGATCCCGATCCCTACATGGACATGCTGAACAAGCACGGCCTGCCCTGGACGGTCGAGGAACTCGACGGCCCGCTGGCGTTCTGATGCCTATCCTGCGGACCGTCCCTGCGGGCGGGCCCGGCGCACTTGCGCTGGCGGCCTGCCCCTCGGAGGACGGTCCGCAGTTTTCCGCCGCGCCGATATGAGCGCGGCCGACCACGGGCCAATGTCAGGCTGACGACAGCCTTTATGGCTGCTACCCCGAAGCACGGGGCGGCAAGGCGCCGCACGTAATCCGCGTCTATTGAGGCATTGATGAACTGGTCTTTCGTTGCCCCCATAGCGATGCTCGCGGGTTCCAATCTGTTCATGAACACCGCATGGTATCTGCATCTCAAGATGCCGGGCAAGGCGCTGTGGATGGCGATCCTGATGAGTTGGGGCATCGCTTTCTTCGAATATTGCCTTGCCGTGCCGGCCAACCGGATCGGCAGCCACGTCTATTCGCTGGGGCAGCTCAAAGTGCTTCAGGAAGCCTTTTCGCTAACCGCCTTCGTGCTGGTGGCATGGGTGCTGTTCGGCCAGAAGCCGGGGCTCAACGAGCTGGTCGGATTTTCGCTGGTCGGGGCGGGGGCATGGTTTATCTTCAAGGGGCCGTTCGGCTGAGGCCGTCCCCCTCTCGCAAAGGACTTCAGTGATGGAAACCCGCGCCGGCGATCCGGGAGCCTTCGTTCACTTCGACCTGTCGCGCGTCGACAGCCCCAGCTTCGTGGTCGATGCCGCGAAGCTGCGAGACAACCTGCGTGTGCTGAGCGACATCGGCGAGCGTGCAGGCGTCAAGGTGCTCTCCGCGCTCAAGGCCTTCTCGATGTGGTCCACCGCGCCGATCGTCGGCGAGTATCTGGACGGCGTCTGCACTTCGGGCCTGTGGGAAGCGCGCCTTGCCAGCGAGTTCTACGATGGCGAGATCGCGACTTATTCGGCCGCCTACAAGGCCGAGGATCTCGACGAGATCCTGCGCCTGTCGGACCATGTGATCTTCAATTCGCCGATGCAGATCGAGCGCTTCTGGTCGCAGATCGAAGCCGCCCGCGCGCGCGGTGAGGCTTTCGACATCGGCCTGCGCGTCAATCCGATGCACCCCGAAGGCGAAGTGCCGAAGTACGATCCCTGCGCGCCGCACTCGCGCCTCGGTTTCCCGATCGACCAGCTGACCGAAGATCACATCGAGATGATCGACGGCATCCACATGCACACCCTGTGTGAGCAGGACTTCGAGCCGCTGCGCCGCACCTGGGACAAGGCGTTCGATTACCTCGAACCCTTCTTCGGCCAGTTCAAGTGGATCAACCTCGGCGGCGGGCACCACATCACCCGCGCCGATTACCAGCGCGACGAACTGGTGGAATTCCTGATCGACCTTCAGGAAGACACCGGCGCCGAAGTCTATCTGGAACCCGGCGAGGCCGTGGCACTCGATGCCGGCATTCTGGTCGGTTCGGTGCTCGACATCGGCCACAACGGCATGCCGGTGGCGGTGGTCGATATCTCCGCCACCTGCCACATGCCCGACGTGATCGAGGCACCCTATCGCCCCGCCATGCTGGGCGAGCGCGAGGATGGCGATGGCCAGCCCGTGCGCCTCGGCGGCCCGTCCTGCCTCGCGGGTGACGTGATCGGCGACTATGTTCTGCCCGAGCGTCCCGAACCGGGCATGCGCTTCGCGTTTCTCGATCAGGCGCACTATTCGATGGTCAAGACCACGACCTTCAATGGCGTGCCGCTGCCGTCGATCTGGCTCTGGGATTCCGAGACGGACTCGCTCGAATGCATCCGCCGCTTCGATTACGAGGATTTCCGGGCCCGGCTGAGCTGATCGGACTTCGCTGATTGAGCGGGGGCAGGGCGGCTCGGTCCGTCCTGCCCCTGCCACGACCGGTGCCCCGGCCGGTCCCCCACGCGGACGAGTCGCGTGAACCCCACGGCAAGGGGTGCGTTTTAACCGTGAATTGCGATGCATTTTTCCGCCTGTCCGGGGCATTCCCGGCCGGCCAGTAATGACGGTTTAACCATCTGGTTTTGAAAGACTAAATTCTTATTTAGGGCGCGCATTTCGGTCGTTCATGAAGCTTATGTGACGTTTTCATGAAAGCCCGATTTTTTCACTTGCGATTCATCCGCTCAGCCCTATATCCGGCCCCTCGCTGCCCCATGGGGACTTCCAAACCGCAAGGCAGCTTTTCGCTAACAATTCCGTTTGGGGGTCCCTTGAGTTGCTCGAACATCTTGATGCACCGGCCGTAGCGCGCACCCTCGCGCCTGACGAACCCGTTATCCTCAATCGCCCGCATGCTGCCGCGCGCGCTGCTCGTTTCTTCGCCACGAAGTTTCCGGGCAAGTCGCTCTATGCCGTGAAGGCGAACCCCTCGCCGGATCTCATCCAGATCCTGTGGGACAATGGGATCACGCATTTCGACGTAGCTTCGATCGGTGAAGTCCGCATGGTCCGCAAGACCCTGCCGGCTGCGACCCTGTGCTTCATGCACCCGGTCAAGACTGCGAGCGCGATCCGCGAAGCCTATTTCGAGCATGGCGTCCGCACTTTCAGCCTCGATACCATCGAGGAAGTCGAGAAGATCCTCGAAGCGACCGCCGATGCCGAAGGCAATCAGGCAACCGACCTGCGCCTCTGCGTGCGTCTGCGCGTTTCGTCGGAATATTCGGAACTGAGCCTCGCCTCGAAGTTCGGTATCGATCTGGCCGACGCCGGGCCGCTGCTTCAGGCGACCCGTCAGGTTGCCGACTGGCTGGGCGTGTGCTTCCACGTTGGTTCGCAGGCGATGACGCCGTTTGCCTATGTGCAGGCGCTGGAGCGTGCGCGTGCGGCGATTGCCGACGCGGGCGTGGTTATCGACATGATCGACGTCGGTGGTGGCTTCCCCTCGGTCTATCCGGGCATGGAACCGCCGCCGCTGGAAGACTACTTCCAGATCATCCACCGCCACTTCGAAGCGCTGCCGATCGCGTACAACGCCGAACTGTGGTGCGAGCCGGGCCGTGCGCTCTCCGCCGAATACAGCTCGATGATCGTCAAGGTCGAGAAGCGTCGCGGTGACGAGCTTTACATCAACGAGGGTGCCTATGGTGCGCTCTACGATGCGGCGCACGTGGCATGGCGTTTCCCGGTGAAGTGCATCGCGCGCGATGGCCAGCGTTCGGAGGACCTTCAGGAGTTCTCGTTCTACGGCCCGACCTGCGACGATGCTGACTTCATGGAAGGCCCGTTCATGCTCCCCGCCGACATCAAGGCGGGCGACTGGATCGAAGTGGGCATGCTGGGCGCTTATGGCGCTGCCATGCGCACGGCGTTCAACGGCTTCGGCACGGGGGACGTGGTGACGGCCTCGGACGAGCCGATGGCCAGCCTCTACAGCGGCGACCGCAAGGATCCGCGCGTTTCGGACAACGTGGTCTCGCTGCGCTGATCGCCTGTCGATAGAAACAAGAAAAGGCCCCCGGTCATCGCTGACCGGGGGCCTTTTCCGTTGGGCTTCAGTTCGCGGTGAGCAAGTCCTTCAGGCCAAACGGCTGGCAGCGCAGGAATTGCGGCGAAACCTTGATTTGCGCACCGAGGGCGGCGGCGGCGTGCCAGGGCCAGCGCGGGTCGTAGAGCACAGTGCGGGCAATCGCGATCATGTCCGCCTCGCCATTGGCAAGGATCGCCTCGGCCTGCTCGGGCTCGGTGATGAGGCCCACGGCGATCACCGGCATGGTGTCCACCGCTTCCTTCACCTTGTGAGCGAGCGGCACCTGATAGTTCGGGCCGACCGGGATCTGCTGGTCGGCATGAAGGCCGCCGCTGGAAACGTGGAAGCCGTCGCAGCCACGCGCTTCAAGAGCCTTGGCGAAAGCGATGGTCTGCTCGATGTCCCAGCCGCCCTCGACCCAGTCGGTGCCGGAGACGCGCATGGTGACCGGCTTGTCGGTCGGGAAGGCGGCGCGCACGGCGTCGTAGACTTCCAGCGGGAAGCGCATGCGGTTTTCAAGGCTGCCGCCGTATTCGTCCGTGCGTTTGTTGGAGAGCGGCGAGAGGAACTGGTGCAGCAGGTAGCCATGGGCGCCGTGAAGCTGAATGGCGTCGATGCCCAGACGCGCGGCGCGGCGGGCGGCATCGGCAAAGGCATCGCGGATGCGGGCGAGACCGGCCTTGTCGAGCGCCTCAGGCGCGTTCTCATGCGGAAGGAAGGGAATGTCCGATGCGGAGACCGTCTGCCAGCCGTTCGCGTCCTGAGGGGCTATCTGACCGCCTCCGTCCCAGGGCTTGGCCGTGCTGGCCTTGCGGCCGGCGTGGGCGAGCTGGATGGCAATGGGCATGTCCGACCAGCGGCGCACGGATTCGAGTACTTTGCCCATGGCGGCCTCGGTCTCGTCATCCCACAGCCCCACGTCGGCATAGGAGATACGGCCTTCCGGACTGACGGCGCTGGCCTCGATGGTGAGGATGGCTGCGCCCGACTGGGACAGGTTGCCGAGATGCTGGACATGCCAGTCGGTCATCTTGCCGTCTTCGGCGGAATATTGACACATCGGCGCGATGACGATGCGGTTTGCGAGGGGGAGCTTGCCGAGGGAAGTCGGTTCGAAAAGCTTGGCCATGGGGTCCTTCCGGTCATGTCGTCGCAGCTAGGGGGAGGGCGCGCGGAGAGGCGCCTGCGACGGCAGGCAACTTGGGGTGCCCGGGCCAAATGAAAAGGGCCCCTCGCGCGTGCGGGGGCCCTTCCATGAAAAGATTATGTTGCGGCCGCGAAAGCCACTCTGACCCGGTCAGGCGGCGAGGCGCATTTCCAGACGTTCCCAGATCTCGACGAGCGCATCGGTCAGGCTGCGCATCATTGCTTCGGTATGCGTCGGCCCGGGCGTGAAGCGCAGGCGCTCGGTGCCGCGCGGCACGGTGGGGAAATTGATCGGCTGCACATAGGCGCCATATTCGGCCAGCAGGATGTCGCTGATCTTCTTGGCCTTGACCGGGTCGCCGACCATCAGCGGCACGATGTGCGTGGTGGAGTTCATCACCGGCAGGCCCGCGTCGCGGAACATCTGCTTCAGCGTCGCGGCCGAGTGCTGCTGCGCCTCGCGCTCCGCACTGGAGCTCTTGAGGTGCTTTACCGAGGCCAGAACGCCCGCCACCAGTACTGGCGAGAGCGAGGTGGTGAAAATGAAGCCGGGGGCATAGCTGCGGATGCAATCGATCACCTTCTGGTCGGCCGCGATATAGCCGCCCATCACGCCGAACGCCTTGCCCAGCGTGCCTTCGATGATGTTGATGCGGTGCGCCGCCTCGTCCCGATCGGTGATGCCGCCGCCGCGCGGGCCGTACATGCCGACGGCGTGGACCTCGTCGATGTAGGTGAGCGCGTTGTACTTCTCTGCCAGGTCGCAGATCGCGTGGATCGGCGCGATATCGCCGTCCATCGAATAGACCGACTCGAAGGCGACCAGCTTGGGCAGGTTCGGGTCCGTCGCAGCCAGCAGTTCCTCAAGATGTTCGAGGTCGTTGTGGCGCCAGACTTTCTTCTCGCAGCCCGAATTGCGGATGCCGGCGATCATCGAGGCGTGGTTCAGCTCGTCCGAGAAGATCACGCAGCCCGGCAGGAGCTTGGCGAGCGTGGAGAGCGTGGCATCGTTCGAGACATAGCCCGACGTGAACAGCAGCGCGCCTTCCTTGCCGTGAAGGTCCGCCAGTTCCTGCTCAAGTTCGATGTGGTAATGCGTGTTGCCGCCGATGTTGCGGGTGCCGCCGGAACCGGCGCCGACGTCGTGCAGCGCCTCTTCCATCGCCTCGATCACCTTGGGGTGCTGGCCCATCGAGAGGTAGTCGTTGGAGCACCAGACGGTGATCGGCTTGGGGCCGTTGTGGCCGGCAAAGCAGCGGGCGTTGGGGTAGGCCCCCTTGTTGCGCAGGATATCGATGAAGACGCGGTAGCGACCTTCGGAATGCAGACGTTCGATCGCCTGTTCGAAAATGTGCTCGTAGTTCACCTGGGCTCTATCCTGCACTGGCCGTGAAGTGGCTTCTACCTGTTATTGGGCGCCAATACCGCATCGTTCGAAGCCTGACCAGACGGTTGTATCAGTTACGGTGATTGATATCGCCTCAGGATCGGCTTGAAATAAATCGTCTCGCAGACGACATTTTCGCATCGGGGCGGGTTTCGAGATGATTGCCCTCAAGATTTCACGAAACCCCAAGGCACACCGTCCGGCGCTGCCGGATCATGTCCCGGGATCACCACCAGGCTTGGCGCAGCCCGCTTGAGCGCCTGAATGGTCATCAACCATGACGCGATCGCGATGCGCTTGTCGGGGTGGCCCAGATCGGCGAACGTCCGTGCCGGTGGGCGCAAATCCTGCCAGCTTTCGGATACTTGCGCGACATCGCCGGTAAACAGAAATTCCCGGCCGTCCGCCAATTGCACGAAGTACATCGTGGCGCGATTGGGCAGATCGAGCTGGGGGATGGCCACGATTCCGGGGGCGACCGCGTGCGGGTGGCCGTCGCTGAGATCGGGCAAGGGCAGCGCTTCGGGAGAATGGACCGCGGGATTGCCCCGGTGCGAGGGCCGGTCCAGCAGTTGCAGTCGCAAGCCGGCCTGTGCGACTTCGTGGTCCACGCGCCGCTGGGCGATGGAATCGAACTCGGAGACGTTGTTTTCCTCGGCGATTTCGGCCGTCGTGCCGGCGTCGATGACGATTGGACGCGCGCCGGGCACCAGCAGTTCGTAGGCCCGGATGCCGGTGCGAATGGGGCGGAGGCCGGTTCCGGCCGCGAGCTGGTTGTGCAGCGACATGCGCGTGCCGATCAGCTCATGACGGATCTGGGTGGGATGCGCGCCGTCGATAGACTTCGCAAGCGTGCGTAACTCGTCGATGTCGAGCGGCCTGGCGTGGGCATCGGGCGCGCTGGCGTCGAACTGGAACCAGTAGAGCGGCAGCCCGACGAGCAGCAGCAGCGCGAGCACGAAGACGTTGAATGTCGGCGTCAAAGCAGCCCGCCCCCTTCAAGTCCGTATCGCGACAGGGCAATGGCGTAAGATGAGGTCAGGTCTCTGGTCCCGGTGAAAAGGGCCCGGTCGGGGACCGCGCGGGCAAAGTCCTGCCCCTCGGTCAGCCGGGTGATCTGGCGGGCGATGCCCTGTGCGCCGTGGACGAAGGCGACGCCGGGGCCAAAGGCTTCGGCCAGTTCCTCTTCCAGCAGCGGGAAATGCGTGCAGGCGAGAACGACCGTGTCGATCTCCGTGCCGCCGGGCATGCTGCGCAGGGCCTCTGCGGCGCGGCGAATGACGGCCGGATCGACCGGTTCACCGCGCAGCTTGGCTTCGGCCGCCTCTACCAGTTCGGGAGCACCGTGGCGCAGCAGCCGCTTGTCGGCGGCGAATTCCTGTTCAAGCCGGTCGACGTATGCCTGCCGGATCGTTGCCTGCGTGCCGAGCAGCCCGATGGTGCCGGTGCGCGTCATCGCTGCCGCCGGCTTGATCGCGGGCACGGTGCCGACAATCGGCACTTCCAGCACCTCGCGCACCATGCCAAGCGCGATGGTCGAGGCGGTGTTGCAGGCGATGCAGACGAGGCGCGGCGAAAAACGTTCGGTCATGCGCCCCAGCAGTCCGGCAACGCGCGCGGCGACTTGCGCCTCGGTCTTGGTGCCATAGGGCAGACCGGCGGTATCGGCGGCGTAGATCACTGGCGCCTGCGGCAATGCCCGGCGCAATTCGGCGAGCACGGTGAGGCCGCCCACGCCCGAATCGAAAACCAGGATCGGCGCGGCGGGGTCGACCTGCAAGGCGGTCGACACGGCGGAACTTTCGGAAGGCATCGTTTTTCCCTGTACCTTGCACACTGTTAACCGCGCGGGGGTGCCAAGGGCAATCTCGAAAGCTGCAAGTTACTTCGCCTAAAGCGTTCGAGCCGCTAAGAGGCCGGACATGTATTGGATTCTCCCTCTCGTTCTCGGCTACGCCCTTGGTTCGGTGCCTTTTGGCCTTCTCCTCACGCGCATCGCGGGAGGCGGCGATTTGCGCTCGATCGGATCCGGCAATATCGGCGCGACCAATGTGCTGCGCACCGGCCGCAAGGGGCTGGCGGCGGCGACACTGCTGCTCGACTTGCTGAAGGGCCTCGCCGCCGTGCTGATCGCTGCGCATTTCTGGCTGGAATGGGCGTGGCTGGGCGCGCTCGGCGCGTTCCTGGGCCACTGCTTCCCGGTCTGGCTGGGCTTCAAGGGCGGCAAGGGCGTGGCGACCATGGCGGGTGTGGCCTTCGGCCTCGCATGGCCGGTGGGGCTGGCTTACGCGCTTACCTGGATCGGGCTGCTGCTGATAGTGCGAATCAGTTCCGTTGCGGGGATGACGGCCGCTGTCGTCGCGCCGATTGCCGCTTTCGCGCTCGGACACGGACAGGCAGCAGGAGTATTGGCTGTAATCGCGGCGCTTGTGCTCTTCCAGCACCGCGAGAACATTGCCCGCCTGCGCGCAGGCACCGAACCGAAGGTCGGGAGCGGCAAGAAGCCGTGAGTCGAGCCGGGGGGGACAGCAAGACCGCACTCTCGCAGGACGAGGCGTTTGCGCGCATTCGTCTGCTGCGCTCGCCCAATATCGGTCCCGTCACATACCGTCAGCTGCTTGCCCGCTGCGGCAGCGCCGAGGCGGCGATCAAGGCCTTGCCCGAACTCGCCGGCCGCGCTGGGCGGCGTTACCAGCCCGCGCCCGAAGGACTGGTCGAGGCGGAAGTGGCCCGCATCCGCAAGGCGGGGGCCAGTTATCTCTTCCACGATTCCCCGGACTATCCGCGCCTGCTGGCCCAGAGCGAGGGCGCCCCGCCGATCCTGACGCTGCGCGGCGATCCGGCACTGCTGGGCAGGCCCTGTGTCGCCGTGGTCGGCGCGCGCAATGCCTCGGCCGGCGCGGTGCGACTGGCGCGCGGGTTCGCGCAAGGGCTGGCGGAGGCCGGTTTCACGGTGGTCTCCGGCCTTGCGCGCGGGATCGACGGTGCTGCGCATCAGGGCGCGCTGGCCGGTGGGGCGACGATCGGCGTGATCGCCAGCGGGATCGACATTGCCTACCCACCCGAACACGCAGAGCTTCAGGAGCGCGTGGCCAAAGAGGGCCTGCTGATAGCCGAGCAGCCACCGGGTACCGAGCCGCTGGCCCGCCACTTTCCCAGCCGCAATCGCATCATTGCCGGGCTCTCGGCGGGAACGCTGGTGGTGGAGGCGGCGCCCAAGTCGGGTTCGCTCATCACCGCACGGCTTGCGGGAGAAATGGGGCGCGAGGTCATGGCGGTACCGGGCTCACCGCTCGATCCGCGGTCTCAGGGGTGCAACCAACTCATCCGTGATGGTGCGGTGCTGGTTCAGTCGGTCGCGGATGTGATCGAACTGCTCACCCATTTCGACGGGACGCCGCGCGCGACTTTTCGGGAAGGCCAGGCCGAAAGGCGGCAGCCGCCGGAAGAAGCCGGTTCGGAACCTGCTGGTCCGGGTGAGCCGGCCGGGCTCGCCCAAATGCTCACCACGGCGCCAGTCGCCGTGGACGAAATCATCCGGCAGTCCGGAGCAAGCCCGTCTGTCGTGCAACTGGAATTGCTGGAACTGGAGATCGCCGGAAGGCTGGTCCGCCACGCCGGAGGCAGGGTGAGTCTGGGGTGACTATCCGCAGGTCGATGGGGCGACTTGCCAAACATTGTATATTTTCAGCAGTTTGACTGCGGAATTCTTTATGGGGGACATCTTGAGCGGTTATTTGGGCGCCTTCACAGTGGGCGATATCTTCACCAAAACTTTTGCCGTCTTCGTTGCGAATTGGCGAGCCACAGCCATCTATGCGGTCTTCGTGGCCTTGCTCACAAGCGGGTTGCAATTCACGCTTGCGCGCAACGGCGGATATCCCTTCTCAGGGGGCGGCTTGGCGGCCACGATTGCTGCAACGCTCCTCTCCAACATCGCCGGATATGTACTTGTGTGGCATATCCTCGATCACCTCGATTTTGCCACGACTTCGTTTTCCGGAGGGCGTTATTTCCTCTATCTCGGCGCCACTATCGTCATGGGTATCGCAAGCTGCTTTGGCATGCTGCTCCTGATCGTGCCGGGCCTGCTGCTCATGGCGCGCTGGTCTGCGGCGCTCCCGCTGATTACGGCCCGAGGAACGGGAGTGTTCGATGCGATGGCCGAAAGCTGGGAGATGACTCGGTCGCGTATGTGGACGATCATAGGATTCTATTGCCTGTTCGGGCTGGTGATCATGGCAATTACGTTTCCTGTCATGGCGGGAATTGGCATTATCAGTCTTCGCGAGGGCCTTCCCACAGAGGTCAGTGTGACCAAATTGGGGCTTCAGCTTGTCGGCAGCGTGCTGCAAAATCTCGTTTCGGGTGTCGTCGTCTGTTCGAGCGTGGCTCTTTTTGCCCTCTTGCTTGAAAATGCGGGCGCCGAAACCGAAGTCTTCGCTTGATACCCGCCGCTGACATCCTTTTGTCGCATCGGGGTGCTTGACGAAGCGCCCCAAAGCTTCTCACCCTATGCGTGTACACACATGCGCCCGCGTGGGAGCGCGCGCGTAGGGGCTATAAGAGTAACGAATGCAGCTAGTCATCGTCGAATCGCCGGCCAAGGCCAAAACCATCGAGAAGTACCTCGGCAAGGACTACAAGGTCCTCGCCAGCTACGGTCACGTCCGAGACCTGCCGCCCAAGGACGGCTCGGTCCGCCCGGACGAGGGCTTCGAAATGGACTGGGAACTCTACGGAGACAAACAGCGCCAGGTGAAGGCCATCACCGACGCCGCGAAGGAGGCTGACCGCCTGATCCTCGCCACTGACCCTGATCGCGAGGGTGAGGCGATTTCGTGGCACGTGAAGGAACTGCTGGCCAAGCGAAAGGCGCTGCCGAAGGACGTGCAGCGGGTGACGTTCAACGCCATCACCAAGGAAACGGTGACCAAGGCGATGCAGCACCCGCGCGAGCTCGATCAGGACCTGATTGATGCCTATCTCGCCCGCCGCGCGCTGGATTACCTGTTCGGCTTCACTCTTTCGCCGGTGCTCTGGCGCAAGCTGCCCGGCGCCAAGTCGGCGGGCCGCGTGCAGTCGGTCGCGCTGCGCCTGATCGTCGACCGCGAGCGCGAGATCGAGGCGTTCACGGCGCAGGAATACTGGTCGGTCGCGGCGCAGATGGCGCATGACGGCACGGACTTCACCACCCGTCTGGTGACGTTCGAAGGCCAGAAGCTGGACCGTCTCAGCATCGGCGACGAAGGCACGGCACTGCGCGCCAAGGCCGCTGTCGAGAGCGGCGCGTTCCGCGTCGAATCCGTCGAGACCAAGCCGCACAAGCGCAACCCGCAGCCGCCGTTCACCACGTCCACGCTCCAGCAGGAGGCCGCCCGCAAGCTCGGCTTCTCGGCCAGTCAGACGATGCGCGTGGCGCAGACGCTCTACGAAGCGGGCGCGATCACCTACATGCGTACCGACGGCGTGCAGATGGACCCGAGTGCGGTTTCAGCCTGCCGCTCGGCGATCTCGGACCGTTTCTCGGGCCACTACCTCCCCGAGAAACCGCGCCACTACGAGACCAAGGCGAAGAACGCGCAGGAAGCGCACGAAGCGATTCGCCCCACCGAGTTCACCAGGGACCGTTACGGCTCGGGTGACGAGGGCCGTCTCTACGACCTCATCTTCAAGCGCGCGATGGCCAGCCAGATGGCCTCGGCCAGCCTTGAGCGCACCACGGTCACCCTGCGGGACGGCACCGGCCAGCACGAACTGCGCGCAACCGGTCAGGTCGTGAAGTTCCCGGGCTTCCTCGCGGTTTACGAGGAAGGTCAGGACAACAAGTCCGACGACGACGATTCGGGCCTGCTGCCCTTCATGAAGGCGGGCGACATGCCGGCCAAGAAGGACGTCACCGCCGAACAGCACTTCACGCAGCCGCCGCCGCGCTTCTCGGAAGCGAGCCTCGTCAAGCGTCTGGAAGAGCTGGGCATCGGCCGTCCGTCGACCTATGCGGCGACGATTCAGGTCATCAAGGACCGTAACTACGTCCGCACCGAGAAGAACCGTTTCTTCGCGGAAGAATCGGGCCGATTGCTGACCTCGTTCCTCGAACGCTTCTTCCAGCGCTATGTCGCCTACGAATTCACGGCGGGCATGGAGGACGAGCTCGACGACGTTTCTGGCGGCCGCCAGGAATGGAAGGCGCTGCTCGAAGCCTTCTGGCGCGATTTCAAGCCGAAGTCGGACGAAGTCATGGAGAAGAAGCCCTCGGAAGTGACCGAGGCGCTCGATGAATTCCTGTCCGACTACCTGTTCCCGCCCAAGGCTGATGGCACCGATCCGCGCCTTTGCCCGAAGTGCGGCGAGGGCCGTCTGTCGCTGCGCGGCGGGCGTTATGGCGCGTTCGTCGCCTGCTCGAACTATCCGGAGTGCAAGTTCACGCGCAAGTTCGCGCAGCCGGGCGGCAGCGCCGATGGCGGCGGCGATGATGAGGCGCTGGGCAAGGATCCGGAAACCGGGTTGGAAATCGTGCGCCGTACCGGCCGCTTCGGTCCCTACATCCAGCTTGGCGAAGGCAAGGAGGCCAAGCGCGCATCGATTCCCAAGGACATCGACGAGTTGACGCTGGAATGGGGCATCAAGCTGCTCAGCCTGCCGCGCGCGATCGGTCCGCACCCGGAGACGGGTAACGAAATCACCGCGAGCATCGGCCGCTATGGCCCCTATCTGGCGCACAACGGCAAATATGCACGCCTGCGCAATACCGCCGAAGTGTTCGAGACGGGCATGAATGCCGCCGTTTCGCTGCTCGCCGATGCCGCCAATCGTGGCGGCGCCGGATCGCGCACCAAGGCGGAGCCGATCAAGGTTCTGGGCGCACACCCGACCACGGCCGGTGAGATCAAGGTCATGGCGGGCCGTTATGGTCCCTATGTGACCGACGGCACCACCAACGCGACGCTCCCGCGCGACCAGAAGCCCGAGGATCTGACGGCCGAGCAGGCGATCGCTCTGATCGATGCCAAGGCTGCCAAGGGGCCCGTGAAGGGCAAGAAGAAGGCCGCACCGAAGAAGGCTGCTGCCAAGAAGGCCCCGGCCAAGGCGGCTTCGGAAAAGGCACCTGCTGCGAAAAAGGCTCCCGCCAAGAAGGCTCCGGCCAAGAAGGCCGCTCCCAAGGCGGCAGCGAAGAAGGAGGCCGCCGAATGAGCGACAAGATCGCCAAGCACAAGCAGCCGTGGAAGCCCGAAGAGCTTCAGAAGCTTCAGGTCCTTGCCGGAAAGGGCAAGGGTCTGAAGGAGATCGCCAAGGCTCTCAACCGCACCGAGGAATCGACCAAGGAGGCGGCGCGCCAGCATGGGTTCGCCGTCGCCAAGGCCCGCTAAGCTCACGCCCTGAGGCGGTATAGCCCGTATTGGCGGGTGCCGAGGGTCACCCCCGCATAGCGCTCGTAGGCCGCGGCAAGCCGCTGGCGGACGAGCGCGCGGGTGGCGAGGTTGGGCAGGTTCGGGCGGCCGGATTCGTCCACCACGACCACGCCCGGGCGGGTATCGAACACGCGCCCGACTTCGGCGCTGGGATCGACCCCCAGCGCACCGGCCTCGTTCATGGCATTGAGGTGGCTGGGATAGGCGAAGCGGGTGGGGATGCAGGCGTTCGTCGTGCGGTAGAGCGCACTGTCGCCCTCATAGACGTAGAGGCAGCGGCCGTGGAGTTCGCGGGCGACCTGATCGCTCGCCAGCGCGAAATCGGCTGCCGTGCCTTTTTCGCGGATCTGGAAAGCGGGCACCAGCACGGCGCCGATCAGGCCAAGGCCGATCAGCAGGTTGCCGTACCAGCGCTCACCCTTGCGCGTCCGCGCAAGGGCAGGTGCGGCGAGCACGGACAGCGGCACCAGAACCGGGCCAAGGTAGTGATCGTACCAGGTCCCGAACACCAGAAAACCGCCGATCGCGAAGAGCGCCCAGATCCGCAGGGCCGGAAGCACCCCCGGCCGCTCGCCGCGCGAGGTGGAGAGCCGGATCGGCGAGAGGCGGTAGGGCGCGAGCAGGATCGCCAGCGCAAAGGGCGTCATCGCCAGCACTTCCTTGCCGAGCTGGGCAAAAGCGTCGGCATGGTCGGTGGCCCGGCCGAAAATCGACAGCATGTTGCTCTGGACGAAAGCATCGAAGTGCCCGGCCATGGCATAGCCGGCGGCGACCGCGATCGTCGGCAGCAGGGCCACGAAAGCCCAGAGCGCTCCGGTGGCGACAAGGCGTGGCAGCCGCCAGCCATCGGCACGGCCGCGCGCGAGCAGTAGCAGGCCGAAGCCGATCCCCTCGAACAGCACCGTGTACTTGACCTGCATGGCCAGGCCGAGCAGCAGCATCGGCACGAGCGCTCGCCGTCCCAGCAGCGGATCGCGGACCCGTTGGCAGGCCTCGATCGTCAGCATCGCGGCCAGTGCCACCGGCAGATTGTAGAACACCGGAGCCTGCCCTAGCGCTGCGTTGAATACGACCTGCCAGAGCAGATAGACGATCCCCGCTGCCTGCGCGGCGCGCGGCGGGGCGATCCAGCGGGCCATGCGCTCGATCACCAGCGCGGTCAGCACCGAGCACGCCAGCCCCAGCAGTTGATAGGTCAACACGGGGTCGAAGGGCAGCAGGTAGACCCCGCGATAGATCGCGAAGAGGCCCCAGGGCTTGCGGTCCCAGATATCGACGAAGGGCAGCGCGCCCGCCGCCATGCGCTGGCCGACCAGCAGATAGAACTGCTCGTCCGACTGGAAGGCAGGTTTGCCCAGCATCATCAGCCGCACCACAAGGCCGACGACGATGTAGAGTGCGGGAGATGCCATGCCCGGGCGGACAATCCGTCCGGTACGGGCAAACAGGCGCCCGGTTGCTGCGATCATGGTCGACCCTTCGTATTGTCCGCGCCCGCCGCAGGATGGGGCAATGATGTCGCCGCTTCGTCATGGAAGTTGAAGATGGCAATTTAGAGACGCCGCCACGGGTCGGAATCAGCAGCTTGCCTTTGCGGCGCAGCCTGCGACAATTTCTTACAGCGCCGGACTTGCTTCGAAGGCGGCCTTGGGGCGTTGGTCAAGACATGCTGCAAATGCGAGATGATGGTCGGGCCAATGCGCCCGAGGCCCGGCAATCCGACATCGGTGCGCCCGATATGGCCGATATCGACACCGGTCTGGAAATGCCGCGCCGGCTCTGGGCGATCGTGGCGATTTCCTTCGGCACGGCGCTTTTCGTGCTGGACGGCACGATTGCCAATGTCGCGCTGCCCACCATCGCTCGCGACTTGTCGGTGGAGCAAGGCGTCGTCGTCAATGTGGTGACGGTCTACCAGTTGGTCATGGTCATGGCGCTGCTGCCTTTCGCCAACCTTGGCGAGCGGCTGGGCCTGCGACGGGTCTACCAGACCGGGCAGCTGATCTTCATGGCCGCTTCGGCACTGGCGTTTCTGGCCCACTCGCTGCCCACGCTGCTAATCGTGCGCGCGGGACAGGCGTTCGGCGCGGGCATGGCGATGAGCGTGTCGGCCGCGCTGATCCGGCAGATCTATTCGAAGCGCAGCCTTGGCAGCGGGCTGGGCATCAACTCGGTGATCGTCGCCAGTTCCAACGCGCTCGCGCCGGTTCTGGGCGGCTTGATCGTGGCCCATGCCGACTGGCGCTGGGTCTTTGTGGCGGCGGTGCCGCTGGCGGCGCTGTCGCTGCTGATCGGGCGATTCCTGCCGGACCCCGTGCGAGGATCCACGCCGTTCGATTGGCGTTCGGGCCTGTGGAGCGCGGCGAGCTTCGCCCTGCTGATCGGCGGCATCGAACTGGCCGCCCATGGCGGCATGGTCGCTCTTGGCGTCGTGATCGCGCTGGCGGGCCTCGGCTCGGCACTGGCGCTGGCCTGGCGCGAGCGGCAGCGGACGAACCCGGTGTTTCCGGTCGACCTTCTGGCCATGCCGTCGATCGGCCTGTCGACACTGGCCGCCATCGCCGCCTTCGTCGGTTCGGCCGCGCTGGTCGTAGCGCTGCCGTTCCGGTTGGAGCAGGGGATGGGCTACACGCCGCAGGAAGTCGGCCTGCTGGTCCTGCCGTTCCCGCTCACCATGCTGGTGGTGGCGCCGATTGCGGGCTGGCTTTCGGATCATGCCTCGCCCTCGATCATGGGGCTGATCGGCATGATCATTGCCGTGGCCGGCCTGTGCTTTCTGGCGTTCCTGCCCGATCATGCAGGCGTGGTCGCGATTGCATGGCGACTGGTGGTCGCCGCACTCGGCTTCTCGCTGTTCTTCTCTCCCAATGCGCGCATGATCGTCGGTAACTCGCCGCGTGAGCGCGCGGCGGCGGCGGGCGGACTACTCGCGACAGGTCGCCTCTTCGGCCAGACGCTGGGTGCGGCGCTGGTCGGCATCACGCTGTCGTTGGGTTTGGGAGAGGGCCCGGTGCCGATGCTCGCTTGCGCGGTGCTGGCGGCCGTGGCGGCTTTCGCCAGCCTCGTGCGGTGGAGGCTGGCGGAGAAGGCCTAGTTACGGTTGCGGGTGCCGGTCGGGGACGTCGTCTGCGGGGGCACGGGCGGCGGCACCACGAGTGGCACCGGCTGCGGCAGCAGGTTGGGCCGCACCGACTTGACCCCAACGCGCGTCAGCCACCAGGCGATTTCGTTGGCGGTGGCTTCCATGCCCGCATAGTTGAGGTGCCACTGCAGGCCGAGATGACCGTCATAGCCATCGGGAGAACCGATCATCCACGGCATCGCGTCGCAAGGCGTGTGCGTGGCCGAGGACTGGTTCATTTCCACCAGCACGGCGCCGTTGGCTGAGGCTACGCGGGTGGTGATGTCGGCCAGACGAACGCCGATCTGGCGCACGATCGCGGCGTGTTCCTCGCTGATCGGCGTATCGGCGCAGAGCTTGCCGGGCGCGGGCAGCGGGGTCAGGTACTGGACGAAGACGAGCCGCGCATGGGGTGCCTGCGTGCGGATGCGCCGGGCGATCTCCATCAGCTGCATTTCGTCGCGCGCATAGTCGTATTCGGTCGGGATCTTGACCGCCGCACAAGGGCGCGGCTTGCCGCCCGCCGCAAGCGACTGTTTCGCACGATAGGCGCAGGACGCGTTGAACAGGTTGCCGACGTAGTTGAGGTCGTTTCCGCCGATGGTGAGCGTGACCAGCCGGGTCTGCGGCGTCACCGCGTTGATCTGCGGCGCAATGTCGCCCCAGGGGCCCAGCACATTGTCGGTCGTCGCGCCGGAGCACGACCGGTCGGTGAGCACCATGCCGAAGCGTTCGGCCAGCAGCGAGGGATAGTTGTTGAGGCTCTGCCCGCAGCGCGCCGGCGCGCCGCCCTTGGCGGGCGGCAGCATCGGCCCGGCCGCGAAGGACGAGCCGATGGCGACGTAACGCTGGCCGGCCAGCGTCTCTTCCACTTGCGCGGTGGGATCCGCCTGGGCGGCGTGGGCAGTCGTGAACGATGTGGCGCAGCCGCCGAGCAACAATGCCGTGGCGGTCAAGCCCGCCAGGGTATTCCTTGGCATTACTTCACCCAGTCCAGTCCGATTTCCTCATAGAGGTCGCGTGCGTCGGCCCAGTTTTCCTCAACCTTCACGTGAAGGAAGAGGTGGACCTTCTGGCCCAGCACGTCGGCGAGTTCCTTGCGCGCCGCTTCGCCAATCGCCTTGATCTTGGAGCCACCCTTGCCCAGCACGATGGCGCGCTGGTTGTCGCGGGTGACGACGATCTGCTGGCGGATCTCCACCGAACCATCCCTGCGCTGCTCGTAGGCTTCGGGGCGCACGGCGGCATCGTAGGGCAGTTCCTCGTGAAGCTGGCGGTAGAGCTGCTCACGCGTGATTTCGCAGGCGAGCAGGCGCTCGCTGGCGTCGGAGACCTGATCCTCGGGATAGTGCCAGGGGCCTTCGGGCATCAGCCCGGCGAGGTGCGTCTTGAGTTCCGGCACGCCGTCGCCCGAGAGCGCCGAGACGAAGAACACTTCGTCGAACTGGACTTTGCCGGTCAGTTCCTGCGCCAGCACCAGCAACGGTTCCTTAGCGCCGGCATCGACCTTGTTGATGACCAGGATCTTGCGTTCCGGGCGCGTCGCCAGCGATTCGAGCAGGGGCTCCAGCTCGTGGCGGCGCTTCTTGATCGGATCGACCACCAGCAGGACCGCGTCGGCCTCCTGCGCGCCTTCCCAGGCGGCGGCGACCATTGCGCGGTCAAGGCGGCGCTTGGGGGCGAAGATACCGGGAGTATCGGCCAAGATGATCTGGACCGGACCGTCCAGCGCGATGCCCATCAGGCGGGCGCGGGTGGTCTGCGCCTTGGCCGAGGTGATCGCCACCTTCTGGCCGACGAGCGCGTTGACCAGCGTCGACTTGCCCGCATTGGGCGCGCCGATGACCGCGACGAGGCCGCACTTCTGGGGCAAGCCGTTATTCTCGCCAATATTCTCGGGAGCGCCGTCCTGGCTCATCCGAATTTCCTCATGAATTCCTCGGCGGCGTGCGTTTCCGCATCCTGCTTGGAGTTCGCGGTTGCGCGCGCCGAGCCGACATTGTGAATCGAAACCTCGACAGTGAATTTCGAGGCATGGTCGGGGCCTGAGCGCTCGACCAGCTTGTATTCGGGCATTCGCCGGCGATTGCCGGCTGCCCATTCCTGTAGCGCGGACTTGGGGTGCTTACGCTTCCCGGCCTTGCCCTGCATAGCATCGTGCCAGAGCTTGCGCACCATGGCGCGCGCGGATTCAAAGCCGCGCTCGATGAAGCAGGCGCCGATCAGCGCTTCCATCACGTCTCCAAGGATGTTGTCGCTGTCCAGCCCGCCATCGTCGCGCGCCTGCTTGCCCAGCCGCATGCGCGGACCCAGATCGATGCCGCGCGCCACCAGCGCGCACGTGGCGCGGGCGACAAGCGCGTTCAGGCGCTGCGAGAGGCGGCCCTCCGCTTCTTCGCTGTTCTCGTAAAGCCATTCGGCGACCGTGAGCCCAAGCACGCGGTCGCCGAGGAATTCGAGGCGTTCGTAGTTGCGCTTCTCGCCGGTGCTGCCGTGGGTTAGCGCGGCGAGCCAGAGGGCTTCGTCGGCGGGCACGGCGCCCGAAATTTCGGCGATGAAGGCGCGATCCTGCGCGTCAAGCACTCAGATCAAGCTCCCGATGCGGCTCCAGCGCGCCGCTGTGAACCAGGTCCAGGGTTCGAACCAGCTGGCCGAACCGTCGGTGGAGAACATCATGATGGCCGCACGGCCGACCAGATTGTCCTGCGGAACGATGCCGATGCCCTGTCCTTCGACGGCGGGGAAGCGGCTGTCGAGCGAGTTGTCGCGGTTGTCGCCCATCAGGAACATATGGCCTTCGGGCACGACATAGACGCCGGTATCGTCCTGCGGCGTGTGGCCGAGGTCGAGCACGTTGTAGCTCTTTCCGTTCGGCAGCGTCTCGCGGTACTGCGGATAGTTGCAGACCGGGCCGCCCTTGGCGTCGGTGCCCTCGAACTCGGGGGCGTAGCAATGGGTATTGGGCGTGACGGGCAGCGCGAAATCGGGCTGCTTCACGCGCGGCACCGGCTTGGCGTTGATCCAGACCTGACCGCCCTTGACCTGAATCTCGTCACCCGGAAGGCCGATCACGCGCTTGATGTAGTCCACGTCGTTGCCGGGAGGGGCCTTGAAGATCACCACATCGCCGCGCTCGGGCTGGCTGGCGAAGACGCGGCCCGGGATCAGCGGCAGGCTGAACGGCAGCGAATACTTCGAATAGCCGTAGGACCACTTGGTGGCGAACAGGTAGTCGCCATTGAGCAGGCGCGGCAGCATCGATTCGCTCGGGATGTTGAACGGCGAGATGATGAAGCTGCGCAGCACCACCACGCCGAGCACCAGCCAGAACAGGAACGCGAGGAAGCTCTCGTCCTTCTTGGCGGGCTGATCGGAGCGCTTGTCGCGCGCGGCCGACGTGGCTGCACCGGGGTTTGGGGTGGGGTTTGCGGAGGCCGCTGTGTCGGTTTCGCTCATGAGGCAAACCCTTGTTGCGCGCGCGCGCTTCCGTCAAGCGCAATCCCGCCGAATTGGCGACGTTGATCGACCAAAATCGTCATCATCCGGGGATGATTGGTCTGCAACAATGGTCTTGGCCAAGTGGGTCAAGCCCTGCATAACGCCCCGCGCGATTAGGGTGCAATTCGGGCCGGAATTTGGCCGCAAATTCGAATGAAGGGATACAAGGCATGAGCAAAGCGGCGTGGAACAAGCTGGAGAGCCTTCCCAAGCTGAGCCTGAAGGAGCTCTTCGCTGCCGATTCCGGCCGTCTGGACACTTTTGCCACGCGTTTCGAGGCGGGCGATCCGGAAGCCGCCTGCGGCATGCTGTTCGACTGGTCGAAGACCCATCTCGATGCCGCCCATGTCGCCGCTTTCGAGGAACTGGCCGAAACGATGAACTTCGCCGGTCGCCGCGCCGCGCTGTTCGCCGGTGAGATCGTCAACCCCACCGAAGGACGCGCCGCCGAACACACCGCGCAGCGCGGCGTCGGCAAGGAAGAGAGCGTCGAACTCGCCGCCGAGTATCACCACCGCATGGCCGCCATCGTCGAGGCCATCCACCGCGGCGCGATGGGCGAGGTAAAGCACCTCATCCACATCGGCATCGGCGGTTCGGCGCTGGGTCCGGCACTGGCGATCGACGCCTTGGCGCGCGATGGCGCCATGGTCGACGTTCACGTCGTCTCCAATATCGATGGCTGCGCGCTTGAAGCGGCTTTCGCCAAGTGCGATCCGGCCACGACCATGCTGGCGGTGGCATCCAAGACTTTCACCACCATCGAAACCATGACCAATGCCGAGAGCGCGATCACGTGGCTGCGCGAGAACGGTGTCGAGGATCCCTATGGCCGCATCGTCGCGCTGACCGCCGCGCCGGACAATGCGATCGAATGGGGCGTTGACGAGACCCGCATTCTGCCGTTCTCGGAAAGCGTCGGCGGGCGTTATTCGCTGTGGTCTTCGATCGGGTTCCCGGTCGCCATGGCGCTCGGCTGGCCGGATTTCGCCGAGTTCCTGAACGGGGCAGCGGCGATGGACGTCCACTTCCGCGATACCGACGGCCTTGCCAACCTGCCGCTGCGCGCGGCATTCGGCGACCAGTACTATACACGCCTGCGCGGCTGCCAGACGCGCGGCGTCTTCGCCTATGACGAGCGTCTTGCACTGCTGCCGGACTATCTCCAGCAGCTGGAAATGGAATCGAACGGCAAGTCGGTCACGGCCGACGGTGCGCCGATCGATGGGCCGACCGCGCCGATTACCTGGGGCGGCGTCGGCACCGATGCCCAGCACGCGGTGTTCCAGCTCCTGCATCAGGGCACCAACATCGTGCCGGTGGACTTCATTGCCGCCATCGCGCCGGGCGACGATCTCAACCCCGCGCATCACCGCATCCTGCTCTCGAACTGCTTCGCGCAGGGCGCCGCGCTGATGGCCGGCAAGGAAAGCGACGATCCGGCGCGCGCCTATCCGGGCGACCGTCCTTCGGCAACGATCCTGCTTGACGAAGTCAGCCCCGCCACGTTCGGCGCGCTGGTTGCGTTCCACGAGCACCGCACCTTCGCCAATGCCGTGCTGATGGGCATCAATCCCTTCGACCAGTTCGGCGTCGAACTGGGCAAGGAAATCGCCAAGCAGATCGAGAAGGGCGACACCGCGTTCGACCCTTCGACCGAGGCGCTGCTCGCATTGGCGGGCATCAAGTAAGTCGGCGGGGACACTGCTCGCAAATTGAAGGCCTCCGCAGCAATACTGCGGGGGCCTTCAATCGTCTTGCGATGTCCCGCTCTATAATGACCCCATGGGGACATGGCCGGGGCCACCGGTGCCGAAAGGCACGGGCGGCCGGCCGTATCATGGGGAATGGCGGCAATGGGGGGAGCGCGAAAAGCTCCGGGGCGTACGGCTTCGGCATGGCACGGCGCTGCGACGGCGAGTTTGCTGGCACTTGCTCTGGCCGGCTGCGGTGGAAGCACCGGTGGCGGCGTGAATTCGACGCCCGTTCCCACGCCGACCCCGACGCCCGTTCCGACCCCAACACCAACCCCGACGCCCACACCCACGCCGACATCCTCGATACCGTCCGGCTATGTCATCACGCCCGCCGCCCAGCAGGTAAAGCGCTCCGCCAATGATGACGCCGAATACCGGCGTAATTACGTCTCATTCGAATATGTAAACGCGCTCTACGCGCTCGATTCCGGACATACCGGGCAGGGCGTATTGGTCGGCGTGCTCGACGACGGGGTGAAGGCCGTGTCCGAACTTTCCGGGCAGATTTCCTCGCTCAGCCGTGACTTCGGCACCGTCACGCAAGGCGGCGTGACGACGAGCCGCAATGTCTTGGGGGACGACTGGTCGGATCACGGCACCATGGTCGCCGGGGTGATCGCCGCGAAGAACGACGGGGCAGGGGTTCAGGGCATAGCGCCCGGCGCCAAGATCGTCGCGCTGCGCATCAGTGCTGTCGATCTCGACGAGAGCGACACGACAAAAGCGGAGACGCTGGGCATCCACATGGCCGAGGCGCTCGACTACGCCGGACAGAACGGGATCAAGGTGGTCAACGCCTCGATCGCCAAAGCCGATTCTTCCGTGCCCAGCGCCTATTGGTCGCAGGCAGTGGCGAAATATGCGGCGACCGGCGGCCTGTTCGTCAATGCGGCGGGCAACGAAGGCCTTGCCAATGCCGATGGCTATCTGGATGTCACCGCCGCCAATCGCGATGCCTGGCTTTTCGTGGTCGCGCTCGAAGGCACGCAGACCAGCTACCAGCTTACCGATTATTCGAACCGGTGCGGCGCTGCCGTCATGGACCACTGCGTTGCGGCGATGGGCACCAGTGCCACGCAGGCGGTGGACGGCAGCTATGATTGGTTTTCAGGCACCAGTGCGGCGGCGCCGCAAGTCTCCGGCCTTGCCGCGCTGATCTTGTCCAAGTGGCCGCAGCTTACCGGCCAGCAGGCGGGGCAAGTGATCCTCGCCACCGCGCGAGACATCGGGGTTCCCGGCGTCGATCCGGTTTTCGGCCACGGGCTGATCGATGTGCAGGCCGCGCTCTCTCCGGTGAATCCCACGCTTTCGAACGGAACCGTCGCCACGGCGGCGGGGACTACCGAGCTGTTGCTGCCGGATGCCATTGCGGCAACGGGAATCAAGGCCAAGGCACTGTCCTCGGTGACAGTGCTCGATGCGTTCGGGCGGGATTTCAGCGGCGATCTGTCCGGTCTCGTGGCCCGGCCGCGCGATGTGCCGCGCAGCATGGAGCGGCAAGTGGAAGTGCAAAGCCGCGCCGGGAGCACCCGCTTCGATACCGGGGATTTGCACGCCAGCATGGGCTTCTCCGCGCTGCGGACCGGGCCGGACGGCAGCGAAATGCGCGGGTTCCTCACTAGCGGCGAACTGGCGGTGCGCACGGGCTCGACATGGCTCACGGCCTCGCTCCATTCCACCGACGCCGTCTCGCCCGAGTTCTTGGGCATCGCGCCGAGTTCGGACGCGGTGTTCGCCTATTCGCCGCTCGCCGACATGGCGTTCGGCGCGGAACATCCGCTGGCGGGCGGCAGGCTGGGGATCGCCGTGGTGGGTGGATCCGAGCGCGGGGAAACGGCCCGCCAGCCCCGCGCGGCGGGTGCGGTGGTGAACTGGCGCACGCAGGGGACCAGTCTCAAGGCGGGCGTGATCGATGAGGATAACGCCGTCTTCGGCACGCCGACAGGCGGCGGTGCGCTGCGCTTCGGAGACGGCGCGACCACTACGTTTGTCGAGGCGGCGCAGTCCGTGCCGCTGGGCGGAGGCTGGGGGCTGTCAGGCTATGCCAGCCTTGGCGCAACGCGGCTCAAGCTGGCGGACGACATGCTGCTCACCCATGTGGGCATGATGACCACCACACGTTTTGCGCTGACGGCGAACCGGGGCCTAGCGGGCGGCGTGCTGCGCATCGGCTTCGCGCAGCCGCTGACCGTGATCGCGGGCCAAGGCACTTACACGCTGGCGACCGGCTACGATCTCGAGGGCCGCTCGCTGGTGTTCGGCCAGCGCAAGGTCGGCTTCGGCAAGGGCATCGATCCGCTGCTCACGTTCGGCTTCGAGAAGAGCGGCAAGGCGTCGCAATTGCAGCTCGCGGCGGCGGCGAGCGCGGACGGCGGCGACGTTCGGCTGCTCGGCACGTGGCGCCTCTCGCTGCGCTGAGGCCGCATCGGGGCCGGAGCGCACGCAGCGTCCCCGGCCCTTCGCTTTCAGGAGCGGTATTCAAGCCCTTCCGACCAGTCGCCGTTCAGCGGGACGTGCGACGTGGCGGCAGCAGGCTGCGTATTCATCAGGCGGTGCAGCAGGCGTTTGCCTTCGTCCCAGCTTCCAAGCTTGGAATCGGCATTGATATGGCCGGCGTCGCCCGCGTCCTCGAATTGGCTGCCCCATTGCTTGGCGAGGAGCTTGGCCGTCGGAAAGCCGATCCACGGATCGTTGCGGCTGGCGACAAGGATCGAGGGGAAGGGCAGCGCATCCGCCGGAGTGGGTGCAAAGCCGTTGAGCCGATCGTCGCGCGGGAAGAAGTCGACCTCGGGTGGGGCGACCAAGAGCGCGCCGATCACGGGATTCGACCATCCGGGCTGCTCGAACTTGGCCCACCACGCAGTGAGCAGGCAGCCCAGGCTATGGGCAACCAGCACCACCGGACGTCCGGCGCGTTGCACGGAAAGGTTCAGCCGGTTGATCCAGGTGTTGCGATGCGGCTTTTCCCATAGGCCGAGGTCGACCATCTGGGCGTCTTCCATTTCGTCTGCCCAGCGGCGCTGCCAATGACCTGCCCCACTGCCGTCAAGGCCGGGGATGAGCAGGACGAGCGGCTTTTCGGCAGGCGCTTCAGGGATTTGCGTCTGTGCCATTTATCTTCTCCCGTAAGGGGCGCCCGCCGGCGATGAGGGGGGAGACCGGAGGGCGATGCGACTCCTATAAACTCAACCAAATGAGTTGACAATGAGTCTGCGCCCAGCGGAGGGCCGCTTTCGACGATCCGTTAAGGGGAGGGCAGCCGGGCCCCATGCACCTGTCCGCAAATGATGCGTTGGCAATCGGCCCGCCCATGCCCCATATGCCCCCGGCCCGGGACCGGGCCCCGAACCAAGCGCGCCAAGGGGCGCATCAGGAGCAAGCCGCATGTCCGAATTCGACTACGACCTCTTCACGATCGGCGCCGGATCGGGCGGCGTGCGGGCCAGCCGGATTGCGGCGTCGCACGGTGCGCGGGTGGCGGTGGCGGAGGAGTACCGGGTCGGCGGGACCTGCGTGATTCGCGGCTGCGTGCCCAAGAAGATGCTCGTCTACGGCGCGCACTTTGCCGAGGATCTGGAAGACGCCAAGCAGTTCGGCTGGGACATTCCCGAAGCGAAGTTCGACTGGGTGAAGCTGCGCGATAACGTGCTGGGCGATGTCGACCGGCTCAACGGGCTCTACACGCAGACCCTAGAGAACAACAAGGTCGAGATCTTCCACGAGCGCGCGACGATCACCGGCCCGCACGAGATCACGCTGTCGAGCGGCGAGAAGAAGACCGCCAAAGTCATCCTCATCGCCACCGGCGCGCGCCCGCAAGTGCCCAATTGCCCGGGGCACGAACTGGGCATCACGTCGAACGAGGCGTTCCATCTCGATGCCATTCCCCAGCGCATCCTGATCGCCGGGGCAGGCTATATCGCCAACGAGTTCGCCGGCATCTTCAATGAATTCGGCACCAAGGTGACGCTCATCAACCGCTCCGACCAGCTCCTGCGCGGCTATGACGAGCAGCTGCGCGACCGCCTGCTGGAGATCTCGATCGCCAAGGGCATCGACTTCCGCTTCAATGCCGACTTCCGCGGCATCGAGAAGAATGCCGATGGCTCGCTGACCGTCTCGATGACCAACCACGAGCCGCTCGAAGTGGACTGCGTGATGTTCGCCACCGGCCGCGTGCCCAATGTCGAGGGGCTGGGGCTGGAGAACGTCGGCGTCGCACTGGACGACAAGAACGCCATTCAGGTCGACGACTATTCGCAGACCAATGTCGACTACATCTATGCCGTGGGCGATGTGACCAACCGCGTGCAGCTGACCCCGGTCGCGATCCGCGAGGGGCAGGCCTTTGCCGACACCGTGTTCGGCGGCAAGCCGACGACGGTCGACTATTCGTGCATTCCCTCGGCAGTGTTCAGCCATCCGCCGATCGGTTCGGTGGGTCTTACCGAGGCGCAGGCGCGCACACAGTACGGCACGGTGGAGATCTACACGAGCGACTTCCGGCCGATGAAGAACGTGGTCGCGCACCGCAACGAGCGTTCGCTTTACAAGATGGTCTGCGAGGCGGGCACCGGCCGCGTGCTGGGCTTGCACATGATCGGGCCGGAATCGCCCGAGATCATCCAGGCCGCCGCCATCGCCGTGAAGGCGAAGCTGACCAAGGCCGATTTCGACGCCACCATCGCCGTTCATCCGACGATGTCCGAGGAACTCGTGCTGATGAAATGATCGCGGGCGGTTTCGTCCGACTGATTGGCAACCGGGGCTGCGGCGACTGTTCGTTCAGTTGTCGCGGCCCTTTTGCGTTTGCTTCGGGGCGCCGGAAAGGTGGAGGGCGGGAGCATCTTGTCGCACAGGCGATGGCTGCATGCCCAAACCCATCGGTGGGGCGAAATCGGCCCGAATGTGCCACTTTTGTCGTTTAACCGTGCGATTAAAACTATTGACCTTGGCGTTTCAACCTGCCTTAGCAAGTGCAACGAATTCGTGCCGTCAAGGTCACTGCCAAGGGATAACGGATGTCAGCCAATATCGCCGAAATGGAGAAGCGCCGCGCCGCAGCAAAGCTGGGTGGTGGTGAGAAGCGCATTGCCGCGCAGCACGCCAAGGGCAAGCTGACCGCGCGCGAACGCCTCGATATCCTGCTGGACGAAGACAGCTTTGAAGAGTTCGACCTTTACGTCGAGCATGACTGCACCGATTTCGGCATGGAGAGCCAGAAGATCCCGGGCGACGGCGTCGTCACTGGATCGGGTACCATCAACGGCCGCCTTGTCTACGTGTTCAGCCAGGACTTCACGGTGTTCGGCGGCTCGCTCTCGCACCGTCACGCGCAGAAGATCTGCAAGCTGATGGACAACGCGATGAAGGTCGGCGCGCCGGTGATCGGTCTCAACGATTCCGGCGGTGCGCGCATTCAGGAAGGCGTGGCTTCGCTCGGCGGCTATGCCGAAGTGTTCCAGCGCAACGTGCTCGCTTCGGGCGTGGTGCCGCAGCTTTCGCTGATCATGGGCCCCTGCGCGGGCGGCGCGGTCTATTCGCCTGCCATGACCGACTTCATCTTCATGGTGAAGGACAGCTCCTACATGTTCGTCACCGGGCCCGACGTGGTGAAGACCGTGACCAACGAGGTCGTCACGCAAGAGGAACTGGGCGGTGCGATCACGCATTCCAGCAAGACCTCGGTGTCCGACCTCGCGCTGGAGAACGATATCGAGGCGCTGCTGGCCGCGCGCGATTTCTTCGACTTCCTGCCGCTCAACAACCGCGAGGAAGTGCCCGAGCGTCCCTGCGCCGATCCGTGGGACCGTGCCGAGGAAAGCCTCGACACCGTGATCCCGCCTTCGGCCAACCAGCCTTATGACATGCATGAGGTGATCAAGAAGACGCTCGACGAGGGCGATTTCTTCGAGGTTCAGCCGCTGCATGCCGGCAATATCATCGTCGGTTTCGGCCGTATCGAGGGCAAGACCGTGGGCGTCGTCGCCAACCAGCCGATGGTGCTGGCGGGCGTGCTGGACATCAACTCGTCCAAGAAGGCCGCGCGTTTCGTGCGCTTCTGCGATGCCTTCAACATCCCGATCATCACTTTCGTGGACGTTCCGGGCTTCCTGCCGGGCACTGATCAGGAGCACAACGGCATCATCAAGCACGGCGCCAAGCTGCTGTTCGCCTATGCCGAGGCGACCGTGCCGAAGATCACCGTGATCACCCGCAAGGCCTATGGCGGCGCTTACGACGTCATGGCGTCCAAGCACCTGCGCGGCGATCTCAACTATGCCTGGCCGACCGCCGAAATCGCGGTGATGGGCGCCAAGGGCGCGGTGGAGATCATCTTCCGCGGCCTCTCGCCCGAAGGCATTGCCGAGAAGACCAAGGAATACGAAGACCGCTTCGCCAATCCCTTCGTGGCGGCGAGCCGGGGCTATATCGACGAGGTTATCTACCCGCACTCGACCCGCAAGCGCATCGCGCTCGGCCTGCGCAAGCTGCGGACCAAGAGCCTCGAAAATCCTTGGAAGAAGCACGACAACATTCCGCTTTGATAGCGTCACGGATCGCGACGCATCGCCTTTGGGCGAGCACCGCGATCCACCCCAGCCGCGAAAGACGGCACGCATCGAAAAACCAGATTGGGAAGTCAGGTCATGGAAGACATCTACATCGTCAGCGGCGTACGCACGGCAGTTGGTGATTTCGGCGGCTCGCTGAAGTCGTTCATGCCCTCCGATCTCGGCGGCAAGGTCGTGACCGAGGCGCTGGCCCGCGCGGGCGTTTCTCCTGAAGACGTCGGCCATATCGTCATCGGCCAGGTCATGCCGACCAGCGCCAAGGACGAGATGCTCAGCCGCGTGATCGGCCTCAATGCCGGCGTGCCGTTCGAAGTGCCTTCGATGACGCTGAACCGCCTTTGCGGATCGGGTGTGCAGGCGATCGTTTCGGCCGCGCAGATGATGAAGCTGGGCGAGGCGGGCATCACCGTCGCGGGCGGCGCGGAATCGATGTCGAACGTGCCCTATCACGACCACGGCGTGCGCTGGGGCAAGAAGATGGGCGATAACACGCAGGAAGACGCCCTGACCGTCGGCCTGTCGGACGCCATCGGCGGCTACCACATGGGCATCACCGCCGAGAACGTGGCGGAGCGCCACTGCATCTCGCGTGAGGATATGGACACGGTCGCCGCGACCAGCCACCAGCGCGCCGCCAAGGCTATCGCGGAAGGTCGCTTCAAGGAGCAGATCCTCCCCGTCGAAGTGAAGACCCGCAAGGGCGTCACTGTCTTCGATATCGACGAACATGTCCGCGCCGACACCACCGTCGAGACGCTCGGCGCGATGCGTCCGGCCTTCAAGAAGGACGGCACGGTCACGGCGGGTAATGCCTCGGGCATCAACGACGGTGCTGCCGCGGTGGTGCTGGCGACGGCTTCGGAAGTCGAGAAGCGCGGCTTGAAGCCGATGGCGAAGATCGTCGCCTGGGGCCACGCCGGTGTCGAGCCCGCCTACATGGGCGAAGGCCCGATCAAGGCGGTGCCGGTGGCGCTGAAGCGCGCTGGACTTTCGCTCGACCAGATCGATGTGATCGAGAGCAACGAGGCTTTTGCCGCGCAGGCTGCCGCCGTTTCCAAGGTGCTGGGCTTCGATCCGGAGAAGGTGAACCCCAACGGTTCGGGCGTCTCCATCGGCCACCCGGTCGGCGCGACCGGCACGATGCTCGCGATCAAGTGCATGTACGAGTTGAAGCGCACCGGCGGGAAGTACGGCCTTGTCACCATGTGCATCGGCGGCGGGCAGGGCATCGCTCTCGTCCTTGAGAACGTAGGATAATCCGATGAAGCTGGGTCGTCTCAACCACATCGGCGTCGCCACGCCTGATCTCGATGCCTCGATTGCGTTCTATCGCGACGTGATGGGCGCTACCGATATTACCGAGCCGTTCGTGCTCGAAAGCCAGCAAGTGCGCGTCTGCTTCGTCAACACGCCCGGTGAAGAGGGCACGACGGGCACGCAGATCGAACTGCTCCAGCCCACCACGCCGGACTCGGCCGTGGGCAAGTGGCTGGAGAAGAACCCGCTCGGGGGCCAGCACCACATCTGCTACGAAGTGCCGGACATTCACGCGGCCAAGGCGTGGTTCGAAGGCCTTGGCAAGCGCGTGCTGGGTGAGCCGCGCATGGGCGCGCACGGGACGCTGATCTTCTTCGTCCACCCCAAGGACATGGGCGGTCAGCTCACCGAGATCATGGAAACGCCCAAAGAGGCGCATTGAATAGAAGCCGTCGCCTAAGCTCCACCGTCATCCTGAACTCGTTTCAGGATCCATTTCGCCTCCGGGCGACGACGGTGAGAGGGTGAGGAATGGATCCTGAAACACGTTCAGGATGACGAAGCTGCAAGGGTAGTGCGATGACCGAGGGACCGAACATCAACGACTGGAAGGCAGCCGCCGACAAGGAGGTCAAGGGCAAGGACCTGACCTGGAACACGCCCGAGGGTATCGCGGTAAAGCCGCTCTACACCGCCGAGGACGTGACCGTCGATCCCGGCCTTCCCGGCTTCGCGCCGTTCACGCGCGGCGTGCGTGCCTCGATGTATGCCGGCCGTCCCTGGACCATCCGCCAGTACGCGGGCTTCTCCACTGCCGAGGAATCGAACGCCTTCTATCGCCGCAATCTTGCGGCCGGTCAGAAGGGCCTTTCGGTCGCCTTCGACCTTGCCACCCATCGTGGTTACGACAGCGACCATCCGCGCGTCGTGGGTGACGTGGGCAAGGCGGGTGTCGCGATCGATTCCGTCGAGGATATGAAGATCCTGTTCGACGGTATTCCGCTCGACAAGATGTCGGTCTCCATGACGATGAACGGCGCGGTGATCCCGATCCTGGCCTTCTTCATCGTTGCGGGCGAGGAGCAGGGCGTCGATCGCAAGCTGCTCGACGGGACCATCCAGAACGACATCCTCAAGGAGTTCATGGTCCGCAACACCTATATCTACCCACCCGAACCTTCGATGCGGATCATTTCGGACATCTTCGGCTACACCAGCCGTGAGATGCCGAAGTTCAACTCGATCTCGATTTCCGGCTATCACATGCAGGAAGCCGGCGCGACGCAGGTGCAGGAACTGGCCTTCACCATCGCCGACGGCGCGGAATACGTGAAGTACGGCGTGGCCTCAGGCCTCGATATCGACAAGTTCGCGGGCCGCCTGTCGTTCTTCTTCGCCATCGGCATGAACTTCTTCATGGAAGTGGCCAAGCTGCGCGCCGCGCGCGTGCTGTGGCACCGGGTCATGACCGATCTGGGTGCCAAGGACGAACGTTCGAAGATGCTGCGCACCCACTGCCAGACTTCGGGCGTGTCGCTGCAGGAGCAGGACCCCTACAACAACGTCATCCGCACCACGATCGAGGCGATGGCTTCGATGCTGGGCGGCACCCAGTCGCTGCACACCAACGCGCTGGACGAGGCGATTGCGCTGCCGACCGACTTCTCGGCCCGCATCGCCCGCAACACGCAGATCATCATCCAGGAAGAGACCGGCATGTGCAATGTCGTCGATCCGCTGGGTGGGTCCTACTACATTGAATCGCTGACGCAGCAGCTGGTCGACCAGGCCTGGGAGATCATCGAGCGCGTTCAGGCCGAAGGCGGCATGGCCAAGGCCGTCGCTGCCGGCTGGCCCAAGGCGATGATCGAGACCGCCGCCGCCGCCCGTCAGGCCCGTGTGGACCGGGGCGACGACGTGATCGTCGGCGTCAACAAGTACCGCCTTGCCAGCGAAGACCTGCTGGAAACGCTGGAAGTGGACAACGCCAAGGTCCGCGAAGGCCAGATCGCCCGCATCAACAAGATGAAGGCTGACCGTGACGAGGCTGCCTGCCAGGCTGCGCTCAAGGCCCTGCGCGACGGTGCCGCCGCGCCTGCCAGCATCGAGAACAACCTGCTCGCACTCGCCGTCGAATGCGCCCGCGCCCGCGCTACGCTGGGCGAGATCAGCTCGGCCATGGAAGACAGCTTCCAGCGCTACGGCACCCAGCCGACCCCGGTGAAGGGCGTCTATGCCGCGCCTTACGAGGGCGACAGCCGCTGGCAGCAGGTGCTGGACGGCGTGCAGGCCGTCGAGCGTCGTCTCGGCCGCAAGCCCAAGGTGCTGGTCGCCAAGATGGGTCAGGACGGCCACGATCGCGGCGCGAACGTGATCGCCTCCGCCTTTGGAGACATGGGCTTCGACGTCGTGTCCGGCCCGCTGTTCCAGACGCCGGAAGAAACCGTGGTGCTGGCGCTGGAGAGCGCGGTCGACGTGGTCGGCGCGTCCAGCCTTGCGGCCGGTCACAAGACGCTGATCCCCGAACTGATCCAGAAACTGCGCGAAGCCGGTCGCAGCGACATCAAGGTGATCGCCGGCGGCGTCATCCCGCCGCAGGACTATGAGTTCCTGCGCAACGCGGGCGTTCAGGGCATCTACGGCCCCGGTACGAACGTGGTGGAATGCGCCGCTGACGTGTTGCGCTTGCTCGGCCACAACATGCCGCCGCTCGGTTCTTCGCTGGAAGCGGCGGAATAAGGACGGCGATGCTGGATCGACGCCGCGCTTGTGATTATGGCGGAGCTTTGGCCCCGCGTTATCCCGCGCGCGTTCCGGCTGCCTGAGGAATGACTATGACCGAGACCCCCGCCGTCACCACCCGCCCCTTGGCCCGAAACGACTGGACCCGCGAGGAAATCGCGGCGCTGTTCGATCTGCCGTTCACCGAACTGGTGTTCCGCGCAGCCGAAGTCCATCGCGCCAGCCATCCGCACAACGAAGTGCAGCTTTCCACGCTGCTTTCGATCAAGACCGGCGGCTGCGTGGAAGACTGCGGCTATTGCTCGCAGTCGGTTTCGGCCAACAGTGGCGTCAAGGCGACCAAGCTGATGGAAGTGCAGCAGGTGCTGCAGCGCGCGGCGCAGGCGGCGGATCAGGGCTCGACCCGCTTCTGCATGGGCGCCGCCTGGCGCAACCCCAAGGACCGCGATATGCCCGCTATCATCGAGATGGTGAAGGGCGTGCGCGCCATGGGCATGGAAACCTGCATGACGCTGGGCATGCTGACGCCCGATCAGGCGGACATGCTCTCTGAAGCGGGCCTCGACTACTACAACCACAACATCGACACCTCGCCCGAGCGTTACGATCAGGTGATCACCACGCGCACGATGGACGACCGTCTCGATACGCTGTCCAACGTGCGCATGGCGGGCATCAACGTCTGCTCGGGCGGCATCGTCGGCATGGGCGAGACGCGGGCTGACCGCGTGGGCTTCGTCCACACGCTGGCGACGCTGCCCGATCACCCGCAGTCGGTGCCGGTCAACGCGCTGGTTCCCGTGAAGGGCACCGTGCTGGGCGACATGCTGGCCGATACCCCGCTCGCCAAGATCGACGACGTGGAATTCGTGCGCACCGTGGCGGTGGCGCGCATCACCATGCCGCTGTCGATGGTGCGCCTCTCGGCAGGCCGCGAATCGATGTCCGAAATGACGCAGGCGATGTGCTTCATGGCCGGCGCGAACTCGATCTTCACCGGCGACAAGCTGCTGACCGCGCCGAACTCGGGCGACGACAATGACGCGGCGATGTTCGCGCGCCTCGGCATCAAGCCGATGGCCATCGAACTGACCCCGGCGCAAGTCGAAGCCCAGCGCATGCCCAAAGGCTGTGCGAAGCTGGAAGCGGCTGAGTGATCCAAGGATGATCCTGCCGATCCTTCTCCTGGCCTCGGAGCCCGCGATCGATTGCGCCAATGCGATGACGCAGACGGACATGAATGTGTGTTCGTACCGCGACTTCCAGTCGGCCGACCGCGCGATGAACGAGGCCTGGGGGAAGGCGGCAGCGGCGGCGAAGGGGGGCGACAAGCAGGGCCCGGGCGGAAATTTCAATCGGCTGCTCGATGCGCAGCGCAAGTGGCTCGCTTATCGCGACGCTCAGTGCCTCGCAGTGAACGGCCCGCGTGAGGAAAGCGGCACGATCTGGCCGCTCCAGCAGAACGGTTGCCTTAAGGAATTGACCGAGGCGCGCACAAAACAACTGCGTGACTATGGGAATGCGGGGAATTGATGCTCCACGCCTTCCGCTCGCAAACCCGTCATGCTGAACTTGTTTCAGCATCCATTTCTCGCCTCGCGCCGATGGTCTGTGCGGCGCGATGGACCCTGAGCCGTCAGGCCAGCAGAGCTAAACGAGTTCAGGGTGACGATGGGGGAAGGCGCGGGAAGTGAATGCAAAGACGACCATGCCGGAATGGCCTTGGTCGTCGCGGCACTGGTTTTGATGTTCAACGCCGGGTTCAAGCACGGCGACTGAGTTGGGAGTTACGGGGTTGTTCAAGAAAATCCTCATCGCAAACCGGGGCGAGATTGCCTGCCGCGTGATCAAGACCGCGCGTCGCATGGGCATTCAGACGGTGGCCGTCTATTCGGACGCCGATGCCCGCGCACCGTTCGTGCAGATGGCCGATGAGGCCGTCCACATCGGCCCAGCGCCGGCCGCGCAGTCGTACCTGATTGCCGACAAGATCATTCAGGCCTGCAAGCAGACCGGCGCCGAAGCCGTCCATCCGGGCTATGGCTTCCTGTCCGAGCGTACCTCCTTCGCAGAGGCGCTGGCCGCAGAGGGCATCGAGTTCATCGGCCCCCCCGTCGGCGCGATCGCCGCGATGGGCGACAAGATCGAGTCCAAGAAGCTTGCCAAGCAGGCCGGCGTTAATGTCGTGCCCGGCTTCGTCGGTGAGATCGAGGACACCGAGCACGCCGTGCGCATCTCGAACGAGATCGGCTATCCGGTGATGATGAAGGCCTCGGCGGGCGGCGGCGGCAAGGGCATGCGCCTTGCCTACGACGAAAAGGACGTGCGCGAGGGCTTCGAGTCCGTGAAGCGCGAAGGCCTGAACTCCTTCGGTGATGACCGCGTCTTCATCGAGAAGTTCATCCTCAACCCGCGCCACATCGAGATCCAGATCCTCGGCGATAAGCACGGCAACATTCTCTACCTGAACGAGCGCGAATGCTCGATCCAGCGCCGCCACCAGAAGGTGGTCGAGGAAGCGCCGTCGCCCTTCGTCACCGAGAAGATGCGCAAGGCCATGGGCGAGCAGTGCGTCGCCCTGTCGCGCGCGGTGGGCTACTATTCGGCCGGCACCGTCGAACTGATCGTCTCGGGCGCCGATCCGACGGGCGAGAGCTTCTACTTCCTGGAAATGAACACCCGCCTTCAGGTCGAACACCCGGTCACCGAAGCGATCACCGGCGTCGATCTGGTCGAGCAGATGATCCGCGTCGCCGCCGGTGAGAAGCTGGAGATGACGCAGGCCGACGTGAAGATCGACGGCTGGGCCATCGAAAACCGCGTCTATGCCGAAGATCCCTATCGCGGCTTCCTGCCCTCGACCGGCCGCCTCGTGCGCTATCAGCCGCCGGTTGACGGCTGGGACGACGACGGCTCCGCAAACGGCCGCCGCGGGATCGACGGCGTGCGTGTCGATGACGGCGTCTATGAAGGCGGAGAAGTGTCGATGTTCTACGATCCGATGATCGCCAAGCTGATCACCTGGGGCGAGACCCGCGACGAGGCAGCCGACAAGCAGGTCGCCGCGCTCGACCTGTTCGAGATCGAGGGCCTCGGCCACAACATCGATTTCGTCTCGGCCATCATGCAGCACCCGCGCTTCCGCTCGGGCGAGCTGACCACGGGCTTCATCGCCGAGGAATATCCCGAAGGCTTCACCGGCGCGCCTGCGTCGGAGGAACTCAAGGGCAAGCTGGCCGCCGTTGCCGCCTTCGTCGCCACCGCTCGGGCCGACCGTGCGCGCCGGGTCGACGGGCAGCTCGCCTCGCGCCGTCTGGCGCCGCCGTCGGAATGGACCGTCATCATCGACAAGGCGCCCTACGAAGTCGTCATCGACGATGAGGACGTGACCGTGAACGGTATCTCCGTCGATCTCGCGATGGAATATACGCCGGGCGACCGCCTGATCGACGCCGAGATCGACGGCGAGGCCATCGGCATCCGCGTCGCGCCCACGCGCACGGGTCTGAAGATGACCACGCGCGGGGCGATCCACGACGTGCAGATCCTGCCCAGCCGCGTGGCTTCGCTGACCAAGCACATGATCGAAAAGATCCCGCCGGATCTTTCGAAGTTCCTGATCTGCCCGATGCCGGGTCTGCTCGTCGCACTCCATGTGGGCGAGGGTGACAAGGTCGAAGCCGGACAGCCGCTTGCCGTCGTCGAGGCCATGAAGATGGAGAACATCCTGCGCGCCGAGAAGTCGGGCGTGGTGAAGGCGGTCAACGCCAAGGCAGGCGAAAGCCTTGCAGTGGACGCCGTGATCCTCGAAATGGAATAAATGCATCTAGATCATGACCCCGCCGCACCTGCCGGCGAAGAAATCACCTTTGATCAGTTCCTTTCCGTAGACATCCGCATCGGCACCATTGTCGCGGCGGAAGTCTACGAAGGGGCTCGCAAGCCGAGCCTCAAGCTGCGGATCGATTTCGGTCCCGGTATCGGCGAGAAGAAAAGCGTCGGGCAAGTCGCGGCGCTCTATTCTCCCGAGGAACTGATCGGCAGGCAGGTGGCGGCGGTCGTGAACTTTCCCAAGCGGCAGATCGGCAAGGCGCTGTCCGAAGCGCTGACGCTGGGCTTTGCGGACGAGGAAGGCCGGGTGGTTCTCTTCGCGCCGGACAAGCCGGTTCCCAACGGTTCGAGGTTGTTCTGATGGCGGGTTTTGCCGCGCTCCTGTCCGAAGCGCCGGAGATCGAGGGCGGCTTCGCGTTCGATATCACAGAGGATTGGCTGCAGGGGCGCACTGCCTATGGCGGGCTGACGTCAGCGATCGCGCTGGCCGCCGCGCGGCGGGTCGATCCAGAACTGCCGCCGCTGCGCTCGGGCCAGTTCGCGATGATCGCGCCGCTGGCCGGACGCGTCGAGGCGCGGGCGCGGATCGTGCGCAAGGGGCGCAATGCCACCTGGGTTGCGGCGGAACTGTCGGACGGGAAGGGCGTCGGTTTCAGCGCCAGCTTCGTGTTCATGCGCCAGATCGAGAGCGCGGCCGATATCGCGGGCTATACGATGCCGGAAGGCGTGAGCCCGGTCGAGAGCGCCAAGCCGGTGCCGATGGACCATGCGCCGGTGTTCCTGAAGCAGAACTTCGATGCGCGTTTCGCGCTGCCGAAGTCGGCGCTGGGTGAGGCGGACTTGTGCTGGTGGGTACGGCTCAAGGAACGCGAGGGCCTCGATCCGGCCGTGGAGGCTGTGCTCGTAGGGGACGCACTGCCAACGGCGGTGCTGCCGCTGCTCAATTTCCGCGTGCCGATCAGTTCGATGCACTGGCACGTCAACATGCTTGAGCCCGCGCCTACGACCGAGGACGGCTGGTGGCTGCTGCGTTCGACCAGCGAATTCGCCCGCGATGGCGGGGCGAGCGAGCATATCCTTCAGTGGAGCAGCTCGGGCCGGCCGGTGATTGCCGGCTTGCAGTCGGTCGCCGTCTTCGGCTGAGCGCGAGCCGCCACTCCACCTGCCATTTCAACAAAAATCCCCGTCGCCCCCGCGAAGGCGGGGGCCCCGCTTTTCTTGCTCCATGCACCAGGCTTGAAGAACAAGCGGGATCCCCGCCTTCGCGGGGATGACGGGTTTATCCGGTCAGGCGGGGTTCGGCTCACCCGCCAGAGTCTTGCCCAGCAGCAACTTGAACACCGAGAAGGCGACGAGCCCCAACGTGGCCGCGCCGACGTGCATCAGCCAGAACGACACGATGTCCATCGTCGAGTACCAGCCGCCGACCACGCCGACGATCTTGTTGGCCCCGAAGAACGCCAGATAATAGATGCCCACCACGGTTGCATTGAGGGAGCGCGGCGCGATCTTGGTGAACAGGGCAAGGCTCACCGGCATGATGTGGGCAAAGCCGATCGAGTTGAACAGGTGGAACATCACCGGCCAGAACAGGCCGATCTTGCCGCCGCCGGCCGTTGCCGCAGCGATCACCAGGCACATGCCGCCGGCCATCGAGAACAGCGATCCGATGATCATCTTGCCCAGTTCGTCCGGCTCGCGCCCGGTGCGGCTGGAATGCCACTTCCAGAACGCCGCGACCGCGACCAGCATCGAGAAGCTGAGCGTCGCATCCACCGTGATCATCCAACTCGTCGGCAGGGTCTCACCGAAGAAGGTCAGCTGGAACTTCGCGTCCGCCCACACGAGGTAGGCGTTGAAGATCTGCTGGTTGCTCATCATCGAAATGGCCAGCACCGGGACCAGCACGGCCAGCGCCCCAAGCCGCGGCCAATCGCTGCGGGTGAGGGGTTGGCGGGGCACCTTTTGCCCGCGCGCCGCGCGATTGTCTTCCGGCAGCCAGGGGCGCGCCTTCAGGTAGATCAGCAGGCCGATCACCATGACAACGCCGGCAGTGCCGAAACCGTAGTGCCAGCCGACCTTCTCGCCCAGCGTACCCGCGATCAGCGGGGCGGCGATCACCGAGACGTTGATGCCGATGTAGAAGATCTGGAACGCCATGGCGCGGCGCAAGTCTTCCGGTTTGTAGAGTTCGCCCACCTGGCTGGCGATGTTGCCCTTGAACAGGCCCACGCCCACCACCAGCGAGATCAGCGCGAGCAGGAACATCCCCTCGAACGCCATCAGGAAGTGGCCGAGCGACATGACGATCCCGCCGGCGATCAGCGTGGCCCGGCGGCCCAGCCAACGGTCCGCGATCACGCCGCCGAGGATCGGCGTCAGGTAGACCAACGAGGTATAGTCGCCGAAGATCGCCGATGCGAGCGGCTGACCTTCCAGCCCGGCATAGTGCCAGCCGCGCAGCCACGAAAGACCCAGCACTTTGCCCACGTTCTCAGGCAAAAGCAGATACTTGACCATGTAGAGCACGAGCAGCGTCTGCATCGAATAGTACGAAAAGCGCTCACAGCCTTCGACGAACGAGAGGTAACCCAGTCCGCGCGGATGGCCGAGGAAGGCGCGGTCGTCGCGCTCGGCTTCCTCGGGGAAGTCCTGCTCGGGGGTGGCTTCGGCAATAGTCATCGCATTCCCGGAAATATTGTTATATTTTAAGGATGTTTGTGTTCTTGGCGCATGCCTATAATGACGTGCCCCGGAAATGTCACGTCGTTGACGTCATGGCGTCGGATTCCACTGCTTAGCTCGTCAGCTTTTGACGTGCTCGGGCTTGCCCTTCCGCTTGGTGGCGGCAAGCTCTTCAAGCTGCTTTTCGCTCATCGAATCGACCATCTCGCGCGAGGCGCCTTTGAGCGCGCTCTTCGCCGTCTCTCCGCGCTTGGCGGAGAGGGCTGCACCGGCGGCTTTCTGCTGGGCTTTGGACTTGGCGGGCATGGCGGTCTCTCCCTTGCCGTGATGCAAGGAAGGACGCGCATCACGCCATCGAAGTTCCCGAAAAACGCCGAAACCGCGCCCGATCAGGCCGGGCTGCGCGCCAGTTCTGCGTCGAGGAACTGGGCCACGTCCTCAAGCGAGACTTCGCGGTCCAGATAAGTCTGGCCGATGCCCTTCATCAGCAGGAAGGGCAGGGTGCCTGCGTCCATCTTCTTGTCGTGGAGCATGTGATCCACCAGCGCCTTGCCGTCGCAATCGAGGCCCAGCGCCGCGAGGCTCGCGGGTAGCCCGATCTCGCCGATATGGCGGGCGACATGCTCGGCAGTGGCCTGCGGCATAAGGCCCTTGCGCGCCGAATAGCGGGCGGCAAGCACCATGCCCAGCGCGACGCCTTCGCCATGCAGCAGGCGGTTCGAAAAGCCGGTCTCGGCCTCCAGCGCATGGCCGAAAGTGTGGCCAAGGTTGAGCAGGGCGCGCTTGCCGGTGGTCTCGAATTCGTCCTCGGCAACGATTCGGGCCTTGCTCGCCACCGAATGGGCCACGGCATATTCGCGCAGCGCGGCATCGCCATCGATCATCGCCGCCCCATGCGCGTCGCACCAGGCGAAGAAGTCCGCATCGTCGATAAGGCCGTATTTCACGACTTCGGCATAGCCTGCCAGCAGTTCGCGCCGCGGCAGGGTTTCAAGCGCGGAGAGATCGGCCAGCACCAGCGAAGGCTGGTGGAACGCGCCCACCAGGTTCTTGCCGGCGGGGGTATTGATCGCGGTCTTGCCGCCGACGCTCGAATCGACTTGTGCCAGCAGCGTGGTGGGCACCTGGATGAACTTGCAGCCGCGTTTGAGCACGGAGGCGCAGAAGCCGGTGAGATCGCCGATCACGCCGCCGCCCAGCGCGATCACGCTGTCCCCGCGCTCGACGCCGAGTTCGAGCAGCCAGTTGACCGTGGCGGCCAGTTCTTCCCAGGACTTGGTTCCCTCGCCCGCAGGGAGGATGCGCCAGTGCGGCTCGTGCCCGTTTTCGCGCAGCGAGGCTTCGATCACGCCTCCCCATGCGGCGTGGACATTGCTGTCGGTGACGATCGGCACGCCGCGCTTGCGCAGCAGCCCCCGGCAGTTCGGTACGAGTTCGGCCAGCAGCCCGGCGCTCACGCGCACTTCGTAAGGGCGTCCAGCGATGTCGACGGAGATCACAGCCATTGCGAGAGTCCCTGAAGTACCTTGTTGATCGTCTGGACGTGCGGTCCGCTGGCGCTGACCACGTGAATCGGTGCCTGCGCATAGTGCGGCCGGCGATCCTCGCGCAGGCGCGCCAGAATTTCGCGCGGCTCGCCGCCTTGCAGCAGCGGGCGATTGTCCTTGCGCGCGGTGCGTTCGACCAGCGTGTCCACCTCGCTGTCGAGCCAGACAGTGATAGCATGATCGAGGATCAGCGCGCGCGTCTCTTCATTGCAGAAAGCGCCGCCGCCGGTCGCCACGACGCAGGGGGCAAGGCCCGCTCCGAGCAGGCGTGCAATCACGCGGCGCTCGCCGTCGCGGAAATAGGCCTCGCCATAGGTTTCGAAGATCTCGGGGATCGTCATCTGGGCCGAGCGTTCGATTTCCTCGTCCGCATCGACGAAGGGAAATTCGAGCAGGGTGGCCAGCCGCTTACCCACGCTGGACTTGCCCACGCCCATCATGCCGACCAGCACGATAGGCCTGTCGATCCGCCGGGCGAGAGCGGCAATTTCTTGCGCGGAAAAGCGGGTCTGTTGAACGTCCATTGCCCCACCGCCTATAGTTGCGCTAGGTCGCAGCGCAAGCATCGGTGAAGGAAGGTGAGTGACGATACCAAAGGGCAGGCGAAGGCTTCCGGGCGTGACTGCGGCTGTGGTCGTCGCGATTGTGGTGGTTGTCGGGGGCATGGCCTGGGCTGACGGTGGTCGCCGGCAGATCCGCGATATCGTTCAGCCGGTGTCTGTTCCGGAGCTTCCGCGATGAATTCCCGTATCCGCGCCTGGCATGTCATGGTCGGCACCGCCCTTGCGCTCACGTCGGTATGGGCGGTGGCGCAGGATGCGCCCGAATCGCTCCTGCCCAAGGGTTTTGAGGAACCCACGCCCACACCTACGCCCGCTGCGGCACCGGCTGCGGGCGGCAACGCCGCCGCGCCGCGTGCGATTTCCACGCCCATGGTGCAGCCGATTCCCGGTGCCGCGCCTGCGGCCGTCGATGCGGGAGCGGCGATTCCCGCGCTTCTCGGTCAGGGCGGGTTGACCCGCGTGCCCACGCTCGAAGAGCTTGAGCGCATGTCGCCCGAGGATTTCGAGGATCTGCTCGGCAACAAGATCGATCTCGACATGCCGCCGCAGGCGCGTCGCTCGATGGAGCAGATCGGCCTGATGGACGATAGCGAAGGGGGCCTGCCTGCCTCCTCGCTGAGATCGCAGAGCGCCTCGGTGGTAGAAGCGGCGCTGGCGGCCAATCAAGGCCAGCTGGTGTCGCGCTGGGGGCATATCCTGCTCCGCCGTGCGCTGATCTCGCGCCTTGCCCCGCCTGCCGGGATGAGCCCGCAGCGCTTCCTTGCACTGCGCGTGGCGCTGCTGCTGCGCATGGGCGAAAGCGATGCCGCGCGGGCCGTGTTGCAGGACATCGACATTGCCAATTACACGCCGGAACTCGGCGATCAGGCGTTCGAGACGTACCAGCGCGCGGCCGATTTCACCGGTCTTTGCCCGGTCTTCTCGTCCGTGGGTTCGCTGCGCGACGATGCGCAGTGGGATGCGGCCAAGGCGATCTGCGAGGCATTCCGCGGCAGTGGCGCTTCGGCCATGGCCAAGCTCGACAAGATGCGCGTGCACGGTTCGATGGAGCGCATCGATCTGCTGCTTGCACAGAAATATGCCGGTGCCGCAGGTCGTTCGCGCAAGGCCGTGACGATCGAGTGGGACGGCGTCACGACGATGACGCCCTGGCGCTTCGGACTGGCCAATGCCGTTGGTCTGACGCCGCCGGACAGTGCCATGGCCGATGCCGATCCGCTTTATAATGCGATGACCGCGCTTGCGCCGATGGTCGGGCTGGAGCGGCGCGCCGCCGCGGCCGATCACGCCGGTTCCAGCGGCGTGCTGTCGAATGCGGCGATGGTCGACCTCTACGGCCAGCTCTATTCCGATCCCGAAGTGACCGGCGACTGGCAACAGCGTGCGGAAACTCTGCGCAATGCCTATGTGCTGGAGAATCCCTCCGCGCGCTTCTCGGCGATGCAGAGCTTGTGGAACGGGGCCAATGGCGCCGATGCCGTTTATGCGCGGCAGGTGCTGACCGCCGCTGCTGCTGCACGCATCGCGCCCACCAAGGATATGGAGGATCAGGCTCCGGCGCTGCTGACCTCGATGCTGGCGGCCGGATTCGATTCCAACGCGCTGGCCTGGTCGCCGGTAGTGGCATCCGGCAGTCAGGGCTGGGCCTTGCTGGTTCTTGCCGCTCCGGGGCGCATTCGCACGGTCGGGGCCAGTCCGGTGAACACCTATATCGATGCGGACAACAGCACCGACAAGCGCCGCAGTGCTTTCCTCGTTGCCGGTCTGGCAGCGCTGGGGCGCATCGATTCGAGCGATGCAGGCAGCCTTTCCGGCCAGCTGGGGCTGGGGCTGGATAGCAGTACCCGCTACACCGCCGCGCTCGACCGCGCCGCTGCCAATGGCGATTCCGCCGGCGTGGCGCTGCTTGCCGGGCTTGGCATGCAGGGTGACGACTGGCACCGGATGACGCCGCGCTATCTCTTCCACATCGTTTCGGCGCTGCGCACCGTGGGGCTTGAGGCCGATGCGCGGATGATCGCGGCCGAGGCCGTGGCGCGGGCCTGATCCGGTGACGTCGCGCGGCTCGCCGGTCGGCGCGCCCGAGCGCTTCCTCACCATGCTCGCCGCCGAGCGCGGGGCGGCCGCCAATACGTTGGCGGCCTATCGCCGCGATCTCGATGCGGCGGCCGACGAACTGGGCGATCTGGTCGTTGCTGACGGCGATGCGCTCGCCTCGCTGGGCGAGGCGTGGAGTGCGGTTTCGCCCGCGACACTCACGCGGCGCTGCTCGGCATTACGGCAGTTTTACGGCTTTCTTGTCGATGAAGGGCTGCGCGAGGACGATCCTTCCCCCGCCTTGCCGCGTGCGCGGGCACGGCGTCCGCTGCCGCGCGTGCTTTCGCGCGATGAAGTCGAGCGCTTCCTGACGCAGGCGGAAGAGGAAGCTGCGGGAGATCGGTCCGAATCGGTGCGCCTGCTGGCCTTGCTCGAATTGCTTTACGGCTCCGGCCTGCGCGCGAGCGAACTGGTCTCGCTGCCGGTCACGGCGGTACCGCGCGATGCGCCTTTTCTCCATGTCACGGGCAAGGGCGGGCAGCAGCGGATGGTGCCGGTCAGCACCCGAGCGCGGGCCGTGCTTTCGCGGTGGCTGGCCGTGAGGAAAGGCACCTCGCGGCATCTGTTCCCCTCGCGGGGCGAGAGCGGCCATCTCACGCGCGTGCGGCTGTTCCAGCTTCTGCGCGAACTGGCGGCGCGTGCCGGGCTGGATCCGGAGCGCGTCTCGCCCCACGTGCTGCGCCATGCCTTCGCCACGCATCTGCTGGAAGGTGGCGCGGACTTGCGCGTGTTACAGACGCTGCTCGGCCATGCGGACATCGCCACCACGCAGATTTACACGCATGTCGAGAGCGCGCGGCTGGTGGCCCTCGTCAACACGCGGCACCCGCTGGCTCGGCGCGGCTAAGGCTATCTCTGCTGAGCGGGGGGGGGCTCCCCACCGTTTGGCAAGGGATGCGCTGAACGTAGGGCACTTGGTTGGGCAGGCGCGCGAAATGGCGACGCTACGGAGCATGCTCCGTAGCGGAGTCCATTGATTTTTAGTGCCGTGCTCAGGCTGTGTGCAACGGGTCAAAAGTAGTTTGGTTTTCAGCATCGTGCACGCAACGGCGAGAAGTCGATCGGCAACTGATCGCAGCGCCCGGCCGTGGCCGTGCCCGCGTGCAAGAAGTGCGGCGTATTTCGCTTTGCTGAGCAGACCGTGTTGAACGGCAACGCGTGCCCAATGGTAGACGCTGTTTCGTAACCTGACGTGGACTGCCTGGTGCATCAGGACAATCCGGCTTTTGCCAGATCGCTTGGTGATTGGGGCAACGCCGGACAAACAGCGTAGCGCGTGGTAATCTCGACGCTGCAGAGCATCGGATGCTTCTGCGAGCAGCGTGGCGAGGACGATTCTTCCGACGCCCGGCAAGGATCGCAGGATCGTCACGTCACGCTGCTCAGCTTGGTCGCCGTCCTCAGGAGTTTCCTTTTCCGCGAGTTGGCCGGTGAGCTTGTCGAGTTGGGCCTCGGCTTGAGATACCTGTCGGTTGACGAGAGCCAGGCGGATAGCAATGGCACCAAGGTGGCCTGTTGCAGCTTCGATCGTTCCCGGGGCAACTGGGATGGCCGGCTCATGCAGTTTCTCAAGCACTTGGCATGCGGTGAGCCGGGGTATTCGATGATGTTTGAGGAGCTTGGCAACGGTCACTTCACGCACGCGCGCTGCTTTTCCTGGGGTGGGTACAAGGCGCCAGAGGTCGAGGAACCAAGTTGCCGCGACATCGTCGGTCAATTCGAGAAGCTGCGGGTAGTATCGCCACAGGAGCTCTCGCACGCGGTTGCTGAGTCGGTTGCGTTCATGGCGCAACTCCTCGGTAATGCGTGACCATTCGCGCAGCTCGACAAGGATGGGATCGAGAGTGGCTAGCGCGCGGAAGCAACGGGCATCGGTTCTCAAGACATCGCACAAGACCCAGGCGTCCCAGCTGTCATTCTTCGCCCCGGCCGGCGAGAAGCGGTCTCTGAATCGATCGAGTTGCTTCGGGTTGATCGCGTAGACGTGAAAGCCGCGCTCCACGAGGCTTTCGACGACGGGCCCATGAGGCACCTCGATGGCGATATGAATGCAGCCCGGCGGCGCCTGGGTCAGCTGCAGTATCCAGTTCGCCAGTTCGGCTAGCCCTTCACCGCCGTGCTTGACGGACCGCTCCCCAATTTTGGTGCCGTGAACATCCGACAACCGGACTTGATGAATTTCAGAAGCCCAGTCGATACCGACGAACCAACGCCTCTCGTTTTCCATGGCCTTGACCTCCTATGGTCCGGGCCAACCGCGATCTTCGTCGTTCCCTGTACTGGCGCTCCAGGCGCAAACTCCCCACGGGACGACATCGCGGCCACCTGTCGGGGCACATGTCCCCCCCCCCCTCAGGGGCTCAAGGCGCAGGGGGCGAATTGGTCGCTCCCGGCAGGGTGGCCCATCCGCAGAACCTACAGCAGGTTCGCGCGGACACGAACGAGGTACAGGGGGCGTTTCGCTGACGGGGCGTCAACGGCTTTCGATGTCTCCGGGACTTGTTACTGTCAAGCAGGACGACACTTTCGCGTCGTCGGCCCCGCGTATGGCCTTTCCCGATAGGAGATGGATCGCTTTCCAGTGTCCAACGGCCCGTAGATGGGCCGCTAAAACGGAAAGGGGCGGCAGGTTTTGCCTGCCGCCCCGAACCGTTTAGCTCGAAAGCTTCCGATTAGTTCGTCGAGGCGAGCGTCGACGAAGTCTTCGAGAAGGTCGAGGTGAGCTGCGAGCCCATGCCCTGGAGAGCGGCGATCGCGGCAACGGCGATCAGAGCGGCAATCAGGCCGTATTCGATAGCGGTGGCGCCTTCTTCATTGCGACGCAGCTTGGCGAGAAACTTCATGGTATGTCTCCTGATGTAAGCAGTCTTCATGTACCCGGTCCTTCCCGCCTGGCGTCTTGCTTCAGCGCTCCGGACAATTTCGCTTTTAGAGAGGAAGTGTTGAAAAATACTTAAGTTTGCGTGACTTTTATTGGGAACCGATTGCAGTAGCTGACTTCGATGCAATGGTATTCCACATGCCGATGATCTCATTGGCGGCACCGCTTAAGGACACGATCATCACCATTACAATCATCCCGAGGATGAGGCCGTATTCCACAGCGGTCGCGGCTGTATTGTCCTTGAGAATACGGATGCCGATCGATCGGATAGTCATGAGCAACCCTACAGTTCGCCAGATCAATCGAGGAAATGCCATCTTGGCGTTAATGAGTTCCTAAGAAGGATATCGAAGCTGGAAAATTCTTTTACACCGCTGCTGGTTGTCGCCGTGGCGCTGATACGCGCGGACGGGCGCGTGCTGATGCAGCAGAGACCTTTTAAGAGCGCGCATGGCGGACTCTGGGAATTTCCGGGCGGGAAGGTGGAGCCCGGTGAAACGCCGGAGCAAGCCGCCGTTCGCGAGCTGGAGGAGGAGCTGGGACTGTCGCTTCACGCCGAATCCCTGGCGCCGGTAGCCTTCGCGAGCGGGCACGCGGGCGCGCATGCAGGCGCGCGTTCGCTTGTCATACTTCTTTACGTTTGCCGGGAATGGCAGGGGGAGCCGCATGCGCATGAGGCGGAAATGCTGGACTGGTATGCCCCGGATGCGGTTCCGGGCCTGATAATGCCGCCGCTCGATTATCCGCTGGCGGCGGCGCTGTGCAAATTCCTTCACCTGAGTGCGATATAGGCGTTGACGGGGTGAGAATCCCCTCCTATTGGCGCCTCTCCAACGCGCCCGTAGCTCAGCTGGATAGAGCATCAGACTACGAATCTGAGGGTCGGACGTTCGAATCGTTCCGGGCGCACCATTCTCCTTCTGGGGTCTTTGTGGCTTCGTGTTGGTGGATGGATACATAAAGCACTTTTGCGCCCGTAGCTCAGCTGGATAGAGCATCAGACTACGAATCTGAGGGTCGGACGTTCGAATCGTTCCGGGCGCACCATTCTCCTTCGGGAGTTTTCGTGGCTTTGTGTTGATGGTTGGATACATAGGCAATCTGTGCGCCCGTAGCTCAGCTGGATAGAGCATCAGACTACGAATCTGAGGGTCGGACGTTCGAATCGTTCCGGGCGCACCAATTGCCAGCGACATACGAAAAACCCCGCAAGGCTTTGACCTTGGCGGGGTTTTTCGTGTTTTGGTCTCACGCGGGCCGGACAGTCGGTGCCGGCACCCGAATCAGCTATGCGCCGGCTCGGCGTCGTCCGGGCGCTTCGGCCGCGCGAAGCCTTTCGAGAGGCCGTGGTAGAGCTTTTCCTTGCAGACCAGCGTGCTTGCACCATCCGCGATGATCGCGGTCAGGAACAATGGCACGATCATTCCCCGGCTCGCCGTCGTCTCCATCAGGATGATGACGGCGGTCAGCGGCGCGCGCACCACGCCGACGAAATAGCCGACCATGCCCAGCAGCACGATGGCCGGCATCGGATAGTCGGGGAAGCCGTAGGCGAGCAATTGCCCGAGCCCGGCGCCGACCGAGAGTGAGGGCGCAAAAATGCCCCCCGGCGCACCTGAGACCGCCGTGGCGGCGGTCGCCAGGAATTTGGCGGGGCCGAACCAGGGAGAGGCGGTGCCGTGCCCTTCGATCATGTGGCGGGTGGTTTCGTAGCCGGTGCCCCAGGTCGATCCGCCGCTCACCACGCCGACCACCGCGACCACGAACCCGCAGGCGAGGGCGAGCAACACCGGGCGTCGCCGTACGGCCAGGAAGGCGGGATGGGCGCTACGCGCGAAAGCCAGCAATGTGCGCGAGAACAGTCCGCCCAGCACACCGCCCGCGATTCCCGCAACTGGCGTCACCAGCAGCACCGGGACCACGCCCAGCGTCTCGCGCATCGTGCCGAAGTAGACATAGTCGCCCGCCACCGCGAGGCTGACGAGGCCCGAAATGACGACGGCGCCCATGACCAGTACAGCGACTTTCTGCTCGAAAGCGGCCGCCAGTTCCTCGATGGCGAACACGACACCGGCCAGCGGCGTATTGAAAGCGGCGGCAACACCCGCCGCGCCCCCGGCGATGAGCACGCCGGCCGAGATCGGCACGCGCAGGATGCGGTGGCAGGTCACCATGATCGAGGCGGCCACTTGCACCGTGGGCCCCTCGCGTCCCACCGAGGCGCCGGCCAGCAGCATCACCGTTGTCAGCAGCAGCTTGGTGACGGCAGTGGGCAAGGCGAGCAACCGCGAACGGGTAAGTTCAAGATCCTGTCCGGCGGCCATGACTTGCGGAATGCCGGACCCTCGGGCTCCCGGAGCCCAGCGATGGGCGATCGCCACCGTGGCGGCGAAGACCAGCGGCGTGAGCACCAGCGGTGCGAACCGGTGCTCGGCCTGGAACTGGCTGAAAATCTTCTGGGCAAGGTCGCCCATCCACGCGAACAGGATCGCAACGAGGCCAAGCAGGATGGCGCCGATCACGGTGGCGGCGCGGCGGCGGGCCATGTCCAGCGATTGGTCGATACCGGGTACGGACTTCTGGAAGGTCCGGAGGTGATCCGCGAGAGGCAATGGAGTTCCGTTCGCAAAGGAGGCAAGGGATCGCCGCACCGGAACCGTGCGGCGGGCTTGCGGCACCCCCTTGGTAGCCGCACTTTCCGAGTCGACAGGATTTCACCCGATCCGGAAATGCTCCAATGCCCCCGTGCGGCCGCGCATCGCAAGGACTTTCCCCGAAAATACGCAAAAGGGCCGGGAGCGCACATGGCGATCCCGGCCCTTCCGGATTTGTCGATTCGGAGCGGTTTGCGCCGCAGCCCGATTCGTGTCCGGCGTTTACTTGCCGGCGCCTGTGGTGCCTGCGGCGGCGGCGCCCGAAGCGGCAGCACCGGCCTGAACCTGCGAGTTGAACTGGGCCGCCGTCACGCCAAGCGCGAGGCTTCCATCAGTGCCGACGCCGATGGCGCTCTTCTGGAGAGCGACGGCGGAGCCGGTCTTTAAAGCCACGGTCACGTTGTCGCCGTCGACCTTGCTGACGGTGCCGAGCACGACGCCATCGGCGCTTTTGACCGGGGCATCGACGACGAGCGCGGAAGACAGCGTCTCAGCCGACTTCGCTTGTGCGCCCTGAACGGCGGCTTCGAGCTGGGCCTTGGTCATGCCGATGGTCAGGCCCTTGTCGCGCGTGGCGAAGGCCGATTTGGGCAGGCCGGCGCGCGCGGTGCCGGTGTTGAGCGTCACGACGTCGCCCTGAACCGCCTCGACCGAACCCACTTCATTGCCTTCGGGGTCATAGACCTTGGCGCCTGCCGTGGGGGTGGCAGCGGCCGGTGCGGCCTGTGCCATGGCAGCGGCGGGAACGAGCGTTGCGGCAGCCAGCGCGGCAGCGATGAGCGATTTCTTCATGGCGTAACTCCTTCTCCATGCGGGCGCCGACCCGGCGGCGACCGACACGCAACCCTCCAACGCGAGAGGGCCTCAAAAAACTGGTCCGGAAAATGACGACCCGGACGGCTCTACCCGGCATTTGCCGGAACCCGCTCCGCGCGCTTTTGCGCGTGGGAAGGAGCGGGGATGAAAGACATGCGATGTGCATGTTTGTAACGGAATGGCGGGTGAACGGTGCCGGATCAACCGTCGGACCGACCGCGATTTGCGGCGAATCGGCGTAAATCCGGCGCCTCGGTGGCTACATGCGATGAACTGTGTGGTCATCCCACCGTCATGTGATCGAAGCCTTCCGCTTGCTCTCGGGAACATGTTGCGCTCTGGTTCGCTGGGGCCCCTGGTGGTGGTTACCGGATCGGACGGGTGGACGCGTGAATACCGAGAATTCGAGCGGGATCGACGATGGGGCGGTCTCCCCGTCGGTCTGGCGCTATGCCAAAGCCCGGCGCGCGCATGTCGTGATCGATGCCGCAGCGTATTTTGGAGTCATCCGGGAAGCGATGGACGATGCCCGGCAGCGGATCTTCTTGATCGGCTGGGACTTCGATTCGCGCATCCTGCTCCCCGCCGGTCGGCGCTGGTGGCAAGGCGGGCGGGGGGAACATTTCCCGGCACGACTGGGATCATTCATCGTCTGGCTGGTCCACACCAAGCCGAAGCTGGAAATCCTGCTGCTCAAGTGGAATGTCTCGCTGGTGAAGTCGCTGTTTCGCGGCACCATGGTCATCGATCTGGTCCGCTGGGCGCTGCGCAAGCGCATTCACTTCCGCTTCGACGGTGCGCATCCCATCGGATGCAGCCATCACCAGAAGATCGTGGTGATCGACGATGTCTTCGCGGCCTGCGGCGGGATCGACATGACTTCCGACCGCTGGGACACGCCGGAACACCGCCCGCATGACCCGCGCCGCCGCAAGCCGAGCGGGCGGCTCTATGGACCCTGGCACGATGTCACAATGGTGATGGAAGGGGAGGTGGCGGCCACGCTGGGCGATCTCGGGCGCGACCGCTGGCAGGTGGCGGGCGGCGCCGAATTGGCGCCGTGCGCACCGCAGGAGTTCAGCCCCTGGCCGTCCGATCTCATGGCCGAGTTCGAGAATGTCGAGATCGGCATCGCTCGTACCCGCGCCGAGTACGAAGGCTGTACGCAAGTGGCCGAGATCGAAGAGCTGTTCGTCGAGCAGATCCGCCGCGCGCGCCGTTTCGTCTATGCCGAGACGCAGTATTTCGCCTCGCGCGCGGTTGCCGAGGTCATCGCCGAACGCCTGATCGAGCCCGATCCGCCCGAATTCGTCATCATCAACCCGCTCAGTGCCAGCGGCTGGCTCGAACAGGTGGCCATGGACACCGCGCGCGTCGAACTGATCAAGACGCTGCGCAATGCCGACCATGCGGGGCGCTTCCACGTCTTCCACCCGCGCGCGTCCGACGGCACGCCGATCTATGTCCATGCCAAGCTGCTGATCGTCGATGACGAGATCCTGCGCGTGGGTTCGGCCAACATGAACAACCGTTCGATGGGGCTCGATTCGGAGTGCGACGTGTTCATCGATGCGGCACGGCCGGCCAATGCCCATGTCGTGCCCGCGATCCGCGCCTTGCGCATTCGATTGCTTGCCGAACACTGCGGGAAGCGGGAGGACGTGATCGTGGAGGCGCTGGATCGCCACGATTCGATGGCCGCGATGATCGAAAGCCTTGTGCCGGTGGGCAAACATCTCGAACGCTTGCCCTTGAAACATCTCTCCGATGCTGAAAGAGCGCTGGGGGAAAGCGCTCTGCTCGATCCGGAACGACCCGGGGAGATGTTCGAGCCGATCGAGCGGCGCGGTCTGTTTCGCCGCAAGGGGCAGCTCATGCGGCTGCACCTACAGGAAAGATTGCGAAGGAGTATCAAGGGATGAGCAGCCTGGTCGGTCCCGACGAGGACAGCCCTTTCGAAAAGAAGCCCCCGGTGCCGGAAGAAGTGCAGGACGCGATCCGCACCTTGATCCGCTGGTCCGGCGACGATCCGGAGCGCGAGGGCCTGATCGACACGCCCAAGCGCGTGGCGCGGGCGTGGAAGGAATATTGCCAGGGTTATGGCGAGGATCCGGCCATCCACCTCAAGCGCGTGTTCGAGGAAGTGGGCGGCTATGACGAAGTCGTGCTGCTCAAGGACATTCCGTTCCAGTCGCACTGCGAACATCACATGGCGCCGATCATCGGCAAGGCGGCGATTGCCTATCTGCCGCGCAACCACGTGGTGGGCATCTCCAAGCTCGCGCGTGTGCTGCAGGGCTATGCGCAGCGCCTGCAGATCCAGGAACGTCTGACCGCCGAAGTGGCCGAATGCATCTGGACCCATCTGAAGCCGCACGGTGTTGCCGTGGTGATCGAGGCGAGCCACGCCTGCATGTCCGCGCGCGGCGTGCGCACGCCGGGCGTCAGCATGATTACCAGCCGCATGATGGGCACGTTCCTTGAGGACGAGCGCAGCCGCAAGGAAGTGCTCAGCCTGATGGGCTACTGACGCTTATCCCCGTTTCCGCGCGGTTTTAGCATGCGGGGGGGCTTGAACAGCGCCCCGGCATGCGGTGATGGATGCCGGGCGGCACCATTCACGGTGCCGCGCGGGGGTGGGTTTGAGCGGCCGGATCGAAACTGTCAAAGCGCCGGGTGAGCGGCAGAGGGGAAGCTCTGCACGCCTGTGGCTCGGCGGCGCGGCCGCGCTGGTTCCGGCGGCCATGTTGCTGGTGCTGCTGCTACGCCGCGTCTGGGACGTCGATATCTTCTGGCAGCTCAAGCTGGGCGAGATCATCCTTGCCCACGGAGGCCCGATTGCGCGCGAGCCTTTCGCGGCGCTTCACCTTGGAGAACCGTTGCCTGCCGTCGGCTGGCTGGCGCAGGCGAGCATGGCGTCGGTGCGAATGGCCGGTGGCTGGGGCGCGCTGCGGGTGTTCGATGCGCTGTGCTGGCTTGGCGGATTCTGGGCCGTGGCGGCGGCCTGCCGCCATCGCGGAGCGGGCCGTCAGGCCGTAGCGCTCGCGCTGGCACTCACATTCTTCGCCGCCTTGCCGACCGCGAGCATCCGCCCGCAGAGTTTCGCCGCGCTGTGCTTCGGCCTGCTGCTGGCGTTGCTGCAATTGCGCCTGCGCCCGCTGGTGACGATCGCGCTCGGCGCGCCGCTATTGGTGCTGTGGCAGAATTTCCATCCTTCGGTGAGCATCGGCGCGCTGGCGCTGGGGATCTACACTGCCGTTGGCCTGCTGGACTGGCTGCGCGACCACAACCGGCCCTTGCCCATCGCCGCCGCCGCGTTGACGGTGATTTCGATAGCCGCGATTTTCGCAACGCCGGACGGTTTCTCGATCCTCGCGATCTCGGCCACCAATGCCGAGATGAGCCTGGCCATCGGCGCCAGTGAGTGGCGGCCCCTGTGGATCCCGGACAACTGGACCAATGCATTGCCGGTGCTGGCGGTCGTGCTGCTGACGCTGCGCATCGTGCTGCGCACGCGCCGTTATGAGGTAACGGAAGTGCTGGTAGCGCTGGCCTTGCTGGCGATGACTGCGCTGGCCTATCGCTTCGCGCTGTTCTGGGCACTGTCGATGGTGCCGGTGATCGCGCGCGGGGCGAGTTCGGAGGAACGGGACGAGGCGACCATCCCGCGCTGGCTTCCGGTCGCTGCCGTGGCGCTGGTCGCGATGGTGACGCCCTTGCTCGCGCCCACGCGCTTCGCCGCGACTTTGCCGCTGGAGAGCATCGCCCGGCTGCGGCAGGAGCATCTGCGCGGCACCATCTATGCCGATTTCCCCTATGGCGGCCCGATCATCGATGCGGGATGGCCGGACTGGCGGGTTGCCTATGACGGGCGCTATTACCGCTATGGCCATGACGAGTGGCAGTACAACGGCGGGATCGAGAACGGCTACGTCCCGCTCGTCGACGTGATCGCCAAGTGGCACCCCGTCGCGTTCCTCATTCAGGAAGACCACAATGCCCCGCTCGCGGGTGAACTGGCTCGTTCGCCGCACTGGACGCGGATTTTCCGGGGTGAGGACGGGGTGGTGGTCTATGTCAGGCGCGAGCACTGACAGTTCGATCCGTCCAAGGGGCGCGGAACTTTAAATCATACTCTCGTCGCCCCCGCCTGCGCGGGGACGACGAGATTGGACGATATTCAGCCGCCGCGCGTGACCGGCACCAGCGCGCCCGTAACCGCACGCGCGGCGTCGGAGGCGAGGAACAGGATCACATCGGCAATCGCCTCGGGCCGGACCCAGGTCGAGAAATCGGCGTCGGGCATGTCGGCACGGTTGGTGGGCGTGTCGATGATGCTGGGCAGGATCGCATTCACCGTAACGCCGGTGCCTGCCAGTTCCTCGGCCAGCGCTTCGGTCAGGCGGTGAACGCCGGACTTCGACGCGGCATAGGCGCCCATGCCCATGCCCGCCTTGATCGCCGCGCCCGCGCCGATATTGACCACGCGCCCGGCGGCAGAAGCCTTGAGTCCGGGCAGCGCAAGCTGGGTGATGGTGGCGGCGGTGGTCAGGTTCATCGCCTGCATCTTCGCCCACGAGGCGAGCGATCCGCCTTCCAGCGTTTCCCAGACGAAGCCGCCCGCGATATTGACCAGAATGTCGATCCCGCCATGTGCGCTCACCACTTTGTCGAGCGCCGCGCCGGTCGCCTGTGCATCGGTGAGATCGACGCCGCCGATATCGAGCGCGCCTGCCAGCGGCTCCTTGGCCGAAGGCGCGAAGTCGATGCGGGCGACCTTGTCGCCCCGGGCGGCGAAGGCGGCGGCGACGGCATTGCCGAGAACACCGAATCCACCGGTGACGATAACCGAACGGGCCATGGAAACTCCTCTATTTGCGGCGAGGCTATCGCGCGGGCCGGGGGGCGACAAGCCGGGGAGGGCAGCCGTCCTCAAGCCAACGCCCCGCCGATGCGAAATACCGACAGTTCAGGCACGAAAAAGGCGGCCCTTCCAAGGAAGAGCCGCCTTTCGCATGGTCAGTCCGGGATCAGAGCTGGCCGAGCATGTGGTCGGCCGAGCTGACCTCGAAAGCGCCGGGCGCTTCGACGTTGAGCTGTTCGACGACGCCGTCATTGACGACCATCGAGAAGCGCTTGCCGCGCTCGCCCATGCCGAAGCCGCTGCCGTCCATCACGAGGTCGATGGCCTTGACGAAATCGCCATTGCCGTCCGCCAGCATGGTCACGTCGGCCGAGCCCGAGGCCTTGTTCCACGCGCCCATCACGAAGGCATCGTTGACGGCGGTGCAGACGATCTCGTCGATGCCCTTGGCCTTGAGTTCGGCGGCCTTGTCCACGAAGCCCGGCAGGTGCTTGGCCGAGCAGGTCGGCGTGAAAGCGCCGGGAACCGAGAACAGGGCGACCTTTTTGCCGGCAAAGAAGTCGGCGCTCTGTACCGGTTCGGGGCCGCTTTCGCCGGCCTTGGTCAGCTTCACGTCGGGCAGCTTGTCACCAACGGCGATGGTCATGGAGTTTATCCTTTGTCTGCAAGTGAATCGCAACGCCGGCAGATATAGGGCCGCCGCGCGGAGGGGCAATGCCGCGCGGGTTAAGACCTCTTCACCGTGAAGATCAAATCCACCGAAACCATCGCCATGCCATTCTTCGGGGCGGCCGGGAGATATCCGGCCTGCGGAGGAGGATGGAGCATGAAGCACGCCTGCCTTTATTCCGGTCGGCACCCCGGACGCGGCGACAAGCGCGCACGATTTTGGAAATCCGAAGACAGATTGCTGATCGCGTCGTTGATCGGCCTTGCAGCCGCACTGGCGATTGGGCTCACAGGCTGAGGCTATTTGGCCCCAGGCCTACGGTGCTGGCGGCAAGGTAGCGGGGTGGGCTCCGATCGCTATGACGCGGTCGGCCAGCCTGTCCACTTCGGCGCGGTCGTGGCTGACGTAGAGGATCGGCAGGCGCAGTTCGTCGCGCACGCGTTCGATCACGCGCAGGATTTCCTCGCGCCGCTCGGCATCGACCGAGGCGAGCGGTTCGTCCATCAGCAGCACGCGCGGGCCCGAGAGCAGGGCCCGTCCGATGGCCACGCGCTGGGCCTCGCCGCCCGAGAGCGTGGCGGGTCTCCGGCCGAGCAGATGGCCGATCCCGAGCACGTGCAGCGCGGTGTCGAGATCGAGCCAGCGGTGCTCCGGCACGGCGAGCCGCCAGCCATAGAGCAGATTCTCGCGGACGTTTCGGTGCGGGAAGAGGCGCAGGTCCTGAAACACGTAGCCGCAGCGGCGGCGTTCGGGCGGCAGGTCTATGCGGCGTTCGCGGTCGAACACCACGTCGTCGGAAATCACGATATGGCCGCTGCTTGGGCGCACGAGCCCGGCGATCATGTCGAGCAGGGTGGTCTTGCCCGCGCCGGACGGGCCGAACAGCGCGGTCAGCCCGCCTTGTTCGGCCTTGAAGGCATAGTCGAACGTGCGGCCGCCGCGCTTGAGGCCGATCGAGATGTCAAATGACATAGCGCATCGCTCCTGCCCGGTGGCGGCGGGCCAGCCATTCCGAAATGACCAGCGCGGCCAGCGAAAGCAGGATCGACAGGCCGGCAAGGCGCGCTACCTGCCATTCCGCTCCGGGAACCTGCAAGGCGCTGTAGATGGCGAGTGGCAGGGTGCGCGTCTCGCCCGGAATGTTTGAGGCGAAGGTGATCGTCGCGCCGAATTCGCCCACCGACCGCGCGAAACCGAGCACCAGCCCCGCCAATATACCGGGCAGGGTGAGGGGCAGGGTGATCGTGGCGAATGTGCGCAGGCGGCCCGCGCCAAGGGTGCGGGCGGCCTGCTCGTAGCGCCGGTCCACAGCCTCGATCGACAGGCGCATGGCGCGCACCATCAGCGGGAGTGCCATGATCGCGGCGGCCAGCGCCGCGCCGGTCCAGCGGAACATGAAGGTAAGGCCGAACGTGTTCTCGAAGAACCGGCCGAGCGCGGTGTTCGGGGCAAGCGCGATCAGCAGCAGCCAGCCCGTCACCACCGGCGGCAGCACCAGCGGCAAATGGACCAGCGCGTCCAGCACGATGGCGCCGGGAAAGCGCCAGCGCGCCAGCACCCAGGCCAGCGCGAAAGCCAGCGGCAGCGCACAGGCCATGGCGACGCCGCTGACCTTGAGCGACAGCAGCAGGACTTCCCATTCCTCGCCGGTCAGTGTGGTCATGCGGCCCTCATGTACTTAGGGCCGGTTACTTGGTGCCGAAGCCGAAGCGGCGGAACAGGGCGTTGCCTTCGCCTGAGAGTAGGAAGCGGCGGAAGCCTTCCGCATCCGGGTGGCGCGAGGCAGTCAGCACGGCCACCGGATAGCTGATCGGGGCGTGCGAATTGGCCGGGAACACGCCCGCCACGCGCACGGCGGGTTCGGCGCGGGCGTCGGTGGCATAGACGATGCCGAGCGGGGCCACGCCGCGGCCGACCAAAGCCAGCGCGGCGCGCACGTTCTCGGCCGGGGCGAGGTGGTCCTTGACCGAATCCCAGACGCCCAGATTGGTCAGCGCCTGCTTGGCATAGATGCCTGCCGGAACCGCCGCCGGATCGCCCACCGCAAGCCGCCCGTTGCCGAGCGCGCGGGCCAGCGGGAAGCCGGGCTTGATGGCGATGTTCTGCGCATTGCCCTTCGGTGCTACCAGCACGAGGCTGTTGGTGAGGAACGAAACGCGGGTGTTGTTGCGGATCAGGCCCTTGCCCTGAACTTCGTCCATCCAAGGCTCGTCGGCGGATACGAAGATGTCGGCGGGCGCCCCGGCCTCAATCTGGCGGGCCAGCGCCGAGGATGCGGCGAAGGAAATCTTCGGGCGCGGATGGCCCTTCGCGGCCCAGCCATCGGCGGCGGCATTCATCGCTTCCTGAAGGCTCGCGGCGGCCAGCACCAGCGGGCCGTCGGACTGGGCCATGGCAGGCGAACAGAGCGACGCAAGAAGGAGCAGGACAGGCAGGAACAGGGCGCGAAGCCTAAGCATCTTCAAATACCTCCCGAAACAACTGTATTCGGCTGTATATGGTCGCGCAGGTCTTGCCTAGGGCACCTTCAGGTACGGTTCAGTGCTCTTGCCGCTCGGTCGGAATCGGGCGCAGCAGGGCGGCGAGCGCGGCGGTGTCGGGATTGTCCGCTGCTTGCTCGATTCGCTGCTCCAGGGCGCGGTAATGGGTCAGAATCGTCTCTCCCGCCTCGGTGAGCTGCGCGCCGGAGCCACCCGCGCGGCCGGGTGAAGTGGCCACTAGCGGCTGTGCCCAGCAGCGATTCATCGCGTCGACGAGCAGCCAGGCACGGCGATAGCTCATGTCCATCGCCCGCGCCGCAGCAGAGATCGAGCCATGCGCGCGGATCGCCTCAAGCAGGTCGGCCTTGCCCGGGCCCATGGCGATTTCCTCACCGCACAGAAGCCGTGATCGGATCGAGAGTTGAGGAAAACGGCCAGTCATGATGGGCCCTATGCCATTGCCGGCCCGGTCAATCCACGCGGAAGTGCCGGAATGGAGAGGCGTTGCAGGAAGACATCTATCTGATAGCATCCCCGATGAGGCCATTGGCTTCGGATCGCCACGTCAAAAAGTCGGGCGATAAGGGAGTCGCGGGGGCGGTCCGGAAAAGGAACAGGGGGCAAAAGCCCTCCGGTCGCGCCCGCGCACGAGAGAGGATGCGTGGATGAAGATTGCCGACGAAAAGATTGTCCGCTTCGAACGCCGTCTCGATTCGGCCATTGGAATGATGATTCCCGGGCCGGAATTGGCGCTCGGTAGTGCGGAAAGAGACGGAAATCGCCAGGGACGCGATGTTCGTTCGCTAACTATCGCGGTGGCGATGTGCATTGCCTGCTGGGTCTTGCTGGGCTGCTACCTGTTGTCCTGAAACGGGCGGCATTCAGCGCGCGGCGACCGGCGGCGCGGGCACCCAGCCACCGGCAGTGGCGGCATAGAGCCGGGCGACGTTCTGGAACTGACGCGCGCGCGTATCCACCAGCGCCAACTGGGCATGCTGGTAGGAACGGCCCGAATCCAGCACTTGCAACACGCCGCTGTTGCCGACTTCGAAGCTCCGGCGAGACAGCCGCAGCGAGTGGTCGGCAACTTGCGCCGCCGTCTCGCGCGCGGCGAGCTCGCGCGTGTCGTTGCCCAGCGCCGCCAGCAGGCCGGAAACCTGCCCGAATGCCTCGGTGACGACCTCCTGATATTGCGCGGCGGCGACACGGGCTTCGGCCTCTGCCCCGCGCTTTTCGGCCTTGAGCGTGCCGCCGTGGAAGATCGGCGCGGAAAGCCCGGCGAAGATGTCGAAGGCATTGAACTTGTTGCTGAACATCTTGTCCAGCTCGGACGTCGACTGGCTTGAGGTCACCCCCAGCGTGATGTCGGGATAGAGATTGGCCGTGGCGACACCCACGCCTGCAACGGCGGCGTGAAGTCGCGCCTCGGCCTCGCGGATGTCGGGGCGGGAATGGACCAGTGCCGAGGGCAGGGCGACCGGTACGCTGGCGGGCAGCGTGAAGGCCTGGAGCCCGAACCCGGTTGCACCCAGTTCCGCTGGCGAGATGCCCAGCAGTACCGCCAGCATCGCCCGGCCTTCGGCCAGTTGCTGCTCGACGGAGGGCACGTCCGCAAGGTCGTTGGCGAGTTGGCCCTGCGCGCTCAGAACCTCGACGCCGGTGCCTTCGCCGGCATGTTCGCGCTTCTGGGTGAGCGAGACGTTGCGCTCATCCTCGGCAATCAGGGCCTTTTCGGTGGCAAGGCGGTCATTGAGCGCGGCGATGGCGAGGACCTGACCCACCACGCGTGCGGCGATCATCAGATGCGCGGCTTCGGTCGCGCGGGTTTCGGCCTCGGCCTGAGCGCCGGCCCGTTCAAGTGCGCGGCGTGTGCCGCCGAACAAGTCGAGATCGTAGCTGACGCCCCCGCCCAGCGTATAGAGGTCGAACTTCGGATTGGGGATCGAACCAAACTGGGAATCGCTGGAAAGGCCGAACGCCGCGAGGTTGACGCGCTGGTATTCGGCGCGGGCATTGGCGTCGACTTGCGGCAACTGGCGTCCGGCCACGGCGGCGACCTGCTGGCGGGCCTTCTCCAGCGTTGCGCGCGAGGCCGCGAGCGAGTGATTGCCCGCCAGCGCGCGGACCACCAGCGTGTCGAGATCCGGATTGCCGAAGGCCTTCCACCAGTCGGCCTGCGCCGCATCGCCGAGCGCCGCCTGTTCGCCCGATGCAGCGCCATAACCGGCTTCGGCCGAGGGCTGGGCCGGCGGCGCATAGTTCGGTCCTACCGTCGTGCAGGCGGCGCAGAGCAGGAGCGGAAGAAGGGTAGCGGTCTTGCGCAAGGTCATTCCCCGATGGGCAGTGTATGGGTGTCCGCCTCGACCTTGCGCACGCGCATCAGCAGCACGAGCGGGATCAGGCAAAGGGTCAACACGAATACGAAATGGAACAGTGTGATATTGCCCACCATCGTCGCCTGTCGCGAAATCTCGCCATAGATCGCGCTCATGGCCTGCTGCGATCCGAAGTCGAAATCGGGCCGCGCCCAGGCGAACATGGGATTATCAGGTCGTACGTGCTGGACGAGGTCGTTTTGCGACTGGGCGATGAAGTGGAGATATTCGTACTGGATCGCAGAGATGCCGACAGCATTGCCGACATTGCGGGTGAGCGCAAAGATCGCCGCGCCTTCGTTGCGCAAGGCCGGATCGAGCGTCGAGAACACGATGACGGATAGCGGCACAAAGATCATCCCGCTGCCCAGCCCTTGCACAAGCCCCGCGAAAACCAACGTGCGCTGGTCGACGTAAAGGTCGACATGCGAATACATCAGCATGCCCGAGCCCATCAGCACGAGCCCGGTGACGATCACTGCGCGGGTGTCCACGTACTTGAGCAGGCGCGAGACCAATAGCATCGATGTCAGCGTGCCGATCGCACGCGGCAGGCTGATGAAGCCTGCCTGTAGCGCAGAGTAGCCGAGCAGCGACTGAGTCATCACCACGATCATCGGGATCGTCGCGAAGGCGACTACGCCGATCATCATCGAGAAGATCGAGCCGATCGCGAAGTTGCGGTCCTTGAACAGGCCGGGCCGGATAAAGGTATCGCGCGCGGTCGCCATGTGCACGACCATGAGATAGCTCGCGAGCCCGCAGATCAGGGCATAGATCCGGATTTCTCCGGAATCGAACCAGTCGAGGTGCTCGCCGCGGTCGAGGATCAGTTGCAGCGTCGTCAGCGCAACGGAGACGAGCACGAAACCCAGCAGGTCGAACCGCGTCTGCAAACGGCTCGGGCGGCGGCGCAGGAATGCCAGCATGCCCAGGAAAGACAGGGCGCCGAACGGAAGGTTGATGAAGAAGACCCAGCGCCACGTCAGCGCGTCGGTCAGCCACCCACCCAGCGTTGGTCCGATGATCGGTCCGGCCATGGAGCCGAGCGCGAAGATCGCCATGGCCTTACCGTGTTCTTCGGGCGGATTGATGTCGAGGAGGATCGCCTGGCTGAGCGGGACCAGGCCCGCTCCGCAAGCGCCTTGCAGGAAACGGGCGAGGATGATCGTCTGGAGATCGGTGGCGAGCCCGCAGAGAGCGGAGGCCAGCGTGAACCCGGCGACCGAAAACAGCATCACGTTCTTGCGGCCCACGCGCCCGGCCAGCCAGCCGCTCAGCGGCGTGGCGATGGCGCTGGCGACGAGGTAGCTGGTCAGCACCCAGAGCACTTGTTCCTGCGAGGCGGAAAGGCTGGCCTGCATGTGCGGCAGGGCGACATTGGCAATGGTTATGTCCACCGCGACCATGGTCGAGGCCAACATGCAGGGAATTGTGATCAGCAGCCGTTGCAACGGCGACGGATAGGGGGAGGGCGCTGCGGGCACCGGCGGCATCCGCACCGGCTCAGGGTTTGCGCGCGGCGGAATTGGACGAGGTATCGGCGGCGAAGAGGTGCCGTTCGTGGCCGGTATCGACTTTGACGCTGGCGCTCAGGCCCGCGCCGAGCGGCAGGTTGCCCGCCGGTTCGTCCAGCGTGACCTGCACCGGCAGGCGCTGCACCACTTTCACCCAGTTGCCCGTGGCATTTTCGGCCGGAAGCACCGAGAAACTCGATCCGGTTCCGGGGCTGAAGCTTTGGACATGGGCCTTGAAGGCATGATCGGGGAAGGCATCCAGCGTTACCGTCGCCGGCTGCCCGGCGCGCATGTAGCGAAGCTGGTCTTCCTTGAAGTTCGCCTGCACCCAGAAATTGAGCCCGGTCAGCATGAACACCGCGCGGCCGGGCGATACGTAGTTGCCGACCTGAAGCTGGTTGACGCGGGTGACGATGCCGTCCTGTGGCGCGCGGACTTCGGTATCGGCAAGGTCGATGCGTGCCTGCGCCAGCTTGGCGGCCGCCTTGCGCACGTCGGGAAGCGCAGAGGTATCGCCCTCGACATGCCCGGCGAGACCGGCACGGAGGCTCTCGGCGCGCGCTTCGGCGGCGGCAATGGCCTGAAGCGCCGTGCGCGCCTCGGTCGAGGCCTGTTCGTACTGGGCGCGTGAGGAAATGCCCTCGCCGGTCAGCGACTTCTGCCGCGAGGCCTCGCCCATGGCGAAGTCGTGACGGGCCTGGGCCGCGGAGACCTGGGTCAGCGCTTCCTGATAATCGGCGCGGCGCGAGGCGGCGTCCGTCTGGGCTTTGGCAAGTTCGGCCTCGGCGGAATCGACAGCGGCCGTGAAGTTGGTGGGACGGATGCGAAACAGCACTTGTCCCTTGCGGACATGCTCGTTCTCGCGGACCGCGATGTCGACTACGGTGCCGGCCACATTCGGGCTGATCGCGACCATCCCGGTCTGGAGCGCGGCATTGTCGGTTTCCTCGTAGCGCCCGCCGGAGAGATAGAACCATCCGGCTCCGGCCAGCACGATCAGCGGACCCGCCAGCATCAGCACCGCGCGCAAGGGCTTGCGGCGGGCGGAGGGAACCGAGACGCCTTCGTCTTCGGCCACGATCGAGGTTTCCGCGTTCATTCCAGTTCCTTCGCGCGCCCCTCGGCTCCCGGACGAGAGACTCGGGGGCACAGATAGTAAGCATAGTTAGTATCAGCTATGCGAGGATCGCAAGAGGAACGTGGGCCTGATCGCGAATGCGATTTTGGCTGAAGACGCGGGAAGAATTCAGCGGGCGAGGAAGGCTTTCACATCGGTCATGAAACGGTCGAACTGATCGTGGTGCAGCCAGTGGCCGGCATTCTCGTACTCGATCAGTTCAGCCGACGGAAAATAGTCCACGCGGCCGTCGGTGGCGGGGCTCTGCGAGAAGCTGTTCTTGCCCCAGAGCATCAGCATCGGACAGGTGATCGCCTGCCACAGGGCGATCACATCGCTGGTGGGCATGTCGGAAACCGACCAGATGTTCACGTAATTGTCGAACTTCCAGCTCCAGGTGCCGTCCTCGTTACGGTTGGTGCCGTGGATGGTGAGGTGGCGGGCCTGCTCGTCGGTGAGGAAGGAATTTTCCTCCTTCATGCGCTGATAGGCGTCGCGCCGGGTCGCATATTTGCGCGGCGTGCGGCCCGAGGCGCGGCGTTTGTCGTCCACCCACTGGCGCAGCCGTTCGCCCGCGCCGCGCTCCTCCATCTGGCGGCGGATATGCTGCGGCGGGCCGAGGCCCTCGATATTGACGAACTTCTCCACCTTCTCGGGAAACATCCCGGCGAAGCGCGTGGTGATCCCGCCGCCCAGCGAATGGGCGATGATCGTGACCTTGTCGTAACCCAGCGTGTGCACGAGCTGCGCGAAGTCGTAGACCATCGCGTCCATGCCGTAGTGCCCTTCGGGCGACCATTCGGAATCGCCGTGACCGCGCAAGTCCGGGCAGATCACGTGCCAGTCGCGGCGCAGTTCCTCCGCCACCCAGTCCCAGCTGCGGCAATGGTCGCGCCCGCCGTGCTGGAGGATCAGTGGCGGTGCTTCCGCATTGCCCCAATCGACATAGTTGAGGCGCAGGCGCTGCGAAACGAAGCGGTTCGAGGTAGGTCCGAGTTGGCTGTCCATCATCGAAACGTGATCTGCCATGGGGATAAGGTCAACTGCGACGAAGCGATGATTTGCGGGGATCAAGTATTTCGATGAGGCCCGAAACGCTTGGCAAACCGGGGGGCTTGGCCCTATCTCGCGCCCCGACGATTTTCACGAAATCAATTTCAAGAGATATTAGGCCGGAGGCTTCGTAAATGGCGACCACGCACAAGACCCGCATGCTCATTATCGGCTCCGGCCCCGGCGGCCTGTCCGCCGCGATCTACGGTGCGCGTGCCGGCATGCAACCCATTGTGGTGCAGGGTCTTCAGCCGGGCGGCCAGCTGACCATCACCACCGATGTCGAGAACTATCCCGGCTTCCGCGAAGTGATCCAGGGCCCCTGGCTGATGCAGGAAATGGAGGCGCAGGCCGTCCATGTCGGCACGCGGATGATGTACGACGTGATCACTTCGGTCGATCTCAAGGGCCCGGTGTTCACGGCCGTTGGCGATTCGGGCGACATCTACGAAGGCGATACGCTCGTCATCGCCACTGGCGCGCAGGCGCAGTGGCTGGGCGTTCCGGGTGAGCAGGAGCTTTCGGGCAAGGGCGTTTCCGCCTGCGCCACTTGCGACGGCTTCTTCTATCGCGGCAAGAAGGTCGTGGTGATCGGCGGCGGCAACACCGCTGTCGAGGAAGCGCTTTACCTCACCAACCACTCGGATGAAGTGACCCTGATCCACCGCCGCGACAGCCTTCGCGCCGAGAAGATCCTGCAGGACCGCCTCTTCGCCAACCCGAAGATCAAGGTCGTGTGGAACAAGCGCGTCGAGCGCTTCATGGAAGGCGAGAACGGCGACCTGCGCGCTCTGGCCCTGATCGACACCCAGACCGGCGAGCAGAGCGAAATCCTCACCGACGGCGCTTTCGTCGCCATCGGCCATGCTCCGGCGACCGAACTGTTCAAGGGCAAGCTGCCGATGGACGAAACCGGCTACCTGCTGGTCGAGCCCGGCACGCCCAAGACCGAAATTCCGGGCGTCTTCGCTTGCGGTGACGTTATGGACCACACCTATCGCCAGGCGATCACGGCTGCCGGCACCGGCTGCATGGCAGCGCTCGATGCCGAGCGCTACCTTGCCCATCGCGACTTCGCAGAGGCCGCGAAGGTCGAGGCGTAACTATTCGATCGGGCGGGAGAGCGCTCCGAAGACGGCTCTCCCGCCTGAATGCCGACCCCGATTTAAATCCTGCCTGTCAGGCTCTGGATCTCACATTCCGGACATAGAACCCCGTCGTCCCCGCGAAGGCGGGGACCCCGCTTGTTCTTGCGAGGCGAGAAAGGAAGCGGGGCCCCGCCTTCGCGGGGGCGACGCAGTGTTACGGGGTAGCCTCGACTAGATAGCCGGGGCACCCGGTCTAAGCTTCGGTGTGCAGCGTTTCCAAAACCTGCCTGAACAACCAGTCCTGAGCCTCAGGCTCGACGTAGCTGTGCGTGGCATCGGAACAGATGCGCGAGCGGTCGTCCGACTTGTCCCAATTCGCCAGAAAAGCGAGCCCCGTGCGGTCCCGCCCGGCAACCAGGAAGCGTATAGGCCTCCTGAAGCCCGCAAGGCCGGAAGCGATCTCGGCGGCAAGACCCTTCGGCGCAGCGGGAGCAGGTCTCGCGGCAGCAAGTAGACTGCGCAGCAAGGGTGCAATGGCGACTTTGCCGGTCAGCAGGCGCTTCAATGCAGCCGCATCAGCAAGCCGCCGTCGATAGTGATTGCGCACGACCTCCGCAGGGGCCTCGTCGGAGGAATCTTCTTCGAAAGTCCAGGGGTTTGAAAGGATCAAGGCGTCGAAACCCGCTCCGCCAGCCAGCATCAGCGCGCTGGCCGCATCGCAATTTCCGAATCCGACGACGCGCGTGACCTGCGGGCACGCCTTGCGCAGGGCGGCGAGTGCGGCCGCGATATCCGGCCCGCTCGAACGGAAGCCTCGGTTGTCTCCCTCGCTGTCGCCAACACCCCTTCGGTCAAATCGGAGGACCGGATAGCCCTCGGCCGCGACGCGGGCGGCAAGGAGGGCCTGACTGTTCCATGCCCCCGCCCGTGTCTCGTTGCCCCCGGAGACGATGAGCAAGGCGGTGGAGCCCGATGCCTCGTCGAGCGTCGCGGCAAGCTGCGCACCTTCGCAGGCAAAGCTGAAATGCCGCCGGTTCATGCGCCCAATCCCGCGATAAGCAGGGCGGCAAGCGCATCGGCCTGCGCGGCATCCTCGTCAGGCTCGGCGCGCAACCAGAGGCCGCTGCCGCCGAGTTGCTCCTGCGCAATCACCGTAGCGGACGGATCCGGTTCGCGGGTTTCCAGATCGCCGAACAGGGCCGCACCGAGCGAATATCCGGCCAGAACCACGCCTTCGCGGTGCGCCATTTCGGTCAGGACCTCGCGTGCTTCCTCTCGCCCCGCCTCGCGGCTTGCGAGCACGCGGGCCCGAACCATCGAGCGCAGGATGCTCGTGCCTTTCACCGGGGCGTAATGCCATGAGGGAAGCCCAACCGGAGCGAACAGGCACCCTCCGCGCAGGGCAAGCATATGCGTCGCGCCGAAATGCTCTGCGGCGAGGGTCATAGACGCGCGCCAGCTATCGGCGTCCTGATCGCAAAGATTGCGCGAGCTTTCGTTGGTGCCGGGAAAGTCGGGCAGGAAGGTGTCTACGCCGGCCCGATCGAGTCGCCGCATCACCTCGACCGTAAAGCGCCGCAGACGGTTTGCTTCGTCGAACAGGGCGGGCACCATCAGCAGTCGCCGCGCGCGGCTCCGATCGCAGACGAGCGCATATTCCTCGCCCGCGCCGAGATGCGCTTGCGGGCAACGCCAGAGCAGGGGAGTCATGCGACGGTCCCCCCGGTAACAACGCTAAGGCCGGTCAGGCCGTGGCGCGCTTGGCCTGGGCAAATTCGAGCAGGCCGCCGAAGGTCTCCAGCATCTCGCCGTCGATCTCGTCGTCCTCGATGATGATGTCCAGTCGGTCTTCCAACTCGGTCAGTAGGCCGGCCACCGCCATCGAGTCGAGCTCGGGCAAGTGTCCGAACAGGCCGGTATCCGCCTGGAAAGTATCGGCTTGTCCCTGCTTGAGGCCCAGCACGTCCGTCAGGATTCGGCGCAGCAGCAGGTCGGTATCGTCTGGCATGGCCCCTCTCTTCGGGCATTATCGTAATCTCCGCGCCTCTAGCCGCGCTTCGCGGCTGCGGCAAGGCGGCGTGCGGTCCCCTTGGCGATATTCGGCCAGTTTCTGGGATCGAGCGGCCTGTACATCTCCAGTCTGTATCGCGGTCGCACAATTTCCATCCAATCGCGCTTGTAGGGATCGTCGCCGGTGCCGAAGTCGACGAGATCGACCTTGTCCACATCGATGACATGACGAAAAAGGGCCGCGCTCAGCACCGAGCCGGGCGAAAACGGCTTGGCGCTTTCGCGGTGCGCCAGCTTGTGGATCCACGCGGTGCCGCCCTCGACTGTCCACATCTGTGCCGCCACGGCCTCGCCGCCGACCTGAGCGATGCCAAGACGCAGCCGCCCCGCCTGGCCCTCGGCCATGGCAAAGGCCCGCAGGAAAGCGGGGCTGCCTTCCGCGACTTTCCAGCTTTCGGCGTAGATATCTTCGTAAGCCGACCATGCCGAGGCATCGAAATGATCGAGGATCATGGTGGAGACCTTGCCGGACTTGCGCTTCAGCGTGGTGCGCAAGGGGCCGGGGCGCGCGGCGATATATTCTTCATAACTGCGGCCACTTACGGGGAGGACGTGATTGACGTCGCAAGGTTCGCGGAAGACCCGCCAGCCTGCCCGTGCGAACGTGCGTGCGAGCAAGGCCGCGCTGTCGTCCTCGTCCGGCACACCGCGCAACGTCAGCCGGTGCGCCCGTTTTCCAAGATCGCGGGCAAGCGTGGTCAACAAGGCCTCGGTATCGCTCGCGACCGGGCGAAAACGAAAAGTATACCAGTTGGATAGCGCCTGAAGTTCACCCAATTTATTGGCCAGCGCCAGCGCAGCCAGAGTGTCTCCATCGCGCGCGACGGCGATCAATGGATCCATGTCGCAGTGCTCGGCCAGCATAGCGAACCAGTCGAGCCGGTCGAACGGGGCGTGCTGGTTGCTCTCGGAAAGCCGGAGCGCTAGCTGGCCGTCCGATTGCACTTGCTTAAGATCGCGGTGATAATCGACCTTTATCACGTAGCCTAACAACCTTCTGCGGAGCTTTTCCTCGACATGAGTGGCAGTCCCGATACTCCGATCCTGCCGCTCGACCATCTGGCGCTGTGCGGGCAAGACGATGCCCCGGCGCTGGAGCTGCGTGGGGAGACTCTGGACTACAATGCCTTAAGATCGCGTGTCTCCCGCCTGGCGGCGTGGCTGGCCCAGGAAATTCCGCAAAAGGGCGCGCGCGTAGCGACTTGGGCGGCCAAAGGCGAACTCACCTGCCTTATGCCGCTGGCTGCCGCACGCGCGGGGCTGATCCATGTGCCGGTGAACCCGCTGCTCAAGCACGCGCAAGTCGCGCATATCCTTGCGGATAGCGGCGCCGTGATGCTGATCGGCACTCCCGCGCGACTGGCGACGTTGGGCGACGCGGATGTGCCGGTCGCCTGCCGTGTTGTTGAGGAAGCGGCCGCACTGTCCGAGGCGGCGGAATTCGCCGGCGATCTGGCGCCGTCTCAGGCTGATCCGGACGAACTGGCAGCGATTCTCTATACCAGTGGGTCCACCGGCCGCCCCAAGGGCGTCATGCTCAGCCATGCCAATATGTGGTTAGGGGCAGAGAGTGTGGCCCAATATCTCGGGCTTGAGCCCGATGACCGCACGCTGGCGGTTCTGCCGCTCTCGTTCGATTACGGCCAGAACCAGTTGTTTTCGACCTGGTTTGCGGGGGGCTGCGTGGTTCCGCTTGATTATCTCGTTCCGCGCGATGTCGTGAAGGCGGTCGAGCGGCACGGCATTACCACTTTGGCGGCCGTGCCGCCGCTCTGGGTGCAGATTGCCGAACTCGACTGGCCGGCCGAGACGGCGGCCAAGCTGCGCCGCCTCACCAACAGTGGCGGAGCCTTGACGGTGGATCTCGTCCGGCGGCTGCGCGCGCTGTTCCCGGATGCGCGGCTTTTCGCCATGTATGGCCTGACCGAGGCGTTCCGTTCGACGTACCTCGATCCCATGCTGATCGATACACACCCTACCTCGATGGGGATGGCAATACCGCATGCAGAAGTGTTAGTTATCAATGTATTAGGAGATATTTCTCAGGACGGAGAGGAGGGTGAACTCGTCCATTCCGGGCCACTGGTCGCGCAAGGCTATTGGCAGGATCCGGAACGCACCGCAGAGCGCTACAAGCCCGCTCCGGCGGCGTCGCGCTATGGCGGCATGGCCGTCTGGTCCGGAGACCGGGTGCGGCGGGCGGCCGATGGCCTGCTCTATTTCGTCGGACGCCGTGACGCCATGATCAAGTCTGCCGGCAACCGCATCAGCCCGCAGGAAGTCGAGGAGGCTGCGCTGGCAACCGGGCTGGTTGCCGAGGCGGTGGCGCTGGGCCTGCCCGATCCGCGTCTGGGTCAGGCGGTTCACCTTGTCGTGAGGGCGATGAAGAGAAGTTCAGGTGTGGACGAAGAACTGGCACGCAAGCTCAAGGAAGATTTGCCTAATTTTATGATTCCAAAATCCATTCACTGGCGCGAAGCCATGCCGATCGGCCCCAATGGCAAGATCGACCGCACCGGCCTTGCCGCCGAGCTGGCTGAGATGGCGTCGTGAAGCCGCTCGGTCCGATTCCGGCTGGTTATGCGGCAACCGATGGCGTGCTGGCCGTCGGCGGCAAGCCGGTGACTGAATGGGTCGAGCAGGCGGGCGATACGCCGCTGTTCCTCTACAGCGCCGATCTTGTCCGCGCGCGGGTCGCGCAATTGCGCGCCGCCATGCCTGCACGGTTGGCGCTGCACTATGCCGTGAAGGCCAATCCCTTCGTTCCCTTGCTTGCGCTGATGAATGGCCTTGTCGACGGGTTTGATATTGCCTCGTGCGGCGAGCTGGAGATCGTTCGCGGGGCCGGGATCGACCTTGCGAAAGTCAGCTTTGCCGGCCCGGGCAAGCGTGATCGCGAGATCGAGGCGGCGATTGCGGCAGGCGTCACGCTCAATCTCGAATCCGAGGCCGAAGCGCGCCGGGCCTTCGCCATCGGCGAGAAACTGGGCCGTGCACCGCGCCTTGCCATTCGCGTGAATCCCGATTTCGACCTCAAGGGTTCCGGCATGAAGATGGGCGGCGGTGCCAAGCCTTTCGGCGTCGACGCCGCGCGTGTGCCCGCATTGGTGCGCGAAGTGGTGACGAGCGGCGCGGAATGGCGCGGCTTCCACATTTTTGCGGGCTCGCAGGCACTCGACGCTGCCGCCATTGCGGAGACGCAGGGGCAGACGCTGGACCTCGCCGCGCGGCTGGCCGAGGAGAGCGGCGTGGCGCTGCCGCACTGCAATCTGGGCGGTGGTTTCGGCATTCCCTATTTCCCCGGCGATGTGCCGCTGGATCTTGCCGAAGTGGGCGCGCGTCTGGCCGAGCGCTTCGAATCGCTGCCGGAAGTCCTGCGAGAGACCGACTTCTGCATCGAACTCGGGCGCTATCTGGTGGGCGAGGCGGGGGTCTATATCGCCCGCGTGATCGACCGGAAGGAGAGCCACGGAGAGGTCTTTCTCGTGACCGACGGCGGTCTTCACCATCAGCTTGCCGCTTCGGGCAACTTCGGAACCGTGGTGCGCCGCAACTATCCCTCGGCCATCGCCACGCGTTTCGACGCCTCGGTGGAGGAGGAGGCTTCGATCGTCGGATGCCTTTGCACTCCGCTCGACAAACTGGCGGACAAGGGCGGTTTTCCGCGCGCCGAAGTGGGCGATCTGGTCGCGGTGTTCCTTGCCGGGGCCTATGGGGCCAGCGCCAGTCCGGCCGCCTTCCTGGGGCAGGGTCCGGCCCGCGAAATGCTGGTGTGAGAGGGCGTTAAGACTCTCTTTCAGGTTGTCTCATTCCGGGACTGATCGGATTCCGGGCAAATTGGCTAACGCAATGTTCACCCTTTCAACCGATAGCGGAGGCTGAATTCTGCCGGGTCCGCGACGGGGAAGCATTTCCTCGGTGGATCGGCGCTGGAAGGAAGAGCTTATGCCGCACTCCCGCTTTGTCCGTCTGCTGGGCGGAACCGCGCTTGCCAGCGTGGTCCTGACGGCGTCTGCAAGCGCAGCCTCGCGCCCACAGCTGCCGCCCGCGCAGTTCGTGGCGATGCAGGAGGGCCCCGGCGAGGAGTACGTGATCGGCCCGCTGGACCAGCTGACGGTCTTCGTCTGGCGGAACCCGGAACTGGGCGCCAAAGTGCAGGTTCGGCCCGATGGGCGCATCACCACGCCGCTGATCAGCGACATGCCGGCCGTCGGCAAGACGCCTGCGATGCTGGCCGAGGACATCCGCCTTCAGCTCTCGCAATATATCCAGGACCCGCTCGTTTCCGTCATTGTCGACGGTTTTGCAGGCACGTTCAGCCAGCAGATCCGCGTGGTCGGGGCGACGGAGAAGCCCGCCTCGATCCCCTACCGCGCCAACATGACCGTGCTCGATGCGATGATCGCGGTGGGCGGCCTGTCCGAATATGCGGCGGGCAACCGCGCCCGGCTGATCCGCTTCGACAAGGCGAGCGGCACCCAGAAGGAATACCAGCTGCGCCTCGCCGATCTGCTCAAGAAGGGCGAGAGCAAGGCCAACGTGATGCTCAGCCCCGGTGACGTGATCATCATTCCCGAAAGCATGTTCTAAGAGGGACCTAGGGTGACATGAACGGCCTCTACGAAGAACTGCTGAGCGCGATCCACAGCGTCTGGCACCGGCGCTGGATTGCGCTGGGCGTGGCCTGGGCGATCTGCCTGCTTGGCTGGCTGGTGGTCGCCCTGATTCCCAACGCCTACGAATCGCAGGCGCGCATTTTCATCCAGCTCGACGATGCGCTGGCCGAGCAGGTCGGCATCGGCGTGGCGGACAAGAAGCGCGATATCGAGCGCATTCGCCAGACGCTGACCAGCGCCGTCAACCTCGAGAAGGTCGTGCGCGGCACCCGGCTTGGCGAAACCGTCAATACGCCTGCCCAGATGGAAGCGGCGGTGCTGCGGCTGGGCGACAAGGTCAAGGTGGTCAGCCAGGAGGACAACCTCTTCGAAATCACCGCCAGGGCCGACTACGGCTCGTTCTCCGATGCCGAGAATGCCCGGCTGGCGCACGAAGTGGCGCAGAAGATGATCGACATCTTCCGTGAGGAAAATCTCTCGGGCGACCGGGGCGACATGGCGGAAACGCTGACGTTCGTGAACGGCCAGCTACAGGTCCGCGAGAAGGAACTGGAAAGCGCCGAACAGCGCCGCACCACTTTCGAGGCGCAGCACCCGGAAATGGCGCAAGGCGGCGCCGCCGTCGTGCAGCGACTGGAATCCTCACGCACGCAGCTTCGCGATGTCGAGGCCGATCTCGTCGCCGCGCAGAGCGCGCTGGCCTCGATCGACGGTCAGCTTTCCAGCATGCCGCGCACGATCGCCGGTACCGGCGTTGGCGGCGCGGCGGCCGCGCTGGCCCATGCGCAGGCCGATCTGGTTCAACTGCGCGGCCGGGGCCTTACCGAAAACCATCCCGACGTGATTGCCGCCCGCAACCAGATCGCCGCACTCAAGGGCCCGGCGGCGCAGGAGGCCGCGAGCGGCGGCGGCACGCCGAACCCCGCGTACAGTTCGCTCCAGTCGATCCGTGCCGAGCGTCAGGCCGCCGTTCAGGCGCTCGTCGCCCGCAAGGCCGGGCTCCAGTCCGACATCGGCTCGCTGACCGCCTCGGCCATTCAGGACCCCGCGCTGGCGACCGAGGCGCAGCGGATCAACCGCGATTACGACGTCCTCAAGGAACAGTACGACAAGCTCCTGCAAGACCGCGAGGAACTGCGTCTGCGCGGCGAGGTCAAGACCGGGCGCGAGGCCGTGAAGTTCCAGGTGGTCGACCCGCCGACGAGCCCGCGCAAGCCGATCGCGCCCAACCGCCCGCTGCTGCTTTTCGGTGTGTTGCTGGTGGGGATCGGCGGTGGCTGCGTGGCGGCCTTCGCACTGGGCCGCGTCCGTTCCGTCTTCGCCACGGCCGGAGGGCTTGAGAAGGCCACCGGACTGCCGGTTCTCGGCGCGATTTCCCAGCACGTGACCGATGGCGTGCGGACGATGCGTCGCCGCAAGCTCAAGCTGTTCTATGGCGGCGGGGCGGCGCTCGGGGGGCTCTTCGTGGTGTTGCTCGCGGTGGAGTTCATCCAGCGCGGCACGGTGACCTGAGGACCGTGACTATGACCGAACACAGCAAGATCCCGCAGCCCGGCGCGACCGCAGACGATGCTGCCCCGGCCAAGCGTGAATCGCTGATCGAGCGCGCGGCCGGCCGCTTCGATTTCTCGCGCATGACGCGTCCCGTGCTTCCGGCTGTGCCCGAGGTTCCGTCGGCTCAGGTCCAAGCCGCGCTGCCCGCACCCGCGCAACCGGTTGTCCAGCCCGCCCCCGTTCCGGCGGAACCTGCCACGCCGTCCCCGGTGACTTTCACCGGCCCGCGTCATCCGATCGACCGCGAACGGCTGCGCGAGCAGGGCCTGATCGTGCCCGAAGGCACCGTGACCGCGCTTCTGGAGGAGTTCCGCATCGTCAAGCGCCAGCTCTTGGTGCAGGCGGCGGACCTGCGGCGCCAGAATGCCGGTGCGGCCGCGCAGCGCGTGCTGATCTGCTCGCCGCATCCGGGTGAGGGCAAGACCTATTGCGCGCTTAACCTCGCGCTCGCCATCGCGGCGGAGAAGGAAAACGAAGTGCTGCTGGTCGATGCCGACTTCGCCAAGCCGTCGATCCTTTCGACCCTCGGTCTGCCGGGCGGGCGGGGGCTGATGGACGCGCTGATGGACGAAACCATCGACGTGGCCGACTGCGTGCTCGGCACCGACGTGCCCGGGCTCTGGGTGCTTCCGGCTGGCGATACGACCGTCAACGACAGTGAATATCTTTCCACCTCGCGCACCGCCGAAGTGCTCGGCCGCCTGACCGAGGGTACCCAGCGCCGGATCGTGATCTTCGATTCGCCCCCGGCATTGGCCGCGTCGCCCGCTGCCGAGCTTGCCAAGCATGTCGGGCAAGCCGTGGTGATCGTGCGCGCCGACCGGACCGGGCAGGGCGCGCTCGACGATGCGGTGTCGTTGCTCGATGCCTGCCCCAATGTCCAACTGCTGCTTAACGGCGCGCAGTTCAGCCCAAGCGGTCGCCGCTTCGGATCCTATTACGGGTACAGTGGATGAGCGTTGGAAGTGTGTTTGCGTACCCGGCCTTAGCGTGTCTTGCCGTAATGATGCTGGTACCCGTCGCAGCCCAGGCGCAAGTCGCGGGTAGCGGTGCGGCGGGCATGGCCGGTACGGGTTCCGGCATGGGCGGCACGAGTGCCATGGGCGCCGATTCCGGTGCCACGGGCAAGAGTGCCGGGGGCACGGGAAACGGCGGCGCGAAAGGCGCTCGCCAGCTTGCCGTCACGCCTTATATCGAGGTTGATCAGATCGTTACCGCCGAACTTTCGCCGGGTAGCGACGTTCTTACCTGGACCCAGCTCGCGGTCGGCGTCGATGCCTCGATCACCGGGCGCAACAATGCGCTTGCCGCCTCGGTCCGCTACCAGAAGCAGATCGGCTGGGGCCGGGCGTCGAATGGCGACGTGCTGAGCGGTGTCGCGCGCGGCTATACCACCGTGCTGCCGGGGCTGACGCTGGAAGCCGGTGCACTGGCGACGCAGACGCGGGTAGGTTCGGGCGGATCGGCGCTCTCCGGCGGCACGCTGCCGGGCACCTCGCGCACCAATATCTACACCGTCTATGGCGGCCCTTCGTTCAAGACCCGCACTGGCGACCTCAATGTCTCGGCGGATTACCGCGCCGGTTACACCAAGGTGGACGAGCCCAGTGCCTATGCGGTCACGCCCGGTGGCGCGGTAGGACCCGACATCTTCGACAGCAGCGTCACCCAGGTCGCCGATCTGGAAGCGGGCGTCGAACCCGATGTGATCCTGCCCGTGGGCCTTGGCGTCGGCGGCAGCTTCTATCAGGAAGACATCTCCAACCTCGACCAGCGCGTGCGCGACATGCAGGCGCGGGGGATGGTGACGGTGCCGGTCAGCCGCACCGTGCGTGTCGTCGGCGCGCTCGGTTACGAGGATGTCGAGGTGTCCAGCCGCGATGCGCTGCGCGATGCCGACGGTAACCCGGTGATCGGCAGCGACGGCCGTTATCGGACCGACAAGAGCGCGCCGCGCGAACTCGCCTACGATGTCAGCGGGCTGATCTGGGATGTGGCGGTGATGTGGCGGCCCAGCCGGCGCACTTCGCTCTCGGCCCATGTCGGGCGGCGCTACGGCGGAACGGCCTATGGCGGCACGCTGGCCTGGGCGCCGAACGACCGCAGCAGCGTGAACCTTGCGGTCTACAACAATATCTCGGGCTTCGGCGGCCAGCTCAACCGCGTGATCGACCAGTTGCCCGACGATTTCGAGGCGGTGCGCGATCCGGTTACGGGTGACCTGCGCGGCTGCGTGTCCTCGCTCGACGGCGGCACTTGCCTCTCGGGCGCGCTGGGATCGGTGCGCTCGGCGGTGTTCCGGGCGCAGGGCTTCGCAGCGAGTTATTCGACGCGCTTCGGTCGCCTCGATGCCGGGATCGGCGCGGGTTACGACCACCGCCGCTTCATCGCCCGCGAGGATTCGGTGCTGGCCGCCGCCAACGGTACGGTGGACGAGAACTGGTGGCTGGCCGCCTATCTCTCGGGCCGTCTGGGCCGCGAGGCGGGCTGGTCCACCAGTGTCTACGCCAACTGGCTGTCGAGCAGCGACCCGCTGACCGGGAATGTCACCGGCTATGGCGGCAGCGCTTCCTATTACCGCATGCTGGCCCGCCGCCTGCGTGCGTCGCTCGCGCTCAGCATCGACGGTGCCAGCCGCGACGATACGTTCGATGACGATATCTGGACCGCATCTGCCCTCGCCGGCTTGAGGTACAGTTTTTAAGAGTTCCGCTTTAATTCGCGCTTTAAGCAGTGCGCGAGGAGAACAGGAAATGTTCGAAGATTTCTACGGGCTCCGGGCCAGGCCCTTCCAGCTCACCCCCGATCCGGCGTTCTATTTCGAGAGCGCGACGCACCGCAAGGCGCTGTCCTACCTTGGCTACGGCCTTGCGCAGGGTGAGGGCTTCGTGGTCATCACCGGCGAGGTGGGTGCGGGCAAGTCCACTCTGGTGGCGCACCTCATGGCGACGATCGACCCCGCGCAGCTGACCGCCGCGCTCGTGGTGACCAGCGCGCTTGACGGGGAGGAGATCGTCCACGTCGTTGCGCAGGAGTTCGGCCTACCGGTGGCGGGGCACGACAAGGCCTCGGCGCTGGGCGCGATCGAGCACTTCCTCCACGGCGAGGCGCGCGCCGGTCGCCGCTGCTTGCTGATCGTGGACGAGGCGCAGAACCTTTCGATCAGCGCCATCGAAGAACTGCGCATGCTCTCGAACTTCCAGCTTGGCGCGCATCCGCTGTTGCAGACGCTGCTGCTGGGCCAGCCCGAGTTCCGCACGACGCTGCTCGAAAGCGACCAGCTGGAGCAATTGCGCCAGCGCGTGATCGCGACGCATCATCTTACCGCGATGACGGCAGGCGAAGTGCGCGGCTATGTCGAGCACCGGCTCGCCTGCGTCGGATGGCAGGGCCGTCCCGCCTTCGACGACGAGGTTCATGGTGCTATCCATGCCGCGACCGGCGGCATTCCGCGCCGGATCAATCAGGTACTCAACCGCCTGCTGCTGCTGGGAGCGGTCGAGCAGCGGGTGCGGATCGACGTCTCCATGCTGAACGAAGTGCTGGGCGAGCTTGATGACGATGGCGCCATCGCGCTCGTCAGCCCGCGGCCGTCCAAGGCGCCTTCGCCGGCGCCTGTGCACACCGAACCGGCTGGCCAGGCCGTGGTTCTCGATACCGGGGCCACCGCCGCGATGATCGAGAGCGCTCTGGCCGAGCGCGATATGCAGATCGACGAACTGCAACGCGCGGTTCTCGAACTCGCCGCTGCGGCGGAGCATGTGGATCGCACCGCCACTGGCGATCCGCAGGCAATCGCTACGCTTCAGAACCAGCTCGCGCAGGCACAGGCGCAAGTCGCCCGGCTGGAAACGCGCGTCGAGGAGCAGGAGGCCACGCTGCGCCACATGCTGACCATGCTCATCGAATGGTTTGAGGGCGGCGAAGGCCACCGCGCGGCGGCCTGATCCGACTGCGCGCGCCGGGAATTGGAGCCAGACATGCGTGATATGCGGCCGATCAACGGGCTTTCGGTCGACGTCGAGGACTGGTTTCAGGTCGGCGCCTTCGAGACGGTGATCGACCGCGCCCAGTGGCCCTCGCTGCCCTGCCGGGTCGAGCGGAACTGCGATGAAATTCTGGCGCTTTTTGCCGAGGCCGGTGTGGTCGGTACGTTCTTCACGCTGGGCTGGATCGCCGAGCGGTATCCAGCGGTGATCCGCCGCATTGCCGAGGCCGGGCACGAGATCGCCAGCCACGGCTGGGACCACGAGCGCGTGTTCCGCATGGACCCGCACCGTTTCGGCGAGGATCTGTCCCGCGCACGCAAGACCATCGAGGATGCGGCGGGCGTGGCCGTCACCGGCTACCGCGCGCCGAGCTTCTCCATCGACGCGCGCACGCCGTGGGCCTTCGATGTGCTGGCGGAGCAGGGCTATCGCTACTCGTCCAGCGTCGCGCCGGTGGTGCACGATCACTACGGCTGGCGCGAGGCGCCGCGTTTCGCATTCCAGCCGATCGCCGGGTCGGATTTCGTCGAGATTCCGGTGACCACCGCGCTCTTCCGGGGACGGCGACTGGCGGCGGGCGGTGGCGGTTTCTTTCGCGTCCTACCGTACGCCTTCTCGCGCTGGGCGATCCGGCAAGTGAACGGCGAGGGGCGCCCGGCGGTGTTCTACTTCCACCCTTGGGAAATCGACCCAGGTCAGCCGCGCGTCGACAATGCACCGCTGCGGTCGTGGCTGCGCCACTATACCAATCTGGCCGTGATGGCCGGGAAGCTGCGCCGGCTCATCGGCGAGTTCCGCTGGGGCCGGATGGACGAGATCGCCGCGCGTGAGGCGGCGGGCGTGACGGCACTGGCGGCATGAACGCGCCGTTTTCGCTTCCGGCGAGCCTGCGCCTGCCCGATCTCGACGATCCCGGCGAACTTGCCCGGATCGAGGACTTTCTGGCGCGCCATCCCGATGCCACGCCGTTCCATCGTCCGTGTTGGTTCATCGCGGTCGCCAAGGCCACCGGCAACCGCGCGCTGGCGCTGGTGCAGGAGCGGCACGGCGAAATCGTCGCTTTCCTGCCGCTCGATGCGATCCACTCGCCGGTCTTCGGGCGCCTGCTGGCGTCGAGCGGCTTTGCCGTCGGCGGCGGTCTGCTGGCGACGCCGGAGGCCGATGTCGAGGCGATCTTCGCCGCGCTGGAGGAACTGGCGCTGCGGCTCTCATGCCCCGCCATCGAACTGCGCGGCGGCGTGCTGCCCGATGCGCGCGCGAACTGGGCGCTCAAGACCGAGAGCCACTGCAACTTCCCCCGCCCGCTCGCAGCGGATGACGAGGCCGAACTGCTCGCGATCCCGCGCAAGCAGCGCGCTGAAGTGCGTAAGGGGCTCGCCAACGATCTCGAAATCGAAATCGGCACCGCCGAACGTGACCGCGCGGCGCATTACGCCGTTTTTGCCGAGAGCTATCGCAATCTGGGCACGCCGGTCTTTCCGCGCGCGCTGCTCGATGCGGTGATCGATGCGTTCGGGTCGGACGCCGACATTCTGACCGTGCGCCATGCCGGAGCGCCGGTAGCCAGCGTCATCACGCTCTATCACCGGGGCGCGGCGATGCCCTACTGGGGCGGCGGAACCCATGCGGCGCGGGGGCTTCGTGCCAACGACCGCATGTACTTCGAACTCATGCGCCACGCCCGCACGCGCGGCTGCACGCATTTCGACTTCGGCCGTTCGAAGACCGCGAGCGGCGCCTATCACTTCAAGCGCAACTGGGGGTTCGAGCCCGAGCCGCTGACTTACGGAACCTGGACCGCGCCGGGGGCGGCCAGACGCAATGCCGATCCCACAAGCGCCGGGCTCTCGCTTCAGATACGGGTCTGGCAGCGCCTGCCGCTCTTCGTCGCCAACCGGTTGGGGCCGTTGATCGCGCGCGGGATCGGGTGATGGAGATCCTGTTCCTCGCCCACCGGATTCCTTTTCCCCCGGATCGCGGCGACAAGATCCGCTCGAACCATATCCTGAAGGCGCTGGCGCGGCTGGCGCCGGTCCATGTCGGCTGCTTCGCCGATGACCCCGCCGACCGGGACAGCGAGAGCGATCTGGCGGCACTCGCGGCGAGCCACTTGCTGCTCGATCGCACCAAGCCGCTGGCGCTGGCGGGGATTGAGGCGCTGGCGCGCGGGCGGCCGCTCAGCATCACGGCGTTCCACGATGCCCGCATGGCGCGCTGGGTCTCCGAAACGCTGCGGACCCGTCCGATTGCCGCGACCTACCTCTTTTCCGGTCAGGTGGCGCAATATGTCCCGGCCGAGTTCGCCGGGCGCGTGATCGCCGATCTCGTCGATGTCGATTCGGCCAAGTTCGAGGCTTATGGCGCGAAGAGCCGCGGCCTGCGCGCATGGATGGAGCGGCGCGAAGGCCGCCTGCTCGCCCGCGAGGAAGCCGATATCGCCCGCCGCGCCGATGCCACGCTGCTCGTCAGCGACGCCGAGGCCCGGCTGTTCCGCGAACGGCTGGCCGATCCCTCCTGCCGCGTGGAAGCGATGGGCAATGGCATCGACAGCGACCTGTTCGATCCGGCCGGAATCTCGCCCGAGCCGCGCATGGCGGGCATGACCGGGCCGCGTCTGATCTTCACCGGCCAGATGGATTATGCGCCCAATGTCGCTGCAGTGAAGGGCGCGATCAACCGGATCCTACCCGCCGTCCGCGCGCGTTTTCCGGGTGCAAGCCTTCACGTCGTCGGCCGCAATCCGCCACCCGCATTGACCGCGCACCATGGGCGCGACGGCATTCACGTTTGGGGCCGGGTGGACGATGTTCGCCCGTTTCTGGCAGCGGCCGACATGGCGCTGGTCCCGCTCGAAATCGCGCGCGGCGTGCAGAACAAGGTGCTTGAGGCGATGAGCATGGGCCTTCCCGTGGTTCTCTCGTCTGGCGCGGCCACCGGCATCCCCGCCGAGGACGGACGCGATTTCCTCGTGGGAGAGAACGATACGGCGCTGGCCGAGGCAGTCTGCACACTGGCGGCGGATCCCGCGAGGGCGAAGGCAATGGGGCAAGCCGCGCGCGCGTGGATCGAGGCTCATGCAGGCTGGGATGCCGCGCTCGCCGCGCTGCCGGGACTGATGGGATGCAATGCTCCGGGGCTCAGCGATGCCGCCTGAAGCGCTTTCGCTCGCGCGGGCGCATGCGGTTCCGGAGCACTGGCGCGGCGCGCTCCTGCGTATCTCTCTGGGCTGGCTGGCGCTGATCGCGGCCTTTTTCCCCGACTGGTCGGCAATGGCGCGGCAGTGGTGGGATATTTCGACCTACAACCACGTGATCCTGATCCCGCCGATCATTGGCTGGCTGGTTTGGCAGCGGCGGGACGAACTGGCGAAACTGACGCCATCTTGCTGGTGGCCGGGCGTCGTTCCCTTCGCGATGGCGGCCTTCCTCTGGCTGCTGGGCGCGCTTTCGGGCCTCGACCTTGCAAGGCAGGCCGGGGCGGTGGCGCTGCTCGCCTCATCGGTGCCGCTGTTGCTGGGGCCGCAAGTGACCGCCGCACTGCTGTTCCCACTTTGCTACATGGCCTTCCTCGTGCCGTTCGGAGAGGAACTGGTCGAAGTTCTTCAGACCGTGACGGCCCGGATAACGATTGCACTGACGCATCTCTCCGGGATCGAGGCGCGGATCGACGGCGTGTTCATCGATACGCGCGCCGGGCTGTTCGAGGTCGCCGAGGCCTGCTCCGGCGTGAAGTTCCTGATCGCCATGATCGCGTTCGGCGTGCTCGCCGCCAATGTCTGCTTCGTCAGCTGGAGGCGGCGCGCGGCGTTTTTGCTGGCCTGTGTCGTCGTACCGGTGCTGGCCAACGGGGTACGCGCCTGGGCGACGATCTTCGCCGCGCAGTTCGTGGGCACCGAGAAGGCGGCGGGGTTCGACCACATCGTCTACGGCTGGATCTTCTTCGCGCTGGTGCTGGCGGGAGTGATCGCCGGAGGCTGGCGCCTCTTCGACCGCCCGCTCGACACGCCGATGATCGATGCCGAACGGATCGAAGCCGATCCCCTGTTGGCCCGACTTGGAGGCGCGCGGATTTCGGCATCGCTGGCGCTACTGGCGATGACAGCCATCGTGACAGGCGCATTCCTGTGGGCGCACCATGCCGACAATCTGAAGGCTTCCGTGCCTGCGCGTATCGATTTGCCGGAGGTCGCAGGGTGGCACCGGGTCGATTATGCCCCGGCGATCTGGTGGCAACCGCGCGCCGAGGGTGCCGACCACCGACTGCTTGGCCGCTACGCGGATGGTGAGGGCGATCAGGTCGATGTCTTCGTGGCACTCTATGCCAGTCAGGGAGAAGGACGTGAGGCCGGAGGCTTCGGGCAGGGCGCCTTGACGCCGGACAGCCCGTGGGCCTGGCAGGGTGTCGGCCCCGCCTTTGCCGATGGTCGCAGCGAACGGCTTCTCGGTGCCGGAACGGTCGAGCGCCTCGCGGTAACATGGTACCGCACCGGAGCCTTGCTGACCGGCAGCAATGCCCGTCTCAAGCTGGCGGTGATCGGCGATCATCTGCTGCTGCGGGAACGGCCGACGATGATGCTGATTCTTTCCGCCGAAGATCGGCCCGGCCGACCGGCGGAACGTGCGGTCGCCCGGTTCGTCGCCGCGACGGACCGCCCCTCAGGGTGGATGGACCGCATCGGCAAGCTCCGCTAGGTCCGTCATATATGTGCGGGATTGCCGGTATCTACCATCTCGAGACGCCCAAGCCCGTCGATCCCGCGCGGGTTGAGGCGATGTGCGATGCCATCGCCCATCGCGGGCCTGATGGGCAGGGCGTCTGGACGGCGCCGGGCGTTGCATTGGGCCATCGCCGCCTCTCGATCATCGACGTCGCCGGCTCGCCGCAACCCATGGCTTCGCCCGATGGCCGGGCGATGCTGGTGTTCAACGGCGAGATCTACAATTTTCAGGCGCTGCGCAGCGAACTGGAAGCCCATGGCGCCACGTTCCGCACGCAGGGCGACAGCGAGGTGATCCTCGCCGCGTGGCAGCGCTGGGGGCCTTCCTGTGTCTCGCGCCTCCACGGCATGTTCGCCTTCGCGATCTACGACCTGGAAGCGCGATCGCTGTTCCTGGCGCGCGACAGGCTGGGGGTGAAGCCGCTCTATCTTGCACCGCTGAGCGACGGCAGTCTGGCGTTCGGTTCCGAACTCAAGGCGCTGTTGGCGCATCCCCTGCTGCGGCGCGAGATCGATCCGCTGGCGGTGGAGGACTATCTCGCCTGGGGCTACGTGCCGGACAGCCGGGCGATCCTCAAGGGCGTTTCCAAGCTTCCGGCGGGCCATACGCTGCTGCTGCGCCATGGCGCGCCGATGCCGAAGCCGGTGCAGTACTGGGACGTGACTTTCGCCGAGCGGCGCAAGGGCCGGATCGCTGATCTTGAGGCGGAACTGCTCCACCTCATGCGCGAGGCGGTGACGTCGCGCATGGTTGCCGATGTGCCGCTGGGCGCGTTCCTGTCGGGTGGGGTGGACAGTTCGAGCGTGGTTGCGCTGATGGCCGAGGCGTCTTCGCGCCCGGTGCGGACGTGCTCGATCGGCTTCGACGTCGCTGCGCTGGACGAGACCGGCTATGCGGACGAGATCGCCCGGCGCTTCTCCACCGACCATGTTTCGCGCCGGGTCTCGCCGGATGATTTCGATGCGATCGATACGCTTTCGGCAATGTTCGACGAGCCTTTCGCCGATGCCTCCGCCTTGCCGACCTGGCGCGTGTGCCAATTGGCGCGGGAATCGGTGACGGTGGCGCTCTCGGGCGACGGCGCGGACGAGGCTTTCGCGGGCTATCGGCGCCACGTGTTCCAGCATGGGGAGGATCGGGTGCGCTCGGTGCTGCCGCAGTCGCTGCGTGGTCCGGTGTTCGGAACGGCAGGGCGAATCTGGCCCAAGGCGGACTGGGCGCCGCGTCCGCTGCGTGCCAAGGCGACCTTCCAGTCGCTCGCGGCGGACAGTGCGACGGGTTATGCGCGCGCCATCTGCTTCACGCCGCCGGAACTGCGCGACACGCTCTATTCGGACGCCTTCCTGCGCCTGCGCGGCGAATATCGGGCCGAGGACGCGGTGATCGAGACGATGCGCGGCGCCCCGGCCCGCTCGGGTCTAGACCGCGCGCAATATGCCGATCTCAAGCACTGGTTGCCGGGCGATATCCTCACAAAGGTCGACCGCACGAGCATGGCGGTCAGCCTTGAAGCGCGTGAGCCGCTGCTCGACCACCGCCTAATCGAATTTGCCGCCAGCCTGCCCGAATCGATGCGCGTGCGGAGCGGGCAGGGCAAATGGCTGATGAAGCGAACGATGCGGCGGATGTTGCCGGACGACATTCTCTATCGCCCGAAACAGGGCTTCGTGACACCCATCGCGCAGTGGCTGCGCGGACCGCTTGCGAATACCGCCCGGGAAATCGCGACCAGCGCCACACTCGGGCGCACCGGCTGGTTCGATCTGAGGCGCCTGACCGCGCTGGCGGAGGCGCATATTGCCGGGCGGGCCGATCACTCGCGGCTCTTGTGGCAGCTTCTGATGCTGGACAGGTCGCTCGCGCGGCTGGGGATCGCCTGAGCCTGATGCCGCGCGCAAGCAGGTCCCGCGGCGAATCATCGTGAACGTGGATTAACCTAACCTATTCTTAGGACCTTTGGCCTAGGTCCGGTCACCAGGCCCCATTGCAGGACGTGCATGAAGATAGCAGGTCGCCATTATCGGACGCCAGAGCGCGCGATTTTCGCGCCTCTCGAATCCGTGCGCTGTGTGGGTGCGGGTGGAGATAATTCTCCAAGGCGGTTCCGTGGCTGAGATCCTTTCGCGCCTCGTCAAGATCTGGAAGAGCCCGCGATTCCGCATCGTGTTCTGGGCCGCGCTGACCGGCGTGCTCCTTGGTGTGAGCAACGCGTGCCTCCCGCTTGAGGATATGATCGTCAACGGCCGCTCGATGCTGCGAAGCCACCCGTCCGATGGGCAGATCGCCATGGTGTTCCAGGATGACCGGACCCTGGAAGAGTTGCAGCTTGCGGAGATCCCGCGCGCAGACGATGCCACCATGATCAACAATCTGTTCGCAGCCGGCGCCCGGCGCGTATTTTTCGATCGGTCGCTCAGCTTTGCAAGTGACGACCCCGGTAACGAGGCCTTCATCAAAACACTGAAGGCCCACCGTGGGCGGATCTTCCTTGGCGCGCTTCCAAGCAGCGAGCAGGCGGGCGGCAATTACGCTGCGACCATTCCGCCCACCGCATATCGCGCGGATGTCGATGTCGTATCATTGCTTGCGCTGAACCATCCGTTCAATCTCAGCATCAGCATGCCATTCGCGTCTGACAGCCCGATTGGCCGCATTCCAAGCTTGGCAGCCAGAATTGCTGGCGTATCGGGTTCGGTGAATGATCTCTTTCGGCCCGATTATTCGATCAACTACAGGACCATCCCGACCGCGAGCTACGTCGACGTACTAAAGGGACGGCTCGATCCACGGATTGTGCGCGGTAAAGACGTGATCATCGGCCTCAGCGCGATTACCTATCACGATGGACACCCTATGCCGACGCAAGGCTATGCGCCGGGAGCTTTTTTCCATGCGATTGCCGCTGAGACCTTAAAGCGAGGCGTGCCCATGCAACTCGGATGGTTGCCGCCGTTCTTGCTAATCCTGGTGGTGATTGTGTCCGGTGTAGGCAGAGGTCGGGCTCTCGATATCTACCGCTTCACGGGTCTCGTTGTTGTTCTGATAGCCATGCCGTTGCTTCTCGATGGTCATAATATCCAGGTCGATGTCGTACCTGCGATTGCCATGGCAGCAGTGGCGGTGTTTCGCATGCGGCACCTCGACAAGATCGAGGTAGCAGGCGAAACCAATGCCGGCTCGGGCCTGCCTAGCGTTCAGGCGCTGCGCAAATACGACGAGGTGTCGAACCGGATTCTGGTGGCCCTCAAGATTCGCAACTACGCCGCCATCATCGGCAGCTTTGCCGGCGAGCTTGAAGCGCAGATCGCGCACGAGATCGTGCGGCGCATCCGGATCAGCGACAGTCAGGTGGTGGTCTACCACGAAGGCGGCATGTTCCTCTGGCTCTCGACCATCCGCAGCACTTTCGACCTGTTCGAGAACCTCGAGGGGCTGCACCGCATCGTCCAGAACGGCATTCAGGTCGGCGGGCTCGACATCGACCTCTCGTTTAACTGCGGTATCGATTCCGAGTTCGATCGTCAGGTATCGAGCCGCGTCGCCAGCGCCATGCAGTCCGCCGAAGAGGCGGTGCGCAACGATGAGCTCGTCTACAAGTACGACAGCCATAAGCACGAAGCGCGCTGGGAGATCTCGCTGCTTACCCAGCTTGACCGCGCCATCGACAATGGCGAGGTCTGGGTGGCCTATCAGCCCAAGCTCGACGTCGCGACCAACCGTGTCACCGGGGCTGAGGCGCTGGTGCGCTGGACCCATCCGGAGCGTGGGCCGATCAGCCCCGACAAGTTCATCCGTATTGCCGAGGAATTCCACCGCATCGAACGCATTACCCGCTTCGTCGTCAACGAAGCGGTGCGTGCTGCGGTGGAATTGCGGCGGCAGGGGCTGGATCTGTCGATTTCGGTCAACATTTCGGCGCAGCTCCTGCGCAATCCCGGACTGCCGGGCATGATCCTCGACATCCTCGCGTTGCATGGTCTCGATCCCGAGAAGCTGACGCTGGAGATCACCGAGACCGACAGGCTCGATCGCAGCTCGCGCACCTTCCAGATGCTCCAGAAGCTCGTTCAGGCCGGTCTCAAGCTGTCGATCGACGACTTCGGTACAGGCAACGCCACGATCGATTACTTGCGCTACCTGCCCGCGGGCGAGGTCAAGATCGACAAGGTCTTCGTCCAGGCGATGGAGGCCAACAAGGAAGACCTGCTGCTGGTGCAGTCGATTGTCGAGATGGCGCACTCGCAAGACCGGACGGTCGTAGCCGAAGGCGTGGAGACATTGGCCGCGCTCGAGATCCTGCGGGCCATGAATTGCGACATCATCCAAGGGTACTATGTCTGCCGTCCTGTCCCATTCCGGGATCTCGTCACGGAAATTAAGGGCCGGGAGGCAAGGCGTACTGGTTAAAAAAGTCTTGATGACCTTTTAACGCATTGTTATCCATTTGGGCAGCCGCGAAACAGCGGCGGTTCACATGGGGTAATTACAATGACCAAGGACTTTTGGGGCTACGGCTGGACGGGCCTCGGCGGCCGTTAATAGTTAATTTTTGCGGCGTTTCATGAGTTGAACTTTTGAAACGCCGCAACCAAATTAAGAAAACGACGGAAATCTGCGAAAAATACCAGGTTCAATACCTGGTCTTTTAATAGGTTTTACCTACAGCGCCCTTCCTGCCAAGGATCGGGCGCTTTAATTTTGCCTGAAGAATGGGCGCTAGACCGGGTGCGTGAATGGTGTGGGGGGCGCATGGTCTCCGGGCGGAGTCGCTGCCATCGAGTCGATCGTTAAGGCTTCGATCGTTAACTTTTGTCGGGATTCGAGACCTTAACGAGCCTTCAAAGACCAGTCGTCACTAGTCTTGCAAAATGTTAACAGCAGGCTTCGCCGGGCAAGACTTGCGGCAAGACTTGGCCGATACGCAACTTCGTTAACGCCGGTAAGGCAGGGGGTCAGTCTTCGCCGTGACCCATGGCGAGGTACTCAGCGCTCTGCATCTCGTTAAGCCGGCTGACAGTGCGCTCGAATTCGAAACGACCGTCTCCAGCCGCGTAGAGGTCCTCGGGCGGGGCGTCGGCGGCGGCGATCAGCTTGACCTTGTGCTCGTAGAGCGCGTCGATCAGCGTCACGAAGCGTGCCGCTTCGTTGCGGCGGTCGGGCCCCATCTTCGGAATGCCGACGACGATGACGGTGTGATAGGCGCGTGCAACCGCCAGATAGTCGGCTGCGCCACGCGCTTCGCCGCAGAGGCGTTTGAAGCTGAAGACGCCCACGCCCTTGAGGCTCTTGGGAACGTGCAACATGCGTCCGCCGCCGACATCGAGTTCGGCCGACGGTACGTGGTCGCTGTCTTCCGGCGGGTAGTCGGTCAGGCGGTAGAAGGCTTCACGCGTCTGCTCGGTCGCGTCTTCGCCCAGCGGATAGTGCCAGGTCGCCATGCCACCAAGGCGGTGCAGGCGATAGTCGGTGGGGCCATTGAGCGTCAGCACATCCATTTCCTTCTCGATCAGGTCGATGAAGGGCAGGAAGTGCTCGCGGTTAAGACCGTTCTTGTAGAGATCCTTGGGCGCGCGGTTGGACGTCGTCACCACGGTCACACCCTCATTGACGATGAGGTGCGTGAACAGCCGGCTCATGATCATGGCATCGGCGGAGTTGTTGACGACCATCTCGTCGAAGGCGAGGCAGCGCACGTCGCGCGCGATGGCAGCAGCCACCGGCGGGATCGGATCCCCGGTTTCCTTCTTGCGCTCGTCCCGCAGGCGCGCGTGAACTTCCAGCATGAAGGCATGGAAGTGGATGCGGCGCTTGTCGGGGATGTCGAGCGTGTTGTGGAACAAGTCCATCAGCATCGACTTGCCGCGCCCGACGCCGCCCCACATGTAGAGACCGCGCGGCGGCGGCGCTTTCTTGCCGAGAAGCTTGCCGAACAGGCCGCCCGCCGCGTTCGCCTTGTAAAGCTCGCGCTGAAGGCGGTCGAGCCGCAAGGCAGCGGCAGCCTGCTCCGGATCGGAGCGAAGCTCGCCGGTCGCGACCAGCGTTTCATAGCGTTCGAGTATGGCAGTCATGGCAGAGTGCGCTTGGCCAAATGGGACGGATGCACGGTAAGCTTGCGGAACACCGCTCGATGCGCGGCGCAGCGGATATCGAGCCGGATATTGGGTCGGCACTCCGCTGCGTCAATCCGGATCACGTTCTGTCAGGCCGTCAGGCGATCGGGCGCGATCAGACCTGGCGTTCTGCCTGCATCTTCTTGATCTCTGCGATCGCGCGTGCGGGCGAAAGGCCCTTCGGGCACACGTTGGCGCAGTTCATGATGGTGTGGCAGCGGTAGAGGCGGAACGGATCTTCCAGATCATCCAGACGCTCGCCGGTCATTTCGTCGCGGCTGTCGGCCAGCCAGCGATAGGCCTGGAGCAGGATCGCCGGGCCCAGGAACTTGTCGGAATTCCACCAGTAGCTCGGGCACGAGGTCGAGCAGCAGGCACAGAGGATGCACTCGTAGAGGCCGTCCAGCTTTTCGCGCTGTTCGGGGCTCTGGAGGCGCTCCTTGCCGGGCGTGGTCGAAACCGTCTGGAGCCAGGGGCGAATCGAGGCATACTGCGCGTAGAAGTGCGTGAAATCAGGGACGAGGTCCTTGATGACTTCCATGTGCGGCAGCGGGGTGATGCGGATGTCACCCTGGAGGTCCTCGATTGCGGTGGTGCAGGCGAGGCCGTTCGAGCCGTTGATGTTCATCGCACACGAACCGCAGATGCCTTCGCGGCACGAGCGGCGGAAGGTGAGCGAAGGATCCTGCTCGCTCTTCATCTTGATGAGCGCGTCGAGAACCATCGGGCCGCAGTTGTCGAGATCGATCTCGAACGTGTCGTAGCGCGGATTTTCGCCCGAATCGGGGTCGTAGCGGTACACAGTGAACTTCTTCACGTGCGACGCGCCTTCCGCCTTGTGGACGTTGCCCTGCTTCTTGATCTTGCTGTTGGCCGGGAGGGTGAAGGTCGCCATGAAAGAATCCCCGTGATCTTGCACTGCGGCATGAACCGCGACTGATGACCCCCTCTAGCGATTCAGCGGCGCGGAGCAAGGGCAAGTGTACGCGCCGTGGCGGATTGCATGCGCCACGGCGTGAAATGCAAGCGCAGAGCGGGCTTGCAAGCGCGTCTCCCTCGAATTCGCATGACGAAATCGCGGCCTTTTCGCGGTAATCTGGGTTTGGAGGCAAGGGCAGGGCGGCCCCGATCCGCGAACGCGGCGAGTCTCGCTCGGCCCTGTCCGGCTTGTGAACGGAAGGATTCTGGCGATGTTGAAGCGATATGTGATCGAGCGGGACTTGCCGGGCGTGGGCAGCATGAGCGCCCCGGAACTGGGCGGCGCGACTAAAGTGTCGAACGATGCTCTGGCGGAAATACCCGGAATTCAGTGGGAGCATTCCTATGTCACCGCCGACAAGACGTTCTGTATCTACCTTGCCGAGAGCGAGGATAAGATCCGCAAGCATGCCGAAAAATCGGGCTTTCCCGCCAACAAGATCACCGAAGTGGTCGGGATGATCGATCCCACCACCGAGCGCAACTGCATGGTCTGAATACAGAATTCCCGTCCGATTGATTCTCGGCGCAAACGAAAGGGCCCCGCATGTTGCCATGCGGGGCCCTGTTCATGTCGGCTGTGGTGCCGGAGAGGAGCGGTTTACGCTCCCCTGGCCGGATCAGTTGCCGAACGTGCGCTGCCACCAGCCGCGACGCGGCGAGGAGTCGTCGCCGCCGTCTTCATCGGCCGATACCGTGGCTTCCTCGGCTACCGGAGCGGCGGGCAGGGCGGCTTCGGTGACCGGCTCGGCCGGGGCTTCAGCCGTCGCTTCGACGGTTTCGACCTTCTTGCGGCGCGTGCGCTTCGGCTTTTCCGCTGAGGGAGCGGGTGCTTCCTCAGTGACGGCTTCGGCAGGCTCGGCCTTCTTGCGGCGCGTGCGCTTCGGCTTTTCCGCTGCGGGAGCGGGCGCTTCCTCGGCGGCAACCTCGGTTACCACGGCAGCAGCGGCTTCGGCGGGTTCGGCCTTCTTGCGACGCGTGCGCTTGGGCTTTTCCGCTGCGGGCGCAGGCGCTTCCTCGGCTTCGACCACAACCTGCTCGGCTGCTGCCGGAGCTTCCGCCACGGCATCGGCCTTCTTGCGACGCGTGCGCTTCGGCTTCGGAGCTTCCTCGGCTTCGACTGCAACCGGCTCGGCGATCGCTTCGACGACTACGACTGCTTCCGCCGGGGCGTCATAAGCGTCGTCTTCGTACGAACCGTCTTCGGAGCCTTCGCTCGCCTCGCCGTTTTCGGTGCCGTGCTCGCCATTCTCACCGTTGCGGCGGTTGCGACGGCGACGGCCACCACGGCGGCGGCGCTTGCGGGGAGCTTCGCCATCCTCGTCCTCGGCTGCGGGGGCAATGCCCTCTTCGCCTTCGGCCTCGGCTTCGTTGCTCTCTTCGGCACCTTCGTCAGCGTCGCTGTCGTCGGCTTCGTTTTCGCCTTCGGCGTCCTCGGAGGTCTGCTCGTCACCACGGTCGCGGTTGCGGCCCCGACGGCGCTTGCGGCGCTTGCGGCGCGAGCCTCCTTCGCCATTGGCATCGTCGCCGCCGTCACGGCCGCGCGATTCCTCGCGGACTTCCTCTTCCTCGAACTCCTCCTCGTCGTCGATGAAGTCGTCCTCGACCTCTTCGGCGATGGGTTCGAAGCGCGGCACGAAGTCGTTGCGCGGGCCCGAGGAAACGACGCGCATCTTCGCGCCTTCGTTCTCGCCCTCAGGGATCACTTCGACAGTGACGCCGTAACGATCCTCGATATCGGCAAGGTCGGTGCGCTTGGCGTTGAGCAGGTAGATGGCCGCTTCGGTCGATGCGAAGAGCGACACGACGATGCCCTTGCCCTTGGCGGCTTCGTCTTCAATGAGACGCAGCGCCGAGAGACCTGCCGAGCTGGCGGTGCGGACGAGGCCGGTACCGTCGCAGTGCGGGCAGGAACGCGTGGTCGCTTCCAGAACGCCGGTGCGCAGGCGCTGGCGGCTCATTTCCATCAGGCCGAAGCTGGAAATGCGGCCGACCTGAATGCGCGCGCGGTCGTTCTTGAGCGCTTCCTTCATCGCCTTCTCGACCTTGCGGACGTTGGAGCCGTACTCCATGTCGATGAAGTCGATGACGACGAGGCCGGCCATGTCGCGCAGGCGAAGCTGGCGGGCGATTTCCTGCGCGGCTTCGAGGTTGGTGGCGACCGCCGTCTGCTCGATCCCGTGCTCCTTGGTGGCGCGGCCCGAGTTGATGTCGATCGAGACCAGCGCCTCGGTCGGGTTGATGACGATATAGCCACCCGAACGCAGCTGCACGACCGGGTCGTACATCGCGGTGAGCTGGTCTTCTGCGCCGAAGCGTTGGAACAGCGGAACCGGATCGGCGTAAGGCTTAACCTTGCGGCCGTGGCTGGGCATCAGGAGCTTCATGAAGTCCTTCGCCGCGCGGTAGCCTTCCTCGCCCTCGACGATCACTTCCTCGATGTCGCGGTTGTAGATGTCGCGGATGGCGCGCTTGATGAGGTCGCTGTCCGAATGGATCAGCGCCGGAGCGGCCGAGCGCATCGTCTGTTCGCGCAGCTCGTCCCACAGGCGGGCGAGGTAGTCGAAGTCGCGCTTGATCTCGGTCTTGGTGCGCTGGAGGCCGGCCGTGCGCACGATGCAGCCCATCGAACGGGGTAGCGCCATTTCGGCAATGATCGACTTCAGGCGCTTGCGGTCCGATGCCGAGCTGATCTTGCGGCTGATGCCGCCGCCATGGCTCGAATTCGGCATGAGCACGCAGTAGCGGCCAGCGAGGCTGAGGTAGGTGGTGAGGGCAGCGCCCTTGTTGCCGCGCTCTTCCTTGACGACCTGCACGAGCAGAACCTGGCGGCGCTGGATGACGTCCTGGATCTTGTAGCGGCGGCGCAGTGCCATGCGCTTGGCGCGCAGGTCATCGGCTTCCTTCGAGCGGCCCGAATTGCGGCCACCCTGACGGCGGCCACGGCCGCGACGGCCACGATTCGAATTCTCGCCGCCTTCGTCCTCGGCAGCGTCTTCGTCCGCGGTTTCGAAGCCGTTCTCGACGTTGCCGTCCTCGATCGTGGCGACATGGTCCTTCTCGGACGTGTCGACCTCGGTCAGGCCGCCATCGTCGTAGCCTTCGCCGCCTTCCTCGTCCTCGTCATCGCCTTCCGAAGCGCGCAGAGCGGCTTCTTCCTCGGCATGAGCTGCCTCTTCGGCCAGCAGGGCCTCGCGGTCCTCCTTGGGGATCTGGTAGTAATCAGGGTGAATTTCGCTGAAGGCCAGGAAGCCGTGGCGATTGCCGCCGAAATCGACGAACGCTGCCTGAAGCGAAGGTTCCACGCGGGTAACCTTCGCCAGGTAGATATTGCCCTTTATCTGCTTCCTGTCGGCCGATTCGAAATCGAACTCTTCAATGCGATTTCCCTTGAGTACCGCCACCCGCGTTTCTTCCGGGTGGCGCGCATCGATGAGCATGCGCGTTGCCATTGTGTATTCTCCATGCGCGCTCGGTCCCGGCCTCGAAGGCGGTGACGGCGCGATCCTGTTCGATGATGTCCGCAGCCTTGGCATCAGCGCCGCTGTATCCAGCGAGGCCTGATGAGACAGAACCCGAAATTGGGCTCACGTCGGCGCGGACGGGGGTAAAGGTGAAGTCGGGGCCGTTTGGCTCCCGGGATGCGACTCTGTTGTCTATCGTCCTTGCGGGCATGCCGGATGGCGTGCCTGCGGACGTGAGCGTGTCTGCCAGAGTGAGTTCGCGCAGTGATCCGGAATGCGATCTTGGATACGCGGAAAATTGCAGCCAAGCTGCCCACGCCCCTTCGGGCGTCGGCTTGCAGGGCGGCAATTGGCTTCTCATCTCTCGCATCAACCTGTTCGTTCCGGACAGAATTCATCCGGATCTTGCAACCGGGTACTGGCTTCTTCGGTCCTGTCCGGCGGCATGTAGGCATGCACTTGCCGAATTGCTTGGACCGGAAGTTTTATGGGCCCGGGCCGAAACGCCTAGCATTCATAGCCTTGCACGGCAAGGTCATTGCCATGCTTTCATTGCATGGGGGAGCCTGTTGGATGGCCTGGGAATATTGGCCGGTTCGGCGGGGGAGGGCGGGTTGCCGGCGCAACAAGTTTTTCCGCCGATAACCGGGGGAAAGCGTGGCCCTGCGGGATTGCCGAGCGCATTGCCGCCGCCTAGTCACAGGCCCATGTCGCGCAGGCTGCAATTGCTTCTCCTCCTGTCGGCGCCTCTGGCGCTGCTGGCGGCGTTGCCTGTGCTCTATCCGCGTCTGGCGGTTTCGGCGCGCGATCTCGAATATGTCGTCCGCTTCGACCTGCCGACCGCCGATGCGCCGGTGAACCTTCCGCGCGTCGATGGCCCTGCGGATGCAAGCCGTCCGCTGGTGGTGATCGATGCCGGTCACGGCGGTTTCGATCCGGGCGCCGGGCAGGGCGACTTGCGCGAGAAGACGGTGGCGCTTCAGGTCGCGCTGGCGATCCGCGAGAAGCTATTGGCGGCAGGCGGCATTCGCGTGGCGCTGACGCGTGACACGGACCGTTTCATCGCGTTGGCCGACAGGCCCGATATCGCGCGGCGGCTCAATGCCGACCTGTTCCTGTCCATCCACGCCGACAGCGCCGAAAGCGACGGGGCGCGAGGCGCAAGCGTCTACGTCCTGTCCGAACGCGGATCGAGCGAGGCGGCCGAGCGTTTCGCCGCGCGCGAAAACCAGTCGGGCAAAGTCAATGGCGTGACGCTCACGCAGACCAGCCAGGATGTCGGGGCTATCCTGCTCGATCTCTCGCAGCGCGGTGCGCAACAGGGGTCGAGCCAGTTCGCCGGTCTTATTCTGCGCGAGATGCAGGATGGCGGGCTGGGATTGCACCATGACCAGATCGAGACCGCCGCGCTGGCAGTGCTCAAGGCGCCGGATATCCCCTCGGTCCTGTTCGAAACCGGATACATCAACAACCCGGACGATGCGCGCTTTCTGGGCTCGCACCAAGGGCAGCAACAGCTTGCTGAAGCGGCCGCGCGAGCGGTCCGGGCGTGGTTCGCGCGCCGGGCCGGGGCGTGACGGATGGGCATCGTCCGACGCGAAAAGCGCGCGGCGGATCGTGTCCTGTCTGGCCTAGCACAAAATCCCCATGCTAGAGGGCGGTCGCAATGACTGACGATATCAGCGAAAACGGCGCCGAGCAGAACCCCGGGGACGCTCACTTCCGCCTGCGCCGTGGGGGTGCCCGTGCCGCCATTTCCGGTCGCCTTGCGGGGCTGCGCAAGACCTGGCGCGAGCGTAAGTGGTTCCGCCGCTTCGGCTATCTGGCCGCAGCGGGCGCCATCGTGCTTGGCGGCAGCTACGTCGCGATCGGCTATGGCCTGCCTGACGCCAACAAGCTGCTCGAATACCAGCCGCCGCTGCCGACCATGGTGCGCGGCGTCGATGGCGAGATCGTCTACAGCTATGCCCGCGAGCGCCGCGTGCAGCTGCGTTACGTCGATTTTCCGCCCAAGCTGGTCGACGCTTTCCTCTCGGCCGAGGACAAGACGTTCTGGACCCACGGTGGCGTCGATTTCGGCGGTCTTGCCGGCGCGGTTGTCGACTATGCGTCCAAGCTCGGCTCGGGCGGGCGCGCACGCGGCGGTTCGACGATCACCCAGCAGGTCGCCAAGAATATCCTGATCGGTGACGAGTATTCGGTCACCCGCAAGCTCAAGGAAATGATCCTGGCGCGGCGGATCGAGGGCGTGCTGACCAAGCAGCAGATCCTCGAACTCTACCTCAACGAGATTCCGCTCGGCCGCCAGAGCTTCGGCGTGCAGGCGGCAGCGCGCGCCTATTTCGGCAAGGACGTGGACCAGCTTGACCTCCATGAGGCGGCGTTCCTCGCGATCCTGCCCAAGGCGCCCGAGCGCTATGGCCGCAAGCAGTACGAGGAAATGGCGATCAATCGCCGTAACTGGGTGCTCGACCAGATGGTGTCGAACGGCTGGGCCACGCGCGCCGACGCCGATGCCGCCAAGGCGCAGCCGCTGGGGCTGATCCCCCGCCGCGTCGAGACTTACGACACCGCCAACGCCTATTTCATCGAGGAAGTGCGCCGCCGCCTGATCGACCAGTATGGCGAGAAGGCCGAGGACGGCCCCAATAGCGTCTATGCAGGCGGTCTCTGGGTGCGCACCTCGCTTGATACCGAGATGCAGAAGGCGGTGCGCGACTCGCTGCGCGCGGGCCTGCTCAACTATCAGGGCAACCGCGAATGGGCGCATCCCATCGCGCATGTCGACGATCTTGAGAATTGGCAGACCCAGCTGATCGTCGCCAACAAGACGATCGACTACAAGGACTGGCGCGTCGGCATCATCCTCGACCGGTCGGGCAGTACCGGGCGTGTCGGCTTCTCCGATGGCAATGTGGGCACGCTTGCCAATGTCGCGGATGCGGCGCGGCCGGGTGACATCGTTGCTGTCGCGCCGGTCGGTGCGGGGACTTATGCGCTGCGGACGATCCCCGAGGTTTCGGGCGGCATGATGATGCAGGAGCCGGGCAGCGGCCGCATCGTCGCCATGCAGGGCGGTTTCGATGCCGGGCTCGATTCGTTCAATCGCGCGGTTCAGGCCGAGCGGCAGCCGGGCTCGACGATCAAGCCCTTCGTCTACGCCACCGCGCTCCAGTACGGCATGACCCCGGCGACGCAGGTGCTGGACGGCACGTTCTGCGTCTATCAGGGCGCGGCGCTGGGCGACAAATGCTTCCGCAACTTCGGCAACGAGGGCGGGGCGGGCAGTCACACCATGCGCTGGGGCCTCGAACAGTCACGCAACCTGATGACCGTGCGCATCGCCAACGACACCGGCATGCCGCGCGTGATCAAGACGTTCCACAACGTCGGCATCGGCGATTTCAAGCCGTACCTGTCCTTCGCGCTGGGCGCGGGCGAAACCACGGTCGCGCGCATGGTCAACGCCTACTCCGCGCTGGCCAACAATGGCGTGCAGTTCCAGTCCTCGCCGATCGACTACATTCAGGACCGCAACGGCAAGGTTATCTGGAAGTCGGACAATCGCCGCTGCGATACCTGCAACATGCCCGAGTGGGACGGCAAGCCGATGCCGCGCGTGGATCGTCGCGGCAAGCAAGTGCTGGATGCACCCACGGCGTTTCAGGTCGTCCACATGCTGGAGGGCGTGGTTACGCGCGGTACCGCTGCGCGCCTGCGCGAACTCAACATGCCGCTGTTCGGCAAGACCGGCACCACCAACGGCCCGACCGACGTGTGGTTCGTGGGCGGCACGCAGGACTATATCGGCGGCGTCTACCTCGGTTACGACAACCCGCGCTCACTGGGCGGCTATGCGCAGGGTGGCCGCATTGCGGCACCGATCTTCAAGCAGGTCGTCGATACCACCCGCCCGCGCTGGTCGATGCAGCCCTTCATCGCGCCTGCCGGTATCCGCATGGTCCGGATCGACCGCGTGACCGGCAAGCGGGTCATGGGCGTGGAGCCCAGCGACGATCCCAAGGCTGCGGTGATCTGGGAGGCCTTCAAGCCCGACACGGAACCACGCCAGTATACGCCCGAGGATGAGTTCACCCGTCGCCGTGACGCGCTGGTGGCTGAAATCCGCCATGCCCGCGACGTGCGCGAAGCGGCGGCAGGCGCCAATTCCGGCGACACGACTGACTTCGTCGAAGAGCAGGGCGGAGTTTACTGACTGTCCGAGATGGATGATTTGACGGCCCGGGCAAGCGATTGTCCGGGCCGTCTCGCCAGTTACACCTAGCGTGGTTAGGATCGCTTCCGGAACAGGGAGAGGATCCATCGATGAATAAGATCGATCGTGCAGGGGGTTACCGGAAGTCTGCTCTGGCCATGGCGCTCGCTGCCGCGGCGCTGGTGCCACTGAGCCTTGCGCTGGCCGATGCGCCCGCCACCACTTCGACAACGGCCGTTGCAACCGCCGATACGCCATACATTCGCCCCGATGTGGCGGCCTATCTGAAGGCGCAGGAGGCCCATCCTCTGCCGGCGATGACCGCTGAAGTGCTGGCTCAGATCCGCAAGCTTCCACCCGGCGCCCTGCCGTCGCGCGACGTGCCGGTCGGTGAGATGGCGGTAAGCAAGGATCTCGAGATGCCCGGACCGGCGGGCCCCATCAAGTTGCGCCTGTTCGACGCGCGCGCCAAGCGCGGACCCGGGCCGGTGCTCGTGTTCTATCACGGCGGCGGCTACATTCTCGGCAGCATCGACACCCATGCCGCGCTAGCGGCCGAAATCGCCCGCCGCCTCGACCTGCCGGTGGTCTCGATCGAATATCGTCTTGCGCCCGAGAATCCCTGGCCCGCCGCGCCGGACGATGGCGAAGCCGCCGCCCGCTGGATCGCCGCCAATGGCAAGGCGCTGGGCCGCGACGTCACCGGACTGGTGCTCAGCGGAGACAGCGCGGGCGGCAACCTGACGCTGATCGTCGCCGCTGCGTTGCGCGACAAGCCGGCAGCGGTTCCGGTCATCATGCAAGTGCCGATCTATCCGGCGACGGATTTCGTCGGCGACTATCCCTCCACACACCTGTTTGCCAACGGCTACGGGCTGGACAAGAGTTCGACGGACCTGTTCCGCAAGCATTATGCGGCAGATCCGAACAGCCTGCGCACGTCGCCGCTTCTGGGCGATCTCAAGGGCTTGCCGCCGACCGTTCTGGTGACCGCCGGGCTCGATCCGCTGCGCGATCAGGGCCGCGCCTATGCCGCCAAGCTGGTCGAGGCCGGGGTGCCGACGGTCTATTACGAGGGCAGGGGGCTGGTCCACGGCTTCACCACGTTCCGCAAGGATATCCCCTCGGCCCAGCAGGATACCGAGAATTTCCTGACGCTGGCGAAGGTCATGTTGGCGGAAGTGGAGAAGAAGTAGGCTTCCAGCGTCGCCCTCGCTTGGCGGGGGCGGCGTGTTATCTGAAGAAAAGCGGGGTCCCCGCGTTCGCGGGGACGACGGGGATTGGGGGTGAAGGCGGGTATTCGCCTTCGCTTCAATCAGGACCCAGCTCGGAATTGCTGCGGCGTGATGCCGGTCCAGCGCTTGAATGCGCGGCCGAAGCTGGTCTGTTCGCCATAGCCTAGCCTGTCGGCGATCTCGTCCAAAGACAGGCGGCGGTCGGCAAGGTGGGCGCGGGCAAGCGCCTCGCGCTGTTTCTCGACCAATTCGGAGAAGCGCATGCCCTGTTCGGCCAGTCGCGATTGCAGGGTACGCACCGAGATACCGGTCTTTTCCGCGCAGCGCTCGATCGAGCAGCTTCCCGAGGCGAGCGCGCCGCGAATGTAGCTGTTCACCTTGTCGACGATCGAAGGGCTGTGCGACGATTTCACTTGCTGGAGATAGGACCCCAGCAGCTTGTAGAGCAGCCGGTTGGCGCTCGGCACCGGTTGTTCCAGCGTGCGCACCGGGAAGGCTACCGAATTGCGCGGCGAATGGCCGCGTACCTTGCAGCCCAGCAGTTTCTCGATTTCCGGCAAGTCGCTGGAACGCGGATCGGCCGAAAGACTTACCCAGTTCGGCCGGAACGCGGGCCCTCCGATCGCTTGCAGCAGCTTCAGGTTGAGCATGGCGGCCTGATAATTGGCCTGATCGTTCAGCCCGATATCGGTGTTCACCAGCCAGGTCAGTTCGGCGGTTTCGCGGCCCTCGATCAGCACGACCTCGCAATCGGGCGCGTGGACGACGGGCAGGAACTCGATCAGGCAGCGAATGCCTGCGCGCACGGTGGGCGCGGCGCGGCACAGCGCGGTGACGCAGCCGAACACTTCCGGATCCTGCATCGAGCCGAAGTGGAGGCCGAACAGCGGATCGTCGAAGATCGCGCTGCAATATTCGAAAGTGTCCGCCACTTGCTGCGGGGCGATCAGGCTTTCCGGATCGGTCAGCACGCGCGCTTCCATGCCGTGCCGCTCGACAATGCCGCGCGCATCGCGTCCGTGGCTGCGCGCCAGATTGGCGAGCCCCGCGAAATTGGCCGCGCGCACTTGCCCGCCGCTGGGTGTGACGTCCAGCGGGCCATCGAGGCTGAAGAAGCTGTTGCGGTCCATCGGCGTCCTTTTCGGCATCGTCCTCTCGCGCATGTATTTCGGGCAGTTCCGCCTCTTCATGTCGCGCATCCAATATCGAGAATGCCGCGCCTAATGCCAATCCCCCTTGCCTTGCCTGTGGCAGCACTCGGGCAAGCCCCGGGGGTCAGCTTTGGCGCCATGCGGGAGAATGGGAGAGAACCATGAAGACGATTGCCGACCACAAGAAGGTCGCCGAACAGCATGTCCTCTACGAGAAGGACCCGGTGACCAAGATCGCCACGATCACGTTCAACCGTCTGGAAAAGCACAATACCGCCACGATCGGCATGCGCGCGCGCTTTGGCGAGCTGGTGTTCAAGGCGAACATCGACGACGACGTGAAAGTGCTGGTGATCCGCGGCATGGGCGATCACCTCGGCAGCGGCGGCGATCTCGACGAGCATGGCGATCTCTACCTGAATCCGCAGCCGGGCGACGGTTTCCTTGTCGATCTGGAGATCGAGGATCCGGACGTGAAGTACCCGCCGCCGGGTTCGTTCCGCTATCTCCACGGCCTGACCGACTATTACGCCAAGGCGCGTTCGGGGAACCGGCCGCTTCAGGAATTCAAGAAGATCTCGATCATAGAGGCCAAGGGCTATTGCTATGGCTGGCACTTCTATCAGTGCGCCGATGCGGACATCATCGTCTCGTCCGACGATGCGCTGTTCGGTCATCCCTCGTTCCGCTACGCCGGCTGGGGGCCGCGCATGTGGCAGTGGCTGGAGATGGTCGGCCTGCGCCGCTTCTCGGAGATGCTGTTCACCGGCCGCCCGTTCACGGCGGACGAGATGAACAACTGCAACTTCGTGAACTCGGTCGTGCCCAGGGACAAGCTGGAGGCGGAGACCGCCAAGTATGCGCACGCTTGCTCGATCACCCGCCCGACCGACGTGGTGGTGGCGCAGAAGACCTTCATCGAAGCCTACAAGCAGTATCGCGGCGAATATATGGGCAGCCTGCTCACCGGCTGGCTGGAAGGCATGCTGCCGCTGATGAAGGACGATGGCGAGAACGACGTCAATCTCGGCAAGGGCAGCACGTTCAAGCAGGGCATCGGCAAAGTCGTGAAGGGCCATGACGAGAACTATCCGCCCGAATGGCGTCTCTCGATGAAGGGCCGGAAGGGCTGATTTTGGGCCCGCAGCCGTGCGCGGACAAGCCGCGTGCGGCTGCAACAGACGCGTCAAATTGCAGCTTTGGCCAATATATGCACGCATTGCAGATTGCGGTGCATGAGATGTAGAGTTGCGGCGCGTTCTGATGATAGGTTCATCGAGAGCTTGCGAGACCGTCAGCAGTCGGCCGCAGCCTCGCCACAACGGGTCGCGCGCAGCAATGCACCGGCCCCAGCACCCGAGGAGAGGGTCATGGCTGAAACATTGTTCGCGCTGGACAGGCGCAATGTTCACGAAGGTCAGAAAGTGTTCCGGGGGGACCGGGCGCAGGAATACTATCGCGGCGACTTCTGGGTGGAAGATGCACCCAATGTCGACGTCCGGTCGGAACGCCGGGCCGTCGGCCCGGTTTCGATCATTCGCCAGCGTTCGGCGAGCAACCTGTTTTTCCGCCGCTCGCGCCAGCATATTCGCGAGGATGCCACCGATCTTTCGATCCTGTGGTTCGTCCGGCGCGGCGAATTCGCGTTCTCCAACCAGTGCGGCGCCAAAGTCGCGGTGGAGGGTGATTTCGTCATCACCCGCTCTATGGAGCCGTTCCTGATCGAATGCCGCACGGACGAGGCGGGGCAGAGCGAAGTGCTGCACGTCACCGTGCCCACGCACCTGCTGCGCTCGCATGTCGCGCAGGATTGCAACAGCGCGCTGGTCGTGCCGGCGCTGCGGGCGCGGATGGTCCCCGAACTGGCAATTGCCGAACAACTGTTGGGCGACGTGTTTGCGGATGACGGCCGTCTTTGCGAGAATTCGGCGCGGCTGCTGGTCGAAACGGCTTTCGGGCTGATCGGCCATGCCGTGCGCGCGCTGGAAGAGCCGCGTCCGGCCCGCCAATCGATAGCCGAACGGCGGCTCGAGGATGTTCTGCGCTTCATCGAGGTGCACTTGTCCGACCCGCAGCTCTCGACCGCGATGGTGGCCAAGGGCTGTGGAATCAGCCCGCGCTACCTCTCTTTCCTGCTGCGGCTGCGCGAGACGTCGTTCTCCGAACTGGTCTGGGAACAGCGGCTGACCAAGGCGCGTGACTGGCTGACCGATTCCGACCCTCGCGACATCTCGATCAGCGAGATCGCCTATGGCGTCGGCTTCAAGAGCCCGGCGCACTTCAGCCGGATGTTCAAGCGGGTCTTCGGGGCCAATCCTCGCGAATATCGGGGCGATTGCGGATCGGAAGTGCCTGTGCGGCCCGCGCTCACACCCTCATCCACCGGGGCGGCCGGGTTTGGCGAATTCGTCTCCGGCTCCAGCCTGCTCCAGTAATTCCTGTTCCCGCGGCCGGGGTGCATGTCGCCCCGGCGATGCCTTCGTCCGTCTCGCCGCGGCGCTTGCGCAGGCGTGCGGGGCAGGGCGATGTTCGCCCGCAAACGCATGAGAGGATGATTTCCGATGCCCCGTTACAAGCTTGTCGCGCTGACCACGCCGCTGCCTGGCCGTGAGGACGACTACCACGAGTGGTACAATACCAAGCACTTGCCCGAGCTGGTCAACAAGTTCGGCATGAACGGCGCGCAGCGCTACGAGCTGGTTGCCAAACTTATCGGCAACGACACCAACCCCTATCTCGCCATCTATGACATCGAGTGCGAGGACCCGATGGCCCTGCTCGGCGCGATCGGCAAGGCGACCGCTGCCGGCGAACTCACCCAGAGCGACGCCTCCGACATGGCGGTGTGCTACACCGCGCTGTTCACGGAACTGGGCGCACCGGTGCTGCCGGCCTGAACCGTCAGCGGAGAATGCCCCGGGCGGGGCATTCTCCGTACGACTTTCAGCGGCCGATGAACTTCGGCGCCCGCTTTTCCTTGAGCGCCAGAACCGCCTCCAGATGGTCGGCACTGCGCACGCTGACGCTTTCGTAGGCGATGCCGGCGTCCATCAGCGCCGTGGCGAGGCGCTTCAGTTCCAGATTGGTCAGCAGCTTGGTCGCGCGGATCGCCATGGTCGCGCCGCCGAGTAATTTCGCGCAGAAGGCATCGACCTTCTCGTCGAGTTCGCCTGCGGGCACGCAGTGATTGACCAGACCGATTTCGGCGGCCTTGCTCGCGGTGAGCAATTCGCCGGTCAGCAGGTATTCCTTGGCGCGGGTCAGGCCGATGCGCTGGGCCCAGATCACCGCGCCGCCATCACCGGCGACTAGGCCGATGCCCACGTGAGGATCGCCGATCTTGGCGCCTTCGGCGGCGAAGATCACGTCGCACAGCAGCGCCAGCGTCGCGCCAAGGCCCACGGCATGACCGTTCAGCCGGCACACCACCGGCTTGTCGATGTCGAGCAGGGTCAGGACGATGCGTTTGGCGACGCGGGCCTCGTGATCGAAGAGGTGCGGATTGCGCGCCGAGTTCTCGATGTGGTCAAGGTCGCCCCCGGCCGAGAAGGCGCGACCGGCGCCGGTCAGCACGATCACGTCCGACCCGGCATCGTTCTGGGCGAACCACAGCGCCTCCGCCAGTTCGTCGTGAAGCTGGAGGTTCACCGCATTCATCGCATCGGGCCGATTGAGCGTGATGCGCAGGAGCCGCCCCTCACGGGCAAGCAGGATGGTGCCGAACTCCGGCAGCGGCAGCAGATCGTCGCTCATTTTCGGCGTGTCTCCCTTCGTTTCCCTCGCTCATAATCGCCTCGCCGCGTTCGGCCACCTGCAATCGTCCGGTGAGCGAAGCCTTCGCCGGGGCGAAACATGCGTGGTGACAAGGCCTTGATGGTCCGCTTCGCTTGCCATTGGGCGGCAAGTCCGATCTACCTCGCCCAAAGCCCGCGCATGTAAGCGCGGGGCACGGGTGAGAGGGCGAGATGGCTGAGTTCGACGAGACGTTCGACTGGGTGGTCGTGGGCAGCGGGGCGGGCTCGATGGCTTCGGCTCTGCTGATGAAGCAGGCGGGCAAGTCGGTCGTCATTCTCGAAAAGGCGCAATGGGTCGGCGGCACCACTGCCAAGTCCGGCGGCGTCATGTGGATTCCGAACAACCGCTTCATGGATCCCGGCGAGGACAGCTTCGAGCGTGCCTGCCAGTACCTCGACGCGGTCGTCCCCGATGGCGAGGACAGCCCCGGCACCAGTCCCGAACGCCGCCGCGCCTATGCGCGCGAAGCGCCGAAGATGCTGGACTTCATCGTCTCGCAAGGCGTGGCGATGGAGCGCGGCTCCGCCTTCTGGCCGGACTATTATGACGATCTTCCCGGCGGCATGAAGACCAGCCGCACCGTCACCGCGCTGCCGTTCGACAAGAACCAGCTGGGCAAGGAATGGGCGCCCCGGCTGCGTCAGGGCTTCGCCGAAGTGCCGGTCAAGCTGGACGACGGCATGAAGCTGCCGTTTGCCAAGCACTCGTGGGCTATCAAGATGCTGCTCGTGCGCATCGGGCTCAAGATCATTGCGGGCAAGCTCACCGGCAAGCACTGGGTCACGGCGGGGGCGGCGCTGCAAGGGCGGATGCTCAAGGCCGTCATCGAGAAGGACGCCGCCGACATCCGTCTGGAATCGCCGGTTTCCGAAGTGATTATCGAGGACGGCAAGGCCGTTGGCGTTGTCACCAAGAAGGACGGCAAGCCTTGGCGCGTGGGCGCCCGTCTCGGTGTGCTGATGAACGCGGGCGGCTTCTCGCAGAACCAGCCCATGCGCGACCGGTACATGCCCGGCACCCGTGCGGTGTGGTCAAACGGGATCGAGAGCGATGCGGGCGACATGCACGTCGAGCTGGAGCGCAAGGGCGCGGTGCTCGCACAGATGGACCAGATGGTCGGCTTCCAGATGAGCGAGGCGCCCGGCTGGGATACCGATTACGTCAAGCCCGGCACCCAGAGCACCACCGGCAAGCCCCACGCGATTCAGGTCGATCAGTCCGGCGTGCGCTACATGAACGAGGGCGGCTCCTACGAGGAGTTCTGCGAGAACATGCTGGTGCGCAACCGCACGGTTCCCGCGATCCCGAGTTGGGCGATCATGGACCAGCAGTACATGGACGAATACGCCGTGGCCGGTAAAGGCACGGCCAAGAAGAACATGGCAAGCTGGCTCGCTTCCGGCTGGATGCGCAAGGCGGATACGGTGGAAGCGCTCGGCCAGCAGATCGGCGTGCCGGCGGAGACCCTGAAAACCACGGTAGAGCGTTGGAACGGCTTCGTTCGCGGCGGCAAGGACGAAGACTTCCACCGCGGCGAGCGCGCCTATGACAATTGGCTGGGCGACCCGTTCTTCAAGGACGGCCCCAATGCCTGCATGGGCACCATTGAGAAGGGGCCATTCTACGCCATTCCCGTGGTTCCCGGCGATGTCGGCACTTATGGCGGCGTGATCTGCGACTGCGATTCCCGGGTGCTGAAGGCGGACGGTACGCCGATCGAGGGGCTTTATGCCTGCGGCGTCGTCACGGCCTCACCGATGGGCCGGGTCTACCCCGGTGCGGGTGCGAGCGTGGGGCCGTCGATGACATTCGGCTGGGTCGCGGCGAAGCATGCGGCGGGGCTCGGCAACCAGCTTTGATCCGTTCGGCCCGGCGTCCCGCGAGGTGGCGCCGGGATGCTCCGTGAATGTGAGTTTGGGCGGAGAGCGCTTGCGTGCCGGGCATGGGATAAGGCGGCGCCATCCATCATGGTGGGCTGGGCATGCAACCTGTTGAATTGCGAAAAATGACGGTGCTAGGTGACGAGATCGCGCCTCTTGTCATTGAGGCAGAAAGCGAAGGTCATCACTCCATGCGACGGCTTCGCAACGACTCCCGCCTCCCGCCTGATTCTTGCCGCCTCCGGTTTTTGAAATCGGTTAGAAAAAATCGTTCAGGAATTTTGCGGTCGCTTCCGTCAGGCTGACGATCTTGTTGGTGGCCTGACGGTAAAACTTGAAGTTCAGTTCCGTTTCGGCGTGACCGTCGTCCCAGTTCACCCAGCCGCGCAATTCGGATCGACCCAGTGGCCGCTTTGCCGTCGCAATGCGCTGGACCTGGATCGATACGCGGGGCGTTTCACGGGCGGCGTCTTCGCGTTTGGGTATCGCTTCGCTGGCGGTGACCCTGCCGCATGCAAATAGTCCGGATCCTCCCTCATTCTCGCTCGCGAACAGGAAGATGATGTCACCGGCACGGATATGCTTTCCGCCGTACATGGTCTTTAGTGCGGTGAACGCGAACGTGCTCGCTTCGGTATCGCGAATTTTGGCTTTGATGGCGAATGCGGTTTGGGGACGGGTCACCGCTCTATTGTACGCATTTTAGGTCCGGGCCGCGAATCCGCCGATGTCGGCTTCAGGACATCAGTTACCTGCAGCAGCCGTGGTGGTCACGAATGACTGAACGCGTAGGCGGGGGAAGACGTCCTCGATCGGCGTGCTATCGGGCAGCACGTAGACATAGCCGCCCTTCTTCGCGAACAGGGGTTCTACGCCCCTTTTGTAGAAGGCCTGCGGCACGTTGATGCAACCGAAGGTGATGCGGTTGTCGTCGATCGTCGGCGACAGCATTCGCGCCTTGCGGTTTTCCTTGTTGCCGACCGGAATCGTGTGGAGCGCCACCGACGTCGCATAATCGACCCAGAGCACTTTCTGCTGACCCGCGGCAAATCCGAACTTCGCCAGGAAACGGCCGGCAGGTGTGGTCTTCTCGGCCGGGCCGATCTCGGACAGCGACTTGGCGCCGATGCCGGGGGTTGCTTCGTCGCCGAGCGCCTTGCCGATCAGTACCGGCGCATTGGCCAGCAACTTGCCATCGGCATCGTACAGATAGGCACGCGCGGCCGGCTTATCGACGATGACGTAAGGCAGCGACTGGTTGTCGCCCGAAGAACCGACCCAGTCGGCCACGCGGGCGGCATCGACGGAAATTTCCAACGTCTTCGCGGGCTTTGCTTCCTTTGCTGAAGCATCTGCCGGTGCGGCTTTGCCCGGTGCGGCTTTGGCCTTTTTCGGGGCGGTTTTCTTCTTGGCCGTCTGTTCGGAAGTCGCCGGCTTGTGGACGGGCGGCTTCGCCTGTGCCGGAGCGGCACCAGCCAGCGCTAGCGCTGCAAACGCCATGGGGACACTGATCATTGTGTAAGTGTACTCGAAGAAAATCGCGTGGAAAATAGGTCGCAGAAAACACGTACTCGAAATAATCGACAGGAATGGTCGGCGTCACGAAGGCGCCGACACATCACATCATCAATTGAGCCGAAGGTTCGCTTAGTTGCGAGCCTTCTTGGGCTTGGTCTTCATGGCCGCCAACTGCTGTTCGACACCGTCGACACGGCCGCTCAGCTGATCGATCCGCTGGCTGTTCTGCTGAGCCTGACCTGAGGCGGCCTGCGCCTCGGAAAGGGCCTGTTTGGCAGTGCCGTCAGTCTGTTGGAGCTTCGCATCCAGCCCATCGATGCGCTGGTTCACGGTCGCGATCTGATCGTTCACATATTTCTCGGTGGCACAGCCACTGAGACCAATCGATCCCGCGAGGATTACTGCGACAGGGGCAAATTTCGTCAGATGTAATGACATCGCATTCACTCCTACTGTTTCTACCGTGTAACCGCCCCAATACGCTCCAAGCCGAGCGTGAGAGCGCGAACAATGCGATTCTGGTCGACCGTGCATCCACTGAGATGAATGGATGTAACGGGCCTTCCAAAGGCAATAAGTGATGTGCGTTCGATCGGTTCCAAACTATTTGGTTGTCTGCATCGGCGCAGCGAAGTGACTGCGCTGACCTTGCATATGATCTCAGCTTTAACCGTACTATGCGCCGCTGCTAGTCGCTGTTGTAATATAAAGACGCACGACTGGGAAGGAATAAGGATCATGCATCAAGCCGGCACGGGCGCTTGCGAGTTGCCGGATCGCGGGCAATCACTGGTGAAGGCGCCGCCTTTGGCTCAGGAAGAGGGCCAGGGCGCGCATACAATCGCCGGTTATTTGCGCGAGGTCGTCCGCCGCCATGGGCCGTGCGAGGCTGTCGTTCTGCGCAAGTGCGAGCACCGCATTGCATGGTCCTACGACGAGCTTCTGGCGCGTTCGATGGACGTGGCCCGCGCGTTGATCGCTTGCGGAATCGGCAAGGGTGAACGCGTAGGCATCCTGATGACCAACCGGCCGGAGTTTCTCTCCAGCCTGTTCGGCACGGCGCTGGCGGGCGGGGTGCCGGTGGCGCTCAGCACTTTTTCGACGCCGCAGGAGCTGGATCACCTGCTGCGCGCGTCCGAGATCACGCTGCTGCTCTATGAGGCGCGGGTGCTCAAGAAGGACTTCGGCGCGATGCTGCGCGAATTGGAGCCGGCGATTGCCACCGCGCGGCGGGGGGAGCTGGCTTCGGCGCATTTCCCTTATCTGCGGCAGCTTGTGGCGCTCGGCGGGCTGCGCGGCGAAGCGGAGCCTTTCGCGGTAGAAGCGGGCGGCGCGGTGGAGACGTGGGACGAATTCGTTGCCCATGGCACCGGGATCGCCGACGATCTCGTGCTGGCGCGGGCCGATGACGTGCATCCGGCTGATGTCGGCGGCATCTTCTTCTCATCCGGCACGACTAGTCTGCCCAAGGGCGTGGTCCATTCACAGCGGGCTTTCGCGGTGCAGTGGTGGCGCTGGCCCCGGCTTTTCGCGATGTATGAACCGGTGCGAAGCTGGACGGGCAACGGCTTCTTCTGGTCGGGCAATGTCTCGATGGTGGTGGGTACGGCGCTTTCGACCGGTGGTACGGTGGTGCTCCAGCGCGTGTTCGATGCCGACGAGGCGCTCGAATTGGCAGAGAAGGAGCACGTGACCTTCCTCAATGGGCGGCCGCACCAGTGGGCGCGGCTTCAGGCCTCTCCGAAGTGGGCGGGCGCCGACCTCTCCAGCGTGAAATATGTGCCGCGCGGCGAACTGATCTGGCAGCACCCGACTGTGAACACCGAGTGGGAAGTGCCGATGTCGTTCGGCTGCACCGAAACGATGACGATCTGCACGTCCTTCGTTGCGGGCGACACCGAACATGGCTTCGAAGGCTCGTTCGGGGCCCCTTTGCCGGGGAATTTCCTAAAAATCGTAGAGCCGATATCGGGCCGTCCGGTACCCGTCGGAACGGTTGGAGAGATGTGCATCAAGGGGCCGACGCTGATGTCCGGCTACCTCGGCAAGGCGCCGGAGGAATGCTTCGATGCAGAGGGTTTCTTCTGCACGGGAGACGCCGGACGGGTCGACGAGGCGGGGCGCTTCTTCTGGGAAGGGCGCATGACCGAGATGATCAAGACCGGCGGGGCCAATGTCGCACCGATCGAGGTGGACGATGTGATCGCCCGGATTCCGGGGGTGAAACGGACCCAGACAGTGGGCGTGCCGGACGATCTGCTGGGCGAAATGGTGGTCGCCTGCATCGTTCCGATCGACGGGGCGGCGCTCGACGAAGCGACTGTCATCGCCTCCTGCAAGGCGGAGATCGCCAGCTTCAAGGTGCCGCGCCGGGTGCTGTTCTTCCGCGATGAAGACTACGCCATCACCGGCAGTGAAAAAGTGAAGTCAAGCGAAGTTCGCGCGCTGGCGGTCGCCCGGCTGGCGGCGGATAACGCCGAGGCGGTCCGGCCCACCCTTGCGTGAAGGCGGCCTTGGGGTACTGAACTTGAGTTCAGCCAGCCCCGTTCATGACTGGGCGGAATGAGGCTGTTCTAGAGAGGACTTATGAGCCAGACACTGGAGAACCGGGCCAAGCCCGACGCCAAGACCCAGCTCGACATTTATCGCCGGATGATCCGGATCGAGCGCAACGACGACGCCACCCGCACCCAGATCCGTCGCGGCCGCATTACCGCGCCGTACTACTCGGCGCGCGGGCAGGAATGCATTCCTTCGGCCATCTCGGTGCTGCTGAATAACGACGACAAGATCTGCACGATCTATCGCGGCATCCACGACATGGTCGCCAAGGACATGCCGCTCCGCCCGCTCTGGGCAGAGATCTGCGGCCGCGTCGACGGCACCTGCAAGGGCAAGGGCGGCCCGATGCACCTTACCCACCCGGAAACCGGCGTGATGGTCACCACCGGCATCGTCGGTTCGTCCATGCCGATCGCCAACGGCTTCGGCTGGGCGGCGCTGCTGGACGGCACCAAGCAGGTGACGGTCGCCTATTTCGGCGACGGCGCCAGCAACATCGGCGCGTTCCACGAAGCGCTGAACCTGGCCTCCGTGTGGAAGCTGCCGGTGATCTTCGTGTGCCAGAACAACGGCTTTGCCGAGCACACTCGCTACGAGAACGGCACTTCGGTAGACCAGATCTCGAAGCGCGCGATCGGCTACGGCATGCCGGGCTACACCGTGGACGGCAACGACCCGGTCGACGTCTATGCCCACGCCCATGCCGCCATCGAGCGTGCCCGCGCGGGCGAGGGGCCGACGCTCCTTGAATGCAAGACCTTCCGCTTCATGGGTCACGTCTTCGGCGATGCCGACGGCTACATGACCAAGGAAGAGAAGGCCGAGGCGATGGCCAAGGATCCGCTGCCGATCTACCGCCAGAAGCTGATCGACGACGGCATTGCGACGGCTGAGGAACTCGACGCGCTGACCGCGAAGATCGAGGCCGAAGTGAACGACGCCATCGAATTCGCGATGGCCTGCGAATTCCCGTCCGACGACGAACTGCGCCGCGACGTCTTTGCCGAGGAGATTCCGGCATGAGCACCGATACCCTTGAAACCACCACCGTCGAAACGGTGAAGATGAACGGCCTCCAGGCGATCAACGCCGCGTTGATGGAGGCGATGGAGGCCGATCCCAAGGTTCTCGTGCTGGGCGAGGACATTGCGGACAACGAAGGCGGCGGCGTCGTCGGCGTCACGCGCGGTCTTTCCACCAAGTTCGGTACGATGCGTGTGCGCTCGACGCCGATCTCGGAACAGGCGATCATCGGTGCGGCCATCGGCGCGGCCATGGGCGGCTACAAGCCCGTTGCCGAAATCATGCTGATGAACTTCACGACCGTGGCCATGGACATGATCGTGAACCACGCGGCCAAGCTGCGCTTCATGTCGGGCGGCCAGAGCCAGGTGCCGATGGTGATCCGCACCCTGACCGGCGCGGGCAACCAGACCGCCGGCCAGCATGCCGACTTCTACGAGGCATGGTTCTGCCACACCGCAGGCATCAAGGTGGTGATCCCCTGGACCCCGGCGGATTTCAAGGGCCTCTACCTCTCGGCCATTCAGGACCCGGATCCGGTCATCATCGTCGAAAGCGGCAAGACGCTGTTCGTGCCGATGGACGTGCCGGTGAACCAGGGCCCGATCCCGCTGGGCAAGGCGAACGTCGTTGCACCGGGTAGCGATATCACGATCGTTTGCTATGGCCAGATGATGTTCACCGTGATGCAGGCCTATGAAGAACTGACCAAGGCAGGCGTCTCGGTCGAAGTGATCGACCTGCGCACGATCTCGCCGTGGGACAAGGAAACCGTGCTGGCTTCGGCCGAGAAGACCGGTCGCCTGCTCGTGGTTCACGAAGCCGGCCGCAACTTCGGCCCGGGCGCGGAAATCGCCGCGACCGTGCAGGAAACGCTGTTCGGCAAGCTCAAGGCCCCGGTCGGCCGCCTTGGCGCGCCTTATTGCTCGGTGCCTTTCGCCAAGAAGCTGGAAGACGCTTTCCTCGTGCAGCCGCCCGAAATCATTGCCGAGGCGCAGCGCCTCGTCGCGATGGGCTGATCCGGCAGCGCCGCGTTACGAAAACGAAGGGCCTCCGCAGCAATGCGGGGGCCTTTTCGTTTGCGGGGAATGGCAAAGGTGTTGAACGTGGCGATTTTGTGCTGACCAAGCTTGAGGCCGGGACCGCTGTAGACCGCCACACATCTAACCCATCCAACTTAGTCCAAACCAGACCTCTCCCGTCGTCCCCGCGAAGGCGGGGACCCCGCTTTTCTTGCGCGCGTGGCAAAAAGGCAGCGGGGCCCCCGCCTTCGCGGGGGCGACGGTGTCTGGGGGAGGGTGCGAGGCAGAGCAGAGCCAAGCCAAGCCAAGCCAAGCCAAGCCAAGCCAAGCCGGGCCACGATGTCGGAATTGCCGAGTTAGTCTACCACACCATCGCATCCGCCCGTTTTTCGGGCCGAATGTAGATCGAGGTGATCCACGGTGAGAGCGCTTTCATCCGGTGCTCCAGTTCCTCGATCAGGGTTTCCGCCTCGCCCATCAGCAGGTCGTCAGCGAAGTCGGCGCTGATGGCCACGAAGATTGCCTGCGGGCTCGTGTGGATGGTGCGGATGTGATTGACGGCATCGATACGCGGATGGCCGTCGAGCACGCCGCGAAGCTGGCCGATGAGCACCGGGTCGGCCGCTTCGCCGATCAGAAGACCCTTCGCTTCGCGCGCCAGGACGATGGCCACACCCGCCAGCACGCAGCCGATCAGGACCGAGGCCACGCCATCGATGCGCGGATCGTCGAAGTGGATCGCGGCCCAGATGCCGATCGCGGCGATGACGAGGCCGATCAGCGCGGCGCTGTCCTCGAACAGCACGATGAAGCCGGGAGGGTCCTTGCTGCGGTGGATCGCGCGCCACCAGGTCTGGTCGCCGCGACCGGCATTGAACTCACGGACGGCAAGGGTCCATGAGGCGCCTTCCAAGACGAAAGCGATGGCCAGCACGATATAGTTCAGCGTCGGATCCTCGATCCGGCGCGGGTTGGTGATGTGGACCAGCCCCTCGTAGATCGACACGCCCGCGCCCACCGCAAAGATCAGGATGGCGACGACGAAAGCCCAGAAATAGAGTTCACGCCCATAGCCGAAGGGGTGTGAAAGGTCGGCGGGGCGGCTGGCGCGCTTCTGGCCGTAGAGCAGCAGGATCTGGTTGCCGCTGTCGACCAGCGAGTGCACGCCCTCGGTCAGCATCGAGGAGGAACCGCTGATCGCGGCGGCCGTGAACTTGGCGCCGGCGATGCCGAGATTGGCCGCGAGCGCGCCGTAGAGGACGATATTGGCCTTGAAGTGCGCGGTAACGCTGGCTGGCTCGCTCATCGGGGACGGTTCCTGCGGGGACTTGGGAGTCCCAACTGTCACCGCCCCCGCAAGGTTGCGCAAGTCCCGCCTTTTCAGGCGAGTGCTTCGCGCCCCACGCGCTCGTTCCAGAGGTCTGCATTGCCGCAGAGCTGCAGGTTCAGCAGCGCGCGCTTGAGGAACAGGTGGCAGGGATGCTCGTCAGTAAGGCCGATGCCGCCGTGAAGCTGCACCATCTCTTCCGTGACGAAGCGGAAGGCTTCGGCAGCCAGCACTTTGGCGGCGGCGAGTTCGGTGACGCTGGCGCTCTCGTCCCGCACGCGCTTCCACAGCAGGGCTTCGGCAACGACGATGCGCGTCTTCATGTCGGCGGCGCGGTGCTTCAGGGCCTGGAACAGCGCAATCGGCCGGTCGAACTGACGGCGGACCTTCATGTACTCGATCGTCATGTCGAGCGCGGCGCCCGCCGCGCCGATGCAGTCCGCCGCGAGGGCAAGTTGCGCCTCGCCCGAAAGCCGGTCATGGAGCGCCTTGGCGCCCGACGCGTCGGTGAGCATGAGGGTAGGGGCGTAGCCTTCCAGCACCACGTCGAAGAGACGGCGGCTGGGGTCCCAGATCGGCCGTTCGACCAGCGAGACGCCCGGCGCATCGAGCGGTACCAGCGCATAACCACCGGGAAGCTGCGCGACCACGGCAACGGCCATGTCAGCTTCGAAAACGCCGAAAATCGTGCCCGAAATGCTGCCGTCCGAACCTTGCGTCAGCTTTGCGGACAACATCGGCAGCGGCGCATATTCGCCGCCGGCCAGCCGTTCGAGCCAGTCAGCCCGCTCGGTGAAATTCTCGCTGGCGACAACCGCCTGAAGGCCCAGTTGGGCCGGGATCAGCGGCATGGCGGCCAGCACGCGGCCCATTTCGAGGTGCAGCGCCGTCGAAGCCTCCCGCGTGAAGCCAAGGCCACCGTCCTCTTCGGGCAGGCGCACCATCAGCCAGCCCATTTCGGCAGCCAGTTGCCAGCTTTCATCGCGCGAGGGCGAGAGCTTGTCGGCCGGGAACGCCTTCTGCGCGGCGTCGGTCAGTTCGTTGAGCTCGATCACAGCACCCACCCCTTCGGCTCGCGCGGCATGTCGAGCATGCGTTCGGCGATGATGTTGCGCTGTACTTCTTCGCTGCCGCCGGCGATGGTCCAGGCATAGGAATTCATGAAATCGGCCATCCAGTTGCCGGTATTGAGATCGCCGAAAGTGATCGGCGCGACATATTGCTCGTCCATGCCGCCCAGCCGCAGGCCCAGCGCTGAGTAGGCCCGCAGCGCGCGACTATAGGCGTTTTTGACGATGGAGGCGTCGCCCATGCGCTCGATCCCGTTGATGCGGTTATCGAGGAACTGGTCGGCAATCGCGCAGACCGCGTCCACTTGCGTGACCAGCGTGCCGAAATCGCGCAGCACGCCGCGATCGTCTTCGTGCCCATGTTCGCGGATGAGCTTAGCCACGCGGCCCAGCGCGCCGCGCATGCGGTAGGACAGCTCCATCAGCGTCAGACCGCGTTCGGAGGCGAGCGTTGCCTGTGCCACGGCCCAGCCTTTGCCTTCCTCGCCTACGCGTTCGGAGACGGGGATTTCGACGTTATCGAGGAAGATTTCGGCGAATTCCTCGTCGCCCTGGATCTGATGGATCGGGCGGACGGTGACGCCGGGGGCCTTCATGTCCATCAGCAGGTATGTGATACCCGCCTGCTTGACGCCATCAGACGAAGTGCGCGCCAGCAACAGGCACTTGTCCGCGAACTGTGCCATCGTCGACCAGACTTTCTGGCCGTTGATGACGTAGACATCGCCCTTCAGTTCCGCGCGCGTCTTGATCGCGGCGAGATCCGATCCGGCGCCGGGCTCGGAGAAGCCCTGGCACCATGTCTCGCCTTCGAGGATTTTCGGCAGGTAACGGGCCTTCTGCTCGGCATTGCCGCATTCGTGCAGCGTGGCGAAGGCGTGATAGGTGGAGACGAAGGAGAGCAGCAAGCGCGGACAATCGGCGCCGGCCAGTTCCTCGTAGATCACTTTCTGCTCGGCCAGACTGCGGCCGCCGCCGGGATATTCGGCGGGCCAGTGCGGGATCGCATATCCGGCGCGGACGAGCTTGCCGAACCAGTCCCGCTGGGTGCGGACGAAATCGTCCTGCGTGCGGCTGGCATCGCGCCAGCCGGTGGGCGCTTCGGCGGCGAGGAAGCTGCGGACTTCACGCCGCAGGGCTTCTAGATCGGCATTCTGGGTCATGCCCTGTCCTTGCCGGTCGCGCTTGTGGGCGTCCAGACGGAGGTGGGTCGCTGCGGCGATATCGGGGATATGGGCCAAGTCAGCGTTAGAAGGCGCCGACAGATGGTGAGCAACAGAACTCATCATCTCCGCGAAGGCGGAGATCCCGCTTTTCTTGGCTGGAGTGCCAAGGAAGAAGAAGCGGGGCCCCGGCCTTCGCGAGGGCGACGGAGTGAGTTTGGGTCAGGGCAGCGTCAGGCAAAGGGAGGCAGCGATTGGTCCGCCAGCCGCCTTCACACGGCCACTTCGATCATCTCGCCTTCCACCCGCACTTCGTAAACCTCGATCGGCATCGTCGCGGGCGGATTGATCGGCGCGCCGGTTTCGAGATCGAAGCGGGCACCATGGACCGGGCAGGAGATCCAGCCATTGCGCATCCGGCCGCATTCCAGGGTCTCGTAGGCATGGCTGCACAAGTTGCGCACGGCGAAAATGCGGTCCTTCGTGTTGCACAGGAGCACGCTGATGCCGTTCACTTCCACCATGAGCTTCGAGCCGGCGGGCACGTCTTCCAATTTGGCTGCGGCAACGAAGGTCTTTTCGGTCATCATCATCCCGGTTCGCTTAGGGCCCTGAAGGGGGCATGTCTTGCGGACCTGCTTGCGGTGCCGCCGCGACGCAAGGGCGCGGAGCGGGCACAAGCAGGATCAAGCAAGACGCTGTACCGTGGCGGTCATTTCGCGGGCAAGCCGCCGACGCGATAAGACTCCCGAAAAATGCGCGCCGCATGATGCGCACATCGGGAGAACATGGGTGGCGGCTGCTGAGAGTTTCGATGTCGTGGTGGTGGGATCGGGCTCGGCGGGCGCCATGGCGGCGCTGCGCAGCGCCGATCTTGGCCTGAAAGTGCTGATCGTCGAGAAATCGCACAAGTTCGGCGGCACCTCCGCCACTTCGGGCGGGGTCATGTGGATCCCCAATCACGGGCTCGACGGCGATCAGGGAGACAGCCGTGAGAGCGCGCTGGAATATCTCGACGCCACCATCGGCGTGCCGGTCAACCGCGAGCGGCTGGAGGCCTTCGTGGACGAGGCGCCGCGCATGCTGCATTTCCTCAAGTCCACCGGCGTTTCGGTCATGGCGGCGGCGTGGCCGGACTATTTTCCCGGACGCCCGGGCGCGCGGGCGGATCGCTCGGTGATCGTACCCACGTTCGACGGGCGGCAATTGGGCGATGGGCGCTATGCCTTGATGCGCGAGCAGTACAACCGCTTCAAGCTGTTCGGCCGCTATGCGATGGACCTGACCGAGACGTTCGCACTGATGATGCAGTCGAAGGGCTGGCGCATGGTCGCGGGCAAGATGATCGGGCGCTACTGGATGGACCGCTCGACCCGCAAGGTTTCGCACCGGGACAAGCGCTTCACGCAGGGCGCGGCACTGATGGGGGCGACCTACGAGCAGGTCTTCGCGCGCGGTGTGGAACTGCGGATGGAGACTTCTCTCGAAGGCCTGACGGTGGACAAGGGCGGCCGGGTTACCGGGATCGAGGTTTCCAACTTCGGCCGTAAATATGCCGTGGAGGCGCGGCACGGGGTCGTGCTGGCGGCGGGCGGGTTCGAGTGGAATCAGGCGCTGCGTGATCGGTTCTATCCGGTGCCCGGCCTCACGCGCCATTCCTCGACGCCGGAAGACGGCAATCGCGGCGAGGCACTGATCGCGGCGGAAGGGATTGGCGCGTCTACCGAGCATACCTCGCAAGGCTGGTGGATCCCGACGATGACCCTGCCGATGAAGGGCGCCTCCAACTTCCATGAGATCCATCAGGCCGCCTTCGATGTCGGCCGTCCGTGGAGCGTGGTGGTGAACCGCAAGGGCGTGCGCTTCGTGGACGAGGCTTGCGGTTACGACCAGTTCGGGCAGGCTATGGTGCGGGATCAGGTCGAGAGCGGCGCGAATTGCCCGTGCTGGCTGATCTTCGATGCCAAGTTCCGCAAGAAGTTCAGCGCCGGCGGGCTGATGCCCACGGTGCATACGGCCGAGCACAAGGTCCCGGCCGACTGGTGGGATCACTACGTCTTCCGCGCGGAGACCATTGAGGAACTTTGCGCCAAGACGCATTTGCCGGTCGAGGCCGTGAGGCAGACCATCGCCAATATGAACGGTTATGCGAAGACCGGCATCGATCCTGAATTCGGGCGGGGGATGAACCCCTATGACCAGATGTTCGGCGATCCTTCGTCCACGCCAAACCCGAATATCGGGCCGATCGACAAGGCGCCGTTCTATGCGGTGCCGATCAACAATGGCGATCTCGGCACCAAGGGCGGGCTGCGCTGCGATGCGCGGGCGCGGGTGCTGGATGGCGCGGGGCAGCCGATTGCGGGGCTCTATGCGGCGGGCAACAATTCGGGGACGCCGTTCGGCGATACGTATCCCGGGGCGGGGGCGACCATTGGACCAGCTATGACCTTCGGGTTCGTTGCCGCCAACGACATTGCCGAGCGTGCGGGGAACCAGCGAACGGGCTAAATCGAGAGATTGAAGGGAGCGGGATCCCCGCCTTCGCGGGGATGACGGAGTAAGGTGGGGGCGATCTCGCTGGCCTCGTCGCAGGTTCCCAGCTCAATCGTGATTGAAAAATTACCGTCATCCCCGCGAAGGCGGGGATCCCGCTTCCTCAAAGCGGCGACGGCACAGCGGAGCAGGATCAATGAAGGGCAAGGTAGCAGTCGTCACCGGAGCGGCAGGCGGCATAGGCGAGGCCATAGTCCGCGCGCTGGGCGCGAAGGGCGTGAAAGTCCTCGGCACCGGGCGCAATGCGGGCAAGCTTCAGGCGCTGAAAGATACGCTGGCAGGCACAATGGCGTTCGATTTCGTCGCCGTCGATGCCACGGCGGACGACGCGCCGCGTGCGATTGTCGAAGCTGCGGTGGAGAAGTTCGGCCGGCTCGACGTGCTGGTCAACAATGCGGGCTCGTTCAACTTTGGGCCGGTGGACCAGACCACTGACGACATGCTTGACGAAGTGCTCGGCATTTCCCTGCGCGCGCCGTTCCGGCTCTGCCGCGAGGCGTTGAAGGTGATGAATGAGGGAGGTTCGATCCTCTTCATCGGCTCGACCTGGGGGCTCTACGGCACGCCAGGCGGCGGGGCCTATTCCACCGTCAAGGCCGGGCAGATCGGGTTGATGCAGACCATGGCCGCCGAATATGGCCCGCGCGGCATCCGCTCGAACTATGTGGCGCCGACTGTGGTGCGCACGGAGATGACGACCGCCTTCTGGGACCTCGATTTCTTCCGTCGCACCAACCACGAACTGACCCCGCTCCAGCGCGATTGCTCGGCGGCGGATATCGGCAATATGGTCGCCTTCCTTGCTTCAGACGAGGCAGGCTTCGTCAATGGGCAGACTATCGCGGTGGATGGCGGGATTTCGACCACGCGCTATGTCTCGCCTGCGGCCATCGGGGCGGTTCGCCAGTGATTCAGCGCGGCGGCTTGCAGGGCTTGCCTTCGTAAGCGAAGCGGATCGTCTTGTATTCGCTGCCGCTCCAGCGGGCGATGGGGAAGCAGAAGCCGGGGCCGCCGATCTCGATATCGGGATAGCCGTCCACCCCGCGCGTGGTCTGGAAGGTGGCGATGCCGGTCTCGTTGGCCATGAGCTGCCAGCCGGCGGGCGTCTGGCGCAGAAGTTGGAAGCCCGTGCCGGCCATGCCGAAGCATTCGGTGCTTTCGGCGGTGATGAGGGCTTCGGGGTGGCCGTCTCCGTTGATGTCCTTGAGTTCCACCGCCTGACGGGTGGCGGTAGTGGCGCCGTCGCAGCCGTGCCAGACATTGCCGGCCTTCACGTAGCCCGCCGCGCGCATCAACTGGTCGAACTGTGCGGGTGGCAGGGCGGCGGCCTTCGGGGCCTGCGCGGCGGCCGGAGCGGCAAGAGCAATGCTGAGCAGGATGATCTGGCGGATTGCCGGCATCGTTGTTTCCCCAATTCCGGTCCCGGGTTTGGCGATCGACCGGCCGAGCCCCTTGGCAAGAGGGTGCTCACGATGCGCATTTTCGTCAATTCGGTGAACTCCCAGGCGGTTTTCGCCGGGGCGTTGGCCCTTGGCTTGTGAGTGGGATGCCCGCTGGGTAACGCCGGGAGAAAGAACAGACGCGAAGGATGCCATGCAGTTCGAATGGACCGAGGAACAGAATGCGTTCCGGCACAAGATCCGGGACTTCCTGCACGCCCAACTGCCCGAGGGGTGGGAGAAGTTCTCCGAACACGGTCCCGCGTCTCCGGCGCTGACGGCGTTTGCTCGCGGTTTTTGTGAGAAACTGGCCGAAGTGGGCCTGCTGTTCCCGCACTGGCCCAAGGAGATGGGCGGTGAGGGGCTGGGGCCCTGGGAGCAGCAGATCCTCTCCGAAGAGATGTGGATCGCCGGTGAGCCGCGCGGCGGCCAGTACATGAACGTCAACTGGATCGGCCCCACGCTGGAAAAGTACGGCACGGCCGAGCAGAAGGCGCGCTATCTGGAGCCGATCACGCGCGGGGAATCGCTGTGGTGTCAGGGCTTCTCGGAGCCGGATGCGGGATCGGACCTTGCGTCCTTGCGCACCCGCGCGGTGTTGAAGGACGGCCATTACGTCATCAACGGCCAGAAAATCTGGACTTCCTACGCCGGGCTGGCGGACACCTGCTTCCTGCTCACGCGCACCAGTGATGACCGCAAGAAAGGCATTACCATCGTCCTCGTGCCGATGGACACGCCGGGCATCACCGTGCGCCAGATCCCCTCGCTGATCGGTGAGGGCGACATTCACGAAGTCTTCTTCGACGATGTGACCGTGCCCGAAACCGCCCGTTTCGGCGAGGAGGGACAGGCCTGGGAGATCGTCGCCTATTCGCTGCGCAACGAACGCCTTGGCATCCCGCGCTTCACGCTTGCCCGCGCCGCGCTCGATCGCGCGGTCATGATGCTCAAGGATCGCGGCGACTTCACCCGCGAATACGTCCGGATCGAGGCGGCGCGCTGCGCGGCGCTCTGCGAGGCGGCGGGAACGGCCAATTATGCCGTCGTCCAGAAGCGCGTGGACGGGCTGGCCATCGGCGCCGAGTCCAGTTCAGCCCGCTATGCCACCGTCATGGCCGAACGCGCGGTTTGCGAATTCGTGGTGGAGTTTCTGCCCGAGGCGCTCGCGGGCGCTTCGCCCTATCTCAAGATGCACCACCAGCGCGGCATTGTCGCGGGCGTCGCCGCCGGATCGGCCGAGATCCAGCTCAACATCATCGCCAGCGACGTGCTGGAACTGCCCCGGGAGCCGCGCTGATGCAGCTTGCCCTTAACGAAGACCAGACGCAGGTCCTCGATTTCGTCGAAGCGCTTGCACGGCCCTTCGCCTCGGCGCCGCTCCATGATGCCGGGCTGGCGTTGGAAAGCACGGAGCTTGACGCGGCGCTTGTCGAGAACGGCTTTCTCGATGTCATGGCGGTTGAGGAACTCGGCCCTGTAACCGCAGCGCTGGTGGTCGAGAAGCTGGCGCGCCTGCCGTTCGCGGTGGAAGCGGCGGCATCGGCTCTGGTGCGCCCGCTGATCGATCCCGAGTTGCCGCGTCCGCTTTGTCTGGTCGAGGAAGGCCGGACCTCTGGGCCCGTGCGCTTTCTGCGTCCCGGTGCGACGGTGGTGGTTGTCGGCCACTCGGGCGTGCGCAGTTTCACGGCGAGCGCGGATGGGATCGCTCCGGCGCAGGAGGATACGCTCTACGCTTATCCGGTGGCGTTTCTGACCGGACTGCCCGAGGCCATGACTCCGCACGATGTCGATCCGGTGAACGTGACCCGAGCCTGGCGCGTCGCCATGGCGGCGGAGGCGGCGGGGTTGCTCGGCGCGGCTCTGGCGAGCGTGGTGACCTATGTGTCCGAGCGCAAGCAGTTCGGTCGCCCGCTCGCGACCTTCCAGGCCATGCGGCACCGTTTGGCCGAGGCGCAAGTGGTGACCAATACCGCTTACTGGCTCACCATGCGTGCGGCGGCCACTGGCGACAGCGCCGATGCGGCGATGGCGCTGCTTCATGCGCAGGAAGCCGCCAAGCGGGTGTGCTACGATTACCACCAGTTCCTTGGCGGCATGGGCATGACGCTGGAGCATCCGCTGCATTTGTGGACGTACCGGCTCAAGCTGCTCACCTCGGAACTGGGCGGACGCGGTGCGCAGGGGCTGGCGGCGGCAGAGGCGCTCTGGGGATAGGGCGCGCTACTTATCCAAACACGATCCGTCGTCCCCGCGCAGGCGGGGACCCCGCTTGTTCTTGAGGCGTAGCGGGAAGGAAGCGGAGCCCCCGCCTTCGCGGGGGCGACGAGTGAAGTGCCAAGAGTGTAGCGCTCCGCCACTCAATCCGCGTCGATCATGCCTTTGAGCTGCGGTCCGCCGCCCACCGTCAGCGTTTCGCCGGTAATGTAGCTGGCCGCATCGCAGGCAAGGAAGGCAATCGCCTGAGCCACTTCCAGCGGGGTCCCCGGTCGGCGAAGAGGAAACACCTTGCACGCATCGGTGGCGTCGAAGCCGACCTTGGCCCAGCCCCGTTTCGCAAGCTCGGTGGCAATCATGCCCGGCGCCACGCAGTTTACACGCACTCCGGCAGGCCCCCATTCGGCGGCGGCGACGCGGGTGAACATCTGGAGTCCTGCCTTGGCGGCGGAATAGGCGCCGCAACCTACCGTGCCGTTGATCCCGGCCAGCGACGAGACATTGACCACCGCCCCGTTCCCATGCGCCTTGAGATGGGCGATAGCCGCGTGCGAGACGTAGAACGCGGCATTGAGATTGAGCCGAACGTCCTTGTCCCAAAGCTCGGGCGCCATCTTCGAAAGCGCGGAAAAGCTCGACATCCCGGCATTGTTGATGAGCACGTCGAGCCGCCCCAGCCGATCTGTCGCTTCCTGAACCATGGCCGTGGCCGCGTCGGCGTCGGTCACGTCGCAGGACAGGCTTGCCACGCGGCGGCCGGTCTCTTGCGCGATCTCGCGCGCGGCGGCCTCCAGCCGGTCGGCGCGGCGGGCAACCAGCATGACATCGGCGCCGCGCCGCGCCAGCAGGCGTGCCACTTCCTTGCCGATGCCAGTGCCGCCGCCGGTGACCAGCGCGGCGCGTCCGGTCAGGTCAAAGCCTTCGATCATCCCGTCTCTCCCGATTTCCTGTTTGCGGACAAGACTAAGCACCCTTGGAGCGATGGCGTAACCGCGCGCGCGATATCGGGCTTTGCACCGTCGCGAGGCGCGTGAGGGCATGCGAAACTTGACCGTGACAGAAGAAATCAATGGATGAGGACAGAATGCAGGGAAGCGATCTGATCGATCTGGGCGGACAAGTGGCTCTGGTCACCGGCGCCGGACAGAATGCGGGCCGGGCGACCGCTCTGGAACTGGCGCGGCACAATGCGGGCGGCATCGCCGTGAACGACTACGTTGCCGAGCGGGCCGAGGCCGTGGCAGCCGAAGTGCGCGCGCTGGGCGTGCCGGCACTGGCGGTGCCGTTCGATGTTACCGATCTGGAAGCGGCAAGGGCGGCCAACGCGGCGATCACCCGGGAACTGGGCGCGGCGACCGTGCTCGTCAACAATGCCGGCATGGCGGGCCCCACGGCCTCGATCCGGCCGACGCAGAACTTCTGGGAGGAAGACCCGGCGCACTGGCAGCGCTATCTCGGCACCAATCTCTACGGTGTCTACAATTGCAGCTATGCGCTGATCCCCAACATGGTCGAGGCGAAGCGCGGGCGGATCGTCACCATCGTTTCGGATTCGGGCCGCGTGGGTGAGGCCAAGATGGCCGTCTATGCCTCGGCCAAGGCAGGCGCGCAGGGCTTCATGCGCTCGATCGCCAAGGAACTGGGGCGCTATAATGTGACCTGCAATTCGGTCTCGCTTTCGGCGCTGATGCCGGACATGAGCGAGGAACAACTGGCCGAAGTGACGGCGAGCGATCATGCCAAGGCGATGCTGTCGCGTTACACGATCCGCCGCTACGGCAAGTCGAGCGATGTGGCCGCGCTGGTGAGCTTCCTCTGCTCGAACGCGGCGGAATGGATCACGGGGCAGACCTATCCGCTTAACGGAGGCTACGCGCCTTCGGCCTGAGCCTGCTGCAAGGCACCTCGGCAGACGATCATCGTGCTGCCGAGGGTAGGCGGCGAGGGCTGTTTTCTCAGGTCCGCGCGCCCCGCGCGAAGAGCGGATGGTCGCACAGCGCATAGCTCGGGTCCGCTGCGCCCTGGCCGAGCAATCCGCCGCCGTCGAAGGGGCGGCGCAGCTTGAAGTCGTAGGTCACCACGCGCTTCGAGAAGCGCCATTTGCCGTCGGCACAGCGGCGGTAATTGTCGATGTAGCGCACCGCCATGAAGTCCTCTTCCTGCGAGCCGTCGCGCGCCGGAATGAGGTGCCACGCCAGCGCGTAGACTTCGCCGCAGGCCGTATCGCCCCCGGCATCCACGGCGATCATGTGGTTGCACACATGGTGGCCCGAATAGGGCATGTAGGGGAACGACCCCTCGATGAAACGGCAGTAGTCTTCCGCCGGACCATCGAAGCTGTCGCCATGCGAGTCGGTGGCATCTTCGGTGTAGAGATCGCGCAGCAGCGCAATGTCCTGCCGGTCGATCGCGCGCGAATAGAGCAGCACCAGGTCGCGGATCGCGTCCTTGTCGAGCAGTTCGCAGAGTGCCTTTTCGTCGATAGCCATGTCTTCGCCTTCTCGATTGCCGTGCTTTAAAGCAGCGCGCCGCCGTCCACCGGATAGACCTGCCCGGTGATGAAGCTGGCGCGCTCCCCTGCAAGGAATGCCACGATGCCGGCCATTTCCTCGGGCAACGCGAAAGGCCGGCCGACAAAAGTGCGGCGCTGACGGATTGCGCGATCTTCTTCGGACACGCTGGCGGTTCCGCGGCTGAACATGCCGGATTCGGGGTGGAAGCGACTGCCCTTGCTGAATGCGGCGGGATCGCGGGAGATCGTGGCGTAGGGCGCGATGGCGTTCACGCGGATACCGTGCTGACCCAGTTCCTTGGCCAGGACCACGGTGAAGCTGTGCACCGCGCCCTTGGCGGCCGAATAGACCGCAAGCTGGTAGTCGCCGACAAGCGCCGCGGTGGAGCCGACATTGACGATGGCGCCCGCCTTGCGCGCGATCATGCCCGGCAGCACGGCGTGGGTCATGCGCAGCACCGTGCCGAAATTGAGGTCGATATCGGCCATCCAGGTGGCGGGATCGGAATCGGCGAAGAAGCCCTGCGCGACATTGCCGCCCACGTTGTTGACCAGCACATCGACCGGGCCAAGTGTCTCGGCAGCGTCCAGCACGCGAGCCGGAGTGCCCGGGTCGGTGAGGTCGGCGGCAACGAAAAGCGCCTCAGGCGCTCCGGCCTGCCGGCATTCCTCGGCCAGTCGTGCGCCGGCCTCCGCATCGCGGCCAACCAGTACGGTCCGTGCCCCTTCGCGTGCCAGTTCGAGCGCTATGGCGCGGCCGATATTGGCGGTCGCCCCGGTGACGATCGCCAGTTTTCCGGCCAATCCGAGGTCCATTGTCCTGCTCCCCGCAATTCGTATTGCCGGTGGCTAGAGTGGATCGGAAGTCAGGGCAAACCGCCGGAGCGATCAGCCGCTGGGACCTTTAGGTGCTGTCATGAAGCGGAGAGATCAACCGTCGCTGTCGGAATCGGAACCGGAATCGCCATGGAACTGCGGCCTGCGCGAACTCAGCACGCAGCGCGTTTCGGTATCGGCGCCGTCCGCACCGACCACTCGCAGGAAGCCGGGCGAAATGCGGTGCAGGCGCATGCCCCTGAGCCCGCCGCCGGTCATCACCACGTCGTCGCCGGTTAACAGATAACTGCCGCGCACGCCGTCGACGCCTTTATAGCTGGAATAGATGACCACCTGGAAATTGAGCGTCGGCACCGGGATTCCCACCGGACCACCGGCATCGCCGTCCTTCTCGCAGTTGTAGCGGCCCAGCGCCAATGTTCCCAAGGGGCCGCCGGGGATCGGCGGTGCCGAGTTGCGCGCCGCCACCGGCGCGGCCATGGTCATCAGCAGGACGGGCGCAAGCAGCAATGCGGGCGCAAGCGCTCGGGCAGGGGCGAATAGGGCGCGATTCATGACCAATGCGCTAGCATTGGCGCGAAGCAATTGCCACAGTCAGTGTCCTCGGCTAAGGGCCCATGCTTTCCGTACACCGGCTCTTTCCCATCTTAAGGTTTACTCCATGAAGATCAGCGGCGTCGACATTCGTCCCGGCAATATCCTCGAATACGAAAAGGGCATCTGGAAAGTTGCCAAGACGCAGCACACCCAGCCGGGCAAGGGCGGCGCCTTCATGCAGGTCGAGATGAAGAACCTCATCGATGGCCGCAAGACGAACGTGCGCTTCCGCAGCGCCGACACTGTCGAAAAGGTGCGTCTCGACACCAAGGACTTCCAGTTCCTTTACGTCGAGGGTGACCAGCTGGTGTTCATGGACATCGAAACCTACGAGCAGATCCAGCTCCCGGCCGACCTGCTCGGCGATGCCGCGTCGTTCCTTCAGGACGGCATGCAGGTTCTTCTCGAACTGTGGGAAGAGCGTCCGATCTCGGTCCAGCTTCCCGAACAGGTTGAAGCCACCATCGTCGAAGCCGACGCCGTGGTGAAGGGTCAGACCGCCTCGTCCAGCTACAAGCCCGCCGTGCTCGACAACGGCGTGCGCGTGATGGTGCCGCCGCACATCGAAAGCGGTACGCGCATCGTCGTTGACGTGTACGAGAAGGCCTACGTCAGGAAGGCCGACTGATGCGCCGGGCGGTCGTTTCCGCGCTGCTCGCCGGTTCTCTGGCATTCGGCGCCTCGCCGGTGCTGGCGGCTGCGGCCAAGCCTGCCGCGAAGCCGGCCGCCGCGTCCGCAGCCAAGCCGGCCCCGCAGCCTGCGGCACCGCCGCCTGAGGTGCAGCACGCGCTGCTCTACCTCAAGGTGCTGATCTCCGGGCTCCAGTCCGACAAGGTTGATGAGCCGATCAAGGGTGTGCTGGTCGGCTGCCTCTACAACAATTCGCTCTCGCGGATCAGTACGGCGATGGACAAGGTCATCGCCGACAATCCCGAAAAGGTGCACCGCGACAAGCCTGATGAAATGCTGAGCGCCATGGTGGCGATCTGCAATCACAGCGCGCAGGCGGCACCCGGCCAAGCTGCACCGGGCCAGCCCGCGCCCGGAAAGCCCGTTCAGGGCCGATGACCGGGTCGGCGCGGCCGACTTGCATATGGATAACCGGCCGGTAACATCCGGCCATCGAAGGACTAAGGTATTATGGCGGCCATTTCCGGTCTCATGCGCGTGATGGAAAAGGCGGCCCGCAAGGCGGGCAACCGGCTCCGTCGCGACTTCGGCGAAATCGAGCACCTCCAGGTCTCGCGCAAGGGCCCGGCGGACTTCGTCTCCAAGGCCGATCAGGCTGCCGAGCGGACGATCTGGGACGAACTGCGCGCCGCGCGCCCCGATTGGGGCTTCCTGTTCGAGGAAGCGGGCGAGATCGAGGGCGATCCCACCAAGCCGCGCTTCATCGTCGATCCGCTCGACGGCACGACCAACTTCCTGCACGGCATTCCGCATTTCGCGATCTCGATCGCGGTGCAGGAACCGCGCCTTGACGGCAAGGGCTGGGGCGAAGTCACTGCCGGACTGATCTATCAGCCCGTCACCGACGAGAGCTACTGGGCCGAGAAGGCACGCGGTGCCTGGCTTCAGGATCGCCGCCTGCGCGTGTCCTCGCGCCGTCACCTCGATGAGAGCGTGATCGCCACCGGCATTCCGTTCGCGGGCCATGGCGATGCCGGGCAGTGGACGCGAATCTATCACGGGCTTGCCCCGCAGGTTGCGGGCATCCGCCGCTTCGGTTCGGCCGCGCTCGACCTCGCATGGGTGGCCTCGGGCCGTTACGAAGGCTTCTGGGAAGCCGATCTCAAGCCGTGGGACACGGCAGCAGGCTGCCTTCTCGTGCGTGAAGCCGGCGGCTTCGTTTCGGACTGGAAGGGCCGTTCGCCGTCGATCTGCGACACCGAGATCCTTGCCGGCAACGACGTTTTGCACTCGCGTCTCCACAAGATATTGGTAACTGCGCTCAAGTGACTTGAGCAAGGGCGCCGGCGCGGCTAAGGCGTCGGCGTCAGAGCAGTTCATCATCGTGTGAACGGCCGGCGTGCAAGCGTGCCCCTGTGGCGGAATGGTAGACGCGAACGACTCAAAATCGTTTGTCGCAAGGCGTGCCCGTTCGAGTCGGGCCAGGGGCACCACACGCGATTCGCCGGATCGATCATGATCCGGCCGAGAATGATCACCGGGAATCGGGCCTGCCTTATCGGCCGCCCTTCCTTGGTAAAATGCTGATGTTTCAGCGCCGATAATCCGAAATCCCGCGCAGTTTAACGGTTAAACACTGACGGCCCCGGCCGATTTGGGTCATTAGCCGTTTCGTCGCTCGATACGTCGATGCCTTCCGTATTGCGGACTTGCCGGCTCAGGCTGTCTTCCTCCGGTTCGCAAACTGCATTCGTATCGAGAACTGCTGGAATCCGGCCCGTTTCACGAGTGCCGAGTTGGACCGGGCGCGTGCGGTTTCCCCTACTGCCGCCGATCGGATTCCTGCATTTCCCGCAAGTCCGGCCACGCCCGCCCCCCGAGGACGGCCGTGGCTGCTTCGGGTCGCAAAACGGGCAGGAGTTCACTCCGCCCCGCTGCGCCGGTCTACTCCGGGGGAGTGGACCGGCGCGGATTGCCCTGAACCGCGCCGTACCGCGCCCGGTTGCATGCAACGGGCGGCAAGTGCGTTTGCCAAGTCTCTCTATCCGGACTATTTTGTCCGCGAAGGGAATGACATGGAACGTAGTCATGCCGAATTCCAGGACGCGCTTTCGCGCGTTGTCGGATCCGCTACTTTCCGATCCTCGCCGCGGCTTGCGGAACTTCTCACCCATCTTGTCACACAGACTGTCGCTGGTCATGCGGACAGGCTGAAAGGCTATGCCATTGCGCTCGATGTCTTCGGGCGGGACGAGGATTTCGATGCCTCGTCGGATTCGATCGTGCGCGTACAGATGACGCGGCTGCGCAAGGCGCTGGTCGAACACTATGCGGGAGAGGGGCAGGACGATCCCGTCCGCATCGTTATCCAGCGGGGCTCCTATGTGCCAACGCTGGAGGACGCGCCGGTTCGCACGTATGCGTCGGAACCGGCGCTGGTGACGGCGGCTCCAATTCCGCCAACGAATGAGGTGCCGGCCGGTACGGAGACAGCGCTCACCGATGCGGCTGACAGGAATGGACCGGCTGAGCCGGACGCCCATGTCTCGCCCGCGATGGATACCCCCCCAATCGAGCCCCGCCGCGAAGACATGATCCATTCGGCGAGCGCGCTGAACTTGCGCCGCCGCGCCTGGGTACTGCTGGCAGTGCTGGCGCTCGTATCTGCGCTGCTGATCGTCTATTGGCCGGGGGACGAGCGCGATACCGCGATCGCCCGTGCCGGAGAAATGCCGCAGGGGCCGACAGTCTTCGTTGTCCCGTTCGCCCTCAGCGGGGCCTCGCCCGAAATCACGCAAGTGCGCGATGGCATCCAGTACGATCTCGTCAATTATCTCTCCCAGCTACCCAATCTCGCGGTGATTGGCCTGGACGAGAACGGGGTCTCGCCGGCGGTCGAGCGGCGGGCGAAAGCGGCGCCGCGCGGCAGCAGTTTCGTGCTGCAGGGCTCCGTCGTGGCGGCGGGGGACAAGTTCCGCGTGAACTCCAGCCTTGTGCGGATTCCCGGCGGGGTGGTGGTCTGGTCGCAGAACAGCGATTTGCTCTCCTATGATCCCAAGCATCTGCTCCAACTTCAGTCCGAGATCGCGCTGGGCGTCGCTTCCCGGCTCGGGCAGCCCTACGGCGTGATCCACGAGACGATGCGACAGGATCTCGAAAACCACCGCGATGTCTCGATGGAGCACTATTTCTGCGAATTGCGCGCGTTCGAGTTCATGCGCAGCAAGCAGCCCGGCACGCTCGGACCGGTCAAGGCGTGCCTTGAGCGCGCGGTTGCCGCCAATCCCAACTATTCGAACGGCTGGGCGCTGCTCTCGTGGGTTCACACCTATCAGGCCGTCGCCGAGGGCACCGGCAGTTCGCAGGCCGCACTCGATGCCGCGTCAAGGGCGGTGGCGGCGAATGCGACCAATGCGCAGGCATATCAGTTCCTGGCGATCGCGCGTTTCCACAACGGCGACTTCGACGCCGCGCGCGAGGCGATCGGCAAGGCGCTGGAAATCAGCCCCAACAATTCCGAGATCCTTGCCGACGCGAGCCGGCTGCTCGGTGTGCTGGGCGAGCATGACATTGCCCCGGCGCTGGCCGAGAAGGCTATCCAGCTCAATCCCGGCCATCCGGCATGGTACTGGTCCGGGCTGGTGATCGATGCCCTTTTCCGCGAGGACGGCGCGCAGGCCGTGCACTATGCCCGCCTCAATGCCGAGGATCGCGGGCTCATTCCGCGCTATCTGCTGGCGTCGGCCTATGCGCTGGACGGGCAAGTGCAGGCGGCGGGCAAAGTGCTCGATCAGGCCGCGAAGGACTATCCCAAAGTCGCGCGGGATCGGCGGCAACTGGTGCGCGAACTGCATATGCCGGACTTCGTGACGCGCCCGCTTGAGGAGCATGGCCTGCTGGGGGCCTGAAGTACCGGAGCGGGTTGGAGAAAGTCGCGAACAGAGCGGCTTGTCGGACTGCCCAGCACGACATAGGCTGTGCTTCATGAAAGCCAGCGCAACCCTGTTCGTCACTGTCTCCGCAGCCGTTTTCGGCTTTTCCTCCCCGGCACTGGCCGCTGCGCCGCAGGACGAGCTTTCAGCCACGATCAGCCGCGACTTGCCGGGTTTGATGACGATCTATCGCGATCTTCACGCTCATCCCGAACTGAGCACACAGGAACTGCGCAGCGCTGCCATCCTTGCCAAGGCCGCGAGGGACGCAGGCTTCACCGTTACCGAGAAAGTCGGCGGAACCGGCGTCGTTGCCGTCCTCAAGAACGGCGAGGGGCCGACCGTGCTGATCCGCGCCGACATGGACGCGTTGCCGGTGGTCGAGCAGACGGGGCTGCCGTTCGCCTCGAAGCAGCGCGGCACGTCCACCGCCGGGGTCGAGAGCGGCGTCATGCACGCGTGCGGGCACGATACGCATATGACCGCGTGGATCGAGACCGCGCGGCTCATGGCGGCGCATAAGTCCGAGTGGTCGGGCACGCTAGTGATGATCGGCCAGCCTGCAGAGGAGACGGGCGAGGGCGCGCTCGCGATGCTCAAGGACGGGCTCTATACCCGCTTCCCGAAGCCCGATTTCACGCTGGCCTTCCACGATTCGGCGGATCTTCCTGCCGGGCAGGTGGGCGCGGCGGTGGGCTGGGCGCTCGCCAATGTCGACAGCGTCGACATGGACGTAAAGGGCATCGGCGGCCACGGTGCCTACCCGCAGACGACCAAGGACCCGATCGTTCTGGCCAGCAGCATCGTCATGAAGCTGCAAACGCTTGCCAGCCGCGAAACCAATCCGCTCGATCCGGTGGTGGTGACGGTGGGCTCGTTCCACGCCGGAGCCAAGCACAATGTCATTTCCGACGATGCCAAGCTCCAGCTGACCGTGCGCAGCTATTCGGATGAGACGCGTGAGCACCTGCTCGACGGGATCCGGCGCATTGCGCGCGGCGAGGCCATCGCCTCCGGCCTGTCGGACGATCTCATGCCGGTCATTACCGTCAAGGAACCGCATACGCGAGCAACATGGAACTCGCCGGAATTCACCCAGACGGCCGTCGCCGATCTCAAGGGAAAGATGGGCGATACCAATGTGATCATCACGCCTTCGGTCATGGGCGGTGAGGATTTCGGCGAATTCCGCCGTGCGGACGAGAACCATATCCAGTCGGTGATTTTCTGGGTGGGCGGGGTCGATCCGGCCAAACTGGCTGCTGCCAAGTCCGGCGGGGCGCCGCTGCCTTCGCTTCACAGCCCGTTCTGGGCACCGGTGGCGGACAAGGTCATTTCCTCGGGCAGCGAGGCGATCACGCTCACCGCGATGAGGCTGATGCCACGCACCTGATCTCTTAAGATATCGCATCTACCGGGCTGTAAATCCGCCCGACATCGATGCCAGGCAAAGGACGCATTCGGCTGAAATCGGTGCGTCCCGCGGCAATGGCGATTGTCAGATTTACCGACAGTTTACCCATTTTCCTTAGGATCGGGGCAAGGCCGCATCCGGCCCGGCAAATGGCGCCCCCGCGACTATGATTCGCCTGTTCAAACATTACATTCCCCACGCGGTCGTGCTGCTCTGGCTTGTCGACGTGGTGCTGCTGGCGCTGGCCAACGAAATCTCGTGGCGGCTGCGCGCGGAGCAGATCGGAATGGAGGCGGGCGATCTTGCCGGCCGGCTCGGGGTCCACGGCGCCTTTGCGGCGGTGATCGTGCTCGCCATGGTCGCGGTCGGGGTATACGGCGGCGATGCGCTGCGCTCCATGCGCTTTGCGGCCGCCCGTCTGCTGGTGGCGGTTTCGCTGGGCGTGATCGCGCTTTCCTTCGTCGATTTCCTGGTTGCCGGGCAGCACTTCTGGCGCTCGACGCTGGCCTATTCGATGGCGTTCGCGATCCTGCTGCTGATGGCCAACCGGCTGGTGTTGAGCGGTTTCCTTGGCACATCCGCGTTCCGTCGTCGCGTGCTGGTGCTCGGCGCCGGAAATCGGGCGCAGCGTCTGCGCGATCTGGCCGAACGGCCGGAGAGCGGCTTCGCCATCGTCGGCTACATCGGCATGAGCGAGGCCAAGCCGGTGGTCGAGGAAGCGATAGCGCGCGGCGCGATTCACGATCTGACCCGCTTCGTGGGCAATCTTGGCGTCAGCGAAGTCGTCCTCGCGCTGGAGGAACGGCGCAATTCGCTGCCGCTCAAGGACCTGTTGCGGATCAAGACCACCGGTGTCCACGTCAACGAGTTCTCCAGCTTTCTGGAACGCGAAACCGGCCGCGTCGATCTCGATACGGTCAATCCCAGCTGGCTGATCTTCTCCGACGGCTTTTCCTCGGGCCGGATGCTTTCCAGCGCGGCCAAGCGCGTGTTCGACATCTGTGCGAGCGCTCTGCTGCTGGTTTTGGCCGCGCCCGTCATCGTCCTGTTCGCGCTGATCGTGAAGATCGACAGCCGGGGCCCGGCGTTCTACCGGCAATCGCGCGTGGGCCTGTTCGGTGAGGCTTTCGACGTGGTGAAGCTGCGCTCGATGCGCACCGATGCCGAAATCGCGGGTGCAAAGTGGGCACAGAAGGACGACCCCCGCATTACCCGCGTCGGCCGCTTCATCCGCAAGGTGCGGATCGACGAACTGCCGCAGGCCTGGAGCGTACTCAAGGGCGAGATGAGCTTCGTGGGCCCGCGTCCGGAGCGGCCCGAATTCGTGGCCGATCTAGAAGAACAACTGCCCTATTACGCTGAGCGGCACATGGTGAAGCCGGGGATCACTGGCTGGGCGCAGATCAATTACCCTTATGGCGCCTCGATCGAGGATTCCCGCCACAAGCTCGAATTCGATCTCTATTACGCGAAGAACTACACGCCATTCCTCGATTTTCTGATCATTCTTCAGACGTTGCGAGTGGTGCTGTGGAGCGAGGGGGCACGATGATTATCGGGCAACAGACCGCCATATTGTGGTCGAGCGTCGGCGCCGCGCTCAACCTCTCCGGAGCGGTCGCCGTGGCGAGCCTGGCGTTCTGGCTCTGGCCGCAGCGCGGGCGCTTCGCCAAGGCCGGCACGCCGATCGTCGCCGCGCTGTTGCTGACTGCGACATGGGCAGTAGCCGCAGCGGCGACCGCGAACATGCTGACAGTCTCTCTGGCAGAGAGCGCGCGCAATCTGGGCTGGTTGATGGCCGTATACGCGCTGTTCGCCAGCGATGGGCGCCACGCCAGCCTCGCGCCGATCCGTCCGGTAATCTACGCGCTGGTCTTCGTTGAAGTGCTGCATCTGGGGGTAGACCTTGGCCTTTCGCGCCCCGCTTTCGAGCGGCATATTGTGCAAGTGGCATTCGACTTCACGGTGATGCTTCGTCTGTTGGTGGCCGTGGGCGGGCTGGTGCTGGTCCACAACCTCTACGCCGGTGCGCCGCGTGAGGCGCGCGGAGCGCTGCGCTGGCCGGCAGCAGGGCTCGCGGTGCTTTGGGCCTTCGACCTCAACCTTTACACGATCGCTTATCTGGGGGGCACATGGCCGGTAGAGATCGCGGCCCTGCGGGGGCTTTCGGCGATGGCGTTGGCGGCATGCCTTGCCATCGGCGCGGCGCGCAACCGTGACGAACTGCGCCTGCGCCCCTCGCGCGCGGTGACGTTCCAGACGTTTTCGCTGCTGGTGATCGGCGTCTACCTCGTCGCCATGGTCGCCGTGGCGCAGTGGCTGGCTTATGCAGGAGGCGATTTCGCGCGCCTGATCGAACTGGCCTTCCTGACGCTGGCCAGCGCTTTTGCGCTTGTCGTGCTACCGTCGCGGCGGGTGCGGGGCTGGCTGAAAGTGACGCTGGCCAAGCACTTCTTCCAGCACCGATATGACTACCGCGAGGAATGGCTGCGGTTCACGCGCACCATCGGCAGCGGCGGCGAACAGGCGCTGCCCTTGGGAGAGCGCGTGGTCCAGTCGGTCGCAGATGTCACCGCCAGCGCGGCAGGCCTGCTGCTGACCCCCGGCGATCAGGGCGACCTCACCATTGCCGCGCGCTGGAACTGGCGTGACATCGACGTTCCCGCGGTGGCCTACCCGCTGCGTGCGCTGGCGCCGTTCGAGAGGCACGCCTTCATCGCTGACCTTGATGAGCAGCGCACCGGCGTCATGGCCGGCGGACACGAAGTCGAAGTCCCGGCATGGCTGCTGGCCGAGCCGCGCGCCTGGGCGCTGGTGCCGCTGGTGCATTATGAGCGGCTCGTCGGCATGGTCGTGCTTGCGCGTCCGCAACTGACGCGCAAGCTGGACTGGGAGGATTTCGACCTGCTGCGCGTGATCGGCCAGCAGCTTGCGAGCTACCTTGCGGAGAATTCCAGTCAGGAAGCACTGGCGGAATCGAGCCGGTTCGAAGATTTCCACCGCCGCATCGCTTTCGTGATGCACGATATCAAGAACCTCGCCAGCCAGTTCAGCCTGCTGGCCCGCAATGCCGAGCTTCATGCTGACAAGCCCGCGTTCCGCGCCGACATGCTGGTGACGCTGCGCAATTCGTCGGACAAGCTCAACGCCTTGCTGGCCCGCCTTTCGCGCTATGGAAACGGCGCGGTGGACAAGCTGGAACCGGTTCCCGCAGGTGATGTCGCACGGGGCGTGATCGAGCGATTCCGCGACAATCCGCAAGTCGTTCTGGCGGAAACGCTGGAGATCATGGTCACGGCGAACCGTCATTCGCTCGATCAGGTGCTCGTCCACCTCATTCAGAACGCGCTCGATGCCAGTGAGCCTGACAGTCCCGTGTTCCTCTCGCTCGCCACGGACGGCCTGAATGCCCGGTTCGAAGTGCTCGATTCCGGTTGCGGGATGTCCGCCGAATTCGTGCGTAACCGCCTGTTCAAGCCGTTCGTCTCCACCAAGAGCGGCGGCTTCGGCATTGGCGCGTTCGAAGCCCGCGAGCTGGTGCGGGCGATGCGCGGCCGCCTCGAAGTGGAATCCCGCGAGGGGCTGGGATCGCGCTTCGTCGTCCGCATCCCGCTCGCCGCCGCCACCGATTTTTACCAGACCCTTGCCGCCAAGGATCAGAAAGTAGCCTGAGATGACAGAAACTTCCAAGGCGCTGCCGAAGCTGCTTGTCGTAGAGGACGATGCCGGGCTTCAGGCCCAGCTCAAGTGGGCTTACGAGGATTTCGAGGTCCTGATCGCGGGCGACCGCGCGCAGGCCATGGCGCTGCTGCGTTCCGAAATGCCCGATGTCGTGACGCTCGATCTCGGCCTGCCGCCCGATCCCGACGGCGTGACCGAGGGTTTTGCCGTGCTCGACGAGATCATGGCGTTGAAGCCCGATACTAAGGTGATTGTCGCCTCGGGCCATGGCGCGCGCGAATCCGCGCTTCAGGCCATCGCGCGCGGGGCTTACGACTTCTACAAGAAGCCGGTCGATATCGATGCGCTGGGGCTGATCGTGCGCCGTGCGCTTCAGTTGCATCGACTTGAGGACGAGAACCGTCGTCTGGCCTCCAAGGTGGAGAAGGACGACAAGGTTCTCGGCCGCATGATCACCGCAGCGCCGGAAATGGTGCGCGTCGCGCGGACGATCGAGCGTGTGGCCAACACCAATGTCTCGGTGATGCTGCTCGGCGCGTCGGGCACCGGCAAGGAACTGCTGGCGCGCGGGCTGCACGAGGCGAGCGGGCGGGCCAAGGGTGAATTCGTGGCGATCAATTGCGCCGCGATTCCCGAGAACCTGCTGGAAAGCGAGCTGTTCGGGCACGAGAAGGGCGCTTTCACCGGGGCCGTGAAGACCACCCCCGGCAAGATCGAGCAAGCGGGCGGCGGTACGCTGTTCCTCGACGAAGTGGGCGATATTCCGCTCCAGCTTCAGGTGAAGTTGCTGCGCTTCCTTCAGGAGCGCGTGATCGAGCGCGTGGGTTCGCGGGAGTCGATCCCCGTCGATACGCGCATCGTCTGCGCCACGCATCAGGATCTGGAGGCGATGATCGCCGATGGACGGTTCCGCGAGGACTTGTTCTATCGGCTCGCCGAGATCGTCGTGAAGATCCCCAGCCTTGCCGAGCGGCCGGGCGACGCGACCTTGCTCGCGAAGGCCTTCCTCAATCGCTACGCCAAGGAAATGAACCCGCGCGTGCGGGGCTTTTCCGCCGATGCGCTGGCGGCAATCGATGCATGGCAATGGCCGGGCAATGTCCGCGAACTGGAGAATCGGGTGAAGCGCGCCGTCATCATGGCGGACGAAAAGCTGGTCTCTGCCGTCGATCTCGACCTCGCCGAGCCGGACGAACAGGTGGCCAATGCCCTCAATCTTAAGACCGCGCGTGAGCAGGCCGACCGCAAGGTGATCCGCCATGCACTGGCCCGCAGCGAGGGCAATATTTCCAGCACTGCCAAGATGCTGGGGATCAGTCGGCCGACGCTGTACGACCTGCTGAAGCAGTACGATTTACAGAGCTGATTGGTTCGCATTGCCAAAGAAAAAGGCCGGTAGCGCATTCAGCGCCACCGGCCTTTTCTATGCCTTCAAGGCGGACCCGATCAGATGTGTATCGGCTTGCCCTGCACGGCCATGGCCGCTTCCTTGATCGCTTCCGAGTGGGTCGGGTGCGCGTGGCAGGTGTAGGCGATGTCTTCCGAGGTCGCGCCGAATTCCATGGCCTGCGCGGCTTGGGCGATCATCGTGCCGGCCACCGAAGCAATGCACCACACGCCGAGAACGCGGTCGGTTTCGGCGTCGGCGATCACCTTCACGAAGCCGTCGGGCTCGTGGTTGGTCTTGGCGCGCGAGTTGGCAAGCATCGGGAACTTGCCGACCTTCACCGCTCCGCGAGCCTTGGCGGCTTCTTCGGTCAGACCGACGCCCGCGATTTCCGGCTGCGTGTAGACCACGCCCGGGATCACGTCGTGGTTCACGATGCCGGTCAGGCCCGCGATGTTCTCAGCCACGGCGATACCTTCGTCTTCGGCCTTGTGGGCGAGCATCGGGCCGGGGATCACGTCGCCGATAGCCCAGACGCCGTCGACCTTGGTGCCGAAGTCGTGGTCGGTCTCGATCTGGCCGCGCTGGTTGAGTTCGAGGCCGATGTTCGCGAGGCCGAGGCCGTCGGTGTTCGGCTTGCGGCCGATGGCGACGAGCACGACATCAGCGTCGATCATTTCGGCAGCGCCGCCAGCGGCGGGCTCGACGGTGACCTTGGCAGCCTTGCCTTCAACGGCAACGCCGGTGACCTTGGTCGAGAGCTTGAGCGTCATGCCCTGCTTCTTGAAGATCTTGGCGGCTTCCTTGCGGACGTCGAGGTCCATGCCGGGCAGCAACTGGTCGAGGAATTCGACGACGGTGACTTCCGTGCCGAGACGACGCCAGACCGAACCGAGTTCAAGGCCGATCACACCGCCGCCGATGACGACCATCTTCTTGGGAACCGAGGCCAGTTCCAGCGCGCCGGTCGAGTCCACGACCACACCGCCGGCGTTGTCGATTTCCACGCCCGGAAGCGGGGTGACCGAGGAACCGGTGGCGATCACGATGTTCTTGGCGGTGACGGTCTTGCCGGCCACTTCGACGCTGTGCGCGTCCTTGAACTGGGCGTAGCCCTTCAGCCAGTCGATCTTGTTCTTCTTGAACAGGAATTCGATGCCGCCGGTCAGGCCCTTCACCGCGTCAAGGCGCTGGCCCTGCATGGTGTCGAGGTCCAGCTCGGGCGTGACCTTGATGCCCATCTTGGCCATCGAGCCGCCTTCCTTCGCCGCTTCGAAGTATTCCGAAGCGTGGAGCAGCGCCTTCGAGGGGATGCAGCCGACGTTGAGGCAGGTACCGCCCAGCGTCTCGCGGCCTTCGGCGCAGGCGGTCTTCAGACCGAGCTGCGCGGCGCGGATCGCTGCGACATAGCCGCCGGGGCCGGCACCGATGACAAGGACGTCGTAATCGTAATCAGCCATTGTTTAGGCCTCCGTCGCGCTAAGGGGCTTCGACAAGCTCAGCCTGAGCGGGAATTGTTCTAACTTCAAGTAACTACCGCGCGACATCCGCTCATCTGCGAGCTTGTCGAAGGTTGCCGCGCGGCATTGGACCCTCAGAGGTCGATGAGGAGACGCGTGGGATCCTCGATCGCTTCCTTGATCGTCTTGAGCGCGGTGACTGCCTCGCGGCCGTCGATGATGCGGTGATCGTAGGACAGCGCGATGTACATCATCGGGCGGATCACGATCTCGCCGTTACGCACGACCGGACGGTCCTCGATGCGGTGCAGGCCGAGCACGGCCGACTGCGGGGGGTTGATGATCGGGGTCGACATCAGGCCGCCGAACACGCCGCCGTTCGAGATGGTGAAGGTGCCGCCGGCCATGTCGGCCATGGTCAGCGTGCCTTCCTTGGCCTTCTTGCCGAATTCGGCAATGGCCTTCTCGATGCCGGCGAAGCCCAGCTTGTCGCAGTCCTTCACGACCGGAACGACAAGGCCGTTCGGGGCCGAGACGGCGATCGAGATGTCGACGTAGTCGTGGTAGACGATCTCGTCACCGTCGATCTGCGCGTTGACGGCCGGGATGTCCTTGAGCGCCAGGACCGAAGCCTTGGCGAAGAACGACATGAAGCCCAGCTTGATGCCGTGCTTCTTCTGGAACACGTCCTTGTACTTCTCGCGCGCTTCAATGACGGCCGACATGTCGACGTCGTTGAAGGTGGTGAGAAGTGCGGCGTTGTCCTGCGCGGACTTCAGGCGCTTGGCGATCGTCTGGCGCAGACGCGTCATCTTGACGCGTTCCTCGTTGCGTGCGGCCGGGGCAGCAGCAGCCGGGACCGAGGCGGCAGGTGCCGAAGCCGGCTTGTTCTTGGCCGCTTCAAGGACGTCGTCCTTGGTGATGCGGCCGTCCTTGCCGGTGCCCTTGATGGTGGCCGGATCGATGCCGTGTTCCAGGATCGCGCGGCGCACGGCCGGCGACAGCACCGACGAACCGGCGGCAGCGTCGTCCGCTGCGGGAGCCGCAGCAGGGGCGACGGCAGCGGCTGCCGGGGCAGGGGCCGGAGCAGAAGTGGCCGGTGCGGCAGCGGCGGCGGGGGCCGCAGCGGCGCCCGAACCGGCTTCGATCGTGGCGATCAGCGCGCCGACGACGACGGTGTCGCCTTCCTTGACAAGCTGCTGGCCCATGACGCCGGCATGCGGCGCCATGACGTCGATGGCGACCTTGTCGGTCTCCAGGCTGGCGATGGGTTCGTCAGCGGCAACCGCTTCGCCGGGCTGCTTCAGCCACTGGCCGATGGTGGCCTCGGCGACGGATTCCCCAAGGACGGGGACCTTGACTTCGGTGGTCATGATTTATCTCAAGCCTTCTGCTTGCGGCGGAGTTCGGAACGTACGGAGAGGTGCAGCGCATCGGCAACCAGCGCGGCCTGTTCGGCGACGTGGCGCTTGGCGAGACCGGTGGCCGGCGAGGCCGAGGCGTTGCGGCCGGCATAACGGGGACGCGGCTGGGCGACACCGGCTTCCTTGGCGGCAGCTTCGATCTGCGATTCGACGAAGAACCAGGAACCGTTGTTCTGCGGTTCTTCCTGGCACCAGACGATCTCTTCGAGATTCGGCATGCGCGACAGGCGCTTGGTCAGCGGCTCGCCCGGGAAGGGATAGAGCTGTTCCATGCGGATGATCTGCGTGTCGTCGATCTCGGCGGCATCGCGGGCTTCTAGGATGTCATAGAAGACCTTGCCCGAGCACAGGATGACCTTCTTCGTCGCCACATCGCTCGGCGCATTGGGGTCCGAGAGCAGGCGGCGGAAGTGGCCGTCACCGAGGAATTCCGAAGCGGGCGACTTGGCCAGCGGATGACGCAGAAGCGACTTCGGCGTCATGATGACCAGCGGCTTGCGGAACGGACGGTGCATCTGACGGCGCAGAACGTGGAAGTAGTTCGCGGGCGTCGTGATGTTGCAGACCTGGATGTTATCCTGCGCGCAGAGCTGCAGGTAACGCTCCAGACGGGCCGACGAGTGCTCCGGACCCTGGCCTTCGTAGCCATGGGGCAGGAGCATGACGAGGCCGTTGGCGCGCAGCCACTTGGACTCGGCCGAGGCGACGTACTGGTCGATGATGATCTGCGCGCCGTTGGCGAAATCGCCGAACTGCGCTTCCCACAGCACCAGGGTCTTCGGATCGGCGCTGGCATAGCCGTACTCGAAACCGAGCACGCCATATTCCGAAAGCGTCGAGTTCAGCACCTCGAAGCTGCCGTGGGGCAGGGTCTTCAGCGGCGTGTACTTGTGCTCGTCCTTCTGGTCGACCCAGACGGCGTGACGCTGCGAGAAGGTGCCGCGTTCGCAGTCCTGACCTGACAGACGCACGCTGTAGCCTTCGGTGACGAGGCTGCCGAAAGCGAGTGCTTCCGCCGTGGCCCAGTCGAAGCCGTCGCCCGACTTGAACATCTCGTCCTTGGCGGCGATCACGCGGGCCAGCGTCTTGTGGACGGTGAGGTCTTCAGGAACGGTGGTCAGCACGCGGCCGAGGCTGTCGAATAGCTTGTTCTCGATGCCGGTTTCGACGTTGCGACGCGCGGTTTCGGGATCGGCAGGCTTGTGGAAGCCGCTCCACTGACCGGCGAACCAGTCGGCCTGGTTGGCCTTGTAGGTCTTGGCGGCCTCGAACTGCTCTTCCAGATGCTGCGTGAACGCGGCCTCGGTCTGCGGCAGGAACGCGTCGTCGATGACGCCTTCCTTCTTCAGACGCTCGGCATAGATCTGGCTGACCGGCGGGTGCTGGCGGATCTGCGCGTACATCAGCGGCTGCGTGAAACCAGGCTCGTCGCCTTCGTTGTGGCCGAAGCGGCGATAGCACCACATGTCGATCACGATGTCGCGGCCGAAGGTCTGGCGATAGTCGATCGCCAGCTTGCACGCGAAGGTCACGGCAGCCGGATCGTCACCGTTGACGTGCAGGATCGGGGCCTGAACGCCCTTCGCCACGTCCGACGGGTACGGCGAGTTGCGCGCGAACTGCGGGCTCGTCGTGAAGCCGATCTGGTTGTTGATGATGAAGTGGATGCAGCCGCCGGTGTTGTAGCCCTTCACGCCCGAGAGGCCGAAGCACTCCCAGATGATGCCCTGGCCGGCGAAGGCCGCGTCACCGTGGATGAGGACCGGCAGCACCTGCTTGTGCTTGGCGCCGGGGCCGACGTCGTCGCCGATGTCGTCCGCGATCGTCTGGTAGGCGCGGACCTTGCCGAGCACGACAGGATCGACGGTTTCGAGGTGCGACGGGTTGGGCATCAGGCTCATGTGGACCTTGATGCCGTCGAACTCACGGTCGGCCGAAGTGCCGAGGTGGTACTTCACGTCGCCCGAGCCGCCGACGTCTTCCGGGTTGGCGGTGCCGCCCGAGAATTCGTGGAAGATGACCTTGTAGGGCTTGGCGAGGACGTTGGCGAGCACGTTCAGGCGGCCGCGGTGGGCCATGCCGTACACGATTTCCTTCACGCCCAGCGTGCCGCCGTACTTGATCACGGCTTCCAGCGCCGGGATCATGGCTTCGCCGCCGTCGAGGCCGAAGCGCTTCGTGCCGACGTACTTCTTGCCGAGGAACTTCTCGTACTGCTCACCGCGAACGACGGCTTGAAGGATCGCCTTCTTGCCTTCGACGGTGAACTCGATCTCCTTGTCGGCGCCTTCCATGCGCTCCTGGAGGAAGCGGCGCTCCTCGACATCGGAGATGTGCATGTATTCGAGGCCGACCTTGCCGCAATAGTTGGCGCGCAGGATCTGCACGATCTCGCGAACGGTCGTCCACTCAAGGCCCAGCGCGCCGCCGACGTAGACCGGACGGTCCTGCGCAGCGCCCACGAAGCCGTGGTATTCGGGGGTCAGGTCAGCCGGAAGCTGGCGCTGGTTAAGACCAAGCGGGTCGAGTTCCGCCGCCAGGTGACCGCGCACGCGATATGTGCGGATCAGCATCATGGCGCGGATGGCATCGGCCGCCGCTTCGTCTATGCGGGACTGGTCGATCTTCGGACCACCCTTGGCGGCGGCCTTCTCGATCTGGACCTTAAGCGCCGCGGGGTCGAGGCCCTGCGTCAGGTCGTCCTCGAACTCGGCGCCGACGAGGGGCCAGTTCTTGCGCTGCCAGCTGGGTCCGGCCTGAGGGCCGTCGAGGGCGCCATTGTCAGCCGAGCCGGGGGTGAAGTCGAAACTCTCGTCGCCCATGGGAATCACCTTCATGTGGCGTCGGGAGGGGATTCCCGGCGCTACCGAGCATAATCTGCGCGAAGCCGGAATCCGGGGAGGAATTCCCGGTTCTTCGCATATCATCCGGCGTCAAATCGCACCGGCTATTTATAGACCCGTGGCGGCGGCAATGGGCTGCCGCCACGGGCAAAACTGGTTACGCCAGTTCCTTGAGAACCTCGACCAGCGTCTCGCCAAGCAGCGAGGGCGAGGGGGAGACGCGGATGCCCGCTTCTTCCATCGCCGCGATCTTGTCCTCGGCGCCGCCCTGGCCGCCCGACACGATCGCGCCGGCGTGGCCCATGCGGCGGCCCGGAGGCGCCGTGCGGCCGGCGATGAAGCCAACCATCGGCTTCTTGCGGCCACGCTTGGCTTCGTCCTTGAGGAACTGCGCCGCTTCTTCTTCGGCGCTGCCGCCGATTTCGCCGATCATGATGATCGACTTGGTTGCTTCGTCGGCCAGGAACAGTTCCAGGACGTCGATGAAGTTGGTGCCGTTGACCGGGTCACCGCCGATGCCGACGGCCGTGGTCTGGCCGAGGCCGGCGTTGGTGGTCTGGAACACGGCTTCATAGGTAAGCGTGCCCGAGCGCGAAACAACGCCCACCGAACCCTTGGAGAAGATGCTGCCGGGCATGATGCCGATCTTGCATTCGCCGGGGGTCAGGACGCCGGGGCAGTTCGGGCCGATCAGGCGCGACTTCGAGCCCGAGAGGGCGCGCTTCACGCGGACCATGTCGAGAACCGGGATACCCTCGGTGATCGCGACGATCAGTTCCATCTCGGCGTCGATCGCTTCGAGGATCGAATCGGCGGCGAACGGCGGCGGAACGTAGATGCAGGTGGCCGAGGCGCCCGTGGCGGCCTTGGCTTCAGCAACGGTGTTGTAGTTCGGCAGACCGATGTGGGTCGTGCCGCCCTTGCCCGGGGTCACGCCGGCGACCATCTGCGTGCCATACGCAAGGGCCTGCTCGGTGTGGAAGGTGCCGGTGGCACCGGTCATACCCTGGGTAATGACCTTGGTGTTCTTGTCGACGAGAATGGACATAGGGGAATCCTAATTCCTGTTCCTGAGGTAGGCCGAAGTGCGGCTTGGGAAGCGCCATGGCGCAAATTCTGCGAAGTGCAACCGTCCAAGTCGTAAAATCAACGGCCCTGAAAATATCCGGACCGCCCGAAGGCTCTACCGGCAGGGTGCCGGGAGCCTTCGGGCGGTCTTTCGGATCAGGCCAGCGAGCCGTCGATCGCCTTACAAGCGACCAGCAGTTCCTTGACCGCATCGATCGAGACCTGAAGACCGGCCTTCGCCTTTTCGTTCAGTTCGATTTCGATGACCTGCTCGACGCCGCCGGCGCCGATCACGACGGGCACGCCGACGTAAAGATTGTCGACGCCATACTGGCCTTCGAGGTGCGCGGCGCAGGGCAGAACGCGCTTCTGGTCGCCCAGGTACGATTCAGCCATGGCGATCGCCGAAGCGGCCGGTGCGTAGAAGGCTGAACCGGTCTTGAGCAGGGCAACCACTTCGCCGCCGCCGTTGGCGGTGCGCTTGACGATGGCGTCGATACGCTCCTGCGTGGACTTGCCCATCTTGATGAGGTCGGGAACCGGGATGCCCTTGACGGTCGAGTATTCGACCACCGGCACCATGGTGTCGCCGTGGCCGCCGAGCACGAACGAGGTCACGTCGCGGACCGAAACGCCGAATTCCCAGGCCAGGAAGGTCGAGAAGCGGGCCGAGTCCAGCACGCCGGCCATGCCGACGACCTTGTTGTGGGGCAGGCCCGAGAATTCGCGCAGCGCCCAGACCATCGCGTCGAGCGGGTTGGTGATGCAGATCACGAATGCGTCGGGTGCATTGGCGGCGATGCCTTCGCCGACCGACTTCATCACCTTGAGGTTGATGCCGAGCAGGTCGTCGCGGCTCATGCCGGGCTTGCGGGCAACACCGGCGGTGACGATGATGACGTCTGCGCCGGCGATGTCTGCATAGTCGTTGGTGCCGGTGATCTTGGCGTCGAAGCCTTCAACCGGACCGCACTGCGACAGATCGAGCGCCTTGCCCTGCGGCAGGCCTTCTGCGACGTCGAAGAGGACGATATCGCCCAGTTCCTTCTGCGCGGCGAGGTGCGCGAGGGTGCCGCCGATGTTGCCGGCGCCGATGAGGGCAATCTTCTTACGAGCCATGATGCGTGCTTGTCCTTCCCACAAGGCGGGATCGACGGACTATAAGGCGGCCTGCTTTCGTCCCGCTGAAGGCAGGTGCCGGGTTCAACGAAGGGCGCGTTACGCCCCTCGATCCGACATTGCAACCGGGAAACCGCTTTGCATCCGCATGGCGACGAAGATTTTACCGATAATAGTTCGCAATTGCAATAGGGGGGTAGGAAGCGCGGGAAACTGGGCCCGGAATCGCATCCGACCAACCGCTCGGCGCAAGAGCAACCGCGCAATTCGCAAGCCTGTGGCAGCCTTGCGTTGCCCGGATTCTCCCGCAGCAAAATGGCACTCGCAAGAACGGACGATGCGAGTCGGCGCGTCGGCAAGGCGCGTTGTCGCGATTGGGGTGGCAAGGCAAAGGGCAAACGAAAGAGGCGCGGGCCTTTCGACCCGCGCCTCTTTTATGGATTTCGATGGGGAAACGAGGTCAGGCGCCGTTGGCGATCTTGCGTGCGAGCGCTTCAGCCATTCGGCGGTCAAGCTGGCGGCAGATCGCCACCCACCAGTTGCAGGCCTTCTCGTCACCGTGGAGCCGGGCTTCCTCGGCATTGGCGCGGGCATGCCGCGCGGCGGACAGGCCGTAGACCGCGAAGTGGCGCAAGGCCTCGGTCAGCATCCGCTGGTCATGGCCGTTCTGGTTGGCGGCGGAAGGGAGGAGCGGGCCGGACGCGAAAGTGCTGCGACGTTTCGGGTCGTTGTCGTTCGCGGCGTCGAGCGGCGCCCAGGCACAGCGCATGCGCTTGATAACCGGCGTCATCCCGCCCCGTGCAGCGGAAAAGCGAATGGTCATCGTCGCAGGCCCTTTTTGTGATTGTCGTAGGGCCTTCTATTGCCACGGAGCCCGCTAAGTCTTCGTGAGGGGCTATGGTTTCCAGAGTGTTCAGATTAACTAGGGAAAGACCCTTATCAGGTGCCTGGGGCGGCGATCCATTTGCCGGAATTGGCATATTCAGGACGGATGCCCTGCGCCTCCGGCAGGCCCTGCGCGCGGTCAATGGCATCGCCGCCGCGGGCGCGCACGTCCTGCGTGTAATGCGGGGGCGGTGAAGGCGTAGAAGCGGCGTCGCTCTCGGCTGGCGGAGGCGCAGTTGGCGCCGTAGCGAAGGTGCGTTGCAGCGCGACCGGATCCAGCGCGGCATCGGCCAGGGCGCTGGCGGCGGACAAGTCGCGCGGGCGCGGCGCGGCCATCGGCTCGCCACCAAGATAGGCGAGGCGGAACGCGGCAGGCGCGCCCGCCGAACCTTCGAAGCTGTAGAACCGGTGCGCGCCGATCGTGGTGAGATAATGCAGGGTCGGCGCCCAGTAGGGATTGATCTGGATCGTATGGTAGTGCGTCGCGAGGCCCACGGGCGCGTAGACATAACCGGCCAGCGCGGCGCGGGCGACAGCGGCGGCGCGGTCCCAGAAAAAGCGCTGCGGCGCGCGGGCCAGCGACCCGTCGCAGGCGAAGGTGAACTGGCAGCCGGTCGGCCGCTCCGACCCCTGAAACACGACGCCGCACACGGTCTTGGGATAGGCGGGATGCGCAAGGCGGTTGAGCACGACTTGCGCCACCGCGCGCTGCCCGGCATCGGGCTCGGTCGCGGCCTCGTAATAGATCGCCATGGTCATGCACTGCTGCGCGCGGGCCCGGTCCAGTTCGGTGCCGGCGAAACGAAACGCGCGGGCTACCGGTCCTGACGGATCGGCGGGAAGGGCCGCGCTGCCGTCGTTCGTCTCCACGTCCGGCTCTGGTTGGAGATAATAATAAGCAGAGCCCGGGAAGCTGCTGCCGGGCTGCTCGAAGGGCATCGGCAGCACGGCGCCCTCACCACTACGGGCATCGGCGATAGTAAAGCGATCCCAATTGCCGGGTTCGGCCACGGCGGGCAGGGCGACGGCCGCCAGCGCCCCAGCCCCAAGCGCCCAGCGTCGCCGTAGCCGCCGCCGGGCATGACGTCGCCCGCCGCGCGCGAACTTCCCTGTGAAGTCGCGCGGGCGCGGCTCCATCTGGGTGAGTGCGGCAGGGAAGGAGATTTCGGTCACGCGGTCGTCCTAGCGGTTCGGCGCGGACAGCGCATGCGCGCGCTCGCGACTGTCCCGGAGCGGCACGATCTGACGGAAAAAGATGAAGGAGTGGCGAACGGGCCGTTACGCCGGCCCGTTCGCCACTCCTTCTGCGCTCAATCGAGCGCCGGCGTTTCGGCATGCAGGAGGCCGCAAAGGCCCCCTGCATGATCCCTGTCTGTCTTACTTCGCGGGCTGCGTAAGGCCGCGCGCTTCGAGCATTGGCTGCACGCTCGGGTCGTGGCCGGTGAAGTTGCGGAACATCTCGCCCAGTTCCTTCGAGTGGCCCTGGCCCAGGAACGTGGCGCGGATGTGGTCGCCATTGGCGCGGGTCATGCCGCCGTTCTGCTCCACCCAGGCCCAGCCGTCATGCGCAAGGACTTCGGTCCAGATGTACGAGTAGTAGCCCGCCGCATAGCCGTTGTCCCAGATATGGCGGAAGTACGGCGTCCGGTAGCGCGGCGGGATAAGGTCCGTCCGCAGGCCTGTCTCGGCCAGCGCCTTGGCTTCGAAAGCCATTGGCGGCAGCGCGGCGGCTTCGGGGCTCAGCGTGTGCCAACGCAAGTCGAGCATCGCGCCGGTGAGCGTTTCGCCCAGCGCAAGGCTCTGGTTGAACTTGCGCGCCGCCTTGATCTTCGTGAGCAGGTCCGCCGGCATCGGCGCGCCGGTCTGATAGTGCTTGGCGAAGTTCTGAAGCACTTGCGGCACGGTCGCGAAGTTCTCGTTGAACTGGCTGGGGAACTCCACGAAGTCCGTGGCGGTATTGCTGCCCGAGAGCGAGGCGTACTTCTGGCTGGCGAAGAAGCCGTGCAGCGCGTGGCCGAATTCGTGGAACATCGTCGTGACATCGTCCCACGTGGCGAGCGGGGGCTGCCCCTCGGCCGGCGGGTCGATGTTCAGGGTGTTGGCCACCACGGGCTTGGTCCTGTTGACGAAGGACTGGTCAACGAAGTTGTTCATCCACGCGCCGCCCTTCTTGTTGGCACGCGCGAAGGGATCGTAATAGAACAGCGCCAGCGACGAGCCGTCCTTGTCGAAGACTTCATAGACGCGCATCGTCGGGTGATAGACCGGCAGGTCGGTGCGGCGCTTGAAGGTGATCCCGTAAGTCTGCGTGGCGGCGTAGAACACGCCGTTTTCCAGCACGTTCCAGACTTCGAAGTAGGGCTTGATTGCCGTTTCATCGAGGTCGTACTTCGCCTTGCGCACCTTCTCGGCATAGTAGCTCCAGTCCCAGGGCTGGAGCGCGTCGGTCACGCCGTCGGCCTTGGCTGCTTCGGTCAGCAGCACAGCTTCGCGGTCCTGCGTGGCGCGCAGGGCGGGAACGAAGCCATTCATGAAGTCCATCGCCTTCTGCGGCGACTTGATCATGCGGTTGTACATCTGGAGCGTCGCGAAGTCCGGTTTGCCGAGCAGCTGGGCCTTCTTGGCGCGTGCCACCGCGATCTGGGTGACGATGCCGGTGGTGTCGTACTGGTCGCCCGAGGAGGTGCGATTGATGCTCGTCTCGAACACCTGCTTGCGGCTGTCGCGGTTTTCGAGCTGGGTCAGAACCGGCTGCTGCGTGAAGTTGAGAAGCGGGATCAGGTACTTGCCGGGCTTGCCCTGATCGGCGGCGCGCTTGGCGGCGGCGGCGATGTCGGAATCGCTCATGCCCTTGAGCTGGGCCGCGTTGTCGAACACCACCGCATGGGCGGCGGTACCGGCGGTCAGCGTCTGCGAGAACTTGGTCTCAAGGGTGGCGATCTCAAGGTTGATCTTCTTGAGTTCGACCTTCTGCACGGGTGAGAGCAGGGCGCCGCGATTGACGAACTTGTCGTACGTCGTGGCAAGCAGCATCGCGTCTTCGCCGGTCAGCGCCTTGCCTTCCGCGCTGTCGTGCACGGCCTTGACGCGGGCGAACAGCGCGGCGTTGAGGTAGATATCGTCGTTGAGCGCGGAGATCTGCGGGCTGACGGCGGTGTCGGCAGCGTCGAGCGTGTCATTGGTGTTGGCCGACGTGAGCTGGCTGAACACGTTGTAGACCCGGTCGAACATGCTGCCCGCGCGCTCCATGGCGACCACGGTGTTCTCGAAAGTCGGCTTGGCCGGGTTGGCGGCGATCGCCTTGATTTCGGCGCGCTTGGCGGCAATGCCGGCCTCGATCGCGGGCTGCCAGTCGGTGTCCTTGTAGAGGGGAAAGTTCGGCGCCTGGAATTGCAGCGTGCTGGGTTGGGCAAACGGCCCGGCATAGGCGGTTGCAGCGGCGGGCGCCGCGCTGGCCTTGGCATCCTTGGCAAGAGCGGTCATCGGCATGCCTCCAAGCAGGCCGGTGCCCAGCACGAGGGGGGCAGCAGCGGCCATGAGCCGGGTCTTCATCGGTCATTTCTCCTGGCGGCGGCAACCCTGAAAGATGTGCCGGCATCCGGGGGAGCGTTTGCGTGAAGCCGGCTCCCCTGGCGCCGGTGAGGGCGCCGCAGGTGGTGGAAGCCATGGGTTGAAGCGCAGAAATCCGCCACAGGCAAGCGCTCACACGCACCATTCCGGCGCATTGCGCAAGCGGGCTTACGGGCTTTCGTTATCGCCAAGCGCAATGACGCCGGAGCGCAACCATGTTACGCTCCGGCGCCTCGACGGTCGCGCCATGCCTCTGTGAAGAGGCGAGTTTGCCGGCGGGGGGATTTCCGGCCCGGTCAGTTCGACCGGAAGCGACCGTTCGACCAGATCTGCATGGGTTGCTCGCGGCCTTCGTCGTGTGCGCGCACGCGATCCTCAAGCTGGCGATCGAAGATCAACGAGCCGGTGCGGCGGGCAAAGCGGCTGCGGCGGTAAGGAAGTTCGGCCCCAATGTTCATAATGTATCTCCTCTCACGCCCAGCAACGCCGAAGCGGCGACTAGGTTCCCACTTTGGGACAGCGAATCCGAGGAAGGAGTCAGGTCAAAAGAGTTAGGTCAAGGAAATCAGGCCACCAGATTCTGGGCTCGGATTCAGGTCGCAGAAAACAGCGCCAGTGGCAGGCGCGTACCCGCGGCGGCGTCGGCCAGCGTGGAGCGGTCCAGTTCGGCCAGAAACGCGCCCACGGCATTCCGCAGCAGGCCGGTGAGCCCGCAGGCCCCCTTGAGCAGGCAATTGTCGCAATCGGCCGGTTGCAGGTTGGGCTCGGTCAGGCGCACGACTTCGCCCAGTGTGATGTCGCTCGCCGGGCGGCCGAGGCGAAAGCCGCCGCCGCGCCCGCGCACCGTCTCCAGCAAGCCCGCGTTCCCCAACAGGTTCACCACCTTCATCGCATGATTGCGCGAGATCTCGTGCGCTTCAGCCACTTGCGCGATCGAGAGCAGGTGATCCCGGTCCATGGCGGCGTGAAGCAGGATGCGCAGGGCGTAATCGGTGTGCGCAGTCAGGCGCAATCGCGGTCTCCGTAAATTGATGCTTCTGGTTTACATCTTTTTCAATCGACGTATAGATGCATTCAGTTTGCATCTTTAAAAGGACGACTCGACATGACTGCTCCTCTCGGCGAACGGACCGTCGCCATCGTCAAGGCCACCGCGCCGGCGCTTCAGGAACATGGCGTGGAGATCACCACGCGTATGTACGAACGGCTTTTCGTGAATGAGGAGGTGCGGGCGATGTTCGACCAGGCTGCACAGCAGTCGGGCGAGCAGCCGCGCCGGCTTGCCGCTGCGATCCTTGGCTATGCGCAGAATGTCGACAAGTTGCAGAAGCTGGATGGCGCCGTGGCCCGCATGGTCCATCGCCACGTCGAGACCGGGGTGAAGGCAGAGCACTACCCGCTCGTGGCCGAAGCGCTGCTCCCCGCGATCCGTGACGTGCTGGGCGATGCCGCCACCGACGAAGTGCTCGCCGCTTGGGGAGAGGCATATTGGTTCCTCGCCAATCTTCTGATCGGCAAGGAAGAGGAAGCTTACGCCGAGCGCGAGATGGCGTGACCGCCCTCGCGGTCGAGCCGGTCCTCAGCGCGTGCCGACGCCGCGATCGAACTGGGATTGCAGGTTCGCCAGCGTCGTCGGACTGACCGGCGGGAGTTCCTGCGCCGCCTTGCCCTTGCGCAGGGCGGCGCGGTCTTTTTCCGGGGGCTCGACCACGCGCACGCGGACGGCCGCCTTGCCCTTGCCGCGAATGCCAAGAGCTTCTGCGGCGCCGCGTGACAGGTCTATCACCCGGGCGCTCTCGCCATAGGGCCCGCGGTCGTTGACGCGCACCACGATGCGGCGGCCGGTGTCGAGCGAGGTCACTTCGACGTAGCTCGGCAGTGGCAGCGTCTTGTGTGCGGCCGTGATCCAGTCGGGACGGAAGCGCTCGCCATTGGCGACCTTGTTGCCGGATTCGTTGCCGTACCACGTGGCGTAGCCGAGCACGTCGTAATCGGGCTGGGTCGCGGGCGAATAGGTGACGCCGCGCACTTTGTAGGGCGCGCCGACGCGCACCGGAACGTCGCTGACCGCGCGGAACTTTGTCCCGCCGCCGCAGGCCGATAGCGCCATGGCCAGCGTGACTGTCAATGCGAATGCGGGCCTCCGCGCGCCCGTTAAACTGCCGCTCATTTGAAATTCCTAGCTTTATGGGCGTCGCCGTGTCCAATCGTTCCGGCGCTGACTGCGGGCGGGTCGCCGGAACCGGGGCCGCGTCCGGCAGGTTGTCCACGGCTGAAGGAGTGCGCGCATGTTCAAGTCGATCGCGGTGGCCACGCGCGACCGGGGGCGGATGGCCGAAGTCTCTGCCGTGATTGCGCGTTTCGGGCTGGAATCACTGGCGGTCCGGCTGGGGCTGGGTGAGAGCGACAGCCGCGAGGGCGTGGAAGCCCGCGACCTGCCGACACGCACGCGCCGCGCGCTGGAGGCGCTGGGGCCGACTTACGTCAAGCTCGGCCAGATCCTCGCCACCCGGCGGGATCTGCTGCCTGACCCGTGGATCGCCGCCTTCGAGCAACTGCAGAGCGATGCCCCGCGCCTGCCGTTCGAGCAGTTGCGCGCCGAAGTGGAAGCCGCACTGGGCGAAACGCCCGAAACCGCCTTCGCCGCCTTCGATACCGAACCGCTGGCGGCGGCCTCGATCGCGCAAGTCCACCGCGCCCGGTTGCAGGACGGCACTGAGGTCGTGGTCAAGATCCGCCGCCCCGGCATTCGCGCCCGGATGGAGGCGGACCTCCGGCTCATGCGCCACCTCGCGGCATTGGCCGAGGCGCGGAGCGGCGCAGTGCGGCGGATGCGGCCGACGGCGATGATCGAGCAACTGGGCCGCGAGATCCTCGACGAGCTGGATTTCGCCAACGAAGGCCGCAACGCAGACCTGCTGCGCGCCGATCTCGCCTCGCTGGAACATGTCATCGTGCCCCGCATCCACTGGGAATGGACCGGCGAGCAAGTGCTCGTCATGGACTATGTCGAGGGCATTCCGCCGCGCGACCCGGCCGCACTCAAAGCCGCCGGGATCGATCCTTCGCGCATCGCCTTGCTGGGGGCGGAACTGGTACTGGAGATGGTGCTGGTCAACGGGCGCTTCCACGCCGATCCGCATCCCGGCAACCTGCTGTGCATACCGCCGAAACAACCGGGAGACGATGGGCTGGCCTTGCTGGACCTTGGCTCGGTCGGTTTCGTCAGCCCGCGAAGACAGCACGAATTCCTGACTTTCATTCTCGCCCTGCGCAGCGGTGATCCGCGCGGCGTGGCCGACATGCTGGTGGCATGGTCCGAAGGGGGTGATATCCCGCGCGAGACGTTGCTGCGGGCCTCCGAGCGCCTCGTCTCGCGGCATGGCACCGGCAAGCTCGTGCTCAATGCGATGGTGGCGGATTTCTTCCCGCTGCTGCGGCAGGAGGGGCTGGTGTTGCCGCCCGACCTTGTGCTGATCTTCAAGGCGATGGTGACGATGGACGGCGTGCTGGCGGGCATCGCCCCGGACTTCGACCTTTCGGATGCGCTGGGCCGGATGCGCGGCAAGCTCGTCGCCTCGCGGCTGTCGCGGCTGACCGAGCCGGATAAGCTGGAAGCCGCGCTGCTGGAATTCTCCCGCGTGGCCGAAGAGGCGCCCCGTTTCCTGCGCGCCGCTGCCGCGAGGATGGAAGCGCCCGTCTCTCAGGCCCGCGACGAGAGCGCGGCCAGAGCCATCAAGCTGGCTGGATGGCTGGTAGGCGGCGCGGTGGTGTTTCACGCGCTTGCCGCCTTGTTGATCCACTGGGCCTGAACCAGCGCCCGCCGTCCGTAGTCCGTAGTCCGTAGTCCGTCGTTCCTCCACCGTCGTTCGTCATTGCGAGCGGAGCGAAGCAATCCAGAGCGGTTTGGGCCTGCTCTGGATTGCCGCGCGTCTTCGCCGCTCGCAATGACGAGGGTGGGAAAACGGTGGGCGATAATCAAGTGTGGCCCGTGTAGCCCCCTTAGGTCGCCGCCCACTGTGTTAAGGGCGAGGCGCTTACTTGCGCGCCGCTTCTGACTTGTCGCGTGCTGCCTTGAATTCCGAACCCGGCTTCCACTGCGGCCACCGGGACGAATTGGCGAGGTCGGTACCGATCGTGCGGATCAGTTCGATATCCTGCACCGCGCCGTCCATGTTCCAGTCCGGCGACCACATGTCGCAGGCCTGATGGTAGCACTGGCCGGTATAGGCATCGATCCATGCCTGACCCGCCTTGACGCCACCTTCCTTGAGGTCCGCCGCGCCGGCGATGCCCATCAGCAGCATCACCGGCACGCCGCGCTTGGCGAAGGAGAAATGGTCGGCCCGGTAGAACAGCCCACGCTCGGGCAGGCCCTCGGGTGTCACGCGGCGGCCTTGTGCAGCGGCGACGCGGGCCATGTCGTCCTCCAGCGTATCCTGACCCTTGCCGATCAGCGTGACGTCGTTCGCGGTGCCTGCCGTCTGGAGCACATCGATGGCGAGGTTGGCGACCGTCTTCTCCATCGGGAACACCGGATTGGCAGCGTAGAATTCGGAGCCGAGCAGCCCGCGCTCCTCCGCCGTCCACGCGGCGAAAACGACCGAGCGCTGCGGCGGCGTTTCCGCCTTCATGACGCGGGCGATGTCGAAGAGCGCGGCGATGCCGATCCCGTCGTCATTGGCGCCCGCGCGGTAGATGCGGCCCTGCGCGTCCGGAGCGCCCTTGCCATAAGCGTCCCAGTGGGCGCCGAACATTACCACTTCGTCCTTGCGCGTGGTGCCGGGGATCTGGGCCAGCACGTTGTGGCTCATGACCTGTTCGTGGTTCACCTGCACATCGGCATCGAACGCTACGCCCTTGAGTTCCACGGGCTTGAAGTCGGCCCGCCGGGCGGCGGTGGAGAGTTTTGCAAGGTCCAGTCCGGCCGAAGCGAACAGTCGGGTTGCCGCATCGCCCGAGAGCCAGCCTTGCAGGGCCAGGCTGGTGAGCTTGCCCGGCGTGCGTACGATGTCGTAATTCTCGCCGCCCGGGCTGGTGACGACGTTCCAGCCATAGCCAGCAGCTTCGGTCTCGTGGACGATCAGCGCGCCGATCGCGCCTTGCCGCGCGGCTTCCTCGAACTTGTAGGTCCAGCGGCCGTAATAGGTCATCGTCCGGCCGCCGAACTTGCCCGCGACCGGCTCGCCGCTGGAGGTGTGGAAATCGGGATCGTTGATGAGGAAGACCACGACCTTGCCTTTGAGGTCGGCGCCCTTGAAATCATCCCAGCCGCGTTCGGGCGCGTTCACGCCGTACCCGACGAAGACCACCGGCGCGCCGGCGATCCGTGCCGTGTCGTCCGGGCGCACGGTGGAGATGTAGATGTCTTTCGCCACCTCGACCGGCATCGTGCCCTTGGGACTGGTAAAGGCAAGCGTTCGCGGCGCTCCCAGCCGGGTGTGCAGCAGCGGCACCTTCTGCACCCACTGTCCGTCAGGCCCTGCGGGCTGGAGGCCGAGATCCTGGAAGCGCGCGATCAGGTAGCCGATGGTCCGCTCCTCGCCCACGGTGCCGGGCGCGCGGCCCTCGAACGTGTCGGAGGAGAGCGTCTTCACGTCGGCAACGATCCGCGTGGGATCGATGGCGTCCTTGGCGAGGGCAGGGTGCGAGGCGGCGGCGAGCAGGGCTGCGACCAGAATGGGGATGCGCGGGGGGGATATCGTGTTCATGCCTCACGCTTTTAGATCGCGAAGTGGGGGAGGCAAGGGGCGGTGCTTGTCTGCGGGGCCTTCGACAGGCTCAGGCTGAGCGGGATTGGGAAGTGGTTTGGGGTCTGCGGGTTCCGGGGCGCTGCGGATGTGCCCCTATTTATAGAATCCTTCGCGCAAGTTTATCCCGTGTTCCAGCCACGCTTTCATCGCTGCCAGCATCCCGGTCCAGCCTTCGCAATTGCCGTAGGAGGCCTTGATACCTTCCGGCGTGTCCAGCCAGCCTTCCTCGGAGATCTGGACGCGCGTGCGGCCATCGTCGAGCGCTTCGAACGTCATGGTCACGAGCGTCCGATGTGTGCCGTCCGCGCCTGCCGGAACCGCGCTCTTGTCGCCGTCCCAGCGCAGGACGATGCGCTTGTCCTTCTCGACCTCGACCACATGGACGGGGAAGGCGCCGGGGAAATCGTGGAAATCCCAGGTGACGACGGCACCCGTCTCAAGCCGGCCTTTCGCGCCGCCGGTGGTGAAGAATTCGGATAGCGTGTCAGGGTTCGCGACGGCTTCGAAAACCTCTCCGACAGGCTTTGCGATCCGGCCTCCGACAGTGAACTTCGGCGTCATGGCTCGACTCCCTTGCAGGTCGATCCGATTATGTTATGATTTTGTAACATGTCAACCGACGATCAAGACGACGCGCTGTTCAAGGCGCTCGGGCACCGGGTGCGGCGGCGCATGCTGGACGTGCTGAAGGAACGCGCCTCCACGACCGGCGAACTCTGCGCGTTGATGCCCGAACTCGATCGCTGCACGGTGATGCAGCATCTCAAAGTACTGGAGCAGGCCGGGGTGCTGATCGTCGAGCGGCGCGGGCGAGAGCGGTGGAACCATCTCGACGCGCTGCCGATCCATGCGATTCACGAGCGCTGGATCGGCCCCTACGCCGCTTATGCCGTGTCGATGCTCAGCCGCCTCAACCGTATCGTCGGCGAGCCGGAAAGTCCCGGCGTGGCACCCGATATAGAAGCATCACGCTGAGATAAAATCAAGCACCATGAACTGGTTATGGGGGCTTTCTGCGTAGTCCGCGAAAGGCGGGCACGAGGTGAAGCCACCCTTGCGGTAGAGCGCGATGGCCGGTTGGTGCAGCTCTGCCGTGCCGGTTTCCAGATAGAGCCGCGCATAGCCACGCGCACGGGCTTCGGAGATCACATGATCGAGCAGGGCACGCCCGACGCCGGTTCCCCGCGCTTCGGGCGCCGCGCGCATCGATTTTACTTCGCCTTCGCCGTCGCCCAGATCCTTGAGCGCGGCGAAACCGGCAAGCAGGTCCCCGCGCCAGGCCGTCCAGAAGGTCACTTCCGGTGCCGAAAGGCCGCTGGAATCGAGCGCGAAGGCATGCTCGCCCATGACCGAGGCCAGCTCGGAAAGGTGATGGGTGAGCAAGTCGGCGACATAGGGCGCCGTCGGATCGTCGATCCGCAGGGTGAGCGTTGCCGTGACCATGATCGGGTTACTTCGGCTGATAGGTCTGTTCGACGCCGGGGAAAGTGCGGGCGCGCACTTCCTCGGCATATTTGGCTGCCGCCTCGGATACCAGCGTGGCCATGTCGGCATAGCGCTTCACGAAGCGGGGCACGCGGTCGAACATGCCCAGCATGTCCTCGGCCACCAGCACTTGTCCGTCGCACTGCGCCGAAGCGCCGATGCCGATCACGGGCACTTCAAGGCTCTGCGTGAGCGCGACCGCGATCGGTTCCACCACGCCTTCGACGACAACCGAGAAGGCGCCCGCATCCGCCACGGCCTTGCCGTCGGAGATGATCTTGGCGTGCTCTTCCTGGCTGCGTCCGCGGGCGCCGTAGCCGCCCAGCGCGTTCACGGCCTGCGGGGTGAGGCCGATGTGCGCCATCACCGGAATGCCGCGGCTGGTCAGGAAGGCGATGGTTTCCGCCATGGCGACGCCGCCCTCCAGCTTGACTCCGGCGCAGCCCGTCTCGGCCATGAGCCGCGCGGCCGAGGCGAAGGCCTGCTGCGGGCTTTCCTCGTAGGAACCGAAAGGCATGTCCACGATGACCAGCGAGTGATAACTGCCGCGCACCACGGCGGCACCATGGGCGATCATCATGTCCAGCGTGACGGGCAGGGTGGAGGGCAGGCCATAGATGACCTGCGCCAGCGAATCCCCCACCAGCAGAATGTCGCAATGTTCGTCCAACAGTTGTGCCTGCCGGGCAGTATAGGCCGTTAGCATGACCAGCGGCTCGGCGGTCAGGCCGCCGGATTTGCGGCGCTGAATGGCAGGAACCGTCAGGCGCTTCATCGGTGCCGGAGTGGGATTGGCGCGGCTGGTCGCGGTGTCGAGCTGGAAGGTCGTGGACATGGCTCGGGCTTTTAGCGGGCTCGTCCGTGCTCGGTAAACCCCATTAGCTCGATGTCTTCGGCACAGCCCGGAACTGGCCCCATTATGCGGTCCAGATACAGCAAAACTGGGGAACCAAGCGCGTTATCGCTTGCGATGTTCGGGCATGGCGCTAGCGTCGCCGCCATACAAGAACTCGGGGGTCCAATAATGTTCGGACGCGTAAAACCGCTCGACGCCATTCTGGCGACGGCGGAAAAGAAATCTCTTCACCGGTCGCTCGGACCCGTGCAGCTGACGCTTCTGGGTGTCGGCGCAATCATCGGCACCGGTATTTTCGTTCTCACTGCCGCGGCGGCCCAGAAGGCCGGGCCCGGCATGATGTGGAGCTTCGTGATCGCCGGCGTCGTCTGCGCCGTGGCGGCACTGTGCTATTCGGAACTGGCCTCGATGGTGCCGGTTTCGGGTTCTGCCTACACATACAGCTATGCCGTCGTCGGCGAATTGTTGGCCTGGATGGTCGGCTGGGCACTGATCTTGGAATATGCGGTTGCCGCATCGGCCGTTTCGGTCGGCTGGTCGGGCTATTTCATGGGCCTGCTCAAGAGTTTGACAGGGTTCCAGTTACCCGAATTGTTATCGGCGGGGCCCAGCTGGTCGCTCACCGGCGTTGATTTCAGCCACGGCATCATCAACGTCCCCGCCATCTTCGTGGCGCTGGCGGTGACGGCGCTGCTGGTGATCGGCACCAAGGAAAGCGCCACTTTCAACGCAATCCTCGTCGCCATCAAGGTCGCCGCGCTTACGATGTTCATCGCGCTGACCCTGCCGGTGTTGAAAGTCGAACATTTCGAGCCTTTCACGCCCAACGGCTGGTTCGGCCCGGCGGGTAGCAGCGGCATGGGCGTCTTCGGCGCCGCCGCTTCGATCTTCTTTGCCTATGTCGGCTTTGACGCGGTTTCCACCGCGGCTGAGGAAACCAAGAACCCGCAGCGCAACGTGCCGATCGGCCTGATCGGCAGCCTTGCGATCTGCACCGTGTTCTACCTGCTCGTCGCCGGCGGCGCGATCGGTGCCGTTGGCGCGCAGCCGACCGCAGCGGGCATTCAGCCCGGCTCGCCCGAGTTCGCCGCACAGTGCGCCGCACTCGCCAAGCAGGGCGCAACGCCGCTGGTCTGCTCGAACGAGGCGCTGGCCCAGGTTCTCCGCTCGATCAACTACACCCGCGCGGGCGACCTCATCGGTCTGGCCGCCAACCTTGCGCTTCCCTCGGTCATCCTGATGATGCTCTACGGTCAGACCCGTATCTTCTTCGTGATGGCGCGCGACGGACTGCTTCCCGAGAAGCTGGCGACCGTCCACCCCAAGTGGAAGACGCCGCACATCGTGACCATGATTACCGGCGTCTTCGTGGCGATTGCCGCTGCGCTGCTGCCGGTAGGCCAGCTTGCCGACATCTCGAACTCGGGCACGCTCTTCGCGTTCCTGATGGTCTCGGTGGCCGTGCTGATCCTGCGAGTGCGCGATCCCAAGCGCGTCCGTCCCTTCCGCACCCCGCTGGTGTGGGTGGTGGCGCCCTTCGCGATCATCGGCTGCGTGGTGCTGTTCTTCAACCTGCCGGTTGAAGCGATGCTGGTGCTTCCGGTCTGGGGCGGCATCGGCCTCGTCGTCTACTTCGCTTACGGTTACCGCAAGAGCCATGTCGGCCGCGGTATCGTCGAGACCCACGAGGAAGACTTCGACGCTCCGCCGCAGCCGCTTCCTCCGCACTGAGGCAGGGCTTCGCGAAAACAGGAAAGGGGGCTTCGCGCCCCCTTTTTTGTTGCCTTGTGTGCACAGGTTGTCCCTCGATTATCCCCGTATTTTCCTCTGGTTTTCCCGTAGTTGTCCACAATGCGACAATCGTTTTAATCGGCCGTGCCGGTAGCACGAAATTTACCAATTGATGCGAGACTCCCGGCAAGGCACAGTCAAACCAGGTCTATCGTCATGGCAATCATCAAGGCGTTGATCCCGGCTTTCCTGCTTACAGGGGTCGTATCGCTGATCATCGGATCGCAAGGCTCGCGCGGGGGAGCGCTCACGATCACGCATACCCTCTACCAGGGGCACGAGTTCTATTGGTCCTGGCCGTTGTTCCTCGGCGCCACCGGACTGGCCTGGGCGATCTTTTCGATGCTCGAATAAGCCGATGCGCGGAGCGAAGGGGAGGTGCGGGCGTTGATGCGGCATGATCTTTCCCATCGACCGCGTGGCGATGTCGCTCATTCTGCTTGCCTGTCTCGGGCTGGCGACGGCGGACTGGCTGCACGACCATCCCGGAAACAATCCCTGGGCGCCGCTGACGCTGGCTGAACGTCCGGGTTGGGCGACCAGCCGCAAGCTGGCGGCGCTGCGCGTCGACCCCGCCGCCTGTCAGTCTTTCCTCCTGCGCAGCGATTTTCCCGGCGAGGCCCTCCCGCCGGTGGGCGAAGGTGCCTGTCGTCGGGCCGACCGGCGGATGCTCGGATTCCCCGGCCCGATGGCGCTCGCTCTCAAGCCTCGGCATGCGGAGGGAACCTGCGCGCTGGACATGGGTCTGGCGTGGTGGCTGCGGCACGGCGTCCAGCCCCATGCGGAAGTGATCTACGGCAGTCCCGTGGTGCGGATCGAGCATCTTGGCACGGTGAACTGCCGGCGCATCGGCAACGGCGATACCGGCAACTGGAGCGAGCACGCCACCGGCAATGCCATTGACGTGGCGGCCTTCGTGCTGGCCAATGGACGGCGAATAGAGGTCCGGCGCGACTGGAAGGGCGGCATCGACGACGCGGTCTTCCTCCATGCCGTTCGGGACGTGGCCTGCAAGAGTTTCGCGACCGTGCTTTCGCCGGACTACAATGCCGCGCACGCCGATCATCTGCATCTCGATCAGGCGAACCGCGTGGGTGGCTGGCGGGCCTGTCATTAGTCCGGGGCGACAGGAGGAGCGCGACCCCGGCGTCGGTGGATCAGGTGTTCATTCCCAACACATCCAGCGTGTGCTCCGCGATCATCCGTTCTTCATCGGTTGCGATCACCCAGGCTTCGACCGCCGCTCCTTCAGGACTGATTTTGTCCTCGCCGCGCTGGTTGGCGTGCGGATCCGCGGAGAGACCAAGCCATCCGCATTGGGCCAGAACCTCGGACCGGGTGCAACTGTCATGCTCGCCGATGCCGGCGGTGAAGACTAGGGCGTCCAGCCCGCCCAGGGCAGCCGCCATCGAACCAATCTCGCGAACGATGCGATAGACGAAAAGGCCAGTGGCTTCGCCCGCTTCGGGCGCATCTGATTCCCGCAAGGTGCGCATGTCCGAGGATATGCCAGAGACGCCGAGGAGCCCGGATTCCTTGTAAATGAGGCGCTCGATCGCTCGGGCATCCATGCCCTTTTCATCCATGAGCCAGATCAGGACGCCAGGATCGATGCTGCCGCAGCGGGTGCCCATCATGAGGCCTTCGACCGCAGTGAAGCCCATGGTGCTGGCAATGCTCTTGCCGTCGCGGATCGCGCAAAGGCTGGCCCCGTTGCCTAGATGCGCGACCACGACCCGCGCTTTCGTGAGATGCGGCGCAACATCGGCAATGCGTCGGGCGATGAATTCGTAGGACAGCCCGTGGAAGCCATATCGCAGCACGCCCTCGGCGGTGAGTGCGCGTGGTATGGCGTAGCGTCGTGCCTGCGCCGGTTGCGTGGCGTGGAAGGCGGTATCGAAGCAGGCTACTTGCGGAATTTCGGGCACTTCGTCCCGCAAGGTGCGGACGGGCGCAAGGTTGTGGGGCTGGTGCAATGGGGCGAGCGGGATCAGCGCCTCCAACTGCGTGATGACCTCGGAATCGATCCGTACCGGAGCGGCGTAGTGCGTTCCGCCATGGACTACGCGATGGCCGACGGCTGCCAGGGTGTGGCCGGCCAGCCGCTCGCGCACTTCGGACACGATGGCGCGTGTGCCGATCCCATGGTCGAAGCCTTGCGGATCGAAATCCTGGGTCCCCGCGACGGCGCCGTCCGGCCCCTTCACTATCAGTTTCGGGGCGACTCCGATGGCTTCCACCTGACCTCGAAGCAGCGAGGAGAGGCCTTTTGCGATATCGTAGACGGCGAATTTGATACTGGACGAGCCCGCGTTGAGAACGGCAACAACGGAAGTCATGCCCGATCCTCTCTTTCAAGTGACGATATTCGGCCCATCCCGGGCGCATGAACGGCACGGCAGGCGTTCCGATCCGGCGCCGGCCCGACCTCGCGGCTCATAACGCGCTGATAGCTTTCGCCTGTGCTTCGCGGGCATGTTGGGCGACAAGCGATGCCACCGCACAACTCGCCCGGCGGGCGAGGGTGCTATCCGCCCGGCTCGTCAGAATGACGGGCACTCTTGCTCCCAGCACAATGCCGGCGGCATCCGCACCGGCAAGGAACGTAAGGCTCTTGGCCAGCATGTTCCCCGCTTCGAGATCGGGCACGATCAGGACGTTCGCCCTCCCGGCCACGGGCGAGGAGATTTTTTTGATTCGCGCTGCTTCCGGGTCGATCGCGTTGTCGAGCGCCAGTGGGCCATCGAGGGTTCCTCCGGTGATCTGGCCGCGATCCGCCATCTTGCACAATGCGGCCGCCTCGATCGTGCTGGGCACGTTGGGATTGATGGTTTCCATCGCCGAAAGGATGGCCACTCTGGCTTCCGCACGAAGCGCGTGACAAAGGTCGATGGCATTCTGGACGATGTGGACCTTTGCCTCGAGGTTCGGGGCAATGTTCACGGCGGCGTCGGTGATGATCAGGGCGTCGTCATGGCCGGGGACGTCCATGACGAAGCAGTGGCTGATACGGCGTTCGGTGCGAATGCCGGTGTCGCGCGCAACCACTGCGGACATCACCTCATCGGTGTGGAGGCTGCCTTTCATCAGGGCCTCTGCCCTGCCTTCTCGCACAAGCTCTACCGCCTTGCAGGCGGAGTCATGACTGTGCTCGGAGGCGACTACCGGGTAGCCGGCGATATCGATGCCATGCTCTTTGGCAACGGACATCAACTTGTCGGGCGGGGCAACGAGTATTGGTTGAATGAGGCCAAGCTGTGCGGCTTCGACAGTCGAACTCAACGAAACTTCGTCGCAAGGATGAACAACAGCAGTCGGCAGCGGTGGGGCGCTGCGGGCAATCTCAAGAAGCCGCTTGTAGCGGGCATGCGTTTCGCCGCTCATGCAGATTGTCCTTGTCTTTCTTGTCGTTCTTCAGGGCGCTGGTCTTTGTCGCAGTTCCGTAGAGCGGCAAAAGCGTGTCGTGATTGAGAAACGTAAGTCGGTTCACAATTCCAACTTGCTCTTGAATGGACTCATTATGAATCGTGTAATTTTTCTTAAAATCGATGTATAGTATGGTCACTAAAAGACTCACTCAACTCGGCAATTGTCCGTCATTGGAATCATGGTTTGACCGGATTGCAATGACAGTATGGGTTAGTAACTTAACTATCTTAAGGATTATATTTCATAGTTGATCGCGAGTTTCTTCCTTTGGTGGGAAGTTGGTGGCGACCATGACGCTGTAATATCTATAAAATGTCGAATTCTGCGAAGCTGGCAATGCGTGATTGGCCTTCCGACGTGCCTTTCGCGCCCGATTGTCGAGTTTGCTTTTGATTCCGGTGGCTCACACGGAGGAGGGAGTTATGGCCGACGCTCGCTTGGAACTGGGTGACTCTGGCAGCATCCGTAAGGTCATTAGGCGCGAAGATTTCGCCGTGACCCGGATCGATGTACCCGAAGGGTGCGACCGTCGTGCGTTCATCGTGCGCTCCGCCCTGGCCACCGCTATTGCCGCCCTGACCGGTAACCCGGTCGCTTCGTTCGCGCAGGCCGTCGCAGCCTCCCCGATGTCGGGAATGAGCCCGAACCTTGAAGTGGTAAGGCGCTCCAAGGGGCCGGTGATGACGACGGTGGACGAGATGTACAAGGTCGGCCCCGGGCCGTCTTCATCCCACACCATTGGGCCGATGCGGATCACCTATGACTTTTACCAGCGTGCCATCAAGCTGCCGCCGGACCAGTTGAACCAGGCGACGGCGCTGAAGGTCCACCTTTACGGCAGCCTCAGTGCCACGGGGAAAGGCCACGGTACCGAGCGTGCGTCGCTGGCCGGGCTTGTCGGCAAGGAGCCGGCAACCATCGACCCGGCTTTCCTCGACGATCTTGCCGCCAATCCGAACCAGTCGTTTGACGTGAAGCTCGGGCCGAAGACGATCAAGGCTTCGCTGGCGGACGTCACTTTCGATGAAGTTAAGGGGGACTGGCCACATCCCAACACCATGACCTGCAAGCTGCTAGCGAACGACAAGGTCCTGCTCGAGCAGGAGTATTACTCGGTCGGCGGCGGGTTCATTGAATGGAAGGGCTATACTCCGCCTAAAAAGGGCGCGCCCAAGTATCCCTATTCGACGATGGCTGAAGTGCTGGAGCACACCCGGACGGCCAATATTTCCATCGGCCAACTCGCCATGGCGAACGAGATCGCGGTCTCCGGCAAGTCTGAGACCGAGATCAATGCCTATCTCGACAAGATCCTTGGCGCCATGCGGGCGACGGTAAAGACCGGCATTGCCGCGCCGATGTCGGTGCTGCCGGGGCCGATAAAGCTCAAGACCAAGGCGCACGATGTCTATACGCGGGCCAATCAGGCAGAATTGACGTCCACCCAGAGGGCCATCGCGCTGGTCTCGGCTTTCGCACTGGCGGGCTCGGAAGAGAACGCTCGCGGGCATCTTGTGATCACTGCCCCGACGGGGGGATCGGCAGGAGTCATGCCCGCAGTGGTGGTTTCGCTCGGGCCCGAGGGCACGAAGCTGACCGACGATGCGCTGCGGCGGGGTCTGCTGGCCGGCGCGCTGGTGGGCTATCTCGGCAAGCACAATGCCACTCTGTCGGGTGCCGAGGGCGGTTGCCAGGCAGAGATCGGAGTCGCCTCCGCCATGAGCGCCGCGCTGATTGCGGAAGCTTATGGAGAGCCTCCACAAGTCGTTGCCAATGCGGCGGAATCCGCACTCGAACATCACCTGGGCATGACCTGCGACCCTGTAGCGGGTTTCGTCCAGATCCCCTGTATCGAACGCTGTGCCTTCGGCGCGGTCAAGGCATGGACGGCCTACATGATCACCAAGAACGAAATTCCGGCGAACCGCCGTGTCGACTTCGATACGACAGTCGCGGCGATGGCGCTCACCGCGAAGGAGATGAACAGCAAGTACAAGGAAACCTCCGAAGGCGGCCTCGCCGTTTCGCTGGTATTGTGCTGAGCGGGCGATGGCGCAGAAGGCCGCCCAGACCGCAACGGGCACGGGAGCAACGGGCCTGGCCATAAGCGCCTGGCTCGTCGCATCCGTTTTCTACTTCTACCAGTACATCCTTCGCTCCGCGCCGGCCGTGATGGTCCCCCAGTTGACCGAGGCCTTCGGACTGTCGGCAGGCGGTCTCGCCGCCATGCTTGGCCTGCTGTACTACGGCTATTCGCCGTTCAGCCTCGTTGCCGGCGTGGCGATGGACCAGTTCGGCCCTCGGAAGGTGGTGCCGTTCGGGGCGGCCTGCGTCGCTATCGGCTCGCTCATGTTCGCGAGCGGCGATCCGGCGATCGCAAGTGTGGGCCGGTTTCTCCAAGGCGCGGGCGGTGTCTTTGCGCTGATCGGCGCGGCCTTTATCGCGACCACCCGCTTTCCCGCCGCGCGCGCCGCAACCCTGATTGGCGTTACGCAGATGTTCGGCATGGCGGGCGGATCGGCGGGACAATTCGCTGTAGGGCCGGCGATCGCCGCAGGGCTTCGTTGGCAGACGTTCTGGATTGGCATGGCGGTCGCCGGGCTGGTGATCGCGGTCCTTCTGTTCGCTTTGCTGCCCGAAACGGCGGCGAAGGCGCCGGGCGAGGGTTCGAGCGTCAGTTGGGTGCGCAAGGCCCTGTCGGCGCTGGGCGCGGTCTTTTCCAATCCGCAGTCATGGCTCTGCGGGCTGATTGCCGGCCTCATGTTCATTCCGACAACGATCTTCGACATGACCTGGGGGGTGCGCTTCCTGGAGGAAGGGCATGATATCCCTTATGCCGAAGCAGTCATGCGCTCGGCCTCGGTGCCGTTGGGCTGGATCATCGGCTGCCCACTGATGGGCTGGCTGTCGGACCAACTGGGCAAGCGGCGGCCCGTGATCATTGCCTGCGCGGCAGTGCTGCTCGTCACGCTGATCGTCATCCTCCATGCACCGCACGGGGCCGTGCCGCCAATGACGCTGGGACTGATCGCCGGCATCGCATCCGGTGCCGCTATGATCCCTTACACGGTCATCAAGGAAGCCAACCTGCCGCAACACAGCGGTACGGCTACCGGCGTCGTCAATTTCATCAATTTTTCCTTTTCGGCCCTGCTTGGCCCGGTTTTCGGCGCGCTGCTCACGCGGGCGAGCGGGGGCGGCGAGCGGGAGCTCGGCCACTATCAGATAGCCTTTGAACCGCTGATCTACGGAGTTGGCATCGCGATCCTGCTTGCCTTCGTTCTCAAGGAGACGGGCAAGGGGAGGCGGCCCGATCGGGCTGCCGTGCGGGCGGATTGACAGCCTCGGCGACGGGAGACAAGTCTTGGCAACGCAACAGAAATCGACGCAGCACGGAGCAACGGTGCCGGGGCCCGACAATCCCTGGGCGGGGTTCGAGGCCGGTTTGTGGCAGCGCGAGATCAACGTCCGCGCGTTCATCCTCAAGCATGTGACGCCGTATTACGACGGGGAAGACTTTCTCGCCGGCCCGACACCCCGGACCACGGCAATCTGGGATAAGCTTTCCGCCCTGTTCGTCGAGGAGCGGAAGAAGGGCGTGCTGGACGTCTCCCACATTCCCAGTTCCATCACGGCGCATGAACCCGGCTACATCGACAGGGACCGGGAGATCATCGTCGGCTTGCAGACCGATGCACCGCTGAAGCGGGCGATCATGCCCAACGGCGGGTTCCGGCTGGTCGTCGCCGCATTGGAGGCCTTCGGCTACGAGCCGAAGCCCGATGTGGTCGAAACTTTCACGAAGTACCGCAAGACGCACAATGATGCCGTCTTCGACGCCTATACGGAAGACGTCCGGAAGTGCCGTTCCTCGCACATCCTGACCGGCTTGCCCGATGCCTATGGCCGTGGCCGCATCATTGGCGACTACCGCCGGGTAGCGCTTTATGGCGTTGATCGGCTTGTCCAGGTCAAGCAGACCGAAAAGGCCGAACTCGACCGCAAACCGTCGCTCGATGACGTGATCCGCGACCGCGAGGAACTTGCCGAACAGATCCGCGCCTTGGGTGAACTGAAGGAGATGGCGGCCAAGTACGGATTCGACATCTCCCGTCCGGCGGCCTCCGCGCGGGAAGCGGTGCAGTGGCTCTATTTCGGCTACCTTGCCGGCGTGAAGGAACAGAACGGCGCCGCCATGTCGCTGGGCCGGACATCCACGTTCCTCGACATCTATTTCGAGCGCGATCTCGCTGCGGGACTCCTCACCGAAGAGCAGGCGCAGGAGATCATCGACGATTTCGTCATCAAGCTTCGCATCGTCCGTTTCCTGCGCACGCCGGAATATGACGAACTCTTCGCAGGCGATCCGACCTGGGTGACCGAGAGCATTGGCGGGATGGCGGATGACGGCCGGCCGCTGGTGACGAAAACGAGCTTCCGTTTTCTGCAGACGCTCTACAATCTCGGCCCGGCGCCGGAGCCCAACCTGACCATCTGGTATTCGCCCGCGCTTCCCGAACCGTTCCGGCGCTTCACCGCCAAGGTTTCGATCGACACCTCCTCCATCCAGTTCGAGAACGACGCGACCATGCGCGGGGCCTGGGGCGACGACGGCGCGATCGCCTGCTGCGTTTCCCCAATGGCGGTCGGCAAGCAGATGCAGTTCTTCGGCGCCCGCGCCAACCTTGCGAAGTGCCTGCTCTATGCCATCAACGGGGGACGGGACGAAGTCTCGGGCAAGCAGATCGGCCCCGCATTGCCGCCGCTTACGGACGACACGCTCGATTTCGACACCGTGGTCGAACGTCTCGAAACGATGATGGACTGGCTGGCCGGAACTTACGTCAGCGCCATGAACGTCATCCACTACATGCATGACAAGTACGCCTACGAGCGGATCGAGATGGCGCTGCACGACTATGATCCGTTGCGGACCATGGCCTTCGGCATCGCCGGAATGTCGGTGGTGGCCGACAGCCTGTCCGCCATCCGCTATGGCGCCGTAAAGCCGATCCGTGACGACACCGGACTGATCGTTGATTACGAGACGACGGGCGATTTCCCGAAATTCGGCAACAACGACAACCGGGTAGACCACATGGCGGCCTGGCTGGTTTCCACGTTCATGAGGAAACTGCGCCGCTATCCGACATATCGGAATGCGCTGCACACCCAGTCAGTCCTGACCATCACGTCCAACGTGGTCTACGGCAAGGCCACCGGGCACACGCCTGATGGCCGGCGGCAGGGTGAGCCTTTTGCTCCGGGCGCCAATCCCATGCATGGGCGCGATAGTCATGGCATCCACGCCTCGGCCGCATCGGTCGCGAAAATCCCCTATCGCGACGCGGCAGACGGCATTTCCCTGACCACCACTCTGGTGCCGACCGGCCTCGGGGCGACGCTCGACGATCGCATCACCAACCTGACCGCGATCCTCGACGCCTACTTCGGGGCAACCGGCTATCACATGAATGTGAACGTGCTCAATCGCGAAACGCTGATCGATGCGATGGATCATCCCGAGAAATATCCGAGTCTTACCATTCGGGTGTCCGGTTACGCGGTCAATTTCGTGCGACTGACGAGGGAGCAGCAGACGGACGTCATCAACCGTACGTTCCACGGCGAATGACATGGTGCCGCGCGATCTCGCCGAGACAGTCCTTACCGCGAACAGTCCCTACGACATGCGTCTGGCACAAGGAGAACGCGTGCCCGAAGACGAGATGCGCGAGGCGCTGGCGTCCGGAGATCTCGGCTTCCTGCACAGCTTTACCACGGGCTCCGCAGTGGACGGTCCCGGTTTGCGGGTGGTCGCATGGACCACAGCCTGCATGTTCCGCTGCGCCTATTGCCACAACCCGGATACCTGGACGCTGCGCAACGGCATCCCTGTCACCATCGGTCAGGCCACTGCTTTTCTGCGCAAATATGCGCGTGGCCTCAAAGTGATGAAAGGAGGCTTCACGCTTTCGGGCGGGGAGCCGCTGCTGCAACCGCGCTTCGCGGTGAAGCTGTTCGCGGCGGCAAAGGACATGGGGATCCACACCGCCGTGGAGACCAACGGTTTCAATGGCGAAAAGCTTACGGACGAAGAGTTGAATCTCATCGACCTCGTCATCCTCGACATGAAGGCCATGTCTCCGGCCCAGCACAAGCGCGTCACCGGGCTGGAGGACAACGCACCGGTCCTTGAATTCGCCCGGCGGCTGGCCGCGCACAAGCGACCGATGTGGCTGCGCTACGTTCTCGTCCCCGGCCTGACCGACATGGTGCAAGAAATACAGGGCGTCGCCGAATTCGCGGCCTCTCTAGGCGTAGTCGAACGCGTGGAAGTTCTGCCGTTCCACCAAATGGGCCGATACAAGTGGGACCGCCTCTCCATCCCCTATTCGCTGGCCGACACGGCCACTCCGTCGCTTGCTCAAGTTGATGCCGCAGCGAATATTTTTCGCGGTTTCGGCCTTTGGGATGTCTAAATACAATCACCGATAAAAATACAAAATTTCACCTATTTGAAGTCCCGGTACAAAACGTAAAATAGCTTACAATTCCAGAGCTATGTCAGAAGAGTACAGGCTTTTCTGGCGTATTCTTGTTGTGGGGTATGTGTCCATGTCGAGAAAGAAGATCGGAATCATTGCTATTCTGGCTTTGGTCATCGTCGCGGCGGCGTGGTTCTTCCTGAGAAAGCCTGGAATGCCGGCAGGATTTGCGTCCGGAAACGGCAGGCTGGAAGCGACCGACTATTATATTTCCGCAAAGCGCGCAGGGCGAATTAAGGAAGTTCTGGTCGACGAGGGCGATACGGTCGAGGCCGGCCAGATAATCGCCCGCATGGACACCGAGGAATTGGAGGCCGCGGTCCGGGAGGCGCAGGCCAAGATCGCTCAGGCCGAGGCCCAGAAGCAGGTCGCGATCGCCAACAAGGGCTATGCCGCCGCGCAGGTTGCGGTGCACCAGGCCGACTATCAGTACGCCCGCAGCACCCACACCCGCTCGCAAGGGCTGGTCAAGCAGGGCGCTGTCTCCGAACAGGAAGCGGAAGTCGATCTGGCCCGTCAGTCCGCAACCGGCGCTGAAGTCGTCGGCGCGAAGGCGCAGGTCACGCAGGCCCAGTCACAAGTCGCGGCAGCCGATGCGGAAATTCTTGCCGGGCGCGCGCAGGTAGATCGCCTTCAGGCCGAAATCCGTGACGCGGTGCTCACTGCTCCGATCCGCGGACGTGTCGAACGCCGCATTGCGCAGCCGGGTGAAGTGCTTGCCTCGGGTGGGCGCGTATTGTCGGTCCTCGATCTTTCCGATGTGTTTATGTACATCTTCCTGCCGACAGAAGTTGCCGGCAAGGTGGCCATGGGCAGCGAGGCGCGCATCGTGCTCGACGCGGCGCCGAACAACCCGATCCGCGCGACCGTATCGTTCGTTTCGCCCGAGGCGCAGTTCACGCCCAAGACTGTCGAAACGGCCGAAGAGCGCTTCAACCTCACGTTCCGCGTCAAGCTGCAGATAGACAAGGAGCGGCTGCGCGAGTTCGAACCGCTGGTGAAATCGGGCATTCCGGGCATGGGCTACGTCCGCACCGATCCGAACGCGGCCTGGCCTGAATCCCTGACCCCGAGAGGCGCGCCCAACTGGGCCAAGACAGGAACGCCCCGCCCGGCAGGAACTCCTCGTCCGGCAGGGACTGGCGCCGGCTCGACGGGAGCGGCTGGGAGCGGGGCTGGCAAATGAGCCTCGTCGTCTCTGACGCACCTTGCGTGAGTATCCGGGATGTCACGCATCGATACGGCAAGACCGTATCGCTTGACCGGGTGAGCCTCGACATCCCGTCGGGCCGCATGATCGGCATGATCGGGCCGGACGGCGTCGGGAAATCCACCCTGCTTGCAATCGCGGCGGGCGTGCGCAAGCTGCAGGAAGGGACGGCAACTGTCCTGGGCGGCAATATCGACGATCCGGCGTTTCGCAACAGCGTGGCCTCGGGCATCGCATATTTGCCGCAAGGTCTCGGCAAGAACCTGTACCCGACACTGTCGATTTTCGAGAACGTGGACTTCTTCGGCCGCCTGTTCGGGCAGTCGGCCAATGAGCGCGCCATGCGCATCGATGACCTGCTGCAATCAACGGACCTCGAGCCTTTTCGCCACCGCCCGGCAGGCAAGCTTTCGGGCGGCATGAAGCAAAAGCTCGGCCTGTGCTGCTCGCTGATCCATGACCCCGATCTGCTGATCCTCGATGAGCCCACCACCGGCGTCGACCCACTCGCCCGGCGGCAATTCTGGGAGCTGATCGATCGTATCCGCCTGCGCCGGCCGCAGATGAGCGTCATCGTCGCCACTGCCTACATGGACGAAGCGCAGGGCTTCGACTGGCTGGTGGCGATGAATGCCGGCAATGTCCTGGCTACCGGTACGCCGACGGAGATCTTCGAGCGTACGGGCTGCGACAATCTCGAAAAGGCGTTCATCAGGCTGCTGCCCGAGGAAGCCACTCGCGGCCACAAGGAGCCTGTCATAACGCCGCTGGTGAAGCGCTCCGATGTGCCGGCGATCGAAGCCACGGGACTGACCCAGAAGTTCGGCGATTTCACAGCTGTCGATCATGTGAACTTCAGCATCGAGCAGGGTGAGATATTCGGATTCCTGGGGTCGAACGGCTGCGGAAAGACCACCACGATGAAGATGCTGACCGGCCTGCTGCCGCCCTCGGAGGGCGTGGCCAAGCTGTTCGGCAAGGAAGTGAAGGGTGGCGATCTCGACTCCCGCCGCCGGGTCGGCTTCATGAGCCAGGCCTTCTCGCTCTATACCGAACTTACCATTCGCCAGAACCTGCTGCTTCATGCCCGGTTGTTCGACATGCCGGACGAAAAGGGCAGGGCGCGCGTGGAAGAGATCATCCGCGACTTCGGGCTGCAGGAAGAGGCTGACACGCTGGCGGAAGCCCTTCCGCTCGGCATCAGGCAGCGCCTGTCGCTGGGCGTGGCGGTCCTGCACGAGCCGGAAGTCCTGATCCTCGACGAGCCCACCAGCGGCGTCGATCCGGTCGCCCGCGACGGGTTCTGGGAGCTGCTGATCCGCCTCTCCCGGGAAAACGGCGTAACGATCTTCCTCTCCACGCACTTCATGAACGAGGCGGAGCGTTGCGACCGGATGTCGATGATGCACCGAGGTACGGTCCTGGCGCAGGGCCCTCCCGCTGAACTGGTCAGGGAGCGTAACGCTTCGACGCTGGAAGAAGCCTTCATCGGCTATCTCGAAGATGCGGCGGCGGACCTCAAGGCCGAGGAAGCGAAGGCAAGCACGGTCAGTGCCGAACTGAAGGTCGAGGAAGACGCGTTGCAGGCTGAGCCTGCGCTCATGCAGCCCGGAGAACTGCCGGAAAGCCACGCCAGCAAGCGGGCAGGGCGCTTCACGTTTGCGCGCGTCTGGGCCTTCGCACGGCGCGAGGCGATCGAGATCGGGCATGACAGCGTGCGGCTCACTTTCTCGATCCTCGGGCCCATATTGCTGATGATCGTTTTCGGCTTCGGCATCACGCTGGATGTCGAAAACCTTACCTTTGCGGTGCTCGACAACGACCAGACGCCGACCAGCCGCATCTATTCCGATGCCTTCCGCGGATCGTCCTATTTCGACGAGCGGCGTCCCATTCGGAACTACGATGAAGTCGATCGGCGGCTCCGCAATGGCGAACTGCGCTTCGTCATCGAAATCCCGCCCGGTTTCGAGCAGGCATTGGAGCGTGGGGGGCAGCCGCGCGTGCTTGCATACCTTGACGGCGCCAACGCCTTCCGCGCCGAAACGTCGAGAGGCTATATCGAGGCCGCCCATCGCCGCGTCGAAGGGCAATTGCGGCGGCAGTTCGGCATCCCGCCTGCCCAAAAACCCATGAATATCGACGTGCGCGCGCTCTACAACCAGTCGTTCGAGAGCGTCTACGCGATGGTGCCGGGCAATATCATGCTGTTGCTCATGCTCATCCCCAGCATGCTCACGGCCCTGTCGGTCGTGCGCGAGAAGGAGCTGGGTTCGATCGCCAATTTCTACGCCGCACCGGCGACGCGCGGCGAGTTTCTTCTGGGCAAGCAGCTTCCCTATGCATTTATTGCCCTAGTTCAGTTCCTGACCCTGGTGCTTATTGCAGTAATCATATTTGGAGTGCCGATAAAGGGCAGCGTGTCGACCCTGTTGGTTGGCGGAGTACTGTTCGTTCTGGCGTCTACCGGATTCGGTTTGCTGATATCGGTCTTCGCCAGCACCCAAACCGCCGCCATCTTTGCCGCAGCCATTATCGCGATCCTTCCGGCGGTGCAGTTCTCTGGCATTTTCGTGCCCGTTTCCTCGCTGACGGGAGGGGCCTCGATTGCGTCCTTCATCTTCCCGAGTACCTATTTCCAGGCAGTGAGTGTCGGCACGTTCACCAAGGCGCTGGGCTGGGCGGCGCTATGGCGCAGCGTTGCCGCGCTGGGCATCATTGCCGTGACATTTTTCAGCCTTTCGGTTCTTCTTCTGAAGAAGCAGGAGGCTTGAGCCATGCAAAAGCTGCGGCACATCTTCCATCTTGGCGTAAAGGAACTGATCAGCCTGTTCAGCGATCCGGTATTGCTGTTCCTGATCGCCTACAGCTTCACCTTTTCCATATACACGCCGTCCAAGAGCGCGGTGATGGAAGTCAAGAACGCGTCGATCGCGATAGTCGACGAGGACAACAGCGCGGTCGCGCGGGCCATTGCGGATGCGATGCTGCCGCCGCTGTTCTTGCCCCCGCACCAATTGCCCTTTGGCGAGATCAACCGGGCGATGGACGCGGGCAAATATACCTTTGTGGTCGTCGTGCCGTCGGGCTTCGAGGCCGATCTGCAACGTGATGCCCAGCCAACGCTGCAGGTCATCTCCGATGCGACGGCGATGGCCCAGGCAGGGCGTGGTCCGTCCTACATCGAACAGATCGCCAATCGCGCCGTCGAGCCGTACTGGCCGCAAGCAGGCCGTGCCGAGAACCAGCCGCTGGTCGGGCTGGAGACCCGCGCCCGCTTCAATCCAAATCTTGAGCAAGGCTGGTTTGTCGCGGTCAACCAGATCATCAACAACATCTCTGTCCTGGCAATCTTCCTGTGCGGCGCCGCCGTGCTGCGCGAACGCGAGCACGGCAACATCGAACACCTTCTGGTGATGCCGCTCGATTCCTTCGAGATCATGTTCGCCAAGATCTGGGCCAACGGGCTTGTGGTGATCGTCGTTGTCATGGCCTCGCTGTTCCTTGTCGTCAAAGGCATGCTCGGAGTGCCCATCAGCGGGTCGCTCCTGCTCTTCATGATGGGGCTGACGATCTATCTTTTTGCAGTCACGGCGCTGGGCATCATGCTGGCGACGATCGTCAATTCCATGCCGCAATTCGGCCTGCTGGCCTTTCCCACATTCATCAGCATGACCTTGCTCTCGGGCGGTCAGACCCCGCTCGAATCGATGCCGTCGTGGCTCCAGACGGTGATGCAATTCGTGCCATCGACGCACTTCGTCAGCTTTTCGCAGGCGGTGCTGTTCCGGAATGCGTCCTTCGGGATGGTGTTGCCCGACATGCTCAAAATGTTCGCAATCGGCAGTGTCTTCACCGTCTACACTCTGTCTCGTTTTCGCAAGATGCTGGCAGCCATCAAATGAGGCGAATCATGCGCATAACGGTCGTATCCCGCTTCGCCCTTGTCGCAGGTTCTGCGATCTTGCTGGCGTCGTGTACGCAGGGTCCCGATTATCACCGGCCAGAGGTAGCGACGCCGCCCCAGTTCCGGTCGCCCGTGGCTTTGCAGGACGCAAGTTCCATTGCCGACGCGCCATGGTGGGAGGTGTTCAACGACCCGGTCCTGCAAGACCTGATCAATCGATCGCTGAAGGCCAATCCGGATATCGCCGTGGCCGCGGCCCGGGTGGAGGAGGCGCGCGCCATGGTTGGCGTGGCCAAGTCGGAGGCCGCCCCGCAGGTCAATTACAACGCCGGCATCGCCGCCGAACAGACTTTCATTCCTCTTCCCAACGCGCCGACCGAGGCGCGGTACTGGGGCTGGAAGGCGGGCCTTTCGGCAGCCTGGGAACTGGACATCTGGGGGCGTATCAAGCGGTCCACCGAAGCGGCGCAAGCCAACATGTTTGCCGAAGAGGAAGTCCAGCGCGGCGTGCTGCTGTCGCTCGTGACCGATGTTGCTTCCAACTATTTTCAGCTGCTTGCGCTAGATCGCCAGCTCAAGATCGCCGAGAGCAGCGCCAGTGTGTATGGCGAGAACGTCAACTTCTTTACGCTGCGTTTCAATGCCGGGCGCGACACCAAGTTGCCGGTGGAGCGTTCGCAGGCGAACTACGCGCACAGTCAGAACAGCATCGCCGAACTCAAACGGCAAATTGCCGTGCAGGAAAATGCCATAGCGGTCCTGATCGGGGGCTATCCCGATAACATTCCGCGCGGACCCGCGCTCGACGAACAGGTGCTGCCGGAAGTGCCGGTGGGTGCGACCACAGTGCTCCTTCAGCGCCGTCCCGATATACGGCGGGCCGAGCAGATGATGATCTCCGCCAATGCGCAAGTCGGTGTTGCTGCGGCCAATTTCTTCCCGCGCATCGGTCTGGGTGCCTTTTTCGGCGGACAGGGCCTCAATTTCGAGAACTCCGTCAACGCGACTTTCGCGGTGTGGAACGTCGCCGGCGCGATCAGCGGTCCGCTGCTGGACGGCGGCAAACTGCGTTCCGAAAAGAAGAACCGTGAAGCCTATTGGGACGAGATGGTCGCCAACTATCGCAAGACGATCCTGACCAGTTTCCAGGAGACGTCGGACGCGCTCTATTCCAAGCGGGCGGCCGCCGACCGGCGGGCCGCGCTGGAACTTCAGGTCGCTGCGCTCCAGCGGGCGGTAGACCTTTCCATGGTGCGCTTCCGCGCGGGCCGCGCGAACTATTTCGAGGTGATGGAGGCCGAGCAGCAACTGTTCCCCGCCCAATATGCCCTCGTGGAAGCACGGCGCGATCAGCTGGTGACGGTCGTCGCGCTGTACAAGGCGCTTGGCGGAGGCTGGCAGTTGGCCCCCGATCAATGGAGCAACGGGGCGGCGGTGACTCCCGCCTCCGCAACCACGGGACCGGCCGGCAAGTAATCCGGGAGAGGGGAATGGCCTGCGTTACGGGGAGGCAGGCGCATTCATGACCTAAGGATTCAATCCCATGGCGCTGGCCCGGCAGTTACCCATCGCGCAGACACTGGGAAGCTACCGTGCCTCCTGGATTGGCAAGGATGTCTCGGCGGGGCTGGCGATCGCCATGGTCGGTCTGCCGAGCGCGATCGCCTATCCAGCCATAGCCGGACTCCCGCCCGTGACGGGACTATATGCCAGTATCTTCGCGGCCATCGGCTATGCGCTTGTCGGACCCTCCGATCGTCTGATTACGGGCCCGGATGCGCCGACCATGATGATGCTGGCCGCCGTCTTTGCCGCGCTGGGCAATGGCCCGCCGGATGGGCGCGTCGTGCTGGCAGCCGCAATTGCCGTGATGGTGGGCATCTATTCCTTCATCGCGCGCCTGCTGCATCTGGATCTTGTGGCGAACTTCCTGTCGCGGCCGATCCTGATGGGCTTCATGACCGGCATTTCGCTGTCGATCCTCGTCGGTCAGATTGGGCGCATTACCGGTTTGACGATCGAATCCGATGGGCTGCTCCGTCCGATACTGGAGCTGGCAAACAAGGCCGCCGACATCCACTTGCCGTCCTTGTTTCTGGGCCTTGGGATGCTCGTCCTTCTCCTGCTCATAAAGCGCCTGCGGTCGCCCGTGCCGGGGCCGGTCATTGTCGTCATACTGGCCGGCGCACTGTCGTTCTTCTTCGACCTGAAATCGGAAGGCATCCGCGTCGTCGGTGAGGTTCCGAGTTCGCTGCCGCAATTCAGGATTCCCTGGTCGATCCCGATTCCGCTCAACCAGTTTCTTGCCGACAGCCTGGCCGTCTGGCTCGTCAGTTTCAGTGCCGGCATCGTGACAGCCCGCGCATTCGGCATTCAGGCGGGCTATCGGGTCGATGCCAACAAGGAACTGGGCGGATTTGCGGCGGCCAATGTCGCCGCCGGGATGTTCGGCGGATTTCCCGTCACATCCTCTGATTCGCGCACTGCGATCAACTTTTCGGTCGGGGCAAGGACAAGGATCGCCGGGTTGGTGTCTGCCTTCGTTCTGCTGGTGATCCTAGTCTATCTGAACGACCTGCTCCGCTTGATCCCGATCCCGGCGCTGGGCGCGATACTGGCCGCGGCTGCGCTGTCCCTCATGGATTTGAGCGGCCTGTCCCACCTCTGGCGAGTCAGCCGTTCGGAATTCCTGTTCGCGGTGATCGGGCTGATCGCTCCCGTCCTCTTCGGTGTGCTGAATGGCGTGACGATAGCCATAGGCGCGACCCTCGCCTACCTGCTCTATCGCAGCATGAACCCCCGAGCCGTCCTGCTTGGCCGGATCAGCGGGGAATCCGGCTTTCACAAGCTGCACCGCTTCAAAAAGGCGCGGGCCGTCCCCGGACTGACCGTCTGCCTGCTCCAGGGCAGCCTTCTGTTCTACAATTCCGATCATGTCCGCAGCGAGATAGAAGCGTTCGCCGAACAGGCCGGTGAACCTGTTCGATGGCTGATACTTGATGCCGGCTCCATTCCACACATGGATACGACTGCTGCGGCGATGCTGACGGAGATCAGTGGCGATCTTGCCTCGCGCGGCATCCGGTTCGGCATCGCTGACCTGCATCACGAATGCCTGAAACTTCTCGAAGCGGCCGATACCATCGACGCCATGGGGCGCGACATGGTTTTCGATAATCTTGAAGACATGTTCGAGGCATTCATGGCCTCGAAATAACCCGGTCAACCCGCAGCAAGGTAAGGATCATGGGCAAAAAGGACAAGCAATCGACGGGAATCGGTGCTGATATGGGCGAGCGCCTGAAGCGCAAGGACTATGAAAAGGAACTTCGCAAGCTTCAGGTCGAACTCTGCCATTTGCAGGAGTGGATCAAGGCTACGAACTATCGTGGGATCGTGGTGTTCGAAGGGCGGGATGCCGCAGGAAAAGGCGGCACGATCAAGGCGATCACCGAACGGGTGAGCCCCCGCGTGTTCCGCGTCGTCGCGCTGCCGACGCCATCGGAGCGGCAGAAATCGCAGATGTTCATGCAGCGGTATATCGAACATTTCCCGGCAGCCGGCGAAATCGTCATATTCGATCGCAGTTGGTACAATCGCGCGGGCGTCGAACGGGTCATGGGTTTTTGCACGAAACACCAGACAAAGCGTTTTCTGGAAGGGTGCTCCGAAATAGAGAATTATATTATCGAGGGCGGCATCCAGCTTATAAAATTCTGGCTCGAAGTCGGCATGGAGGAGCAGACCCGGCGCTTCCAGGCCAGAATTGACGATCCTATTCGGCAGTGGAAGCTAAGCCCGATGGATATCAAATCCTACGACCGCTGGTACGAATATTCGAAGGCTCGGGATGACATGCTCGAAGCAACCGATACGCCGATTTCCCCATGGAATATCGTCCGAACGGACGAAAAACGCAGGGGTAGGCTGAATCTCATCAGCCATCTCCTCAAGCTCATCCCCTATGAGCAGATCCACAAGGAAAAGATCAAGCTGCCCGAGCGATCGGACAAGCATGCCTATGACGATCAGGCCACCCTGATCGGTCGCCGTTTCGTGCCGGAGCGGTGAGGGGCTGCTTCAGGCGCGCCTCGCGTCAGGCGACGACATTTGAACCGCCGTCTACGTAGACGGTTCCGCCGGTGATCCGTCTGGCAAAGGGCGAGGCGAGATAGGTGCATACGGCCCCGACATCCATGATGTCGGCAAGTTCGCCCATGGGCGCGCGTTCGGCCGCAGCGGCAAGCATGTGCTCGAAATCGTGGAGACCCGAGGCGGCGCGGGTTTTCAAGGGTCCGGGCGATATAGGGTGCACCCGGATGCCGCGTGGACCAAGCTCATAGGCGAGATATCGGCAGGCCGCCTCCAGCGCCGCCTTGACCGGCCCCATGACATTGTAATTGGGTACCACCCGATTGGCCCCGTAATAGCTCATGGCGAACATCGTGCCGCCATCGGTCATAAGCGGAGCGGCCAGTTTCGCCATGCGCACGAAACTGTGACACGATATGTCCATCGCCTTTGCGAAGCCCTCGGCCGAGCAATCGAGCAATCCGCCCGCAAGATCCTCCCTGGGCGCGAAAGCAATCGAGTGGACGAGTACGTCCAACTTTCCCCAGGTCTCCGAAACGAGGCGGAAAACCTCCTCGAGTTGTCCGGGGATGGCGACGTCGAGCGGGGCCGTGATCGAGGCGCCCAGCGCTTCGGCCAGCGGCTCGACATAGGCGCGCGCCTTGTCGTTCAGCCAGGTGACGGCAAGTTCCGCTCCGGCCTCGCGAAACATGGCCGCGCAGCCATAGGCGATCGAGGAATCGTTCGCGATGCCAACGACGAGGGCCTTCTGCCCGGCAAGTACGCCATCCCGGTTCATGCTGCACGAACCCTCGCCGATTGCCCTCTGGAAGTATCGCCCGAGCCGGTCTCGGGCGCGTCAGGGGCAAGGAGCGCTCGCAGCAGATTCAGCCGCCGTGTTCCCTCCTGATTGAGAAGATCGCTATCGAGGGCGAAGAGCCCTTCCAGACTGGAGATGATACGCGCTCGCCCCGCGGGATCGGCGCCTGCCATCGCCGGGATAGCCGCGATCGCTTCGTCCGGGGACATCGCGAGGATTGCCTGCTGATCCCGCAGCACCGCCCGGACAGCCGACAAGCCCGCCTGTTTGAGCAAGGGTATGGTCTTCACGCCTTTGACCACTGCCTGCAGGACGCGTTCGTCGGCGCGACCGACAGTCATTGCGACCCAGACCAATGCGCGGAGCGCGGCCTCCATCGGTCCGCCTTCGCGAAGCTGGTCACGCAGTTCCTTTTCCCGGAGCGCCGCCAGCGCTTCGCGGGGCAAGTCGCGGTATATCGGCTCGGCCATGCCCGCTTTTTCGTCGACACCGGCCAGCGCCTGGATCATCGGGTGGCCATAGACGCTCAGGAAAGTCGCTTCCTTCCACCAGTCGGTGACGTTGCCGAACGCGGTCAGCGCGCTTTCGATGAAATCGGCCGAGACGTGCTCCGCCTGGACGAATGGATTGTCCTTGTCGACCGGCTGCCGCCATTCACGGGCTCCAGCCGCGAGAGCAGGGACGGCGGTCATCAACGGGTTCTCATCTGAGAACAGTTCGAACCGCAATCGATTTGGATGGAGGCGCCGCGCGATACCGGCCGTGAGGTCATTCGTCACTGCCCTGACCGCCGGGCGGGCAAAGGCGCGATAGAAGGAAAGGTTGATATCGGAAATCCGCGCGACGGCTGCAAAGCGGCGATCATCCTCCGGATTCTGCTGGCAGATCGCGCGAACATCATCCAGCGTCCGGCGTTCCAGCGTGAAGATATACTTGCCTTCCACCAGTTCACGGTGGGCGATATCCTCATCGATGTTGTCGATTACGGCCTCGAAAACGCCGGGTCCAAGCAAGTCGATCGCATCCATGACCTGGGCAAATTTCTCATGCTCCCTCGTGGCCACCTTCCCGGAAACGAAGATTCCCAAATGCCCGATGGTCTGATGGAGGCAATAGACGATCGTCTGCCCGGATTTCCGCAAGTTTCCATCGGTCTCGTAGAGGTTTGGAATCCACTGGAGTGCCTGCGGGGGCGGCGTAATGTCGTCTCCCCAGGAACAAAAGACGATGATGGGAGAGCGGATGTTCCGCAGGTCAATTCGCGTCCCGTCAGGCGCGCTAAGTTGGCCGGACGACAGCTTGTTGCCGACGAAGAGGTTGTTGGCGATCGACAGCATCTCGTCCGCCGTCAGCAGCACGGGGCTGCCCCACCATCGCTCGAAATCGATGAAGCGCTCGGCTTCGGTGTCGACGTTGTCGTAGACATTGTACGGTTTCGACCACAGCGTATTCGCCGGGTTGAGGCTCTCGAAATTGGCGACGAGGTAGGCGCCGTCGAACAGGCCATTGCCCAGATCACCTGTCAGCGCATTGAGCCAGGTGCCGCCGAGAAGCCCCCCCGAATATCGCATCGGGTTCTTGCCTCGCACGCCTGCCCAGTAGGAAAGCGGAGAGCCGGCGAGCATGATGGGGCCGAAGAGCTCGGGCCTTGCGGCGGCGGTCATCATGATCTGCCAGCCCGCCTGGCAATTGCCGATCACCACAGGACGGCCGTCCGCATCGGGATGCCGTTCGATCACTGTCTCGACGAAATGCGCCTCGGCCGCGCAGACGTCGCCCACGGTCTGTCCATCGACCGGAATGGGCGCGAAGCCGACGAAGTAGCACGGATGGCCTGCCTCCATCGCCTTGCCGATCTCGCTGTCACGCTTCATGCCGCCGATGCCCGGGCCATGACCGGCGCGCGGATCGACGACGATGAACGGACGCTTGGCGGGGTCGATCGTGTATTCCGGACCCGGAACGATTTCCACGAGGAAGTAGTTCACCCGCCGGTCAAGGGTGCGGCCATCGACAATCACGCGCGCATCGAACACGAGGACATGCGGCACGCTTTCCCTGGCGCGATCGTTATGGATGTTGCCTCGCTGGCGCATCGTATCCAGAAGCAGAACCGACTTCTGGGCGGCATCGTAACAATATGCTGCCCAATCCGTGGACAAATGCAGCCAATGATCGAAGATTGTCGGGCTGATCTCCTGGGACATTGCGAATCTCCGGTGACGCCTGATTTGCGGAAACATACGCGGGCGCCAGATGTGTCGCAATCAGGGTAAACGGATGAGGGTGATCGAAGTGGAATCGCTTCTTGGCCGAACTTCACATAGCTCCATCAAAACATGCGAAATTCCACGGGTCGGTATCTGTGTTGTATAAATGCATAAGACTTACGTGCCCGCGCTCTTCGGGAGATCTTTGCTTCCGGCCTGAACCGCTTCGCCATCGCGTCACTCCCACGACCATGGTTCAGCCCGCTGCCCGTGTCGGCTGGTGAGCGGCCAAGTATCCCTTTTTGCATTGTCCGCCTTCTGCGACAGAAATCGGTCAAAGAAATAAATCCACCCGGGGCCGATATTTCATGACGTGGCCGATCGGAATGTCTCGAAATTCGTTTTGGTTATGGGGAATGATTGGGCCGGAAATGGGGACCAGTACTGATGGTGTCCATCGTCGTTCATGAATAGATCATCGAAGTCGATGGCGAGTTATTTTCGGTATGGGACTGGCCTCCTTCAGCATACGTTCGGACTCGACCGGGAGCACGATTGCCCTCTCCGGCGATTGGACCTCGCTCACCATGGACAGGGCGGTAGCGGCCCTTCCGGAGGCAATGCGCGCCTCTTCCGCATCGCCGTTGCGGTTGGACCTGAGCGAGTTGGGGCGGCTCGACACTGCCGGCGCCTATACGATCCTGAGCGCGATATCGCCCGGCGCGAAGGAGAGTGGCAGCGACACTCGACCCGACGTGGCACGTCTCTTCGATCTGGTCCGACCCTCCATTGGGGAACCGGTGCCGGAACGGCCGCGCACGTCTTCGTTCCTCTATTTCGCCGATCAGGTAGGACGCGGCGTGGTCTCGTTCGCACAGGAAGGCCTGCGCATTGCGGAATTCGCCGGGGAACTCAACGTGGCGCTGGCGCGAACGATCCTCCATCCGAGCCGCCTGCGGGGCATTTCGCTTGTCAGGTTGATGGAAACGGCGGGCGTCAAGGCGCTCCCCATCGTGATCGTCATGAACTTCTTCATCGGCGCCGTCGTCGCATTGGTGGGCACCAATCTGCTCGCCTCGCTGGGCGTGTCGGTGTTCACCGTGGAGCTGGTCGGGGTGGCGGTCCTGCGCGAATTCGGCGTTCTCATCACGGGTATCCTGTTGGCCGGCCGATCCGCATCCAGCTTCGCGGCGCAGATCGGCACAATGAAGATGACCCAGGAGATCGACGCCATGAAAGTGATGGGTGTCGACCAGTTCGACGCACTCGTCGTGCCGCGCGTCCTTGCCCTGCTCCTGACGATGCCATTGCTGGTCTTTGCCGCCATGATGGCGGGGATCGCCGGCGGGCTGATCGTCAGTTGGCTCGCGCTCGGCATGAGCCCGATCTTCTTCCTTTCGCGCATGCAGGAAGCGGTCGACATCCGGCATTTCTGGATCGGCATGAGCAAAGTGCCGCTGCTTGCCATATTGATCGCCATGTCGGGCTGCCGTCACGGCCTGTTCGTGAAGTCCGATGTCGAGAGCCTCGGGGAGCGCGTGACCCAGGCGGTCGTGCAGGCGATTTTCATGATCATCCTGTTCGACGCCATTTTCGCCGTCATCTACATGGAGTTGAAGCTCTGAACGGCGTGGGCAGCCCTCCGCCGATCCGCGTGATCGGGCTGCGCAGCGCTTTCGGCGAGCATGTCGTGCACGATGGACTGAACCTCGAACTGCGCGATGGCGAGATTCTGGGCGTGGTCGGAGGATCGGGGGCAGGCAAGTCCGTACTTCTCAACACGATCCTCGGCCTCAAGAATCCAGACGGTGGCCGGGTCGAGGTGTTCGGGTGCGATGTCCACGATCCCGCCGCCGAGGCCAACGTCAGCCGCAAGGCCGGGGTCCTGTTTCAAGGCGGTGCGCTCTTTTCCGCGCTGACGGTGGGGCAGAATGTCGAAGCCCCGATGCATGAACAGGCCCATCTTCCCAACGGGTTGGTGCGCGAACTGGCGCGGCTCAAGATCAAGTTGGCCGGTCTCGATACCCGTGTGGCCGACCAGATGCCGTCGGAACTTTCGGGAGGCATGGTAAAGCGTGCAGGCGTCGCCCGCGCGCTGGCACTCGATCCTTCTCTCCTGTTCCTCGATGAGCCCACGGCGGGGCTCGATCCGATCAGCGCCGCCGATTTCGACCAATTGGTCAGGGGGCTGTGCGATACGCTCGGGCTGTCGGTCTTTCTGATCACGCACGACCTCGACACGCTTTACACGATAACCGACCGGGTCGCTGTCATTGCCGATAAGCGCGTGGTGGCCACTGCGCCCGTGGCCGAGCTGGAGAAATCCGAACACCCCTGGATTAAGGCCTATTTCAAGGGGCCGCGCGGTCGCGCCGCGCAGGCGGCGCGGCGCGGGAATGACGGAGCGAGCTGATGGAACGGCAAGCGAACTACGCATTGGTTGGGATCATCAGCATAGTGCTGATCATCGCGGCGCTGGTCTTCGTCGTCTGGCTTGCGCAATTCCAGTTCAATCAGACCTACGACACCTATCGCATCATCTTTCGAGGCCCTGTGAGCGGCCTCAGCAAGGGCGGGGAAGTTCAATTCAACGGCATCAAGCTCGGCGAGATCATTGATATCAGGTTGGACGAGGCCGATCCGAACCGCGTCATCACCGACATCGAGCTTCAGCACGGAACGCCCGTGCGGGCGGATTCCCTGGCGCAAAGTGCTGCCCAGGGGATAACCGGCGTGCGCTACATCCAGATCAGCGCCGGCACCGTGAGCCAGCCGCTGCTGCGCAAGAGCAGCCGCCAGCGGCCGCCGGTCATCCGCTCACAGGGTGCGCGGTTCGATGTGATCGTCCAGGACGTCGGCAGACTTACCCGTGACGGCGCGGAGGCCCTCGAGCGCGTCAACAAGGTGTTGTCGGACCAGAATATCGCCACGATTTCGCGCTCGATCGACAACGTGGGATCGATCAGCGATGAACTGCGGGCACGCCGGACCATGTTCGCGAAACTCGATCGTGCGTCCGCCGACCTGGAGCAAGCGGCTGCACAGACGCGCAGATCGCTGGGAGGACCGAACGGTACGCTGGCGCAGATCAACGGGAGTGTCGGAGAGCTGCACCAGACACTGGTGGGAGTCCGGACGCTGGTCGGGCGTGTTGACGGGTCGGTTTCAGACGTCTCGTCGGGGACATTGCCGGAATTGAATGCAGCGCTCGTCTCCATCCAGCAGGCCAGTGCGTCGTTGAACGAGCTAAGCTCGGAAATCAGGCGAGACCCGCGCGGAGTGCTCCTGCGCTCGCAAGCCCAGGAGGTGAAAGTCAAACCATGACTGCAAAGGGCCGTCCATCGCTGGTGCTCGTCGCGACCTTTTTCCTCGCCGGATGTGGCGGCCTGTTGGGCGGCGGCGGTCATCCGGCCACACTCTACCGCTTCGGCAATATATCGCCATCGCCGCAGGTTGCCGAACCGAATAGCCCCGCGGCCGGGCCGGTACGCGTAGTGAGTTACCGCGGCGCCGTATTCCCGCCCGAAAGCCGCAGTGACCGCATCCTGACGACGCGCGGCGCAAGTATGGCCTATGTGGCGGAATCACGCTGGATTGCCCCTCCCGACGACCTGTTCGACACGGCGCTGCGGCGAGAGTTCGCCCGGACGCAACCCGGCTTGCGCCTGATAGGTCCCGCTGAAGGGCCTCGGGCCGATTTCGTGCTGTCCATAGATGTGCGCCGCTTCGAAGCCGCCTATGAGGGGCCGACGGCACCCGTCGTTACCATGGAAGCGCAGGTCAGGCTCATGCGCTGGGCAGACCGCTCCATCATCGGCGAATGGGTCTTTTCCAGTCGGCGGCAGGCGGCGGAAAACAGGGTGACATCCATAGTCTCCGCCTACGACGAGGCGACGAGCGAAGTAATCGGTCAAATCGGCGGAGTCGTGAGCCGTTTTGCGAACAACGCATCGAATCCAGTCCCTTGACCGGCAGTCCATGCTGCCGCTCCGCAAGGCGATGCTCTGTTTTCGCAGGGCTTCGCCTCCCGATAAATCTCGTCAATCGGGAACGCCGCAAAATCCGGCGCGGTCGGAGGCGGCTACTTGATCGGATAGAGATGCCGGGCATCAAGAGTGGGAACCGATGGGGCTGGAACCTTGCAGTATTCCGCAGCCGTTCCGATCGTCTTCTGGATGCGTTTGCCGACGACTTTCGTGTCGCTGCTCGAGGCTTTTTCTCCGATTTCGTATTCGTTCCATGCGACATTGGCGCAGCCACGGAATCCGGCGACGATGCGCAGGTATTTCTTGTTCCGCTCGGCGCTCACAACGAGGTCACCGGAAGTATAACCCGCTTCGCATGCGTCGAGCGTGCATGGATCGTTGCCCGACCATAACTGTTTCGCGAAGGCCCACGTGCCGGGCGGAAGCCTGAACAGATCTTCTGGAAGCGCCGGAGTATCGGGGCTTGTCGTTTTGACCTCCTCGACCGGTTGGCTGTGGCCAGCTTGCGAAACAAGGAGAAGGGACGTGCCGAATATGAGAAGGGCGGCTTTCATCTGCAGATCTCCAGCATGCCGGAGGCTGTTGAGGTGGCGTAGAACAGGCGCCGCCTTGCGTGCCGCCGGTCACCGTGATTTGGTCATGGCGCAATCCGCGATTGACGACACTCCACAATAATCGATCGAAGGCGTCAACCTCGGTTGAGATACCATGGCACAATTACATGTATGTCAGCTTCCTTGAGCCAGTTCTCGGCATGGTCATTGCACCATGCCGAGTGGGATAGTGCGCCTTCAATTGGCGGAAAGGAAGGTCCCAATGGCTTTCGACCGGACCACAGCGACGAAGTCATGTGCTTTCCGGTACCCGTGAGGCCGAACACCGTGGTTTCTTTCGAAAATTACCAATAATCCGTATAATTACCTATGTCGCCACCCGTGGATCGTACATATCGTTACGGGTGGAAAAATGAGACGATTATTGAAATTCCGATGGGAAAATCGCCCAGCGTAATTTTCGAATTTATGCGTGAACATGATTTGGAATTAATAAAATCCGAGTCTGGATATTCAGGGGAATGCCGATGGCATCTGTTCTGCAATGGCTCTTCATTGAGGCTCCATTCTGGTTGATTGCACTCAGCGTTCTCGGCATCCTCTCGGCGGCCTATTTTCTAGGAGTTGCGGTTCGGCATTACCGGAAAGTATCGGATTCAGAGGAGACGAAAGACAGCCTGGCCTTGTCTACCGCCATGGGTTTGCTCGCACTTCTTCTGGGTTTCACATTTGCGCTTGCACTTGAACGATTTGACGGACGGCGCGGCTTGGTTCGCGAAGAAGCGCTGGCAATTCGTACAACTTACTTGCGCGCGGGTACTTTTGCAGAGCCTCATCGCACGCAATTGGAAAACCTCCTGAAGACATATGCCGATGTCCGTGTAGCCTTGGGCAATGCGACGCAGCCGGCCGATGTGAAGCGATTGTCAGGCGTCAGTGACGGTCTGCAAAACCAGATGTGGCAAGCCACCGAAGCTGCCCTTGTTGGAAATCGCGACGATGTGTCTTCAAGTTTCATGGATTCGATGAACCGGGTCATTGAAGCCGATGCATCACGACGAATTGCCCGCAGAACTCACGTCCCCTCACGGGTTCTTGGAACGCTTCTGTTTTACATGTCCGTATCATCGGCAATGATCGGATATGCTGTCGGGGCAAAGCGTCGTGGAGAAATATTGCTGATGCTGGGGCTGACGGCCACAGCTTATTTGCTCATTATCGATATCGATAGTCCCACACGAGGCAGCATTCAGGAAAGTCAGGCTGCAATGGAGGACCTTCAATATGTTCTGCGAACAAATATGAACCATTGAGCATGCCGATTTCGATTTTATGCCGTGAGCGGGCATGTCCGAGTTGGCTTTCAGGATGAATCAATGGGATAAATCAGGTAAACTACTGACAAATGAGATGGCATTTCTGATTGTTATCGCGTTGAGTTCCAACGATGTTGCCGGCGTCGTTTGACAATGCCCGCAGTCCGGCGCAATAGGCTGTCTCCTTACTTTACCCTATATCTTTTCGACGGCGGTTCGCGCACATTCCTTCGATTGGCGCAAAGGCTGAATATTATGCGTGCTCATGTGGAGCCATGCCGAGAAAACATGGTCTCAGGAACGCGCATTTTACTGTGTAGATAGCGCCAGTGCGTCGACCTCGGATGGGTGCCCTCAAGGCAGGGGGCTGCGGTTTTTTCTTGTTAGAGGCTGCAACAATGACGGGCCGTTTCGTTGAAACGATTGTGCTGGCGATCGTGGCCCTGTTTCCGATCATGAACCCGTTCAGCACCGCTCCGTTGTTCGTGTCGTTGACGGCGGGCTTCGATGAGCAAAAGCGGAAGCATCAGGCCCTGATGGGGTGCATTTATGCATTTGCCATACTGGTCGTATTTCTGCTCATGGGATCGGCTATCATCGATTTTTTCAGTATTTCGGTGGCCGGTATCCGCGTGGCTGGGGGCCTGATCATATCGACCATCGGGTTTCGCATGCTGTTCACAACTCCGGCCAGCACACCGGATGTATCGACGGCCAAGCCTTCGGCCACCAACATTGCTTTCACGCCTATCGCCATGCCGAGTTTGGCCGGTCCGGGATCGATCTCCGTCGTGATGAGCGCGGCCGGACGAATTGAGGGCATGGATCCCCAGCAGTGGCCGGCGATTTATGCCGCACTCATCATTGGCATCACGGTGACGCTGGTCATTTCCTATGTGGTCTTGCGCGCAGCCAGTGTCATGGTCCGGTTCCTCGGTCATGACGGTCTCGACGCGATGACCCGGATTTTCGGGTTTCTGCTGATCTGTATTGGCGTGCAGTTTTTACTGGCTGGCGTCGCCTACTTTTACGGAATCCCTCTCCGATAGTTCTGATCAACCGGTTTGCGTGGCGAAATCGCTGGTCGTTCCGCTTCGAAGGCAAGTGCGAACGCGAGGCCATCGAAATGTTCGACAGCAAGGCAGGAGAAGCGCGATGACCTTCGCCGAGATCCTCAAACTGCTGCTGGTGGTCAGCATCTTTCTCAATGTTTTCGCGCTGGCTCTGCAGGTGAACGCGACGGACGCGGTCCATCTCTTCCGCGAATGGCGATTGGCGATCTGCGCATTCCTGGCGATGTTCGTCGTCGTGCCGGTCATCGCCGTCCTGATTGCCTATTCGTTCGACTTGAAACCGGCCGTGAAAATTGCGCTGGTCGCGCTGGCCTTTTCGCCAGTGCCGCCGATCCTGCCCCAGAAGCAGATCAAGGCAGGTGGCAGTCTTTCCTATGTCACTGGGTTGCTGGTGAGCGCAGCGTTGATTTCCTTGTTCGTCGCGCCGCTCGGCCTGGAACTGGCCGGATGGCTATTCGGGCGGGAAACGGAAGTCTGCACTATCGGCATGATCCGGACTTTGGGCATAGGCATCGCGGTACCGTTCGCCAGCGGACTGCTTGCACAGAGGTTGTTCGGTGAACGGACGCGCCGCTTCGCCGCCGGAATGGCCAAATTCGCAACGATCCTGCTGATGGCGTGCTTGCTGTTGTTGCTGATCGCCTTTGCGCCAGAGATCTGGCAGGTCATCGGCGACGGCACGATCCTGGCGCTCGTCGCGATGAGCGTTGCCGGGCTCGTCGCCGGCTATTGGCTGGCGGGTGACGTTGCGGAGAACAAGACCGCGCTCGCGCTCGCGGCCGGGGCAAGGCATCCCGGCGTGGCCATCGGAATCGCCATGTCGAGCTTCCCGACGGAGAAACTTGCCATCGCGGCGATCTTGCTTGCGACAGTGCTGGACGCATTCATCGCAATGCCCATTATGCGGCAACTTAATAGATTTGATCGCGTAAACGCGCGGGTAGCGTGAATGGCTCAGGCCCGAAGGCCGTGGGTGCCGTCAGAACGTGAACCCCAGAATCGTGCGGAAAATCCATCCGTTCGGCCCGTACTGGTTACGGTCGACGACGCTGCCATAGCTTACACGCAAGGATGAGTTCCGGCTGAGGGCCAGCGTACCGGTGGCGCCGAGCGATAGGGTATATTGGGAATTGTCTGCCCCGATGCCATCGATCTTCATTTCGCCGCCGCGACGCCAGAGCAGATCGAGCGAGGCCCAGAATTTGGGCGTTAGACCGTGGGTGAGGTGGCCCTCGACAATGTACAGCGGCTTCTGCTGGCTGCTGTCGGCACCGAACGGGTCTCCGTTCCTGCCGAAAAAGGTGACGGTCGGCATCAGTTCGATCGTGGTCAGATGCGGATCGGCCATGCGCTTGCCGATGGCATAGACCAAGGGGGCACCAAGCCGCAGCGCCCATCGATTGGCTCCGACATTGAGCGATTGCTTGCTATCGTATTCGCCCGTCGGGAAGAAGATTTTGGCGAGAAGATTGACCGCCAGTCCGGGCCGATGCTCCGCATATGCCGCCGGTGCCAGCGCCGGCGTGCCATGGACGCCCAGGACGAAGCCAAGCTGTGCGTCTCCTATTCCGGACACGCGATCCGACTGCGCTTGCGGCAGCAATGCGCCGTCCGGCTCGATGTTGCTGACCGGGAGGACCAGGAAAACGAAGGATTGACTGTCAGCGATCTTCAGCGCCTGGACGAACTGGAAGACGACCAGATCGGTATCCAGATGATCGTTCTCGGCGACATTCCCCGGATCGACCGCAAGATTGCTGTGCATGCGATGATAGCGCACCGAGAAGATGGTCGTCTTGTCCGGGATCACCATGTAGAGCCGCGCGCCGTCGTCCTGCGCCTCTGCCGGGCTGGAGCCGATCGGCAGGGCAAGTGGCAATGCAAGACATCCGGCAATCAGGAGACGGAGTGAGGCCCTCTTTTTCGTAGTCGCGGACATCATCTGTCTAGGCTCCGCGCGCTCTGAGTGTCGCCGTACGTCGCCGCCAAACCGGCGTTAGGACGTTCGGGAAGCCCAGAGCGCGGCTTTCTCGAGCACGACAGCTGCAGGCCATCGAACACCGTTGCCGGCAGAGCGCCGAGTTAGGCAAACCGCTCTCAAGACAGGCAGTGTCTGGCGGTGCGCTCAGTATGCCCGAAACGAGCCCGCTCTCCTCAATGAGAGCGGGCTACACCTGATCCCGGCGCGATCGCATCCCGGTCTCTCGTATGTCACGCGCCATTTGCCAGGCTACTGCTTGAGCTGTCCCTTTGGCGTAACCACCCGCACCACAACGCGGCGCGCCTCGGCGTCGCTGGTCGGGGTGGCTTCGCCCGGGGCAACAGTGCCTTCGCCCATGGCCGATGGTGACAGCACGCGACCAGGCTGGATCAGCCCGGTCTGGCGCATATAGTTGCTCACCGCAGCGGCACGCTTCAGGCTAAGGCGTTCGTTCGCTTCGGCGTTGCCCCTCTGGTCCGCAAAGCCCAGGATGGAGATGCGATAGTTGCCGAAAGTCGGCGCCTTCTGCGCAATGGCGCGAAGGTTTGCCTTGTACTGCTCGGCAATGTTCGCGCTTCCTGTCTCGAAGTAGACCGCCGTCTCGTCCTGGATGACATATTCCTGGCCATCGATGATGGCTTGCCGCAACTCGGCGAATTCCGCTTTCGTGCCGGCCTTGGTCGCCACTGCGGCACGCCAGTCGTCATCCTTGAATTCGATCGATTGCGCGGTGATCGTGTGGTCCTGCAGGTCACCCTTGACCTTGAAGATCAGGCCGGGGATCAGGCTCGACACATCGCGGTCCTTCGACCGGACGAGGCCGCTGCGTTCGCTGATTTTCGTGGAGGGCGTCAGGACGACTGTCAGGTCACCTTCTCTCGTACGCGCCGTGATATTGTTATTGGCGACCGAGACGATGACGGCTTCCTGGTTCACGTCTTCCGCAAAAGCGGGCGTCGTAAACATCAGTGCAGCAGCAAATACCGCGAGGCCATGTTCCTTGACGCCCATTTTACACTCCTTTTGATAGATCCCGCTTGCAGTCGGCAAAATGAAGTACATCCATCCTGACAACCACCAGAGACAGAGGCGCTGACATGCTCGATGCGCGATCGCAAAAGCATGTCAGCGGCAGGTGACGGGTTTCGGCCTACTGCGGTTGGGGCGCAGGAACCGTTGTCGTCGTCGTTTGGCCTGGCTGTGGTACAGTCACATATACCACCGTATCGCCTTCATATTGCGGCTGATAATAGACACCGCCGCAATTGTAATAGTGGTAGCTGGCGTAAGGATAGGGTGCGCAGCCGCCCGGCAATGCGTAATATGCCGAGCCGAATGCTGCCGCCGTCATTCCCGCCACCGCGCCGATAGCGAGCCCGGCCGCGATCGGATAATCAACATCTCCACCCCAGCCGTCAAAATCGTTGCCGCTGACGTTGATGTTTCTGCTGTTGTCGATGTTGGTATTGCGATCACCGCGATTGGCCTGACGGTCCCCGCGATTGTCCGAACGCGTTGTCTGGCGGTCGGTACGATTGTCCTGGCGATTGCCCTGATTGTCCGAACGTGTTGCCTGACGGTCGCTTCGATTGGCACCACCGGCGCGGTCACCACCGGCAGTCCGCTGACCCGCACCTGATCCGCGCGACGATGCAGCCCCTCCCGCGCCGCCGACGCTGGGGCGCGTGGCAGGCCGGTTGTAGCTGCCGCCGCCCGGTCGGCTGTAGGTGCCGCCACCACGGCCGGCGCCGCCGCCACGGTTCATGGTGCTGCCACCGCCACGGCTCATACCGCCGCCGCCCCGGCTCATGCCACCTCCACCGCCTCGGCCGCCCATGCTCATCGATCCACCGCCGCGCGCGCCACCGCCGCCACCACGTCGCGCATCGGCGACTTCAACCTGTCCGGCGATGAACAGCAGGATAATGGCGATACGCACAAATGTAGAGGTCGCAGTCATTGCTTGTCCTCCGGCGTGAACTGGGCTGCCTGGATCTGCATCGCATCCTTGTTGGCCACGAACGCAAAATCGCTTGCGGTCAGGGGTGGATTGAGTGTCCAGGTCAGCCGGGCAGTATAAGTGGGATATGTCGGGTCCGTTCGATCGATGATCACGATCTTGCGCGGAACGGGGCGATCGCCCTGTTCGATCCATACCTCCCAATCGAAGTCGCCTCCGCGGAATGCCCAGTGGTCGGTTGCAACACCGTCGATCTTGGCAGTCCCGACGCTGAAGCCCGAAGTGAGCGCCTTGATGTCGGAATCGTCACCGTCGCTCCAACGGAACAGATCCTCGAGCGGCAGCTTTATTCCCGTCCGGTCGTAAAGCGCCTTCAAGAACTCGCGGTTGGTGCCCGGAGCCGGCACGGTGGCGTAAAAGCCGAGTTTGGGGGCGAAAATGGTGAATTGCTTGCCGTCGTAGATATATTGGCGGGATTTCTGATCGCTCTCATAGTCGATAGAAATTCCCGGGCGCATGACTTTATAATCGATCGTCGCGTCCATTTGCACGCGCTGTCCCGCCACCGTCACAACGTCGAGACTCGATTCAGCCGTCAGCTTGAACGTATTCAGAGACATGAGAAACTTGCTCATCCTCTGTAACGCCAACACGGAATCTGGATCGACTTCAGTACTTGCACTGGCCGAAGCCGGCGCAGGTGCCGTCGCTGAGGGTGTAGACTGAGCGTGGACGCTTGTGCTGATCGTCATGATCGCAGCGCAGCCGATTAATGCTAAAGCCCGCATCATCAATCTCCTACGTAACAAGTAGGTAAAATAATCGGCGGGAAAATAAAGAGGAACTACCCTGAAAATTACCAGAATAAATACTAATCTGGTCTCGACTGTGGCGCGGTCGACAGAGGGTGTGGCGTGATAAATCGGGCCGGTATTATATATGTTATGCAATATTTTGACGGAAATCCAAGTTTGGCTTCCTCCGCGACTAATCGGGACTCGATTCGATGCTTGTCATCAAGCTCCTTGATGGGCTCGCGGAGTATGTGTGCGAATTCGCGTTCGCGCCGGGATGGAAATGACCAACTTGGCATATAACTTTCAGCGTCTCGTCTAGTTCATGATCGCTCGGTCGGGCCTAGCCCTGCAGTCCTTCCATGCCTCCTCTGAGAAGGCGCCATCCTTTTAGCGGTTCTGTCCTCATGAGTGGTCAGATCGGCTACGATTATCTCGTTTTATATGTGCTCGGGTCTACAAATGGCGCGGCGATATCACTCGGATAACGAATGAAATTCACTCCTCTTTCGCATTCGCTAATCCAGATATGTTCGTTCTTTTGCATCTCAATCTGGTGGCGCCGTTGGAGGCCAGATGCGTTCGCGATACTCCGCTCCGCACAAATAGACATAGAGCGAAATGGCGTATGCGACGAATTCGGTGAGGCGTTAATTATGTAAATTGATCGAAGCTATATATGGTGTGGCCAAAATATACGAAAACGATTAAATTTGCCTAAGGATTGATGAGGAAAATAATTCGTAAAATGCGGATTCATCCCGATATTGTGTGGAAATAAAGGGGTATATTCTGATTTTTCAGAGTTACAGTTGGCTTTGTTAGAGCTATCGTGAATACGATATCGCACGGGATTCTAGGTACAGGGGGAATCGCATGTGCACTTTCCTGCTCTCGATAAGTAGTTCCACACACGGGGAAAGACTGCCGAACGCCTTGCAGGCTTGAAGAGGTTCGGCGCGGTGATTTCGAAATCCCGTGCCGCCTTTCGTTCTGCCGCGCTGTTTTGCAGTAGTTCCGGATTCGCCAGAATTTTCACCGTCTGGATGAAACTGGCTTGCCTGCAGAAGGCAAAGTCACCGGCCGACGGTGAAATAGTACGATCAAGGATCTCAGGCCATTTAATCAGCAACTTATGGGGAGCGTGGGGATGTCTCTTTCTTGCTGCCGGATACTGATCGCTGACGATCACGAAGCCATACGCCAAGGCGTTCGCGCAATTCTGAAGGACCGACGGGGCTGGCACATCGCCGGTGAGGCGGCGGACGGTCTCGATGCGTTGAAACTCGTGCGAGAGACTCAGCCCGACATCGCCATTGTCGACTATTCGCTGCGGCAGATGAATGGCTTGGCGCTCACCCGCGCAATCAAGCGCGATCTGCCGGGTACGGAAGTCCTGATCTACACGATGCACGACCGCGAAAGCATTTTGATCGAGGCTCTGGACGCAGGCGCACTTGGCTATGTGCTGAAATCCGACACCATCACAAACCTGATCGCCGCGCTCGAAGCGTTGATCAAGCACAAGCGGTATCTTTCGGCCGGAATAGCGGGCAGGTTGGAGAGCTATTTCATTGAACATGGCCGCAATAAAGCTGGCGCTTCGGTGCTCACCTCGCGGGAGCGCGAGATCGTCCAGCTTATCGCGGAGGGCAATATCAACAAGTGCATTGCCCATAAGCTCACCATCAGCGTCAAGACAGTGGAGACACATCGCGCGTCGCTAATGCACAAGCTCAAGATGCGATCGACCGCCGATATTGTGCGCTACGCCATACGCAACAACATGGTGGATCTTTGAAATCTCTTTCGGGCGCCCGGGATCTGCTTGGTATAGCCAGCACTTTCCGGATGAAACGGGCGCATAAGACAGATCTACGCCATGACGGACGTAATTCTTCACTGGGGTAATACCCGATAGCGCTGCCCGGCAACAATATTTACACCGCGCCGGAGTTCTCAGATTGGGTGGCATATGAGCATCAGATACGAGCTCGAAGCGAATTTCGAAAAGGTTATCTTCGCTGCACGATGGCTCGTGGCGCCGATCTACGTCGGCCTGATATTCTGCCTGATTATGCTCGTGGTTATACTTGTAAAGTATACGTTTTGGGTGGCGATGCAGCTACCTTCCATCAACGTCCATGATGCCATTGTCGCGACGCTGTCGTTCATCGACTTGGCGCTCATCGCGAACCTGGTCTTGATCGTGATGTTTACAGGATATGCGAGCTTCGTCTCGAAGCTGGATATTGAGGATGATGAGGACAAGCCGGCATGGCTCGGGAAAGTCGATTTCTCCGGGCTGAAGCTGAAGCTGTTCGCATCCATGGCTGCCATTACCGGAATAGAGCTTCTGAAAGCTTTCATGGATTTACGTGAAACAGGAGCGGTAGACGCGCAGGTTATGCGCTGGCTGGTGATCATCCACGGAATGTTTCTTATAACGACCGTGGCTGCGGCCATTAGCCAGAAATTGGAGGGGCACTCCTCCTAAGTTGTCACTGTGTTCAAGCCGCTGTCGGGAAACAAGTTTCCGCGACTGATGCGGGGAACATACCGCGGCAATGTATTCGTGGCCCGGCACCGCCAGGATTAAAGGATGGGGAATCTTATATCGTATACGTCCGGGGAAGATCCTTTAGGATCGGCCTGAGATTTGCCGGCCTTCGGTTAGGCGGCCCGGACGTTGATCCGGCATGTCTGGATGGGTGTGTAAACGGCGGCGGTGCTCTCATCTTCGCGGGCAAAACCCAAGAATTTCCAGTTGCGTCGATCGATTTCGAACGGAGCCGCCCTGTTTGAATCAATTTCCCATTATAAGCATGCTGGTTGTTCGAATTATATGACGGTACTGACAGAATGTCGTCATATACTCATATTGACAAGTATATTGTTGAGTATAGGGTCGTTTACGGAATCGACTCTACTTTTATGGGGCCACTTTCTGCGGCTTTGATTATGGATTTGGTTCTGGCTTTAAGTGTATGATAACCGAGAAAGGTTCCGAGATGATCTCCTCGAAAAAAACACTAACTGGCGTGATGCCGCTTTCCGCCACGGTTCTTTGTCTCGGTATTCTGGGACTTTCGGCTCCCGCCATGGCCCAGGACAACCAGACCAGCCCGTGGAGTGGCTTTTACGTCGGGCTCAATGCGGGCGGCGCCTGGAGCAATTCCGACGCAGACTCCGTGCTCACGGTCAACGGTCTCCCCAACGTGCCGTCCAACCCGATTGCGGGCGGAGACGCCTCTTCGCTCAATGGCGCGACTGTGAAGGGCCATCTCGACAGCGGGCACCACAATACCTTCACCGGCGGTGGCGAGGCGGGCTACAATTACGTGCTGAATAACGGCCTGCTGTTCGGCATCGAGACCGACATCAGCTACTTCCGCATTAATCGCAGCAGGACCGAGACGGTACCATCATCGCTCAATCCCGGGGTCACCTATACAGCAAGCCAGAGAGCCAGCACTGACTTCCTCTGGACGCTGCGCCCCCGGATCGGTTACGCGATGGACAAGTTTCTGATCTTTGCGTCCGGCGGCCTGGCGCTGACGGAAGCACATTACGATGCGAGCTTCACCGACAGTTCCTCCACCGCCAATTCGTTCAGCTCGACAAAGAGCTCGACACGGACCGGGTGGACGCTCGGCGGCGGCGCGGCTTATGCGATTACCCCCCAAATCTCGGTGAAGGGCGAATACCTTTACCAAGACTTCGGAACCCAGAGGTCTACGGAGACGTCGCCGAACGGCTATCTCACGCTCGCGACAGATACGAACCTCAAGTCGCACTTGTTCCGCGCCGGGATCGACTATCGCTTCTAAAGCGTAGTCACCGAAGTTTGTACGATAAAAGCATCCGGCTTTGATTGCCTTGGTGGCGTCGCGCCGGATGCATTGGTTTATTGTCCAATAAGCTGCGATGCTGCGCGTCGATAATAGAAGACATGTTCGACACCGGCGTCGCGATTGTTCCCAGGTGGGCTCGTCACCAAAATCCACGCAGTCGTCGGCGGGCAGGGCCTTGTGTTCCTCCCGGAGCAACAGCTTAACATCAATGGTAGTACCACCTTTGCCGATCCTCGAATTAATCGGCATCTGTTTCGCTAACCCGATTTGACAGGTACTTATGATGGTAAGGGTTTATCCCTATTGTGGGGCCCTTTTTAAAATGGAATTCAAGGTATATCGCCGGCTTCTCTGGAAGATTGGCAATTCGCGTCTGGGGGGAACAGATCGTCATGCCTTCACTTCCCAAAAAGAGCGGCTGCGTTATCGATCGTCGAATTCAGTTGTTTGTCGCTTTCCTTCTCGCGAATACCATTGCATTTCCGGCTCATGCACAGACGGCCCCTACGGCGGCCGATGTTGAGCGTATAGAGAAGAAAATCGACGAGCTACGCGCCTCACGCCAAGAAATGCAGCATCAAATTGGTGCGCTTCAGACGCAGATGAATGAATTCGACAGCCAGATCGACACGCTTGAAAAGGATCTCGGTCGCACTTCTCCTGCGCAATCCGTCGCGACAGTACCTGCGCCGAGCGGTAACACCTCTTCGGCCCCCGCAACGCAAAGCAGCGCAGTGGCAACTGCCGGGCCGCCTGACGGGCAAACCGCCAAGGGGTTCAAGGGCTTCATGGAGCGAACGGAACGTGCGGGCACTTATGATCCCAATCTGGGTTTCGTGGTCGCCGACAGCAAGGATGGCTTGCTGGCCGTAAGTTTCACGACTTATGTGCGCTATCTCAACCAGAATGCCCTCGACAGTACTTACACGGACAGCTTCGGCAGGGTTAAGTCCATCGATCTTCGCAATGAAGTTCAGCTCAACAAGGTCAGTCTGAACTTCAAGGGCTGGTTGTTCGATCCGAAGTTCCAGTATCTCCTGTTCGCATGGACGAACAACGCCAATCAGGGCGAGGGTGCCCAGGTCGTCGTGGCCGGGTTCCTGCGCTACAAATTTGCCAATTGGCTGACCGTCACGGGCGGCATCATGCCGCTTCCGACGACGCGTAGCACCAACTGGAGCTTCCCCAACTGGCTCCGTCACGACAATCGCGTCATGGCGGATGAATTCTATCGTGGCTCTTATACCAGCGGCATCGATATTGCGGGAACGATAACCAAGGGTCTCGAATATCGGGCGATGATCGGCAATAACTTGTCGACGCTGGGCGTCAGTTCCAGACAACTCGACAACAAGATGGACACTGTTTCAGGTGCGCTGACCTGGATGCCCACGACCGGTGAATTCGGTAAGAACAACGGTTTCGGTGACTACGATTATCACGAGGAACTGGCGACACTGCTCGCGGGCTACTACACGCAAAGTACCGAGACTGCGCAAGGTCAGCCTTCCGCCGATGAGTTCGAGAATTCGCAGATCAGGTTGACCGACGGTACGCTGCTGTTCAGTCCCGATCCGTTCGGGACCGGTGGCAAGATCGAGCGGGCCCGTTATCGCATGACCAGCATTGATGCCGGCGTGAAATACAAGGGCTTTTCGCTTGAAGGGCAGTGGTACTGGCGCTGGGTAGATAAGTTCAAGACGATTGGATACGTTCCGGTCGACGAGATCTCCGACAATGGCTTCGTGCTTCAAGCCTCGGCCATGCCGGTCAAGGATTTGCTGCAGGTCTATGGAACGGCCTCGAAAATCTGGGGCGCCAACGGAAATCCCAGCGAGTTCGCCGTCGGTGCAAATCTCTATCCTTTCAAGCGACGGGAAATGCACGTGAACCTTGAGGTTCTCAAGCTGAACCATTCGCCGGTCGGTGGCTATCACTTGCCTGTTCCTGTCGGGGGCGACGGCTACGTGTTCCTGACGGACTGGGTCGTGATGTTCTGACCCTGATCGACTGATCTGCCCCAAGAGGAACAGGCCTCGCCCGTGGCCCAGCAGGCAGCCGAACAGGCGCCTTTCTCGGCCCGTTGCCTTTCTCCGGCACGAGGGGCCTAGGCACTCACACCGGCACCAAACGCGGGGTTTCACTTATGTGCCGCTGTCGGGGTGTCGGCTACCTTGCCTCCGCAGTCCGTCTGGGAAAGCCCCCTCCAAGGAGGCGAAATCGAGCCGCGGGCGAGCTGAACGAGGAACCACGTCATGGCAGTCAACGAAGATCCGCTTACGCCGGCCGCACTCGCCATTCCGAAGGAGGGGTATTTCGAACGGGAGGATGGACCCTATGGCCCGCTCTTTCCGAAGACCCCCGCAAACTACGGTTTCTCGATCCTCGGCAAGGTGAAGCCCGGCCGGGAGGAAACGGTTCGCGGCTATGCCAAGACTATCGAGGGGGCGGTTCAGGCGGATCCCACGGTTCTGGCTCCCTTGAAGCTCCATTATCTTCGCTGGATCATGTTCCCCATCGGCGACGATACCTATTTCATGTACCAGGGAATATTCGATACATCGTTCGACAAATATCTGGACGACGCGATTTCCATATTTCTTGCGTCGGGAATAACGACGGTGTTCGTCAATCTCGAAGGTTTTCCGGATGACTGGAGGGAAAACCTGCCCGCGGTCATCCAATATTTTCGGGAGCATCAGGTCCCGAGTTTCCTGGAATACGGCGAATATCCCTACGTCAGCGCGGACGAGATCAAGAAGGCGCTTCGGCTGAAGGCTGCGCTGACCACGGCCCTCGACCAGCTTCAGTAATCGCCCTCCACATCCTCCTGTCGGGAAGGCTCTCCAGATGAGCGAACCAGCTCGCACCTATAACCAGACGCACGTGCCACGGCTCTATACGCCGGGGCGTCGCCGGTTGAGCGTCTATATCTCATGGACCTATCCCGGTGAGGCCGGGCGGGACGTGACCCAGATGGACAATCGCTACTCGACGATGACGGAAGTCCGCCGCGTAACATGGCCGGCATATGAAGCGCCGCGCTTCTCCGATCCGCTCTCCTTCCAGCAGGGAATATCCGGATCGATGGAGCTGTTCTTCTGGGCCTGGATCCCGTTCCAGCAACTGGCCGGAGAGGTTACGGGCCATCAGGTCCCGGTCTTCCAGCGGGTGGATCAGGCGGGCTTCTTCCTGCCTCTGGACGAGCGGGTGCTGGCCGACGTCGATACGCTGCTGATTTTCGGACTGGACCACAACGTCACGGGTCAGGAAGCTACGGTGGCCGAGATCGAGGCCTTGCGCGAGTTCCTGAAGCGAGAAGGGACCTGCCTCGCGATCGGGCCCCATCACGATGTGGGGCGATCGGACGATCCCGCAGTGCGGGCGATGGAATATGCCCATCATGGCGATGCCCTTGTGCCCCGCCAGCAGCGCTTCGGACGCTACACGCTGTCGCTTCTGGAAGGGCTGGGCATTGCGGTTGAGAACCAATTCGCCCTGCGCCCCGCCGTGGTTCCGGGCACCAACAAGATCGCGCCTCTTTCGGTCGATCGCGATCTTGATGCCAAGGGCTGGCTGGAAGGAGTGGAATCGCTCAATTTCCACCTCCATCTGCCCCATTATGCCATTCTTCGCGACGACGGCTCCGCCTGCGTTCTGGCGCGCCAACCGATAGACCTGTCGCGCCCGCACCCCTTCACGGAGGCTGGCGAGAGGGAATTCAACACGCTCGTCTGGGTTCCTCCCAAGGGTGACCGTGCCGGCGACGTGCTGATCGTCGATTCCACCAATTTCAGCACATTGTTCGGCGGCGACGAGAGCCTGAAGCGGTTCTGGAAAAATCTGGCCACGGTCAGTTGAGGTCGACATGAGCCAAGCCACCATCCCGGCTCTGGAGCTTGACGACATCCAGAGCGGTGTCCTGCGTCCGCGCCCTTCGCCCTATGCGGCGGTCTATTTCGCGCTGCGGATCGATGAGGCGGAGGCCGGCCGCGAATTGATGCGGCGCATGGTCGGCGTGGTCACATCCGCGGCAGCGCCGGAACGCGTTGGATACGATACGTTCGTCAGCCTCGCACTGACCTATCGGGGTTTGAAGGCGCTCGGCGTTCCGACAGCGTCGCTCGAGAGCTTCTCGTGGGAGTTCCGGCAAGGGATGGCGGCGCGGGCCAGGGCGCTGGGCGACATCGGCGAGAGCGCTCCGGAACACTGGGAGCAGCCGCTGGGAAGCCCCGATGTCCATGTCATCCTGACTGGTATCGCGCCCGAAAAGGAGCGTCTCGAAGCGGCCATCGCGCGGGCGCGCGAGGCCTTTGCCCAATTGCCGGGGGTCGTCCCGATCTGGCGTCAGGATTGTTATGCGCCGCCAGACCACAAGGAGCCGTTCGGGTTCCGGGACGGGATCAGCCATCCCGCGATCGAAGGCAGCGGCATTCCCGGCGACAATCCCTTGGAGGCGCCGCTCAAGGCTGGCGAACTGGTGCTGGGCTATCGAGACGAGATGGGGCACTTCCCGCCATCGCCGCAGCCGGATATTCTCGGCCGCAACGGCACCTATGTGGCCTTTCGCAAGCTGCATCAGGATGTCGCGGGCTTCCGTCGTTATGTGCGGGCCAATGCTGCCGATCCCGAAGACGAGGAACTCGTCGCTGCCAAGATGATGGGCCGCTGGAAGAGCGGTGCGCCGCTGGCGCTGTGCCCCTTTCATGATGATCCCGCGCTTGGCGCCGACGATGCGCGCAACAACGTGTTCGGTTTCCTCGATGACGATGCCACCGGCTACAAGACGCCGCTCGGCTCGCACGTCCGGCGCTGCAATCCCCGCGATGCCGATGTGGCCGGCGTTGTTCGCCTCCACCGGATGGTCCGGCGAGGCACTGCCTATGGCCCGCTGTTGCCGGAAGGCGTGCTGGAGGACGATGGTGCCGAACGCGGCCTGATGTTCGCTTTCGTGGGCGCGCATCTGGGGCGCCAATTCGAATTCGTCCAGTCGGAATGGATCAATAACGGAGAGTTCCTCGCACTGGGCAATGCCCTGGATCCCATCGCCGGGCGGCAGGAGGATGGATCGTTCACCATCCCGAAGCGGCCACTGCCGCGGCGGCTTCGCGGCCTTCCGAGCTTCGTCACCACGCGCGGCGGCGAATATGCGTTCATGCCGGGCCTGCGGGCGCTCCGCTGGCTTGGCGGAGAGACGGGCTACGCCTCATGACGGGCAGCGATGTTGACGTGCTTGTCGTCGGCGCCGGACCCGCGGGAGTCACCGCCGCAACCAGAGCCGCCCAGCTCGGCGCGCGTACCACACTCGTGACCAGCAGCGATTTTGGCGGCATGGCGGCCAATGACGGGCCGGTTCCCGTGCGAACTCTCGCCCATGCCGCAAGGCTGATCCGGGAGGCGTGCCAACTGCCCGCTTATGGCGTGATGATCGGTGAACCGATCCTCGATTACAGCAGGCTGCTCGATCGGACGAAGGAGGTTGTGAAAATGGCGCGGGCGCGCTCGATGTTGCGTGCCCAGGCCGAGGCCGCCGGTGTCACGATCCACGAGCATCTGGGCGAGATCCGCTTCATCGGCGCCCACACTTTGCAGTCTGCGGCGGGCGCCGAGTTCACATCGGACCGCGTCATTCTCTGTTCGGGAGGTGTTGCCCGCAAACTGCGTGTTCCCGGCGCGGAACTGGTTGTGAGCCACAGCGCGGCCTGGTCGCTGGCTGCGGTACCGGCCTCGATGATCGTGATCGGGGCCGGTGCGACGGGTCTGCAGGTTGCCTCCGTGTTCAACGCCTTCGGGGCCCGGGTGAAGCTCTTCAACGCCCGGGGGCGGATCATTCCGACCGAGGATGAGGACGTCTCCGCCGCAGTGGCGACCGCTATCGCGGAAGCCGGCATCGAGGTTCATCAAGACTTCGGCACCATCGACAGGTTCGAGGCAACGCCGGACGGCGTCCGCATGGTCTTTGCGAAGGACGGGCATACGTTCCACGCCGAAGCCACCGTGGCGGTCGCGGCGGTGGGCTGGGTGGTCGACAGTGCCGCATTGAACCTGACCGCAGGGGGCATCGAGATTGATGCGAAGGGCTTCATCCGGGTCGATCAGTATCAAAGGACAAGTGCGCCGCATGTCTGGGCGGCGGGCGACGTGACAGGCGGGTTGATGCTCACTCCCCAGGCTGTCCAGGAAGGATTCGTTGCGGCGACCAACGCCGTGACCAATGCGCAGGTTTCGGCTCGCGAAGAGATCAGCCCGATCGGGAGCTTCACGGATCCGGAGTACGCGCAAGTAGGCCTGAGCGAAGCCGCTGCCCGAAGCCGGCATGACGTGGAAGTGGTGGTCGCACGCTCCGAGGACATGACGCGAGCAATCATTGACGGGCGTACGACCGGGTTCTGCAAGCTCGTGACGGATCGGGCGGATCACCGCATCCTCGGTTGTCACATCGTGGGCGACCGGGCGGTCGATGTAGCCCAGATCGCGGCGGTGGCCATGGCCGGCAGGTTGACCGTGGACGAGCTGGCCCGATTGCCGCTGTCCTTCCCGACTTATGCCGGCATTTTGGCAAGAGCCGCCGCATCGGCGGCATATCGCCTGAATGGCGGCAATCTCGGCCCGGTCGATGCGGGTGGAGTCTAGGACACCCAGCTAGCGCGTCGGCAGCGGCGGGGATTTTGAGGGTGCGATGCATAGGGCAGGGGACCCGGGCCGAGCCGCTGGCATGGGTTTCCGAAGGGCAGCGACTGTGTCACTATTCGCAAGTCGCCCCTTCTGCCGATAAAGTTGCGAGGCCGCATCTGGCCTGTGGGACAGAACGATGGATGTCGATGGCGTCTTCACCCGATACGACCTCACGCTCCGGCCGGATGCGTCGAGAACGGTGCTGCGGCCGTTCACGCCCAGTGATCCCGCGCCCTTCGAGCGCGGCGAAGCGCGACGCGAGAACCACCTCGTACGGGCCATTCTCGAACTGGATGAGGAGCGGTTCGCGTGCGCCTACGATGCCATCGTCGGCTCGCTTCAGGACCGGCACCGCGACGTCGAAGCCTATTTATATAACAGGTATCAGCAGTTACAGGACAAGATCGGGTTGCCGCCCGCATCCGGACCATGCGCGGCGCTGATCGGCGCATATTTTACCCAGGAATACGCATTCCAGTCGGCAGCGCTGTTCAATCCGACCTGCATCGTGATGGACAATCAGTCCAACGTGCCCGACGGCGCGACCCGTCTGTTGTTCGCGCTGCGCGGCATCGGGGAAGGACATGTCTCCACGGTGACCTTCCGGACCGGAACCTGGAAACCGGGCTTTGAGCCCGAGATCGATTCCAGCTCGTCTCGCTGCATACAGCCGAGAGTGGAAGAGGCCGAGGGAGACGAAGTCCACTTCTCGTGGCCCGAACTGGACAACATATCCGACGCGGTCCTCTTTCCGGTCACACCCAGCCAGCGGCAGGGAATCGAAGATCTTCGCCTGACCCGGCTGAAAGGGGAAGACGGTTCCGATGAACTCTATGGGACCTATACCGCCTTCAGCGGTTCGGCGGCGCGGCCCGAGATGCTGCATTCGGCCGATCGTGTAAGATTCGATCTCAGGCCGCTGACCGGCATCTACGCCCTGAACAAGGGCATGGCGCTTTTCCCACGCCGCGTCGACGGCCGCTACATGATGCTGGGCAGGGCGGACAACGAAAGCATCTGGCTATTGCGTTCGGACGAGCTCTATCGATGGGACGAGGGCCAGCGCCTGGCGCGACCCCGGTTCGACTGGGAACTGGTCCAGATGGGCAATTGCGGCCCGCCCATCGAAATCGACGAAGGCTGGCTCGTGCTGACACACGGCGTTGGAGCCTTGCGCACATATTCGATCGGCGCGCTGCTGCTCGACAAGGCCGATCCCGCACGCATTATCGCTCGGACCCCGAAGCCGCTGCTGACTCCGCGCCCGGAGGAGCGCGACGGCTATGTCCCCAATGTCGTCTATAGCTGCGGCAGCGTGGTCGTGGATCGGCATCTGTTGCTGCCCTATGCGGTAGCCGATCAATATACCGCGTTCGCGAGCGCCCCGGTAAGCGACGTGCTCGCCTGCATGCAGTGAGTGGCACGAGGTTGATCGTCGCGCCGTGGATGCCGCATTTCTCGACTGATTTCGGGAACTGACACGAAGAGTTCATTTTATTCGCCGAGAGGGGGTTGACCCCCTGTAGGACCGCCGCTAGAGGGCCGGTCCTGCCTCCGGCACAGATCGGAATGGCCCCTTCGTCTAGCGGTTAGGACGCGGCCCTTTCACGGCTGAAACACGGGTTCGATTCCCGTAGGGGTCACCATCTTGGTGCACGAGCGCAGGACCAAAATGCCTTTACGGCCCCTTCGTCTAGCGGTCAGGACGCGGCCCTCTCACGGCTGAAACACGGGTTCGATTCCCGTAGGGGTCACCAGCATTTTCAGGCGTTTGGCCCACTCTTCCAAGCATTGATCTGATATAGCTTCAGCAAACCGAGCGAATTGTCGCACTCCGGTGGGATGCAATCCGGCTCATGTAAAGACCGACCGGCTTGCCTGAAGGCGCACCGGCGTAATCCGCAGCACTTCAGACGCTCCGCTTTCGCTCCGCTTTCGCGCCAACCCACGCCTGCCGCCGAACGGTTGCATGACCACGGCAACGTACGTGCCTGTCGGGGCTGAGGGCGTCTTTCCGATCGAATTCACCCCCGTCTGCATCTCTGCCCATCACGGGCAGCGGCCAAGCGCTTCGTCAGTGCCGCAAGCAACCAGCCGCCTTCGTCGCGACGTTCGCCTGATGGCTAGGGTAGGTCCGGGTCTGCCAGGTGGCATGCGGAGATTCAGTTTGCAGGCGGGCCTGAAGATCGCACTGCCAGTCAGTTCTGGAAGTCGTTTGAAATCCAGATACGCTGGCCGGAGCGATGTCGCGCCAAGCATCATCCGGCTGCGGCAAGCAAATCACTTTCACCGTAAGCCGAAGTCTCATCTGATCGAATTCGAACGCCGTGGTTGCCCGCCAAGCGGATATTGGACCTTACGGACCAAACGCGGCACCGCATTATTTTCGGGGAGGGTGGGTTCTTGCTCTCGCGAGAATGTCGCGTCCCGGCCACTGAAACAAGTGGTCGCTTGCCATTCCATTTACGCACCAAGATGGTGACCCCTACGGGAATCGAACCCGTGTTTCAGCCGTGAAAGGGCCGCGTCCTAACCGCTAGACGAAGGGGCCATTCCGATCTGTGCCGGAGGCAGGACCGGCCCTCTAGCGGCGGTCCCCCGGGGGGTCAACCCCCTCTTGGCGAATAAAATGAACTCTTCGTGTCAGTTCCCGAAATCAGTCGAGAAATGCGGCATCGTCGACATGGAGTTCGGCTTGCGGGCGGCTGCCCCAGTCGTCGATCTTGGCCCGTCCGGCCAGCCACAGGCGGCGTCCTTGCGAGGCGTGGAGCAGGGCCTGCCCAAGGTCGGTTTCGGCCGCACGGAAGGCCATGGCCTTGAAGCGGCCGCCGTCGTTGCCGCCAACGATCAGGCGGACGTGATCGGCGCCCACCGTATCGGCCTTGATGACACGTACCGGCCCGACTGCCACGCGCGGGCCCGGCCAGCCCATGCCGTAAGGCCCCGCGCTTTCGAGCGTCTCGACCAGATCGGGGGTGAGGCCGCCAGGTGCGAGCGCCAGATCCAGCAGCATCGACTGGTGGGCGCTGGCCGCCGCAACGTCGGCGCCAAGGCGCGAATCGAGCCATTCGGCCAGTGCGTCCAGCTTGTCGGCCGCGATCGTGAGGCCGGCCGCCATGGCATGGCCGCCGCCCGCCACCAGCAGGCCCGTCTCGCGCGCGGCGATGATCGCGGCGCCAAGGTCCACGCCCGAGATCGAACGGCCCGAGCCTTTGCCGTTGCCTGCCTCGTCGGCGTCAAGGGCGATGACCAGCGTCGGCTTTCCGGTCTTTTCCTTGATCCGTCCGGCGACGATGCCGATCACCCCGGGGTGCCAGCCGGCACCCGCGACAACGATCACGGCGCGGTTGTGCTGGGCCGCAAGCTGCGCTTCGGCGGCTTCTTGAACTGCCTGCTCGATGGCGCGGCGCTCGTCGTTGAGGCGGGATAGCTGGGCGGCGATCGTGCCCGCTTCTTCCGTGTCCGTGGTGGTGAGCAGCCGCACGCCCAGCGTCGATTCGCCGACGCGACCGCCTGCATTGATGCGCGGACCCAGCGCGAAGCCGAGGTCGGAGCAGGTGGGCGCGCGATTGAGGCGGCTTGCGTCGATCAGCGCCGACATGCCGATATTCTCGCGCTTGGCCATGATCTTGAGGCCTTGCGCCACCAGTGCGCGGTTGAGGCCGTGGAGCGCGGCAACGTCGGCCACGGTGCCAAGTGCGACAAGGTCGAGCAGGGCGAAGAGATCGGGTTCGCGGCGCGTTTCGAAGAAGCCCTTGCGGCGCAGGGCGCGCACTGTCGCCACGGCCAGCAGGAAGGCGACCCCCACGGCTGCGAGATGTCCGTGCCCGGCGGCGAGTTCGCTCTCGTCCAGACGGTTCGGATTGACCAGCGCCATGGCGCGCGGAAGCACGGCGGAGCACTTGTGGTGGTCGACCACGATCACATCGACACCGGCGTCATTCGCCATGTCCAGCGCCTCGTACGCCATGGCGCCGCAGTCGACCGTGACGATCAGGCTCGATCCCTCGCCGGCGATTCGCACGAGCGCCTCACCGCTGGGGCCGTAGCCTTCGAGCAGACGGTCGGGAATGTAATAGCGCCCGTCATGGCCGAGCCCGCGCAGCAGCAGGATCAGCAGCGCGGCGCTGGTGGCGCCATCGACGTCGTAATCGCCGTAGACGGTCACGGTCTCGTTCGTCAGCACCGCTTGGGCAAGGCGCTCCGCGGCGGTGTCCATGTCGCGGAATTCCGAGGGATCGGGCAGGAACGAGCGCAGCGAAGGACTGCGGTGCCGCTCCAGATCCTCACGCGGGACGCCGCGCGAAAGCAGCAATTGGGTGACGATATCGTCGCCAAGACCGCCTCCGAAGCCGGAGCCGGGCTCCGAAAGGTCCATATTGCCGCCGCGCCAGCGCCAGGACTTGCCGGAGAGCGAACGGTCTATGCCGAAGACGGATGCGGGTCTGGATGCCATGCAGGGCGGTTATACCAGCCAGTGCCCGGCGGGAAGCCCGCGCACTCATTCAGGCGGGATTGCCTGCATTGGGCACTAGGGAGCGGCGGCGATGCGCGGTATAGTTCCACGGATAACGGAGAGGAAGCGGCCATGACCAGATCCACGGAGCGTCCGGTGCCCCTGCTCGCGGTCACGGAGGGAGGCTGAGCGATGCTGGCGATCATCTGGCACAGCCGCACCGGCGCGGCACGGGCGATGGCGCTCGCCATTGCCGAAGGCGCGGGCAGGGCGTCCTTTCTGCTTCCTGCAGTCGAGGCGATGCCGGCCATCCTGATAGGCGCGACCGGCTACGTTTTCGTTTGTCCGGAGAACCTTGGTTCGATGTCCGGACAAATGAAGGAAATGTTCGACCGCTGCTACTATCCGATGCTCGGCCGGGTGGAGGGGCGGCCCTATGCCACCGCGATCGCTGCCGGTTCCGACGGTGCCGGGGCGCAGGCGCAGATCGAGCGGATCGTTACCGGATGGCGGCTCAAGCGTGTGGCGCCGCCGCTGGTGGTTCGGCTCGGCGCGCAGACGCCGCAGGAAATTCTTGCGGAGAAGACAGTTTCGCCGGTCGATCTCGATTCTTGCTGCGAATTGGGCATGGCTTTCGCGGAAGGGCTTGCACTCGGCATTTACTGAGGCCTTCATGTGCTTCCAGGGTATGGTTAATGTCCGGTCGCGGGGCGACGATTGAACGGATTCGACGGGGGGCAAATTGATGTCAGGTGCTGGGGTGGAAACAGATGATCCGGTGAGCTTCGACTTTCGTGGTGCGGAACGACGGCCAGGCTCTTCGGTCACGGGCGTCTCGCTGCTGTTTTCGGCGGGGAAACGCCCCTCGGCGGAAGACATCGAAAGGCTGCTTGGCGGGGGCGAGGGCAGTGCTCCGGCGGCCCGGATTACCCACAAGCCGCCGCGCGAGCAGGGATGGCTCGAACTGCTGTCGAGCGGGCTGACATTTGACCTGTCGGGCCTTGCGCCCGCTAATCCGGCATCCGGTGCGGAAATTCGCCACGCCTACGGTTTCGATGCGGTGCCTGAAATGGGCGCTTTGGAAGCGGTCGAGATTGTACCGGGCGGCCACATCGCAGGGGGCAGCACGATGCTGCCGGTCGTGCGTACCTTGGCCGGTCTGGCGGCCGATCTTGCCCTGCAGCTACCGGTAAGCGCGGTGGCGTGGCATTCCGCGGGTACGGTCATGGCGCCAGGCTATTTCGCGCGCATGGTGATGAACTGGCTTGGCGGCGGCGCTTTTCCTGTGCTGGGCTTGACCGCATTGGTACCGGCAGAGGACGGCAGCATCGCCAGTCAGGGGCTCGCTGCGTTTTCCGGACAGGAATTCCAGCTCGAAGCGGCCGAGGGGGAGCGGGGGGCCGACACCGTCAAGCTCGCGATCCGGGTGGTGGACCATATCGTACGCCATGGCCCGCTGACGACGCCCGGCCCTATCGACGGCGCGCCCGGCCTTTTCGCGGAGCCGTCGCAGGTCGGCAAGGTGGTGTGGATCTGGCGCCAGAATTGACAGGATCATTGACGGGATCGGCCGGGCACTGCGAGAATTCCTGTCTTTCCGAGCGGTCAACCGCAGGCATCAGCCAGACTACGATCCCGGTTTGCAGCGACATCATCTGCTGCCGCGCGAACTGCTCGGGCGCAGGCCGTTCGCGCGCATGTTCACGACTCTCGGCCGGGAAAGCCTGCGCTTCGAGGATTTTCGCGATAACGGATTGCTGCTGCCCTGCGATGAGCGGGCGGCCCTGCGCATGGGGCTGCCGCTCCATCGCGGGCCGCATCACCGTTACACCGAGCTTGTCGTTGAGCGCGTGGCGCAGATCGAGGCGCAGATGCGGCTCGATCTTTTGCGCCGCGCGTTGCGGCGGCTGTTGCTGGCGCGGCGGGCCACACGCCCTTTGCTGAACCGTCACGATCCGCTTGGCCATGGTCTCGATTTCTCGGACCTTGACGCTCTGGCGGATCTGCTTTGGGACGGGACGGCCTTGCCGGCTCGGCTGCCTGTCCCGTCCGTATTGCCTCAGGCGATGCCGGTGCGGGCGCGCAGCTCCGTTTTGGCCGACTGATACTGCGCGTCCAGTGCAGCGACGAGATCGGCCACCGGCTCGATCCGTTCGATGGCGCCCACGCCCTGACCGGCGCCCCAGATGTCCTTCCAAGCCTTGGCTGCGGTATTGCCGCCCGAACCGAAGTCCATCTGCCCCTTGTCGCCTTCGGGCAGATTGTCGGGATCGAGGCCGGCGGCAACGATCGAGGCGCGCAGGTAGTTGCCGCGAACGCCCGTGAACAGGCTGGAATAGACGATATCGGTGGCGTGACTGTCGACGATGCCTTGCTTGTAGGCGTCGGTCGCGTTGGCTTCGGTCGTGGCGATCCACGGGCTGCCGACATAGGCGAAGTCCGCGCCCATGGCTTGTGCCGAGAGGATCGAGCGCCCGCAGGCGATCGCGCCCGACAGCGCTAGAGGCCCGTCGAACCACGCGCGGATTTCCTGCATCAGGGCGAAGGGAGACTGGGTTCCGGCGTGTCCGCCCGCGCCCGCTGCAACCGCGATCAGCCCATCGGCGCCCTTTTCGACGGCCTTCTTCGCAAACCGGTCGTCGATCACATCGTGCATGACCAGTCCGCCCCAACTGTGAACGGCCGCGTTGACTTCCGGGATCGCGCCCAGCGAGGTGATGACCAGTGGAACCTTGTGTTTTTCGAGCATCTTGAGGTCTTCCTCAAGTCGGTTGTTGCTCTTGTGGACGATCAGGTTGACTGCGAAAGGCGCCGTGCAACCCTCTGTTTCTTCGGAAATTTGGTGCAGCCAGTCATCGAGCTGACTGGCGGGGCGGGCATTGAGCGCGGGAAAGCTCCCGACGATTCCCGAACGGACCTGGGCGATCACCAGTTCGGGGTTGGAGACGATGAACATCGGGGCGGCAATCACGGGAAGGCGCAGGTTCGCGAAAAGCGCAGGCAGGGTCATGTCTCGTCCGTTTAAGTGATCGATTAAATCGTGGCATAATCGGACGCCCGCGCCGTGTCGAGGGCGTGGTAGCGCCACGGCGTTACTGCAAGTGGGCAAGGGCCTTGGTGCGTGACCTCGATGCCTCACGATGTAATAGACAGCACTGTCGCCTAGTAACAAGGCCATTGCGAATGGCCCGCAAAGGAGAGGAATTTCGTCATGGCTGATGCCACATCGACAACGGGCGCCACGCTCGATTGCTCGGACATCGATCAGTATCTCGGCAAGGTCATCGATTCCTCGCCGATCCGCGAGCCGCTCGGTAACAACGACATTCGCCGCTGGGTGCAGGGGATGCACTATCCCAACCTGCTCCATTTCGACCCAGCTTATGCTGCCGCGAGCCGCTTCGGCCGTCTCGTCGCGCCGCAGAGCTTCCCGATCGTCATGGACGACGGCCATGGCACCGCGCCTTCGTGCATGGGCTGCATTCCCAACTCGCATCTGCTCTTCGGTGGCGATGAGTTCTGGCACTACGGGCCGCGCATTTTCGGCGGCGATGTCGTTTCGAACGAGCGCATTCCGTTCGATTACGTGGTCAAGAACACCGGCTTTGGCCCGACCTGCTTCCAGCGCGGGGACAATTTCTACCGCAATCAGAACGGGGAACTGATCGCGAAGCAGCGTTCGACCGCGATCCGCTACCTCGCGTCCGCCGGCGGTGACACTGTCAACACGGCAGAGTTCGATGAACCGGAGTGGACCGACGAGGAACTGGAGAAGCTGGAAGAGCGCAAGTTCGCGTGGATCCAGATGCTTCACGATCTCGGCCATGGCGAGCGCTGGTGGGATGACGTGCAAGTCGGCGACCATCTTCCCGAGCGTGTTATCGGTCTCCACACCGTCGCCAGCTTCACCACCGAGTGGCGTTCCTATCTCTTCACCACCTGGGGCACGCTCGACCGCCGTGAACTCGATCTTGCCGCGCTGGGCTTCACGGCAGAGATGGCAGGGCACGAGAACGACCCGCATATGGAGCGGATCAATCCCGAACTGACCGACGGCGCCTATATCGGCCCGTCGCGCGGGCACCTCTTCCCGAAGTATGCGCGCAAGATCGGCATGCCCCGCGCTTACGGCTATGGCGCTTCGATGGGTGCCTGGGTGACCGATTATCTGGCGGGTTGGGCCGGCGAATGGGGCATGGTGGTCCATTCTACCGCCAACTATCGCGGTCCTGCGCTTTCGGGCGACATCACCATCCAGACTGCCGAAGTGGTCGACAAGATGGTGGACGAAGAGGGGCGTTACCTCGTGCAGGTCAAGCACAAGATGATGAACCAGAAGGGCACGCTCATGTGCGCCGGCGTGGCCGAGATCGCCCTGCCGAAGAAGCCCGGCTGACGACCCTTCAGGCTGTTTCCGGTCCGGATGCGGGAGGCGTTATCGCCCTCGGATCCGGACCGAAACGGTTCGTACCGCGCGTTCCGGGGATGCAGACCAGCGCAAGGCAGACAAGCGCGAATGCAGGAAACAGCAGCCAGTCGAGATAGCGCGTAACCGCTTCGACACTGCCGCGCGCATCCCAGCCTGCCGTCAGGGTCACGAGGTCCAGAGACAGGTTTTGCAGCGCAAGGATCGGGACTGGCAGGGTCCACAAGCCGCTGAAATTCAGGTCGTGCGCGCGCCGGACGAACAGCGCGAAGCAGGGCAGTACGATCAGGGCGGGAATACCCAGCCGGGCCCATTTCAAGGCATCGCCTGACAGAAACAGTGATGCCGTTCCCGACAGTAGCAGATTGAGCAGGATCAGGCTCACCCCACATGCCAGCACTTCGGCGCGACTTGCGCGACCGGCGGCACTGAAAGTCAGGCGCAGCGCCCGGGTGCCGTATCGAAGCCAAGTCTTCATCGTATCGTTCATGTGGCGGGGCCGATCCCGTGGCTGCTGAAGTCGAGCCCGTTGCGTTCGGCATGTTCCGACATGCGCATCGGGAAGAGGACCGAGGCCATGAGTGCGGCGATGGTGCTCGCGACGGTCGCCCAGAGGACCACGGCGCCAAGGCCCAAGGCCTGCGCGAAGATCTGCGAGATCATCGTATGACCGCGGGCATACCCGGTCCCGCCGAAGGATGGGCTCAGGAACAGGCCGAGAAGGAGGGTTCCAATCATGGCGGGAAGCCCGGCTATCGCAAAGATGCCAAGAGTGTCATCGATCCGTGCGCGGGCGAGTAATCGCAGTCCCTGCCGTGCCGCCAGGGCTCCGAGAATGCCCAGCAGCAGCGCGGCACCGGGCGATATGTATCCGGCGGCGGGAGCGACGGCGGCAAGGCCGGCGATCACGCTTGAACCGAGGCCCGACGATCCGATACGGCCGTGGCTCAGGCGGTCGGCGGCAAGCCAGGTGAATACGCTCGCGGCCATGGCGACATGCGCATTGATCGCGGCGGCGGCTGCGCCATCGGAAGCGCCAAGGGCCCAACCTCCGCAGAGGCCAAGGCCGCCGATCCAGACCAGCGCGCTGCCGACCAGTCGCAGCGGGATGCCGCCGTTGCCGTCACGTTCACCGGAATAATCGAGACGGCGACCCATCATCACCGCGACGACGAGCGAGGACGCACCCGTCGCGACGAAGATGGGCAGACCGCCGCTCCAGTCGAACGTGCCGACTGAACTCGCCAGCCAGCCTCCGCCCATGACCCAGTGCGAGATCGGCGCTGCGGCCATAAGCGACCACAGCGCGCAGAACAGCACGACCCATCCGAACCGCGCGCGCTCGGCCCAGGCGCCCGTCATCAGCACGGGAGCCAGCGTTGCCGCGACAAGCTGGAAGAGAACGAAGGCGCTTTCGGGAATGGCGGTGCCTGCGCGCACGGCGCTCAGCCGGATCAGCATCCAGGCATTGCCGGCGCCGATCCAGCCGCCCGATACGTCACCGAAGGCCAGCGTGTAGCCAACCACCGTCCAGATCAGGCTGACGACGGCAACGATGGCGAGGGTTTGAAACAGCACGGACATGCCGTTTCCCGCGCGCACCCGCCCGGAATGGAGCAGGGCTATGCCGGGAAGCGCGGCCAGTAGTACAAGCGCGGCGGCGGCAAGCAGCCATGCGGTATCGCCGCTGTTCACCGCATCATGCAGCGATTGCGCCAAGGCAGGGCGCGGCAGTGCCGCAAGCAAAGTCGCCACGGTAACCGTGCCGCGCGTGTTCATCGAACCATTCCCCCCGAAATGGACCGGCCAGAAAGCCGGGCCCCGGGGAGGACTTAGAGCAGGAAAAGGTTACGAGACAAGTTACCGCGCCTAGGGCAAGTCGGGCAGGACCTGATCGGGCGGGCGGTGGCCGTCGACCCAGAAGCGGATATTGGCGATGATCCGCTCACCCGCTTCGCCGCGGCCCTCGAAAGTTGCGCTGCCGAGATGGGGAAGGGCAACCACATTGGGGAGCGCGAGCAGCCTCGGGTCGACGCTCGGCTCCCGCGCGAAGACATCGAGCCCCGCGCCGGCGATCCGGCCTTGGGTCAGCGCGTCGATCAGGGCGTCCTCGTCCACCAGTTGCCCGCGCCCGGTGTTGATAAGGCAGGCGCCGGACTTCATCAGGGCAAGCCTGTCTGCATCAATAAGCGGCGCACCGCCGGGCAGGGCGGGGCAATGGAGCGTCAGAATGTCACTTTCGGCAATGAGGCGCTCCAGATCCGCTTCGAACCGGGCGCCGAACATGGTCTCCAGAGCGGACGGGAGACGGCGGCGGTTGTGATAGACCACCTCAAGGCCAAAGGCGCGGGCGCGATGGGCAACGGCCTGACCGATGCGTCCCATTCCGACGATCCCGAGTCGCTTGCCGGAGAGCGCGCTGCCAAGCATCGTGGACGGCGCCCAGCCTTTCCATTGGCCGTCGCGCAGAATGGCCTGGTTCGCGCCGAATCGCCGCATGGTGAAGAGAATGAGCGCCAGCGTGAGATCGGCAGTGTCGTCGGTGAAGACACCCGGTGTATTGGTGACGACGATGCCCCGCGCTCGTGCGGCATCGACATCGATATGTTCTGTTCCGGCGCCGAAGTTCGCGATCATGCCGAATCGCGGATCCGCCTGCGCGATCAGTTCGGCGTCGATGCGGTCGGTCACCGTGGGGACGAGCACGTCGCATTCGCGCATCGCAGCGGCAAGCGCGTCGCGCGTCATCGGTGTGTCGTCGGCATTGAGAACCACGTCGAACAGTTCGGCCATGCGCGTTTCGACCCCCGGCAACAGGCGCCGTGTGACGATAACGCGGGGGCGTCCACCAGGGCGATGGGCCAGATCTGTCTCGGTAACCAGAGTCATCACGGGAATGGGCTAGGCCGTCCACAGGCGGCGGGTCAAGCAGCCTTGAAGCGGTGCCCGGGGGCAAGGTATGAATGGGGCATGTCTCAAGGAAAATCGTTCCGCCTGCGCGCGGTTGCCTGCGCCGTCATTGTCGGTGCATTCGCCGGCTTTCTCGCGGTGCCGGCTTCGGCTGCTGATGAGGGCAAGGTTCCCTATTGGGCGTCAATCGATGCTGACCTCGCGAACTTGCGCGTGGGGCCGGGGGAATCGTACAAGATCGACTGGGTCTATCGCCGCGAGCACTTGCCGGTGAAAGTGATCCGCCGTGAGGGGCCGTGGCGTCTGGTTGAGGATCCCGACGGTACGCAGGGCTGGATGCGCGACCTGCTGCTTTCGCGTACGCGCTCGGCGATGGTCCGCTCCAAGGGCGTGATCGAGATGCATGCCGAACCGCGCGGCTCCTCGCCGATGCTCTGGCGGGTCGAGCCGGGCGTCGTCGGACTGCTGGGCGAGTGCAAGGAGGGCTGGTGTCCGTTCGATATCGCCGGACATAAGGGTTTCGTCGAACAGGAGGACCTCTGGGGCGCGGGCACGCTCTGAGATGGATACCCCAACCTGCTGATGACAAAGAAAAACCCCCGCCGTTTCCAGCGGGGGTTTCTTCTTGAGAGCTTGTATTGCGATCAGGCCAGTTCGATCGCCACGGCCGTTGCTTCGCCGCCGCCGATGCAGAGCGAGGCAACGCCCTTTTTCAGGCCCTTTTCCTTCAGGGCATTGATAAGGGTGACGATGATGCGGGTGCCTGAAGCACCGATCGGGTGGCCAAGGGCAGTGGCGCCGCCGTGGACGTTCACCTTGTCATGCGGGATGCCAAGGTCATGCATCGCGAACATGGCGACGCAGGCGAAAGCCTCGTTCACTTCGAACAGGTCGACGTCCGAAAGCTGCCAGCCCACTTTGTCCATCAGCTTGGTGATGGCGCCGACCGGAGCCGTGGTGAACTTCGCGGGCTCCTGCGCATGGGCGGCAACGCCGACAACGGTGGCGACCGGAGCGAGGCCCTTGGCTTCGGCCACGCTCTTGCGGGTCATCACCACGGCAGCAGCGCCGTCCGAGATCGAGCTGGAGGTGGCGGCAGTGATCGTGCCGTCCTTGGCGAAAGCGGCCTTGAGCGTGCGGATCTTGTCCGGGTTGCCCTTCGGCGGCTGCTCGTCGGTGTCGATCACCAGATCGCCCTTGCGGGTCTTGACGGTGACGGGAACGACTTCGTCCTTGAACGAGCCGTTGCTGATCGCTTCCTGCGCGCGGCGGAGCGACTCGATCGAGTAATCGTCCTGATTTTCGCGGGTCAGCTGATACTCGTCGGCAGTGACCTGCGCGAAGGAGCCCATCGAGCCGCCTTCATAGGCGTCTTCAAGACCGTCGAGGAACATGTGATCGTAAAGCGTGTCGTGGCCGGCGCGGGCGCCCGAACGGTGCTTCTTGGACAGGTACGGCGCATTGGTCATCGATTCCATGCCGCCCGCGATGATCACGTCGAGCGAGCCCGAAGCGAGTGCCTCTGCGCCCATGATCACCGTCTGCATGCCCGAGCCGCAGACTTTATTTACAGTGGTCGCCTGCACCGACTTGGGAAGACCGGCCTTGATCGCCGCCTGACGGGCAGGGGCCTGGCCGAGGCCGGCGGGCAGCACGCAGCCCATATAGATGCGTTCAATGTCGTCACCGGCGACACCGGCGCGCTCGACGGCGGCCTTGACCGCGGTTGCGCCGAGGTCGGTTGCCGACACTTCGGCGAGCGAGCCTTGCAGACCGCCCATCGGAGTACGGGCGTAGGAAAGAATGACGATAGGGTCCGAAGCCGAGATCTGGGCCATTATTATGCCTTTCACGCTGGAAAACAGGTATCCTTGGCAGGTGAACTAGTGTTGCGCTGCATCAATTGCAATTGGCGACTCTGGCGATAACGGATGCGACCATGCTCCATCCCCATGGCGTTGGCCTATTGCTGTTGAGCGTCATTTTTCGCAATCTGGCTGCGAAATCTTGCATCTGTGGGGCAGCCCGGCGTTTCTTATGCCCGTTCGGGCAATGCCGCGGGCTTTGCCGGGGTTGCGCTACGCCGCCGTATGCCCGCGATCGGTGTCCCCGTCTCGGCTTATTGCGAACGTGTTGCAATGCAACGAACTTGGGCCGAATATTCCGCTTGGACACCTTGCAGAGGGGGGAGGGCTGGCCTAAGAGCGCCCGCAACGACCGGACATTGTCTTTGGCATGAGTCCGGCTGCCGTAATACCGGTATGAGGCCAGAACCATTGACTGATCTGTCACAATACCTGCCGATCCTCATCTTTCTGGTGATCGCGCTCGCGCTCTCCTCGGTGATTGTGCTGCTGCCGATCGCCGTCTCCCGCCTGACCGGCACCCACAACCCGAGTGCTGACAAGAACAGCGAGTACGAATGCGGCTTCCCCGCGTTCGAAGACCCGCGCAGCCAGTTCGACGTCCGCTTCTATCTCGTGGCGATCCTGTTCATCGTCTTCGATCTTGAAGCTGCGTTCCTGTTCCCCTGGGCCGTTTCGCTCAAGCTGACCGGCTGGGCCGGCTGGCTGACGATGATGGTGTTCCTCGGTGAACTGGCCATCGGCCTCGCCTATGCATGGAAGAAGGGAGCTCTGGACTGGGAATGAGCACGCTCGTTAACTCCGCCGGCCAGCCTCTGGCGCCGGCTGCAAGCCAGGGCGGTGCTGTTACGCCGCCCGATCAGTCCTTTTTCAAGGACCTCAACCAGGAAGTGTCCGACAAGGGCTTCCTCGTCACCTCGACCGAGGAACTGTTCCAGTGGGCCCGTACCGGCTCGCTGTGGTGGATGACCTTCGGCCTCGCCTGCTGCGCGGTCGAGATGATCCACGTGAACATGCCGCGTTACGACATGGAACGCTTCGGTGCCGCGCCGCGCGCGTCCCCGCGCCAGTCGGACGTGATGATCGTTGCCGGCACGCTCTGCAACAAGATGGCTCCGGCGCTCCGCAAGGTCTACGACCAGATGTCGGACCCGAAGTACGTCATCTCGATGGGCTCGTGCGCCAACGGCGGCGGCTACTATCACTACAGCTACAGCGTCGTGCGCGGTTGCGACCGGATCGTTCCGGTCGACATCTACGTGCCTGGCTGCCCGCCGACTGCCGAAGCGCTGCTCTATGGCGTGATGCAGTTGCAGCGCAAGATCCGCCGCGTCGGCGCGCTCGATAGGTAAGGACGACGATGACCGTTCTGCATTCCGCCCCGAAGTTCGCTTCGAATGAAGGTGTGATCGAGACGCTCTCGGCCGCGCTGGGCACCATGGTCGAGGCGAGCAAGGAAGAGCACGGCGAAGTCGTGCTCACCGTTGCGCGTAATCAGATCGAAAACGCGCTTCGCCTGCTGCGTGACCATCACGAATACCAGCAGCTGATGGAAATGGCTGGCGTCGACTATCCGTCGCGGCCTGAGCGTTTCGAAGTCGTCTACATGCTGCTCTCGGTGACGAAGAACCATCGCCTCATGGTGAAGGTGAACGCCGCCGAAAGCACGCCGGTGCCGACCGTGACCACGCTATGGCCCAACGCGGGCTGGCTGGAGCGCGAAGTGTTCGACATGTACGGCGTGATCTTCGCCGGCAATCCGGACCTGCGCCGCATTCTGACCGACTATGGCTTCGAAGGGCACCCGTTCCGCAAGGACTTCCCGCTCACCGGCCATGTCGAGTTGCGTTATTCGGAAGAAGACCAGCGCGTGGTCTACGAGCCGGTCAAGCTCGCGCAGGACCTGCGTCAGTTCGACTTCATGAGCCCTTGGGAAGGCGCCGAATACGTGCTTCCGGGCGATGAAAAAGCCGAAGGAGACAAGGCGTGAGCATCCAGCTCGAACAGTCGCCGACCACCGGCGATGAAGTCATCACCAACTACACGATCAACTTCGGTCCACAGCACCCGGCGGCCCACGGCGTGTTGCGCATGGTCATGGAACTCGATGGCGAGATCATCGAGCGCATCGACCCGCACGTCGGCCTGCTGCACCGCGGCACCGAAAAGCTGATCGAACACAAGACGTACCTTCAGGCGCTGCCGTATTTCGACCGTCTGGACTACTGCTCGCCGCTGGGCATGGAGCATTCCTACGTCCTTGCGGTCGAAAAGCTGCTCAACCTCGAAGTTCCGATCCGCGCGCAGTACCTGCGCGTGCTGTTCGCCGAGCTGACCCGCATCTGCAACCACATGCTCAACATCGGTTCGCACGTCATGGACGTGGGCGCGATGACCCCGAACCTGTGGCTGTTCGAAATCCGCGAGGACTGCCTCAACTTCTTCGAACGCGCATCGGGCGCACGCATGCACTCGGCCTGGTTCCGCCCCGGCGGCGTCCACCAGGACGTGCCGCTCAAGCTGCTGACCGACATTGCCGACTGGCTCGACACCCGCCTGCCGGAGCTGTTCGAGGACGCGATGAGCCTCGTGGTCGACAACCGCATCTTCAAGCAGCGCAATGTTGATATCGCGCTGGTGAGCAAGGAAGACGCGCTGGCATGGGGCTTCTCCGGCCCGATGATCCGCGGCGCGGGCATCCCCTGGGATATCCGCAAGTCGCAGCCTTACGACGTCTATGACCGCATGGACTTCGAGATCCCCGTCGGCACCAACTCTGACTGCTACGACCGCTTCATGGTCCGCGTCGAGGAAGTGGGTCAGTCGGCCAAGATCATGAAGCAGTGCCTGGCGCAGATGCCCGAAGGCCCGATCGCTTCTTCCGACCGCAAGGTGGTGCCGCCGAAGCGCGGTGAGATGAAGCAGTCGATGGAATCGCTGATCCATCACTTCAAGCTCTACACCGAAGGCTTCCACGTGCCGGCCGGCGAAGTCTACGTTGCCACGGAAAGTCCGAAGGGCGAATTTGGCGTCTATCTGGTGTCGGACGGCTCCAACAAGCCGTACCGCTGCAAGATCCGCCCGACTGCCTTCTCGCATCTCCAGGCGATGGATTTCATGTCGAAGGGGCACATGCTCCCCGACGCGACCGCCATTCTGGGCGCCATCGACGTGGTGTTCGGGGAGTGCGACCGTTGAGCAAGCTCGCCATCGCCGAAGCCATGATCGCGGCCTACAACGCGCAGGACGCCGATCTTTACGTGACCTACATGACCGACGAAGCCAGCGAAGCGAACTATCGCGGGGCTGTGGTTCGTGAGGGCAAGGAAGGCACGCGCTCTGGCCTCAAGGCGGCTTTCGCCAAGTGGCCCGAGAACAAGGCCGTGATCGTCTCGCGCGAAGAGACCGACAACTATGTCGTCTTCCGCGAGCATGTCACGCGTGGCCCGGCGACGGACGGTTCCGATCTCGTCGAGCCGTTCGACGTTCTGGCCGTCTACAGCTTCGAGGGCGACAAGTGCTCGCGCGTCGAGTTCATCCGGTGAGGGAGGTCTTCCGGTGAAGTTCAACACTCTCGAACTGACCCGTATCTGGGCCGCTGTCACCGGTGTGGCGCTTGCGGTCTGGTATTTTGCCGCCGTCTACCTCGCATTCCAGCCTTCGGCCATGCTGCCGATGATGGTGACTGCGATCGGCGGTTTCGAATTGTTTCTTTTCGGCCAGGACCAGTGGCTGAAGCGCAGAGGTAAGCATGGCTGACCGCTATATCGAACCCGATACGCCCGAACTGCGGGCGCGTTGGGGCAATTTCGCCTGGACTCCGGAAAACGCCGAAAAGGCGAAGGAAGTCGTCGCGCGTTATCCGGAAGGGCGCCAGCGCTCGGCCGTGATGCCGCTGCTCGATCTCGCTCAGCGTCAGGTTGGCGCGGAGCTGAACACGCAGGGCTGGCTGCCGATCCCGGTGATGGAATACATCGCCGCCTATCTCGACATGCCGATCATCCGCGTGGTTGAGGTCGCGACCTTCTATACGATGTACAACATCGCGCCGATCGGCCGTTTCCACGTGCAGGTCTGCGGCACCACGCCGTGCATGCTGCGCGGATCGGACGATCTGCTGGCGACCTGCAAGTCGCGCGGCATGAAGAAGGGCCACATCTCGGAAGACGGCCTCTGGTCGTTCACCGAGGTCGAGTGCATGGGCAACTGCGCCTCGGCCCCGATGGTCCAGATCAACGACGACAACTACGAAGACCTCACGTCCGACCGCCTGAACGCGGTGCTGGACGCGCTGGCGCGTGGTGAAACGCCCAAGGCCGGTACCCAGGATCCCGCCCGTCACACCGTCGAACCGGTGGGCGAGCCGACCAACCTGGCGGCCATGATCACCGAAAACCATGACTATCGGAGTGAGTGGTAATGGCTCTCCTCGATAAAGACCGCATCTTCACCAATCTCTACGGCTATCAGCCGTGGAACCTGAAGGAAGCGCAGGCGCGCGGTGCCTGGGACAACACCAAGGCGCTGATCGAGCGCGGCCGTGATGCTATCATCGACGAGATGAAGGCTTCGGGTCTGCGTGGTCGCGGCGGCGCGGGCTTCCCGACCGGCATGAAGTGGTCCTTCATGCCCAAGCAGCCGCCGCTCGACCAGAACGGCAATCCCAAGCCGAGCTTCCTCGTGATCAACGCGGACGAATCCGAGCCGGGTTCGTGCAAGGATCGCGAGATCATGCGTCACGATCCGCACCTTCTGTTCGAAGGCGCGTTGGTCGCGGGCTTCGCAATGGGTGCGCGCGCGGCCTACATCTACATTCGCGGTGAATACATCCGCGAGGCGGAGACGCTGTTCGCGGCGCGTGAAGAGGCTTACGCAGCCGGCTTGCTGGGCAAGAACGCCTGCGGTTCGGGCTACGATTTCGACGTCTTCGTCCACCGCGGCGCCGGCGCCTACATCTGCGGTGAAGAAACCGCGATGATCGAAAGCCTCGAAGGCAAGAAGGGCCAGCCGCGCCTGAAGCCGCCGTTCCCGGCCGGTGCAGGCCTCTACGGCTGCCCGACCACGGTGAACAACGTCGAATCGATCGCCGTCGCGCCGACGATCCTGCGTCGCGGTGCCGCGTGGTTCTCAAGCTTCGGCCGTGAGAACAACAAGGGCACCAAGCTCTTCCAGATCAGCGGGCACGTGAACCGTCCCTGCGTGGTCGAGGAAGAGATGTCGATCCCGTTCAGCGAGTTGATCGAGCGTCACTGCGGCGGCATTCGCGGGGGCAAGGACAACCTGCTGGCGGTGATCCCCGGCGGTTCGTCGGTTCCGCTGGTCCCGGCTGCCGACATCTGGGATGCCCCGATGGACTTCGACGGCCTGAAGGCCGTCGGCTCGGGCCTCGGTACCGCTGCCGTCATCGTCATGGACAAGTCCACCGACATCGTTCGCGCCATCAGCCGCATCTCGTACTTCTACAAGCACGAGTCCTGTGGCCAGTGCACCCCCTGCCGCGAAGGCACGGGCTGGATGTGGCGCGTGATGGAGCGCCTGCGCACCGGCGACGCGGAAGTCGAGGAAATCGACATGCTGCAGCAGGTGACCAAGCAGGTCGAAGGCCACACCATCTGCGCTCTGGGCGACGCTGCGGCGTGGCCGATCCAGGGCCTGATCCGTCATTTCCGTCCGGAGCTTGAGCGCCGGATCGCCGAAAACGTCCGCGAGGCTGCCGAGTAATGCCCAAGGTCAAAGTCGACGGCGTCGAGATCGACGTCCCCACCGGCGCAACCGTGCTGCAGGCCTGTGAGCTTGCCGGCAAGGAAATCCCGCGCTTCTGCTACCACGAACGCCTGAGCATTGCCGGTAACTGCCGCATGTGCCTGGTCGAAGTGAAGCCCGGACCGCCGAAGCCCCAGGCTTCGTGCGCGCTTCCTGCCGCCGAAGGCCAGGAAATCCGCACGGATTCCGAAATGGTCAAGAAGGCGCGGGAAGGGGTGATGGAGTTCCTCCTCATCAACCACCCGCTCGACTGCCCGATCTGCGATCAGGGCGGCGAATGCGACCTTCAGGACCAGTCCGTTGCCTACGGTCGCGGCGCTTCGCGCTATGACGAGAACAAGCGCGCGGTCACTGAAAAGTACATGGGCCCGCTCATCAAGACGACGATGACGCGCTGCATCCACTGCACCCGCTGCGTGCGCTTCTCGGAAGAGATCGCCGGCGTGGACGAGATCGGCGCGCTTTATCGCGGCGAGAACATGCAGATCACGACTTATCTCGAACATGCTGCCAAGCACGAGATGTCGGCCAACGTGATTGACCTGTGCCCGGTTGGCGCGCTCACCTCGCGTCCCTACGCCTTCGAGGCCCGTCCCTGGGAACTCAAGAAGACGCTGGGCATCGACGTGTCGGACGCCACGGGTGCCAACATCCGCATCGATGCGCGTGGCCGTGAAGTGCTGCGCGTGCTTCCTCGTAACAACGATGACGTGAACGAGGAATGGATCAGCGACAAGGCGCGCTACATGGTCGACGGGCTTACCAAGCGCCGCCTCGACAAGCCGTTCCTGCGCCGTGACGGCAAGCTCGTCGCGGTCAGCTGGAACGAGGCATTCGCTGCCATCGCCACGCTGAACCCGGGCAATTCGATCGCCGCCATGGCTGGCGACATGGTCGATTGCGAAACGATGTTTGCGGCCAAGAAGCTGGTCGGCGCACTCGGTTCGAAGCTTATCGAAGGTCGCCAGACCGGGATGGACTACGCGACCGACAACCTCGCCGCCGTCAACTTCAACACCACGTTCTCGGGTATCGAGACGGCTGACGCGATCCTGATCGCGGGCAGCAACGTGCGCTGGGAAGCCCCGCTGCTCAACGTTCGCCTCCGGAAGGCAGTGAAGCGCGGTGCCAAGGTGTTCCTCGTCGGTCCCGAGTGGGAAACCACTTTCGGCGGCGAGTTCCTTGGCGAAGACCTCTCGGTCCTTGGCAATCTTCCGCAGAACGTCGCCGATGCGCTGTCGAACGCGAAGCGTCCGGCGGTCATCCTCGGCGGTGCGGCGCTCGGCCGTGGTGGTCTGGAAGCGGGCCTCGCGCTCGCCGCCCAGTTCAACCTCGTTCGCGATCTTGAAGATGGCACCAAGTGGAACGGCTTCAATGTCCTCCACATGGCGGCGGCCCGCATGGGCGGCCTGATGCTCGGCTACGCGCAGAAGGGCGGCATTGCCGACCTCGTCGCCGCCAAGCCCAAGGTTCTGCTCGCGCTCGGCGCCGACGAAGTGGACTTCACCAAGTTCGCCGATTCGATGATCGTCTACATCGGTCACCACGGCGACAAGGGTGCCCACGCTGCGGACGTGATCCTGCCGGCTTCGGCCTACACCGAAAAGGCGGGCACGTACGTCAACACCGAAGGCCGCGTGCAGTGGGCTGACAAGGCCGTCTTCGCACCCGGCGACGCGCGTGAAGACTGGACGATCCTGCGTGCGCTCGCGGACGCCTTCGGCGTGTCGGTCGGCTTCGACAGCTTCGATCAGCTGCGAAATGCAATGATCAAGGAAGTTCCTGCACTTGGCAGCGAAGGTCTTGCCGATTACGGGAGCGTTCTGCCCAATGGCGGCGGTTCCGCTGCCGGTCAGATCGCCTATCCGATCAAGGACTTCTACATGACCAACCCGATCGCCCGTGCGAGTGCCGTCATGCAGCGCTGCTCGGCCGAAATCCTGCACGGTGAAGATCTGGCGGAGGCCGCGGAATGACCGCTTTCTTCCAGACTCTCGGGATGAGCCACGAGTGGGCATGGTTCGTGTCCACCGTCTGCGGCATCCTGCTCATCGCGCTGCCGCTGATGCTGGCTGTTGCCATGATCATCTATGTCGACCGCAAGATCTGGGCCGCCATGGCGCTGCGCCGTGGTCCCAACGTGGTCGGCCCGTTCGGCCTGCTTCAGTCCTTCGCGGACGGTCTGAAGGTTTTCCTTCAGGAAACCATCATTCCTTCGGCGTCGAACAAGGGCTTGTTCCTGATCGCGCCGGTTGTCACGTTCACCGTGGCGCTGCTGGCCTGGGCGGTGATCCCGTTCAACTCGGGCGCGGTTCTGGCGGACATCAATGTCGGCCTGCTTTACGTGCTCGCGATCAGCTCGCTCGGTGTCTACGGCACCGTGATGGCGGGTTGGGCATCGAACTCCAAGTACCCGTTCTTCTCGGCGATGCGCGCTTCGGCGCAGATGATCTCGTATGAAGTCTCGATCGGCTTCATCCTGATCTGCGTCGTTCTCTGGGCCGGTACTTTCAACCTCAACGGCATCGTCTGGGCCCAGAAGGGCCACGTTTTCGGGATCATCAACGGCTTCGTCGCGAACCCGCTGCTCTTCCCGATGTGGGTGATGTTCCTGATTTCGGGCATGGCCGAAACGCAGCGCGCTCCCTTCGACCTTACCGAAGCGGAATCCGAGCTCGTTGCCGGTTACCAGACCGAATATTCGTCGATGGCCTTCGCTGCCTACTGGCTGGGTGAATATGCCAATGTGCTCCTGATGTGCGCGCTCAACGCGACGCTGTTCTGGGGCGGATGGCTGCCGCCGCTCGACATTCCCGTTCTCTACCTCGTGCCGGGCTTCATCTGGTTCCTGCTCAAGGTCGCATTCTTCTTCTTCGTGTTCAGCTGGGTGAAGGCGACGGTTCCGCGCTATCGCTATGACCAGCTGATGCGCCTGGGCTGGAAGGTCTTCCTGCCCGTATCGCTGCTGTTCGTTGTTCTCGTCAGCGGCTACCTCATGGCTACCGGACACTTCCAATGACCGTCGGACAACTCATAAAGAGCTTCACGCTCTGGGAGTTCGTGAAGGCGCACTGGCTGACCTTGAAGTATTTCTTCAAGCCCAAGGCGACGATCAACTACCCATTCGAGAAGAACCCGCTTTCGCCGCGCTTCCGTGGTGAGCACGCCCTGCGCCGTTATCCCAACGGCGAGGAACGCTGCATCGCCTGCAAGCTCTGCGAAGCGATCTGCCCGGCGCAGGCGATCACCATCGAAGCCGCGCCGCGTGCCGACGGTTCGCGCCGTACCACGCGCTACGACATCGACATGACGAAGTGCATCTACTGCGGTTTCTGCCAGGAAGCCTGCCCGGTGGATGCGATCGTCGAGGGGCCGAACTTCGAATACGCGACGGAAACGCGCGAGGAACTGCTCTATGACAAGGCCAAGCTACTGGCGAACGGGGACAAGTGGGAGCGTGCGATCGCCGCGAACCTTGAAGCCGACGCGCCGTACCGATAGGGGGCCGCGGACATGATCCAGATTATCGCCTTCTACCTTTTCGCGGCGCTGACCATCGCTTCGGCGGTGGCCACCATCGTCTCCCGCAACCCGGTGCATTCGGTGCTGTTCCTGATCCTGGCGTTCTTCAACGCTGCCGGGCTCATGGTTCTCGTCGGCGCCGAGTTCATCGCCATGCTGCTCATCATCGTCTACGTCGGTGCTGTCGCGGTTCTGTTCCTGTTCGTCGTCATGATGCTGGACATCGACTTCGCGGAGCTTCGTGCAGGGTTCGTCAAGAACTTCCCGCTGGGCTTGCTGGTCGCGGCCGTATTGGTCGCCGAACTGCTCGTCGGTCTCGGCGTCCTGAAGTCGGGCGCAATGACGCTCGGCACGCCTGACGGCACGGCAGCGATTCCGGTCGGTGCGTCGAACATCGAGGCCATCGGCGCCCTGATGTATGGCCGCTATCTCTTCCTGTTCGAGGCGGCGGGCCTGATCCTGCTCGTTGCGATGATCGGCGCCATCGTGCTGACCCATCGCCAGCGCACCGACACGCGTGGTCAGAACATCAGCAAGCAGATTGCACGTCGTCCCGACGAAGCGACCGTCAACGTCAAGCCCGAAGTGGGCAAGGGGGTTCAGCTGTGATCGGCATCGAACATTACGTGGCCGTCAGCTCGATCCTTTTCGTGCTCGGCGTCCTCGGTATCTTCCTCAACCGCAAGAACGTCATCGTTCTGCTCATGGCGATCGAACTGATCCTGCTTGCGGTCAACATCAACCTCGTCGCCTTCAGCGCGTTCCTGCACGACCTCACGGGTCAGATCTTCGCGATGTTCGTGCTGACGGTTGCTGCCGGCGAGGCCGCAGTGGGGCTTGCTATCCTCGTGATCTACTTCCGTGGCCGCGGCACGATTGCCGTCGACGACGTCAACCGGATGAAGGGATAAGGCCTTGCACCCGATCCTGATCATCGTCTTCCTGCCATTATTGGCAGCGATCATCGCCGGGCTTGGCAACAAGCAGCTCGGCAACGTCGCGGCGAAGTCCCTGACAACAGGCGCGCTCTTCGTGTCGTGCCTGCTGTCGTGGCCGATTTTCCTGCAGTTCCTCGGCGGCCACGCCGAAGCCAGCGTCGTTCCGGTCCTCAAGTGGGTCCAGTCTGGCGCGATGACCTTCGACTGGGCGCTGCGTGTCGACACGCTGACCGCCGTCATGCTGGTGGTCATCACCTCGGTCTCCGCGCTCGTGCACCTCTATTCGTGGGGCTACATGAGCGAGGAGCCGGATCAGCCGCGCTTCTTCGCGTACCTGTCGCTGTTCACCTTCGCCATGCTCATGCTGGTGACGGCGGACAACCTGGTGCAGATGTTCTTCGGTTGGGAAGGCGTGGGTCTCGCGTCGTACCTTCTGATCGGCTTCTGGTTCCGCAAGCCTTCGGCCTGCGCCGCCGCGATCAAGGCCTTCGTGGTCAACCGCGTGGGTGACCTTGGCTTCATGCTGGGCATCTTCGGCACCTACCTGGTGTTCGGCACGGTCTCGATTCCCGAGATCCTGCACGCAGCGCCGGGCATGGCGGGTTCGACCATCGGCTTCCTCGGCCACCGCTTTGACACGATGACGGTGATCTGCATCCTTCTGTTCATCGGCGCGATGGGCAAGTCGGCGCAGCTCGGCCTGCACACCTGGCTTCCGGACGCGATGGAAGGCCCAACCCCGGTCTCGGCCCTCATTCACGCCGCGACCATGGTCACCGCCGGCGTCTTCATGGTCTGCCGCCTCTCGCCGATGTTCGAGACCAGCGAGACCGCGATGCACCTCGTCGCCTTCGTTGGCGCCTGCACCTGCTTCTTCGCCGCCACCGTGGGCTGCACGCAGTGGGACATCAAGCGCGTGATCGCGTACTCGACCTGCTCGCAGCTCGGTTACATGTTCTTCGCCGCCGGCGTCGGCGCCTATGGCGCGGCCATGTTCCACCTGTTCACGCACGCGTTCTTCAAAGCACTGCTGTTCCTTGGTGCCGGTTCGGTCATCCACTCGATGCACCACGAGCAGGACATGCGCTTCTACGGCGGCCTGCGTAAGCATATCCCGATCACCTTCTGGGCGATGACGGCGGGTACGCTGGCCATCACCGGCGTGGGTATCGCAGGTTTCGCGGGCTTCGCAGGCTTCCACTCGAAGGACGCGATCCTCGAAGCAGCCTTCGGTTCGGGCACCCAGATCGGTGGTTTCGCCTTCTGGATGGGCATCGCTGCCGCGCTCATGACGAGCTTCTATTCGTGGCGCCTGGTCTTCCTGACCTTCTTCGGCAAGCCGCGCTGGATCCAGTCGGAGCACATTCAGCACGCCGTTCATGACGCGCATGGCCATGGTCATGACGATCATGCTCACGATGGCCATGAGCACGCTGAGGACGAAGATTCGCATGCGAGCGAAGAAATCGGTTCGCGCGGTCCGGACTACACGCAGCACGGCGACGGCACGGGTGGCTACCACCCGCACGAAAGCCCGCCGGTCATGCTGCTGCCGCTGATCATCCTCTCGTTGGGTGCGATCTTTGCCGGCTTTATTTTCCAGCATGCCTTCGTCTCCGAAGGAGAGGGCGAGTTCTGGAAGGGCGCACTGGTCTTCCACGAACACCTGATCCACGCGATGCATGGCGTTCCGACCTGGGTGAAGTGGGCTCCGTTCACGGTGATGGCGCTGGGCCTGCTGACCGCATGGTACGGCTACATGAAGAATCTCTCGTTCCCCAAGGCAGTCGCCGAACAGCTCGGGCCGGTTTACACCTTCGTGTACCGCAAGTGGATGTTCGACGAACTCTACAACACGATCTTCGTCCGTCCCGCTTTCTGGCTCGGCAAGGTGTTCTGGAATGTCCTGGACATCGGCGTGATCGACAAGTTCGGTCCCGACGGTGCGGCCTGGGTCGTCGCCAGGGGTTCGACTTACGCGCAGAAGGTCCAGTCGGGCTATCTGTACAGCTACGCACTTGTCATGCTGATCGGCGTCGTTGCCGCCATCAGCTGGGTGATCGCGGGATAAGATGATGAGTGGTTTTCCGATCCTCAGTCTGATGTTGCTGGTGCCGCTCGCGGCGGCACTGGCTTGTCTCTACCTTGATGCCAAATCGGCCCGAGTGGTGGCGCTTGTCGCCACCCTCGCGGACCTTGCTCTTGGCATTGTCCTCTGGATGAACTTCGACATTGGCGGAGCGCAGTGGCAGTTCACGGAACGGCATGAGCTGTTCTCGGGCTTTTCCTACGCTCTCGGCATCGATGGCATTGCGCTGCTGCTGATCCTGCTTTCGGTCTTCCTCATGCCGATCTGTATCGGTGCGAGCTGGAACTCGATCGAGAAGCGCGTCGGCGAATACATGGCCGCTTTCCTGCTCATGGAAACGCTGATGATCGGCGTCTTCGCGGCACAGGATATCTTCCTGTTCTACATGTTCTTCGAAGCCGGCCTGATCCCGATGTACCTTATCATCGGTATCTGGGGTGGTGCGGACCGTATCTACGCTGCTTACAAGTTCTTCCTCTACACGCTGCTCGGTTCTGTGCTGATGCTCGTGGCGATGCTGTGGATGGTCCACACTGCCGGCACGACCTCGGTTCCTGCGCTGATGGCTTATGACTTCGATCCGCAGGCTCAGACCTGGCTGTTCCTCGCCTTCTTCGCCAGCTTCGCGGTGAAGATGCCGATGTGGCCGGTCCACACCTGGCTTCCGGCGGCGCACGTTCAGGCGCCGACCGCTGGCTCGGTGATCCTGGCAGGCGTGCTACTGAAGATGGGTGGCTACGGCTTCATCCGCTTCTCGCTGCCGATGTTCCCCGAAGCTTCGGCCTACTTCGCGCCGCTGGTGTGGGGTCTCTCGATGGCCGCTGTCGTTATCACCTCGCTGATCGCGCTGGTGCAGAGCGACATGAAGAAGCTGATCGCCTATTCGTCGGTCGCTCACATGGCGATCGTGACCATCGGTCTCTTCGCCTTCAACCCGCAGGGCCTCGAAGGTTCGATGCTGGTCATGCTGAGCCACGGCCTCGTCTCGGGCGCGCTGTTCCTTTGCGTGGGCATCATCTACGACCGCCTGCACACCCGTGAGATCGTCCGTTACGGTGGTCTTGCCATCAACATGCCGCGTTATGCGCTGTTCTTCCTGCTCTTCACGATGGCCTCGATCGGCCTTCCGGGCACCAGCGGTTTCGTCGGCGAATTCCTGAGCCTTGGCGGCATTTACCAGGCATCGAGCTGGACGGCGCTGATCTGCACCACCGGTATCATCCTGGGCGCTGCCTACATGCTCTACCTCTATCGCCGGATCGCCTTTGGCGACCAGAAGAACGCCGATGCCGCCGCCATGGCCGACCTCGACGTCCGCGAACTGCTTATGGTGGTTCCGCTGGGCCTCGCGGTGCTGTGGATGGGCGTCTATCCCGAGAGCTTCATTGCTCCGATGCGCGCCGACATTGCCGCGCTCGACGCCCGGATTGCGCGTGCAAAGCCGGAAGGAGACGCCAAGTTGGCCATGGGCAAGGAAAAGCCTGCGCATGAAGAAGCTGCGCATGAGGGGGCACACTGATGGACTGGTCGCAGTCACTGCGCCTGATCGCGCCTGAAGAAACGCTGAGCTTCGCAAGCCTCGTCTTGCTCCTGATCGCCGCCTGGGGTGGTGACAAGGCTGCCCGGTTGATCTCCGTTCTCGCCGTGGCGGCGCTCGTCGCCGCCGGCGTCCTCGTCGCCCCCGCGCTTTGCGGCGGTGCCATGGGCGTCGAAACTTACGCCTTCTTCGGCCAGTTCAAGGCCGACGCTTTCGCTTCCTTCGCGAAAGTGCTGATCTACATCTCTGCCGCCGTTTCGATCATGGTCGCTCCGGCCTACTTCGATCGCTTCAAGGCGATGCGTGCCGAATATCCGGTGCTCGTCGTTCTGGCGGCGATCGGCATGAGCATGATGGTTTCGGCAACGAACCTCATCACGCTCTACATCGGCCTTGAGATGAACTCGCTCGCCGCCTACGTCCTGGCCGCGTTCCTGCGCACCGATGGTCGTTCGGCCGAAGCGGGCCTCAAGTACTTCGTGCTGGGCGCGCTGGCTTCGGGCATCCTGCTGTTCGGCATGAGCCTGACGTACGGGTTCGCAGGCACGACGTCGTTCGACGGCATCAGCGCCTCGATGGCGCATGGCCTCTCGCATGGCGCCCTGTTCGGCCTCGTGTTCGTCTTCGCCGGTCTTGCCTTCAAGATCAGCGCCGTACCGTTCCATATGTGGACGCCGGACGTTTACGAAGGTGCACCGACCCCGGTGACCACGCTCTTCGCAACGGCCCCCAAGGTCGCCGCGATGGCGCTTACCATGCGCGTTGCCATCGAAGCCTTCGGTGAACAGGCGCATGCCTGGCAGCAGATCGTTGTCTTCGCAGCACTCGCTTCGATCGTGATCGGTGCTCTTGGCGCGATGCGTCAGTCGAACATCAAGCGACTGATGGCCTATTCGTCGATCAACAACGTCGGCTTCATGCTGGTCGGCCTCGCGGTGGCAACGCCGGAAGGCATCTCGGCGATGCTGTTCTACCTCGCGATCTATGTTGCGATGTCGATTGGCGGTTTTGTCATGATCCTGATGCTTGCCGACGAAAACGGCAATCCGGTCGAGGATCTCGGCAAGATGGCCGGCCTGTCGCGCACCCGTCCGGGCCTTGCCCTGGCGCTGGCGATGATCATGTTCAGCCTTGCCGGTATCCCGCCGATGTTCGGCTTCTGGGGCAAGTTCCTGGTCTTCAAGGCCGCGGTTGACGGCGGCATGATCGCGCTCGCCGCGCTGGGCTTTGCGGCTTCCGTGATCGGCGCTTTCTACTACCTCAAGGTCGTCAAGATCATGTACTTCGACGAACCGGCCGACGTGGTGAAGGGCCAGAGCGACATCTGGCACAAGCTCGTCCTCGTGGGTTCGTGCGTGGTCATTTCGCCGCTGGGCTTCCTGCTCACCCGCTGGCTGGGCCATCTGGCTGACACCGCTGCGGCGGCGCTCTTCTCCGGCCTTTGATAGAGGTCGTCGAAGAGACCGCTTCGACCAATGCCGATCTCGTCCGGCGCCTCGGCGCCGGCGAGGGCATTGCTGAAGGGTTCTGGCTACGCGCGGTGCGACAAAGCGCCGGGCGCGGGCGTCGCGGCAAGGAATGGTCCTCGCCTGAGGGCAATCTCTACGCCAGCACTGTCATCGCGCTTCGCGCCGATGACCCGGCGGCTCATACGCTGGCTTTCGTGGCGGCGCTCGCCGTCCGTGACCTGATTGCCGCGCTGCTACCTGCGGAAGCGGGCGTTCAACTCAAATGGCCCAACGACGTTCTTGTCGCGGGCGCCAAGATCAGCGGCATTCTGCTGGAACGCTGCGGCGATCATGTGATCGTTGGCATCGGTATCAACCTTGTATCCGCCCCCGAACTGGCCGACCGCGCTACGGCGTCGGTACTGGCTTCGGGTGGAAGCGATGTCGATGCGCAAAAAGTGCTCGAAAAGCTGGCGACTGCTTATGCGAGGCGTCTCTCGCAATGGCGGAGCGAAGGGCTTTCGGCCACGCTGGGGGCCTGGCAGCAGCATGCCTATCCGCAAGGCACGCCTCTGAAGGTTGTGCTGGACGGGGAAGGGGAGGCGCTCGGCGCTTTCGCCGGGCTTGACCCCGACGGTGCTCTGCGCTTGCGTCTGCCGGACGGAAGCCTACGTGTCATCCATGCGGGCGACGTCTCGCTGGTCTGAAGGAATTCCGATGCTGCTCGCGATCGATGCCGGCAATACCAATGTCGTTTTCGCGCTCTTCGAAGGGCGCACGCTGCGAGGCCGCTGGCGCATTGCGACCGATCCGCGCCGTACGGGCGACGAATATGCGGTCTGGCTGATGCAGTTGCTGGCGATCCGCGGCGTCGATCCCAAGGCGGTGGACAGCATCATCATCTCCACTGTGGTGCCGCGCGCGCTGCACAATCTGGAGATCCTCTGCCGCCACTATTTCGAAGTGGAGCCGCTGATCGCGGGGCAAGGCAAGGCCGACTACGCGATCGATATCGACGTTGACGAGCCGCGCTCGCTGGGTGCCGACCGTGCGGTCAATGCGATTGCCGCGCATGAACGCCACGGCGGCGATCTTATCGTCGTCGATTTTGGCACGGCCACGACTTTGGACGTGGTTGACTATCATGGCGCCTACAAAGGTGGCATTATCGCGCCGGGCATCAATCTTTCGCTGGACGCGCTGGTCGGCAATACCGCCAAGCTCCCGCGCATTGCCATCGCCGTGCCGCAGAGCAAGTCGGTGATCGGCCGCAATACCGAAGACCAGATGCTGATCGGGGTATTCTGGGGCTACGTCGCCATGATGGAAGGCCTGATTGCCCGCATGCGTGCGGAAATCGGCCGTCCCGCCAAAGTAATCGCCACCGGCGGTCTCGCCGTTCTGTTCGACAAGGCGACGGACATCTTCGATGCCGTCGATGCCGACCTGACGCTTGAGGGCCTCGCCATACTTGCCGAGAGGGCTGTAAAGAAGTGATACCGGGTAACGAACTGCTGTTTTGCGCGCTGGGTGGTTCCGGCGAGATTGGCATGAACGTCAATCTCTATGGCTGCCAGGGCAAGTGGCTGATGGTCGATCTCGGCATGACTTTCGGCATGAACGAGTACCCGGGCGTCGATCTCGTCTTCGCGGACCTCGAATTCATCGAGGATGAGCGCGAGAACCTGCTGGGCATCGTCCTGACCCATGCGCACGAAGACCACATCGGCGCGGTACCCTATTTCGCCGAGGCGCTCGACGTACCGATTTATGCGACCCCTTTCACCGCGCGTCTTGTCGCGGCGAAGCTGGAGGAAGCGGGCATCCTCGGTGAGGTCGAACTGATCGTGGTCGAGGATCTCGAACGCTTCGAACTCGGGCCGTTCGGTATCCGCTATGTGCCGCTGGCGCATTCGATCGCGGAAGGCAACGCGCTGCTGATCGACACGCCTTACGGCAAGATTTTCCACACCGGCGACTGGAAGCTCGATGACGAGCCGCAAGTTGGCACGCCGACGACCGCGGAAGAATTGACGGCGATCGGTGACGAGGGCGTGCTCGCGCTCGTCTGCGATTCGACTAACGTGTTCAATCCGCAGGCGTCGGGCTCCGAAGGCGAGGTCTATCGTGGGCTGCTGGAGGAAGTGAAGTCGCATCGCGGCAGGCGTGTGCTCGTCACGACTTTCGCCTCCAATGTGGCGCGGCTTCAGACGCTGGGCGATGTGGCCCGCAAGACCGGGCGCAAGCTCTGCGTGGCCGGGCGTTCGCTGGATCGAATCATCGAGACGGCAAAAGCCAGCGGCTATCTGGAGAAGCTGCCCGAACTGATCGACATCGATACCGCGATGGACCTGCCGCGCGGCGAGGTCCTGATCGTCGCCACCGGCGGGCAGGGCGAGGCGCGTGCGGCGCTGGCGCGTATTTCGGAGGGCAACCATCCGATCAAGCTTGAAGCGGGCGATGTCGTATTGTTCTCGAGCCGCCAGATCCCCGGCAACGAGATCGCCATCGGCCGCATCCAGAACCGTCTTTCGGATTCCGGCATAGTTATCGTCACCGACCGCCAGAGCACCATCCACGTATCCGGACATCCCGGCCGTCCGGAGCTTCAGGCACTCTATGGCTGGATCCGGCCCGAAATCCTTGTTCCGGTTCACGGAGAGGTACGGCACATGCGCGAACAGGCGCGGCTTGGTCTCGCGAGCGGTATTCCCAAGGCCCTGTTCCAGAAAAATGGCGACCTCGTGCGCCTTGCGCCAAGCCATCCCGGAAAATTCGGTGAAGTGCGCTCGGGCCGCCTGGTGCTCGATGGCGATATCATCGCGCCCGCGGATGGCGATGCGATGGTGATGCGCCGCCGGATTTCCTTCAACGGCGTGGTCTCGGTCGCAGCCGACCGGAAGGGCAACGTGCAGGTTGCCGCAATCGGGTTGCCGCTCGATGAGGACTACGAGAAGTTCGTCGAAGAAGCGCAGCAGGATGTCGTCAATGCGCTTGGCAGGGCGAAGAAGTCTGACCGCGAAGTTCGGGTCGAGGCGGCGCGGCTTGCCGCGCGCCGGGCAGCGACGCGCTGGTCCGGAAAGAAGCCGCAAGTGCAGGTTCTGCTGCTGGAGGATTGAGCGATGGCCATGCAATGGACTTCGATGATTGCGATTTACGGCCTGTTCTGGGTCCTGGCCGCGTTCCTCGTCATGCCGTTCGGCCTGCGCACACCCGATGAGGTGACGGGCTATCGGGTCGAGAAGGGGCACGCCAACAGTGCGCCGGTGAACTTCCGCCCGAAGCTTATCGCCAAGCGCGCCACGGTCCTGGGACTGGTGCTTTTCGGGCTCTATTACATGAATTACGCCGAGCAGTGGGTCACTGCCGACGATCTCAATGTTTTCGGGCAGCCGCCGGTGAAAGATATCGGCTACTGATCCTGGAAGGTCGGACGCGAGGCTGTTCCAGCCTTGCGGCTCCGGCCCAAATCAATTGCGCAGCCGCTCGATAGCCTGTGCCAGCGCCACGTAAAGCTTGCCCATGTCCGATGAGAGCAGGGTGACGCCCAAGGCATTGCCGTCGCGTGTCGAAAGTACCTGACGCAGGATCGCCTCGAAATCGTGGATGTAGCGGCTGACGTGCTCGCGGAAGGCAGTCTCGTGCTCGAACAGATGCTGGATCGACTTGACCTCGCCCGCATCGAGCAGGGCTACCGCGCGGCGCGTGAAGATGCCGCGATCGCCGCGAAGATAGGCAGCCCAGGCCGTATCGGATACGTCGGCCGAGAGCGACGTGGCAATGTCGATCGCGTTCGAATTGAGCGACTCGGTAATGAGCGCGACGCGCCGGGCAAAATCGTTGTCGATTTCCTCTTCGGCCCGTTCGCGCGCTTGGGCGACGCGGTTTTCCAGGTTGCCGACGAGTTCGTCCACTTTCGCAAGCTGGTCGCGAAGCTGGATCGTGGCCTCGCGCGTGGCGCCCGAAGCATGGGCGACGGCCTGATCCAACTGGCCGGTCACTTCCGCCACACGCTGGCGCATGGCCTTGTCGATGGCCTGTGCGCTTTCGTCACCAAGCTCTTGCGCCACGCGGGCGATGCGCTCGGCACTATCGCCCTCGATGGCTTCGACAGATCCCGCAAGCGCTGCCTGCAAAGCCGAAACGGCATCGCGAAGCTCGCCTTGCGCCTTTCCGGCGGCATCGTCCGTGGCGATTTCGATGGCGGAGACCGACTGGCGCAGTTCGTCCAGCAGCTTACCGTGAGCGGTACCGCTGCGTGCCAGTTCGGCTTGTGCCTCGGCAAGCTCGGTGGTGAGGGCCTTGAGGCCGAGACCGGAAGTCTCGATCGTCCCGGCGAGTTCCAGGCCATTGCCGGCCGATTCCCTCAGCGATGCGAGGAGGGCGGCGATCCCCGCTTGGAGGCGATTCAGCCGATCCTCGGATAGGGCGAGGGATTCGGGCAAGTCATTGTGGGCATATCGTGCGCTGCCCTGAATCAGTTCGAGCAGGCGGACGCTGGCTTGGGTGAGCGATTCCACATCGCCATCGGTCGCCGCAAGCGTTGCCCGAGCGGCGGTGAGGCGTTCAGTGAGCGAGCCGAGGCTGCCGGTGAGGCGGCTCTCGATATTTTCGCTGGTGACAGCAATGGCATCGAACCGGGCCTGATAGCGCTCCAGTTCAGCGGTGATAGCACCGGCCCGCTCGCCCAGCGTCGCGGCTTGCAGGCGATGGCGTTCGAGCCTTTCGGAAATCCCCGCGTCAAGATCGCCGAGCATGGCTTCGATGCGGGTAATCGCGGCCCGTTCGAGTTCGGACTGGCGTGACTGGCGCGCATCGAGTTCCGCAGCGAGCCGCTCACGGCGAGCTGCAATTGTGCCGTCGAGTTGCTCGGCATCGGCAGCGATGGCGTTCAATGAGGCCTTGAGCGCGCCGATAGTGGCGTCCTGTGTACGGGTGATGCCACGGCCGACTTCGCGCTGCTCGTCCTCAAGCTCTTCCAGCGCCTTCCGCCAGTCTTCCGCGGCGCGACCCTCGCTGTCACGCAGCGCGCGGGAAACGACATCGCTCTCCTCACGCAGGGCGATGAGCCGGGCGCGCAGGGAGGTGAGGCTCTCTTCCTCATGCCGATCGAGTTGTGCGCGCGTTTCGGCGATCTCGGTTTCCAGCGCGTTGGCGCGCGTGCGGATACCCGCGAGTGCTTCCACCTCATGCCGTTCGAGTTCGGTGCGGAACGCCTCGCCACGTTCGTTCAGAACGGTGAAGCGTTCGTCCGCCAGCGTGCCCATGCGGTCGGTGCGGGTGGTGAATTCGTCGAGCGCTGTCGCCACCGCTTCACGCAGGCGCGAGACCTGCCGTTCGCTGGCGGAGCCGAACTCGTTGAGGCGGTTGAAACCGTTGATCATGTCCTCAAGCTGGACATGCGCCGCCCGGCCGGCGTTGCCGATGTTATTGGTGACGTCCTTGGCAGAGCTGGCGATCACGGGGAGCTGGCTGCGCAGCTTCTCCATGTTGTCGAGCGCGGTCGCGCTGACAGTGCTGATCGAATCAACCTGGCCGCCATTTTCGCGGATAAGATCCTGCAATCGTTCGGCATTTTGCGAAAGACGCTCGGTAGCGATGCGGCCCAATGCTTCAAGATCGCGGGACTGCGCGGCCACGAACTCCCGCGCGAGGCTCAGCTCGCGGTTCACGGCAGTCAGCCGCTTTTCGAGATTCGCGGATTCGCGCGACAGCGTCCGTGCGACATCGCCGAAGCGTTTACCTTCGCGCGCGCTGTGGCGCATGGCAAGCAGCCAGACGAGGCCGATCAGCAGCAAGGGAACCGCCCAGGTCGTCACCATCGCCGGGATCGCCACCAGTGGCAGGCTATTCAGGAGCGGCCATTGCGATCCCAGGAAGAAACCGGTCCAGGCTGCGGCGGTAAAGGCGGCGAGGGCAGGCAGCAGCCACTTTGGCGCACCGGTTCCACGCGTCAACGCTGCCGGCGCCAGCGCGCGATGCCATTCTTCCTGCGACAGGGGCATGGCATCGCCTTCGTTTTCCGTCATGGGAGGCTGCGAAACCGCTGCGGCATCGCCATTTTCACTATGGTTCGCGCCGAACGCGATGATCCTGTTTTCCCCGGACATGGCGGCAGGATACCATGTGTGATCCTCCAATAAACCCCACTTTAACCCTTCTCGGATTAAGCTGGGGAAATGGCATATGAAGCAGGTGCACTCGAAGCAACGCTGTCGGCAGCGGCAGGCGGGGACGCGGATCTTTTCGCGGAACTGCGCGCGTCTTACGTCGAAAGCGTGGACCGGCAAGTGGATCTGCTCGTGCGCGCCCGCTGCGACGGAAACTGGCAAATGGCGGCGATGCGGCTCAAGGGCATCGCGGCCAGCTTCCACAGCGCCTCGCTGCTGATGCTGGCCGATGAGGCGTTGGACGCGGCTCCGGGCGACCCGGCGGTGGTTCGCCGCCTTCGTGCTTATATCGCCGAGTTTTCCGCCGACTGATTGCAGGCATACGCTTGGCACTCGCGCGTCCCATGTTTACATGGTGCGGGGTCGCTGGAGGGTTACAAGCTGCGCATCGCATTGCTGGCCATGACGGAGCCCGCGGGAGCGGGTCAGCCGGTCCCACGCGCGTTCCTGCGTGTGGGCGGGGCTATGCTTGCCCGGCACCAGCTTGGCCTTGCGCTGGCTATGGATTGCCAGAGGGTGATCTGCATCGCGCGCGGCGCTTCGCCGGAACTCATCGCGCTTCAGCACGCGGCTGAGGATGCCGGGCTGCAATTCTACATTTCTACCGGTTCCCGCCCGCTTTCCGGGCTGGTAACCGCCAATGACGAACTCGTCGTCGTCAGCGAGGGGCTCTTTGCCGAGCCGGCGCGCGCGGTTTCGCTGTTCGACGGGCCCGCCCCGGCGGTGCTGGTTCAACCCGTTGAAGGCGCGCTGGCCGAAGGGTTCGAGCGGATCGATCTCAATCGGGCGGGGGCCGGGCTGATGCAGATTCCCGGGCGCCTGGTCGAGCACCTTCACGAACTTCCTGCCGATTGCGACGTGCCTTCCGCGCTGATGCGTATCGCACTGCAATCCGGCATTCCGATGCGCGAGATACCCGCCGATGCAAGGGCTGGGGCGAACTGGCGCATGATTCGCACCGAGGCTGAGGCGCACGCGGTCGAAACCGAGTGGTTGCGCACACGGTTCGGCGAAGGGGAGCCGATGTCTCCGGGGCAAGCGATTGCGCGCCAAGGCGTAGTGGCGTTCGGCTCTTCGCTGCTTCACGCCGGCAATGCGAGCAATGCTCTGAGCGCCGCGGTTCTTGTGGTGCTGGCGATTTCCGGCGGTCTTGCGTGGTTTGGGACGCTTTCGGTCGCGTTTCTGTTCGCATCGCTCGGCGCTATCCTTGTCGAGGCGAGCCGACTGATCCGCTCTGCCGAACGTCAGGCGCTGGGGCAGCTTCCTCCCGCGATTCCGCGAGCCCACGTACTCGGTTGGGCGATTGATGCGACTTTTGGACTTCTGATTCTCGCCAGTGTCCCCCGGCTTTTCGGCGAAAGCCTTCTGTCCTGGATGTTTCCTCCCACAATGTTGATGATGTTGTTGGCCTTGGTGCCGCGCGTCGTCAGCGGGCCGGCAACGCGGCTTGCGGGGGACAGGGCGCTGCTTGGCGTTGTGCTGGCGTTTGCTGCCGGTTTCGGGCAGGTTGAACCCATTGTGGAGGTTCTGGCAGTTGCTCTGGTCATCCTTGGCATGGCTCTTCCGCTGCGCAGAAAAGGCTAACCGGGGCTTAACCAAATACAGGGTATTAAGGGACGGATGATCGACAATGCTGTCCATCCGGCCAACGTGGAGAACGTCGAGGCCGTGCTGCGCGCCGAACTGGCGCGGGGCGACGCATTGGCGGCAAGCGTCCAGCCCGTCCTTCGGCATTTGCTGACGGCACAGGATGGCGCGCTGTTCAGTGACGAGATCCTTGCGCGGGTGCGCGGCATGTTGGGTGACCTGGCCGGGGCGCTGCTCGAAACGCCGGGCGGGCTGCCCGCACAGGGTAGCGAGGAGCACGAGGCGCTTGTGCTGGCCTTGATGGACCAGCGCGCACTGTTGGGCCACGTTCACGCACTCGCGCTGGAATGGCGTCTGACCGAATGCTTGCAGGCCCGCATGGCGCTCGACCCCGTCGTTTCGCCGCTGCTCCAGTCGCTCGTTTCTTCCGAGAACGAGGGCGTTCAGGCCCTCGCGATGACATGGCTTGCGGCGCAGGCGCGTTGGTGTCAGGCGCAGCGCCGGATGGGGCTGCCGTTCACCGAACTGCCGGGCGAACTTCTGCACGGGGCGCTTCAGGCACTCCGTATCGCGTTGTCCGGTACGGCCGATGCGGGCGCGAGGATTGCCGCGACCGAAGCTGCGGTCAGACTACGCTATGAAGAGGGGGCTAGCCGCCTTGGCCTTGCTGCGCAGCTCGTCATGGGGCTGGGCAATCATGTGGACGACGCGCTGGCGATCGACCACGGCGGTCTGGCACTGTTCCTCACCGCGCTGGCGCTGCGATCCGGACTTGGGCGCGATGCGCTGGTGCTGTCCACCCATGAGGCGCAGGCTGCGCGGCTTGCACTGGCACTTCGGGCCGCAGGGCTTTCGGCCGCCGAAGTCACGCGCCAGATGCTGGTGTTCCATCCCGGCCAGATCCTGCCCGAGGTGTTCGACGAGATCGGCGGGGACATGGCAGCGATCATCCTGGCAACGGGACGTCTGGGGGGCTGATGCTCGCCATCGGCAACATCGTGGCTCGTGCCGAATGTGACGCGCAGGACCGCCTGACGCGCGCTGACGAGCCGCTGGCCGGATTGCAGACGCGGTGCGGCGGCGCGGTTCCTGGTGCGATTGCGGTGCCGGAACTCCTCGATATCGTCCGCAAGGCCCGGAGTTACGGCTTCCGCCTGGCACGCGCAATTACGGCCTTTGATGGCGCCGAACTCGTAACAGCCTGGGTGGAGATCCAGCCGCTCTTCGGCGAGGACGATTCGGACGAGGCCGGATGTTGCGAGATCGTCGTCCGCAACTGGCAGACGACGCAAGTGGCTGTCGAGGACACCGCAGCTTCCGACCGCCGCCGTACGATGATCGACCGGCACCTTGCCGAGTTGACGGCGCGGCTTGACGGCGCGCAGCGGGTGCTTTCGGTTGAGACCGACAGTCCCGAACTCGCAGGCGTTGCCGCAGCCATGGCGGGCGGACTTGGCAAGCCCTGGACCGATTTCGTGCCGCCGGAAAACTTTACGCAGCGTCAGCCGCTGCATTGGCGCCTGCTCGACGGGGCCCGGGTCTGCGTGGTGGGTTCGCAGAGGCCTTGGCGAGTGGCGCTTGTTCCGCAGTTCCAGCCGGGTTTTGATCCGACCGGGTTCGAACTGCTGCTGGTTTCGGATGCGCCTTCGGCACCGTTGCCGACAGTGCATTCGCCGGCCGAGCCGCTCATGCGGCGCAGTCTGGTGGGACAGGATCTCGCGCCGGTGCTGCGGCAGCCGATCGCTCGGATCATCGCCAATGCGGAGACGATCCGCACGCGGCTCGCTGGGCCGTTGCCTGATGCCTACGCTGAATATGCCGGCGAGATCGCGGGGGCGGGCAAGCTCCTGCTCGGCTTGCTTGAGGACCTGGCCGACCTCGAAGTCGTCGAATCCGACAATTTCGACACGATCCCCGACCATATCGATCTTTCCGAAGTTGCCCGGCAGGGCGCGGGAATTCTCAATGTGCGTGCGCAGGAAAAGGGTATCAGGGTCGAGGCGCCGCACTGGACCGAGAGCCTGCCAGCCATCGCTGAATTCCGCCGCGTTCTACAGATCATGCTGAACCTGATCGGCAATGCGGTCCGCTATTCGCCCGAAGGCTCACAAGTCTGGATCAGGCTGGATTCGCTTGATGGGCGGGCTTACGTGACGGTGGCTGACCAGGGGCCGGGCTTGGCGCTTGAGGATCAGGAGCGTGTCTTCGAGAAGTTCGAACGCCTGGGTCGCAGCGGGGATGGTGGTTCTGGGCTTGGTCTTTACATTTCGCGGTGCCTGGCGCGTGCCATGGGCGGCGACCTTACCGTGGAGAGCGCTCCAGGGCAGGGTGCGCGGTTCATTCTTGAACTGCCGGCCGACCGCGATGCCTGACGATTCAGTTCAGGTCGAGCCGAGATGGTTCGATCATTGCATTGATTTAAAATAATAATGCCAGAATAGGCTGCGGCGAAATGGCCTAGAGCCGGTTGTCGCTGCTGCTGCGCCCGTTATTTCGCCACGCCAGCCACAGCAGAATCGCGCCAACACAGACCATGACGGCACCGCGAACGGCCCAACCGCGATCGTCTATCATGAAGCTGTTTGCGGGCCAGAGCACCAGTCCGGTCCCCTGTCCGACCCAAAGCACGCCCAGCGCTACGGCCAGGAAGCCGATGATGCAGGCGAGAATTCTCAAGAACAGCATGGTAATTGCCCCATAATGGCCCAGTGGCTGTGTAGTAACAACTTGCGGCCAATTTGTGGCTTTCGCAACAATATCCTTGATTCGTAGAGCAACAAAAAAAGGCCCCCGCTTTCGCGAGGGCCTTTGATCTTGTCCGATGCGCCGGGATCAGCGCTGATTCATCGGCACGTAATCGCGCTGCGTCGGGCCGGTGTAGAGCTGACGCGGGCGGCCGATCTTCTGGCCTGGATCCGAGATCATTTCGTTCCACTGCGCGACCCAGCCCACGGTGCGGGCAAGGGCGAAGAGCGCCGTGAACATCGTGGTCGGGAAGCCGATGGCCGAGAGGATGATGCCCGAGTAGAAGTCCACGTTCGGGAACAGCTTCTTCTCTACGAAGTACGGATCGTTCAGCGCGATCTCTTCAAGGCGCAGTGCGGTCTCGAAGAGCGGGTCGGTAACCTTGAGCGCGTCGAACACTTCGCGGACGGTCTTCTGCATGACCGTGGCGCGCGGATCGTAGTTCTTGTAGACGCGGTGACCGAAGCCCATCAGGCGGAACGGATCGTTCTTGTCCTTCGCACGCTCGATATAGTGCGGGATCTTGTCCGGCGTACCGATTTCCTTGAGCATGTTGAGCGCGGCTTCGTTCGCGCCGCCATGTGCAGGGCCCCAGAGGCAGGCGATGCCGGCCGCGATGCACGCGAACGGATTGGCGCCCGACGAACCGGCAAGACGCACGGTCGAGGTCGAGGCGTTCTGCTCGTGGTCGGCGTGGAGGATGAAGATACGGTCCATCGCCTTTTCGACGGCGGGGATCACTTCATATTCTTCCGCCGGCACGCCGAAGGTCATGCGCAGGAAGTTGCCGGTGTAGCTCAGCTTGTTGTCCGGGTAGAGGAAAGGCTGGCCAACCGAGTACTTGTATGCCGCAGCGGCGATCGTCGGCATCTTGGCGATCAGGCGGTGCGAGCTGATCTTGCGGTGCTCCGGATCCGAAATGTCGGTCGAGTCGTGGTAGAACGCCGAAAGAGCGCCGACCACGCCGCACATGATCGCCATCGGGTGGGCGTCACGGCGGAAGCCGCGGTAGAACGTCGCCAGCTGCTCGTGGAGCATGGTGTGGCGCGTGATGGTGTTGGTGAACGTGTCGAGTTCGCCGCCATTGGGCAGCTCGCCGTTCAGCAGGAGGTAGCAGACCTCCATGAACGAGGAGTTCTCGGCCAGCTGGCCGATCGGATAACCGCGGTGCAGAAGGACGCCTTCGTCACCGTCGATATAGGTGAGCGCGCTCTCGCAGCTGGCCGTCGACGTGAAGCCGGGGTCGTACGTGAACTTGCCCGTCTGGGCGTAGAGCTTCCGGATATCGATTACATCCGGGCCGACACTGCCCTTGAGCACGGGATAATCGAATTCCGTGCCACCAGCATTCAGTTTGACCTGATCACCCACCAGTTCTTACTCCTTATATTTGCGTTCCGGCCGCCACGTCCGCCTGCGCGCCAATGCGAGCAAGGCTTTCGTCCCGACCGAGCAGAACCAAGACGTCGAAAATGCCCGGAGAGGTCGTTTGACCGGTCAGGGCGGCTCGCAGCGGTTGTGCGAGCTTGCCGAGGCCCAGTCCCAGCTCCTCGGCCATTGCCTTGAGGTTGGCTTCCAACGCCTCGAGGGTCCATTCGGACTCTCCCGAGAGACGTTCATGCATTACGGCAAGGCGCGTACGCGCTTCGTCGGTCAGCAGCGCCTGCGCCTTCTCGCTCATGGCGAGCGGGCGCTTGGCGAATAGGAAGGCCGCGCCTTCGGCAAGTTCGTTGAGGTCCTTTGCGCGGACCTTCAGCACCGGCATGGCCCGCGTCAGCAGGGTCATGTCCGGATTGTCACAGCCTGCTGCCTCAAGGCGCGGCAGGACGAGGCCGGCAAGCCGGGCGTCATCCGCTTCGCGCAGGTAGTGGCCGTTGAGATTTTGCAGCTTGGCAATGTCGAAACGCGAGGGCGACTTGCCGACATCGGCCATGTCGAACCATTCAACAGCCTTTTCGCGGCTGATGAACTCCTCGTCGCCGTGACCCCAGCCGAGCCGCAGCAGATAATTGAACAGCGCTTCGGGCAGGATGCCCATCTCATCGCGATAGGAATCGACGCCCAGCGCGCCGTGGCGCTTGGAAAGCTTGGCGCCATCCGAGCCATGGATCAGCGGCACGTGGCCATAGACCGGCACGTCCCAGCCCATGCCGTGGATGATCACGAGCTGGCGGAAGGCATTGTTGAGATGATCGTCGCCGCGCAGGACGTGCGTGACGCCCATGTCGTTATCGTCGACCACGACTGCCAGCATATAAGTCGGCGTTCCGTCCGAACGCAGGATCACGAAATCGTCGATCTCCTCGTTCTTCACGGTAACTTCGCCCTGGACCAGGTCCTGGATCGTCGTTTCACCCTCGCGCGGCGCCTTGATGCGCACGACATAGGGCTTTTCTGCGGGCCAGGCCGAGGGATCGGCGTCGCGCCATTCGCTGTCGATGCGGAACGGGCGGCGCTCTTCCTGTGCCTTCTGACGGCGTTCGGCGAGTTCCTCGCTCGTCAGGTAGCAGCGATAGGCGTGCCCCTTGGCGATGAGTTCGTCTGCGACTTGTGCGTGCCGATCCGAGCGGGCGAACTGGAACACTGCCGGTTCGTCGCCGCCGAGGCCCAGCCAGTTCAGCCCGTCGAAAATCGCCTCGATCGCCGGTTCGGTTGAGCGGGCGCGGTCGGTGTCCTCGATGCGCAGGAGGTACTTGCCGCCATGGTGGCGGGCATAGAGCCAGTTGAACAGCGCCGTACGAGCGCCGCCGATGTGCAGGAAACCCGTGGGCGAGGGGGCAAAGCGCGTGACGACGGGCTTTCTGTCCGTCTGTCCGCTCGATGCGCTACCGCTTGCCATTGTTATCACCTTCCGTCCTTATGTCGGCCATGGCCAGCCTAGCCGCCACGACCGATGATCCCGTTTTTCCGGCCTCTGCCGGAGGCGCTGCGTTGCAGCATCGCCCATGGATCAGCCAGAGCCACATGTCGAGGTGTTTGGTCGGTGTCGAGTGTTTTCTTTCGAACTGCGGTTTCGACAAGGCGCCGTGGCTTACAGTGGGCTTTGGGGCCGGAATTGCGGGCTGGTTTGGGCTGCCCCGGCCTCTCTATTGGATTGCATTTTGCGCAACTTGTGCGGCTACCGCAACTGCTGCCAGCGTCTGGCGGCACGGTCGGGCCAACTTTCCGCTGGTGCGACGTGCGGTCATGTCGATGGCGCTGGCTTTGCTGTTCGGTTGCCTGGCCGTGTGGGGCCGTTCCGAGCTGGTTGGCGCGGCGCCGATTTCGCGCTCCTTATCGGGTACGTTCATGGCCCGCGTCCTGTCGGTGGAAGAGCGGCCGGCCCAGGAACAGCGCCGGTTTGTGGTGGCAATGCGGGAGCCGGCGACCGGCCGTGCGATAATGGCGCGGGTGACTGTGCCCAATCGATTCGGCGCTCTGCACGCCCATTCGGGATCACAATCGCAAGTCGGGCCGGGCGCGTTGATCCGCTTCCGTGGCAGGCTGGTTCCGCCGGCTTCTCCGCTCATCCCAGGGGGGTACGATTTTGCTCAGGCAGCGTGGTTTGCGGGCCTTTCCGCAACGGGCAGCGTCCTCGCGCCGATTGAGGTCTTGAACGCCGGAACGGGGGGAGACCTTTTGGCTGCCTGGCGGGAAGATCTGAGCGGTCATATCCAATCGAGGCTACCGAGCGGCAGTGCAGGTATCGCCGTGGCATTGGTTACCGGAGACATGGGGAGCATTTCCCAGCAGGATGGGCAGGCCATGCGCGATGCCGGGCTGGCGCATCTGCTTTCGATCAGCGGTCTGCACGTCAGTGCGGTTATCGGCGCCGTCTATTTTCTGGTGCTTCGCCTGCTGGCGCTTTCGCCCGGATTGGCGTTGCGCTGGCGGCTTCCCATTCTGGCGGCAGGCGTGGGCGCACTCGCTGGCATCGCCTACACGTTGTTGACGGGATCGCAGGTGCCGAAGGTACGCTCCTGCGTGGGATCGCTCTTGGTGCTCACTGCACTGGCCATGGGGCGGGAGGCTTTGTCCGTCCGCCTACTGGCAGCCGGCGCCTTTGTTGTCATGCTGTTATGGCCCGAATCTCTTGCCGGGCCGAGCTTCCAGATGAGCTTTGCAGCGGTTCTGGCGCTGATCGTGGTGGCAAATGCCGGTCCGGTGAAGCGCTGGATGGCGCCGCGTGAGGAAAGCATTGTGATGCGCCTTCTGCGCGACATTGTCCTTACGCTGGTGACCGGGATCGCGATCGAAGCCGTACTCATGCCGATCGGCCTCTATCATTTCCATCGGGCGGGCGTGTACGGAGCCATGGCCAACATCGTGGCAATTCCGCTGACGACCTTCATCATCATGCCGCTGGTCGCTGGGGCCCTGTTGCTCGACATCGCCGGACTGGGCGCCCCAGTCTGGTGGCTGGCGAATTGGGCCATTGCACTGCTGCTGGACCTTGCTCACGGAACGGGAGGACTTCCCGGCGCCGTGAGGTTGTTCCCGACGATGGGAACGGGCCATTTCCTGCATTTCGTTGCGGGCGGACTTTGGTTTGCCTTGTGGCGTGGGAGAGTGCGATTTCTGGGGCTCGTTCCCGCAATCGCAGGTGCTCTTGGTCTGGCATTGCTGACGCCGCCGAACATCCTTGTTGCAGGCGACGGCCATTACGTGGGCGTGGTTGTCGACGGCGGAAGAAATCTGGCCCTCTTGCGCGAGAGCAAGAGCGATTATGCCATGGACAACTTCCTGGAAGTGGTCGGTCAGAGGAATGCTCCGCTTTCCCTGCCTCGGCGGCCGGAAGCACACTGCAATGCGGATTTCTGCGCGGTATCACTTGATCGTGGCGGCCGGACGTGGCGCGTACTGATAGCGCGCAGCGATGCCTATGTTCCTGTCCCGGCACTTTTGCGCGCGTGCAGTCAGGTCGATATCGTCATTGCAGATCGCCGCTTGCCAGGAAGTTGTCATCCCCATTGGCTCAGGATCGACCGACCTATGCTCAAGCAGACGGGCGGTCTCACCATCGACCTGTCTGGGCAGACAGTGCAGACCGTTGCCCAAGAGCAAGGCGGTCATGGCTGGTGGCGGCCTTAGAGCGTTTTTGAACAAGGCGGAATCACCTGACGACTCGGAAAACGCGACAAACCAAAAACTTGGAGCGTTTGATCCGATACAGTCGGATCAAACGCTCCAGATCGTCGTAGATGCAGGATTTCGCTGCTCGCTTCAGTGATAGCGGCGCAGAATCCCAGCGAGTTTACCCTGCACCTGAACTTCATCCGCACCGTAAAGTTGGGCTGTATATGCCGCATTGGCCGGGTCGAGCCGCACCTTGGGGCCTTCGCGCCGCAGGTACTTTAGGGTTGCCTCTTCACCACGGATGAGGGCGACGACAATCTCGCCGTCACGCGCGGTATCGGTACGCTTCACGAGGGCCAGATCACCATCGAGAATTCCCGCCTCGATCATCGAGTCGCCCGAAACTTCAAGGGCGTAGTGGTCACCGGAACCAAGCAGGGCCGCCGGAACCGGCAGCATCGACTGACCCTCTATGGCCTCGATCGGCGCCCCGGCAGCGATACGGCCGTGCAGCGGAATCTCGATCACGTCGTTGGCCGGTTCGGGTGCCCGAGGAGCCGGACGCAGTGACGGCGCCGTCTCGCGCGGCGGCGCAGCTGCGGTAGTTGGCTTGCTATTGACGTCTTCGGGCTGGCGAAGAACTTCCAATGCCCGTGCGCGGTTGGGCAGGCGGCGGATAAAGCCGCGCTCTTCCAATGCCGAAATCAGGCGGTGCACGCCCGACTTCGACTTGAGGTCAAGTGCGTCCTTCATCTCTTCGAAGCTAGGCGAGACGCCGCTGTCTTCGAGCCGCACCTGAATGAACCGGAGCAATTCGTGCTGCTTGCGCGTCAACATCTGGCCTGCCTCACCTGCTGGGCCGCCGTCAGCGGCCTTGTTGCCATCGCGAAGAACACTTGCAGGTTCGTTCGCGAACAATGAGGGAACAATTAAGCAACGAATCCGGTAACGTCAAGCAATACCGCCATTCTGGAGCAAGTAGACTCGCACCGGATCGCCTGCCCCGGCAACTGGCGCACGCGCGGGGCGATCGATCAGGACATTGCTGGTGGCCAGCGAAGCCAGCGCGCCACTGTCCTGAACGACTTGCGGGGTGACGTTTTCTCCGTCCCACACGCCCCGCAGGAATTCGCGGCGATCGCCGGTCGCGGGTACGGGGCTTGTTAGCAGGGCGAGCATGGACATCGACGTCGGCCGGCCCGCGCCCAATAGCGCGCGCAGGACCGGCAGCAGGAAGTGATACGCGGTAATATGGCTGGAAACGGGGTTTCCGGGCAGTCCGATAACGAGTTGGCTGCGCCGGCCTTTGGCTTTCCGGGCGACCAGGATCGGCTTTCCCGGTTTGATCGCTACGCGCCAGAAATCGAGTTTGGCGCCCCAGGCTTCGAGCGCCGGGCGCACCAGGTCGTGCTCGCCGACGGAGGCGCCCCCGCTGGTGACGATCACGTCCGAATCCGCCGCCGTCTGGAATGCTTTGACCAGTGCTTCCAGTTGATCCTCGACCGGTCCGATCCTGTCGACTTTCACAGGCAGATTGCGCGCCATGGCGGCGAGCATGGCGCCATTGCTGGCGGGGATCTGATGCGGTTCGCAGCATTCCGGGTCGGAAGCCAGTTCGTCCCCGCTGTCGATCACTGTGAGGTGGGGAATGCGCCGGACAGGAAGGTGTTTGTGGCCGGCTGCCATTGCGAGCGCCGCCTGCGAGGATCCGATCCGAACGCCAAGTGGAAGGATTTCCTTGCCTTCGGGGAAGTCCATGCCGCGACGGCGTATGTGCTTGTGCGCAGGGATGGGTGCCTCGCCGGTTAGCGAGATGCGATGCTGTTCGCGGGACAGATCTTCCTGGAGGATGACCGCCTCGGCGCCCGCGGGCATCAGTGCGCCGGTGGAAATGCGCACGGCCTGACCCGGTGCCACGGTTGCGTCGTAGGGATGACCCGCCGCGCTCTCACCCACCACATGCCACGGGCCGGTGAGGTCTTCGGCGGTGACTGCGTAGCCATCCATCGCCGAGACATCTGCCGCCGGTTGGGTGCGGCGAGCCAGCATGGGTTCGGCAAGGTAGCGGCCCAGCGCACCCTCTATGTCAACGCGCTCGATCGGCAGGGGGTCGACAAGCGACAGCAGCTTGGCCTGTGCGTCTTCGAGCGAGAGCATTGGATGTCCGGCCATCAGGCAGTGCCTTCCAGAGTCCAGTGTCCCGACTTTCCGCCGCGTTTCTCGATGAGCCGGATTTCGCTGATAACCATGCCTTTATCGAGCGCCTTGGCCATGTCGTAAATTGTCAGAAGTGCGATGGAAGCTGCTGTAATAGCTTCCATTTCGACACCAGTTTTGCCGGTGAGGATGGCCGTGGCGGTTGCGCGGATGGCGCTGTCTTCGAAATGGAAATCCACGTTTACCGCATCAAGCATTAGCGGGTGGCACATGGGGATCAGATCGGCGGTCTTCTTGGCGGCCATGATCCCGGCGATGCGGGCTGTGCCAAGAACATCGCCCTTGGGCGCGTTTCCGAGGCGGATCGCTTCGAGGGCGTCCGGCGTCATGGAAATCCGGCCAGATGCCACGGCGAGGCGTTGGGTTTCGTCCTTGGCGCCGACATCGACCATGCGGGCGGTTCCATTCGAATCGATGTGGGTCAGGCTCTTGGTCATGTTCAGCCTTCGGCTTCCGCAAGGTGACTCAGTTTACATGGTCCTGAGAAAGATGCCGCAGCCGCGCCGGATCGCTGGATTCGCGCGGTTTTTCTGGAAGTTCTGCAAAGGTCCATGAAGGACCGATGGCAGATTTTGTGCGAGTAGGACAGGGATTGCGGCGCGATTATCGCAAGATCGATCAGGCAGGTATTTGGGTTTCGTGGCAGGACAGCCTGCATGACACGAAGCTCGAAACAGGATGAACATTCGCGCCGCCGCTATTTTGACCGGATGGCGCGCGTGGTCGAGCGGATCGATGCAGAGCAGGACGCGTCGCCGGACCTAGAAACGATCTCAGGATGGGCCGGATTCTCGCCGTACCATTTCCATCGTCAGTTCCGGGCGCTGAGCGGAATGCCGGTCCAGCGTTTCGTTCAGCTTTCGCGGTTGCATCGGGCGGGTACGAAGCTGGCCTATCAGCCCCGCACGCGGGTTACCGATGCCGCGCTGGATGCCGGTTACGAAGCGCCGGAAGCCTTTGCCCGCGCCTTTCGCGCGTGGATCGGTCAGACGCCTTCGGCTTTTCGCGCTGGGCCGGACTGGTTGGCATGGCAGGCCCTGAGCGACACACTCCAAGTGGCAAGGAACAGGACAATGGTTGAAACCACGGCAATCGACGATGTCGAGATTCGCGAATTTGCGCCGATGCGCGTGGCGGTCATGGAGCATCGCGGCGACATGGCAAAAATCGGCGACACGATCCGGAGATTCATCGACTGGCGGCAATCGGCGGGCTTCGTGCCGCCAGGCAGCCGCACGTTCAATCTCTTCCCGACCGTTCCGCGCACCACACCGATCGAGGATCATCTGGTCATGCTCTGCGCGTCGGTACCGGCATGGTTCGCCGGTGACAGCCCGGCCGGCGTGCGTGTAGATGAGATTCCCGGCGGTCGCTATGCGGTGCTGCCGATCACGGGCCCGGCAATGGACCTGGAGGAATCCGCGCTGTGGCTCTACCGCGAATGGTTGCCCGCCAGTGGCGAGAGCCTGCGCGATTATCCTCTTTTCTGCGAGCGCGTGCGCCTTTACCCGCAGTTTTCCGCGACCGAGGCGCTCACGGAAATGTTTCTGCCGCTGTCCTGACCGGCGCGCTGATCAGGCCCCGGTGAGCAGAGCCCGGGTTGCCGTTTCCACGTTCGCTTCGCGCATCAGGCTTTCACCAACAAGGAAGGTCCGCGCACCGCAACCTGAGAGTCTTTCGAGGTCGGCGTGAGTGTTGATGCCGCTTTCGCTGACCAGAAGCGTGCCCTCGGGCGCCAGTGGCGCAAGGCGTTCGGTGGTGGCGATGTCGGTGACGAAGCGCTTGAGATCGCGGTTGTTCACGCCGATCAGCCGCGACTTCAGGCGAGCGGCGCGCTCCATTTCAGCTTCGTTGTGAACTTCGACGAGGCAGTCCATGCCGCGTTCGTGGGCGGCGGCTTCGAGTTCGGCCATCAGCACGTCGTCAAGAGCGGCGACGATGATGAGAATGGCGTCGGCGCCGATCGAGCGGGCTTCGGCCACCTGCCAGGGATCGACCATGAAGTCCTTGCGGATCACCGGCAGCGTGCAGGCGGCGCGGGCGTCCATAAGGAAGTCCTCATGGCCCTGGAAGTAAGGCGCGTCGGTCAGGACCGAGAGGCAGGCGGCGCCGCCGCGCTCATAGGCGACGGCATGTTCTGCGGGACGAAAATCAGGACGAATCAGCCCTTTGGAAGGCGAAGCTTTCTTGATTTCTGCAATCAGGGCAAAGCCGTTTTGGGCCTTGGCACGCAGCGCCGCTTCAAAGCCGCGCGGGGCGCTCTGGTGCGCGGCGTGGGCATCAAGGTCGGCCATGGTGGCCACGGTCTTGCGCTCGGCAACTTCCTCGCGCTTGGTGTCGCAGATCTCGGTAAGCTTGTCGGACATCGTAAACCTTTCGCGCGGCTCAGCCCTTGAGCGCGGAAATCCAGCAGTTGAGCAGGGCATTGGCGAGGCCCTTGTCGATGGCTTCGGCCGCTTCCTCGACGCCTTCGCGCCAGGTCTCAGCCTCACCGGCGACGATCAGGGCACCGGCCGCATTGAGCAGCACGGCATCGCGATAGGCGCCGTGTTCGCCCATGAGCAGGCGGCGCAGGGCTTCCGCATTGTAGGCCGCGTCGCCGCCACGGATCGCGCCGACGGGTGAGACGGGCAAGCCGACATCCTCGGGCCCGACGCGGCGCATCGAGAGTTCGCCGTGCCGGATCTCGGCCACTTCGTTGCCGCCCGCGAGGCTGAGTTCATCCAGCCCTTCGTCGCCTGAGATGACGAAGGAGTGATCGCTGCCAAGGCTCATCAGTGCTTCGGCGTAGATCGGCACATAGGCCGGGCGGGCGATACCGACGAGCTGGCGGCGCACATTCGCCGGGTTGGCTAGCGGGCCCATCAGGTTGAAGATGGTGCGGCGGCCGATCGCCTTGCGGATCGGCATGATCCTGCCCATCGAGGGATGGTGGCGGGCGGCGAAGAGGAAGCAGATGCCGAGGTCGCCGAGTGTCTCTTCCGCCGTCTCGGCCGCGCGGTCGAGATTGAGACCGAGCGCTTCCAGCGTGTCCGCCGCGCCGGCCTTGGAACTGGCGGCGCGGTTGCCGTGCTTGGCGACCGGCACGCCACAGGCCGCGACGACCAGCGAAACCGCCGTCGAGACGTTGAGCGTGTGGTGACCGTCGCCGCCGGTGCCGCAGACGTCGATGGCGTTTGCAGGGGCATCGATCGGGATCATGCGGGTTCGCATGGCGCGCGCGGCGCCGGCGATCTCGCTCGCCGTCTCTCCGCGCTCGGTCAGAGCGAGGAGGAAGCGGACCACGGCGTCGTCGCCCACGCGGCCATCGAGAATGGCACCGAAGGCCTCTTCGGCTTCGGCTTCCTCGATGGGATGAAGGGGATCGGGCAGGATCATCGTCGTCATGCCGCGGCGAGCCGTGCGGGCATTCGGGCTTCGATGCCGCAGAGGTTCAGGAAATTCGCCAGCATCGCGTGGCCGTGCTGGGTAGCGATGCTTTCCGGGTGGAACTGCACGCCGTGGATCGGCAGCGCCGTATGGCGGAAGCCCATGACGTGGCCGTCATCGGAGCGGGCATTGATCGTCAGCGTCTCGGGAACGTCCTCGACGATCAGCGAGTGATAGCGCGTGGCGGTGAAGGGCGAGGGCAGTCCTGCGAACAGCCCGGTGGCGTCATGCGTCACGGCCGAGGTCTTGCCGTGCATCAGTCCGCCGCGCACGACTTTACCGCCGAAATACTGGCCGATCGACTGATGGCCAAGGCAGACGCCGAGCAGCGGCTTTCCGGCATCGGCGGCTGCGCCCACGAGGTCGAGGCTGATGCCTGCCTCATTCGGGGTGCAGGGGCCGGGCGAGATCAGGAAGCCCCGCGCGCCGCTGGAGATCGCCTGCCCGGCCGAAAGCGCGTCGTTGCGCACGACTTCGACTTCGGCGCCCAGTTCCATCAGGTAGTGGACCAGATTCCAGGTGAAGCTGTCGTAATTGTCGATGACGAGGATCATGATCCAGCCTTTCCAGAATTGGCCCCGATAGCGGCCTTTGCGCTTTTCTCGACAACGATCAAGGGGCCGAGCGGCGGACCGCCGTCGACACGCCCGTGATCAGGGTCCCAAAGCGAGGAGACGCTGCCGTCGAGAAACAGCGCGTTGGGGCAATCCAGCTTGTCGCGAAACAGCCGGGCGAGCTTGCCGAACGAGACCGGCTCATCCGAGATCACGAAATGGGCCCGCCCTTGCCGGTCGACACCAACGGCATTGCGCAGCTTGAGCGATTGGCCGTCTTCATCGATCCGGGGATGAAGCTTGCCGTCGATCACCAGCATTGGACCGGACTGCGTGCCGAAGTCGGGGCGATGGTTCACTTTGCTCGCGAACTGGTCGGTCGTGCGGATCTGCCAGTGTCCGGCGGCATCGCCGAAGAATACGCCGTTGGGCAAGAGGTGGAAATTGCCCCAGCCCTTGTTGGTGTTGAGCGTATGGACGCGCTCGCCCTCGATCGCGGCATAGCCGATCGGCTTGCCGTCCCCGTCGAACATGCCGCCGTTCATCGCGAAGGCGACTGCCGGGCTGCCCGACGGCCGCCCGACCGCAAGCTGCGAGAGGCTGCGATAGGGCGCGCCGTTCTTCGGCCCCAGAACGAGGTGGATCGTATGGCGGCCGGGCGTGGCAGTGCAGTGCGTGAAGCTCGCGCCTTCGAAGCTGGCGCCCTCGCATGGCGGCGGCGGTGGGGCTTCCGCTCGCCGCTGCGGTTGCTGAGCGCCCGAGGAACAGGCAGCGAGGGTTAGCGCAGCCGCAAGAGCGGCGGCCCTCATTGGCCGAAGCCCGGCTCTCCCGCCACGCGGATGGCCTCGCGCGCGGCGGCGAACAGGGCGCCGGACTTGGCCTCGCACTCACGCTGTTCGTAAGCGGGATCGCTGTCGGCAACGATGCCCGCACCGGCCTGGACGTGAAGCACGCCGTCCTTGAGCACGCCGGTGCGCAGGACGATGCACGAGTCGACGGAGCCGTCGGGCGCGAAATAGCCCACGCCGCCAGCATAGGCGCCGCGCGTTTCGGGTTCGAGGCTGGCGATGATCTCACAGGCGCGGACCTTGGGTGCGCCCGAGACGGTGCCTGCCGGGAAGCCCGCGAACACCGCGTCGATGGCGTCGTGCTTGGCCGTGTCGAGCTGGCCGATCACGTTCGAGACGATGTGCATGACGTGGCTGTAGCGCTCGATCGTGTAGCTGTCCGTCACTTCGACGCTGCCGGCGGCGGCGACCCGGCCAACGTCGTTGCGGCCAAGGTCGAGCAGCATGAGATGCTCGGCGCGTTCCTTGGGATCGGCGAGCAGGCTCACTTCGTTGGCCTTGTCCTCGGAGACGGTCTTTCCGCGCGGGCGCGTGCCGGCGATCGGGCGGATCGTCACTTCGCCCTCGCGAACGCGGACGAGGATCTCCGGGCTCGATCCGATCAGCGCGAAGCCTGGCAGGTCGAGGAAGTAGAGGAACGGAGACGGGTTCACGCGCCGGAGCGAGCGGTAAAGCGCGATCGGCGGGAGCGGGAATTCGCAGGTAAAGCGCTGGGCCAGCACGACCTGGAAGATGTCGCCCGCCTCGATGTAGTCCTTGGCGCGCGTGACCATGGCTTCGTAGTCGGCGGCGGCCATCATCGGCGTCCGTACCGGCTCGGGAAGGTCCGTCACGGCGGGCGCCACCGGGACAGGCGCGGAAAGCTTGCGCAGCGCCTCATCGATGCGTTCGGCCGCCATATCCACAAGCGTTTCGGGCTTGCCGTTTTCGGGCCACAGCGGGGCGACGAAGAACAGCTCGTCGCCAAGCCGGTCGAAGATCAGGATCAGCGAGGGGCGGACGAAGAGCATGTCCGGCAGCGCCAGTTCACTCTGCGGTGCACGGGGCAGCTTTTCGACAAGACCGATGGTCTCGTAGCCGAAGTAACCGACCAGGCAGGCGAGAGCCTTGGGCAGCTCGGCCGGAACCTCGAAGCGGCACGATTCCACCAGTGCGCGCAATTCGGCGAGGGCATCGCCCGGGAGCGCCTCGAAGGCGTCCCGGTCATGCTGCCACTTGCGATTGATCGCGCAGGAGTGGCCATCGGCGCGGAACACCAGATCGGGATCGAGGCCAAGCAGGCTGTAGCGCCCGCGCGTCTCGCCGCCTTCCACCGATTCGAGCAGGAAGTCGCCGCGCCCTTCGGCAAAGAGCCTGAGCGCGGCCGCCACGGGCGTTTCGGTATCGGCGACGAGACGGCGCCAGAGCAGCGCGGGCTTACCCTCGCGCAGCCGTGACAATGCCTCTTCGCGATCCGATTCGCGCTTCATGCCGATGGGTGTCCTTCTTTGGGGGTTACGGGTTAATCGGTCAGTTCGCCGGCGTGGTGCCGCCAAGCTGGTCGCGCACCGTCTTGAATGCGGGGGCGTGCTTCTCGGAGCCGACCTGCTTGGTGATCGCCTTGGCGAGCGCGTCGGTATAGGCCGACCCGAGCTGGCTGGAGAGTTCGCGCTGCGTACCCTGCACGACAACCGGGTTGCCCTGGCTGGGTGTCTGGACGTCGTTGAGCGCGACGACGAACCAACCGCGTCCGCCACCGGCCGACTGCACCTTCACGGTGCCCTTGGCCATGTGGAACAGCAACGAGACCGGCGGCGGAACCTGACGGCCCTGGCGCATGGCTTCGGTCAGCATCGGGCGGCTCATGGCCACGTCCTGCACCGGCGGCAGCGTCTTGCCGAGCGCGGCGACGGCCTCGTTCAGCGACTTGCCGCTGCGCACGGCAGCCTGAACCTTGAGTGCGGCTGCCTTGGCGTCGACCGAACCCTTGTCGAGCTTCCACGCCTCGGTCACGTCGGTGACGATTTCCTTGAACGGGGCAGGGGCGGAGGGGGTGATATCGGTCACGTCATAGATGACGTAGCCGGCGGTGGTCGGAGCCGTTGTGCCCGGGGTGAGCTGGGCAAGCTGCGGCTTTTCCTGCTCCATCGAGAAAGCGGTCGAGAGGATCGGCTGAAGCTGGGCAGGAGCGGTTTCGCCGGGCTTGCCATAGACGGCGCCCGTAGCGGTGATGGGCTGGGTCGCGCCGACCGTAGCGCCGATCGCCTTGGCAACTTCGACAAGGCTCGCGCCGCTCGAGAACTGGTCGTCGATGCGCGAAAGCAGGTCGGTGAAGGCCGCGCGCTGCTTTTCTGCGGTGAGCTTGGTGACGATGTCGGCGCGAACGGCGGCGAGCGGACGCTCTGCGGTCTTCTGTTCCTGCTCGACACGGATCACGTGCCAGCCCAGCGCGCTCTTCTGCGGAGCGGTGAGCTTACCGGTCGGCGTCGCGAAGACGGCGTCGGCAACTGCCGGTGAGAACTGCGCGGAAAGCTGGTCGTGGCTGAAGAATTCGAGGTTGGCGGCCGAAAGGCCCTTTTCCTTGGCGGCCTGTTCCAGCGACTTGCCGCCGGCGACTTCGGCAACCACGGCCTTGGCGGCGGCTTCGGTCGGGACGATCAGCTGCGTGATCTTGCGGTCGTCACGTGCGGCATAAAGGGCGACCTTGTCCGCTTCGTAGCGCTTGGCGATTTCGGCATCAGTCGGCGCGGCGACGTTCTTGAGCGTGTCCTCGCCGAAGATGGCGTAACGGATCACGCGGCGTTCGGGGCGCACGAACAGGTTCGAGTGAGCCTTGTAGAACCTTTCGAGTTCGGCCTGCGACGGTGCCTGCGTGGGCGCAAATGCCATCGACGGCACGGTCACGACCTGACCCTTCCGGTTCTCTTCCAGCAGCGACGCGTAACGCGTGGCAAGCGAGAGCGGCATGGTCGCGCTGAACTGCGCAGGGATCATGAGCTGCTGGGCGATCAGGCCCTGGCTGAAATCGTCGCGCAGGGCCTGCTCGGGAATTCCCTTCTGCGCCAGCGCCTGCCGGAAGGTGGTCTGGCTGAACTTGCCGTCCACACCCTGGAATGCGGGGATCCGTGCGATTTCGCTGTCGATGAGGCGCTTGCTGGCAATAACGCCGTTATCGTTACCGAACACGGCAATCGCAGTGCGCGAGATGATCTCGTCGAGGATACGCTCAAGACCGCCCTCAGCGACCAGCATCTTCATCGTTGCTGTCGGGTTCTGGGCCCGGATCTGCTCAAGCTGCGAATTGGCAGCCGAGGTCAGCTCGGTGGCTTCGACATTCTTGCCGCCCACGGTGGCAACCGCCGTGGCGCTGCCCAGGCCTGCGGAGTTGCGCATGCCGTTGATGTCCCCGCCGGCAAAGGCGAGCGTGATGAGCACGAGTACCGCCAGGGCAATGCCGGCACCGATCTTGGACTTCAGGAAGTTACGGAAGAATGAGAGCATGGACCGGGCCGATCAGCGTGGAGAACGAATATACGGACAAGCGCAAAGGCGAAACCGATGCGGGCGCAGGCTTTAGGGGGCGCAATGCGATCCTGCAATGGCTGACCTGCAGTGGTTGGCGTGGAGAGTGCAGGGGTATGGCGCTCGCCGGGCGGCAACTCGGCGCAATTCGCCCCGTCCCGGCGGTTTTGCGTGTTCTGGGGCGGCGCGACTTTTGACAAGTCGGGCCCGGCTGCCTAGCAGCGCCCCGCAAGCGTTCGGCTGATTCCCGCCCTCGGCGGTAGAACTACGTGGCCGGACGCAGACCAAAAAATGATTCAGGGTTTTTGTTAGATGGCTGCTCTGCCTTACATCGTCGGTAACTGGAAAATGCATGGCACGCGCGCGATGCTTACCGAGGCGCGCGCGATTGACCGGGCTGCCGCACGCTTTCCCAAGGTGCAGGTTGCCCTCGCTCCGCCCGCCACGCTGATCTTCCGCATGCGCGACGCTGTCGAGCTGATCGGCGTCGGCGGTCAGGATTGCCGTTCCGAGGAGAGCGGCGCTTTCACCGGCGATATCTCCGCGCCCATGCTCAAGGATGCCGGTGCGGACTTCACCATTCTCGGCCACTCGGAGCGCCGCACGCTCCACGGCGAGAGTGACGCGCTCGTGAAGGCCAAGGCCGAGGCCGCGCTGGGTGCGGGCCTTGCGGTGATTCTCTGCGTCGGTGAAACCGAAGCGCAGCGCGACGCGGGCGATGCCGTCGCCGTGGTCGCCGCGCAGCTTGAGGGTTCGTGCCCGCGTACCGACGGGGCGCCCGAAAAGCTTTCGATTGCCTATGAGCCGGTCTGGGCCATCGGCACCGGCCGCGTACCTTCGATCGAGGACGTGGCCGAAATGCATGCAGCGATCCGCGCAAAGCTCGTCGCGCTTTATGGCGAAGGCGGTGCGGACGTGCGTATCCTTTACGGCGGCTCAGTAAAGGCTGAGAACGCGGCCGAGCTGCTCTCCGTGCCCGACGTGGGCGGAGCGCTGGTTGGCGGTGCCAGCCTGAGCGCCGAAAGCTTCACGGCCATCATCGGCGCCGCGGCCCTGCTGGACGCCGACTGACACCGAAATGTTGCGCTTTGCCGGAAGCGAACGGGCAGCGATGTCGTTCGAATTCCGGCTGGTGGCTTGCGCAGGGGCGCTCCAGCGCCTATCTGCGCGGCTTGAATCGCGGGACGAGCAATCGCCCCCTCCGAAAGATCGAGACTTAACACGATGCTGTTCACTTTCCTGACCGTGGTCCAGGCCATCGTTGCCCTGCTTCTTGTGGTCGTGATTCTGATTCAGAAGTCGGAAGGCGGCGGCCTTGGTGTTGGCGGCAGCCCCTCGGGCATGCTTTCGGCGCGCGGCGCGGCGAACTTCCTGACGCGCGCGACCGGCGGTCTTGCTGCGGCTTTCGTGATTCTCTCGATCGTGCTTGCGGCGCTGGCGGTCAACAAGACCGGCGACGACGTCGATACTTCGCTTCAGCGTGCAGCGGTTCCCACCGCGCCGGCACCGGCCGCTCCGGCGCCCGCGCCGACCGATCCGCTCGCCGGCGCGGCCAATCCGGCCGCCGCTCCGGCCGCTCCTACCGGTGGCGCCACTCCGGCCCCGGCGAATGATCCGCTTTCGGGTGCCGCTGGCCACTAAACCGGCCCGGTACCCCCGCGTATCATCGTAAAGAGAATGCCGTCTGGCTCTGACAGACGGCATTCTATCGCTTTTTGGTCTTTGGCCATCCGTTTGATCTGTGGATTGAAGCACAGCGCTCTTGCGCTCGTGCCCCCATGCAATTTAAGGGCCGACTCCCATGGCGCGGCATATTTTTATCACCGGCGGCGTGGTTTCCTCGCTCGGTAAGGGTCTCATGGCGGCGAGCCTCGCCGCACTTCTGCAGGCACGCGGTTATCGCGTCCGCATCCGCAAGTTCGACCCCTACCTGAACGTCGATCCGGGCACGATGAGCCCCTATCAGCACGGCGAAGTCTTCGTTACCGACGATGGGGCCGAAACCGACCTCGACCTTGGCCACTACGAGCGCTTCACCGGCGTCTCGGCGCGCCAGGCTGATAACATTACGTCGGGCCGCATCTATCAGGACATCATCGCCAAGGAGCGTCGCGGCGCCTACCTCGGTGCCACGGTCCAGGTTATTCCGCACGTTACCGACGCGATCAAGGACTTCGCCATGGCGGAGACCGAGGACCTCGACTTCGTGCTTTGCGAAATCGGCGGCACCGTCGGCGATATCGAGGGCCTGCCCTTCGTCGAGGCGCTGCGCCAGATGCGCAACGAGCTCGGCCGCGAGCAGACCTGCTTCGTCCACGTCACGCTGGTGCCTTACATCGCCGCTGCCGGCGAGCTGAAGACCAAGCCGACGCAGCACTCGGTGCGCGAACTGACCGGCCTTGGCATCCAGCCCGACATCCTGCTGTGCCGCTGCGATCGCGAACTGCCCGAGAGCGAGCGCCGCAAGATCGCGCTGTTCTGCAACGTGCGTCCGCAGGCGGTCATTCCCGCGCTCGACGCGCCGAACATCTACGCGGTGCCGCTCCAGTATCACATGGAAGGCCTCGACGCGGAGGTTCTGCACCACTTCGGCATGTCCTCGCCCGCGCCGGAACTCCGCCGCTGGAGCGACATCACCGACCGTTTCGAACACCCCGAAGGCGAGGTGACCATCGGCGTCGTCGGCAAGTACGTCGGCCTGCCCGATGCCTACAAGTCGCTGAACGAGGCGCTCGTCCACGGTGGGATGGCCAACCGCGTGAAGGTCAACGTCAACTGGATCGATGCCGAGATCTTCGAGAAGGAAGATTCGGAAATTGCCGCTGCCCTCGAACCGATGCACGGCATTCTGGTGCCCGGTGGCTTTGGTGAGCGTGGTTCGGAGGGCAAGATTGCCTCGGTCCGGTTCGCCCGTGAGCGCGAGGTGCCGTTCTTCGGCATCTGTCTCGGCATGCAGATGGCCTGCATCGAAGGCGCGCGCGCTGCCGGTATCGAAAAGGCCAGCTCGACCGAGTTCGGCCCGACCGAAGAGCCCGTGGTTGGCATCATCACCGAGTGGATGACCGAAGACGGCCTCCAGACCCGCGCCGAAGGTGGCGATCTGGGCGGCACCATGCGTCTTGGTGCCTACAAGGCGATGCTTTCGCCCAACAGCCACATCGCCGCGATCTACGACGCGACCGAGATTTCGGAACGCCATCGCCATCGCTACGAGGTCAACGGAAAGTACCGTGACGCGCTTGAGGGCAACGGCCTGATCTTCTCCGGCATGTCGCCCGACGGCCTGTTGCCCGAGATCGTCGAGCGTCCGGACCATCCGTTCTTCGTCGGCGTGCAGTTCCACCCCGAACTCAAGTCGCGTCCTTTCGAACCGCATCCGCTGTTCAAGGGCTTCATCGCTGCCGCGCTGCGTCAGGCGCGTCTGGTCTGATCGGACCGGATCGAATTTGGAAGGGCCGGCCTCCCCAGCGGAGCCGGCCCTTTTTCGTTTCAGCCGAGAAGCGAGAGCAGCAGCGTCACCGTACCGATCGAGAGGATCGTGGAGGTGAGGATGACTTTCGCGGTCAGCGCGCCTTCGCGGCGGTGGAATTCGGCCAGCATGAAAGGGCCGGTGCCGGTAGGCAGCGCTGCCAGCAGTACCGCCGCATTGCGCAGCGGTGCGGGCAGGGGAAAGACCCATAGCGCCAGAACCAGCGTCAGCGCCGGATAGACGAAAAGCTTGAGCACCACGAGAAGCGCGGTCGTGCCAGCCGCGCCTTCGCCCTTGTCGCGCGGTTCGGCCAGGAACATGCCGAGGCAGACCAGCGCGCAAGGGCTGGCGGCCGAACCCAGCAGCTTGAGGAACGCATCGAGCGGGGCGGCAATGCCAAGGCCGCTCGCCATCACCGCCGCGCCGGCCAGCGGGGCCAGCACCAGCGGATTGCGAAACAGCGCCTGGCCGACGCGCAGCATGATAACGGCGGGATTTCCGCCCTTCTGGTTACCGAATTCGATCAGCACGATGGCGAGCGCGAACAGCACGCAGACGGTGTTGATCGTGGCGATCAGGGTAAGCGTCTGGGATGCCGGTCCGAGCGTCGCCAGCAGCAGCGGAAAGCCAAGGAAGGCGGTGTTCGAGTAGCTCGAATTGAGTCCAAGGATCGCGGCATTGCCGATGTCGCGCCCCATCCAGCGGCTCGCGGCCACGGTCAGCACGAAGAACGCGAAAGTGCTGATCGCGAAGACGGCGACGAAGCCCGGTTGCCAGAGCTGGGCAAGGTTTGCCTTGGCAACGATGTCGAACAGCAGCGCGGGCAGGGCGAGATAGACGACGAAACGGTTCAGCTCGGTGGTCGATTGCGGACTGAAGATGCCGACGCGGCGGGCCAACCAGCCGACAAATGTCAGCGCGAAGATCGGCAGGACGACCAGAAGTATCGAGAGCATGGTGGAATTGCGGTCCGCTATGTCGGGAGCGTGCCGCTTATCGGTTGCAACGCTCGCGTTCCAGCGCGGAAACGGCGTAGGGATGTGCGGTAGACGCAAAAAGGGTGGCCCGGATGTCCGGACCGCCCTCGATCATGTCAATGCGTCAGGGCTGCAATCAGGCCGCCGCTATCTCGTCGGAGCCGCCTTCGACCACGGTCAGCGTATTGCCGCCGATCGCGATCTTCTTGGGCTTCATCGCCTCGGGCACCTCGCGCACGAGGTCGATCACGAGTAGGCCGTCGGCAAGGTCTGCCTGTTCGACGCGAACATAGTCGGCCAGTTCGAAGCGGCGCTCGAACCCGCGCTGGGCGATGCCGACATGCAGCATCTCGCCTTCATTGCCATCGTCGGGCTTATTGCCCCGAACGACGAGGAGGTTCGCCTGCGCGGTGATGTCGATGTCGGCCGGCTTGAAGCCCGCCACTGCCAGCGTGATGCGATAGGCGTCGGCACCGCGACGTTCGATGTTGAAGGGGGGGTACTTGTCGCCGGCGTTGGCGCGGGCCTGGTTCTCGATCATGTCGAACAGGCGGTCGAACCCGACCATGGTGCGGCGATAGGGGGTAAAATCGATGCGATTCATGACAAAAATCCTCGTCTGAGCAATCTTCGTTTGATGAGGCCCGAAAGCTCGGCGCCTCGTAATCGAGCCATCCCCATGGCGGGCCATGACTCGAGTGATTAGATATGGTAGCGCCCCACGCTTTCAAGGGGACGCTAACCCTTTTGACGGAGCCCGTTTTGATGAGTGAACCGAAGGTCGAGATCTACACCAAGTGGGGTTGCCCTTATTGCGTCGCGGCCAAGGCGCTGCTCGACGACAAGGGTGTGCCTTATGAGGAGTACGACGTGACCATGGGCGGACCCAAGCGCGCCGAAATGGAAGAACGCGTGCCCGGCGCGCGCACCGTTCCGCAAGTGCTGGTGAACGGAAAAGCCTATGGCGGATTCGACGACATCAATGCGCTCGACCGTGCGGGTGAGCTTGACCCCGTCCTCGGCCTGTAAGGCGCCGGACAGATGACGCGCGCCGCGCTATTCCAGATGACCACCGGTATCGATCCGGCGGTCAATGCCGAGGCGATCGTTGCCGCTGTCGCCGAAGCGAAAGCGGGCGGTGCGGCCATGCTGTTCACGCCCGAGATGTCCGGCCTGCTGGACCGCAAGCGTGATCGTGCGGCCGCCAGCATTGTCACGGAGAGCGAGGACCGCGTACTTGCCGCCGTGCGCGACGCGGCGGTGCGGGAAGGCTTGTGGGTCCACATCGGTTCGCTTGCGGTGCGCCCCGAAGGCGGTGACGGCCGATACGCCAACCGCGCCTTCGTGATCGACGACAAGGGCGAGATTCGCGCCCGCTACGACAAGATGCACATGTTCGACGTGGATCTTGCGACCGGGGAATCCTGGCGCGAATCCAATGCCTATGCGCCGGGCGACAAGGTGGTGACGGTGGACACGCCGCTGGGCCGCCTGGGCCTTGCGATCTGCTACGATGTTCGCTTTCCCGCGCTGTTCGAGGCACTGGGGCGTGAAAAGTGCGACGTGATTGCCATTCCCGCGGCCTTCACCGTGCCCACCGGCAAGGCGCACTGGCAACTGATGCAGCGCGCCCGCGCGATCGAGGCCAGCGCATTCGTGCTGAGTGCTGCGCAAGTCGGCCATCATGAGGACGGACGAGAGACTTACGGGCACAGCATCGCGGTCGATCCCTGGGGCGATGTTCTGATCGACATGGGCGGCGAGCAGGCGGGGCTTGGCTTCGTAAACCTCGATTTCGCGCGCATTGCCGAAGTTCGCGCACAATTGCCGAGCCTTGCCAATCGCCGCGCGATCGCCAAATAAGCGGTTAAACGCAAGAAGTGTCGCAATGATTGTCTATGATCTCGAATGCCGGGGCGCGCGCCATCGGTTCGAAGGCTGGTTCAAATCCTCCGATGATTTCGTGCGTCAGCAGCAAGGCGGCCTCCTGTGCTGCCCGCAATGCGGTACCGGGGATGTCAGCAAGGCGCTTCAGGCACCAAGGCTGGCGCGCAAGGGCAATCAGCGGTCCGAACCGGTTCCGTCCTCGCGGGCCGTCTTCAAGCCAGAGCCGCAGCCGGTCGCTCCACGCGAAATGCCTGTCGCCAGCGCGCCCCTGCCACCCCAGGCCGTCGAACTGATCCGAAAACTGGCGAAGATGCAATCCGAAGCGCTGAAGGACAGCCGCTATGTCGGGAAGAGCTTCGTCGATGATGCGCGCGCCATGCACTACGGCGAGCGCGAGGCGGAAGTGATCCACGGCGAAGCCAGTGTCGAGCAGGCACAGGAGCTTATTGAGGAAGGCATCGCCGTGGCGCCCCTGCCGTTTGCGGTGGTTCCGCCTGAACAAGCGAATTGAGCGAATTGCGGTCCTTCACGCACTGAGGCGCGAGACTCTAAGAATGCCCGAGGCAACGATGCCATCGATGCCGGCATTCGGCCCAATGGGGCGCTTCAGTGCGATTGGTTTGTGAGCGGGCGAAACGTCGACACACTATTTGCGCTAAATCCCCCTGACTTTCACCGAAAGGAAAAGGGGGTTTGGACTGACCTCGTTTTGACATGGGTATGTGCCACGGGGCAGTTTCAGCGATCGAGCCAACGTAAGGCGTTGTGTACGAAGCGACACCCATTGCTCGATTGCCAAATCCTTGTGAGAAATCGGCAATCTGAAAAGGCGTGAGCATTACGCGTGAACTGCCGTTCGTCCGCCGGTGCGGATCACGGAATGGCATTTGACATTGCGGACCGGGAAATGGTCGATCCTGCCCGTCTACAAACCGCGCTCGCCTGCGGCTGGAGACTGGTCGCCACGCCAAGCGGCGCCGACGAATTTGGAAAGACAGTTTCATGAGCCTTCGTTTCATCTTCATGCTCACGCGCAACGATCGAACTGTCGAGGACGCCATGGAACATGTCCAAACCGCGCTGGGCCTTGGCGTGCGGCACATCGGCTTCAAGGATATCGGCCTGTCGCCGGACCGACTGAAAACGCTGAACGCGGCGATCCGGGAGGGCGGGGCGACCTCCTATCTCGAAGTCGTCTCGCTTGGCCGCGATAGCGAGATCGCCTCGGCAGGGGTTGCGGTTGATATCGGCGTGGATGTGCTGCTCGGCGGTACGCATGCCGAGGACGTGCTGCCCATCATTGCCGATACGGAAATCCGCTATTTCCCGTTTCCCGGCCGAATTTCCGGCCATCCGAGCGTGCTGGAAGGGACTATCGCGGAGATCGTCTCCAGCGCGGCGGAACTGTCCGCCCGTGAAGGTGTGCATGGGCTTGACCTGCTCGCCTATCGTTCGACGGAGGATGCTTCGACCTTGATCGGGGCTATCTGCTCGGCGGTGTCCAAGCCTGTCTATGTCGCGGGCTCGATCGACAGGCCGGAGCGGATTGCAGCCGTGCAGAAGGCGGGCGCAGCGGGCTTCACGATCGGCACGGCCGCGCTCGATAGCAAGTATCCGGCCGACGATGAGCGATTGCCGGGTCAACTTGCCGCGATTATCCGCGATCTTGCGGCTTTGGGCCGAGACAAATTGGAATAGAACAGATGTCCGGCGTGAGCGTGATCGGTAACGACAGGATTCAGGCGCCAAATTGACAACAGCCACAACCGCCTTGCGAGCCCACCCTTCACACGGGCGGGGGCGCACGGTCTGCCTGTTCCTCATTCTGCCGCGCCGCGTAAGCGATTGCCATTGCTGGTAAGGGGAGCCGTCTCGCCTGCACGACCAATTTACGAACAGGCTGGACGCATGATGCGTCCATCGATAAGGACCGCCGATAAGTGGCCCCGTAGCTCAGCCGGATAGAGCGACAGATTCCTAATCTGTAGGCCGCGCGTTCGAATCGCGCCGGGGTCACCACTTTCCGCACCTCGTCCTCGCCGACTGCGCCCGCTCAACCCGTTAGTGGAAATCCCTCGATCTTGGGAGGATGCGCACATTGCGGGGATGCGACGAGTGTCGGATTTCGTCACCGCGTCCGCTGTCGGGAAGAGCGTGTTGAGGCTGCGATGCTTGTGCCTGTGAGAGGCGGGACAATGCGTTGCTGGCATCGGTGACCTTGGTGACGATCAGGTGAACCACGTCCTCCTTGCTCCGCTGAACCTCGCCATCGATCACCATGAGGCGTGCGGCCATGAGCGCGCGTCGTTGGGGCTCCATATCGCGTGCCCAGAGCAGCGCGTTGACGACCCCGGTCTCGTCCTCGATCGTGATGAAGATCGCATTGCCCTTGCCGGGCCTCTGGCGGACCAGCACAACCCCCGCAACGCGCAGTTTCGTGCCGTCCCGCGCTGCGTTTACCGTGGCGCAGTCGGTAACGCCTCGCTCTGCGAAATGGCCGCGCAGGAATTGCATCGGGTGGCCCTTCAGGGAAAGCCGCTGGGTCTGGTAATCGGCCATGACTTCTTCCGACGGCGTCATGGCCGGTAGCGGTGCATCCGGTTCCTTGCCCAGTTCCGGCGCATCCAGCGCGGCGAACAGCGGTAATTGGACGGGCGGAACGCGCCGCGTTTCCCACCCGGCTTCGCGCCGGTTCTGCCCCAGCGAGCCCAGTGCGTCGCCATCGGCCAGCAGGCGCAGCGCGCGGGCAGGCAATTCGGCGCGGCGGGCAAGGTCTTCCATTCCGGCGATGGGCCGTTCCTTGCGCTTTTCGGTCAGCATCTCCGCCCATTCCTCGCGAAAGCCGTCGATCTGGCGCAGGCCAAGGCGCAGCACGCGCTCATTCTCCAGCGTATTGTCCCATTCGCTGGCATTGACGTCGATCGGGCGCACTTCGACCCCGTGCTCCTGCGCATCCCGCACAAGCTGGGCGGGGGCATAGAAGCCCATGGGCTGGCTGTTGAGCAGTGCGCAGGTGAACACTGCCGGATAGTGGCATTTCAGCCATGACGAGACATAGGCCAGCCAGGCAAAGGCCTGCGCGTGGCTTTCGGGAAAGCCGTATTCGCCGAAGCCCTTGATCTGCTCGAAACATCGCTCGGCGAACTCGCGGGGATAGCCGCGTGAGACCATGCCTTCGATGAGCCGGGGCTGGTAATGATGCACGGTGCCGTTGTGGCGGAATGTGGCCATGGCGCGCCGGAGGCCGTCTGCCTCTGCGGGTGTGAAACCGGCTGCGACCATGGCGAGTTTCATCGCCTGTTCCTGAAACAGCGGGACGCCGAGTGTCTTCTCGAGAACGCCTTCGATTTCGCCCTTAGGTCCTGGATATACAACCTCTTCTTCCTTGTTCCGTCGCCGCAGATAGGGATGGACCATGCCACCCTGAATGGGCCCAGGCCGCACGATGGCGACCTGGATGACGAGATCGTAAAGGCATTCGGGCTTCATGCGCGGCAGCATGGCGATCTGCGCGCGGCTTTCGACCTGAAAGGCGCCGATGCTGTCTCCCTTCTTGAGCATATCGTAAGTGGGCTTGTCCTCGATCGGAACGGTGGCCAGCGTCAGGTCGCGCAGGTCATGATCGCGCAGCAGGTTGAAGCTCTTCCGGATCGCGGTGAGCATGCCCAGCGCCAGCACGTCAACCTTCATCAGGCCCAGCGCTTCGAGGTCGTCCTTGTCCCATTCGATGAACGTGCGATCCGGCATCGCGGCATTGTGGATCGGCACCAGTTCGTCGAGCCGCCCTTCGCTCAGCACGAAGCCGCCGACATGCTGCGAGAGGTGTCGCGGAAATTCGAGCAATTGGCCGACCATGTCGCGCAGGCGCGCCAGTTCCGGATTGCCGGGATCGAAGCCGGCCTCGGCAAGGCGGCTTTGGGGCAGTTCCTCGTCGCCCCAGCTACCCCAGATCGTGCCTGACAGGCGGCTGGTCACGTCCTCGGTCAGACCCAGCGCCTTGCCCACCTCGCGGATGGCGCTGCGCTGGCGGTAGCGGATGACAGTGGCGGCGATCCCGGCCCGGTCGCGGCCATAGCGCTTGTAGATGTACTGGATCACTTCCTCGCGCCGCTCGTGCTCGAAGTCGACATCGATGTCCGGCGGTTCGTTGCGTTCGCCCGAGAGAAAGCGTGAAAACAGCAGCTTCTCCCGCACCGGATCGATCGGCGTGATCTCCAGCAGGTAGCAGACCAGCGAATTGGCGGCCGAACCTCGCCCCTGACACAGGATCGGCGGTTCGCGGGTGCGGGCGTGGTTGACGATATCATGAACGGTCAGGAAGTAGCAGGCGTACTTCTTGTCGCGGATCAGGCTGAACTCCTCGTTGAGCACCTTGCGGTAGCCATCCGGCAATCGGTCGCCGAAGCGTTTCCTGGCACCTTCCATCACGAGATGTTCGAGCCAGCTCTGCGGCTCCCAGCCTTCCGGCACCGGTTCGCGCGGATATTGGTAGACCAGTTGGTCGAGCGTGAAGTGGATGCAGTCCTGCAAGTCCTGCGTGGCGGCTATGGCTTCGGGGCAGGCGAGGAAGAGGCGCGCCATTTCCGCAGGCGGCTTGAGATGGCGCTCGGCATTGGCGGCAAGGCGGCGGCCGGCGGTCTGGACGGTCAGGCCTTCGCGGATGCAAGTGAGCACGTCCTGCATCGGCCTGTCGTCAGGCGTGGCATAGAGCGCATCGTTGGTGGCGATCAGCGGCACGCCGGTCCGCGCGGACAGTGTCATGCGCTGTTTCAGATAGCGGGCATCGCGTCCGGCGCGGGGCATGGTGGCGGCGAGCCAGAGATGGGGCGTCGCGGTGCGCAGGGTTTCGAGCAGGGCGGCATCGCCGTCCATCGCGATCAGGGCCATGTCCTGCGCGTGCTCGAGCAGGTCGGGCAGGTGCAGCGTGCATTCGCCCTTTTCCGCGCGGCGATTACCCAGTGTGAGCAGCCGCGTCAGCCGTCCCCAGCCGTGGCGCGTGGTGGGGTAGGCGACTATGTCTGGAGTACCGTCTGCAAAGATCAGTCGCGCGCCGACGAGGAGCCGGAAACCGCTTCCGGCTCCGCCCAGTTCCCGCCATGCCTTGAGCGCACGGGCCACGCCGGCCACGGTGTTGCGGTCCGCGATGCCGATGCCGGTCATGCCCAGCGCATGGGCCCGCGCGACCATGAACTGCGCGTGGGAGGCGCCGCGCAGGAAGCTGAAGTTGCTGGCGGCCACCGCCTCCAGGAAGCGAGGGGCTCCGGCATCGCTCATGGAAACAGCCCGTGCAGATACCAGCGCGGGCTGGAGGTTTCCTCGAACAGGCCGTGCCGGAACATCCAGTAACGCCGCCCTTCGGCATCCTCGATCCGGTAATAGTCGCGGGTCGGCGGTTTTTCGCCGGAAAGATGGCCCGTCGGCTTGCGCCACCATTCCGCCCCGATGCGCTCGGGCCCCTCGGCAAGTCGGACCTCATGCAACCGGTTTTTCCAGCGAAAACGCAGCGGAGGGCCATCCGGCACGCCGGCGACCACGTCCACCGGCTGCGGAGGATCGAGCAGCAGGACCGGGCGCGCAGGCCGGTCTTGCACATTGGGCCAGTCGCTGGCTTGCACCCGCATGGCCGGTTCCAGCTTTTGCGCCACTTCCGGTAAGTGCCTGTCGCAAGGCGTGAGGCGGCGAACGCGGTTCGGGCCGAGCCGGACGCTGAGCCTGTCGATCAGGGCGGCCAGATCGTCGGTCAGGTCTTCCGCCGCGCCTTCGAGCGCCATCTGGCGCGAGGGCAACGGTTCGGTGCGCGAGACCGCCAGTTCGATCGAATCGAAGCCGAAACCGGGATCGAGGGGATCGGACAGGGTGTCGATCCGTTCGTGGAGCAGCCGCATCACGATGGCCGGATCGCGTTCCGGGCGGCCCGTTTCCACGACCAGTCGGCGCCGGGCATTGTCACTCCGGCAGAGCACGACCGTGAAACGGCGGCCGCCCAACTGACGGGCTTCCATGTCTTGCGCCGCTTGCTCCAGCAGGTCCTCGATAGCGTCGAGCGCGTCGTCGGTGCGGATAAGAGGCTCTGGAAAGCGCGTTTCGAGACGGATTGGCGGAGAAACGCGGCGCGGGGCGATTGCGCTGGAAGCCTCCCCCAGGATCTGGCGCAGGCGCGTGACCATCTCCTCGCCGAAACGGGCGGCCAGCGTCTGCATCGGTCGCCGGGCAAGGTCGCCAATCTGCCGCAGGCCAGCTCTGCGCAAGGCCGCCTGCGCCTCCTCGGGCAGTTCCAGTGAGGTGATGGGCAGGGCCAGCACATCCTCGTTTTTGCCGCCATGCCGAGCCAGTGCACGCGCGGCCGCCGCGTTCGGTCCCAGCGCGTGGCGGGTGGTGTAGCCGGACAGGGACACGGCTTGCCGCGCCAGTTCGGCTTCGCCGCCGAACAAGTGCGAGCACCCGGTCACGTCGAGCACGATCCCGTCGGGCGGATCGGCAGCGACCATGGGAGTGAAGCGCACCATGGTCCGCACCAGAGCATCGAGTTCGCGGGTATCGAGCGCCGGATCGGCCGGACGGGTCGCCAGCGTCGGACAGCGCGCCCGGGCGTCGGCCAGAGTCATGCCCTTGTCCAGTCCTGCCGCGTTCGCGCAGGAATCCACGGCGGTCAGGCGCAGGGCATTACCTACTCGCGATACGAGGGCAAGGGGTTCAGGCGGCGCGGGTATGCTCGGGCCCGCTACCTTCCGCACCCTCTCGCATGCCAAATAGGGGAACCACAGTGCCAGGCAGCGGCGCCCGGTGGGTTGTGTCGTCAGTTGCATCGCGGAATGTTCCATGATCCCCATCCCATTCCAGCCGCCACCGGCGGCCTGCGGGGCCATTGCGCCAGCGCAGCAGGGTCGCCTCCATCGCGGGCGATCCCGGGGCATTGGCTTCGAGGGCGTGGGAAGGCGCGCTGGATATGGCCCAGCGTGTCTGCGCGGCGCTGGGACGTGGTTCGGCATCCTGACGCAGCACGATGACCCGGCAGCGCGATTGTTCGGCCGCCAGAGCCAGCCTTCTGCTGGCGGTCAGGTCGTACTTCGCAAAAGATCCGCGCGTTTCCAGCAGGACGAGTTCCACGCCCGGGCAGCGCGCCGCTTCGAGACCCGCGCGCAAGAGGTCGAGTTCGTTTTCGGTCTCCACAAAGAGCAGCCGGGCAGGGGGCACGCCGAGCAGCGCCAGCCCGTCTCCAGCGGGGATCGCCCGGCCGGGTGCCCGGGCCATTTGCACGAACACCGCCGCGCCGGGCTTGCCGGGCTCACCCCTGAGATCGCTTCGGCACAGGGCAAAGGCAAAAGCGGCGGCGCGGTCGTCTGCGCTCGCGTGGATTTCGTGCAGGCGCCCGCATTCGAGCGGGGGTAGTTCACTACCGGCCGCCAGTGCGAGGCGCTCGGCCACGCTTCCCGTCAATTTGAAGACCTTGTCGGCCATACTCCGAATCGCCTGATATGTTCTCTATATGTTCCATACAACAACCTTCGCCGCTTGCCAAACGGAGCGGCGATCAGCAGCCTCGATGTACGGGGATCTTCAGGCGTTACAGCGTCAGCCGGCAAAGGCCGTGGCGACCGTTGCGGTCATCGTCGCGAACATGGGGGAGCCGTGGCCCCGGCCCCGAAGTGCCAGATATCGGGCCTGTGCCCCGCGGTTCTGCCAGCGAGCGACCAGCGCCTCTCCCGCGGCGCCGCTGCATCCGTCAGGACCGCGTTCGGCAGTACCGCTGGCGATCAACAGGCGGGTCTTCAGCGTGGGATCGGCCTTGCGCTCCTGCGCCTCCAGCATGCCGCCGCCGAACCAGAGTGACGGGTTCACCGCGACGATTGTCGAATAGCAGCGTCTCGTAAACAGGCTGTGCAACGCCAGCAGGCCGCCGAAGTTGTGCCCGGCAAGCGTTTGCTGCGCGGGATCGAGGTGCCAGCGTCCCTCGACCAGTGGGCGGAACGTCTCTTCGATTAGATCGAGGAAACGCTCCGCGCCACCGGTTGGGACGCCGCTAGCGGGAAAGCCCTTGGGGATCGCGTAGCCCGGCACCGCAGGGGTGTAATCGGCGATGCGGCGCTCCAGCGGGCCGGATTCGATGGTGACGATCATGCCTTCCGCGATGCCCTCGCTCCGCGCGAGACGGCGGGCAGTCATTGTGGCAATCGCGAAATCGTCCTCGCCACCAAGCAGCCAGAGCACGGGCCAGCCTTGTGCGGGCGGCTCACCTTCGGGCCACGAGACCAGAATGCGGTAGAGGTGACCGTCGGGGGCAGGAATTTCCTGCATATCCGAACGCGGCAGAGCCCACGGCGCCGCGTCGAACGGATCCGCAGAAAGCATCGAGAGCAAGGCTGTGATACCCAGGATAGGCTGCATGGTGGGGGCTCCTTGACCAGCGGATATCGAGGCGGACGATCACCCCGCGGCGAGAACGGCCATGGGGGCAGGCGGCTTGCTCACGATTCTCTCCCGGATTGCGATGTCGCTTCATTCGCTAATGATAATCAATCGCAATTACAAGCCTTGTGCGCGAAAGGAGGCGCAGATCGGCAGCAATCGGGATCGTGCACCATAGGTGCGCGATCCACTCTGCATGGCAGATCGCCATTGAAGCTTCATTTCCAGCCGCTAACGCCGGGGCAACGGCAGAATGGGGTACAGGGAAACGGCAATGAAATTCGCAGCTTGCGTCGCAGCTTTGATGGCGGGCACCACGCTTGCCGGTACGCCCGGCACGGCCTTTGCCGAAGAGGCCGATGCAGCCGCGAATAGCTCCTCCGCTACGTCCGATTCCAACCAGATCGTCGTTACCGCGCAGAAGATCGCCCAGCGCGCAGTCGATGTGCCGATCACACTTTCGGCCATCACCGGTGAGCGCATGCGCCAACTGGGCGTTACCGATATGGGCGAGCTTTCGGCCTATGTTCCCGGCCTCAACATCCAGATCCAGAGCGCCAACAATCCCGGCTTCGTGATTCGCGGCATCACTTCGGACAGCGGCTCGGCGCAGGAAGGGCCGCGCGTCACGCTCTATTACAACGGCATCGATATCTCGCGCTCGCGCGGGGCCTATCAGGGGAACTTCGATCTCGACCGCATCGAAGTGGTCAAGGGCCCGCAGGCAACGTTGTTCGGTACGGCCGCCGCCATTGGCGCGATCAGCCTTGTTTCGGCCAGACCCCAGCCGGGCCTCTCGGCGCAAGTCACCGGCGCTTACGGCAACCTCGACGCCTATCGGCTGGAAGGCTTCGTCAATGCCGGCAACGACGTTCTTGCCGGGCGTATCGCTTGGCAGTGGAAGAAGCGTGACGGCTATGTGAAGAACCTCGCTCCCGATCAGGACGATCTCTACGCGCAGGATCAACTCGGCCTGCGCGGATCGCTGCGCTTCACGCCGACCAGCGACTTCACTGCCGATCTCATCTTCACGTACGATCGCCAGCGCAATTCGGGCACGCCCTTCCTGTCGAAGGACCTCGGCTCGACTTCGGTCGACGGACTGTACGGCCCAGCCTATCTCGGCGGTTCGCCCTATTCGGCCGAAGTTCTGGGCAGCGACAAGCTGGGCCTCCACCGCGACGTCTACGATGCGAACCTCACGGCAAGCTGGGATTTCGCGGACGGCTGGAACTTCACCACCGTCAACGGCTACCGCCACTTCGATGCGCTGGAAGTCTTCGACGCCGATGGCTCGGCCGCCTGGTATCTTGAATTCGCCGAACACGCCAAGGGCTGGCAGGCCAGCCACGAGAGCCGCTTTACCTACAGCGACGACCAGTGGCGCGCCTCGTTCGGGTGGAACTATTTCATCGAGGACAGCTACCAGTACGTGCCGTTCTCCTCGGAAGTCGGCACCTATCTGCAATGCACCGCGAACATCATTCCGGGCCTTGGCTGCGTCTCGGCAGACAACACGGTTACGGCATCGGCGGCAACCTATCTCGCCAGCCGGGGACTGGTCAGGCAGCTGCCCTATTCGAGCTGGTACGAGAACAAGGGGCGCAACCAGTCGTGGTCGATGTTCGGCGACGTGGCGTTCAAGCCGGTTCCAGCCGTCGAACTCACCGCCGGTGCGCGCGTGCTGATCGAGAAGCGCCGCTCGGGCTATGCCGCCAACCAGCCTGCGGCGCCGCTATACGGCCAGCCGCTGCTGCCGCTGGTCGATACCGGCGGGCAGACGTTCTATGCGCAGCGCTCCTACGCCGCCGTGCTGCCGCGCTTCAACGCGCTCTGGCACCTCAACTCCAACGTCAATCTCTACGCGACGATTTCGGAGGGGCGCCGTTCGCCGGTGGTGCAGCTTTCAGCCGCTACCGGGCCCGTCGCGGATCTGAACCTGATCGAGGCCGAGACGGTCTGGAACTACGAAGTCGGCATCAAGGGCTCGGCGGGCATCTTCTCGGGCTCGCTGGGCGTCTATTATGACGATTACAGCAATTTCCAGGTCGACGTGATCGATGCCACGACCGGCGTCGCCCGCACGGAAAGCGCGGGCTCTGCCACCAACATCGGCGTCGAGGCCGAACTGGAAGCGAAGTTCACCGACTGGCTGAGCGCGTTCGGCAACGTCGGCTTCATCAGCGGCGGCATCGACGACAAGGAAGCCAACGGCATCTACGCCGGTAACCAGTTCCGCCTCCAGCCCAAGTGGCAGTGGGCGGCGGGCCTCAATCTCAATGTCCCCGTCACCCAGAACACCAGCGTGTTCCTGACGCCCAGCGTGACCTATCGCAGCAAGATCTACTTCGAAGTCCCCAACAGCGAAGCGATCAGCCAGGACGCGGTAACGCTGGTCAACGTGCGCGGCGGCGTCTCGTTCATGGACAACCGCTTGCAAGTGGCCGGCTATGCACGCAATCTGGGTAACGAGAAGTACCTATTGGACGCGGGAAATACGGGCGGCTCGTTCGGGCATCCGACCTTCATTCCCGCAGAGCCGCGTACTTACGGCATCGAACTGACTGTGCGTTACTGAACCTTCGTAAACGGGAAACAGGACCCATGACGCTCGCTCTCGACCGCCGCCTGCTGATCAAGGCAGGCGCTCTTGGCCTTGCCGCGCTTTCTACACCGGGTCTTGCGCAAGTGCTCACCGCGCGCGGCTTTACGCATGGTGTCGCCAGCGGTGAACCGGCGGCGGACTCGGTCCTGCTGTGGACGCGCTACGTCGGCAGCGGGGAGACGAAGCTGCGCTGCGAGGTGGCGGAAGACGACGCTTTCCGTAAAGTCGCCAGCGGAGGTGACGTCGTGGCCTCGCCCGCCCGCGACAACTGCGCCAAGCTGGTCGTCGCGGGGCTCCAGCCGGGCAAGTGGTACTTCTACCGCTTCATCGCGCCCGATGGCACCATGAGTGAAGTTGGCCGCACCCGAACTTTGCCGGTGGGTGAGGTTGAGCGTTTCGGCATCGGCCTGTTCTCCTGCTCGAACATGCCGTTCGGCTGGTTCAACGCCTATGCCCATGCCGCCGAGCGTGACGATCTCGACCTGATCGTCCACATCGGCGACTACATCTACGAGTACAAGCTCGGCCAATATCCCGAGCATCCGCTGGCGGGCCGTCCGATCGAGCCGGCGAACGAGATCGTCACGCTGGCCGACTATCGCCTGCGTTATGCGAGTTATCGCCTCGATCCCGATCTGCGGGCGCTGCACCGCCGGTTCCCGATGATCGCGCAGTGGGACGATCACGAGTTTGCCAACGATGCCTACAAGGATGGGGCGGAGAACCATCAGCCCAAAACGGAGGGCTCGTGGGCGGTGCGCAAGGCGGCGGCCGAGAAGGCCTATCGCGAATGGCTGCCGGTTTCCGATGCCGACTGGGGCAGCTATCAGATCGGCTCGCTGGCAACGATCTTCCGTCCCGAGACGCGGGTGACGCAGCGGATGAAGCAACTCGATCTCGGCTCGGCCTTCAAGGGTGGGGATGTCGGCAAGGCGCTGCTCGCTTTCCGTGATGGGCCGTGGATGTCGGCCGACCGCACCCTGATGGGCGCCGCGCAGGAGGACTGGCTCTACAAGAGCTTCGCTGCGTCGACCAAGGCGGGCACGTGGTGGCAGATCCTTGCCCAGCAAGTCGTGATGGGCATGCTCAAGGCGCCGCAGGCGCTGGCCGATTTCGTTCCCGCCAAGGGCGATGCCAGGATTCGCCGCCAGCTCATGGCAATTTCGGCTGCCGCGAAAGTGGGCCTGCCGTTCAACATGGATTCGTGGGACGGCTATCCGGCTGCGCGCGAACGCCTGCTCAAGGCGGCGCGCGAGGCGGACTGCAATCTCGTCGTGCTTTCGGGCGACAGTCACAATGCCTGGGGCAACGAGCTTTCGAGCGGCGGGACGGCGGTCGGCGTGGAATATGCAGGGCAGTCGGTCACTTCGCCGGGGTACGAGGAATACCTGCCGCTGGCCAAGCCCGACACGCTATCCGCCGCGTTGCGGGGGGCCAATCCGGAACTGGTCTTCGCCGATGTCCACCGCCGGGGCTATGTCTCGCTTGACGTGCGGCCCGATCAGGTGCGCGGCACCTGGCACTTCATGTCCACCATCGCCGAGCGCACAACCGCCAATACGGACAGCACCACATTGGCCGTGAAGTGGGGCGATCGGGTCTTCACAAAGACCTGAGATCTTTCCCTGAACCCGCGCCAAACCGGGTTCGGAACGGTTGACGCAAGGGGCGTTGCCGCCGCAGAGAGTGCCGGTTTCCTAATTCCGCAAGGATTCCCCCCGCCCATGTCCGATTCTGATTCCGATCCCACCTCCGGTTCCGGCGAAGCCATGTCCGGCAATCCCGACCGCCGCGATTTCCTGGGCGGTCTTGCCGCCGCAATCGGGGCGGTTGCCGTTGCAGGCGCGCCTACCGAAAGCGCCGAGGCCCGGCCCGCGAAGGCGTCCTCCCCGCGCCCGGTCAGCGATGCGAAGCTGCGTGAGGCGATCGATACGGTCGTGGTGATCTTCGCTGAGAACCGCAGTTTCAACAACCTTTTCGCGGACTTCCCCGGGCTGGAGCAGCCGCTCGCTGCGATTCCGCCCGAACGCACCCGCCAGCGGGACCGTGACGGCAAGGTGCTGGAGCGGCTGCCGAAAGTCTGGGAAGGTCTGGTGCCGTCGAAGCAGGTGGTCCAGCATACCGAGTACCAGATCGGGCCGGACGATCTCGGCCCGATCCCCAATGGCGCCTTCGCGCTCAAGACGCCCGACGGCGATCCGCTTCCGCACGGGCTGGTGACGCGGGACCTCGTCCATGCATTCTACCACAACCAGATGCAGATCAACGGCGGCGCCAATGATCATTTCGTTGCCTTTGGGGACAGCGGCGCGCTGGTCATGGGGCACTATGGCGACACCCGCGCCCAGCTTCGCCTCTGGCAGCTGGCACGCGAGTTCACGCTCTGCGACAACTTCTTCATGGGTGCGTTCGGAGGATCGTTCCTCAACCACCAGTACCTGATCTGCGCGCAGCCGCCGTTCTACCCGGATGCCGACAAGAGCCCGGCCGCCAAGCGCATCGCCCATCTTGAAGGGGACGATCCCAAGGGCACGCGCCTCAAGCTCGATCCCAAGACCGCGCCGAGCGCTCTGGACGGGCCGGCGGTGTTCGGGCCGAGCACGCTCTCGCCCGATTTCTGGGCGGTCAACACGATGCTGCCGCCCTATGCGCCGACGTACGAATTGGATCCGGATAAGCCCGGCTTCGCCAATGCCGCCAGCGCCAACACGCTGGTGCCGCAGCAGCACAAGACGATCGGTGACATGCTCTCGGCAAAGGGTGTCGAATGGGCGTGGTATGCTGGCGGGTGGAATACGGCGCTTGAGGGAAAGATGAACGACGCCTCGTTCCCTTCGCGCCCCAATTTCCAGCCGCATCACCAGCCGTTCAACTACTACGGCCGCTTCGCCCCCGGCACGGCCGACCGGGCACGGCACCTGCGCGACGGCGGTGAGGGTGATACCGCCCGTACCAACCGCTTTCTGGCGGATGCCGGCGCGGGCAAGCTTCCGGCGGTCAGCTATTACAAGCCGCAGGGCAACCTCAACATGCATGCGGGCTACTCGGACATCGATTCAGGTGACCGGCATATCGCCGCCGTGGTCGATGCCCTGCGTGCCAGCCCGCAGTGGGAGAAGATGCTGATCGTCATCACTTTCGACGAAAACGGCGGCTGGTGGGATCATGTCTCCCCGCCGAAGGGCGACCGATGGGGTCCGGGCACGCGCATTCCGGCCGTGATCGTCTCACCCCACGCCAAAAAGGGCGTGGTTGACCATACGATCTACGACACCGGATCGATCTCTCGCTTTCTCACCCGCCGCTTTGGACTGGAGAAGCTTTCCGGCCTGAAAATGCGTGAAGATGCCATGGTCGCTGCCAGCGGCGTGGCGCCGGGGGACCTGACCGGAGCACTTGATATTGCCTGAGAGCGCCTGAATTTTTAGCGGCGCACCAAAACAGGTGCGCCGCTCCTGCGAATGCGACAGAGTGCTGACATTGGGGCCGATTCTCTTTGGCTTCGATGAACCAGAACCTTCGGGCGAATCGCATTTCAGGGCAGGGCAATTTCCATGAGGCATATCCTTCTTCCGGCGGCGTCGCTCGCCGCCATCGTGCTTTCCGCGTCTTCCGTTCAGGCCGCGCCGACGGCTTATCCCGATGCCGAGGCGCATGTGCTCGACATGGCCAAGAAGGCCATCGCCCTGCGCTCCGTGGAAGGCGAGGGTAACCAGACCCCGCAAGTCGCCGCACTGTTCAAGCAGCGCCTGATCGAAGCCGGCTGGGATGCCAGTGACATCGATATCGTCCCCTACAAGGACACCGCCTATCTCATCGCCACCTGGAAGGGCAGCGACCCGTCGCTGAAGCCGCTGGTCGTCTCCGCGCACATGGACGTGGTCGAAGCCAAGCCTGCCGACTGGGAGCGTGATCCCTTCACCCCGGTGGTGGAGAACGGATACCTCTACGGCCGCGGCGCCAGCGACACCAAGTTCGAAGCGGTGCTGGCGATGGAATCGATGATCGAACTGCGCAAGCAAGGTTTCAAACCGAAGCGCACGCTCGTCATCGCCTATTCGGGTGACGAGGAAACCTCGATGGCGACCTCCAAGCTGATCGCCGAGCGGCTGAAGAACGCCGAACTCGTGCTCAATGTCGATGGGGCTTCGGGCACACTGTCCGAAGAGACCGGCAAGCCGCTGTTCTGGACCTGGCAGGGTGCCGAGAAGACCTACATCGATTACGAGATCACTGTCACCAATCCCGGCGGCCACAGCTCGGCCCCGCGTCCGGACAATGCGATCGTGCAGCTTTCCGAAGCGCTGGTGCGGATCGGCGCCTACAAGTTCAAGCCCGAACTCAACGACGTGACCCGCGCTTACTGGACCGAGGCGTCGAAGCTGGAGGCCGATCCGAAGAAGGCCAAGGCGATGCGCGACTTCGCCGCCAATCCGAACGACCCCGCCGCGCTGGAAGTGCTGCGCGCCGATCCCGCCAGCGTGGGCCGCGTCAGCACGACCTGCGTGCCGACCATGCTGTCCGGCGGTCATGCCCGCAACGCCCTGCCGCAGCGGGCGAGTGCCAATATCAACTGCCGCATCTTCCCGGGTCACACGCGGGAAGAGATCATGGCCGAATTGGCGAAAGTGGCCGCCATGCCCGCCGCAAAGTTCTCGGACGTGACGGGCGACGATTCCACGATGGCCCCGGCCTCGCCGATGCGACCCGATTTCGTCGCTGCCGCGCGCAAGGCCGTGACAGCGGCCTGGGGCCCGGTGCCGCTGATCCCTTCGCAAGCGTCGGGTGCCTCGGATTCGATGTGGTACCGTGCGCTCGGCGTGCCGAGCTACGGCGCTGCCGCCTCGATGATCAAGGACTCGGACGAATTCTCGCACGGCCTCAATGAGCGGATTCCGCTGCTCAATATCCGGCCGGGCATCACTTATTACCTGTCGATGTACAAGGATCTGGCTGGAAAGTGAGAATCATGGGGGCGGAACGGAAGCGGGTGAAGCAGGGGGCTTTTCTCGCGGCAATCCTGGCGGGCGCGCTGGCCGCGCCCGCTTCGGCGGCAACGCTTTATGTCCGTGCGGGACGACTGATCGATGTGGACTATGGCACCACGCGCACCGGGCAGTGTGTGCTGGTGACCGACGGCCGCGTCATCCGCGTGGAGGCCTGCGGCAAGACACCTTCGGGCGCGCAGGAGGTGGACTGGTCGGCCTATACGGTGCTGCCCGGCCTCATCGATCTGCACACCCACCTTGCCGATACCGGGCAAAGCGCCGATGTCGCCGCGCCGCTCAAGACCTCTCCCCAGCTGACCGCGCTGATCGGGGCACACAATGCCAAAGTGACGCTCGACGCCGGCTTCACCACCGTCCGCGATGTCGGCACCTATCGCGGGCTTACCGACGTGGCCTTGCGCGACGCCATTGCCGCGGGTGACGTCCCCGGACCGCGCATGTTCGTGGCCGGTGCCTATATCACCAAGCCGGGCGGCGGGGGTGAGCTTAACGGGGTGGTCCCGAACGACCAGCTTCCGGCGGACATGCGCTACGGCGTGATCCGCAACCCGCAGGAAGCGCATGAGAAGACCGAATTCCTGTTCGAGCATGGGGCCGACTTCATCAAGATGATCGCCACCGGCGCGGTCCTCGCCATCGGTACCGAGCCGGGACAGGTGGAATTGACCGAGGACGAGATGCGCGCGGTCGTTGCCGTGGCGAAAGAGCATCACTCCTACGCCACGGCCCATGCCCACGGCGCGGAGGGTATCAAGGCGGCGATCCGTTCCGGCGTGCATTCGGTGGAGCACGCCAGCCTGATCGATGACGAGGGCCTGAAGATGGCCAAGGATGCCGATGTCTGGCTGGTCATGGATATCTACGACGGGGATTGGATCGATCAGCAGGGCACCAAGGAGGGCTGGCCCGCCGAATACTTGCGCAAGAACCGCGAGACCACGCAGATCCAGCGCGACGGCTTCGCGAAGGCGGTGAAGATGGGGGTCAAGCTAGCCTTTGGCACCGATGCGGGGGTCTATCCGCACGGTCTCAATGCGCGCCAGTTCGCCTATATGGTGAAGTACGGCATGACACCGATGCAGGCGATCAAGGCGGCGACGATCGATGCGGCGAAGCTGATCGGTCACGAAAGCGAACTGGGCTCGATCGCGCCCGGCAAGTTTGCCGACATGATCGCGGTCGAAGGCGATCCCTTGCGCGATGTGAGCGTGCTGGAGCATGTCTCGCATGTGATGAAGGCGGGGACGGTCGAGGAATAGCGGCCTCAGGCCGCTGCCAGCCGTCCTCCGCTCAGCACTTTCGCCGGTCCGGGCGCTGCGCGGACCAGTGCGGTTCCAAGCGCCACGACCGCCAGCAACACGATGAACGGCTGAGCCAGCAAGAAGTAGGGATAGAGTGGCGAACCGAGCTTGCCGAACAACGCGCCAAGCAGCGGGCCGCCCAGCCAGATCAGGATCAGGTGCGAGCAGAACAGGAAGAAGGCAAAAGGTTCGATCCGCAGCAAGGGGGCCTTCAACGGGCTGGCCGAAAGAGCCCAGGCCAGGCGCCAGTAAGCCGTGGCCGCCGTCAGTCTGATCGCCAGATCCAGCGTTGCGCTGGCGGCATTGTCCGGCTGCATGCCGTACCGAAGCGTCAAAAAGAGCTGCAGCGCCATCAGGCTCGCGAATGGCAGAAGTGCCACCGGCAGGGGCCATGAGGCCACTCGGTCGGCGAAATTCTCGCGCCGGGCGAGAATGCCCAGCACGAAAAAGAACGGGATCGAAGCCCGCATCACCACCGGCGCGCCGATGCCGACGATCTGGCAAACGGCGGCGATCGAAGTGATTGCCACCAGCCATGGGTTCGCAAGCCGCACCAGCCAAGGCGCGGCCAGCATGCAAACGAAGAGGTCTCGCAGGAACGGCATCTGTACGTTGATGTCGGGGTTGCGGCTGGCCACGAACAATTCCTCGAACACCCAGTCGAACGAATGCGGCGTTGGCGCGGGCAGGTTCAGCAACCATGCCGTCCCGGATACCAGCAGCAGGGCGAGGGCGTTCCACAGGACCATTGGCAGCAGGATCGTCCGCGCCTTGCGGGCGACATGCGTGGGCCAGTCACGCGTGCGGCTCGACGATGCGACCAGCCAGCCCGAGATCAGCCCGAGCAGCGGCACGGCGCTGCGTCCGAACACGTCCATGAGCACCCAGCGGAAATCGTCCTGCGGGGTGCCGCGGGCCAGTTGCAGGTCATAGCCGGTCAGGCCCGTCCAGGCGTGGACATAGACCACGCCCAGGATGCAGATGACGCGCGCGATGGAGATCGCAGCAGACTTGCGTGAGGAGTCGGCAATCAAAGTGCTGGTCAAGCGGTCTTCCCGTTCTTGGCGACCCGGCCGTTCTTGGCACCGGTCCGGAAATCGGCCCTCCGCTTGCCGCGAAAGGTGCCGATTTCCCGTAACCGGACCTCAGGACGGTTTTATCCGCTATGCCCAGCGTGATTTCGGTGGGTTGCCCGCTCGAAGGGATGAAGCGCCCGGTTTCAGGTCCTGAAGCGTCCGAAACGGCCCTTGTCGGCGATCACCTCGTGCGCGCAGTTGTGGCCCGGCGCGCCGGTCACGCCGCCGCCCGGGTGGCTGCCCGAGCCGCACATGTAGAGCCCTTTGATCGGCCCGCGATAGCTGCCATGGCCGAGCACCGGCCGTGCCGACCACATCTGGTCGAGCGTCAGGTTGCCGTGCATGATGTCTCCGCCGACCAGGCCGAACTTGCGTTCCAGCCCCTTGGGGCTGAGTACCTGCCGGCCAAGTATCGAGGCGCGGAAGCCCGGTGCGTATTCCTCCACCGTGTCGATGATGGTGTCTGCCGCCTTGTCTTCCTCCGCATCCCAGTCCCGGCCGTCCGGCAGTTCCGGTGCGAACTGCTGGCAGAACAGGCTGGCGACATGCTGGCCTTCGGGCGCGAGGCTGTCGTCCACGGTCGAGGGGATCAGCATCTCCACGATCGGCTTCTTCGACCAGCCATAGGTCTTCGCGTCGAGGAAGGCCCGGTCCATGTAGTCCAGCGTCGGCGCGATGATGATGCCGGACTGGTGATGTTCGCCCGGCTCGGGCAGGCAGGTGAACTTGGGCAGTTCGGACAGTGCCACGTTCATGCGGAAGGTGCCGCTGCCGGTCTTGAAGCTTTTCATGCGGCGCTGGAAATCGGGGGCGAGGTCGCTTTGCGCGATCATCTTGCCATAGAGCAGCTTGGGTCCGACATTGGCGATCACGCGGGTGGCGGCAATTTCTTCGCCGCTTTCAAGCCGCACGCCGGTCACCTTGTCGCCATCGACGAGGACCTGATCCACCGGGCTTTCCAGGCTGATCTCCACGCCCAGCTTGCGGCAGACTTCGCCCATGATGCGGGTGATATTGCCCATGCCGCCCACCGAGTGGCCCCATGCGCCCTTCTTGCCGTTCACTTCGCCGAAGACGTGATGGAGCAGCACGTAAGCGCTGCCCGGCGTATCGGGCGAGGCATAGTTGCCGACCACGGCGTCGAAACCGAACGCGGCCTTGACCGCCTCGCTCTCGAACCAGCCGTCCAGCAGCCCGCGCGCGGATTTGGTGAAGAGGTCCAGCACATCGCGCTGCGCCTCGATGGAAAGGCCCGCCAGCTTGCGGCCCTGAAGCGCTGCGTCGATCAGTCCGCGCCAGCCGTCGCCAGCGTTGGGCGGCGATTTCAGCGCCAGATCGCGCAGGACTTCGGCCACGACTTCCAACGAATCGTAATAGGCGGGCAGCACTTCGGCATCGTGCTTGGAAAAGCGGCGGAACTCCGCTTGCGTGCGTTCCAGCCCGCCGCCCAACTTGAGGTAGCCACCGTCTTCCTGCGGCAGCAGGTTGGAGATCGGCCGCTCGATCACGCGGTAGCCATAGTCGGCCAGCCGCATGTCGGCGATGACCTTGGGCTGGAGCAGGCTGACGGTATAGCTGGCCACCGAATTGCGGAAGCCGGGGTGGAATTCTTCGGTGACCGCCGCGCCGCCGACCACGTCGCGGCGCTCCAGAATGCGGACCTTCAGCCCCGCGCGGGCAAGGTAAAACGCGCAGACGAGGCCGTTGTGGCCACCGCCGATAATTACAGCATCGTATTTCTGGGTCATTTTTGGCTCCAGCCGGATGCGGGCCGCTCGTTCTGGCGGGCCTCTGGGATCAGTTCGCGGATGCGCTTGCAGAAGTGGCGCAGGCAGACTTCCTTGTTGGACAGCGGCCCGACCGAGAATGTGCGAGAGGCCATGCCCGCCTGCACGCGGGTGATGAGCTGCGTATCCTCGGCATTGACTTGCCGGTTGATGCGCCAGTTGAGATAGCGCGCGGCGCGCATCTCCCGGCGGTCATCAGGCAAGACGTAGCTGATCTCGCGGATCATGCAGGTTTCCGGCCCGGTGGGCAGCCATTGCATGAAATCGACCTGATCCGGATAGATGTCGAAGGCGACGCACGGCCAGAGCTTGAAATAGAGCCAATGGCGCTGCCGATCCTCGGGCAGGTGCGGTACCGGCGGCAGCAGTCGCTGGTACATGCGTTCGGACCAGTTGGACGAGGGCGCATCCATCAGATCGCCCCACATGCGGTCGACATGGCGCTCCGCTTCCACGCCGTAGCTGCGGCCGAACAGGCGGGTGAGGCCGGGATGGGCGACGGGGATGTGCAGCCCATCCGAATAGTTGTCGCCCACGTTCTTCCAGTTCACCTCGCGCGCGCGCATGGTGACGCGGCCGAGGGCCTTCAGATCCTCAAAGCGATAGGGGGCGACCATCTCCTCGTAGGGGGCCATCATCTGGCTGACCGTCGGCCCGCTATCATCTACGAGGCGCACGAAGATGAAGCCGCGCCAGACTTCGATGTCCACCGGGGATAGGCCGTGGCTGGCCTTGTCGAAATCGGGATAGCTCTGGCTGTCGGGCACGCCGGTAAGGCGGCCGTCGAGATCGTAGACCCAGGCGTGATAGGGGCAGACCAGCTTCTTCGCGCAGCCGCTGGCTCCATCAACGACGCGCGATCCGCGATGGCGGCAGACATTGGTGAAGGCGCGCAATTGCCGGTCATTGCCGCGCACGACGATCACGCTTTCGCCGATATACTCCAGCGTGTGCCAGTCGCCCACGTTCGGCACGTCGCTCTCGTGGCAGACGACCTGCCAGCTTGGGGCGAAGACGCGCTCCTTCTCCACCTCCAGGAATTCGGGATCGGAATAAGTCCAGGCCGGCAGACTCCAGCCATCGAGCGGATCGTTTTCCGCGAAATCCCTGAGCTGCGTTGCCATGGGCGACTCCTTGTTATACGATCGTATAACAACGCGATGACTACCAAGCAATCCTCCACACCGGCCTATACGCGCGGTGATCCCGACGAGCGGCGGCAGAGCCTGATCGAGGCGACGGCGCGGTGCCTTGCGGTGCATGGTGTGGGCGGGACTTCGGTCCGTTCGATCTGCGGGATGGCAGGAGTGTCGCCGGGGCTGTTGCGACACTATTTTGGCGGCGTGTCCGATGCGATTGCCGAAGCCTATCGCTGGACGGGAAACCGGGTCGCACGGGCGCTTGAAGAGGCCGTGGCCGAGGCGGGTGAAGAACCGAGGGCGCGGCTGCTGGCCTATCTCGCTGCCAGCTTTCGTCCGCCCATCGCGGATCCCGAACTGCTGGCGACCTGGCTGGCATTCTGGGCAATGACGCCGCAGGACTCCGGCATCGGCGCGCTCCACGAGGAGATCTATGGCGAGTTTCGGATCGGCATGGATGCGCTGATCCGCGCGTGCCGACCGGGCATGGCCGATACCCGGCTGATCGGCGTGGGCCTGACCGCGCTGATCGATGGGCTCTGGCTCGAACTCAGCCTGGGCAAGGCGCCCTTCACGCCTGAAGAGGCGGCCGGACTGGTCGAGGCGTGGCTAGACGCGCTGCTCGGCGTTTCGGCGCCGGACCATGAGCCAGATCGGCAGGCCTAGCGCCATCAGCACGAAGCTGAGCCCGCTCGCGCCGATCCCGGCCCCCCAGAGCGTCCATAACGCATAGACAGCACCCAGAATGGCAGCGGGGCGCGCAACTCCCAATCGCAGCGCCGACAGCGCGCAGGCAAGGTAGAGCCACAGCGTTGCCGAGGTCGATAGCAGCAGCAGATATTCGAACAGCGCCTGCATCGACCGGCTGGCGTTCATCGCCGCAAAAAGGCTGGCGATCACGGTCGAGATCAGCAGTGCGCGGCGTGCGACCCCGCGTCCATCGGTCTCAGCGAACCATGCAGGGAGCAGGCGGCGGTTCGCCATGTCGCGCACCATTTCGGCTTCGAGCAGGGTCCAGCCGTTGAGCGCGCCGACGCAGCTGATGACGGCAAAGAGCGTGATGAACGTGGCTGCGTCTGCATTCCAGAAGCGCGCGACGAATGTCGCGAAGGGGGCTGGTGAATGCGCGGCAAGCTCCACCGGCAGCAGTAGCGCAACCGCCGAGCAGACCAGAAGGTAGAGAATGCCGGTAAGCCCCGTGCCCCAGAGCGTGGCGCGGGCGATGTTCACTTCAGGATTGCGCACGCGGGCCGCCGCGACGCTCGCGCTCTCGAAGCCGAGCAGGGCCCAGAGCGTCAGCGTGGCGGCGCCGTTGATCGCGCCGAAACCGATGCTGCCGGGAACGGGAGGCGCCACATGCGCGCGTCCGCTTCCGAGTACGGCTGCCGCGATCACGATGACGACGATGAGCGGCAAGACCTTGAGAGCAAGAGTGACGATCTGGAACTCACCGGCCGCGCGCACGCCGCGCAAGTTGATGAATGCCATGAGCCAGAGCAGTACGATGGCGGCCATCGCCGGGACGTACTCGCCCACGCCGAGCAGGGGCACGATGCTGGACAGATAGCTGACGGCGGCCACCGCGATCGCGACCACCGAGGTCCAGATCGAGACCAGATAGATCCAGCTGATGAAGAACCCGGCAGCCGGTCCGAAGGCGTCGGTAACGAAGCCCGCCGGTCCACCGGCTCCGGGACGGGCGCGGGTAAGGCGGCTGAGAACATAGGCGAGCACGAGCGCGCCGCTGATCGTTATGAGCCAGCCGATCACTCCGTTCCATCCGAACGGCGCAAGGCTGGCGGGTAGCAGGAACACGCCGGAGCCGATCATGTTGCCCATGACCAGCGCCGTGGCCGCCACGAGGCCCAGACTTCCGCCCGGGCCTCCGGCTGTTGGCTTTTCTTCCGTCACCTGCACGAGGGGATCAGAAATCTGCGCCGAATTTGATACCGATCACGCGCGGCCTGATGACATAATCGTAAAACACGCCGCCGGTGCCGGACACTCCATCCGGATCGCCGCACGTCGTCTCCAGGCACTGGACGCCGGTATTGACCACGCCGTTGCTGTTGAACAGATTGGTGGCGTAGAGTTCCACCCGGTAGCCGTCGCGGGCCACGCCCAGGCTGACGTCGGCAGTGGTATAGGCGCCGAGTTCGCCCTTGATCTGGTTCTCCAGCGTGCGCAGGTCGCTGCGGCGCTTGCCGATGTAGCTTGCAGCCGCCTGAATGTGGGCGTTCCAGTCACCGATCGGGAATTCGTAGCGGGCGACAGCATTGCCCTTGAACTTGGCGGTGATCGGCAAATGCGTGCCCTTGGGGGCGAGCAGGGCGTTCTCGGCCCCGTCGGAGCCGGGCAGCGTGCAGTCGAACGCACTGTTGGCGATCAGGCAGAAGTCCTTGCGGATGGTCGCATCGTTGTAAGTGCCGGACAGGTCGAACGAGAAGCCGTTCTTGTTGTAACCCAGATCGAACTCGATGCCGCGGATCCGGGCGACGCCGGCGTTGCGGATCTCGGTCAGGCCATTGGCGCCCAGGAACGATAGCTGGATGTCGTTCCAGTCCTGCTGGTAAACTGCGCCATTGAAACGGACCGGGCCCCACATGGTCTTCCAGCCGAGTTCGTAGTTGTCCAGCCGGTCAGGCTTGTAGGGCGGCAGCGTGCCGCGCCGATTGATGCCGCCCGGGCGGAACCCGCGCGACCAGGTGGCGTAGACGAGCGCATCGGGCGTGATCTTGTACGTGAGGTTCGCCTTGTAGATCGCGTCCGTCTTGGCAGTCGACTTGTCGAGGTTGGTGCAGGGCGAACCGGCGACCACGGCGTCCGCGAAGCAGGAGGCAACGCCCGTGCTGCTCGAAAAGCCGGCGCTGTAGCCATAAAAACCGACAAGCGAGTTGTTGTAATGATAGAGGCGGACACCGCCGGTGGCGCTCAGCTTGTCGGTGATGTCGTACGTCAGTTCGCCGAATGCGGCATAGTCACGGTCCACGCGTTTCTGCTGCGTCAGCCAGATGTCGCTTTGGGTGCCCGGAACCTTGAGATCGTCCGCCAGACCGTCGATGATGTAATTCTGCACGATGTGGTGCGACTGGCGTTGGTAAAACAGCCCGCCGATGAAGCGCAGCGGATTGCTCTGCGGCGAACTTATGCGCACTTCGCCGAATTGCCGGTGATAGGTGTCCTGGCCCTTGATGTACTGGTTCGGGCTGATGAGGTTACCGGCATTGTCCGTGAGATAGGCGCCCGATCCGAAGAGCGCGTCGTAGAAATAGGCGTAGTCGGAATAGTCGGACTGGGTCCAGTCCTTGCGGTTGAGGATGCCGCCAGTAGCGGTGAGATCCCAGTTGCCGATCTTGCCCTCGATAGTGAGGGCGGCCTGGATCCACTCGTCCTTGCTCTTCTCCGGGTTGTACTGGACGGTCTGGAGCTTGCCGGTGACCGCGCTGGAGCGTTCCTGCGCGAAGCTGCCGTTGGTTTTCTGGACCTGTCCCATGATCGTGGGCTTCAGCGTCCAGTTGCCGTCGAGATCGATGCCGAGGGCAAGACGGCCGCCATATGTATCGACGTCGTTGTAATTGTCCTCGACGAGGTTGGCGTTGTCCTGCGTGATGCCCGAGACCGGGAATGTGCGGGTACCGTGTATGTTGTCGATATAGCCGCCGTCATGGCGATACCAGCCGACGAGACGGGCGGCGACCGAATCCGAGATCTTGTAGTTGAGGAAGCCTTGCAGCACGCCGCCCATGCTGCCGTGCGAAACGGTGTTCACTTCGCCGTCGACCGCGCCGTAAGTGCTGGTGGTATCCGGCGCGTTGGTCACGATCTTGATGGTGCCCGCCATCGAACTGGCACCGTAGAGCGTGCCCTGCGGACCGGCCAGAGCCTCTACCCGGGCAATGTCGTAGGCATGGATGTCGAGAGCACCCTGGATCGTGGTGATCGGCATTTCGTCAAGGTAAGTGCCGACCGTCGGCAGCGGGCCGGAGTGGTTGGCGTTCTCGCCAGAGGCCACGCCGCGGAAGTAGACCTGGCTGAAACCCGGCTGGAGGGTCTGGATGGTCACCGAAGGCAGGAACTTGACGACATCCTGTAGCTCCTTGACCTGAAGGTCCTTGAGCTTTTCGGATCCGAGCGCCGTGATGGCGATCGGCACGTCCTGAAGATTTTCGACCCGCTTTTGCGCGGTCACATAGATGACGCCGCTTTCCGGAGCGCCGACGGGCTTGGTATCTATCTTGCTGGCGGGAGTAGTCTGCGTTTCGGGAGGTTGCGATTGCTGCGCTTGCGCTGGTTGCGCTGCAACAATTGCGGTGGAACAGAGCAGGACGGCAACCATGCCGTGGCGAAACGAAACACTCGATGCGACCACCCGAAGACCCCCATTATTATCTGGATCTTCAAGCCGCCATAGTTCCGCGATCTTGGCAATAGGCCTTTCGGATGACAATCATGTTGCACTGCACCTATTGCATTTGTGCAACATGAACAAAGCGTTCAGGAAAGCGCGTAAGTATCCGGCAAATCGCCTAATGCTGCGCGAAGGGGGGCCAGCCATTCCGCGTAAGCCCGCCATTGCCCCACGCCGTCGCGGTTGATCGGACGCCGCACTTGCTCGCTCGACGCAGTGCGTACCGCGCGGGTGTTGGTGTGGAACTCAAGGCAGGCCTGTTCGAACGGCAGGCCAAGGTGATCGAGCAGGGCACGCACTTCGGTTTCGGGATCGTCGAGCAGGCGCTCGTGAATGACCCGGTGGACGCGGCCGGGCATGACAGTATCGTAGTGCCGCATGGCGCGCACGTAGTCGGCATAATACCGCCCCATGTGCGCAAGGTCGTAAGAGAAGGCCTGCCCTTTGGCATAGTGCTGACGGAAGTTGGACACGCAGCAATCGAGCGGATCGCGCCGCGCGTCGATGATCTTCGCATTGGGTAAGGTCAGCGCGATAAAGCCGAGATAGGCCCAGTTATTGGGCAGCTTGTCGATATAGCAGGGCTTGTCCGTCTTGCGCTGAATGCGCGTGCGATCAAGGAATTCCGCGCCGAGTTCGGCCAGCCGCTCCGGCGCCATCGCGGCGAGCGCGGCCGGCCAGTCGCGCGGCTTGCCGCCGGTGGCCTGCGCCTCGCGCATGGCCAGCGCAGGAATGTCGGGCAGTTCCATCGTCCCCTCGACTTGCGAGTGGCTGGCGAGGATCTGTTCGATCAGCGTCGATCCCGCGCGCGGCATGCCGAGGATGAAGATCGGATCCGCCGAAAGTTCGCCCTTATCGGCATGGGCTGCGACGAGGGCGGGGGTGAAGGTTTTGACCACCGCGTCCACCTGTTCGGTCACGGCGTCAGGGTCATGCTGCAGGTCGATGCTGCGCAGCGCATTGGCCTTGGCATAGTGCGCGAAGGCCGTTTCGGTCTCCCCGCGCTCCTCGCAGGCCTTGCCCAGCGCGAAGTGAAGGTGGAGTTCATCCTCTCGCGAAAGTGCGCCGCCGGTTGCAAGCGCGGTTTCCATCGCGGCAAGATCGCCGTCGTCGAAGCGCACGGTCTTGAGATTGGCAAGGCTCCACCACGCCTCGCCCATCGTGGCTTCGAGCACGATGCAACGGCGATAGGCGGTGACGGCCTCGCCCTGTTCGCCCAGCGTCTTGAGGATGTGGCCATAGCTCATCCAGAGCTTGGCGTGATCGGAGAAGCTTTCGAGCAGCTCACGGTAGATCCGGCGCGACTCCTCGTATTCGCCGATCCGGCCGAGCGCTGCGGCACGCAAGTTGAGATCGCCCGCATTGGCGGCGTTGTCGGCGAGTACGGTATCGAGCTGCGCGACCGCATCGGCAAAGCGGTTCTGCTTGTAGAGTACGATTGCCAGATTGGCGCGCGCCGCCGCAAAGCCGGGTGCGAGGTCAAGGGCGCGGTACAGCAATGTCTCGGCGTCGCGATAACGGCCGATGCGCCCGGCGAGTTCGGCCATCATGCGGATCGCGGCCACGTCGCGCGGCTGGGCTGACAGGCGCTGGCGCAAACCCGCCTCGGCGGCGGGCAGGTCGTTCGCGAGGAGGGCATGGGCGATGGCGATCAGTTCCGGATCGCGCACCGAGGCGCGGATCGCCGCATTCTCGGCCAGTTCTGCCTCGCCGTCGCGGCCAAGCTTGCGCAGCGCCTGACCGAGCAGCCGCAGCGCGCGCGGATCCTCACCCTGTCGTGCCAGTGCTTCGCGCAGCAAAGGCACGGCGCGAGCAGGATCGGTGACGGCAAGCTGGCCGAGCGGGATGGCGGATGCGGTCTGATTCATTGCGGGCGACTATGCGTGGCCAGACGCCGCCGCTCAAGCCACCCGCATCAGAAGCCCCTTTATCAAAAGCCTCGCGCCACGCCTTCACGCCGAGGATCGGCACCGCCGACAAACCCCTTCGGCGTCACGATCACGGCTTGCAGGCCGGATTCCTCGCCCCGGCTGGTCGACAGCGGCATGCCGCGCGCGGCAAGGGCGGCCATGATCGGATCGGGGAACACGTCGGCGCTGTAAGTGTCGCCCTTCGCCACGAGATTGGGCAGCGAGACCGCGTCCTGCGGGCTCATGTGCCAATCGAGCAGGGCAACCAGCACTTTCAGGTTATAGGCCTGGATCGCAGAGCCGCCGGGCGAGCCTGCGGCCGCCACGAACTTGCCTTGCGGCGTCAGCACGATTGCCGGGCCCATGCTGGAACGCGGGCGCTTGCCGGGCGCGGGGGCATTGGCAGCCGGGGCGCCGTCATCGTCGGTGGGCGAGAACGAGAAGTCGGTCAGCTGGTTGTTAAGGAAGAAGCCGTCGACCATCCGGCCCGAACCGAAGATGCTTTCGACCGTGGTCGTCATCGAGACGACGTTGCCTTGCGTATCGACGATCACGAAGTGGCTGGTGCCGCCCGGCTCGGCCGTGGCGTCGGCTCCGTTGACAGGGGCGCCTTCCGGCATGCCGAAGGTGATCGGGCCGGCCTTTTCGCCAATCAGCGCGGCGCGGGATTTGAGGTAGTCCGGCGCGAGCAGGCCGGAGATCGGCACTTTCACGAAAGCCGGGTCGCCAACGTAACGGTCGCGGTCGGCATAGGCGAGGCGGCTGGCCTGCGCGAACTGGAACCAGGCTTTCTCGTCGGTGGCGGAGCGCTTGTCGATATCGGTATGAGCCAGCACGCCGAGCGCGATTTGCAGGCCCGGGCCGCCGGAAGGCGCCTGCGGCGTGCAGACCACATAAGTGCGGTAGGGAGTGCAGAGCGCCGGGCCCGAATGCGGGCGATAGGCGGCAAGGTCGGCCAGCGTCATCGTGCTGGGGCGCGAGCCTTCATGAAGGCGGGCAACAATGTCCTGCGCGATCGGGCCGGTGAGCAGGCCCGAGGCACCGAACCGGGCGATCCGCTCCAGCGACTTTGCATAGTCCGGATTGCGCAGGCGGTCTCCGGCGACATAGCGCGTGCCGTCGGCCTTGGTGAAGTACCGCACCGCATCGGGCGCGGAGGCCTGCGGCGCCTTCGAGGCGATCATCCCGGCCAGGCGCGGGCTGACGATGAAGCCATCCTCTGCCAGCGTGTGCGCTTTGTCGAAGAGGCCGGCCCATTCGAGCTTGCCGTGATCGCGGTGGGCCATGTCCAGCATGGCGATGGCACCCGGCACGCCCGTCGAAATGCCGCCAAGTACCGCATCGAAGAAGGGCAGGCGCTTGCCGCTATCATCGACGAAGAGGTGGTTGTTCGCCCCCATCGGCGCCATCTCGCGCCCGTCATAGGCCGTGACCTGCTTCGTCTTCGCGTCATAGAAGATCATGAAGCCGCCGCCACCGAGGCCCGAGCTTTGCGGCTCGACCAGCCCCAGCACCGCCTGGATCGCCACCGCGGCGTCCACCGCCGAGCCGCCCTTGCGCAGAACCTCGACCCCGGCCTCGACCGCGAGCGGGTTCGCAGCGGCGACCATGGCATGGCGCGTTGTGGCGGATTGTTGCGGGCGCGCAGCCTTCGCAACGGCAACATCGACGGGCGCCTCGGCCCATGCCTGAGCTTCCGGAACCAGCGGAGCGGTGAGGGCGAGTGCCAGTGCAAGGGCAGTGATTCGGCGGAAAGGCGAGGGATGACGCAAGCGCGATCTCCGGCAAGGAGGGATTGAGAGCGACCGATTTTCCCGAGGCTTAACGAGCCTTCCGGCTTCGCACCAGCCCTCCTGCGCGCAGATATTCTGCAAGGCGGCCGGTTCGGGCGCCCATGGTCCGAACGATCCTTCGCATTTGCAGCGTGGGTGGTGAGGGGGACAGTTGCCTATTCGCTTGCATTACTTGCAATAATATCTCCCTTGGAGTGACTTGCTGCCATTAGTTAGCGTGCTAAGGACCGCGCATGCAGGAACGACGGTTGCGTGAGCGGGCCCTTGCCACAAGGCTGGGCCCGATCTCGCGCTCATGGCTACAATTGGCGGACGATGCGCTGTCCTCGCTCGGGATATCCAATTCCTCGGGCTGGGCGCTGGTGCATCTGCTGCGTCTTGGAGAAACTGTGCGGCAGGGGGAACTGGCGCGTGTCGTCGGCGTGACCGAGCCGTCGCTGGTGCGCACCTTGAATATGCTCGAAGGCGCAGGCTTGATCGAGCGCATTGCCGACGAGAGCGACCGCCGCGCCAAACACCTTGCGCTGACGCCCGAAGGCGCCGCGCTGGCAGAAAGAATCGATACGCGACTCAATGCATTGCGCGCGGGTCTGCTCGATGGCATTTCTGATGAAGACCTTGAAACCACGGTGGCGGTTCTTGACCGGATCGCTGTTCGCGTGGCCGAGAGCAGCGGCAAGCCATGACCACGCGCTTTGGACTCGATACAGCGCTGTTTTCGGTAAAGGCGTACGCCGCCGCGATTCTGGCCGTCTATATCGCGCTCTCAATCGGGCTCGACCGTCCTTACTGGGCATTCCTCACCTCTTACATCGTCGCGCAGCCGCTGGCGGGCGCGGTCGTGTCCAAGGCGGTGTTCCGCGTGATGGGTACATTCGTGGGCGCGGCCGTGGCTGTCATCATGGTGCCGCCGCTGGTCCACGCGCCGGAACTGCTCACGCTGGCTATCGGGAGCTGGCTGGCAATTTGCGTCTTCATCTCGCTGCTGGATCGCACGCCGCGCGCCTATGCTTCGGTTCTGGCGGGCTACACGGCCGTGCTGATCGTGTTGCCCAGCGTCGATACGCCGCAACTGATCTTCACCACTGCGGCCCTGCGCGTGCAGGAGATCACCATCGGCATCCTGTGTGGCAGCTTCGTCCACGCGCTGGTGCTGCCGCAGTCGGTCTCGGCCTTCCTGCTTCACCGCGTTTCGACGATCCTGGCCGATGCCGAGCGGTGGTCGGGCGATTCGCTGCAGATCGAGGTTGATCCTTCGGTCGACAGGGAGCGCCGCCGACTGGCGCTCGACGTGACCGAACTGCATCAGCTCTCGATCCACCTTCCTTATGAGAGCACCCGGATCGCGCCTCGCATCCGCACGGTCCGCGCCTTGCAGGACCAGCTCTCGCTGATCATGCCGCTGGGTGCGGCGGTTGCCGACCGTATCGCCCAGCTTCATGAATCCGGAGGCGGCCCCGCCGAAGTGGCCACCCTGCTGGCTGATACGCGCGACTGGTTTTCCCGGCTCGATTCCATGGATATCGCGCGCAGGAGCGAAGAGGCTGAGGCCTTGCGTACGCGCTGCGCAGCGCTGGAGCCGCAAGTCGGCGAAGGGGCGTCCTGGCACGACCTGATCCTGCTCAGCCTGCTGTCCCGCCTGGCGACCCTGATCGGCGCTCACCGCGATTGCCGCGACCTTGCCGAGCAGTTGGCATCGCCCACCACTCGCCCGGTCAGCGGGCGCACGGCAGCATTGCTCGAAGGGCGGCGCGGGCGTGAGCTTCACCTCGATTTCGGCGGCGCCGTTCGAGGCGCGCTCAGTGCCTTCATCACTATCGTGGTGGGCTGCGTGATGTGGATCTACAGCGGCTGGCACGACGGCGGCACCGCGATCATGCTGGCCGGCGTCTTTACCGCGCTGTTTGCCTCCGCGCCCGATCCACTGGCACCGCTGCGCTCGTTCTTCGTGGGCACTTTCATCGCCACGCTGCTCGGCATGCTCTACGGTTTCGTGATTTTGCCCCGGCTCGATGGCTACCTGGAATTCGCCGCCGCCATGGCGCCGATGCTGCTGATACTGGGCATGCTCATGCAATCGCCGCGCTTCGGCGGTATCGCGGTGCCGCTGCTGCTCGGGCTCGGTACTCCGGTGCTGGTGGCGGATCGCTACGTTGGCGGCTTTGCCGGCTACATGAACGGCTCGCTCGCCCAGCTTACCGGCATTCTCTACGCCATCGTCATGATCCGGCTGCTCAGTTCGACAGGGGCAGAGGGCGCCATCCGGCGTACGCTGCGGGCAGGCTGGATGGACATTGCCGAACGCTCCAACCTCATAGCCCCGCCCGACGTGCGCGCCTGGATCAACCGTATGCTCGATCGAATTGCCCAACTTGCCCCGCGCCTTGCCATGGCCGGTCGCTCGCCCGGAAAGCCGCTCTACGATGCCTTGCGCGATCTGCGCACCGGCATCGCCATCGGCGAGCTGCGCGAACTGCGCCTTGGCATGTCGCCCGAACGCAGTGCCCCGCTCACCGCCGTGCTGCGGCGCGTCGGCGAATATTACCGCAGCCTCGTGCCCGATCGCCCGGCACCGGCCGATCCAGAACTGCTCCAGGACATCGACCTCGCGCTGGACGCGGTACTGCGGGACAAGGACCGCGATGTCAGCCGCGCCGGTGCGCTGGGGCTGGTAAGCCTGCGCCGCAACATCTTCCCCGATGCCGCGCCCATCGCCGCTTCCACGATGACCCCCGCTTCGCAGGTTCCGGCATGAGGGGAGAAGTCTCGTTCGACGGCGTGTTCGTGCCGACGCTGCTGGTGCTGGCAGTGATCGCCTCGATCATCACGCTGATGCTCATGCGCATCGCCAATCTCGTGGGTTTCTACCGCCTGTTCGCTTATCGTGCGGCGGTTGACCTGTGCCTCTACATCTTCGTGCTCGGGCTTCTGGTCTGGGCCGCTCCGCTGATCGGTTTCCGCCAATGAAGAACCTGTTTGCCCGGATTGCCCCGAGCCTTGCGACCCTCGTGCTTGTCGTTATCGCCGCGCTGGTGGCGATCTGGCTCTGGAATCATTACGAAAACAGCCCTTGGACCCGCGACGGCCGCGTTCGTGCGGACGTGGTGCGGGTCACGCCCGACATCGGCGGTCTCGTCACCTCGGTGGAGGTGCGCGACAATCAGGAGGTGAGGGCGGGGGACCTGCTCTTCGTGATCGACCGGCCGCGCTATTCGCTGGCAGTGCAGGCGGCGCAGGCTGCGGTGCAGAGCGCGCAGGCGAAGCTCGGCCAGGCGCAGCGCGAGGCTGCGCGCGACCTTGCGCTGGGCGATCTGGTCGCGACCGAAAGCCATGAACAGAACGTCGCCGCCGTTGCCACCGCGCGCGCCGCGCTCGACCAGTCGCTGAGCGCGCTGGACAAGGCCAAGCTCGATCTTGCCCGCACCAATGTGCGCGCCTCGGTCAACGGCACCGTCACCAACCTTGACCTGCACCCGGGCGACTTCGTCGCGCCCGGCAGTCAGGCGATGGCGCTGATCGACCGCGATTCGATCCGGGTCGAGGGCTATTTCGAGGAAACCAAGCTGCCGCACATCCACGTCGGCGCGCCGGTTACGGTGGTGCTGATGGGCGAGACCCGGCCGGTGAAGGGCGTGGTGGAGAGCATCGCGGCGGGCATTGGCGACACCACCCGCACGGACTCGCACAACCTGCTGCCGAACGTCGATCCCACGTTCACCTGGGTCCGTCTGGCCCAGCGCATCCCGGTCCGCATCCGCCTGACCGAGGTGCCGAGCGGCGTGCGGCTGATCGTCGGCCGGACCGCGACAGTGACGATCGAACAGCACGATCAGGCTCCGGCCAAGGGGCAACCGGCAGGTCAGCGCGCTCCGGCCGCTCCGGCTCAGCCAGCCCCCGCCCAGACCATCGCTGCACAACCCGCACCCGCACAGACTGCTGCGGCCGCGCCGACGGAGCATGCCAAGTGATCCGCTCCGCCTGCCATATGTCCGGTCGTCTTCTCGGCGCCGCTTCGCTGGGGGCGCTGGCGCTGCTCGGCGGCTGCGTGGCCGGGCCCAATTACAAGCCGCCCGAGAACTCGGCCGCCACCGCACCGGGTGCCACCGGTGCTTTCGCATCGGCGCAGGGCTCCTACTTCTCGCAGGATCCGCTGCCCGACCACTGGTGGCGCCTCTATGACGATCCGCGCCTCAACGCGCTGGTCGAGCAGGCGCTGGAAGCCAATACCAACTTGCACGCGGCCGATGCCAACTTGCGCAAGGCCGATGCCGTGGTGCGCGAGTATGTCGGCGAGAAGGGCCTCGAAACGACAGTCCAGGCCAATGTCGCTCTCGAACGCGACTATACGCTGACCTCGGTGGGCACCAACATGCCCGGCGTGGTGACTTACGATCTCGGCCTGGCGCTGAGCTATCCGCTCGATCTCAACGGCAAGCTGAAGCGCGCCATCGAAAGCAGCCTTGCCGACCGCGAGGCCGTGGAGGCGGCGCGGGACGCGGTGCGCATCAGCGTCGCCGCCGCGACCACCAAGGCCTATGCCGACGTCTGCGCCGCGAACTATCAGGAAGCGACCGTCCGCAAGGTGATCGAGCTGCAACAGCAGACGCTCGATGCCACCACCCGGCTCAAGCGCGGTGGCCGCGGCACGGCGTTCGACACCAGCCGCTCGCGGACTGCGGTCGAGACCAGCAAGTCGACCCTTCCGGGCTATGCGGCCAAGCGCAAGGCGGCGCTCTATCTGCTGGCGACGCTGCTTGGAAGGCCACCGGCGGAATATCCGGCCGATGTCGAAAGCTGTTCGGCGCTGCCCACCTTGCGCAGGCCGATGCCGGTGGGTGACGGCGCGGCGATGATCCGCCGTCGTCCCGACATCCGGCAGGCGGAGCGCACCATCGCGGGCGATACCGCGCGCATCGGCGTCGTCACGGCCGATCTCTATCCCACCGTCAGCATCGGCGGCGGGATCATCAACGACGGCAAGCTCGAAAACATCGGCAAGACGCACAGCTTCGGCTTCAGCTTCGGGCCGATGCTGAACTGGAGCTTCCCGAACCGGCCACTGGTCAAGGCGCGGATCGATCAGGCGAATGCGCAAGTCGACGTCGATCTGGCGAAATTCGACGGCACCGTGCTCGATGCCCTGCGCGGTACGGAAACGGCGCTGGAGACCTATGCGCGCGATACCGACCGGGCCGCCGCCCTCGGCAGTGCGGCCAGAAGCGCCGGCGTATCGCAGGCGCAGGCGGCCAAGCTGTTCCGTTTCGGCCGCAGCGACATTCTTTCGCTGCTGACGGCGCAGGGCAATCTGGCGACCACCGAAGTCAGCCACGCAGCCGCCGAAGCGGCGCTGGTGGACGATCAGATCTCGGTATTCATCGCTCTTGGCGGAGGCTGGGAGCAGGACTGACGTACAGGCGCTCCGGGAAGGTCGTCCCGGGACGCATGCACTGCCGCCGCATCAGGCCGCGCGCCGGCGCTTGACGAGACTGCTTTCGTAAGCGGCGAACAAGTCGTTGAAATGCTCGTCCATGGTCCGCGCGGTTGCCGCCGGACGCGGACGATCACGCACGACGGCGCGGATCGCTTCGGCGGCGGCGTGGACATCGGCGGCGGCATAAGTCCGCCCGGCGCCATCGCGCGCGTGATCGGCGGCGCCGCCCGCATCGGGGACCACCACCGGGACGCCGCTCGCCCGCGCTTCGGCCGCGGTCATGCAGAACGTTTCCGCCTCGCAGCCGTGGACCAGCGCATCGGCGCTGGCCATGATCCGTGCGAAAGCCAGCCGGTCTCGCTCCGGCGCGAACAGGCGCACGTGCGGGTTTCCGGCGATATGGCGCAGGATCGTGCGATGCTCACGCCCTTCGCCCAGCATGACCAGGCCGATCGGGGTCTCCTGACTGGCCATGCTGACGGCATCGATCACCATGGGCCAGCGCTTTTCGGGTGCAAGGCGGCCCACCGCCAGCAGCAGGGCGGCGCTTTCCGGCAGATCGCAGTCCGCCAGCAGGCGCGCGTGCAAGGCGGGATCGCGCAGGGCGGGCGAGAAGCATTCTGCCTCCACGCCCATCGGGATCGTCATCGTGTGCTGCACGCCCCCTTCGTCGAGACGACGGGACAAGTCGCTGTTGGCGCAGACGACATAATCATAGCGGCGTGAGTGCCGCCGCAGGTGCTCCCAGAATACCGAGAACTGCCGGTCGATGGTCTGGCGGGAAAACACGTCGCCCAGCCAGCGATAGGCATAGGCCGAAAGCGGATCGGCATGCATGACCAGACTGCGCGGCGTGGCCGAGGGCCAATCGGCGACGAGCGAGGCGCTGCGCCATGGCGAAGTGGCTTCCACGAAATCGGGCTCCAGCGCGTCGAGCGCGGCGTGCAGACGCCCCGCCTCGTTGAAATACCAGTATTTGCGGTCGAGGGGAAAGCGCGGGCTTTTGAGCGTGACGATGCGGGCGGCGGGCCCGCGCTCGATCACCGCGTCCTCGTCACCGGGGGCGAGGATGACGATCTCGTGCCCCAGCGTGGGGCCGATGCGCAGCTTCTGCTCGACATAAGTCCGCACGCCGCCGCCCTGCGGCGAGTAGAAAGCGCAGACGTCAACGATTCTCATGTTGTTATCCTTGCGACCGGTACTGGCTTAGTTGAGTGGGGCGACGCCCAGCCCGTGGCGATAATTGAGCACGATGCGCAGCGAGGTCATGCCGCTGCCGGCAACGGTGCTGACGCTGCGCACGCTCGGCTTGCCCCAGCCGAGCCGGGGGTTCTGGGAAAAGCCGATGCCGTCGACGCGCCAGTTGAACTTGCGGTCGCTATCGCGGTCGTGAAGCAGGGTGACCGCGAATGTGCCTGGCCCGGGCAGACGCACGCAGAGCTTCGGGTTGCCCGTTGCCGGAACCGGAACTTCCACGCGCCGGAAGGTCTTGCCCGCGCTGACCAGCACGTTGTCGTCGGCCAGGAAATCCTTGTCGTTGGCCGGATAGACTTCGAGCTTGAGCTTGCCGACGCGGTCTTTCAGGCCAACCACTTCGACCTCGAAGGCCGGGCCGCGTTCCCCCGCGCGGCACTGGCCTTCGGCCTTGCCGAGGTCGGGGGTGGAAGGGATCAGCGCGGCGGCGAGCGGGAGCAACAGCGAGAGGCTCATACGGCGATCTCCTCGGGAGCGGCGAGGTCACGGATCGCGAGGAGCGCGCCCAGTACGAGGTGCGTCGCCAGGATCAGGCCTGCCATCAGCGTCATCAGCGGGCCGATGTCGCCCTGATTGCCAAGTGCGAGCACGGCGAAACCGGCGAACAGGAGGTCCTTGTTCGGCATCAGCGGCAGGCGCGAGACGAGCAGGCGCAGCGTCGCCAGGAACAGCCACCAGCTCAGCGGCACTTGCGGCAGGACGATGTGCCACATCACCGCATTCGACAGCGTGGTGAAGGCGATGCGCGCGAGGTGGACCTGCGTGATCATCACCAGTTCGGAGCGCGGCAGCGTGAAGACCTTGCGGCGCAGCAGCATCGTCGCGGCCGAGATCACCACCAGCAGCGCCAGCGAATAGACCAGCATCCGCGAATCGAGCCCCAGCCGCGTCATGCCGACGATCGGCAGCATGATCGCCACCAGCAGCATGGTAACGACATTGCCGGTCATCGCCGAGAGGATCGCCACGTCCTTCACCGCGCCGAACGGCGCCGCCGTCAGCGAAACGCGCTTGCGGGCCCAGGTGTAGAAATAGGCCTCGCCCAGATAGCCGAGCAGCAATTCGTTGTAGATCTTCTTGCGCAGCAGCGCGAGGATGCCGCCGGGCGGAATGCCCCAGAGGCGGTTGAAGATCAGCCATTCGCTGGCCGGGGTGACAAGGTAACCGGCGGCGAAGACCAGCCAGAAGCCGATACTCACGGGCATCATCGCCCGCATCCGCGCGATTTCGAGGCCGCCCATTTCATGGATGACGGCGGCGATGACCGCGAGCGACAGTGCGATCGAGAAAAGAGCCTGCTTGCCGCGATTGGAGGTGCGGTCTTGCGGCGTCAGCTGGATTGGCGGGGCCTGGGGGGGCAGCGCTGGTGGTGCCAGTGCGACGAGGGATTCGTTCACGCGATTCTCCGGGGGTGGGCGCGGGGGCTCAGAAGGTGCGCTGCCAGGACGAGGGCGGCAGCCAGGCGCTCTCGTCGAGCATGCGTATGCGGCTGCGCTCGTGCTCGCGGCGCAGGTCGTCCATGAGGCCGATGTAGCGCGCGGCCGCGCCTTCGATCTCGTAGCGGGATGCAATCGTTCGGGACCGGGCGGGATCGCCCGGCAGTTCGCGGATCCGGGCGAGCCCGTCGGCGAACGCCGCCTCGTCGCCAATGGGCACGAGCAGGCCGGTTCGCCCGCTTTCCAGCAGGCAGGCCATCGATACGCAGCAGTCGGTCGAGAGCACCGGCAACCCGCTCGCCAATGCCTCCACGACAACGCCGGGCAGACCTTCGTAATCCGAACTGAGCACGAAGGCATCGGCTTCGGCCAGCAGCGGATCGATACTGGCAAGATGGCCCGGCAGGCGGATCTGCGCGGTGATGCCAAGTTCGCCGGCAAGCCGCTCGATCGCGGCGCGTTCGGGGCCTTCACCGGCGATGGTGAGCGTGTCGCCCGGCCTTGCCGCACGCGCGAAGGCGCGCAGCATCAGCGGGTGGTTCTTCTGCGATACCAGCCGTCCGGCGGTGAGATAGCGCGTGCCCCAGGCCGAGGCCGGCTTTCGCTCGATCTTGCCGAGGTCGCTCAGCCGGCGGCGGGAGAGGATCGGATTGGCGATCGTCGCCACCTGCCGCGGATGCGCCAGCGTGGTCTCGCGGATTTCGCGGGCCATCGGCTCGGACAGCGCGACCAGCCGGTCGATCATCCGTCCCTGCGCGCGCAGCCAGCCGCCATAGCCGCGCCGGAGCAGCGGCGACATATCGGGCCGGTGGAGCGCATTGCTGACCTTGAGCACCATCGGCGGCACCCGTTCGCCCAGCATGACGCGCATAGCCGCGCCGACCACGGCATACGTGTTCCCGGCAAGGAACAGCACGTCCGCGCGATGTTCGAGCAAGTAGCTGTGAAGGCAGTGGATCATCCACGGCGTTTCCCACGCGGCGGTGGGGAAGGGCGCGGGCAGTTTCCAGTAATCCAGTGCCGGCGCCGATGTCAGATGGCTGCTGCCCGAGCGGCCGAGGACAATCGTCACTTGATGTCCCGCACGGTCCCACTGCGTGGCCAGCCCCAGGGCCACACGTTCGACACCGCCCGGATCGAGGCTGTGGATCGGTATCAGGATCCTGAGCTTGTCCTTCATATTTCCCCCGACGTCGCCGGCGGGCTCGATCCGCAGCCGGCGCGTGCAATTTCCTTCGTGGCGACCCTTGCGGAGCGATGCTCCGAGACGGCGTTTGCGGAGAACCTCTCCGAGGTGGCGTTACTGTTCGGGATCCATGTCGGGTTCGTGACGGCGGCGCGGCGGTCATGTTCCGGACGGAAAAGCGTATTCAAAGCGTCACGCCCGCTAGGGGTTGGCCCTTAGTTCGGCGTACCGCGCGGGTCGGTGGGTGACGGCGAAGCGCTTCAGCGTCGCATCGATGCTGTCGAGCAGCGACGTCTTGGTCACGTCGCCCGGATGGACGGCGATCCGCACTGTGCTCAGCACCCCGAGCGCGGCACGCGCCAGGCCTGCGAAGGCGAGCGAGGAGGCCGTGCGCATCGTCGAGCGGCTTGCCCAGGTGATGACCGGGCCCTTGGCCAGAACCGCGTCGGTCGAGGCGTCCCAGACGCGCCAGTGATCTTCACAGAGCGCGAAATCGGCTTTGCGCAGCGCCGTCCTTGCGCCTTCGCCGTAAAGCCATGCCGGGGCGATGAAACCTGCGCTCTCGCGCCCGATCACGTCCTCGACCAATGCCTTGCCTTCCAGCATGCGGGCGAGGGCCGTGGCATCGTCCAGGCCGAGGAATTCGCCTTCACCGGCGGTCATATGCTTCGCCTTGAAGCGCGCGGCGGCGTCGGCGTGTTCGGCCATGTCCTTGTGGAACCAGCCGTGGACGAACATCTCGATCCCGCGATCCGACCATGCCCGCAGCCGCGCCTGAAACGCTCTGTCAGCCTTCAGGGGATGACGGCCCCAGTGATCGGGCACCACCAGCATGGCGAAGTTCGGGCCGCCCAGCCGCCGCTCAAGCAGATCGACCAGTTGCAGCACCGCGAGTTCGCTGCCGGGGCCGACATCGTGGATCGACGCCAGAAGCCGCTTGTTCTGCGGTTTTCGCACGGTTTGAGACAGGCGCTGGGGTGGGGAGGGCATCGTTTTCGTACAGCTCCATGGCTCGCGCCACGCCGACTATGCGTGCCGCGTGACTTTCCCATGACGCCGACGAAGGGGGATTTCCGCAGTCTTGCAGGGATCTCCATCGCCTGAGTGAAATTGGAGCGCGCCAAACCGGGTTTTTTCCGCTATGGCCGCCCAAACACAGACCGATGGGTCGTAAACTCCTCCCCATGTTACCCCCCAAGAGACCGCGCAAGCGGCACAGGACAGATTCGACAAACTCATGACTTTTTCCCAGCTTCCCCAGCCTCTCGCCGACGCGCTTACCGCGCAAGGTTACGAGACCCTGACCCCGGTCCAGGCCGCCGTTGCCGAAGCCGAGGCGCGCGGGCGTGACCTCGTTGTTTCGGCGCAGACCGGCTCGGGCAAGACCGTTGCCTTCGGTATCGCCATGGGCGACGAACTGCTCGCCGACGGCTCGATTCCTTACGCCGAAGCGCCGCTTGCCCTTGCCATCGCACCGACGCGCGAACTGGCGCAGCAGGTCAGCCGCGAGCTTGAATGGCTCTATGGCAAGACCGGCGCGCGCATCGTCACGTGCGTAGGCGGCATGGACCCCGTGCGTGAACGCAAGCAGCTTGAACGCGGCGCGACGATCGTCGTGGGCACGCCCGGCCGCCTTCGCGATCACCTCGAGCGCGGCAAGCTTGACCTCTCGGCGCTGCGAGTCGTTGTGCTCGACGAAGCGGACGAGATGCTCGACATGGGCTTCCGCGAAGACCTTGAGGAAATGCTCGACGCGATGCCGGCAGGCCGCCGCACGCTGCTGTTCTCGGCCACCATGCCGCGCCCGATCGAAGCACTGGCCCGCCGTTATCAGAACGACGCGCTGCGCATCTCGACGATGAGCGAGAACCGTGGCCACGGCGACATTGCCTATCAGGCCGTCACCGTCGCTCCCGCCGATGTCGAGAACGCCGTGGTCAACCTGCTGCGTCTTCATGACGCCGAGACCGCGATCCTGTTCTGCGCCACGCGCGACAATGTGAAGCATCTCCACTCGACGCTGACCGAGCGCGGCTTCTCCGCCGTGGCGCTGTCGGGCGAGCATTCGCAGAACGAGCGTAACAACGCGCTTCAGGCGCTGCGCGACAAGCGCGCCCGCGTCTGCGTCGCCACCGACGTTGCCGCGCGCGGCATCGATCTTCCCTCGCTGACGCTGGTCATCCACGTGGAGATCCCGCGCGATGCCGAAACGCTTCAGCACCGTTCGGGCCGTACTGGCCGTGCGGGCAAGAAGGGCACTGCCGTCATCGTCGTGCCGTTCCCGCGCCGTCGCCGCGTCGAAGGCATGCTGCGCGGCGCGCGCATTGAGGCGGACTGGATCGCGGCGCCGACCCCCGAGGTCATCCGCGCGGCTGACCGTGGCCGCCTGATGGAAAAGCTGCTGGCCCCGGTCGAGGCTGACGAGGAAGATCGCGAGATCGCCCGCGAAATCCTCGACAAGGTTAGCGCCGAGGATCTCGCCGCCGCACTGGTTCGCGCTCACCGCGCCGCCATGCCGCAGCCGGAAGAGCTGATCGGCAGCAGCCCTGAGGCCCGCGAGGCGCGCCAGCGTCCGGGATTCGACGATGTCGTGTGGTTCACCATGGATATCGGCCGTGCCCAGCACGCCGATCCGCGCTGGATACTGCCGCTGCTGTGCCGTCGTGGTCACGTCACCCGCAATGCGGTGGGCCAGATCCGCATCGGCGCCGACCAGACGCACTTCCAGATCCCGCGCGCGCAGGCTGACCAGTTCATCCGCGCCGTGGAGCGCACTGCGCATGACGAGAGCGGCGACGTGGAAAACACCATCCGCATCGAACTCGCGACCGATACGCCGCGCGATGTCGCGCGCGACCGTCGTCGTGACCGTGAAGGCCCGCAGGGCCGTGGACGCAAGCCGCACGGCCGTGAAGAAGGTGGACGTGGCGGCTACGAAGGCCAGCGTTACCAGCCGCGTCCGACCGGCGGTCGTCCGGAACGGAGCGGTGGCGGTGCCACGGGTCCGGGCGGCGGCAAGCCGTTCCACAAGAAGCCGAAGAAGGGTGGCCGTCAGCCTTACTGAGGCTGATGGCATGATGGGGATGCAGGTTCCTGCATCCCGTCTGCCCAAATGGTGATCTGCCGCCGACGTAAAACCGTGCGGCGACCCAAACCCTATCCATGACACAATAAACCCGTCGTCCCCGCGAAGGCGGGGACCCCGCTTTTCTTGCGCCGAGGCAAAAAGATAGCGGGGCCCCCGCCTTCGCGGGGACGACGGGTCTTATTCGGTAGGTTTTGTTTCGGGAAAATATCTCAGGCTTGCTCAGGTCCCGATTGGGGCCAGCATACAGCTAAGCCTCTCAGACAAGCAGTTCGATAACCTCGATCGCCTCGTCCTGCCCATTGAAATCCACGAACTCACCTGCTTCCGCGCCCAGCAGGGCACGGGCGAGCGGTGCGGTGAAGGCAAGGTCGCCCTTGGCCGGATCGGCCTCATCGTGCCCGACAATGCGCACATCGCGCGTCTTGCCATTCAACACAAACCGCACCCGGTGTCCGAACATCACGGTATCGCCCGAAGGCGCGGGCTGGACTTCGGCCGTCGCCAGCCGCTTGCGCCAATATCGCAAATCGCGCTTGGCGGTATTGAGCGCGGTTTCCTCGGTCAGCGTCGGGATCTGCGCCTCCAGCGCGGCGATCCGTGCCTTGACGAGTTCCAGCCCCTCGCTCGTCACAAGGTTGGGGCCGGGCGGGATCGGCACTTCGAACTTGGGTTCGAGATGCTCCTCGTCCCCGTCGCGGCGGAAGGCGACGCTCACGCCGTCTTGCCCATGAGCATGTCCATCGCCTCATTGGCCTCGAACCAGCCCATTTCCGCGACTTCCAGGTCATCGGCGGCCTGCGTGCGGCGCTTGCCGAGTTCGCCGAAGTTCAGTTTGGCAAGATCGCCCTTGGCGGCAGCCGGATCGGCCAGCGCGGCGTCGAGCGCGTCGAGCTGCTGCTGGATGCGCTTCATGCGCGTCTCGGCCTCGGTGACTTTCTTGCGCAGGGCCTTCAGTTCCTCGCGGGCGATGGCGCCGGACTTGCGCGCGGGCTTGCCGTCGCCCTGATCGGCAGCCGACTTGGGCTGGTTCCGGCCGAGCACGAAATCGATGTAGTCCTCGATCGAACCGTCGTAGTTCGTCGCCGTGCCCTGATCGACCAGCACGAGCCGGTCGGCGGCCAGTTCGACCATGTGACGGTCGTGGCTGACCAGGATCACCGCGCCTTCGAAGGCATTGAGTGCCTGCACCAGCGCTTCGCGCGCATCGACGTCGAGGTGGTTGGTCGGTTCGTCGAGGATCAGCATGTGCGGCGCATCGCGCGTCACCAGGGCCAGCGCCAGACGGGCGCGCTCGCCGCCCGAGAGCGTGCCGATGCTCGCCGTCGCGCGGTCTCCCGAGAAACCGAAGCGGCCAAGCTGACCGCGCACCGCCACCGGGGCCTTGCCGACCATGGCGCGGGTCATCAGTTCGAGCGGGGTCGAATCGGTTGGCAGTTCCTCGACCTGATACTGCGTGAAGTAGCCGACGCGGATCTTGGGCGAGAAAGTGAGCGAGCCTTCCATCGGCTGAAGCTGGCGGGCCAGCAGGCGCGCCAGCGTGGTCTTGCCGTTGCCGTTGCGGCCGAGCAGGGCGATGCGATCCTCGGGATCGATACGGAGATTGAGGCGGCGCAGGATCGGCTTGTCTGCCTCGTAGCCCACCGAAGCAAGGTCGAGCGTGACGAGCGGTGGGCGCAGTTCGTCGGGGCTGGGGAAGTCGAAGCTGAGCGAGGGATCGTCGATCATCGCCGCGATCGGCTGCATCTTGGCCAGCATCTTGGCGCGCGACTGGGCCTGCTTGGCGGTGGAGGCGCGAGCCGAATTGCGCGCGACATAGTCGGCCAGCTTCTTGCGTTGCGCATCCTGATTGGCGCGCGCGGCGGCTGCCTGCGCGGCGCGTTCGGCGCGGATGCGCTCGAAGCTGTCATAGGTGCCCGGATAAAGCGTCAGCTTGCCGTGTTGCAGGTGCAGGATGTGATCGACCACGTTGTTGAGCAGATCGCGCTCGTGGCTGATGACGATCAGCGTCTTGGGATAGGACTGGAGGAAATTCTCCAGCCACAGCGTCGCTTCAAGGTCGAGGTGGTTCGACGGTTCGTCGAGCAGCAGCACGTCGGGCTGCGAGAACAGCAGGCCTGCCAGCGCCACGCGCATTTTCCAGCCGCCCGAAAAACTGTCGAGCGGGCGGCCCTGCATCTCCTCGTCGAAGCCGAGGCCGACAAGGATGCGGGCGGCGCGTGCCGGGGCGGTGTAGGCGTCGATGGCGATGAGGCGATCGTGGATGTCACCAAGGCGATGGGGCTCGGTGCAGGTTTCCGATTCCTCGAGCAGGGTGGTGCGCTCGACATCGGCGTCAAGGACGGCTTCAAAGGCCGTTCGGGTACCGCTAGGTGCTTCCTGGGCGATATAGCCGAGCCGCGCGCGGCGGGGCATGTCGATCGAGCCGCCGTCGGGTTCCAGTTCGCCGATGATCGCCTTGACCAGCGTGGACTTGCCCGCGCCGTTGCGGCCGATCAGGCCGACTTTGCCGCCATTGGGAATGGTGGCGGCGGCCTGGTCGAGGATGGTGCGCCCGCCAAGGCGAACGGAGATGTCACGGATCGTCAGCATGGAAGGCCGCCTAGAGGCTTTCGCGCGCCGTGGAAACACCCCCTGCGGAACATTCCTGCGCGGCCGAGGTTTGCTTCGCTGCGATGCAGTGTATGTATGTGCATGGTATTGCCCAAGTATCGCCAGCGATTCACCCCGGGGGGCCGTTGATGAAGAAGAGCGTGATCGCCGCGATTGCCGTTGTGCTGGTGCTGGCGGCAGGTCTCGTCTGGTGGATTGCGCGGGGGCACCATGCTTCCGATGAGATCGTGCTCCACGGCAATGTCGATATCCGGCAGGTTTCGCTGGCTTTCGATGGTTCGGGGCGGGTTACCCAGATGGCTGTCGAGGAAGGTGACGCGGTTCGCGCCGCGCAGGTTCTGGCGCGGCTCGATACGGTGACGCTGGGCCTTCAGGCACGCAATGCCGATGCGCAGGCCGCCGCAATGCGCGAAAATCTGCGCAAGTTGCAGAACGGCACCCGCCCGGAGGACCTTGCGCAGGCTCGCGCGCGGGTGGCCTCCGCCCAGGCTAGTGCAGCCCGCGCGGCGGACGATTACAAGCGGGCGCAATCGGTCTCTGCCAATACGGCGGGACGCGGGGTAAGCGGGCAGGAACTCGATCAGGCCCGCAGCGCTTCGCAGATGGCCAATGCCCAGCTCAAGGAAGCCAGTGAAGCGCTGAATCTGGCGGTTCGCGGCCCCCGCGCAGAGGATATCGCTGCCGCCGAAGCACAAGTGAAAAGCGCCGAGGCCCAACTCGCGCTGTTCCACCACCAGATCGATCAGGGCGAGTTGAAGTCACCGGCGGACGCCGTCGTCCGCTCGCGCCTGCTTGAAGTGGGCGACATGGCCACTCCGCAAAAACCAGTATTCGAACTTGCGCTCACCAGTCCCAAGTGGATCCGCGTCTATGTAGAGGAAGCGGATCTGGGGCGGGTCCGCATCGGCCAGCAGGCGCGCGTGGCCAGTGACAGTTTTCCGGACCAATCGGTCGCCGGCACCGTGGGGTTCATTTCTTCCGTCGCCGAATTCACGCCCAAGTCGGTGGAGACCGAATCGCTGCGGACGGCGCTTGTCTACGAAGTTCGCGTGCGGGTCGACGACAAGGAGGGCCGTCTCAGGCTCGGTCAGCCAGTGACGGTGCGGATCGATCCCGGAAACACAAAGGCGGGGCGCGCCCCGTGAGCACCGCCACCGCGCCATTGGACGCGGTCGGCGATCTGACCGTCGCCTGCGAAGGCCTGCGCAAGGTCTTCAACGGGCCGGACGGCAAGCCTTTCGATGCGGTGCATGATCTCTCGTTTTCGCTGCGTGCGGGCACGATTTCCGCGCTCGTCGGACCGGACGGCGCCGGCAAGACCACGCTCATGCGGATGCTTACCGGGCTGCTGAAGGCGGACGGCGGCACGCTGAAAGTGCTCGGCATCGATGTCGCGGCTCATCCGCAGGCAGTGCAGGACCGGATCAGCTACATGCCGCAGCGTTTCGGGCTCTACGAGGATCTCAGCGTGCAGGAGAACCTCGATCTCTACGCGGATCTCCATGGCGTTCCGCAAGACGTGCGGGCCGAGCGCTTCAAGCGCATGCTCGAGATGACCGACATGGCGCGCTTCACGGGGCGGGCGGCGGGCAATCTCTCGGGCGGGATGAAGCAGAAGCTGGGGCTTGCCTGCACGCTGGTGCGCGTGCCCGATCTGCTGCTGCTCGATGAGCCGAGCGTCGGCGTCGATCCGCTTTCGCGGCGAGACCTTTGGGAAATCATCGAGCAACTCATCGAATCCGACGGTCTCAGTGTTCTGGTCAGCACGGCCTATATGGACGAGGCCGAACGCTGCGACGAAGTTCTGGTCATGGATCATGGCCGTCTGCTCGCACAGGACACGCCGGCCGAAATCACGGCCAGAGCGCGTGGCCTCACCTATCTCGCCTCGCCGGCGCCCGGCACGCCCGCACGCGACTTGCAGGCGCGGCTGATCGACGCCCCGGAGCGGGTGATCGATGCAGTGCCTCGCGGTGGGGCGGTTCGGTTCATCCGCCAGCCCGACACGCCGGTCGAAAGACTGGACGATCTGTTGCAGGGGCGGCCCGTCGAGGAACGCGGCGAGGAACTGGAAGACGCCTTCATGCTCCTGTTGCGCCAGCATAACGCGGGCGGAAAGCCGGACGCCACGCACGAGGCGGCATCGCAGGATGCCCTTGTCTCTCCCGCTCCTCCCGATCAGACGGAGGGGGAGAACGTCATTCACGTGCGCGATCTCGTGCGCAAGTTCGGGGATTTCACCGCCGTTGCCAACACGTCCTTCGATGTGCGGCGCGGGGAGATATTCGGACTGCTCGGTCCCAATGGCGCAGGTAAGACGACGACGTTCCGCATGCTCTGCGGCCTGCTTCCGGCAACCAGCGGTACTCTGGAAGTCGCGGGCGTGAACTTGCGCCGAGCGCGGGCCGAAGCGCGGCGGCGGATCGGTTACGTGGCGCAGAAGTTCTCGCTCTATGCCAATATCTCCGTGCGCGAGAACCTGGAGTTCTTCGGCGGTGCGTATGGTCTGCGCGGGCCCGCGCTCAAGCAGCGCGTCCAGACCATCGTCGAGCAATTCGGGCTCGATCCCGCTGCCACGAGCGGTGCCCTCCCGCACGGCTACAGGCAGCGCCTCGCCATGGCGGCAGGGCTGGTGCACGAGCCGGAGATCCTCTTCCTCGACGAGCCGACCAGCGGCATCGATCCGCTCGCCCGCCGGGCTTTCTGGAGGACCATCACTTCGCTTTCCCAGTCCGGGGTGACCATTATCGTCACCACCCACTTCATGGAGGAAGCCGAATACTGCGACCGCATCGCCATTCAGGATGCCGGTCACATGCTGGCGCTGGGGACGCCGCAGGAAGTGCGGGAGCAGGCTGGCGGTGACAGCGTCGACGACATGAATGAGGCTTTCATCGCCATCGTCGAACAAGGCCGCGCGCACGACGCCGAGGAGAAAACGGCGGCATGAACGGCACGGAAAAAGGCACAGGCAACGGCGAAAGCGCGTTCACGACCCGGCTTGTGGCGCTGGTCCGCAAGGAGACGCGGCAGATGTTGCGCGATCGCAGCAACCTCGCGGTGGGCCTCCTGCTTCCCGTCGCGCTGATCCTGCTGTTCGGGTTCGGCCTTTCGTTCGACGTTCGCCATGCCCCGATCGCGCTCATCATGCAGGACCGGTCGGAAGGTGCGCGCGAGATCGTGTCGGGGCTGCGCGGTTCGGCCTATCTCGATCCTGTCGATGTGGAGACGATGGAAGAGGCCAGCAGGATGCTGCGCGATGGCAAAGTTGATGCCATCGTTCAGATTTCAAGCGATTTCGCCCGTCGTCAGGTCAAGGGCGGCGCGCAGATCCAGCTTATCCTGAACGGGGTGGATTCGACCACGGCGCAGACGCTGGAAGCCTATGTGCAGGGCGCCGTGGCGACGGCCATGGCGCGTCAGGCCGACCGCGGCGGCGTGGTTTCGCCGGGCGGTTCGGTCATGCTGATGACGCGGACGTGGTTCAACGAGGAAGGGAACAGTCGCTGGTATCTCGTGCCGGGGCTGGTGGTGCTCATCATGACGCTGGTGGGGGCCTTTCTCAGTTCGCTGCTGATTGCCCGCGAGTGGGAGCGAGGCACGCTGGAATCGCTGTTCGTGACGCCGGTGCAGCCGCTCGAACTCGTGCTCGCCAAGCTGGCGCCCTATATCGTTGTCGGGCTGATCGACCTTGCGATGTGTCTGCTGGCGGCGGTGTTCCTGTTCGGCGTGCCGATCCGGGGATCACTGTTGGCGATCGTTGTCGTCTCAATCCTCTATCTGCTGGTCTCGCTGCTGGTCGGCCTGCTGATATCCGGGGTGACGCGCAACCAGTTCGCGGCAAGCCAGGTGGCGCTGCTGATCAGCTTCATGCCCGCGCTCATGCTGTCGGGCTTCATCTTCGATTTGCGCAATATTCCCATCGCCGTACGCATCGTCGCCGAGTTCCTGCCGGCTACGCATTTCATGGGTGTTATCAAGACGCTGTTCCTTGCCGGGACCGACTGGGGAATGGTGGCGAGCAACAGTGCGATCCTGATCGGCTACATCCTCGTCTTCACCTTCCTGACCCGCCGCACCTTGCGCAAGCGACTGGACTGATCCGATGGCCCCGGCCCCAAATCGCTTTCCAAATCGCGCCGTTGCATGGCTGGCCGAAGTCGCCTTCCTGTTCCGCAAGGAAGTGCTGGCGCTGTTCAAGGACCCGGCCAATCGCATCATCCTGTTCGCGCCGGCCTTCATCCAGACGCTGCTGTTCGGCTACGGCGCGATCCTCGATCTTCAGCATGTGCCCTATGCGCTGTTGGACCAGAGCCGAGGGCAGGCGGCGAGCGAACTGATCGCGCGACTGGACGGCACCGGCGTATTCTCGCGGCAGGCGACGCTGGACAACACCAACCAGATCGCGCCGCTGATAGACCGCCAGAAAGTACTCATGGCGATCACGATCCCCGCCGATTTCGATCGACGACTGGCGAGCGGCGAGGATGCGCCGGTGCAGGTCGTGTTCGATGGGCGCAATTCGACGACGGCGGGCTCGGCAGCGGCCTATGTCGCCTCGGTCGTGCAAGCGTTCAACGCCTCGCGCAGCGGCGTGCAAGGTGTGACCGTGGTGCGCCGCGCCTGGTTCAATCCCAATCTCGAATCGCGCTGGCAGATATTGCCCGCCATGATTGCAACCCTGTCGATGTTGCAAACGATGCTGCTCGCCGCGCTTTCGGTCGCCCGCGAGCGGGAGCAGGGGACGTTCGATCAGTTGCTGGTCACGCCGATGACGCCGCTCCAGATCCTGGTGGGCAAGGCGCTGCCCTCGATCGTCGTAGGCTTGCTCCAGTCGACCATCGTGTTGCTGATCGTGCTCCTCTGGTTCCGGGTGCCGATGAGCGGTTCGCCCTTTTTGCTCTATTTCGGGCTACTCTGCTTCAATATCGCATCGGTGGGTATCGGCATGACGCTTTCGGCCTTCGCGCTGAACATGCAGCAGGCGATGCTCTTCTCGTTCATGCTGATCATGCCGCTGACGCTGCTTTCCGGCATGCTCACACCGATCCGCAACATGCCCCTGGTGCTTCAGTACGTTACATATGTGAACCCGCTGAGATTCGGCGTTGCCATCGTGCGCCGGGTCTATCTCGAAGGGGCCGGGCTTGGCGAGATCGCCCCCAATTTCCTGCCTTTGCTGGCCGTGGCGGCGGTTACGTTGCCGCTTTCGGCGTGGCTGTTCCGTCATCGGCTTGCCTGAATGCGAGGATATCCTGCCATGTCTCGTGCCCGGATCAACGCCTGTCTCCCGCTCGCGGCCGTGCTGGCGATCAGCCTTGGCGCGTCCGGCTGCACGGTCGGGCCCAACTTCAAGGCGCCCGTAGCAGAGGCTCCGAACGACTGGTCACAATGGCGCAGTGGAACCGGCGATGTGGTGGCCATCCCTGCCGGCGCGCAGGCCATGCCGGCCGAGTGGTGGACCCTGCTTGGCGATCCCGTGCTGAACGATCTCGAACGCCGCGCGCTTGCCGCCAGTCCCGATCTACGGACGGCAGCGCTCCATTTTGCTCAAGCCCGCGCCCAGCGCGGTGAGGTCGCTTCCGAGGGGCTGCCACAAGTCAACGGAAGCGCCAGCGTCACGCGCGAACGGATGAGCGAATACGGCGCATCGACCCGCCTCTTTGACATACTGGCGGGAGACAATCGCAATCAGCTTGCCCAGTACCTCGCCCGGCCATTTACGCTCTTTCAGGGCGGTTTCGATGCAGGTTGGGAGATCGACCTGTGGGGCAAGGTTCGCCGCTCGGTCGAAGCGGCCGATGCCAATGTCGCCGGGCAGGGGGCGCTGCTCGATTTGACGCGGCTCTCGGTCACCGCCGAAGTGGCACAGGCCTATTTCGCGATGCGCAGCGCGCAGGCGCAAGGCGCGGTTGCCGGGGAGGATATCGCCCTGCTCAAGGACCGCGTGGGGCTGGTCGGTGCCCGCGTCGATGGCGGGATGAACGATCACACCGCGATCGAGAGCGATCAGGCCAGCTTGCGCGCGTCGGAGGCGAATCTGCCCGCGCTTCAGGCGGAGGCGGCTGTGCAGGCCAACCGCATCGCGCTGGCTCTGGGCGTTCAGCCGGGAACGCTGCGGGACGAATTGAAACCGGCCGCGATGGGGCCGGTGCCTCCCGCACTGCCCGACCTGTCGCTGGGCCTGCCGTCCGAAGTGGCGCTGCGCCGGCCGGACGTGCGCGCGGCGGAGGCCAAGCTCCATGCGGCGACGGCGCAGATCGGCGTCGCGACCGCCGATCTCTATCCCACCATTACGCTGGGCGGTGGTTTCGGCCTGGAAAGCTACCGTTCGCAGAACCTGTTCGATTGGGCGAGCCGCACCTGGCAGATCGGCCCGAGCCTCAGCCTGCCGATATTCGACGGCGGCCGCCGCCGCGCGACAGTGGAGTTGCGCAAGCTGGAGCAGCGCGCGGCAGCGGTGAACTTCCAGGTTGCGGTACTCAAGGCGTGGCAGGAGATCGACGATGCGCTCACCGGCTACACGGCCGACTGGCAAGCGCGCGAGCGCCTGTCCCAGCGCCTAGAACATGCGCGCGCCAATGCCGAACTGGTGGAGGCGCGATACAAAGGGGGGCAGGTCAACTACCTTCCGGTGATCGACGCTCGCCGCGCGGTTCTGGCGGCAACGCGCGAACTCGACGACAGTGACGCCCGCCTGCGCACCCGTCTCGCTGCGATCAACAAGGCTATCGGTAATGTTCCGCCGTCCGCTCCGCAGTCGGCAATGCGATGACCGATCGCGCTAGGCGCGCAGGGTTTGGATCCGGATAAGAGTTATCAACACTTATATCGACGGTTTTGCGGTGCAATGATCCCTCTGGACCTGTCGCTAAAGAGTGCGAATCGCGTAATATTCGTACTTGCAACGCGGAATCACTTGTGATTCTATCACGGCATGAGGGCCATGCGTCACGACACCAACCTTGCGAAGGAGCGTTTGGTACAGGGTTCTGCCCTGGCCTTGCTGCTGCTCATGGGCGGCTTCGCTATTGCGGGGCCCAGCGGCGTGCTGGCGTGGGGTGAAAACCAGCGGCTGCTGGAGCAACGGCGAGAGAAGCTGGCCGAGCTTGAAAGCCAGCGCGATCACCTCAAAAACCGCGTGGCCCTGCTGGATTCGCGCAAGGTTGATCCGGATCTTGCCGGCGAACTTCTGCGTGCCAATCTGAATGTCGCGCGCCCTGACGAAATGGTCATGCTGATCAAGCGCTGACTTTCCGTCGGTTTTCGGGCTTAGGTATTGGCCCGGCTCGATTTCCATGCTGCGATGCAACATTTCCATTTGCCATAATTTTTGTGCTGAATACGGCAAATTTCCGTCATCGTGCTTTCGATTTCCGCGCGGCGTCCTATAAGCGGCGAGAAATCAATCGCACCAACGATGGGGAGTCCCGTTGCCCAAAGCCAAGAGTGACGCCGGGTCCGGCGCCGAGCCAGCCGCAGTACCGGCACAGGACGAAGACTTTGCGCTGCACAGCCTCCAGGAATCACTGGAAGCCGACAAGCGCTACACGCCCAGCAAGGAAGAACTGCTCCACTTCTATGAGCAGATGTTGCTCATTCGCCGCTTCGAGGAAAAGGCGGGCCAGCTTTACGGCCTCGGCCTGATCGGCGGTTTCTGCCATCTCTACATCGGCCAGGAAGCCGTTGCCGTGGGCCTTCAGTCCGCGCTCGATTCCAACCGCGACTCGGTCATCACCGGTTATCGCGATCATGGCCATATGCTTGCCTACGGCATCGATCCCAAGCTGATCATGGCCGAGCTGACCGGCCGTGCGGCCGGCATCTCGCGCGGCAAGGGCGGCTCGATGCACATGTTTAGCGTGGACCATAAGTTCTACGGCGGACACGGCATTGTCGGTGCGCAGGTCTCGCTCGGCGCGGGCCTCGCTTTCGCGCACAAGTACCGTGAAGACGGCGGCGTCGCGATGGCCTACTTCGGCGACGGCGCGGCCAACCAGGGCCAGGTCTACGAGAGCTTCAACATGGCGGCTCTCTGGAAGCTCCCGATCATCTTCGTGATCGAGAACAACGGCTATGCCATGGGCACCGCCGTGAAGCGCGGCTCGGCCGAGACGCATTTCTATCGTCGCGGCACCGCGTTCCGGATTCCCGGCATGCAGGTCGACGGCATGGACGTGCTCGAAGTCCGCAAGGCAGCCGAAGTGGCGCTCGAATACGTGCGTGCGGGCAATGGCCCGGTGCTCATGGAGCTGAATACCTACCGCTATCGTGGCCACTCGATGTCGGACCCGGCGAAGTATCGCAGCCGCGAGGAAGTGCAGGACGTGCGTGAGAAGCGCGACCCGATCGACCACGCGAAGACCGAGCTGCTGGCCCTGGGCGTGGACGAAGCCGCGCTCAAGGAAATCGACAAGCGCGTCCGCGCTGCCGTGGCGGAATCGGCCGACTTTGCCGAAAATTCGCCCGAACCCGAAGCTGCTGAACTCTATACTGACGTCCTGGTGGAGCGCTACTGATGGCGATCGAACTCAAGATGCCGGCGCTCTCTCCGACGATGGAAGAGGGCAAGCTTGCCCGCTGGCTGGTGAAGGAAGGCGACGAAGTCACTTCGGGTGACATCCTCGCCGAAATCGAGACCGACAAGGCCACGATGGAATTCGAATCCATCGATGAAGGCACCATCGGCAAGATCCTCGTGCCCGAAGGTACCGAGGGTGTGAAGGTCGGCACCGTGATTGCCGTTCTCGCTGGCGAGGGCGAGGACGCTTCGGCGGTTTCCGCCCCCGCTCCGAAGGCAGAGGCTGCCCCCGCAGCCGAAGCCGCGCCCGCTGCTGCCGCTTCGGCGCCGGCTCCGGTCGCTGCGAAGAAGGATCCCGAGATCCCCTTCGGCACCAACATGAAGACCTCGACCGTTCGTGAAGCTCTGCGCGACGCCATGGCCGAGGAAATGCGCCGCGACGACCGCATCTTCGTGATGGGTGAGGAAGTGGCCGAGTACCAGGGCGCCTACAAGGTGACCCAGGGGCTGCTTGAAGAATTCGGCCCGCGCCGCGTGATCGACACGCCGATCACCGAATACGGCTTTGCCGGCATCGGCACCGGCGCCGCCATGGGCGGCCTGCGTCCGATCATCGAGTTCATGACGTTCAACTTCGCCATGCAGGCGATCGACCACATCATCAACTCGGCGGCCAAGACCAACTACATGTCGGGCGGCCAGATGCGTTGCCCCATCGTGTTCCGCGGTCCGAACGGTGCGGCCTCGCGCGTGGGTGCGCAGCACTCGCAGAACTACGGTCCGTGGTATGCCAACGTCCCCGGCCTGATCGTGATCGCGCCTTACGACGCTTCGGACGCCAAGGGCCTGCTCAAGGCAGCCATCCGTAGCGAAGATCCGGTCGTTTTCCTTGAGAACGAGCTGATCTACGGTCGCACGTTCGAACTGCCCGAACTCGACGATCACGTCCTGCCGATCGGCAAGGCGCGCATCATGCGTGAAGGCAAGGACGTGACCATCGTGTCTTACTCGATCGGCGTCGGCCTCGCGCTCGAAGCCGCCGAGCAGCTGGCTGGCGAGGGCATCGATGCCGAAGTCATCGACCTGCGCACCCTGCGCCCGCTCGACAAGGAAACGGTGCTGGCCAGCCTTGCGAAGACCAACCGCATCGTGGTTGCCGAAGAAGGTTTCCCGGTCTGCTCGATCGCTTCGGAAATCTCGGCGATCTGCATGGAGGACGGCTTCGACGACCTCGATGCCCCGGTGGTCCGCGTCTGCAACGAGGACGTGCCGCTGCCTTACGCGGCGAACCTCGAAAAGCTCGCGCTGATCGACACGCCGCGCATCGTCGAGGCAGTGCGCAAGGTCTGCTATCGTTAAGGCCCTGGTGCCGATTTGGCGTAAGCGCTGACAAGTAAGACGGCGGCGAAGCGAAGGCTTCGCCGCCGTTTTGCGTTACGGGCTTGCGCGGCAGACCATGGGGGCTAGAGAGGCCTCGTGTCCGAGCTATCCGCCCCCGAAAGTCGTCCCGAAGACCTGCTCCTTCCCGCATTGCCGCAGACCATGCGGCTTGCGCTGGCCTATGCGCCGTCGCGCGCAAGGTTGCCGACGCTGGCGTTGCTGGCGCTCGATCAGCGGCTTGCGGGCCTGCTTCGGCACTCGCGAGAACCTATGATGGCGCAGATCCGTCTCGCCTGGTGGCGCGAGACGCTGGCGCGCGATGCCAGCGAATGGCCGGAGGGCGAGCCCTTGCTGGCCGCGCTTCGAAGCTGGAATGGCGCGCATACGGCTCTCGTGGCGCTTGTCGACGGTTGGGAAGCGCTGACCGGGGAAGCGCCGCTGGCTCCCTCTGCGCTGGAAGAGATGGTCGATGGCCGCGCCGCTGCCTTTGCGGGCCTTGCTCATGCACTGGGCCATGAGGGGGAGGCTGAGGCCGCACGAACTCTCGGACGGCGCTGGGCACTGGCCGACCTCGCGACGAAGCTGAACCATCCGGGCGAAAGCGTGGTCGTGCGCCGTCTCGCCCAGGCCGAACAGGAGCGACCCGCGCGGGTGTCACGCGCGCTCAGGCCGCTTGCGGTGCTGGAAGGGCTGGCGCGCGAGAACATGATGAGCGGCGGGCAAGGCTCGGCGCGAACCGTGCTCAAGGCCATGCGGATCGGCCTGCTCGGTCGCTGAATTTGCAGCGATAACAGACATGTAATTTCCCTGAGGCGCGAAGCCGAGTGGATAAGCCGCGCAATTTCAGGGAGATTGCGATGCAGCGCTTCATCCTCGGCGGCGAGACGGTGCTACTGCTGCTGTCGCTGGGACTGTTCTGGTGGCAAGGGCGTGCCGAAGTGGAAAAGGCGGCGCCGCCTCCGGTCGCGGCCAAGCCGCAGCCTCATCCGACCGACATTCCCAGTGCCGATCTTGAAAATCTGGCGGGTCCGGAACTGCCCGAAGCGACGCCGCTCACCCGGGAGCAGCGCCGCTTCGCGCGTTACGATTTCAACCGCAACGGCAAGATCAGCCGTCAGGAAATGTCGTCGACCCGTACCGCGGCATTCCGCAAGCTCGACAAGGACGGCAACAATCTGCTGACTTTCGAGGAATGGGCCTTGGCGACGATCGACAAGTTCGACCGTGCCGATGCCAACCACGACGAGATCCTGACCCCGGACGAATTCCGCGCGACCGCGCCGCCCCCTCCCAAGCCGAAACCGAAGTGTTCGTGCAAACCCTGAGTTATGCGGGCGTCAGGTCTGCCAGCCAGGGGGCGATCTCTTCCTTGGCGCGCTCGGTATAGGCTTCCTTGCGCTGCTTCTTCTTCACGTCATGGAGCGGCGGGAAGAGGCCGAAGTTGACGTTCATCGGCTGATAATGCTCGGCTTCGGCATCGCCGGTGATGTGCGAGAGCAGGGCGCCGAGCGCGGTCGTGCGTGGCGGGGCCTGCCATTCGCGACCCGTCAGTTCGGTCGCCGTCATCAGGCCGGCCATCAGGCCGACCGCCGCGCTTTCGACATAGCCTTCGCAACCGGTGATCTGGCCCGCGAAGCGCACGTGCGGCGCGGTCTTCAGGCGCAGCTGGCGGTCGAGCAGGACCGGCGAATTGATGAAAGTGTTGCGATGCAGGCCGCCGAGACGTGCGAATTCGGCGTTCTCAAGGCCCGGAATCGTGCGGAACAGGCGCACCTGCTCGGCATGCTTCAGCTTGGTCTGGAAGCCGACCATGTTCCACAGCGTGCCTAGCTTGTTGTCCTGCCGCAGCTGGACGACGGCATAGGCCCAGCGGCCATTCGGGTGTTCAGGCGTGGCCCAGTGCGGATTGTCCAGCCCGACCGGCTTCATCGGCCCGAAACGCAGTGTTTCAACGCCGCGTTCGGCCATGACTTCGATCGGCATGCAGCCATCGAAGTAGGGCGTATTCGCTTCCCATTCCTTGAAGGCCGTTTTCTCGCCATCGAGAAGTGCCTGATGGAAGGCAAGGTACTGCTCCTTGTTCATCGGGCAGTTGATGTAGTCCTTGGTCTCGCCGCCCAATTTCGAAGGCTTGTCCCAGCGCGAGGCCATCCAGCACACATCCATGTCGATCGACTCGCGATAGACGATGGGGGCAATGGCGTCGAAGAAGGCCAGGCTGTCGGCTCCGGTCGCCGCGCCGATGCTGTGGGCCAGCGATTCGGCGGTCAGCGGGCCGGTGGCGACGATCGTGGTGCCTGCTTGCGGCAGCACGTCGATCCGTTCGCGCACGACGTCGAGGTTGGGCAGGGCGGCAAGCCGCGATTCCACTTCGGCCGAGAAGGCGTCGCGGTCGACTGCGAGCGCGGAACCGGCGGGAACCTGCGCCTTGGCCGCCGCCGCCATGATCAGCGAATCGCAGCGGCGCATCTCGTGGTGGAGCAGGCCGACCGCATTCTTCTCGTCGTCGTCGGAGCGGAAGGAATTGGAGCAGACCAGTTCGGCCAGGCCATCGCCCTGATGGGCCGGGCTTCTTTCGCCGCCCTTGTCCGCGGACGCGCCGCGCATTTCCGAGAGGCGAACCTTGAAGCCGCGACGGGCAAGCTGCCAGGCGGCTTCGCTGCCAGCCAGGCCGCCGCCGATGATGTGAACGTCATAAGTCATGGCGGTTGCGCCTAGACCTTTGCGGCGCGATGGGGAAGGGCAAGGTCATCCCCGGTGAGTGCGCATCCGCGCAGCCTTCGGCGTTTCAGGCCGAAAATTCAGGCCGGAAAGAGCAGCTTGCCGTCCTCGGCATAAGTGACAGGAGCGTGCGCAACGACGGCCGACAACGGCAGATCTGCGTAGATATGCGGAAAAAGTGCGCCGCCGCGCGAGACTTCCCACTTCACCGCATCGCCGAGCACATTCAGATCAACGGCGGCAAGGGCGAGGCCGGTCTGGCCGGAAAAGTGCTTTTCCAGCGTTTCCTGAGCCTGCGCGGCAGTGGACATGTGAATGTAACCGTCGGCCTTGTCGATCGGTGCGCCGGTGAAAACCCCTTCGGCGAGCAGCTGCTGGAGCTGCTCGCCGGTCAGGATCTTGTAGGCGATCGAGTCGCTCACGCTTCGGTTTCCGGCGTCTCGTCCGGAGTTTCCGGTGCATCGGATGCGCCGGCTTCGATTTCGGTGCCTTCGCCTTCGACGACATCCTCATCGGCCTCGTCGAGACGCACCGCGCTCACCACATGCTCATCGCCGGAGACGTTGAACAGGCGCACGCCGGCCGAGCCGCGACCGATTACGCGGAGCGAATCGAGCGGCAGGCGGATCAGCTTGGCCTGATCGGTAACCAGCATGAGCTGGTCGGCACGAGTCGCCGGGAAGCTGGCGACAACCGGACCGTTGCGGGCGATGTTGTCGATATTGGTGATGCCCTGACCGCCACGGCCGGTGCGACGGTACTCGTAGGCCGAGGACAGCTTGCCGTAACCGTTGGCGCAGACCGTGAGGATGAACTGCTCCTTTTCGACAAGGTAGTCGAAACGCTCGGCGTCGAGCGAGCTTTCGCCTTCCTTCTCGCCCTTCCAGGGTGCGAAGCGGAGGTAAGCCTCGCGCTCTTCCTGGTCCTGCACGCCGACGCGGTGCAGGATCGAGAGCGAGATGACCTCGTCATCGTCCTTCAGCGTCATGGCCTTCACGCCCGTGGACGTACGGCTTGCGAATTCGCGCACCAGATCGCCGGCGAAGCGGATGGCCTTGCCCTGACGGCTTGCCAGCAGAACGTCGTCCGAGTGCGAGAGCAAGGCCACGCCGATCAGACGATCGTCGTTGGGCGTGCCGTCCGCATCGGGCTCGAACTTCATCGCGAACTTGCCGTTCGACGGGATGTTCGCGAAGGCGTCCATCGAGTTGCGGCGCACATTGCCCTTGGCCGTCGCGAAGACGACCGAGAGCTTGCTCCACTCCTTCTCGTCTTCGGGGAGGGCGAGAACGGTCTGGATCGTCTCGTCCTTGTCCAGTGCGGGCAGGAGGTTGACGATCGGGCGGCCACGCGTGGTCGGGCCGCCTTCAGGCAGCTTGTAGACCTTGAGGCGATAGACTTTGCCGGCGGTCGAGAAGAACAGCACCGGGTTGTGCGTGGACGTGACGAACATCGTCGTCACCACGTCCTCGTCCTTCGTCGCCATGCCGGCGCGGCCCTTGCCGCCACGGTTCTGAGCGCGGAAGGTCGAGAGCGGGGTGCGCTTGATATAGCCGTCCATGGTCACGGTAACGACCATGTCCTCGCGCTCGATCAGGTCCTCGTCCTCGATGCCCTCGGCAGCGCCGGTCAGCACCGACACGCGCGAAGTGGCATAGAGTTCGCGCACGGCGACCAGTTCGCCGCGCATGACGCCGTAAAGCTTCACGCGGTCGGCGAGGATCGAGAGGTATTCCTCGATCGCGGTGGCCAGTTCCTTGAGCTCGTCGCCGATCTCGTCGCGGCCCAGCGCCGTCAGGCGGTGCAGGCGCAAGTCGAGGATCGCCTTCACCTGGATCTCGGACAGGCGGTAGGATCCGCCATCCTGCTCGGCGCTGGGCTCGATCGCCTCGACGAGGCGGATATAGGGCGCGATATCGCCGATCGGCCATTCGCGCGTCAGCAGGCGGGACCGTGCCTCTGCCGGATTCGGCGCGCTGCGGATGATCTTCACCACTTCGTCGAGGTTCGAAACCGCGACGACGAGGCCCAGCAAGATATGCGCCCGGTCACGCGCCTTGTTCAGTTCGAACTTGGTGCGGCGGGTGATGACCTCCTCACGGAACTGGATGAAGGCCTGGATGATATCGCGCAGGTTGAGGACTTCGGGGCGGCCGTTCTTGATGGCCAGCATGTTGGCCGCGAAGTTCGACTGCGCCGGGGTGTTGCGCCAGAGCTGGTTGAGCACGACTTCCGGCGTGGCATCGCGCTTGAGGTCGATGACGACGCGCATGCCTTCGCGGTTCGATTCGTCGCGGATGTCCGCAACGCCGTCGATCCGCTTGTCCTTGGCGGCTTCGGCGATCTTCTCGACGAGGCCGGCCTTGCCCACCTGATAGGGAATCGAGGTCAGCACGATCGAGCGGCGATCGCCGCGGCCTTCCTCGATCTCATGGCGGCAGCGCATGATGATCGAGCCGCGACCAGTGAGGTACGCATTGCGCGCACCGCCCTGGCCGAGGATCAGAGGCGCGGTCGGGAAGTCCGGCCCCGGGATGATCTGGATCAGTTCCTCGATCGTGACCGCCGGATTGTCGATCATGGCAAGGCAGCCATCGATCACTTCGCCGAGGTTGTGCGGCGGAATGTTTGTGGCCATGCCGACGGCGATACCGCCGGCGCCATTGATCAGCAGGTTCGGGAAACGCGCCGGCAACACGGTCGGCTCGCTTTCGGAACCGTCGTAGTTGTCCGCGAAGTCGACCGTGGCCTTTTCGATATCGGCCAGAAGCTCGTTCGACACCTTGTCGAGACGCGCTTCGGTGTAACGCATGGCGGCCGGCGGATCGGGGTCCATCGAACCGAAGTTGCCTTGGCCGTCGATCAGCGGAACGCGGAGCGACCACGGCTGCGTCATGCGCGCCAGCGCGTCGTAGATCGCGCTGTCACCATGCGGGTGATACTTACCCATGACGTCACCGACGATGCGGCTCGACTTGCGGTAAGGACGCCCGGCAACATAGCCTGCTTCGTGGCAGCTATAGAGAATGCGGCGGTGCACGGGCTTGAGGCCGTCGCGCACGTCCGGAAGCGCGCGGCTCACGATCACGCTCATCGCGTAATCGAGATAGCTCGTCTTCATCTCATCGACGATGTCGATGCGGGTGTATTCGCCTTCGGGACCGGGGTGTCCGGGACCGTTCTGCTCTGGAATGTCGGTGTCGTCGCTCACGCGCTGGATCGTTCGTTGCTGCGGGACAAGGGATGATGGATCGCCCTAGGGCATGCGTAAGGCGAAAGCCACCGGAACGCGCTGGGCGAGGGGGTCAAGCGTTCCTTTTTCCACACTTATGGAGTGTGCGGAGCAAACCGGCGCGCTGCAAACCCGGAAAGCTTGCGACGAAACGCATTCAATCAGCGTTAAGCGGCGTACATCTAATCGGGCGCCGAGGTTGCCAAGCGACCATTTCGACGCCAAACCGGCGCGGCGCTTTATGCGGTGCCGCTGTTCGCGGCGCGACCGTATGTGTCTTGTTGAGGAGTTGGCCTTGATGGCTCGCAAGTTCCTGATTTCCCGAATTGCCCTCGCCGTGGCCCTGAGTGGCGGCATGGCGGTTGCCATGGTGCCGGCTGCGGCGTCCGCCAAGGACGCCAAGAAGGCAGACGCGGCCAAGTACTCGGATGCCTTCATCAAGGCTGCCGGTCCCATTGAAAAGGCCGTCAACGCGGCAACTGCGGCGCTTCCGCAGGGCGCAGGTCCGGATGCTTTCCCGGCCGCCAAGTCGAGCATCGACACCGCGCTCGGCGGCAACGGCAAGGCTGCGATGGAAGCCGCCATTCCCAGCGCGACGACGCCTGACGACAAGCTTGCGCTTGGTCAGCTGATCCGCACCTATGGCGTGCTCGCGCAGGACCTCGCGTTCAAGCAGAGCGGCGTGCAGATGATGATCGCGAGCGGCAAGATCCCGGCGACTTCGGCCGGTTCGACCTACTTCGACGCGGGCGTCAACGCTTTCAACCTCAAGGACTACGCCAATGCGGCGACGTACCTGAAGCAGGCCAAGGACGCCGGCTATCAGGATCCGCAGGGCCAGCTCGACATGATTCTGGCGGAATCCTACAAGCGCGGCAACAACCCCGAAGCCGCGATGGCGATGGCCAAGGCCGACATCGACGCGGCCCGCGCCAAGGGCGTCGCGCCCAGCGAATCTTCGCTGCGCAGCGTTCTCCAGCAGGCTTACAACGCCAAGCAGCTTGATGCTTCGGCCGAATATGCCGGGCTGCTGGTGCAGTATTATCCGCGCGACGAGACGTGGAATATTTCGACCTCGATCGTGCGCCAGTTGGGCTCGTTCGACAAGTCGGACAACCTTGACCTCATGCGCCTGATGTTCATCAGCGGCGGCATGAAGGACAAGCGCGACTACTTCGAATACCTCGAAGATGCCGATCCGCGCGCCTATCCGGGTGAAGCGCTCAAGGTCATGGACCAGGGCCTTGCCAAGGGCCTGCTGACCCAGGCTGAAGTGGGTGCGGACCGCGCCAACAGCGCCTCGCGCGTTCCTGCCGACAAGGCTTCGCTGCCCGCAACCGAGCGTGATGCCCTGAAGCCCGGCGCCACTGCCGCGCAGGTGATGACCGCTGCGGACGTGTTCCTCAGCTACAGCCAGTACGACAAGGCCGAAGAACTCTTCAAGGCCGCGCTCGCCAAGCCCGGCGTCGATGCCAACAAAGCCAATCTGCGCCTCGGCATGGCGCAGGCGATGCAGGGCAAGAACGCTGAAGCGCAGGCGACCCTTGCCAAGGTTACCGACAAGCGTTCGTCGATCGCCAAGCTGTGGTCGGCCTATGCTGCCGGCAAGGGTGCACGCCCGGCTGCCTGATCCCGCGGTTGCGGTGCAAAATGAAAGGGCGGCGGGTTATCCCCGCCTCCCTTTTCGTTTGCTGTCGATTGTTCGCCGGGTGGGCGATCGTCAGCGAACCGGTGCGAACTTTCCGGTGTCGTCGTCCATCAGGTGCAGTTCGCCATCGGAAATCGCGAAGAACGTGCCGCGCAGCTTGAGTTCGCCGTTCTTTACCTTGTGGCGCACGCAAGGGAAGGTCATCAGGTTGTCGAGGCTGACGCGCACCGCGGCCTGTTCCATCTCGCGCTCGGCCGGGCGGCCCGTGATGCCGAACTCGGCCGCGACCGGGGCGCGGGCGTCGTCGAGCATGGATATCCAGTCGGCGATGAATCCGCCTTCACCCGGCTCGGTTCCACGCAGTTCCTGTGTGAGGGCCGCCTTGCAGCCGCCGCACATGCCGTGGCCCATGACGACGATTTCCTTCACCTTCAGCACCTGCACCGCAAATTCGAGCGCGGCGGAGACGCCGTGATGGCCGGGATTGGTCTCGAAGGGCGGCACCAGCGCAGCGACATTGCGGACCACGAAGATTTCACCGGGATCGACGTCGAAGATCTGCGAGGGATCCACGCGGCTGTCCGAACAGGCGACGATCATGATTTCCGGCTGCTGGCCTTCGCTGAGGCGGGCCCAACGCTCGCGATGCGGGGTCCAGCCCGAGTCGCGGAAGCGGCGATATCCGGCGATCAGGTTGTCGAGGACGCGGTTTTCTGGAGCGTTTGATTCTGTGGGTGAAACGGTCATCGGGTCCTCCATTGATGCGCACGCAACCCATAGAGCGGATATTCGCACTGGCAAGCCGGCAAGCTTGCGACTATCTGGGCCCCATGAACGACCTCTCCTCCGTGCCGAGCCCCGAGCAGAAGCCTGAACGTCAGCGCAAGCCCGACTGGATCCGCGTCAAGGCGCCGACCAGCAAGGAATATGGCGAAACTCGCCAGCTCATGCGCGATCTCAAGCTTAATACGGTTTGCGAAGAGGCGGCATGTCCGAACATCGGCGAGTGCTGGACCAAGAAGCACGCCACGGTGATGATTCTGGGCGACACCTGCACGCGCGCCTGTGCGTTCTGCAATGTGAAGACCGGCATGCCCGGCCGCGTCGATCCGCTTGAGCCCGAGCATGTGGCCGAACTGGCCGTGAAGACGGGCCTTGAGCACATCGTCATCACCTCGGTCGATCGCGACGATCTTCCCGATGGCGGCGCCAACCAGTTCGTGAAGGTGATTCAGGCCCTGCGCGCCGCGACGCCCAACACGACCATCGAGATTCTGACGCCCGATTTCCGGGGCAAGATGCGCCGCGCGGTCGAGGCGATCGTGGCCGCGGGTCCGGACGTCTACAACCACAATCTGGAAACCGTGCCCCGGCTCTATCCGACCATTCGCCCGGGTGCGCGTTACTATGCCTCGCTGCGTTTGCTGGAAGAGGTGAAGGCGCATAACCCGCTGATCTTCACCAAGTCCGGCGTGATGCTGGGCCTCGGTGAAGAGCGTTTGGAAGTTCATCAGGTGATGGATGACATGCGCTGCGCCGACATCGATTTCCTGACCATGGGCCAGTACCTGCGCCCGACGCCGAAGCATGCGGAGGTCAAGGAATTCGTCACGCCCAACGCGTTTGATGCCTATGGCGCCATCGCCCGCGCCAAGGGCTTCCTGCAGGTTGCATCCTCGCCGTTGACGCGTTCGAGCTACCATGCGGGCAAGGACTTCGCCGAAATGCGCGCCGCGCGCGAGGCCAAGCTGGCGAAGGCCGCATCCGGGGCCGGAGCGGCCCGTTGATGCTCCGTACCTCCAAAGCAGCGACGACCAAGGCCTGACCGTGCCCGGAATTCACGAAGTCTACCGGCTGCCTTATAGCGCCGAACAGATGTTCGACCTCGTCGCCGACGTGGGTCGTTATCAGGAATTCCTGCCCTGGGTGGTGGCCACGCGCGTCAAGTCCGATACCGGGACCGAGATGATCGCGGACATGTTGGTGGGCTTCAAGGCACTGCGGGAGAAGTTCACCTCACGCGTCGAGAAGGTTCGTCCGCGCGAGATCAAAGTCCACTATGTCGATGGCCCGATGAAGGACCTCGACAACTGCTGGACCTTCCATCCGGTCGACGCGCATAGCTGCGACGTGGAGTTCGACGTGCGCTTCAGCTTCCGCAACGCCCTGTTCGAGAAGCTGGCCGGGCAGTATTTCGACAAGGCTTTCCGCAAGATGGTGGCCGCCTTCGAAGCGCGGGCGCACGATCTCTACGGGGAACCGCAGACCAGCTGAGCAGCCTGCGGCCGCCCAGTTTCGGTCAATTTTCCCAGCGGCACCTAAAGTGACCCAAGGCGTAGCTTGGGATCACCTAACCCGGTTTTGCAGTCACTCGCTGCCCGGCAGCAGCAGTTCGAGCGCGATGAGCGCGGCCTGATGCCGGATTTCGGCGCGGCCGGTGCCATCGAGCTGCTTTTGCTCCGCATTCACATCTTCCTCACCGCGCTCCGCACGGGCGAAGACCACGGTGCCGACCGGCTTGAACTCGCTGCCGCCATCAGGCCCGGCGATACCACTGATCGCGACGGCGACGTCGGCACGGCTGTGGGTGATTGCACCTTGGGCCATCGCCCAGGCCGTCGCCGGGGAGACCGCGCCCAACGTGTCGATGATGTCGGCGGGCACGCCGAGCTGTTCCTGCTTGGCCTCGTTCGAATACGTGATGAACCCGCGATCGAGCACCGCGGACGAGCCCGGCACTTCGGTGAGCGCGGCGCAGACGAGCCCGCCGGTGCAGCTTTCCGCCACGGCGACCTTGCGCCCGATCGCCTTGTTCTCGGTAATCACGCGCTCCGCGAGGTCGTAGAGATCCTGCGGGAAGAGGATGATGTTCGGCATGTCAGTCCTTGCAAAGGGTCAGCCCGGCGATCCTGGCCTTGTCCCCGACATCGGCGGGGGCAATGTCCCGGGCCTTGGCGGTGGCTTCGACGATCAGGGCGATCAGTCCGGCAGTGTTCTCGGGCGGCAGGGGCGACAGCAGGTCGATCGCGAGATCGATGCGGTCGCATGATTTGAGCGGAAGGTTCTGCGAGACCAGCCCTTCGACAGTGATGTCGACGAGCGGGCGCAGCGAATCGTCAGGCAGGTTGCGTGCGAACTTGGCTACGTCCGCGCTCTGGCCTTCGCCGAGCTTGAGGAAGGCGGCCTTGGCTTCGGGCCAGTAGCGGCCCTTTTGCGAGGCGTAGCGGGCCACCAGCTCGTCACTATGTGTGCGCAGATAGGCATTGGCGGGCAGCACTTGCTGGCAGCGCTTGGACGTGCCCGATATGACTTGCGGCAGCGCGTAGCTGAACAGCGCCTGCGCCTCGCCGCGGGTCAGGCAGGTCGCTTCGGCGGCCTGCGCCATGCCGGGCACCAGCGCCATGACGGGCGCGAGCAGGGCCGCAGTGAGCGACAGGATCTTGCGATGGGCCATGTTGAGCGCTCCTAGATCCGGACGAGGCTGATCGCCGCCTGTGCGGCAATGCCTTCGGCTCGTCCGGTGAAACCCAGTTTCTCGGTAGTGGTTGCCTTGACGCTGATCGCGGCGATGTCTGCGCCGAGGATTTCCGCGAGTCTTGCGCGCATGGCCTGCCGGTGCGGGCCGATCTTGGGCGCCTCGCAGATGATCGTCACGTCGGCATTGGCCAGCATGTAGCCGGCCTCGCCCACCAGCTTTCCGGCATGCGCCAGGAAGCGGTCGGACGCGGCGCCTTTCCATTGCGGATCGCTCGGCGGGAAGTGCTGGCCGATGTCACCCGCGCCGATTGCGCCCAGCAGCGCATCGACGAGAGCATGGATGGCCACGTCCGCGTCGCTGTGGCCGGAGAGGCCGTGCGTATGGTCGATCTTCACGCCGCAGAGCCAGAGTTCCTCGCCCGCTTCGAGGCGGTGGACGTCGTAGCCTGTGCCGACGCGGATCGGCGGCGTGGAAGGGGTGAAGTCGGCGGCGAAAGTCAGCTTGTGCAAGGCTTCGTCTCCTTCGACGAGCGCGATTTCGAGACCGCCCGCCTGTGCTACCTGAGCATCGTCCCCGGCGGTGGCGGCGCCTTCCCACGCCCGGTGGGCGGCGAGGATCCCGGCGAATCGGAAGGCCTGAGGGGTCTGCACCCGCCGCAAGGCTTCGCGGCGGGCCGGGGCGCCCATCGTTTCGCCGCTATCGCCGCATTCGGCGTGGGCAAGGCTGTCGACCACCGGCAAGACCGGGATCGCACCGTCATGATGCCCGAGGGCGGCGGTCAGCCGGTCGATGACGGCAGCGGGCAGGATCGGACGGGCGGCGTCGTGGATGAGCACGAGGTCGGGCGCGGAACCCGCCAGAACTTCAAGGCCGAGTCGCACCGATTCCTGCCGCGAGGCACCACCCGTGGTTAGCTGGATGTCCTTGATCCCGGCGAGAATTTCGCGAACCAGCGCATCGGCGCCTTCGGGGATAGCCACCATGATCGGCGCAACGCCTGCGCCGCTGAGCGCCTCGACCGAATGGCGAAGCACCGGCTTGCCGCGCCAGAGCGCGAACTGCTTGGGCAAAGGCTGCCCGGCCCGGAGGCCCTGACCGGCGGCAACGACGATCGCTGCCACCTTTTGCCCGTCTTCAGTTCGCTGGTGCGGAATTGTCTGGTCGTGCGACATTGTGCTCGCCGGTAATCGCTTGCCGTCGTGAGGGCAATCCACTATGCGCTGCCTGTTTTTTAGGCACGCTGCGTTTTCAGGGCACGTGACATTTTTAAGGCAATTTCGAGCTCGCTTATGAACGAACTTCCCACGCCACCGGCGGTCACGCCGATCGAGGTCGGACCGGTAAGGATCGACTGCCCGGTCGTGCTCGCGCCGATGACGGGGGTTTCGGACCTGCCGTTCCGGCGCATGGTCCGTAGCTTCGGTTCGGGCCTCAATGTCACCGAGATGATTGCCAGCCCGGCTGCCATCCGTGAGACCCGCGTTTCGCTTCAGAAGGCGATGTGGGATCCGGTAGAAGACCCGGTTTCGATGCAGCTTGTCGGTTGCGATCCGGAACAGATGGGCGAGGCGGCCAAGCTGGTCGAAGATCGCGGCGCGGCCATTATCGACATCAACATGGGCTGCCCGGTGCGCAAGGTCGTCAACGGCGATGCCGGCTCGGCACTGATGCGCGACGTGCCGCTGGCGAGGCACCTGATCGAGGCCACGGTCAAGGCCGTGAAAGTGCCTGTCACCGTCAAGATGCGCATGGGCTGGTGTCATGACAGCCTGAACGCCCCGGAGCTCGCACGCATTGCCGAGGATCTGGGCGCGAAGATGATTACCGTGCACGGCCGCACCCGCAACCAGATGTACAAGGGCTCTGCCGACTGGAGCTTCGTGCGCAAGGTGAAGGACGCGGTTTCGATCCCTGTCATCGTCAATGGCGACATCTGCGAGATCGGCGATGCCGCCACGGCGCTGGAGCAATCCGGCGCGGACGGCCTGATGATCGGGCGCGGTGCCTATGGCAAGCCCTGGGCTCTTGCGCAGGTCATGCAGTGGTGGCGCGGCAACGGCCTGCTTGCGGAGCCCGGCTTCGGCGCGCAGTACGAGATCATCCGCGAACATTACGAAGAGATGCTCTCCCACTACGGCCGCGAAACCGGCGTGAAGATGGCGCGCAAGCATCTTGGTTGGTACGTAAAGGGCATCAAGGGATCGGCCGAGTTCCGCAACCGCGTGAACTTTGTTGACGATCCCGACGTGGTTCTGGCCATGCTGGCCGAATTCTATGCGCCATTCCGGGATGAGCCGCGCGAGGCGAACGTCCTGCAACGCCAGGCCGCATGAACCTCGCGCCGGTCAATGCACGACCGGATGTCGGGCGGCTCATGGCCAGCCTGCCGCTCGCCGTTGTCGTGCTTGAACCCGGCCTCAGGATCGCGTCGCTCAATCCGGCGGCGGAGCAGTTTTTCGGCCAGTCGCTGCGGCGTCTTACCGGTAGTCCGCTGCGCGATGTGATGACGGTGCCTGACGGGCGTCTGCTGGAGCGGCTCGACGATTACGAGACGCCGGTTTCCGCGCGCGAAGTCACGGTTTCGATCCGGGGACGCGGCGTGCGGCGGATCGACGTGAACGTCGCGCCGGTTGCCGATACGCCGGGCTGGCAGGTGCTGACGATCCACGACAACAGCGCGACCGAGGCCATGGGCGACGATTCGGGAAGTGCAGACAATGCTGTCCTGCGCGGTCCCGAGATCATGGCGCATGAGATCAAGAACCCGCTGGCGGCCATTCGCGGTGCCGCGCAGCTGCTTTCGCGCCATGCGGGTGAGCGGGACATTGCGCTTACCGAACTGATTACGTCCGAAGTCGACCGCATCGCCAATCTGATCGAGCGCATGCAGAAGCTGTCGCGCCGGACCACGCCGCCGGTCGAACCCTGCAACCTGCACGAGGCCGCGCGCCGCGCGATCGACGTGATCGCGACGGCGCATGAAAGCACGGCCCGTAAAAACACGGCAACGGCCGTACGCATCGTCGAGGAATTCGATCCTTCGCTGCCTGCCGTTCTCGGCAGTTCAGACGCGCTGGTGCAGGTGATCATCAACCTCGTTTCCAATGCGCGCGAGGCCTGCCAAGGCGAAGCGGAGCCGCGCGTGGTGATCCGCACGCGGTTTGCCAGCGGCCTTCAGCTTCACACCACCGATTCGGGCGAGCCGGTGCGGCTTCCCGTCGAACTGCGCGTGACCGACAACGGCCCCGGCGTCGATGCGGCGATGCGCGATCATATCTTCGAGCCCTTCGTCACCACCAAGAAGGCGGGACAGGGGCTTGGCCTGCCGCTGGTGCGCAAACTCGTTCGCGACATGAACGGGCGCATCACGCACGAGCGCGACGACGAGGCGGGGCTCACGCATTTCCGCGTGCACCTGCCGCTGGCGCGCGAAACGCGCGGGCGGGCAAGCAGGAGGAAGGTCGCGCCATGAGTGTTCTGCTGGTCGAGGACGACGTCTCGATCGCCATCGTCATTACCGCTGCGCTTGAGGCGGAGGGGTTCTCCGTTGTCCATTGCCAGACCATCGCCGAGCGCGACCAGATGCTGGAAGATGGCTGCTTCGACGCGCTCGTCACCGATGTCATGCTGCCTGACGGCGACGGTATCGAGACGATAGGCCGCGTGCGCGATGCTCATCCGATGATGCCGATCATCATCCTCTCCGCACAGAACACGCTCGATACCGCCGTGCGGGCGAGCGATACCGGCGCCTTCGAATACTTCCCGAAGCCGTTCGACATCGACGAACTGGCGCGCACGGTCCGCCAGGCGGCGGGGGCGGGGAAGGGGCTTTCCCCCGCAGGCGACGAGCCGCTGGGCGACGGGTTGCCGCTGGTTGGCCGCAGTGTCGCCATGCAGTCCGTGTTCCGGATGATTACCCGGGTGCTGCGCAACGATCTGACCGTGCTGATCCTGGGCGAATCGGGAACCGGCAAGGAACTCGTGGCCGAGGCGATCCATAATCTGGGGCACCGCCGGGGTGGGCCGTTCATAGCGGTCAATACGGCCGCGATCCCTGCCGATCTCATTGAAAGCGAGCTTTTCGGTCATGAAAAGGGCGCCTTCACCGGCGCTGTCGCGCGCCATGTCGGCAAGTTCGAGCAGGCTTCGGGCGGTACGCTGTTTCTCGATGAGATCGGCGACATGCCGATGCAGGCGCAGACCCGGCTGCTGCGCGCGCTCCAGTCGGGCACCGTACGGCGCGTGGGCGGGCGCGAGGAAGTGCGGCTCGATGTCCGCATCGTGGCGGCCACCAACAAGGATCTCGAACCCGAGATCGCCGCCGGGCGCTTCCGCGAGGACCTCTATTACCGCCTCAATGTCGTGCCGATCCACATGCCGCCGCTGCGCGAGCGGCGGGACGACATCGATGTGCTGGCCCGGCATTTTCTCCAGCTTGCCGCTGGGGAAGGGCTGCCGCGCCGCCAGCTCAGCCCGGAGGCGGCGCAATTGCTGGCGCGGCAGGCGTGGCGCGGCAATGTCCGCGAACTGAAGAACTTCATCTACCGCCTCGCGCTGCTCGCGCGTGAGGACCTGATCGATACCGAGAGCGTGCAGGCCCTGCTCGTGCCCGAAGGCGCTGTCCCGGCCAATGGCTCCGGCCATGCACCGGACGACTGGAGCGGCACGGACAGCGGCGACGGAATCGCCGATGCCGTGTCGCGCTGGCTCGCGGCCGAGCGGCCCGCCAGCGGAACGATCTACGAAGCCGCCGTGGCGGCTTTTGAGCGTCCGCTGTTCTCGGAAGTGCTCCGTGAAACCGGCGGCAACCAGCTGCGCGCGGCACAGGCATTGGGCATAAATCGCAACACCTTGCGCAAGCGCCTCAGCGAACTCGCGCTCGATCCTGAGGAATTCACCCGTCGTTCATGATCCAGCCTTGATGGATTTGCTCTTGCAAACCGGCAACACTAGCGTTGTAACTTGGCCACGATGAGCGAAATCAAGGTCCGCAAGCGCGCTTGGCCGCGTTGGTGGCGGCGTGTCCAGATTGCGGCACGCCGGGCGAACTTCTTTGCCGTGATGGAAGTGGTCTCGGTCCTCGCCTTCCTGCTCGGCATGACGGCGGCGACCTGGATGGCGCTGGACAACGGGGACGACAAGCGCGCCCTGCTGCCTTCCAATCTCACGGCCACGCTGCTGATCGGAACACTGGTTCCGGCCATGGCGATCCTCGTGCTGTTCGGGCGCCGCATCGCCCTGCGCCGCGCGGCAGAACACATTGGCGGCACCGGGCAGATGCACGTCCGCATGGTGTTCATCTTCTCGCTGATCGCCGCGGTGCCGACGCTGCTGGTGGTGGTCTTCGCCTCGTGGCTGTTCCAGTCCGGCGTCGAGTTCTGGTTCTCCGATTCCTCGCGGGGGCTGCTGGAAAACGCCAACAAGCTGGCACGTGGCTATTACGAGCAGACGCAGCGGGACGTAGGCTACGAATCGGTCGCGATGGCGCAGGACACGCGCGTCATGCTGGGCGAATATCCGGTCGCGAGCCGCGAATTTCAGGCCTTCTTCGCCGATCAGGTGTTCCGCCGGAACCTTTCCGTCGCCGCGCTGATCCAGGTGGCCGGAGACGGCAGCCAGCGCACGCCAATCATTGTCGATCCGGATGGAAAGTCCGATTCCAAGCGGATCGGGCAGGACGTGCAGCAGCGGCTCCAGAAGGGCGAGCCCTACGTCGTGACCACCGATGCAAACCGGATCGTCGCGGCCGTGCCGATCGAGCGGCAATCCGGCGTCTATCTCTATGCCGCCCGAAGCAACGACCTGCTGGCGCTGAGTCAGGGCCAACGCGCGGAGAACGCGGAAAATATCGTTCAGGCCTACGAGGTTCTGACCAGTCGCGCCCGGGTGTTGCAATTACGCTTCAACATCGCGCTGTTCATCGCTTCGCTGGCGCTGGTCGGGCTGGCGGTGTGGGTCGCGCTGCGGTTCGCGGACCGGCAGGTCAAGCCGCTCTACGAACTGGTCGACGCCGCGCGGACCGTGGGCAGCGGCAACTTCGCGCTGCGGCTTGAAGGGCGTACCGGTACGGACGAGATCGGCCTACTCAACCGCGCGTTCAACCGCATGACGGCGCAGCTAGAGAAGCAGACCCAGGCGCTGCTGGGGGCCAATCGCCAGCTTCACGAACGCCGCGTGTTTATCGAGGCCGTGCTCGAATCGGTGACCTCGGGGATCATCTCGGTCGACAATCAACGGCGGATCCTGCTGATGAACAGCACCGCCTTGAAGCTGCTGACCGATCTTCCGCAGGCGCCCGAAGACTTGCCGCTGGACGATCTGGCGCCGCAGTTCGCCGCGCTGATCGACCAGAGCAGTTCGGGCGGGCTCGTCCAGTATCACCGCAAGGGCGATCTGCTGACTTTCGCTGTGAAGGTGACCCGCGATGCCACCGGCCACGTGCTCACGTTCGAGGATATCACGCGGCAATTGCTCGACCAGCGCACTGCTGCATGGTCGGACGTGGCGCGCCGCATCGCGCATGAGATCAAGAACCCGCTGACCCCGATCCAGCTGGCGACCGAGCGCCTCAGCCGCCGCTATCGCAAGCAGATCATCGACGATCCCGAACTGTTCGAAGACCTTACCCGCACGATCATCCGGCAGGTGGGCGAGCTTCGCAAGATGGTGGACGAGTTCTCCTCGTTCGCGCGCCTGCCGAAGCCGGTGTTCCGCAACGAGGACCCGGTCGCGCTGACGCGGCAGGCTTTGTTCCTTCAGGAAGTGGCCCGGCCCGATATCAACTTCCGCTTCACCAGCGATCCCGACATCGGCAGCATCGATTGCGACCGCCACCAGTTCGGGCAGGCGATGACCAACGTGCTCAAGAACGCGGTGGAGGCGATCGAGGCCAAGGCCAAGGATGCGCCGGAAGGCTATCACGGAACTATCGCCGTCGGGGTCGATGCACTGCCCGAAGCGATCCTCGTGCGCGTGGCCGACAACGGCATCGGACTCACGCAGGACCGTGAGCGGATCATCGAACCCTATGTCACCACGCGCGAAAAGGGCACCGGCCTCGGCCTCGCCATCGTCAACAAGATCATCGAGGAGCATGGCGGCGAAATGCAGTTCCTGCCGACCCCCGGCGGCGGCACCACGGTAACCATGCGCTTCGCCATCGATCCGACGGCCCAGGCGCGCAAGGCGGAGGCCGCCGAATGAATTCAGCGCGCTTTCCGCATTCCCATCCATTCAAGTCCAAGAAGATAGTGTCATGGCCCTCGAAATCCTGATCGTCGACGACGAGCGCGACATCCGCGAACTGGTCGCGGGTGTGCTGAGCGACGAAGGCTATGAATGCCGCACCGCCGGCGACAGCGAAGCGGCACTGGCCGCGATCGACGCCCGCCGCCCGTCGCTGGTGCTGCTCGATGTCTGGCTTCACGGCAGCCCGATGGACGGTCTGGAAGTGCTCGATGCGATCAAGGCGCGCGAACCGGGCTTGCCGGTCATTATTTTCTCGGGCCACGGCAACATCGACACGGCCGTCGCCGCGATCAGCCGCGGCGCGGTGGACTTCATCGAGAAGCCCTTCGAAGCCGAGAAGCTGCTCCACCTCGTCGGCCGCGCCACCGAGACCGAGCGCCTGCGCCGCGAAAATGCCCAGCTCCGTTCCGACTTCACCATGGGGGAGGAGTTCACCGGATCGAGCGGCTCGATCAACCAGGTGCGCGCGACGCTCAAGCGGGTCGCCAACACCGGCAGCCGCCTGCTGATCACCGGCCCCGCCGGTTCGGGCAAGGAAGTGGCCGCACGCCTGCTTCACGCCTGGAGCGCGCGGGCGGACAGCGCCTTCGTCAGCGTCAATTCGGCACGCATCACGCCCGAGCGCTTCGAACAGGAACTGTTCGGCGAAGAGAGCGAGGGCTCGCTGATCCGCCCCGGCCTGCTGGAAATGGCCGACGGCGGAACGCTCTATTTCGATGAAGTGGCGGATATGCCGCTTTCGACACAGGCACGCATCCTGCGCGTGCTGACCGATCAGGCCTTCGTGCGCGTGGGCGGCACCCGCCAGATCCGCGTCGACGTGCGTGTGGTTTCTTCCACTTCGCGCGATCTCGAAAAGGAAATCGTCGAGCGCCGGTTCCGTGAGGACTTGTTCTACCGCCTCAACGTGGTCCCGGTGTCGATCCCGGCGCTGCGCGAACGCCGGGATGACATTCCCTCGCTGATCGATCATTTCTTCGCGCGCTATGCCAACGAGCAGGGCGTTTCGCCGCCGCAAGTGAGCGCCGAGGCCATGACCGCGCTTCAGGCCTACGAGTGGCCGGGCAACGTCCGCCAGCTGCGCAACGTGGTCGAGCGGACAGTCATCATGGCCCCGCGCGAGAAGCTTGCCCGGATCGAGGTGGACATGCTGCCGCCCGAAATCTTCAGCAACCGGGCCGGCGGCGAGGCGGGCATCTCGGTGATGATGAGCGCACCGCTGCGCGAGGCTCGCGAGAGCTTTGAGCGGGAATATCTGCGGCTGCAAATCCGGCGCTTTTCGGGCAATATCTCCAAGACCGCCTCATTCATCGGCATGGAGCGCTCGGCCCTTCACCGCAAGCTGAAGCTCCTCGGCATGGCCGAGCGGCGCGAGGGCGAAGGTGAGGGCGAGGTGGACGACGAAATCTGATCGTGACGGGCTTGCGACAGGTCTACTGATAGGGGGAGGAGAGGGGGCAAGCTCGGAATTTCCCATTCCTTTCCGATCGTGTCATTGTACTGCTACATTTTTCGCGTTTACTGCATTGCAGCAAGTCGATAGGTTTCGATTCGCAAAAACGGCCTCTCCCCCCCCGGAAGAGGCCAGATCGCGGCCCGCAAAAAGCGGGGCGCCAAAAAAAGGAGCAAGATATGGCTGGCCGCACGCTCACCGCGCGTCCTCGTCCCACCCCGGCCCCCGGCGATGAAACGCCTGAGGCGCCGGTTCCCGTTGCAGCCGGAACCTCGGCAGGCAAGGGGCAGAACCTTCAGGACCAGTTCCTGAACCTCCTGCGCAAGAACAAGACCCCGGTCACCATGTTCCTCGTCAAGGGCGTGAAGCTCCAGGGCATCGTTACGTGGTTCGACAACTTCTCGATCCTGCTCCGCCGCGACGGTCAGTCGCAGCTCGTCTACAAGCACGCGATTTCGACGATCATGCCGTCGACGCCGATCGACGCACGCCAGTTCTCGAATGGTGCGGAAAGCTCCAAGAAGACCCGCGTGCTGCAGGACGTGTTCCTCTCCAGCATCCGCAATGCCGGCGTTCAGGTGACGATGTTCCTGATCAACGGCGTCATGCTTCAGGGCCGCGTGGCGGCATATGACCTGTTCTGCATGCTACTGGAACGCGAAGGCTACGTTCAGTTGGCCTACAAGCATGCGGTTTCGACGATTCAGCCCGTGACTCCTGTCGATCTTCAGGCGCATGAAGAAGCCGACGAAGACTGACGAGAAAAGCTGAACCGATTTGAACGATGAACTGAAGGGTGAGGTCACGCGCGGCGCGCGTGCCCTCGTCGTATATCCGCAAATGCGGGGTCGATCTGACCTCGATCCCGAAGCCCGGCTTGAAGAGGCAAAGGGCCTTGCCCACGCGATCGGCCTTGTTGTGGCCGAAGCCATGGCCATTCCGATCCGCGAACCCCGTGCCGGCACGCTGTTCGGCGAAGGCCAGATCCAGAATATCGGCGTTGCCTGCGAGTTGAACGAGGCCGAGCTGGTCATCGTCGACGGCTCGCTCTCGGCGATCCAGCAGCGTAATCTGGAGGAAAAGCTCAAGCGCAAGGTCATCGACCGCACCGGACTGATCCTTGAGATCTTCGGTGAACGGGCAGCCACGGCCGAGGGCCGTTTGCAGGTCGAACTCGCACACCTCGATTATCAGGCCGGTCGCCTCGTGCGCAGCTGGACGCACCTTGAGCGTCAGCGCGGCGGCTTCGGCTTCCTTGGTGGCCCGGGTGAGACGCAGATCGAGGCCGACCGCCGGATGATTCGCGACCGGATGAGCAAGATCCGCCGCGAGCTGGAACAGGTGCGCCGCACGCGCGGCCTGCACCGGGATCGTCGTGAGAAGGCGCCTTGGCCGGTGGTGGCGCTTGTCGGCTATACAAACGCTGGAAAATCTACGCTTTTCAATTACCTGACAGGTGCCGAAGTGATGGCACAGGATCTCCTGTTCGCCACGCTCGATCCCACCATGCGGGCGATCCGCCTGCCGGGCGTCGAAAAGGCGATCCTGTCGGACACCGTGGGCTTCATCTCGGACCTGCCGACCCAGCTCGTCGCGGCTTTCCGCGCGACGCTGGAGGAAGTGACCGCGGCGGACCTCATTCTCCACGTCCGGGATATCGCCAATCCCGATACCGAAGCGCAGAAGCGGCAGGTGCTGGACGTACTTGCCGACCTGGGCGTGCTTGGCACTGGCGAGGAGACGGCGGATGACGAGGACGTCGTACCCGCGATCCCGATGATCGAGGTCTGGAACAAGTGGGACCTGCTGGACGCGGAGCAGGCCGCCGATCTCAATGAGACCATCGCGCAGCGCAAGGGCGAGACGATCGCGCCGATCTCCGCACAGACCGGTTTGGGCTGCGACGCGCTGCTCGAAACCGTAGGCCTGGCGCTGACCGAGGATTCGAAGCTCTACACCTTCGTCCTGCCCGCCGCAGATGGCCAGCGCATGGCATTCCTCCACGCACGCGGCGAAGTCGTGTCCGAGGAGGATGCGGGCGAGGGCGAGGAGGGGCCCCTACTGCGTTTGCAGGTGCGCCTGTCCGAGCGCGAACTAGGCCGTTTCGGCGCGCTCTGACGCCTTGACGGCCTGCCAATAGGCTTCCTGCTCACCGAGCGAGAGCGCCGCAAAATCCCGGCCGTCGGTGGTGGCAAAAGCCTCCATCGCCCGGAAGCGGCGCTCGAACTTGGCATTGGCGGCGCGCAGGGCATCCTCGGGTGCGATGCCGCTCAGGCGGACGAGGTTGACGGCGGCGAACAGGAGGTCGCCGGCTTCCTCCAGCTTTTCAGCGTCGGAGGCTTCGGCCAGTTCGCCCATTTCTTCGGTCAGCTTCTCTGCCGCACCGCTGGGATCCGGCCAGTCGAAGCCGACGCGCGCGGCGCGCTTCTGGAGCTTCTCAGCCCGCATGAGGGCGGGCAGCGAGATGGCCACGCCGTCTATGGCGCTGGTTGCGCCTTTGTCCGCCCGTTCCTGGGCCTTGAGCTTTTCCCATCGCTCGGTCTGGGCATCGCCCGATGCTTCATCACCAAAGATGTGCGGGTGGCGCGCCTCCAGCTTGTCCGAAATGGCTGCTGCGACGTCCGCGAAAGCGAAGTGCCCGAGTTCCTCGGCCATGCGGGCGTGAAACACGACCTGAAGCAGCAGATCGCCAAGCTCGCCGCGCAAGTCGGCCAGATCATCACGCGCGATGGCGTCGGCGACTTCGTAGGCCTCCTCGATTGTATAGGGGGCGATGGTCGAGAAATCCTGCTCGCGGTCCCATTCGCAGCCCGAAACCGGGTCGCGCAGCTGCGCCATGATGCCGAGAAGGCGGTCGATCTGATGATGGTGCTGGGTCATGTCGAGCACACCTATAGCGGCGGCTTTCGGGGAGCGCACGCTTGCTGTGAGGGTCCTTGCGGAAGTCCGGTCAGGTGTTCCCGCAATTTAGAAAAGACACTTGCTGCGCAAGATAGAAATGTCACCGCTCGATACAGCAGGGGCAGCGCGTAGCCCGTCGGTTTTGCGCAGCGCTGACCCTGCTGGTGCAAAGGTCCATCGATCATGCGCCCCGGACCCGCTGCGTCAGCAGTCAGCAACGCGGCATCAAGGTGCTTGTTCTCAACAATCGCCGCCTGGTTCACCTGCCGGATCTTGTCGAACATCCGATAAGGAAGGGCAGTGCCCTCGTGCCGGATCTCCAGCGTCCCGTCCGGAAACTCGCAAACCTCGCCCCGCTTGCCCGCGAGCGGCCGGCTCACCGGGTTCGGCTCCAGAATGAACATCGCCTTGTTGTAATGCAGCGTCAGCGCCCGGGTCACCGAGCGCCATTCACGCCAGACCATCTCGGCCCGCAGATCTTCATGCGGCGCGAGCGGACGATGCAGGTCGCGCGCATCGAAGGGCGCTATGCCATCGCCCGTCGCCGAGGCGGTGTTGTTGCGGAATACCGAATGCTTGTCCGAATAGAACGCCACCGGCTTGCCGTGCGCCTCGATGTACGCCCGCGTCGCCTCCATGTAGGCAAACGTGCTCTCGCTCTCGACCATCCTGAGATGCATTAGCTCGCTGGTCGCATCGTCGATGTAGACGAGCAGGGTGCATTGCGGCCCACGATCCTCGAACCACCAGTGCTTCGAGCCGTCGATCTGGATCAGCTCGCCGCGACAATCCCGCCGGTAGCGCGGCTGATACGGCCGTGGCCGGCGCGCCTCGCGATCCTTCCATATGCCCGCCTTTATCATCCACTTCCGCAAGGTCTCGTGTGAAAGAGTGATGCCGTGCCGTTCGGCAAGATACTCGCTAATCAGGGTCGGTCCGAAATCGTGATAATGCTCGCGCACGAGGCTAAGCACTCGGTCACGGAAATCATCGCCGAGATCCCGGTAGCTGGTGCGGCCGCGCTTCCAGGAAACCAGCGCTTCAGGACCGTCAGCGCGCAATCGATCGAGCAGGCGGTAGACCTGGCGGCGGCTCAAGCCGAGCAGCATGGCGGTGTCTTCGATCCTCAGTTCGCCGCGATCGAACCGACGAAGCGTATCGTATCGTGAAAGCTCGCCATGGCTCATAGCCACCACCGACATTAGCGCGTCCTCTCAGCAAACAGGGAGGACTATGCCACCGGGACCACGAGACGTCCCAGCGTGGTGACATCTCTAAGTTGCGCTTACACCGGATCAGGATGATAATATGTATTATGTTAAATAATGGGTGGTTTGCAGGTGCCCCTTCAGTGCCGCCGGTCACTTGCGACTGTGCAGACCGAGCATCTGGATCAGCATTACCAGTCCAATGATGATCACGGCCCAGATCAGCGCGAGCTTGAGGCCTTTCGAAAATCCCAGCTGCCGAAACCGCGAATTGCTCGTAACCAGAATGAGCGCGCAAACGACCGAAATGACACCGACGATCGTTGCTGCATTGCTCATGGTTCGATCACCATCCCGTCATAGCCGACCAGCACGTTGTCCGGCACTTCGCCGCTCAGTGTGGCATAGTCCATGGACTTGTCGAGATGCGTGAGGACGGCCTTGCCGACCCGGCAGACCGAAGCCAGTTCCAGCGCCATGCCAAGGTGCGCATGCGTCGGATGCGGTTCGCGGCGGAGGCAATCGACCACCAGCAGATCCGCGCCGTAGCACAAGTCGATCATGCCTCTTGTGATTTCGCTGAAATCCGTCGCATAAACGACTGATTTTCCGTCACAATCGAAGCGGAATGCGGTTGATTCCGCCGGGCCGTGCGGCATCTGGACATGATCGACACGGAAGCCTTCGCAAAGGCGCAGAGTGTCGAGATTGTCGAGGCTGACCAGCGTCGGATAGCCGAACTGCCCCGCGAAAACGTAGCCGAAGCGCTGGCGCAGGCGGCGGACGGTTTCCGAGTTGGCGAATCCCGGGATCGGACCGGCGCGGCCATAGCGCAGCGGACGCATGTCATCGATGCCGTGGCAGTGGTCCGCGTGATCGTGGGTCCAGAACACGGCATCGATGCGGTGAATGTCGTTGGCGAGCAACTGCGCGCGCAAGTCCGTTGAGGTGTCGACGAGAATGCGGTTGCCGGCATCGCTTTCGAGCAGGATCGAGACGCGCGTGCGGCGGTTTTTCGGCTCGTTGGGATCGCAAAGGCCCCAATCTGCGCCGAATTCGCCGCCGAGGCGCGGCACGCCGGTCGACGTACCGCTACCAAGCATCACGACTTTCACGCGACTGCCTTTCGGTCCGCCTTGGTGAAGAGCGCGAAGAAGTTGCGCGACGTAACTTCTCCAAGCTGCTCGGCGCTTACACCGCGCAGATCCGCCACGAAGCGTGCGGTGTCGGCGGTATAGGCCGGTTCGCAGCGCTTGCCGCGATGCGGGACTGGCGCGAGGAAAGGCGAGTCGGTTTCAACCAGCAGCCGATCCTCGGGAACGATCTTCACAACCTCCTGCAAGTCCTTGGCATTCTTGAAGGTTACGATGCCGGAGATCGAAATCGTGAGGCCAAGATCCAACACTTTGGCGCCGAAATCGGCGCTGGCGGTGAAGCAGTGGATCAGCGCCGGGAAGGCCCCCTTCCTCATCTCGTCCTCAAGGATGCGGAACGTATCCTCTTCCGCATCGCGGGTATGGATGATCAGCGGTAGCCCGGTTTCACGCGAGACCCGGATATGGGTGCGAAACAGCGCTTGCTGCACGTCCCGGTCCGACTTGTCGTAATAGTAGTCGAGGCCGGTCTCGCCGATGGCGATGACCTTGGGGTGCCGCGTCGCTTCGAGCAGCACGGCTTCGCCAAGGTCGGCATGCTGGTCCGCTTCATGCGGATGAATGCCGACCGAGGCCCAGACGTCCGGGATGCGCGCGGCCGTGCCGACCACGCGATCCCACTCGCTCTGCCGCGTCGAGATATTGAGGAAGCCCTTGATCCCGGCTGCACGGGCGCGATCGAGCACGCCCTGCTGGTCTTCGACAAGGCCTTCATATTCGAGATGGCAGTGCGAATCGATAAACATCAGGTGGTTGCTTCCGTTTCCTCGGGAAGTTCGAGACGCGGGAACACGCCTTGCGGCTTGTCGACCTTATAGCCGCTGGCGGCAAGAGTTGCGAACCAATCGGCGTCTTCCAACGCGGCATAGGTGCGCGCATCGGCGGCGATGCCCATCTGATCGAGCAGTGCGTCGATCGCGGTCGGCACGACGGGACGGACTGCAATGGCAAGGTCACGCACGACGCGGAACAGCGTCATCAGTACGGCTTCCATGCGCTCGGGATCGGACTTCCGCAGCGCCCAGGGCGCCTGCTCATCGACGTACTGGTTGCAGGCGAAGACGGCGCGCATCCAGGCTTCGAGGCCATCGCTGAAGGCGAGATCGGTGAAGCCCTTGCGCAGGCCGGCAATGCCATCGGCAACCGTTGCGAAGAGGGCCTTGTCTGCCTCGCCATCTTCGTAATCGGCCTTGATAGTCCCATCCATGTTCTTGAAAATCATGGAAAGACTGCGCTGGGCAAGATTGCCGAAGCTGTTGGCCAGTTCGGCATTGGCGCGCGTCACGATCGCTTCTGGTGACCACGAACCATCCTGCCCGAACGCGACTTCGCGCAGCAGGAAGTAGCGCACGGCATCGACGCCGAAGGTTTCGGCAAGCGCAATCGGATCGGTGACGTTGCCGAGCGACTTCGATTCCTTCTGCCCGCGATTGAGCAGGAAGCCGTGGCCGTAGACCTGCTTCGGCAGCGGCAGACCGGCGCTCATCAGGAAGGCAGGCCAGTAGACCGTGTGGAAGCGAACGATATCCTTGCCGATCAGGTGCAGATCGGCGGGCCAGTATTTCGCGTAATCGCCGCTCTCGTCGGGGAAGCCGAGGCCGGTGATATAGTTGGTCAGCGCGTCGACCCACACGTACATGACGTGGTTGTCGCTGCCGGGTACTTTGATGCCCCAGTCGAAGCTCGTGCGCGAAACCGAAAGGTCGCGCAGGCCGCCTTCGACGAAGCGCTGGATCTCGTTACGGCGCGTTTCCGGGCGGATGAAGTCGCCCGAATTGTAGAGTTCGAGCAGCTTGTCCTGATACTTCGACAGGCGGAAGAACCACGATTCCTCGACAGTCCATTCGACCGGCGTGCCTTGCGGAGAGAGCTTCGCGCCCTCCTCGCCTGCGACCAGTTCGGACTCGTCGTAGTAAGCCTCGTCGCGGACCGAGTACCAGCCCTCGTAACGGTCGAGATAGAGGTCGCCGTTGGCTTCCATCCGCCGCCACAGTTCCTGCGTCGCGGCATGGTGGCGCGGCTCGGTCGTGCGGATGAAGACATCGTAATCGATGTTAAGAGCAGCGCACATGTCAATGAAATGCTGCGACATTTCCGTTGCCAGCTCGCTCGGCGTGATGCCCAGATCGCGCGCCTTCTGCGCCATCTTCAGGCCGTGTTCGTCGGTTCCGGTCTGGAACCGCACGTCGAAGCCTTCCGCCTTGCGGTGGCGGGCGATGACGTCGGCGGCAATGGCCTCGTAGGCATGGCCGATATGCGGCTTGCCGTTGGGATACGAGATGGCGGTGGTGACGTAATAAGGCTCGGCCATGCGGCGTCGCAGTTCCTTGCTGGGTGTTATGGGCGAGCCGCTTCTCTAGGCATCGCGGCCGAAGCCAGCAACCCGCCAATTTCCATTATCAGGAGCCCGGCGTCGAAATTGTAGGTGGGAGCCTGCGCGGAAATCCGCATCAGGGTGCCATGCGCCTCGATCAGCGCGAGTTGCCGCGCGCGCGATGCTCCGGCCAGTTCGCCTACCAGCACGGTGCGCGCCAGTTCGAGCGCGGCAAGCTGACGGTCGCGCGCGGGGCGCGCGCCCATTTCGTCGGCAAGGGCGCCCCGCAGGTGATAGTCCCGGTCTCCCTCGTGAAGGATCCGCAGCATCAGTTCGTGGATCGGGCCGAGATCGTGCTCGACGAAGCTGAGCGCCATTCCCGGCGAGCCCTGCGCGGCCTTGATCGCCGCCTGCCGGGTCGTGGCGTCGGATTCGGGAATATCACGCCGGATCACCGCATCGAGTTCGGCTTCGCCCAGCGCGGCAAAGCGCAGCACGCGGCAGCGTGAGCGAACCGTGGGCAGAAGCCTGCCGGGCTGGTGGGTGACGAGCAGGAAGAAGGTACCCACAGGCGGCTCTTCCAGTGCCTTGAGCAGCGCGTTGACCGCGCTTTTCTCCAGTTCGTCGGCCGGATCGATGACGATCGCGCGGCGTTCGCCCAGTGTCGGCTTGGTCGTGAGGCGGCGGATCATCTCACGCACCTGATCGACCGAGATGCTGCGCTTGGCTTGCCAGGGCTTGCCCTCGGCCTTCTTCTTCGCCTCGTCGTCGTTGGCGGGAAGCGCCTGAAGCACGTGAATGTCGGGATGTGATGCCGGATCGGGCCGGGGCTGGCCGGACAGGCGCACCAGTTCGGCGGCGGCGGTGCGCGCGAAGGCCCGCTTGCCGAGCCCGCGCGGACCGGCGAGCAGCCAGGCGTGATGCATCCGCTCCGAACCGATCGCGGAGATCCATTCGTGCCAGGCGTCGCGCTGGCCGATGAAAGGCAGGTCGTCGCTCAAGCGCGCGGTTCCGGAGTGCCGGATATCAGGGGTTCCAGCGCAGCCATGGCATAGGCCACGGTCTGTTCCGGGGTGCCGTTCCCGTCGATGCGGGCAAAGCGCGTTGGCTCGGCTTCGGCAAACCGGGCGAATGCCTCGGCCACGCGGGCGTGATAGGCCGCTTCTCGGCCGCCGATGCGGTCCGTTCCTTCGGTGTCGCGCCGCGCAAGGCGGGCGCCCGAAACCTCGGGCGAGACTTCGAACAGCAGAGTCAGGTCGGGCAAGAGGCCTTCGCTGCCGATCGCATGAAGCGTGCGGATATCGGCATCGGAAAGTCCGCTGCCGCCGCCCTGATAAGCGCGGCTCGAATCGAGATAGCGGTCGCAGATAACCCACGCGCCGCGTTCCAGCGTGGGGCGGATCAGTTTCTCGACATGGTCGGCGCGCGCTGCCGCGAAGAGCAGCGCTTCGGCGCGGGCGCCCCAGCCGTCACCCTCGGCATGAAGCAGCAGGTTGCGGATCGCCTCCGCGCCTTGCGTGCCGCCGGGCTCGCGGGTGGTGACCACCTCGATCCCGCGCGCGCGCAGTGCTTCGGCTAAGAGCCGGGCCTGGGTGGACTTGCCCGCCCCTTCCCCGCCCTCAAGCGCAATGAATTTCCCCCGGCTCATGCGAAGAGATTGATAAGCCCGTTCCACAGCCTGTCCAGCGGCCCGCCAACGGCGACATCGCGGGCAGCGTAGAGCGGGACGTGGCCGGGAGCGAGACCGTCGACCTTGATTTCAAGCTGGCCGACTTCGTCACCCTTGCGGATCGGTGCCTGCAACGGCCCCTTGTAGTGGACGGCGAGCGTGATCTTCGGATTGTCGCCCTTGGGCAGCGTGGCGTGGACTTCACGATTGGCGACAAGCGGCACCGAGCGGGCATCGCCGCCCTGCACCGCGGCCTCGGTCACCGGCTGCCCCTGATCGAACAGATGGCGCGGCGTCCAGGCGGAGAAACCCCATTCGAGCAGGGCACGCGCCGCCACGTCGCGCTGCTTGGGCAAGGGCGAGGCGGCGAGCACCATGACAAGGCGGCGGCCGTCACGCTCGGCCGTGCCGAGGAAGTTGTAGCCGGCCTCGCGGGTGTAACCGGTCTTGATGCCGTCCGCGCCGGGGACCACGCCCACCGTCGGGTCATGGCTGCGCATGGCGACATCGCGCCAGAAGTAGTGCTTTACGCCCGAAAACTCGCGGTAAAGCGCGGGGTGACGGATGATCATGGCATCGGCCAGCCGCACCAGATCGCTGGCGGTGACGTAAGTGTTGCCCTCGTCCATCCAGCCGTTCGGCGTGTTGTAATGGCTGCGCGTCATGCCGAGCCGCCGTGCCGCGTCGTTCATCTTCGCGGTCCAGCCGGGAATGCTGCCCGCGTAGCCTTGGGCCAGCACGATGGCGCCGTCGTTCGCCGAGGCGGTCATGATGCCGTGGAGCAGGTCCGCCGTGGTGGGGTGGTCCTTCTCGGTCAGGTACATCGACGTGCCCTTGGCGAACCACTCGTGCGCCGTTTCGGGACGGACGGAGAACCGGCGGTCGATCGGCAGACGGCCCGCGTCGATCTCCTCGAAGGCGACGAACGCCGTCATCACCTTGGTCACCGAGGCAGGCAGGAAAGGCACGTCCGGATGGCGCTGGACCAGCACCTGCCCCGAACCAAGGTCGACCAGCAGGCTGACGGGAATCCCCTCAAGCTCCGGCGGAGGCGTCGGAATGGCGGCATTGGCCGGCACACCCAGCGCAAGGGCCAGCGCGGGAACGAGATAGCGGGCGGACTTCGGGAACAACTTCAAGACGCGACTTCTCCCGGCGCATCCTTGGCGGATGGCTGATGCGGGTGGTGCGCGCCGCAAGACTAGTCGGTGCGCGAGATTCGTGCGTCGCTATACCCTGCCGCGCGGGCCTTCTCCAGCGCTGCGGCAGCTTGTGCACCATTTGCGAAGGGGCCGAGGTGAACGCGCCAGAACTTGCCTGCGGGCGTGACCTGGGCGCCAAGGCCGCTGGCCGCCTTGCGGGCGTTGGCCTCGACGGAAAACGTGCCGACTTGAACAACTTGCGTGCCCTTTACGGGAGCAACAACAGTGGGTTTCGGAATGGGCTTGGGGGTGGGCTTCGGAGCGGGAACGACGGGAGCAATCGGCTTGGGCTCGATTGTTGGCACAGGCGGCTTCCGTACCGGAGCGGCGGCGGCCAATGCGGATGCGGGGCTCCTTGGCATCGTCGGCGGGGTCGAGGGAGGAGGCAGCAACGGTGATTGGTCGGCAAGCTTGCGGCGCAAAACCTTCAGCAGGCCGTCCGGCGTCGCCATGCGTTCGGGCGCCCGGCCGCCGCTGCGCAGAAGGGCGCGCTCGGCCTCGGGAGGGTTGACCCGGCGCACGCGAACGGCGCTGTGGGCGCCAGCGGCGATCCCCAGTTGCGCGGCGGCATCGGCCGAGAGTTCCATCAGCGCATCATTCGTCATCGGCCCGCGCCGGGTGATCCGCACGAGAATCGTCCGGCCGCTGTCGAGCGCGGTCACCTCGGCATAGCTGGGCAGCGGCAGCGTCTTGTGTGCGGCCGTTATGCCTGCCCCGCCGCCCTCTCCCACCTGGGCATAACCCACGGCGTCGTAATTGAGTTGATCCTCAGGGGTCCAGGTCGTGCCGCCGATGGCGAACGGTTCGCCAACGACAACCGGATAGTCGGCTGCCGGTCCGCTGACGGGCGGCGACGGCGGATTGCTCTTGGCGGTTGCGGGAACGGTGGTCAGGAATATCAGCGCCGCGAGCGGCAGCGCATGGTTAACGGGCAATCTCATCTGCAAGCAACCCAACGGACAATGCGTAGTAGTTCGAGCAGTTGTACTGGAGGATCACCCGATAATTCCCGGTTAACAGATAGGCAGGCGTCCCCGGACCGTCAGGCTGGAACAGAGAGGCTTGCACGTTATCGCCGATAGGCCCGAGAGCATTAACGCCAAGCGCGCGCCATTCGGCCACGCTCTTCCACTGCGAATGACGAGCATGGACTTGCGTGCAAGTGGGCGCCGAAAGCTTCGAGCCATAGGAACCGATCGAGAAACCGGCCGGCAACGAGGCGCGTACGCCCCAGGGTTGGCCCGGTCGCCAGCCCGCATCGCGGAAATAGTTCGCGATCGAGGCCAGCGTATCCGCCGGGCTGGAGAAAATGTCGCGCGTGCCGTTGCCGTCACCATCGGCGGCGAGGCGCAGATATACGCTCGGCAGAAACTGCGGATAACCGAAGGCCCCTGCCCAGCTTCCCTTGAGCTTGTAGGTCGGCACGCCTTGATCGACCATCTTCATCAGCGCGATCAGCTCGTTTTCGAAGAGCTGGCGGCGGCGCCCCTCCCACGCCAGCGTCGCCAGCGAGCGGGCAAGGTCGAAATCGCCGACATAGCTGCCGTAATTGGTCTCATGCCCCCAGATCGCGAACAGCATCTTGGCGGGAACGCCGTAGCGCCGCTCTATCGAGGGAAGAATCGAGGCGTTCTGCGCGTAGCGATCGCGCCCCCGGGCGATGATGCTGGGGCCGACATGCTGGGCGATGTAAGGCGCCACCGGCGGCGGCGCGCTGCTGCGGTTGGGCTGCGCGCTATCGAGCGCGATCACACGGTCGTTAGGCGTAAGGCCGGTGAGGACCTGCGAAATCGTGCTTGCGCTGACGCCTTCCCGCCGGGCGCGGGCCGCCACCGATTGCAGGTAGACGTCGAAACTCTGCCCACCAACACTCTGCACCACCGGCTGCGCATCGACCGACGAAAGCGGTACGAGAGCAAGGGCTGCTGCAAGAAACGGAAGACGCAGGGACCGAAGCTTCGAAGAACAACTCATCACGCCTAAATCTTGCACAATGCGCCGGCGATGCAAATGGGCCGAACGTCTCAGCCGTGGACAGCCGCCGCAAATGGGCTGCATTCCATCCCGATCGTCGTTTCCGGATCGGGTGGTTTCGGTGCCGCCCCTCTTGCAAGGCGCTCGCTTTTCGCTATGCGCGTTGCCGAAGCGGACAGGTGGCCGAGTGGTTTAAGGCAGCGGTCTTGAAAACCGCCGTGGGTGCAAGCTCACCGTGGGTTCGAATCCCACCCTGTCCGCCAAATGACCCCCGGAACATCCCAAAACAGCTATTTTTCGCCACAGGGTACACGGCACCACGCCGTGCACCGATGCACGGCGTGGTAACAATAGTTAGGCGATCGCCCCCTGTGCTTTGAGCGCCTCGATTTCATCCCATTCGACACCAAGTTCCATCAGGAACGTCTCGGTATGCTCGGAAGCCTGAGGCGCGCGGGTGGTTTCCACGGGCTGGTGGTTGAATTGAACCGGCCCGCGAACCAGTTTGAGCGGAGCGCCGCCGTCGGCCGCTTCCACCTCGATGAGCATGTCGTTTGCCAGCGCCTGTTCGTCGCTTGCAAGGTCGAGCAGGCTCTGGAACGGCGCCCATTGGCCGGTGAAGGTCTTGAGGTGCTGCCGCCAATACTGGAAGGGACGCTCGGCGAATTTGCGGGTGAGGATGTCGCTGGCCTCTTTCCAGTTTTCCATCAGGCCCTGAACATTGGCAAAGCGCGGATCGTCGGCGGCTTCCGGCGCACCCACATGCTCGAACATGCTGCGAATATGCGGACCCGGCGTGAGCGTGCAGAGGTTGATGGTGCCACCATCGGAGGTGCGGAAATTGCCCATGAAGGGATTGCCCGCCTTTCCGCCCGATGAGGGCATAGGCACGCGCATGACTTCGTTGTGTTCGATGAACTGGTCGACTGCGGCGCCGGCGGCCCACCATGCCGTACTGATCAGCGATACGTCGACCTCCAGGGCCTCCCCCGTGCGGTCACGATGGAAGAGAGCGGCCGAAATGCCCCCGGCGATATTCATGCCGCCCGACGAGTCACCGAATGCCGGAATACCCTGCGACAGGGGGCCGTCCAGACCGTCAGGACTCATCGAATAGCCGACGCCGCTGCGCGCCCAGAATGCGGTGCCGTCGAAGCCGCCGACCTCCCGCTCAGGACCCTTGTCACCGTAAGCGCTTCCGCGCGCATAGATGATTTTGGGATTGGCAGCGCGAATCTGTTCGACATCGATGTTCAGCTTGCGCCGATGCTGTGGGAGGTAATTGGTAAGGAATACATCCGCCGTCGCGGCGATCCGGTAGATGAGTTCCTGCCCCTCGGGTGTCGAGATGTCGATCCCGACGCTCCGCTTGCCGCGATTGGGATGCTCCATCAGCGTATTGCGGCGCGGATCGACCCGTTGGCCACCGAGATTGACAATCCCGCGCATCGCGTCCCCGCGAACCGGGTGCTCGATCTTGATGACGTCGGCTCCCCAATCGGCGAGTATCCCACCCGCCGACGGGACGAACGTATGTTGCGCCACTTCCAGAACGCGGATTCCCTGCATTACTTTCGTCATTCGTTCGGTATCCTCTCCGTCGCAGCCGCGGGTTCCGGAAACGCTGCCATTGCAAGTCGTTGGGGGATCGCAAATTGGCGGCGTGGCCGACTACGCGTGCTCACTCTGTCGGCGCATAAGCAAGCGCCGACATGCTCATGGGCTTGGCTGTATCGGCATCATCCCGAGCGTCCTACGGGTAGTGGTTCGCCATGACGATTTCGGCAGACATCCGACAGCAGGGAAGACGTCGCGCGGCTTCGAGGAACGCTTCCCAACTCGCATCAGCTGCGGAAAGTCGCGAATTTTTACAGAAAGCTGGTCTGTTGCATGATACGGGTAGAGCCACGTTCGTCTGAACGTCCTCAGTTCGGTCCTATCTGGAGCGCGCGGATCAATCTTCGAGACCGTCCGGAACCCAGCTGGGTGCCCGCTTCTCGATGAAGGCTCGCATGCCTTCGCGCGGTTCCTGCGAGTTCTGTAGCGACCAGAACATCGTCTGATAATCGATCGGCCGATAATGTTCGTTGAGCAGCCGCTTTGTATGCATCCGGGCCTCCGGCGCGGTCCGCAGGATTTCGGTGGCCGCCTTCCGGGCCTCGTCGTGAAGGCGCTCGTGCGGCACAACGCGGGAAATCAGGCCGATGCGCAGTGCCTCCCCGGCGTCAATGGTCCGGGCACTGAGCAGGAGATCGCGAGCGACCGCCATTCCCACATGCAAGGGCAGCGTCGCCGCATAGGTTGCATCGATCAGCCCCCTCAGCAGCTCGGGAACGCGGAACGTCGCGCGATCGCTGACCACTGCAATGTCCGACATCATGGCGGTCAGGAGACCACCGGCCTGACATATTCCGTTTACCGCCGAGATGATCGGCGCGGTGCTTTCGCGGATCGCGATAAAGGGAAGCGTCTCATAGGTCAGGCCCGTCGGCACGGGTTCGTCACCTTCGACCTTTCGGCCGCCCATGTCGCCGCCGGGGGCAAAGACATCGCCGGTGCCGGTGATGATAAGAGCCCTTGCTTCCTTGTCGGTGTTGACCAGGCGAACGGCCCGTTTGAGGCCGAGGTACATCGCAGGCGTCATGGCATTGCGCGCTTCGGGCCGATCGATGATGCACCAGGCAAGCGGACCTTCCCGCTCTATGCGAAGCCCGCCCGTACCCAGATTCCAGTCGTCCATGAAATGCATTCCTCCACCCGGTGTTAACGGCGCTGCCGCCTTCGAAGTCTCTTTCATGCACGCTCAGGGCAAAGCGGCGACGCAGCTCTGGCGTAATTGCCTCGGCGTCGCATTCAGCTGGGTTCTTGCGAAACGCGACATCGCGGACTGTTCGGAGAAGCCGAGCTTCTCGGATATCCGACCAAGTGGAAGCGCGGTGTGACGCAGGTAGTACATCAGGACGTCGCGGCGCACCTCGTCCTTTATCGTCTGAAAGGTGCAGTGTTCCGATTGCAGCCGCCGATGGAGAGCTCTGCTATGGAGGTCGAGCACATGTGCCACGTCCTCGACGGCACTGTTGCCGGTCCAGAGCAGTTGCATGACAACGCTGCGGACCAATGCCTGGAATGCCGGCCGCTGAGTGCCATATTCCCTTTCGATGCGTTCGATGAGTTCGCTCAGCGAAACCTCGTCGGGATCGAAGATCGGCCTCGACAAGTCTTCTGCCGTGAAGGCAACGCCATCTTCGTTGCAGCAGAACCGAACGTCGCATTGGAAGTATCGGCGATAGAGCGAGGGGCGCGATATGGCCTCATGACGGAAATGCACGCGGCGCGCACCGACATGCCCGCCGGTCATGGAACGGGCAGCCAGATGGCCGGCAAGCAGGGCATGCTCGATTGCCTGGCTTCTGCTTGAGATGTCCTCCGCGAGCAGCTCGTGCCCCATGAACACGGTCTGTCCGGATATCGTCCGCCCCATCCAGACCCGGGCGCCCAGACTGTGCGCCGCGTTGTGCGTGGCCGCGTAAGTGAGGGATTCGCCGAAATTGCGGCAGTTTCGCATCACGTTGCCGAGCGGCCCGAACAAGGCCGTCCCGCCCTGCCGTTCGGCAAGCCGCATTCCAAGATCATCGACGTTGAGAGTTGCCGCGGCCTGTTCCAGAACCCCGACCCACTGACGGCAGCTCACAGCCCCCTCGATCTCGCAGCTTTCGCAATCCAGATCGAACGCCCCGAGAATATCTTGCGCATCACCGCCCAGCTCACGGATCAGTTCGGGCAAAAATCGCAAAATCCGCGCCTGAATTGTCTGTGATGCGGATTCTGCCATCCACTGCGCAACTGTGTCTTGCGTTTGACGGTTCATCTTCTGATGTCCGCTTCCTGAAGTCAGCACCATCTCATGAGCGCCTTCGGATTGAAAGCTCGCAGGCTTCCCGCACCATGCATGTACCGTCAAGCCTGCTCGGATTGCTGGAGCGATGCCCGACAAAATGCGGATCTGCGGAGCAACGAAGTGGTGCGCGCCACGCTCGCCCGCCCGTAATCAATCGAGTTCTTCCTGCTCGCGCTTCATATGGAAGCGTGCCCGGATGCGGCGCGCCCAGACTTTTCGGCTGTACTGGCTGGCAATAGCGGCAAGTTCCGGATCGCCCTGAATGAGTGCCCCAAATTCCATCAGCCGGGCATTGCGCCAGCTCTGTACGAAACGGCGATGTTCAGGCGAAACATCGTCCGCTGCCGGCCCCTGGTAAGTCCTGCGCGAGAAGGCCACGTTGATGTCGAAGATGAGCTTGATGTACGCGCTGTCAGCCAGCTCGAACACAATATCCTGCGTCTCACGCTCGAGTTCCCGGACTTCGTCGAAACCGGCATCGTCGGAGACCGCGCGGGTCCGCTCCACAAGCGTCGCCGTCTTCTCCACAATCACGTCATGCGGCGCATGAGCGGCCTTGCGCATGGCCTCGACCCATAACGCGGTGGCGATGACGGTGACATCCTCCGGGGGCACCTCCATCATCGACAGGTACATGCTGACAATGGATTCGATCGTTTTCGAGTCCGGCCGGGATGCGAAATAGCCACCGGCATTGCCGCGGCGAACGGCAAGAAAGCCCTCGCGCTCAACCAGCCTTGCGGCTTGCCGAACGGTAGCCCGGGCAAAGCCAAGCTCGGAAATAAGCGCCTCTTCCCGGCCAATATAGGTTCCGGGCTCGCGTGCGAGGACGATCTCTCTCAACTTGTCCGCCGCGGTGTCGAGTGCCGTTCTGCTTTTGCGCTTGTCCATCCCGCACTTTCAAATCACGAAACCGATCGCATCGTCCAGTCGGTTGGCCTGGGGCGATGCGGCAAGTCCTATGCCACGCCTGACAGCCTTTGAGTATCCTTTTTGACATCGATATCGCCAAAAGAGGAAGCGTAACGCGCGCTCCGCATGGGCCGCTTCCGAAGCATAGAAAATGCCTATGGCATTGCCAAGAAAGCCTATTTGACCCTATGCCTTCGTGCGTGCCATCCCCTCCCCACACAACAGGGGAGATGCTGGATGACGACGGGCAAGTCGGTATATTTTGCCTTGGCAATGGCCTGCATGACGGCAGCCGGTAATGCGGCGGCGCAGCCCGCCGACTATCCGGCGCCCGCTCCGGCAAGTGCACCGGCCGAGACGGGCGCCATTCCGCTCTACGGAGCCAAGACCCCCGGATCTGCCGACAGCGAGAACTGGTCCCGGTATTTCGGCAAGGACTACTCGGTCCGCAATGTCACCCGGCCCACCCTGACACCGGTTCTTCCCGATCCGGGCAAAGCGACCGGCGCCGCCGTGATCGTGGCGCCCGGTGGAGCTTTTATGGCGCTTTCCATGTCGCACGAGGGCTGGGATGTCGCGCAGGCGCTTGCAGATCGCGGTATTGCCGCGTTCGTTCTGAAATATCGCCTCCTTCCGACCCCCAAGGACGAAGCGGAAGCCGGAAAATATGTCTGGGCCAAGATGATGGCGGGCATTCCCGATCCAACCAGACAGCCGGAGCTGACCAATCCGCAGGCCACTGAGGATGGCCTTGCCGCGCTGAAGGTGGTGCGTGAAAACGCCGCGAAATGGGGCGTCGACCCTGCCCGCGTCGGCATGATCGGCTTTTCGGCCGGCGCCATGACGTCACTCCAGACCGTCCTTGCCGCGAAGCCGGGCGAGCGGCCTGCCTTCTTCGGGTATATCTACGGTCCGCAGGCAAAGATCGACGTTCCGGCTGACGCATCGCCGATGTTCGATGCGATCGCCCTGGACGATCCCCTGTTTCCCTCGATGGGCTTTCCGATTGCGCAGGGCTGGCTTGCAGCCAAGCGACCTGTCGAAATCCATGGCTACCAGCAGGGTAGGCATGGTTTCGGGCTCGGAAAGCCGAACACGACGACAACACTCGTGCTCGACGAATTCACCGCGTGGCTTGCAATGCAAGGGTTCCTGACCCGCAAAGCCGCGCCCTGACCCGGGGAGAGTGCGCGCCGTTATCCGGCGCGCACCATTTCGAAGCTTCGCGCCATGTGCTGCGAAAAGCCGTCCTCTGCCGGATGGAAGGTCCACAAGCGATCGGTGTCGCGGATCGCATCGATGTTGTCGCCAACGGTGTCGATGCTCCAGTCCGGCCGGTAGAGTCCCTCCGTCTCGGTAATGAAGGCACGCGCGACGCGCCCGCCCATCGAGACGTACATCTCACCCGTAACCGAACAGCTCTCATGTGCCAGCCAGCCGACAACGGGGGCTACGAGTTCCGGCCCCATCGGCGGATACTGCGAGATATCAAGGCCCTCGGCCATGCGCGTCACCGCGCCGGGCAGGATGATGTTGGACTTCACCCCCCGAGCCGCGCCTTCGATCGCGACGATGTTGTTGAGGCCGATCATCCCGGACTTCGAAACCGCGTAGTTCACCACGCTGGGCATCGAGTATAGCCCGCCGATCGATCCCGTCAGGACGACGCGTCCATAACCGTCCTTCGTCATGCGTTCGAACGCCGGGCGAACGACGTGAAAGGCACCGAGCAGGTGGACATCCACCACCGCGCGGAAATCCTCGTAGCTGATCTCATCCAGCATCGCGAAACGGTTGTTTCCGGCGTTGTGGATCAGCACGTCGATCCGGCCGAAAGCATCCAGCGCCGCCTCGACGATTGCCTTGCCGCCTTCCGGTGTCGCAACGCTGTCGGTCGAAGCCACCGCCTCATATCCGGCATCGCGAAGGGTCTGGGCCGCCTCCTCGGCGGGTCCGGTATCCGATCCGCTCCCCGACAAGGCGCTGCCATTGTCGTTGATGACGACTTTGGCGCCGAGCGAGCCGAGCAGTTCGGCATAAGTCCGCCCCAGCCCGCGCGCGCCGCCTGTGATGACGGCCACCCGCCCATCGAAACGACGATCTCTCATGATGCTCTCCACGTTGTATCGCCAGCCGCCCAAAGAGGGGCGCCGCGCGTTTCTCTGAGGGACGGAATCGTGCGTCCGTCGCGGTCGGTCAGACCATATTCGGCGGCCAGCTCCGCGTTGATGAAAGTGCCGCCCGAACGCGAGCCGACGTGCGGGTCCATTGCGAGCGCCGCGATCACCCGGCCTGGAAACTCGGGAGAGGAGCCGACCGCGCTGTTGAGCTGGTTCGCCATGCCCGGCACCGTCTTCAGATTTTCCGTCGCGCGTTCGGTGTAGGTGAAGCCTTGCCACAGCGAGACTGCCGAAACGCCTGTCCCGCGCAGTTCATGGCCCATGTCCCGCATCATGCGGTCGGTTGCGGTCTTCGTGGTGCCGAAGATCACGTCGTACGTGTACGTGACGCCCACATAGCCGGACAGGGCCGCGATCAGCCCCGATCCCTGCGGGACCATGATCTGCGCCGCGTGCCATGCCGCGATGTAGGCCGCGCGCATCCCGGTGTCCCAGATCTCCCACTCGTCGAGCGGCTTCTCCCAGAAGCCATCGCGCCGGGTCATCGCATCGGGAATGGCCATCGCATTGTTGACCAGGATGTCGAGGCGGCCCTCATCGCGGCGAACCTGCTCGAACAGCGCCGCTATCTGGGCATCGTCGGCAAGATCGAGGGGAACCGCGACCCCTCTGCCCCCGCGCGCGTTCACCTCTTCCACCGTCTGGTTGACCGTTCCCGGCAAGGCGTGCTGACCGGGGTCGACGGTCCGGCCGGTTATGTAAACCGTCGCACCGTGCTCGGCGAGGGCACAGGCGATCCCCTTGCCGATGCCGCGACTGGCGCCAGTGACAACGGCGACCCGGCCTGCCAGTCCATTCGATAGGCTACCCATGGTTTTCCTGCCTTCTACAAAATGCTCATCGGGCATCGGTAGTCGCCGCGATCGGCTTCCACACCGGCGATCCGCGCGTGGCGCGGGCGGACTGGATCACCTGCCCGTCGACATCGGTGAGGCCATATTCCTGCGCCAATTCGGCAGTGACGAACTCGCCGCCCGAACGCTTCATGATCTCCGGATCGGCGGCCAGCGCGGCGATGACCCGTCCCGGATGCTCCACGCTGCTGCCATGCATCTGCGTGATCGAGGTGGTCATCTGGTCGCCCATCTTCGCCAGATTGTCCTTCGCCTTCTCGGTAAGCGTCAGCCCCTGCCAGAGCGTGAGCGAGGCAACGCCGTGCGGCTCCAGTTCGATCGCCATATCGCGCGCCATGCGGTCCACGGCGGACTTCGACGTCCCGAATATCACGCCATAGGTGTAGGTGACGGCCGCAAAACCGGAAATGGCGACGATCAGCCCAGACTTCTGCGGAACCATAAGCCGGGCGCCATGCCATGCCGCGACGTAGTTGGATTTCACGCCCACGTCCCACATCTCCAGGTTGGAGAGCGGCTTCTCCCAGAACCCCTTCGGCTCCAGCAGGTCGTCGGAGAGCGAGAAGGCATTGTTGACGAGAATGTCGAGACGGCCCTGCTCTCCCCCGATCCGTTCGAACAGGGCTGCCACAGCCGCATCGTCGCCGTGGTCGCAGGCCACGGCGATACCGCGTCCCCCGCTTGCCTTTCCGCGCGTATCGCACTCGGCAGCCGTGCCGCCGACGGTGCCGGGCAGGTAGTAGTCGCCCTCCCGCACGGTGCGCCCGGTGACGTAGACGGTTGCCCCCTGTTCGGCGAGAACGAGTGCAATACCCTTGCCAATGCCGCGACTGGCCCCGGTTACGAGCGCGACTTTTCCGGTGAGCGGCGCGCTCATGCGTCCGCCCCGGTGAACCAGCGTTCGCTGAAATCGCCCTTGGCCCGGCCGGGGAAGTGCTCGGCCGTGAAAGGATAGCCCATCACGCCCTTCGACCAGTCGGCTGCGGCGCCCCAGTCCTGCTCCCAGTCGTAGAGCATGATGCGATCGATGATGCGCCACTCGCTGCCGCGTTTCTCGAAGCGATCGAGATAGCGACCGCCGATGCAGGTATCGCGCTCTCCTCCCTTGGCACCTTCGCCCACGTCGACGCGGTGGTAGGAAAACACGTGGCTTTCCACCGACGCCCGGTCTCCGTCGAGTTCGATGTACGACTGTCCGATCAGGTGCTGCGTGTCCTTGATGGCATCCGCGCCCGGGACGACCCAGGCGAGATAGGCTTCGAAGTCACCGGAATAGACGCCGTAATCGAAGTGCGCTTCGGGCCACCAGCAGGAGCGGATCAGCTCGGCGCTGCGACGATCCTCGCCGCGTGCCAGGCGGGCAATGCAATCGCGAATTGCCTCGCGATCGGCGAGCAGAGTGAAATCGGGGCTCATTGTTCCTCTCCTTGACAGGCTTGCGGCGCCTGATTGTTTCTTGATTACCGCGCGGCAGACCCTGAACTCTTGACGGATTGCGACAGCTTGGGCCTGCGAGCCATCGGTCAGTGTGGCACGCGTTCCTTCACGAGCACGCGCCGAGGGTTGGCGATCAACATGCGCTCTATGTCGAGCTGAGAGACGCCAGCGTTACGGAGTGCCGGCAGCACGTCGTCGTGAATATGCAGGTAGTGATGCTGGGGCATGGCCTGGTTATAATCGTCGACTTCGGGAAAGAAGTCCGACCAGCAGCAGCAGTCGTGGCTCAGAACCATCTGCGAGGCATAACCGCGACTGACCATTTCGGCGATCGTGGCCACGCGCTGTTCCATGGAAATTTCGAACTCCACGCCGAACCGGTCCATTCCCAGCATCGAGCCGCGGTCGGCGATCCTCATCAGGTAATCGATATCCGTGGTGTCGCCGCAGTGGCCGATTACCACATTCTCAAGGTCGACGCCTTCTTCGGATAGCACTTTCTGTGCGATGAGGCCGGTTTCGTGCTTCGCCGAAGTGTGAACCGTAACGGGGGCACCGGTCAGCACATGGGTTCGTCCGACGGCCCGCATGATGCGCTCGACACCGCCCGTCAGGCCGGGTGCATCGATCGCACATTTCAACATTCCTGCCTTGATGCAGGTGTCCGCTATGCCCTCGACGATGTCGGCTACGAAGTGCCCGACCATCGGTTCCACGCCGGTATCGTGGAGCAGTCCGGGGCCCCAGTACTGAAACGGGGCCGGAACCGCATCGAACGTGTAAGCGCCTGTCGAAACGATGATGTTTATACCGGTTCGGGCCGCAACTTTGGCGATGCTGGGCATGTGCCGCCCAAGTCCCAGCACGGTCAGATCGATGATCGTATCGAAGCCGGCCGCCTTCAGGTCGTCGAGCCGCGAGACCGCGTCATCGATCGTCTTGGGGGACAGGAAATCGGGCCGATAATTGAAGGTGTATTCCATATCCATGAGGAAGACATGCTCATGGATCAGGACCCGGCCGAGGTCCTTCTCGGAAATCGTCCCGTTTGCCGTTTGAATCGTGGACACACCTCAATCCTTTCAGATTTCCAGGCAGACTTTGCCGAGCAGGTCAGGCCCCGGCGAGGTGACGCCGATCGGCATATCTCGCGGGTTCAGGTCGATGATGAAATCCTCCCTGGATGCGTCGCGGTTGTCGCTCACCATCTCTTCGTGTGCCGGTCAAAGCGCCTTCGGCGTTCTCATCAAATGGAACGGCGCGGCGGCTTCAAACTTGACGGATCGCGACACGTCGCCATCAGCGGCCGAACTTCGCTGTAGCGATGGCGCCCGGATTCACCATGTCTCCGCCGCCATCACGCAACCGGCATGGGGAATGGTCAGGCCGTTTCATTCGCCAGCCATTTTGCCGCAAGCGATCGGAGTTCGGATGTCTTGATCTTGGCCGATCCCGTCAAACCCAATTGCTGCTCGTCGAGACCAATGACCCGGCGAGGTACCTTGTAGCTTGCCAGCACCGCACGCAGCCTTTCGCGAACCGCATCCTCGCTCATTTCGCCGGCGACATGGAACACCACGCAGGAGACGACGATTTCACCCAGCGTTTCATGCGGCACGCCGACCGTCTGGCTCATCTTGACGCCAGGCAGCGCGCGAATGGCCTCGTCGATTTCGAGCGGGGAAACGTTGGCACCGCCGGTCTTGATGATGTCGTTCAGTCTGCCTTGCCAATGAAGGCGGCCCCGCTCGTCGAGCCGTCCGCCATCTCCCGTGCGGAAGTAGCCTTCCTCGTCCAAAGTCTCGAACAATGGCGTGCCGAGATATCCCAGCATCAGCGTCGGCCCCTTGACCGCGATCTCTCCATTCTCGCCCAGTGGGACCGGGTGCCCTGTGAGGGGATCGACGATCTTGATCAGATTTCCGGGCAGCGGCACCCCGTGGCTCTCGGCGGCATCATCGGCGGTGGTCATTGCCGGAAACGCCGCGCTCAGCGTGAAAGTCTCGGTATTGCCGTAGCAGTGCCTTGGCTCGATCCACGCAGTTGTGACTGTTGGATGAGCGGCAATCGGACATGCCGTATCCACGAATGCCAGCGAGGAGAGGTTCACCGCTTGCCAGTTTGGAGCCGCCGTAAGCTGCTCCCATTGATGCGGCCACGCGAAGGGAAATGTCACGCGCTCCGCCTGAAGGAGATCCAGCGCCTCTGCCGGATGGAAGGTGCGCTGAAGGATCAGCGATCCGCCCATCGACAGGGTGCCGCCGATAATCATCGCAAAATTGCCAGACCAGAAGAAACCGTTGGCCGTCCAACTGCGCACGGCGTCGCTCAGCCCCTGCTGGCGCCCCATCCGCCACATTTGCAGCGATACGCCTTGATGGGCGGAAAGGATGCCTTTTGGCCGCGCGGTCGAGCCCGAGGAAAAGAACAGCGCGCCCGGATCGGCCGGAACCACACTTTTCGCTCTCGCGTCCAGCCGGTCGTCCGGCACCGCGCGCCCCAGATCCAGAAAGCCATGCCAGGAGCGGGCAGCCCCCCTCCCTTTCCCGCCCACCACGGCGAGTTCCCGCAGAAACGGAAAGCGGTTCGACGCATAAAGGCCAGGCGCGCTTGTCCCGATTTGCGGATCAAGCCCGCAAAGGATCTCAAGGAAATCCTTCTTGAGCACGCTCTCCTCAAAAAGAAGATATGACACTGCCGAATGCTCGATCAGATATTCAAGCTCGGCCGGGGTCGAGAACGTGCTGATCGGCGTAGCGACCCCGCCTGCCAGTGCTGCCCCGAACATGGCTGAAAGGAACTCGGCCCGATTGGTCATGAGGACGCCGACACGCTCCCCCTTGCCCAGCCCGGTCGCTATCAGCGCCTTGGCGACTTCCCGCGAACGGTCCCACAAGTCGCAATAGCTCCATCGCTCGCGCGACCCGTCGTCAAGCCGGTGGACCAGCGCCTCACGGCCGCCATAGCGGGTCGTAACTTCCCGCAGAAAGCCGCCAAGCGTCAGTTCTCCCAGCCCCGTCTCCTCGCTGAGCGGAAGCCCGCGTGCGATGGAGACGGAGCGATCGACGACGAAATCGTGCGAAGACAATGGCCGCCCCTCAGTACGGAAGCTGAACTTCGTTGACCGAGGTGACGACGATCTTGCCGTCCTGATTGGTCATCTTCACCTCGATCCGTACGACCGGGAAGCCCCATTCGGAGTTCTCGATTTTCTCGATGACTTCGCCTTCGATGTAGGTGACATCACCTTCGAAAGCAGGGCCTCTGAATTCGCTCTTGGCATGGCGGACCATGCCGTCATGCCCGGCCCAGAATGCGAGGTAGTCGGTATTCCAGGCTGCCATCGTCGCGCCGTAGCCATAGGCCCGGTGCATGCCGATCTCGCTGGCACGACCATCGTCGATATGTCCGCGCGAGGGGCCGAGGTAGAGGCCGTCACGCAGACGCGGATCGGTCATCGCGCCCACCTCGTCGAACGAAAAGCCGTCGATCCAGCCCATGTCCTGATTGACCCAGCAATCGGGAACGCCCTCGACGCCCTGCCAGTAGAAGCTGCCCCAGATGTTGAAGATAAAAGCGCGGTATTCGGTGGTGAAGCTGGCGATCGAGTGCGGCCCGATCACGCGGCGGGGCAACTTCTGGCCCACCGAGACTTCCTCGAAATGCGGCGACTTGCCTTCGCGGTTGGACAGGAACCAGTCGCGGCGGATCTTGTCTATCTCGTCGAGTTCAGTAGCGGTCCACTTGTGCGGCGTGCCGGCGGTGGAGGCATACATGCCGCGCTTTTCCGCTTCCTTCGCCAGATAGCGGATCACCGTGGGGCAGGATTTCGCCACCAGATCGCCGCGCTGGTTGCGGTGGATCGTATCGCCGCGCTGGAACAGCGTGGGGCCGGCAAACTTGGTGTCGGTCAGCTTGTAGCCGGTAAAAATGCGCTCATGGCTCAGGTGGTCGCCGGGGCGAACGTGGGTGCCGTACCACCACCATTCCTCGCCGCCGAAGATCATGTGCTGGCCGTCGATCCGGCCGACGCAGGCCTGATTGTTGCCGTGACCGTAGTCCAGCGCGACACAGATCGATTGCGGGGCGATGATGTCCCCGAACTTCGTCTCCTGTGCGAAGCGCTGATCCCAGTGGAGCGGGTTCACATAGTCCATCGCCATGACCCAGCGGCGGATATCGGTCTTGTTGCACGGCTCCCAAAGCTCGCCGCCGCCGACCTTGTGGCCAAGCCGCCATTCGACGTCGCTGATGTCCATCTTCACCTGGGTGTCACTATCCGTCACGCCAACTCTCCCAATTGTCGTCTTGGTCTGCCGCCGGCGGATCACCGCAGGCTGCCAGCCGTCCGTGAGACAATCGCGGGGATTCGCCGCGCAGACTTGACGGATCGCGACGCCCGGCAACGCGCTGTGGCGATATCGGCGGCAACGCTCTGCGCGAGCGCCGTGGCGGTGGGCAATCAGACGCATCGTCTCTACGACGCCGAAGGTAATCCATCAGCCATCTGAGAACAGAGGCGCCGGAGGGATCAATACCGGCGTTCTTGGTTCAAGGTGTTGAGATTGATATCAATTTTAGAGGTGGCCGTGAACATAATCTCGGCATCTCAAGCCTGGAGAGGACCCGAGCATGCAAGATTCGACCGACCAGAAATTCGGCATGGAATTCATAAGCGTGCTTGGTCAGGAGCCGTCCGAGTTCGTGGAGCTTGCTGCAAAAGTGGGGTGCTCCCGGATTGGACTGGCCCCCTCACCCATTACCGGACCGCTTGGAACCGACCCGCAATGGACGCTTCGCGGCGACCGACCGCGTATAGCGCGGCTGAAACAGGCGCTGGCAGATCACGGGGTAAAGATCAGCCTCGGGGAAGGCTTCATCATCATGCCTGGCCGAAACATCGCCGATGCTGAAGCCGATTTTGATCTCATGGCCGAACTGGGTGCCGAGCGCCTCAACATCTGCGCGATGGACCCGGACCCCGTGCGCAATCTGGAACAATTTTCGACCTTTGCGGCTTTGGCTGCCGAACGGGATATGCCGGTTACGGTTGAGTTCATGCCGGCAACACCTGTTCCCGATCTTGCCGCTGCACTGGCATTCGTGGAAGCGTCCACGGCATCGAACGCCAGCGTGCTGGTCGATGCGATGCACTTCTTCTGCTCTGGCGGGACAATCGAAGAACTGCGCAATGTGTCCGAGAACAAGATCGGCTATGCGCAGCTATGCGACGCGAAGCAGGTCAGCTTTTACGACGAATACTTTCAGGATGCGCGGCAGGAACGGCTGCTGCCAGGTTTGGGCGTGCTGCCGCTGGCCGATTTCCTTCATGCGCTACCGCCCGGCTGCCCGACAGGTCTGGAAGTTCCGTCGATCACCAGCGCTTTGGCCGGTTTGCCGCGAGAAACGCGCCTGATCCAAGCCCTCGATGCAGTCCGGGCGCTGCTCTGACACTCACGGACCGGCGGGTATCGAGCGGCGTCCGGGTAGGGAGGACAAATCTACCTGAACGATAAGTCGCCGCTCTGAAGCCGGATCGCGGCTCTGCCCGATGCGGGCAGCGCATGATCGACTTTCATGCTTTTCTCGATGAGGACTGCCGCCCTCGCAATCGGATCGGCGGCGGAAAATTGCGCTTCACCGTCCTCATTCCAATCGAGCCCGTCCAGAGCAGCCTGTGCGCGTGCCATCTGCGCGCCCTTGAATCGAGGATGATGCTGGAACGCCTGCCCAATCGCGTCGAGAACATCGCAATCCGGCTGAATGACGTCGCCAAATTGCCACATGGCATAGTCCGCGTTGCCATTCCATTTCGCGTAATGCGAATTGACGAACAGGCAGGGCCGCGGTTGGACGAGAAATTCGTAGACTTGGCTGCTGACATCTCCAACGTAGAGATCGGCCCCCAAAGTATAAGTCATGTCTATCGAACGGCATGATCCCAGATCGATAATAACACGGCCAGTTACAGCCATCGCCTCCAACGTTTTTCGGCGAGTATCGTCCCAATTCTGGGCCAGCCGAACATGAGGCGCGACGACCAGATTGTATCGATCATCGCCTGCAACGGCCTCGATCAGGCGACAAGTGAAACTGTCCGCCGATGAAAGCTTTTCGCTGAAATGCGGATTGTACAGAATGACCGGCCGATCGTTGTCGAACAGGCGAGGTGCCTGTGCATGTCTGCGGAGACTTGCTGAAATTTTTACCGGTCCGGACGCCGCGCATCTGTCTTCGTTGACCAGCCCTTCGGCCAGCAGCCTTTGGCGGTCTTTCTGGCCTGCGACCACGACATAATCGAAATAGCGAAAGCGCTTTTCAAAGCCCACTGCGCGATCGCCCGCGCCGTGCGGGATATGAACGATCTTCGGGCATCGTCCGGGCAGGCGCTTGAGAAGCGTGGAGGTACGCTCCGCGCACAGAATGGCATTTCCCGCCCGAATTCGACGTGCCCAGACCAGAAGCCGTGCAAGCTTGTCAAGCTTTCGCGGCGCGCCCCGACCGAGTGGCGTCGGAAGATCCATCGTCACGATGGTTGGCAAAGGGTATCCCAGGGCAGTTGCCATGTCTTCTACGTCGGCAACTTCGTCCGCATCCGGAACGAAAATGGTGACGTCGAAAGTCCCCCGGCGCTGCAGTTCAAACGCTACAGGCAGGAAATGGGCAAACTGATGCCGCCCGCCGATGGCAGGCACATGCAAGCGCGGCTTCACGTCTGTCAGCCGTTGTGAAGGTGATGCGGAAGCGAACATGGTGCAAATTCAGTAGAAGACACTGGATCTCCGGGGGGCATCGCTACTCCGCCAACGGGGCATGTCCTTTTCACATCGAAACCAAGCGCGCCCGTCATATTTCCTCAAATCAATCGCACGATTTGCCCCAATTTAGGTGGCGCTTAAGCAGCGAAAGAGAGCGCTGTCCAGAGATCTGTTTGAACGAACAGGCCGGATGGCCCATGCAATTGATGCGGATAATAGTTCGGCGAATTGCGGGTTTGCCGATAAGGCACTCGGGCAAATAAAGAAGGCGGCCTTTCCGGGGTGTTCATCCGGTTGCGGAGCCGGCGGCGATGTTAAGCGAAATCTATCTCGACGCTATCACGAAGACGCCACACTTTGCGGATGGGCAAAGTGTGCGACGTCACGCAGATATATGCTGATTTTTCGTGAGTCGGGGCCGTCCATGGAGTCGGTTTCATGACGCGGGCTGTTCAAGGCGTGCTCCACCCACAAGGAAGCGTCGGATGCGATTGCTGGTAGTCGAAGACAACCCCGATCTTGCGAACGCGATCGCACAGGCCTTTGCAGCGCACGACATTCGCTGCGACTGGGCCGCGACGGCCGGCGATGCGGAGTTACTTGTCGAAACCACGGACTATTCCGCGCTCATCCTCGATCTTGGCCTTCCGGACGAGGACGGGCTCTCTTTGCTCAAGCGCCTGCGGAACGCACGCATTACCGTGCCCGTCATAGTGGTAACGGCGCGCGGCGAAAGTGAGATGCGGATCAAGGGGTTGGATAACGGCGCCGACGACTATGTCGTGAAGCCGTTCCTCTTTGCCGAACTCCATGCGCGCCTGAACGCGATCCTGCGCAGGCAGAGCGGCTATGTCGATACGCTGCTGCGGACGGCGAACCTGACCCTCGACCAGCGTTCACGGGAGGTCACAGTCGACGGCAAGCCTTTCGAACTGTCGACCCGTGAAATCGAGGTTTTAGAGCTGCTTATGCGCCGAAGTGGGCATGTCGTGCCCAAGCAGGTGCTTGAAGATCAGCTGTTCGGAGCCGGGGACACGCTCGGTTCCAACGCCGTGGAAGTCTATGTCCACCGCTTGCGGCGAAAGCTCGAAGAATTGGCCGCTGTCAAAGTGCAGACGGTGCGCGGAATCGGTTACATGCTGTCCGCGGCATGAGGGGCCAATGGCTTCCGCGATCGCTGTTCGGCAGGCTCTTGCTGGCGCAGATCGCCAATATTCTGGTCCTGGCGATCATACTGCCCGTGATCCTTTCGCACACGCTTGCCGCCACCGCAGATAGTTTCATCGCCGCGCGGCTTGCCCGGACCGCAGACCAGGTGGCTCGGCAGGTTGAGGCGCCGGGCGATCCGACCAGAATTTCCGACAGTTCGGCATGGCGGGGCGGCCGCAGTTTCGCATTGCTCGATCCCGAGGGAAAGATCCTCCTGCGCAGCCCCAGGGCCTTGCCCGAAGGCATTCTCCACATGCCCCGGCCCGGAGAAAAAGGCTTGGAAAGGCATGGTCGCTACGACGTTCTCACCCGCCCTCTCGTGCGCGGCGGCGTGCCGGTCGGCCGGATCGTGGTCGCGCAGGATCGCACGGTTCCCGACGAGATCGTGGACGATGTTGTCGATGAGTTCCTCGGCCATTTCCTGTGGGTGCTGCCGCTTGCCCTGCTGGCTTCGCTGTTCGTCTCGCTGGTCGTGATGCGGCGCGTGACAGGCAATTTCCGGCGTGCCGCTTCGCAGGCGGACCTTATCGGCCTGACCCGCCTTGATGCGCGGATCGATGAAGCACGGCTGCCGAGCGAGGCCACCCCCCTCGTCCACGCCACGAACCGTGCGATCGCTCGGCTTGAAGCGGGTTACCACGAGCAGGGCGAATTCGTGGGCAATGTTGCGCATGAGCTGCGCACGCCGCTTGCGCTGCTGTCGCTGCACACGGAACAGCTTCCCGGCTCTCCTCAGCGCGATCAGTTGCAGGCGGATATCGAGAAGGCCAACCACGTCGTCCGCCAGTTGATGGAACTTGCCGCGATCGACCGTCTGCATCCCGAATGCCGGCCGGTGGATTCGATCGAGGTGGCGCGCCGGGTTGTCGAGTCCATGGTCTCCATCGTCTACAACGCGCGCCACAGCATTTCGTTGGAACTACCGGACGAGCTGCCTCCTCCGGTGCAGGCGGTAAGCGAATTGCTGGAAATCGCGCTCACCAACCTGATCGACAATGCCGTACGGCACACCCCGGAAGGCTGCATAATCTGGGTCGTCGTGGAGGCAAACGGGTGTCTGGTGGTGGAGGACGACGGGCCCGGGATCGATTTCGACGACAACGAGACAGGGCGCCGCCGTTTCCGCAGGGGCGGCACTGCCCGCACCGACAGCGCGGGTCTCGGCCTCAGCATCGTCGAGCGCATTATGACCGTCTGCGGTGGAACGCTGGAAGTGGAGCGTGCGCCCAACGGCGGCGCCCGCATCCGTTTGCGAATGGCTCCGGCAGACAGTCGTAATGTTGATGTAAGTTCGTGAGCCCAAGCATCGGCGGATCGTGCTTCCGACAATGACTGCGGGCATCACGACCGGCAGGCGAGGAGAGCAGCGGGAATGGCAATTGAAGGTCAAACCGGCGAAGATCCGGCGGGGCGCTACGAAGGCGAAACACCGCCCGTCAAGCGCAGGAAGCCTTTGCTCATCGCCCTCCTGATTCTGGCGGCACTGGTATTGGTCGCGCTGGGCGTGCGGCATTTTGCCACGAAAGCGCGGGAATCGAACGGGCGCCCTGCAGCAGCGGTCAATGTCGGCAAAGCGGTACGCGCCGACGTTCCCGTCAACATCTCCGCGCTGGGCACGGTCCAGCCGGTCGTGACGGCCACTGTCCGCACGCAACTGGCGGGGACCCTGTTCAAGCTGTTCTTTCAGGATGGCCAGATGGTGCGGCAGGGGCAGGTCCTCGCGCAGATCGACCCCCGCCCCTACGCGCTTGCGCTCGCGCAGGCGAAAGCGAACCTTGCCCGCGATCAGGCACAGCTTGCCGCCGCACAAGTGGACCTAGGCCGTTATCAGACCCTGCTGCGGCAGGATTCGATCGCAAGCCAGCAGGTGGATACCCAGCGCGCCACCGTACACCAGCTCGTAGCCACGGTGGCGGCCGACCGGGCCGGTATCGGCACCGCGCAGCTCAATCTCGAATATACCTCGGTCAAGGCGCCCGTGACGGGGCGGGCCGGGATCCGTCAGGTCGATATCGGTAACTACCTGACGCCGTCCGACACCAACGGCATTGTGGTGGTGACCGAGCTCGATCCGATCGACGTGACGTTCTCGGTGCCACAGGCCCAGCTCTCCGCGATCGGGCATGAGGCCGGCAGCGGCGCGGGCTTGCCCGTGCAGGCGCGTGACCAGAACAGTCTGGCCCAGATCACGGCAGGCCATTTCCTGACGTTCGACAATCAGGTGGACACGACGACAGGCACGGTGAAGGCCAAGGCCCGGTTCGACAACAGTGGCAACGCCCTGTTCCCCAGCCAGTTCGTCAATGTCTCAATGCTGGTCCAGACGCTGCACGGCGTCGTGACCGTGCCCGTGGGAGCCGTGCGCCACGGCGCGCCGGGCGACTTCGTCTTCGTCCTTCAGCCGGACCACACGGTGAAGCTGGTCCCCGTGAAGATCGGCCCGTCAACTGCCGACCGCATCGCGATCCTGTCCGGCCTTGCTGCCGGATCGACGGTCGTTACCGAAGGCGCGGACGGCCTCGAAGACGGTGCGAGCGTGCGGCTTCCCGGTGAACATGGCACGCCCGGCAAAAACGGCGGGCATAAAGGCGGCCACGGGCACGGCCATCATGCCTCCGGCACTTCCCGGTCCAGCGACGCGGCGGGCGGATGAAGGCTCCGGAGACCTCGGCCCCGATCCCGCCCACATCGGGCGGTCCGTCGCGCCTGTTCATCCTGCGTCCGGTGGCGACGACGCTGCTCATGGTCGCCCTGCTGCTGGCCGGTCTGGTCGCCTACCGCAGCCTGCCGCTTTCGGCCCTGCCCGAAGTCGATTACCCGACGATTCAAGTCACGACGCTTTATCCCGGCGCCAGCCCAGACGTGATGGCGCTGACCGTCACCTCGCCGCTCGAACGGCAGTTCGGTCAGATGCCCGGGCTGACGCGGATGACTTCCGCGTCGTCATCGGGGGCTTCCGTCATCACCATGCAGTTCCGGCTCGACCTCTCGCTGGACGTGGCCGAACAGGAAGTGCAGGCGGCGATCAACGCGGCCACCACGCTTCTGCCCACCGACCTGCCGGCACCGCCGATCTACGCCAAGGTCAATCCCGCCGACGCGCCGGTCCTGACGCTCGGAGTAACCTCCCCCACCCGGCCGCTGGGCGAGGTGCAGGGCATTGTCGAGCGCCAGTTCTCCAACAAGATCGCACAAGTGCCGGGCGTCGGGCTCGTCTCGATGTCCGGCGGCCAGCGCCCGGCGGTTCGTATCCAGGCCAATGTCCCCGCCCTTGCCGCGCGGGGGCTGTCGCTGGAGACGATCCGCACCGCCATCGCCAATGCCAACGCCAATGCCGCCAAGGGCAGCTTCGACGGCCCGACGCGCAGCTGGACCATCGATGCCAACGACCAGCTTGCCGATGCCGCCAGCTATCGCAACCTCGTGATCGCCTTCGCCAATGGCGCGGCGGTCCGGCTCGGCGATGTCGCCAGCGTCGTGCAGGGCACCGAGAACGTGCGGCTTGGCGCCTGGATGAACGGCAGTCCGGCCGTGGTGATTGACGTGCGCCGTCAGCCGGGCGCCAATGTCATCGGCACGGTCGATGCCGTGCTGGCATCGCTGCCCGACCTTGAGGCGCAGTTGCCGGCGGACGTCCATGTCACGGTGCTGACGGACCGGACCACCGGGATCCGGGCCTCGGTCGCCGACGTGCGCTTCGAACTGGTGATCTCGGTGCTGCTGGTCACGCTGGTGATCTTCCTGTTCCTCGGCTCGCTGCGCGCGACAATCATCGCCAGCATCGCCGTACCGCTCTCGCTCGTCGGCGCCTTTGCGGCGATGTATTTCCTTGGCTTCTCGATCAACAACCTGACGCTGATGGCACTGACGATCGCGTCGGGTTTCGTGGTGGACGACGCCATCGTCGTGCTGGAAAACATCGCCCGCCACGTGGAAGACGGACTCAATCCCTTCGAGGCGGCGCTGCGCGGCGCCAGCGAGATCGGCTTCACGATCATCTCCCTCACTGTCAGCCTGATCGCGGTGCTGATCCCGCTGCTGTTCATGGGCGACGTGGTGGGGCGCCTGTTCCGCGAATTCGCCGTCACCCTGGCCGTGACCATCCTGCTTTCCGCCGTGGTCGCGCTGACGCTCGTACCGATGCTTTCCGCCCGCTGGCTGAGGCCGGCGCACGAGGAGCGGCAGCACGGCCTCTCGCGCATGACACAGGACGGATTCGCCCGGATCTCGGCGCGCTATGCAGTGCTGCTCGACCGTGTCATGGCCCGCCAGACGCTCACCCTGTTGGTCTTTGCTGCGACGCTGGTGATTACCGGCCTGCTGTTCTGGGTCATTCCCAAGAACCTGTTCCCGGAACAGGACACCGGCCAGATCGCCGTCACCACGCGCGCGCCGCAGGATGTCGGCTATGTGCGGATGGCGGCACTGCAGCAGCAAGTCGCGGCACGCATCCTTGCCGATCCCGCGGTGGCCAGCCTGAGTTCGGCCATCGGCGTCGACGGGCAGAATGCCACGCTTTCCCAAGGGCGGATGCTGGTCAATCTCAAGTCTCCGGGCGAGCGCTCCAGCTTGTCCCGGCTTCTGCCCGGACTCGAGCGCGCCGTGGCGGACATACCCGGCGTGCAGGTCTATTTCCGCCCGGTTCAGGACCTGACGATAGACACGTCCGCAGGCCTCAATGCCTATAGCTTCTCGGTTCAGGGGGCGGACGAGGGCATGGTCGCCGAGTGGGGCGCGAAACTGGCTGCGGCGCTGCAAGACAACCGGCATTTGCGCAATGTCACGTCCGACGTACTCGCCCATGGCCGCGCGGTGATGGTCGACATCAACCGCGACACGGCCGGACGGCTCGGCCTCAGCGCGCTGACCATCGACAACGCGCTCTACGATGCGTTCGGCCAGCGCATCGTCTCCACCATCTACACCCAGTCGAGCCAGAACCGGGTGATCCTGGAAGCCCTGCCGGGCAGCGTTGCCGATCCGCAGGCTCTGGGCGACTTGCGCATTCCCGTCAGCGGTACGCAGAGCGTGCCGCTTTCGACGGTGGCGACGATCCGTACCGCCGATGCCCCGCTCGTCATCACACGCGAAGGGCAATTTCCCGTGGCGACGATCGGCTTCGATCTGGCGCCCGGCGCCTCGCTCGGCAGCGCGGTGAGCGCGATCAACCGGGTCGAACGGAGCATGGGCATGCCGGAGGCGCTGACGACCAGCTTCATGGGCGCGGCCAGTGCCTTCCAGTCCTCGCTCGGCAATGAACTCTGGCTGATCTTCGCGGCGATCGTGGTCGTCTACATCGTGCTGGGGGTGCTCTACGAAAGCTTCGTCCATCCCGTGACGATCCTGTCCACGCTGCCCTCGGCAGGGATCGGCGCCCTGCTCTGCCTCTGGCTGACAGGGGCGGGACTGGGCGTGATCGGGATCATCGGCATCGTTCTGCTGATCGGCATCGTGAAAAAGAACGCCATCATGATGATCGACTTCGCGCTGGAGGCGATGCGCGCGCGGCAGGCCAATCCCCGCGACGCGATCCGCGAGGCAGCGCTGCTGCGCTTTCGGCCGATCATGATGACGACTTTCGCGGCGCTGTTTGCTGCGCTGCCGCTCATCTTCGGCGGCGGCATGGGGCATGAACTGCGCCAGCCGCTCGGCATCGCCATTGCCGGGGGACTGGTGTTCAGCCAGGTGCTGACCCTGTTCACCACGCCTGTCATCTTCCTGGTGCTGGAAGAGCGGCGAGAGCGCGGATGGCTGCGGCCACGGCCAGCCGAGGCGGCGGCGTGAACATCTCGGCGCCCTTCATCCGCCGCCCGGTCGGCACGATCCTGCTGACGATCGGGCTCATGCTGGCGGGCGCCGGGGCCTTCTTCATGCTGCCGGTGGCGCCGCTGCCACAGGTCGATTTCCCCACGATCCTGGTGCAGGCCAGCCTGCCCGGGGCCAGTCCCTCGACAATGGCCTCCAGCGTTGCCGCGCCGTTGGAGCGTCACCTCGGCACCATTGCCGGGGTTTCGGAAATGACCTCGCGCTCCGGCGTCGGATCCTCACAGATCACGCTGCAATTCGACCTTTCGCGCGATATCGACGGCGCCGCACGCGACGTGCAGGCCGCCATCAATGCCGCCCGGGCAGATCTTCCGGCAACGCTCAAGTCCAACCCCAGCTACCGCAAGGCCAATCCCGCCGAAGCGCCGGTCCTCATCCTTGCATTGACTTCCTCCACACGAAGCCCCTCGGAAATCTACGATGCGGTCTCGAACGTGGTGCAGCAGAGGCTGTTGCAGGTTCAGGGCGTGGGAGACGTGGAACTCGGCGGCGCGGCGCTGCCGTCGGTGCGGGTGGAGGTCAATCCGCTCGCCCTGTCGCACTTCGGCATCGCGCTGGAAGATGTGCGCACCGCGCTGCAATCGGAAAGCGCCAACCGCCCGCGCGGGGTGTTCGACGGTCAGGGCTATAGCTGGCAGATCTACTCCAATCAGGCCGGGCTCCACGCCGCCGATTACAAAGACACCGTGATCGCCTGGCGCAGTGGCGCCGCGGTCCGCCTGTCCGACATTGCCAATGTCACCGACGGACCAGAGGACGTGCGCACGATGGGCCTCTTCAATGGGCAGAAGGCCGTGCCGATCCTGATCAGCCGCCAGCCCGGTGCCAACATCGTGCAAGTGGTGGACGCCCTGAAGGCGCAGCTTCCGGGCCTGCGCGCGGCTCTTCCCGCCGATATTCACCTCGCCGTCGCCTCCGACCGGACGCTGACCATCCGCGCCTCGCTGCGAGAGGTGGAAGTGACGCTGCTGATCGCCACGCTGCTGGTCGTGCTGGTGGTCAGCCTGTTCTTGCGGAGCTGGCGCGCCACGCTGATCCCGGCAGCGGCGGTCGTCGCCTCGCTGCTGGGCACGTTCGGCGTGATGTATCTGGCCGGCTTCTCGCTGGACAACCTCTCGCTGATGGCGCTGACCGTCGCGACCGGGTTCGTCGTGGACGATGCCATCGTCGTCGTCGAGAACGTCAGCCGCCATGTGGAGGCCGGGATGAAGCCGCTGGACGCCGCGCTGCTGGGCGCGCGCGAAGTGGCCTTCACCGTCCTGTCGATCTCGATCAGCCTTGTCGCCGTATTCGTGCCGCTGATCTTCATGGGCGGGCTGGTCGGACGCTTGTTCCGCGAATTCGCGTTGACCATGTCGGTTGCGGTGCTGATCAGCCTTGTCGTTTCGCTGACGACCACGCCCATGCTCGCCTCGCGCCTGCTGAAGACCGAAACGCAGGAGGGCCCGGTCATGCGCGGCGCCCGGCGCGTGTTCGACTGGGCCCTTGCCCGCTACACCCGCGCGCTCGACTGGGCATTGGCCAATCGCGGGCCGATGCTGCTGCTCCTGACAGGCACAGTGGTGCTCAACATCTACCTGATCGCCATCGCGCCCAAGGGGTTCTTTCCGCAGCAGGATACCGGCGGGCTGCTGGGCGGCTTGCGCGCGGACCAGAGCATTTCCTTCTCCGAAATGAAGGACAAGCTGACCCGCATCGCCCGGATCGTGAAGAGCGATCCCGCCGTCGCCACCGTGATCGCCTTCACCGGCGGGTCGCGCGCGGGCGGCGGTTTCCTGTTCACCACGCTCAAGCCCCGGTCAGAGCGTCCCCCGGCAACGCAAGTGATTGCCCGGCTGCGCCCGAAGCTGGCGAGAGTGAGCGGCGTCAGCCTGTTCCTCAATCCCGTGCAGGACCTCCAAGTCGGCGGAAGGCAAAGCAACAGCACATATCAGTACGTGCTGAAGGCCGACGATCCCGCCGTGCTCAAGGCGGCCGGACAGAAGCTGGTCGATGCCCTGAAGCAGCAGAGCGGCGTTCTCACGGATGTCGATATCGATCAGCAGGACGCCGGGGCCAATGCCTTCGTCGACGTCGACCGCGATGCGGCGGCGCGGCTGGGCGTACCGATGGGGACCGTGGATTCAACGCTTTACGACGCCTTTGGCCAGCGACAGGTGGCAAACATCTACTCCGGCCTCAACCAGTATCATGTGGTGATGGAAGCGGCGCCGCAGTTCAACGGTTCGCCTGCCGCGCTGGCGAACATCTATCTGCCGATTGACGGCGCGGCCGCGGCGACCGGAACCAACGGCGCCAGCAACGGCGGCACGGCCGTCGCCGCTGGCAATGCCGTCAGCACGGCGGCGCGGACGATGACACCGCTCTCGGCCTTCGCCCAGTGGTCGACCGGCTCCACCAACGCCGCCGTCAGCCATTCGGACGGCGAACCTTCCGCCACGATATCGTTCAACCTGCCCTCCGGTTCGTCGCTCGGCGTGGCGGCGCGTACGATCACGCAGGCACAGGCCGGGCTCGGCCTTCCCGCCACTGTCCACGGCGAATTCGGCGGCACTGCCAAAGTCTTCGCGCAATCGACTGCCAGCATGCCGCTGCTGATCGTCGCCGCGCTGGCGGCGATCTACATCGTGCTCGGCATCCTCTACGAGAGCGCGATCCATCCGCTAACGGCCCTTTCCACCCTGCCCTCGGCCGGGGTGGGCGCGATGATCGCGCTGATCGTCTCCGGCGGGGAATTCGACATCATCGCCCTGATCGGAATCATCCTCCTGATCGGCATCGTGAAGAAGAACGCGATCATGATTATCGACTTCGCACTGGAGGCGGAGCGCGGACGCGGCCTCTCGCCGGTCGAGGCCGTTCGCGAAGCGTGCCTGCTGCGCTTCCGCCCGATCCTGATGACGACACTGGCCGCCGCGCTGGGCGCCCTACCGCTCGCCATCGGCTTCGGGGATGGTGCCGAACTGCGCCGCCCGCTGGGCATCGCCATCGTCGGCGGACTGATCGCCAGTCAGGTGCTGACGTTGTTGACCACGCCTGTAGTCTACCTCGCGCTCGATCGCTTCCGTCGCCGCGCCCCTCCTCGCGAGGGCTTGCCGAGGCTATACGGAAATCCGGCGCCCATCCCGGGAGGCCCGGCATGAACCGCAAGCCGTTCACCACCTGCGCCTCTCTGGCCGTTCTGCTGCTGGCCGGCTGCAATCTCGCCCCCGCCTATCACCCGCCCACGACCGTCGCCATCCCGCCCTCTTTCAAGGAGGCGCCGGATTGGGCCCCTGCCCGCCCGAGCGACGATGTCGCGCGCGGCGCGTGGTGGTCGCTGTTCGGCGATCCGGTGCTCGACGGGCTGGAGCGCAAGGTCGCGGTGACCAACCAGAACGTCGCGGCCTCCCGCGCCGCCTATGAGGCCGCGCGCGCGATCGTCGCCGTGCAGCGCTCTAACCTGTTCCCCACAGTCACCGGATCCGTCAGCGCCGCGCGAACCGAGCCCTTTAGTGCGAGTTCCGGCACAGATCCAACGACGACCACCGGCTCTCGCTTCGCCCTTGGTATCGGCGCGAGCTGGGAGCCGGACTTGTGGGGGCGGCTGGGTAATGCCGTCACGCAGGCGGGCGCGAATGCGCAGGCCGCCGCCGGAGACCTCGCCAACGCCACCCTGTCCGCACAGGGCGAACTTGCGACCGACTATGTCCAGCTACGCGGCATCGACGAGCAGCGCGTGCTGCTGGACGCCACGATCAAGGATTACGCCCGCGCGCTGACGATCACGACCAACAAGTACAGCGCGGGTACCGTCGCTCATTCGGATGTCTATCAGGCGCAGACCTCGCTCGCCAACGCCACGGCCACCCGGCGGGATCTCGATCGCCAGCGGGGCCTGCTGGAACATGCGATTGCGGTGCTGATCGGCGAAAACCCCTCGACGTTCTCGCTTGCCCAGACCGACGTGAAGCCGACGGTGCCGACGACGCCGGGAATCCTACCGGCCACGTTGCTCGAACGCAGGCCGGACATTGCCGCCGCCGAGAGGCGGGTGGCGGCAGCGAATGCCAACATCGGTATCCAGCGTGCCGCCTACTTCCCCCAGATCTCGCTATCCGCGAATGCGAATACGGATGGCGGCTCCGTCAAGCAGCTGTTCTCTGCCGCGACGAGCCTGTGGTCGTTGGGGCTTACCGGCCTGATGACCTTGCTCGATTTTGGCGCGCGCCACGGTCAGGTCATGCAGGCGCATGCCGAGTACGATCAGGCCGTCGCAACCTACCGCCAGACAACGCTCACGGTATTCCAGCAGGTGGAAGACAACCTGATAGCCACCCGGGTCCTGGCGGAAGTGACGAAAAGTCGCATTACCGCCGCCGATTCCGCAAACCGCGCGGAGACCATCGCGAACAACCAGTACCTTGCCGGTATCATCGATTACTCGCAGGTCATCGTCGCCCAGACTACCGCCTTCAATGCGCGCCAGACCCAGATACAAGCGGTGATCGACCAGCAGACAGCCACTATAGCGCTGATGCAAGCGATTGGCGGGAAATGGGAATGATGTGCCTTCAATGAGCCGGGGCGAGGCTGATACGTTCCGTTCTGCGAGCGCTTAGCCAATGCCTGACCGGCTCATCGAATGCTACCGTCGCGATCCAGCCCACCGTTAGGGAAGCGATCACAAAGGCGACAAGCCAAAGCAGACGTGCGCCAAGGTCAAGGGCAGCAGGTTGAACTGAACTGGCTATGATAAGAAGCGGGTAGTGCGTCATGTAGAGTGGATAAGACAACCGTCCTATCCTCGCCCAGTTGGGGGATGAATACCTTGCCGTCAGGGCTACGATCAAGATCGCAGGAAATGCCAAGGTTACGATTAGCAGGTCAACTACGCCGGATTTACCGGGAATGGCGAAGCACGCTGTAAGAGCAAGTGCCACAGCCCCTAAATGTAAGCCAGGCAGGATACACGGGAGTCTGCGCGTCTGTTTGAGTCGCCAAATCAGAATGCCAATGGAGAACGGCAGCAGGGTACGCGGTGCACCTGCCAGGATGTCGCATGATGAATAGCCTATCTCGAGCGTCGATGTTGAAATGATGATGAGGTAGAGATAGGTGAAGGAGACTAGCGAAATTCGCGCCCATGTACCATTTTCACATCTTACCAAGATGGCGGCGAACGATATATTCGCTAGTGTTTCGAAAAATAGAGACCAAGTGGGCGGATCTATTATCCAGATGTTGGCGCGTCCGTTCGACACGAACTTTGCTGGTAGCAAGAAGAGCTGCAAAATCACGGCTCTAATCAGTTCAGGCCATCCGATGTTGACCGTCGCGACAAGCGCGATTGTGCCCAAGACCGTGCCAAGCAGAATCATCGGATAGAGGCGTACGATCCGCGCCAAGGCGAACGCCCGCAGGCTCATGCCTCCGCGCAAGCGCTCCTGATACGAGTGGGCCATGACGAAACCGCTCAACAGGAAAAAGAAATCGACGCCCAGGAAACCGCGTGGAACCAGTACGCTGCCAAACAGGCGCCAGCCGTGCATACACATCACCACAATTGCGACGACGCCGCGAAGGCCATCCAGAGATCCATAATGATATCGCGTCTGCACTGAATGACCGATCCCTGTTGTCGTCAGATTGATGTGCTGAACACCGCGAATTTTTTGGCACACATTGGTTTATTGGCAGTTACCATGCGCTGGATCATCTCTCACGCTGCGGGATTGAATTCAGAGAGGTGCGTCGCTCGCCGCAAGGTGATAGCCTGTCGCCACCTATCAAGAGGGAGAGAACTTGATGCCGCTGATCGATAGAGCTGCGCGGGCACTGGCGAAGGCTGAACATGGTTCCGATGAATGGAATGGCCTCACTCCCGAAGATCAGGAGGTGCTGAGGCAAAATGCGTTGGCGGTTATTTCGGCGATCCGCGTTCCCTCGCCGGCCATGACCGCTGCGGGCGAGAAACTGATTGGACAGGAGCGCCGTCACGCCATCGACCACGGCGATATGCACGACGCCTGGCAGGTCATGATCGATGTGCTCTTGCAAAAGAACGTCAGCGGGTGAGCGGGAAGCCGGCCTGACGTTTTTCAATCGCTATGGGTTTGGCGAAAGTTCGTCCGTAAGCGCCAGCAGGACGACTTTCGCCTTGCGACTGCGGATTGCCGGGCTTTTGCGATTAGACGGACACAGGCTCCGGAATAATGGTCATGTCATAGACGACCACCTTCTCCCATAGATGTTCGCAGGATTTGACGAAGGCCTGATGGATCGGGTGATCCTGATAGGTTTTCTGATCTTCCGCGCTCTCGAAATACATCAGTTCCGACACGTCGAAGCTTGAATCCACGACCTCGCGTTTTTCAGTGCTCGCTGGAACGCCGATTTCCAACCGGCGGATGACCGGAATGCCCTGCAACTTACGAAGACCGGCAATGAGTTCGCCGCGGTCCGCTTGCGATCCGGGCTGCTTCAGCCAGAAAAACACGTGATGCACCAGCTTCGTGCCGGCAAGGGATGTTGCCGCCTTGACCGAGGAGGCGGCGCTGAGCGCGTCATTCGATGCTGTCATTGCCGCCGTTTCCTTTCTGCGCGTTTCCAAGGAAGATCATTGCTGAGGCACGCGCGCGATGGATGCGCGCTGGACGATGTCGTGATCGAAAATTTCGTCGCTCACACCGACCTCTGCCTTGCCGAGCGCGGCGATCAGGCACTGGGTGGCGCGAAAGGCCATATCTTCGACCGGTTGCCGCACCACCGTCAGCGGCGGCCAGATGCGCGATGCCAGAATAGTGTCGTCGAAGCCCGTGACGGTCAGATCTCCGGGCAATTGCAGTCCCATGTGATTGGCCTGCGCGACTACGCCTGCCGCCAGATCGTCGCTGCTGCAAATGATTGCGGTCGGCCGGTCCTGTCGAGACAGAAGCGTCTGCGCGGCCGCCATGCCCGATGCGTAATCGAACTCGCCGTGCTGCACGATCAGGTCGGCCTCTTCGGACAGACCGGCCTCGTGCAAAGCCGCCCGGAAGCCGCCTAGCCGCGCCGCCACCACGCTGTAGGGATCCGGGCCGGCGACATAGGCGATACGCTGGTGGCCGCTGGCAATGACCTGCCGGGTGATGGACTGCATGGCGGCGCGGTTGTCGATCCTGACCGTCGTGATATAGGGCATCGCGGTGCCGGTCGCGATGGCTGCTAGCGGGACGCCCAATGCGGAAAGAATGCCCGATCCGCCGAGCTGTTCGGCAAAGGGCGGGATGAGCAGCAAGGCATCGGCGCCGGACCGCACGAGATCCTGGGCCATGCGTTCGGCTTCTTCGCGCGTGTCGCCGTCCCCGTCGCGCAGGATCAGTTGGAGGCCATGCGCGTTGGTCGCGCGCAGCGTTCCCACCAGTACGGCATCTAGAAAAGGCGTCCGTCGGTTGCTGTAAAGAAGGCCAACCGTCGTCGCCCGCGCCTTGGCGAGGCGCCGTGCGGCCAGATTGGGGACATAGCCCAGTTCCACAATCGCGGCCTGTACGGTCGCCACGGTGGCCGCGCTGGCCCTGCCCGCCCCGTTGATGACATTCGATACGGTCATGGCCGACACTCCGGCCCGCTGCGCAACCGCGCGGATCGTTACGCCATTTTCGTTTCGTCTCGCCATCAGGTCCCCGTCTCCATAGGTTCTGATAGCGTGTTTCCAGCGCCTTCATAGCGCTGGAAACGGCGGTTCAGCCTAGAGATCAGATCGTGCCCGCTTTCATCGCTTCCACGGCGTGATCGACGGCGCGCGCGGTCAGGGCCATGAAGGTCAGCGAGGGATTGACGCAGGAAATGGAGGCCATCTGCGCTCCGTCCGTGACGAACAGGTTGGAGGCATCGTGCGCCTGACTCCACTTGTTCAGCACCGACGCGTGAGGATCGGCGCCCATGCGGGCACCACCCATTTCGTGGATGGCGTCACCCGGCACATGTTCCTTCACGCTGCTTTGGACGTTCTTCAGCCCAGCCGCGCGCAGCATCTTTTCGCCCTGTTCGCGGGCGTCCGCCATCATCCGCAATTCATTGTCGCGGAACCTGACGTTGAACTGCATCAGCGGAATGCCGAAGCGGTCGGTCTTGTTCGGGTTCAGCGCGACGTGATTATCCTCGTACGGCAGGCATTCGCCGAATGCGCCCATCTGGAATTTCCAACCGCCATAGCGGCGCATCCCTTCCTTCATCGAGGCGCCGAAGCCCACAGGTTTGGCCGGCTCCCGGTAGGCGGCGCCCTGATAGCCATAGCCGCGCCGGAACCCCAGATCCTCGTCCTTGCCGATATTGCGGAAGCGCGGGACATAGATGCCGCCGGGGCGGCGGCCATATTCGATGAATTCTTCCATTCCGGGGATGTCGCCCTTCACGCCGACGCGGAAGATATGGTCCATCACATAGCGACCCAGCGTGCCGCTCGTATCGAAATGGCTGCGCTGGCTCCCTTGCGGGCGCGAGTTCATGAGGATCTGCACCGAGCCAAGCGTCGAGGCATTCAGGAAGACGACCCGTGCGCTAACCACTTCGGCCTGACCGGTCTTGGCATCGACGAAACGGACGCCCGTGACCTTCCTGGTCGCGGGGTCGTATTCAAGATTGGTGACGACGGCATCCGATCGCAGCGTCAGCCGCCCCGTTGCGCGCGCGGCGGGCAAAGTGACCGACTGCGTCGAAAAATAGGCGCCGAAGGAGCAGCCATTGCTGCACTGGTTGCGGAACTGGCACTTGGTGCGGTTCTGCTCGGGCTTGTCCTCGGTCATGTTGGACAGGCGGGCATTGATCATCTTGCGGCCGGGGAATTCTGCCTCCAGCCGCTGCTTCATCCATTTTTCGGCGATGTTCATCGGCATCGGCGGTTGGAATTCGCTATCCGGCAGATAGTCGAGATTTTCGCGCGATCCGGACACGCCGATGTATTTCTCTACATAGCTGTACCACGGCGCGAGGTCTTCGTAACGGATCGGCCAGTCTCCCCCGATACCCTCGCGCTTGTTCGCTTCGAAATCGGCGGGGCTCCAGCGGAAACACCACCGCCCCCAGATCAGCGACTTGCCGCCGACCGCGGAGGGGCGGATCCAGTAGAACTTGCTGCCTTCGCCGTAATCGTAGGGATTGAGCCGGTCGTTATTGTAGAAGGCCTGATTGCTGGGCGTGACATAGCCGTGCTGGGCGATGAAATAGTCGCTCTCACGGAGGCCGTCGGGCATGATGTTGCGCGCGGGGACTTCATAAGCGGGCTTGCCGTCGTACGTGTAGTCCTCGCCATGCTCGACCATGTGGCCCCGGTCGAGCATCAGTACGCGCAGCCCCTTTTCCGTCAGTTCCTTCGCGGCCCAACCGCCGCTTACGCCTGAACCGATGACGATCGCATCGAACCTGTCCGTAGAAGCCATGATGATCCTCTCCCGGTCAGAAGCGCAGCGCGCTCAGCGTCTGGAAGCTTTTCGTGATGTCGGGGATGAAGGGCGCGGGCGCCTGATCGTTTTCGACATAGAAATGCTGCACGCCGGCAAGCTGGTTCAGCTTGAAGATGCTGGCGAAGTCGATCGTGCCGGCGCCAACGGCCGCCATGCTGCGGTCGGCGCGCATGTCCTTCACGTGATAGGCATAGATGCGGCCCGGCAAGCTGCGGATCAGTGCGTGAGGATCCTGCCCGGCATAGATGGCCCAGTAGAGGTCCAGCTCGAACTTCAGCAGCGCGGGATTGGTGCCCTCGATCAATCGCTCGTAGAGGCTGACGCCGTCCGGTTTGACCGTGAATTCGAAGTCGTGATTGTGGTAGGCGAAGCCCAGGCCGGCCGCCTTCAGCTTTTCGCCAATGCGGTTGATGTTGGCAATCGCTGCATCCCATGCGGGGCCATTGCGGTGCTTGTCGACCATGTAGGGCAGGACGATCGTTTGCGCGCCCAAAGTCCTGGCCATGGTGATGCTGGCGTCGAAATTGTCCAGCAGCGCGTCATAGCCGACATGGATGGACGGGCTCTTCAGGCCCAGCCGGTCCATGGTCTTGCGCAGTAGGGCATGATCCATGGTGTCATAGCCGCCACCGCCATATTCGACTTCGCGATATCCGACCTTGGCGACCTGTTCGAGCGTTCCAACCGGATCGGCAGCGAAGATTTCGCGCACAGTGTAGAGTTGCAATCCGATTTTCGAAAGCTGCGCGGCGCGGGCGAGACCGGCAAGAAAAGGCTGGCTGGCGAGCACGGCAAGGCCGCCGGCGCCCAACATCACGGAACGACGATTCATGATCATGCGGAATAGACCTTGTTGACCTGAGAATAGGGAAAGGCGCCGTTGTATTCGCTGGGTACCGGCAGATATTCGCGCTCCTGCGTGATGCCGATTTCGGACGTGTAATAGCCGACGATCACCATCTGTCTGAACGCCTTGAAGAACTCCGCGCCGCCCGGAAGCGCGTCGTTCATGGTGAGAGTCAGCAGCGCATCCTGCTGATCGGGCTTGGCCTGAACGGCGGGCAGTCCATAGTCCTGCCGGCTGCGGGCATCGATTTCGGCGAGACCGGACAGGATTGGCTCGCGGTCTTCCGCAACGGCCCAGTCCGCGAGCAGCTTTTCGATATAGGCGGGCACGCCAGCGGTGATGGCGCCGGGGGTGTCGGTCGTCGGCATGACGCGTTCGCTCAGGGCCGACATCAAGGCACGCTGATCGGGTGTAAAGACCTGAACACTGGGCGCGCCCTGGTCTATCACCGGCATTCCGGCGCCGGGCGTGACCCCTGCCGCCCGGGCCAGCGGGGCGAAAATCTGGGCACCGAACATGGCGACCATGCCGGCTAGTGCGTCTCTGCGGTCCATTATCGTGTGGCCCCTTTCAGATCTTGCGCGATGGCATCTTCCGGCAAGGGACGAACCCAGATGTTACGGAAGGACACCGGCGAGTTGTGGTCCTGCAACTGGATCGGCGCCTTGTCGCCATGCGCCTCATACTGCGCGACTTTGCGCCAGATGGTGGTGCCGAGCATGGCCTGATGGTTCTGCACCAGCACGCCGTTCAGCAGCACCGTGACATAAGCCGGGCGCGCAAGACTGCCGTCCGGGGCGAAGTGCGGGCGTTCGAAGACGATGTCGTAGCTTTGCCATTCCCCCGGCGGCCGGGACGGATTTACCAGCGGGGGTTTCCACCCGTAGACCGCGCCGACGGTTCCATCGGCATAAGTGGCGTTCTGGTAGCTATCGAGGATCTGAACCTCGTAGCGCTGCATGAACCAGATGCCGCTGTTGCCGCGATCCTGAGAGCTTTTCTGCGGCGGATTGGGCGAGCGGAACTCGAGATGGAGCTGAACATCGCCGAACTCCTGCTTCGAGATCAGATTGTTCTCACCGCCGCTTTGGGCGCGGGACGGGATCGTCATCGCGCCCTGTTCCAGCAGCCACGGACCGCGCTCGCCGTGCCATGCGTCCAGCGATGTACCGTCAAACAGGACGATGGCGTCGGACGGCGCACCGCCGGGTGTCGCGGCAGGCGTGACAACGGCCGGCGCCGGGCGACCGGGATCATGGACGTGCCATTTGCCGCCGGGGAGGATCTGTGTGTCCCTGAAGCCCGGCCTATCCTCAGCGTGGGCAAGCGTGCCGGCCATCACGCAAGCCGCCGTTACCATGCCGATGTGGATGCCCTTCATCCTCGCGCCCCCTTCATGCCTTGTCGATGGCGCGATAGGCGGCGATCAGCCGATCCTCGCCTGCCCGCCCGTCCAGCGAATTTCCGTGCTCCATGCCGATCACGCCGGCATAACCGCGCCCGCGCAGCCAGCGGGCAATATTGGCGAAGTTGATCTCGCCGGTGCCCGGCTCCTTGCGTCCGGGGTTGTCGCCGAACTGGATGTAGCCGATCTCCCCCCAGCAGGCGTCGAGCGTCGGGATCAGGTTCCCGGACTGAATCTGTTCGTGATAGAGGTCCGCCAGCACCTTGATGCCCGGGCTATTGGCGCCGCGCGCGATGGCATAGCCCTGCGCGATCGACTGCATGAAGACGCCGGGATGGTTAGTGCGCGTATTGAGCGGCTCCATCACCAGCGCCAATCCATGCGGCGCGACAATGTCTCCGGCGCGCCGCATGCAATCGATGATCCGCCCGGTCTGGATCTCCACCGGTACCTTGCGGTCCATGAAGCCGGTAACGACGGTCATGTGCTTGGCATTGAGGCGCTTGGCCACATCGATGGAGGTACGGATATCCTCCAGAAACGCACCCCGCTCGGCATCGTCGTTGCTGCCCAGAACCGGCCGGAAATCCGCCCATTTCGGCATGCTGGCAACGAAGACGCCCATGGTCATGCCACGCTGGGCAAGCGCGCGGGCCATGGCTTCCTGCTGTTCGACCGGGCGCTTGCGTGCCTCGTTATCCTCCCAGCCGCGAAACCCCTGGTCGGCCGCGTAAGCGATCTGTTCCAGCAGACCGCCCCGGCTGGCGAAACTGCCTTCATGAGGCGCGTAGCCGAGCGAGAAATGCGCGGCATTCGATCCGCCTGCGCCCTTGTCCGTGCTGATCGACAGGGCCGGAGTTGCCGCAGCAGCAAGTCCGGTGGCGATCACCGCGCGTCTGGAAAGGCTCATGCCACGCCCTCCATAACGCGCGCGGCGCGGCGGCTGGCGCGTCGTTCGGTCAGCCAGATCGCGCCGAACACGAAGAGCAGGGTCAAGGGAACGAACGTCAGCCGCGCGAAGGATTGGGAGGCGGCGGCATCTTCCACGGCGTGCAGCGCGGAACCGCTCAGCTGCGTGAAGGCTTCCGGACCGCCCGCAATCTCGACTTTCGCCTGATCGAACATTTCACCGAGGCGAGGCAGAACAAAGAAGCTTGCCAGAGCGCCGGCCGAACCGACCAGTCCCAACGCCCAGGAGTCCCCGCGCGGATAGCGTTCGGCGACGGAGGCCAGCATCGTCGGCCACATGGCGCAGACGCCGAGGCCCCAGACGGTCGATGCAAGGATCGCGGAAACGGGCGACTGGGCCTGCGACAGCAGGAACAGGCCGATCGCGGCAAGCAGGCTCGAAACCCAGAGCAGCCCCGGATTGGACAGGCGGCCGGCAATCCGCCCGGCGAAATGGCGGAAGACGAACATCAGCGCGCTGACATAGACCAGCAGCAATATGCCGCGCATGCCGACGCGATTGCTGAGTGCAACATCGATCCACTGACCCGGTGCCAGTTCCGAGGATGCGGTAAGGAACATGGCGCCGAACCAGACGAAGAAGCTGGGGCGGCGCACCACTTCCAGCATCATGTCCTTCATGGCCCGCTCACCCGCCATTTTGGGTGGTTCGGGAAACCGGGTGGTCGCCGCGATCACGATGACGCAGACGGCGGGCAGGAACACCAGTGCCATGATCGCCTGCCACGGCAGCAGCGGCGCCAGGAATACGCCCGCAAGGCCGCCGACGATCAGCCCCCCGGGATACCATGCGTGGAGCACATTCAGGCGATGCGTGGTGTCCTCGGGATAGAGACGCGCGGTGAGCGGGTTGATCGACGCTTCGGCAAAGCCCCAGCCGATGCCGCTCAGCAGCATGCCCAGCCACACCAGATGATAGACGGCCATGCCGGTGGCGAAGGCCCCTGCCCCCACGATCAGCGTCGTGCCAATCAGGAAAGCGACGCCGCAGCCGATCAATATTCGGCGGATACCCACCCGATCGAGCAGCGCGCTGACGACGAAGACCGTGATCGCAAAACCCAGAAAAGCCGCGCCCAGAGCCGCGCCGATCAATTCGCCCGCAGCGATCGGCGCGATGGGATCGATCCATTGCGCCTTCAGGCTGCTCGCCACTGCCGCGCGCAAGGATGCGCTCATCGATGCCGTGAAGAGCGCCAGAACGCTCAGCCAAAACAGCCTCTGCCGGTTTACGCCCGTCATGCCCCGTTCCTCTGCCCAGTGCCCCGTTCAATGTTTTTTATCGGGGTCGAGTCTGCTTTGCCGTCAGGTTAGTCCCAACCAGCGCTTGTTGTTGGCGGGGTCACCGCCGCCTGCAAAATCGTCGAAGGCCCGTTCCGGCCGGCGGATCATGTGTGCCGCAATGAAGGGCGCACCTTCGCGCGCGCCGTCCTCAGGATGCTTCAGGCAGCATTCCCATTCCAGCACCGCCCAGCCGTCATAGCCATACTGCGTCAGGCGCGAGAAAATGCCGGTGAAGTCGATCTGGCCATCACCCAACGAACGGAAGCGGCCCGGCCGGTCGATCCAGTCGGCGTAACCGCCATAGACGCCCGCCCGCCCGGTGGGATTGAACTCCGCATCCTTCACATGGAACATCTTGATGCGGTCATGATAGATGTCGATGAACTGGAGATAGTCCATCGCCTGAAGCACGAAGTGGCTTGGATCATAGAGAATATTGGCGCGCGAATGGCCGCCTACCGCGTCGAGAAAGCGTTCGAACGTCAGGCCGTCATGCAGATCCTCGCCTGGATGCAATTCGTAGCAGAGATCGATGCCCTGCTCGTCGAACGCATCCAGAATAGGCCGCCACCGGCGCCCCAGTTCTGTGAAGGCCTCTTCCACCAGACCGGCAGGCCGCTGCGGCCAAGGGTAGAAGTATGGCCACGCCAGAGCGCCCGAAAAGGTCGCGTGCGCGGTCAGCCCCAGTCGCCGGCTTGCCTTGGCCGCCAGTTTCAGTTGATCGACCGCCCATGCCTGCCGTTCGGCGGGTTTGCCGCGCAATTCGGGAGGCGCAAAATTGTCGAACGCCGCATCGTAAGCGGGGTGAACCGCTACCAACTGCCCCTGCAAATGGGTCGACAGTTCGGAAATCTCGACGCCCGCCTCGCGGCAACGCCCGGCCAGTTCGTCGCAATAGTCCTGGCTTTCCGCCGCCAGCGCCAGATCCATGCAGCGCGGATCGTTACTGGGCACCTGAATGCCCTTGTAACCGGCCTGCGCCATCCAGCGTGCGGCGTTGTCCAGTGTGTCGAACGGCGCCGTGTCGCTCATGAACTGGGCCAGGAAGATCGCGGGACCGCGCATGGCCTGTCGCGCCTTCACTTCAGGCTTTTGAGATAGGCGATGATCGCCGCGCGCTTGGCTGGATCCGGCGTGGAAATCGGCATGCGCGTACCGGGAACCTTCTTCGACGGCGCGGTCAGAAAATCATCCAGGCTCTGATCGTCCCAACGCAGTTTGGAACCCCGGAGAGCCGGCGAATAGCCGAAGCCGGGAAGCGATGCCGCCGGACGACCCACGACACCATGCAGATTTGGGCCAATGCCGCTCTTTCCGTCGCTCTCCACGCTGTGGCAGGCACGGCACGCGTTAAAGGCCGAAGGCGCTGTTTGGGCCATGACCGGCGCGGCAAACAGCATCGCCGCGACTGCGGCAACCGGTGTCAGGCTGAGGTTTGCTGTCATGCGCATCCTCGACTCTCCGTCTTATTTATTGTTGCCTAACGTTTACCGGTAAATCATATCAGATCAAGGCCAGAATTATGGGGCTGGGACAAAGCGAAAAAAGGAGGAGAGAGGTGAGCACACGGACCTTGCGTCTGGCCATGGCCGGAGGCGGAGAAGGCGCTTTTATCGGTGCTATCCACCGCGCGGCAGCCGCACTCGACGGACGCTGGCGGCTTGTCGCCGGCACGTTCAGCAGCGATCCCGAGCGCAATCGTCGCTCCGGCGAAACGCTGGGGATCGAACCTGCCCGGACATATGACTCGCTCGACGCATTGCTTGCAGCGGAATCTGCTTTGCCGGTCGGGGAACGCGTCGACGCCATATCCATCGTGACGCCGAACCATCTTCACGCCCCCATGGCGATCGCCGCGCTGGACGCAGGGTTTCACGTGTTTTGCGAAAAGCCGATGGCGCTCGATCTGGAAGAGTCCCGCCTGATCGCGCAGGCGGCGGCGCGATCAGGCCGTCATTTTGGCCTGGCCTTTACCTATAGCGGCTATCCCTTGGTGGAAGAAGCACGCCTGCGCGTGGCGCGGGGAGACTTCGGCAAGATCCGGCTGGTGCAGGTCGAATATTCGCAGGGCTGGCTCAGTCAGGCGATCGACAGGGAAGGCAACAAGCAGGCGGAGTGGCGCACGGACCCCGCCCGCGCCGGATTGGGTGGATGCCTTGGCGATATCGGCACCCACGCCTTCCATCTGGCGGAACATGTCTCGGGCCTGCATGTCCGGGAACTCTGCGCGGACCTGACGACTCACGTTCCGGAACGGCGGCTGGACGACGATGTTAGTGTCCTGCTTCGTCTGGACGGCGGCGCGCGCGGAACGCTGAAGGCAACGCAAGTCGCGGCGGGGGACGAGAACGGCCTGAAACTGCGCATTCACGGCGAACGCGGCGGTCTGGAATGGGCGCAGATGGAGCCCAATACGCTGACCTTGCGCTGGCTGGACCGCCCGGCCGAAACGCTTCGGGCCGGCGGGCCGGGTCTGGCGGAATCCACCCTCCTCCGGTTGCGCACACCCGCCGGACATCCCGAGGGCTATATCGAAGCGTTCGCCAACCTCTACTGCGCTTTCGCCGCCCGAATATCGAACAGCGCGGCAGTGCCGGGGGTGGATGACTGGTTCCCATCGATCGAGGCGGGGCTCAGGACCATGGCTTTCGTCGAAAGCGTGATCGCCAATTCCGCGTCCGAGGAGAAATGGACGGAACTTGCGGTCGGGCCTCTCCCATCGGGCTGACCGGCTTCGGTCAGGCGATGCCGCGTCAATCAGCCTCATTTTCGGTCGCGGATGTCACTTTGAGCGGGCAATTCATGCACTGTGCGCACAATCGCACATATAATGTGCTGAATTGCTGGACATCTCGCTGCTCATGTATCGCCGACGGGTCGTATTTTTCGCTGGTTTCCTCGCTGTGCTGGCGGCCGTGGTGCCGCTGGCCGGAATTGCGGCCTATGCGCGATATCGGGCCAGCGCGGCCGAGCAGGAGCATCGCCTCGAATACAGCAATTGGACGCTCATGCGGGCCGGTCGGCAACTGGCCTATACGAAAGCGGCCTTCCGCAAGCTTGAGGCGGAGAACTGGAGGGGGTGTTCGCCCGACCACATCGTGCGCATGCGTCAGGTCACCGTAGACACCCGTACGGTTGACGAAGTCGGATACTTCATCGACGGCAAGCTTGCCTGCACAAGCTGGGGCATGGTGAAGAAGGACATCGCGAAGGGCACGCCCGATGCCATGTTGCCCGATGGCTTCGGCCTCTTCCTCAACGTGAGGCCGAAAATCACGGGTGGCGCTCCCACTCTGGTGCTCGCCCACGGCGACTACAATGTCCTGATGCGGCCTGAGCGGCTTGTCGATGTCCTGACGGACACGGCCATGACGCTGGGGATCGCCACGCTGGACGGAAAGCTGGTAGCGATCAACGGCACCGCGGGTCTGCCTCTGGCGCACCGGATCGCGCGAACCGGCGGTTTCGGCCGATCGGGAGCGCTTGTCTATGCTTCAAGCCAGGACAGGAATTTCCGCGCCTTTGCGATCACCGACCACTCGCTCGTCGAAACGCGCGTAGATCGGGAACTGTGGCTGCTGGTCCCGATAGGTCTGGCGGTTTCCGCGCTTCTCGTGTGCCTTGTGGTATGGCTGTCACGCCAACGGCTTTCGCTGGAGCGTGAGATTGCGATCGCCATCAAGCGGCGCGAATTCCGGGTCTGCTACCAGCCGATCATCGAGCTTTCGACAGGTCTCTGCGTCGGTGCCGAAGCGCTGCTACGGTGGGAGCGGGCGGACGGATCGTGCGTGCTGCCGGACCTTTTTATACCGCTTGCGGAACGCAACGACCTGATCGAACCGCTCACCGACCTCATGATCGCTTGTGTCGTGGAGGATCTGGCGGAAATGCTGCGTCGCAAGCGCAACGTTCATATCGCCATCAACATTTCTTCGGCCGACATGCAGAGCGGGCGTTTCCTTCCGATCCTGACGACGGCCCTTGCCCGCACGAACGTCGCGCCCGAGCAGATCTGGCTGGAGGCAACCGAGCGCGGCTTCATGAATGCGGCTGCTGCGCGCGCGACACTGGAGACCGCTAGGGCGCAGGGGCATCCGGTTGCGATCGATGACTTCGGCACGGGCTATTCCAGCCTCTCGTTGCTGGAACTGCTCCCGCTTGATGCCCTGAAGGTGGACAAGTCTTTCATCCGGGCAATCGGAAAATCCGCTGCCACCAGCGCCGTCATCCCGCACATCATCGATATGGCTCACGGCCTGAACTTCAAGATCATCGCGGAAGGTGTGGAGACGCGGGAACAGGAGGCCTACCTCCGCAGCGCCGGTGTCGAATTCGCGCAAGGCTGGCTCTATTCGCAGGCGCTCCCGGCCGCCGATTTCCTGCGATATTATGAGCGTACGAACGCAGATGCCCCATCGCCGGAATTCCGGGGCATCGCGGGCTGATCGGAGAATTCAGCGCTTTCCAAGCGGCATCACATAGACATCCAGATGGCGAAGCTTCTGCGCGTCATCGAATTCGTAAATCGTCACCGTGTTCGACACGTCCGTTACCCCGTCACGCGAATTGCGCTCCTCCAGTTCCAGGATCACCCGGTTCGCCTGTTCGGTGACATGGCGCAAAGTTCCTTCCCAGGAGCTGCCCGCCGCATATTGCGAGATATAGAACTTGTACTTCGGCCAATCGATCACTTCGGCCTGAGGGCCCAGAAACACGCCCATGCGTTCATAGGCGTCGACATTGACGAGCGCCTCGATCCCGGCCCAGTCCGAGGCTTCCAGCGGCCCGGACTTCGCTTTCTCGACGATGCCCGCGAAGGCTTCGCTATAGGCGATGACCTTTTGCGTGAGACCGGTGAAATCCGTCGATTTCGGCATCTCATTCGCCATATACCCTCTCCCGATTTTATGGATTTCCCAGAATAATTACGCGTCAGGACATCACCAGGCCGCCATCGACGTTGATCGACTGCCCGGTCACCGTGCGCGCCTCGTCAGAGGCGAGGAACAGCGCCATCCGCGCCACATCGTGAGGCGTGGAGAAGGTCTTCAACGGCACGCCCGCGACCAGACCGGCCTCGACGTCCTCGAAGCTTTTCCCCTGCTCATCGGCGATCCGCTTCATGTAGTTGATCATGAGGTCGGTGCCGATGGCACCCGGCACCACGCAATTGCAGCGGATGCCGAATTCACCCACCTCCCGCGCAATCGTCTTGGTGAGAATGCGCAGTGCGCCTTTGGCCGCGGAATAGTGGCTCTTGCGGGCCATGCCGTCCCACCCCGCGCTGGACGAGAAGTTGACGATGGAGCCCGTCCGCCGTTCCAGCATCGAACGGTTCAGCACCTCGCGCGTGCACAGCATCGCGGCCATGCAATCGACCCTGTATGTGTCGAGGAAGTTGTCGACGGTCTGCTCCCAGATCCACTTGTCGACGCCGGGGACGGCCGCATTGTTCATCATCACGTCGACCTGGCCCCAGCGGGCCATCGCCGCCTCGACCATGGCTGCGACGTCCTCCTCCACGGTAACATCGGCGCGCACCGCCACAGCGTCGGCGCCGATTGCGGCGGCAACCTCCTCCACCAGCTCGAGCCGCCGGGCCGCCAGAACCAGCCGGGCGCCCTCCTGCGCCATCATCTTCGCCATGACCGGGCCCAGCCCGGTGCTCGCGCCAGTAATGATCGCGACTTTCCCTTCGAAGCGGCTCATATCGTGGCCACCTTGCGCATGGTCTCGTGGCTCTCCGCCGAACCGTCGAGCGCGCGGTTGAAGCGCTCGATGATACGCCAGCCCTGCCCGCCGCGCTCCAGAGTCCAGTGATTGACCGCCGCGCGCCAAAGGAACCAGCGGTCCTCTTCGCGAAGGATCACGACCGAATAGCCAACCGCCTCGGCCTTATCGCCATGCACGCTGATCTTCGGCGTCGCCGTGAGGTGCGCGCAGCCGGTCTTGACCAGTTCGAGATGGCCTTCCCACGCATACATGTCGGCGATTTCGTCAGGCGCCGAAAGGCGCAGAGTACCGCCATCGGGCAAAGTGAAGTTGTAGCCGCCGCCCTCGACCCACAAATCGCCCGCAGGCCGTGCCGTGCCGCTATCCACCAAAGGACCGTAAGTGTTCAGCAGATTGAGGATCTCCAGATGATCCTCCGCCTTGCGGCAGCGCTCTTCCAGCGCCGCCAAGCGCGCTTCGACATCCATCCCTGACAGTCCTTATGGTTTGCGTCCGGTCTTTTGGTGCCCGGTTCGATGACAGCTTACGCAACAGGATGGATCTGAAAAGCCTTTACGCGCGATCGCCCATGGCCGGGTGTGGGAGGGGCACGCGGCCACCTGCTCTCCGCCGGAACCGCCCCGCGAAGATTCTTCGGCGGCATTCATTTCGGACGAGGCGGCGAGCCGGCGGTATTTGATGCGCCGGTAAAACCTTCGGCATTTCGCCACGAAATCGGGTGCGACCTCCTGCCCCTGCTCCAGGAGATAAGAACGAAGCCGTTGCAGGCGATTGGTCGAGGCGGTCTGAAAAACGAGCTGTCGATAGGCCTCAAGCGTATCGTCGCGGTCGATGATACTGTTCGCGTCGGCGATGACTTCACCGAAGTAGGTGTCCACCAGCTGTTGCCCGGCGCTGAGCTTTCCCGACTCGGTGAGCTTGTTGATCAGCAACCATGACAGACGCATCTTGCTGTCTATGCGGTAAGTCGCGCCCTGACGCTTCACCCGCACCTGATCGGCGATATCGTCGATTATCATGGAGCAACCGGGCGCAAGCCGCTGCTCAAGCGTTTCCAGATCGCGATCGATCCGCCCATCGGCGTCGAGCATCAGGACGGAAACGGTCTGGTCGTCCGGGAGAACCGAAAGCCCGCTTCGCAGATCGGATGGCGTAACCGTGACCAGATCCTGGACACCGTAGCGCGCCAGATTGGCCTCTATTCGCGCGATGCGTTTCCCTGGCGAGTTCAACGATCGCCTCGGGCCGCCTGTCATCGGATCGAACGTGAACACATGGCCAGATTTGCCCGAATTTCGCAAACCCAGCGCGAGTGCGACCGTGGCCGCCCCCATGGCCGTGCCGACTTCGACGATCTGACCGCCGCGTTGGGCGGTTTCGTAGATGCGCGCATAGACGGCCGGCGCCAGCATCCCGTCACAAGTTGCGATAAGTTCAGAAAAAAGCTCGTTTCTTGCACCCTCGAGCGTCGGAAGCCTCCCGAAATGCCTCTCCTATTCAAGTGTCGCTACTGTGAGTCAGAAATATATGATCCACCATCTCGAGGAGAATATTATTTCACATGAAATTCAGCCGGATTCACCATCGACTCTTAATGATTTCACTCGCAGTAATTGCCTATTGTAGAGTGCGGATCATTTTTACGCTCATAAAATCACCTTCCGATCGGGAAAAATCGCGACCCATTTGGTCCGGGCGCCGAAATGCGAAGGCGGTTCCGGCTCGTGAAGCGCTCTTGCCCTGATGCACCGCCGAGACTACCAAAGCGGCCGTCGAGACGCTTTCAGGGTCTCGGCACTGATCGCGCCGGTGTCCCGAAAGGGGCTTAAAAGGGAACGCGGTGAGGACCTTGCGTCTGAAACCGAGGCTGTCCCTGCAACTGTAAGCGGCGAGCGCGATGCACATCGCGGCAGGGCAAGGCGCCCTTGCCGCAGCCACTGGGCCGGACGCTAAGTCATGCGGGGCCTGGGAAGGCCGTGCATCGAGGCCTTGACCCGCAAGCCAGGAGACCTGCCGGCGTCTGGTCGCTCTTGCCCTGGCCCAGGGGATGGCCGTGGCACGGTAACTCCGTCTGAGCGACGCACGTGCGGCGAGGGCCGCACCGGCATGCGTGCCGGGCGCTGGACGGCGTCCGTCCGGCGCACAGGCCGGCCGTTCGCGCGGAGGCCCTCCCCGAAAGTCGCTGACGCCGACGGGGTATTCACGAATGCAAGTCAGTTCTGTTTCGCATCGAACAACGGCGGCCGAGGGGCCTTCCGGCAAACCGCGCCTGCGCCGTCGGGTCGCGGTGCTTTTTGCCGCGCTCGTGGGCGCGAACGTCGCCACCTGGCTCTGGGCGTTCGGCGCGTTCCACGGCAATCCCGTGATGCTCGGCACCGCCGTGCTCGCCTGGAGCCTTGGCATGCGCCACGCCGTGGACGCCGACCACATCGCCGCGATCGATAATGTCACCCGCAAGCTGATGCAGGACGGGCAGCGCCCGCTCACGGTCGGGCTGTGGTTCGCGATCGGGCACTCGGCCATCGTGCTGATCGCGGCGACCACGATCGCGGCGGCGGCCAGCACGCTGGACGATTTCGAGGCATTCGGTCAGTCCGGCGGGGTTATCGCCACGGTCGTTTCGGCCAGCTTCCTTTTCGCCATCGCCATCATGAATCTCGCGATCCTACGCGGCGTGTGGTCTCGCTTCCAGCAGGTTCGTGGCGGCGGCACTTATGCGGAGGAGGATCTGGACATCCTGCTCGCCGGGCGCGGCCTGATGGCGCGCATCCTGCGCCCGCTGTTCCGTCTGGTACGCAAGAGCTGGCACATGGCCCCGCTCGGCTTCCTGTTCGGCCTGGGCTTCGATACCGCGACCGAAGTGGCGATCCTCGGCCTTTCGGGCGCTCACGCGGCGGACGGCATTTCGCTCGGAACGGTGCTGGTGTTCCCGGTGCTCTTCGCCGTGGGCATGGCGCTGATCGACACTGCCGACGGGGTCATCATGCTCGGCGCCTACGAATGGGCTTTCGTGAAGCCGATCCGCAAGCTCTACTACAACATCACGATCACCTCGATCTCAGCCCTTGTGGCGCTGGTGATCGGGTCGATCCAGACGGCGGCGCTGCTGGTCGACAAGTTCGGGCTGAAAGGCGGCTTCTGGTCCGGCGTCAGCGCACTGTCCGAGCATTTCAACACGCTCGGCTTCCTTATTATCGGCCTGTTCGTGCTGTGCTGGGTGCTGAGCTACGCCGTTTACCGCTGGCGTGACTTCGACGCCATCGAGGTGGCCACCGACGCAGGCTGAACCCACGCGGAGGATGCACCGGGCTTTCCCGGGCATCCTCCGCGTCCGGTCATGCAGTTGCCGGCTGCGGCCGGTTGGCGATCAGGTTCTCGACCACCGAGGGATCGGCAAGCGTCGAGATATCGCCGAGGTTCGAGAAGTCGTTCTCGCCGATCTTGCGCAGGATGCGGCGCATGATCTTGCCCGAGCGGGTCTTGGGCAGGCCCGGCGCGAACTGGATGACGTCCGGCGTAGCGATCGGGCCGATCTCATGGCGAACCCACTTGATCAGTTCCTTGCGCAGCGCCTCGTCCGGCTCGACTTCGGCATTGCAGGTGACGAAGGCATAGATGCCCTGCCCCTTGATCTCGTGCGGCATGCCGACGACTGCCGCCTCGGCAACCGCCGGATGGGCCACCAGCGCCGATTCGATCTCGGCCGTGCCCATGCGGTGGCCGGAGACGTTGATCACGTCGTCGATGCGGCCGGTGATCCAGTAATAGCCATCCTCGTCGCGGCGGCAGCCGTCGCCGGTGAAGTAGCATCCCGCGAATGTCGAGAAGTAGGTCATGAAGAAGCGCGCGTGATCGCCCCAGACGGTGCGCATCTGCCCCGGCCAGCTGTCGGTGATGACCAGACAGCCATCGGCTGCGCCTTCGAGCACGGTGCCGTCGTTATCGACCAGCATCGGCTTTACGCCGAACATCGGCTTGCTGGCCGAACCCGGCTTGAGCGCGGTGGCGCCCGGCAGCGGCGTGATCATCGCGCCGCCCGTTTCGGTCTGCCACCAGGTGTCGACGATCGGGCAGCGCCCCTCGCCCACGACCTTGTGATACCATTCCCACGCCTCGGGATTGATCGGTTCGCCCACCGAGCCGAGCAGGCGCAGGCTCTTGCGCGAGGTTTTCTTCACATAGTCGTCACCCTCGCGCATCAGTGCGCGCAGTGCCGTCGGCGCGCCGTAGAAGATCTCGACCCCGAACTTGTCGACCACTTGCCAAAAGCGGCTCGCATCGGGGAAGTTGGGCACGCCCTCGAACATCACCGTGGTCGCGCCGTTGGCCAGCGGGCCGTAGACGACGTAGGAGTGGCCCGTGACCCAGCCGATATCGGCCGCGCACCAGTAGATCTGGCCCGGCCGGTAATCGAAGACGTACTCATGCGTCATCGAGGCCCAGACCGAATAGCCGCCGGTGGTGTGGAGCACGCCCTTGGGCTTGCCGGTCGAACCCGAGGTGTAGAGGATGAACAGCGGATCTTCGGCGTTCATCTCTTCCGGAGCGCAATCGGTGGACTGCGCGGCGACCGAGCTGGCCCAATCGATATCGCGCCCCTTGACCATCGGCACGCCCGCGCCGGTATGGCTGAGGACGACGACGGTCTCGACGTCCGGGCAGGCCTTCAGCGCTTCATCGACATTCGCCTTGAGCGCGATGGTCTTGCCGCCGCGCAAGCCTTCGTCGCTAGTAAGCACGATACGGCTGTCGCAATCCTGGATGCGGCCAGCCAGCGCGTCGGGCGAAAAGCCGGCGAAGACAATCGAGTGGATCGCACCGATGCGCGCGCAGGCGAGCATGGCAACGGCGGCTTCGGGCACCATCGGCAGGTAAATGGTCACGCGGTCCCCGCGCTTGACCCCACGCGCCTTGAGGAGGTTGGCGAAGCGGCAGACCGATTCATGCAGCTCGCGGTACGTGATCCGGCGTTCCGGGTTCTTTGGGTCGTCCGGTTCCCAGAGAATGGCGATGGCGTCGCCGCGCTCGGCTAGGTGACGATCAAGGCAATTGGCGGAGAGGTTGAGCGTACCGTCGGAGAACCAGGAAATGCCGAAATCGGCTTCGTGGAAACTGGTCTTCTTCACCTCGGTGAACGGCTTGATCCAGTCGATCCGCTTCGCCTCGTCGCGCCAGAATCCCTCGGGATCGCTGACCGAGCGCTGGTACATTTCATCGTAACGCGCTGCGTCGATCAGGGCGTTCCGGGCCCATTCTTCAGGCACGGGATAGATGGCCTCAGCCATGACGTATTCTCCTCTCCGGCCGAGTGCATCCGGCGAAACCCTATTTCGCGCCGGCCCTGGACTCGCTTCGAGAATCCGGTCGGCGTCTCACTCGTTCGGCGTGACGTTAGCCAAAGATCGCGCGCCTTGCACCATGTTCGCAAAGGCTTCTTCAAAGGACGCGGGGAAATCCCGTTCCGGTTCCGGGACGGTTCTCCATCCCGGCGCGCGACAGGGCCGGTGGCTTGTGTTATCCCGTTGATATTGCCGCAGCGAAGGCGGCGGCGATTGGTCCCGTTACAGGCAAGTCCCTGATTGCGATTGCTGATCCCGATCAAGGACAAGTCCCGCGCGGTGGCCCAAGGAACCGGCACTTCTCGATGGAGTCTCGTCCATGTCTTTCAGTGACGTCATTACCCTGCCCACCCGTTCCGGCATCGAGCTGGAGGTCCGCCCCGCCAAGGAAAGCGACGAGGCCGACGTTACCGCCTTCTTCGAACGCGTGGCCGACGAGGATCGCCGTTTCCGTTTCTTTGCGGCCGCCGACAAGGTGAGCGCACAGCAGATCGCCCCGCTCGTCAATGCCGACCAGTTTCGCACCGAATCGTGGATCGGCTTCGACAAGGCGAGCGGCCAACTGGTCGCCTCGGGCGTGCTGGCCTGTGACGAGGCGCTCGATACCGCCGAAGTCGCGATCTCGGTTGCCAGCGCCTACAAGGGAAAGGGCATCGGTTGGGCCATGCTCGATTTTCTTGGCAAACAGGCCGATGCGCGTGGATGCCGCCGAGTGATCGCGATCGAGAGCCGTGAAAACAGCGCCGCCATCGAAGTGGAGCGTGACAAGGGCTTCACGCCCGAAACTTTCGAAGGCGATCCGACGCTGGTGGTGCTTTCCAAGACGTTTCGCTGAAAGGTTTCCACCGTTTCGGTGCGAACCGTCGGTGCCGCTAACCCCTTGGTAAGTCTACTTCTTGCAAGGCAATTCTCACATCAGGGAGGATGCCTTGCAAGACGTTACGAGTCCCGATCTACTCGTCCGCGATACCCGAGTGGGCGTATCGATCCTGTGCGAGGTGCGGCAAGGCATGCGCCCTTGGAAGGCCGCGCGACTGGATGATCTGTCTCCGGGCGGTTTCCGCATCGCCTGGCTTCCCGACACCCGCGACGACATGCCTCTGCGCATCCGCATTCCGGGGCTTCAGATGCTTGGTGCGCGGGTTTGCTGGGTGCGCGGGGCCACGGTCGGCTGCGAGTTCGTCGAGCCGCTCCATCCCGCCGTTTTCGAACATATCGTCCGCGCCGCCGCCAACTGACCGGTCCCCGGCAGTAGCGACAGCAAACGAAAAGGGCGGGCCTTGCGGGCCCGCCCTTCGCGTATTCCGTATCGGCGCTTAGCCTTACATGTGCAGCGCGCGGCCATAGGCGGCGAGCGTTGCCTCGTGCATCGTCTCCGAGATGGTCGGATGCGGGAACACGGTGTTCATCAGCTCGGCCTCGGTGGTTTCGAGCGTCTTGCCGACCACGTAGCCCTGGATCATTTCGGTCACTTCCGCGCCGATCATGTGGGCACCGAGCAGTTCGCCGGTCTTGGCGTCGAACACGGTCTTCACGAAGCCTTCCGGCTCGCCCAGTGCGATGGCCTTGCCGTTACCGATGAACGGGAAGGTGCCGGCCTTCACTTCGTAGCCCGCTTCCTTCGCCTTCGCTTCGGTCATGCCGACCGAGGCGATCTGCGGGTGGCAGTAGGTGCAGCCCGGGATGTTGCGACGGTCGAGCGGGTGCGGATGCACGTCCTTGTTGCCCAGTTCCTGCGCAATCGCCTCGGCGGCAGTGACGCCTTCGTGGCTTGCCTTGTGGGCCAGCCAGGGACCGTCAACGCAGTCACCGATCGCCCAGATGCCCTTGACGTTGGTGCGGCCGTAGTCGTCCGTCTTGATGTGGAAGCGCTTGTCCGGCTCGATGCCGAGGTCTTCCAGACCGATGTTCTCGACGTTCGGCACGATGCCGATGGCGACGATCATGTGGCTGAATTCCACCGCCTCGGCCTTGCCGGCCTTGTCGGTGATCGTCACCTTCACGCTGTCCTTGCCGACGACCATGTCGCTGGTCTTGGCGCTGGTCATGATCTTCATGCCCTGCTTGGTCAGCTGCTTTTCGAGGAACGCCGAAACGTCGGCATCCTCGACCGGGACGATGCGGTCCATCATCTCGACGACCGTGACGTCAACGCCCATGTCATTGTAGAAGCTGGCGAATTCGATGCCGATGGCGCCCGATCCGATGACCAGAAGCTTGGTAGGCATTTCCTTCGGCGTCATCGCGTGGCGGTAGGTCCACACGCGGTTGCCGTCAGCCTTGGCGTGCGGCAGGTCGCGGGCGCGGGCGCCGGTGGCGATCACGATGTGCTTGGCTTCAAGGGTCTCGGTGCCCTTCTCGCCGGTCACCTGGAGCTTGCCCGGACCGACAAGCTTGCCGGTGCCCATGTGCACGGTGATCTTGTTCTTCTTCATCAGGTGCGTGACGCCCTGATTGAGCTGCTTGGCAACGCCGCGCGAACGCTGGACCACGGCATCGAGATCGGCCGTGATGTTCTCGGCCGAAAGACCGTAGTTCTTGGCGTGCTTCATCTGGTGGAACACCTCGGCCGAGCGCAGCAGCGCCTTGGTCGGGATGCAGCCCCAGTTGAGGCAGATGCCGCCGAGCAGTTCGCGCTCGACGATGGCGGTCTTCAGGCCCAGCTGTGCGGCACGGATTGCCGCGACATAGCCACCGGGACCCGAGCCGAGAACGATGACGTCATAGGTATCAGCCACTGAGTTACTTCTCCTGATCGATGACGCGCGGTTTGCCGAATTCGTTCACCGCGACGAAGGTGAACACGGCCTGCGTCACCTTCACTTCTTCTTCTTCATGCCGATGGCGGCGCCAGGCTTCGATGGCGATCGTCAGCGAGGTACGACCGACGCGCTTGATCTCTCCATAGACAGACACTTCGTCACCTACCTTTACAGGCAGATGAAACTGGGTGCCGTCCATGGCGACGGTGACCGCGCGACCGCGCGAACGGCGGGCGGCGATAAGGCCGGCACCCATGTCCATCTGGCTCATCAGCCAGCCGCCGAAGATATCGCCATAGGCATTGGCGTCGGCCGGCATCGCCGTGACCCGGATCACCGGGTCACGCGGGCAACCGCTGGTCTTGTCTTCCATCTCAGGCAACCATGCCCAGCGGCGTTTCGACGTATTCGCGGAAGGCGGCCATCAGGCGCGCACCATCGGCACCGTCCACCGCGCGGTGGTCGAAGCTGCCGGTTGCGCTCATGACGGTGGCGATGCCCAGCGAATCGTCGGGCATGACCCACGGGCGCTTCTCGCCGGCGCCGACCGCAATGATCGTCGCCTGCGGCGGGTTGATGACGGCCGTGAACTGCTTGATGCCCATCATGCCCATGTTCGAGATCGAGGCGGTACCGCCCTGATACTCGCCCGGCTGCAGCTTGCCTTCCTTGGCGCGCTTGCCAAGGTCCTTGGTCGCCTTGGCGATTTCGGAGAACGACTTGCCATTGGCATTCTGGACGATCGGGGTGATCAGGCCGCCCGGGATCGAAACGGCAACCGAAACGTCGGCACGGGCATACTTGATCAGCTCGTTGCCGGCGAAGGTCACATTACATTCCGGCACGTCGATCAGCGCGCGGCCGAGGGCCTTGATCAGCATGTCGTTGACCGAAACCTTCACGCCCTGCTTTTCGAGCATGGAGTTGATCTCGGCACGCAGGGCCATCAGCTTGTCGAGGCGCACGTCCACGGTGAGGTAGATGTGCGGCGCTTCCTGCATCGACTGCGTGAGGCGGCGCGCAATGGTCTTGCGCATGCCCGACAGCTTTTCGACGGCGTGCGGGATGCGGTCATCGAGCAGGGCGCGGGTTTCGGGCGCCATTTCGACGGTTGCGGGCTTGGCTTCACCGGCAGCGACGGGCGCGGCGGCAGGCGCCGGGGCGGCGGCCGGAGCAGCTGCCTTGGGCGCGGCGGTACCGGGCTGAGCGGCTTCGACGTCGGCCTTGACGATGCGGCCCTTGGGGCCGGTGCCGGTCACGGCGGCAAGGTCGACGCCCTTGGCGACGGCAATGCGCTTGGCGAGGGGAGAGGCAACGACGCGGCCGTCAGTGGCCACGGCGGCAGGCGCGGAAGCTGCGGGAGCCGGAGCAGCAGGTGCAGCGGCCGGAGCCGGGGCAGCCGCCTTGGGCGCCTCGGTCTTGGCAGGAGCGGCGGCGACAGCGCTGGCGTCTTCGCCTTCACCGGCGATCACGGCGATCACGGTGCCGACCTTCACGCCTTCGGTGCCTTCCGGCACCAGAATCTTGCCGACGACGCCTTCGTCGACGGCTTCGAATTCCATCGTGGCTTTGTCGGTTTCGATTTCGGCCATGATGTCGCCGGAGTTGACGGTGTCGCCTTCCTTAACCAGCCATTTTGCCAGTTTTCCCTCTTCCATCGTGGGGGACAGGGCGGGCATCTTGATCTCGATGGGCATGGAAGCGTGTGTGTCCCTTGTTATCCTGTGGAGGGGGGAGGGTTGGCCTTTCCTTGGACAAGTTGCGCGCAGCATACAAGCGCCTTCGCAATCCTTTCGCCATTCGTGATCTCTTGCACAGAGACCTGAATGGCCTGATAAGCAGTCCGCAAGGGGATCAGGGCCAAAAAGTCATGCGTATCTATCTGGTTATCGTTGACGAAACCGAAGAGGCGCTGGTCGCTCTCCAGTTCGCCGCGCGCCGCGCCGCGAAGACCGACGGCATGTTGCATCTCCTGGCGCTGGTGCCGCCGCAGCCTTTCAATGCCTTTGGCGGCGTCCAGGCGACGATCGAGGAAGAAGCCCGCGCCCGCGCCGAAACGCTGGTGACGGCAGCGGCCGGCAACCTGCTGTCGCAAGGCGCGAAAATGCCGGTGATTTCGGTGCGCATGGGCGAGGATATCAAGATCGTGCGCGAATATCTCAAGGAGCATCCGGAGGTATCGGCGCTTGTTCTGGGTGCGGCGAAGGAAGGTGGTCCCGGCCCTCTGGTGGCGCACTTTACGGGTGCGGGACTTGGCCAGATGCCCTGCCCGGTCTTCGTGATTCCCGGGACGCTCGATGCCGATGCGATCGAACGTCTGAGCTGAGCCACTTTCTTTTTTCGTCATTGCGAGCGTAGCGAAGCAATCCATCGGCGGCTCGGGTCGCTCTGGATTGCTTCGCTACGCTCGCAATGACGGGAATGGGGCAGGTAATCCCCCTGCCCCACTCGCGCTACTTCTTCTTACGGCCCTGATGGCGGATATTGCCCGGCCTGCCGCGCTGACCGACCATATGGCCGCCCTTCTTTTTCAGCGGTTTCATCGGAGTCGGCCGACCGCGCGGTTCGATCCGGCCGCCGCCTTCCTCCAGCTCGAACTTGAGCGCGCCGGTCAGCGGATTCGCCTCGGCAAGGCGCAGGCGCAGGATCTGGCCGACGGCATAGCTCGTGCCGCTGCTCTCGCCTTCGAGGACTTGCGCCTTCTCGTCATAGGCAAAGCGCTCGTCGCCCAGAGTCGAAACCGGCACGAGGCCGTCGCCGCCAAGGCTGATGATCGTCGCGAAGAAGCCGAACTTCTGGACGCCAGTAATGCGCGTATCGAAGACTTCGCCGACACGGCTTGAAAGCCAGGCGGCAACGTAGCGGTCGATGGTCTCGCGCTCGGCCTCCATCGCGCGGCGCTCGGCCTGGCTGATGGCGTCGCTGACGCGGCCAAGATCGTCGCGGTCACGCTCGGACAGGCCCGAGGTCGCCGGGATATCGCCCTTGGGCGCGGGCTGTTCCAGTCCATAGGCATCGACCAGCGCGCGATGGACCAGAAGGTCGGCATAGCGGCGGATCGGCGACGTGAAGTGCGCATAGGACGCGAGCGCGAGGCCGAAGTGGCCTTCGTTGCGCGGGCCGTAATAGGCCTGCGTCTGGCTGCGCAGCACCGCTTCCATGATGAGCGCCTTCTCGCTCTCGTCCGCGATGTCCTTGAGCATGCGGTTGAACAGGCCCGGCGTGATGACCTGCCCGAGCGAGAGCTTGCGGCCGAATGTCGCCAGATAGTCCTTGAGCGTGGTCAGCTTCTCGCGGCTCGGCGTTTCGTGGATTCGGTAGACGACGGGAGCCACTTTGGCTTCCAGCGCCTTGGCGGCCGCGACGTTGGCGGCGATCATGAAATCCTCGACCACGCGGTGCGCATCGAGCCGCTCGCGAATGGCGATCTCGGCAATGCGGCCATGCTCGTCGAGCTTCACGCGGCGCTCGGGCAGTTCGAGTTCCAGCGGATCGCGCGCCTCGCGAGCCTTGGCAAGCAGCTTCCAGCAAGCCCAGAGGTGCTGGAGATGCTCTTCCGCTCGGTTCTCGTCGATGCGGGTCTGGGCGTCTTCGTAGGCGATCACTTCATGGATGCGCACGAGCGCGCGGGTGAAGCGCCAGTCTACGACCTTGCCCTCGCCATCCACCTTGAGGTGACAAGCCATGGCCGCGCGGTCCTCGCCCGAACGCAGCGAGCAGACATCGGCGCTGAGCACTTCAGGCAGCATCGGCACCACGCGGTCAGGGAAATAGACCGAGTTGCCGCGACGGCGCGCTTCGCGGTCCAGCTCGCCGCCGGGCCGGACATAGAAGGAGACGTCGGCAATGGCCACAAGCGCGTCGAAACCGCCCTGCTCGTTCGGCGTGGCCCAGATCGCATCGTCGTGGTCGCGCGCGTCCGAGGGATCAATGGCGACGATAGGAAGGTGACGCAGGTCCTCACGCTTCTCATGGCTGAGGGGCATCTTCGCGGCCGCCTCGGCTTCAGCGATGGTCTCTTCGGTGAAGTGGTTGGGGATCCCGTGCTTGTGGATCGCGATCAGGCTGAAGGCCTTGGGTGCCAGCGGCTCGCCGAGTACTTCGGTAACCTTGACCGAGGGTCGCGCGGAGCGGCCAATGGGTTCGGCCAGCACGAGTTCGCCCTTCTCGGCGCCACCGAGGTCGGAAATCGGCGAGGAATTGCGGATGCGCTTGTCCACCGGCGCCAGCCAGGGCTTGCCCGCGCCGTCGATCTCGACAACGCCGAGAAGCTGTTCCGAGCGCAGCGTCAGCTTCTTCATCGGATAGCCGCGCCATCCGGTGGGCGTCTCTTCCGTGCGAGCCAGCACGCGGTCGCCCTTCTTGAGTGCCGAGCGGCCTTTCTCGATCAGGCGGATGCGCGGCGGCGGCGAGGCATCGTCCGGCGTCCAGGTATCGGGAACGGCGATCGGCTCGCCTTCCTCGATCATGATGATGCGCAGCACCGTGACCTTGGGCAGCCCGCCCATGCGGTGGAACGCCGTCCGCTTGCCGTCGATCAGGCCTTCCTCGGCCATGTCCCTGAGCAGCGCCTTGAGCTGGATCTTCTCCTGCCCCTTGAGGCCGAAGGCCCGCGCGATCTCTCGCTTGCCGGCCGGTTCGGTCGAGTTCTGGATGAAATCGAGCACCTGCTGGCGGGTGGGCAGGCCGGGCTCGTGCCGGGGCGTAGTGTTCTTGGGGCGAGGCATATCTCCGCACTTGGAGACAAACGCGGGTAAATACAATCCGCGATAAGACGCGCCCTGCGCCCACGCCGCCGTTTTGCCGACTTCAGTGCATTCACCACGCAACATCGCCGATTGAAGCCGACGCTAATGACAAAAGCCGGAGTGGCCCGTGCCTGTCCGCTCCTGCGGCTTGTCGCATCTTAATTACTACAGTATTGTTCGAAGAAATTGGGGATATTGGGGGATATCGACATGCTTCGGACACCATCATCTTGTCGATTTTCGGCGTTTTTGTCCGGTACGGCGCTGGCCTGTACTCTGTTGGCCACACCGGAAGTAGCAAAAGCAGCTCCTGCACCTGTCGATACTTTCATTGGCAGCATTCTTGCCGATGCGCCCGATGCTGCCGCGCTCAATGCACGTTGCGACAAGCTCGCGGGCGAGATCGACCGCCGCATTGCCGAACTGGAGGCCGAACGCGGCGCTGCCACTGTCGACGGCACCTTGCAGCGTTTCGATGACATCTACGACCTGATCGCGGCCACACAGGGTGAATTCGGCCTGTTTCGAGAAGTGATGGCCGATGCCCCGCGCCGAGACGCCGGTGCCGCGTGCGAGGTCCGCATGCAGAATGCATCGGCCAAGCTCAGCCTGTCTCGACCCGTGTATGACCGCTTGAAGGCCGTGGACGCGGGCACCGATCCGGCCACGCGCTATTACCTGACGCGCTCGCTGGAGGCTTTCGACCGCGCCGGTGTCGCGCAGTCGCCCGATGGCCGCAAGGCGATCCAGGCGTTGCAGGATCGCATCGCCGCCAACGGCACCGCTTTCGAGAAAGGCATTGCCGATGCCCGCAAGACGCTTGAAGCCGATCCGGCCGAACTGGCTGGTCTGCCCGACGATTTCATAGCCGCCCACCCGGCGGGCGCCAATGGCAAGGTCACGCTGTCCACCGACAGCACCGACATTGTGCCGGTCCTGACGTATGCCCGCAGCGACGATCTGCGCGAGCGCGTTCTACGGGCTTCCCGCACGCGCGGCTATCCGCAGAATGACATCCTGCTGACGAAGCTGCTGAACGATCGGGCGCAACTGGCATCCGACCTCGGACGCAAGGACTACAGCGCGCTCGCCCTCGAAGACCGCATGCTGAACACGCCGGCGAAAGTGGACGAACTGCTCGGCGGCGTGGAAACCATCGCCCGTCCCATTGCCGAACGAGACTATGCCAAACTGCTTGCGGAGCGGCGGCGTGACGATCCCGGGGCAAGCGAACTCACACTGTGGCAACTGCCATTTTACACGCAGCGCGTGCAGCAGCGGGACTATTCCTACGATGCGCAGGAGGCCCGTAAGTACTTCTCCTATGCGAAAGTGCGGGACGGCATCCTGAAGCTGACGTCGGACCTGTTCGGCGTCGAGATTCGCCCATGGCGGACCGCAACGTGGGATCCGCGCGTCGAAACCTATGAAATGGTCGAAAACGGAGAGGTCATCGGTGCCTTCTATTTCGATTCGCACCCGCGTCCGGGCAAGTACGAACACGCCAACATGATCGGCCTGCGTATGGGGATTGCAGGCCGCAGCATTCCCGTGGGCGCGCTCGTCACCAATGTCTCGGCGGGCGAAGATGCCGATGCGCTGATGGAGCATGGCGACGTCGTCACCTTCCTTCACGAATTCGGCCATATGCTGCACCACATCTTCGGCGGCCAGGCCGCGCGCTGGGCGGGCCAATCGGGCGTGGCCAACGAATGGGACTTCGTCGAGGCACCGTCCCAGATGCTGGAGCAATGGGCCTACGACTACGACACGCTCGCCACGTTCGCATCCGATGCGCAGGGGAAACCCATTCCGCGCGATCTTGTCGCCAGCATGAATCGCGCGCGGTATTTCGGCCGCGGAATGGATGAACTGCGCGGTGTCGCTTATTCAGAGATTTCGTTGCGGCTGCATCAGGCCCCCGCGCCCGCCGATCTCGGTGCGGCGACGCGGGCGATCTATGCGCGTAATGTCGTCTGGTCGGTGCCCGACTGGTGGCAGTTCCAGGACAGTTTCAGCCACCTGAACGGCTATAGCGCGACGTATTACACCTATACCTGGTCGCTGGTGATCGCCGACGATCTCTTCACGCAGTTCCAAACGCACGGCCTGCGGGATCGGGCAACTGCGGAACGCTATCGTCAGCTGGTTCTGGCGCCGGGCGGTTCCCAGCCCTCGGCCGAACTGGTGAAAGCGTTCCTGGGCCGGCCGATCAGCCTGGATGCCTACAAAGCGCAACTGGCCAAGGACCAGTAACCCCGCCCCGGCTCAGGCTCAATGCGCCGGAGCCAGTTCCCGGGCCACGGCCTGAACCGGCGCATGCACCGCATCCTGCATCCGCGACTTCACCATGAGCTGCCACGAAGAGACGGCCAGCACGCAGGCCAGCAGCGGCTGAAGCACTCTGTCAGGCGCGTGCGAGGAGAGATAGCTGCCCAAAACCACGCCGGGGATAGAGCCGATCAGCAGGTTCCCCAGAAGCACCAGATTGACGTCGCCGATGATCCAGTGGCCGGTCCCCGCGATGAGAGCCAGCGGCACGGCATGGGCGATATCCGATCCGATAAGGCGCGAAACCTGCAGGCGCGGGTAGAGCAGCAGCAGCACGGTCACGCCGATGGCACCGGCACCGACCGATGAAATCGAGACCGCAACGCCAATCACCGCGCCCAGCAAGATCGTGCCGAACGTGACTTTGCCCGGAGGGGTGAGCTCGTTGCTATGGCGTGCGAAACGCATCAGCCATTTGCGCGACGCGACCGCCAGCGCGGTTGCGAAGAGCAATATCGCCAGCGAGAACAGGATCACGCTCTCCGACGATTTTCCGATCTTGCCGACATAGGCGAGCACGCCCACGGTCACGATAGCTGCGGGGATGCTGCCGGAGGCCAGACGGCGAACGATCGTCCAGTCAACCGTCTCGCGCTTGCCGTGGACCACCGAACCGCAGATCTTGGTGACTGCAGCGAAGAGCAGGTCCGTGCCGACAGCGGTTTGCGGGTTCACGCCGAACATCAGGACCAGCAGCGGTGTCATCAGCGAGCCGCCGCCAACGCCGGTCAGGCCCACGAGCACGCCGACGAGAAGCCCCGCGATCGCGTGCATCATGTCCAGAGGGTGGGTCATTGCCAGTTCACTCTCCAAAACGCATGCCGGGGGCCTGAACCGGTTGGGACCGGGCGGCAGGCGCGGGATAGTATGGCCGTGTCCGGCCCTGCTTTCCCCGCGCGCCCTTGAAGCGCTGGTTCTCTATCCATACGGCGCTGCTTGGCAAGCACCTCGATATACTCATTCTGGATCGCAGACAGCCTATTGCGGCGAACCAAGGGGCAAGAAGCCGCCGCCGGGCACGGCCGCAGCGACCGGGCTTTCGCTACCGTCTGCCGCGATCGAACTGACGCCAAGGATCCAGTCGTCACCGCGCAGACCGTCGAGCTTGACGCTTGTCGCGGCGGTTTTGGCCACGAGTGGCTGCGCCTCCCATTCGCCGGCATCGGTGCGGCGACGCCACACAGAGTACGCCACCGCGCCATCCACCGGTTTCCAGCTCACGTCGGTCCAGGTCTTCACGGCAGAATCGGCCTTGGCCTCAGGCGGCATCGGCACTTTTGCCAGCGCAGCAAGGGCTGCAATATTCAGGCGGGTGACACGGGCCAGATAGGGGAAATCCATCCGGTCGATGGTATCGCCGTACCGCACGCCGTTCTCGGTGCGCAGGTCCTGATGCTGTTCGTTATAGTCCTCGATGGCGACCGAGAAGCGCACTGCCGGATTGCCTTGTTCAAGGAACGGAAGCTGGTCGCCGCCGCGCCCCATGCGATCGGTGCGCCAGACCTGACGGACCTCAAGCTTGTCCTGCACGCCGCCCGAGAGCGCGGCGATGAAGCGCGAGATGTTGCGCGAAGGGCTGTCGTTCTCGCCGCCGAACCGGCGGGCGTCGGCACGGGTCTTGTCCGTGGAATCCGCGCGCGGCCCTTCGGAGAAGAGACGCACATGGGAATCGTCGACCACGCCGTCCGAACCGTGGGTGCCGCCGACGATATCGTTGTTGAGCACCGCCTTCACGGTCCAGCCCTGCTTCTTCGCATAATCGGCCAGCAGCTTGCCGCCGTAGAGGCCCTGCTCTTCGCCCGAAAGCGCGGCATAGACGATAGTGGTCGGGAACTTGCGCTTCGAGAGCACCCGCGCGGCCTCAAGCACCAGTGCGGTGCCCGATCCGTCGTCATTGGCGCCGGGGGCATCGCTCTTGATGTCCATCACGTCGGTCACGCGGCTGTCGATGTGGCCTTCGACGATCACGACTTCGTTCGGACGTTCCGTGCCGCGCTGGATGGCCACCACGTCGACCATCTTGACCGGAGTGGGGATGCGCGTGCCGCTGACCATGCTTTCGGGCATGACCACTTCGAGACAGCCACCGCAGGCCTTGGAGGTCTTGCGGAACTCATCGGCCGCCCAGCGCCGCGCGGCGCCGATACCGCGCTTAGGATCCGTGTCGGACGAGAGCGTGTGACGGGTGCCGAAAGAGACCAGCTTTTCGATATCCGCGTGCATCCGCGCTTCGGATACGTCGACGGCCTTGGGGGCGGTCTTGGCATCCACCACAGCTGGCGCATCGGCAGCGCTGGCGGCGATCGGGCTGAGAATGCTGGTAGAAAGTACGGCGGCGACCAGGATCTTATTCGTCATGGGCGCGCTTGTCGGGCCTCACGCCACGATTGGCAAGGCCCGAGGTGGCGATCAGTGCCGAACCGGCGCGTCTCCGTAGCGGTTCGGCCCTGGTGTCGAGGGCCAGACGCCGAAGACGATGACGATCAAAATCGCACCCCAGCTCATCAGGCTGGCGCCCAGAACCTTCGATTGCATGGAGAGGATGGCGGTGGGGTCTGAGCCCGAAACCCGGTTCATCGCGACGATGATTTCGCCCATTTTGGACCAGATGAGCGCCTGCGCGGCAAGCGAAAGGACCAGTGGAATCAAGGCAATCCAGCCCGGTCGATTCGAATCGTGCAGCCTGCGGATGAACGCAGTGAGCAGCAACAGCCCGGCAATCACCGCAACCACCGCATTGAGTGTCATGGCGGTGCGCATGTACCCGGCCATCTGCGCCATCAGCCGGGCCTGAAGCTCGGCCTCGGTCGCGCCTTGCTGCGCAGCGCTGAACGCGCCTTTCATCATCCCGCTCATCATCGGCATCGAGATGAGCAATCCCGCCGCGTATTGCAGAATGAACAGGAAGAGGACGTAGAACCAGAAGGTTTGCCGCGCTTCGCGGCCCTTGAAGTTCAGCAGGTTCGTCAGGTTGTACTTGATCGATCCCAGCACGTCCTCTTCCTTTCCGTTTCCTCAGTAGGCGCGGGCCACGTAGATGCGTTCGACCGCCGGGCGGCCGGTAAAGACGCAGGCGCCGGTCACCGCGTCACCGCCGAGCGGGGTGTTGCGCATGGTCAGCTTCAGCGCCTTGAGCTTCTGCACCACGGTTTCCAGTTCATCGCCGGTCGGGCGGGCCCATTCGACTTCGACCCAGCCCGGATAGCGCTTGTCTTCCGTGAAGAAGCCGACGAGTTCGTCGAAGCTGCCGACGCGGGTGATATTGGCGTCATGGCGCGCCTTCGCCTCGGCGTAGAGCGCGGTCTGGAATTCCTCGATCTCGGCAGCGGCGCGGGCGATGAAGTCGTCCTTGGCCATAGCGACGAAGTTGGCCTTGCCCGCTTCGTTCCAGAGCCTGTCGCGACGCAGCATCGAAACCTGACCCCCGGCCGCATCGCGTCCGCCGATTTCGAGAATGAGCGGCACGCCCTTCTTGACCCAGGCCCAGCGCTTCTGCGTGGCCTTGCCCGGACGCTTGTCGAGCAGGACGCGGACGGATTCGCCCAGAGCCGACTGCTTGACCAGCGACTTGCGCAAGTCCTCGCAATAGGCGAGCAGCGCCGCGTCCTCGTCATTGTCGCGTAGCATCGGCAGGATGATGATCTGGTGCGGCGCAACCATCGGCGGCACGCGCAGGCCGTCATCGTCGCCATGGACCATGATCATGCCGCCAACCATCCGGGTCGAGGTGCCCCAGCTGGTGGTGTGGGCGTACTGCTGCGTACCTTCCTTGTCCTGGTACTGGATGCCGGAAGCCTTCGCGAAGCCGGTGCCGAGGTAGTGCGAGGTGCCGGCCTGAAGGGCCTTGCCGTCCTGCATCATGGCCTCGATCGAATAGGTCGCTACCGCGCCGGGGAAGCGTTCGTTCTCGGGCTTTTCACCGGCGATCACCGGCATGGCCAGCTCGGTCTCGGCGAAGTCGCGGTACATTTCGAGCGCCCGCAGCGTCTCTTCCATCGCGTCTTCGCGGTTGGCGTGGGCCGTGTGGCCTTCCTGCCAGAGGAACTCGCTGGTGCGCAGGAACATGCGCGTGCGCATTTCCCAGCGCACGACGTTGGCCCACTGGTTCACCATCAGCGGCAGGTCGCGCCACGACTGGACCCAGCGCGCCATGGCAGCGCCGATCACCGTCTCCGAAGTCGGGCGGACGATCAGCGGCTCTTCCAGCTTGGCTTCGGGATCGGGCACGAGGCCGCCCTTGCCGTCACCAATCAGACGGTGATGGGTGACGACCGCCATTTCCTTGGCGAAGCCTTCGACGTGCTCGGCTTCCTTGGAGAAGAACGAGAGCGGGATGAACAGCGGGAAATAGCAGTTGGTGACGCCCGCTTCCTTGATGCGGTCATCCATCAGGCGCTGGATACGTTCCCAGATTCCATAGCCCCATGGCTTGATGACCATGCAGCCGCGAACGCCCGATTCCTCGGCCATTTCGGCCTCGGAAATGACTTCCTGATACCACTGGGCGAAGTCGTCCTCGCGCTTGACGGAGAGGGCGTGGCGAATAGCGGACACTGGGGCTACTTCCTGCTTGTCTGTGATGCGGGCGGACCATCCGCCGCATTCGGGCCCATCGGGTTTCTACACCGCGAAGGGCCCTTGCGCAGACCCTTATTTGCCCAGCGCGTCAAGCCTCTTCTGGATTTCGGCCATCTGTTCGCGCAGCACCGCAAGGTCACCCTTGTCCTCGGCCGGCGGAGCCTTGGGCTCTGCTTTTTCGGCACCGGGCATGAAGGCAGCGGCGGCGGCCTTGAACATGGCCATGTTCTGTTCGGCCAGCTTGGCAAGCGGATTGTTGCCAAGGCTGTCCTCGAACGCCTTGTGAAGCTTGGTCTGGTTGGCGCGGAAATTATCCATCGACGCTTCCAGATAGTGCGGCACCAGCGACTGCATGGAATTGCCGTACATGCTGATGAGTTCGCGCAGGAAGTTGACGGGAAGCATCTGCTCGCCGTTCGATTCCTCTTCCATGATGATCTGGGTGAGGATGGTATGCGTGATATCGGTGCCGGTCTTCGCATCCAGCACTTTGTAGTTCACGCCCTCGCGGGTCATCTTCGCGAGATGGTCGAGCGTGATGTAGCTCGACGAACGTGTATTGTAGAGCCGCCGATTTGCGTATTTTTTGATTATGACGGTGTCGTCTTCGTGCGCACCCGTTTCAGCCATAGCCAATCCCCAATGATTTAGGGGGCCGAGGATACCACTCAGGAATATCGCAACGCAACACAATTTGCTGCGCAGCAAAAGACGGTTATGTCGGACTTAACGACCGAAGCGGCGCCCCAAAGAAGTCAGCAGTTCATATTGCGAAAGGCCGGACACGGCCGCCGCTTCGGGAAGCGCGTAATCGGCCGTCACCCAGTCGCCTTCGCCCAGCTCGGACGCCGATGAAAGGTCGATCACGGTCATGTCCATGCTCACCCGGCCGAGCACGGGAAGACGCTCTCCGTTCGCGTGGAACGCGCCCTTGCCGGACCAGCACCGCAAGTAGCCATCGGCATAGCCCAGTGCGATCGTGCCCACGCGCATGGCGTGCGGCGCAGTGAACGTGGCGTTGTAGCCAATGGTCTCTCCCGCCGCGACATCGTGGACCTGAAGGATCGCGGCCTGCGGCCGCGCGACCTGCCGCAGCATTGCGGCCATCTCGCCGCGCGGCACGCCGCCGTAGAGCGCGATGCCGGGGCGTGTCAGATCGCCGTGGAAATCCGGTCCGAGCGCGATTCCGCCGCTATTGGCAAGGCTGGCACGGGCATGGCGCACCTCTCCGCGCGCAGCATTCCAGCGCGCGCATTGCAGCGCGTTGAGATCGGTTTCCTCTTCCGACGCGACGAGGTGCGAAAGCATCACATCGATATCGAGCGCACGCACCGCATCGTCGCCCAATTCCGTGAGCGAAACGCCGAGACGGTTGATCCCGGTGTCCACCATCAGGTGGCACCGTCCCCCGCCCGCAGCATTCCAGCGACGGGCCTGCGCGAGCGAATTGATGACCGGAACGATGCCGGAAGCACGCGCGAAAGCGACATCGGCATCGCTCAGCGGACCGTGCAACACGGCGATGCTTGCCGGTTCGGCAGAGTTCAGAAGTTCGGCCGCCTCGCCCCAGTGGGCTACAAAGAAGTCTGCGCAGCCCGCCTCGCGCAGCAAGGGCACGACCTGCTTCGCGCCAAGACCATAGGCGTTCGCCTTGACTGCCGCCCCTGCCCGCGCCGCTCCCGAAAGCCGATCCAGCGCGCGCCAGTTGGAGACGAGCGCGTCGCGATCGATGTCGAGACGGAGAGCGGGTTCAAGAATTTCAGGGAGCATCTTCACCATAGTCACGCGGGGGGCCTCCCCGCAGCCCCCATAGCGAGACCACGAGGGCGACTGCGACCACCCCCCAGGTGTACCAGAGGCCCTGGTAGGGGTTGCCGCTGCTGGCGACCATGTAGCTGGAAATCAGCGGAAGGAAACCGCCAAAATAGCCCGTGCCGATGTGATAGGGGATCGACATCGAGCTGTAGCGGATGCGCGGCGGGAACATTTCCGACAGCAATGCCGCAACGGGCCCATAGGTCGCGCCCGAAAGCGCCATCAGCACGACAAGCACGCTGCCGATCATCACAGCCTCGCCAATGCCGGGCCGAACCTTGGCGAAATCGTATCCGGACTGCCCCAGCCAGTGCTGCAGCATCTTCCCGCGCGCGGCCTTGTCCTCCCATGGATAGGCGGCCAGCGGGAGGACCCTTTCCCCGACCTGAATTTCCAGTTCTGGTGCCGCATCCAGCCGATACGATACACCCGCGCCGGCAAGATCGCCGAGCAGCTTACCGCAGGGCGTGGCCTGTTCGGTCCTGAAGGGATTGTAGCGGCAATCCGGCCCTGCCACGAAAAGCGGGGCCTGTTCCGCCGCATTGGCAAGGCCGGGATTGGCGTAATTGCCGATCAACCAGAACGACGGGAAGAGCAGCAGCAGCGTCAGCACATAGCCCAGTACGATCGGCTGCTTGCGGCCGACCTGATCGGACAGGCTACCGAAGATCACGAAGAAGATCATGCCCAGCGCGGCCGAGACGCCGACGATGATCTCCGCGCTGGTATCCTCCATCCGCATCGCGCCCTTGAGGAAGCTCAGCGCCGAGAACATCGCCGTGTACCAGATGACTGTCAGCCCCGCGGCAATGCCGAACAGCGCGATGAAGATGCGTTTGCGGTTGCCGGGGTAAGTGAAGCTTTCCTTGAAGGGATTGCCGGAGAGTTCCCCCTCCTCGCGCATTGCCTTGAAAACCGGGCTCTCGGAGAGCTTGAGGCGCATCCATAGTGAGACCGCCAGCAAGCCGAGCGACAGCACGAAAGGCACGCGCCAGCCCCACGCCTCCCATGTCGCCGGCCCCATCACCGCCTTGCAGCAGAGCACTACGAGCAGGCTCAGCACGAACCCGCCGACCACGCTCGCCTGAATGAAGCTAGTATAAAAGCCGCGTCGACGCGGCGGCGAATGTTCCGATACGTAGATCGCCGCACCGCCGTATTCGCCCCCGAGCGCAAGGCCCTGCAATACGCGAAGCAGCAGTACTATGGCGGGCGCGGCCATGCCGATTTGGGCGGTGGAGGGAATCAGGCCCACCCCGGCAGTGGCGATGCCCATCAGTGTGACGGTGATGAGGAATGTGTATTTCCGGCCGAGCCGGTCACCCAGAAACCCGAACAGGATCGCGCCGAGCGGGCGAAAACCGAAGCCGACTGCGAAGCCGGCCCAGACCAGCAGTGTTTCCAGCGTGACATTGCCCGATGGGAAGAATGTCTTGCCGATGATCGCGGCAAGCGTGCCGTAGATGAAGAAGTCGTACCACTCGAACACGGTACCCATCGACGAGGCGGCGATCACCAGCCTGATGTCGGACGTGCTGGGCGCCGCTGCTTGCCGCTGCCACACTGCCTCTGCCATTTTCACCCCCATGTGGCCGCATTGCCCCCCGGCAGGCCGTTTGGTCCGGTTTAACCGGTCTCGCCTGCCTCGGGAAGCGCGGCGAGAGCAGCTCTCCACGGGAGCATGACCGCGCCATGCCGCGCCGGATAGTCCCGCGCAGCGGCGATCGTTACAAGGCCGGGCCAATCGGGCAGCGGCGCGTCGCCGGAGAGCCAGCGGGAAATGGCTTGCCCCGCCTCGGCCAGTTCCGCACGGTTACGCCCCTGTGCGGCATCGGCGAAGATTGCGGCGGCTGCCTGTCCGATCGCACAGGCCTGGCTGCGCACGCCGAGCCTGGCGACTCTGCCCTCCCCGTCAAGCGAGAGGCCGAGCGCGATCGTGCTGCCGCAACTGGGCGAGCGCGCTTCCGCCGTGAAGGGCAGTTCGCCGTCCCAGCGGTATGTCGCCAGCCTTACCGCCAGGCCAAGGACTTCGGGGGTATAGAGGACCGTTGTTGCCATACCGGTCAGGACTTGCTGTCCTGCGCGTCGGCCGTCTGGGCCTCACGCCGCCGGTCGGCCAGCATCTTCACGAGCGCTTCGCTGCTGGCATTGACGAAGGAATAGGTCCGCGCCTCCTTGATCCAGTCGGGGCGGCCGGCCGCCCCCCAGATCGTGTCGTAGCCGAGCACCAGCACCGAGAAACCGATCACCGTGATCAGCACGCCCTTGACCGCACCGAAGCCGAAACCGAGCACCCGGTCGATCGGGCCCAGCAGCGAGGCGCGGCTTGCGCGGCCCGCCCAGTTGGCGACCAGCTTGACCGCCGCGAACGGCACCAGCAGGCAGAGCGCAAAGGCAAGGACAGGCGTTGCCGAACCGTCGCCGGTATGGGGTTCGAGCCAGTGTGCGACCGGCGTGTGCAGTGTGCGGATGGCGATGACAGCAGAGACCCACGCCCCCAGGGCAAGGATCTCTTGCACGAAACCACGCATGAAACCCGTGACGGCACCAACGCCGACGATGACGAGAACTGCAATATCGAAACCGGTCATGGTATCCGCGAAACTAGAGCCTGAAGATCGAAGAGATAACACCGAGAACGCCCATGGCGATCCTCGCTCCCTTCGCCGGCAGGCTCTAGGCATCCGCCAGAATACGGTCAACGAGGTTGGGCAACATAGAAAGGCCCGTGAAGTCCAGCCCCTTCTCGGGCTTGGTGGTGGCGACCGGACCGAACGCGCTACCGAATCCAAGCTTGGCCGATTCTCGCTGTCGGATCGATGAATGGGCCACCGGGCGAATCTCGCCCGCCAGCGAGACTTCGCCGAACCAGACCGCGTTCTTGGGCAGAGGGCGGTCCCCCAGCGCGGAAACCAACGCGGCGGCCACGGCAAGATCGGCGGCCGGGTCTGCCAGACGGTAGCCACCGGCGACGTTGAGATAGACTTCCGCACTGGAGAAATTGAGCCCGCAGCGCGCTTCCAGCACCGCCAGCAGCATGGCCATGCGGCCCGAATCCCAGCCAACCACGGCACGGCGCGGTGTCGCCCCGCTCTGAAGACGGACGATCAGCGCCTGGATCTCGATCAGGACCGGCCGCGTGCCCTCCATCGCCGCGAAAACCGCACTGCCTGCCATCGCGTCCTCACGACCCGACAGGAACAGCATCGACGGGTTGCCGACCTCGGCCAGCCCGGCACCTTCCATCGCGAAAACGCCGATCTCGTCGACCGGACCGAAGCGATTCTTGAGACTGCGCAGGATGCGGTACTGATGGCTGCGTTCGCCCTCGAAGCTCATCACCACGTCGACCATGTGTTCCAGCACGCGCGGACCGGCGATGCTGCCGTCCTTGGTGACATGGCCGACAAGGATCAGCGTGACGTCGTTTTCCTTGGCATAGCGGATCAGTTCGAAAGCGCAGCCACGCACCTGGCTGACCGTGCCGGGTGCGCCCTCGATCGTGTCCGAATGCATGGTCTGGATCGAATCGATCACCAGCAGCGAGGGCGGATCCATCATCCCCAGCGTCGTCAGGATATCGCGCACGGAAGTCGCTGAAGCGAGCTGGATCGGCGATTTCGACAGGCCAAGGCGTTCCGCTCGCAGGCGCACTTGCCCCGCCGCCTCTTCGCCGCTGACATAGACCGCCGTACTGCCGGAATTGGCGATATGCGCCGCAGCCTGAAGCAGCAGCGTCGATTTGCCGATGCCCGGATCACCGCCCAGCAGAATCGCCGAGCCCGGCACAAGTCCGCCGCCCAGTGCGCGGTCGAATTCGGCAAGTCCGCTCGCTCGCCGCTTGGGCAATTCGCCCGGGGCATCGAGGGGCGTAAACAGGATCGGCCGCCCGCCCGACGAAAGATCGTGCTTCGAGGAGAACACCGTCTGCGGCGCATCCTCGGACAGCGTGTTCCACTCGCTGCAATCGGGGCACTGACCCTGCCAGCGGTTGGAAACGCCTCCACAGGCCTGACAGACATATCTACGCTTGGGCTTCACCATGGCGCATCGATTATCTGGAACGGAATGAGAACGCAATTGCCTTTCGGCGCGAGCCGTTCCAAGCTAAGTGCATGCGCCAGAAGGAACTGCGGATCGCGCTCGTCTGCTACGGCGGCGTCAGCCTTGCCGTCTACATGCACGGTGTCACCAAGGAGCTGTGGAAGGTCCTCCAAGCCAGTCGTGCCTATTGGGCCGGCGATGTCGAACCGGTGGGGACCACCGCCGTCTACCTGCGCCTGCTGAGGGGGCTGGAAGCGGCCGGAAACCTGCGTTTGCGGGTGCTGTGCGACATTGTCGCCGGAGCCAGTGCAGGCGGCATCAACTCGATCTTTCTGGCGCAGGCGGTCCACTCGGGGCAGTCGCTGGAACCGCTGACCGACCTCTGGCTCGAATGCGCCGATGTCGACGAACTACTCGATCCCGAGGCGAAACCGTGGTCGGGGCGCACCAAGTTCTGGGCGCATCCACTCGTGTCTTATCTGCTGACACGGCCGGGCAATGCCGTGAATGCCAGCGTCGCCCCGGAAACGCGGCAGGAAGTGCGCGACAAGCTCTCCCGCCTGATCCGCTCGCGCTGGTTCGAGCCGCCTTTCAGCGGCATCGGCTTTTCGCGCCTGCTCGCGCGCGCGTTGACGGCCATGGGGGCGACTCAAGGGCCCGCCTTGTTGCCGCTGCGCCACCCGATCGACCTGTTCGTCACGGCCACCGACTTCAAGGGACATCTCGAAACCTTGCGGCTCCATTCACCCGAACTGGTGCTGGAAAGCGAACACCGGCTGACGTTCGGCTTCCGTGCGCGCAGCGGCGAACCGGAACTGGCGGCGCTTCCCGAGCTGGTGATGGCTGCGCGGTCGACCGCCAGCTTTCCCGGCGCATTCCCGCCGCTTCAGTTGGAGGAGATCGACCGGCTTGTCAGCGAAAGCGGCATCGATTGGCCGGGACGCGACGCGTTTGTGCGGCGGGTCATGCCCGAGCATGCGGCACGCGGCGATCTCGATTCGGTCTCGCTGATCGACGGTTCGGTGCTGGTGAACGCGCCCTTCGCAGATGCCATGCGGGTGCTGCGCGATCGCCCGGCCACGCGTGAGGTGGACCGCCGCTTCGTTTATATTGATCCCGCGCCGGACCGGATCGGCGCCGACCTCAGGCGCGATACCCGGCCTCCGGGCTTCTTCACCACGATCTTCGGTTCGCTCTCCTCGATCCCGCGCGAACAGCCGATTCGCGACAATCTGGAAGCGCTGGAGGAAGATTCGCGCGAGATGGCCACGCTGCGCGCCATCGTGCGCGCACTGCGGCCGGAGATCGAGGACACGGTGGGCAGCCTGTTCGGGCATACGCTGTTCCTTGACCGACCGACTCCCAAGCGGCTCGCAAACTGGCGGGCGCGCGCGCAGCAGGCCGCGTTCGAGCAGGCGGGCTTTGCGTACCACGGTTATGTCCAGGTCAAGTTTACCGGCGTCGTCACCATGCTGGCGCGGCTCGTGTTCGAAGCGGCGAAAGGGCTGGGTGTCGGCTCGACCGCGCCCATCGTCGAGCGGCTCTATTCCTATCTCTCGGAGAACGGGATCGACCGCATGCAGCCGCTGCGCGGGGGGACATCTCCCGGCATGGCGGCCTTCTTCCTCATGCAGGACATCTCCTTCCGCATCCGCCGTCTGCGCCTGCTGGCGCGCCGGGTAACGCAAGAATGGAGCCTCGACGGCGACGTTGACGAGAGCCAGCGCGACGCCGCGCGCGAGGCGATCTACGGCGCGCTGGCGCTCTATATCGACGCCGAATCGGTGTCATATCTGGGTGAGGAATTCACCGCGCTTGCCGAACGCGTGTTCGAGGACCCCGGTGCCCTGCTCGATCATGTTGCCGACCGCCGCGAGCTGCTGGAAATCGACGCGCAAGTAGACGAGATCCTTGCCGAAATGCTCTCGGCCATGCCGGCGGGACTGCGCAAGCGGCTGCTGCTCGCCTACCTCGGTTACCCGTTCTACGATACTGTGACGCTGCCTTTGCTGCGCGGCGATGGGCTGACCGAGTTCGATCCCGTGCGCGTAGACCGCATCTCGCCCGAGGACTGCACCGCGATCCGCGAAGGGCCGACCTTGCGCGGATCGGAATTCTACAACTTCGGCGCCTTCTTCAGCCGCGCCTACCGTGAGAACGATTATCTCTGGGGCCGCCTTCACGGCGCCGAGCGGATGATCGACCTGCTCGCTTCCACGCTGGACGGCGAATACGCGCTCCCGGAACGCGAGATCGAAACGCTGCGCCGGGACGCTTTTCTGGCGGTTTTGAAGGAAGAAGAGGATCGGCTGACTGCTGATCCGGAGCTCATCAAAAACCTGCGTGAAGAGGTGCTGCGCGGTGGGAACACCTGAGGCTCTCGTCCCAAAACCACTCGTCGCCCCCGCGCAGGCGGGGGCGACGCTGCCTTTTTGCTACATCGCAAGAAAAGCGGGGTCCACGCCCACGCGGGGACGACGAGGGTGTTATCGGATGAGTTCCCGCCCGAATTACTCGGTCAGGTCGTTCCACGCTTCCTTGATGCGGTCGAAGAAGCCCTTGGAACCGGGGCATTCCTCACCCGTCTCGGTGGACTGAAGTTCGCGCAGCAGTTCCTTCTGGCGCGCGGAAAGCTTGGTGGGTGTCTCGACGGTGATCTCGATAACGAGATCGCCCCGGCCCCTGCCCTGCAACACCGGCATGCCAGCGCCGCGCTTGCGCAACTGCTTGCCCGACTGGATGCCAGCGGGAATGTCGAGCGTGATCGGCTCGCCGTCGATGCCCGGAATCTCGATCGATCCGCCGAGTGCCGCCGTCGTGAACGTGATCGGGACCCGCGTCAGCAGCGAAGTGCCGTCGCGTTCGAACACCTTGTGGCGCTTCACATGAAGGAAGATGTAGAGATCGCCCGGAGGAGCGCCGAACGGCCCGGCCTCGCCCTTGCCGGCAAGACGGATGCGGGTACCCGAATCGACACCCGGCGGGATCTCCACCTGAAGCGTCTGGGGCTGATCCACCCGACCTTCGCCGCCACAGGAGCGGCACGGCTTTTCGATCACTTCGCCCCGGCCGTGGCAGGTGGGGCAAGTCCGCTCGACCACGAAGAAGCCTTGCTGCGCACGAACTTTGCCGTGGCCGCCGCACATGTTGCAGGTGCGCTTGCCGGTGCCAGGCTCGGCGCCCGAACCGTGGCAAGGCTCGCAGCTTTGCGAGACCTCGATGGTGATTTCGGTGGTCTTGCCCTGGAAAGCCTCGTCGAGGCTGATTTCCATGTCGTAGCGCAAGTCGGCGCCGCGGCGTGCCTGCTGGCGTCCGCCGCCGCCCCCGAAGGCGCTGCCGAAGATGGATTCGAAGATGTCGCCGATGTCACCGAATTCGGCGCCCATGCCGGGGCCGCCACCGCCCATGCCCTGCTGGAACGCAGCATGGCCATAGCGATCGTAGGCCGCCCGCTTCTGGGGGTCCTTGAGGCAATCGTAAGCTTCGCTGATCTGCTTGAAGCGCGCCTCGGAATCGCCGCAACCGGGATTCTTGTCGGGGTGATAGCGCATCGCGAGCCGGCGATAGGCGGACTTGATAGTCTTGTCGTCGGCGCTGCGCTCTACTTCGAGCAGTTCGTAATAGTCGATTTCGGTAGCTGACACGTTTCGTTATTCCCCGCGTGCGACCTGGCCGCCACCGCTACGATCCGTAACGATGGCGGCCACGCTTGTCATGAGGACCGGTCAGCCCTTGTTGTTTTCGTCGACTTCCGAGAATTCGGCGTCGACAACGCCATCGTCCTCGGCCGGAGCGGCGTCCGGAGACGCAGCCGAAGCCTGCTCCTTCTCGTAGATGGACTGACCCATCTTCATCGCCACTTCGGTCAGTGCCTGCGACTTGGCCGTGATGTCGGCGGAATCGCCGCCTTCGATCGCTGCCTTGGTCGCGGCGATGGCCGCTTCGACTTCCGACTTCAGGCCGGCGTCGATCTTGTCGCCATGCTCGGCGATCTGCTGCTCGGTCGCGTGGACGAGGCTGTCGGCGTTGTTCTTGGCCTCTGCGGCCTCACGACGCTTCTTGTCCTCTTCGGCGAACTTCTCGGCATCCTTGACCATCTGGTCGATGTCGTTGTCCGACAGACCGCCCGAAGCCTGGATGCGGATCTGCTGTTCCTTGCCGGTGCCCTTGTCCTTGGCAGAGACGTTGACGATGCCGTTGGCGTCGATGTCGAAGGTCACTTCGATCTGCGGCACGCCGCGACGTGCCGGCGGAATGCCGACGAGGTCGAACTGGCCGAGCATCTTGTTGTCCTGCGCCATCTCGCGCTCGCCCTGGAACACGCGGATGGTCACCGCCTGCTGGTTGTCCTCGGCGGTCGAGTAGACCTGGCTCTTCTTAGTCGGGATCGTCGTGTTACGGTCGATCATCTTGGTCATGATGCCGCCCAGCGTCTCGATACCCAGCGACAGCGGGGTCACGTCGAGCAGCAGCACGTCCTTGACGTCGCCCTGAAGCACGCCGGCCTGGATCGCGGCGCCCATGGCGACCACTTCGTCCGGGTTCACGCCGGTGTGCGGATCCTTGCCGAAGAAGTCCTTCACGACTTCGCGCACCTTGGGCATGCGGGTCATGCCGCCCACGAGCACGACGTCGTCGATGTCCTTGGCCGAGAGACCGGCATCGGCGATCGCCTTGCGGCAGGGTTCCAGCGTGCGCTGGATCAGGTCCGCAACCATCTTTTCAAGATCGGCGCGGGTAACGGTTTCGACGAGGTGCAGCGGGGTGGTGGCGCCGCCTTCCATGCGTGCGGTGATGAAGGGCAGGTTGACCTCGGTCGTCGCGGTGGACGACAGTTCGATCTTCGCCTTTTCGGCCGCTTCCTTCAGACGCTGCAGAGCCAGCTTGTCGCTGCGCAGGTCCATGCCTTCCTTGGCCTTGAACTTGTCGGCCAGCCATTCGACCAGCTTGGTGTCGAAGTCTTCACCGCCCAGGAACGTATCACCGTTGGTCGACTTCACTTCGAACACGCCGTCGCCGATTTCGAGGATCGAAACGTCGAAGGTGCCGCCGCCAAGATCGTAGACGGCGATGGTCTTGCCGTCCTGCTTGTCGAGGCCATAGGCCAGCGCGGCCGCAGTCGGCTCGTTGATGATGCGTAGCACTTCAAGACCGGCGATCTGGCCGGCGTCCTTGGTCGCCTGGCGCTGTGCGTCGTTGAAGTAGGCGGGCACGGTGATGACGGCCTGCGTCACGGTCTCGCCGAGGTACGATTCGGCGGTTTCCTTCATCTTCTGCAGAGTGAAAGCCGAGATCTGCGACGGGCTGTAGTCTTCGCCGCCGGCCTGGACCCAGGCGTCGCCGTTCTTGCCCTTGACGATGTGGTACGGAACCAACTCGGTGTCCTTCTTGGTCACCGGGTCGTCGAAGCGGCGGCCGATCAGGCGCTTCACCGCGAAAATCGTGTTGTCGCCGTTGGTCACGGCCTGGCGCTTTGCCGGCTGCCCGATCAGGCGCTCACCATCCTTGGTGAAAGCGACGATCGAGGGCGTCGTGCGAGCGCCTTCGGAATTCTCGATAACCTTCGGCTTGCCGCCGTCCATCACGGCCACGCAGCTATTGGTGGTGCCGAGGTCGATACCAATTACTTTTGCCATTATCCCCATTCCTCACGTCAGTGGATGACACCGCGCGGATAGCCCCCCCCGAACGAGGCAAGGCGGCTTGCACGGCTCGATGACGTTCAAGTCGTCGATGCGGCATATAGGTGCGGTTTGTGTTGGAACAAGAGCGTTGCAATGGCATTAGGCACGCGAAATTTTCATGGCCCCCAAATTTTTTACAGCCCAGAGACCGCCCCGGCCGAACGCCTGCCAGAAGGATGCCCAGCTTGAACATCAGCGTGAACATGAACGTCGACAAGAGCCGTACGCTGAGCCTGATCGCCGCCGCCCTGATCGTGACGCTGGCCGGCTGCAAGCAGGAGGCCTCGAATCCGCAGGACGGCACCGCCACTTCGGCGGCTGCGCAGGCGGGCACCGGCATCTCCGCACGCGATGGCAAGCTGGTCCTGCCGCCGATTCCCGGTCGTCCGGGCGCAGTCTACTTCACCGTGCGCAATGACGGTTCGGCACCTGTGGCGCTGACTTCCATCGAAGTTACCGGCGCGGGCAGCGCGCAGATGCACGAAACCAGCGGCGGGACGATGAAGGCGGTCGATTCGCTGCCTATCGCCCCGGGCGCCGAAATCGAATTCGCACCCGGCGGTCTCCACGTGATGGTCTTCGATATCTCGGGGGGGCTCAAGCCGGGCCTCACCACCGACCTCGTGCTGACCTTCTCCAATGGCAAAAAGCTGACGATGCCGGTCATGATCGACACCATGGGCGGCGGCGCCGATGGCAGCGACATGGACGGCATGGGGCCGATGGCAATGCCGAGCGGCGATGCTGGGGCCGGGGCCGGACACGGTCACGGCAATCACGGCGATCACGACAAGGGCGACGCCGCGATGGGGTCGATGCCGGGAATGGGCCACTGACCGTCCCGGGCGCCGCCCTCACCTGTCCAGCTGGCGGCGAACGCGGGCTGACGGCGGGGGAGGCAGCGCTCATCACCTCGGTCTTCGGCGCCGCGATCGACTGTGCGCCGGTTCGCATAAAGCGGCGACGCTGGTTTCCGGTGCAGCCGCCGCACGTCGTCATGGCGCCGTGCGGGCATTTGCACTTCCACCCGCGCTCACCGCTTTATGTTGACGATTTCGCTGAGGCCTCGCTGCCATTGCAGGGCCTCTTCATCCACGAAATGGTTCATGTCTGGCAGACGCAGCGCAAAGGTCGATGGTACCTTCCGCTGATGCGCCATCCGCTGTGCCGGTATGATTATACCCTGCGCCCCGGCTGGAAGCTGGAACGCTACGGCATCGAACAGCAAGCCGAGATCATCCGCCACGCCTTCCTGCTGGCGCGAGGAGAGCAGATCGCCGGCGCGCCGTCGCTGGAAAGCTACCGGGCGATACTGCCCTTTGGCGCGCCGTCCTAAACCGCGATCAGCAGTCGCGGTCCCAATAACGGTTACCGTCGCGGTCGTAGCGATAGCAGCCATTGTGCTTCTTCTGGGTCGAACCCACCGCGGCACCGGCCGCCGCGCCTATCGCCGCGCCCGCACCGGCATTACCGGCAATCGCACCGACACCGGCACCCAACGCACCGCCTGCCAAAGCGCCTTCGCCGCCGTAGTTACTGGCACATCCGGCCATGCCGAGCACGCCGGCAGCAATGATGGGAAGCATGAGCTTACGCATGACAATTCTCCCGAATCAGTTTCATACCTGAGCAACGGGCCGCCTGGCGGACGGTTCCTGTCCGCCGCGCGAATTGTCTACGACCCGCCCCCGCTCGTCGTGAGGAGGGCGGGCCGCCAAGGGTAGTCTATCAGTCCGGCTTCTTGGCCACGGCGACCATGGCCGGGCGCAGGAGGCGGTCCTTGATCATGTAACCGGCCTGGAGTTCCTGCACCACGGTACCGGGCTCCGCATCGGCCGAGGGGACCTCGATCATTGCCTGATGCTGGTTGGGATCGAGCGGCAGGCCCATCGCAGCGATTCGCGTGATGCCGTGGTTGGTGAAGACCTTGTCGATCTCGCGCCCGGTCGCCTCGATGCCGGCGACAAGGCTCTTCAGCTTGTCATCCTCGCGCAGTTCGGCGGGAATCGCCGTGAGTGCGCGGGCAAGGTTGTCGGCAACCGAAAGGATGTCCCGCGCGAAGCCCGTCGCGGCATAGGCGCGGGTGTCGGCGATGTCCTTTTCAAGGCGGCGACGTACGTTCTGGGTTTCGGCGCGCGCATAGAGCGCGTCCTGTTTGGACGTTTCGAGTTCCTCGCGCAGCTTTGCGACCTCGTCGCCAGCACTTGCCTTGTCGATCATGTCCTCGGGCACACCCTTCAGTTCTTCGGCCACGGCCGATTCTTCTGCCGACTGGGTTTTTTCTTCGGTCATTCTTCTTTGGTTCCAAGCTATCCGATGAGCTTGCCCAGGCTCTGGGCAGTGAAGTCCACCATGGGGACGACGCGCGCATAATTCAACCGAGTCGGGCCGATTACCCCCACCACTCCGACCACCCGACCCTCCCGGTCGCGATAGGGCGAGGCGATCACCGCCGAGCCGGAAAGCGCGAAAAGCCGGTTTTCGGAGCCGATGAAAATGCGCGTCGAATCGGCCTCGCGCGCAATGTCCAGCAGCTCGGCCACCGACTGCTTGTTCTCCAGATCGTCGAGCAGCGAGCGTACCCGTTCGAGATCGGACAGCGCCGTTTCATCGAGCAGGTTGGCCTGACCGCGCACGATCAGCACCGGGCGGTGCATGACATCCTCGCTCCAGACGGCAAGGCCGCGCTCCACGAGATCGCGGCTCGCCGCGTCGAGCGCCGAATGGCCGGAGGCGATCTCCGCACGCATGCTCCGCGCTGCTTCGGCAAGCGTCCGCCCGGCCAGATGCGCCGAAAGGTAGTTGGAGGCTTCCTCCAGCGCGCCCGGCGGCAAGCTCATCGGCAAATCGAGTACGCGGTTCTCCACTGCGCCGTCCTCACCCACCAGAACGGCCAATGCCCGGCCCGGCCCCAGTTCGACGAGCTGAAGCTGCACGAGTCGCGGTTCTCGCCGGGGCACCATGACCACGCCCGCGCCTGACGACATGCTGGACAGCAGCGCGCTGGTCGCCTCCAGCGCCGCCTCGATCGGGCCCGGCGCGGCGATGCGGCTTTCGATCGCCATGCGTTCCTCGGCCGTGGGTTCGGCCACTTGCATGATGCCGTCGACGAAGAGCCTCAGCCCCGCCTCGGTCGGCAGGCGGCCCGCGCTCGTGTGCGGCGCGGCCAGCAGGCCCAGCGATTCGAGGTCCGCCAGAACCGAGCGGATCGAGGCCGAGGAAAGATTTACCCCGCTCGTCCCCGCGAGCACTTTCGAGCCCACCGGGGTTCCGGTCGCAAGGTATCCCTCCACGACAAGGCGGAAAATGTCCCGGGCACGGGAGGTCAGTTCGGTTATCGGTTGGCTCGGCATCTCGCTTACAATTTAGGCAATGCCCTTGCGGCCTCAAGCCTATTCCGCCTAGGGGCACCGGGTTAATTCACGATCCGACTTCGAGCAGAGGAAATTCCATGCGACCTTCCGGCCGTGCGCCCGACGAGATGCGCGCTATCGACATCCAGACCGGTTTCACCAAGCACGCCGAAGGCTCGGTGCTGATTTCCTTCGGTGACACCCGCGTTCTCGTGACCGCTTCGGTCGAGGAAAAGGTGCCGCCGTTCCTGCGTGGCAAGGGTGAAGGCTGGGTAACGGCCGAATACTCGATGCTGCCCCGCGCCACCCACACGCGCGGTTCGCGTGAGGCCGCCAAGGGCAAGCAGTCCGGCCGCACGCAGGAAATCCAGCGCCTGATCGGCCGTAGCTTGCGCGCCGTGGTCGACATGAAGAAGCTCGGCGAGCGCCAGATCGTGCTCGACTGCGACGTGCTTCAGGCCGATGGCGGCACCCGCACCGCCTCGATCTCGGGCGCTTGGGTAGCGCTTCGCCTTGCCGTCGACAAGCTGATGGCTGAAGGCAAGATCAAGGAAGACCCGATCACCGGCCGCGTCGCCGCGATCTCCTGCGGCATCTGCGAGGGCACGCCGGTGCTCGATCTCGATTACGTCGAGGACAGCGCCGCCGATGCCGACGCCAACTTCGTGCTCATCGAAGGCGGCATGATCGCCGAAGCACAGGCAACCGCCGAAGGCGCGACTTACGACGAAGAAGGCCTGCTGCGCCTCCTCCGCCTTGCCCGTATCGGCTGCGACGGCATCTTCGCCGCGCAGGCCAAGGCGGTCGGACGCTAAGTTACCTCCCCCCACGACATTCCGTCGCCCCGCGCACGCGCCGGGGCGACGGAATTTAAGTACTAAGTACATCGGAAGCAGAGCATGACCCGCAAGCTCGGAAACACCCGCCTCGTCATCGCCACGCACAACGCGGGCAAGCTGAAGGAAATCTCGGCTCTGCTCGCGCCCCATGGGCTCGAATGCGTGTCGGCGGGCGAGCTTGGCCTGCCCGAACCGAAAGAGACCGGCACGACGTTCGTCGAGAACGCGCTGCTCAAGGCCCATGCCGCCGCGAAGGCGTCCGGGCTGCCGGCGCTCGCCGATGACAGCGGCCTCTCCGTGGTCGCGCTGGACGGGCGCCCCGGCGTCTACACCGCAGACTGGGCCGAGCGTCAGTGGTTCGAAGGCCCCAAGGGCCGCGACTGGTTCATGGCGATGGGCAAAGTCGAGGGGCTGCTCTGCGAACAGGGTCCCGACGTCGATCGCTCCTGCTGGTTCTCCTGCGTCCTCGCGATTGCCTGGCCCGATGGTGAAGAGGCCGTCTACGAGGGCCGTTCCAACGGCACGATGACCTGGCCGCCGCGCGGCACGATGGGCTTCGGCTACGATCCGATCTTCGTGCCCGATGGCTTCGAGATGACTTTCGCCGAACTCGATCCCGCGGACAAGGACCGCATCAGCCACCGCGCCGACGCCTTCGCCAAGCTGGTCGCGGAGCAGTTTGCCGCGTAAAGACCTGCCATGGCCCGCGCACTCTACATTCATTGGCCGTTTTGCCTCGCAAAGTGCCCCTATTGCGACTTCAACAGCCATGTGCGCGAGCGGGTCGAGCATGATCGCTGGCAGACGGGCCTACTGGCCGACATGCGGCGCGAACACGAAGTCGCGGGCGGAGAAAAGCTGTCGTCGATCTTCTTCGGCGGCGGCACGCCCTCGCTGATGCCCCCTGCCCTTGTGGCACGACTTCTTGAGGAAGCGGAAACGCTCTGGGGCTTTGACGAGGGCATCGAGATCACGCTGGAGGGCAATCCCTCCTCCGTCGAGGCAGCAAACTACGCCGCGCTGGCCGGGGCGGGCGTCAACCGCGTGTCGCTCGGGCTTCAGGCGCTGGATAATGAGACACTGCGATTCCTCGGTCGTCTGCACGATGCCAGCGAGGGTTTGAAGGCGCTCGACGTGGCGCAAAAGCAATTTGTGCGCGTCAGCTTCGACCTCATTTACGCGCGGCCGGGACAGAACCTCGACCAGTGGCGTGCGGAACTGGAACGCGCGCTCTCCTACGGCACTGGGCACCTTTCGCTCTACCAATTGACCATCGAGCCGGGCACCAAGTTCGCGACGATGGTGCGTCAGCACGAGTTCGAGCCGCTGGATGAGGACGCCTCAGCCGACATGTTCGCCCTCACGCGCGAGATGACGGCGGCCGCCGGAATTCCGGCCTATGAGATCAGCAACCACGCTCGTCCGGGCGAGGAAAGCCGCCACAACCTCGCCTACTGGCGTTATCAGGACTATTGCGGCATCGGCCCCGGCGCGCATGGACGGCGCGGCGGTGTGGCAACCACGCGCCATCGCAAGCCCGAGAACTGGCTGGAAGCGATCGACCGCGCCGGCCACGGCATCAACGAAACCCGCGAACTCGGCCGCCGCGAGCAGGCGAGCGAGGCCATGCTGATGGGCCTGCGCCTTGGCGAAGGTGTCGATCTCGACGCCACGGCGTCACGCTTCGGTCTTTCTGCCGCTGAGTTGTGCGACGACGCCAAGGCCGCGTTCTACGGAACGCAGGGCCTCGTCCGGCGCGAGGGCAAGCGCCTGATCGTGACCGAGGCCGGAATGGCACTGCTCGATGGCCTGCTCGCCGAGCTGGTGCCCGCCGATCTCGTCGAGACATGACCAAGGCGGACTTGCTCGAAGCCTGGGGCAGCCACCTCGTCCATGCCCGGCGGCGCAGTCCGCATACCTGCCGCGCCTACATCGCCACTGCCGCGCGGCTGATCGACGGCCTTGAAACGCCTGACTGGGATGCGCTGACCCGCGTCGATGCCGCCGCCTTGCGTCGCCATCTCGCGGATCGGCGCGAGGACGGGATCGGCAATGTTTCGGCCGCGCGCGAACTATCCGCCATCAAGGCCTTCCTCACTTTCGCCCGCGCGCAGGCAGGTGTGTCCGAACGCGCTGGACCGCGTATCCGGGGGCCGCGCATCAAGAAGGGCATTCCGCGCCCGGTCACGCCGGACGAAGCCGTAAATCTCGCCGCTACCGTGGAGGAAGATGCTCGTGAGGAGTGGATCGGCGCACGGGATCGCGCCGTGCTCTTGCTGCTCTATGGCGCCGGAATGCGTATTGCCGAGGCACTCTCGCTGACCGGCGCGGCCATGCCGCTTGGGGAGACGATCACGGTCACGGGCAAGGGCAACAAGCAGCGGGTCGTGCCGCTTCTGCCGGTGGTGCGCGAAGGGGTCGCGGACTATGTGGACAAGTGCCCCTGGCCGCTTGAGCGCAGCGGTCCGCTGTTTCGCGGCGCCAAAGGCGGCGGGTTGTCTCAAGGCATGGTGCAGAAGGCCATGGCGCGCGCGCGCATCGCGCTCGGCCTGCCCTCCACCGCGACGCCGCATGCCCTGCGCCACAGCTTCGCGACGCATCTGCTGGGTGCGGGTGCGGACCTGAGGAGTCTTCAGGAACTGCTCGGCCACGCGAGCCTTGGCTCGACGCAGATCTATACGAAAGTGGACGCGGCGACGCTGCTTGACGTCTACCGCAACGCCCACCCGCGCGAGCAGGGGTAGAAATCAGAGGGGGAACAGGGGGCACGTGGCCCCCTGCGTCAGCCCATTCAGATCGCGCCTTCGTCTGGCGCCAGCAGGAAACGCCAGATCAGCGCGCCGATGGCCGCGCCGACCAGCGGAGCCACCCAAAACACCCAGAGCTGGCTGAGTGCCGCCGTCTCCGCGAAGAGTGCCACGCCGGTCGAGCGAGCCGGGTTCACCGAGGTATTGGTGACCGGGATCGAGATCAGGTGGATCAGCGTGAGCGCCAGACCAATGGCCAGCGGGCCGAATCCGGCCGGTGCTATCCTGGAGGTCGAGCCAAGGATGACGATGATGAAGCCCGCCGTCAGGATCGTCTCGATGAGCAGCGCCGCGTGGAGCGAATAGCCACCGGGCGAAAGATCGCCGAAGCCGTTGGTGGCAAAGCCGCCGGGTGTCCACCCCGCCTTGCCCGAAGCGATAGCGAAGAGCGCCGCCGCCGCCACGATGGCGCCGATGACCTGGGCGATCCAGTAGGGGATCAGGTCTTTCCAGTCGAGCCGGCCGCCGACGGCCATGCCGAACGACACCGCCGGATTGAAGTGTCCGCCGGAAATCGCGCCGACCGCATAGGCCATTGTCACCACTGTAAGCCCGAAGGCCAGTGCGACGCCGGCAAATCCAATGCCAAGTTGAGGGAAGGCCGCTGCGAGGACTGCAGAACCGCAGCCTCCGAAAACAAGCCAGAAGGTACCGAAGAATTCAGCTGCCAGTCTCTTGGACATAACGCCTGCTCCCCTATGGTTGCGGGGGAAGAATACGTCAGTATGCTTAAGCAGGATAGCTGGGAATTACACTAAGCCGATATCCGACTTCATTTTTTTACATGAAGGGGATTCTGGCCGGTCGGCTTCCAGCTCATGACGCGCCAGAGATACCAGCAGAGCGTCATTATCGCGAGCACCAGCGTACCCCAGCCGATCCACTGCCCGGCCTCCGCGAAACGGCGTCCGAGCCACTGACCGCCCATCAGCAGAAGCGTGTTCCAGACCGCCGCTCCGGCAGCCGTATAGAGAAGAAACGGCACGCGCCGCATATACGCGAGACCCGCCGGAATCGAGATCATCGTGCGGAACATCGGCATGAAGCGCATGACGAAAACGACCCAGTGGCCCCGTCGCCGGAAGAAGTCTCCTGCCCGCTCCACATCATGCCATTCCATCGTCAGCCAGCGCCCCCAGCGGTCGACCAGCGGCCGCAACCGCTCGTAGCCAAGCCGGTCCGCGATGAGGAACAGGATGTAGTTGCCCACGGTGCAACCCAGCGTCCCGGCCAGCAGGACCGGCCAGAACGTCATCGTCCCGCGCGCCAACGCGATCCCGGCGACACCCATGATGAGTTCGGACGGGATCGGCGGCACCAGGTTTTCCAGCGCCATCAGGAAAGCGATGCCCCAGTAACCGCCACCTTCGATCAGGTGGATTACCCATTCATCCATGGCGGCATTCCCGGGGCAGGCTTACGGTCACATCGCCGCGTGGCGGATTTCGATGGCTTCCCAGATGAGTGCTCCGGTATCTGTGCCGTTGAATCGGTCTATCGCGACGATACCCGTGGGCGATGTCACATTGATTTCGGTCAGCCATTTTCCGCCAATCACGTCGATGCCGACGAATACCAGCCCGCGCGCCTTGAGTTCAGGGCCAAGCGCCGCACAGATCTCCATTTCGGTCGAAGTGAGTTCGGTCGCCTCCGCCGAGCCGCCCACTGCAAGGTTGGAGCGGAATTCGCCGGCGCCGGGGCGGCGATTGATCGCGCCCGCAACCACGCCGTCGACCAGTACGATGCGCTTGTCGCCTTCCGAAACGTCGGGAAGGAAGGGCTGGACCATGAACGGTTCGACCCAGGCGTTCTCGAACATCTCGATCAGCGCGCCGAGGTTGCTGCCGTCGGCAGGCACGCGGAACACAGCCTTGCCGCCATTGCCGTGGAGCGGCTTGATGACCAGATCGCCACCGAAACCGGCCTCGATATTGCGCTGCTGGAACAGGCGCACGTCCTCGATACGGCGGGCGATGAAGGTCGGCGGCATGAAGCGCGCGAAGTCGAGCACAAAGACCTTCTCAGGCGCGTTGCGGACCGAGGCGGGATCGTTGACCACCAGAGTCCGCCCGGCAAGCCGTTCGAGCAAGTGCGTGGCAGTGATATAGCCAAGGTCGAACGGCGGATCCTGCCGCATCAGCACCACGTCGATATCCGCGGCAAGGTCGATCAGGCGATAGTCGCCGCGCGTGAAATGCGCGCCTTCGACGCGCTGGACGGCGACCGGCGCGGCCCAGCAGGTAAGCCGACCGCCCGCGCCTTCGGAAGCGTCGTAGGCCAAGGTCCGCACGTCATAATGAAACAGAGTATGCCCGCGCTCCTGCGCAGCAAGCATCAGGGCAAAGGACGAATCGCCCGCGATGTTGATCGTTTCGAGCGGGTCCATCTGGATGGCGACGCGTAGGCTCATGGAATTCGGTTCCTCGGGAGAATCTGGGGGAGGATAACGGGGGGAACTACGGGGCGGAGGCTTAATGAAATTCGGCAAGCCGTGCGAATAATTTCGTCGCCGTTCCTCGCCCTATTTCTTCGATCGATACCGGACTTCCTACCCCCCGCTGTCACGCGAAAGGTTGCCAGGCATTGGCAATCCGTCGCGGCCAGCACCCCGGCGACAGCAGCAGGACATCAATCCTGAGGCTGTCGCCGGGTTTCTGATAGCGCGGCGCAAGCGCTTCGGCGGCCGCCGCGACACGCCGCAGCCGATAGCCATCGATCGCATGGTCGAGATCGGCCTTGCGGGCGCGCCATTTCACTTCGACGAAGCAGAGCACCCGGCCGCGCCGCGCCACCAGGTCCACTTCGCCGCGCGGCGTCTTCACCCGATCGGCAAGGATCCGCCAGCCCGACAGGCGCAAGTACCAGAGCGCGAGCGCCTCGCCCCGTCGGCCCTGCCGTTCCGCCCTTGCGCGCTGCTCGCTCACCGGATGGCGCTCACTTCAGTTCGAGCGCGCGCGCATAGAGGGTCTTGCGGTCGAGCCCGGTCGCCTTGGCCACGCTCGCCGCTGCCTGCGAGGGCTTGGCTTCCTCCAGCGCGGCGCGGAGCAGCGCATCGACGTCGACCTCCCCCATCGGCTCGTCGCCGGGCGGGCCGACCAGCAGCACGATCTCACCCTTGGGCGGATGCGCGGCATAATGCGCGATCAGCTCCTGCGGCGTGCCGCTGCGGCATTCCTCGAACTTCTTGGTCAGTTCGCGCGCGACCGCCACTTCGCGGCCCGGCAGCACCGAATCGATTGCCGCCAGCGCATCTTCAAGACGCGGCGCGGTTTCGTAGAACACCAGCGTCGCCGGAACGCGCGCCAGATCGCCCAGAACCGTCTCGCGCGCCTTGACCTTGTTGGGCAGGAAACCGGCGAACAGGAAGCGGTCGTTGGGAAGGCCGGAGAGCGTCATCGCCATGACCGCTGCATTGGCACCGGGCAGGCTGGTGACAGCAATTCCCCGCTCACGCGCGGTGCGGACCAGACGGTAGCCCGGGTCGGAAATCAGCGGAGTTCCGGCATCGCTGACCAGCGCCACCGGCTCGTTTGCCATCAGTGAGAGCAGCCGCTCGCGGTCCCCCTCCCCGGCATGATCGTCGTAGCGGATGAGGCGCTGCTTGATACCCAGGTGGTGGAGCAATTTGCCCGTTACCCGCGTATCTTCGCAAGCGACCGCACTCACGCCCCGAAGCGTCTCTACGGCGCGGACTGTAATGTCCCCAAGGTTGCCAATGGGGGTTGCCACTATGTAGAGGCCTGGCGAAAGACTGTTTTCCATTATCGGCCTCATGGCCCAAGGACTGCGGGAGCGGCAAGCAATGTTCGACAAGAGCCTGAATGGACGACCCAATCGGCGTAATTTTCTGGCCGGGGCCGCCATGGCACTGCTTGCGGGCTGCGCGGTCGTTCCCAAGGCTCCCGCGCCTGCTCCCGCACCAACGCCCGCTCCCAGCGACAACGTCGTCGCCACCGATACCGAGCGCCACCGCGTAGCCCTGCTGGTGCCCACCACGGGTCCCAATGCCGGGGTCGGCCAATCGCTGGCCAATGCGGCGAACATGGCGATCCTCGATACCGGCGCGAAGGACCTGCGGATCACGGTCTACGACACCGGCACCAACCCCGGCGAGGCCGCGCGCCGCGCGGTGACGGACGGCAACAAGCTGATCCTCGGCCCGCTGCTCGCCGACGACATCGCCGCCGTGCGCGCCGTTGCCCGGCCTGCGCGAGTGCCGCTGATCTCGTTCTCAAACGACGAGAAAGCCGCCGAGAGCGAAGTCTTCATCATCGGCAACCTGCCCGGCCAGTCGGTCGCGCGCACGGTGGCCTATGCCCGCCAACAGGGCGTTTCGAGCTTCGCCGCGCTGGTTCCGCGCGGCGAGTATGGCGAACGCGTGAGCAGTGCCCTGCTCGCGTCGGTACGCGCCAGTGGCGGCACCGTGCTGGCCATGGAGCCCTATGACCGTACCGCCGCCTCGATCAGCGCCGCAGCGACGCGGATCAAGGCCAAGGGCGGCTTCGGCGCACTGTTGATCGCCGACAGCGGCGGCCTCTCCTCACGCGCCGCCACCACGTTCCGCACCGGAGGCGGCACCGGCACGGTCCGCCTGCTCGGCACCGAACTCTGGAGCGGCGAAAAGGAACTGACGACCACTCCGGCCCTGAACGGCGCCTGGTTCGCCACAGTGTCGGACACCCGCTTCGGCCAGTTCGCCAAGAGCTACCGCGCGCGGTTCGGCGCCCAGCCCTTCCGCATCGCCACGCTCGGTTACGATGCGGTGCTGCTGACCCTGCGTGTCTCGCGCGCATGGAAGCCTGGAGCGATCTTCCCGACGGCGGACATGTTTGCGCCCGACGGATTCCTGGGCGTCGACGGTGCCTTCCGCTTCAACCGCAACGGTCTGATCGAGCGCGCGCTGGAAGTGCGCGCGGTGGAGAGCGGCGGCGTCAAGGTGATCGACGCCGCGCCGACCGGGTTCGCCAAGGGCAAATAATCGCGAGCGGAGGCACCGTCGGCCGGCTGCCTCCGCATTTTGTTCCCTTTTTCTTCTCCATTCAACCAAACCCCTGCGGATAAGCACAAGCGCCTGCTTGATCGCTGATTCCGGGCCTGCCTATAGTCCGCCCATGTCCGATGACCTCTTCGACAAGCTCCCCTCCGCCGCAGGGGAAACCTATGACGGTTCCGCGATCGAGGTGCTGGAGGGGCTGGAGCCCGTCCGCCGCCGTCCGGGCATGTATATCGGCGGCACCGATGAGCGCGCGCTGCATCACCTTGCCGCCGAAGTGCTCGACAACGCGATGGACGAGGCTGTCGCCGGTCACGCCAACCGTATCGAAGTGACGCTGGAAGAGGAGCCGGGCACCGCCGGGCGCCTCACCATCACCGACAACGGACGTGGCATCCCGGTCGACGAGCACCCCAAGTTCCCGGGCAAGTCGGCGCTGGAGGTCATCCTCTCCACGCTGCACTCGGGCGGCAAGTTTTCCGGCAAGGCCTATGCCACGTCGGGCGGCCTCCACGGCGTCGGCATCTCGGTGGTGAACGCGCTCTCGGTGAAGACCCGCATCGAAGTTGCGCGCAACAAGGAACTGTTCGCGCAGGAATTCTCGCGCGGGCAGACGCTTGGCCCGCTCCAGAAAGTCGGCGCGGCGCCCAACCGGCGCGGTACGGCCGTGACCTTCACGCCCGATCCCGAAATCTTTGGCGACCAGAAGTTCAAGCCCGCCCGCCTCTTCAAGCTGGTCCGCTCCAAGGCCTACCTTTTCGCCGGCGTCGAGATCCGCTGGAAATGCGCGCCCTCGCTTACCTCCGAAGAGGTGCCGGCAGAGGCGACGTTCCAGTTCCCCGGCGGTTTGGCCGACCATCTGGCCGAGCAAATCGGCGGCCGCGAATGCGTGACCACGCAGTTCTTCTCCGGCACGCAGGATTTCCCGCGCGGCGATGACGGTTCCGAACAGGGCCGCGTCGAATGGGCGATCGCCTGGCCGCTCTATTCCGACGGTTCCTATTCCTGGTACTGCAACACCATTCCGACCCCGGATGGCGGCACCCACGAACAGGGCCTGCGTGCGGCGCTGACTAAGGGCATCCGCGCTTTCGCGGACCTTGTGGGGCAGGCGAAGAAGGCCAAGGACATCACTCCGGACGACGTGGTGACGGGCAGCGAGGTCATGCTCTCGGTCTTCGTCCGCGACCCCCAGTTCCAGAGCCAGACGAAGGACCGACTGACCAGCCCCGAGGCCGCGCGCCTTGTCGAAGCGGCGATGCGCGATCACTTCGATCACTTCCTGACCGACAACATGGAGCGCGGCAAGGCGCTGCTCGGCTCGATCATGGAGCGCATGGATGAGCGGCTTCGCAGAAAAGCGGAGCGCGAGGTCAAGCGCAAGACCGCCACCAATGCCAAGAAGCTGCGCCTGCCCGGCAAGCTCACCGACTGTTCGGGTGAAGGCGATGGCGAGACCGAACTGTTCATCGTCGAAGGCGATTCGGCAGGCGGATCGGCCAAGCAGGCGCGTGACCGCAAGACGCAGGCGATCCTGCCGATCCGTGGCAAGATCCTCAATGTCGCCAGCGCCACCAACGACAAGATCCGCGCCAATCAGGAAATCGCGGACCTTGGCCTCGCACTCGGCTGCGGCACCCGCAAGGACTGCAACGCGGACGACTTGCGCTACGACCGCATCGTCATCATGACCGACGCCGACGTCGACGGCGCCCACATCGCGACGCTGCTGATGACGTTCTTCTTCCAGGAGATGCCGGACATCGTGCGGCGCGGGCACCTCTACCTTGCCCAGCCGCCGCTCTACCGCCTGACGGCGGGTTCGACCTCGGCCTATGCCCGCGACGATGCGCACCGCGCCGAGCTGGAAAAGACCGTGTTCAAGGGCAAGAAGGTCGAAGTCGGCCGCTTCAAGGGCCTTGGCGAGATGAACCCGCAGCAGCTGCGGGAGACGACGATGAGCCCGGCCTCGCGCTCGCTGATCCGGATCACCCTGCCGCCCGAATACGAGGACCGCGCGGCGGTGAAGGACCTTGTCGACCGCCTGATGGGCCGCAATCCCGAACACCGCTTCCAGTTCATCCAGAACCGCGCAGGCGAGATCGATCCGGAACTGATCGACGCGTGAGGCTTAGGCGGGCACTGCTCGCCAGCCTCAGCGCATCCGCTTGATGAACAACCCGCTGTCGCGCATTTCCGTCGCGAAGTTGGGAAGTGTCTTCACCAGTTCCGACAGGCGCGAGAAACCATAGCTGCGGGCATCGAAGCTGGACCGGTTGGCAACGCGCTGGCCGACTTCCGAGAGACTGGCATAGCCGTTCTCGTCACGCTTGCTGGCCTTCCAGCCCTCGCCGATGAGCTTGACCAGATCGGCGTCGATGGGCGGCACAGTGGTCTCGCCCGGCGTCTCGTCCTCATCGGCGGCGGGTAGCGCGGCAAGGTCGATGAACCGGGTGCAGGCCTCGCGAAATGCCTCGGGCGTGCGGCTCGTGCCGAAGCCATAGACCGGCGTGCCGTTCTGGCGGATGCGGATGGCGAGCGGCATGAAATCGCTGTCGCTGGTCATCAGGCCGAAGCCGTCGACATGGCCATCGTAAAGCAGGTCCATCGCGTCGATCGTCATTTTCATGTCGGTCGCGTTCTTGCCCTTGGTCACGTCGAACTGCTGCTGCGGTTCCAGCGCGTGACGGTGGACGAGTCTGGACCATCCCTTGAGCGAAGCCTTGCTCCAGTTCCCGTAGACGCGCCGGACATTGACCGAGCCGAGATCGCCGAGGATGGTCAGCGCCGCCTCAAGGTGACTGGGCGAGGCATTGTCGGCATCGATCAGCAGGGCAATGTTGCGCGCGGCGCGGGGCTTGTTCTCGGGCACCTCAGGCTCCTTCGTTCAGGGCTGCTCCTCGTCGTCATGCGACTTGGGTCTGGAGTTGGCCCGGCGCCAGACTATCGCGAAGAATGCGGCCAGCACCAGCGGCATGATCGGAACCGAAAAGTTCAGCGCCAACGGCCGCGCGAAAGCGGGGGCGACGAACGTCAGCAGCAGTACCAGCTTCTCGTAAGGCGCAAAGCCGGTTCGCCGCCCCTCGCCCGCCAGCCAGAGCATCGGGAACGCCAGCAAAACCATGTCGTAATCGAGCACGAAGGGCGTCGCCAATGGCGCTCCGGCCAGCACAAGCGAGGCCAATGCGGGCCGCCAGCCCTTGGTCCACGCCGCGACAACAACCAGCGCCGCTACGGCAAGAGCAACCAGCCCTTGCACCCCGTAAGCCGCCCAAACCGGCGCCCCGAGCAGCCGCAGCGCTGCGAACGGGCTCACCATCTTGCCGAAACCTACCGCGCCTTCCGCCATGGCAGCCTGCGCGCGGTCGCTTGCCGCAAGCCAGTGCAGCCATGTTTCAGAGCCGAAGGCCAGCGCCGACAGTCCCGCGAGCGCCAGTGCCGTCACGACCGCGACGCCGATCACTTTCCACTCACGCGAAGCGATCAGCGCCAGCGGAACCAGCAACCCGAATTGCGGCTTGATCGTCGCCAGTCCCAGGCAAAGCCCCGCCAGCAAAGGCTGCCGGCGAACCATAAGCACGCCGGTCCCGAGCAACGCCGCAACAAGCCATGAGGTCTGCCCATGCGTCACCACAATCGGCATCGCCGGGAATGCCACCATCAGCAGCGCCAGTGGTTCTCCGATCTCGGCATTTCGCCACCAGACCCGCACCGCCGCCGCATAGAGCGCGCCCGTCGCCAGCAGCCACGCCGCCAGCGCGGGAAAATATCCCAGCCAACCGAGCGGCCAGCACAGCGGCAGGAACAAGGGCGGATAGAAGAACGCGGTGTAGCCGCCCGGCGACGCAAACCATGCCTGCTGCGCCGCGATATGCGCCGCCGCGTCGTATGGATCGCCGTGCGCGATCAGCATCCGCCCGGTGGTCCAGAAGCTGATGAAATCGCTGCCGAGCAGGAAGCCGTTGGCATCAACCCCGCCGTGCGCTGTCACCAGTAGCCAGGCCAGCATGGCCAGATTGAGCCCGGCCAGTAGACGCAGGTATCCCCGCACCCGGTCCGCGCCCAGCCAGTTCATTTCGCGCAAGAATCCAGCCCCCATGCGCCGCTGATTGCAACGCCCCGGCGGCGAAGTCCATGCCCTCGACTGCCCGCTTGCCATGCTGCGACGCAAAACTTAGGGATTAACCGAATAGTTAAACAACGGGACAGGCCGAATGCAGCGTTTCGAAGGCACCAGCAGCTACGTCGCCACCGACGACCTGAAAGTCGCGGTCAACGCCGCCGTCCTGCTGCGCCGCCCCCTGCTGGTAAAAGGGGAGCCCGGCACAGGCAAGACGGTGCTGGCCGAACAGATCGCCGCTTCTCTCGACGCGCCGCTCATCACCTGGAACGTCAAGTCCACCACCAAGGCGCATCAGGGCCTCTACGAATACGACGCCGTCGGCCGCCTGCGCGACGGCCAGCTGGGCGATGCCCGCGTCCACGACATCAACAACTACATCCGCAAGGGCAAGCTGTGGGAGGCCTTCACCTCACCCCGGCTGCCCGTCCTGCTGATCGACGAGATCGACAAGGCCGACATCGAATTCCCCAACGACCTTCTGGCCGAACTCGATCGCATGGCTTTCGATGTCTACGAGACTGGCGAGCACGTCGCGGCGAAGGAGCGCCCGATCGTGGTCATCACATCCAACAACGAGAAGGACCTGCCGGACGCTTTCCTGCGCCGCTGCTTCTTCCACTATATCAAGTTTCCCGAGCGCGAGACGATGCAGGCCATCGTCGACGTGCACTTCCCCGGCATCCAGAAGACCCTCGTCACCAAGGCGATGGAGATCTTCTACGAACTGCGCGAAGTGCCCGGCCTCAAGAAGAAGCCTTCCACCAGCGAACTCCTCGACTGGCTGAAGCTGCTGCTGAGCGAGGACATGCCGCTGGAGGTCCTCCAGAATCAGGACCCGGCCAAGGCGATCCCGCCGCTGCACGGCGCGCTGCTGAAGAACGAGCAGGACGTCATGCTGTTCGAAAGGCTCGCTTTCATGGCCCGCCGGGGAAGCTGACTTTCCCCGCTTCGCATTTTCTTCCAGGTATCCATCAGGCCATCGACACGGAAATTCCGGCCAGATATCGATTGCCGCTGATGTCGCCAGAAGTGAGGAAAGCCTGACCCAATGACAGCACCCTATCCCGGCCGCTGCGCCTGCGGCGCCGTCACGCTCGAAATTTCGGGCGAGCCGATTGCCACGCGTCAGTGCTGGTGCCGCCAGTGCCAGCAGCTTGCGGCAGGCGGTCCGACCAACAATGCTATCTTCAACGCCGAAGATATCGCCATCGAGGGCGATCTCGCGTCTTCCACATGGACAGCGGCGAGCGGCAATACGCTGACGTTCCACTTCTGCCCCAAGTGCGGAACGCAGATATTCGCACAAAGCTCGGCGCGTCCCCATCTCAAGACCATGCGCCTTGGCGCGCTGGACGCAGGCCATGGCCTGAGGCCGGAAGCCGTGATCTGGACCGACGACGCGCCGGAATGGGCGCACTTCGATGCCGCGCTGCAAATATGGCCGCAGCAGCCGCCACCACCACCCTCTCCGGCATGATTTTGCCGTGACCAGGGGCTCGCAGACCCGTTTCGCGGCGATCCGCGCGCGGCTCGAAGCGTTCGAGCCGCGTCCCGGTTGGCGGGCGTGGCTTTATGAGTTCCTGCTGTTCGGCTTCAAGCAAGGCTGGGCCTGCCTGTTCGGCGGTTTGCTGCTGGCGCTGCTGGTCGCCACGCATCTGTTCTATCCCGCGCAAGCGCCGCTGGCCCGCTACGATTTCCTGGCGCTCGCCGCGCTGACAATCCAGATCGCAATGCTGACACTGCGGCTTGAGACGATGGACGAGGCGAAAGTCATTCTCGCTTTCCATGTCGTCGGCACCGTGATGGAACTGTTCAAGACCGCGCACGGGTCATGGGAATATCCCGAGGCGAACATGCTGCGGATCGGCGGCGTTCCGCTGTTTTCGGGCTTCATGTATGCCGCCGTCGGCAGCTATATCGCCCGCGTCTGGCGCATCTTCGATTTTCGCTTCACGGGTTATCCGGCCGAAGCCGTCTCGGTGGCGTTGGCCGTGGCAATCTACGTCAATTTCTTCGCGCATCACTGGCTTCCGGACATTCGCCTTGGGCTCTTCGCCGTCCTCGGCGCGCTGTTCCTGCGCACGCGGATCTGGTTTCGGGTCTGGCGAGAGGATCGCTGGATGCCGCTACTGCTCGGGTGGTTTCTTGTCGCGCTGTTCATCTGGTTCGCCGAAAACCTCGCGACCTTCTCGCAGGCGTGGATCTATCCCAGCCAGCGAAATGGCTGGACCATGGTGCACTGGAGCAAGCTCGGCGCGTGGTACCTGCTGATGTATATCTCCTTCGTGCTGGTCGCGCTGGTGCATCGGCCCAGATCGCGCGAGGGCCGCGCGGTTTCCTACGGCACCACGGGTGGTGTAGGTTCGCAATCATGAACCTCGCACGCTCCCTCCGCTCGGTAACTTGGCCAAAAAAGGCATCGGTACAAAGTGACACCGAGGCGGTGTTATCAGGTTTTGAAAAGTCACACAGGCATATGCAAAGTGACAGGTAACACATTGATTTCACAACAAGGTGACAGATCGCTTCATCCCGGCTTTCGTGTCAACCGGAGCGGAGCCACACCATGCTGCTGAACTTCGTGGAGGAACTGCGCGCGGCGGGGATCCCGGCCTCGCTCAAGGAGCATCTGGTGCTGCTGGAAGCGCTGGACCGCGAGGTGATCGAGCGGACGCCGGAGGCGTTCTACTACCTCAGCCGCGCCACTTTCGTGAAGGATGAAGGCCTGCTCGACCGGTTCGACCAGGTGTTCCAGAGGGTCTTCAAGGGCGTGTTCAGCGACTACGGCCAGCAGCCGGTCGATATTCCTGAGGACTGGCTGAAGAAAGTGGCCGAGCGCTACTTCTCGGACGAGGAAATGGAGCAGATCAAGGCGCTCGGCTCCTGGGACGAGATCATGGAAACGCTCAAGAAGCGTCTGGAAGAACAGGAAAAACGCCATTCCGGCGGCAACAAGTGGATCGGCACCAACGGCACTTCGCCGTTCGGTCATGCCGGCTACAATCCGGAAGGCATCCGGATCGGCGGAGAAGGCAAACACGGCCGCGCGATCAAGGTCTGGGAGAAGCGCGAGTTCGCCAATCTTGACAACACCCGCGAACTGGGTACGCGCAACATCAAGGTGGCGCTGCGGCGCCTGCGCCGCTTCGCGCGCGAGGGTGCTGTCGAGGAACTGGATCTCGACAGCACCATCTCCGGCACCGCGCGGCAGGGTTGGCTTGATATCCGCATGCGGCCCGAGCGGCACAATGCGGTGAAAGTGCTGCTGTTCCTCGATGTCGGTGGATCGATGGACCCGTACATCCAACTGATGGAAGAGCTGTTCAGCGCCGCCAGCGCCGAGTTCAAGAACATGGAGTTCTTCTACTTCCACAACTGCCTCTACGAAGGCGTGTGGAAGGACAATCGCCGCCGCTGGTCGCAGCGCACGCCGACCTGGGATTTGCTCCACAAGTTCGGGCATGACTACAAGGTGATCTTCGTCGGTGATGCAGCGATGAGCCCTTACGAGGTCAGCCATCCGGGCGGCTCGGTGGAGCACATGAACGATGAAGCCGGCGCGGTCTGGCTCCAGCGCGTGGCGCAGACCTATCCGGCCACCGTCTGGCTCAACCCCACGCCCGAGATCCAGTGGGGCTATTCCAGCTCCACGCGGATGATCCGCGACCTGATGGGCGGCGCGATGTTCCCGCTGACGCTGGACGGGCTGGACGCGGCGATGCGGGAACTGACGCGCAAGAAGGCATGACGGGCTTGCCTACATCTTGGGACGGGAGGATGATGCGGCGGTAACCGGAAACGGGAGTGCGACGATGAAGGACATTGCACTAATTCTTGTCATGGGTGCCCTGACGATGGGCGCGACACCTTCAACGGGTGCAGGCAAGGCTCCGGCCGCCAAGGCTAAATGCGGCTATACCATTCAGCGTGCCAACGAGGCGGCGGGGCATGGCACACCCCGCTCCAATGACGACAAGCCGGGAATGATCCGCGCGGTCGACACACGCCTGGCGGGTTGCCCGGTTCTCGTGCTCGCCGACGGCAAGATGATGGCGCCCCCACCCGTTGCCGATGGGAAAGCGGCCTTGTCGCCCGCTCAGTAGAGCAGCAGGTCCGCGATCTCGGTTTTCCACGCGGCTTCGTCGGCACCGGCCGCCGCATCGAGATCCTCGGGAAGCGATGAGGGATTGTCGACCCACTCCCGCAGGCCGGGGCCGCCGTTGATGACGTCGATGGCAAGGCGCGTGAACTCGTACTCGTACGGGAAGTCGCGCCAGATCGGATAGTCCGGATAGAGGTTACGGATCGCCTTGAACGCCAGCGCCTGAAGTCGCCACGGGCGGAAGGCATGGTGATCGTAGAACTTGCCTTCGGCGTGGATCATCAAGCCGCTGCACAGGGTCTTGGCATGCTTGTGGAAGGTCGGCTCAAACCAGCATTCGCGCAGGGCGCAGCCTTCGAGCCATTCAGGCGCAAAACGCTGCATCTCGGCCAGAACCGCCTTGGCATCGATATCGGGCGCGCCAAACAGCACTTCCAGCGGGCGCGTGGTGCCGCGACCTTCCGAAAGCGTCGCGCCCTCGATCATCACTGTGCCGGCATAGGCGCGGGCCATGTTGAGATCGGCCGCGTTGGGGCTGGGATTGATCCAGATGCGGTCCTGCGGCCAGCCGAAGCCGGGGCCTTCGGGCTCCCAGCCTTCCATCGCGATCACGCGGTAATCGACATCGAGCTTGAAGTGACGGACGAACCAGTGGCCCATCTCGCCCAGCGTCAGGCCATGGCGCATCGGCATCGGGCCGGCACCGACGAAGCTCTCCTGCCCGGGCAGCAGAGTCAGCCCCTCGACCGGGCGGCCGGCGGGGTTGGGACGATCGAGCACCCAGACGCTCTTGCCCCGCTTCTCGGCCGCTTCGAGCAGATAGAGCAGCGTCGTCACGAAAGTGTAGATGCGGCAGCCGAGGTCCTGAAGGTCGAACAGGAACACATCGGCGCTGTCCATCATCGCCTCGCTCGGGCGGCGGACTTCGCCGTAGAGGCTGTAGATCGGAATGCCGTAAGCCGGGTCCAGCTCGTCGGCAGTCTCGACCATGTTGTCCTGCTTGTCACCCTTCAGTCCATGCTGGGGACCGAAGGCGCTCGTCACATTCACGCCCGCCGCGATCAGCGCGTCGAGCGAATGGACGAGATCCTCGGTCACCGAGGCGGGATGCGCAACAAGCGCCACGCGGCGCCCTACGAGAGGCGCACGCAGTTCAGGATCCGCCAGCAGGCGGTCGATGCCGAATTTCACAGGGCCGAATTTCATGAACCGATCGGTGCCGCAAGCTCGAGCGTGAAGCAAGACGGATCGTGGAAGTCAGGCTCGTCCCTGCTGTGGGAAAGCGCCCAGTAGCTCTTAACGCCGCCCTCTTCCTCGATCACCGCCGTGAACCCGTAGTTCAGCGGCAGCGCGGGCAGCCCGGCCGCGGGTATGGCGGCGTCGAAGATTGCGATGTCCGAACCCTTGCGCATGGTGCAGTCGGGCTCGCGCGGCATCGACCGCTCGGCCATGCCTTGGCGGCGGCCGGTGAAGTCATAGACGTTCCAGCGCTCGGACGGGGAAAGGTTGATCTCGACATAGGACGGGCCGCCGGGCGGCTGAAGGAACAGCTCGAAACAGGTGGTCTGCCAAAGACCTTCCGCCCGGCCCTTGCCCGCGAAAGCCGGCACCACCAGCTTGCCAGCGCCGAGAATACGCCAGCGCACGCGCAGCCAGCTCTCGTCGAAACCGATCACACGCGTTTCGATACTGCGGACAAGGACAGGAGGATGTGCCGGGTGGCAGGTCAGGTCGGCCATGTGGGCATCCGTAAAGGGCTGCCTATCCGCCTGACAATCCGGATTCGGCCGGATGTCACCACGAAAGCGACCAACCGCTTTCGCTTGGCTGCTTCATCTTGAGCCTTTCGCATGCTAGGCGCCCGGCTCCCATTAACGAAAAGCACGGTCATGACTTACAAATCTTCCCTGCTCCGCGTCCTCGAAGAGCGCGGCTACATCCACCAGACGACGGATGCCGAGGGCCTTGACGCTCTCGCAGAGAAGCAGGTCGTGCCGGGCTATATCGGCTTCGACGCCACGGCGGCGTCGCTCCACATCGGCAGCCTCGTGCAGATCATGATGCTGCGCCGCCTACAGCAGACCGGCCACAAGCCCATCGTGCTGATGGGCGGCGGCACCACGCGCATCGGCGATCCCACCGGTCGCGACGAGAGCCGCAAGATGCTGTCCGACGAAACGATCGAGACCAATATCAAGGGCATCTTCTCGATCTTCTCGCGCCTGCTGAAGTTCGGCGACGGCCCCACCGACGCAATCATGGTTAACAATCAGGACTGGCTGGGCCAGCTTGGCTACATCCAGCTGCTGCAAGAAGTGGGTACTCACTTCACGGTGAACCGGATGCTCTCGTTCGATTCGGTCAAGCTGCGCCTTGAACGCGAACAGCCGATGACCTTCCTCGAATTCAACTACATGATCCTGCAGGGCTACGACTTCCGTCACCTGTGCAAGGACAAGGACGTCCGCCTGCAGATGGGTGGCTCCGACCAGTGGGGCAACATCATCAACGGCGTCGAACTGACCCGCCGCATGGACAGCAAGGAAGTCTTCGGCCTGACGACGCCGCTGCTCACCACGGCGGATGGCGCCAAGATGGGCAAGTCGGCCGCCGGCGCGGTCTGGCTCAACGAAGAGATGCTGCCCAGCTACGACTTCTGGCAGTACTGGCGCAATTGCGACGACCGCGACGTGGGCAAGTTCCTGCGCCTGTTCACCGACCTGCCGCTGGATGAGATCGCCCGCCTCGAAGCCCTCGAAGGCGCTGCGATCAACGATGCCAAGGTCGTGCTCGCCAACGAAGTGACCAAGCTCTGCCGCGGCGAGGATGCCGCCGTGGCTGCCGAAGCAACGGCCAAGGCGACGTTCGCAGGCGGCGGCATGGGCGACGATCTGCCGACGCTGGACGTGACGGGCGAAGGCGTGCGGCTCGGCGCGGCGCTCACCGAACTGGGCTTCACCGCGTCTAATGGCGAGGCGAAGCGCAAGATCGGCGAAGGCGCCGTCCGTCTGGACGACGTCCTCATGAACGATCCGGGTTTCCTGATCGAAGTGGCTGCCGGGGAAACCCGCAAGCTCAGCCTCGGCAAGAAGAAGCACGCGATCCTGCGCAACGCTTGATCGCAGGTGAAGCACCATTGAACCCGGCAGGACGGCAAAATTCTGCCGGGTTTACGGATTGTTTGCCATTTTGATGCACTGTGTCCCCTCACGGTCACAACCAGAGGCTAAATGGACATGAGTGCAGGAGCACAGCTCTCTGTAACCGACAAGCGGCGGGCGGCTCGCCATCCTGTCGATCACAAGCTGATTGCCGAGCATCGCCAGATGGGCGACGTTCATCTGCATATCATCAACCTTTCGGCTCAGGGCTTCATGTCCAAGGGCGAACTCCCTCTGGATCGCGGAGAGCGCCTCGTCATGCGCCTTCCGGTCATCGGCAGGATCGAAGCGCACATGATCTGGTCGCACGAGGGCCGTTCAGGCTTTCAGTTCGAGCGGATCATCCGCATCGACGATTTCCTAAAGCTGGTGGACACCGCCCAGCCCAACCCCCGACTGCGCCCACGCCGCTGAGCGCCCGCCCTGTCGGGCACTCCTTCAAGCCATTGGCGAAGCACGAAGACGCCGCGTGGACTAGTTCCGCGCGGCGTCTTCGTGTGGCGTTCGCGCCGCATCGCAACATGAAATTTCCGTCATGTGCGATTGACACTTGATATAGTATATCATCACCCTTAGCCAAGTCGCCATGACGACGCCTCAAGCCCGAATCGCCCTGCTGGCCTCCGCCGGCGCCCTGGCCACCGCAGCCTTGCTCGCCGTCCCCGGCACGGCGTACGCCGAGACGGCCGCCGCTCCGGCTGCCGCCGACGACAGTTCGCATCCGCAGGAGAGCGGCCCTGAGATCATCGTTTCCGGACGCGTGATCTCGGGCAATGCTGATCCGATCAATGCACCGGTGGTGCTGACCGGAGACAGCCTCACGCGCGATCTGAAGCCTCAGATCGGCGAGATGCTGGCAAGCCTTCCCGGCGTTTCGAGCAGCGGCTTTGCGCCCGGCGTCTCACGCCCGGTGCTGCGCGGCTTCGACGGTCCGCGCGTTCAGGTTCTGCTCGACGGTATCGGTTCGCTCGATGCCTCATCGGTCTCGGCTGACCACGCGGTTTCGCTCGACACGCTCAATATCGAACGCGTCGAAGTGCTCCACGGCCCGCGCGTTCTGCTCTACGCCAGCGATCCTTCTGGCGGCGTGGTGAATGCGGTGGACAAGCGCATTCCGCATCAGGTTCCCGACAAGGCCTTCACCGTTGACGCACTCGGCTCCTACGGCACGGCGGCGAACATGGTGAACGGCGGGATTGCCGCCGATGTGCGCCTCGCCAGCCGCCTCGTTGCCCATCTGAACGCCTCATACAACCACAGCGATGATCTCAATATCGGCGGCTATGTTCTCTCGCCCGAACTGCGCGCGCAGACCCTGACGCAGGCGAGCGACCTTTCCGCCGCCGGCGATGCCGTGGGCGCCGCAACGCTGACCGCGCAGGCCAACAGCAAGGGCAAGCTCACCAATAGCGGCACCGAAGGCTGGACAGTGGGCGGCGGCCTCGCCTTCATCGACGATGGCGGCGATATCGGCGTTTCCGTGCAGCGCCTTGCCAATGACTACGGCATTCCGCCGCGCCCCTCGACCGACCCGGATTCGACCAGCATCTCGCTGCGCCAGACCCGTGTGGACTTGCGCGCAGGCCTCAACCTCACCGGCTTCCTCAAGCGCCTCGAAGTGCGCGGCGCCTATGGCGACTATGAGCACGCCGAAATCGAGGACGGCAACATCGGCACCCAGTTCAACAACAAGGCCGTCGAGGTCCGCCTTCAGGCTGATCAGGAAAAGCACGGGATCTGGAGCGGATCGAGCGGCGTTCAGTACTCCTCCTCGCGGCTCTCCATCAGCGGCGATGAATCGCTGTTGCCGGATAACAACACTGACCGTTTCGCGGTCTTCACGCTCCAACAGTTCGAAGTGGGCCACTTCGACCTCGAAGGCGCTCTGCGCTACGAAAACACGCAGATCCGTACGATTCCGGACGGTGACCAGCGCAATTTCGATCAGTATGCGGCGGTCGGCGGCGTCGCCTGGCATGCGACTGACACGCTGACGTTCTCGGCCAACTTCTCACATGGCGAGCGCGCACCATCGGCCGAGGAACTCTTTGTCGACGGCCTGCACGATGCCACCCAGTCCTACGAGCGCGGCGATCCGAACTTCACGGTCGAGCGCAGCAACGGCGTCGAGGCAGGCATGCGCTACAATGGCGACGCGGTGGTCGGCTCGGTGACCCTCTACGGCATCAATTTCGATAACTTCATCACGGCCGTACCCACCGGCGAGATAATCCAGGACTTCCCGGTCTATCAGTACATCCAGGCCCCCGCCCGCTTCCGTGGCGTCGAGGCCGAGGGCGCCGTCACGTTCGCCCGCTGGGGCGACAATTCGCTGAAGGCCGATGCGGGCGTCGACTATACCCATGCCAAGCTGGTCGACATGGGGCCAGTACCGCGCATTCCGCCGCTGCGCACCCGTGGCGGTCTGGAATTCGACTCGCCCGCGGTCACCTTGCGCAGCGAAGTCGAATGGAACGCCAAGCAGAGCCGCGTGACCGAGAACGAGAACCCGACGAGCGCCTTCACGCTGGTCAACCTCAGCGCGACCTGGCGCCCGCTGGGCGAACATGGCCCGCTGTCACTGATCCTCGCAGCCGACAATCTCTTCGATGTCACCGGCCGCCTTGCCGCTTCGGAAACGCGTGACTTCGTGCCCATCTCCGGGCGCGACGTGCGGCTCACCGCGCGGTTTACTTATTGACTGCAAACATAACCTTTCGAGAAAGATCGGCGGCATGACTTGGCAAGGCCGGGTCATGCTGCCATGCAGCCGGTCGTGAATACGCCCTCGTCTCCCCCGCATTCCTCGGGCGCCGCCGCGCAGCCCACTTCGCCGCTTCGCATCGCCGATTATCGCAAGTTCTGGCTTGCCCGCTTCTTCGCGGTACTCGCCTCGACCGGTATGGTCGTCATCATCGGCTACCAGCTCTACGACGTTGCCCGCAGCGACTATGGCATGTCGATCACGCAGGCATCCTTCCAACTGGGCCTGCTGGGCTTCGCGCAGTTCCTGCCGATCTTCCTGCTGACCCCGGTCTCGGGCGTCATCGCCGACAGGTTCGACCGCCGCCGCGTGGCCGGTCTGGCGATAGCAGTCGACATTCTGGTAGCGATCGGTCTGGGCATCGCGACTACGCTTGAATGGCGCAGCCTGCCGGTGCTTTACATGTTCGCGGCAGTGCACGGAGCGGTGCGCGTATTCGTCGGCCCGTCGATGAGCGCAATCGCACCCAATATCGTTCCCGCCGAACTGATCCCCCGCGCCATCGGTTTCAACTCGATCGCCATGCAGGCCGGCACGATCATCGGACCGGCAGCCTTCGGCTTCCTTTTCGCGAGGCACCACGCGCTCCCTTACTGGATCGCGGCCGTCCTGATGGCGCTCTCGGCGATCAGCATCCTCGCCATCCGCAATCTTCCGCCGCTAGCGAAGGACGCGCGAAAGGCCCACCCGCTGCGCCAGATCGTCGATGGCTTCCATTTCATCTGGCATGAACGCTTCCTGCTCGGTTGTATCACGCTCGACCTTTTCGCGGTCCTGCTGGGCGGTGCCACTGCTCTAATGCCGGTCTTCGCGCGCGACATCCTGCACGTGGGGCCGGAAGGCCTTGGCCAGATGCGCGCCGCAACGGCGGCCGGCGCGGCCGTGGTCGCCCTCTGGCTCTCGTTCCGCCCGCTGGCGAAGAACGTCGGCGTCAAGATGCTGCTCTCCGTCGCCGCCTATGGCGCGATGACGGTGGGCTTCGGCCTCTCGCGCAGCTTCCTGATCTCGCTGGGCTTCCTTGCCCTGCTCGGCGCTGCCGACATGATCTCTGTGTTCATCCGCAGCTCACTGGTCCAGCTGCGCACGCCGGACGACAAGCGCGGCCGCGTCTCCGCCATCTCCGGCCTTGCCATCTCCGCCTCGAACGAGCTGGGCGAGATGCAGTCGGGCGTTGCCGCCGCACTGCTCGGCGCGACGGGGGCTGTTGTCTTCGGCGGCACCGCTGCCATAGTCATTACCGCAATCTGGGCCTGGGGTTTCCCTGAGATCCGCCGGGCCCGAACCTTCGCACCACGTTGGGAGCACCACTGATGAAGGCCGACAACATCCTCGCCACCATCGGCAATACGCCGCATATCCGCGTTTCGCGGCTGTTTCCCGACCATGAAGTCTGGATCAAGGCCGAGCGCGGCAATCCCGGCGGCTCGATCAAGGACCGCATCGCGCTGGCCATGATCGAGGCTGCCGAAGCCGATGGCACGCTTTCCCCCGGCGGCACGATCATCGAGCCGACTTCGGGCAACACCGGCATCGGCCTTGCCATGGTGGCGGCGGTCAAGGGCTATAAGCTGGTCCTCGTCATGCCCGAATCGATGTCGATCGAGCGGCGCCGCCTGATGCTGGCCTATGGCGCCACGTTCGACCTGACTCCGCGCGAAAAGGGCATGAAGGGCGCCATCGAGCGCGCCAAGGAACTGATCGCGGAAACGCCCGGTTCGTGGATGCCGCAGCAGTTCGACAACCCGGCCAACGTCGCGGTCCACGCCGAAATCACCGCCCGCGAAATTCTCGCGGACTTTGTCGATACGCCCATCGATGCCCTAATTACCGGCGTCGGCACCGGCGGCCACATCACGGGCTGCGCCGAAACGCTGAAGGCCGTCTGGCCCTCGCTCAAGGCCTATGCGGTGGAGCCCACGCTGTCGCCGGTCATTTCCGGCGGCCAGCCGGGTCCGCACCCCATCCAGGGCATCGGCGCCGGCTTCATCCCGGGCAATCTTCACACCCAGGCGATCGATGGCGCGATTCAGGTCGATCCGGCGGACGCCAAGGAATGGGCACGCCGCTGCGCGACCGAGGAAGGCATGCTGGTCGGCATCAGCTCCGGCGCAACACTGGCCGCGATTGCACAGAAGCTGCCGTCGCTTCCCGCCGGTTCCCGCATTCTGGGCTTCAATTACGACACCGGCGAACGCTACCTCTCGGTGCCCGACTTCCTTCCGGAGTGACCGAAATGGAGGCGATCACCTACAACCACGCAGGGCAGACCCTTACCGGTTGGCTCGCCCGACCGGAGGGTACGCCGCGCGGGACAGTGATCGTCTTCCCCACAATCGCCAATTACGCCCCTCCCGTGGAACGCCGCGCGCGAATGCTGGCCGACCTTGGCTATCTGGCCATGGTGGCGGATTTCTACGGCGAGCCGGTGGAAAGTTTCGAAGCCTCGTTCCCGCTGGCCGAAAAGCTGCGCGCCAACGTCGATCACTATCGTGGCCGATTGGCGGCGGCGACAGCAACGCTGCGCCGGGTTCCGGGCGCGGCCCACCTGCCGATGTTCGGCATCGGCTATTGCATGGGCGGGCAGGCCGTACTCGAAGCTGCACGAGACGGGCAGGACCTGCTGGCGGCGGTGAGCTTCCATGGCACACTCGCCACGGCCAAACCGGCCAAAGCGGGCGTGGTCAAGCCGCGCATTCTCGTCTGTCACGGCGATGCCGATCCGCTGGTTCCACGCGAACAGGTTCTGGAATTCTGGGACGAGATGGATCGCGCCGGGGCCAACTGGCACTTCCATGCCTATTCCGGCGTCCGTCACGGCTTTACCGATCCGGGTAGCGCCGCGCGTGGGATCGCGGCCATCGGCTACAATGCCAGCGCAGACCGCCAGAGCTGGGCCGCCATGACAAGCCTGTTCGACGAAATCCTCGGCTGAAGCGTCTGTTCAGCACATGAAACCGTGGCCGCCAAAGCGGCGGCCACGATCGGTTCCCAAAGCTTAGCAGCCGTGAGACTTGGTGCCACCACCATCGTGGTGACCATTGTCGCCACCACCATAATGATGGTCGCTGTCGCCCCAACCATTGTGATGACCGTTATCACCGCCACCGTTGTAATGGCCGTTACCGCCACCATTGTAGTGGCCGTTGCCGCCACCATAATAGTGACCGTTATTGCCATCGTGGCGGCCATAGTTGTTGTCACTGGGCCGGTAGTCGTGATCACGACCGCCACTGCTCCCACTAAAGCCACGACCGGAGTCGCCCCTGCCGAAATAGCTGGCCAGCTTGAACTTCTGGTAGTTTAGCGTGGAACTGGCAGGTCTTTGATCCGCCAGCGCAGCGGTTGGAATGCCGGCCAGCAGGCCAGCAATCGCCGCAACGACTGTCACTCGTCGGTTCATGACATTTCCCTTCCTTCTTGCGCCCCGTAAAAGCCTCTCGGCTTCCCTCCATCATGCCCGCGACGGAAAAGCCGCGGCGTCCCCGTCGAAGGCATGCCCTACCCGTTGACCGGTGACGGGGCAGGACACCGGCCTGGAGCAGCCACATATTTTCTTTGCTTCATCGTAGGACAGCGGATTTCTCACGAGAAATCAGTGCTGTCGTCCGCAGCTTTGCCTTCCCCGATGCAGCATACGAGCCGCTTGCGGCGATATGTCCGCCTGATGGGTTAAGCCGAAATTGCCACCGTCAGGTCCGAAAGAGGGGATTTTTAACACAAGTAAGGAAAGTTATTGTTTTTAAGAGATTATAGCCCCCACCTGCCAGCCTTCACGCGATGTGGGGGCTGTAAGGCAACTGTCAGCTTTCGAATGATTCGAGGTCATTACCGGCGAGTCGCCGATAGAAACAGCTGCGAGCACCCGTGTGACAGGCGGGGCCTTCCGGCCGAACGAGGAGTTCCAGTGCGTCCTGATCGCAATCGACTCGAATCTCTTCGACTCTGAGGAAATGCCCGGAAGTCTCCCCCTTGAGCCAGAGGCTTCCGCGTGAGCGTGAATGGAAGTGTGCAAGCCCCGTCTCGCGCGTCTTGGCCAGTGCCTCGGCATCCATGTAGGCGACCATCAGGATCTCCCGCGTTTGCGAATCCACCGCGATCGCCACCAGCAGTCCATGTGCATCGAACTTAGGGAGAAATTCGCTGCCCAGCTCGCGTTCTGCCTTGGTGATCTCACGCATTTTCGGAAATTTCCCTCTGCTCTCGCACCGGCCTGCCGATGTTGCAGGATAACCACAGCCGATGACCAAAATCCCCGTAACGCCCTCATGCCTCTTTTCAACCCCCGGCTTTGCGTGGATTGTGGCCTTGCAGCTGGGGGGCTGCTTCCGACCACAGGTCGCTGACTGGTAACAAAAGCCTCAGGCAAAGTTACCGAGAACAGGCGCCACGGTTCAGGGAAATGTCGACCTTCCGGTCGGCGAAAGAATGAGGGATCGGACTAGGCGGCCTGCAGGGGGGCCGCCGAACCGCTCAGCGGAGTCCAAGAGTTTCGTCACGAGACGCCCGGAACCTTTGGTTCCGGGCGTTTTCGTATCTGGCTCACACGATATCCAGCGCCTCATCGAGGACGCGCGCGAAACAGGCGATCAGAACCTCTTTGGCACCGGCACGCTTGAGCGCCGACAAGCAGGCCTCGCTGGTGGCGCCACTGGTCAGCACATCGTCCACCAATACGATGCGGGCGCCCTTGACCCGCGCGCGCCGTCGCGGGGAGACGCCGATGGCTCCCGAGAGTACCCGTTGTCGCGCCTTGCCGCCCAATCCGCCCAGCGACGGCGTGGCCTTGCGCCGCTCCAGCATGTCCACTTCGAGTCGCGCACCTCTCATACGAGCGATCACGCGCGCGAGTTCGGCTGCCTGATTGTAGCCCCGGTGCCAGATGCGCCAGCGATGCAGCGGTACCGGCACGACCAGACACTCTTCGCCGACCTGCGGCACGCGTGCTGCCATGAAAGCACCAAGCATGTCTGCAAGTGCCAGACGATTGCCGTGCTTGAGCGCGAGAACGAGCTTGCGCGAGGCGTCGTTGTACAGGGTGGCGGCAGCGATCCCGTCGTGACGTGGCGGCTCCGCGAGGCAGGGCGCGCAGATCAATCCATCCGGAATGTCTCTCGGGAAGGGCCGCGCGCAGGACGCGCACGAGGGATCACCCGGGATGGCCAGACTGCTCCAGCACTCCGGACACAGCCCGTTCTGCGCAGCAAGCGAGGCTCCGCAAAGCGGACAACGCGGCGGGAAGATAAGGTCCAGTACAGGTGTGAAAGCAGCGGCAATCATCATCGGCACCAAGCCTAGGCGGCCGATGCGCAAGCTCAAGCTACAAGCTGTTCATCGCTGCACGTCCATCATGGATAACGCACCTGGCTGACGGGCACGGTTGCGCAAGCCGTCAGGACGCGGCAGGGAGCGCGGGATGGCTGAAACCGCTCCCCCTGCGCCCCCCCGCATCTTTGCCCCTTCCCGCCGCATCGCCGCGCGACGCCGCGCGCTGGCTCTCCAACGATTGCCGGATGCCCCGCGCTATCTGCTTGAGGACATGATCGAGGACGTGGAAGAACGCCTCTCGTTCCTCCGCTTCGAGCCCAAACGCGCGCTGATCGTGGGTGACTGGACGGGAACGCTGGCCCGCTCTCTCGCTGCTCGCGGCGTCGAGGTCGTTGAAGCCGAACCGGCGACGGGCTTCGACGAAGAAGCCCCCTACCCTTTCGATGGCTTCGACCTCATCGTCAGTCTCGGCACGCTGGACACGGTCAACGACTTGCCCGGCGCGCTCATCCACGCCCGTCGCGCGCTGGCACAAGGCGGCATGCTGATCGCCAGCTTCCTGTCGCTGGGAAGCCTGCCCCGGCTGCGCGAGATCATGATGGCCGCCGATGCTGAGCGCCCTGCTGCGCGCATTCATCCCATGGTGGACGTGCGCGCGGGCGGGCAACTGCTCCAGCGTACGCTCTTCGCGGATCCCGTGATCGACCAGCGTCCACTTCAGGTCTCTTTCCGTAGCCTCGAACGCCTCGTTGCCGATCTGCGCGCGCAGGGTCACGGCAGTCTGTTGGCCGACCCCGGCCCGCCACTTGGCAAGGCTGCGCTCGAACGTGCCCGGAAGGCTTTCGCCGAGGCCGGAACGGACGGACGGACCGTGGAACGCTTCGAAATCCTCACCCTCTCGGGCTGGAAGAAATAAGAAAAAGGCCGGAGGATCACCCCGGCCTTTTCATCTTCAGGCCAGCGCGGCCTGAGCCGCCGCCAGTCGCGCGATCGGCACGCGATACGGCGAGGCGCTGACGTAATCGAGGCCGACCTTCTCGCAGAACGCGATCGATGCCGGATCGCCGCCATGCTCACCGCAGATGCCGAGCTTGAGATCGGCATAAGTCGCGCGGCCACGTTCGGCACCCAACTGCACGAGCTGGCCGACGCCTTCGATATCGAGGCTGACGAACGGATCGCGCGGATAGATGCCCTTTTCGACATAGGGGCTGAGGAAGCGCGCAGCATCGTCGCGCGAAACACCCAGCGTGGTCTGCGTCAGGTCGTTGGTGCCGAACGAGAAGAACTTGGCCTCCTCGGCGATCTCACCCGCCATCAGCGCGGCACGCGGCAGTTCGATCATCGTGCCGACCATGTAGTCGAGCGTCCGGCCCTTCTCGGCGAAGACCTTGGCAGCGGTTTCATCCACCACCTTCTTGAGGATCTGCAGTTCGCGCTTGGTGGCGACGAGCGGGATCATCACTTCCGGCACGATCGCCTCGCCCGAAGCGGCTGCGACTTCGCAGGCGGCCTCGAAGATGGCGCGGGCTTGCATCTCGTAGATCTCTGGGAAGGTGATGCCCAGGCGGCAGCCGCGATGGCCGAGCATCGGGTTGAACTCGTGGAGTTCGTCGGCCCGGCGCTTCAGCGTGTCGACGCCGATGCCGATCGTTTCCGAAAGTTCTGCAAACTCGGCATCGCCGTGCGGCAGGAACTCGTGGAGCGGCGGATCGAGCAGGCGGATGGTGACCGGCAGGCCGGCCATCACCTCGAAGATCGCGATGAAGTCCGCACGCTGTTCCGGCAGCAGCTTTTCCAGCGCGGCGCGGCGGCCGGCCTCGTCTTCGGCCAGGATCATCTGGCGCACGGCCGAGATGCGGCCGGCATCGAAGAACATGTGCTCGGTGCGACACAGACCGATGCCTTCGGCGCCGAACTGGCGGGCCATCTTGCAGTCGGCCGGAGTCTCGGCGTTGGTGCGCACCTTCATGCGGCGGTGCTTGTCGGCCCAGACCATCAGCGTGGCGAAATCGCCGGCCAGTTCCGGCTCGATGGTCGGCACTTCGCCGGCCATGATGTCACCGGTCGCGCCGTCGAGTGTGATGATGTCGCCTTCCTTCAGCTCACGGTTGCCCATGCGCAGGGTGCGGGTCTTCATGTCGATCGACAGGCCCGAAGCGCCCGACACGCAGGGACGGCCCATGCCGCGCGCCACGACCGCCGCGTGGCTGGTCATGCCGCCGCGCGCCGTGAGGATGCCCTTCGCGGCGTGCATGCCGTGAATGTCCTCAGGGCTGGTCTCGACGCGGACGAGTACCACGGCCTCGCCCATTTCAGCACGCTTTTCGGCGGTGTCGGCATCGAGCACGATCGCGCCCGAAGCCGCGCCCGGCGATGCGGGAAGGCCCTTGCCGAGAATGTCGCGGGCGGCCTTGGGATCGAGCGTGGGGTGCAGAAGCTGGTCCAGCGCCATCGGATCGACGCGCTTGATCGCGGATGCCTCGTCGATCAGGCCTTCGTCCACCATGTCGACCGCCATCTTGAGCGCGGCCTTGGCAGTGCGCTTGCCCGAACGGGTCTGCAGCATCCACAGCTTGTTGCGCTCGACGGTGAACTCGATGTCCTGCATGTCGCGGTAGTGCTTTTCGAGAAGCTCGAACACCGCGGCAAGCTCGGTGTACGCGCCCGACATCGCCTCTTCCATCGACAGCGGCTTGGCCCCGGCACGCTCACGCGCGGCCTTGGTCAGGTACTGCGGGGTGCGGATGCCGGCGACGACGTCCTCGCCCTGCGCATTGACCAGCCATTCGCCGTAATAGGCCTTTTCGCCGGTCGCCGGGTCGCGAGTGAAGGCAACGCCGGTGGCGGAGGTATCGCCCATGTTGCCAAAGACCATGGCCTGCACGTTGACGGCCGTGCCCCAGTCACCCGGGATGTCGTTCAGGCGGCGATAGACCTTGGCGCGGTCCGAATCCCAGGAATCGAACACCGCCTGGATCGCGCCCCAGAGCTGTTCATGCACGTCTTGCGGGAACGGGCGGCCGAGTTCTTCCTCGACGATGCCCTTGTATTCCTTGACGATGGCCTTCCAGTTCGACGCCGTCATCTCGACGTCGTTCATGTAGCCATTGTCTTCCTTGGCGATCTCCAGCGCTTCCTCGAAGCGGCCGTGATCGAGGCCAAGGACGACGTCCGAATACATCTGGACGAAGCGGCGATAGCTGTCCCAGGCGAAACGCTCGTCACCCGAGGTCTGGGTGAGGCCCTCTACGGTGGCGTCGTTGAGGCCAAGGTTGAGAACGGTGTCCATCATGCCCGGCATCGAAACGCGCGCGCCCGAACGGACCGAGACCAGCAGCGGATCGGCGGCATCGCCGAAGTTCTTGCCCACGGTCTTTTCGATATGCGTCAGCGCCTCGGCAACGTCGGCGCGCAGTTCGGCCGAGAAATCACCGCCTTCGGCGAGGTATTTCACGCACTCTTCAGTGGTAATGGTAAAACCGGGAGGAACCGGCAGGCCAATTCCGGCCATTTCGGCAAGATTAGCACCCTTGCCGCCGACTACGACCTTGTCGCGCGCGCGTGCGTCTTCATTCTTGACGCCGCCGCCGAACGTGTAGACCTGCCTGCTCATCTATCCCCTGACTTTCCTGTCCTGGTTGATAAAACTCTTCGAGAACTCCGGGGATCAGCCCCTAGCCCTCGATCCTCGAAAAATCCGCGACGTTGTGCACTGCAGCACGGAATCGATCAAGCAAGGCAAGCCTTGAATGGCGCTTCACCTGATCGCTGTCGTTGACGATAACCTGCTCAAAAAACGCGTCTATCGGCGCGCGGAGCGACGCCAGCGCGGTCATCGCGGCGGCGAAATCTTCCGCCGCCACGGCGCGGGCAACTTCGGGCTCGGCAGCCGTGACCACGGTCATCAGCGCCTGCTCGGCGGGCTCGGCTGCGTAAGGCAGCACATCGTCGCCCGCATGCCGGTCCGCCATCTTGGCGGCAATGACCGGCGCAAGATCGGGATCGTCGACCATGGCGAGCGGATCTTCCTCGCCGGTGCGGGAGATTTCTCCCTCCACGCCGTGCCAGTCTTCCTTCTTGAGGATGTTCGCCGCGCGCTTGTACCCGGCGAGCAGGTTCACGCCGTCGTCGGTCTGGACGAAAGCCTGAAGCGCATGGACGCGTGCCAGCAGGCGGACCAGATCGTCTTCACCACCAAGCGCGAAGACCGCATCGATCAGGTCGTGGCGGACGCCGGCTTCCTTCTGCTGGACCTTGAGACGATCCGCGAAGAAATCGAGCAGGTCGCCCTCGGCAACGCCGAAACGCAGGCCGTTGTCGGTGATGAGACGGATGATGCCGAGCGCCGCACGGCGCAGCGCGAAGGGGTCTTTCGAGCCGGTCGGCTTCTCGTCGATCGCAAAGAAGCTGCGGAGCGTATCCAGCTTGTCCGCCAGTGCGACGGCCACCGTCACTGGTGCAGTGGGGACCTCGTCGCCCTGCCCAACCGGCTTGTAGTGATCGCGAATGGCATCGGCCACGGCGTCCGGCAGGCCTTCGGCTCGGGCATAATATCCGCCCATAAGCCCCTGAAGTTCCGGGAATTCTCCAACCATCTCGGTAACGAGATCAGCCTTGCAGAGTTCCGCAGCCTGACGCGCCAGCGTTGGATCGCAGTTCGGGACGATGCCCTCGCTGGCAAGCCATTCCGCCAGCTTGGCCACGCGCTCGACCTTGTCGGCGACAGTGCCCAGCTTCTCGTGGAAGGTGATGCGGGCCAGCTTCTCGGCCTGAGCCGAGAGCAACGTCTTGCGGTCCTGCTGCCAGAAGAAGCGCGCGTCCGACAGGCGCGCCGCCAGCACCTTGCGGTTGCCGTCGACGATGGCTGTGCCGCCGTCGGTGGCGACGATATTCGCCGTGCAAATGAATGCGTTAGCCAGCGAACCTGCCGCGTCTTCGCACACAAAATACTTCTGGTTCACGCGCGCGGTGAGCTGGATCGTCTCAGGCGGAACTTCAAGGAAGTCCTCCTCGAAGCGGCCGAGCAGCGGCACCGGCCATTCGGTGAGGCCCGCGTTCTCGATGACGAGGCCTTCGTCCTCAACCAGCACGAGCCCGGCAGCCGCAGCCGCCTCGCGCGCCTTGGTGCGGATGATGTCCTGCCGTTCCTCGTGGTTCACGAGGACATGGGCGAGGTGCAGCTTGTCTGCATAGTCATGCGCGCCGCCGATGGTGATCTCGCCGGGGGCGTGGAAACGGTGGCCAAGCGTCACGAAGGACGACTGGATGCCGCCCACTTCGCAGGCCACAAGCTCTTCACCAAAGATCGCAACGATGCCCGAGAGCGGACGCACCCAGCGCAGCGATTCGGTCGAGATCGAGGCCGCGCCCCAGCGCTGCGACTTGGGCCAGGGGAAGTTGCGGATGATCGAAGGGATCACTTCGGCAAGAACCTCGGCCACAGCGCGGCCAGGCTTCTCGACGACGGCAAAGTAGGTGTCCTTGCCCTTGAGATCGCGGACTTCGAGCTGGTCCTTGCTGAGGCCTGTCTTGCGCAGGAAGCCTTCAAGCGCCTGTTCCGGTGCGCTGGTGGCTGGACCCTTGGTTTCCTCGTGCACTGCTTCGGTCGCGAGCGGCAGCCCACGCGCGATCAGCGCGAGGCGGCGCGGGGTGGACCAGACGGTCACTTCACCCACGGTGACGCCCGCCGCCGCCATGTCCTTGCGGAACAGCTTTTCCAGATCGGCGCGCGCGCCGGCCTGCATACGGGCCGGGATTTCCTGCGAGCGGAGTTCGAGAAGGAAGTCGGTCATACGGTCCACCCCGGGAACTTGGCTTCCCATTCGGCCTTGTTTTTCTCGATCCACGCCTCGCACGATCCCTTGGCGAGATCCCGCACGCGGCCGATGTAGCTGGCGCGTTCCTGCACGGAGATCACGCCGCGCGCCTGAAGCAGGTTGAACAGATGGCTCGCCTCGATCGCCTGATCGTAAGCCGCGAGCGGGATTTCCGCCACGATGCAGCGCATGCACTCGGCCTCTGCGGCCTTGAAGCCCGCGAACAGCGCCTCGGTATCGGCGATCTCGAAGTTGTACTTCGACATCTGCTGCTCGTTGGCGAGGAACACGTCGCCGTAGCTCACGCCTTCGTTGTTGAAGCGCAGGTCGTAAACGCGGTCCACGCCCTGAATATACATGGCAAGGCGCTCTAGCCCGTAGGTAAGCTCACCGGCGACCGGCTTGCAGTCGAACCCGCCGACTTGCTGGAAATAGGTGAACTGCGTCACTTCCATGCCGTCGCACCAGACTTCCCAGCCAAGGCCCCAGGCGCCCAGCGTGGGGCTTTCCCAGTCGTCCTCGACGAAGCGGATGTCGTGCGCCAGCGGATCCACGCCGATCGCTGCGAGACTCTGGAGGTAGAGTTCCTGAAGGTTGTCCGGATTCGGCTTCAGGATCACCTGATACTGGTAATAGTGCTGAAGGCGGTTCGGGTTCTCACCATAACGGCCGTCGGTCGGGCGGCGGGAGGGCTGCACATAGGCGGCCTTCCACGGCTCGGGCCCGAGCGCGCGCAGCGTCGTGGCGGGGTGGAACGTACCTGCGCCCATGCGCATGTCGTACGGCTGAAGGATGAGGCAGCCCTGCTTGCTCCAGAAATCATGGAGCGTCAGGATCATGTCCTGGAAGCTGAGCGGCTGTTTGGCGGCGGTCGACATCGAAATCCCGTCAAAACTCTTGGCTGCGCGGCCTTTGGCGGATCGAACCCGGCAAATCAACCGCACAAAAAGACCGTCTGGTGACTGGGAGCGCTACCCTGAGCCAGTCGAGGCCGCTAATGGGCCTGGCGGCGGCCTGTTAATGCGCCGTTTGCCCCTCCCCCTTCATGGAACGGCGATGCGAATCCTCCGAAAGTCCCGCCTTCGCCTTCTCGCCGCCGCGCTCGGCCTCTGCGTCGCCGCGCCCACGCTGGCGCGGGATGAAGCCCCCGCGCGTCCCGCCATGTGGAAGATCGAGGACAAGGACACCACCATCTACCTCTTCGGCACGATCCATATCCTGCCCGAGGACACCCACTGGTTTGCCGGTCCGGTTAAGAAAGCCTTCGATTCGTCCGACCTGCTGGTGACCGAGACGCTGGTCGATTCGCCCGAATCGCTGCAAAAGCTGTTCATCGAAAAAGGCATGCGCGCCGATGGGACCACCCTGCGGGCCAGCCTTGCGCCCGAGGAACGCGCCGCGTTCGAGAAAGCGGTTGCCGGAATGGGGCTGCCCGCGGAGACCTTCGATCCCTACGAAGCATGGTACGCGGGGCTGCTGCTTTCGCTCCTGCCGCTGAAGGCGGCGGGATACGACAAGGCCAATGGCGTCGAAACGCTGATCGATGCCAAGGCGGCCGAAGAGCACAAGGCGCGCAAAACGCTGGAAACGCCCGAGTACCAAATCGAACTGTTCGACAGCATGCCGGTCGAGAGCCAGAACCGCTATCTGGGCGAAGTGCTGGACCAGCTTCCGACGCTGCGCGAGGACGTGACCAAAGTGGTTGCCGCATGGAAAAGTGGGCGCCCCAACGAACTCGCCAAGCTGCTCAATGAGGACGAATCGGACGAGGCCATGCGCAAGGCCTTCATCACCGACCGCAATCAGGCCTGGGCCAAATGGCTCGAAGCGCGCATGGCGGTGCCTGGCACGGTCTTCGTTGCTGTCGGCGCCGGACATCTTGCCGGGGAAGGCAGCGTGCAGGATGAACTGGCCAAAGTCGGAATCAAGGCAACAAGGGTTCAATAACAAGACGATGCGTTGGTTTCTTGCCATCTGGTCCAGCCTACTGCTCGCCGCCTGCGCCCAGCAGCCGGAGCCTGCCAATCCGGCGCTCTGGCGCATCGAAGGGCCGCATGGCGAGCAAGGCTGGCTGTTCGGCACGATCCACAGCACCCCGCACCCCTTCGCGTGGCAGACCCCTGCCGTGCGCAAAGCGTTGGCAGCGTCGGACACGATCATGGTGGAAGTGGGCAACCTTGCGGACGAAAAAGCCGTCGCGGCCACTTTCGCAAGACTTGCCAAGAGTGATGGACAACCTCCTCTTTCACAACGCATATCTCCCGAAGAACGCCCTGCCCTTGCCGCGCTGCTCAAGCGCGGCGGCTATTCCGATGGCGACTTCGCGCAGCTTGATACATGGGCAGCCGCCCTCACACTGGCGCGGATCGGCGCGAGCGATGACGATGCCCGCAATGGCGTCGACCGAGGGGTAATGGATGAAGCCGGAGGCCGGCCCATCGTCGAACTTGAAGGCGCCGAACGCCAGCTTGGCCTGTTCGACAGCCTGCCCGAGACCGACCAGCGTGACCTTCTGGCCGCCGTTGTCACCGAGCAGAGCGACGACGACACCCGGCTCGCCGACAGCTGGCGCAAGGGCGACATGGCGGCGATCGAGAAGGAAACCCGGCGCGGGATGCTGGCCGACCCGGAACTGCGCGCCGTGCTCTTCACCGGCCGCAACCGGGACTGGACCGGCAAGATCGCCGCCGCCATGCAAGAAGGACGGCGCCCCTTCGTGGCCGTAGGCGCGGCGCATATGGCCGGGCCGGAGGGCCTGCCCGCCATGCTTGCCGCACACGGCTTCACCGTCACGCGCGTGGAGTGACCGCCTCACCCTGCCGCGCTTGCATTTCCGCCGCTTTCCCATTAAGGGCGCGCGCTTCCCGTCATGGTCATCCCTGGAGGCGTGGCGGGACGGTGCGGGCCGATGAGCGGTTCGATACCGAACTTTATCCAGTTTCTGAAAGGCAAGTCCTATGAGCGATACGCTTAACCTGCCGGCCGAGACGCGTGAACGGGCTGGCAAGGGAGCCTCCCGTGCTCTGCGTCGTGATGGCCGCGTTCCCGCCGTCGTCTACGGTGGCAACGAAGAACCCCTCGCGATCCACGTCGAGGAAAAGGAGCTGACCCGTCAGCTCATGACCGGCCATTTCTTCAACTCGATCATCGAGGTCGAAGTTGACGGCAAGAAGCTGCGCACGCAGCCCAAGGACGTTGCCTTCCACCCGGTCTCCGACCGTCCGCTCCACGCCGACTTCCTGCGCGTCGTCAAGGGCGCAACCGTGCACGTCAACGTGCCGGTCGTCTTCGCGAACGAAGATGCCTCGCCGGGCCTGAAGCGCGGCGGCGTGCTCAACGTCGTTCGCCACGACCTCGAACTGGTCTGCGACGCCGAGAAGATCCCGCACGAGATCGCTATCGACGTGACCGGCTTCGAAGTGGGCGAATCGATCCACATCAGCCACGTCAAGCTTCCGGCCGGTGCCGAGAGCGCGATCACCGACCGCGATTTCACCATCGCGACGATCGCTGCTCCTTCGGCTCTGAAGAGCTCGGAAGGCGATACGGCCAAGACCGACGCCGAGTAATCGGACGGTCCCAGATTGGCCCCTCCCGCCCCGGCATGTCCGGCGTGCGGGAGGGGCCTTTCGCTTTTCTGGGCCCCTCTTCTCGAGATCGGCCCTTTTTCAGGATCAGCTAAGCCATGCAGCTATGGGTCGGCCTCGGTAACCCCGGACCGCAATATGCGATGAACCGCCACAACGTCGGCTTCATGGCGGCGGATGCGATCGCCGAGATCCATCGCTTCGGCCCGGTCCAGAAGAAGTTCCAGGGCTGGCTTCAGGAAGGCCGCATCGGCACGCAGAAGGTGCTGCTGCTCAAGCCCGCGACTTTCATGAACGAGAGCGGCCGCGCGGTCGGCGAAGCCATGCGCTTCTACAAGCTGGCGGTTTCCGACCTTACCGTGTTCCATGACGAACTCGATCTGGCGCCGTTCAAGGTCAAGGTGAAGCAGGGCGGCGGGCATGCCGGGCACAATGGCCTGCGCTCGATCGACCAGCATCTTGGCCCCGATTTCCGCCGCGTTCGCCTTGGCATCGGCCATCCCGGCCACAAAGACCGCGTGCATGGCTACGTGCTGGGCAACTACGCCAAGGCGGAGATGGACCCGCTTGCCGGCATGCTCGGCGCTGTCGCCGCCGAAGCCGATCGCCTTGCCGCCGGTGACGACGTGCGCTTCATGAACGACGTGGCACTTCGTCAGCAAGACTGATCGCGGCGCCAGACTCGCTATCCGCCGCGACTGGCGCTAAGGCGCGGCCAATCATTTATTCCGGAGTTACACATGGGTTTCCGTTGCGGAATCGTGGGCCTGCCCAATGTCGGCAAGTCGACCTTGTTCAATGCGCTCACCGAGACGCAGGCAGCGCAGGCGGCCAACTATCCCTTCTGCACGATCGAGCCCAATGTCGGCCAGGTCGGCGTGCCAGATCCGCGTCTGGACAAGCTGGCCGCGATCGCAGGTTCTGCCAAGATCATCCCGACCCAGCTGTCGTTCGTGGACATCGCCGGTCTGGTGCGCGGCGCCTCGAAGGGTGAAGGTCTGGGCAACCAGTTCCTCGGCAACATCCGCGAGGTGGATGCTGTCATCCACGTCCTGCGCTGCTTCGAGAACGATGACATCCAGCATGTCGACAACAAGGTCGATCCCATCGCAGATGCCGAGACGGTCGAGACCGAGCTGCTGCTCTCCGACCTCGAAAGCCTCGAAAAGCGCGTTCCCGCCGCCCAGAAGAAGGCCGCGCAGGGAGACAAGGAATCGAAGATCATCGCTTCGGTTCTCGGCCAGGCGCTGGAACTGCTGCGCGAAGGCAAGCCCGCGCGCCTCACCCAGCCCAAGGACGAAGATGAAGCCCGCGTGTTCGCGCAGGCTCAATTGCTGACCGCCAAGCCGGTACTCTACGTCTGCAACGTCGAGGAAGAAGCCGCGGCCGAGGGCAACGCATTCTCCGCCCGCGTCTTCGAAAAGGCCAAGGCCGACGGCGCCACTGCCGTCATCGTTTCGGCTGCCATCGAATCGGAACTCGTCGGCATGGAAGCCGAAGAGCGCATGGTCTTCCTTGAGGAAATGGGCCTGCACGAGACCGGCCTCGCGCGGATCATCCGCGCCGGTTACGACCTTCTGCACCTGCTCACCTTCTTCACCGTCGGCCCCAAGGAAGCGCGGGCATGGACCGTGCACCAGGGCGCCAAGGCTCCCGAAGCGGCGGGCGAGATCCACTCGGACATGCAGCGCGGCTTCATCCGCGCCGAGACTATCGCCTATGACGACTACATCGTCCTGAACGGCGAAGCAGGCGCCAAGGAAGGCGGCAAGCTGCGTCAGGAAGGCAAGGAATACGTCGTGCACGACGGCGACGTCATGCACTTCAAGTTCAACGTCTGAACCCTTATCCGGCGCGGGGCTTCTGTCCCGCGCCGCATCCTTGCGTATCCTCGAATGATTCGAGGATGGGACATGGCCCCTCATCGGAACCAGCGCATTCCCGGGCCAGACGGCGCAGCGATCGGCGCGCAGCTTCCAGTTCCGCGATCTCGCGGTCCAGCGCTGCCAGACGCACTTTCGCCATTTCCCGCGCTCTCGGGCGATCTCCCGTGTGATCGAGGCTGATCAGTTCGGCGATCTCGTCGAGGATGAACCCCGCCGCCTTGGCCGAGCGGATGAACCGCAGGCGCCGCACGTCCTCTTCGCCGTAATGCCGCCCACCGCCACCGCCGCCGGTTCGCGCGGGCCGGGGATCGAACAACAGTCCCTTGCGCTGGTAGAACCGCACCGTCTCGACACCTACACCGCTCGAACGCGCCAGTTCGGAAATCGTCAGGGCCATGCTTGACTCCGTACCATGGTACGGAAGGTATAGCCTCTTTCCATGACGCAGCAACCGACCGGAAAGCCGACCGCGGTACTCCACCGCATGGTCATCGACAGACACCCCTGCCCGTGGGGCCTGAAGTCGAAGCACTTGCTTGAGAGACTGGGCTACGCGGTGGAGGACCACTGGCTCACCACGCGCGAGCAGACGGATGCCTTCAAGGCCGCACAAGGCGTTTCCACCACGCCGCAGACTTTCATCGGCGGAGAGCGTATCGGCGGTTACACCGATTTGCGCGCCCGTGTCGGCCTCAGGGTCCACGATCCCAAGGCGAAGAGCTATCGCCCGGTCCTTGCCGTCTTCGCCACCGGGCTGGGCCTTGCCGCGGCGGCGAGTTGGGCAGCCTTTGGCACGCCGTTCACCTTGCGCACGGCGGAGTGGTTCGTCTCGATGACGATGATGCTGCTGGCCATGCTCAAGTTGCAGGACATTGAGCAGTTCTCGACGATGTTCCTCGGCTACGACCTCTTGGCCATGCGCTTCGTGCCTTATGCCTATGCCTATCCGGTGCTCGAATTCCTGACCGGCGCGCTGATGACGGCGCATGCCCTGCCGTGGCTTTCGATCCCGGTCGGCCTCGTGATCGGCAGCATCGGCACGGTCTCGGTGTTCTATGCGGTCTATATCCAGAAGCGCGATCTCAAGTGCGCCTGCGTCGGCGGCTCGGGCGCAGTACCGCTGGGTTTCGTCTCGCTGACCGAGAACCTGTTCATGGTCGTCATGGCACTTTGGATGCTCGCACGAATGGGCTGAGCCGACATCGACCTGTCATCACTTCGCGGCTAGGGGCGCGGGCATGAAACGCTTTCTCCTGCTGCTGGGGGCCTGCCTTGCCCTCCCCCTTTCCGCCGCCCCCCTTCCCGCAGCTGCCCAAAGCGCCCCGCCTGCCGCCGAAGTCCGGACGCCCGTCACGATCCTCGTTTCGATCGACGGATTCCGCGCCGACTATCTCGATCGCGGAATCACCCCCAACCTCTCGGCTCTTGCCGCGAAGGGAATCAGCGCCTCGATGCGCCCCGCGTTCCCGAGCAAGACTTTCTCCAACCACTGGACATTGGTGACCGGAAAAGTGCCCGATCACCACGGCATCATCGCCAATCGCTTCGAGGATCCCACACGTCCGGGTGAAGTCTTCACGATGGCGAGCGACGATCCCTTCTGGTGGAACGCCGCCGAACCGATCTGGGTAACGGCGGAAAAGGCCGGGATCCGCACCGCCACGATGTTCTGGCCGGGCTCGAACGTCGCCTGGGGCGGCCACCATGTTAAAAAGCCATGGGCCGAGGACGTGGGCGGCATGCGCGCGTCCGACTGGCAGCAGTACAATCAGGCCGTCACCCCCGTGCAACGCGTGGCGGCCGTGATCGACTGGCTGCGCCGCCCCGCCGCGACCCGCCCGCGACTGGTGACGCTCTATTTCGATCAGGTCGACACCGCCGGTCACCGCTACGGCCCCGTCGATCCGCACACCGATGCCGCGATTGCCGATGCCGATAGCGATATCGGCCTGCTCGTCTCCCAACTGCGCGAACTGGGTCAGCCGGCCAATCTCGTGATCGTCGCCGATCACGGCATGGCTGCCACCTCCAGCGAACGCACGATCGTACTCGACAAAGTGGCCGACCCGAAGCTCTACGAACTGGGCGACACCGGCCCCTTCGCCACGATCACCCCCGTCAAGGGCAAGGAAGCCACGGTGGCAGAGGCCCTGCTCAAGCCCCATGACCACATGCAGTGCTGGCGGCGTCAGGATATTCCCGCCCGCCTCCGCTACGGCAGCAATCCCCGCATCGCACCGTACTTCTGCCTTGCCGAAACCGGTTGGGGAATCGCCGCCACCGCGCCGACCAAGGTCGAGAGCGGCGGATCGCATGGCTTTGATAACGCCGCTCCCGAAATGGCCGCACTGTTCGTGGCAGCGGGACCGGCGTTTCGCCCGGCGGGCAAGCTGCCCGCGTTCGACAATGTGGATATCGCCCCGCTGCTGCGCGACTTGCTCGCCCTGCCCCAGGCCAGCGACGGCGATGGGGACGATGCCCCGTTCCGTCCGGTACTGACAACGAAGTAGCCGAGCTTTCCCCGCCTGCCGGTCAATCGGGGGCGGGGGTACTCGGGGCCTCCTCAGGGCCGCTCCTGCACGTCACTTCGCCGTCCGCCAGGAAGGCTACGCGCTCCTGCGAATCGTGAAGCACCAGTCGCGCCGGCCAATGCGTATTATCCGAACCACCGGCTTTATCGGGCAGGCTGACAAGGTCGACCCAAGTTGACAGTCCGACGTAAGTTGCCCGCGCATTGCCCGGAAGTTGCGCGCTTTCCAGCTTCGCGGCGTAGCGCTTGAGGTCGCCCTCGATCCGCATGAAGCCTTCTTCGGCATTGGCAATGAACAGCGGATCGGCATCCCCCTGTTTGCGGAAAGTGCAGCCGGGCTTGTCCAGTCCGTAGCGGTCGATATCGATCCGGGTGATGGGCTTGGGGAGGATCGGCTTGAACGGCTCCTTGCTCATCCGTTCGACCATCGCGATGTCGTGCGCATCCTCGGCGTCCTTGCGGGCCGGGCTTCCCTGACCGCAGGCAGCGAGGGTAGCCAGCAGGCTCAAGGTAAGGCCTATCGCGGGGCCCATGCCGGGGATCGTGCGCGGCGTCATTTTCGTCCGAAAAGCTTCTCGATATCCTGGTTGGCCAGTTTAACCCACGTAGGGCGGCCATGGTTGCATTGGCCCGAACGCGGCGTGCGCTCCATTTCGCGCAGCAGCGCATTCATCTCGGCAACCGAGAGCGAGCGCCCGGCGCGCACCGAGCCGTGGCAGGCCATCGTCGCCAGCACCAGATCGAGCCTTTCGCCCAGCAGCAATGCATCGCCGTTCTTGGCAAGATCGTCGGCCACGTCGCGGACCAGCGCATGTACATCGCTCTTGCCCAGCACCGATGGCACCGCGCGCACCAGCATCGCGGAGGGCCCGAAGCGTTCTAGCGAGAGGCCGTAGCGGGCCAACTCAGCGATCTTGTCTTCCAGCGCGTCGCAGGCGGCTTCTTCCAGTTCGACCACTTCGGGCAGCAACAGGGCCTGGCTGCGCACCATGGCTTCCTCGGCACCGGCCGCCTTGAGCCGTTCGAGCACGAGGCGTTCGTGCGCGGCATGCTGGTCGACGATGACCAGCCCGTCCTCGGCCTCGGCCACGATATAGGTGCCTGCCACCTGCCCGCGTGCAACGCCCAGCGGATAGCTGACCGCCTCATCCGCATCCTCGGGCGCGGGTTCGGCGCGGCCCGAGGGCTCGGCCATCATTTCCGCCTCGTAGGAGCGCCAGACAGCTCCGGCTTCGGCCACACGCGGCGCCATCGGACGACTCGGAGTAGGCGCATATTGCCGCGCGAAGAGCGAGCCCAGCGCCGGTGCGGGCTCGGGCGCCACCGGTTCGACCTGCCACATGTTCATGGCGGCGGCCTGCGGGGGCTGCGCGCTTTTCTGCCCGGCCGATTCGAGCGCATGGCGCAGCGCGCCCACAAGGAAGCCGCGAATAAAGGCGGGATCGCGGAAGCGCACCTCGGTCTTGGCCGGATGGACGTTTACGTCGACTTCCTCAGGTGGAATCTCAAGAAATAGCGCCAGCACCGCATGCCGGTCGCGCGCCAGCATGTCCGAATAGGCACCGCGCACCGCGCCCACCAGCAGGCGGTCCTTCACCGGCCGCCCGTTGACGAAGAGGTACTGGTGATCGGCAACGCCGCGATTGTAGGTCGGCAGGCCCGCGACACCCGTAAGCCGCGCGGAACCACGCTCGGCATCGATCAGCACGCCATCGTCAGCCAGTTCGCGAGCAACGAGCCGCGCGACGCGCGACGCCAGTTCCTCGCGCGGCTGTACCGCCAGAACGCGGCGTCCTTCGTGCTCCAGCGTGAAGCCTATGTCGGGCCGGGCCATGGCAAGGCGGCGAACCACGTCCTGGCAAGCGGCATATTCGGACCGCGGCGAGCGCAGGAACTTGCGGCGCGCGGGCACTTTGCCGAACAGATCCTCGACCCGGATGCGGGTTCCCGGCGGCAGCGCGGCAGGCGAATCCACGGCGACCACGCCATGATCGACCACCCGCTTCCAGCCTTCGGAGGCATCGTGTGGGCGGCTTTCGATGGTCAGCCGCGCCACCGAGCCGATCGAGGGCAAGGCCTCGCCCCGGAAGCCCAGCGTCGTCACCAGCTCGATCGCCTCGTCGGGCAATTTCGATGTCGCGTGGCGTTCCAGCGCCAAGGCGATCTCGTCAGGCCGCATGCCGCAGCCGTCGTCCGTCACCTCGATCATGTCGAGCCCGCCTGAGGCCAGACGCACGGTGATCTCGGTCGATCCCGCGTCAATCGCGTTTTCGACCAGTTCCTTGAGCGCGGAAGCGGGTCGCTCGACCACCTCGCCCGCGGCGATGCGGTTGACGAGGTGCTCGGGAAGGCGGCGGATCGTGGGCATTTTCAGGTCTCTGGTTCGGCAGCGGAGGGGTGCTTCGCAGGGCGGTCCTACCGGGACCGGCGCCGCATTCACGAACTGTTCCAGTCCCTAGCGACGAAGCGCGGGGATTTCGAGACAGGCCCCTGCGGATTCCCCCCAAAAAACGACACAAAATTTTGGCGTTTCGCAAATCGATGGTCTAAGGGGCTCACTCTCCTTCAAACAAGCCGGCCACGCCGTCCCCTGACCGGGCGGCAAGCGGCCTGAAAGACAACGGATTACTGATGGCTTCGCTCGTCTCGCGATTCTTCAAGCTCGGCTCCCAGAACATGGCTATCGACCTGGGTACCGCCAATACGCTCGTCTATGTTCAGGATCGCGGCATCGTGCTGAATGAACCGTCGGTAGTCGCCATCGAGACGCTGAACGGCGTCAAGAAGGTCAAGGCCGTGGGCGATGACGCCAAGATGATGATGGGCAAGACGCCCGACAACATCGAAGCCATCCGTCCGCTGCGCGACGGTGTCATCGCCGACATCGAAATCGCGGAAGAGATGATCAAGCATTTCATCCGCAAGGTGCACGGCAAGAAGAACCTGTTCCGCTATCCGGAAATCGTGATCTGCGTGCCCTCGGGCTCGACCTCGGTCGAACGCCGCGCGATCCGTGACGCCGCGTCGAACGCCGGCGCCAGCCAGGTCTACCTGATCCTCGAACCGATGGCCGCCGCGATCGGCGCCGACATGCCGGTTACCGAACCGGTCGGCTCGATGGTGGTCGACATCGGCGGTGGCACCACCGAAGTCGCCGTGCTGTCGCTGCGCGGTCTGGCCTACACCACTTCGGTGCGCGTCGGCGGCGACAAGATGGACGAAGCGATCGTTTCCTACGTTCGCCGCCACCACAACCTCCTGATCGGAGACGCCACGGCGGAACGCATCAAGAAGGACTACGGCATCGCCACCATCCCGGCGGACGGGATCGGCGAAACGATCCACATCAAGGGCCGCGACCTCGTCAACGGCGTGCCGAAGGAAATCACCATCAGCCAGGCCAATGTTGCCGAGGCTCTGGCGGAACCGATCGGCGCGATCATCGAAGGCGTCCGCATCGCGCTTGAGAACACCGCTCCGGAACTCGCAGCCGACATCGTCGATCAGGGCATCGTGCTCACCGGCGGCGGCGCGCTGATCCAGGGTCTGGACGACTATCTGCGCGAAGAGACCGGCCTGCCGGTTAGCGTCGCCGAAGATCCGCTGTCCTGCGTCGCGCTCGGCACCGGCCGCGCGATGGAAGACCCGGTCTATCGCGGCGTGTTGATGTCCGCATAAGCGTTCGCGCGGGCGGCGCGGCCATGAGGGCTCGCGCCGCCCGCATTTGATTCCGGCGAAGGTTTCGTCGGCAAGGCCATTAACGGCGGTGCATCCGCCCATTGTTCAGGAGTGCATGGCGCATGGCGCCGCCCGCAAACAGGCGCTCCAGCTATTCGCGCAGGGCGCAATATTCCACTTTCCTGAGCTATTCTGCGGGCGTGCTGGGCGCGGTCGTGGGCATCGGCCTCGTGGTGGTCTCGCTGGTCAACCCCGACATGTTTTCCTCGCTGCGCGGTTTTGCCAGCGATGCGACCGAGCCGGCCAGCCAGGCTGCGGCCGGCGGGCGGGAACTCGGCCGCAACACCGTGGCCGAGATTTCCGGATTCCTGCATTCCGGCAGCGAGAACGCGCGCATCCGCCGCGAGCTTGACGAAGCCAAAGTGCGCCTCGTGCAGGCACAGGCCATCAATGCCGAGAACCAGCGCCTGAAAGCCCTGCTTGGCATTCGCGACGGTGATGCGACTCCGGTCGCATTCTCACGCCTGACCGCCTCGACCGGCGCCAGCACCCGTCGCTATGCGACGCTGGGCGCAGGCCGCGACAAGGGCGTGATCACCGGCATGCCGGTACGTTCGCCGATGGGGCTCGTCGGGCGTGTGCTCGAAGTGGGTGCATCCAGCTCGCGCGTGCTGCTGATTACCGACAGCGAGAGCCTTGTCCCCGTCCGCCGGGCGACCGACGGCGTCCCCGCCTTCGCGCAAGGCGCAGCCGACGGTACGCTACGGATCCGCCTGATCAACCTCGGCATCAATCCGCTCAAGAAGGGTGACGTGCTCGTAACCTCGGGCTCGGGCGGTCTGTACCGGCCGGGAACGCCGATGGCGATCGTCACCGACCTGCTGCGCGACGGCGCCATGGCGCGTGTGCTCAGCAATCCCTCGGACACCGACTACGTCATGGTCGAAAGAGCATGGGCACCGCCTCCGCCGCCGCCACCTGCGGTGAGCCCCGATGGCAAACCCTTGGGTAAGCGCTGATGTCGTTCAAGACAGCCCGTAACCACGCGCGGCGGAGCATCAACCGTGCGCCCTGGCCGCTGATGGCGCGCACGGTGCCGTGGCTGACGGTCCTGCTGGGATCGCTGGTCCCGTCCTGGCTGATGATCGCGTCCGCCCCGGTGATGCCGCCGATCGGCTACCTGATCTTCCTGTCCTGGCACCAGCTCCGCCCCGGACTTCTGCCGATCTGGGCGGGTCTGCCACTGGGTCTGTTCGATGACCTGTTCTCCGGCCAGCCCTTCGGCTGCGCGGTCTTGCTCTGGTCGGCCTCGTCGATCGTCCTCGATCTTGTCGAAAACCGTCTTCCCTGGCGCAATTTTGTCATCGAGTGGCTGATGGCAAATGGCCTGATCATCGCGTATATCGTGCTCTGCCTCGCTCTGGCCAATTTCGGCGGCGCGGCTTCCCCCATTCGTGTCATCGTGCCGCAGATCGTGATTGCCGTGCTCGCTTATCCGCTTGTTGGGCGCTTTGTCGCCATTTCCGACCGCTTCCGCCTGACCCCGTTCCTGGTCTCGCGATGAAGATCAACTTCCGGCGCCTCATTCAGCCGCGCCACGTCAGCGCCGGTACGCTGCGCAACAGCTTCGACCGGCGCAGCCTGGTCGTAGGCGGCATTCAGGGCGGCATCGGCGTGCTGCTGGCAAGCCGCATGGCCTACCTCGCGATCGGACAGAACGAGAAGTACAAGCTCGAAGCCGAGAGCAACCGCGTCAACCTCTCGCTGATCCCGCCACGCCGTGGCTGGATTCTCGACCGATTCGGCACCCCCCTCGCCTCCAATCGGGCCGACTTTCGCGTCGACGTGATTCCCGAGCGCATGGTGGACAGCGCTCATACGCTGGCGACGCTGGGCCAATTGCTCAGCCTGACGCCGATCGCGATGCAGGATCTGGAAGACAAGATCGACAAGTCGCGCGGATTCGCGCCTGTCGAAGTTGCCAGCGGCCTCGATTTCGAGCGATTCGCCGCTGTCAGCGTGCGCCTGCCAGATCTGCCCGGCGTCGTCACCCAGCGCGGCTTTTCGCGGTATTATCCTACCGGATCCTCGGTCGGCCACCTCGTCGGCTATGTCGGCCCCGCTTCGGCCGAGGAATACGAGAAAGACCGCGATCCGGTCCTCATCACCCCGGGTTACAAGGTCGGCAAGGACGGGCTCGAAAAGTATTTCGAGAAGGATCTGCGCGGCAAACCGGGCGCCCGCCGAGTCGAAGTGACCGCCTCCGGCCGCATCGTGCGCGACCTCGACACGCGCGAGGACGTTCCCGGCAAGACCATCAAGCTCACGATCGACGCCGGACTGCAGGACTATGCCTCCCGGCGCATCGGCCTCGAATCGGGCTCGGTCGTGGTGATCGACTGCACCAATGGCGACATCCTGGCGATGGCCTCGATGCCCAGCTACGACCCCAACAGCTTCTCGGACGGCATCGGCCGCCTCGAATGGAAGATGCTGTCGGACGACGACCACGTGCCCTTGCGCAACAAGGTGCTGCGCGGCCTCTATCCGCCGGGTTCGACGGTAAAGCCGATGGTGGCGCTCTCGTTCCTCGAAGCCGGGCTCGACCCGAACGAATCGGTCGTCTGCAACGGCGGCCTGCGCGTGGGCAACCGCGTATTCCACTGCTGGAACCACCACGGTCACGGCCAGGTCAACATGCTGAAGGGCATCTACCAGAGCTGCGACGTCTACTTCTACAACTTCGCCCAGCGCATGGGCATGGACCCGATCGCGGCGATGGCGCGCCGGCTTGGGCTCGGGCAGGAATTCCCGCTGCCGGTCAGCGGCCAGTCTTACGGCACCGTGCCCGATCCGGCCTGGAAGGAACGCAAGTACGGCAAGCCCTGGGCCGTGTTCGACACCGTCAACGCGACGATCGGTCAGGGCTACTTCTTGGTCAATCCGCTCCAGCAGGCGATGCAGGTCTCGCGAATCGCCAGCGGCAAGAAGCTGATGCCCCGCCTGATCCATGGCGCGCACGATGCGCCGCCCGAATCGCTCGGCGTCAAGCAAGAGCATCTTGACCTTATTCACTCTGCGATGAACGAAGTGGTCAACGGACGCGGTACGGCTGGCAAGGCACGTATTCCAATTCCCGGCGTGCTGATGGCGGGCAAGACCGGTACGGCGCAAGTGGTTGGTCTCAACTTCGGCAACGGCAAGGGCGGCCAGTGGAAGCACCGCGACCACGGCCACTTCATCTGCTTCGCCCCCTTCGACAATCCGCGTTATGCCATCGCCGTGGCTATCGAACATGGTGGTGGTTCGGGCGCGGCCTACCCCATCGCGCGTGACGTCATGACCTACCTGTGGGACAAGCAGAAGGCCATGGAGGTACTCGAAGGCTTCGAGAAGGACTGGGGCGGCACGGCGCAGCAGCGTCTTGAGGCACGCTACCGCAAGTATGCCAACGAATATGGCGTGGGCGCCCCGGCGGTTTCGCCGGAACAGGAAAACCTGGCTGTCCAGCAGGCAGAATCAACAGCGGAAGCACAGCAGCCGATCGTGCGTGACGCCCAGTCGCCCGCTCCCGAACCGGTGGCGGCTGACAATCCGGCGCCGGCCCCCGCGCCTGCGCCCGCCGCCTCTCCCTCTGCCGCCGCCGGTACCGTGCAAACTCCCGGAACTCCGCAATGAGCCGTACCATCGTCCCCGACACCATCGCCCGCCAGCCCTGGGGCATGCTGGTGCCGCTGATGGGACTGGTTTCGCTGGGCGCGGCAGTGCTCTATTCAGCCGCAGGCGGCAGCCTTCAGCCTTACGCGCTCAGCCATGTGCTGCGATTTATCGTGTTTCTGGGCATGGCCATCGTGATCTCCCGCTTCAGCCGGGATTTCTTCCGTACGGTCGCCTATCCGCTCTACGGCGCCATCGTCATCCTGCTGGTGCTGGTCGAGGCGATCGGTGCTGTCGGCGGCGGTAGCCAGCGGTGGCTCAACCTTGGCTTCATGACGCTCCAGCCTTCGGAACTGATGAAACCGGCCATCGTGCTGGTGCTGGCGCGCTTCTACGAAACCCTGCCGCATGCGATGACGGCAAGCTGGCGCGGCCTCGTCCCGGCGGGCCTGCTCATCGTGCTGCCGGTCGCTTTCGTGGCGATCCAGCCCGACCTTGGCACCGCCCTCGCCATCTGTTTTGGCGGCGCGGTGACGATGTTCCTGGCGGGACTGCCGATGTGGTGGTTCGTCGGCGCGGGCCTCAGCGGACTGATCGCGGGCCCCATCGCGTTCTTCACCCTGCTGCACGACTACCAGCGCAACCGCGTGCTGACCTTCATGGATCCCGAAAGCGATCCGCTGGGCACCGGCTATCACATCACCCAGTCCAAGATCGCGATCGGATCCGGCGGCATTTTCGGCAAGGGATTCGGCAACGGGTCGCAGAGCCACCTGCAATACCTCCCCGAGCCGCATACCGACTTCGTCTTCGCCACCATGGCGGAGGAATGGGGCATGGTCGGCGGCTATTTCGTGCTCTTCGTTTTCGCGGTGGTGCTGACCTGGGGCACGCGAGTCGCCCGCAATGCGCCTGATCGCTTCTCCAGCCTGCTGGCCGCCGGCATGACCGCGACGATCTTCTTCTACGTCGCGATCAACCTGATGATGGTCATGGGCCTTGCACCGGTGGTGGGAATCCCGCTGCCGTTCATGAGCCACGGCGGCACCTCCATGATGACCAATATGATCTGCATCGGCACGCTCATGGCGATCAACCGCTGGAGCAGCCGACCAAAAAGCATTTCCTGAAAAAATCTGAAACTACCCCCTTCCCATCCAAATTTTTGCCGCTATAGGAGCCTCTCCGCCGCCGAGGAGGAGCCCGCAAGGCTCTGAAACGGCAGCCCGGCCAGGGCAAAGTGTGGACGCATAGCTCAGTTGGTAGAGCAGCTGACTCTTAATCAGCGGGTCCTTGGTTCGAGCCCAAGTGCGTCCACCAGTCCTGTCCTTACGCGGAAACGTGTGGACGCATAGCTCAGTTGGTAGAGCAGCTGACTCTTAATCAGCGGGTCCTTGGTTCGAGCCCAAGTGCGTCCACCATTTCCGTACCTTACGCGGCAACGCGTGTGGACGCATAGCTCAGTTGGTAGAGCAGCTGACTCTTAATCAGCGGGTCCTTGGTTCGAGCCCAAGTGCGTCCACCACCGCCTCCCTAAAAAGAACATCATCCCGTTTCGGGTTTGTTTGCGAGGCATTCCGGGTGCCGTTCAGGCCCCGCTCCCTTCGTTGCATTCGAATCGGCATCCGAGCGATTTTTTGCGGCATGTCGTCATGCGTGCACGTGCCACCGCGAGAGTTGAAAGCGCCTGAAGGTGTGCTCAGCGTACGAAGAGCGGCGCTCCTGATCGGGAATTTCCCCTGTCGCAGCCTCCACGCGCCGGATTCGGGGAAACGTCCTTAAAGGCCCGTCCCGCTAAGCCTGCGCCTTCACGGACCGCCTGAGCCCTTATTTCGCGGCCCCGACGTCATCCTCATCCGCCGGTACTGCCGAGCCCGAGGCCTGCGCCTCGATCTCCCGCGCCGTCGTATCGATCTTCGCGCGGGCCGCGGCGTAGCGCTCGTCGAACGTCGGCTCGCGGTGACAACCGGCAAGCGCCGCCAGCGATACGACACAGAGGATCGCCCGCCGCATCAGTAGTCCTTCTTGATCTTCACGCTGAGCGAGTTGACGCCCGAACCGCCAGCCTGGCTCAGCACCGACAACCACCGGGTCACGCTGACTTCCAGCTGGGTCGCGGTAAAGCCGCGCGCGTCAGTGATCAGCTCGACATAGATGTCGTCGGTTATGTACTGGCCCGCTGCCAATGCTGTGCCGCGCCCGCTCGCCTCGTCCGGGCTGAGAATACGCAGGCGGTCGATCCCCGTCGCCGAACGCAGCTTGCCCAGCGGATTGAGCCCGCCGCCACTCGCCCGCAGCGAATTGAGCGACGTGGCAAGCTGAACCGCCTGGATCGCAGAAAGGTTGGCGATCGAACTGCCGAACAGAATGCGCGACAGAATCTCGTCCTCAGGCAGGCTCGGCTCGGAGCTGAATTCGATCTGCGGATTGAACGCGCGTCCGGAGACCGAAACCGTCACGTTGACGTCCTCGATCGACTCGGTTGCCGTGATCGCCACCGAGGGATCGATCGTGCGTCCGCCGTTGAACGTGATCTTGCCCTCGGAAATGCTGAACGAGCGCCCGGCGAAATCGAGGTTGCCGCGGATCAGCGTAACATCGCCGGTCATCGTCGGTGCTGCAGTAGTGCCGCCTACCGTGAAGTCGGCGCTCCATTCGGAATCGAGCCCCATGCCCGAAACGTAGAGCTTGTCCGAGGCGCGGAGGTGCAGGTCCAGACGGAGGGTCGAGAATGCGGATGCGATCTGCTCGGCTTGTTCGTCGCCGGTGACGCGCGTTGGGCCGGACTTCGGCTTGAAGCGGACGCCCGTTAGGCGCGGAATTTCCACCGCCCCCTCGCGAACGATCTCGTAGCGGGTTTCCGGCAGCCTCAGTTCGCCCGAGAGCAACGCCTTTTCGCCGGCATGCTTGGTCAGGTTGAGGGTGCCCGTGGCGCTTGCCGACAGTGACGCGCTGCGCGCCAGCCGGGCCCGATCCAACGTGACCGTCAGGGCCATCGGATAGCCTTCTGCTGCCGAAAGGCTCATCCGGCCGCTGGCGCTCACGGTGCCGTTGCCAGCATTGGCGCTGAGTGACTGAAGCTCGAAACTGTTGCCGGTGAAACGGCCTTCGAGGTTCATGTTGGTCAGTCTGGTACCGAAGGCCTGATATTCGTACGTCAGGTCCCGGCCCTTGATAAGGCCATTTACGCAGGGGTCGGAAAGCTTGCACGAGAAGTCGGCTGCAAGCCCGATCGGCCCGCTCAGCGTCTGGCCCGCCTGCCCGATGAAGGAGAACAAGGTATCGGCCGGGCCGTTGTAGCGAATGCCGCCGCCCAGCGGCGCTTCCAACAGACGTGACATCCATGACCCTTCGCCCGGCGGCAGTGGGCGCAGCGTTGCCGCCAGCCGCCCGATCACGCTGCCACGCCGGCGGATCACCGCGTGCGCCTCTCCGCCATCGGGCACCAGCTTGCCGAGGAAGTTGATGTCGACCGGTTGGCTCACCGTATTGGAACTGGTGCGGGTGAAATCGGTAACTGTCAGGCGCGCATCGGCGCGGGGGAAAGTGCTGCTGCTGGTCTGTTCGAAATCGAGGCTGCCGCTCGCGCTGCCGCCAAGGCCGTAGCCCGGCACGAAAGCGTTGACGGCACCGACGTCGAAGGTCTCCAGCCGGCTTTCCAGTTTGATCCCGCCGTCGCCATAACGGCCGGCAACGCGCGCAGTGCCGCGACCGAACGTGAGCGTGGTCGGCAGCAGTTCATAGCCATCCTTGCCCGGCACGATGCGCGCGGGGCTGAGCGTGCGCAACGATTGGCCGCGCACGCGTCCCTGTAGAGCCACGCGCCACAGATCGGGCGCGAGATCGGCATTGACGCCAAGGCGGAACGGTACGCCGCTCACACCTTCGATCAGCGCCTTGGCCTGTCCGCGACCGTCGCGATAATCTACCAGCACGCGCGCGGCAGCCAGATCGAATGCACCGATCCTGGTTCCCGCAAGCTGCGCGTCGGCCACCACAGTAGGCTTGTCGTAGAGGATCGCGCGGCCATCGATCAGAGCCGAGCCCACCGACAGATTGGCCGGGCCCGGGAATACCGCGTCCTTGGCGCGCAAGTTGAAGTCGACCGCCTGATACTTGCCCTCCGCCGCCAGTCTCAAGGCGCCGCCGATGCCATTGCCCTGCGCCGTCAATTCGCCCGCGAAGGGGCCGGCGGCCGTCTGAGTAAGCTGGCCCGCGAAATCGACGCCCCCGAGATTGGCGCTGTTGATCTGCATCGCCAGTTGCGCGCCCATGTGCAGGGTCACGTCGGCCTTCAGCGGCCCATAGTCGGTGTCGCTGGTCAGGTCGAAGCGGTAGCCGCCATGGACGCCGGTGATACGCGCATCAAGGTTGGCAAGGCCGATGCCCAGGCCGGGATGCTCCGCCGTGACATGCGCGTCGGGATTGGCGATCGTGCCGTCCACCCGCACACCGAGCGCGCCGTAGCGCTGCGATGTCCCGCGTGCATTGAGCGAGATCCGGCCGTCGGGTGACCAACTGCCCTGCCCATCGGCAACCTTGAGGTCAGGCGCGTTCAGGCGCAGCGACGAGAAATGCACAATGCCGTCGGAGCCATAGCGAACCCGCGACGAGGCCGCGAAATTACCGCCGAGGAAGTTTTCGAGGCTGGAATTCAGCAGCTTTCTGGAACGTGCCTGAACCGTGCCTTCAAGCGCGAATCCGCTCCGCTCGCTCTTGAGGTCCATATTCGTACGGATGTCGAAAATGCCGACGCTTTCGAGGCGATAATTGTCGATTCTGCCGTCAATTGCGCCCGTATAGAGGCCCTTAGCGACATCGGCGGCAAGGATCAGCTTCGCATCGATGCGATCGGAGCGGATACGCATGTTGTCGGAGAGGATCCGGGTGCCCTGGATCGCCAGATCGCCGTCGAGCCGGACATTGGCGAGCGTGCCGCCGGCCACCGTATCGAGCCCGACGATGCGCTGAACATGGGCCGCGACCGGGATCATGATCCTGTCGGCATTGACACGCGCCGCACCCTCGGCGGTCAGGCCTTCGAGGCCCATGTCGTTCATTTTCAGGCGCGCGGCGTTGATGCGATAGGCAACCCGCGGCCGGGTGAAGGCCCCGTCAAGCGCAAGCGAGGCTGTCAGCCCCGATCCGCTGAGGTTCTTGGCCATGACCGTAGGCTTGAGCAGCACGAACTGAAGCCGCAGGTTGTCAAAGCTGTTCTTCGACAAATCGACCACACCATCCGGCCGCAGCGTGAAGGCATCGCTGGAAACGAGGCCGGACAGCTTTGCCCGCCGCTGATCCAGCGCGGCCGTGAGATCAAGATTGGTGATCGGCCCCAGCAGTCCTGCCGTCGGCCCCGTGAAGAGGCGTGCGATCTGCGTCGGCCCCTTGATTCCGAAAGTGCCGTTACGGGCCGTCAGCGCCAGCCGCGCCATCTCGCCGCCGGCAAGATCGGCTTCGAACTGGCCGTCCCACGCCTTCCAGTCGCCCTTGCCGTCCAGTCGGAACCGCAAAGGCTGCTTGAACCCGCCCAGCGCGGCGATCACGCCGCCGGTCGGGGCATCGAGATCGGCCTTGAGCGCCAGCCGGTTTTTCGCTGGCACTGCATCGAGCTCAAGGTCGAAGCGGTCGCCGCCTTGCTTGCCCTCGATGGCAATCGTTCCGCCCTTGGCAAAGACTTGCGCGCGCCCGTCGGCGATATGCGCCCGGCCATCGACGGTGAGGATGCGCCGTACCCCGGCGACCGGCGGTTCGGCGATAAAACGACCGATCTTGAGGCGGCCGACATCGATATCGAGATCGGGCAGCAGCGGCTCGTTGCTGGGCGGCGTCGGCAGAAACTTGGGCGTGCGGCGCAGGATCATCCGCTCGGTCGTGGCGCTGCGCACATCGACATGTCGGCGCAGATAGGCGAAGGGCCGCCAGTCGACGTCGATCTGGGGAGAGAACAGGAATTCGCCCTGTGGATCGCTCACCGAAAGGTCGTGCAGCGTCATCCGGCTGTAGAGCGAACCTTCGATGCGGCCGACCTTGATGCGCATGCCGTTTTCGAAGCGCAGTCCGGCGATCTGTTCGGCCACGAAGCGGTGGCCCGGACCGGTATCGATCCCGAAAATCACGGCAGCAGCGAGCACCACGGTACCGAGAAACAGTCCGACAATGGTCTTGAGCGCGCGGATGCGCAGACGGCGGCCGAGCGACGGGCGCGCGGGGCGGCTCTGATCGAGTTCCTCGCCGCCGATCTCGTCTTCGTTCTCGGGCGGCAGGGTGTCGTCGTCTTCGACCATCAGAAGGCCTGCCCGATCGAAACGTAAAGATTGAAGCGAGACTCGCCCGGCTGGCGGTCGATCGGCGTCGCAATATCGATGCGGACCGGGCCAAAGTTGGTGTAATAGCGGCCGCCGATACCGACACCGTAGCGCAAGTTGTTGAACTGCGGCGTCGTTTCCCGATAGGCCTGACCCGCGTCGACGAAGGTCACCACGCCGAAGTTTCCAAAGCGGTAGCGCGCCTCGACCGAGGCTTCGTTCAGGCTGCGACCGCCCACGGCCTTGCCGTCCGGCGCCTGCTCGCCAAGCGCCTGATAGCTGTAACCGCGCACCGAACCGCCGCCGCCGGCATAGAGCCGCCGCGAAGGCGCAATGTCGAACAGTTGCGCGCCCTGGATCGAGCCGAGGCGGAAGCGCCCTGCCAGCACGAGGCTGTCGGTCACGGGATAATAGGCAGAACCGTCGAGCCGGCTCCGGACATAGGGATTGAAACCACCCTTCACCGTAGCCTCGGGCTGAACGAGCGCGGTAAACCGGAAGCCCTTGGTAGGATCGAGCAGGCTATCGGTATGGTCGAAACCGGCCTGACCGTTCACGCCGACGACGTAGTAAAGCTTACGGTCACGTGTGCCGGTGGCGATGTTGTAGTCGGTTTCGCCGGTAATCAGGGCTTCGGCGCCATAGGCATACGTGAACTTCTTCTGCCACAGCGGCGTCGAATCGCGGGCCATGCGGACGGCAATGCGGCCGGTATAGGCGCTGTAAGCGTCGTAATCGTTGTGGAATGCCTCTGCCACGACCTCCAAAGTGCGATCGCGCTTGCCGGCATTGGAGCGGCGGAAGGTCGTGCTCAGGCCCTGCTGCCGGGTACCGGCGGTGCCGTTGACGATCACCGCGCCTTCGGGCGGGAACATGTTGCGGTGGGTCCAGATCGCCTGCGCGCTCAGGCCCTCACCCGTGGCATAACCAATGGTGCCCGCAATCGTGCGCGGCGGACCGGCATCCTGCTGGACGTGCAGCGTGACATATTCCGTACCGTCATCGCCCGCCGATTCGCCGGTCTTGCGTGGTTCAACCGAGACGGTCGAAAACAGGCTGGTCGCCACCAGCGCCTTGCGCAAGTCGTCCACCTTGCGGCTGTCGTAAAGCTGGCCGGGCTTGAAGCGTGCCAGCACGCGAATGTGTTTCTCGTCGAAGGCAAGGTCGCCCGAAGTGGTGAAGCCGCCGAACCGCCCACGCGGGCCGACGTCGATCGGCAAAGTGTAGACGCCGTCGCCGGTGTCCTGATCGAGCAGGATGTCGCGGTCGCCCAGTTGCGCGAAGGCATAGCCGTTTTCGGGCAGCGCGAGCGCCACTTGCGCTTCGGCTCCCTGAACCCGCTGGGCGATGATCGGTTCACCGACCTTGAGGGCGAAATTGTCCGCAATGAGGTTCGGAGGAATCGTCGGATCCGCCTTCACGACGATATCGGAGAAGACATAGCGCTTACCGGGATCGACAGTGATAACGGCGGTGAACGCAGCCCCCCGCTCGGCACCTTGTCCGCGCTCGATCCGGGTGGTGATGACCGGCGAATACCATCCTTCGGCTGCAAGGACGGTCTGCATCAGTGCCGCGTCGTCGTTGAGCCTAGACCGCAGCATCGCGACGTTGGCCGCCTTGCCATCACCCTTCTTCAGCGCCGAGTGTGACCTGAACTCGCCTCTGAGATCGATGTCAGCCGCCTGATCGGCGGCGTCCAGTCCATCGACCCGCATGGCATAGGCGATTTCGCTGTCCTTCGACTGCTGCTCGCTCTCGGCGAACTGGACGGGCGTGACTTCGAACTGGTCTATGGGCGGCAGCGGCGCCATCAATTCGGGATCGCGCACGGGCGCTTCGCCGATGGCTTCGGTTGAAGATGGTGCTGGAGCAGTCGCAGTGACCGTCGCCGTGCTCGCGCCGCCCGCGGCGGTCTGATTCGCCTGCTCCCCGGCTGGCTGATTCGCTTGCTGGGCCTGCTGGGCGGTCAGTCGCTTTTCGAACTCCTCGATCGAATCGAGCGGCTTGTCGAGTTCGGGGTCATCGGTGGCATCGAGTTTGGGGATCGACTTGTTGAACTCGTCATCGGGGATGACCGGCTTCACCTCGGGCAGGGTCACATCGGCCGGAGGCGCGGGCACGTCCAGCTTGCCCGCTTGCAGCGAATCGTCCGCCCGCGCGGGCCGATTTCCAGCGTTCTGAGCGCCGGCCTGAGCCGCGGTATTCTGCGGCGCGGAGCCGGTCGGCGGGCTCGCCGAAGGGTCTGCATCCTGCGCATAAGCAGGCACGCCGGAGGCCGCCAGCATCAGTGCCAGCGTAACCAATCCGACGCTTTCACACCTTAGCCGGGAACCGGCGGCGGCGTGATCGCTTGGCCTGGGTATATGGAACGCGATGGAATACCCCCTGTAGAGTCCGGCCCTGTGGAGTTTGACCTGACGAAGCCAAACCTTGTCGAGTCTGGGCAAGAGCCCCTCTCGTGCTTTACCGTATCGCATTGCAACAGCGAAAGTTCCCACCTGCAAGGGGGTACGTGATGGATACCCACGACGGATCATCGGACCGTGGCCAGATAGAGACAATTTCCGGCACCAATCCGGTCGGTGAGCCCATGTCACACCCCGGTTCCGATGCCAACGCACCCTGGGCGCTTTCCGGAAGGGCTTGGTGGCGCGTCATCCGGCGCGTCTGGGTCATGAGCGGTTTTCACGAACTCGGCCTGCTGGCGGCCGGGCTCGCGTTCTATTGCTTCCTCGCGCTCACCCCGCTGATCGCGGCGACCGTGATGACTTACGGCCTCATCGGAGACGTCGATACGGTGCGCAAGCAGATGCAGAGCATCGTCGAAATCGTGCCGCCCGAAGTGGCTCACATGCTGGAAGAACAACTGATCCAGATCGTTACCACCAGCCGGGGCGTGACCGGCTTTGCGCTGGTGATCGCGCTGTTCTTTGCGGTCTACGGCGGTATGCGCGCGGCCAGCGGGATGATCAGCGCACTCAACGTGATCAACGAAGAGCGCGAAACGCGCGGTATCATCGCCCTCACTTTCCGCGCCGGAGGGCTCACGCTTTCGGCCGTGCTGATCGCGTTGACCGGGATCCTTTCCGGCGGCGTGTTCGCATGGCTGCAAACGCAGGCGAGCGCCTTTCTGGGCGACGCGACGCAAACCCTGTTCAGTTGGCTGAACTGGACGGCAGCAATCCTGCTCGGCAGCCTCGGCTTCGCGCTTATCATGCGTTACGGCCCGGATCGGCGCCCGGCGAAGTGGCGCTGGCTGAGCCCTGGCGCCTTGCTGGCGACGCTGTTGTGGATGGCAGTGTCGTTCGGGTTCTCGCTCTATGTCGCCTATATCAGCGACTATAACGCCACGTACGGCTCGCTTTCAGCCATTGTCGTGTTCCTGATGTGGCTGTTCCTCTCGGCCTATGGCGTGCTGCTAGGCGCGCTGCTCAATGCCGAGATCGAGCGGCAGACCGTATGCGACACGACCCGCGGTCCAGCCCGCCCTCCCGGCGAGCGCGGCGCGGTACTGGCGGATGTCGTCGATGACCACGTGCCCTCGCTCGACGACCTGCAACGCAAGCGCAACCGCCGCGCCGACAAAGTGCGGCGCGAGGCCGGTTAGCGCCGCAGGATTTCGACCGGGCGCCGCGCCTCATCCAGCCGGATCACAAGGTCGGCGCGGGCGGGCATCTCGGCCAGGATCATGCGAGTGATCCGCTCGTAATGGGCAATGAAACGCGCGATTTCGGCTTCGGCCATGACCTTGCTGCCCCGCGCAGGGTGTCCGGCCAGATCGCGTTCCTGCTCGGCGCGCCAGCTGTGCACCACCTCGAAACCGGGCGCGGCAAGCAGCACCAGACGGTCCATCCTTGCAAAGAGCCGCTGATACGAATCGCCCAGCATATCGTTGACCCAGCGGCGCCAGCGGCCGTCCGGGTCCTCTTCCGCTTCCAGCGCATTGACCGGTTCCGCCAGTTCACTCGTCCGCTGCGGAAAGGCGCCCACGCACCAGCCCTCCAGCAACAGGACCTCGCAGCCGGGACCGACGATGGGCCAATCGCGCTCCGGCACGCGGTCGTCCCGCGCCTTGTCGAAACGCGGCAGCGCTGCCGGACCGCCGCTTTCCAGCGCATCGAGAACGTCGAGCCCGAGCGCGATATCGTGTGTACCCGGAACTCCGCGCGTCGCCAGCAGTGGATGAACCTCACGCGAGAGGGCCTGACGCTCGGCATGCGTGAGGTAGAGATCGTCGAGCGAAAGCACTGCACTCGCCAATCCTTCGGCGCCGCATTGCCGCCGAACCGCTTCCGCCAGTGTGGATTTGCCCGATCCTTGCGCACCGCAGATGCCGATGACCACCGGCCGGTGCCGGAACGCAGACAGCGCGCCACGAATTTCCGCCATCAGGGCCTCGACCATTTGGGGGGCGGCTTTACTCATGGCGCGAACGTCGCCGCCTGCCCGTGGCACAGGCCCGCACCGTCCATGAGATTCCAGACCACCGCTGGACCGATGCGAAACCGCCGGCCCTTCGCACTGATCCGCACACCGGCGTAGTCGTCGATGAAGCCCTGCGTGGTCACGCGTTCGAGCAGCCGCTGACGCTCTTCCCGCAAAGGGGCTTCGGCGGAAAGTCTCGACGGCATCCCGACAAATTGGGCAGCGTCGCATTCGAAAGCGGCGAGCGCAGCGGCATTGCCGAAATAGAACAGCGGATCGGGCTCAGTCCCATGCGCCACGACGGCGAAAGGTGCCTGCCAGAGCGCCTCGACCGGATCGCCTCCAATCGCGACGAGCGGCTTGCCCAAAAGCCGCTCAAAGCTCTCAGAAACGAGTGCGATCAGCCCGGCGCAACGGGGCTCGCGATAGACCATCGGCACTGGACCTGCCTCCGCCAACACCGCCTGTTCGTCCATTCCGACCTCCCGCCTTTCGCCTGCTCTCGGGTAGCAGCACAAAGCCCCGTTTGCGACCCGCACGGCACCATCGCGACGGCGATCAGCCCGGCGCAAGGTTGAAGCCCCCGCCCCACTGCGACTAGCTACTTGCCGACAAGACATTGGGGCCGGCGTTTGCCCGCGCCCGTGAGAGGAAGGACAAGCGGGATGACCGATATTCTCGGCTATAAGGGCAAGCGCGTAATCGTCAGCGGATGCTTCTCGGGCATGGGCGAAGCGACGGCGAAGCTGCTCGTCGAACTCGGCGCGGAAGTTCACGGTTTCGACTTCAAGGAAAGCGCGGTGCCGATGGCATCGTTCACCCAGATCGACCTGCGCGATCCGGCCTCCATCGAAGCAGCTGTCGCCAAAGTCGGCGGCAAGGTCGACGCGCTGTTCAACTGCGCGGGCCTCGCCGGTGGCGGCGGCTTCCCGCCGCTCGATGTGATGAAGGTCAACTTCCTCGGCACCCGTCACCTTACCGAGCAGGTCGTGCCGCTGATGAGCGAAGGCGCCGCGATCGTCTCCATCGCCTCGACCGGCGGCCTCGGCTGGAGCCGCCGCATTCCGGTGCACATGCAGCTTCTCGCCACCAAGGGCTTCGAGGCCGGCCTCGCCTGGTGCGAAGCCAACCTTGACCAAGTGGCCGAGGGCTATGCTTTCTCGAAGGAAGCGGTGATCGTCTGGACCCAGTTCATGGGCGCGCAGCTCATCAAGAAGGGCATCCGCATCAACTGCTCGCTGCCCTCACCGACCCAGACGCCGATGATGGCGACCTTCCACGCCACCTCGGGCAAGGCGGTGGTCGATGCCGCTGCCGAGCCGCTCGGCCGCTACACCACCCCCGCCGAACAGGCCGGTCCGCTGGTGCTGATTTGCAGCGACCTTGCAGGCGTGGTCAACGGCATCGTCATGCCAGTGGACGGCGGCTTCATGGGCGGCCTTGCCACTGGTCAGGTGGACATCACCAAGATGATGAGCAAGCAGCCCGCTTGACGTCTTACATCATGTAAAAAATTGGAAGGGGCCCGGACGGCATGCCGTCCGGGCCCTTTTACCTATGCGTCAACCTGCTAAGGCGGACGCAACAACGAGGAGCAGGACCAACAGCATGACCGACGCCGTACTTTACGAGATCGACGCCGAAGGCATCGTCACGATCACGCTCAACCGGCCGGAACTGCGCAATCCGATCTCCGATCCCGAAGTGATCGAGGGCCTACTTGGCGCGCTGGAGCGGCTGGACAGCGATCCCGCCGCACGCGTTGCCATTCTCACCGGCGCCGGCAAGGGCTTTTCCTCGGGCGGCAACATCAACGAGATGAAGCCGGGTGGCAACGTCAACGGCGGCGAGCCGATCCGCACCCGCCTCAATTACAAGCGTGGCATCCAGCGCTTGCCTCTCGCTTTCGCCGCGCTTGAAGTGCCGGTGATCGCCGCCGTCAATGGCGCAGCGGCAGGCGCGGGCTGCGACCTCACTTGCATGTGCGATCTCCGCATAGCCGGTGAAAGTGCGCGCTTTGCCGAAAGCTTCGTGAAGATCGGCCTGATTGCGGGCGATGGTGGCTCATGGCTGCTGCCCCGCGTGGTCGGCTGGTCGAAGGCCGCTGAAATGGCGCTCACCGGCGACATGATCGACGCGGCAGAGGCACTGGCCTGCGGGCTCGTGTCCAAGGTCGTGCCCGATCATCAGTTGATGGACGAAGCCCGCGCCCTCGCCCGCCGCATTGCCGCCAACCCGCCGCACGCCGTGCGCATGACCAAGCGCCTGCTTTGGGAAGGCCGCCGCAGCGATCTGGCCACCCTGCTGGAAATGGCCGCCGCCATGCAGTCTGCCGCCCACGCCACCCACGATCACGCCGAGGCGGTCGATGCTTTCCTCGAAAAACGACGGCCCGAGTTCAAGGGGACTTGAATTTCGATGTGATGAGTTCATATCGCGATCACACCACGATGTGAAAATGGATAGACTCATGGCAGGCAATGTGATCGAACAGGTGCGCAAGCTCGTCGCCGAAGGCGGCATGAGCAAGTCGGGCCTCGCCCGCGCGGCAGGGCTCCACGCCAATACGCTTCGCGACTGCACCGAGCCCGACTGGAACCCCACCGCCGAAACGCTGACCAAGCTGGAACGCGTGCTGTTCTCTAACGACGACCGCCAGATGCTCGTCCCCATTGAAGAGATCATCGACGAGGCGCGCAACGGTCGCATGTTCATCCTGGTCGATGACGAGGACCGCGAGAACGAGGGCGACCTCGTGATCCCGGCCCAGATGGCGACCCCGGCGGCAATCAACTTCATGGCTACCCACGGCCGTGGGTTGATCTGCCTGACGCTCACCAGCCAGCGCGTCGACGAACTCGGCCTCGACCTGATGAGCCGCCACAACGGCACCCGCCACGAAACCGCTTTCACCGTTTCGATCGAGGCGCGCGAAGGCGTGACCACCGGAATCTCCGCCGGCGACCGCGCCCGCACCATCTCGGTCGCCATCGACGGCACCAAGAGCAAGGCCGACATCGTCACCCCTGGCCACGTCTTCCCGCTGCGCGCCCGCGATGGCGGCGTGCTGGTCCGCGCCGGCCATACCGAAGCCGCTGTCGACATTTCGCGCCTTGCCGGCCTCAATCCCTCCGGCGTGATCTGCGAGATCATGAAGGACGACGGCACCATGGCCCGCATGGACGACCTGATCGGCTTCGCGCGCATTCACGACCTGAAGATCGGCACGATCCGCGATCTCATCGCCTATCGCCGCAAGCACGATCGCATGGTCGAAAAGAAGAACGAGATCACGTTCCAGAGCCACCACGGCGGCCAGTGGCTCGCCCGCAGCTATTACAACAAGGCCACTGGCGATGAGACCATGGCCCTCATCAAGGGCCGCGTCGATCCCGCCAAGCCGACGCTGGTGCGCATGCACACGCTCTCGATGTTCACCGACGTGTTCGGCGAGGAATCGACCGAGCGCGGCAACCTGTTGCACCGCGCGATGGAAATGATCGGCGAGGAAGGGACCGGCGTGATCGTCGTGATCAATCGCCAGATCGGCAGTTCGATGTCGAAGGTCATGGACATCAAGCAGCAGATCCGTGCCGGCGAAATGCCTGACATCGAAGAACTTCGCGACTATGGCGTGGGCGCGCAGATTCTCGCGGAGCTTGGCATCCACGACATGATTCTGCTCACCAACACCCATCATTCGCTTGTCGCATTGGAAGGCTATGGCCTGAACATCGTCGACGAACGCCCCATTCCCTGCGCCCCCGAAGGAGCGAACTGACATGGCCCGTTTCCTCATCGTCGAAGCCCGCTTCTACGACCATCTCAACGACCAGTTGATCGCCGGCGCCAAGGCAGCGCTGAAGGTCGCCGGCCACAAGGCCGAAGTCATCACGGTGCCCGGCGCGCTGGAAATCCCGGCCGCCATCTCGCTGGCCGATGCCACCGGCGATTACGATGGCTACGTCGCCATCGGCGTGGTCATTCGCGGTGAGACCTACCACTTCGAAATCGTCGCCGGGGAATCGGCACGCGGCATCATGGCGCTGACGATGGACGGTATTGCCATCGGCAACGGCATCCTTACCGTGGAGAACGAGGAACAGGCGCTCGTCCGCGCCGATCCCGCACAAAAGGACAAGGGCGGTGAAGCCGCCAAGGCCGCGATTGCGCTCTACGACCTCAAGGAGCGTTTCGCCTGACGGAGAGTTGAATGGCTGATACGGTTCCGGTCGCGCACGCGTACATCGACGGCATCCCCCTCGTTCTGGGCGGGAACGTCTTCGGATGGACTATCGACCGGGACCGCAGCTTTGCGGTGCTCGACGCCTTTTACGAGGCGGGCGGCCGCATGATCGACACCGCCGAGGGCTATTCCAACTGGGTTCCCGGCCACAAGGGCGGCGAATCGGAAGCGATCATCGGCGAGTGGCTACAGGCGCGCGGCGTGCGCAGTGAAATGCGCATCGCCACCAAGACCGGTCAGGGCGGCGCGCCCGGCTCGCTGATACCCGAAAAGGTGCGCGCGGCGTTCGACGGCTCGCTTGAACGCCTGCGCACCGATTACGTGGACCTCTTCTACGCCCACCGCGACGACGGCACGACTCCGCTCGATGAAGTCGCGGGCGTCTATGGAGACCTGTTCCACTCCGGCCGGGCCCGCGAACTGGGCGCTTCCAACTATACGGCCGAGCGGCTCGCCGCCGTGATCGATGCCGCCGACGCACTGGGCGTCCAACACTTCACCGTGCTCCAGCCGCTCTACAACCTTGTGGCCCGGGATGAATTTGAAGGTCCGCTCATGGCGCTCTGCCAGAAGCGCGGGATCGCGGCCCTGCCCTATTACGGCCTTGCGGCGGGCTTCCTCACCGGAAAATACGCCAGCGCCGGCGAGTGGGAAGGCACCACGCGCGCCCATTCTCTCGATGCCGCAGCAGCCCATGGCGGATGGGCCATTCTCGACGATCTGCGTGCGATTGCGGCCGATTCCGGCGCCAGCCCCGCACAAGTCGCGCTCGTATGGCTGAATGCGCAGCCGACCATTGCAGCGCCGATCGCCAGCGCCACCAGTCCCGAACAGGTCCACGAACTTGTCGGCGCGGCGCGCCTCATCCTTTCTGATGAGTGTTTCAATGCCCTTAATACGCACAGTTAGACCGCGTATATCTACCTATATTCATCAGATACATTACTGAATTTACACAATCAGTTCACTGCAAGGTCAGATTTGATCGGTTAGTCAATCCCGTATGTCCTGTACCCAACTTGGACATAGCCGAATGACGAGTTCCCAAATCTCCGAAATGATGTAGCGATCATAACAGAAATATCCGTTACCGATCCTATTCGGAGCTAACTTCAAACCTCGACACCTCGACACCTCGACGCAGAGGCGGGTCGCAGCCCCCGGCCCAGGGATATCGGGCCCTGTCGCGCCACCAGCCGCGACCGACGGAGTATATGCCAGTGAACACCGAACGAAAGCGTGCCGCGTTGATCGAAGCCCTCATGGCGAAATTGCCGGATCTTGAGGAGTTCGGCGCCTTCGTCGCGGCGGCGCATCTCCAGGCGGCGATCGACGCCCTGCGCGTGCCCTCCAACGCGGAGCAAGAAGACTCCAATTCGGAATAAGCTGAACAAGACGGCCTGTCTTCCGCATGCCACAACCCCGTTCGGAAAATGAATTGCGATTTTGCCGCGCCCGAACCTTCCTGTCGAACTCAGTCAGGAAGCTAATCGGATCGACAAGCAAGGCCAAAATTCATGATCTGCGGGAGTAATTGCTGCGAATAGTATCGTGTTCGGTACCCCCGATCGGCACGGAACCATTGCAGCCAGGCGTTTGGTGGGCTCTGGCTTATGGAGAAGACCGATCAAGTTATGCGCAACCGAGCCAAGGCCATACGCCTTATCGGTATCGCCAACGAACTTCTCGCCATGGCGCGGGAACTCGAAATCGGACAGACTATCGCTACCGACGCCGTGATCGGGACCGAGCGCGACGGCGGCAAGGGCGCCAGCCAGGACCACCCCATCTGGGTTGAACTGGCCCGCCAGACTTATGACGATCGCCGCAGGCGGACCAAGATATTCGGATCGGAGGAGCTTTTCGGCGAACCGGCCTGGGACATCCTGCTCGATCTGTTCATTGCCGCCAAGGAACGCCGCCGCGTCTCGGTGACGAGTGCCCGCATCGGCTCGGCGGTTCCCTCGACCACGGCACTGCGCTGGATCACCATTCTCGAAAAGCAGGGTCTGCTCGTGCGCGAGGCGGATCCGGGGGATGCCCGGCGCGTCTACGTCAAATTGAGCGCGCGGGGCTATGCCGCGATGCTCGAATATTTCGCCCATCGCGTTCCGTCGTGTTGCTCGATGACACTCGTACGGAGTTCTCGGCAATGCGCCCGGTAGCCAACCCGTTTCGCCCCTGGGGGTGGGGATCCGGGCACGGAACCGATGGAGGCGACCGGGTGGTCGCTCTACTGACCCAGGCCGATCACCCGGTTACAAAGTCAAAGAAAAGGCCCGGCTCCCCATGGGAACCGGGCCTTCCTTTAAACGGAAAGTCCGATCAGCGCGCGAGACGGCCGAACGCCGAAGCGCCGGCGAACTTTGCGGCCTTGCCCAGCTCTTCCTCGATACGGATCAGCTGGTTGTACTTGGCAAGCCGGTCCGAGCGGGCGAGCGAACCGGTCTTGATCTGGCCGCAGTTGGTGGCAACGGCGAGGTCGGCGATGGTCGCGTCCTCGGTTTCGCCCGAACGGTGCGACATGACGGCGGTGTAGCCGGCGCGGTTGGCGATCGAGACGGCTTCCAGCGTCTCGGTCAGCGTGCCGATCTGGTTGACCTTCACCAGCAGCGAGTTGGCCATGCCCTTCTCGATGCCCATGACGAGACGCTTGGGGTTGGTCACGAAGAGATCGTCGCCAACCAACTGGACCTTGTGGCCGATCTTGTCGGTCAGTGCCTTCCAGCCTTCGAAGTCGTCTTCGCCCATGCCGTCTTCAACCGAGATGATCGGGTAGGCTTCGCACAGGTCGACAAGGTAATCCGCGAACTGGATCGGGCTGAGCGAAAGGCCTTCACCGCTGATCTCGTACTTGCCGTTCTTGAAGAACTCGGTCGCGGCGCAGTCGAGCGCAAGCTGGACGTCCACGCCCGGCTTGAAGCCTGCCTTCTCGATCGAGGCCATGATGAAGTCCAGCGCATCGCGGGTGCTGGCAAGGTTCGGCGCAAAACCGCCTTCGTCACCCACTGCGGTAGCCAGGCCCTTCTCGTGCAGGCCCTTCTTCAGCGTGTGGAAGATTTCCGAACCCCAGCGCACGGCTTCGGCGATCGAACCGGCGCCGACCGGCATGACCATGAATTCCTGGAAGTCGATCGGGTTGTCGGCATGCTCGCCGCCATTGATGATGTTCATCATAGGCACCGGCAGCACATGGGCGGAAACGCCGCCGACGTAGGAATAGAGCGGCAGGCCGCGCGCGTTGGCAGCCGCCTTCGCCACGGCGAGGCTGACGCCGAGGATGGCGTTGGCGCCAAGGCGGCCCTTGTTCTCGGTACCGTCGAGTTCGATCATCGCAAGGTCAAGCTCGCGCTGCTCTTCGGCGTCCATGCCCACGAGTTCTTCGGCGATTTCGGTGTTTACCGAATCAACCGCCTTGAGCACGCCCTTGCCAAGATAAACGTTCTTGTCACCATCGCGCAGTTCGACCGCCTCGTGCGCGCCGGTCGATGCACCCGAGGGGACCGCAGCGCGGCCAAAGCTGCCGTCTTCGAGGAGCACGTCGACTTCGACGGTCGGGTTGCCGCGGCTGTCGAGAATCTGGCGGCCGTGGATATCGATGATCGCGGTCATTCTGGGATTTCCTCCTGAACGGCGCCACTGGAAGAGGCCCTGGCGCTCTCGAGGGCGTCTTAGCAGGGGAACTTGAGGTTACAAGTTGCGTTGCAGCAGCGCGGACAAGTTGTGTTACTCTGTCGGCACATCGCATATAGGCGAAAGACCGGGGTTACCCCGAAACAAGGAGGACAACGCCATGGCCGAACCCACCAGCGGCACGGGAAACGGAACCGAAAACGCCAAGAGCCACTTCAGCAAAGCCGTTGAAGAAGCCCGCGCGGGCGCTCTGGCCCTCGGCAAGGAAGCGCAGACCGTGGCGGAAGGTTATCTTGGCAAACTGAACCAGGCCAAGGGCGAATGGTCGAACGAGGCCAAGAGCCGCTCGGAAGACGCCAAGACCAAGGCCAGTGCCTTTGCGGACGACGCCAAGGTGAAGGCGACCGACCTTGCCAACCAGAGCAAGGCCAAGACCAGCCAGGCGATGGTGGGCCTTTCCAAGCTGATCGACGACAATGTGAGCGTGATCGACGAGAAGGCCGGCCCCAAGTACGGTGACTATGCCCGTACGGCCTCCAAGTCCGTGGCAGATGCCGCAGCCCGGCTTGACGAGAAGACGCTGGACGAACTGGGTGAGGATGCGCGCGAATTCGTGCGCAAGAGCCCGGGCATGGCAATCGGCGTCGCAGTGGCGGCCGGCTTCCTGTTCGGCCGACTGTTCAAGAAGAGTAGCTGATCCGGCCCCCGGCGCGATCTGCAGCAATGCTCGATCCTGACACGTCCCTTCGCTATGACAGCGATATAGAGGACATTTCGCTCGCCCAGGACCTCAAGCTTCTGGCCGAGGAAGCGCGCACGCTGGCGCAGGCGGAACTGGCTTTCCAGAAAACCCGGGCCGCCTACGTCGGTGCGGAAGCCCGCACGATCGCGCTGCTTGGCGTGCTGGCGGCGGTTGTCGTGTTCTTCGCACTGATGGCGCTGGTGTTCGGGCTGGTGCTTTCGCTGGCCTCGGTCCTTGGGCCCTGGCTGGCGACGGCGGTGGCGACGCTGGCCTTGCTTGTGATCGCCGCAATCCTCGGGTTGAGCGCGCGCGGGCGGGTCAAACGGGTGCGGTCCGTGCTGTCGAACGGAGGTACTGACTAATGGCATCGCTCGCCGCCCGCCTGGCCGAACACCGCGCCGTACGCGACGAGGCAAAGGCCACGTTCGATGCCCATTACGCCGCACTCAAGGCCGACATGGAAGAACGCGGGATTGCCGGACGCCTTGCCGACGAAGCGATCGACAAGGCGCTCGACGTTCTCGACGAGGCTGTCGCCGTGGTGGAGACACACCCCGCCGTGGTGGGCGGAACTTTCACCGCGCTGGTGCTTTGGATTTTGCGAAACCCGATCATCGCCTGGATCACCGACATATTCGGTGCCCTGTCGAACCGCGGATCGGATGAACATGAAAGCGAAAAAGGAGCCTGACGTGAGCGACGTTGAACAGAAAACGCCCGCCCAGTCCGCAACCGACGTCAACTTCGGAGCCGTCGTGCCGATCCGGCCGGCGACCGATGCCGACAGTCCGTCGCGAAAGGTCATCGCTTTCGTGAAGAAACACCCGGTGCTGGTCATCGCAGGCGGGCTGGCTGCCGGGGCGGTCGTCAGTGCCCTGCTGCCACGCCGGGTGACCGACAAGGCTATGTCGCGCACGCTGGAACTCGCCGAAGCGGCGGGCGGCGCGGCGCTGCTTCTGGGCCGCAATGCCTCCAGCAAGGCGCAAAGCCTTGGCATCGGCGCCAAGCGTGAGGCCGGACAGATCGCCGACCGTGCCGAAAAAGTCGGCGGCAATGCAGCTGAACGGCTTGAGCGTTACGGACTTGCCGCTCTTGCAGCAGCCAGCGCACTGGGCCGCGCTACGGCGGAGCGCGCGGAAAAAGTCGGCGGCCCTGCCGCACAAAAGGTCAGCAAGCTTGGCCACGACGCGGCGGAGAGCGCCAGCGAGAAGTCGCATCGTTTCATGGAACGCATGCAGGATTTCGCGCAGCGCATGACTCACTGAATTAATATTGCTATTGATTTGCAGGAGCGCAAAGGGCCGTATCGCGCATGCGATCGGCTCTTGCCCTGCAGACCGCCAAGACTTATGGGGACCTCATCTCTCTCCCACAGGAAAGCGGTCCCTCCCCATGCAGAAACTTCACCTCGTGATGGGTGGCCGGGTCAAAGATCCGCGCAGCCTTGAATACGCAAATCTCGAAGAAATGGACCTGGTCGGCGTCTATCCCGATTACGCCTCGGCCGAAGACGCCTGGCGTTCGGCTGCCCACCGTACGGTCGACGACGCGGAAATGAAGTACGTGATCGTCCATCTTCACCGCCTGCTCCAGCCGGACCAGCCGGAAGCCTGAACGGGCTTTCCGCTACCGAACGGCAGCGGATACGAAAAAGGCCGGCTTTCGCCGGCCTTTTCTTTTGCTCTCGTCCGGCGAAGTCCGGTTCAGATGAACTCGATCTTCTGCACCAGGTAGAACTTGTCGCCCGAAGGCACGGTCACTTCAACCTCTTCCTCGACCCGGCGACCGATCAGCGCCTTGCCCAGCGGCGAGTTGTAGCTGATGCGGCCAACACGGGCATCCGCCTCGTAAGGACCGACGATCTGGTACTTCACCGGCTTGTCGTCCTCATCGAGCAACGTGACCGTGGCGCCGAAGATGATCTTGTCGCTGGTCAGCGTGGCCGGATCGACGATCTGGGCGCGCGTGATCTTGTCTTCGAGGTCGGCAATCGTGGCTTCGACCTGGCCCTGACGCTCCTTGGCGGCGTGATACTCGGCATTTTCCGAGAGATCGCCGTGCGCGCGCGCTTCCTCGATCGCATCGACGATCCGGGGGCGCTCTTCACGCAGCGCCTTGATCTCGGCGGTAAGCTTCTCATACCCTTCAGCGAGCATGGGGAGCTTTTCGATACTGGCCATCAAACACTTCCTTCCTGCTGCCTCCCCGCTCCGCGAAACCAGTCGAGGGAGACTAGTTTCCTGTCCCGTCCCTCAGGTCATTCCCGAGGACTGGGCCGATCCGCAGCGATGTGGGGAGGCTAGATCGATTTCAGCTATAATAATCCTGCAACGAACGCACTTCAAGCTGGGTCCCGCGCAGTGCGGAAATTGCCTGTGCAGCAGCGACGCTGGCGGTGGCCGTGGTGAAGTACGGAACCTTGCCGGTCAGCGCCGAAGCGCGGATCGATTGCGAGTCCTTCAGGCTCTGCCACCCTTCGGTGGTATTGAAGATCAGCGCGATTTCGCCATCGACGATCTTGTCGACGATGTGCGGACGGCCTTCCGCCACCTTGTTGACGAGTTCCACCGGAACGCCGGCTTCGCTGAGGTACTTGTGGGTGCCGGCCGTGGCGACGATCTTGAAGCCTTCCTTCACCAGCGTCTGCACGCCGGGCAGGATCACGGCCTTGTCGCTGTCCTTCACCGAGACGAACACGGTGCCGCTGTCGGGCAGGCGCATGCTGGCGCCGAGCTGGGCCTTGAGGAAGGCGCGCGGGAAGTCGGCATCGAGGCCCATGACTTCGCCGGTCGACTTCATTTCGGGGCTGAGCACCGGATCGACGCCGGGGAAGCGCGCAAACGGGAACACCGCTTCCTTGACCGCCATGTAGGGCAGATCACGCTTGAACGGCGGGAAGTCGGCCAGCTTTTCACCCGCCATCACGCGCGAGGCGATCTTGGCGACCGGCTGCCCGAGCGCCTTGGCGACGAAGGGCACGGTGCGCGAGGCACGCGGGTTGACCTCGATCAGGTAGACCTCGCCGTCCTTCACCGCGAACTGGATGTTCATCAGGCCGCGCACGTTGAGACCAAAGGCCAGTGCTTCGGCCTGACGCTCCATCTCGGCGATGATCTCGGCCGAGAGGCTGTAGGGCGGCAGGGTGCAGGCGCTGTCGCCCGAGTGGATGCCCGCTTCCTCGATGTGCTGCATGACACCGGCAACGACGACCTGATCGCCATCGCAAAGCGCATCGACGTCGCACTCAATGGCGTCGCGCAAGTACTGGTCGATCAGCACCGGGCTGTCGCCGGAAACCTGAACGGCGGTGGCAATGTAGTTGTCGAGCTGCTGTTCGCTGTCGACGATTTCCATCGCGCGGCCGCCGAGCACGTAGCTGGGGCGCATCAGCACGGGGTAGCCGATGCGGTTGGCGACGTTCACTGCCTCGTCACGGCTGCGGGCAATGCCGTTGGCCGGCTGCTTTAGGCCAAGCTTTTCGACCAGCGCCGAGAAACGCTCGCGGTCTTCGGCAAGGTCGATGGCGTCGGGCGACGTACCAAGGATCGGGATCCCGGCGTCTTCCAGCGTCTGTGCCAGCTTGAGCGGGGTCTGGCCGCCGAATTGCACGATCACGCCGACAAGCTCACCCTTCGACTGCTCGACGCGCAGGATTTCCAGCACGTCCTCGCCGGTCAGCGGCTCGAAGTAGAGGCGGTCCGAGGTGTCGTAGTCGGTCGAGACGGTCTCGGGGTTGCAGTTGACCATGATGGTTTCATAGCCGGCTTCGGAAAGCGCGAAGCAGGCGTGGACGCAGCAATAGTCGAACTCGATGCCCTGACCGATGCGGTTGGGACCGCCGCCGAGGATCACGATCTTCTTACGGTCGGACGGATTTGCCTCGTTCTCGGGCTCACCGAAGATCGGGGCTTCGTAGGTCGAGTACATGTAAGGCGTCACCGCCTCGAACTCGGCCGCGCAGGAGTCGATGCGCTTGAACACCGGGTGCACGCCCAGCTTCGTGCGCAGCTTGCGCACTTCCTCTTCACTGGTGGCGCCGGTCATGGCGAGCAGGGTGTCGTGCAGCAGGCCCGAGCGCTTGGCCTGAGTCTCGCCCATGCCGCCGGCAACGCCGACCGAACGCACGGCCAGCGTGGCAAGGCGCTTGTCCGAGAAGCCCATGGCCTTCAGGCGGCGCAGACCCTGCGCATCCACCGGCAGGCCGTGCTTCATGATCTGCGCCTCTTCGGCGATGATCTCTTCGATGTGGCGCAGGAACCACTTGTCGTAGTGGGCGATGGCGTGGACTTCATCCACCGTGAAGCCTTCGCGGAAGGCCTGCGCGACATGCAGCAGACGCTCCGGCGTCGCGCGCGACAGCGCGGCGGTGATGACGTCGCGGCCGGCACCTTCCAGCTCGACCACGCGGTTGAAGCCGTCGAGACCGGTTTCAAGGCCGCGCAGGGCCTTCTGCATCGATTCCTTGATGTTACGGCCGATAGCCATGACTTCGCCCACCGACTTCATCGCGGTGGTCAGGTCGTTCTTGGCGCCCTTGAACTTCTCGAAAGCGAAGCGCGGGATCTTGGTGACGACGTAGTCGATGGTCGGCTCGAACGCGGCCGGCGTGGCGCCGGTGATCTCGTTCATGATCTCGTCGAGCGTGTAGCCCACGGCCAGCTTCGCCGCGACGCGCGCGATCGGGAAGCCCGTGGCCTTCGAAGCCAGCGCCGAGGAGCGCGAAACGCGCGGGTTCATCTCGATGACGATCAGGCGACCGTCCTTCGGATTGACCGCGAACTGCACGTTCGAACCGCCAGTTTCGACGCCGATCTCGCGCAGCACCTCGATCGAGGCGTTGCGCATGATCTGGTATTCCTTGTCGGTCAGCGTCAGCGCCGGCGCGACAGTGATAGAGTCGCCCGTGTGGACGCCCATCGGATCGACGTTCTCGATCGAGCAGATGATGATGCAGTTGTCGTGCTTGTCGCGCACGACCTCCATCTCATACTCCTTCCAGCCGAGCAGCGATTCCTCGATCAGCACTTCGGTGGTGGGAGAGGCATCGAGACCCGAGCGGACGATCGCCTCGAACTCGGCCTTGTTGTAGGCGATGCCGCCACCGGTGCCGCCCATCGTGAAGCTGGGGCGGATGATCGAAGGCAGGCCCGTGCGTTCGAGCACGGCGAAAGCTTCGTCCATGGTGTGGGCCACGCCCGAACGGGCCGAATTGAGGCCGATCTTGTCCATCGCGTCGCGGAAGCGCTGGCGATCCTCGGCCTTGTCGATGGCATCGGCGTCGGCGCCGATCATCTGCACGCCGAACTTCTCCAGCGTGCCGTCGTTGAACAGCGCCAGCGCGCAGTTCAACGCGGTCTGGCCGCCCATCGTCGGGAGCACCGCATCCGGGCGCTCCTTCTCGATGATCTTGGCGACCACTTCCGGCGTGATCGGCTCGACATAAGTGGCGTCGGCCATGTCCGGATCGGTCATGATCGTCGCCGGGTTGGAGTTCACCAGGATGACCCGGTAGCCCTCTTCCTTCAGCGCCTTGATCGCCTGCGTCCCCGAATAGTCGAATTCGCAGGCCTGGCCGATGATGATCGGGCCGGCGCCGATGACGAGGATCGAGGAGATGTCTGTGCGCTTGGGCATGGGCTGTCCTGGGGTGTCCTGTGTGTCTTGTATGTCGGACTGGCGGCCTAGGCCACCAGTTCGCCAAACGCCTTGTCCCAGTAATCCGGGCCTTCGGCTTTGGCTTTGAGAATGATCGGGTTGCTGTCCTGTTCCTCGCGGATCACCGCCTTGAACCGGTCAGCCTGAAACTGATGCATCGAACCGCCGTACTCGCCTTCGGTGGTCGACCAGGCGCCCGTTTCGAGCATCCGGTCGATGAAGGCCTGGCCGGCTTCCTTCGAATGCTTGCGCACCTTGGGGCCGAACTTGCGGACGGCTACCGAGATCTTGTCCTCGAAGATGAGCTGCAATTCACCGTAAGGGTAAAAACGCGGCGCAACCGAGAGTTCGGCAGCCTGTCCGGCAATATAGTAAGCGATCATGTGGTCGATAAGAGCGGTCATTATATGGCACCTTGCTTTGCACGGGTTGCCGGCGCGAACGCCGGGAACCCCAGTGCATAGGCAAAGCGACATGCCGGGTCGAAATCTCGCTGATCCGCACCGGCAATGATCGCCGATGCGGGATACGGCGCTAGCGCCGCAGCAAGAAACCGACCCGTGACGCCCATCAGGCCAGCATCCCCACGAACTTTTCGAAGAGATAGAAGCTGTCCTGCGGTCCGGGGCTGGCTTCGGGGTGATACTGCACACCGAAGGCCTTCTTGCCCTTGATCGCAATGCCGCAGTTCGAACCGTCGAACAGCGAGACGTGCGTCTCCTCGACGTTCTCGGGCAGCGACTGGTTATCGACCGCGAAACCGTGGTTCATCGAGGTGATCTCGACGACGGAGTCGTCCAGGCGCTTCACCGGGTGGTTGGCGCCGCGATGGCCCTGGTGCATCTTCGAGGTCTTGGCGCCGGCCGCAAGGCCGAGCATCTGGTGACCAAGGCAGATGCCGAAGATCGGCACGTCACGGTCGAGCAGCGACTTGATGACGGGCACGGCATATTCGCCGGTCGCCGCCGGATCGCCCGGACCATTCGAGAGGAACACGCCCGCCGGCTCCAGCGCGAGGATCGCGTCGAGCGACGTTTCGGCGGGAACCACCGTCACGCGCGCACCGGCCTTCACCAGATTGCGGAAGATGTTGTCCTTGGCGCCGTAGTCGATGGCGACCACATGCGGGCGCGCATCGCCCTCGCCGTTACCGAAGCCCTGGCCGAGTTCCCAGGTCGAGCCTTCCCAGCCCTCCTGGATTTCGCGGCTGACGATCTTGGCAAGGTCCATGCCTTCAAGGCCCGGCCATTCCTGCGCCCGCTTGATCAGTGCGGGAATGTCGAATTCGCCTTCCGGGTTATGGGCGATCACCGCATTGGGCGCGCCCTGCAGGCGGATGCGGCGGGTCAGCGCGCGGGTATCGACCCCGGCGAGACCGACCTTGCCCTTGGCTGCAAGCCAATCGCCGAACTCACCGGCAGAGCGGAAGTTCGAAGGCAGCGTCACGTCCTCGCGGACGACGCAGCCGACAGCGCCATCGACCTTGGATTCGAGATCCTCGTCGTTGACACCGACATTGCCGATGTGGGGGAAAGTGAAAGTGACGATCTGGCCCGCGTAGGACGGATCAGTCATCACTTCCTGATATCCGGTCATCGCGGTGTTGAAGCAGACTTCGCCGACTGCTTCGCCGACGGCTCCAAAGCCGCGGCCCCAGACCACGTGTCCATCGCTCAGGACGAGAACGCCTGTCGCCCCTTCAGGTTTGGGCGCAAGCGTATATGCGGCGTCGGCCATGGTGGGTCGCTCCGTTTACGGCGTTTCTGACTATGTGTGCTAAGGCCCGCCCGCTAGACAGGGTTGTGCACCGCGTCAAGGCGCGAGAGGTGCAATTTGGCGCGCGACTTGCTACTTTTGCGCCACGACAATTCCCCAAACCTATCAGAACAGCAGGAAACCAATGCTTCGTGATTCGATCAAGGCCGCCCAGATCACTGCGATGAAAGCCGGCGACAAGCCGCGCCTGGCCGCAGTCCGACTCATCCTTGCCAAGATCAAGGACCGCGACATCGAACTGCGCACGGCCGATTCTCTGCCGGACGACGATGCCATGGTAATCGACGTGCTCCAGAAGATGGTGAAGCAGCGCCGCGAATCGATCCAGCTCTTCGAGGAAGGTGGCCGTCCCGAGAAGGCCGCCGAAGAGAAGGCCGAAATGACCGTGATCGAAACCTTCCTGCCCGCGCAGCTGTCCGAGGAAGAGACCAAGGCCATTATCGAGGCCATCAAGGTCGAAGTCGGTGCCGAGAACATGAAGGACATGGGCAAGGTCGTCGCCGCACTGAAGGCGCGCCACGGCGCCGAACTCGACATGGGCAAGGCTTCGGGCTGGGTGAAGGCGGCGCTGGCCTGAACCTGACGGAACGGCGGCAGGACCGTGCTTACCCCTCAATGGCTTGACCAGCTTCGCGCCCGCACCACGCTGTCGGCGCTGATTGGTCGCTCCACCCGCCTCCAGAAGGCGGGGCGCGAGTTCAAGGCCTGCTGCCCGTTCCACAACGAGAAGTCTCCCAGCTTCACCGTCAACGATGAAAAGGGCTTCTATCACTGCTTTGGCTGCGGCGCACATGGAGATGCGATCCGCTGGATGACCGACCATCAGGGCCTGTCCTTCATGGATGCGGTCAAGGAACTGGCAGCCGAAGCAGGGATGGACGTCCCTGCCCACGATCCGCGCGCGGCCAAGGCGGCGGAAAAGCGCGATACGCTTCACGACGTCATGGCCGATGCGCAAGCATGGTTCGTGAACAACCTATCCTCGCCCGGCGGCGAAGCGGCGCGCGGCTATCTGGCAACGCGCGGGTTCGACGCTCATACCCTCCAGCGCTTCGGCTTCGGCTATGCGCCGGAGGGCCGGCAGGCGATGAAAGAGGCGCTCAGCAAGTTCCCCGAGGCCATGCTGATCGAGGCGGGCCTCAGGATCGAGGTCGAGAACCGCGATCCCTACGACCGCTTTCGCGGCCGCCTCATGCTACCGATCGAGGATGCGCGCGGCCGGGTCATCGCTTTTGGCGGCCGCATCCTCACAAAGGATAAAACTGAGGCCCCCAAGTATCTGAATTCTCCGGATACGCCGCTGTTCGACAAGGGACGCACGCTCTACAACCTTCATCGCGCCGCACCTGCCGCACGCCAGTCCGGCCGGATGGTGGTGGTCGAAGGCTACATGGACGTCGTCGCCATGGCCGCAGCGGGAATCGGCGAATGCGTTGCCCCGCTCGGCACCGCGCTGACCGAGCACCAGATCGAGATGCTGTGGCGTCATGTCGAAATGCCGGTTCTCTGCTTCGATGGTGACGCCGCCGGTCAGCGCGCCGCCATGCGTGCGGTCACGCGGGCACTTCCGCTGCTGCGCCCTGCCCACTCCCTGCGAATCGTGCGCCTGCCGGAAGGGATGGACCCCGACGACCTCATCAAGGCCAAGGGCGCGCGGGCCATGGAGGACATCCTCGGCACCGCGAAAAGCCTTGTCGACGTGCTCTGGGAAGTCGAACGCGATGCCCAGCCGCTCACGACGCCTGAGGACAAGGCCGGGTTGAAGGCCCGCCTGATGGAGCATGTCGACGCGATCCAGCATCCGGATATCGCCAGCCTCTATCGCCGCGAGCTTCAGGACCGCTATTCGGAGTTCGCCTTTCCCAAGCGCGAAAGCCGCTGGCAACAAGGGGATCGCGGCCAGTCTCGCCCCGGCCAATGGAACCAGCGTGGCGGCGGCGGTGGGCGGGGCAACTTCCAGAAAGGCCGCTGGAGCCCCCTGCCCGAATCGGATCCCGAATCGCTTGAACGCCTGCGCAAGGCCGCCTCGGGCGGCGCGCGGGATGGTCTTTCCGCCGCCGTCCTTGCCGGCCTGATCCGATGGCCCGACCAGATCGCGCGCCATGCCGAAGCGTTGGCCCGCACCCCCGGCCTCGATCCGCGCTTTTCCTTGCTGCTCGATTGCTACGACGTGAACCATCATGCGAAGGAACCGCTTGTAAGCGAGGCTCTTGCCACCATATTGTCGAACAGTGGCCTGGAGATCCCCGGCACCGCAGAATACTCCGGATTGCGCTTCGGGTTCTTAAATCCTGACGCAAGCGCGGATCAGGCGGCAGAGGATCTTGTGCAGGCCGTCGATCTCTTGGTGGAGCGTCCGGTACTGGAAGCGGCTTTGGCGCAGGCAACATCCCGCTTCGAAAGCGAACTATCGGATGAGGCTTTTGCCGAACAGCAACGTCTTCTCAAGAGAAAGCTGGAATTCGATAGTCGCCTAAGGCAAATGGCTACTAGGCAGGCGGCTTCGTCATGATTGTTTAGAATCAGGGCGTAGGCACGGGGAAAACGGCGGATAGATGAGCAAAAACGACAACACCGGCGATACCAACGACGATGCGCCGCTGATCGACCTCAACGAGGCCTCGATCAAGAAGCTGATCGCCCGCGCCAAGCGCCGGGGTGTCATCACCGTTGACGAGCTGAACGAGGCCCTCCCGCAGGACCAGATGTCCACCGACCAGATCGAGGACATTATGGCCGCGATCTCGGAAATGGGCGTCAATATCGTCGAGAGTGACGAAGACGCCGACAATAGCCAGGACGACGACCGCGAGTCGGAAGAGGCCGATGGCGACGAGATTTCGCCGCGCATGGTGGTCGACGCCAAGAAGAAAGAAACGGTTGAGCGCACCGATGATCCGGTGCGCATGTATTTGCGCGAGATGGGCGCGGTCGAACTGCTCAGCCGCGAGGGCGAAATCGCCATCGCCAAGCGGATCGAAGCCGGCCGCGACATGATGATCCTGGGCCTCTGCGAGAGCCCGATTACTTTCCACGCCATCATCCAGTGGTCCGAAGCGCTCAACAACGGCGAGATGCAGCTGCGCGAGATCCTCGATCTCGACGCGATGCTCTCGAAGGAGCCTGCGCCCGAAAGCCTGTCGGAAGACGGTGAAGGCGACGACGACGGCGAGATCAGCGAAAAGACCGCCGGCCCCTCGTTCAAGGAGGACGACGAGGCCGAGGAAGAGGAAACCGTCGACGAACTGGACGAGGATGGCGAGCCCCGTGCCAAGCGTCCGGTCGAAGAGGAGGAGGAAGACAACACCCTCAGCCTCGCGCAGATGGAAGCGGCCCTCAAGCCGGAAGCGCTTGAAAAGTTCATCCTCATCACCGAGCTGTTCCGGGCCTTCGAACGCCTCCAGTCCGAGCGCCTCGACGCGCTTGCATTGGGCATCGACTTCCCCGCCGCCAAGGAAGAGCAGTACCAGTCGCTGCGCGAGGAACTGACCGCGCAAGTCGAATCGGTGAAGTTCCACGCGACGAAGATCGAATACCTCGTCGACAATCTCTACGCCTTCAACCGCCGCCTGACCGCCCTTGGCGGCCAGATGCTGCGTCTGGCCGAGCGCCACAAGGTGAAGCGCGCGGACTTCCTTGAGACCTACGTGGGTCGCGAGCTGGACGACGCGTGGCTGTCGGACATGTCGAAGAAGGACAAGAAGTGGGCCGCCTTCGCCGAGGCAGAGGCCGATCCGGTCGAGCGCATCCGCGCCGAAGTTTCGGACATCGCCGCTGCCACCGGCATGGCGCTTCCCGAGTTCCGCCGCATCGTCAACATGGTCCAGAAGGGTGAGCGCGAGGCGCGCATCGCCAAGAAGGAAATGGTCGAGGCGAACCTGCGCCTGGTGATCTCGATCGCCAAGAAGTACACGAACCGCGGCCTGCAGTTCCTGGACCTCATTCAGGAAGGCAACATCGGCCTGATGAAGGCGGTCGACAAGTTCGAGTACCGCCGCGGCTACAAGTTCTCGACTTATGCCACCTGGTGGATCCGTCAGGCGATCACGCGCTCGATCGCGGATCAGGCGCGCACGATCCGTATCCCGGTCCACATGATCGAAACGATCAACAAGCTAGTCCGCACCAGCCGCCAGTTCCTTCACGAGCAGGGCCGCGAGCCGACGCCGGAAGAAATGGCCGAGCGCCTGTCGATGCCGCTCGAAAAAGTGCGCAAAGTGATGAAGATCGCCAAGGAGCCGATCTCGCTCGAAACGCCGATCGGCGACGAGGAAGATTCGCATCTGGGCGACTTCATCGAGGACAAGAACGCGATCATCCCGGTCGACGCAGCGATTCAGGCGAACCTCAAGGAAACGGTCACCCGCGTCCTTGCCTCGCTCACGCCGCGTGAAGAGCGCGTGCTGCGCATGCGCTTCGGCATCGGCATGAACACCGACCATACGCTTGAGGAAGTGGGCCAGCAGTTCTCGGTCACCCGCGAACGTATCCGTCAGATCGAAGCCAAGGCGCTGCGCAAACTCAAGCACCCGAGCCGCAGCCGCAAGATGCGCTCGTTCCTCGACCAGTAACGGTCGAAAGCCGGACACTTCAGAAACGCCCGCAACTCCGGTTGCGGGCGTTTTTCTTTGCCTGCGCGGGTTTTCTTACCTCGGCGCGTAGACCGGGATGCTCAGCGCCGGGGCGTCAAGCCGAACCCAGAGCGCAACACCCACGGCCGCCAGCAGGAGGAGAACGGTCAATACCTGCGATCCCCGCAGCGAAACCGGCGCACGCAGCGGCACCAGCGCGCAAACGGTGACCGCAAGCGGCAGTACCGCCACCATCGGCATGGTCGGGCCCACCGCCTGCATCAGCAAATAGCCGAGCATCAACATATAGCCCGTGACCACGCCGGCCACGATCACTTCGGCCGTACGAACCACGCTGCCGAACTCGAACGCTCTCAGCAGAGCGACAACGCCGCCCAGCAGCAGCGGTATCGTCAGCACATAGGCGGCCGTCGGCGCGAAAATCTGGAACGCCGCGCCGGCCAGCCACAGTGGCAGGACAAGACCAGCCTCTCCGGCGGGCCTATCCGGCTTCCGCCCAACCACCAGCAGCGCCGCGGCAAGGCTGGCGCAGAAGGTCATGATCTGGAGGCGGGGGATCGCCGCGAGCCGGTCATAATAGTTCACCGGCCCATCCGCGCCCGACAGCAGATTGAGCAAGTAAAGCGCAGCGCCGGTCACGATGACGAGCCCAAGCATGCGCCCCAGCCCGCCCACGAACGCCCGCCCCTCGAAACGCCGCAAAGCATGCACCGCATAGCCGGCGAAACCGACCGCCAGCATCACCCAACCCCACCACGCCGCGTAGTGGACCGCGAAAAGTCCGAACACGTCGAAGAACACGATGTCGGGTGACTTGCCGGGCAGTTCCGGCGCATTTGCCATCGCCCGCGCCAGCCCCAGCGCCTGTTCGCCCATCTGCTGGAGCGAGCCCCGATCGAGATTGGCGGCGGTCGACAGCGGTGAATGATAGAACGCCGGCCTGCCGATAAACGCGAAGTTCCACGCCGGATAACCGTGCGGCAGCGCCACGGTGAGATCGGTGTCGTTGGGCAGCACGCTGTAGATGAAGGTCGCCAGCGACGTCCCCGCCGGGTGCGGCACGGACGAGGCCCAGAGCCGCGCCACATCGCCATTCATGGCCGAAGTCTGGAACAAGTTGGCCTTGCCCCCGCCCCCGCGCGTCTCAAGATTGATGATTGCGCCGATCTGCCGCGCTTCCGGCGCCTGACCGAAGAACAGCCTCGCACCATTGAGGTTCGCTTCCTCGCCATCGGTGAGGATCACCATCACGTCGCGGCGACGTTCGCGATCCTGTGCAAGCGCCCGAACGGTTTCCAGTATCGAGGCAACGCCCGCCCCGTCGTCGGCTGCGGCGGGAGAACCCCAGACGCTGTCGTAATGCGCCATCAGCGCCACCGCCGGCAGATCGCGATCCTTGCCGGGCAGCACGGCCACGATGTTGACGAGCGGGATTTCCGCCCGGTTTTCGCCGCTGCGCCGGTTCAGCTGGTCGCGCACGTCTGCGGGAAACAGGCCCTGCTGCGTGCGCACTGTCATGCCGAAGGCACCGAGCCGGTTCATCAGATAGCCGCGCAGAGCCGCATGCTCCTGCGATCCGCTGGGGTGCGGCGCGCGGGCGATGCGCGTGATGTCCGTCATCGCCCGTCCGGCGGAGAACGTTTCGGCAGGCGCCTCGACAGACGCAGAGCGAGGCGGCGTCGTCCCCAACACGGCCAGGATCACCGCAAGAAGGAGCGCAAGAACAAATGGCTTTGCCGACTTCACCGCTAACCCCTTTCGAGAAACGGAGAACATCCTTCCCGCCGCCATCCCTGTCAATCGCGCCGGACAAGAGGCTTTCGGCACTATAAATCGGCGCTATTATGCCCATTCCCGTTAATTGCGCCCCATGGGGCGGACAATGGTGGCATTGCGACGAAGTCACGACTAAGGGGATGCGCAAACGAATCCCCGCATCAGGACAGGCACACCGCTCCCATGCGCATTGCGATTGCATCTGACCACGCCGCCGTCGACCTCAAGGCCGAACTGCGCGAATACCTCATCGAACTCGGCCACGAAGTTGCCGATCTCGGCCCCGAAACCGCCGACCGTGTCGATTACCCCGACTACGGCTACAAGCTGGCCTCGGTCGTCGCCGACGGCACCGCCCAGTTCGGCGTCGCTCTTTGCGGCTCCGGCATCGGCATTTCGATCGCCGTGAACCGCGATCCGGCCTGCCGCTGCGCGCTCGTTTCCGAGCCGCTCTCGGCCGCGCTCGCGCGTGAGCACAACGACGCCAATGTCATTGCCATGGGCGCCCGCCTGACCGGCATCGACATGGCCAAGGCCTGCCTCGACGCTTTCCTCTCGACCGAATTCGGTGGCGGACGCCACGCGGGCCGCGTCGAAAAGCTTTCCAATCCGTCCTTCTGAAGGGGCTTTCAGAACATGACCGTCGAAACCGCCATCCGTTCCCCGGGCTTCTTCACTGACAGCGTGGCCCAGAGCGACCCCGCCGTCGCCAAGGCCATCGGCCACGAACTCAAGCGTGAGCGCAAGCAGATCGAGCTGATCGCATCGGAGAACATCGTCTCCAAGGCCGTGCTTGAAGCACAGGGCTCGGTGCTGACCAACAAGTACGCCGAAGGCTACCCCGGCAAGCGCTACTACCAGGGCTGCGAGCCTTCGGACGAAGTCGAAACGCTCGCCATCGAACGCGCCAAGCAGCTGTTCGACTGCCAGTTCGCCAATGTGCAGCCCCACTCGGGCGCGCAGGCCAACGGCGCCGTGCTGCTCGCCACCGTGAAGCCCGGCGACACCATCATGGGCATGAGCCTCGATGCCGGCGGCCACCTTACGCACGGCGCCCGCGCCGCGCTTTCGGGCAAGTGGTTCAAGGCCGTGCAGTACGGCGTGACCAAGGACACCCACCTGATCGACTACGATGAGGTTGAGGCCCTTGCCAAGGAGCACCAGCCCAAGCTGATCATTGCCGGCGGCTCCGCCTATCCGCGCGTGATCGACTTCAAGCGCATGCGCGAAATCGCAGACGCCGTGGGCGCGCTGTTCCAGGTCGACATGGCGCACTTCGCCGGCCTCGTGGCTGCGGGCCTGCACCCCTCGCCCTTCCCGCACGCGCACATCGCCACCACCACCACGCACAAGACGCTGCGCGGCCCGCGTGGCGGCATGATCCTCACCAATGACGAGGCGCTGGCCAAGAAGATCAACTCGGCGGTGTTCCCCGGCCTTCAGGGCGGCCCGCTGATGCACGTCGTCGCCGCCAAGGCCGTCGCTTTCGGTGAAGCGCTGCGTCCCGAATTCAAGGACTACGCCGCGCGCGTGATCGAGAACGCCAAGGTCCTCGCCGACACGCTCAAGGAGCGCGGCGCCGCGATCGTTTCGGGCGGCACCGACACCCACCTCGCGCTGATCGACCTCTCGCCGCTGGGCGTGACCGGGAAGGACGCGGACGAGGCGCTGGAACGTGCGGGCATCACCTGCAACAAGAACGGCATCCCCTTCGATCCGCTGCCGCCGATGAAGACCAGCGGCATCCGCGTCGGTTCGCCCGCCGGCACCACCCGCGGTTTCGGCCCGGCTGAATTCCGCGAAATCGGCAACATGGTCGCCGACGTGCTCGACGGCCTTGCCAAGTGCGGCGAAGCAGGCGACGCTCAGGTGGAGCAGAACGTGCGCGCGCGCGTTGAAGCGCTGTGCGATCGTTTCCCGATCTACGAGGACTGATCCAGGAGCCCCAGTGCCATGACCGACCCCGAACGCCCCAACGACACCGGTGATTTCATCTCGGACGCTCGCCACGAGCTTGCCGGAATGTTGCAGGATGGCCTCGACCATCCGTCTACCAAGCCCGTGTTGCTCTGGGGCGCGGCGGGGGCGGTCGCCGGTGCCGTGCTGCCGTTTGTCTCGATCCCGCTCGGCCTTGCGGTCGGTGCGGGATACCAGTTCTACAAGCGCGTGCGGCCCTGAGGCCATCCTTGGAAATTGAAAGTAACTGACTGAATGCGCTGTCCTTTCTGCGCCCACGATGATTCCCAGGTCAAGGACAGTCGCCCGACCGAGGACAACACGTCGATCCGCCGCCGCCGCCAGTGCTCAAGCTGCGGCGCGCGCTTCACCACGTTCGAACGCGTCCAGCTTCGCGAAATCACCGTGGTGAAGAGCGACGATGCCCGCGAGCCGTTCGACCGGGCCAAGATCGAGCAATCGGTCACCCTCGCCTGCCGCAAGCGCGGGATCGAGCGCGAGAAGATCGACCAGCTCGTCTCCGGCGTGCAGCGTCAGGTCGAAACGCTGGGCGAATCCGAAGTCCCCTCGCGCGAGATCGGCGAGATGGTGATGGAGGGCCTGCGCCAGCTCGATTCGGTCGCTTACATCCGCTTTGCCTCGGTCTACCGCGCGTTCAACGAAGCGCGCGATTTCGAGGCATTCGCCGGCACCGTACGCGATGTGGCCGGGCAAGGTGCCACCAAGGGCGCAGCAAAGGACGGCGACAATGGCTGACATGAACAAGCCGGTCATCGTGCTGGTCCGCCCGCAACTGGGCGAAAACATCGGCAAGGCCGCGCGCGCCATGCTCAACTTCGGCCTGACCGAGATGCGCCTCGTCGCTCCGCGCGATGGCTGGCCCAATCCCTCAGCCGGTCCCGCCGCCGCCGGCGCCGACACGGTGCTGGAACACGCGAAAGTTTACGAGACGCTGGCCGAAGCCGTTGCCGATTGCGCCAACGTCTACGCCACCACCGTCCGCAAGCGCGGCGTAACCAAGCCGGTTGTCACGCCGGAACAGGCCGCGCGCGAAGTGCATGAGGCACAAGGTCGTTCGGCCTACGTGTTCGGCCCCGAGCGTTCGGGTCTGGAAACCGAGGATGTCGCGCTTGCCCGCGCGATCCTGACGGTGCCGATCAACCCGGAGTTCGCCTCGCTCAATCTGGCGCAGGCCGTGATCCTCTGCTCCTACGAGTGGTCGAAGGGCGTCACCGCCTCTGGCGAACTGGCGCAGCCGACCGTGGAGGACCTGCTCCCCCCTGCCCCGCAGGAAGAATTGGAAGGCCTTATCGGCCACTTCGAGCAATTGCTCGAACCCAAAAACTATTTCTGGCCCGAAACGCGTGCGGCGGCCAATCGGCTGACCTTGCGCAACCTTCTCACGAAGCCGGGCTGGAATCACCTCGAAGTGCGCACCCTTCGCGGTGTGCTCTCTGCCCTCGGAAACGAGCGTCGCCCGCGTAGTTGAGCCGTTTTTCGGCTTATCCGCTTGACTTTCACCCCCGAGCCCGTATGGGGCACCCCTTCACATGGCGCCTGCCTTCTTGACAGGTCTGTCCATTCGGCCCCGCACCCCGGTGAAGCGGCGGCCGCATCCAGCGCATTAGGCTGGATGGTGCGCCCCGGGAAAACATGGACCGTTTCCACAGTGGAAGCGGCAGCAGAAAAGGAGACGACTTATGTCGAAGCGTAAAAGCGCCAAGTATAAACTCGACCGCCGCATGGGCGAGAACATCTGGGGCCGTCCCAAGAGCTCGGTCAACCGCCGCAGCTACGGCCCGGGCCAGCACGGCCAGCGCCGCAAGGGCAAGCTGTCGGACTACGGTCTGCAGCTGCGCGCCAAGCAGAAGCTCAAGGGCTACTACGGCGACGTGACCGAGAAGCAGTTCAAGGCCACCTACCAGGAAGCCGCCCGCATGAAGGGTGACACCGGCCAGAACCTGATCGGCCTGCTTGAACAGCGTCTGGACATGGTTGTGTACCGTTCCAAGTTCGCGCCCACCATCTTCGCGGCTCGCCAGATCGTTTCGCACGGCCACATCCGCGTCAACGGCGTGAAGTGCAACATCGCTTCGCGTCGCGTGAAGGTCGGTGACATTGTCAGCCTCGGCAACAAGGCCAAGGAAATGGCCCTGATCGTCGAAGCGCAGGCTCTTCCCGAGCGTGACGTTCCTGACTACGTCGCTCAGGACGGCACCGACAAGGTGACTTTCGTTCGCGTTCCGACGCTGGACGAAGTGCCTTACCCGGTGAAGATGGAACCGAACCTGGTCGTCGAGTTCTACTCGCGCTAAGAGTTTCGGGTCTCCGGACCAGGATTAGGAAGGGCGGCTCTTCGGAGCCGCCCTTTTCTTTTGCCCTGCATCGTCGCGAGGCGACGAAGTGCCGGAAAACGCGGTGAATCGACGGACTTGTCAGGGAACCGACATGGTTCGCGGGCATTGAACCAGCACTATGTCTCGATTCCGTTTCATCACCCCCCATCGCACCGGCAAATGGTACACGACCCTCGATCTCGCCCAGCGCTTCGCAAGCAAGATCGGCGCCGGATTCCTGGATCTGCGAAGCGGCCGCTTCGTCGCCTACCCCGGAACCCGGCTGGAAGTTTCCTGCTGCTAGAGCGTTTTTCGGGTTATCAGGCGAAGTCACCTGATAACCCGGAAAAACGCGACTAACCGCACTAGTTACTGGCTACGGTAGTCGGCAGGGCCAATGCCTTGCGCAGGAAACCGTCGCTCTGCTCCAGGACCTTCGTGCGCGCCGCGCTGTCGTCCAGCGAGTGGGCAAGCCCCGGGAACGTCACCAGTTCCACTTGTTTGCCGGCATCGCGCAAGCGCCGTTCCATGATCTGCGACTGATGAACATTGACGTTCAGATCCCAATCGCCGTGGAACATCAGCACCGGCACCTGGATCGCGCCGACGTTCTGCGCAGGCGAACCTTGCGCTACGTGGGGGCCGTTGCCGATTTGCTGATCGACCAGCCGATAGTCGGTGCGATTAAGGTGGTCCTGCCGCAAAACGCTGAGATCGGTTACCGGCGCGATCGCCACGATCGCCTTGAAGAGCCCCGGATCGAGCACGCCTGACTGGAGCGCGGCATAGCCGCCATAGGACCAGCCGACGATCGCCAGCTTGTCCTTTGCGGCGACCCCGCTCGAAACCAGCCAGCGGCCCGCGTCGTCGACATCACCGATGGCCGTCCGCCATGACTGGAAGCCGTTCTTCTCGAACCAGGCTTCCCCGAAGCCTGCCGAGCCACGGAAATTCGGCTGAAGCACCGCAAAGCCGCGCGCCGCGAAGAACTGCACCAGCCAGTCGAAACCCCACTCGTCACGCGACGAAGGACCGCCGTGCGGCATGACGATCGCCGGAAGGTTCTTGCCATCGCTGCCCGGCGGCAGAGTCAGATAGCCGGGGATCATCGTCCCGTCGGCGGCCGGGAACTGGACCGGCTTCATCTCGGCCAGCTTGCGCCCCGCAAGCGCCGGCCGCAGCGGCAGGATTTCTTCGAGATGGCGGGTTGCCTTGTCATAAAGATAGTAACGCCCCGGATCGACATCGCTACCCGCGAACATCACCAGCTTGCTCTCATCCTCGCTGGACGAGACGAAATCCACCAGGGGCGATCCCGGCAAAGCCTTGCCCAGGGCGCTGCGCAGTTTCGCCAGTTCGGGGTCGAAATACTCGGCTTTTCGATAGTCGCCGGCATAGGACACGCCGACCACCCGCTGCGTGCGCCCCAGACGGACGAGATCGTCCACCTCTATCCCGGGCTTGCTGAACACCAGCTCGCGCGCCTTGCTGCCGTCCAGCTTCTCTCGATAGAGCGCCAGATAGCCGTCCTTGCGCTCGAAGCCATAGGCTGCATCCAGCGTGGGATCGACCGCCACCGGCTGGAAACCGCTGTCCGAACCGGAAGCATTGAGGGTGACCCGGCTCAACAGATCCCACGAATGCGAATCCTTCGTTCGGTAGAAGTAGTTGATGACATTGGTGTCGTACCCGCCGCTGGTGGTGGGATTCAGACCTCTGATCCGCACTGAGCCCCGACCGTCGGTGATGTAATCCGTCGCATCGGTGTTGGGCTTCTCGATCGTGGTGCGGCGCAGCGTTCGCACGTCCACGCTCTCGACGCCCAGCCCCTCAAGGGAACTGGCAAGGTGAGTTCCGATCTGCTGCTCGGGCACGAACTGGCGCAGCATCAGCACTTCGCCCGGCCGCGCACCGGTCCAGTCGATGATGTCGCCGCCGTACCATGCGAAGCCGACAGCGCGCGAACTCTCGGCCGGGGTAACTACCTTGAGCGGCTTACCGTCCAGATAGAGCGCCACGAGCCGCGTGAACGAAGTCAGGTCGCTGGTCGCCACCGAGACGCTGCAAACCAGTTCATTGTCGGACGGCCAGGAGCAATGCCGAATTCTTTCGGCCGCGGTGTTGGAAACCACCAGCGTACGCAGCTTCGCATCCTTGTCGTATTCGGCCACGGCAACCGCGGTACCGTTCCGACCGATCGACTGGATCATCGCGATCTTCATGCCGCTTGGCGACATGCTGACGCCGTCCACCGCTTCACGCGTACCGAAGAGCGCCGCCACGGCCTCCACGCTCTCAGCCTGTGCCGTCGGTGCCGCCTGCGCGGTCGTCGCAAGACCGGCCCAGGCAAGCGCCGCCAGCGATGCCGAGGCAACAAACCTTTTCATTAAATCCCCCAAATCAAAACCTGACCGTTAAAGCCGGCCCAATCGGGGGAGGAAGTTAAAATGCCGACATATCAGCCGAAATAATCGCGCCGGAAATCGGCCGCGAAAGCCGCGAACCGGCTCTCGGCGATAGCATCGCGCATACCCTGCATAAGTTGCTGATAGAAATAGATATTATGCTCCGTCATCAACATCGCACCGAGCATCTCTCCCGATTTCACGAGATGGTGCAGATAGGCGCGGCTATAAGTGCCGCAAGTCGGGCACTTGCAGCGCTCGTCAATGGGGGCACTGTCCTCGGCATGGCGGGCATTGCGCATGTTGAGCGGGCCATTCCAGGTGAAGGCCTGCCCGTTGCGGCCCGAGCGGGTGGGCAGAACGCAATCGAACATGTCGACCCCGCGCTCCACCGCGCCCACCAGGTCGTCGGGCTTGCCGACGCCCATCAGGTAGCGCGGACGATCCGCGGGAAGCTGCTGCGGCGCGAATTCCAGCGTGGCGAACATCGCCTCCTGCCCCTCACCCACGGCGAGGCCGCCGATCGCGTAGCCGTCGAAGCCGATCTCGCTCAGCGCATCGGCTGAAGTCTTGCGCAGCCCCTCGTCAAGCGCGCCCTGCTGGATGCCGAACAGCGCCGAGTTGGCGGCATGCTCGCCGCCGCTGTCGAAAGCGTCGCGGCTGCGCTTCGCCCAGCGCATCGACATCTCCATCGAACGCGCGATCACGTCGCGCGGCTGATCGATCTTCGGGCATTCGTCGAAGCACATGACGATGTCCGAGCCGAGCAGCCGCTGGATCTCCATCGAGCGTTCCGGCGTCAGCAGATGGCGCGAACCGTCAAGGTGGCTGGCGAACGTCACGCCTTCCTCGGTGATCTTGCGCAAGTCCGACAGGCTCATGACCTGATAGCCGCCGCTGTCCGTCAGGATCGGGCGGTCCCAGTTCATGAACTTGTGCAACCCGCCCAACCGCGCGACGCGCTCGGCGCCCGGGCGCAGCATCAGGTGATAAGTGTTGCCCAGCAGGATGTCGGCGCCGGTGGCGCGCACATCCTGCGGCTTCATCGCCTTCACCGTGGCGGCGGTACCGACCGGCATGAAGGCGGGCGTGCGGATTTCGCCGCGACGCATCTTGATGACGCCGGTGCGGGCCTTGCCGTCGGTGGCGTGGATGGAGAATTCGAAACGGGGGTTCATGCCCCGCCCGTTATCCAATTCAGAAGCCGTAGACCAGCGAGAACCGCGAAATGGTATCCGTCCTGAGCGTACCGTCGGGCGGCGAGGACTCGTGGGAGAACGAATAGGACAGCTTGGCCTTCAGGCTTTTCGACATCCCGGCCTCGATACCGGTATTCGTGGTGAAGGTGCTGTTGCCGGTCTCGATATACGAAGACGCGGTCTGCGTGAGCTTCAGGGTGTTGTCGACCTTCCAGCTGAAATCGAGCGAGGTCAGCGTCGACCATGTCGTCTCGGAAGGATCCACCACAAACCGCGTGCGGCGCACCGCCGGTCCGACTTCCACCGACAGCGCCAGATCGCTGCGCTTGATAACCCGGTAACCAAGGCCGCCCGACAGCGAGTAACGATCGCGGAAGCCCTGGATTTCGTTGCTTTCCCACTGGGTACGACCGAACGTGAACAGGCCGTCGTTCAGCGTGTAGCGGGCCTGATAGCTGGCAAGGTACTGCTCACGCGTAACCGTGCCCGAATCCTTCTGGTAGTCCGCCGTCAGCTGTACCGTGTGCTGCCAGTCGATCCCCTTGCGATCGAGATTGAGCGCGCCGGAGAAGCCGAAGTTGCTGGTGTTGCCGGTGGCGCGGAATGCGCCCAGTTCGACCTTGCCGGTCCACAGCTCAAGGATAGCCGATTGGCGGATGCGCTGCGTTTCCGCATTGGCCTTGGCGGCGAGCTGGCGGGCAGCCTCGTCGTCGTAGCTCTTCTTCATCGCCCGGATCTCGTCCTTGTCGTAAGGCTCGGTATCCAGCGCAACTCTGACGACGGCGGCAACCGTAGCCGAATCGCCGGTGCGGATCGCCGATTCGAGCATGGCGCGCACGTTTTCGGGCAGGCGCGGCGGGCCACATGGGACGAACGGCGTGGGCCACGGATAAGCCGGCAATGCGAGCGCAAGCGGCTCCACCGGCACTATGACCGGGGCCGCTTCCGCCGGGTTTCCGGGGGCTACAGGCAAAGTAACGGGAGTCTGTGCCTGTGCAGGAATTGCAACAAGCAGCAGCGGCAGACCCAACAAACGCATCGACATACCAGAAAGTTAGCGGCCCAAGAAGTTAACGACCAAAGCGTTAACGCCTTAGGCGCGCAGGCGCCAGCCGGTGCGGAAGATCCATGCGATGAGCGCAATGCAGATCGCGAGGAATGCCAGCGTCATGATCAGGGAAATGCCGATCGGGAAGTCCGACTTGCCATAGAAGCACCAGCGCAGACCGTTCACCAGATAGACCACCGGATTGACCATCGCCACCGAACGCCACGGCTCGGGCAGCATGCCGATCGAATAGAACGTGCCGCCCAGGAACGTCAGCGGCACAACGAAGAGCACCGGCACGATCCCCAACTTCTCGAAACTGTCCGCCCAGATGCCGAGGATAAATCCGAACAGCGAGAATGTCGCGGATACCAGCAGGATGAAGCCCAGCGTGTAGACCGGGTGGACGATCCTGTAGTCGACGAAGAACGTCGCCGTGGTGAGGATGATGGCAGCAAGGATGAGCGACTTGGTCGCCGCCGCGCCGACGAAGCCGATCAGCGTTTCGGCCACGCCCACCGGCGCGGAAAGCAATTCGTAGATCGCACCGGTGAAGCGCGGCATGTAGATGCCGAAACTGCCGTTCGACACGCTCTCCGCAATGAGCGTCAGCAGCAGCAGGCCGGGCACGATGAAGGCACCGTAGCTGACACCCTCCTGCCCCGAATGCATCCGGCCACCGATCGCCGCGCCGAAGACGACGAAGTAAAGCACCGTCGTCAGCACCGGTCCGAGGATCGATTGCATCGCGGTGCGCATGGCCCGCATGACCTCGCGCTTGTAGATGGTCCAGGTGCTGCGCGCGTTGAAGGCGATCATGCCGCCGCTCCTTCCAGAAGATCGACGAAGATGTCTTCAAGGCTCGATTCGCGGATGTCGATCGACGTGTAGTCGATACCCGCCGTCACAAGACGCTTGGTGAGTTCGGCCACTTCGGCCTTGCCCCGTCCCGAACCGTCGCCGCCGCGATAGACAAGTTCCATCCCGTCTTCGGACAGGCTGACATTGAGCCCCTCCAACACCGCCGGCACCGCCGTGAGCGGCGAAGATAGGGGGAAATGCGCTTCCGTCCGCCCCAGCCGCTTCATCAGCGCGCGCGTTTCATCGACCATGCGGATGCGGCCGGCCTGGATTATTCCCACGCGGTCGGCCATTTCCTCGGCCTCTTCGATGTAGTGGGTGGTGAGGATGATCGTCGTGCCCCGGTCGCGCAGAAGCGAGATCTGCGCCCACATGTCGCGCCGCAGCTCGACATCGACACCGGCAGTCGGCTCATCGAGGAACAGCAGTTCGGGCTCGTGCGCCAGGGCCTTGGCGATCAGCACGCGACGCTTCATGCCGCCGGAGAGAGCACGGATCTGGTCGTTGCGCTTTTCCCAGAGGCTCAGCGCACGCAGGATCTCTTCCACCCGCGCCGCATCGGGCGCGAGGCCGAACAGCCCGCGCGAATAATTGACCGAGTGGATCACGGTCTCGAACATGTCGGTAGCCAGTTCCTGCGGCACCAGACCGATACGCGCGCGCAGGCGGCGCCAATGGCGGTCCATGTTCTCGCCGAACGCATGGATCGTGCCGCCGGTCGGCCGCACCAGCCCGCAGACCGCGCCGATCAGCGTGGTCTTGCCCGCCCCGTTGGGACCGAGCAGGGCAAATATCTCGCCCTTGTTGATCGAAAGGTCGACCCCGTCCAGCGCCGTAAGGCCGCTGTCGTAGGTCTTTGTGAGACCGCTGATTTCGAGAATGCCTTGCATCAGCGCGTGATGCGCGAAACCGATGACGGTTCCAAGTCCTTTAAGGCAAAAGAATGCTGGAATCTCCGTAGGAATAGAAGCGGTAGCCTTCGCCGATGGCATGGGCATAGACCGCCTGCATCCGCTCCAGCCCCATGAGGGCGGAGACGAGCATGAACAGCGTGGACTTGGGCAAGTGGAAGTTCGTCATCAGGCCGTCGATCGCCTTGAAGCGATAGCCGGGTGTGATGAAGATCGCCGTATCACCCTCGAAGGGGCGGATCACGCCGTCCTCGCCGGTCGCGCTTTCGAGCAGGCGCAGGCTGGTGGTGCCAACCGCGATCACGCGATTACCGGCTGCGCGCGCCGCGTTGAGGCGATCTGCGGTCGCCGCGTCGATGCTGCCCCATTCGGCGTGCATCTTGTGGTCCTGCGTATCGTCCGCCTTGACCGGGAGGAACGTGCCCGCGCCGACGTGCAGCGTCAGCGTCTCGCGTAGGACCCCCGCCGTTTCGAGCCTTGCCATCAGTTCCGGCGTGAAATGGAGGGAAGCCGTAGGCGCGGCGACGGCGCCGTCCTTCTCGGCGAACATGGTCTGGTAATCGCGGCGGTCGGCCTCGTCGGTCTCGCGCTTGCCGGCGATGTATGGGGGCAGCGGCATGCGCCCTGCCCGCTCCAGCAGCACTTCGACCGGCTCTTCGCCTTCGAACATCAGGACCCAGCTGCCATCGTCCAGCCGTTCTTCGGCGATAGCCGTGACATCGGCCGGAAATTCCACGCGGTCGCCGGGACGCAAGCGCTTGGCATTGCGCACGAAGGCCTGCCAGCGGCGGAGGTCGACGCGCTTGTGCAGCGTGGCGCCGATCCGCGCCTCGCCCCGGCGGCCCTCAAGCTGGGCCGGGATCACGCGCGTATCATTGAAGACCAGCACGTCGCCCGCACGCAGGATGTCCGGCAGATCGTGGACGTGCCGGTCGACGAGCGGGCCTTCGCCAGTCTCGTTACCGCGGCCATCCACGATCAGCATCCGTGCCGAATCGCGCGGACGCGCCGGTCTCAGGGCGATGTTTTCGGGCGGCAGATCGAAGTCGAAAAGGTCAACGCGCATGGCGCGCCTCTAGGCGCGCGCCGTGGCCCCGTCATCCCCTTTCGGAGAAATTCAGTTCGACTTCGAGTTGCTGAGCTGATCCGCCGTGATCTTGGCAGGGGCCGCCGTCGCAGGCGCTGCCGGCGGCGGTGCCTTGTTGTCCGAGGCGAGCGAGGCCTGGACGATCTTGGTCGGGTTCGCGGGCGGCTCGCCGCGCTGGATCGCGTCCACGTACTGCATACCCGAGATCACGCGCCCGAACACCGTGTACTTGTGATCGAGCGAGAAGCGCGGATAGAGCACGATGAAGAACTGGCTGTTCGCGCTGTTCGGATCGTTGGTGCGCGCCATCGAGACCATGCCGCGCAAGTGCGGCATCGAGTTGAACTCGGCTTGGAGGTCGGGAAGCTTCGAACCGCCCTGCCCGGTGCCCGTCGGATCGCCCGTCTGAGCCATGAAGCCGTCGATCACGCGGTGGAAGATGATGCCGTTGTAGAAGCCCTGCGCGGCCAGCGTCTTGATCCGCTCGACATGGTGCGGCGCCCACTTCGGCATGAGACGAATGGCAACGCGGCCGCCGTCCGACAGGTCAAGCAGCAGCACGTTTTCGGGATCGTGCGTCACGTCGGGATCGACGACGACGGAGAGCGGCGGCGCGGCAGGCTCAGCCGCCGGAGCCGGTGCAGGCGCTTCCTTCTTCTTGGCCATCGCAGGCGTGGCGACAAGCGCGAGGCCGATCATAGTCGCAGTAAGGTTCAGGCGAAACTTCATCGAATACTCACAAGGAAGCCGTTCAGGCGTGGGGCGATAGAGCCCCGGTGCTGACGTGACAATGAATGATTTTGTCGCAGATAGGCTCAGTAGTCGCCCTGAAGGCCTTTCGCGGCGATCCGGCTGACAACATCGTCACGCACCGCGGGGCTGACGAAGCGGGAAATGTCGCCCCCGAAGGTGGCGATTTCCTTGACCAGCTTGGAAGCGATCGGCTGAAGGCCGACATCGGCCATCAAGAAAATCGTCTCGATGCTCGGGTTGAGCTGCTGGTTCATGCCCGCCATCTGATATTCGTATTCGAAATCGGCGACAGCGCGCAGGCCCCGCACGATGACGTTGGCCCCCTGCTTCTGCGCAAACTTCATCAGCAGTGCATTGAATCCGACGACGGTGACATTGTCGATGCCCAGGGCCGCTGCTTCACGCTCCACCATGGCCATGCGCTCTTCGGGCGTGAACAGCGGGTCCTTGGAAGGGTTGGTCGTCACCCCGATGATCAGCCGATCCACCAGCTTGGCACCGCGCCGGATGATATCGGCATGCCCCAGCGTGATCGGATCGAAAGTGCCGGGATAGACCCCGATACGCTCTCCCAGACTCATCAATGATCCCTCTCGATGATGTAGCGCGCGACCGCGCGCAGCAGGTCGGCTTCCTTGCCGTGCTGCGAAAGGTGTCCGATGGCCTGCTCAACCAGCATGCGCGCCTGTTCGCGCGCGCGGTCCGGGCCAAGCAGGGACACGAACGTTTCCTTGCCGGCCGCCGCGTCCTTGCCCACGGCCTTGCCGGCGACTTCGGCATTGCCCTCATGATCGATGAGGTCGTCCGCGATCTGGAAGGCAAGACCGATGTCGCGCGCATAGCCGCGCAAGTGGGCGCGGCCTTCGGGCTGAACACGCCCGAGAATCGCGCCCATCTCCACCGCCGCACCGAGCAGGGCGCCGGTCTTGAGCTGCTGGAGGCGCGTGACGGTCTGCAGATCGAACTCGCTGGTCTCGGCCACGAGGTCCATCATCTGCCCCCCCGCCATGCCCTGTGCGCCGCTGGCATGGCCAAGCGCCTGCACCAGTTCGATGCGCGTGAAGGGATCGGCACTGACGGCCGGATCGCCCAGCACTTCGAACGCGAAGGACAGCAGCGAATCGCCCGCGAGTACGGCCGTCGCCTCATCGAAAGCCTTATGAACGGTCGGCTTGCCGTGACGCAGGGAATCGTCATCCATGCACGGCAGATCGTCGTGGATCAGCGAGTAGACATGGATCGATTCGATGGCGATGGCCGCGCGGATCGCCGCCTCGCGAACGACGCCGTACATCTCGGCCACGGCTGTCAGCAGCAGCGGGCGCAGGCGCTTGCCGCCGCCGATCGCCGCATAGCGCATCGCCTCGATCAAGCGCGCGCGCGCGTCTTCGGGCACCGGCAACAGCGCGTCAAAGGCGCGGTCGACCTCATCGGCGATCTTCGCCAGCCCTTCGGCAAGCAGCGGATCGCTCACCCCGACCTCAGTCATCTTATCAGCGGTCCGCGTCGAACGGCTGGGTGCCGGTGGGCACCCCGTCCGGTCCGGCGACGATTCGCTCGATCCGGGCCTGCGCGGCATCGAGCCGCTTCTGGCAATGCTGGCGCAGACGCTCACCCTTCTCGTAAAGCGTGATGGAATCCTCAAGCGGCACATCGCCGCTCTCAAGCCTTCGCACGATGCCTTCGAGTTCGCGCAGCGCGTCTTCGAAGCTCAGGCTTTCGATGGTTTCTGTCTCATCTACCATGGTGCAGCAATGGCCTTGCGGCACCAGCCGGTCAAGGGAGCAATCCGCGCTTCCCCGGTTTCGTCATGCCTGCACGGCATGTGCTGCCGACGATCCGCACCGAAGCCGCTGCAAGAGCGCAATTCTCCGTCATTCCTGATAGATATAGTCCTTGAAGGTGGCCATCGTATCGGTCCAGAATTCCAGCGTGTCGAGGAACAGTTCCTTGCTCATCCCGCCCTTGTCGAGATCGAGATCGTACTGGATCACGCAGTCCTTGTCGTCGTCCACCTGCGGCGTGACGAAGCGGTACTTCTGCGCGAAGGTGTTCATCGCCTCCAGACTGCAATGCGTCGCTTCGGTCCAGCCGGCATAGAACTGGACGCTCGAACAATCGGCGCCATCGGTGCAGCCATAGAAGGTGATCGTGAAACGCGATCCCGAGGAAGCGCTCCGGATCAGCGGGTCTCCCACCGAATCCTTGGACAGCTCCGCGCGGTAGCCCGCGTCCTGCAAGGCCGAGACGATAGTGGCCGGCGATTTTGCCGTCACCATCTGCGCCTGCGCGGAACCAGCCACCATCAGCCCCATGACAATGGCCAAAGCTGCAACGATTTTACGCATAAACCCCCTGAATTATTCGGACAATCGCAGCATGATCGTGTGGCACATCGGCCCGGGCCTCGAAAGCGAAAGTTCATCTCAGGGCGCGTGCCGTCTAGCGCACAGCGACGGACATGGCTAAGGCGCCTCGCATGACCGGAATCACCCCTGACGTCGTCGAGGCGCATGGCCTCAATCCCGCGGAATACGAGCGCGTCCTGCACGCCCTTGGCCGAGAGCCGAACCTAGTCGAACTCGGCATATTCTCGGTCATGTGGTCTGAGCACTGCTCGTACAAGTCGAGCCGCTTCCACCTGAAGAAGCTGCCGACCAAGGCCCCCTGGGTCATCTGCGGCCCCGGCGAGAACGCCGGCGTGATCGACATCGGCGATGGACAGGCCGCCATCTTCAAGATGGAAAGCCACAACCACCCCAGCTACATCGAGCCTTTCCAGGGCGCAGCCACCGGCGTCGGCGGCATTCTGCGCGACGTCTTCACCATGGGCGCACGCCCGGTTGCCAACATGAACGCGCTGCGTTTCGGCCGTCCCGATCATCCGAAGATGAAGCACCTCGTGCAAGGCGTGGTCGAGGGCATCGGCTCCTACGGCAACTGCGTGGGCGTGCCCACCGTCGGCGGCGAGACCAACTTCCACAAGGCGTACGACGGCAACATCCTCGTCAACGCCATGACCGTGGGCGTCGCCGATACCGACAAGATCTTCTACTCGGCCGCAACCGGCCTCGGTAACCCGATCGTCTACGTCGGCTCCAAGACCGGCCGCGACGGCATCCACGGCGCCACCATGGCATCGGCGGACTTCGACGAGCATTCGGACGAGAAGCGCCCGACCGTGCAGGTGGGCGATCCCTTCACCGAAAAGCTGCTGATCGAGGCCTGCCTCGAACTCATGGCCACCGACGCCATCGTCGCGATCCAGGACATGGGCGCAGCGGGCCTCACCTCCTCGTCGGTCGAAATGGCCAGCAAGGGCGGCGCCGGCATCCGTCTCGACATGAACAAGGTGCCTTGCCGCGAAGAGGCGATGACGCCTTACGAGATGATGCTCTCGGAAAGCCAGGAGCGCATGCTCATGGTGCTTCAGCCCGGCAAGGAAGCCATGGCCGAGGCGATCTTCAAGAAGTGGGAACTCGATTTCGCGGTGATCGGCGAAGTGACCGACACCGGCCACATGGTTCTCGAATTCAATGGCGAAGTCGTCTGCGACATTCCGCTCGGCCCGCTCGCCGACGACGCGCCGGAATACGAGCGTCCTTACGTCACGCCTGAGGAATACAAGGCCTGGGCCAAGGTTCCAGCCATGGGCGACGTGGCGGAAAGCGCCGATGTGGGCGCGGACCTGCTCAAGCTGATGGGCACGGTCGACCTCGCCTCGCGCAAGTGGATCTGGGAACAGTACGACAGCCAGGTCGGCGGCGACACGATGCAGAAGTCCGGCGGCGACGCGGCCGTGGTACGCATCCACAACACCGAAAAGGCGCTGGCGATCAGCACCGACTGCTCGCCGCGTTACTGCTACGCAGACCCCTACGAGGGCGGCAAGCAGGCCGTGGCCGAGACCTATCGCAACATCAGCGCAGTGGGCGGCCTTCCGCTCGCCATCACCAACTGCCTGAACTTCGCGAACCCGCAGCGTCCCGAAATCATGGCGCAGATCGTCGGCTGCCTTAACGGCATGGGCGATGCCTGCCGCGCGCTCGACTATCCGATCGTTTCGGGCAACGTCTCGCTCTACAACGAATCGAAGGCCACCGGCGGCGGCTCGGCGATCCTGCCGACCCCGGCCATCGGCGGCGTCGGCATCCTCGCCGATCACGAGAAGATGGCTACGGTGGCGTTCAAGAACGCCGGCGACGAAATCTTCGTTCTGGGCGGCAAGGGGACGCACCTTGGCCAGTCGATCTGGCTGCGCGAGATCGCGGGTCAGGAAGCCGGTGAAGCCCCCAAGGTCGACCTCAAGGCCGAAGCCGAGAACGGCGCATCGATCCGTGAATGGATCGGCGCGGGCAAGGTTACCGCCGTTCACGACGTCAGCGACGGCGGTCTGCTCGTTACACTCGCCGAAATGGCGCTCGCCAGCGGCCTTGGCGTTGAACTCGACGGCGCGCTGACCACGGAAGAGGCTTTCGGTGAAGACCAGTCGCGCTATGTCGTGACGGCTCCGGCTGGCACCACCCTGCCCGGCGCCGTAAAGATCGGCACGGTCGGCGGCACTACCGTTTCCGGCGTCGAAATCGCCGCCCTGAAGCAGGCCAACGAGGCCTTCTTCAAGGACTGGATGGAAGCCTGATCCCGTATTGGCGGACTGCTACGGTAGCCCGCTGATCAAGAATTATCGCTCAAGCCCGGCCTTACCGACTGCGTGTGAGGTCGGGCTTGAGCAATTTACCGAACTAGCTCAGGTTTTGCAGGCGGCGCTGGCCGCTATGACCCCACCTACGTCACCGAAAACGCGCTTGGCGAAGTCCGCCTGCCGATGGGCAGGACGAAAAGCCTGCGCATTCGGCAAGCAAACTTGCGACGCCAGAGCACCGGCCCTCAAAAAGATCCCGTCGTCCCCGCGAAGGCGGGGATCCCGCTAAACTTGGTGGGTGGCGCAAGAAAGCGGGGCCCCCGCCTTCGCGAGGGCGACGAGTTCCACACGTTAATGAATCCGCCCAATTGAAGGATCGGCAATCAGCCGCCCGTCGAAGACGCCAACACATTAACCGTCAGCGCCAAAATCCCGAGATTGAACGCAAACGCGAAGAGCCCGTGAAATGTGGACACCCGCCGCATGCTCGAATCGGTGATCTCGATATCGGCAGTCTGGCAGGTCATGCCGATCACGAAGGCGAAGTTCACGAAATCCGAGAAGTCCGGCACGCAGTCGCCCGGGAAATCGAGCCCCCGGCTGTCGCCGCCATCGCGCGAGGAATAGAAAAGCCGCGCATAGTGGAAGGCGTAGATGAGGTTGGCGAAGGTCCAGCAGGACAGCAGCGTCACCACCAACAGCGCAATCTCGCCAGTTTTCAGGCTCTTGTTGTCGAGAACCAGAGTGCCTAGCGCGGCAAGGATCACCGAAGTGACCACCCCAGTCAGCACGAGCAGCATGATCTGCCCGGCATCGTCGCGCTTGGCCTGCTGGCGCATGACCGTGGCATTGCCATTGCACCACAGCGGCACGCAGGACAGCGTGAAAGCGATCACCCCAAGGTCGAAGGCCGTGACAACGGCCTCCACCGCAGGCGCTACGGACAGCAATGGCAGGACGGAAAGCGCCATCACCGCAAGAAACAGCAGGTAGCGCGGGTGCGATAGCCGGCTCAGGATCGGATCTCGTTCACCGGCCATCGCTTGTCCTCTCTCAGACCCGAACCCATTCCTGCTCGTCGATGCCGAGCAGGCGCAGCCCGCTGGTCAGGTCGCCCCGGTCGATCCAGCCGTTGGCCGCCGCGCGCGCCTTGGGCTTGGCGCGATAGGCAATGCCATACGTCGCCGCTTCCAGCATCGGAATGTCGTTGGCGCCGTCCCCAGTGGCAAGCGTGGTGACATCGCCGAGCGCCGCCAGTTCGGCCAGCAGGGTCGCCTTCTTCACCGAGCTGTCGACAATCGGACCGGCAAGGCCGCCGGTCAGCTTGCCGTCCGCAACCTCAAGCCGGTTGCCGACCACATGCTCGAAGCCCAGCGAGGCAGCGACCGGATCCGCGAAGTGATGGAAACCGCCGGTCACCAAAACGGTGCGGCAGCCCAGCTTCTTGAGCGTCTCAACCAAAGTGCGCGCACCCGCAACAGGCCGGATCCGGCTGGCAAGGCATTCGTCGATCGCGCCGACAGAGAGACCCTTGAGCAGGCCCACGCGCTCACGCAGCGCCTGTTCGAAATCGAGTTCGCCCTGCATGGCCCGCTCGGTAATCTCGGCGATACGGTCCTTGATACCCGCGAAATCGCCCAGTTCGTCGATGCACTCCTGCCCGATCATGGTCGAATCCATGTCCGAGATGAACAGGCCGGGCACGATTGGCTCATGATCGCAGACAAGCCCGTCGGTCGGCGCGAAGTGATCGTCCAACGCCTTGCGGAGCGTGGCCGCATCGTCATCCGGCGAGGCGATCTGCATGGTCTGTTCGCAGAAATCGAGCATGGCGGCGGAAGCGAGGCGCACGCCCCCTTCCTGCATTTCGGCACGGGCAGCATCGATTCTTGCCGAGAGGTGGTCCGGTTCTGCTATCAGCCGCGCAATGAGCACTGCGAATTCCCTTGAAGCTACGTATGAAAATTCCACCGGCGGCGATCCGTCAGGACACAAGCCACCGCTCGCGCTCATCGCAGGGCCGACCGCGAGCGGCAAGAGCGATTGTGCCGTTTCGCTTGCGCAGGAACTGGAGCGGCGCGGCCGCCGCGCGGTCGTGGTCAATGCCGACAGCTCGCAAGTCTATGCCGATCTGGCGGTCCTGAGCGCGCGCCCCTTGCCCGAGGAAATGGGCGGGATCGAGCACCGCCTGTTCGGCGCCTGGGACGGCGCGACAAGCTGCTCCGCCGCCGACTGGGCCCGTGCCGCGCGCGAGACGATTGCCCCCATCCATGCCGAAGGCGCCGTGCCGATCCTGGTCGGCGGCACCGGCCTCTATATCCGCACCCTGCTGGACGGCATCGCTCCGGTGCCCCAGATCGACCCGGCCGTGCGCGAGGCCGTCCGCGCCCTGCCCGTCTCCGAAGCCTATGCCGCGCTTCAGGCCGAGGACCCCGAACGCGCCGCCCGCCTCGCCCCGGCCGACTCGGCGCGCATTGCCCGCGCGCTCGAAGTGGTGCGCTCCACCGGCAAGCCGATCGCCCACTGGCAGGCCATGACTTCCGGCGGGATCGGCCATGCCGTCTCGCTGTTCCCCGCTGTACTCCTGCCCGAGCGTCAGGCGCTCTACCGCCGCTGCGACTTGCGTTTCGACCGCATGATCGAACGCGGCGCTCTGGGCGAGGTCGAAGCCCTGCTCGCCCGCAAGCTCGATCCGGACCTTCCGGTCATGCGCGCCATCGGCGTTCCCGAACTTGCCGGAGTCGTTCGCGGGGACTGGGGACTCGCGGAAGCCGCCGCGCGCGGCGCGCAGGCCACCCGCAATTACGCGAAACGCCAGTTCACTTGGCTCCGGCACCAGCCTCCGCAAGATTGGACAAGGATCGCGTACGATAATTTCGAGCAAAAAACACTTGAAGATAGATTGTTTCAGGTTATGGGGTTGACGTAACATTTTCGTCCCCCTAGAGCCCGCTTCAAGTCCTGCCGTGGAAGTGAAGCAGGAGGAGAGGGAGACCCGGCACGGCGTCCGTCGTGTCGGGTCGGTTTCATTATAGTGCGTCAACAGGCGCGCTATGGTTTTTTCAGGCGGCAAGATTCGTATCGAGCCGCAATATTCGAAGACGACCCTACCCCCGGGGCCCGTCCAAGAGTCAAAAAGGAATGTATTGTGACTGAAGAGCGCAGCGGCGCGAACATCCTGGTCGAAAGCCTGGTCAAGCAGGGAGTCGAATTCGTATTCGGTTATCCCGGCGGCGCCGTGCTACCGATCTACGATGCTCTATTCGGCGACGAGCGACTTCGGCACATTCTTGTGCGTCACGAAGCCGGTGCGGCTCACGCTGCCGAAGGCTATGCCCGTTCGACCGGCAAGCCCGGCGTCGTGCTGGTCACTTCCGGCCCGGGCGCGACCAATGCGGTCACCGGCATTGCCGATGCCTTCATGGATTCGATTCCGCTGGTCGTCATCACCGGGCAGGTTCCGACCGGCCTGATCGGCTCGGACGCCTTCCAGGAAGCCGATACCGTCGGCATCTCGCGCCACTGCACCAAGCACAATTACCTCGTGAAGGATCCGGCCGACCTTGCCGCGATCATCGACGAGGCGTTCGAGATCGCCACCACCGGCCGCCCCGGCCCGGTCTTGATCGACATCCCCAAGGACGTCCAGATCGCGATGGCGCCCTGGCACGAAGCTCTGGTCCAGCGCCGCAAGCGCTACGACCCGCGCACCATGGGCACGACCGACGAGATCGCACAGGCCGTCGAGATGATTGCCAAGGCCAAGACTCCGGTGTTCTACACCGGCGGCGGCGTCATCAATTCGGGCCCGCGCGCCACGGAGCTGCTGCGCGAGCTGCAAGAAAAGACCGGCGCGCCGGTCACCTCCACGCTAATGGGCCTTGGTGCCTTCCCCGCCGACCATCCGGACTGGCTGGGCATGCTGGGCATGCACGGGACCTATGAGGCCAACCTGGCGATGAACCAGGCCGACCTGATCATCTGCGTCGGCGCCCGCTTCGACGACCGCGTGACCGGCCGCCTCGACGCTTTCGCGCCGAATTCGAAGAAGATCCACATCGATATCGACCGCGCCTCGATCAACAAGACGGTGCGCGTCGATCTGCCGGTCATCGGCGATTGCGCGAACGTGCTGGCCCAGATCCTCGAAGGCTGGGGCAACCGCGCGCCGCAGGATCTCGCTCCGTGGAAGGCCCGCATCGAGGGCTGGCGCGAGAAGAAGAGCCTCTCCTTCCCGGAGAACCGCAACGCGATCATGCCGCAGCTGGCGATCCAGCGCCTGTTCGAACTGAGCAAGGACAAGGATCCGATCATCTCGACCGAGGTGGGCCAGCACCAGATGTGGGCGGCGCAGCACTTCCACTTCTTCGGTCCGAACAAGTGGCTGACCTCGGGTGGTCTCGGCACGATGGGTTACGGCCTGCCCGCCGCGATCGGCGCGCAACTCGGCAATCCGGACAGCCTTGTCATCGATATCGCGGGCGATGCCTCGATCCAGATGAACATCCAGGAACTCGGCACCGCCACGCAGTACCGCCTGCCGGTGAAGATCTTCATCCTCAACAACGAGTGGATGGGCATGGTTCGCCAGTGGCAGGAACTCACCTACGAGAGCCGCTACTCGCAGTCCTATTCGGACAGCCTGCCGGACTTCGTGAAGCTGGCCGAGGCCTATGGCTGGAAGGGCATCCGCATCGAGAACGAAGCCGATCTCGACGCCGGCATTCAGGCGATGATCGACTATGACGGCCCCGTCATCGTCGATTGCCTGGTGGCCAAGGAATCGAACTGCTTCCCGATGATCCCCTCGGGCGCATCGCATGTCGAGATGATCCTCTACGGCGACACTGTCGCCGGCACGATGGACGATGCCGCCAAGGCGCTGGTCTGAGACCGCACGAGATCCGAGAGTACTTATGATGCACATCCAGCACGAAGCCGAGGAACGGCACGTCCTGACCGTTACGGTCGATAACGAGGCGGGCATTCTCGCGAAGATCGCGGGCCTGTTCACCGCGCGCGGCTACAACATCGACAGCCTGACCGTGGCGGACATCACCGAAAACCACGCGCTCAGCCGCATCACCATCGTCACCCACGGTCCGCCGAGCCAGATCGACCAGATCCGTGCCCAGCTCGAACGGCTGGTGCCGGTTCACAAGGTGATCGACCTTACCGAAGTGGGTCCTTACGTGCAGCGCGAACTGGCGCTCGTGAAGGTGACGGGCGTCGGCGAAAAACGCGTCGAGGCGCTGCGCATCGCCGGCGTGTTCCGCGCCCGCCCGGTGGACACCACCACCGGCAGCTTCATCTTCGAGCTGACCGGCGCGCCGGACAAGATCGACAGCTTCGTGGCGCTTATGCGCGAACTGGGCCTTGTCGAAGTCGGCCGCACCGGCATCGTCGCGATGATCCGCGGCGCCGAAGAGGCCTGACGCAAAGCCATTTTCCCGGCCCCACGGCCGGAAACTGAAATCCCCGCGCCCCCGCGCGCAGACAACATCCGGCCCCGCCACCGGGCCCTCGAAAGGGTAGTACAATGAAGGTCTATTACGACGCCGACTGCGACATCAACCTGATCACGGACAAGAAGGTCGCGATCCTCGGTTACGGCAGCCAGGGCCATGCCCATGCCCAGAACCTGCGCGATTCGGGCGTCAAGAACGTGGCCATCGCGCTCCGCGAAGGTTCGGCCTCGGCCAAGAAGGCCGAAGGCGCCGGCTTCAAGGTGCTGTCGAACAAGGACGCCGCCGCATGGGCCGACGTGCTCATGATCCTCGCGCCCGACGAGCACCAGGCCGCGATCTACGCCGCCGACATCCATGAGAACCTGAAGCCCGGCGCGGCGCTCGCCTTCGCCCACGGCCTCAACGTCCACTTCGGCCTGATCGAGCCCCGCGCCGACATCGACGTGATCATGATCGCGCCGAAGGGCCCGGGCCACACCGTCCGCGGCGAATACACCAAGGGCGGCGGCGTGCCCTGCCTCGTCGCGATCCATCAGGACGTGACCGGCAACGCGCAGGACGTGGCTCTGGCCTACGCTTCGGGCGTCGGCGGCGGTCGTTCGGGCATCATCGAAACCAACTTCCGCGAGGAATGCGAAACCGACCTGTTCGGTGAGCAGGCCGTGCTCTGCGGCGGCGCCACCGCGCTGGTCCAGGCTGGTTTCGAAACGCTGGTCGAAGCCGGTTACGCGCCGGAAATGGCCTACTTCGAATGCCTCCACGAGCTGAAGCTGATCGTCGACCTGATGTATGAAGGCGGCATCGCCAACATGCGCTACTCGATCTCGAACACCGCCGAATACGGCGACATCAAGACCGGTCCGCGCATCATCACCGACGAGACCAAGAAGGAAATGAAGCGCGTTCTGGAAGACATCCAGTCGGGCCGTTTCGTGAAGGACTTCGTGCTCGACAACCGCGCCGGCCAGCCCGAGCTGAAGGCTTCGCGCAAGGCCGCCCAGCGTCACCCGATCGAAGAGACCGGTTCGAAGCTGCGCGCGATGATGCCGTGGATCGGCGCCAACGCGCTGGTGGACAAGGAAAAGAACTGATCGGAATTTAATCCGGTTAAGCAATTCCCCGTTTGACGGTGAAGCGAAGGCGGCGCAGAAATGCGCCGCCTTTTCCTTTGTCCCGACGGGAGTTGCCGATGCGTCTTTCCTATTTTGCGGTTCCGCTCGCCCTTGCCGCTGCCCTCGCGGCCCCCGTCATCGCGCAGCCCGGCCCCGGCGGTCCCGGCGGCCGGATGGAGACGCTTCACGGTGCAGGCACCCCGGCCGATGTGAAGGCCGGCACTTACGCGGTCGAACCCGCGCATACGCAAGTCACCTTCAGCGTCGCCCATTTGGGTATTTCCCCCTTCGCCGGCACGTTCTCGGGCGCCAGCGGCTCGATGACGATCGATCCCAAGAACCTTGGCGCCACCAAGCTGAGCGTCACCATCCCCATCTCATCGGTGCAGACGACGAGCGCCAAGCTCTCGCAGGAACTGGTCAGCGCCGACTGGTTCGACGCCGCCCGCTTCCCCACAGCGACCTTCGTCGCCACCTCGGTCACCCCACGCGGGCCTGACAACGCCGCGATCGACGGCACGCTCACGCTCCACGGCGTCAGCAAGCCGATCACGATCATGGCGCACTTCTTCGGCGCCGCGCAGAACCCGATGAGCAAGAAGGAATCGATCGGTTTCCTCGCCCGCGCCATGATCAAGCGTTCGGACTTCGGCATCACCAAGTACGTGCCGATGGTGTCCGACGAGACGGTGCTGGTCATCAACGCCGCGTTCGAGAAGCAGTAACCCCGCGCGAGGTGCGGGCTGTCATCGACTGTTCAAGCATTTTCGTGCATCCTCCTCTCCGGTAAAATCGCGAAGGGAGAATGGCATGATCCGCAGATCGACCACGATGACCGCCCTCACCGCTGGCCTTCTGGCCCTTTCCGCCTGCTCCGGCACGGGTGCCGGCACCGGCAAGGAGAAAGTCGCCGAAGCCGCGCCTCCGCCCGCGCCGCCCCCTTCGATGGAGCCCGATTGCGGCGCCGACAAGCTCGGTTCCTATGTCGGCCAGCCCGCCAGCGACGAAGTGATCGCCGCCATCGCCGCAACCCGGGGCGACAAGCCGATGCGCGTCATCAAGCCCGGCATGGGCGTCACCATGGACTACATGCCGGAGCGTTTGAACGTCCAGGTTGGGGAAGACGGCAAGATCAAGGGCTTCAACTGCACCTGACCCCTTGATCGTCCCCCCGCGCACCGCCACGGTGGTTCCTCAATGACGAGGACCGGCGAATGAACGACGTGGACGATATCGAGCGCGAGGACGGCGTCGCCCGGGTCGAGGCCTTTTCCGACGGCGTCCTCGCCATCATCATCACCATCATGGTGCTCGAACTGAAGGCGCCCGCGGCCGAGGGACTGGCGGCATTCTGGCCACTCTGGCCGGTGTTCCTCGCCTATGCGCTCAGCTATGCCTATGTCGCGATCTACTGGGTGAACCATCACCGCCTGTTCAGCCATGCCCGCGTCATCACCAGCGGCCTCGTCTGGGCCAATATGCTGCTGCTCTTCACGCTCTCGCTGATCCCCATCTCCACCGCCTACCTCGGCGAGCATCATTTCAGCCGCGAGGCGACGGTGATCTACCTCGTGACGATGTTCGTCCCCGCACTCGCCTACGTGACGCTGCAAGGCCGCGTCGCCGCCACCGGTGCGCGCAACAGGGCAAGCCGGGTCTATCACCGCGCCTCGCGCCGCAAGGGCCTTGCCGCCTCGGCGGTCTATGCACTCGGCATTCCGCTGAGCTTCATCACGCCCTGGCTCGGCGTCGCCTGCGCGGCACTGGTGGCCGTGTTCTGGATGCTGCCGTGGAGCCGGCTGGACCGACTCTTCCTCGCCTGCGAGGACTGACCGGGCCGAGATTATCGCCGGGCAAGTTTCTTGCGCGAGGCAATGCTGCGCCTGCAAGACTTTATGCCTTTTCGCTTTACAAGCGGCCGGTCAGTGCTCATAGGCACCCACATGACCCTTCGTCTTGGCCTTATTCTGCGACTTACACGCCCTTGGGCGTGAGATGACGCGTCGGTCCTGCGGCGCGCTCGGCGCTCAAGGGGACCCTGCCAGACCAGGCCGAAATTGCGGCCTTATCCGACGAAGACGAAAATCCGAGCGAGATTACCCATGACCATGTTGACAGACCCCTCGGTCAAGTACCGCCCCTTCCCGCAGATCGATCTGCCGAACCGCCAGTGGCCTTCGCAGGTCATCACCAAGGCACCGCGCTGGCTTTCGACCGACTTGCGCGACGGCAATCAGGCGCTGATCGATCCCATGGGCGCGGAGAAGAAGAACCGCTTCTTCGATCTGCTGGTCAAAGTGGGTATCAAGGAAATCGAGGTCGGCTTCCCGAGCGCGGGCGCGACCGAGTTCGACTTCATTCGCGGTTTGGTCGAGAACGACCGGATTCCCGAAGACGTGCTGGTGCAGGTCCTGACCCAGTCGCGCGAAGACCTGATCACGCGCTCGTTCGAGAGCCTGGAAGGCGTGCCCGCCGCGATCGTCCACCTCTACAACGCGGTCTCGCCGCTGTGGCGCACGGTCGTCTTCGGCATGGAGCCGCACGAAATCCGCGGCATTGCCGAGAACGGCGCGAAGATCCTGCGCGATCAGGCCGCCAAGTATCCGCAGACCAAGTGGCACTTCGAATATTCGCCGGAGACGTTCTCCACCGCCGAACTCGATTTCTCGATCGAGTGCTGCGAAGCGGTGATGAACATCCTCCAGCCGACGCCGGAAAATCCGATCATCCTCAACCTGCCGGCGACGGTCGAGGCGGCAACGCCCAACGTCTATGCCGACCAGATCGAGTACTTCTGCCGCAACCTGCCGAACCGCGAATCGGCGGTGATCTCGCTGCACACCCATAACGATCGCGGCACCGGCGTCGCGGCGGCCGAGCTGGGCCTGATGGCCGGCGCTGACCGCGTCGAAGGCTGCCTGTTCGGCAATGGCGAGCGCACCGGCAACTGCTGCCTCGTGACCGTGGCGCTGAACATGTACACGCAGGGCGTCAATCCCGAGCTGGACTTCTCGGACATCGACGAAGTGATCCAGACCGTCGAGTACTGCAACCAGCTCAAGGTTGCCGAGCGCCATCCCTATGGCGGCGAACTGGTCTTCACCGCCTTCTCGGGCAGCCATCAGGACGCCATCAAGAAGGGCTTCGCGGCGCAGGAAAAGCGCAACGACCAGATCTGGGCCGTGCCCTACCTGCCGATCGATCCGGCCGATCTGGGCCGCGACTACGAGGCGGTGATCCGCGTCAACTCGCAGTCCGGCAAGGGCGGTTTCGCCTGGGTGATCGAGCAGGATCAGGGCCTCAAGCTGCCCAAGCGCATGCAGGCCCACTTCTCGAAGCATGTGCAGGAACTGGCCGACGAACTGGGCCGCGAACTGCAAGCCGCTGACATCTGGGAAGTCTTCCGCAAGGCCTACCGCCTTGACGATCCGCAGCACTTCGCTCTGATCGACTGGGAAGAAGCCAAGGCGGCCGACGGCACCCGCGTCTTCGCCGGCAAGATCGGCGTCGACGGCAAGGAGCAGACGGTTTCGGGTCGCGGCAATGGCCTGATCTCATCGGTTACCGCGACTCTGGCCGAAAGCTTCGGCGTCACCCTCGACGTGCGCGACTATGCCGAGCACTCGATGGGCAAGAGCACCGACGCGCGCGCCGCCGCCTACGTCGAATGCGTGACGCCGGATGGCCGCACGATCTGGGGCGTCGGCATCGACGAGGACGTGGCCACGGCCTCGGTCCGCGCCGTGCTCAGCGCCGCCAACGCCGCGCGTCCCTGACGTTTTGCGACAGGGGGCCTCGTGCCCCCTGCGCTTCCCGCGAGTGGCGCTCAGGCCTCCAGCGCGCTTACCATCACCCGATAACCGTCCGGATCGCGCAAGGCGAATTCCAGCGTGCCCGTGGCCGGGTTGCGATGCGGCTCTTCGTCGAGTTCCGGCGTGAGCGAACGCGCGCGCTCCAGCGCCTGCTCGAAATCGTCGACACGGAAGAACAGCAACAGACCGTTGCCCGGTGACGGTTCTGGCCCGATCAGCGAGGGATGCTCGTGATCGCCCCATCGGTGGAGGCACAGCAGCACGGTGCCGTCCGGGTCCACGATCTGGCCGAACCAGTCATGGGCGGGCGATGCTTCGGGTAGCCCCAGCAAGTGCCGGTACCAGGCGAAACTGCTGGCGACATCCGCGACGCCAATGATCGTCCACAACCGCTTCATCACACACTCCCGCGCGCCCGGCGTTAATTCAATCCATACCAGAGCCCGTACAGAAACGCGGCATGCGCTACGTGTTCATCGCCGCCGCCCTTACCCTGACCGCCGTGCCTTTGCAGGCCGGGCCGGGAGATATTCCGCTGGTGGCAATCGGGCTTCCCTTTGCGCCGGAGTCGCCAAAGCCGGTGGGGCCGACGCATCCACTATACCACAGCATCGAGATCGGTGAGATCGAGGGCCTTCCCTCGACCGTCGGCAGTTCGGCGCTCAACTTCATAGCTGCCGCCAAGCGGTCCAGCATCAACGCCGGGCTGCGCGAAAGCTTCGAGCGCATGAACATGCTGGCCCCGAAGGACGGCAAGGCGCGCGGGCGGCTCATCGTCAGCTGGGGCGGGAGCCATACGCCGTTTCGGATCGCAACCTCCAACGCGGCCACGGCGACGCTGCATTATCGACTGGTGCGGATCGACAACGGCCACATCCTGTTCGAGCGTGACATCACCACGTCGATGAAAGGCTCGGGCAATGGAGATGCCGGCATGCGCGACAATGGAATCGTCCGCGCCGCCATCGCCTCGAACTTCGCCTCTGCCGCCTACTGCCTTGACCATACCGCGCTCGGCAAGCCGCCCGCGGACTGCGCGCTGGTTCCGCAATTTTCGGTTTCCGTCACCCGCGTCTACAACCGCTGACCGTCCCGCCCGCACAAACGAAAAGGGCGGCCCGAGGACCGCCCTTTTCTTGAATTCTGCCCAATAGCGATCAGTCGCCGGTCAGGATGCGGTCGACGAGTTCCTTCACGGTCGGCGTGAAGCCGTTCGAGTAGAACGGATCCTGCTTGAACTTGTAGGCGGCGTGGCCTGCAAACATCAGGTTCTCGTCGATCGGGCCGCCATGGGCGATGTCCTGCAAGGTCTTCTGGATGCAGAAGCTGCGCGGATCGGCGAGGCGGCCGGTGGTGTAATCGTCGTGGTCCTTCCACGAGGAGAAACCGCAGTGCGACAGGCAGCCCATGCAGTCGGCCTGATCCTGGCGGATCACGTCGCGTTCGGCGGGGTTCACGAAGATGATCGTGTCGTCCGGCGTGCGCAGGCCGTCGGTGTAGCCCTGTGCCGACCAAGCGCGTGCTCGGTCGAGATCGCGCGGCGTGACCCAGAAGTTCTTGCCCTTCACGCCGACGTCGAGCCGCACGGTGTGCTCGCCCGCTTCGACCTTCGAGTAGGGAATCTGACGCTCCGAGCGCGCTTCGAGGTTGCGCAGGAACGGATTGCGGACGGCCGAGGAATAGAACCCGGTCGGCGAGAAGCGGTGAAGCAGCACATCACCCGGCTCGAGCGTGCGCAAATGGTCCTTCCACTGCTGCGGAATCGGGCTTTCCTGCGTCAGCAGCGGGCGCGTGCCGTACTGGAAGGCGATCGTGCCGAGTTCGGGATTGTCGATCCACTCGTTCCAGTCCCGCAGGAACCAGACGCCGCCGGCCATGACGATCGGCACGGCATCAGAGATACCCTCGGCGCGCATGGTTTCGCGCAGCGCCTTGACGCGGGGATAGGGATCCTCCGGCTTGAGCGGGTCTTCGGCGTTCGACAGGCCGTTGTGACCACCGGCCAGCCAGGGATCTTCATAGACCACCGCCGCCATCAGGTCGGAAACCTTGTGATAGGCACGCTTCCACAGCGCACGGAATGCGCGGGCGGAACTGACGATCGGCAGGTAGTTCACGTTGAAGCGGGCCGCGATCTCGGACAGCTTGTAAGGCATGCCCGCGCCGCAGGTCACGCCGGTGACCATGCCCTTCGTCTTCTCCAGAACGCCTTCCAGAACGGCCTGCGCGCCGCCCATTTCCCACAGCACGTTGATGTTGATCGCGCCGTTGCCGTTCGAGATCTCGTACGCGCGCTGCACCTGTTCGACAGCGCCGTCGATGGCGTAGTCGATCAGTTCCTGATGGCGTTCCTTGCGGGTGAGCGCACGGTAGATCTGGGGAACGATCTTACCCTCGGCATCATAGCTGTCCGCATTGACCGCGCTGACGGTGCCGATGCCGCCGGCCGCCGCCCAGGCGCCCGAGCTCATGTGATTGGTCGCGGCAACGCCCTTGCCGCCCTCAACGAGCGGCCAGACTTCGCGTCCACCATAAACAATCGGCTTGAGACCCTTGAAACCCATCTTCTCTTTCAACTTTCCCCCGGCGCGGCGGGTCGATCAGACCTGCCTTATACGCCCTGTGTTACTGACGCTCACCTGTTTTGCGTCGCGGTTTTGCCGGAGAGCCGGCACGGCACGATATTTTCGGGCTCCGGCCGCGCTCCCACAGCCTCGAACTGTGCGAGATACCCTTGAAGTTCCGGCTTACGAACAAATTCGGTCAAGCGGAAGCCCAACGCACCAAATTCGCAGAAAAGCAACTGCGGCGGAATGCCATGGCGATCGCTCGCCCGGTCCGCCTCGACCACGATGACGCGTCCGTTCGGCCGCAACGCCGGGCGCAAGTTCCAGAGGAACGCATAAGGCTCGCTCACCTCGTGATAGACATGCACGAGGAAGATGCGGTCGAAGCTGTTTTCCGGCAGGCTCGGATTGTCGGGCTGCCCCAGCTTGATCGAGACGTTGTCGAGCTGCTCGCGTATCACGCGGGTGCCCAGACGCTCGTTCGCGGCGTGGTCGATATCCTCGGCCAGCACCCTGCCCTTTGCCCCCACGCGCTTGGCGAGGCGCACCGTGTAATAGCCCTCGCCCGCGCCGATATCGGCCACGGTCATGCCCGGCTCGATACGGGCAAGATCCATCACGACTTCCGCCTCATGGAGGGAATCGCGCTGGATTTCGGTGGAGGAATCGGTGTCGCTTGCCTTGCTGACCGGACGGTCCGCCACCGGGAAAGCGCGCACGCTTTCGGGGCGCCCGTCGTCAGGCGTCTTCTGGTGGCAAGCGCCGACAGCCAGCAGAAGGGCCAGCGTCGCGGTTCGACCGGAAATGAAGCGGGGCAAGCGCATGCGGCCCTTTAGCGGTTCGGCCCGCGCTTGGCAAAACGGTCTGCCGAAAGCGCTGGCCGAAACCGCCGCAGATCAGTCGACGTCCTCGACCTCAACCTTCTCGCCCGTCACGCGCTGCGAGAGCGCGGCGGCCATGAAGGGGTCGAGCGCGCCATCGAGCACGTCACCCGGCGCAGTCGAGACGACGCCGGTGCGCAGGTCCTTCACCTGCTGATAGGGCTGGAGAACGTAGGAACGGATCTGGTGGCCCCAGCCGATATCGCTCTTGCTTGCGTGTTCGGCGCTGGCGGCCTCTTCACGCTTGCGCATTTCTTCCTCGAACAGGCGCGCCTTCAGCATGCCCATCGCGATTTCGCGGTTCTTGTGCTGCGAACGGTCGATCTGGCTCGCCACGACGATGCCCGAAGGCGCGTGGGTGATACGCACCGCCGAGTCCGTGGTGTTGACGTGCTGACCGCCGGCACCCGAAGCGCGATAGGTATCGATCTTCAGATCGGCCGGATTGATGTCGATCTCGAAGCTGTCGTCGATCACCGGGTAGACCCAGACCGACGAGAAGCTGGTGTGACGGCGTGCCGAGCTATCGTAAGGGCTGATGCGGACCAGACGGTGGACGCCGCTCTCGGTCTTGGCATAGCCATAGGCGTTCTCGCCCTTGATCAGCAGCGTGCAACTCTTGATGCCCGCGGCTTCACCGGCGTGATAGTCCACCAGCTCGACCTTGTAGCCGTGACGCTCGGCCCAGCGCGTGTACATGCGCTGGAGCATCTCGGCCCAGTCCTGACTCTCGGTACCGCCGGCACCGGCATGGACTTCGAGATAGGTATCGTTGCTGTCGGCCTCGCCCGAAAGGAGCGCGGTGACCTTGTCCTGATCGGCACGTTCGGCCAGCGCGGCAAGCGTCGCGATACCCTCGTTGATGGTATCCTCGTCATCTTCCATTTCGCCGAGTTCGACGAATTCGATGGCGTCCTGCATCTCGCGGCTGATGTCGTTCACGGCACCGATAGAGGCTTCGAGGCGGCGACGTTCCTTCATCACCGCTTCGGCTTCCTTGGGCTTGTCCCACAGGGTGGGATCCTCGACGCGTGCGTTCAACTCGGCAAACCGGCGCAGGGCGCGGTCCCAGTCGAGGAACTTGCGGACCAGCGCGAGGGCCTTCTCGATACGCGCAATGTGGGCCTGCCCTTCGGCACGCATGACATGAAACTCCCAAGAAACGAACGCCGCGCATAGCGCAGCGGCGACATAAGTAAAGCGCGCGCAACGCCGTCGGCGCGGGAAGCGGCGCTATTACTCGCTGATGGGGGTACTGTTCAAGGCTGGAGTGATCGGCGCCACGCCGAGACTCTCACCCCGCGCAACACCTGCCGATCTTCAGCCCTTGAGCTTCTTCACCGCTTCAAGTGTGAGCTTCACGTGATCGCGATAGTCGAGATCGGAATGGACCATCACGATCCGCCCGTCCTGCCCGATCACATAGCTGGTGCGGTCGGTCATGCCCGCAGGCGCGCCTTCGCGCTTCAGGGCCACATCGTAGGCCTTGATGATGTCAGGCGTGGCAACGGCGACAGCGAACTTGTCGCGGCAAGCCTCGGTCGAGAACTTCTGGAGCGTCGGCAGATCGTCGTTGGACATGCCGATCACCGTCGCGCCGAGCTTGGCGAAATCGTCGGTGGCATCGGCAAAGGCATGCGCTTCAAGCGTGCAGCCCTGCGTGAAAGCCTTGGGGTAGAAGTAGAGCACGACCGGCCCCTTCTTCAGGGCCGCCTTAAGGTCGAAGGCCATGACCTTGCCGCCCTTGGCGCCCTGCGTCGAAAACGCGGGGGCCTTGGCGCCGACCGGCAGTGCCGCATCGGCCGCAACGGCGGAAAAAGCGAGAGCCAGAACGGCGGCGATGGCGGGTAGGGTCTTGCGCATGAAACGCAATCTGAACCCATGAAGGGAACCTGTCCAGCCCCCTTCACACCCGCCATAATCGACCGCGATAACAGGCCGTTACTCGATATAACCGAGAACGGTGCCAACCTCGTAAGTCTCGCCCACCGAAGCGACGATCTTCAGCGTGCCCGAAGCAGGCGCCTCAACCTCGTTGGTCGACTTGTCCGCCTCAAGCGAGAACAGCGGCTGGCCTTCGGACACCTGATCGCCGTCCTTGGCCAGCCATTCGGCGACCTGGCCCTCCTGCATCGAGAAGCCGATCTTGGGGAGGAGAATTTCAACGGCCATGGTCAGTCCCAATCCTTTACGAATGTCTTTGAAAGGTTGCCTATCGCGCGCCCGCGCTCCGGCATAGGACCAAGAGCACGGGCGAACGCAGGTTTCGCCGGTACGATTACATCGCCAGTGCCGCGTTTTCGCGCGCGCAGTCCGGCACGGGCAGCGAAGTGCGCTTTTCCGCGACTTCCGCGCGCGCGGCAGCCAGATCGGCGACAAAGGCCGGTTCGGCGTTGAGGCGTGCGAAAACGGCGGCGGCAACCACGCGCCCTTCCTCGATATCGCTCAGCCAGTGGACGTTGCAGATCCGGCGGCTATCCCCGAAGGCACGACCACGCGCGACCAGTTCGGCGGCCCGCTCGGGCACCACGCTGGCAAGGATCAGGCCCGCGCCGAAGCCGATGGCACTATGCCCCGACGGGTAGGAGCCGTCCTTGCGCAAAATGGCCTCCTGATCGGGCGTGCAGGTCGGCTTGCCATTGGCCATGAACGGCCGGCCCCGCTGATAGCGGTTCTTGGTCGGGTAGCTGGCCAACCCGAAGTCCATCATCGACTTCAGCAGCAGTGCTTGCAGCTTGGGCGTAGTATCCGCGCCGATCTTGACGCCCGCCGCACAAGAGAACGTATCGGTTACCTTGGGCGTGAAGAGGTCAGCGTCGATCTTGGCCTGTTCCCAGCGCGGGGTTCCCTGCATGGCGATGGCGGCGCGGGCACCCTCCTCGTCGCGCGCCATGGCGGCTGAGCCGGCGGCCGGCGGTGGCGGATTGAACAGCAGGCTGTTCGGCGCCGAACCGCGCGGCAGATAGCTGCCATTGCGCATGATCGCCGCCATGGCCGCTTTCCGGGCATCGGCATCGGAAGTTGCCGCCGGAGGGGTAAGCGACGGGGCCGGTGCGGCCTGCGGCTCGCTCGATGCGACACTCGCCGCGCAGACGGCGAGCAGGAACGCTCCGCCTATGCCTGCTACGATCTTGCCGGTTGCGGCCTTGCCGCCTGCGATCTTCGTCGCCTTCATTCCCGTTCTCCCTTGATCTTGGCCTTTGGGGCCTGCTTCGCGTAGCAGGCCCCGGCCATCTGACCATCGGGAAAACGAGGCAATTTCCGGTTATCGCCCCGGCAATGGGGTCATTCCGGCACCTTCCCGTCCTCGTGCGCCATCCAGTGCACGAAGCGGTGCAGCGGATACATGGCATCATGCGGATTGCCGATCGTCGACGGGCCTGCCTCGCCCAGATGAACCACGCGCTGGGCGCCGCCCGCAGCCAGCCGGTCGCGATAGTCGGCCATGCGGTCGAAGGGATAGAAGCCCACCGTCTGCGTGGCGACATTGATCCACTTCACCGCTTCATCAAGGCTATCGACGCGCACGACGTTGGCGGTCTTGTTGATCGGGTGGAAATCGACCGGCTCCTCGGAGCGGATGACAAGACCCTTGCCGTCGGTCCGGCCCCAGACGCCGTATTCGTCGTCCATCAGCATCATCGTATCGACCGCCTCCCGCATGTCGCGATCGAGCGGGCGAAAGTCTCCGCTTTCGGCGGCGCGGCGGGCGATGTGGTGGTGCAGGCGGGCGCAGAAACGGTCCACTTCCTCCTCACTGCCTTCCACGAACTGGAAGCGACTGGCGACGCAGGCTTCCTGGTTCAACGTCATGACGTCAGTGGAGCAAAGGTCCGCCACGCGGTCGATGGTGGCGTCATCGGTCAGCCCCTCGCGCCCGACCATCGAGATCGAGGTCTTGGGATCGAACGAAACGAGCTGAAAACCGGGGCCCAAGTACTTGATGACATTGTTAATCGCGTCGCCGCCACCCCAGGCGACGATCTTGTCGAAATACTGCGGACGATAGAGCACGCGCTCGGTCGCATCGTCGCCGCCGCGCCAGTAGACGGCCGACATCGAGCGAACGATCGGATGGTTAGCGTCGATATCCGCCATGGTCCGCAGGATCGCGACCATAGTGAAAGGGTCCGCGCTGCTCATTTTGAACAGGTTCACGCCCTTGACCATCGAACCCTGCGCCACCGACTTCACGGCCACGCCCGGCGAATTGCCCGGCAGCACATGGATCAGGCGCGGCGCGAAGGCCCGCACGAAGCTCTTGCGGCCCGTGAAGTCCTGCTTCGGCACCCACTCGTCGAGCGCGCGCGGATCGGGGAAGTTCTGCTCCACCTCGGCCATCAGCACGCGCTTGTCGAGATAGGCGGCAGCATGGCGCGCGGTGTTCTCGACGACGGCACGCGGCAGGATATGCGTGCGACACATCCGCTCGATGCATTCCTGCATGTGATCGTTGTCGGAAGCGGTCAGACGCTGGCCGGTTTCGACAAGGAAATCGATGATCTCCGCCAGCGGCACGTTAAGCAGCGGCGGCACTTCGGTGCGCGGCGGCACGGCGCGGTCGAAGGGTATCTTAGGTGTCGCGAAGGTCACGCCAAGGTCGCGCGACGTCTGGATCACGTCAGTGCCGTGCAGCACCTCGCCGCGCAGGAAGAACGGGGCCGAAACAAGTCCTTCTGTTTCAGTTGCTTGTGTCAGAGAGTTCATGCCACACCTCGCACATAAGCATCGACCGTGCCTGCACAGCCGATCTTGTCGTCACCTTCCAGATCCGCGTAGCGCACGATGTTGTCGCGGATCGAAGGACCGTGGTTCCCGCACTTGCAGGGGCTGTAATCGAGCGAGATCTTGTCGCCCGTAATCACGCCGCCCCAGCGCCCGTCGAGCGAGAGATCGAAGAAGGCAGCGCGACCTTCCATTTCACCTGAAGTGTGATCCAAAGCATTGTCGCCCGACTTGTCGAGCAGCACCGGCACGATCCACGGCGGCACATGATAACGCCCGCCCTCGCGGCACTTGGGCATGCCGGAGTTCAGCTCCTGCATCGAATAGTTCTGGAAGTGGCGATCTTCCGGAATGTTGAAGGTATCGAACACATACTCCTGATAATCCTCAGGAAGTTGCGCGCGCTTGAGCCCGCCACCGACATAGATCGAGTTGTCCGGATCGAAATCGGCGCGGCCATACCCCGCATCACGCACGGCCTTCGCGACCTGCCACAATCCGCTCCAGAGGCCCGAAAGCTGAAGCTTGCGATGGCGGTTCTCGATGATGAACTGCGCCGTCGCCGGGATCGCATCGGCCACGGCCTTGGCGCGCGCGGCCGAGGTTTCCTCGAAAGCGGCGATCTCGTCCGGACGCGCGGTGCCCTCGGCAATCTTCTTGCGCATGACCACCATCGAAGTGAGCGAACCCACGGTGATCGGCGGCACGGGATAGTGCCAGCGCGGCGCCGAAGGATCGGCAAAGGCCTCGTACTGCGCCTGCGCAATCGTGGCGTTTTTGGGCACAGTGGCGACCGGAGCGCAGCCAACGATCACGCGGTCCTGCGCCGGAACCACACCAGAGCCCCAGGCGAAGACATTGACCGTATCGATCTTCGACCAGTCCATGTCCTTCTGCGAGGCGATCAGCATGGCCGACTTGCCGGTGGTGCCGCTGGAGCAGGAGATGAAATGACCGAGTGCCGCCAACCGCTCGATCCAGTCATCGATACCTTCGACGCCTTCGAGGTCCAGCCCTTCGATCGGATAGGGCGAGATCGTGCCGAGCCACTTGGTCAGCTTGTCCCAGCGTTCTTCCATAAGGAAGCTCTCAGGATAGGACTTGTAGGCGGTATGCGGAAACAGCAGCGGCACCATGTCCGCGACAGAAGCGATCTTGTCGATCCCGGCGTCACGGGCACGCAGGCTCAGCAGCTTGATGCGGTCCTTGCGTTCCTGAAAACGCTCGTCGAGCGCGGCGACCTGCGTTTCGCGCAGTTCATCCGCGCTGAAACTGAAACGCTGCGGATCGGCGACCAGCGCCATGAGCTTGTCGGCGGCTTCACCCATTCGTTCTCTCCCAATTCCCTGTCGGCCAGAGGTCGCGGCTGGACGCCCGGCCTCGACTCGATTAATGGCAACTTGTGCGTATCATTATTCACGATTCTCTTGGCAGGGCAAGCGAGATCGGTTCCTATGGCGCGATGAACGAGCCTGCCGACGTAATCGAAACCGCCACCCCTTCCGCTCCCGCCAGCGTGCGCGCTGGTCGGCCGACGCGCGAACAGGCGCAGGCCCGGCACAAGCAGTTGCTGGACTGCGCGTTCGAGAATTTTCTGGAAAAGGGTTACGAGCCGACCACCATCGAGGCGATCGCCGCCGAAGTCTCGATGACGAAGCGCACCGTCTATGCGCGCTATCCGGAGAAAGCCGCCCTCTTCCGCGCCGCCCTGCGCCGGGGGACAGAGCGCCGCGCCGCGAGCCCCGAGCGGATCGCGGGAACGCGGACGGCCGATCTCGAAGCCACGCTGGTCAACATCGCCCTGCTGCGCATCGAACTCGCCGGAACCGAGGAAGGCCTGAAGATGCAGCGCCTCATCAATACCGAGGCCTACCGCTTCCCGGATATCTTCCAGACCTATTACGACATCGCCGCGCTGCCGACAGTGACGTTCCTGGCCGCGATCCTGGCCGACGAAACCGTGGCCGGACGGCTGGCGGTCGAAGACCCGATGCTGGCAGCGAATGTCTTCATGAGCATGGTGGTGAGCGGCCCGGTGCGCTTCCTCGTCTCGGGCAACGCGCTCAGCGAGACGGATGTGCGCAGCCGGGTCGACTTCGCGGTGCGGCTATTCCTCAAGGGCGCGGAACCGCGCTGATACCGAACAAAATGGGAGAGTAAGCAGATGGGCGAAACGGCACAATCACGCCAGCGATGCGTCGTCATCACCGGCGCCAGCGCGGGCATCGGCAAAGCGAGCGCGCAGGCCTTCGCGCGCATGGGCTGGCACGTCATCGGCACCGGCCGCGACGAGGTGCGCTGCGAAGAAGCGGCCCGGGAACTGGCCGCCGGGGCCGCAAACGGCGGACGGGTGGACTTCCTGCGCGGCGATTTCACCGAAATGCGCGACGTTCTCTCGGTCGCCCGCCAGATCGGCGAACTGACCGACCGGGTCGATGTGCTCGTCAACAACGCCGGCGGCGTGCGCGACGGCCAGTACCGCACCTCAGAGGGGCTGGAGGCGACATTCGCCGCCAATCACCTTGCGCCCTTCCTGCTCACGCGCGCGTTGATGCCGCTGTTGGAACGCGCGGCCGGAGACAGCGCGCCCGGGCTGGTCCGGGTCATCGCAGTGTCCTCTTCCGGGCATGCCGGGTGCCAGGAGATGCGCTGGTACGATCTCAATATGGATGCCGCTTTCAACACCAGCGCCGCCTACTGCCAGGCCAAGCTTGCCAACCTGCTGTTCGCCCGCGAGCTGGACCGGCGGGTGCGAGACAAGGGCATGGTCTCGCTCGCCATGCACCCGGGGCGCGTTGCCTCCAACTTTGCCAGCCACGGCGATGCGCAGATGCAGGCCTGGATGGCGAACAACGACAGCGTGCCGCCCGAGCAGCCCGCGCGCACGATCGTCTGGCTGGCGACGGCGCAGGAACTGGGCGGAATGGGCGGCCGCTATTTCCATGACCTGAAGGAAGAAGAGCCGGCGGCGCAGGCGCTCGATGACGAAGCCGCCCGGAAGCTCTGGAGCGAAAGCGAACGGATGCTCGATCGCATTCTCGTAACCTCGAATTGACCTGAGGTAGCCCCGGAAGGTTGCCGCCCCGCGTCCGCGCCATTCGCCCATGCCATTGGCGGCATCGGCTTCGGCGCGATCACGGGGCGGCGAGTTGCGACCCTCAATTTTATCGTATCGTTTCGGCGGGAAGGGGAACCCGCCCTTTCGCGACCGCCGAGGCTGAAAACGATCGCTGACGACAAGGGCAAGTATAGCCCCCCGAACAATCGATTACATCTGGACTTTAGGCCAATGCATAAGCCCTCATCTGGCGGGTAACGGGTTAGCAACCATGATTACCCCGCAAGGGCCGGTCATGTATCGCCCGGGCATCGCGGTGCTCCGCTTGACCCGGGCGCCCTCTCCAACGCATTGAACTTCCCCCGCCGAGGAGCCCGACAGGATGACCGCTACCCCCAATGACCGCCCGCGCCGCAGCGCGCTTTACCTCCCGGCATCCAACGAACGCGCCATCGCCAAGGCCCGCACCCTGCCCTGCGACGTGGTGATTCTGGACCTTGAGGATGCCGTTGCGCCCGAGGCGAAAGATGCCGCGCGCGAAACGGCGATACGTGCCGTGGCGGAAGGCGGATTCGGCCACCGCGAAGTGGTGATTCGTGCCAACGGGCTGGATACCGAATGGGGCGCGGCAGACCTTGCCGCCATTGCCGGATCGCAGGCCGACGCCGTGCTCGTTCCCAAGGTGAACAACCCCGAAGACATCGCCCGCTACAACGCCGCGCTGGCCGGTGCCGCGCCCGCCATGCAGCTCTGGACCATGATCGAGACATGCGCGAGCGTGGGCAACCTGCCCGCCATCGCCGCCATGGCCGAAACGACGCGGCTATCGCTCTGGATCATGGGCACCAACGATCTCGCCAAGGAAATGCGCGCGCAGCTTACGCCGTGCCGCACGCCGTTCCTGCCGTTCCTTTCGATGGCGGTCGCCGCCGCCCGCGCGCATGGCGTCGCCATTCTCGACGGTGTCTGCAACGAGTTCCGCGACCTCGACGCTTTCGAGGCCGAGGCGCGTCAGGGCCTGATGTTCGGCTTCGACGGCAAGAGCCTGATCCACCCCGCGCAAGTCGAGCCCTGCAACACGGTGTTCTCGCCCGGCGAGGCCGATCTGGCATGGGCCCACAACGTGATCGAGGCTTTCGCCCTGCCCGAAAACCAGGGCAAGGGCGCCATTCGCGTCGATGGCAAGATGACCGAACTGCTGCACCTCGATCAGGCGCAGCGCCTGATTGCCGTCGCCGAACGGATCGCAGCGGCAGGCTGATAGGAAAAGGGGCGGAAAATCTCCCGCCCCTTCCCCCAATTCAGATCATCCGGCTCATTCAGAGTGCGCCGGAACCTTGGCGATCTCGCCGGGCTCGTTGGCGATCACCTTGAGCACGGCCGTCCAGGCATCGACATTCTGCTGAAGCGCGGCCGGATCGACCTTGTCCAGCGTATCGTCGGGCGTGTGGTGCAGGTCGAAGTAATGGGTGCCGTCCTGCCCGAGGTCGATCACCGCAAGCTTCTGCGCCTGAATGATGCCGGACACGTCCTCGCCGCCATCGGCCGCGCCTTCGTGGGGGGTGATGCCCATCGGCCAGAGCGCCGCCTTGACCTTGTCGATCATCGCCTGGTTCTGCGAGGCGACCGAGAACTTCACCTGCCACACCTTGTCCGCGCCGAAGTCGCTTTCCATCGCCAGTGCATGCGGTTCCGATCCGTGCATCCGCACATAAGCCGCGTTGCCACCGTCGTTGAGGCCCATTTCCTCGTTACCCGCCCAGAGCACGCGGATCGTGCGCAAGGTCTGCCCGTCCTTCTGCGCGGCAAGCGCCGCGGCGGTCACGATCGCGCAGCCCGAAGCATTGTCGATGGCGCCGGTGCCGAGGTCCCAGGAATCGAGATGGCAGGCCAGCACGATCTTCGGCAGCGAAGGATCGCGGCCCGGCAGTTCGCCAATCACATTGCCCGAAGGCGCATTGGGGAACGGCTTGCCCATCAGCGTCAGATCGATCTTCATCGGCTGGCCGCGCTTGGCGACGCGGGCGATCAGGTCGGCATCGGGGTTCGAGACCGCGCCCGCCGGGATCGACGTCACGCCCTTGGGAAATATGGTCGTACCGGTATGCGGATTGCGGTGGTTGTCGGTTCCGGCCGAGCGGATAACGATGGCGGCGGCGCCCTTCTGCGAGGCAAGCGCCGGGCCCTTGCGGCGCACGTCGCCATAAGGGCCGTAGCCCGAACCATCCTGCGCCGCGCGCATGGCGTGGTCCACGAAGGCAACCTTGCCCTTGAGCGAGCCGTCAGGCGCGGCGCGCAGTGCGTCAAGCGTGGGGAAGTACACCATCTCGGCCTTGAGCCCGCCCGCCGGAGTCGGCACCGACATGCCCAGCGCGGCGATTGCCAGCGGCTGCGTGTAAGGCGCGATCAGCATCGCCTTTTCCTCGCCGCGCGTCCAAGCGAGCGTAGTGAAACGCTCGACCTTGACGTTCTGGAAGCCCAATGCCTTGAGCCTCGCCTCGGCCCAGACGCGCGCGCGTCCTTCCGCATCCGAACCGGCAAGGCGCGGACCGATCTCCGTGGTCAGGCCCTCGACGATGTCCCAGGCCGTGCCCGAACCCTCTTGAGGCGTGGCGAAAGCGGGCGCTGCGATGAGCGAAGCGGCGGATGCGGCAAGAAGCGCCGCGCGAGAGAATCTGCGTTGCATGACAGAGACGTAACGCGCTCCACCGCTCGTGCCAACCGGTCCATCTCGGCCATGCACGACGGGACCAGCCGGGGCGCGTTCGCCTTTCGCCGCAGGGCCGAATGGCGCGAAGAATCCTCCCTTCGGACCACCTTGAAAATCGCCCCCATCGACACAATCTCCAACATCGATACCACGCACGAAGCCATACAGGCCCCACTTATGGAGGCGGCCTTGGCAAGGGGGCCGCGCCCCTGTAGAGCGAACCCCAATTTCCAGACCCAGATCCTATTCCAGAGGAAACCGATGGCTGCCCAATACGCCTTCGTCATGAAGGGCATGACCAAGACCTTCACCGGCGCTCCGAAGCCGGTGCTCTCCGACATCAACCTCCAGTTCTACCAGGGTGCCAAGATCGGCATCGTCGGTCCGAACGGCGTCGGTAAGTCGACCCTGATCAAGATCATGGCCGGCATCGACACCGATTACACGGGCGAAGCCTGGGCCGGTGAGAACATCACCGTCGGCTACCTTGAGCAGGAGCCGGAACTCGATCCCAGCAAGACCGTGCTTGAGAACGTCAAGGACGGCGCGCGCGCAACGGCCGACATGGTCGATCGCTTCAACGCGATCGGCATGGAAATGGGCGAGGAAGACGCCGATTTCGAAGCACTCGGCGCCGAGATGAGCGAGCTGCAGGACAAGATCGACGCTGTCGACGGCTGGACGCTCGACAACCAGCTTGAAATCGCGATGGAAGCGCTGCGCTGCCCGCCGGGCGACTGGCCGGTGGACAAGCTCTCGGGCGGTGAAAAGCGCCGCGTCGCGCTGACGCGCCTGCTGATCCAGAAGCCGTCGATCCTGCTGCTCGACGAACCGACCAACCACCTTGACGCCGAATCCGTCGAATGGCTGGAAAACCACCTGAAGGAATACGCGGGCGCGGTGCTGATGATCACCCACGACCGCTACTTCCTTGACCACGTAGTGGACTGGATCCTCGAACTCGACCGCGGAAAGTACTTCCCGTACGAAGGCAACTACTCGACCTACCTCGAGAAGAAGGCCAAGCGCATGGAGCAGGAGGACCGTGAGGAATCCGGCCGCCAGAAGGCGCTCAAGGACGAGCTGGAATGGATGCGGCAGACGCCCGCCGCCCGCCAGACCAAGTCGAAGGCGCGTATCCGCAAGTTCGAGCAGCTTCAGGACGCCCAGGCCGGCCGCAAGCCCGGCAAGGCCCAGATCGTCATCCAGGTCCCCGAGCGTCTTGGCGGCAAGGTCATCGAGGTCAAGGACATCTCCAAGGCCTACGGCGACAAGCTGCTGTTCGAGAACCTCTCGTTCATCCTGCCGCCGGGCGGCATCGTCGGCGTGATCGGCCCGAACGGCGCGGGTAAGTCGACGCTGTTCAAGCTGCTCACCGGCAAGGAAACGCCTGACACCGGCTCGATCGAAATCGGCTCCACCGTGCACCTCGGCTTCGTGGACCAGAGCCGCGATCACCTCGATCCGAAGAAGAACGTCTGGGAAGAAATCTCGGAGGGTCATGACTACATGACCGTCAACAAGCACGAGATGTCGACCCGCGCCTATGTCGGCGCGTTCAACTTCAAGGGCGCCGACCAGCAGAAGAACGTCGGCAAGCTCTCGGGCGGTGAACGCAACCGCGTGCACATGGCCAAGATGCTGAAGCTTGGCGGCAACGTCCTGCTGCTCGACGAACCGACCAACGACCTCGACGTGGAAACGCTGGGCGCTCTGGAAGAAGCCATCGAAAACTTCGCGGGCTGCGCCGTGGTCATCAGCCACGACCGTTTCTTCCTTGACCGTCTGGCCACGCACATCCTCGCCTTCGAGGGTGACAGCCATGTCGAATGGTTCGAAGGCAACTTCGAAGCCTACGAAGAAGACAAGCGCCGCCGCCTTGGCGATGCGGCCGACCGTCCGACCCGTCTGGCTTACAAGAAGCTGACGCGCTGACGCTCTGATCGGAGCGCTCCTCGCGGACCGCACGGGCCGCCGTTCCGGGAAACCGGGGCGGCGGCCTGTTCATTTTCGTTGATGCAATTATGAATGAACGGCAACCGCCCGGTTCACGGATGCGACAGCCCCTCCCCTGTATCCAGTGTCTTAGGATAAGCCGCGAGAGGGTGCGGCAAGTCCGGTTTGGAGACCGGAAATGATTACGAAGGGTACGACATTGAAGGCGAAGTTCCTCAAGGGCGTGGGTGCTGCTGGTGCCATGGCGGTGGCAGTGACGGCCCTTTCGGCGCCCGCCATGGCCCGAGACGACCAACGCGCGGCTAACGCCCGCGGTGACAATCAAGCCCGCAATCACGGCGGTGACGGTGGCGGCGGCCGCAACGGTGGCGGTTTTGCCAACCGGGGCGCCGTGCAGCAGGGTCCGTCGCGTCCGCAGATGCAGGCGCCGCAGGCTCAGCCGCAGGGCCAACCGCGTCCGCAGATGCAGATGCAGGGCCGCCCGCCCGTGCAGGCACAGGCTCGCCCGCAGCAGAATGATCGCCAGCCGGGCCACGTGCCCTTCTGGAATCCGGGCGCGCGCCTTCAGGGCCAGCAGGCACCGAACTTCGCCCAGCAGGGCCGCCCGCCGATGCAGCGCGACGACCCGCGTCCTCCGCAAGGCAACCGCGCACCCAACTGGGCACAGGGCCGCGATGATCGCCCCGGTGGACCGGCACAGGTTCGCCCCGTTCCAGGCGGTGTCCCGGGTGGTCCGGGCGCCGTTTCCGATCGCGGACCGGATCGGACCAGCGCCTGGAAGAGCCCCTCGTACCGCAACGACCAGCGCGATCCGCACTGGAACAACAACCGCAACGATAATCGCAACGACGATCATCGCTGGGACAACCGCAACAACGGCGGAAATCGCAACTGGGACCGCGACAACTGGCGCCGCGACCAGCGTTACGACTGGCGCGACTACCGCAGCGCCCACAGCGATATCTATCGCGGACGGCCCTACTATGCGCCCTATCGCGGCTACGCCTATCGGCGCATCGGCATCGGGTTCACGCTGGGCTCGCTGTTCTACGGCAGCTCGTACTGGCTCGACGATCCGTGGATGTACCGCCTCCCGCCGGTCTACGGCCCCTATCGCTGGGTACGCTACTATGACGACGTGGTGCTGGTGGACGTCTACACCGGCCAGGTGGTCGATGTGATCTACGATTTCTTCTACTGAAACGAATGGCCCCGAAGCACCCGCTTCGGGGCCATTTTCCTATATGCGAAGCAAGCGATTGATCTTGCCCGCAACTGGGTTAGTCTCCCTTGCGATGAGGGGAGAAAACCATCCTGACTGCGAGGCGCTGGCCCGGATCGGTGCCGGCGTGCGCGACCGGCTGGCGCGGGTACCCTCGGCACACCGCGCCGTCATCGAAGGCGCGGAGATCTACACCGTGGCGGACTTCATCTCCGCCGATGCCTGCCGCCGGCTCACATCGCTGATCGACGCGGTCGCCTGCCCCTCCCGCCTTGTCGAGGAGGAAGACTGGGAGGGATACCGCACCAGCTATTCGGGCGACATCGATCCCGCCGATCCCACGATCCGCACGCTGGAGCGCAACCTGAGCCGCCTTACCGGACTGGATACCGCCCGCAGCGAATGCGCGCAGGGCCAGCGCTATCTCTGCGGCGAATATTATCACGAACATTGCGATTGGTTCGATACCGATGCCGACTACTGGCCGCATGAGAATGGCAATGGCGGCCAGCGCAGCTGGACGGCGATGGTCTACCTCAACACGGTGGAATTGGGCGGCTATACCGATTTCACCAAGCTTGGCCTGCGCGTCACGCCCCAGCCCGGCACGCTGCTGCTCTGGAACAATGCCTGTCCGGACGGCTCACCCAATCCGTGGACGCTGCATGCCGCCCGCCCGGTGGAGCGCGGCGTGAAGTACGTCGTCACCAAATGGTACCGCGCACGCCGCTGGCAATAAGCGCGGGTGGCGATCAGGCCTCTTCGCCGTCCTTGGCCGCCTGCCGGTTGTCCAGATATTCCATGAGGTGATCGAAACGGCGGTGCAGCCGGATGATCTCCAACTGCGTGCGCAAGTTCACCTCATAGTCGTGGCGGGCGGTGATGCGATCCTTGTCCGACTGCCGGTTCTGGCTCATCATGATGACCGGCGCCTGGATCGCCGCCAGCATCGAGAGCATCAGGTTCAGGAAGATGTAGGGATAGGCGTCGAAGGGCTTGATCCCGAGTGCCTGAAGCACGCTGGAATTGAGCAGCATCCAGACCAGCAGCACCACGCCGAAGGCAATGATAAAGCCCCAGCTACCGCCAACCGCCGCCACTTTGTCGGCAATGCGGTCGCCGTGCGAGGCGTGCATGGAGGCCAGTTCGTCCGCATCGGGGCCGATCAGCGTTCCCGACGCGATCCGGCCCAGCACATGGCGGTCTTCGGGATCGAGTTCCTCCAGCTTACGCCCGAGGAGTTCCTCGGCGAGTTCCTCGGGCGTTCGCGGATTTTTGTGCATATTCGGCCCCAATCAAGCGGCCGAAAGGGCCTCCGCAATCAGTTTGCGCGTTTCGGGTACGCCGTAAAGGGCAATGAAGCTGCCCATGCGCGGACCCTGCGGAGAACCGAGCAGCGTCTCGTAAAGCGCCTTGAACCAGTCGCGTAGCGTCTCGAAGCCATAGGCCTCGTTCTTGCCGATCTCGTAGACCGCATTTTGGAGGTTTTCCGCCGTGGCATCGGCGCCCAGCTTTTCCAGTTCGGCGTCCAGCACCTTGAGCGCCTCGGCCTCATTGGCGGTCGGCGCGCGGCGCTTCAGGGTCGGCGCGATGAAGTCGCGGTTGGTGGCGAGCGCAGCGCGGACCATCTCGCCCAGTTCCGGATGCGCTTCGGGACGGGCGTCCTCGATATAGTTGCCGAGGTAGGACCAGACCTGCTCCGCCGTGGCATCGGCACCAAGCACGCCGACAAGGTTGAGCAGCAGCGAGAACGTCACCGGCACGGTATCGCCTGCGCCCGCGCCCTCACCAGAAGCGCTCGCGCGCAGCAGGTGCCAGACCGGGTTGCCGAGCTGCTTGTCGACTGCCTGATCGGCCAGATTGCCGCGGAACTGCCAGTATTCGTCCACCGCCTTGGGAATCACGCCGACATGGAGCTGCTTGGCGCTCTTGGGCTCGCGGAACAGGTAGAAGCCCAGCGATTCCTCGGTGCCGTAAGTCAGCCACTGCTCGATGGTCAGGCCGTTGCCCTTGGACTTCGAGATCTTCTCGCCATTCTCGTCAAGGAACAGCTCGTAGATCAGGCCTTCCGGCTTACGCCCGCCCAGGATCTGCACGATCTTGCCGGACTGGGTGACCGAATCGGTCAGGTCCTTGCCGCACATTTCATAGTCGACGCCCAGCGCGTACCAGCGCATCGCCCAGTCGACCTTCCACTGGAGCTTGGCCTTGCCGCCGAACGCGCTCTGCTCGACGACAGAACCGTCCTCGTCAGTGAATCGGATCATGCCGGTGGCCACGTCGAGCACTTCGACCGGAACCTGAAGCACCACGCCGCTGCTGGGCGAGACCGGCAGGACCGGCGAATAGGTTTTGCGGCGCTCCTCGCGCAGCGTCGGCAGCATGACGTCGAGAATGCCCTGGTTGCATTCCAGCACGCGCGTCAGCGCCGCGTCGAACGCGCCCGAATTGTAGCGATCGCTGGCCGAGACGAACTCGTAGTCGAAGCCGAAACGGTCAAGAAAGTCGCGCAGCATCGCGTTGTTGTGGTGCGCAAAGCTCTCGTGCGTGCCGAAAGGATCGGGAATGCGGCTGAGCGGCTTGCCGAGATTGGCGGCGAGCACATCGGCGCCCGGAATATTGTCCGGCACCTTGCGCAGGCCGTCCATGTCGTCCGAGAAGGCAACAAGGCGCGTGGGCGCGCCGCCGGTCAGCGTCTCGTAGGCGCGGCGCACCAGCGTGGTGCGCAGCACTTCCTGGAACGTGCCGATATGCGGTAGGCCCGAGGGACCGTAACCGGTCTCGAACAGCACCGGCGCATTGCCGGGTTTGCCATTCGGATAACGCTTGAGCAGCTTCTGGGCCTCCTGGAAGGGCCAGGCCTTGGACACGCGAGCGGCTTCGATCAGGGCTTGTTCAGTCATGCGCGCGCTATGACGCGAATTCGCCGCATTTCGCAAGCGCGAAGCGGTCTGGGGAACTACTCCAGTGGGGAAGCCGTTAGGTTCCTCATGTCGCAAAAGGATACGAATTGATCGTGAGATACGTCGACACCCTGCAAAGACAGCTCGAAAGCATGGCCGACAGCTTCGTGGCAGCGCTGCCGAGCCTCGTCATTTCGCTGATGGTGCTGGTGGTCACCTGGATTCTCGCACGATTCGCCGTGCGCATCGCCGACAAGCTGACCGGCCGCACGCGCATCCGCAACGACCTCAAACAGCTTTTCGATACGCTGGTGCGTCTGTTCGTGTGGATCATCGGCTCGCTGGTGGCCCTGACCGTTGCCGTGCCGAGCTTCACGCCGGCGGGTGCTTTTGCCGGTCTCGGTGTCGGCGCCCTCGCCATCGGTTTCGCGTTTCAGGACATCTTCGAAAACTTCCTCGCCGGCGTGCTCATCATGCTGCGCGACAAGATGAACATCGGCGATTCGATCGAATGCAACAACATCCAGGGCAAAGTCGAACGCATCACCCTGCGTGAGAGCCACATCCGCCAGTTCACCGGCGAACTGACCGTCGTGCCCAACTCGATGCTGTTCAAGAACCCGGTGCGCATCCTCAATGACGAACCGGTGCGCCGCGACGAACTGGTCGTGGGCATTTCCTACGACGCCGATCTCGACCGCGCCGAAACCCTGCTTCGCGATGCTGTCGCCGGAGTGAAGGGCATCGATGCCACGAAGGCCGTGCTCGTCGTCGCCCAGCGCTTCAATTCCAGCTCGATCGACTTCCTGATCCAGTGGTGGGCCGATACCAGCCCGCAGGACATGCGCGTGACCAAGAGCCATGCCATCAAGGCGATCAAGACGGCGCTGGACGGCGAAGGGATCGAGATCCCCTACCCCTATGTCACCAATACCTTCAAGGAAGCGCTGCCGATCGACCGCGCCCATTCGCAGGACAAGCGCGCGGCCTGACGCTACTGCCGAAAACGACACCGCCCCGCCTCCCACCGGCCTTGAGCCGGATGGGAGAGCGGGGCGGTGTCGCTTTGGATCAGTGGATCACTGAGCCGCAGTTTCCTGCCATTGCCAGTCATAGGTCAGCGGATCTTCGCGAAAGGCGAAGCGGTCGATATGGCGCGCGACCACGTCGGTCAGTTGCTCCACATCGTCCCGGTTCTCGCCGGTGATGGCGATGGCGATGCCCTCGCCATCCGCCGTCATCGTCGCCACAGCCGTCGGGAACGTTACCGTGCCGGTATCGCCGTCCACGCGGCTTTCCAGCTTGTGGCTCCAGTGCTTGCAAAGCTGCTGGACGTACTTGCCGCCATTCGGCGTGGCGACTTTCGCCGTGATCGTGTGGCTCAAACCTCGATCCTTTCGATCTTGCGGGTTGCCTCGTCGAGCGCATCGGCGATCTGGAGGATGACCTCGCGATTGGCGCCGTCCTTCGAAAGACGGTCGTGCATCGCGGTCCGCAGCGCATGGATCGCGCGGCGCACCGGGGCCGGATCGACCTTGTCGCGCGCCTCGGCCAATGCCGAGAGGCGGGCCTTCAGTTCCACGGCCTTCTCGGCGTCGGTCTCGGCCTGCTTGCGGCCTTCATCGGTCGCTTCGTAGGACTTGCGCGCGCCTTCCTCGGCCTTTGCCGAGATCAGGCCCGCTTCTTCCATGTAGGTGAGCGCGGGATAGACCACGCCCGGGCTGGGCGCGTAGTCACCGCCCGAAAGCGCCTCGATCTCGCGGATCAGCTCATAGCCATGGCGCGGTGCCTCGACGATCAGCGCGAGCAGGAGAACCTGGAGTTCGGCCTGTTCGAACAGACGCTTGCGACGACCGCCCATGCGGCCGCCACCGGGACCGAAGCCCCCGCCAAAGCCGCCACCGAAGCCTTCGCCCCGGCCGCCGCGACCGCGTCCACGGCCACCGGGGAAGCCGCCCTCGAAATCGTCACCATCGCGGCCGAACGGACCGCGTTCCATGCCGAAACCGCCGCGACCGCGCATGCCGCGCGGGTCGAAGCGCCTGTCACCAAAGCCGTGACCGCCAAACTCGGCGCCGAATTCTTCGCGGCCACTGCGTTCGCCGCGGCCGCATCCGCGGCCATGGCCGCGCTTGTGATGGATCTTCATCATTTTCATCTCGTTTCGTTGTGTCTTCATGATGGCTACAAGATATATCTTAAAGCGAGATCCGCAAGAGGCTAAAATGTATCTTGACGTATTTTTATCGAGACACCCTCGTTTCTGACGAAAGCGCGCCCCGCGAGGTTTCCCTTCGCGCCCTCCGCGCCTAAGACGAAGGCCATGGCCGCCCTACCCTTGCCCGCGCTCCACGCCAGCCACGCCGGCTCCTGGCTCCGCGAGGGGCCCGGCACGACTCGCCCGGTATCGAAGGGAGAGGCCGTCACCGCCGCTGCCGACACGCCGCTGCTGATCCTGAACGCGCCGCTGGTGGCGACGCGGCTCGGTTATCCGGACCTTTCCGGGCTCGACCTGCTCGAACTCTACGCCTTCATTCACCCGGCGCGCTTCGTGGTGCCCACTCCCAAGGGCCTCGCCCACGCGCTGGGCCTTGAGGAACCCACCAGCGATGCCGACGTGCCGCGCCTGTTACAGGAAGCGGCGGGCGCCCTGCTGGAAACGTGCGAAAGCCCCGACTGGCCGGAGCGCGAGGGCGCATGGACCGGCCTGCAATCGCTGATCCGCATGCGCTGGCCATGGTCCACCTTGCTCACAGCGCGGATCGCCAAGCCGCAGCGCGCCGAACGCTGGCTCTTCACGCGCCTTCCCGAGTGGGACGAAACGCCGGAACTCCCGCAGCCCCGCCAGATCACGCTGCAGCCCGGCGAAGTGTTGCAACGGCTGGCCCAACTCACCGGAACCGGCGCGGAACAGCGCGAGAGCCAGCGCGCCTATGCGGTAGAGGCCTCGGAAGCCTTCGCCCCGCGCGAGGCGCGCGGCCGTCCGCACGTGGTGCTGGCGCAAGCCGGCACCGGCATTGGCAAGACGCTGGGCTATCTCGCCCCGGCCTCGCTCTGGGCGCAGCAATCGGGCGGAACCGTCTGGGTTTCGACATATACCAAGGCCCTGCAACGCCAGCTTCGCCAGGAAAGCCGCCGCGCCTGGCCGGAATACCGGCCGGACGGCAGCCAGCCCGTCGTCGTGCGCAAGGGCCGCGAAAACTACCTCTGCCTGCTCAACCTTGAGGACGCGCTGCAAGGCGGATTCGCCGGTCGCGCCGCGATCATGGCGCAGATCGTTGCGCGCTGGGCCGCCTATTCGCAGGACGGCGACATGATCGGCGGCGACCTGCCCGGCTGGCTGGGCACGCTGTTCCGCCAGCGCGGCATCACCGCCCTCACCGACCGGCGTGGCGAATGCGTCTATGCCGGGTGCCCGCATTTCCGGAAGTGCTTCATCGAACGCGCCACCCGCGCCAGCGTCGGCGCGGATCTCGTGATCGGTAATCACGCCCTCGTCATGATCAATGCCGCGCGCGGCCGCGATCAGGCCTCGCGCCCTACTCGCGTGGTGTTCGACGAAGGCCATCACGTGTTCGACGCCGCCGATTCGACGTTCGCTGCCGCGCTGACCGGCACCGAGGCCATCGAGTTGCGCCGCTGGGTGATCGGCCCTGAAAAGAACGCGCGCGGGCGCCGTCGCGGGCTTTCCGCGCGACTCGCCGATGTCGCCAGCTATGACGAGGCCGGCGCTAAGGCGATCACCGCAGCCGTCGCCGCCGCCGAGGCGCTGCCGGGCGACGGCTGGATGCAGCGCATCGTCGAAGGCGCGGCATCGGGCCCGCTGGAAGAGCTTTTCGCGGCCGTCCGCGCGACGGTCTATGCCCGCGACGAAAGCGGCGGGCAGGAAGCGGGCTACGGACTCGAAACCGAGGCGGCCGGGCTCGACGGCGCCTTCGTGGAAGTGTCCGAAGCCGCGCGAGAGGCACTGGCAGAGCTGCGCCAGCCCCTCATGCGCCTTGGCCTCAGGCTGGAGGCACTGCTGGAGGACGGGCCGGACTGGCTGGACGGCCCCGGCCGCGCCCGTATCGAAGGCGCGCGCCACTCCCTGAGCTGGCGAATCGACCTGCTGGCAGCATGGGAAGCGATGCTGGCCCGCCTCGCCGGCCCGGCCGATCCCGAATTTGTCGACTGGCTGTCGCTCGAACGCTCCGAGGCGCGCGAGTACGATACCGGCATCCATCGCCATTGGCTGGATCCGATGAAGCCCTTCGCCAGTGTCGTGCTGGAACCCGCGCACGGCGTCGTCATGACGTCCGCCACGCTGCGCGACGGCGACACGTGGGATCAGGCGATCAAGCGTTCCGGCACGCCTTATATCGACGTGGCGCCCAAACTTTCCGAGCATCTGAGCCCGTTCGACTACGCCGCGCAGGCCGAAGTGCTGATCGTCAACGATGTGCCGCGCGGCGATATTCCGGCGCTGGCTGGCGCCTATGGGCGACTGATCGAGGCATCGGGCGGCGGCGTGCTGGGCCTGTTCACCGCGATCCGCCGTCTGCGCGCGGTGCATGGCCGCATCGCCGATCGTCTCGCGCGCGGCGGGCTGCCGCTCTATGCCCAGCATGTCGATCCGATCGACACCGGCACGCTGGTCGACATCTTCCGCGACGATCCCAAGGCCTCGCTATTGGGCACCGATGCCTTGCGCGACGGTGTGGACGTGCCCGGCCATTCGCTCCGTCTTGTCGTCATGGAGCAAGTGCCTTGGCCGCGACCGACAATTCTGCACCGCGCGCGGCGGGTCGCCGGGGGCGGTTCCGCCTTTGACGACAGCCTGATCCGCGCCAAGCTGGCGCAGGCCTTCGGCCGCCTGATCCGCAGCCGCGAAGACCACGGGCATTTCGTGGTGCTTTCCTCCGCTTTCCCCTCACGCCTGCTCAGCGCCTTCCCGCAAGGGACCCCGGTGCGTCGCATTTCGTTGGAGGAAGCCTTGCATCGTGTGGCAGCAAGTGTTTCAGGGGAAACCGTGAAGGACGGCGATCCCGTCCGCCCCCCAGTGTGAGCGCATCATCGGCATGAAGACTCTCGGCATTTTCAGGCACGCCAAGTCCGACTGGAACGATGCACGCCTGCGCGATTTCGACCGCCCGCTCAACAAGCGTGGGCGCAAAGGCGCAGCACTGATGGGCCTGCACATCCGCGATCACACGGTAAAGTGGAACCGTATCCTGGCCTCGCCCGCCGTGCGCGCGGCGCAGACCATCGAACTGGCCGAAGAAGCCGCCGGCGAGTCGCCGCCGCTTACGTGGGACCGCCGACTCTATCTCGCCAGTTCCGCCACGCTGATCGACCTGCTGCGCGAACAGTCGGGCGATCCGCGCGCGATCATGCTGGTCGGCCACAACCCCGGTCTCGAAGACCTGATCTTTGACCTCGTGCCCGACGATGGATCAAGCCCGATGCGCGACATGGTCGAGGAAAAGTTCCCGACCGCCGCCTTTGCGGTGATCGAACTCGATATCGATTCGTGGGCGGACATCAGCGAGGGTCGCGGCAGGCTGGTCCATTTGACTCGCCCGCGCGATCTTGACCCGGCGCTGGGTCCTCAAGTCGAATATTGAGAAGAAAATGGCGGGTCCATAAAGGTGCCCGCCCTGTCGAAACCCCGCCCTATCGAAACCTTGTCAGGCCGCGACCAAAGCCTGGGCTAGATGCGCCCGAATGGCGCGCAGGCGATCCATAATTTCGTCATTGGAAACGGCGTCATGCGCCGGAATTGCGGCCTCGACGACGACAGGTCCGGCGCTTTCGTCCTCATCGGAACGTCCCTCGATCGCCTGGCGCGCGCCGCGCAACGTATAGCCCTCGCGGTGGACGAGCCGGTCGATTTCGGCAATCAGCGCAATGTCTTCCGGGCGATAGTAACGCCGCCCCCCAGCACGCTTGATCGGCTGAAGCGCGGGAAACTGCTCTTCCCAGTAACGCAGCACGTGCTGGCGCACACCAAGCGCCTTCGTCACTTCGCCGATAGTGCGAAGCGCCTGCGCATCCTTCCCGTCCTCAAAGCGGGGACGTTCCGAATTTCCGGACATGAAACGGGCTCCTCTGGGCGGTGCCGCCCCGCGGGAGCGGCCACGATCACATCTCTGCGATGCGATCCTTGAGCATCTGGCTGGCGCGGAATGTCATCACCCGGCGCGGGGTAATGGGCACTTCCACCCCCGTCTTCGGATTGCGTCCGACACGTTCGCCTTTGTCTCGCAACAGGAATGTACCGAAACCGGAGATCTTTACGTTCTCCCCATCGGTAAGTGCGAGCGACATGTGCTGGAGTATAGCCTCCACCATGCCCAGCGATTCGGCGCGTGAGAGCCCGAGCCTCCGGTGAATGGCTTCCGCGATCTCAGCCCTGGTCAATGTTTCCATGGAGCGCATCAATCCCGCATCCCCTAAGAGCGCTGACCCCCATGACGATAATATGAAAAAATGAGGGAAAAGCAATGCTCCGTGCAGTAAATGCCACGATACTTTCGATCGTGGGCAAATTCACATGCGGACGAGGCTTGCTCCCCAGGTAAATCCGCCGCCCATTGCCTCGAGTACAACGAGGTCTCCCTGCTTGATTCGGCCATCGCGAACGGCCTGATCGAGCGCCAGCGGAACCGATGCGGCGGACGTATTCGCGTGCTGACCGACGGTCATCACGACCTTTTCTCTCGGCAGATTCAGCTTCCTGGCGGTCGCGTCGAGGATGCGGGCATTGGCCTGATGCGGCACCAGCCAGTCGATATCCTGCGAAGTATGGCCGGTTTCGACGAGCACTTCCTCAAGGACTTCCGCCAGATTCACCACCGCATGGCGGAAAACCTCACGACCCTTCATACGCAGCTTGCCCACGGTCCCGGTGGTCGAAGGACCGCCGTCCACATAGAGAAGCTGGTTGTGGGCGCCATCGGCATGAAGGCGGGTGGCGAGTACGCCGCGCAGATTCTCACCGCCCTGCTCCTGCGCTTCGAGCACGATGGCCCCGGCGCCGTCGCCGAAGAGCACGCAGGTCGTGCGGTCTTCCCAGTCGAGAATGCGGCTGAAGGTTTCCGAACCGATCACCAGCGCGCGCTTGGCCATGCCCGAACGCAGCATCGAGTCGGCCACGCCCAAGGCATAGAGAAAGCCCGAGCAGACCGCGGCCACGTCGAAGGCGATTCCGCCACGGCAGCCGAGATTCGCCTGCACCAGAGTCGCGGAAGCCGGGAACGTCTGGTCCGGCGTTGCCGTGGCGAGCACGATCAGGTCGATCGAAGCCGCCTCGATCCCCGCCGCCGCCAGCGCGTTGCGCGCGGCATCGGTGGCAAGGCTGGACGTCGTTTCGTCGTCGGCAGCGATATGGCGGTTGGAAATGCCGGTGCGCTCGACGATCCACTCGTCGCTGGTGTCGACTTGCTCGGCAAGCTCGGCATTGCTGACCGCACGGCGCGGCAGGGCGGAGCCCGTGCCGACAATGACCGAACGCAACATCAGGCGCTCTCTTCCGTCACGCGCGGCTTGCGCAGGGAAGTCCCGCCCACGCGGGCGAGGTCGGCGGAGATCCGCTCGGTCACGTTTTCCTCCAGGAGGCGCGCCGTAACCGCCACGGCATTCGCGACCCCGGCGGCATTGGCACCGCCATGGCTTTTCACGACAATGCCGTTGAGACCCAGGAAAACCGCGCCATTATGATTGTTGGGATCGAGATGATGCTTGAGCAGCTCGGTCGCCGGTTTCGAGATCAGGAACCCGATCTTCGAACGCAGGGAGCTGCTGAAGCCGCGGCGAAGCAGATCGGCCACGAAACGCGCCGTGCCTTCCACCGCTTTCAGCGCGACATTGCCGGAGAAACCATCGGTAACGATGACGTCCATGTCCCCGCGCCCCAGCTTGTCGGCCTCGGAGAAGCCGTCAAACGAGATCGACAGGTCGGCCGCCGCCGCCTTGAGCATCGCTGCCGCGTCGCGCAGCATGTCGGTGCCCTTGGTTTCTTCGGTACCGATGTTCAGCAGGCGCACGCGCGGTTGCTCGCGCCCCGTGGCGACGCGGGCATAGGCAGCGCCCATGATCGCGAATTGCACGAGGTTGCGCGCGTCGCACTCGGCATTGGCGCCGAGGTCGAGCATCACGAGGTCGTTTTCACCCAGCGTCGGCAAGAGCGCGGCCAAGGCCGGCCTGTCGATACCGGGCATCGTGCGCAGCGTCAGCTTGGAGATCGCCATCAGGGCGCCGGTGTTACCGGCACTGACGGCGGCTCCGGCGTCGCCCGCCTTCACCGCCTCGATAGCGCGCCCCATCGAGGTGCCCTTGGCCCGGCGCAATGCCTGGCTGGGCTTGTCCTCGCCACTGATGACGCCATCGGTGTGCAGGATTTCGGAGCTTGCCCTGAGGTTCGGGTGATCCTCGAGCGCGGATTTGATCCGCGCCTCGTCACCCACCAGCAGGAACTTGAAGCGATCATGGCGACGGCGCGCGAGTGCCGCGCCCTCAATCATGACGCGCACGCCCTCGTCGCCGCCCATCGCATCGATTGCGATACGCGGCAGACTCATGCTCTTTCTCCGAAAGTCGTCGTTGGTCTTAGACTTCGACCGCGACGATCTCACGACCGTTGTAGTGGCCGCAAGCGTTGCAAAGGTTGTGCGGGCGCTTCAGCTCGCCACAGTTCGAGCATTCGTGGAAAGCCTCGACCTTCAGCGCGTCATGGCTGCGGCGCATGCCACGGCGGGAAGGGGTGGTCTTTCTCTTAGGGACAGCCATTTCGGCACCTGTTCCTGGAATAAATGAATGTCAAAAATGCCGCCGAGACCGACTTCAACCGGACCGGCGGCTTGCGAAGGCGCGCCTATAACCGATTTCTCACGAGTTGCAACCCGTTCCTCCCCGGCGCATGAACGCGAAAACCGCAACACCCCGGGGAACGGAGAGAAACCTCACATGATTCTGCAGACAACCTTGTGCCTGGCAGCCGCTGCCGCGGTAATTACCTTCTGGCATATACTCCGCATCGGCCAGCTTCGCACCAAGGAAAAGGTTCTCCACGGCGATGGCGGCAACGCGCGGCTTGCCTATCGCATGCGCGCGCAGCTCAATTTCGTGGAGAGCACGCCGTTCGTGCTGATCCTCGTCGCCGCGATCGAGATGACCGGCAAGGCGGGGGCCTGGCTGGCCATCGTCGGGTCGATCTTCATGCTAGGGCGCGTGCTCCACGCCTTTGGCATGGATCTGGACCGTCCCAACCTGCTCCGCGCCGCGGGGACGATCATCACCATCCTCACGCTGCTGGGCCTGTCGGTCATGGCGCTTCTGATCGCCCTCGGACGATTCTGAGCAGAAGCCCGGCCGAAACCGGACTTCACACTTACATATAGACTCGCTGCCTGAGCGCGCCCCGGACGTGCTCAGGCAGGCAGGCCTCGCGCCAGCGCCGCATCGCCTACATAAGGATTGCTGCGGCGCTCCTCACCGAAAGTGCTGACGGGGCCATGCCCCGGAACGAACGTCACTTCATCGCCCAGCGGCCAGAGGTGCCCGGTGATCGAGTTCACAAGGTCTTCCAGATTGCCGCGTGGGAAGTCCCAGCGGCCGATTCCGCCCTGGAACAGCACATCGCCCACCATCGCGAACTTGCTGGCCGCATGGTGGAAGACGACATGGCCCGGCGTATGACCGGGGCAGTGATAGACATCGAGCTCAAGCTCGCCCACCGTCACCTTGTCGCCGGTATCGAGCCAGCGATCCGGTTCGAACGTGTGCGCCTCCATGTTCCAGCGCGGGCCGTCGTCATTGAGCTGCGCGATCCAGAAACGATCTTCCTCGTGCGGCCCCTCGATGGGAACGCCCATTTCCTTGGCGAACACCCCGGCCATCCCGCAGTGATCGAGATGCCCGTGCGTGACGAGAATCTTTTCGAGCGTCACGCCGGTCTGCTCCAGCGCCTTGCGCAACTTCGGCAAGTCCCCACCGGGATCGACGAAAGCGCCGCGCATGGTCTTCGTGCACCACAGGAGCGAGCAGTTTTGCTGGAGCGGCGTCACGGGAATGATTCCCACGCGCATCGGTCGTTCGTCGGCAGTTTCAGTCATGCCTGCCGAAATGGCCGCAAGCCTTCTCGATTGCAACCGGACTAGATTCGGCCGCCCTTCCAGACGACTCGGCCGATCACCACGATTTCGGCAAGTCCGCAGGTAATGGGGCGATAGGCCGGATTGTCGCTGGACAGCACGACGCGCCCTGCCCCCACCGATCCCAGTCGCTTGACCAGCACCGTATCGTCGAGCCGCACGACATGAATGCCGTCGCGCAGCGGCTGCCACTCACTGTCGACAAGAATCTCGTCACCGTGCCGCAGAGTCGGCTCCATCGAATCGCCCGAGACCGTGATGGCCGACAGCATTTCGGGGCTCAGCCCCATCGACCGCAGCCACCGGGCCGAGAAACGCAGCGTGCCGAAAACTTTCTCATCCCCGGCGTGCGCGCCCGGCCCCGCCGAAGCCCCCACGGTCAGACGCGGAACACCGATCCATGCCGGTGCCGCGTCGTAATTTTCCTTCGCCTTTCCCAGCTCGCTCTCTTCCACGCCGAAGAAACGGGCGAGCGCGCTTCGGTCCACCTCCTCCAGCTTTTTCGGACTACCTTTCTTAATGAATTGCTGAAGATAGCTCGCATTCTTGCCGATCATCCGGGACAGGGCGGAGAGGCTCACGCCCCGCCCATCGGCAAGTTCAAGCAGGCGGCTGCGGGCATCGGCGCTTTCCATAATATAATCCGTACGCGAAGGAAATTTCCTAGACAAGTAGGATTTCAGTTGGAACATTTGAGGAACATAAACCGCCGTCCATAGGAGGACACCCCCAAGATGCTCCTGCGCCAGATAGAGATTTTCCTGCGCAACACCGACATGCCGTGCACCAAGTTCGGCCGACTCGCCGCCGGCGACCCCCGATTCGTTGTCGATTTGCGCAATGGCCGCATGCCGCGTCCCGGCACCGCCGCCCGCGTCGAAAGCTTCATGGCCACTTACAAGGAGGCCGATCATGCGTTCTGAGTCCCTGGATTCCGCATCGCCGCTCGCAACCGCCCGCCGCGCGCTGGGTACCGAATCGCACTCGCGCGGGCCCTGGCTGCTGCTGCTTTCGGAAGTGCTGCACCTCGCCGGCCCGCGCGCCGAGTTCCAGCGCCATGCCGAACGGCCGTGGAGCAGCGCGACCTTTTCCGGTTCACGCCATACCATCGCGCTGGAATTCACGGGCCGAGACGGTCTCGACGCGGGCGAAGCGCTGATTGCCGCCCTGCCCGATCATGAATTCACGCTGCCCGGACAGCTTGTGGCCGATGCGACGATTGCTGGAGTCGATCATGTGGCGGGCTCACCGGCACACATGATCGTCGAGGTGGAACTGCTGCTTCTCGACGAGACCTGACGCTTAGGCGGCCACCCGCCAAAGCGCTCGTTATCGACGTCGGACCGTCAGTCTAACCACTCCGTCGCCCCCGCGAAGGCGGGGGCCCCGCTTCCTTCTCAACCTCTCGTGTCGGGTTCCTTCTCAACCTCTCGTGTCGGGCTCAAGAAGCGGGATCCCCGCCTTCGCGGGGATGACGGGAAAATTTGGCGGCCCCTTGCAGCTTTGCCTTAGTATCCCAGCGAAAAGTCGACGACGTGCGCGAGCGGCTCGCCGCGCACGAATCGGCCAAGATTGGCCAGAAACCGGGCCGCCCCCCGCTCGAACAACGCATCTTGCGCCCGGCCGGACAAGTGCATCGAGACATGCACGTTATCGCGCGACCAGAGCGGGTGGTCGGCCGGTAGCGGTTCCGGTTCCGTCACATCGAGGAACGCGGCGCCAAGATGCCCCGAATCGATGGCGTCAAGCAGCGCATCCTGTTCGATCACCGTGCCGCGCGCAAAGTTGAGGAAGAACGCCCCTCGCTTCATCGCCGAAAATTCCGCCGCACCGAACATCCGCAGCGTGTCCGGCGTCGACGGCACGATGGCGATCACCCAGTCGAACCCGCCAAGCTTTGCGCGCCATTCATCGGATCCGAGTTCGCCCGGGCCCGGACTGCGACGCACGCCGGTCACTTCGGCCCCGAAGGCGCGCAGGATTTCGGCGATCCGTCCGCCGATCTCACCCGCACCGACGATCAGGACTTTCGAATCGAGCAACTCGCGCTTGCCAGGCGGCTCCATCAGCCATTCGTGACGATCCTGCGCGCGCACCACGTCGCGCCAGCCCTTGGCCACGGTAAGCATGCCCATCACCGCATATTCTGCGACCGACTGCGCGTGGATCCCTGCTCCATTGGTGAGTCGAATCCCCCGCTCGGCCATGAGTTTCAGCGGCAACCAGTCCACGCCGGAGGACATGGCATTGTACCAGGCGAGCTTGCCCGCCCGTGCAATGAACTCCCCAGCCACCGCCGGCGGGATCGGATCCAGCCACGCGACGTCAGCCCGCGGCGCCAGTTTCAGAAGCTGATCGTGGCTCTCGAACCAGAGCGGCTCGACGCCCTCGGGCAAACGCCCTTCCAGCAGCGGCCGGGACCGGGCGTTGATGAGGGCTGCGGTCATTCTTCGTACTCCGGAATTCTGCAAATTCTTGAAGTTAACGAAGATCGGCAAGCGGGGACAGGATGGCAAGGGCCCGTCCAGCAGACATCATTGCGCTTTTCGGCGTGATGATGGCGTCTGCCGCAATAGCACCAGACAAGAGGCGCAGCCCCGGGTTGCTCCTCCCAGGAGTCAGCCGAGCTTCCATTCCCAGCCGAGTGGGTCGCCGTCCATCGCTTCCACGCCCTTGGCGGCGAGTTCGTCGCGCAGGGCGTCGGACGTGGCGAAGTCCTTCTCCGCACGCGCGGCCTTGCGGCGGGCGAGCACATCCTCGATCTCGGCCTCGGTGATTTCGGCGATCTTGGGACGGATGCGAAGGTCCGCGCGGCCGGTACCGAACAGGTCGAGCCCAAGCACCGAATCCATCGCCTCGATCGCCGCGCGCTTGGCGCCGGGATCGACCTTCTTGGCGGCCAAAACCTCCTCCAGCGCGGTCAGCGCGACGGCAGTGTTGAGATCCTCGCCAATCGCCTTCTCGAACGTTTCGAGCATCGGCGCGAGCTTGGGATGACGGGCATCGCCCGGCTCCACATCGCCCAACCGCTCCACCACCATGATCATGCGCTTCAGGCGTACAAGCGCGGCAGCAAGCCCTTCCCACGAGAACTCAAGCTCCGACCGGTAATGCGCCTGAAGGCACATCATGCGGTAGCCAAGCGGGTGGTAGCCCTTGTCGATCAGCAATTGCAGCCGCAGGAACTCGCCCGAGGACTTGCTCATCTTGCCGGAGCGTTCGACGAGGAAATTGTTGTGCATCCACAGCTTCGCGCCCGAATTTGCGGGCACGTCGAGGCCATTCGTGCAGCAGAACGCCTGGTTCTGCGCGATCTCGTTCGGGTGGTGGATCTCGCGGTGGTCGATGCCGCCGGTGTGGATATCGAACGGGAAGCCGAGCAGGTCACCCGACATCACCGAGCATTCGAGATGCCAGCCGGGAGCGCCCTTGCCCCACGGCGAATCCCATTCCATCTGGCGCTTCTCGCCCTCGGGCGTCTTGCGCCAGATCGCGAAGTCAGCGGCATTGCGCTTGCCCTCGACTGCCTCGATGCGCCCCTCGCCCTCATCGGTGACAGCACGCGCGAGGCGGCCGTAGTCGGAGACGGTGGAGACGTCGAAGTAGAGCCCGCTTTCCAGTTCGTAGCAGTGGTTTGGCGCGATCTTCTCGGCGAATTCGATCATCTGCGGCACATAGTCGGTCGCGATCGACCACTTGGCCGGCTGACGAATGTTGAGCGCCTTGATGTCGGCCCAGTAGGCCTGCGTGTAATGCGCGGCGATGTCCCAGATCGATTGCGCCTGGGTCCGCGCCATCTTCTCCATCTTGTCCTCGCCGGCGTCGGCGTCATCGGTCAGGTGGCCGACATCGGTGATGTTGATGACGTGGGTGAGCTTGTAGCCCGCATGGCTGAGCGTCCGGCCCAGAATGTCCGCGAAGACATAGGCGCGCATGTTGCCGATGTGGGGATAATTGTAGACCGTAGGCCCGCAGCTGTAGACCCGTGCCTCGCCAGCGTGGACGGGCTGGAACGGCTCCAGCTGGCGGGTCAGGCTGTTGAACAGCGTCAAGGACTTCGTTTCGGTCATGACGCAGGGCAATTAGGCAGGAGCCGGGCGCAGTCAAGCCGCGCCCGGCATTACCATTACTCGAAACCGAGGAACTTCACCTGATCGTCCAGCGCGACGCGGGGGCGATCGAAGGCGTTTACCGGCACGTCGAGCCGCTTGCCGATCGAAAGACCGCAGAACAGCAGGTGCGTCTCGTCCGACACGCCGATGTGGTCCTTGATGAGGCGGGCGTAGAGACCCATCCACTCCTGCGGACAGGAATCGAGGCCTTCCTCGCGCAGCAGCAGCATGATCGTCTGGAGCCACATGCCCACGTCCGACCATTGCGGCGGCCCCATGAAGCGCTCGAAATAGCAGACCAGCAGCGCCGGGGCGCCGAACGAGGTGACGTTCTGGTTCATGAACGCCTTGCGGCCCTCACCATCGTCGCGACCGATGCCCATCGCCCCATACATGAAGCCGCCCAGTTCCTGCAGACGCGCGGCGTGGCGCGGGGACTGCATGGGGGCGGACCAGTTGTATTCCTCGGGATCCTGCGGCTGGCTGGCCAGCATCTTGTCCTGCAGCGCCTTCAGCGGCTCGCCGGTCAGTACGGTCGCTTCCCAAGGCTGGAAGTTGCAGCCCGAAGGCGCCATGCGCGCCTTGTCGAGCACGCGGCGCAGCACGTCGAGGCTCACCGGCTCGTCGCTGAATGCGCGGATCGAGCGGCGGCTGAGGACTGCGTCAGTTACGTTCATGAATTTCCCTTCGTTGGCGACAGTTTGCAAACCGCCGCCGAACTTGGGACCGGGCGGTACAGATTCAATACCGCCCGGTAGAAAAATCACTCTTCCTCGAACAGTCCCGCCAACTGCTCGATCATCGTGCCGCCAAGCTGCTCTGCATCCATGATCGTGACGGCACGGCGGTAATAGCGCGTGACGTCATGGCCGATGCCGATGGCGACAAGCTGGACCGGGCTCTTCGCCTCGATCCATTCGATCACGCGGCGCAAATGCGCCTCCAGATAACCGGCCGAGTTCACCGACAGCGTCGAATCGTCCACCGGCGCGCCGTCGGAGATCACCATGAGGATACGGCGATCCTCCTGCCGGGCGAGCAAGCGGCTGTGCGCCCAGAGCAGCGCCTCGCCGTCGATGTTTTCCTTGAGCAGGCCCTCGCGCATCATCAGGCCAAGGTTCTTGCGCGCGCGGCGCCAGGGTTCGTCGGCCTTCTTGTAGATGATGTGCCGCAAGTCGTTGAGGCGGCCGGGATGTGCGGGGCGGCCGCTCGCCAACCACGATTCGCGGCTCTGTCCGCCCTTCCAGGCGCGCGTGGTGAAGCCGAGAATCTCGACCTTCACGCCGCAGCGCTCCAGCGTTCGCGCCATCACGTCCGCGCTGATCGCCGCGATGGAGATCGGGCGTCCGCGCATCGAACCCGAATTGTCGAGCAACAGGGTGACGACGGTGTCCTTGAACTCCACGTCGCGCTCGATCTTGTAGGAGAGCGACTGGCCGGGCGAGACCACCACGCGGGCCAGCCGCGCGGCATCGAGCATGCCCTCTTCCTGATCGAAGTCCCAGGACCGGTTCTGCTGCGCCATCAGGCGACGCTGAAGCCGGTTGGCAAGGCGCGTCACCACGCCCTGAAGCCCCTTGAGCTGCGCGTCGAGATAGGCGCGCAGCCGCGTCAGTTCTTCCTCGTCGCAGAGGTCGGCGGCGCTGGTCACTTCGTCGAAAGCCTCGGTGAAGACCTTGTAGTCGAAGCTGTCGGGAATGTCGGTCCAGGGACGGTTGGGCCGGACGGGGAGCATGCCCTCCTCGCCTTCCTGCCCTTCCTCGCCCTCGTCCATGTCCTCGGAATTTTCGCCCTCGGCCTCGCTCTCGCCTTCGTCCTGACCTTGCGAGGGTTCGGCGGCGGCTTCGGCGGGCTGTTCCTCGCGCCCGCTTTCGTCGCCGGTCTCGTCGTCCTCGGTCTCCTCGTCGCCGTCCATGTCGTCGGCGTCCTCGGGCGGCATGTCGATTTCATCGGCCTGCGTCATCTCGAGATGCGCGAGCATGTCGAGCGAGAGCTTCTGGAAAGCCTTCTGATCCTCCAGCAATCCAGCGAGCGCATCGAAATCGGCAGCCGCCTTCGATTCGATCCAGCGGCGGACCATGGCGACGCCGGTCTGGGCTGCCTCGGGCACGGGCTGGCCGGTCAGGCGTTCGCGCAGCATCAGCGCCAGCGCGGTCGGCACCGGTACCTTGTCCGGACTGTCGGCGCGGGAAATCGGATCGGTGGCGATGCGCGCTTCGAGCGAGGCGTCGAGATTGTCGCGCATGCCGGCATAGGCATTGGCGCCCAGCGCTTCGTAGCGCACGGCCTCCACCGCGTCGTAGCAGGCCCGCGCCGAAGGCTCGCTGGGAGCATGGCGCATGTGCAGACGGTCGTCATGATGGCGCAGCCGCAGCGCGAAGCTGTCGGCATAACCGCGCGCCTGCATCGCCGCGCCGCGCGGGACCGAGCGGCCCGGCATCGGAACGCGGAAGGTGCCCCCGCTGGCACTGGGGGCATCCGCCGTCCAGTTGACCTCGACCTCGGCATCCTGCGCAATGGCGCGCGAGGCGCCGGTCAGCGCGAATTTGAAGCGATCGACGGGTGTTTCATCGGACATGACCGCTCAATGGCGTCATAGCCGCGCCTGTGCAAGCCGCCGCTATGCAAAACGCCGGAGGCGCGATGCACCTCCGGCGTTGAATTTGCTGGCCTTGCGCCGACCCACCCGAAGGTGTGCTTATTTTATGAGCGCGGCTATCAGAGCGACTGGCCGGTCTTGGCCCAGTCCGCCATGAAGCCTTCGATGCCCTTGTCGGTGAGGACGTGCTTGACGAGGTTCTTGATGACCGCCGGCGGCATCGTCGCAACGTCCGCGCCGATGCGTGCGCATTCGAGCACGTGGACCGGGTGGCGGATCGAGGCGGCGAGGATCTCGGTCTCGTAAGCGTAGTTGTCGTAGATCAGGCGGATGTCGCGGATCAGGTCCATGCCGTCGAAGCCGTTGTCGTCATGACGGCCAACGAAGGGCGAGACGAACGACGCGCCAGCCTTGGCGGCGAGCAGCGCCTGATTGGCCGAGAAGCACAGCGTGACATTGACCATGGTGCCATCGCTGGTGAGCGCCTTGCAGGTCTTCAGGCCGTCGAAGGTGAGCGGCACCTTGATGCAGACGTTGTCCGCGATCTTGCGGAGGATTTCGGCCTCGCGCATCATGCCTGCGTGGTCGAGAGCGACGACTTCGGCGCTGACCGGACCATGGGTGAGGCCGCAGATTTCCTTGGTGACTTCGATGAAGTCACGGCCGGACTTGGCGATCAGCGACGGGTTGGTGGTCACGCCGTCGAGCAGGCCGGTGGCGGCAAGGTCGGCGATTTCGGCGGTGTCGGCGGTGTCGACGAAGAACTTCATGGCACAAATCCTGTGATGGGGCCCGTAACGGCAGTTCGGCGCGAGCGAGGGATCCAGCGCCGATTCTGGCGCCCGCTATAGGCAAGCGCGCCCAATCTGAACACCCCGAGCGGCCGATCCGGCCCGGGGCGGATATTGGCGCGGTTTTTTGGTGCCGGTGCCTGGGCGCACCGATGAATTCGCTGCCGACTGACGGCGCAATCAGGATGAGAGCGCCCGATTGCGATACCGCGATATTATTGCAAGCCCGCTATATTGATTACACCGCACCCCATCCCCCCGTCATCCCCGCGAAGGCGGGGATCCCGCTTCTTGTGTAAAGCGAGAGCTTGCAAAGAAGCGGCCCCCCCGCCTTCGCGGGGGCGACGGGATGGAACAGCTGGTGCGCGAACTGTCGATCAGACACCGCAATAAACGATGCGGCCCAAAAGGCTCAATCGCTCCGGAATATTGCAATAGCTGATCGGGATTTTCCCGTTCGAATTCGCCCAAATCCGCCTTAGCCGCCCTTCAGCGCGCCAATCAGCACGGCATCGTTGGTCTGCGTGGGATCCTGCCGGATCGCGGCTTCGGCCGAGCCGATCTCGTACCAGATCGAATTGTCGGCCTCGATCGCGAGGGCATGCGCGGCATCGGTGATCGTCACGCCCTTGAGCGCGGCGATCGCCTGGCCCAGCGTGGGATCGGTGGTCTGCTGCATGGCCCGCTCGATCCCCGGCATCATTGCATTGACGACGCCGGGCCCCACGGCCTTGCGCAGCAGCGTGGTGGCCTCGGTCCGCCCCCCGCGAAGCACGCCCGCGGCGTTGGGAATGGCCATGTCCTTCGCGGTTTGCGACACCACCGAGGCGGCAGCTCCAGCGCTCTGGCTGGCAATCGTGTTGAGCTGATGCTGAAGCTGTTCGCGGAATTTCGGCGATTTCAGCACGGCCGATTTGGTCGAACCGGTGCGGGTGAACAGCACCGGCAGCGGAATGCGCGCGACCGGGCTGGTCCAGAAGCCATCGGGCTGCACCAGCCAGGTAAAGGCCCGCTCCGAGGAATAGCGCATGAGGCGCCGCACCGGCTCGGCGTCGGCGGGGCTGCTTCCGGGCAGACCCATTGTTGCGCAACCGGAAAGCATGCCGGTCAGCGCAAGGCCGCCCACCATCACCAACCCGCCCAGCACCGTGCGGCGGGCCATTCTGTAGTCGTTCTGCTGCCCGACCGATTCAGGCGATCCCCAATTCACCATCATCATCTCCTTCACGTGCCCTTGTCCGAGTGCCTATATGCATTTCAGATGAAACGCATTCGAATCCTTGTCTTCAATGCCGCGCTGGGCGTGCTCGACTATCGCGTGCCCGAAGGCATCGCGGTCGAATACGGATCCGTGGTGATCGCGCCGCTCGGCCCCCGGCAAGTGCTGGGGATCGTGTGGGAAGCAGAACGCCTGAGCGCGCAGGAAGTGCCTGAAAGCAAACTACGTCCGATTCTGGAAGTGCTGCCGGTGCCCCCTCTCCCCACCCGGCTGCGGCGGCTGATCGAGTGGACGGCGGATTACTACTGCGCCTCGCTGTCTTCGGTGGCCCGCATGGCGCTGGGCTCGATGGCGGCGCTGCGCGGCGGCGGGACGACCACCGAATACCGGCTGACAGGCGCGGAACCGGCCCGCCTCACCCCGCAGCGCGCAGCAGCACTGGATGCGTTGCAGGGCGAACAGGCCTCGATCAAGGAACTGGCCGAACTGGCCTCGGTCTCCGACGGCGTGCTGCGCGGCATGGTCGGCGCGGGGCTGCTGGAGCCGGTGGTGGTCGATCTCGACCGGCCTTATGCTCACGCCAATCCGGAATTCGCGGTGCCCGAACTCTCGGAAGGGCAACAGGCCGCAGCGGACATTTTCGTCGAGGCGGTGCGCGGGGACAAGTTCGCGCCCTTCCTGCTCGACGGCGTGACCGGATCGGGCAAGACCGAGACCTATTTCGAAGCCGTGGCCGAAGCGCTGCGGCTCGGAAGACAGGTCCTGGTGCTGCTGCCCGAGATCGCGCTCACTGAAAATTTCCTCCGCCGGTTCGAGCATCGCTTCGGTGTTCCGCCGATCCTCTGGCACTCCTCGCTCAAGTCCAGCGAGCGGCGGCGCGCGTGGCGCTCCATCGTTCTAGGTAACGCTCAGGTCATTGTAGGTGCCCGCTCGGCGCTGTTCCTGCCTTATGCGAATCTGGGCCTTGTCGTGGTCGACGAGGCGCACGAAATCTCGTTCAAGCAGGACGACGGCGTGCGCTACAACGCCCGCGATGTGGCGGTGATGCGCGCCAAGTTCGAGGCGTTTCCGGTCATTCTCGCCAGTGCCACTCCGGCGCTGGAATCGATGCAGCTGGCCGAAGCCGGGGTTTACCGCAAGATCGACCTCCCCGCCCGCTTCGGCGGCGCGCAGCTTCCCGATATCCAGATCCTCGACTTGCGCAAGGAAGCGCCCGAGCGCGGCAAATGGCTGGCTCCCCGGCTTGTCGAGGAGATGAAGGCCCGGCTCGCGCGCGGTGAACAATCGCTGCTGTTTCTCAACCGCCGGGGCTATGCGCCGCTGACGCTATGCCGCCATTGCGGCTACCGCTTCCAGTGTCCGAACTGCACGGCATGGCTGGTGGAGCACCGGTTTTCCAAGCGGCTTGCCTGCCACCACTGCGGCCACGAAGTGCCGGTTCCGGACGCCTGCCCCGAATGCGGAACGGGCGACTGCCTCGTCGCCTGCGGCCCCGGTGTCGAGCGGATTGCCGACGAAGTGGCGGAAATCCTGCCCGAAGCGCGCGTGGCGCTAGTGACGTCGGACACCATGAACACGGCAGAGGCGATGAACGAATTCGTCGCCAAGGCCGAAAGCAAGGCCATCGACGTGATCGTCGGCACCCAGCTCGTCACCAAGGGCTACCATTTCCCCGAACTGACGCTGGTCGGCGTGGTCGATGCCGATCTCGGGCTGGAGGGCGGCGACTTGCGGGCGGCCGAGCGCACGTACCAGCAGGTCGCACAGGTCGCCGGACGCGCGGGTCGCGGCGAAAAGCCCGGCGAAGTGCTGATCCAGACACGGCATCCCGAGGCCGCCGTGATCGCCGCCCTCGCCGCCGGGGATCGCGATGCTTTCTATAGTGCCGAGATCGAGGCCCGCCGCGACGCCAACGCCCCGCCCTTCGGCCGATGGGCGGCAATCATCGTATCGTCCGAGGATCAGGCCGAAGCGAAAGCCGCCGCTCGCGCCATCGGCGGCACCGCCCCCAACCATCCCGACATGCTGGTGCTGGGCCCTGCTCCGGCGCCGCTCTCCCTGCTGCGCGGACGCCACCGCTTCCGCCTGCTCATCAACGCCCGCCGCTCGGCAGAATTGCAGAAGATGCTGCGCGAATGGCTGGAGCCGCTGCAATTCCCGCGCGGCGTGCGCGTGAATATCGATATCGACCCCTACAGTTTCGTCTGAGCGTTTTCGCGCCGGAGCAGCTCGCGCTTGATCGCCTCGCCATAGGCATAGCCGCCGATCGCGCCGTCGGAGCGGATCACGCGGTGGCAGGGGATCAGCACGGCGACATTGTTGGCGCCATTGGCCGAGCCCGCCGCCCGAACCGCGCCGGGTTTGCCCACGGCGGCGGCGATCTGCGCATAAGTCCGCGTTTCTCCCGCCGGGATGCGCTGCAATTCGCGCCAGACCGCCTGCTGGAAAGCGGTGCCCTGCACGTCTAGCGGGATCCGCTGCGAATGCTCGGGCTGCTCGACTGCGGCGACGACATCCTCAAGAAGCCGCGCGAAATCCTCGCCGCCCTCGATCAGTTCCGCCTTGGGAAAGCGCGCGGCCAGATCCTCGCGGTCTTCGTCGAACGACAGTCGGCAGACGCCCCGGTCGGTCGCAGCGACCAGCATTCGCCCCAGCGTCGTGGCGACTACCGCCCAGTGGATCCGCACGCCGCCGCCGCCGTCCCGCCATGCCGAAGGTGCCATACCCAGACGCTCGGCGCTGCTCTCGTAAAAACGCGAAGGCGCGCTGAAACCGGCCTCATGGATAGCCTCGGTCACGCTCGCACCGCCGCTAAGCGCCTCGCCTGCCCGCTCGAACCGTCGCGCGCGGCCATATTCGGCGGGTGAGAGCCCGACGGCGCGCTTGAACACGCGCTGGAAATGTGTGGGACTGTAGCCCACCGTCTCGGCCAGTTCGGCCAACCCCGGCGCGGTATCGCCTACCTCGTCCAACATCGCCAGTGCGCGGGTGACTGCCTCCTCGTCGCGCGACACGTCGTTCGGGCGGCAACGCAGGCAAGCCCTCAGCCCCGCACGCTCGGCCTCGGCCGGTTCGGCGAAGAAGCGGACGTTCTCGCGCCGGGGATGGCGCGCGGAACACGAGGGGCGGCAATAGATGCCGGTGGAAAGGACGCCGGTAACGAAGCGCCCGTCGAATTTCCGATCCCGCGCCAGCACGGCCTGCCAGGCACGCTCGTCGTCGGGTTTGGCAACAGTATGTGTCACAGTCCGTCTCCCTCGCGTTCGATCCGCGCCGCGAAGCAGCCATGGGCGGCATTGTGCGCGTGGATGCAAGCGACCTCCGGATCGGAGAACAGCAAACTTATGCCCGCCTCCACCATGCCGGGTGCGGCAAGAAGCGCGTGAACCATCATTCCATCCCGATCGAAACCACGCAGCGACATCGTCCTTCCCTCGAACACCGGTGGGAGCCGATCGACGAAGGGTTCGGCCTCGCTCGCACCTTCCCGAATATATATCGCATGCGCGGTGCGGTAAGGATTGGCGACTTCGTGGCTCACGAAATTCACGAGCAGGACGCGCTCGCCCGCCTCGGCGTCCCGCAAACTGACGCGGCACGGATAGCCGGAATCGCTGTCCGCAATGAGACGCCGCGCTCCGGAATCAATGAGTTCCCGGTCGTTCATGGAGAAATAGTGGGCAAACGGGGCCGTTAGCAGGCCAACGATTCGATAGGTCATGAAAAACTCCGGTCTCGCTTCACCGGAACTTCTGCAGCACTGAAACCAACGGCGCTTCCCGTGCCTTGCTTTCAAACCGCTTTTTTAGGCATTGTCCCCAAGCGCCCTCCCGCGCCTTGCATAGTAACACTATCGTCGCTATGCGCGCCCCGTCTGCGGGCCGGGGGGCACGTTATATTCGTGTACCCAAGTGCCTCAGCCCACCCGATGTAAGGATAGGACACGCGTGGAGAATTCCGGCGGCATCAAAGCCAGCTTGCAAGGGCGCTACGCTTCGGCGCTGTTTGACCTTGCCAGCGAGAACGGCGTCGTAACGAACGTCGAGGGCGACCTCGACCGTATCGGCGCTGCGATCAAGGAAAACGGCGACCTCGCCGACCTGATTCGCAACCCCGAAATCAGCCGCAAGGCGGCCGGTGCGGCCATGGAGGCTGTTGCCGACGTGCTTGGCCTCTCCGCCCTGACGAAGAACTTCGTCGGCGTGCTGGCGGCCAATCGCCGCCTTTCCGCGCTGCCCCAGATCATTCGTGCCTTCGCAGCGATCGCCGCCGCCCAGCGCGGTGAGGCTACTGCCGAAGTCACCACGGCGCACCCGCTCAACGACGCTCAGGTCGAAGAGCTGCGCCAGAAGCTGGAACTGCGCGAGGGCCGCAAGATCAGCGTGAAGACCAGCGTGGACGCCGATCTGCTCGGCGGCCTTGTCGTCACCATCGGCTCCAAGCGCATCGACAGCTCGATCCGCACCCGTCTCAATTCGCTCGCCCAGGCCATGAAGGGCTAAGAAAGGCACCACAATGGACATCCGCGCCGCAGAAATCTCGAAGGTCATCAAGGACCAGATCGCCAATTTCGGCACCGAAGCCCAGGTTTCGGAAGTCGGTTCCGTGCTCTCGGTGGGTGACGGCATCGCCCGCATCCACGGCCTCGACAAGGTCCAGGCCGGCGAAATGGTCGAATTCGCCAACGGTGTGCAGGGCATGGCCCTCAACCTCGAAGCCGATAACGTCGGCGTCGTGATCTTCGGCTCGGACGCCGAGATCAAGGAAGGCGACAGCGTCAAGCGCACCAACACCATCGTCGACGTTCCCGTCGGCAAGGGCCTGCTCGGCCGCGTGGTGGACGCTCTCGGCAACCCGATCGACGGCAAGGGCCCGATCGTTGCTGAAAAGCGCGCCCGCGTCGAAGCCAAGGCTCCCGGCATCATCCCGCGCAAGTCGGTGCACGAACCCGTGCAGACCGGCCTGAAGGCGATCGACGCCCTCGTCCCCGTTGGCCGTGGCCAGCGCGAGCTGATCATCGGTGACCGCCAGACCGGCAAGACCGCCGTCGCGATCGATACCTTCATCAACCAGAAGGAAGCGAACGCCGGCACCGACGAATCCAAGAAGCTCTACTGCATCTACGTCGCCGTCGGCCAGAAGCGCTCGACCGTTGCGCAGATCGTGCGTCAGCTCGAAGAAAACGGCGCGATGGAATACTCCATCGTCATCGCCGCTACCGCTTCGGAGCCCGCTCCGCTGCAGTACCTCGCTCCCTACACCGGCGCCGCGATGGGCGAGTTCTTCCGCGACAACGCGATGCACGCCGTGATCGTGTATGACGACCTTTCGAAGCAGGCCGTCGCCTATCGTCAAATGTCGCTGCTGCTGCGTCGTCCTCCGGGCCGCGAAGCTTACCCGGGCGACGTGTTCTATCTCCACAGCCGCCTGCTTGAGCGCGCTGCGAAGATGAACGACGAGAACGGCAACGGCTCGCTCACTGCGCTTCCGATCATCGAAACGCAGGCTGGCGACGTCTCGGCCTACATTCCGACCAACGTGATCTCGATCACCGACGGCCAGATCTTCCTTGAAACCGGCCTGTTCTACCAGGGCATCCGTCCGGCCATCAACGTGGGTCTGTCGGTGTCGCGCGTCGGCGGTTCGGCCCAGACCAAGGCGATGAAGAAGGTTGCCGGCTCGATCAAGCTGGAGCTGGCGCAGTACCGCGAAATGGCGGCCTTCGCCCAGTTCGGTTCGGACCTCGACGCCTCGACCCAGAAGCTCCTCAACCGCGGTGCGCGCCTGACCGAGCTGCTCAAGCAGAAGCAGTTCTCGCCGCTGAAGTTCGAAGAGCAGACGCTGTCGATCTTCGCCGGCACCAACGGCTACCTCGATGCCCTGCCGGTTTCGAAGGTCACCGAGTACGAAGCCGAAATGCTCGACTTCATGCACGAGAAGCACGCCGACGTTCTCGAACTGATCCGTTCGACCAAGGACTTCGGCGACGAAGCCAAGGCGAAGACCAAGGCTGCGCTCGACGCGTTCGCCAAGCAGTTCGCCTGAGATTGACCTGATCCTCCGTTCCGGCTGCCATCGCGGCGGCCGGGGCGGAAAACGGAGAGAAACGAGTGGCTTCGCTCAAGGAACTCAAAGGCCGCATCAACTCGGTCAAGTCGACCCAGAAGATCACCAAGGCCAAGCAGATGGTCGCCGCGGCCAAGCTGCGCAAGGCGCAGGCCGCCGCGGAGTCCGCGCGTCCCTACGCCGCGCGTCTCGCCGAGGTGATGGGATCGCTCGCCAGCAAGATCACGGTCAGCGAGAACAGCCCCAAGCTGCTCGCCGGCACCGGCAGCGACAAGGTGCACCTGCTCGTCGTCGCGAACTCGGACAAGGGTCTGTGCGGCGCGTTCAACTCGAACATCGTCAAGGCCGCACGTGTGAAGGCGCGTGAGCTGGAAGCACAGGGCAAGACCGTCCTGTTCTACCTCGTCGGTCGCAAGGGTCGCGCGCCGCTGCGCCGCGAATTCCCCAAGCAGATCGCGCACATGTTCGACACCACCGACGTGCGTGACCCCGGCTTCAACGAAGCCGAGCGCATCGCCGACGAACTGGTCGCCATGTACGAGGCCGGCAAGTTCGACGTGGCACACCTGTTCTACTCGAAGTTCCGCTCGGCGCTTCTGCAGGAGCCGACCGACCAGCAGATCATCCCGGTGCCCGCCCCCAAGGCGGTCGTGGCCGGTGATGCCGTGACCGAATACGAGCCGGAAGAGGAAGAAATCCTCGCCGCGCTGCTGCCGCGCTACCTGCGCACGCAGATCTTCGGTGCGCTGCTGGAGAACGCCGCTTCCGAACAGGGCGCGTCGATGACCGCCATGGACAACGCCACGCGCAACGCCGGCGACCTGATCCAGAAGCTGACGATCCAGTACAACCGCAGCCGTCAGGCCGCGATCACCACCGAACTCATCGAAATCATTGCTGGCGCGGAAGCGCTGTAAGTCACCGCAGGCAAGGAAACCAAAATGGCCACCGCACCCGTGCTAAACCTGACCGCTACTGGCAAGATCAGCCAGATCATCGGCGCCGTCGTCGACGTCACCTTCGAAGGCGAACTGCCGGCGATCCTCACCGCGCTCGAGACCGAGAACAACGGCCAGAAGCTGGTTCTCGAAGTCGCGCAGCACCTCGGTGAAAACACCGTTCGCACCATCGCCATGGACGGCACCGATGGCCTGACCCGTGGTCAGCCCGTCGCCAACACCGGCAAGCAGATCTCGGTCCCCGTCGGTCCGAAGACCCTCGGCCGCATCATGAACGTCGTCGGCGACCCGATCGACGAGCGTGGTCCCGTCGGTTCGGACATGTTCTCGCCGATCCACGCCAAGGCTCCCGAATTCGTCGACCAGTCGACCGAAGCGGCGATCCTGGTCACCGGCATCAAGGTCATCGACCTTCTCGCCCCCTACGCAAAGGGCGGCAAGATCGGCCTGTTCGGCGGCGCCGGCGTGGGCAAGACGGTTCTCATCCAGGAACTGATCAACAACATCGCCAAGGGCCACGGCGGCGTGTCGGTCTTCGCGGGCGTCGGTGAACGCACCCGTGAAGGTAACGACCTCTACCACGAGTTCCTCGACGCCGGCGTTATTGCCAAGGACGCCGAAGGCAACGCCACCTCGGACGGTTCGAAGGTTGCTCTCGTGTTCGGCCAGATGAACGAACCGCCGGGCGCCCGCGCTCGCGTCGCTCTCTCGGGCCTGACCATGGCCGAGTACTTCCGCGACCAGGAAGGCCAGGACGTTCTGTTCTTCGTCGACAACATCTTCCGCTTCACCCAGGCGGGCGCGGAAGTGTCGGCTCTGCTCGGCCGTATTCCTTCGGCCGTGGGCTATCAGCCGACCCTGTCGACCGACATGGGCCAGCTGCAGGAACGCATCACCTCGACCACCAAGGGTTCGATCACCTCGGTTCAGGCGATCTACGTCCCCGCGGATGACCTTACCGACCCGGCACCGGCCGCATCGTTCGCGCACCTTGACGCAACGACCACGCTGAACCGCGCCATCTCGGAACTGGGCATCTACCCGGCCGTTGACCCGCTCGACTCGACCTCGCGCGTTCTTGAGCCCCGCGTCGTCGGCGCCGAACACTACGAGACCGCCCGCAAGGTTCAGGAAACCCTGCAGAAGTACAAGTCGCTTCAGGACATCATCGCGATCCTGGGCATGGACGAGCTTTCGGAAGAAGATAAGCTCACCGTCGCCCGCGCCCGCAAGATCCAGAAGTTCCTGTCGCAGCCGTTCCACGTCGCGGAAGTCTTCACCGGCATCTCGGGCAAGTTTGTCCAGCTGGAAGACACCGTGAAGTCGTTCAAGGCCGTCGTCGAAGGCGAATACGATCACCTTCCGGAAGCAGCCTTCTACATGGTCGGCGGCATCGAGGAAGTGGTCGCCAAGGCCAAGAAGCTGGCCGAAGAGGCGTAATCGATCATGGCTCTGCACTTCGAACTCGTCACGCCGGCCAAGCTCGTCCGCTCGGAAGACGTCCACATGGTGGTCGTCCCCGGCACCGAAGGCGAGTTCGGCGTGCTGGAGGGCCACGCGCCCTTCATGTCGACCGTCGCTGACGGCGCCCTCAAGGTCTATCGGGCCGAAGGCGCCATGCCGGAAGAGATCCGCATCACCGGCGGTTTCGCCGAAGTGGGCGAAAAGGGCCTGACCGTGCTCGCAGAGCACGTCGAGGGCTGATCTCCGACAAAAGCTTTCAACAAGCTTTGCGCTTTCAGGGGCGCCTCCGGGAAACCGGGGGCGCCCTTTTGCTTCTGCCTGCAGACCTGACGCGAGATCTTGCGGCAATCGGAAGCCGGGGCCGCGCCCATTAGGAAGTTATCAAAGTTTCAACCTTAATCCTCTGCATATTCGCACAGGTTCGCGGGCAACCGCGCAACCGGAGCGCTGGAAAGGTTTATGGAAGCATGACGGCATTCGGGCGGCGTAACGGCATGGGAGGGATGAGCCAGGGAGCGCGTCCCGCGTTCGGCGTGGCCAAGCCGCTCAAGAGCGGCGTCGGTGAGAAGCCTCCGGTTTCGGGCGGCCCGGGCGGCGAGCAGTTCCCGCCGGTTGCCAGCATGGACGCGCCCTCGTCCGGCCCGCAGAACTCGCGCGAGGACGCCATGTCGCGCCTCGCCGATCGTGCCAATTCGGTTCATTCGGGCGAATCCGAGCAGAACGGCTTCGAAGCCTCGATCCACAAGATCAAAGAACAGGTACTCCCCCGCCTGCTCGAACGCGTCGATCCCGAAGCGGCGGCGACGCTGACCAAGGACGAACTGTCCGAGGAATTCCGCCCGATCATCATCGAAGTGCTGGCCGAACTGAAAATCACCTTCAACCGCCGCGAACAGTTCGCGCTGGAGAAGGTGCTGATCGACGAACTGCTCGGCTTCGGCCCACTGGAAGAGCTGCTCAACGATCCCGACGTGTCGGACATCATGGTCAACGGCCCGAACCAGACCTACATCGAAAAGAAGGGCAAGCTGCAACTCGCGACGACCAAGTTCCGCGACGAGCAGCACCTGTTCCAGATCGCCCAGCGCATCGTCAACCAGGTCGGCCGCCGCGTCGACCAGACCACGCCGCTGGCCGACGCCCGCCTCAAGGACGGCAGCCGCGTCAACGTCATCGTGCCGCCGCTCAGCCTGCGCGGCACCGCGATCTCGATTCGTAAGTTCTCCGAGAAGCCGATCACCATCGACATGCTCAAGGACTTCGGTTCGATGAGCGAGAAGATGGCCACCGCACTCAAGATCGCCGGCGCCTGCCGGATGAACGTCGTGATCTCGGGCGGTACCGGCTCGGGCAAGACGACGATGCTCAATGCCCTCTCGAAGATGATCGATCCGGGCGAGCGCGTGCTGACCATCGAGGACGCCGCCGAACTCCGCCTCCAGCAACCGCACTGGCTGCCGCTGGAAACCCGCCCGCCGAACCTTGAAGGGCAAGGCGCGATCACTATTGGCGACCTTGTGAAGAACGCCCTGCGTATGCGCCCGGACCGGATCATCCTGGGCGAAATCCGCGGCGCCGAGTGCTTCGACCTGCTCGCCGCCATGAACACCGGCCACGACGGTTCCATGTGCACGCTCCACGCCAACAGCCCGCGCGAGTGCCTTGGCCGTATGGAGAACATGATCCTGATGGGCGACATCAAGATCCCCAAGGAAGCCATCAGCCGCCAGATCGCCGAATCGGTAGACATCATCGTGCAGGTAAAGCGCCTGCGCGACGGTTCGCGCCGCACTACCAACATCACCGAAGTGATCGGCATGGAAGGCGACGTGATCGTCACCCAGGAACTCTTCAAGTTCGAGTATCTGGACGAGACCGACGACGGCAAGATCATCGGCGAATTCCGCCCCTCGGGCCTGCGTCCCTACACGTTGGAAAAGGCCCGCCAGTTCGGATTCGATCAGGCCTATCTGGAAGCCTGCCTCTGACGCGAGTGCCCTCACCGCGCGCACCCGGTTGACACGAAACCGGGTGCGAAACGGTGTAACCTTGCCTCGCCCCTAGCGCCCGACAATGCCGAACGATCCAACTGGGCGAGATAGGCCAGAAGCGCGGAATTGTCGGCTTTTCGCTCGGTCGCGACATGGCGGCCACGGTACATCCGCACCTTGAGCAGACCGAACAGCGCGCGTTGTGCCCGCTCTTCGGCTGTGACCTTCCACTTTCGCGACCTGTCACCTTGTGCGGGCCTGTCACCTTGTGGGCGCACACCCGTCACTTTGTCCCATGCGGCGGCGAAACTGCCCGCGCCCGGCTTGCGGCGCAGCCGATAGGCCGTCTCGCGCGCCATCCCGACGCGCCGCGCGGCCTCCACGACCGAACCCGTCTCCGCCAAGGCGCCGAGAAAGCGCGCCTGACGGTCCGGCGTCCAACCATCGGCACGCGCCCGCACGGGTACGGGAGCAAATGCGGGAACCCGGATGTGACGGGGCTTGTTGCGGGGCAGATTGCGCTTCATCCCCCGATTAGGTCACAACCCCGCGATGTAGGAAAGCGCGGCAAGCGCCCCTAGTCGATCATGCGAATGATCCGCGCCGGGCTTCCGCCGACAAGCGCGTTCGGCGGCACGTCCTTGGTCACGACCGCCCCCGCTGCCACGACGGAATTCTCGCCGATCGTCACGCCGCCGATAATCGTCGCACCATTGGCGATCCAGGCGTTGCGTCCGATCACGATCGGTTTGCCGATCGTGACGGAGCGACGCTGGACCGGATCGAGGGGATGGCTCGCCGTAATGATGCTCACGTTCGGCGCGATCATCACATCGTCACCGATGTCCACGCCGCCAAGATCGTAGATCGTGCAATTCTGATTGATGAAGACATTCCGGCCAAGCCGGATTTCGGTGCCCCCGGAGGTGTAGAACGGTGGAAGCAGGAGGAAACCATCGTCGACCGGGGTTCCGATCAGTTCGCTGAACAGCGCCCGCACCGCATCGGCATCGTCGAACGTCAACTGATTGAGCCGGGCCGTCAGCGTCATCGCCCGCCGCGTTGCCGCGACCATGGCCGCAGACTCCGGAGTCTTGCCGCGAACGATCCGCATGCCCGGTTCATCATCCATCAGACATTCCCCCTGCCCTTGTCGACCGGCGGCCTAGGCCCTTGCCGGATTATCGCCCGAACCAGTCCTTCGCGGAAATCCCGAGCAGCAGCACCGCCCCCATCAGCGCAATGAAGAACACCGTCGTCCAGGGCATGAAGCCCACGCGGTCGAGATCGCGGCGCTTCATGCGGCGAAGGTCGCCGATCCAGGCGATCGCCGCCACCACGACGCAGACCCCGCCCGCCGCTGCCATGATAAGGTCGGTATCGTTCATTCCCCGCCCTTGCCTCCTTGCGCCGGGAAGATAAAGCCCGCCGGGTGAACGTTTCCTCCGCCCCGTCGCCATCCCGCCCACCCGCAAGCAGGCGTCCGGACCGTCCGCTGCTGGCCATCGGGCTGCGCCTCATGGCCATGACCATGCTCTCGACCATGTTCATGCTGATCAAGCTTGCCGGAAGCCGGGGCGTTTCGGCGCCGGAAATGGTGTTCTGGCGGCAGGCCATGGCGGTTCCGCTGATGGCGGGCTGGCTGCTGGCGACAGGACGGCTCGGCATGCTGAGGACCGGCCGCCTGCGCAATCATGCGATGCGGGCGACCACCGGGACGCTGGGCCTCGTCTGCAATGTCACGGCGGCCATGCTGCTGCCGCTGCCCGTGGGCACGACGCTGGGCTTCACAGCGCCGCTCTTCGCGGTGCTGATCACGGCCCTTGTCATGCGCGAGCATGTCGGCCGCTGGCGTTGGACCGCCGTGGTACTCGGCTTTATCGGCGTGTTGCTGATTACCCGGCCGGGGGAACAGGCGGTTCCGCTGGCGGGCCTCGCCGCCGGGCTGGGTGCGGGCGTGATCGTCGCCGTCGTCAGTTTCCAGATCCGCGACCTTGCCAGTACCGAGGAGCCGATCGCCTGCGTATTCTGGTTTTCTTTCTTCGGCTCGCTGTTCGCCGCCGTGCTGCTGCCGTTCTATGGCCAGTCGCACCCGCCGCAAGTCTGGCTGCTGCTGGTGGCCGTGGGGCTTGCCGGGACACTGGCGCAATTGCTCATCACCGCCGCGCTGCGGTACGGCGCGGTCGCGACCGTGGTGGTCATGGACTACAGCGCGCTGATCTGGGCGACGCTTTACGAACGCACGATCTTCGGATCGCTGCCGCCCGCATCGATCTGGCTTGGCGCGCCGCTGATCGTCGCGGCAGGCCTCATCATCACCTGGCGCGAACATACACTGGCAAAGCGTATCTCGCCGACCTCCGCGCTGGATGAAGGGGCGACCGAAGAAAGCCTTGGCGAGGCGGGGCCGGCAATCGAAACCTCCGCGCCCTCCCTTCAGCGAACCTAGGGAACCTGCTCGCGGGCTGGACGTTGCCTTTAGCGATCCCGGTAAAACATGCCGGACGGATGCTCGAAAGGAACGAGAAATGCTCAAGAAATTCGTGCTCGCCCTGATGGTCGGCGGTATCGTCGTCTCGGCTTCGGCCTGCAACACGGTCAAGGGCGCCGGCAAGGACGTCCAATCGGTCGGACAGGCCGGCGAAGACGCCATTCACAAGTAAGCCGATCAGCCGCGCACGCCGAAAGTGGGCCGGAACGCTTCGGCCGAGCGCCGAAGCGCAGGCTCTCCCCTCTTTCGCTGCCTTGCGTGATCGCCTAGCGGTCGCCGATCGATAGGACCAATCCGGGGCCTTTCGCTGACAAGGATAGCGAAAAGATGATCAGGAAGCTTGTCCTGGCTGCCGCTGCGGCGGGCCTCGTGCTCGGTGCGGCTGCCTGCAACACCGTGCGCGGCGTGGGACAGGACATCGAATCCGCGGCGAATGCGGTCGACCGCGCGACGTGAGGCATCACGGCCTGCCCCAGCGCCACAGGCGCCGGCAGGCCGCAATTTCCTGTTCTGTCAGGCGTCGGTGATGTGGTTGGCCACCATGGCCCGCGCACGCTGCCAGAGCACACCTCGGCTCACCACGACCATTCCCAGCACCAGACCGAGCATAGCATCGGTCAGCAACAGCGCCGTGGCCGCAGGATGGCTCGCGCCGATGGCCATGCCGCCCGGAAGCAGAAGGCGGCGCACTATGAAGACGCCGCCGATCAGAACCAGCGCAAGCGGCGACTGACGCACCATGACACGCGCATCGTCGCCCTCGCCTTCGACATGCAGGCGCATCAGGCGCGAACGCTGCATGCCGATCGCGCCGCCGATCGTGGCACCGGCGGCAAGGCTCAGCCAGCCAAGGCCGCTCGGCGGCAAGGCAAACAGCGCGAAGCAGACCAGTGCCGTAATGATCAGCGGCAGTATCCAGAGCAAGGGAAGCCGGAGCGGACGCGCCTTTTCAAGGTTGCGGAACCGCCAGAGCATCAGCCCGGCAAAGACCAGCAGCGGCAACCATGCCGCCATTCCACGTCCAGCTTCCCCCATAGACTTCAGCTACCCCCGAACTCGCTCAGCGAAGGCGTACCCGGCTCACCCAAGTGCCCCTGCCACACGAGCACTGGCTTACGCGCCGCAAGCGTTTCGTCAAGTCGACGACGCGGGGCAAAATGCGGCGCGCTGTGAAGGCTTTGGTCGCCATCCTTGGCACGCTGGGCAAGGCTGCGCAGCGAACCGATGAAGCGGTCAAGCCCGGCCTTGCTTTCCGTCTCGGTCGGCTCGACGAGCATCGCGCCCTTGACCACCAGCGGGAAGTAGACGGTCATCGGGTGGAAGCCCTCGTCGATCAGGCCCTTGGCGATGTCGAGCGTGGAGAAGCCCTCGGCCAGACCGGCGTCGCTGAACAGCGCCTCGTGCATGCACGGGCCGCTCTTGGCGAAGGGTGCGGGCAGCAGGTCCTCGCACGAGCGCAGGACGTAGTTGGCGTTGAGCACCGCGTCCTCGGCCACCTGGCGCAGACCGTCCGCGCCGTGGCTGAGGATGTAAGTCAGCGCGCGGGTGAACATGCCCATCTGGCCGTGGAAGGCGACCATGCGGCCGAATGCCTGTGCATGGCCCTCACCCGCGTTCTCTTCCTCGACGAGGTGGACGGTGCCGTCCGCGCCGCGCGTGACGAAGGGCAGCGGCGCGAAGGGTGCCAGCGCTTCGGAGAGCACGACCGGACCGGCACCGGGGCCACCGCCGCCGTGGGGCGTCGAGAAGGTCTTGTGCAGGTTGATGTGCATGGCATCGACGCCGAGGTCGCCGGGGCGGACCTTGCCGACGATGGCGTTGAAGTTCGCGCCGTCGCAGTAGACATAGCCGCCCGCCGCGTGAACCGCGTCACCGATCGCCTTCATCTCCGGCTCGAACAGGCCGCAGGTGTTGGGGTTGGTGATCATCACGCCCGCGACGTTCGGCCCGAGCTTGGCCTTGAGCGCATCGAGATCGACGCGGCCTTCCGGGGTCGCCGGGATCGACTGGACCTTGAAGCCCGCAAAAGCGGCCGTCGCCGGGTTGGTGCCGTGGGCGCTCTCAGGCACCAGCACGACGTCGCGCTTCTCACCGCGCGCGTCGAGCGCGGCGCGGATGCAGAGCAGGCCGCAGAGTTCGCCATGGGCACCGGCCTTGGGGCTCATCGCCACCGAAGCCATGCCGGTGAGCGTGATCAGCCAGTCGGCCAACTGCTCGATCACTTCCAGCGCACCCTCGACCGACTTCTGCGGCTGGAGCGGGTGGACGTCGGCGAAGCCCGGCAAGCGGGCCATCTTCTCGTTCAGGCGCGGGTTGTGCTTCATCGTGCACGAGCCGAGCGGGAACGGCCCGAGGTCGATCGCGTAGTTCTGGCGCGAGAGGCGCGTGTAGTGGCGCACCGTCTCCGGCTCGGTCAGGCCCGGCAAAGCCGGAGCGGCCTTGCGCAGGAACTTCGACAGACCTGCCGCCGCCGGACGTGCCGGAGTGTCGAGATCGACACCGCACTTCTCGGAAGAGCCGAGTTCGAAGCTCAGGGCTTCTTCCAGCATCAGGCCGTAATCGCCTGAAGAGGTTACGAACTTTTCGCCCGCCTCACCGGTTTCGCCCATGCTGGGACGCCAGCCGCTTGCGTTTACCGCGTTCATGCCAGCACTCCTTCAAGCTCACGGGCAAAGGTTTCGATATCCTCGTCGGTGACGGTTTCCGTCGCCGTGATGAGCAGGCCGTTGTGCAGTTCGCCTGCCTCGGGGAACAGGCGGCCGAGCGAGACGCCGCCCAGCACCTTGCGGTCGGCCAGTTCGCGAACAACCTCACGCGCGTCGCGCGGGAGGACCAGCGTGACTTCGTTGAAGTAGGCGTCGTTCAGCAGCTTCACGCCCGGAACCTTGGTGATCCGTTCGACCAGCGCCTGCGTGCGATCGTGGTTCACGGCAGCGAGACGAGACAGGCCTTCACCGCCCAGAAGGGTCAGGTGGATGCTGAAAGCCAGCGCGCAAAGCCCTGAATTCGTGCAGATATTGCTCGTCGCCTTCTCGCGGCGGATATGCTGCTCGCGGGTAGAGAGCGTCAGCACGAAGCCGCGCTTGCCTTCGGCGTCCACGGTCTGGCCGCAGAGGCGGCCCGGCATCTGGCGCACGAACTTCTCACGGCAGCCGAACAGGCCGAGGTAGGGACCGCCGAACTGAAGGCCGACGCCCAGCGACTGGCCCTCACCCACGACGATATCCGCGCCCAGCTCGCCCGGCGCCTCGATCATGCCGAGCGCAACCGGCTCGGTGACGACCGCCACCAGCAGCGCGCCCTTGGCATGCGCGGCTTCGGCAATCGCGGCCAGATCGGGGATGCGGCCGAGGATGTCGGGATACTGCACGACGACGCAGGAGGTCTTGTCGTCGATCGCCGCGATCACGGCAGCGTCGTCGGCTTCGGCCACCAGTTCCGCCTTCAGCGAGACGATATCGTCCTCGGTGAACTTGGCGAGCGTGCGCACCACTTCGGCGTAGTGCGGGTGCAGGCCGCCCGAGAGCACCGCACGGCCCTTGCGGGTGACGCGCGCGGCCATCAGGATCGCTTCCCAGCACGCCGTCGAGCCATCGTACATCGAGGCATTGGCGATATCGGTGCCGAACAGGCGCGCCACCTGCGTCTGGAACTCGAACAGCACCTGCAGCGTGCCCTGCGCGATTTCCGGCTGGTAGGGCGTGTAGGCGGTGAGGAACTCGCCGCGCTGGATCAGGTGATCGACCGAGGCCGGAACATGGTGGCGATAGGCACCGGCGCCGAGGAAGAACGGCACCGAACCGGCGCTCAGGTTCTTCGCGGCAAGCGCGGACATGTGCCGTTCGACGGCTATTTCGCTGGCATGGGCGGGAAGGCCCGCGATGGGACCGGAAAGCCGCGCCTCGGCGGGAACGTCGACGAAGAGATCGTCAACGCTGGCGGCGCCGATGACGCCGAGCATCTCGGCCCGGTCGGCGGGAGTCAGGGGAAGGTAGCGCATGGAGCTGGGGTTTCCTCAGCAGAAAATCTCGAAGATCCTCCCCTGCAAGGGGAGGTGGCAGCCCTTGGGGCTGACGGAGGGGTATCGCCCTCTCGGCGTGGAGCCACGCCGCGGGCGTCGACACCCCTCCACCACCGCTTCGCGGCGGTCCCCCTCCCCCTCAGGGGGAGGATCGGAAGCTTAGAGGCTGCCGACATAGTCCTTGTACGCCGCCTCATCCATGAGGCCTGAAAGCTCCGAGGCATCGGAGAGCGTGATACGGAACAGCCAGCCGCCCACTTCGGCGTCGGTGTTGACCAGTTCCGGCTCGTCGCCGAGCGCGGCGTTCACTTCGGCGATGGTGCCCGAAACCGGGGTGTAGACGTCCGAAGCGGCCTTCACCGAGTCCACCACGGCGACGGAATCGCCCTTGCCGAACGTCGCGCCGGCTTCAGGCAGGTCCACGAAGGTGATGTCGCCGAGCTGGCCCTGTGCGTAGTCGGTGATGCCCACGGTGCCGAGGTCGCCTTCGACTTCGAGCCACTCATGTTCCTGGGAGAAATAACGGGTCATGGAATGTCCTTTGCTAGGAGGATTGGTCCTCAGCGGTGATAGCGATTGGGGACGAAGGGCATCGCCGCGACCGTGGCGTCGAGCTTCTTGCCCCGAATTTCGATGGAAAGCGCAGTGCCGTCAGCAGCAAGCGCCGCATCGACGTAGGCCATGGCGATCGGGTGCTGCAACGAAGGCGAGAAACCGCCCGAAGTCACAACGCCAACTTCCTGTTCTCCATGGAAAACCTTGGCACCCTCGCGGGCGGCCTGACGGCCTTCCAGCTTGAGACCGATGCGCTTCTGCGCAGTGCCCTCGGCAAAGTCGCGCTGGACGCGCTCGGCGCCGGGGAAGCCGCCTTCGAGGCGGCGGCGCTTGTTGATGCCGAAAGCAAGGCCGGCCTCGACCGGACCGCGCTCGGGATCCATGTCGTGGCCGTAGAGCGGCAGGCCGGCTTCAAGACGCAGCGAGTCACGCGCGCCAAGGCCGATCGGCCTCACTTCGGGCTGGGCCAGCAGCAGGTCCGCCACTTCGGCAGCGGAATCGCCGGGGATCGAAATTTCGAAACCGTCCTCGCCGGTATAGCCCGAGCGGCTGATCCAGGCGTCGACGCCGCCCAGCGTGAAGCGGCCGCCCTTCATGAAAGTCAGCGCGGAGAGCGGATATTCACCCTCGGCCACGCGTTCGAGTGCGGCAAAGGCCTTGGGGCCCTGAAGCGCCAGCAGCGCGCGGTCGTCGAGGTGGTTGAGCGTGACGTCGTCCGGCAGATACTCGCGCAGAGTGCCGATATCGTCCCACTTGGTGGCGCCGTTCACGACGAGGTAGAAGCCGCCCGGCCAGCGCGCGACCATGAGGTCGTCGAGAATGCCGCCGTTTTCGTCCAGCAGCAGCGAGTAGCGCACCGCGCCCAGCTTCAGGGTCGAAAGATCGATGGGCAGGGCCGCTTCGAGCGCGGGCTCGACATCGGTCTGCGCGCCCTCTTCGCCCGAAACGAGCAGCTGGCCCATGTGGCTGACATCGAACAGACCGGCGTTCTCGCGGGTCCAGAGGTGCTCGGCCATGATGCCCTCATACTGGACGGGCATCATGTAACCGGCGAATTCGACCATGCGGCCGCCGCGATCGCGGTGCCAGCTATCCAGCGGCAACAGCATCGGCGCGAGTTCTTCGGGTTCCTGATCGGAATCGGAAATCGGGTATTCGCTCAAGACATGACTCCGCACAGTTCGGTACACCATTCCAGGTGCCCCCTCTGTCACGGAAACCTGAGAGCTTCCCCCAGAGGGCCCGAAACGGACCATACCGGAGTTACACCGTCGGCGGCCTCACCCTTTTGGGATGAGACACTTTCCAGAGTCTCGCTATCGACGCTGCGCGGTCCTTTTGCCTGAGAGATTCCGGGGCGGTTGCTCCTTCGGCGCCTGCCTTCTCCGCATGTGCGAATCGGCAGGTCTCTCCCGCGCTGTCAGCGATGCCTTGACCCTTGGTTGAGAGGTGCGTTTGTGTCAACGCCGGTTGCGCTGCACTGCAGTACTATTTCCCCGAATGGAACGGGAGCGGGCACGGAAGCAGCCCCTTCCTGTCGCTGCCCCGTCTCCTTCTCGTCATTGCGAGCGTAGCGAAGCAATCCAGAGCGGTTCAAGACTGCCCTGGCTTGCTTCGCTACGCTCGCAATGACGAGAGAAGAAAGAAGGGGGGTATGGGCGACAGGAGAGTGCGCCCCCCCCCTCAATCCCCTGCCCGGCGCAGCGCGCGCATCATTGCTTCATGTTCGTGAATGAAGCGGCCACGCGTCTTCTCCGCGCTCAGCGCGAAAATCACATCGGCAAGGCGGCGGACCGAGATCGAGCGGAACTTGGAGAACCGACCGCGGAGCACGATGGCGTCGGCCACCGGGTTGAGCACTTGCGCCATGCTCTCCAGCGGGCGGCTTTCGGTGCGGTGCCCCCGCAAGAGGCCGGGGCGCAGGATGTCTAGCCGGCGGAAGCCCAGTTTATGAACCGCGTCCTCGATGTCACCCTTGGTGCGCAAATAGAGGTTGCGGCTCGCCCGGTCGGCGCCGACCGAAGAGACCAGGATCATATGCTCGATGCCGGACGCGCGCGCAGCCTTGGCAACTTCCAGCACGAGATCGTAATCGACGGCGCGAAAGGCCCCGTCGCTGCCCGCAGCCTTGCGCGTGGTGCCAAGCGCGCAGACCAGCACTTGCGCGCGCGCGGCGGCGATCAGCGGCGGCCAGTCGGCGGTTTCTCCCATAAGGATTTCCAGCCGTGCCCCCAGCGGCAGCGGCACCTCGCGCCGGGCCACGCCGACCACGCGAAGGTCGCTCCGCCCCATACTGCCCGCGATCACGGCCTGCCCGACCATGCCGCTTGCACCGACGAGGCAGAGGCGCCGGGCTCCTTGCGGAGCCGAGCCAGCATCAGACATTGCGCAACCCTTCGGGCGTAACGCCATAGATCTGCGCGTGGCAGGCGATGGCGTAACGGTCGGTCATGCCGGCGATATAGTCGGCGATATGGCGGCTGCGTTCGGGCTCGTGGCGCGGCAGGCCGTCGATCCAGCTTTCCTCCATCAGCACCGGCTCCTGCGAGTAGGCCGCGTAAAGTTCCGCGATCAGCGCGCGGGCACGGCGCGCGGTTTCCAGCTGTTCGGGGTGGTAATAGAGCTTCTCGTACATGAAGCGCTTGAAGGCCCGCTCGCCTTCCTCGACTTCGGGCGAGAACGTGACAAGCTGGCGTCCGGCGGTGCGCACGTCGTGCACGCTCTCGATGCCGATCAGGTTGGCCTTGGTCTGCGCGACGAGGTCGTTGACCATGAAGCCGATTTGGCTGCGGATCAGTTCGGCAAGCTGGCGATTGAGCGGAACCCCCGGGAAGCGGCGCTCCACCTCGCGCCAGCGGTCCACCACGAAAGGATGCGCGAGCAGTTCTTCGAGATCGAGGAAACCAGCGCGCAGGCCGTCATCGATATCGTGGTTGTCATAGGCGATGTCGTCCGAAAGCGCGGCGACTTGCGCTTCGAGCGAGGCGTAGGAGCCCAGTTCGAGATTGTAGTCCTGATCGAGGCCGGCAAGCGCCCAGTTCGGGGTCAGCACCGGGCCGTTGTGCTTGGCCAGCCCCTCCAGCATCTCCCATGTCAGGTTGAGCCCGTCATGCTCGCAATAGGGGCTTTCGATGCGCATGAGCGTGCGGAGGCAATTGGCGTTGTGATCGAAGCCGCCGGCCTTGTGAAGCGCGGCGTCCAGCGCTTCCTCTCCGGCATGGCCGAAGGGCGGATGACCGATATCGTGCGCGAGCGCGAGGCCTTCGGTCAGGTCCTCGTCGAGGCCGAGGATGCGAGCGATGACGCGCGCGACTTGCGCGACTTCAAGGCTGTGGGTCAGGCGGACGCGGTAATGGTCGCCATCCGGCGCGATGAAGACCTGCGTCTTGTAGCGCAGGCGGCGGAAGGCGATCGAATGGACGATGCGGTCGCGATCGCGCTGATAGGCACTGCGCGGACCGCGCGCGACGCCGTCCTCGATCGGATATTCGCGTCCGCGCGTGCGCGCCGGATCGGATGCGTAGGGAGCGAGGGTCAAGCGGTGATCTTTCCCGAACTAGGAATTTCTTGCCGCCCCCTAGAGCATTTTCAGGGCCGCTGGAAACACCTGACTTGTAAGGGCTTCAATGCGCAAGCCCGGACTTGCACAGGGCGGCGGAGGTGGTGGTGACGAGAATGACCTTGCTGTCGTCCACGCCCTTGACCGCATGGATCCAGGCGCCGAGCGTTGGCTTGTCGCCCTCCAGCTTCTCAAGCTTCATCAACTGGAGCAGGGTGAGGCGCTTCATCATGCGCTTGGTCATGCAGGACGCGACGCGATCGGACATGCCGTTCGCCACCAACGCGGAGTGCAGGCGCCAGCCCGCATAGAAATGCGCGCCCACGAAAAGCACCGCGGCAAGGCCGACGAGCAGCAGGATTCGCTTGAGAAACCGGGTCATCGCGCCGCTATAAGCCCTCGGCCTCAGTCCGCCAGAGCCTTGACGATGTCCTCGACCATCTTCTTGGCATCGGCCAGCAGCATCATGGTCTGGTCCATGTAGAACACGTCGTTGTCGACCCCGGCATAGCCTTGCCCGCCCATCGAGCGCTTGATGAAGAAGATGGTCTTGGCCTTCTCCACGTCGAACACCGGCATGCCGTAGATCGGCGAGGACTTGTCCGTTCGCGCGGCGGGGTTCACCACGTCGTTGGCGCCGATGATGAAAGCGACGTCGCACTGGGCGAACTCGCCGTTGATATCCTCAAGCTCGAAGACTTCGTCGTAGGGGACATTGGCTTCGGCCAGCAGCACGTTCATGTGGCCGGGCATGCGGCCAGCGACCGGATGGATCGCATATTTCACGCTGACGCCGTGCTTCTTGAGCTGGTCCGCCATCTCGCGCACCACGTGCTGGGCCTGTGCCACCGCCATGCCGTATCCCGGGATGATGATGACGTTCTCCGCCTCTTTCATGAGGAAAGCCGCGTCTTCGGCCGAGCCGCGCTTCCACGGACGGTCAGTCTGCGCCGCGCCGCCTCCTGCGCCGGCCTCGGCGCCGAAGCCGCCGGCGATCACCGAGATGAAGCTGCGGTTCATCGCCTTGCACATGATGTAGCTGAGGATCGCGCCCGACGAGCCCACCAGCGCGCCGGTCACGATCATCGCCGTATTGTGCAGCGTGAAGCCCATCGCCGCCGCCGCCCAGCCCGAGTACGAATTGAGCATCGAGACGACGACCGGCATGTCCGCCCCGCCGATGGGGATGATGAGCAGGAAACCGATTGCGAAGGACAGCCCGACGATGCCCCAGAACATCGGGTTTTCGCCGGGGCCCGCCTGCGCGGAATGAGCGAACAGCGCGGTCAGCGCGAGGATCACTACCAGCGTGCCAAGGTTGATCACATGGCGTGCGGGCAGCAGGATCGGCGCGCCCGACATGTTGCCGTTGAGCTTGGCAAAGGCGATGATCGAGCCCGAGAACGTAATCGCCCCGATCGCCGCACCCAAGGCCATTTCGATGCGGCTGACGGAGAGGATATTGCCGTCGGCTCCGAGAATTCCGAAAGCCTCCGGATTGAGAAACGCGGCCACCGCGACAAGCACTGCCGCAAGGCCGACCAGCGAGTGAAATGCGGCAACAAGCTGCGGCATCGCGGTCATCTGGATCTTGCGCGCGATCACGAAGCCGATGCCGCCACCGATGGCGATGGCCGCCACGATCTCGGGCAGGCTGGCGATCTGGTGCGTGAGCAGCGTGGTCGCCACGGCAATCGCCATGCCGATCATGCCATAGCGGTTGCCCCTGCGGCTGGTCGCCGGCGAGGACAGCCCGCGCAGCGCGAGGATGAAGCAGATACCCGCGACAAGGTAGGCCACTGCCACCCAGGGGTTCACCGCGTGGGCCGACATCAAGGCTTGCTCCCCTCACCCTTCGCGGGTTTGTCCTTTTTCTTGTACATCGCCAGCATGCGCTCGGTGACGGCGAAGCCGCCGAAGATATTGACGCTTGCCAGCACCACCGCGCCGAGGCCCAGCCACTTGGCCAGCGGCGAGCCGGCCGCCGCGCTCGCCACCAGCGCGCCGACCACGATCACCGAGGAAATCGCGTTGGTCACCGCCATCAGCGGCGTGTGCAATGCCGGGGTCACCGACCAGACGACGTAGTAGCCCACGAAACAGGCCAGTACGAAGATCGAGAGGATCGATACGAAATCCATGCCCTTACTTGTCCTCCCCGGCACGGGGAGGATCCTGCCAACGTGTCATCGCAACGATCGAGGCCGCTACTTCCCCCGCATCCCGCAACACGTCGGACGCCGGAATCCGGACCACCCGCAAGCCAATTTCCTGAAACCATGCATCCCGTAGCCTGTCGCGATCGGGATTCTCGCCCATGTCATGGGCACTGCCATCCACTTCGATAACGAGCCGTGCCTCGTGGCAATAGAAATCGGCCACGTATTTTCCTGCGGGATGTTGACGGCGAAACTTGAGACCCTCAGGCCGCTGACGGAGGCGCTGCCAGAGCAAGACCTCGGGCATCGTCATCTCGCGGCGGAGCCGCCGGGCGGCGCTTGCGGTCCGATCCGTCCCTTGCAACATTTCAGCTCCTCCCCTGCAAGGGGAGGTGGCAGCCCGTCAGGGCTGACGGAGGGGTATCACCGCTTCGGCCGTGCGCCACGGAGAGGGCGACACCCCTCCACCGTCCTGCGGACGGTCCCCCTCCCCTTGCAGGGGAGGAATTACGAGGGGATCCCCCACTCAACCCACCAGCCTCTCGTTCACCACCTTGCCGCCTTGCGTCAGACGGATCGCATTGCCGATTTCCTCGTCAAGCACGGGCCTGCCCTGCTCCTTGTCCCAGAAGGCCGAAACGAAGTTGAACAGGTTACGCGAAAAGAGCGCCGAAGCGTCGGCCGGAAGGTGCGCCGGCGTATTTGAATAGCCGACGATCCTGACCCCGTGCCGCACGACCACCTGATCGGCAACCGACCCTTCCACATTGCCGCCCTGCGGCGCGGCGAGGTCGAAGATCACGCTGCCGGGCTTCATCGTCGTGATCTGCGCATCGGTGATGAGTCGCGGAGCCTCGCGCCCCGGGATCAGCGCGGTGGTGATGACGATATCCTGTTTGGCGAGGTGACCGGAAACCAGTTCGGCTTGCGCCTTGCGGTATTCCTCGCTCATTTCGGAAGCGTAGCCGCCCGAGCCCTCGCCCTCGATGCCCGCGACGTTCTCGACGAAGATCGGCTTGGCACCGAGCGAGAGGATCTGCTCCTTCGTGGCTGAGCGCACGTCCGTTGCCGAAACTTGCGCGCCGAGGCGGCGGGCCGTGGCGATGGCCTGAAGCCCCGCGACGCCCACGCCCATGACGAAGCACTTCGCCGCGCTCACGGTGCCGGCGGCGGTCATCATCATTGGAAAGGCGCGGCCATAGAGATTGGCGGCGACCAGAACGGCCTTGTAACCCGCAAGGTTCGACTGCGAGGAAAGGATATCCATCGACTGCGCGCGTGTAATACGCGGCATGAATTCCATCGCCAGCGCTTCCAGCCCCGCCGTCGCATAAGCGGAAACCCGGGCCCGTCCGCCCTTTTCGCCCGCTCCGAAAGGATCGAGCCCGGCGACCACCCAGGCCCCCGGCTTCACGCCCGACAGCAGCGCCGGATCGGGGCCCTGCACGCCGAACACGATGTCCGCGCCCGCCAGCACCTCGGCCGCCGGGCCGACTTCGGCCCCGGCCGCCGCATAGTCCGCGTCGGAAATGCTGGCTGCCAGCCCCGCGCCGCTCTCCACCGCGACGGCCGCGCCCAGCGCGGTCAGCTTCTTCACGGTCTCCGGCGTTGCCGAGACCCGCGTTTCACCCGCCGCCCGCTCTTTCAGGACAGCGAAGCGCGTGGTGCCCGCCACCCGCGGTCAGGACGCGATGATGGCGACGACGACGGCGACGATGATGACGATGGCGCCAGTGCTCCAGGTCGCGGCCTTGATGAAGGTGTTGTAGGTTTCGGTCGCCGCCTTGATGTCCGTGCCGGATGTCATCGGATCAAATCCCCTGCTGTGATTTCGACGTGATTATTTTGAATAATTGCCAATGATCTAACCGTGTCAGGTCCGCGGCTCAAGTGCCAAGCCTAACGACCGGGACGCTATTGGCGCCGTTATCGTATCGTCTCGGCGATTGGCATGCGGAATTGCCATTTTTCGCCGCGGACGGCACACGGGGCACAGGCTTAAGTCCGTATTTACTGGTTTGCCCTAAGCCTCAGTCACCACAAATGCGAGGCGAATGACGGGCGTGAATATGGCGGAACCGGAACAGCGCCTCCTGATGCTGATCGACGACGAGCCTGCGCAGAGCCGTCTGATCTCGGCGCTCGCCGCGCGGGAGGGTTGGCGAACGCTGATTGCGCGCGATCCCGAGACCGCGATTGCCACGCTCGGCACCCGTCAGGGCATGCAGCTTTCGGCCATCATCCTCGACCAATGGGTGCCCGGCGAAGACGCCTGCGCGCTGATTGCCGAGCTGAAATCGCGCCGCCCGGCGCTGCCGATTCTGATGCTCACCGCCAATACCTCGCCGCTGCTCGCGGTGGAGGCGATGCGTGCGGGGGCGACCGATTATCTGGTCAAGCCCATCGCACCGGACCGGCTGATGCACGCGCTGCGCTCCGCCACCACGCGCGAGGCCCCGCGCGACGAACTGGCACCGCTGACCGAGAAGATGCCCTCCAACCCCGATTTCGAATCGATGATCGGGGCCTCTCCCAACTTCCGCAAGGCACTCGCCGTGGCTGCCAAGGCCGCGCGCGGGCATGGGCACGTGCTGGTCGAGGGCGAGAGCGGCACCGGCAAGGAAGTGCTGATCCGCGCCATGCACGCCGCCAGCCCGCGTTCGCGCGGAGCACTGCGCTTGGTCAATATTACCGGCCTTGCCGCCAATTCGATCGAATCCAACTTGTTCGGCCATGAGAAAGGCGCCTTCCCCGGCGCTTTCGAGCAGCAGATCGGCGCCTTGCAGCATTGCGACGGCGCCACCTTGGCGCTCGATGAGATCGACCAGTTACCGCTGAGCGTGCAGGAGCGTTTGCTCGAATCGATCCGCAAGAGCGACGTGCGCCCGATTGGTGCGCGCCATTCGTTCCGCATCGACGTGCGCATCATCGCCGCCAGCAACATGCCCTTGCAGGACCTTGTCGATATCGGCGAGTTCCTGCCCGAGCTGTACGAAGCGCTTTCGCCCACCAAGGTCGATCTCCCGCCGCTGCGCGAACGGACCGGTGACATTCCCGCACTCTCCCGCTTCTTCCTTGCGCGCATCGGCGAGCAGCCGGGGCTGCGGGAACTGGGCATCACCGACGGTGCGCTCTCGCTGCTCGCAGCATACGACTGGCCGGGCAACGTGCGCCAGTTGCAGGCCGTGCTGTTCCGCGCCGCCGTGTTCTGCGACGGCGATGCGCTGACTTCGGACGATTTCCCGCAGCTTCTCAATATCCTCGGGTCCGGCCCCGCGACGGTTGCCGGCAATCCGCGACAGGAAAGCTCGGGCGTGATGCTCTATACCGCCGACGGTCACTTGCGGCCGCTGGAAGAGATCGAGGCCGACGTCATTCGCCTGGCCATCGGGCTCTACCGGGGCCGCATGACCGAAGTGGCGCGGCGGCTCGGCATCGGCCGCTCCACGCTCTATCGCAAGCTGGGCGAACTCGGCATCGACAACGCCGCCTGACAATAGGCGACCCCGGAGCCGGGGCTCCGGGGTCGCCGCCCCTTGCGGGGCTGCCCCCAAACGGTGGCTGGCTACCGGCGCTTACAGGCTTTCGAGATAGACCTGCGGCACGCGGTAACCGCGCTTGCTCATGTACTTCACGTACTTGCCGCGTTCCTTGAAAAGCTCGCTGGCATATTCACTGTAGGCGTCGCGCTGATCCTCGATATCGGTGGCGTGGCGCAGATCGCTGGCGAGTTCCTTGCGCGTCTCGGTGACGTTGATGCGGTAGTCGTACCACTTGCTGTTGAGGATGCCGCCAATCGGGCTTTCGATGATCCGGGCTTCCTCGCCGCGGGCGACTTCGTGTTCGTACATCGTCGGTACGGCCAGTGCGGCGCTCGCGGGCACCACCGCCATGACGGCGAGAGCGGTACGAAACAGAATGGTCTTGTTCATGGGATATCTCCCTTTCGCTTTGGGGTGCGAGAGAACGGGCCTCACACCTTTCGGTCGGTTCGGGGGAGTAACGAACCGAACGGCGATTTTCGTCAGGACTGTGGGACGAACCGGGCAGCGCTCCGGACGATCCGAAATGGCGTCAGATCATGCGTTTACGTGTCGACACATGGCCGGACGCCGTTCATCGGCGAGCAAGGCTATCCGCAGCGCGGGTCATTGGGGCAACTGCGCGAAATCCGTCAGCGCCGCGTCGCGCAGGCCGCGCCAGACATGGACCGCCTGCACCGTCTCGCGCACGTCGTGGACGCGCAGGATGTGCGCTCCGGCATCCATCGCCTTGATCGCCAGCAGCAGCGAGCCGCCAAGACGGTCATGCGCGGCCGCCTCGTTGGACAGCGCGCCGATCATGCGCTTGCGGCTGGCGCCGACGTAGAGCGGGTGGCCCAGCGCGTGGAAGATCGCGAGGCCGTTCATCAGCATGAGGTTCTCGGCCACCGTCTTGCCGAAGCCGACACCGGGATCGAGCAGGATATTTTCCGGCCGTACGCCTGCCACCAGCGCCTCGTCCCGGCGCTGTTCGAGCCAGTCGTAGACGTCGAGCACGACATCGGCATAGTCGCCGTTGGAATGGAGGTCGTCCGCCTTCCCCGGCGCGTGCATCAGCACCACCGGCGCGCCCGAAGCCGCCGCGAGGCCAAGACTGCGCGGATCGTAGCGCAAGGCCGAAACGTCGTTGATGATGTGCGCGCCGGCGGAGAGCGTCGCTTCCATCACGGCGGGACGGCGCGTGTCGATGCTGATCGCCGCACCCATCGCCGCGAGTTGCCCAACCATCGGCACCACGCGCTTGATCTCGTCCCCTTCCCAGACCGCGCCGGCACCGGGACGGGTGGATTCGCCGCCAATGTCGACCATCGCCGCGCCCGCTTCCAGCATGGCGGCGGCGTGTTCCCACGCGACGTCCGGCTTGTCGAGGAACGAGCCTCCGTCGGAGAAGCTGTCCGGCGTCATGTTGAGAATGCCCGCGACTTGCGGCTGTTCAAGGCGGATCGTGCGCGCGCCGCATTGGAGCGGGGCGTGGACCTTGCGCAAATTCGCCCACTGGACCTCGGCCATCGCCGCAAGGTCGCCGGGCAAGGCCGCGAGCGCGCCGGGCACTTCGGCCGCGCCCAGCCGCTGGCGCGAGATCACTTTGCCGTTCTCACGCAGGATCAGCGCAAAGCGGCTGGCCCAGACCAGCGAACCGGCGAGACGGACCGCCTCGCCCTCCTCGCTCTGCGGGCTCTGGGCGAAGGCGATCGGCTGGATGTAGATCTTGCGAGTCATGGGCGGCCCTTAGCGGTTGCGCGGGCCACGCAGAACAGGTTTCGAGGGCCAGCCCGGTTTTGGGCCCATCACCTCTCGCTAAACCTCGCGCCTCCGCATACCCGTCATCCTGAACTTGTTTCAGGATCCATCGGGCAGCGGAGGCTGAAGCGTCGCGAATTTCGAGCCGACCTGTCGGCTGGCTGACCACCCCCGGCACAGGCTGAGGGATGGATCCTGAAACAAGTTCAGGATGACGGAAGGAGGAAAGTCAGGTGTTCCCCAGGCCCCGATCAGGGCTCGGTCGCGAGGATGTAAAGCTGGCGGATCGCGTCGATCGGCTTGACCTGGCCTTCATGCTCAAGGTGCCAGAACGTCCAGCCATTGCACGAAGGCGCGCCCTGGAGTTCCTTGCCGAGGCCGTGGATCGAACCGATCGCCTTGTCCTCCGCCACCAGCGAACCATCGGCGCGCACGACGGCGCGGAAGCGGTTCTTCTTATCCGAAACCACGGTGCCGGGCGCGATCCAGCCGGTCTCGATCAGCGTGCCGAACGCCACCTTGGGCGCGGTGCGCTTCGACTGCATGGTCTTGAGCGCGCTTTCGTCGAGCGGCAGCGCCATTTCGATACGCTCCATCGCGGCTTCGCGATAGTCGCCCTCACGCTCGCAGCCGATCCACTCGCGGCCGAGGCGCTTGGCGACAGCGCCGGTGGTGCCGGTGCCGAAGAACGGGTCGAGCACGACGTCGCCCGCATTAGTGGTGGCCAGCATCACGCGGTAGAGCAGTGCTTCGGGCTTCTGCGTCGGGTGAACCTTGCGGCCGCCCTTCTTCAGGCGCTCCGCGCCGTTGCAGATCGGCAGCACCCAGTCCGAACGCATCTGCAGTTCGTCGTTGAGCGTCTTCATCGCGCGGTAGTTGAAGGTGTACTTCGACTTTTCGCCCATCGAGGCCCAGATCAGCGTCTCGTGCGCGTTGGTGAAACGCGTGCCCTTGAAGTTCGGCATCGGGTTGGCCTTGCGCCACACGATGTCGTTCAGGATCCAGAACCCCATGTCCTGCATGATCGCGCCGAGGCGGAAGATGTTGTGGTACGAACCGATCACCCACAGCGAACCCTCGGGCTTGAGCACGCGGCGGGCCTCGGTCAGCCAGTCACGGGTGAACTGGTCGTAGACGGCGAAGCTGGAGAACTTGTCCCAGTCATTGGTGACAGCGTCCACATGGCTGCCATCCGGACGCGAAAGGTCGCCGCCGAGCTGGAGGTTGTACGGCGGGTCGGCGAAGACCATGTCGACGCTGGCGTCGGGAATGGTGCGCATCGCCTCGATGCAGTCGCCCGGGATGATCTGGCCGAGGGGCAGCAGTTCCTTCGGCGTCGGCGCGGGTGCGCGAGCGCGGATCTTCTGCTTGACAAGTAACTGGCCCATGTTTGCTCCGGGGTATTGAACTGTGGATTGACCCCCTAGTGAGTCTTTCGAGAGTCAGCGTCAAGGCGCGACTCGTGGGATTCCCTTGTGATTCACGTGTTCAGCAGAGAGGAACAAAACGAATCCGACACAAGATGTCGAGTCATATGCGAATCGCATGACTCAACATCTTGGGTTTCGCGACTCGCAGGAGTCGTCAGGAATTTTTTATCAACAAGACCCGTCAGGCCGGAGCGAGGCCGTAATCCACACCTGTTGTTTGTGCGCTGACGTCCCACAACCGTCGCGCCGCTTCGGGATCGGTGGCGGACGGCTTGCGCTTCGCCACGCCCGAGGGGCCCGAAACCTCGCCCATGCGCTGGGGACCGTAGTATTGCCCCGGTTCGACGGCGTCCGTCGCCGCCTGAAGTGTGGGCCACGCCCCTTGCGCCGCGCTGTTGAGCATCACGCCGACAATCGGGAACAGCGCCCGGAAGGCCAGAGAGTGACGCCCCAGTTCGGTGGAAGCGACGCCGGGATGACAGGCCACCGCCGTAACCGGCGAGCCCGCCGCGCGCAGGCGCCGGTCCAGTTCCTACATGTGCAGCAGGTTCATCAGCTTGCTGTCGCCATAGCGCTGCGAGCGGTTGTAGCTGCGATGCGCGTCGAGATCGTCCCAGTCGATCTTGCCGCGCCGGTGGGCAAGGCTGGCGGTGATGACCACGCGCCCGTCATCCACGGCAGACAACTTGGCCAGCAACAGCCCGGTCAGTGCAAACGTGCCAAGGTGGTTCACCCCGAACTGCAATTCATGCCCCTGCACCGTACGCTGGAGCGGCGGCATCATGACGCCCGCATTGTTCACAAGCACATCGAGCCGAGGCTCGTCACGCGAAACCATCGCGGCGCATTCGCGCACGCTGGCAAGGTCCGCCTGATCGAGCGGCACGAAGGCCAGATTGGCGCCGGGCACTTCCATGCGGATGTGCTCCATGGCCAGCCGTGCCTTGTCCTCGCTGCGGCAGGCCAGCAGCACGCGTGCGCCCCGCGCGGCCAGCACTTTCGTCGCCTCGTAACCGAGCCCGGTATTGGCGCCGGTGACGAGAAAGCACTTGCCGGCCTGTCCGGTCACATCCGCAGCAGTAAATCCGGTCAAAGCGCCATCTCCAGTTGAGCGACCGGCGCGAAACTGCGGCGGTGGTGAATGGTCGGGCCGTGGGTGCGCAGCGCCTCAAGGTGCTGGGCGGTGCCGTAACCGGCATTACGCTCCCAGCCATAGTGCGGGTGCGCCAGTGCCAGTTCGCGCATCAGGCGGTCCCGGTGCTCCTTGGCGATGATCGAGGCGGCCGAAATGCAGGGTTCCACCGCGTCCCCGCCGACAATGGCGCGCGCGTTCCAGCGCCACTCGGCCGTGCGGCCGTGCGGCGTCATATTGCCGTCTATCAGGACTTCGTGGGGGTCTTGCTCAAGCTGGGCGCAGAGCGCGGCCACCGCGCGCGTCATCGCCAGCATCGTTGCGCCGAAGATGTTGATCCGGTCGATCTCCTCGACGCCGACCACGCCCACGGCCCAGCGGCAGCGGCGCTTGATCACCTCTTCCAGTTCTGCGCGGCGCTTGCCGGACAACTTCTTGGAATCATCCAACCCCGATGGCCGGGGCTTGCACAGCACGACCGCGCCCGCCACAACCGGACCGGCCAGGGGGCCACGCCCTGCCTCGTCCACGCCGATGATGAGGCGGCCCGGTGCAATGGCAACAGGGGATGAAATCGACGTGACCAAGCGGAATACCTCCAGATCGCTCCTCGCTGCGGTATCGCCCGTAGCTTTCGTCCTCGCAAGCTGCGGCGCGGCAGGCTCCGGGGATAAGGCTTCCGCGGCGACGTCCGATGCCGCGCCTTTCAAAGTCTCGCAAGTTGCCGCGTTCAATGAGCCTTGGGCGATGGATATCGACAAGGCCACCGGCGCGATGATCGTCACCGAGAAAAAGGGCAGGATCCGCCTGCGCCTTGCTGACGGCACAATGGGCGAAGTGAGCGGCGCGCCGACGGTCGCCTATGGCGGACAGGGCGGGCTTGGCGATGTGATCTTCGCTCCGGACCAAACCGGCAAGACGCTCGATGCCAAGACATTGAACGGGCGCGTGGTCTACCTCAGCTGGGCGGAAGCCGGCGACGGCGATACGCGCGGCGCGGCGGTCGGCAAGGGCACCCTTTCCTGCCCGCAACCGGCAAGCTGCTCGCTTCAGGGCCTGACGGTGATCTGGCGGCAAGTGCCCAAGGTGACGGGAGAAGGCCACTTTTCGCACCGCCTGGTGTTCTCGCCCGACGGCAAGTACCTCTTCGTCAGCTCAGGCGAGCGGCAGAAGTTCACGCCTGCGCAGGACCTTGGCACCAATCTCGGCAAGATCGTGCGCCTGCTGCCCGACGGCACCCCTGCCCCCGGCAATCCCTTCGCCGACAAGGGCGCGCCGACCAACCAGATCTGGTCCTACGGCCACCGCAACGTACTGGGCCTCGTGTTCGACGACAAGGGCCGGCTCTGGAACCTCGAGCACGGCCCGGCGGGCGGTGACGAAATCAATCTCATCAAGCCGGGCCAGAACTACGGCTGGCCGCTGGTCTCGGACGGCGACAATTACGACGGTACGCCGATCCCGCGCCACAAGACCCGGCCCGACCTTGCCGCCCCGGCGATCAGCTGGAACCCGGTGATCGCGCCGGGCGACTTCATTTTCTACACCGGCCAGCAATTCCCGCAGTGGCAAGGGCAGTTCCTGATAGCCTCGTTCGCCGTTCCCGGCCTCGTGCGCGTGCGGATCGACGGGGAAAAGGCCGTGGAGGAAGCGCGTTACCCGCTCGATAACCGCATCCGCGAGATCCAGCAGGGGCTCGACGGATCGATCTGGCTGCTGGAGGACGGACCCGCTCCAGACTCCGGCCGGCTGCTGCATCTCACGCCGGAAACCTGATAGCCCCTCACATGAATTGAATCGACAAACCCGCGCGCCGCACCTATCGGCCCGCGCGATGTCCGATATCGCCACGCTCATTCCGCTCGACAATGTCGATCCCGCGCTCGTCGAAGCGCTGCTCGATCGTGCGTTCGAGCCGGAGCGACACACGCGCACCGCCTACAAGGTGCGGGCGGGTACCGATTGGCTGCCCGGGCTGTCCTTCGCCGCGTTGGACGGCAGCGAGATGCTGGTCGGCACGATCCAGTGCTGGCCGGTCGCGCTGACCGACCCCGAAGGCCGCGCGCATCCGATGATCATGATGGGGCCGGTGGCCGTGCTTCCCGGCCTTCAGGGCAAGGGCTTCGGCAAGGCGCTGATGTCGGCCAGCCTTGCCGGGATCGACGCGCGCGCGCCGCTGCCGCAAGTGCTGATCGGCGATCCCGACTATTACGGCCGCTTCTGGGGCTTCTCGAACGAGGCGACCGGCGAATGGACGCTTCCGGGGCCCTTCGAACGGCACCGCCTGCTCGTGCGCTGCGACAATCCGGCCGTCCTGCCGCGCGAGGGCGCGCTGGGGCCTTGGCTCCGTTAATAATCGCGTCTTCCCGTTAAATCGCGGGCGGACACGCACTGGACCTTGGCGCGCGAGCCCCTATCTGGCATCGCAAAGCCATGCCTTATGACGTGCCGCCCGATCTCTCCGCCCTGACGCTCGCCGAAGCGGCCGAACTGGTGGCCGCGCGCAAGCTGCCGCCGGTCTCCGAATGGTCGCCGGCGCAGACGGGCGACAGCGAAATGCGCATCATGGCCGACGGGCGCTGGTTCCATCAGGGCGGTGAAATCCGCCGTCCCGCCATGGTCCGCGCCTTCGCTTCCCTCCTGCTGCGCGACGACGATGGCCGGCACTGGCTGGTCACGCCCGCCGAGAAGCTCTCGATCGAGGTCGAGGATGCCGCCTTCATCGCCACCGACGTGCGTGCAGAAGGCGACGCGCTGGTCTTCCGCCTCAATACCGACGATATCGTCATCGCCGGGCCGGATCACCCGATCCGCAGCGCAGGCGATCCCGAGACACCGGCGCTCTATCTTGCCGTCCGCAATGGCGCCGAGGCCCGTCTCAACCGCAGCACTTACGGCCAGCTTGCCGAGATCGCGCTTTCCGGCGGCGACCTTTCGGTGACGAGCCGGGGCGCGACTTTCGATCTGGTGCCGTCATGAGCCTGCTGTTCGACCGCCTCCGCCCGCGTTTCGATGCCGCGCACAAGAACGCGCCGCCCGAACTCTGGCTCGATCCGCGCATCGACGAGATTCCCGAGTTCAAGCCCGCCGCCGTGCTGGTGACGCTGACCGAGCGTGATAAGCCCGGCACGCTGCTGCTCCATCGCCCCTCCACGATGCGCGCCCACCCCGGCCAGATCGCCTTCCCCGGCGGGCGGCTGGACGAAGGCGAAACCGCGATCGAAGCCGCGCTGCGCGAGGCGGACGAGGAACTGGGCATCCATCCGCGCGACGTGCAGGTGCTGGGCACCAGCGACGTCTACCGCACCGGCAGCGGCTACGAGATCACGCCGGTACTTGCGGTGATCCCCGCCGACCTGCCGATCCATCCGAACCCGGCCGAAGTGGCGCAGTGGTTCGAGGCGCCGATGAGCTACCTTCTCGATCCCGCCAACCAGCAGCAATGCTCGGTGGAATGGGAAAACCGCCATCACCGCTTTGTCGAGATCAACTGGCACGACCACCGCATCTGGGGCGTGACCGGGGCGATCCTTCACAACCTTTCCCGCAGGCTCGACTGGAATGACTGAACCACTGCCCACCCGCATCGCGCCCGAATGGATGCGGAGGGAGGATATCGCGGCGCTGGTGGAAACGCTGGGTGCCGAAAATGCCCGTTACGTTGGCGGCGCCGTGCGCGACACGCTGCTGGGCCTGCCGGTCAAGGATATCGACATGGCCACCGTGCTCGAACCCGACGCGGTGATGGAACGCCTGAAGAGCGCCGAGATTCACCGTATCCCCACCGGCATCGACCACGGCACCGTCACTGCCGTACTGCCCGGCGGCCCTGTGGAGATCACCACGCTGCGCCACGACGTCGCGACCGACGGGCGCCGCGCGACGGTGGCCTTTGCCGAAGATTGGCGCGAAGACGCCGCGCGGCGCGATTTCACGATCAACGCGCTCTATGCCGATCCGCTGACCGGCGAGGTCTTCGACTGGTTCGGCGGCCTTGCCGACCTTGCCGCCCGCCGCGTGCGCTTCATCGGCGATGCCCGCCAGCGCATCCGCGAGGATCACTTGCGCATCTTGCGCTACTTCCGGTTTCAGGCCCGGTTTGGCTCGCAACCCGCTGACGAGGAAGCGGAAAGTGCCTGCGCTGAACTCGCCGCCACGCTCAAGGGGCTTTCGCGCGAGCGTGTGGGCATGGAGATGATGAACCTTCTCGGTCTGCCCGATCCGGCGCCCACTGTCGCGCGCATGGCCGAGCTGGGCGTGCTGACGGTGATCCTGCCCGAGGCCGATCCCGCCGCCCTTGCGGCGCTGGTGGGTCATGAAAAGGCACAGGGCGTCGCCCCCGACGCGCTGCGCCGCCTTGCTGCGCTGTTGCCCGCTCACGTGCCACTGGCCGAGCAGATCGCCTCTCGCTTCCGCCTTTCTGGCGCGCAGAAAAAGCGCCTCGCCCTCGCCGCCGCGCGAGAGGACGAGCCCGGAGAGCCGCGCGCACTCGCCTATCGGCTGGGCCGCGAAAGCGCGCTCGACCGGCTGCTGATCGCCGGTGCCGATACGGCAGCGCTGGGCCAGTGGGACATTCCCGCCTTCCCGCTCAAGGGTGGCCAAATCGTGGCGCGCGGCGTCAGCGCCGGACCTGAAGTGGCCCGCGTGCTGCGCCGCGTCGAAGATCGCTGGATCGCCGAGGGCTTTCCCGCAGCCGCGCGCATCTACGCGCTGCTCGACGCGGAACTGACAGGGCAGGCGCAGTGAACTTCGGGCAGCTTGAAGCGCTGCTTTATGCGAAGCCGCTGCTGGCGCTGACCATCGTCGCGATCCTGCTGGCGGTGCTGGCTGGCATGCTGCTCCACCGTTACCCGCGTCTTGGGCATGGCATGCGCAATACGGCGTACCTCGCCCTCACTGCCGCGCTTCTGCTGACCGTTGCCAGCCTTGCCACCAGCGCGCACCGTTCGGATGCCGCGCTCTGGCTCGATCAGGTGAGGCCGGCCGCCGTTGAAGGCGGACAGACCGTGCTGCCGCTGCGGACCGACGGCCACTTCTGGGTCGAGGCGCAGCTCAATGGCGTGCCTGTCAATTTCCTGATCGATACCGGCGCCACTTACACCGGCATCTCCCAATCGGCCGCCCGCCGCGCGGGCATCATGCCCGACGAAGGCGATCAGGGCGTGATGCTGGATACGGCGGGCGGCACTATCGTCGCCCGCATGGGAACCGCGAGTTCGCTGCGCTTCGGCTCGATCGAGGCGACCTCCCTGCCCGTCGCCATCGGCCCGGACAGCGAGGTCGAAACCAATGTCATCGGCATGAACCTGCTGTCGCAGCTGGGAAGTTGGCGGGTGGACAATAACCAGCTCATTCTGGTGCCCAAGCCTGCGAGCGCGGCCAAGGATTGAGGCGGGGTGCGGAAAATCGCTCCCTCAATATTGTCAGGCAGGCCCCAGCACAAAACAATCCGTCGCCCCCGCGAAGGCGGGGGCCCCGCTTCTTTTCGCCCCGCCGCAAGAACAAGCGGGGTCCCCGCCTTCGCGGGGACGACGGGGTGATTTGGGATAGCCGGCTCACGAATGATGCGGGTGTTCGGCGACCACTTTCGCGGCGCCGAACACCAACCTCATTTATCCCTGAAACTTGTTGTCCCTCGGGAACCCGGTCGGCGGCAGACGGCCTGCCGCGCCGCGTGCGACTTTCCAGAGACCCATGTCCTTTTCGGTCCGCGTGCGGCCGCTGTCGCCGCCCATCGTCCACGACAGGCCATCCTCAAGCTTGAGCGTAATGAGATCGGACAGTCCGCCGTCGCGATAGCGCTGGAGCGTCACACCCTGCCCCTTGGCCATCAGCGGCAGCTCTTCCAGACTGAAGATCACCAGCTTGCGATTGTCGCCCACCACGGCAACATGGTCATGCTCGGCAGGGATCTCGCGCACGATCTTGAGCTGAACGCCCGCCTTGGTGGACATAACCGCACGGCCCTTGCGCGTTTCGGCCAGCAGTTCCTCCGCCTCGACCGCAAATCCGCGACCCACGTTCGAGGCCAGCAGGATCTGCGACTTCGGCTTGTAGACCAGCGCCGCGATGATGTGCGCATCCGCATCGATATCGACCATCGTGCGGATCGGCTCGCCAAACCCGCGCGCGCCCGGAAGTTTGTCGGCACCGACCGTGTAGAAGCGGCCATTATCCAGCGCGATCAGCACCTTGTCGGTGGTTTGCGCGTGGAAGGCATAGGCCGGGCCGTCACCTTCCTTGAACTTGAAGTCGCCGTCCAGCGGCACATGGCCCTTGGCAGCGCGGACCCAGCCCTTGGCCGAGAGGATCACCGTCACCGGCTCCTTCTCGATCATCGCGTCCATGCTGAATTCTACCGTCGGCTTGGCCTGCGCGATCGTCGTGCGACGGCGGCCGATGACGGTATCCTCGGCATATTCCTTGCGCAGCGTAGTCAGGTCGCGCTTGAGACGCGTGCGCTGGCGGGCCGGGCTTTCGAGCAGCTTGTTGAGGTCTTCCTGCTCGCGCAGCAGTTCCTCGTGCTCCTTGCGAAGCTCCATTTCCTCAAGCTTGCGCAAACTGCGCAGGCGCATGTTGAGAATGGCTTCGGCCTGACGGTCGGTCAGTTCGAACTCGGCCATCATCACCGGCTTGGGCTCATCCTCGGTGCGGATGATCTCGATGATCCGGTCGAGGTTGAGATAGGCGATGATGTAACCGGCGACCAGTTCCAGCCGCGCGGCGATCTTTTCCAGCCGGTGGCGCGCGCGGCGCAGCAGGATGTCGATCTGGCTGTAAACCCATTCGGACAGCAGCAGCTTCAGGCCCATCACCCCCGGCGTGCGATGCGAATCCAGCACGTTAAGGTTGAGCGAGAAGCGGCTTTCCAGATCGGTAAGCCGGTAGAGGCTTTCCTTCAGCAACTCGGGATCGACATTGCGGCTCTTGGGCACGAAGACGATGCGGATCTGCTCGTCGCTCTCGTCGCGAATGTCTTCGAGGATCGGGAGCTTCTTGTCACCGATCAGCGCGGCGACCTGCTCGATCAGCTTGCCCTTGGCCAGCATGTAGGGAATTTCGGAAATGACGAGTTGCCACTGGCCGCTGCCAAGCCGCTCGATCCCGCTCTCTTCCCAGTTGCCCGCCTGATCCTTTCCGGTCGAGAACCGGCCGCGCACACGGAAGGCGCCCTTGCCGGTCTCGTAAGCGTGGCTGATCGCCTCGGGACTGTCCACCACGAGCCCGCCGGTCGCGAAATCGGGGCCGTGGAACACCTGCATGAGTTGCTCATGCTCGGCATGGGGATTGTCGATCAGCATCATCGTCGCATCGATGATCTCGGCGACGTTGTGGCTGGGGATCGAGGTCGCCATGCCCACGGCGATGCCGGTCGAACCGTTCGCCAGCAGGTTGGGGAACATGCCGGGGAACAAGTCCGGCTCGCTCTCTTCACCGTTGTAGGTGGGAACGAAATCGACGGTGCCCTCGTCCAGCCCGGACATCAGGTGGATCGCCGTACGTGTCAGGCGCGCTTCGGTGTAGCGGTAGGCGGCCGCATTATCTCCGTCGATATTGCCGAAGTTGCCCTGGCCCTGCACCAGCGGATAGCGCAGCGAGAAGTCCTGCGCGAGGCGGACCATCGCGTCGTAGACCGAAGCGTCGCCATGCGGGTGGTACTTGCCGATCACATCACCGACGACGCGCGCCGACTTCTTGTAGGCATTGCCGGGATCGAGCTTCAGCTGCCGCATCGCCCAGAGCAGGCGGCGGTGGACCGGCTTCAATCCGTCGCGCAAATCCGGCAGCGAGCGCGCCGTGATGGTCGAAAGCGCATAGACAAGGTAGCGCTGAGACAGCGCGGCATCGAAAGGCGCATCGACGATGGCGTCGAACGGATCTGAATCTTCGTCGGTCGTGGTCACCATGGGCGGAACCTAGCAGCGCCCCGCCCGGTGCCAAGTCGGATTCCCGTGTTTTCCAGAACTTGGTTTCCCGATTCGTTCCGATTTGTCGGGATCAGCCGATCTGCATGTCTCGCGAGAGGCCGGGGATGCGCACTTCCAGGCCGTCCAGCGCCTCGGTCAGTTCGATCTGGCAGGACAGACGGCTGGTGCGCGTGACCCCGGCAGCGAGGTCGAGCATGTCTTCCTCGTCATTGGAGGCCGGCTCAAGAACGTCGAACCACTCGGGCGAGACGATCACGTGGCAGGTGGAGCAGGCCATCTGGCCTTCGCATGTGCCCTCAAGCGGCATGCCGCAGCGCTGGGCAAGGGCAAGGAGACGCGTCCCCGGCTCGGCCTCGGCCGTGACGGATACACCTTCAGCGGTAACAAATCTGACGTTCAACAATTCAGACTCCCTGCGCCGCTGCTGCGGCATCGATACGTGCGCAGGCATCCCCGATTTCCCTAAGCCCAGTATATCTCCCGAATCCCAGACGGATAGAGCTTTTGGCCTGCCGGTCAGAAAGTCCCAATGCTTTCAGCACATGGCTGGGCCGTCCGGAGCCGCTGGCGCAGGCGGAACCGGCGGAAAAGGCCATGTCCCGCAAGTCCGACATCAGCCGCGCGACATCGAGCGCGTCGAGCCGCACATTGAGGTTTCCGCGCCAGCGATGTTCCGCCGAGCCGTTGAGCGTCCAGCGGGCCAGCGCCTCGCGCGCGGCCGTCCACAGCGCCTCGACATGCGCCGCGTCCGCTTCCATGCACTGTGCGGCAAGTGTGGCTGCCGCGCCGAAACCCGCACAGAGAGCCGGACTCAGCGTTCCCGAGCGCAATCCCTGCTCCTGTCCGCCGCCGTGGATCAGGGGCTTCAGGTCCAGCCCGTCCCGGATCCACAGCGCACCGATTCCCTTGGGGCCGTAGAGCTTGTGCGCCGAAAGCGCGATGAGATCGGCGCCCTGCGGCGCTGCGATCTTGCCCGCACCCTGCACCGCATCGCAGAGGAACAATGCCCCCGCGCGGTGCGCAGCCTCAGCCAGCGCGGCGATCGGCTGGACAGTGCCGATCTCGTTATTGACCTGCATGACCGCGACAAGGCCCGGACCGTCAGAAAGGTTGAGCGCCGGATCGACCAATCCGTCGGCATCGACGGGAAGGATCGCCACATCGGGATCGACCACCCGCGCGGCGTCGAGAACTGCCGCATGCTCGATTGCGGAGACTGCCAGCCTGCGCGCGCCGCTGCCGAACAAGGCAAGATTGATCGCCTCGGTCGCGCCGGAGGTGAAGACAACCCTGCCCCCCGGCGGCAGCAGCGCCGCAACCTGTTCCCGCGCCACTTCGACAATGGCCGCCGCGCCGCGACCGGGACGGTGGGGACTATGCGGATTGGCGAAACCCACGCCCTCCGGCCCGCCAAGCCACGGCAGCATCGCCTCGCGCGCTTCGGGGGCGAGCGGTGTGGTGGCCTGATAGTCGAGGTAAATCATGCGTTCACCTGCGCCCAGGCTTCCGCAAAGGCATCGAGTTCGGCTGGTGTGGTATTCCAGCCAATGCTGATGCGCACGGTGCGCCGGGCAAGGTCTTCGTCCACGCCGAAGCCCTGCAAGACCCGGCTCTGCTTGAGCGTGCCCGAGGAGCAGGCGCTTCCCGCCGAAATCGCAAAGCCCATGGCATCCATGCGGATCAGAGTGGCGGTCGCGGCCAGACGCGGCGCGGCAACGGCAAAGATATGAGAACAGGGCATGCCCGGCTGAAGGATCTCCCCATGCGCGGACAGGCGGTTCCTGAAGTCGAAGCGCTGCTCGATGGACGTTTCCCAGTCTTCCAGCCCCCGCGCTTCAAGCGCGGCGGCGAAACCGAGTGCGCCGGGCAGGTTCTCGGTCCCGGCACGGTAGCCGCGCTCCTGTCCGCCGTTCGGCTCCAGCATCGCGAAATCCTTCACCAGCAAGGCGCCGATGCCGACGGGACCGCCCAGCTTGTGCGCGGAGACAACTACCATGTCCGCATCAGGCAAGCCCATCTTGCCCGCCGATTGCGAACAGTCCGCCAGGAACAACCCGCCCGCTGCGCGCACCTGCTCTGCCAACGGATTGCCTCCGGCAGGCAGCAGCACAGTGCCGGTCTCCGAGTTGATCGACTGTACCGCGACGACCGGACGCCCCGCGCCTGCCAGCGCCGCCGCAAGCGCGTCGGCATCGACCCCGCCCTCATGCATGGGCAGCACTTCGGCATCGGGCGCAGCGCGAAACACGGCGTCATGCTCGACCGCCGAGACCAGCCGCTGCTCTGCCTTCGCGCGGCCGAGGCCGATCGCCAGCGCCTCGCTCGCGCCGGAGGTGAAAATCACTTCGCCCTGCCAGCCCAGCACCCGCTTTATCCGCTCGCGCGCATCCTCCAGCGCGGCGCGGGCGGCGCGGCCAGCCTTGTGCGGGCTCGACGGATTGGCCCAGATTCGTGCCCCTTCCAGCCACGCATCGCGCGCTTCGGGCATGATCGGCGTCGTCGCGGCATGGTCGAGATAGATCGGTGCGTTTTCGATTTCGGGGGCCATTGTTTGCAAAAGTTGTTTTCGGGGCGGTTGTTTCTATATAGCGAACCTTCTTATTTGCACTCCCGCGATTGCCGGTGCGGCAGACCGCCGCCGGTATTTCGCGGGAGTTTCAACAGGTCAGGCCCGCAAACACATGCCCGCAGTCATTTTTCCCGGACCCGAAGGCCGCCTCGAAGGCCGCTTCCAGCCCGCAACGCGCCCGCGCGCGCCGGTGGCGATGATCCTTCACCCGCACCCGCAGGCGGGCGGCACGATGAACGACCGCGTCACCCAGCACCTCTACAAGGCCTTCGTGGCGCGCGGCTTCGCCACGCTGCGCTTCAACTTCCGCGGCGTCGGCCGCAGCCAGGGCAGCTTCGATAACGGCGTGGGCGAACTGTCCGACGCCGCAGCCGCGCTTGACTGGGTGCAGTCGATCCATCCCGAAGCCTCGACCACCTGGATCGCGGGCTACTCGTTCGGCGCGCTGATCGGCATGCAGCTGCTGATGCGCCGCCCGGAGATTCGCGGCTTCATCTCGGTGGCGCCGCCGGCCAACATGTACGACTTCTCGTTCCTCGCGCCCTGCCCCGCCTCGGGCATCATTATCCAGGGCGCGGCGGACACGGTGGTCACGCCGAACGCGGTGCAGAAGCTGGTCGACAAGCTGCGCACGCAGAAGCACATCACCATCCACCACGACGAGATCCCGCGCGCGAACCACTTCTTCGAGAACGAGATCGACGATCTGATGCGTTCGGTGGACAATTATCTCGATATGCGTCTTTCGCCGGATTGTCCGATTAAGTGACGCAAGCGGTTGGCGCCCGCAAAGCGGGCGCTTACCCCTTGCGTCACCCTGAACTTGTTTCAGGGTCCATTTTTCGGCCTCAACCGGAGGTTGCAGGGGTAACGCCGCGACGGCGTGTTACTGCCGCAAGACACAGCGCCAAAACCACGATGGACCCTGAAACAAGTTCAGGGTGACGTTGGTGGCGGTGGGCAAGCCGGTCGCAAAATCGCAAAATTTGGCAAAAGGCGTCGGAGGCTCACTCCGGCGCCTTTTCCTTTGCCGCACCGGCCAGCGTTTCGCCGCCGGACGTGGGCACGACCAGAATCGCCACATTCGCCACCATCACCCCCGCCAGCACCAGCATCAGCACCGCCTGCTTGCGATGCCCCCCGCGCCGAAACAGCGCAAAAGCGCCCAGCACAAGCGCGACAATAGTGAGAACGAGCAGGGAAAGCGCAATGTCCATGGTTATCCCCTAGCCGAGCAGGGTCCGGCAATCGAGCGGGTTTGACACACGCCTCGTCGCTCGCCAATTTCGCGGCCCATGAAGAACCAGACCATGGCCCCCCCGCCGCTCTCGCGTCGCACCACTCTCCAGCTTCTCGCCACCGGTACCGCCGCGCTCGCGCTGCCCGGCGCCCGCGCGCTCGCCGCCGCACCGGCCGGACAGCAGAACGCCGCCGCTCTGCTCGATTCGATCGCGTGGAAGATGCTGGAGCACGCGCCTGAAAACGCCACCAGCCTCGGCGTCGACACCGGCGCGCATGCCGCGTTGCGCTCGCGCCTTGAGGACCGCTCCTTCGCGGGCCGCGCCGCGCTCGGAAAGACGCTGCGCGCCGATCTCGCCCGTGTCGAGGCATTCGACACCACCGGGCTGGACCACGCGAACCGCACCAGCCTCGCCGTCGTGCGCAGTGCCTACAAGACCGCGCTCGACGGCCTGGCCCAGCCCTATGGCGACGTGGCCGTGGGCGGCTGGCGCAACACGCCCTACGTCGTGATCCAGAACGTCGGCGCCTATCTCGATACGCCCAAGTTCCTTGACGCCGACCACCCGGTAAAGACCGCCGCCGATGCCGAGGCTTATGTCTCGCGCCTCTCGCAGTTCGATGCCCAGCTCGACGGTGAGCTGGAGCGCATGCGCGCAGCAACCGACAAGGGCCTCGTCCCGCCCGACTTCCTGCTGGACCGCGCCATCGCGCAGATGGAAAGCACGATCGCCGAAGCGCGGAACAATGGCGGCGGGCTGGTGTCCTCGCTGGTCGGTCGCGCCAAGACGATCCCCGGCGACTGGGAGAACCGCACCAAGACCATCGTCGCGGGCGAAGTGGTGCCCGCGCTGGAACGCCAGCTGGCCGAACTCAAGCGCCAGCGCGGCCTCGCCAAGAGCGATCCCGGCATGGGCGCCCGCCCGAATGGCGACGAGTTCTACGCCTGGGCCCTGCGCGCCAGCACCACCACGACCGTCCCCGCCGAGGAAATCCATCAGCGCGGGATGGAGGAACTGGCAGCGCTCCACGCCCGCATGGACCCGATCCTGAAGTCGCTCGGCTATACGCAAGGGACTGTTGGCGCGCGGATGTCCGCGCTCGGCAACGACAAGCGCTTCATGTTCTCCGAGGGCGATCCCGGCCGGGCCGAGATCATGGCCTTCATCCAGAAGCGCATCGACTGGATCCGCGCGCAGATGCCGCGCGCCTTCCGCGATCCGGTATCGGGCAATGTCGAAGTGCGGCGCCTGCCGCTTTCGGAAGAGCCCGGCGCGCCCACGGCCTATGGCGGCGGCGGCTCGAAGGACGGCACGGTGCCCGGCAAGATGTGGATCAACCTCCACACCACCGACCTGCACCGCAAGTTCGACCTGCCGACGCTGGTTCATCACGAGGCGATTCCCGGCCACGTCTGGCAGGGCGAATATGCCAACCGGCTGCCGCTGATCCGCTCGATGCTGGCCTTCAACGCCTATTCCGAAGGCTGGGCGCTCTACGCCGAACAGCTGGCGGACGAACTTGGCGCCTATGACGACGATCCGGTCGGCCGCCTTGGCTACCTCCAGTCGATCGCTTTCCGTGCCTGCCGCATGGTGGTCGATACCGGCCTTCACGCCAAGGGCTGGAGCCGCCAGCAGGCCGTGCAGTTCTTCGTGGAACGCAACGGCAGCAATGCGGGCGAGATCGCCAGCGAAGTGGACCGTTATTGCTCGTGGCCGGGCCAGGCCTGCGGCTACAAGATGGGTCATTCGGAGATCAACCGCCAGCGCGACCGCGCCAAGGCGGCGCTGGGCACGGCCTACGACTTGCGCGATTTCAACCAGGCCGTGGTCGACGGCGGCAATGTCCCGCTCGATGTGCTTGCCACCAATATCGACGAATATATCGCCACCACCGGCAAGCGCTGATCGCTCCGCCGCGCTCACGGGGCACCATGCCCCATGAGCGCGGACATGGCGTAGGCACCCGGCCTGCCGGGGAGCAGGATCGATCCGCCGCCCCTACGTTGTCCGACTCAGGCGCGTGCGGGCGGCGGTTCGTTTTTCACCCCCCGGAACTCAGCCAAGGAGCATGCCCATGTCCATCTTCGGCTCGATCAAGGATGCCATTTTCGGAAAGAAGGCCGCGCCGGCGCCTGCCGCAGCGGCACCAGCGGCAGCCCCCGCCACAGCGCCTGCTCCCGCAGCCGCGGCCCCGCCGCCACAGGCCGCGCCCGAATCGGTAGACGTCAGCGCCGTGCTTACGGAAATGGCGTCCGGCAAGAACCTCGACTGGCAGCACTCGATCGTCGATCTGATGAAAGTGCTCAATATCGATTCCAGCCTCGACAACCGTAAGGAGCTGGCGAAGGAGCTGGGCTATACCGGCGCGCTGGACGGCTCGGCGGAAATGAACCTGTGGCTGCACAAGGAAACGCTGCGCCAACTGGCTGCCCACGGCGGTCAGGTGCCGGCCGACATGCTCGATTAAAGCATTTTCAAGTCGGGTGGCATCACCTGACGGCTCGGAACGAACGGATTACGCTCAGAATTCGTCCAGCTTCATCGTTTCGTCACCCCCGCGCAGGCGGGGGCCCCGCTGCCTTGAAACCTCTCGTTCTGCTGCCAGAAAGCGGGATCCCCGCCTGCGCGGGGATGACGAGTGTTTGTCGGGCAGGGATCGGGGCAGCCGGGCGCACTGCCAAGTCGGCCGGGTCGGATTCGCCTTGCGAATTTGTCCGCGCCTTCGGATGGCCTACGAGAAAGGCCGCCCCGCTTCGGCAGGGCGGCCTTCTTCGTCATGGCCGGGGTTCAGCTCTTGCCGAACAGGCCCTTGGCCATGTTGGTGATGTCGTCGACCACGCTGCCGTCACCGTCCTTGTCGAGGAAGGACGTGAACTTGGACGGATCGCTGGAAACGAGACTGGCGAACTGACCCAGAGAGCCCTCGCCGCCGATCGAGCTGATGATCTGCTGGATCGTGCCGACACCAAGACCGGTCTTTTCCGCCGCCAGTTGCGCGGTATCGCCTTCCTGCTGATGCGCGAAGCCGAGTGCGGCGATCGCCTTTTCCGCCGTTGCCGGATCAAGGCCCAGCTTGCCGGCAAGGTTCTCGACATCGGGGTGATCGCTGACCTGGCCGAGAATGCCGTCAAAAATTCCCATGGTCGTTTCTCCATGAAAGAGAGAGGGGGAGCGACAGCATGCACCCAATTCATGACAAGACAAGGGCCCCGAAACCGAAGTTCCGGGACCCTGCCTTTATTTCACGCTGAACGGCGCGCGTTGGCGCCGTTTCCGGCCGTTACACCGAGACGGGTGCAGCCTTGCGGACGCCTTCGTCGACATGGGCTTCGAACTGGGCGAAGTTGTCGATGAACTGCTTGACCAGCGTCTGTGCGGTCTTGTCGTACTCGGCACCGTCGGCCCAGGCCGCGCGGGGATCGAGCAGCTTGGCGTCAACGCCCGGAACCGCGACCGGAACCTCGAAGCCGAAGTTCGGATCTTCCTTGAACTCGGCGGTATTCAGGCTGCCGTCGAGCGCGGCATTGAGCAGCGCGCGGGTGGCCTTGATCGGCATGCGCTTGATGCCTTCCATCGTGGCCTTGCCGCCCGACCAGCCGGTGTTGACCAGCCAGCACTTCACGCCGCCCTTGGCGATACGCTCCTTGAGGAGGTTGCCGTAGACCGAAGGGTGACGCGGCATGAACGGTGCGCCGAAGCAAGTGCTGAACGTGGCTTCCGGCTCGGTCACGCCAATCTCGGTACCGGCAACGCGCGCGGTGTAGCCCGAGAGGAAGTGGTACATCGCCTGATCGGGCGTGAGGCGCGCGATCGGAGGCAGCACGCCGTAAGCGTCGGCCGTCAGGAAGATGATGTTCTTCGGAACCGGGCCGAGGTTCTTCTCCGAAGTGTTCGGAATGAAGTCGATCGGGTAGGAACCACGGCTGTTCTCGGCCAGCGAGTTGTCGTCGAGGTCGATCTCGCGCGTCACCGGGTCGATCACCACGTTTTCGAGCACGGTGCCGAAACGCTTGGTGGTCGCGAAGATTTCCGGCTCGGCTTCGGCCGAGAGGCGGATCATCTTGGCGTAGCAGCCGCCTTCGAAGTTGAACACCGCAGTGTCCGACCAGCCATGCTCGTCGTCACCGATCAGGGTACGCGAGGCGTCGGCCGAAAGCGTGGTCTTGCCGGTGCCCGACAGGCCGAAGAACACCGCAGTGTCACCCTCGGGGCCGATGTTGGCCGAGCAGTGCATCGGCATCACGCCCTTGGTGGGCAGCAGGTAGTTGAGGATGCCGAAGACCGACTTCTTCATCTCGCCCGCGTAGGAGGTGCCGCCGATCAGGATCAGCTTCTCGGTGAAGTTGACCGCGATCACGGTTTCGCTGCGGCTGCCGTGACGCTCGGGATCGGCGCGGAAGCTGGGCAGGTCGATGATCGTGTATTCGGGCGCGAAGTCCGCGAGTTCAGCTGCGTCCGGGCGCACCAGCAGGGTGCGGATGAACAGGTTGTGCCAGGCGAACTCGTTGATGATGCGCACCTTGACGCGGTGCTCCGGCTGCGAACCGCCGAACAGGTCCGCCACGTAGAGCGTATCCTTCTCGGCCACGGCCTTGAGGAAATCTTCCTTGAGCGCGGCGAAGTGCTCGGGCGTCATTGCGACGTTCGTCTTGCCCCACCAGACCGTGTTTTCGGTCTCGGCGTCCTTGACGATGAACTTGTCCTTGGCGGAGCGGCCGGTGTGTTTGCCGGTGGCGACGACGAAAGGTCCGTCGACGCTCAGCACGCCCTCTCCGTTTCTGACCGCATGTTCCACGAGCGGGGCCGTGCCCAGGTTCGCGAAGATTTCCGCGTTGGTTTCAATGCCTTGTTTGGCGAGCGGATAGTTCAGGGTAGCGGTCAATGTCATCTCCTCCATTTTCAGGCACCGATCGAGGGGGATCGATCGATACCCGGACATTTTTTCGCAAGACTCGGGGCGCGCATAATCCCGCCCCCCTTTTCCGTCAAATCTGGGGAAAAATAAACCAATCGGACTGCGACGAACCTTATCTCTTTTGCGTCAGGAACGGAGATTGTCAGCCGGACCCACTCCCGCTAGGCGTTTGTCGCTAGCGATAAAGAGGACCCCGCAGCCTCATGGCAGAGCCTTCGACAGCCCCCGGAAACGGCGAGACGATCCCTGCCCCCGCCCATGCGGGAGAAGTCCGGGCCGAAGCGCCCGCGCGTATCCAGACGATCGCGCTCGTGGATGACGACCGCAATATCCTCGCCACGCTGTCCATCAGCCTTCAGGCCGAAGGCTTTGCCACGCGCGTCTACGCCGATGGCGAGGCGGCGCTGAAAGCGCTGCTCGACAATCCGCCCGACCTTGCGATCTTCGATATCAAGATGCCGCGCATGGACGGGCTCTCGCTGCTTCAGGCGCTGCGCGCGCAGTCCAGCCTGCCGGTGATCTTCCTCACCTCCAAGGATGAGGAGCCGGACGAAGCGCTCGGGCTGGCCATGGGGGCGGACGATTATATCGCCAAGCCGTTCAGCCAGCGCCTGCTCGTCGCGCGCATTCGCGCCATCCTGCGGCGCAGCGAACTCGTGCGCGCGCCCATCGACGCCGACTCCGGCGAAAGCCTGCCGGACACGGTGGTACGCGGACGCCTGCAACTCGATCCCGCCCGCCATCAGGTCGCATGGGACGGCACGCCGGTCTCGTTGACGGTTACCGAGTTCCTGATCCTGGAGGCGCTGGCGATGCGCCCGGGCGTGGTCAAGAGCCGCAACCAGCTGATGGACGCCGCCTACAGCGAGGACGTCTATGTCGACGACCGCACCATCGACAGCCACATCAAGCGCCTGCGCCGCAAGTTCCGCGCCGTCGATCCCGAGTTCGCCGCAATCGACACGCTCTATGGCGCCGGTTACTCCTTCGCCGATGGCTGAACACCACCGCACAAAGCGGTCCAAATCGTCCCGCGCCACCTCATCCCGTCACCCCTCGTCCGGCAAGGCCTCGCTCGGCGTCCGCCTCGGCCTGCCTTGGCGCGTCTCGCTCACGGCGCGCATCCTTGCCGTGAACGTCATCGCGCTGGCGCTGTTGGCAGGCAGCCTGTTCTACCTCGACAGCTACCGGCGCGAATTACTGGACGAGCGCTACCGCCTCGCCGCCTCGCAGGCCGAGATCGTCGCCCATGCCCTTTCCGGCACCGAGGGAGATCAGCGCCGCGACCTGATCGCCCGCATCGGATCGAGCGAAACCCTGCGCCTTCGCCTGTTCGATGCGAAAGGCCATCTGATCGCGGACAGTTTCGCACTGGCCCCGCCGTCCTATACGCTCGTCGATCCGGCCACCGAGCCGTGGCTGCAGGACGCCGCCCGCGCGCTGGACAGCGGCATGAACTTCGTCCTCGGCTCCCCCCCGGTGCCGCCCTATCACGACAATCCGGGCGCCAATGCCAGCGCCTGGCCTGAGATCGCCACCGCCCTCGCCAACGGCCGCACCGAAGTCAGCAACGAGGCCGCGCCCGACCAGACCCCGGTCATCATCGCCGCAACTCCGGTGGGCGACCGGGGCGATGCCCTGCTCGTCACCCGCAATGCGCGCGACATCACCGAGAACGTGCGGATGGCGCGTCAGACGCTGGCGATCATCGTCGGCGGCGCGCTGGGCGTCTCGATCCTGCTCTCGCTGTTCCTGGCCCGCACCATCGTAGAGCCGCTGCGCAAACTGGTGCGCGCAACGGTGCGCGTGCGGCTCGGCCGCGACCGCAGTGTGGTGGTGCCTCGCCTGCCTGACCGGCGTGATGAAATCGGCCTGCTCGCGCGTGCGGTCTCGGACATGAGCGGCGCCCTGCGCCAGCGTATCGACGCCGTCGAGAGCTTCGCGGCCGATGTCGCCCACGAACTCAAGAACCCGCTGACCTCGCTGCGCAGCGCGCTCGAAAGCCTCGACCGGGTCGAGGATGCGGACCTGCGCCGCCAGTTGCTCGGCATCGCCAAGGATGACGTGCGCCGCATCGACTTCCTCGTGACCGAGATCGCCGATGCCAGTCGCATCGACGCCGAACTGAGCCGCACCACGTTCGAACCGGTCGATATGCTGCGGCTGGTGCGCGCACTGGTCAACGAACGGGAGCAGCGCGGCGTCAACGGGAACTGCCCGGTCGAGATCCTCGAAGCCGCCGGGGTCGATGCCTATGGGGCCGACCGGCTGGTCGTCCCCGGGGATGCCGGACGGCTCGAACGCGTGCTCCAGAACCTGATCGACAATGCCATCTCGTTCTCGCCCGCCGGTGCGCCGATCGAGATCATGCTGACCCGCGAAGCGCAACGCGTGGTGATCGCCGTTTCCGACCACGGACCCGGCATTCCCGAGCCCGCGCGCGAACGGATCTTCGAACGCTTCCACTCGCTGCGCCCTTCCGGCGAGGAATTCGGCAAGCACAGCGGCCTCGGCCTCGCCATCGCGCGCACCATCGTCGAGGCGCATTTCGGCAAGCTGCGCGCCACGGATCGTATCGACGGCGAGCATGGGGCCCGGCTGGTGTTCTCCCTCCCCGCATGGCAGGGCGAGTGACATGACGGGAACACCGCCTCTCGTGCGTCAGGCCACCAGCGTCGCCATCGACGGCCGCGCGATGCTGATCGAGGGCGATTCCGGAACGGGCAAGTCAAGCCTCGCCCTGGAACTCATCGACCGGGGCGCGGTGCTGGTGGGGGACGACGCCGTCCTGCTCGAAGTGTCCGGCAACCGTCTTCTGGCCCATCCCCATCCCAATACGCGCGGGCTCGTCGAAGTGCGCAACCTTGGCATCCTGCCCTTCCCTTGCGCGGAGGAGGCAACGGTTGCGCTCGTCATCGTGCTCGACCCGCAGGCGCCGCGTTTCATCGAAGCGGCCGATACTATTGAAATTGCGGGAATCGCCATCCCGCTGGTGCGCCTCTGGCCGCACGCGGGCCCGCTCGCGCTCAAGGCGGAACTGGCACTGTCCCACTTTGGCAACAGGGTTTGCTGACAGCACTACCCTCCCTCTTCCCTTTCCGGTCCGCCCGGCGCAAACAGGCCCTCATGACCCCCGATTCCCCGGAAAGCGAATATCTGTCAGAGGCCCAAGCCATCCCGGACCGTCAGCGCGTGCTGCTGGTCACCGGCATGCTTGGCGCCGGCAAGACGACCGTGCTGCGCGTCCTTGAGGATCTGGGCTGGGAAATCATCGACAACTTCCCGGTGCGCCTGCTCGAACGCCTGATCGAAAGCGCGCCGGTGGCCGACCAGTCGCCGCGCCCGCCGCTGGCGATCGGCTTCGATTGCCGCACGCGCGGTTTCGATCCCGAACGCGTGATCGGACAAGTCCGGACGCTCAGCGAGCGCGGCGATATCGAACTCAATACCCTGTTCCTCGACTGTTCGAGCAAGGAGCTGGAACGCCGCTTCAACGAGACCCGTCGCCGCCACGCATTGGCCGCCGATGCCCCGGTCGATACCGGCATCCGTGCCGAGCGTGAGTTGCTTGCACCGCTGCGGCGCTGGGCCGATCTGCTGGTGGAAACCACCGAATTCACCTCGAACGACCTCCAGCGCGTGATTCGCGAGCGTTTCTCGGCCGAACGGCCTGACGATCTCACGCTGACCATCTCCAGCTTCGGTTTTTCGCGTGGAATGCCACCGCTGGCCGATCTGGTCTTCGATATGCGCTTCGTGGAAAATCCCCACTGGGATCCCATACTGCGGCCGATGACCGGACTGGATGCGCCGGTGGGCGACTATATCCGGCGGGATCCGGCCTTCGACGAAGCTTTCGAGCGAATCCGCGATCTTCTCCTTCTGCTCCTTCCCCGTTACCGCTCACAGGGAAAGGCCTATGTCCACGTCGCATTCGGGTGTACGGGGGGGCGGCACAGGTCGGTATTCACAGCCGAGCGCATGGCTGCGGCCTTGCGCGAAGCGGGATTTTCGCCCACATTGCTGCACCGCAACCTGGGCTCGCGAGCAGCCGATCTTCTGGAAGGAGGTCAGCGGCGTGAAAAATGAACAAACAATCTGGTCGCCCAAGCAAGAAAAAGTTCGGAGCCCGTTTCCAGCATGATCGGCATGATCCTGGTTACCCACGGCAATCTCGCCGAGGAGTTCGTACACGCGATGGAGCACGTCGTCGGCGATCAGTCGGCGGTGGCGACTGTCTGCATCGGTCCCAATGACGATATGGAGCGTCGCCGTAGCGAGATTGCCGAGGCAATCGTCGCGGTCGACAGCGGCCAGGGCGTCATCATCCTTACCGACCTGTTCGGCGGAACCCCCTCCAATCTGGCGATCTCGCTGATGGAGGCCGGGCGCGTCGAAGTGATCGCCGGCATCAACCTGCCGATGCTGATCCGCCTCGCCAAGGCGCGCGAATGCATGTCGGTGCGCGAAGCCGCCGCGGCCGCGCGCGACGCAGGCCGCAATTACATCACCATCGCAAGCGAATACCTGGGGCAAGACGCCGCATGAATGATTGTCGTGAGACGGTCCTGATCGTGAACCAGCGGGGGCTGCACGCCCGGGCCAGTGCCAAGTTCGTAAACCACGTGGCCGAATTGCCGGCCACCGTGCTGGTCAAGGTTGGCAAGGACGGGATCGAGGCCGCGGGCAATTCGATCCTCGGGCTGATGATGCTCGGCGCCGCCAAGGGCGACACGATCGAGATTTCCTGCGTGGGCGATGGCGCACCTGACGCGCTGTCGGTGCTGGCAGGCTTGGTCCGCGATGGATTCGGCGAAGAATAAGGGCAGTCCGTTGGCCGAGCGCCGCACTATTACCGGTTTTTCGAACCCGCTGGTCAAATTCCTGCGCTCCTTGCGCGAGAAGAAGCATCGCAAGCGGGAAGAGCGTTTCCTGGCTGAAGGCCTGCGCCTGCTCACGGATGCGCGCGAATGCGGCGTGCTGCCCGAGATGCTCGTCATGGCCATCGGGCGCGAACCGCACCCTCTGCTTGACGCCCTGGAAGAGGCCGTGGCCGCCGCCGGCGGCGAGATCGTCGAGATGGACGAAGAGATCCTTGCCAAAGTCACCGGCAAGGACAATCCGCAGGCCGTGGCCGGCGTCTTTGCCGAATTCGATACGCGCCTTGCCAATCTCGACCGCGCCGCTGCGCCGATCTGGCTGGTGGCGCAGGCACTGCGCGATCCGGGTAACCTTGGCACCATGCTGCGCACCGGCGACGCCGTGGGCGCTGGCGGCCTGATCCTGATCGACGACTGCGCCGATCCCTTCTCGGTGGAAGCGGTGCGCGCCAGCATGGGCGCGATCTTCACGCAGAAGATCGCCATCGCGCGCTGGGACGAATTCCTGCCCTGGCTGCGCAATGGCGATGGCGGAAACGGGGGCCAGCTTGTCGCCGCATCGCTGCGCGATCCCACCGATTACCGCGAGGCACCTTACGCCGCACCCTGTTTCCTGATGGTCGGCAACGAATCGCAAGGCCTGCCGCAGACCTATGAGGAGGCCTGCGACCTTCGCGTGACCATCCCCATGCTGGGCCGCGCCGACAGCCTCAATGCCGCCGTCGCCGGCGCCGTGCTCGCCTACGAAGCCTTGGCGCATCTGCGCCCGGGCAAGTAAGCGCCGGTTTGTCCTGAGAGCGTTCGGAACAAGGTAATGAGGCCGGTGCCTTAAGCTCCAGCCTCATTAGCGATCTACACCAATACATGCGCCCCGCCGCCTTTCCGAAAGGCCGTGTTCATCACAGCCTCAGGTCGGTTGTGGCAGGAGCGTCGACGATGGTTCGTCACGCCCTTCTGCCGGTCTTCTACGCCGCCTCACTCGCTGCATGCTCGGGCGGCGGAGGCGACTCGCAGCTTTCTCGCAGCAGCTGGCGCTTCACGCTGATCGATGGCCAGCACCCGCAGACGGATGGCGCCCGCATCACGTTCGAAGGTCGAAAGATCGGCGTGCGTGTCGGCTGCAATCAGATGGACGGCCCGTGGCGAGTCGATGACGACCGGCTGGTTGCCGGACCGCTCGCGCTGACCGAAATGAGCTGTCCGACACCAGCATGGGATCAGGAAAAGGCGATCGGCGCTCTGCTCGTTGCCACGCCGCATTTTACCGTCGATCGCAACCGCATGGTCCTGCAATCAAGCGGCCACACTGCCGAGCTGCAACGGGAAACCAGCGTAGCCGGGAATGACAAGCTCCCCGGCACTGGCAGTTAAGGCTTATTCGGCCGCTTCGGCGCTCTCTTCTTCCGACTCGTTCGAGAAGTCCGCGATAACCGCGCCGGATTCGGAAAAGCGCGGCGCGGCTTCGACCATCGGCACATCGTCCGAAATCTCGCGCTTGCCGATCTTGATGTGCTTTTCGGTCAGGCGGCGCGCGCGGCTCATCACATTGCCCTCATAAGTCCGCGCGAAATCGTTGAAGCTGTTGACCGCGCGGCCGAGATGCACGCCGACCTTCGACAGATCGTCCTGCGTCTTGGCAATGCTGTCATAGAGATCGCTGCCGAGCTTGCCGATCTCGCGCGCTTCCTTGGCCAGCCCTTCCTGTTGCCAGACCTGCGCGATGGTGCGGCAGATGGCAACGAGATTGGTGGGGCTCGCCAGCAGCACGCGGCGCTCGAAGGCATAGTCCCACAGGCTCGAATCGTGATCGAGCGCAGCGGCAATGAAGTGCTCGCCCGGCACGAACATCAGCACATAGTCCGGCGCGTTCTCGAACTGGCTCTGATAGCTCTTGGTGCCCAGTGTCTGGATATGGTTGCGCATCGAGGCGGCATGAGCGTCGAGGAAGGCAAGCCGCGCCGTCTCGTCATCCGCCTCGAAAGCATCCTGATAGGCATTGAGCGAGACCTTGGCGTCGATCACCAGTTGCTTGTTGCCGGGAATGCGCACGATGGCGTCGGGACGCAGACGTCCCTCATCGGTATCGATCGAATGCTCGGTGACGAAATCGGTATGTTCGGTCAGCCCGCACTGTTCGAGCACGTTCTTGAGCTGCTGCTCGCCCCAGCGTCCGCGCGCCTTAGGCGCATTGCGCAGCGAATTGCCGAGCCGCACGGCCTCTGCCCGCACTTGCTCCTGCCCGACCCGAAGCGCCTCGATCTGGCCGGTAAGCTGGCCGAAGGCATCGACGCGCTTGGCCTCCAGCGCGGTAACCTGCTCCTCGTAGCTCTTCAAACGCGCGCCGACGGGTGCGAGCAAAGTGGCAATGCGCTCGGCATTGGCCTTTTCACTTTCCTCGAAACGCGCACCGGCGCGGGTCAGGAAGGCCTCCTGCGCGCCCGCCAGAACCTTGGCCCCGGCATTCTCGAATTCCTTGCGAAGCGCTTCCTGCGCTTCGATCAGCAGACGCTTCTGCTCGTCGAAATTGGCGGATTTTTCGCGCAGGGTGGCGAGTTCGGAGGCCAGTTCGCGCTGTTCGCGGCGCAGGGCGTCGACAAGCGACGCATGTTCGCTGCGCGTGCGTTCCAGAATCTGCGTGAGATCGGTGCGTGTGCGCTCCAGCACGGTTCCATGCTCACCGCGCAGCCGTTCGATCGTTTCGCCGTGGCCACGCCGGGCAATATCCATCGCCTCGGCATGGTCCACGCGGCTGCGTTCGAGCGCTTCGGCAAGATCGTCGGCGCGGATGGCGCGTTCACTCGCCGAAGCGAGGTCGCGAATCGCGGCGCGGAAACGCTCATCCAACTCGCGCGCCTCGCGGTCGCGCGTTTCGTGCCGGGTTCGCCATTCGGCCACAGGCCGCGATCCGAGGAACCAGCCGGCTCCAAGACCGACAACAAGCGCGAGAATGGCGACGACAGCGATTTCCATCCCGGCAGCATAACCGGAACATTCAGGGAACGCCAGCCCTCAGGCCGGCTTTTCCCCAAATCGCGAAATCAGGCGGCCTTGCGCATCTTGTCGAGCTTCTTGAGCGCCATCTGGCGCTTCAGGCGCGAGAGGTGATCGATGAAGAGAATGCCTTCGAGATGGTCCATCTCATGCTGGAGGCAAGTGGCCATCAGGCCATCCATGTCTTCCTCATGAACATTGCCGTCGAGGTCATGCCAACGCGCGCGGATGCGCGACGGGCGTTCGACATCGGCGAAGATCTCGGGCACCGAAAGGCAGCCTTCCTGATAGACCGTGTGCTCTTCCGAAGGGTCGAGAATCTCCGGATTGATGAAGATCCGGGGTTCCTTCTTCGTCGGCTGGTGCGTGTGGTGATGCCCGCCGTGCGAGGAGCACACTTCAGGTTCCGCATCCTCGTCGTCAGGCTGGAGATCGATCACCAGAACGCGCAGCGGCACGCCCACCTGAATGGCGGCAAGGCCGATGCCCGGCGCGTCATACATGGTTTCGAACATGTCCTCGACGAGCGTCTTGAGCTCGTCGTCGAACTTTTCGACGGGGACCGAAACCTGCTTGAGACGCGGATCGGGAACTTCGAGGATTTCACGGATAGCCATGCCCGCCAAATAAGCGCGATGGCCGTTTTTCGCAAGATGGACGCTTCGATGACAGTGATCGGTCAGCTGACCGGTCGCCGCGCGCGGATCGCCTGGGCCAGCGTGCCCTCGTCCAGATAGTCGAGTTCACCGCCCACCGGCAGGCCATGGGCAAGCTGCGTGATCCGCACCGCAAGCCCTTCCAGGCGCTCGGCAATGTAGTGCGCCGTGGTCTGTCCTTCGAGCGTGGCGTTCATCGCCAGCACCACTTCGTCGATGCCGCCTTCTTCCACGCGGCGGAGCAGGCGGTCGATCGTCAGGTCCTCCGGCCGCACGCCGTCGAGCGCCGAAAGTCGGCCGCCGAGGACATGGTAACGGCCGTTGAAGAGTCGCGCGCGGTCGAGCGCCCAAAGGTCCGCCACTTCCTCCACCACGCAGAGCGAGCAGGCATCGCGGCGCGAATCGGCGCAGATGCCGCAGGGATTGGTCGTATCGATATTGCCGCAGGTCTGGCACTCGACCAACGCTTCCCGCACGGCTCCCAGTGCATCGACCAGTTGCACGAGCGAGGTTTCCCGCCGCTTGATGAGCCAGAGTACCGCACGGCGGGCGGAACGCGGGCCAAGGCCGGGGAGGCGCGACAGGGCCGCGGTAAGCGTCTCGATCTCTTGCGATGCCATGGCGCCGGAGATAGGGCCTCCGCAGCTTCAGAGGAAGTGTTTCGGAGATTTCCCCACACCATGCGCATCGTCTTTATGGGAACGCCCGATTTCGCGGTGCCCGCACTCGTCGCACTGGTCGAGGCCGGGCACGATGTCGTCGCGGTTTACAGCCAGCCGCCCCGCCCCGGTGGCCGCCGGGGCAAGGAACTGACGCCCTCCCCCGTTCACAAAGAAGCCGAGGTGCGCGGGATAGAGGTTCGCCATCCGGTTTCGCTGCGCAATGCGGAAGAGCAGGCGAAATTCGCGGCGCTCGAAGCCGATATTGCGATCGTTGCAGCCTATGGCCTGATCCTGCCGCAGGCGGTGCTCGACGCGCCGCGCCTTGGTTGCCTCAATATCCATGCCTCGATCCTGCCGCGCTGGCGCGGTGCGGCGCCGATCCAGCGCGCGATTCTGGCGGGCGATCCGACCACCGGCGTCACGATCATGCAGATGGAGGCCGGACTCGACACCGGGCCGATGCTGGCCACCCTGCGCACGACGATCGACCGCAAGACCGCCGGCGAACTGACCGCCGAACTGGCGGATAAAGGCGCGCAGCTCATGATCGGGACCTTGCGCGACCTTGCGGTCCACCGCGCCGTTACCCAGCCCGAGGACGGCGTGACTTACGCGAAGAAGATCGACAAGGCCGAGGCGCGACTCGACTTCACACACCCGGCCGAGCAGGTCGAGCGGCAGGTGCGCGCTTTCATGCCTGCGCCAGGCGCCTTCTTCGAACTCGATGGCGAACGGTACAAAGTACTCGCGGCCGATGTTGTCGAGGGCAACGGAGAACCGGGCACGACGCTCGACGACGCACTCACCGTGGCCTGCGGCGAAGGGGCCGTCCGCGTCACCCGCATCCAGCGCGCGGGCAAACCCGCCATGACGACGGCCGACCTGCTGCGCGGCCGCCCGATTCCCGCGGGCACGCGCCTCGGCTGATTCGTTACGTGCGTTCAGGTAAGCGGCGGACTGGCGGCGCCTCGTCCGCCCAGCGGGCCTGCGCCTCGCGTACGAGGCCTGCGCTTTTCGCCCAGCCTTCCGGCGACTTGTCGCGAATGCGGATGTCGAAAGCGTCGGTCGAGCGGAATTCGAGGACTTCGGCGCCCTCCGGCCCCGCGACATAAGCGTAGGGAACTTCGCTGCCGACGAAAAACCCGTCCCCAGCGACCAGCGTCTCGGTGCCAAGCTCCACGCTGCCCGCGACGATGTAATAGAGGCAGTCGCAATCGTGGCTGTGCAGCGGGAGTGCAAATCCGCTCTTGAGCAAAAGCCGGGCGAGGCTCATGCCCGGGCGGCGATAAGGGACATCGACCAGTTCACCGGTTTCCGCGCCAGCTTCGGCGAAAAGCGGAAGCGCGGCCATCATGTTTGGCACCTCGCCCGCCATGGTCATGCAGCCGCATTCGTCCAGCGTGGGTGCATTGCTGCCCCGGAATATCTCGAAACGTGGCGGCGCATCGGCCATTTTGCACTCTCCCCTTAAGCGTCGCGCAGAGAATGCGCCCCTTCTCCGTGCACGCCAAGCCGTTTGCAGCGGGCCCGCAGTCCTGTATCGGCGGCGCGATGACCCGCTTTGCCCTCACTCTCGAATTCGACGGCGCCCCGTACATGGGCCTTCAACGCCAGGCGCATGGCCCTTCTGTGCAGCAAAGCGTCGAGGAAGCAGCCTTTGCGCTCACCGGCCAGAGCACCAGCATGCACGCTGCCGGCCGCACCGATGCGGGCGTCCATGCGCTGGGCATGAAAGCGCATATCGACATCGATAAGCCGTTCACGCCGTTCCACTTCATGGAGGGGATGAATGCGCGGCTGCGTCCCCATCCGATTGCGGTTGTCGCCTGCGAGATCGTGCCGGACGCATGGCACGCCCGTTTTTCGTGCATCGGCCGGTCGTACATCTACCGCATCGCCAACCGCCGCGCGCCTCTGACGCTGGAGCGCGGCAAGGCCTGGCAGGTACCCAAGCCGCTGGACGAAGCCGCCATGCACCGCGCGGCGCAGATCCTGGTGGGCCTTCATGATTTCACGACGTTCCGCTCGGCGCACTGCCAGTCGCAAAGCCCGGTGAAGACGCTCGACCGGCTCGACGTGCGGCGCGAGGGCGAGATGGTGCTGATCGAGGCCGAGGCGCGCAGTTTCCTGCACCATCAGGTGCGCTCGATGGTCGGCTGCCTTGCGCTGGTGGGCATGGGCCGCTGGGATGAGCAGAAGGTCGCCGAAGCGCTGGCGGCGCGCAACCGGCAGGCGCTGGGCCTCAATTCCCCGCCGGATGGGCTCTATTTCGTGAAAGCGACTTACCTCGAGGACTGATTCTGCATGCCGGACATGGTGACATGCCTAGGCGACACGCTGTTCCGGTTACACCGACTTAGCTGCGGCCAGAAGGAAGCGGTGGAGGCAAGGTCGCTTGCCATTCCATTGTTGAATACTCAACACAGACGCGTTCTGGGCCGCATTTCATTTTCTCGGTTATCATACTGCGCAGCTGGTTAACCTGATCACATGCCAGCGTAGGCGCAAGTATTAGAACCATACCGCCGAAGCGATTGTGGGAAGCTTGTTCGAGTAACTGCATCAACTCCTGATTACTGACGTGATTGCCGTTCCACATTAACCGATCAGAGCCGACTTCGACGGCGTTGGACCACATGAGCTCGCCAGATTGGCTGCCTTGCGGCATCCAGCCGGAGACTTGAGGCATACATCTATCAAGGCTGTATGCAGGAAGGGGCGAATTTGCCCTCGCCTGATTGAGGCATCCGAACAGCAACAACGCTGCTACTGCCGACACAATCAAGCGAATCTGCACAGAACCCCCTGAAAGCGCGATCAAAAGCATTTTGCGTCCATTCAAGCGCGTTCGCTAGCCTCAATACAGTCATTCGGCCTGGCACCGCCATACTTCAAGAGCGGACGTCACTGCCTTTCGCTCATTCCGACCATCGTTTCGATCCCGCTCAGGCTGAGCTTGTCGAAGCCCCCGCGGCGTGGCGCTGTTGCTCCCATCCTTCGACAAGCTCAGGATGAGCGGGGTGTGAGGCGGTCGGGCGGAGGAATAGCGTTTCGGGAGAAGCCGGTTCCCCGCTCCAAGGCTGCGGTTGCCGCAGTGTCGGATGACGAAGCGAGAATGCGGTTCGGAGCGACATCTCCGCGCCTCCGCGTGATCCAATCTCCTCAACACCTCTCCACAGGCACAAAAAAGGGAGGCCGGAGCCTCCCTTTCCGATCCCGTCGCGGCCAACTCAGGCCTTGGAGACAATGCTTTCGGGCAGCTCCGTGCCGAACACGCGCTGGTAGTATTCGGCCACCATGACGCGCTCGGTCTCGTCGCACTTGTTGAGGAACGAGAGGCGGAACGCGAAGCCGACGTCGTTGAAGATCGCCGTGTTCTGCGCCCACGTGATGACCGTACGCGGGCTCATCACGGTCGAGATATCGCCGTTCATGAAGCCCTGGCGCGAGAAGTCGGCAACCTTGACCATCTGCGCGATGGTCTTGGCATCGATCTGCGGCACCTTCTTGGAGACGATGTCGGTCTCGACCGGCTCGGGCAGATAGTTGAGGCCGACCACCAGATTCCAGCGGTCCATCTGGCCCTGGTTGATCTGCTGGGTGCCGTGATAGAGACCCGAAGTATCGCCAAGGCCCACCGTGTTGGCCGTGGCGAACAGGCGGAAGTTGCGATCGGGGCGGATCACGCGGTTCTGGTCGAGCAACGTCAGCTTGCCCTCGGTTTCCAGAATGCGCTGGATCACGAACATCACGTCCGGACGGCCGGCGTCGTATTCGTCGAACACCAGCGCGACCGGGTGCTGGAGCGCCCAGGGCAGCAGGCCTTCGCGGAACTCGGTAACCTGAAGACCGTCACGCAGGACGATGGCGTCGCGGCCGATCAGGTCTATACGGCTGATATGCGCGTCGAGGTTGATGCGGATGCACGGCCACTTCAGACGCGCGGCCACCTGCTCGATATGCGTCGACTTGCCGGTGCCGTGATAGCCCTGCACCATCACACGGCGATTGTAGGCAAAGCCCGCAAGGATCGCGAGCGTGGTGTCCGGATCGAAGACATAGGTCTCGTCGATGTCGGGCACACGTTCGTCGGCGACGGAGAAGGCAGGCACCTTCATGTCGATATCGATCCCGAAGGTCTCACGGACGTCGACTTCGATGTCGGGCGCGGCAAGGACGGTGGCGTCGCGGTTCTCGGGCTTCATGGTCTCGGACTCAGTCATCGTGCCTATCGGGTAGACAAGCGGGCGCTGCACCGCAACAGCCTTTGACGGAGGAATGATACGCGCCGGCGAACTATTCCGCTTCAGGACCGGAACTTGGGCGGCAATGCGAAGAGGTCGATAAACTGCGCGGCCAGTGCCGGATCGCCTTCGATCGCCAGCTTTCCGCCCGCCTCCTCCACCGTGCGCTTGCCGTAGAAGACCGGGAGAAAATCGGAGGCGCTATCCGCGCAGAAGCACAGTTCGGGCGCCGTCATCGCGTCTCCGGCGGGATGGACGATCAGTTCTCCGTCTTGCACGCGGGCAGCGAATTTCTGGCCACCGATCTCGAAAGCCGCCAGTAGCGAAAGATCGCCAGCGCGCGCCCGGTCGATCAGCGCCCGCAGCGAAAGCATCAGCGAAACCGGCGTAAACGCTAAAGCCGGATCGTGCCCCGGCGAGCGCAGCCCCCAGCGCACCAGTTCGAGCAGGACCGGCTCCAGCCCGTGTCCCCACTCCGTCAGGCCATAGACCTGCACCGAGGCGGGCAGTGCCAGCTTGGTGCGGCGAACGATTCCCGATGCCTCCAGCGAGACCAGTCGCTCGGTCAGCACTTTGGCGCTCAACGTGGGCAGCGCCGCGCGCAATTCGTTGAAGCGACGCGGACCGAGCAGCATCTCGCGCACGATCAGCAGCGACCAGCGCTCACCGATCAATTCGAGCGCCAGCGAACCGCCGCAGGCGTCTTCATACCAGCGGCCGTGGCGCGCGGCAGCCTGCGAGCCCGAAGCGCATGCCTCCTTCTCCATCCGCTTTGCTCGCTTCGTCGTCATACCAGTTTCATTTAGTAACTTCATAGTTGCTTTTTGTAACTCATAGGATCAGCTTTCTGCAAGAACGATTCGCCGCAAGGGCAACCTTGGACGAACACTTCGCGGGTCCGATTGCGGACCGACCTATGCTATGAACATCATCGGGAGAGAGCAGATGCCTGTTTGCGACAACGCAGCAACGGTGATCAGCGGTTTCAACAACGTGCCCCCACCGGTGCGTGGGCAGGTGCGCGATCTGCGCATCCGCTGGGCGCTCGAAGAGATCGGGCGCGATTATCGGATGGAACTTTTCGACGCGATGGCCCCGCGTACCGACCAGTACCGCGAGTGGCAGCCCTTCGGGCAGGTTCCTGCCTTCGAAGATGGCGAAACGCGCATGTTCGAAAGCGGCGCGATCCTGCTTTACCTTGGCGAACAGGACGAACGCCTGCTCCCCACCGATCCCGCCACGCGCTGGCAGGCGATCACCTGGCTTTTTGCGGCGGTCAACAGCGTCGAGCCGTTCGTGACGCAAGTGACCGCGCTCGACCTCTTCCACGCCGGCGAGGCCTGGGTGGCCGAAGCCCGTCCCGGCGTCGTCCAACTGGCCGAACGCAGGCTCGCAGTGACCCAGAAGGCCGTGCGCGATCGCGAATGGCTGGCGGGCCCCTTCTCCATCGCGGACATCGTCATGGTCACCGTGCTGCGCTGCATTGACCATACCGCGATCCTCGAAGGCTTTCCCGCGCTTGCCGCCTACAAGGCCCGCGCCGAGGCCCGCCCCGCCTTCATCCAAGCCCTGACCGAACAACTGGACGCCTATTCCGCCCCCGCAGGAGAGTGAGCCATGGCCTACGTCGACGGTTTCCTGATCCCCGTATCGCTTGCCAACAAGGACAAGTTCATCGCCCACGCGCGCGAATTCGACGACTACTTCATCGAATACGGCGCGCTTCGAGTCTGGGAATGCTGGGGCGACGACGTGCCCCACGGCAAGCAGACCGACTTTTACCGCGCGGTCGACGCCAAGGAGGACGAGACGGTCTGTTTCAGCTGGATCGAATGGCCGGACAAGGAAACCCGCGACCGGCAGATGGGCCTGCTGATGGAACTGATGAAAAACGACCCGCGCTTTGACCCCGCGCATAATCCCCCGCCCTTCGATGGCGCGCGGATGGTCTTCGGCGGTTTCCAACCTGTCGTCCAAGTGGGAGAATGACCATGGCCAATCCTGTTGGCAGCTTCATCTGGTATGAACTTCTCACCAGCGACGTCGATGGCGCCGCAGCCTTCTACAAGGCGGTGGTCGGCTGGACGTTCTCGGCCCATTCCGATCCCGGTGCGGGCGGCATGGACTACCGCATGATCCAGCGGGACGATGGCGGCATGGCCGGCGGCGCGATGCAGATCACCCAGGACATGGCGATGGGTGGCGCCCGCCCCTGCTGGCTGCCCTATCTCAATGTCGAGGACGTGGACGCCAAGGTCCACGCCATCGTCGCCGAGGGCGGCCGCGAACAATTGCCCGCCTTCGATCTGCCTGTCGGCCGCATCGCCATGGTCGCCGATCCGCAGGGCGTGCCGATCTATCTGATGAAGCCGGTGCCACCCGCGGGCCAGACCGATTCCACCAGCGATGTCTTCTCCGTCACGGAGAACCAGCACGTGCGCTGGAACGAACTCGCCAGCCCCGACCAGGCCGCCTCGATGGCGTTCTACGGCAAGCATTTCGGCTTCGAATTCAATGACAAGATGCCGATGGGCGATATGGGCGATTACTGCTTCATCGGCCACCATGGGCAGACACTCGGCGCGATCATGCAGCGCCAGAGCGACCAGCAGCCGGCGATCTGGCTGTTCTACTTCGGCGTGCCGTCCATCGCCGCGGCGAAATCGGCAATCGAAAACAACGGCGGGAAGGTCCTGATGGGCCCGCACGAGGTTCCCGGCGGGGACTGGATCGTCGTTGCAGTGGACCCGCAAGGCGCCGGTTTCGGCCTTGTCGCCCCCAAGGGCGACTGATCCGCACGCGCATCGGTGAACGCGCCGATCGGCGCTTGACGATCGGCGTTTGTTCCATGATTGTTCCAACTCGGACGCGGATTGCGAGGAGCACCGGGAATGGCTGACTACACCTTCTACACCAACCCCATGTCGCGCGGTCAGATCGCTCGCTGGGCCCTCCACGAAGCCGGCGCCAATTACGATCAGGTCATCATCGATTGGAAGGAAAAGCCGGCAGGCTTTCTGGACATCAACCCGATGGGCAAAGTCCCCACCATCGTCCACCATGCCGAAGGCGGGGATCGGGTGGTGACAGAAGCCGCCGCGATCTGCCTCTACCTTGCCGAGATGCATCCCGAAGCGGGGCTGCTGCCCAACGACGGCGAGATGGCGGACTATTACCGCTGGACGTTCTTTGCGGCCGGCCCGGTCGAACAGGCGATCACGTCGCGCCATTTCAAGAGCGAGCCCGCGCCTGAGCAGGAGATGATGGCCGGCTGGGGCAGCTTCGACCGCACGATGAATGCGCTGGAAAAGCATCTCGAAGGGCGCGACTGGGTTTGCGGCGCGCGCTTCACCATGGCGGATGTCTATGTCGGCAGCGCGGTGGACTGGGGCCTGACCTTCGGCACCATGCCGCCGCGTCCGGCCTTCGTCGCTTATGCAGAGCGGCTTCAGGCCCGCGACGGCTACAAGGCCGCCAAGGCTGTCGACAACACGCTGATTGCGGAGATGAAGAAATGACCGCCCGCACCAAGAACCGCGTCTGCCTCTGGTACGACGGTACGGCCGAGGACGCCGCGACGTTCTACGCCAGCGTCTTTCCTGACACGCACGTCACCGAAGTGACCCGATCGCCCACCGATTATCCCGATGGCAAGACGGGCGACGTCATCACGGTGGAATTCTCGGTCATGGGGATCGAGTGCATCGGCCTCAACGGCGGCCCCAGCTTCCCGCACAGCGAGGCATTCTCGTTCCAGGTCGAGACGCTGACGCAGGAAGAGACCGACCGCTACTGGAACGCCATCGTCGATAATGGCGGCGCTGAAAGCATGTGCGGCTGGTGCAAGGACAAGTGGGGGCTGTCCTGGCAGATCACGCCGAAGGCCTTGTCGGACGCCCTCACCGATCCTGACCGTGCCGCTGCCAAGCGCGCGATGGAGGCCATGATGACGATGCGCAAAATCGATATCGCTGCGATTGAAGCGGCATTTTCCGGAGCTTCCGCGTGAATTCCGAACCCGTCCTCGAACTCTTCGGTCATCCTTTCTCGTCCTACACGTGGAAGGTTCTGATCGCGCTTTATGCTTACGACGTGCCTTTCACCTTCAGGGTGGTTGACCCTGAGCATCCGGACAATGCGGAAGTGGTCCAGACCGCGGGCCCGCAAGGCAAATTCCCGGTGCTGCGCGATGGCGAAAACCTGCTGTTCGAAACGACCTCGATCCTCGAATATCTGGACCGTCACCACATTGCGCCGGGCACGCTGCTGCCCGAAGATCCTGATGCGGCAACGGCGATCCGCATGCTCGACCGGGTCTTCGACAACTACGTGATGAATATCATGCAGATCGTCGTGGACGAGCATATACGCGCACCGGACGATCCCGATATGGCGCGCTGCGCCGAAGCCCGCACGCGGCTGGAACGCACTTATGCCTGGCTTGAAGGCTGGCTGCGATTCTATCCGCAGATGGACCATGTAACCCTGATCGAGTGCGCGGCAGCCCCGTCGCTGTTCTATGCCGACTGGGTGCATCCCATCCCCGAATCGCTGCCTCGTCTTCGGCAATGGCGCGCACATCTGCTCTCTCTGCCGCCAGTCGCGCGCTGCGTGGATGATGCCCGGCCGTTCCGTTCCTACTTCCCGCTCGGCGCACCCGACCGCGACTGACACTCTTCTGGAGAGATTGCCCGTGAGCGAAACGGACAACGAGCTTTCGATTACCCTCTATATCGACGCCCCGACCGACAAGGTCTGGGATGTCCTCGCCAACCGTCAGGAAGAATGGTGGTGCCCCCGCCCCTGGCGTGTCGAAGTCGACGAGCAGGACAAGCGTCCGGGCGGCGTCTGTCGGATGACCATGTACGGTCCTGACGGCGAAACTGCGCCGCAGAACGGCATCTACCTCGCATTCGACGAAGGCCGACGTTTCGTGACGACCGATGCCATTACATTGACGGAATCGGGCGAGTTCCAGCCGTCTGGTCCGTTCATGATCGGCATCTGGGAAATCGAACCCGAAGGCAACGGCACCCGCTACACCGCGCGGGCCCGCCATTGGAACGCGGAGACCATGAAGAAGCATGACGAGATGGGCTTCGTGGACGGTTGGTCGGCCTGCGCCCGGCAACTCGCGGAGATCTGCGAAGGCAAAGCCGCTTGAGCGCAGGGGCTGAAGGGGGCTGCACTTGCGGGCAGGTCCGTTACCGCCTGCTGGACGATCCGATCGTTGTCCATTGCTGCCATTGCCGCTGGTGCCAACGCGAGAGCGGCAGCGCCTTTGCGCTCAATGCCGTGATCGAGGCTGACCGGGTAGAACTGATCGGCGAAAGTGCGCCGGAGCGCATCGACACGCCCTCGCTGAGCGGCAAGGGGCAAGCGATCCTGCGCTGCCCCAACTGCAAGGTGCCAGTCTGGAGCCACTACGGCGGCGCGGGTGACAAGGCTGATTTCATCCGAGTGGGCACGCTCGACGATCCCGACATCTGCCCGCCCGACGTGCATGTTTTCACCGAGAGCAAGCAACCCTGGGTTGTCCTGCCCGAAAGCGCTGAGCGGTTCGAGCAGTTCTATTCCGGCAAGGATGTCGTGCGCATCTACGGCGAGAACGGGGCGGCGCGCTGGCGAATCCTGCGCGGCCGCTGATTCTCAGGCGAAAGCGGCGGCCTTGCGAAGCAATTGGTAGGCTTCGACCACGTCCTGAAGGCGCGTGGCGTGGCCATGATCGCCACCATTATGGTCCGGGTGATATTGGCGCAGCAGCCGCGTGTAGCGCAGCCGCAGCGTTTTCCGGTCGATGTCGCCATCGAGCCCCAGTACTTCCAGAGCGCGCCGTTCATTCGGCGTGAAGCGCGCATTCTCCGGCTTCATATCGGCCTGACGACGGCGCACATGTGCCCTTGCCCGCGCGCTGATCGCTTCGAGCGGGTCGGCGAAATCGGCCCAGCGCGGCGCTCCGTCCACACCCGCATCCGGGCGGAAAGCCCGCGTCTGCGTCTCCCAGCCATGGAGCGGAGACTGCGCCCGGAGGATCTGCTCCGAATCCATGCCGTCGAAATAGTCGTAGCCCGCATTGAACTGGCGCACGTGATCTAGACAGAACCAGCGATAGTCGCCCGGCCCGTCAAAACCAGAGGGGCGACCGCCCGGTGCGCGGAACTCGCCCGTCTCTTCGCAACCCGGCCAACCGCACTCGCGGCTGCCGGATTCGACCCTGCCATGAAATCTCGTATGTCTCACCGGCTTCCAGATGGGGGATTGAGCGCCTAAATGGAAGCCATGACCGGACCGATCGAACAGGAAATGCGTCAGCTGCTCGAAGCAGCTTTCGCCCCCAGCCACCTTGCAGTGATCAACGATTCCGCCACCCATCGCGGCCATTCTGGCGATGATGGCAGCGGCGAATCGCATTTCACCATCGAAATCGAAAGCCCCCGTTTCGAGGGCGTCTCCCGCTTGCAGCGCCAGCGCCTGGTCAATGCCGCGCTGGGCGACATTCCCGGCGAACGCGTTCATGCGGTGGCGATCAAGGCCCGCGCGCCGGGGGAATAAGGCAGCCAAAGCAAGTTCTTCAGGAAGCCAATCTCGTCGCCCCCGCGAAGGCGGGGGCCCCGCTGCCTTACTTCTGCGCTCTCAAGAAAAGCGGGGTCCCCGCCTTCGCGGGGACGACGAAGTGCTAGGCATCAAGTGAAGTGCCAGACTTCAGGCGAATGGCAAACTAGGGCCGAAGGGCAGACTTCGGCCAAATGACGGGCGCCGGCGAAGCTGCACGCCTCAGTGGCCCCTAACCCAGCCACTCGATCCATGCCCCGTGCGCGTGAGCACGCGCCAGCAAGTGCCATTCCTCGCCGCCGGGCCAATAGCGCACTGTCAGTGCATGCCCGAGCTTGGTCCGGTATCCCTCGACCGAAATCCATGCAAGCGGCTTGTCCGCACTCGCCGCAGCCCCGGCCGCTTCCATGGCCTGCGCAATCCTCACGCGCTGATCCTCGGGAACGTACTGCATGACGATCGAGTGCATCAGCACGCGCGTCGTGCCCGCCGCCTGCGGCATGGCGAGTTGCCGCTCGACGAAATCCGCTGCATTCATCTTCACCAGTTCGGGTGCATGCTCGCTCGCCGCGGCGATGGCAGCATCGAGTCTGGCGAAGCGCTCCGTGTGCTCGGGCCAAATATAGGCGCGCAGCCGCTGCGCCTGCGCCGGATCGGCAAGGTCGACCGGCGCGACATCGCCCCCCCTCAGCGACGCGAACGAGATCGGCTCCGACGGCGGCGGCGCACCGCGCCATTCGGGCGCGAATTGCATGACCGCCCGCTCCGGCCCGACGGTGACACCGCCCAGATCGTAACGATAGCGGTCCAGCATGAGGTTGATGCCCGCGCTCGCGCCGACTTCCAGACATTCGAAGCGGGCAGGCAGGCCCTTCGCGGCCAGCCAGAGCATCGCGGCAACGAAGTTGGACGAACGGCCCGCCTCATTGGTCTGCGGCGGCCCGTCCAGCCAGGGCATCAGTTCGGCATCGTGACGGCGAACCACATCGCGCAGAATCGCAGCGTCGTCCGCAGGATCGCCCGCATAAATCGGCGCCAGCGCAGGCTCACGGCCGGACTGGTGCAAAGCATGGATCCCCCCGGCTGCGCGCAAGGGCACGGCATCCGCCAGCGGCATGCCCTGCCAATCGCGGATTCGCGTCAGGAACGGCCCCGCATCCGCGTCGCCCAGCACGGCAGCCAGCCCAGCGACGATGCGCGCGGTGATCGGGGCGCCGTTTTTGCGGCAATATTCCACCTGATTGGCGAAAGCCTCGGCCACATTGCCGCCAAAACCTTCGCTGAACTCTTTCTGGTCCTGTGCCATGTTGCCCTTTCGCCACTTGCCGCCTAAATGCGCGCACCATGCCGACAACCTTGACCTTTGCCGTGCCCAAAGGGCGAATCCTCGACGAGGCGCTGCCGCTGATGGCACGCGCCGGTGTGGTGCCCGAAGCGGAGTTCCACGACAAGAAGTCTCGCGCGCTGTCATTCGCGTGCGAGAACAGCGAGATGCGCCTGATCCGCGTCCGCGCTTTCGACGTGGCAACCTTCGTCGCGCATGGTGCCGCGCAAGTCGGCATCGTCGGCTCCGACGTGGTGGAGGAATTCGCCTATCCCGACCTCTACGCTCCGGTTGACCTCAATATCGGCCACTGCCGCCTGTCGGTTGCCGAGCCCGAGGGCGAAATCGGCGGCCCGCTGCCCTCGCACTTGCGCATCGCCAGCAAGTATCCGAACCTCACGCGCCGCTATTTCGAAAAGCTGGGCGTGCAGGCCGAAGTCGTGAAGCTCAACGGCGCGATGGAACTGGCGCCTTCACTGGGCCTCTCCAGCCGCATCGTCGACCTCGTTTCGACCGGCCGCACGCTCAAGGAAAATGGCCTCGTCGAGACGAGCCGCATTCTCGACATCTCGGCGCGGCTCATCGTCAACCGCGCGGCGCTCAAGACCGATGATCGCGTCGCGGCGCTGGTCGATGCGTTCCGTGCGCTGGTTGCCGAAACGAAAGCGGCCGCCTGATGCTGCGACTTTCCAGCAAGGACGCCGGATTCGCCGAGGCATTCCGGCAAGTGGTTGCCGACCGCCGCGAGAGCGCCGTCGACGTTGCACGTGACGTGGCCGACATTCTGGCTGCCGTGCGCGCACGTGGCGATGCGGCGCTAGCCGAATACACCGCCCGGTTCGACGGCCACGACCTCGATGAAAGCGGCTGGCGGATCGACGCCGAGACCTGCCGCGCCGCCTTCGATGCCCTCACCCCGGAACTTCGCGCCGCGCTCGAACTCGCCGCCGCGCGGATCCGCGCCTATCACGCCGCGCAGCTTCCCGAGGACCGCGACTACACCGACGAGGCCGGCGTCCGCCTTGGCGCTGTGTGGCGCGCAGTCGATGCCGCCGGACTCTATGTTCCGGGCGGCCGGGCCGCTTACCCCTCCTCGATGCTGATGAACGCGATTCCCGCCAAAGTCGCGGGTGTCGAGCGTCTCGTCGTCGTCACGCCGACGCCGAAGGGCGAAGTCAACGCGCTCGTCCTCGCCGCCGCGCACCTTGCCGGCGTGGACGAAGTCTGGCGCGTGGGCGGTGCCCATGCCGTGGGCGCGCTGGCCTATGGCACCGACAGGATCGCGCCTGTTGATGTGATCACCGGCCCCGGCAATGCCTGGGTGGCCGAAGCCAAGCGCCAACTCTACGGCGTGGTCGGCATCGACATGGTGGCCGGCCCGAGCGAAATCCTCGTCATCGCCGATGCGAAGAACGAACCGCGCCGCATCGCCGCCGACCTGCTGAGCCAGGCCGAGCACGATCCCACCTCTCAGTCGATCCTCATCACCGACGATGCCGCCTTCGCGGACGCTGTCGCCGAAGCGGTGGAACTGGAACTTTCCGCCCTCGCCACGCAGGCAACCGCGCGCCAGTCGTGGAACGACTACGGCGTGATCGTCGTCGTCGAGAGCTTCGACGAGGCCCCGGCGCTGGCCGATGCGCTGGCTGCCGAACACGTCGAGATCGCCACCGACGATCCCGAAAGCCTGTTCCGCCGGATCCGCCACGCCGGATCGGTGTTCCTTGGCCGCATGACCCCCGAAGCGGTGGGCGATTACGTCGCCGGCCCCAACCACGTGCTGCCCACCGGGCGCCGCGCGCGGTTCGCCTCGGGCCTGTCGGTCCTCGATTTCATGAAGCGCACCAGCTTCATCCAGCTCGATCAGGCGGCGCTTGAGGCCATTGGCCCTGCCGCCGTTGCCCTTGCCGATGCCGAAGGGCTTCCCGCGCACGCGCGCTCCATTTCCGTGAGACTTTCCCAATGAGCAATTCCAAGCCCAATTCGAAGCAGGCCCGCTCCGCAGCGCGCCTCGCCGCCGTTCAGGCTCTCTATCAGTTCGAGATGGAAGGCACGCAGCAGGCCATCCTGCTCGACGAATTCCACCGCCATCGCCTTGGCGCGGAAATCGACGAGGACCAGTACGCCACTGCCGAAGTCGCTTTCTTCGACGATGTTGTGAAGGGCGTGATCGCCCGTCGCGACGAGATCGACGAACTGCTGTCCGGCAAGCTGGCCGAAGGCTGGTCGCTCGCCCGTCTCGACAAGACCATGTTGCAGATCCTGCGCGCCGGCACCTACGAACTGCTGGCCCGCGCGGACGTGCCGACCGGCGCGGCGATCGGCGAGTATCTCGACGTCGCCCACGCCTTCTTCGATGAGCGCGAGGCGAAGTTCGTCAACGGCGTACTCGACGCTGTCGCGAAGGCTGTACGCTGACATTTGTGCGCAGCATGACCGTGCACTCGTGATCTCGACAATGGGCCCTCTCGGGCCCATTGTTATATCATGACCCGCGAATTTGCCTTCATCGAAGCCCTGCGCGCCATTGCCGTGAGCCCGGCCGCGCGCGGACTTGCCGACGATGCGGCGGTGCTGGAAATCGGCGGCGAAAAGCTGGTCCTGACCATGGACACGCTGGTCGAGGGCATCCACTTCCTGCACGACGATCCGCCGGAAAGCATCGCCTGGAAGCTGGTGGCGGTGAATGCCTCGGACCTTGCCGCCAAGGGCGCGGAGCCGCTCGGCTGCCTGAAATCACACGCCCTCGGAGAAGACGAGTGGGACCGCGCTTTCCTGCGCGGGATGGACAATGCCTGCCGCCACTTCGCGCTGCCGCTGTTGGGCGGCGATACGGTACGCATGCCGCGCGGATCCGCCCGCAGCTTCTCGCTTACCGCGATCGGACGCGGGCTGGAGGATGTGGCAGTGCCCACGCGCAGCGGCGCGCAGCCGGGCGACATCGTCTGGTGCAGCGGAACGCTGGGCGATTCCGGCCTTGGCCTGGCACTGCTGTCCGACCCGGTGAAGGATGTCAGCCCCGATCATGCCTGGCTGATCGACCGCTACCGCCGCCCCATGCCCGAACCGGCACTCGGCGTCGCGCTCGCACCGCTGACCAGCGCGATGATGGACGTGTCCGACGGGCTGCTGATCGACGCGCGCCGGATGAGCGAGGCAAGCGGCGTCGCCGTTCATTTCGACATTGCCGAAGTGCCGCTCTCGGCCGCCTATCGCGCCGTTGCCGGCGACGATCTCGACCAGCGCATTGCGGCGATGACGGCAGGTGACGACTATGTACTGTTGTTTACCGCGCCGCCGGTACACACCGCTTATCTGCGCGCGGCGGCAAAGGGGCTGGAAACCGAGATCCACGCTATCGGGACGGTGACCCCGGGGAGCGGCATAGTCCTTGAATGGAAGGGCACGCCGATTTCGTTGCCGGACAGGCTCGGCTACCAACACTAGGCCACGCGAATGAAGCGTGGCGCGAGGCTGCCATCCTTCGACAAGCTCAGGATGAGCGGGGTGGTGGCTGCACCCCGTCCGCCCTCTCCGCACCTGCCCCTCCTCCCGCTCAGGCTGAGCCTGCCGAAGCCTCCCGAGGCGTGGCACACGAAGCCTCCATCCTTCGACAAGCTCAGGACGAGCGGGGTGGTGGCTGCACCCCGTCCGCCCTCTCCGCACCTGTCCCTCCTCCCGCTCAGGCTGAGCTTGTCGAAGCCCCCGAGACGTAGCGCGAGGTCTCCATGCCTCGACAGGCTCAGCCTGAGCGGAGTGTGGGAGGCTATCTTGGCCCCCTACTTTTCATTTCTCGACAACCGGCGATCATTCACGCCCCACGTCATCCGAACGCGTTTTGCGGCAGTAAAGTCGCCTTCAAACGAAGTCGCTTGCCACTAATCCTCCTTATCTATAGCCCTTTACGTCACGAACGGGAAAACCCGTCGCAAATTGCGCATGTCCGCATTGGGAAAAAGGGGGCGTTTTGTGAATCCAGTCACGATCGCGATTGTCCTGGGATTTGTGGCCTTACTTTACGGCCTCATAACCAGCAGACAGGTACTCGGTGCTCCGGCCGGTTCCGAAAAGATGCAGGAGATCGCCGCCGCCATCCAGGAAGGCGCACAGGCCTACCTCAAGCGGCAGTATTCGACCATCGCCGTCGTCGGCATCGTGGTCGCCATCATCATCTCGCTGACCCTGGGCCACATCTCGGCCATCGGCTTCGTGATCGGCGCGATCCTTTCGGGGGTCGCCGGGTTCATCGGCATGAACATCTCCGTCCGATCGAACGTGCGCACTGCCGCCGCCGCGCAGACCGGCCTGCAACCGGGCCTGACGCTGGCCTTCCGCGCGGGTGCCATCACCGGCATGCTCGTTGCGGGGCTCGCCCTGCTCGCGATCGCGGTGTTCTACTGGTACCTGACCGGCCCCGGCGGCCACACCGTCGGCGGTGAGGACCGTACCGTGGTGCAGGCGCTGACCGCCCTTGCCTTCGGCGCTTCCCTGATCTCCATCTTCGCGCGCCTTGGCGGCGGCATCTTCACCAAGGCGGCCGACGTCGGGGCCGACCTCGTCGGCAAGGTGGAAGCCGGCATTCCCGAGGACGACCCACGCAACCCCGCCGTCATTGCCGACAACGTGGGTGACAATGTGGGCGACTGCGCCGGCATGGCCGCCGACTTGTTCGAGACTTACGTCGTCACCGTGGGCGCCACCATGGTACTCACCGCGCTGCTGATGAAGGGTGTCGACAACTTTTCGGGCCTGATGGCGCTGCCGCTGCTGATCGGCGGCGTCTGCATCGTTACCTCGATCATCGGCACCTATTTCGTCCGCCTCGGCAAATCGCAGAACATCATGGGCGCCATGTACAAAGGCTTCCTGGTCACGGCGGTACTCTCGGTGCCGGCGATCTGGTGGGCGATCAACTATGCGCTGGGCGACATCTCGGCCGAAATCGGCATGACCGGCTTCGATGGCCGCGCGCTGTTCCATTGCGCACTGGTCGGGCTTGTCATCACCGGGCTCATCATCTGGATCACCGAATACTACACCGGCACCGGCTACCGCCCGGTCCGCTCGATCGCCAAGGCCTCCGAAACCGGCCACGGCACCAATGTGATCCAGGGCCTTGCCGTCAGCCTTGAGGCGACTGCGCTGCCGACGCTGGTGATCATCACCGGTATCATCATCGCCTACCAGCTCGCGGGCCTGCTGGGCATTGCCTATGCCGCCACCGCCATGCTGGCACTTGCAGGCATGGTCGTCGCGCTCGATGCTTATGGCCCCGTGACCGACAATGCCGGCGGCATTGCCGAAATGGCCGGCCTTGACGACAGCGTGCGTGAGAAGACCGACGCGCTCGATGCCGTGGGCAACACCACCAAGGCCGTCACCAAGGGCTATGCCATCGGCTCGGCCGGGCTTGCGGCGCTGGTGCTGTTCGCAGCCTACACCGCCGACCTTCGCGAGTTCTTCCCCGATCTCGACGTCGATTTCAGCCTTGAGAACCCTTACGTCATCGTCGGCCTGTTGCTCGGCGCGCTGCTGCCTTACCTGTTCGGATCCATGGGCATGACCGCCGTGGGCCGCGCGGCGGGCGACGTGGTGGTGGACGTGCGTGAGCAGTTCAAATCCAACCCCGGCATCATGACGTACGAGACGAGGCCGGACTACGCCCGCACCGTCGATCTGGTGACCAAGGCAGCGATCAAGGAGATGATCGTCCCCTCGCTGCTACCGGTGCTGGCACCGATCGTGGTGTACTTCGTCATCAGCTTCGTCGCGGGCGTGGAGAACGGCTTTGCCGCACTCGGCGCATTGCTGCTGGGCGTGATCGTCGGCGGCCTGTTCGTTGCGCTCTCGATGACCTCGGGCGGCGGCGCATGGGATAACGCCAAGAAGTACATCGAGGACGGCCACCACGGCGGCAAGGGCTCCGAAGCCCACAAGGCCGCAGTGACGGGCGACACCGTGGGCGATCCCTACAAGGACACCGCCGGCCCCGCCGTGAACCCGATGATCAAGATCACCAATATCGTCGCGCTTCTGCTGCTCGCCGCGCTGGCGGCACACTAAGCGATCGACCGCGATGCAAGGGCCCCGGCGGAGCGATCCGCCGGGGCCCTTCCCATTTTCACGGAGCCGTTAGCGTTTCCTTGAGCCGGGCACGCTAGAAGGCGCTTCATGTTCACCGCCGCGCCCCTGCCGCACGAGGACGAGACCGGTTTCGGCCGATCCGATCGTGCGGCATCCGATGACGGCCATATCGCCTGCCTGCCCTGGCGCGCGATGGAGAGCGAAGTCGACGCCTGGGACGCACTCGCCCACCGGGCCAGCGAGCCCAATCCCTTTTTCGAGAGCTGGTATCTACTGCCTTCGCTGCGGCATCTGGGCAGTTCCGAATGCGTATCGATGCTGCGGTTCGAGCGGCATGGCCGTCTGGCCGGACTGCTCCCGGTGGTGCGCAGCCGCCAGTACTATCGCTGGCCCGTGCCCAATCTGGCAGGATGGCTCCACGCCAATGCCTTCCTCGGCACGCCGCTGATCGAGCGTGGTGGGGAAAGCGCATTCTGGCGAGCCCTGTTCGACTGGACGGATCACGCGCCCGGCACCGCCCTCTTCCTGCACCTACGCGAAATGTCGCTGGAAGGCCCGGTCCATGACGGACTTCTGGCGGCGCGAGGCACCCGCGCGGTGGAGACCGTGCACCGCGAAGAGCGCGCCGTGCTGCACTCGCCCCTTTCGCCGGATGACTATCTGGAAGCCTCGCTCACCGGCAAAAAGCGCAAGGAGATGCGCCGCCAATGGAATCGCCTTGCCGAACGCGGCCATGTCACCATCGAACGCTGCCGTAACGACGACGGGCTGGACAACTGGGCACGCCAGTTCCTCGCGCTCGAAATGGCGGGCTGGAAAGGCAAGGCTGGATCGGCGCTGGCGAACCATGAAGGCACCGCCAGACTCTTCCGCGAGGCCCTGGCCGGTGCCGCCGCGCGCGGACGGCTGGAGCGACTGGCATTGCGGCTGGACGGCAGGCCCATCGCCATGCTGGCGACGTTCCTCACGCCGCCGGGCGCCTTTTCCTACAAGACCGCCTTCGATGAGGGATTCTCGCGCTTCTCGCCCGGCGTCCTGCTCCAGCGCGAATATCTCGACATGCTCACCCGCCGCGAGATCGCATGGACCGACAGCTGCGCGGCCGAGGACCATCCGATGATCGATCATATCTGGCGTGAACGCCGCGCGGTCGGGCGCCTGTCCATTGCCATCGGCGGGCCGCTGCGCCGCGCGCTTTTCCGCCGCTTCGTCACGGCCGAACTGGCGCGCAATCCTGCGAGGCCCTGCCCATGAACGCCCAGTCCGCCCTGCCCGGTCGCTCTGTCTTCGACCAATCCCAGCGCGAGTGCTTCGCCCGTAATTATCCGGAGATCCCGCACAAGCTGGCCCATGCGCTGCGCAGCCATCCGCTGCTGGAACTGGAAGCGCTTGCCGAACTGGCCGAAGGCTTACCCGCCGGGTCGATAGAGTACAATTTCGGCAACCAGCCGCTCGGCGTGGACGGCAAGCCCGCGCCCACCGGCATTCCCATCGGCCGCACCATCCGGGAGATCGAGACCACCAATTCCTGGGCGGTCATCAAGAACGTCGAACAGCATGCGGACTATGCCCGCCTGCTGGAGGATCTGCTCGGCGAACTGCGCCCGGTGATCGAGGCGCGAACGGGGCGCATGATGAAGCTGCAGGGCTTCATTTTCGTCACGTCAGCGGGCGGCGTGACACCCTACCACTTCGATCCCGAGCACAATATCCTGCTGCAAGTGCGCGGCAACAAGGTCATGACCCAGTTTCCCGCCGGCAATCCCCGTTTCGCGCCGGACGAGGTCCACGAGACGTACCACACCGGCGGCGGCCGCGAACTCAAGTGGCGGGACGATCTGCTCGACGGCGGTCGGGAATTCGCGCTTCAGCCGGGAGAGGCTGTCTTCGTTCCGGTTATGGCGCCGCATTTCGTGCGGAACGGCACCGAGCCCTCGATATCGCTCTCGATCACGTGGCGGTCGGAATGGAGCTTCGCGGAAGCCGATGCCCGCGCGCTCAACGGGGTTTTGCGCCGTTTCGGGCTGAAACCGAAGGCGCCCGGCCGCTGGCCGGCGCGCAATCGGGGCAAGGCGCTGATCTGGCGCGTGCTGCGCAAGTTCGGCGTGGCGAAGTAACCGCCACCCCGGCCCTTCACGGAGCCAATGGTCAGGGAGGGTGTTACCCCTCCCCAATCCTTTACTTCTTCGTCTTCACCCAGGCCGCGACCTGCTCGCGCTGGCGCGGACGGTTGGCGATGCGTTCCTTGAGCGCGGTCAGCGCCTGCACCACCGGCTTGGCCTCATCGGCCGGAAGCGTCGCGGCATAGGCCTCCACCTTGGCGACCATGGCCGGATTGGTGCTGGACGCCACGATGCGCGCGAAGAAGCGCGCACGGCCGGAATGCTCGATCAGCGCATCGACACGGGCCTGATTGGCGCGCACGAAGTCGAAGGCCATCTCCGGATGCGCGCGGGCGACCGAGGTGATGATCTGCGAGGCACTGGTGGCGTCAGGCGTGCCCGAAATCGCCAGCGCCAGCGCTTCCTTCGCCAGCGCCTCGTCGCTTACGAGGCCGAGATCGGCGTAGTACAACTGGCGTTCGACAAAGCCGGTCGCGCCGGTCGCCAGCTTGCGCAGCAGCTCCCAATCCGCACGGTTGGCGTTGGCCGCCGCCACGCCGAGCCAGGTGCCCTTGAGCGGACCGTCGAGCGACTTGGGATCGGCCGCCAGCCCCTGCAGGCGGCGACGCGCCTCGGCCACGACGCGCGGATCGCCTACGCCGCCCAGCGCGTCGATAAGCTGCGCGCGCAGCTGGGTATCGACGAGCGGTTCGTCGGCGACCGGATCGAAGCCCAGCTTGGCCAGACGCGGCGACCATTTGGCGGAGATCATGCCGCCGATGCGGTCCTTGGCCGGGCCCTTTTCGAGCAGGTCATAGACGTTCTGCCACCGCGCCACGGCCTTGCCCGCCAGCGTGGCGTCGGCATTGCCGGGGATCGCCGACAACAGGTCGAGGCCCACCGACATGTCCTGATAACCGGCGAACGAAAGCGAGAGGTTGTCGCGCACCAGACCGTACTGGTCGATCGGTGCCAGCGTGCCGAACGAAGCCTTCAGCGCCTTGATCGCGCTCGCCGAATAGAGCGTGCGGTAGTAGCCGAGCTGGCCCGCGTTCACGAGCACCGGGCCGCAGCCGGGCAGCATCACGCTTTCGCTCCGGCCGGTCATCAGGTGGCGGACCGGCGCGGCATCACCCACGCGCACCAGCAGGGGCATCGGCCAGAGCGGTGCTTCGCCCCCGCGCGTTGCCGGATCGAGCGAGAACGCGTCCTGCGTCAGGTCGAGACGGGTCTGCCCGCCGACGCACGAAACCGCGTTGACGCGCAGCAGCGGCACGCCCGGGGTGTGGGTGAATGCCTCGGCGATGCGGTCCACGTCCTTGCCGCCGGCATCCTCCATCGCCGCCCAGAGATCGCGGCTGGAGGTGTTCGAATAGGCATGGCGCTTCATGTAGAGGCGCATGCCGTCGCGCCAGGTATCGGGCCCGACATAGTCTTCGAGCATGGCGATGACCGCCTGCCCCTTCTGGTAGGTGATCGAATCGAAGGCCTGCTCCATCTCGGAGACAGTGCGCACCTTCTGCACCACCGGATGCGTGGTCGGCAGCGCGTCGAGCGCCATGGCGCCTTCGCGCCCGTCGATGCCGCCCAGCTTCCAGTTCCATTCGGGGTGGAAGTGATCGGTGACCTTGTCGGCCATCCAGCTCGCGAAGCCCTCGTTCAGCCAGATGTCGTCCCACCAGGCCATTGTCACCAGATCGCCGAACCACTGGTGCGCGGTTTCGTGCGCCTGCACCGAATAGATCGACTGCTTGCCCGAGGGGCTGGTGATGGCGGGATCCATCAGCAGGATGCGCTCGAACGTCATGATCGCGCCCCAGTTCTCCATCGCGCCGAAGAACTGCGAGGTGCCGGGGGCAGCGATGTTGTCGAGCTTGGGCAGCGGGAACTTCACGCCGAAGTAATCGTCGTACCACGGCAGGATCTGGGCGAGGCCCTCCCGCGCATAGTCCGCCTGCTTGCCGCTGCCGGTGGGGGCGACGATGCCGACATCGACGCCGTCCGCCGCCATCTGCGAGGAACGCTCGAAGTCTCCTACGCCGAAGAACAGCAGGTAGGAACTCATCTTCGGCGTCGTGCCGAAGGTCACGCGCTTGAGACCGCCGGGAAGCACTTCCTGCCCCTTCACCGGCATGTTGCTCAGCGCCATGCGGTCGGCCGGGACGATGGCCGAGAGGTCGAACGTCGCCTTGTAGCTGGGCTCGTCGAAGCTGGGGACGAAGCGGCGGGCATCCGGCGCCTCGAACTGGGTGAACAGGCCGCGCACTTCCTTGCCCGTACGCTTGTCGGGATAGTCGAGCGCGAAGAGGCCCGAGGGCTGCGTGCCGATCTTGCCGGTGTAGACGATATCGAGGCGGTACTGCCCTGCCGCGATGGTTGCGGGCGCGGCGAAGCGCAGGGTCTGCGCGGCTTCGTCGGTCGAGACGGTGAGCGGCACCGGCTTGCCGCTTACGGGAACCAGCGACGCGCTGGAGACGGTCAGGCCATTGCCGTGCAGCGTCAGTGCGTCGGTGGCGGAAAAGACCGTCACGTCGATCGACACATTGCCCTTGAAGGTCAGCGCCTGCGCGTCGGGCGTCACTTCGATGCGATAGTGGGTGGGCCGGGCGTTGCGCGGAAGGTCGCTCGGGACGCTCTCGGCAAGCGGCGCGAGCGTGGCGGCGGGCACTGCCGGCGCGGCAGCGGCGAAAGCGTGGGCGGATATGGCGAAGGCGATCACGGCACCGGCCGTGGCAAAATTACGCAGGGAAGAACGCATGGGGGGCGAAAGCTCCGGGATATCGGGTATTGCTGCGCAGACAGAACGCCGCGCCAGTCATGCGCGCGTGGTAGCGCGAAATGTCGCGTAGCGGCCATGTCGTTCGTCGATGGGAGTCGGCCGTTCGACCTGTCGCATCCTTATCGTCGTTCCCGCGAAGGCGGGGACCCCGCTTCCTTCTTCAAGCTTGAGGCAGCCCCAAGGAAGCGGGGCCCCCGCCTTCGCGGGGGCGACGGGTTTGGTTGTTGAATCTTAGATCAAATGTCTACGAACGCGCCCCATCCCTCGTCATTGCGAGCGCAGCGAAGCAATCCAGAGCGGCGCAGGAACGCTCTGGATTGCTTCGCTACGCTCGCAATGACGAAGTCGTTTATCGATGAGCAGCGTGGGTCGATCCGTGCCGCCCTCAACCGCCCGGATGGTAGAAATCGTAGATCGTCTGCGCCACTGCCGCGCTAACGCCGGGCGCGCGCTGGAGGTCCTCAAGGCTGGCCGCCCGCACCTTCCCCGCCGTCCCGAAGTGCAGCAAAAGCGCGCGTTTGCGAGCCGGGCCAATGCCGGGAATCTCGTCCAGCGGGCTGGCCGTGATGGCGCGGCTGCGCTTCGCCCGGTGGGCGCCGATCACGTAACGGTGGACCTCGTCCCGCAGCCGCTGGAGGTGGAACAGCAGCGGCGAATTGACCGGCAGCATCTTCTCGCGTCCGTCGGGGAAGTGGAAAATCTCGCGCCCTTCGCGACCATGGTTAGGGCCCTTGGCGATGGCGATAAGGTTCACATCCTCGATGCCGAGTTCCTCCAGCGCGTCCTTCACCGCGCTCATCTGGCCCTTGCCGCCGTCGATCAACACCAGGTCCGGCCACATGCCGCTCTCACGTTCCGGATCTTCCTCCTGCACGCGGCCAAAGCGCCGGGTCATGACTTCGCGCATCATCGCGAAGTCGTCATTGCTCTGCGCCTCGCGGATGTTGAACTTACGGTACTGGTTGGTGAGGAAGCCCTCCGGCCCCGCCACCACCATCGCGCCAACCGCCTTGCTGCCCTGGATATGCGAGTTGTCGTAGACTTCCACGCGCTGCGGCAGGTCCGGCAATTCGAGGAATTCCGCCATCTCGCGCCAGATTTTTGCCTGCGAGCCACGCTCGGCCATACGGCGGTCGAGCGCTTCGACGGCGTTTCGGGTTGCCTGATCCATCAGGCGGCGACGGTTGCCGCGCTGGGGTACCGAGATCTCGACCTTGCCGCCAGCCAGTTCGCGGAAAGCCTCGGCCATCAATTCGGCCTCGGGCAGTTCGCGGTCGACAAGGATCGTGCGCGCCGGCGGTACTTCCTCGTAGAACTGGGCGAGGAAGCTTTCGAAGACCTCCTCCTCGGAAAGCCCCTCGGTGTGCGTCGGGAAGAAGGCGCGGTGCCCCCAGTTCTGGCCGCCGCGAATGAAGAAGGCCTGGATGCCGACCTGCCCGTTCTTGCAGGCCATCGCGAAGATGTCGGCGCTGTCCATGCCCTCGGCATTGATCGCCTGACTGCCCTGAATGAAGGTCGCCGCGCGCAGCCGGTCTCGCAACATGGCCGCGCGCTCGAAGTCCAGCGCTTCGGCGGCTTCGGCCATCTGGCTCTCGATCTTCTTCTGCACCGCGCTCGACTTGCCGCCGAGGAAGTCCTTCGCCTCCTTCACGAGTTCGCCGTAGCCCGCCTCGTCGATGCGGCCGACGCAAGGCGCCGAGCAGCGCTTGATTTGATAGAGCAGGCAAGGCCGGTCACGCCGCGAGAAGAAACTGTCCGTGCAACTGCGCAGCAGGAACAGCTTCTGCAACGCGTTGATCGTGGTGTTGACCGAACCGGCGCTGGCGAAGGGGCCGTAATAGTCGCCCTTCATCTTGCGCGCACCGCGATGCTTCATGATGCGCGGGAAGTCATGTTCGGCCCGCAAGAGGATGAACGGGAACGATTTATCGTCGCGCAGCAGCACGTTGTAGGCCGGACGGAAGCGCTTGATGAGCTGCGCTTCCAGCAACAGCGCCTCGGCCTCCGAATTGGTGGTGACGATGGTCATGCTGCGCGTCTGGCTGACCATGCGCTGGAGCCGGATCGGCAGCCGCTCCCACTGCGTATAGTTGGCGACGCGGTTCCTCAGCACCCGCGCCTTGCCGACATAGAGCACATCCCCGCGCGCATCCTGCATGCGGTAGACGCCGGGCTTCGACGGCAGCGTGCGAACCGTCTCGCGGATGACCTCCACGCCTTGCTGGAGATCGGGCTGATCGGAGCCGCGCAGGGTGAAAGTCGCCTGCTCCTCATTGAAGCGTGCGGTGCCCTTGGGGTGTTCGGGAGTTCCGGCAGGTGTTCGCGCCATTCCCGCCAGATAGGATATCGCGGCCGGATCGGGTAGACCCGGCCGCGATCAATCCTCAGAGGTGTTTTCGAAAATCCGCCGTCCGCGGATTTTGCGATGGCCTCAGAACATCTTGCGCAGATCGATCCCGATCACGCGGCCCTGCGGATTGCGATAGGCCGGTTGATAGGCAATCGGCACTTCGCCGTTGTCGTCGGTGACCTTCTGGCGCGTATCGAACAGGTTGTTCGCCACGAACGAAACGCGCATCCCCTTGAGGATCGGCATTTTCTTCACCAGTTCGGTATTGCGGCTGAGATCCGCGAAAATGCGCAAGTTGGCGACGAAAGTGCTGCCGAAGTGCAAGTCCGAACTGGTCGGCGCGCCGGTGCCGTCCACCGTGCTGGGCGCATCCCATTCGGCCTTCAGGCGCAGGCCGTAGCCATTCACGAACATGCCGCCCTCGGCCTCGATCACGTGGCGCGGCACGCCGCCCGCCGTCAGTGCGCCGCCGTTGAGCTGGTCGAGCACCGGCACGCCATCGGCGATCTTCACGTCATCGGTGAAGCGCCAGGTGTGGTAGATCGAGAAGTTCCAGCGCGCGCCTTGTGGGCCGCGTCCGCCGCCCATCATCGGCGGCGGACCGCCGAAGCCGCCGCCCCCGCCACCGGAGCCGCCAGAGCCACCACCGCCGGAATGGCCAGCGCCGCCCCCACCGGATCCACCACCCGCGCCGCCCGGCGGGGGACCGCCCGGAGGCGGGCCGCCGAAGCCGCCAGGGCCGCCCTGCGGCTGCGCACCGATATTGCCCGAAAGGTTGAAGCCCCAGCGGATGCGTGAGCTGGTCTCTTCGGCGAAGGTCACCGCACGGCGATCCACCGCCGTCAGGTTGCCCTCGTCATCGCGCGTCACGCGGTCCGGGAAGGCCGCCTCGACCGCAGGCGTGAGCATCGGGAACGCCTCGGAGACATTGCTCGAATGGTTGTGGAAGTACTCCACCACCATGTTCGAGCGCTGCATGAACGGAAGTTGCCATGTCGCCGAGAGCTTGATGTCCCGCTGCATTTCCTTGACGAGATCGGGGTTGCCGCCGCTCGTCACCGTCACCAGCGCGGTCTGGTTCGTGGTAAAGTCGTAGACCGACACATTGTAGGTTTGCACCACCGGCGCACCCAACTGGACCAATGTCGGCGCGGCCTCGTTGACCAGATAGCTCGCCTGGAACGTCAGCTTGCCGGTGGGCGACCAGGTCAGCCCCGCGCTCCAGTCCGTCAGCGTGCCGAAGTCCGACAAGTGGTCGAGTCCGCCGCTCAAGTTGAGCGTGATATCGCCGATCGCGCCAAGCACATCATTATTGCGGCTGGTCAGCGGCACCGCGAGGTTAAGGCCGCCGGACACGTCCCCGCGCGTGAGGCCCACCATGCCCATCTTCGAGGCCGAGTTCTCACTGGCGCTGTGCGTATAGTCATAGCCGCCCTTGAAGGTCAGGTTGGCATCGCCCGCCGGCATCGTGAAGGGACGGCCCGAAAGCGTCGCCAACGACGACAGCGTGGTCGTGCGGTTGCGCGCTTCGTCCACGCCCGCGCCCGGTACGACCGGCAGCGCGCCGTCGATGGCGAGCGCGCCCGATTTGGCCGCGTCGATCAGACCCGAGGTGTCGCGCGGACGGTCGGTATCGGTCTCGGTAATCGTGTAGCCGGCGTCATTGGTGACGTTGAAATTCCAGCCGCCAAGCATGCGGCTGTAGCCGAGGCCGGCCTGGAATTCGTTGGTCTCCACCCGCGTCGCCAGCGGATCGGGCAAAGTGCGAACGGCAGAATCGCCGTCATGGACCAGCTTGACCGTATCGAGGCCGGACCAGGCGTTCGTCACCGAATGCGTGAACGTGCCATTGGTGGTGAACGAGCCGTCGAAGCCGTCCTTGCCGATGCCCTGCGTCATCGTGCCGTTCAGTGTGAACTCGGAATCGGCAGCGGCCAGACTGCGATAGCGCGCCGGATCGGGATCGCCCGCCACGGTCGGCAGCGAGTCCGGATCCTGCCGCACGTCGCGCTCGTTTTCCGTCAACATCGAAGTGTCGGTGTACTTGGCGGCCACGTTGAAGCGGCGCGGCCCGACGGTCTTGAAGAACCCGCTTTCCAGCTCGTAATTGTCGTAGCCGCCGCGGGTCGGCAGATTGTACTCGCCCGAAACCGTGGTCGCGGAGAACTTCTTCTTGAGGATGATGTTCACCACCCGCTGGTTGGCCGGATAGCCGAAACGCAGCGCCACTTCCTCGGGCAGAACCTCCATGCGGCGGATCGCTTCGGGCGGAATGTCGCGCATCTCACGGAAGCTGGTGATGCGCTGGCCGTTGACGAGGATCACCGGACGCCCGTCCCCGCGCCCACGCCCACTGCCGGTCTGCGGCGAAATCGCATCGATCAGGTCGGCGATCGAGTTGACGCCGTAAGCGGCAATGTCGTCCTCGTCGTACGTCTGGATCGGCTGGCTGGGTACTTCGAGCTGCCCGGCGATACGCGCGGCGGTGACCACGATTTCATGTCCGTTGCTCTTCACCGTCGGTGCCGGCGTGGATTCGTCGGTTGCCGCCAACGATGTGGGCACGGCTGGCACAGCGACGCTCGCATCCGCAGGCTGGGCATGAGTCTCCTGAGCACTGGCCAGTGCCGGAACCATCGCCGACAGGCTGACGCCCGCCGCGAGGGGGATCAGATGAACGCAACGCAACTCAGGATCTCCGCCAAAAAGATATAGTTTCCCCCACCCGGCGGCGCTGATGCCGCGACTGCGAAAAGGTCGCAAGGCGGCGCCGGGTAACATTTTGTCGCAACTGGAGAACCCGTCACCGCAGGGGTACCCAAATGGGTCAAGTGCCCCAAAAGAGCCAAATATTCGCCAAGGCTTCCATTTTTGGCGAGTCGTGGCTATGTCGCGCCGCGACGACACAACAAGCTCACGGACTAGATCGCCGATGGCGAAAGAAGAACTCCTTGAAATGCGCGGCCGCGTGGTCGAACTGCTCCCGAACGCCATGTTCCGTGTAGAGCTCGAAAACGGCCACGAAATCCTCGGTCACACTGCGGGCAAGATGCGCAAGAACCGCATCCGCGTGCTGGTCGGAGACGAAGTTCTGGTCGAACTGACCCCCTATGACCTCACCAAGGGTCGTATCACCTACCGTTTCATGCCTGGTCGCGGTGGCCCCGGTCAGTACTGACGCCGCGTCCCCCAGCGGGGACGCCATCGCACCGCGTATCGACGCTTCTGCGCAGTTGCAGTTGATCCTCGCTTCGGCGAGCCCGCGCCGCCGCGAACTGATCGGCCGACTGGGCCTGACGCCGCACGCGATCATTGCCGCCGACATCGACGAAACGCATGACGCGCGCGAACACCCGCGCGCCTACGCCCGCCGCATGGCGCGCGAGAAAGCGCTCGCGGTTGTCGCAGATCATGCCCATGTCCTTGCCGGAGACACCGTGGTCGCCTGCGGCCGCCGCGTGCTACCGAAGGCCGAGGACGAGAAGACCGCGCGCGAATGCCTGGCTCTGTTGTCCGGCCGTCGCCACCGCGTGCATTCCGCAATCGCCCTGAAATCGCCCGACGGCACGCTGCGCGAGCGGCTGTCCGAAACGATCGTGCGCTTCAAGGCACTCTCCCGCGAGGAGATCGAGGGCTATATCGGCGGCGGCGAATGGCACGGCAAGGCGGGCGGCTACGCCATCCAGGGCAGCGCCGAGGGGCTTATCACCGCGATTTCCGGCAGCCATTCCGGCGTCGTTGGCCTGCCGCTCTACGAGACCCGCGCGCTGCTCAAGGCCGCGGGGTTCGCGATTGCCTGAATGGCTCGTCGAGGACGGGATCGGCGAATCCCGAGCGGTCCTTGTCGACAATGGCGAGGTGCTCGCCGCCCGGCTTGACTGGGACGACGGCCTGAGAGCGGGTGAAGTCGCCGAGGCGGTGCTGACCTCGCGCGCGAAAGGATCGAAGCGCGGCACGGCACGCTTCGCATCGGGCGCGGAGGCACTGGTGGACGGTCTTCCCGCCGACGCCAGCGAGGGCCGTCCCTTGCGCCTTGTCGTCACGCGCGCCGTCATCGCGGAAACGGGACGGCTCAAGCGAGCGCAGGCAAGGCCCACGGAACATCAAGTCCGCCCTGCTCCTTCACTGGCCGAATCGCTGCGGGAGACCGGATTGCCGGTCCGCACCGTGCGCGCTTTCCCCGAAGATCCCTGGCCCGAACTTTTCGCGGAAGCCTTCGCGGGCGAGATCACGTTCGACGGCGGCGCGATCCTCGTGATCCCGACCCCCGCGATGACTCTGATCGATATCGACGGCACCCTGCCACCGTCCACCCTCGCCCGTGCGGCCGTCCCCGCCATCGCGCGCGCAGTGGAGCAGTTCGACCTTGGCGGCTCGATCGGCATCGATTTCCCCTCGCTGGAGCGCAAGGACGACCGCCGCGCCGTGGACGAGGCCATGGCGGCCGCGCTCGATCATTGGCCGCACCAGCACACCGCAATGAACGGATTCGGATTCGTCCAGTTGGTGGCGCGGCTGGAGCGCCCCTCGATCCTCCACCGCCTGCGCCACGATCCTGCCGGAGCCTGCGCACGCCTGCTGCTGCGCCGCGCCGAACGCATTACGGAGCCCGGCACGTTGCTGCTCACTGCCCATCCGCGCGTGCGGGCGAAAGTCCTGCCGCAGTGGGAGACCGAACTCGCGCGCCGCGCCGGCCGCACGCTGCGATGGCAGGAGGACGCGACGCTTGCGCTCACCGGCGGATTCGCGCAGGCGATCACATCATGACCACGAAAATCCGCAAGTGCCCGATCTGCGGCAAGCCGCGCAGCGACGAACACACGCCGTTCTGTTCCAAGGGCTGCCGCGACCGCGACCTCGTGAAGTGGCTGGCCGACGGCTATGCCCTGCCCGGCCCGCCCGCCGATCCGGACGTACCCGAAATTTTTCCACAGGACGATTGAAGCGGCACTGTCATTTTAGGGTTGCCAAGCTCAGCGCCCTTCGCCATAGGCCCGCCACCGACACGGAACGGTCGCTTCGGCACCGCACCGAACCAGGGATGCCCGGGTAGCTCAGTTGGTAGAGCACATGACTGAAAATCATGGTGTCGGCGGTTCGATCCCGTCCCCGGGCACCACTTCCTTAACCGGAAGTGGTGCCTTTTTCTTTGCGCCGCTCCCGCACTTCCCCTGCCCACACATTCGGAATTGTATCGCGCATCGCCGTGCCGTCATGGCGATTCGCGAAGACGGGGCCGGCAACATGGCCCCCATGACCGATTCCGGCTCCGGCGAGGCTGAAAACACCTCCACCGTTCGACTTTCCTGTTCATCGCAAGTGTCGGAAATCGCAATTAGTCACAAATTGTCGCACCTGCGAAATGGCGACTTGCGAAGCCTCGCGAATGCCTTGATAGCTCGCGCATCCTTCGACACGCGGTGCGCAACTTGAAATCGACCATGCCCACGATGCTTCCGGCCTTTCCGATGCGCCGGACCACTCTCACGCTGATCCTTGCCTCGCTTCTGGTCGGATGCTCCGGTCAGGGTGCGAAGGATGCATCTAAGCATCCCACGCAAGTCGGCTACATCGTTGCCCAGCCTTCGACCGTCCCGCTCGCGGTGACGCTGAACGGCCGCACCGTGGCTTTCGAAACCTCGGAAGTCCGCCCGCAGGTCAACGGCGTGATCGTCAAGCGCTACTTCACCGAAGGCAGCTACGTTCGCGCCGGCCAGCAGCTGTTCCAGATCGATTCAAGCCTCTACCGGGCGGCGGTCAATCAGGCGCAGGCCGATCTCACCAGCGCCCGCGCCACCGCAGAGGCCGCCAGCGCCAAGGCGGATCGCTACAAGCCGCTCGCGGACATGGAGGCAGTCGCCAAGCAGGACTATGCCGATGCGCTGGCCACTGCCCGCTCGGCCCGCGCCTCGATCGCGCAGAATGCCGCGGCGCTGGACACCGCGAAGACCAATCTGCGCTTCACCACGGTCCCGGCCCCGATCAGCGGCCGCATCGGCCGTTCGCTGTTCACCGTCGGCGCGCTCGCCAGTGCCAGCCAGGCCGATCCGCTGGCCGTGATCCAGCGCATGGACCCGATCTATGTCGACATGCAGCAGTCGGCGGCCGACATCACCGCGCTGCGCCGCAGACTGGCGGCTGGCGGCATCAATCCGGGCAGCACCACGGTTCACCTGAAGTTCGACGACGGCAGCAAATACGCTTACGCCGGAACCGTGCAGTTCTCCGAAGTGACGGTGGACGAAGGCACCGGCACGGTGACCTTGCGCGCCAAGTTCCCGAACCCGGACGGCCTGCTGCTGCCGGGCATGTTCGTCTCGGCGATCTTCGACCAGGCCAACGACCCCAATGCCTTCCTCATCCCGCAGAACGCCGTCCAGCGTGACTTCGATGGCTCTGCCTTCGTCATGACGGCGGGCGACGACGGCAAGGCCGGTCGCCGCAAAGTCGTCGCGGACCGCACCAGCGGCGCCTATGTCGTGGTAACGTCCGGGCTCCAGCCCGGAGACAAAGTCATCGTGCAGGGCCTGAACGGCCTGAAGCTCGGCACCGAAATCAAGGCGGTGCCATCGACGGCGCCGCAGAAGGTGGAACCGCGGGCTGCCAAGCCCGGTGAAACCGGCGCGAAGGGCCACTGATCCTCCCATGTCCCGGATATTCATCGACAGGCCGATCTTCGCCTGGGTTCTCGCCATCATCGTCATGCTGGCCGGCGCCGGCGCGCTGGTTTACCTGCCCAACGAGCAGTATCCGGACATCGCGCCCGCGCAGGTCAATATCCGCGCGACCTACAACGGCGCCTCGGCCGAAACGATCGAGAACAGCGTCACCCAGATCATCGAGCAGCAGCTGACCGGCATCGACGGCCTGCTATACTTCTCGTCGCAATCCTCGAACCGTGGCCAGGCCACGATCAGCGCGGTCTTCGCCAAGGGTACCGACCCCGACATCGCGCAGGTGCAGGTCCAGAACAAGGTCCAGTCCGCGCTCTCGCGCCTGCCGCAGGCGGTGCAGAGCCAGGGCGTTACCGTCACCAAGTCGAACCCCGACCAGCTGCTGCTGGTGGCCGTCTACGACGAGACCGACGGGCGTTCGAACCAGGACGTTTCGGACTACCTGACCTCGAACATCCAGGACCCGCTCTCGCGCCTTGAAGGCGTGGGCGACGTCAACGTGTTCGGCGCGCCGCACGCGATGCGCATCTGGCTCGATCCCGCCAAGCTGGCCGCCGTCTCGCTGATGCCGAGCGACGTGACCACGGCGATCACCGCGCAGAACACCGAAGTCGCCGCAGGTGAAATCGGCGGCCTCCCCGCGCCGCAGGATCAGGCGATCGACGCCATCGTCACCGCCGGTTCGCGCCTGCAAACGGCCGACCAGTTCCGCGACATCGTGCTCAAGACCAACAGCGACGGCTCGACGGTAACGATCGGCGACGTCGCCCGTGTCGAGATCGGCGCGGACAATTACAGCACGATCAGCCGCATCAACGGGCACCCCGGTGCCGGTATCTCGATCTCGCTTTCGCCGGGCGCCGACGCGCTGGCGACGGCCGAGCGCGTGAAGGCGGCGATGTCGCAGCTTGCCGTGGGCATGCCCGATGGCCTTGCCTACGATTACGGCAACGATTCCACGGCGTTCATCAAGCTGTCGGTCTCCGAAGTCGAAAAGGCGCTGTTCGAGGCGATCGTGCTGGTCGTCATCGTCATGTTCGTGTTCCTGCAGAGCTGGCGCGCCACGCTGATCCCGGCCATTGCCGTGCCGGTGGTGCTGCTGGGCACCTTTGCGGTGTTCTACATCGCCGGGTTCACGATCAACACGCTGACGCTGTTCGGCCTTGTCCTTGCGATCGGCCTGCTGGTCGACGACGCCATCGTCGTCGTCGAGAACGTCGAACGATTGCTGGAGGAAAATCCGGGCATGACCGCCCGGCAGGCGACCATCAAGTCGATGGAGGAAATCCAGGTCGCGCTGATCGCCATCGCGCTGGTGCTGTCTGCCGTGTTCCTGCCGATGGCCTTCTTCGGCGGCTCGACCGGCGTGATCTACCGCCAGTTCTCGCTGACGATCGTCGTTGCCATGGTGCTCTCGGTGCTGGTGGCGTTGATCCTCAGCCCCGCACTGACTGCAACGCTGCTCAAGGCCAAAGTCCACGGCAAGGAAGAGCCGACCTGGTTCGACCGCCACGTGCCGTGGCTGGCGAACTTGTGGCTGCGCTTCCACACCGGCTTCAACAACGGCTTCGAGCGCCTGACCAACGGCTATGTCCGCCGCGTCGAGCACGTGGTCGCGCACAAGTGGCGCTGGCTCGGGCTGTTCCTGATCGCCTGTGCCGCAACGTATTTCCTGTTCCACCGACTGCCCACCGGCTTCCTCCCCAACGAGGACCAGGGTTCGATCATGGTGCAGTGGCGCCTGCCTGCAGGCTCGCCGCGCACGCGCACCGAAGACGTGCAGCACAAGATCGAGCAGTATTTCGCGACGTACGAAAAGGGCAACGTCGAGAACATGTTCACCGTCTCGGGCGGCGGACAGGGCGCGGCCGGCCAGAACACCGGACAGGCCTTCATTACGCTGGTCGATTGGGACAAGCGTCCGGGTTCGAAGAACACCGCCGATGCCATCGTCCAGCGCGCCAACGGGGCCTTCAAGGGGCTGCGCGACGCACAGGTCTTCACGCTGGTTCCCGGCGCAATTCGCGGCCTCGGTCAATCGTCCGGCTTCACCATGGAGCTTCAGAACCGCTCGGGCATGACCCGTTCGCAGTTCCAGCAGGCGCGTGACCAGCTGCTGAGCAAGGCCGCTGCCGACAGCCGCCTGACCAACGTGCGCCTAAGCGACCTTCCCGAAGTCTCGACCCTGAAGATCGCCACGAACACGCGCGCGCTCACGGCCTATGGCCTCACCGCCGCGAACGTGAACAACACGCTGCAAACGGCGTGGGGCGGCACGTACGTGAACGACTTCCTCGACAAGGGCCGCGTGAAGAAGGTCTACGTTCAGGGCGACGCGCAGTTCCGCTCGCGCCCCGAAGATCTCGCGCGCTGGTTCGTGCGCGGTTCGAACGGGCAGATGGCGCCCTTCTCGGCCTTCTCGACGCAGAGCTGGTCAACCGCGCCAAGCTCGACCTCGCGCTTCAACGGCCTGCAGGCCTATGAATTCTCGGGCACTCCGTCGCCGGGCGTCAGCTCGGGCACGGCGATGCAGATCATGCAGGATCTGGCCAGCCAGATCCCCGGCACCGCCGTCGCATGGTCGGGCTCGTCCTATCAGGAGCGCCTGTCCTCGGGTCAGGCCCCGGTGCTCTACGCACTGTCGCTGCTGGTCGTGTTCCTGTGCCTTGCCGCGCTTTACGAAAGCTGGTCGATCCCGATCGCGGTGATCATGGTCATTCCGCTCGGCCTGCTGGGCGCGGTTCTGGCGGTCACGCTGCGCGGGCTTGAGAACGACGTTTATCTGCAGATCGGCCTGCTCACGACCATGGGCCTTGCCGCCAAGAACGCGATTCTCATGATCGAGTTCGCGGAAATGGCCGAAAAGCAGGGCAAGCGCGTGATCGAAGCGGCACTGGAAGCTGCCCGCATCCGCCTGCGTCCGATCCTGATGACCAGCTTCGCCTTCATCTTCGGCGTGCTGCCGCTGGCCGTGGCAAGCGGCGCAGGCGCCAACAGCCGCATCGCCATCGGTACGGCCGTGGTCGGCGGCATGCTGACCGCGACGCTGCTGGCGATCTTCTTCATCCCGCTGTTCTTCGTGCTCGTACGCCGGGGCGTGCGCGATGGCCTTGCCGCTGTCCGTCACCAGATCCAGAAGCGCCGCGAAGCGAAGGGAGACGCCGCATGATCCGCTCCCGCACCCTGAAGCTGGCGGCACTTGCCCTGCCCGCCATGGCCCTGAGTGCCTGCTCGATGGCGCCGAAGTACGTGCAGCCGACGCCGCCGGTCTCGCAATCGTGGCCGGTGGGCGATGCCTATCTTGCGCAGAGCGAGGCGAACCTCCCGCTGGTTTCCTACACCGAGATCTTCCGCGACCCGCGCTTGCAAAAGCTGGTCGAACAGGCGCTCACCGAAAACCGCGACTTGCGCGTGGCAGCGGCCAATCTCGCCGCAGCCCGCGCGCAAGTGCGCGTGACCCGGGCGGACCAGATCCCCGCGATCGGCGCCACCGCATCGGTCACGCGCAACGAAGTCAACGGATCGGGCGATGCCACCGCGCTTTCGCTCAAGGGCGGCATTTCCAGCTTCGAGATCGACTTTTTCGGCAAATACGCCAGCGCCACCGAAGCCCAGCGCAACACGGCGCTCTCGACCGAAGCCGCTGCCCGCACCGTCCGCCTCGGCCTCGTCGCCGATCTGGCGCAGGCCTGGGCGAACTATGGTGCCGACCGCGACCTGCTGAACATCGCGAAGGCCACGGCTGACAACGCCCAGCACTCGGTCGTGCTCAACACCGCGCGCCTCAAGGGCGGCGTCGCACCGCGCACCGACCTGAGGCAGGCCGAACAGGTCCTGGAAACGGCCAAAGGCGACCTTGCGGCGCAGACCGCCCTGCTCGCGCAGGACGTGAACGCGATCCGCCTGCTGGTCGGCGCCGATTTCGACGAGAGCCTGCTTCCCGGCGGCATCGACGAGGTCAATGCCCAGCTCGCCGTGCTACCCGCCGGCACCAGCTCGCAGGTCCTGCTGCGCCGTCCCGACGTGGTCGAGGCCGAGTACGAGCTACGTGCCGCCAATGCCGACATAGGTGTCGCTCGGGCCGAACTGTTCCCTTCGATCTCGCTGACCACCCTGCTCGGCTTTGCGAGCGACGGGCTGACTTCGCTCTTCAGCAAGGGCGCCTTCGCGGCCACCGCTGGCGCCGACGCAAACTGGACGATCTTCAACGCGGGCGGCAAGCTGGCCAACGTCGATGTCTCGAAAGCCAAGCGCGATGCTGCGTTGGCGACCTATGAGAAGTCGATCCAGACCGCCTTCAGCGAAGTTTCCGATGCGCTGGCCGATCAGGGCACGCTCGGTGAACGCCTGCGCGCGGCCAGCAGCTACACCAATGCCGCCGCCGACACCGCGCGCCTGACCGAGGCGACATACAAGCAGGGCATCGCCAGCTCGCTCGATAACCTCGATGCCCAGCGCAGCCTCTACACCGCACGCAAGCTGGAAATCGCGACGCGGCTTGCCGTCGCCAGCAACCGCGTCACGCTCTACCGCGTACTCGGCGGCGATCAGGCGACCGCCTCCGAGCCGCCGCGATAAGTCAGCCGAAAATCGGGATGATCTGTGGCAGGTCCACGGTCGTCCTGATACCCGGTGCAGCCGCGCAAACGGCCGGAATCGCATTGACCGGACGATGCGCGGTGAGCCCCGGAGTGAAGGCGGCATAGTCCTCGGGCGCCACCGGGAACATGATGTCCATCCGCACCGGCGTATCGCCGCCGGTGGTCACGCGCCAGCCCGATTCCCGCAGATCCCAGTCGTGCTCGATATCGGTGGTGACGTACCAGTTGGCACGAAAACGCATGATCGGCTCGCCCTTGTGCAGGCAGGTGATCGTGGTGCGCATGGCCCCGACGGTACCCGCCGGCACAGTGCCTGCCGCGATGGTCAGGTCCTGCTTCGTTGCGGAAAGTTCGCCGAACGCCTCGATCGCATCGATCTCAAGGCCCATGGCGTCGGCCACTTGCGAGAGCGAGCTGCCGAAGTCACCCTTGAGATGCTCGGCCCGGCGCTGGTCGAACGGGGCCATTTCCGCACCGAAGCCCATGATCTGGAACAGCATTTCCGGCGAATCGCGGCTCGATACGTCGGCGAATTCGTCGATGGTCAGAACGCCGTGGCGACGCTCCAGCGAGAGCAGCGGGATCGCCAGCGCCTCTGTCACGAAGCCCGGGCTCGATCCGGTGGAGTAGACCGAAGTGCCGCCTTTCGCGCAGGCCGCCTCTACCCGCGCGCGAATGTCGGCATCCATCAGGCGCGGATTGTGGAAGTCGCCGCGCGTGGTGATGACGTTCTTGCCCGAAGCCAGCAACGCGCAAAGCTCGCCCCAATCGGTGCCCTGCCGCATGTAAAGCACGCAATCGGCATCCAGCGCGAGGATATCGTCCAGCGAATTCGTGGCGCGCACGCCGGTAGCCGGCAGCCCGCAAAGTTCGCCCGCGTCCTTGCCCGCCTTCTCGGGTGACGAGACCCAGAGGCCCACAAGCTCCATGCGCGGATGCTCGATCACGGTGCGCAGCGCGCGGCTGCCGACATTGCCCGTGGCCCACTGAACCACGCGCCAGATCTTGTCCTGCATTATATTCTCTCCCGCAATTCGTTGCTTCACCACGCCAGCGAGCGTCAGCCTCGGCAATTCCCTTATGGGGACAGACTGAAAGACGCCTCAGGGCGCCATCCAGCCCACCGTTTCCTGTTTCGGATCGTACGATTCCGCCTTCCAGCGCACGGAGCCGAACGGCCGCTCCAACTGCCGCCGTACGCGGTTGGCCGGGCGCGTCCGGTTGAAGGCGTCGGCGGCGGCCTGGATCTCGTAATCGGCCTCGGTAAAGCGGTCGCGCAGCCGCAGGTAATCGCCCCAGGTCGGGCAATGATAGCGTTCGGTCCAGAGTGACGGATTGGCGATGTCACGCGCGATGGACCACGCGAATCCGCCGTTTCGCTTACGCATGGACTGCATCTTCATCATCGTCGCGTAGAATTCGCGCGCCTGATCGGGATCGACGTCATAGTCCACCTCGATCACCACGGGCCCCGAACGCAGCGTCAGCGCCATGCCGACCTCGGGCTCATGGCCCAGCGGCATTTCGGACGTGCCGCTGGCGGTATCGCGCGCAATCGGCAGGATGAAACCGAGCAGCGCCGTTGCCGCCACCGCCAGCCCCGAGGCGAGCATGGCGTGGGCAACGCCCTGCTGCTGCGCGAATTGCCCCCAGCACCAGGCACCGATGCCGATCCCGGCAGTGATGGCCGAGGAGAACAGCGAAAGCGCACGCGCCGTCACCCAGCGCGGCGCCGAAAGCTGCACGGTGACGTTGAGCATGGCGATGGTCAGGATATTGCAGGCGCCCACTAGCAGGAAAGCCGCGCAGGTCAATATGAGGTCGTGACTGAAGCCGATCACCGCCAGCGCCGCGCCGGTGCCGATCGCGAAGAGGCGCACGGCCATCTCGGTCGAGATCGTCTCGCGGATGCGGCTGACGAAGAGCGCGCCCGTCACCGCGCCAACGCCCTGCGCGCCGAGCAGAAGGCCGTAAGTCGCGGCATTGCCGTGCAGCAGGTCGCGCGCGATCAGCGGCGCCAGTGCGGAAGCGGTTGCAGTGGAAAGCCCAAAGGCCAGCACGCGCAGCAGCGCCGTGCGGATCGCCGGGGCGTGGAGCGCATAACGCGCCCCGCCGAGCATGGCCCGGTCCATCCGTTCCGGCGGCAGCCGCGAAGGTACGTGCCGCCTCCGCCACATGACGAACGCGAAGAACAGCGGAAGGTAGAGCAGCGCGGTCATGCCAAAAACCGCACGGGCCCCGTAGAGCACGACGATAAGACCCCCGAGCGCCGGCCCGAAGCTGCGCGCGACATTGTAGCTGATCGTTCCCAGCGCCACGGCGGCGGGTAGATGCTCGCGCGAGACCTGCTCGGGAATCGAGGCCTGCCAGGACGGCGAATAGAGCGCCACGCCCGCACCGATCAGCGCGCAGAACAGCAGCAATATCCAAGGCGTGACAAGGCCGAGGAACGCGATAGTCGCCAGCACGGCAGCGCAGCATGCGCTGCAAGCAAGCCCGGTCATGGCGATACGGCGGCGGTCGAACATGTCGGCGATGGCGCCCGCAGGCAGTGTCACTACCATCAGCGGCAACATCATCGCGCTCTGCACGAGCGCCACCATTTCCGCCGAACTGGTGAGCCGCGTCATTTCCCATGCCGCGCCGACGCCGAGGAAAAGCTGCCCGAAATTCGAGAACAGGCTGGCCGTCCAGATCCGGCGGAACGTGCCCTCCCGCAAGGGCGCGAATGCGCCGCCCTGCCCGGTTATCACGTCTTGCGATGTTTCGTCGTGGCCGCTGGCCCCCACGCCTTTCCCCTTTATCCTGTCCCTACCCCTTGCTTTGTCCCGCGCATCGCTACCGTCAAGCCGGGCCTGCGCCGCCGTCACGATCTATGGCCTTACTGCGTATGCTTGACGGGGTGACTGTAAGCTCCGATATACTTTCAAATGAAAGCAATCGCCGCTGCGATAGGACAGCCCCCTCCAATTGCAATTGCCCTGACCTGCCAGCATGACCTCAAGCCAAGGCGCCGCAAATGACCACCGGCGCCACATGGGAATTTGAGGAGATCCGATCGTGACCGAAGCCTGGATCATCGACACTGTGCGCACCCCCCGGTCCATCGGCAAGATGGGCAAGGGCGCGCTCTCGCAGATGCACCCTGAGCATCTCTCCGCCACCGTTCTTGCCGCTATCAAGGAGCGTAACGCGCTCGATACCTCGGATGTGGATGACGTGATCTGGGGCGTTTCGGCGGCGATCGGCCTACAGGGCGGCGATATCGGCCGTATGGCCGCGCTCGACGCCGGCTATGACGTGCGCGCCGGCGGCGTCACGCTCAACCGCTTCTGCGGATCCAGCATCACCGCCACCAACCTTGCCGCCGCAATGATCATGTCAGGCATGTCGGACCTGATGGTCGCGGGCGGGATGGACATGCTTTCCTACGCCAATGCGCATGGCATGAAGATGCGCGAAGCCGGGGTCGGCAGCGCCGGCATGGGCGCGGGCAATCCCCGGCTCCAGGCCAAGCATCCGCAGACAAACCAGGGCATCGCCGCCGACGCCATCGCCGCGATGGAAGGCATCAGCCGCGAAGAACTGGAAGCGTTCGGCGTAGAGAGCCAGCGCCGGGCCGCCGTCGCCATCGCCGAGGGCCGCTTTGACCGCTCGACGATCGTGGTGAAGGACGATGAGGGCAACGTGATCCTCGATCATGAGGAATACCCGCGCCCCGACACCACCGCAGAAGGCCTGGCTCAGCTCAAGCCGGCATTCGAAATGTTCTACAACATGCCCTCGGCGCCGGGCGGCAAGACTTACGTCGAACTGGTCAACCAGGTTTACCCCGACCTCGATGTGAAGCCGATCCACCATGTCGGCATTTCCTCGGGCGTGGTGGATGGCGCTTCCGCGATCCTGCTGGCGTCCAAGGACTATGCCGAGAAGCACGGCCTCAAGCCCCGCGCACGCATCGTCGCCATGGCCGAGATCGGCGATTGTCCGACGCTCATGCTCAACGGCCCGGTGCCGGCGGCCAAGAAAGTGCTGGCCAAGGCGGGACTGACCAAGGACCAGATCGACGTCTGGGAAGTGAACGAGGCTTTCGCCGTCGTGGTCGAAAAGCTGATCCGCGACCTCGATCTCGACCGCGCGAAGGTGAACCCCAACGGCGGCTCGATCGCGCTAGGCCATCCCATCGGCGCGACCGGCGCGATCCTGATCGGCACCGCGCTTGACGAACTCGAACGCACCGGCGGTCGCTACGGGCTCATCACCATGTGCGCTGCTGGCGGCATGGCGCCCGCCATTATCATCGAACGAATTTGAACCAAGGAGATACGTGTTGGCCACCGAGGCGGAAGACAAGCTGAGCGGGCGATTTGTCGATATTCTGAACGACAAGGACGAAAGCCCCCGCCGCCAGGTGAGCCTGCGCATGACGGTGATTGCGCGCCTCCAGCGCAACAAATTCGATCGGCTTGTTACCGAATTGAACGTCACGCGCTCACAGTGGGCGATGATTGCGGTGGTGGCGCGCTATCCGGGTTCGACCCAGCGCACCATCGCCGAATATCTCGAAATGTCGGAAGCTTCGGCAGGCCGGCTGATCGACCGACTGTGCACGGAAGGACTGCTCGAACGGCGGGACCGGCGCGATGACCGGCGGGCCCGCTCGGTCTATCTGACCGAGGCCGCGCGGCCACTGCTCGACAAGCTCGGCCTGATCGCCTCCGAAGCGGAAGCACGCATGTTCCACGGCTTCTCCGACGAGGAAGTGGGGCAGCTTCGCGACTATCTCAGCCGCATCTACGACAACGTCAGCCGGGGGTAAGCGCCGGGTTGCCACCCGGTTCTGCTCCACACTGGACTACACAAACAAAAAAAGGGCGGCACCGAAGTGCCGCCCTCTCTTTTTCGTGGCAGTCGGAAGACTTACTTCGCCGAAGCGAGGTCCTTCTTCGTCAGCGAGGTGGTGAGCTTGCCCTGGGCATCGGTCAGGCTGGTAGCCGGAACGGTGATCAGACGGCCGTTGAGGATAACCTGCGGGTTACCATCGGCAGCAACGCGGTAGATCGGGGCAATGCGGGTGCCGTTGGCGGCATAGAGCATCTTGCCGGCGCTCAGGTCGACCGGAGCAGCAGCTTCTTCGGTCACGGCGCGAACCGACTGGGTGGTTTCAGCGACAGCCGGGACAGCGAAAGCGGCGATCGAGGCGACGGCGGCAAGGGCAACGAACTTCTTCATGAGGAACTCTCCAAATCTGAAGCGGGTCGGTCCCCGCGATTTACTCACCTAGGTTAGTAATTCCGTACCTAGGTGTCAATTGCGATTGCCGCAACCGCACAAACTATTTTCGCAACCATCGCTCCCGCGCAGTTTCTCGGGGGTAGCGGCGTTGCCGCAGCGCAGCATGCAATGATCGCACCAGCGAATCCGGGGCTTGATCGTCGCCACGATGGGCTGCGGTGTTGCTCCGGGCCACCTTTGCGCGCAAATCGAAACCAACCGGTGCGACCGGCGAAAACCCGCCTTTCGCACCCTGACCGATACGATAAAACGCAAGATAAAACTGGGGACTGTCAGATGCCGACAAAGGTCATGCAGGGCGTGCGCGTCCTTGAAGTGGCACAGTTCACGTTCACGCCCGCAGCCGGTGCAATTCTGGCCGACTGGGGTGCGGACGTCATCAAGATCGAACACCCCGTGCGCGGCGATACCCAGCGCGGATTCCTCAACATGGGCGGCGTGCAGCTCGATCCGCTGCGCCACACCCTGTTCGAACATCCCAACCGCGGCAAGCGCAGCGTCGGCATCGACCTGTCGACCGCGGAAGGGCAGGAACTGCTCTATGAACTGGCCAAGCAGTGCGACGTGTTCCTCACGAATTACCTGCCGCAGGTCCGCCAGAAGAACCGCTTCGATATCGAGCACATCCGCGCCGCGAACCCGAACATCATCTATGCCCGTGGCAGCGCCTGGGGTGACAAGGGCCCCGAACGCGAAAAGGGCGGTTTCGACGGCACCGCGTTCTGGTCGCGCAGCGGCATCGCGGACTGCATGACTCCGCCCGAACTGCCCGGCCCGCTCTCTCAGGGCATGCCCGCATTCGGCGATTCGATCGGCGGCATGTTCATCGCCGGCGGCATTTCGGCGGCCCTCTTCCACCGCGAAAAGACTGGCGAAACCGCCGAACTCGACGTCTCGCTGATGAGCACGGCTGCCTGGGCGTCGGGCGCGAACATCGCGCAGGCCGTTGAGACCGGCGTGATCACCAAGAACTCGATGCCCAGCTCCGGCGGCGGCGCGAAGAACCCCTTCATGGGCAACTTCTGGACCTCTGACGGCCGCACCATCAACTTGTGCATGGTCAGCCCCACCGGCCTGATCCAGGACACCTTCGAACACATCGGCCGCCCCGAAGCGGCGAACGATCCGCGTTTCAAGGACGTGCTGAGCCTGATCGAAAATGCGAAGGCCGCCAGCGACATCCTTGTCGAAGCCTTTGCCGAAAAGCCCTTCGCCTACTGGCGTGAGCACCTCAAGACGCTGAAGGGTCAGTGGGCGCCGATCCTCAACCTGCTGGAACTGGCAGGTGACGAACAGGCGATCGCCAACGACATGCTGATCGAGGTTGAGGCGGCAGACGGCGGTGCACCGCTGAAGCTGGTGCGCAGCCCGGTGCAGTTCAATCGCGAAGCACTGGAAACCACCCGTTCGCCGCAGGCGTCCGAACATACCGAGATGGTTCTCATGGAATTCGGCGTCGAATGGGACAAGATCGAAGAACTCAAGACCAAGGGCGCCATCGCCTGAGATAGAGTGCCTGAGGCACCCTGCCGGTCACGCTAAAACAGATTACGAGGAATTGGGAAAATGAAGCCTGGAACCCGTCTCAAGAGCGCCACCTGCGACACCGAAGTTATGGTGATCCGCTGCGCCGACGGCACGATCGAATGCGGCGGCGCGCCGATGGGCGAAGCCAAACCCGCCGAGCCTGCTCCCCTCGCCGCCGATTTCACGGCCGGCACGCTGATGGGCAAGCGCTACGTCGATGCGGACGGCAAGTACGAACTGCTTTGCGTGAAGCCCGGCAAGGGTTCGCTCTCGGTCGATGGCGTCGCGCTTGTCACCAAGGACGCCAAACCGCTGCCCGCCTCGGACTGACCCGATGAACATCGCGCTTCTTCTCGAAATGGCGGCCGAGGCCGCGCCCGACCGTGTCGCACTCGTCTGCGACGGTCGGCGCTGGACTTATGGCGATCTGCTCGATGCCGCACGCGGCGCTTTCGAGCTGATCCGCCAGAGCCAGGTGGAATATGTCGCGCTGCTCGACGAGAGCAGCGAGGCCGCGGTGATTGCGGTGTTCGGCGCGGCGCTGGCCGGCGTGCCCTATTGCCCGCTCAACTACCGCCTGCCGGACGCTGATCTCGCCGCCCTGCTCGGCCGCATCACGCCGGCACTGGTTATCGGTGATGAGGAGCGTATCCAGCGCCTGGCGGGCGAACACGACCACACCGTGTTCTCGCGCGAGGAATTCGTCCTCAAGGCACAGGAAACCGTGCCCGACGACGATGCGCGCGAGTATGATCCGGGCGAAGGGATCGCCATCCAGCTCTTCACCAGCGGCACCACCGCTGCGCCGAAGGCGGCGATCCTGCGCCACTCCAACTTGCTCGGCTACATTTTCGGCACGGTCGAATTCGGCTCGGCCGATGAAGCCGACGCCGCGCTGGTGGTCGTGCCGCCCTATCATATCGCGGGCATTTCGGCCCTGCTCTCGTCGATCTACTCGCTGCGCAAGATCGTGATGCTACCCAGCTTCTCGCCCGAAGGCTGGCTGGCGCTGGTCGGCGGCGAGGCCGTCACGAACGCCTTCGTCGTGCCGACTATGCTAGCACGTATCATCGACGCCATGGAAAAGGGCGCCAGCGGCGAGGTCTCCTCGCTCCGCGCGATCGCCTATGGCGGCGGCAAGATGCCGCTGGAAGTGATCCAGAAGGCGCTGGAACGCTTCCCCGAGGCCGGCTTCACCAATGCCTATGGCCTCACCGAAACCAGCTCGACAATCGCCCTGCTCGGCCCGGACGAACACCGCGACGCCCTGGCGTCCGATGATCCCAAAGTCCGCGCGCGCCTGACCTCGCTGGGCAAACCGATCCCGACCGTCGAGATCGAGATTCGCGGCGAAAACGGCGAGGCTCTGCCTGCCGGCGAAGCGGGCGAGATCTATGTGCGCGGCGAGCAGGTTTCGGGTGAGTACAAGGAAAAGAGCGCGCTCGATTCCGAGGGCTGGTTCCCGACCCGCGATGCCGGTTTCATGGACGAGGACGGCTATCTGTTCCTCTCCGGCCGTGCCGATGACGTGATCGTGCGCGGCGGGGAGAATATGTCGCCGGGCGAGATCGAGGACGTGCTGCTCACGCATCCGGCCGTCGCCGACGCCTGCGCCTGCGCGATCCCCTCGGTCGAATGGGGCGAGTCGGTCGGCGTTGCCATCGTTACGCGCGAGGGCCATGCCCTCCCCTGCGAAACCGAGCTCAAGGACCTCATCCGCGCCCGCCTGCGTTCCTCGCGCGTGCCCGAGAAAGTCGTCTTTGTCGCCGAGCTGCCCTACAACGAAATGGGCAAGCTTCTGCGCCGCAAGGTCAAGGATGTCCTTGCCGGCTGACGATGATACCCCCGGCCCGGCGATCCCACTGGCTCGCTGGGCCGACCGGCAACTGGACGCGCTTGCCCGCGATTTCGGACTGCCGCGTTTGTCAGGCGCCACGCTGCTCGGCGAGCGCGCGGCGCACGGCGATTATCGGATAGCGGGACGCATCTCGGCCGGGCTTGGCGGCAGCCGCCTCATGCCGACGCGTGACGGCAACTGGTTCGCGCTCACCCTGATCCGGGAAATCGATCGCGAGCTGCTGCCCGCCCTGTTCGGCGATGCCGGGTTGGATGTGCATGACAGCACCGCGATTGCGGCATCCGTGCTGCGCGGCAATGGCGCCGAACTGCTCGAACGCGGGCGCATGCTGGGCCTTCCGGTCGCCCTGCTCGACGAAATTCCCACATCTCCGCCCGTGGAGGTGATCGCACGCGGTCCGCGCCGCGAGCGGACTGCACAGCGCCGCCCGCTCGTCATCGACATGTCTGCGATCTGGGCGGGGCCGCTGGCCGGGCACTTGCTCTGGCAGGCCGGCATGGACGTCGTGAAGGTCGAAAGCCGCACCCGGCCCGACCTCATCCGCCGCGACGATCCGGCGACTTTCGACCTTATCAACCAAGGCAAGGCCAGCGTCCTGGTCGATTTCGCCAGCGACGTCGAGAAAGCGCTTCTCGTCGACCTGATCCGCCGTGCGGACGTGGTCATCGAAAGCGCGCGGCCGCGCGCCCTGCTGCATCTGGGCATCGATGCCGAAGCGCTGGTGCGCGAGATTCCGGGCCTCGTCTGGCTCACGGTCACGGGCCACGGCGCGCGGGGCGAGGCTGCCAACTGGGTCGGCATCGGCAATGACTGCGGCGTTGCTGGCGGCCTCTCCCGGGCGCTCGCGGATGTGACGGGCGAGCCGGGCTATGTAGGGGACGCGATTGCCGACCCGCTCACCGGCATCACCAGTGCGCGCGAGGCGCTGAAAGCCTTGCGCAGCGGCGAAGCACAGCGCATCGGTCTGTCCATGAGCGCAATCACAGCCATTGCACTGGCCGAGGAACGGGCCTTCGACGCCGCCTTGCTCGAAGCCGAACTGCGCGGTTGGGGAGCGGGCCTCGGCCGGCGCTTCCCCGCGCTCGAACGCCGCGCGACGCAAGCGCCCGTCCGCGCCCTAGGCGCCGACACTGCGCACTATCTGCCTGCACTGGCATCATGCTGATCCGAAGCGCGGAAATTCACGGTCACGGCTTGGCCGATTTGCGCATCGAAGGCGATGTCATCTCCGCCATAGGTGCCCTCACCCAGCGCCCCGGTGAACCCGTTATCGAGGCAAAAGGCGGTGTTCTTCTGCCGGGCCTTCACGACCACCATATCCACCTTGCTGCGCTGGCAGTGCGCGCCGCTTCGGTTGACTGCGGCTCGCCTGCCGTGCGCGATCGCGACGATCTGGCCAGAGCGCTGACGCAGCCCGGCTCAGGCTGGCTGCGCGGTTTCGGATTCTGCGAGAGCGTGCTGGAAGGCACGCTGCCCGATGCGTCGGTGCTCGATACCTTGGTGCAGCATCGCCCGGCCCGCCTGCAACATCGTACCGGCCGCATGTGGCTGCTCAACAGCGCCGCGCTTGACGAACTGCTGGCCGAAAATACCCCACCACCGGGCCTGGAACGCGATGGTGACCGCTTTACCGGGCGCCTTTTCGACGAAGACGCCTGGCTACAACAGGCACTCGCCGGCACCCCGCCCGATTTCTCGCAAGCGAGCGCAGACCTTGCCCGCTGCGGCGTGACCGGCCTTACCGACATGTCGCCGCGCAACGATGCGGTGATGGCGCATCATTTTGCACAGCAGGCAGAGTGCGGACATCTTGCCCTGCACGCCGTGATCGCGGGCCGACTTTCGCTTGTCGATGCGCCGCAACATGGCTGGCGGCTTGGCCCGGCCAAGCTGCACCTGCACGAGGCCGCGCTTCCCGATTTCGACGCGACATGCGCGTGGATCGCCGAGGCGCATGCGCAAAAGCGTGGAGTCGCAGTTCACTGTGTGACCGAAGTCGAACTCGTCTTCACGCTTGCGCTGTTCGAAGTCGTTGGCGCCCAGCACGGCGACCGCATCGAACATGCCTCGATCGTTTCGCCCGAACTGGCCGCGCGCATGGCCGCGCTCGGCCTTTGGGCCTGCGTCCAGCCGCATTTCGTCCATGAGCGCGGCGAGCGTTATCTCCGCGATGTCGAAGCCCAATACCAGCCCGACCTTTACCGCCTGCGCACACTGCGCGAGGCCGGAATCATTCTAGCGGGCGGCAGCGATGCGCCTTACGGCAGCCCGGACCCGTGGGCGGCGATGCGCGCCTCCGTGCTGCGCAACACGCGCGAAGGCACGCCGTTCAATCCCGATGAAGCGCTGACACCCGAACAGGCGCTCGCGCTCTACCTTGCCGATCCGCTCGATCTTTCACGCCAGCGCCGAATTGCGGTGGGCGAAGTAGCAGACCTTTGCGTGCTCGACAGACCCTGGCGGGACGCTCGCGAACGGCTGAAAAGCGCGGATGTCCGCGCCACGTTGGTTTCAGGGCAACTCGTCCACCAGCGCATCGACGAGCCTCCAATTCAACGCCTCGCGCGCCGTGAGGCGGCGGCCTGAAAGTATCATGAGCAATGTGCGCTGCCGCCCGATCCGGCGACTCAGCGACACGCATCCACCAGCGCCGGGCAGAATGCCCATCGCCAGTTCGGGCAATTGAAACCACGAACGCCGTGTAGCGACGATGCGTGAGGCGAAGGCCGCCAATTCCAGTCCCGCGCCGATGCAGGCCCCGTCCACCTGGGCCTCGAATCGGTCGCTGCATTGCGCCGCCTCGCGTCCGGGCAGCGTCAGGCAGCGAATCCGATGCGCCTCGGCCGGGTCCGCCGTAGTACCGAATTCCGCAAGCTCGGCGCCAAGGCTGAAGGCCTTGCCCTTGGCCCGCAGCACGACACGAGAAATCGTCGTATCGACATTGGCCAGCGCGAAGGCCTCATGCAGCGCATCGCGCGTGACGCGGTCTATCGCATTCCCGGCCGCAGGACGGTCGAGGGTAATCGCGAGTATGTCGTCCTCACGGGACAACAGCACCGCGCCCTCCGCACTGGCCGCCCTCTCGCGCGCTGCGATCCAGCGCCGATGTGCTTCGCTTCCCTGCAAGGTCGCATAGGCCAGCGACTCCATGGTCAGCGCCTCGGCGACGGGCAATGACGGCAGGGCGCGCAGCAATTGCGTGACGACCATGGCGGCGAGCGGCTGGGCCATGGCGCCCACCACCAACTGCGATGCATCAAAACGCGGTTCGAGCACGGCATCGAGTCGCGCCGACAAGGGATGCTCACGCGGCCCGATGCCGATCACCGGGCATGGCGGCAGAGCAATCGGCACCCCATCACGCGATTCGCGCGCGAGGTCCACGAAGGCGATCGGCGCCTCGGCCCCCGCAATTTCAGCGATTTCGGCTGCGGGAAATGTCAAATCCTCGGGCCGCATTCCTGGGCAATTCCCTTCCGGCCAGTGACTTGGCCCACGCCAATTCATGGCCGCCGCCCGCGCGATTGACCAGCCCGGCCCACGAATATCACGCCTTGCCGAAGCGCAGATGACGAAAAACCGCGGAATTTAGCGATGTTTCCCACAGAAGCGCGTGCGCGCAATTAATCGTCTGCGCGAAGCCTATTGCGGACGTCCTTCTGCAATGATAACCAAGCTTAGCAAAAAACGAGTTGGGCTCAGTTTTCTGACAGCCGACTCGGGAGAGAAGTGAGTTCACCCAATAACCACCCTTGAGGGAGGAGAGACCTCATGCCTGGAAAGTCCACGTCATCGAACAAGGCCAAGATCGCACGCCGCGTGATCGAGGTGCTTGAATATTTCGACGATGCCCACCGCGAAGCGACCGTCATGGACATCGTTCGCCGCTACAATCGCCCGCAGTCGAGCACGTCGGAACTGCTGTCGAGCCTCGTCGAACTCGGCCTCCTCCATAAGGATCCCTATTCGCGTGCCTACAGCCTCACGCCACGCGCCGCGCTGATCGGCACTTCGGGCCAGCCTGAACTGGTGCGTGACGGCCGCATCGTGCGCCTGATGGACCGTCTGGTCGCCCAAACCGGCCTTTCGGTCGCGCTCCATGCGATGGTCGGCCTCGACGTGCAGATCGTAAACTGGCGCCATGGCCCCCGCGCACTCGCCGCAACGCGTGAGCTTTCGGGCGGTATCAAGGAACCGCTGGCACAAAGCGCTGCCGGTTGGCTGATGCTCTCGACCGTCACGCGCCAGCGCTGCGAAGGTATGGTCCGCCGCCTCAACGCCGAAGCGGACGAGCTGAACAAGTTCACGTTCGCCGACATGATGACGCGCATCGACGCCTGCCGCGATCCGCGCCATGTGTTCGGTCCGGCCGGTTTCGGCAGCGGCGCCGAAGCGCTCTGCGGCCTTGTCCCGCGCCAGCCCGAAGGCCACCCGCTCGTCATCAGCCTGATCTACGGCAAGGACGACAAGGTGAACCCCGAAGCCCTGCTTCAGTCGCTGAGCGACGCCATGCGCAAGTGCCTGCCCGACCCCGTCCAGTTCGCGGAGCCGGAACAGCTGCTGCCGCACGCCGCATAATCCAACAAATCCTGAACGGGTCGCACACCGTTACGGAACGGGCCCCGCGAGATCTCTCGCGGGGCCCATTTTCGTTTCAGGCTTCCTGCTTCTGCATCCGCTTGGTCCGGTCTGTATCTTCGTGGCGCATGAACATCTTCATGATGTCGCCCGAAGTCACAGGACGGGTATCGCCTTCCTCGACCGGCCGCTCGCCCTGCGAGGACTTGGGGCTGGTATCGACGTTTTCCGCCTTCGCCCGCTCACGCAGCGCGCCAACGGTCAGTTCCTCGCGCGTGTAGTGCTGGAACGGATCGAAGCGGAACCAGCGCATCGCGTTCTTGTGCGTGATCTTGTCGATCTGCGCTTCGGTCAGATGGTTGATCGAGGGCCAGAGGTGCTCCGGCACTTCCGGCCACAGCGTATCGGAGTGCGGATAGTCGCATTCGTAGGCGATGTTGTCCTCACCGATGAACTGGATGTTCTGGAGGCCGAAGGCATCGTCGATGAAGCAGTTGAGGAAGTGCCGCTTGAACATTTCGCTCGGCTTCATCTTCTGGAAGCGCGAGTTGGTCCAGGCCTTGTGCCGCCAGTTCGAGAAATCCGCGCGCTCGGTGAAGTAGGGCACCCACCCAATCGAACCTTCCGAAAGCGCGATGCGCATGTCCGGATACTGGTGCAGCGCCTCAAGCTGGAGCCAGTCCGACGCGGCATAGGCGATCGACATCGGCATCGTCGAGATCCACGCCTCGATCGGCGTCTCCATCGAGGCATGGGGCGCGGGATTGCCGCCGCCGATGTGGATGCAGATCGTCATGTCGAGATCGTTGATCGCCTTGTAGAACGGGTCCCAATAGGCGTTGTGGATGCTCGGCAGGCCCTGGCAGGTCGGGTTCTCGCTGATCGAGACAGTGTGGCAGCCCTTGGCCGACACGCGCTTCAGCTCGGCGATGGTCGCGTCCATGTCCCAGGTCGGCAGGATCGCACAGGGGATGAAACGGCCCGGATAGGCGCCGCACCACTCATCGATATGCCAGTCGTTATAAGCGCTTACGTGCATTTTCGCGAGTTCGCGATCAGGCACGCGGTGAAGGCGGCCACCGGCAAAGTCGAACACCGAACCGAAGTTCAGCGACGATGCGATGCCGTTGACGTCCATGTCCTTGATGCGCTCATGCACGTCATAGCAACCGGCGCGCAGCTGATCGAGCGAGGTCGGCTCCATGCCGTATTCCTCGAAAGGACGGCCGACGACGGCATTAAGGCCCACCGAGGGGAATTTCATGCCCTGATAGGTCCACAGGTCCTTGCCATGCTCGTCCTGCACGAGCTTCGGCGCGCTTTCCAACGCAGCACCCGAGAGGTGGTTCTGAAACAGGTCTGGCGGTTCGCTGATGTGATCGTCGACACTGATCAGCACCATGTCGTTCATTTCCATTTCGGCACTCCCATTCGTTGCCGGGCCGGATAGGTCCCCGGCGGGCGCATCTTCGGCGCCTTGGTTTGAGAAGCTACGCCTCCCCTCCCCGACCGGCCAGCACTCATGCCGAGCTATCGCGCCTGCGATTGCGGAGGGGCGGTGATTGAACAGGGCGGCGAGGTATGATGAGGACGGGGAAACGTCACAAGAAAAAGCCCCGGGGAAAGCCTGAAACATGAACTTCGACCTCACCGACGAACAGTCCATGATGCGCGAGACTTTCGCGCGCTTTCTTGACGAGAATTCAAGTTCGGCGCGCGTACGCAAGGCGCAGGAGAACGGCGGTTTCGACGCCGAGATGTGGGCAGGCCTTGCCGAACTGGGCGCCTTTGCGATGCGCGTTCCCGAAGAGGCGGACGGCATGGGCCTGGGCCTGTTCGACGCGGGCCTGCTGATGGAAGAGGCCGGGCGCACGCTCGCCTCCGGCCCGCTGGCCGAAGCGCTGGTGGCCACGCGCCTGCTGGGCCTGCTGGGCGGTCAGGAAGACCTCCTTGCAAGCGCCGTCGGCGGCGAAGCGGTGGTAACCGTGGCCATGCAGGACATCGCGCAGTTCCCGAAGCAGTGGGTCGCAGGCGGTCTGGTTGCCGAGGCAGTCATTGCACGCAAGGGCAACGATGTCGTGCTCGTCTCGGTGCCCGCGGAAGCCCGCATTGCCGAGCCGACCCTCGCAACCACGGCCATTGCGGAACTCGATCTGGCCGCCCTGCCGACAACCGTTCTGAGCAGCGGTGAGGCCGCTCTCGCCACGTTCGCCAGCGGCCTTGAGGAGTGGAAGCTGCTGATGGCGCTGGCCCTGTCCGGCCTCAGCCGCGCGGCGCTTGCCACGGCGGCGGAATATGCCGGCGAACGCAAGGCGTTCGGCGTGTTCATCGGCACGTTCCAGGCGTTGTCGCACCCGATGGCGGACCTCATCTGCGAGATCGATTCCGCCAAGTTCCTGGCGTGGAAGGCCATGCGCTCGATCGCCGACGGCGATGCCGAAGCCGGCGCGCAGATTTCGCTGGCGGCGTGGTACGCGGCAGGCGCTGCGGGCCGCACGGTGCGCCACGCGGTGCAGACTTTCGGCGGCATCGGCCTAACCACCGAACATGACGTCCACCTCTACAACTTGCGCGCCAAGGCATGGCCGCTCGTTGCGGGCGACCCCGAAGACTGGCTGGCCGAAGCCGGACGCCGCCTTTACGCGGGCGAGGCGACCTGCCTCCCCGACGTGGGTGAAGTGCCGGTCGAATTCGACCTTGGCGAGGATGCCCGCGCAATCCAGCAGGAAATCCACGAATTCTTCGCCAAGAACGTCACCGACGAACAGCGCGAGAAGTTCCACTTCTCGTGGGAAGGCCACAACCCGGTCATCCACAAGCAACTGGTCGAGGCGAACCTTGCCTACCTCCAGCTTCCCAAGGATGTCGGCGGGCGCGGCCTCAGCCCTTACGCGGTAACGGGCGCGCGCTCTGCTTTCGAGGAAGAAGGCTGGAACAATCCGGTCGCCAATGTTGCGCAGATGGTGGCCCTCATCATGTACCGCTTCGGTACCGAGGAACTGAAGCGCGACGTGCTGTCCAAGGTCATGGCGGGCGATGCGATCTGCTCGCTGGGCTATTCGGAACCGGGCTGCGGCTCGGACGTGTTCGCCGCGCAGTGCAAGGCTACCCAGCTTGAGGATGGATCCTGGCGGATCGACGGCACCAAGATGTGGACCAGCGGTGCCAACCTGACCGACTATGTGCTGATGCTCTGCCGCACCGATCCGGACGCTGCCAAGCACAAGGGGCTGACGATGTTCATCGTGCCGCTGAAGGCAGAGGGCGTCACCGTGCAGGCCGTCCACACCTTCATGGACGAGCGCACCAACATCACCTTCTACGACAACGTGCGTATTCCCGACACCTGGCGCCTGGGCGAGATCAATGCCGGCGGCCGGACCATGGCGGCCAGCCTCGAACTCGAACACGGCGGCGGCTTCGCCAAGGTGCAGCGCGCGATGCTGGAAAACGCGGTCGAACTCTGCGAGGAAATCCCCGTGGCAGGCGGCGGCAAGCTAATCGACACACCCAAGGCGCAGGCACGGCTGGCGCGCACTTACGCCAATGTGCTCGCGTCCGAGATGATCGCCTACCGCGCCAACTGGACGCAGGTCCACGGCAAGGGCAACGGTGCCTATGGCCCGATGGCGAAGATGTTCTCGTCCGAGTTGTTCATCACCGACTCGCGTGACCTGCTCGATCTGACGGCGCCCTATTCGCTGGCCAAGCGCAAGGGCGCGGCGAATGCGCTCAACCTCGCCTATCGCCATGCCCATGGGACGACCATTTACGGCGGCACCAGCCAGGTGCACCGCTCGATGATTGCCGAAAAGGGCCTCGGCCTGCCGCGGTCGCGGAACTGATGCGCGAAATTGAAGGGCATACGATGACCGAAGAAGCACCGCACCTGCTGACCGAAGATCAGGACGGCATCCTGATCGTCACGCTGAATCGGCCGGACAAGCTCAACGCGATCAGCCGCCAGATGATGGATCTGTTAACCGAGGCCGTGCTGCGCTTTCGCGAAACGCCTGAACTGAAAGTCATGCTGATCCGCTCGGCGGGGCGCTATTTCAGCTCGGGCGCAGACTTGCGCGGGGGCAACCAGAACATCGTCTCGCCCGTATCCACCGGCGGCAGCGCGCGCGGCATTCGCGAGAACCACCGGCTCAACCTCAACAACATGCAGCAACTCTGGGACGAGATCGAGCATATCGAGAAGCCCTTCGTCGTCGCGCATCATGCCATGTGCGTGGGCGGCGGGCTGGAAATGAGCCTCTCGTGCGACTTCCGCCTTGCCGCCAAGAGCGCTGCCTATGCCTTCCCCGAAGGCCTGTTCGGCGTGCTTCCGGCATCGGGCGGCGTCTCGCGCCTCACGCGGATCTGCGGGCCGCATTGGGCGCGCTGGCTGATTATGGCGAACAAACCTGCTTCGGCCGACATGGCCTTCACCATGGGGCTGGTCCACCAGGTCTATGAGGACGAGACGTTCGAAGCGGACGTCATGGATTTCTGCCGTCATCTGGCGAAGCAGAACCCGGAACAGATGGGCGCGGCCAAGGTCGCCATCGAACTCTGCGCCGAAGTCGGGCGCGATTCCGCACGCCATGTCGAACGCATGGCCAACAGCGCTCTGATGCTCAACCCCGACTACATTCGGGGCATGGAAGAGTATCTGAAGGGCGTGGGCGGCAAGAAGAAGTAATTTCGACACGGCAGAGCACGCGCCATCCTCCGGAAACGGAAGTGCAGCGTGCTCTGCCGGAGTCATATCACTTGCCTGTTTCCGGATGCGGATCCCGGCACAGATACGCGCCACCGGCGCAGCTCCCCTCCCCTCCCCTCCACCGACGGGAAGCCATGCTTCCATCGCGCCTCCAAATTTGAAGCTGTGGCGTTCGAATTCCTCTTGTTTCTTGGGGGATAGACCTGCGTGCCGGATCGGCGCATGAATAGGCCATCGGAAAGCGATCTTCGCTGGCGAGGACGAGTCCGCCGAGACCGCAGCGCGATGCCACTTGCACGGGAGGATGCCGCGATGGGATTTCACAGTGCCTCAAACAGCTCGAACGTTCGTCCTGCCGGTGGAGGGCATCGGCTCCTCCTCGCCCTGACTTTGGTCGGCAGCACTCTCACGGCAGCGAGCCCAGTCGTGGCGCAGCGCACCCCGCAGCAGGAACTGGCCGCATTTCCGCGTGCGCCCGCCGGTCAGACCCGTTGGGTCATCTTCCTGCCGCATGCCGCCGATGAGAATGCGCTGAAAGTCGGCGTGATCATAGGCCGATCGATGCTGGTCGACTGCAACCGCGCGATGTTCTCCTCCCGGATGGAGGCTCGCACGGTGAAAGGCTGGGGATATGACTATCATGTCGTCACGTCCGTCGGACAACCTGCCAGCACTCTCATGGCCTGCCCGAATACCGCCAAGACCAGACAATTCGTGCGCAGTTCCGACGAACCGCTGCTGCGCTACAACAGCCGCCTGCCGCTGGTGATCTTCGCACCCAACGACGTTCAGGTCCGATACCGCATATGGAAAGCGGGCGCGGAAGTCATGGCGCGATCACAAAACTAGAGCATTTTCCAATCGGGTGGGCGACGGCTTGACCTGACGAACCGGAGGCGGGCGATATACGTCCGCCTCCTGCTCGTTTACCGGGCAGCCCGCTCCCGCGTATCGCGGATCGCCAATTCCATCAGCCGCGCATTGATTTCCACCAGATTTTCCTCGCGCCGCCCCGGCAGCGTGCCGAGAATGCGCTGCAAACGCCGGTCGGTCGCCAGCGTGATCGAGCGTTCGATGCCCGTCATCAAGGTCGTCGCCATCAACACTGCCGTGTCGCCCAACGCACCGCGCGGATCCATTTGCGCGACGAAAAGGCCGATCAGCGGCCGCGTCGAATTGACGCGCTGGTGCATGATGCGCACGTCGAACTGATCCGCCAACGAGTTACGCAAGTGCAACAGGCCGGTGTGGCGCGCCCAGAAATCGTGATAGGAACGCACGAATTCCGTGGAGCGCGCCTCCAGCTCGTCGTCGGACCAATAATCACGGACGAGCGCGAAATACTCCTCGTGCGCAGTGCCCATCACCGGCTCCAGCACTGCAAGCAGCAGTTCGGTGAAGTCGGTGAAGTAATTGTAGATCGACGTCATCCCGAGGCCGACCGTGCGCGCAACAGCACCCAGCGTTACCGGCTCGTCGGTCTTCTCGACAAGTTCGATGGCCGCCGCAAGGATCCGCTCACGCGTGACGCGTCCCTTGCGGCCCATCCTCTGGCCATGAAGATTGTGGCTGATCGCCGCTCCAGCATCGGTGACCGCGGACGCGAGGTACGGCGGGATGGCCGGAATAACCGGTTCCTCCCCGCCGCCATCGGGCTCGGGTGTCACTTCTCCGGTGTCGCTTACCAGAAAAGCCTCGTCCGAACTGCGTTCGTCAGGCCGCCGCCTGGCCGACCGGCCAGGCGAGGATCTTGACGTCGGTGAATTCCTCGATGCCTTCGACACCCCATTCGCGTCCCATGCCGCTTGCCTTGTAGCCGCCGAAGGGAATGTCGCCGGCAATGCACATGCCGTTGTTGACGCTCATCGAACCGGTGCGCACGCGCTTGGCGATATTGATCGCCCGATTGAGATCGCCCGATACGCCGCCCGAAAGGCCGTAGGAGCTGGCGTTGGCAATCCGGATGGCGTCCTCGTCGTCCTCGTAGGGGATGACGACCAGTACGGGGCCGAAGATTTCCTCCTGGGCGATGCGCATGTCGTTGGTGACATCCACGAAGCAGGTCGGCTCGACAAAATAGCCGCCGCCCTTGTCGGGACGGATCTGGCCGCCGGCGAGCAGCGTGGCGCCCTCTTCCTGGCCGAGGTCGATGTAGCTCTTTACGCGCTCCATCTGACGCTTCGAGATCACCGGGCCCATGATATGCGCCGGGTTCTCGATATCGCCCCAGTTGTCGCCGAAGTTGCCGTAAGCGCCCTTGAGGATGGCCTTGGCTTCCTCGTAACGGCTCTTGGGAACCAGCAGGCGCGACTGCACGGCGCAGCCCTGACCGGCGTGGAACACGAGCATCGCCATGCCCACTTCCATCGCGAAGTTCGGAGCATCGTCGAGCACGATCTTGGCCGACTTACCGCCGAGTTCGAGGAACACGCGCTTCAGAGTGGCCGCGCCCTGCTCCATGATACGCTTGCCGACGCCAGTGGAGCCCGTAAACGAGATCAGGTCCACGCGCGGGTCGGTGACGAGCATTTCACCCGCCAGCGCCGGATCGGCACCGAATACGACGTTGATGACGCCGTCGGGGAAGCCCGCTTCCTTTGCGAGTTCGCCGAAGATCGCGCCCATGCCGGGCGTATCCGGCGCGGGCTTGAGGATCACGGTGCAGCCCGCGAGCAACGCGGCGACCATCTTGCCGATGTTGACGTAGAGCGGCACGTTCCAAGGGGTGATCGCCCCCACCACGCCGACCGCCTCACGCACGCCGACGCGCTTGTGGATCATGCCGAAGGCCGGCTTTTCGCCATAGTCCTTCTCCCACTCCACCTTGTCGAACACGGCCATGTAATCGTCCCAGCCGTTGAGCGCCATATCGACATGGGCGCGACCGACCGCACCCTGCGCCGCACCGGCTTCGTAGATGGCGAGTTCGCCGAGGCGCGGACGAGCGGCTTCGAACAGCTCGCGATACTTCTTCACCAGCGCCACGCGCTTCTCGATGTTGGTCGACCAGTCGGTCTCGTCGAACGCGCGGCGGGCGGCGGCGATGGCCGCGTTCACATCGTCGGCGGTGGCGTCAGCGGCCTTGCCCACCGGCTCACCGGTCCAGGGGCTGATGACGTCGAAAGTGCCGCCATTGCTGGCGCCGCGCAGTTGGCCGTCGATATAAAGCTTGGCTTCGGGAAGAGTGGTCATCGTCTGATCCTTGGCGGGAATGGGGTCTTGCAGGATTTGGGCGTCGCTCATGGGTGCCGCGCTCCGACCGAGACGTGGGTCACGCGCACGTCTGCCGGCAGATCCAGCACCGAGCGGAACACGCCGGTCACGTTCTCGGTCTGCGAGATCGGACGTGTGCGCAGGTCGATGCCATTGGCGGCACAGCCCTGATGGAAACGCATGGCGGCATCGGGATCCCAGCCGGGCGCCGTCTTGCCGGCCTCGTACATCGGCCCGGCGCGCACGGTGGTGACACGAATGCCGGCGGGTTCGAGTTCCTCGACCAGCGCTTCGGTAAAGCGTTCGATCGCCGCCTTGGTGGTCTGGTAAAGCGAGAGCATTACGAAAGGCACGGCGATGGATTCGCTGCCCACATTGATGATCTGTCCGCCCTTTTCCAGCATCGGGATTGCGGCGCGGCAGCAATAGATCGGGCCGTTGAGATTGGTGGCGATGATGCCGTCGATCTGCGCGTCGGTCGCCTCTGCCACGGTGAACGGCTCGTAGATCGCGGCGTTGTTGATCAGCACGTCGATCTTCGGGTGCTTTTCGGCAATCGTCGCGAAGGCCTTGCGGACGGAATCGGCCGAAGCGACGTCGCATTCCACCGCCATGGCAGTGCCGCCGATCTCGTCGGCCAGTTCCTGCACCTTGGACAGCGTGCGCCCCAGCAGGATCACGGTTTCCCCTTCACTGGCGAAACGCCTTGCGAGCGCGCGGCCGAGGCCGGCACCGGCGCCAGTGATCACGATCGTCTTACCCACGCATCCTCCACTCGTTTTCGTTCTTGCGCCGGAGCTTTGACCGACACGATTTCCCATACCCTAGCCCGTGCGCAAGCCGCTGCCTATCGCGGCCACGATGGTTCGACAGGAGCGTCCCGGCGATGCCCAGCCAAAACCGAATTCGGCTCGAAACTCAGCGGGATAATCAGCTCTGGACCGAAGCATCCGAAGGGCGGTTGCGCGTAAGGTTGAGACGCATCGTCTCCAGCACTTCAAGCAGCCGCTCCATATCCGCATCGGGCACGCCTTCGAGCGCGATATCGGCAGTTTCCTCCGCCAGCGGCTGAAGCTGTTCGAGCAGTTCACGGCCCCGCTCCGTCAGATAGAGCCGCCAGGCGCGACGGTCGGCCGGATCGGCGCGGCGTTCGACCAGCCCGCCATCCTGCATCCGGTCGATCATGCGACCGGCAGTAATCGGCTCAACCTCAAGGATTTCGGCAAGGCCACCCTGGTTGATGCCTTCCGCCCGCCGGAGCACGCTGAGCACTTGCCATTGCGGCCTTGTCACGCCGATCGCCCGGGCCCGCTCGTCGAAAGAGCGGCGCATCAAGCGCGCCACTTGCGACAGGACAGTGCCGATCTTGCGTTCCATGCACCCGAGATACCCGCTTACCGGCCATTGGCGAGTGAAATCGCCCGGCCCGCCGAATGAACGCCTGGGCGCTGCCCCTTCCTGACAGGCACGTCAGGCCTTGGTCATGTCCACAATCAGGCGCGCGAGCGTCTGCCGTGCGATCTTCCAGCCTTCCGCCGTGCGCACGTAAGCCTCATGGTAATGGCCATAACCGGTGAGCGCGAAACTGTCCTTGATCACCCGGTCCTGCATGGCCCAGACGACCTCCGCGCGGTCACCGTCGATCGTGATCTCGGGCGAGTGGATCTGGTGCGCGGTCTTCGCGTCGGCGAGCGAGGTGCGCACCATCGAGACGAACCGATCGCGCCCCTTTTCCAGCGTGCCACCGGCCGGGCGCGTATCGATCTCGCAATCCTCGGTGAAAAGCGCGGCCCAACCGCCCCAGTCCTTGGTATCGAGCAGCCGGCAATAACGGGCCTTGAGATTGCAGATCTCCAGCCAGTCGCCAAAATCCAGTGCCTGTGTCACGCTATTCCCCCCTCAACCGGGCGTGGCTTCCGCCTCCAGCCGTTCGGCGGCCAGCTTGCGGAGATCCGCCGTCTTGATCTTGGCGCTGCCCGTGGTCTTGAGGTCGCTTTCAGCGACGAAGAGCACCCGGCGCGGCACTTTGTAGCTGGCCAGCTTTTCCTTCGCGAAATCGCGGATCGAGCCGGCTTGCGGGCTCGCCCCCTCGACAGGGACGACGCAGGAGACCACCAGTTCGCCCAGCAGCTCGTCCGGAACGCCCACGGTCTGCACCATCTTCACTTCGGGATGGGCGCGGATCACTTCGTCGATCTCCAGCGGAGAGACATTGGCGCCGCCGGTCTTGATGATGTCGTTGAGGCGGCCTTCCCAAAACAGGCGGCCCTGCTCGTCGATATAGCCACCATCCGCCGTGCGCAGGAAACCATCGCCGTCGAGCGTCTCGTCGAGCGGGATGCCGAGGTAGCCCAGCATCAGCGTCGGCCCCTTCACCGCGATCTCGCCGCGCTCGCCCAGCGGCATCGTCGCGCCGCTGAGCGGATCGACGATCTTGATCGTGGCCCCGGCGGTGGGCAGCCCATGCGACTTGCCCGCCACTTCCTCGGTCGTGCCAGCGGCGAAGACCGAGATCAGCGTGAACGTCTCGGTATTGCCGAAGGCCTGCGCCGGTTCGCGCCATGTCGTCGAAATCGACGGATGCTTGGCGCAAGGCGTCAGCGCGTCGAGATAGATCATCGGCGACAGGTCGACCGTCTCGTAATTCGGCGCGGCTATGAGCTGGGCCCACTGGTGCGGCCAGGCGAGGATCATCGTCGCCCGCTCCGCCTCCATCAGCGCCAGCGCTTCCTCGGCATCGAACCAGCGCTGGAGCACCAGCGAACCGCCCGAGCCGAGCGTACCGCCCAGCGCCATCGCGAAGTTGCCGGACCAGAAAAATCCGTTGGCCGACCACGTGCGCGGCGGCTCCTTGATCGCGTACCACTGCGGCCAGCGCCAGAGTTGCAGGCAGACGCCGCGATGGGCGGAAAGAATGCCCTTGGCCTTGCCGGTCGAACCCGAGGAGAAGAACAGCACGCCGGGATCGCTCGGCTGCACCGAGGCTGCCGCCGCTTCGACCAGCGCCGGATCGACGCTGTTTCCGCGCGCGAGAAACGTGCTCCAGCCCTCGATCGCGCCGAGGCCTTCGTCACTGTCGATCACCGCGAGGTGACGCAGGAACGGGAATTTCGTGGAGGCGACCTCGCCCGGCTTCGCGGTGCCGATCTGCGGCTCCAGTTCGACCAGGATCTGGGCGAAGTCCTTCTTGAGGACGCTGCGTTCGAGCAGCAGCACCGAACAGCCCCCCATGCCCAGCACGGTTTCGAGTTCGGCGGGCGTGAAGAAGGTGCTCACCGTCATCGCGACACCGCCCGCAACCGCGGTGCCGAAGACGCTGGAGAGAAATTCGAGGCGGTTGGTCGCCAGAATGCCGACGCGCGTGCCCTTGCCGACACCGCAGGCCGATAGTGCGCGCGCGACTTCCATCGAACGCGCCCAGAGATCGTCATAGGTCCAGCGCTCTACCTTGTCGCCAAGGTGAATTACCGCCGCTTCGGCCGGACCGTGGCGCCGCGTGACCTCGCGGACGAAGCCGCCCAGCGTCAGCGGGCCGATGCCCTGCTCCTCGGAAAGCGGTATGCCGCGCGCAATGGACAGACCGTCCGTGACTTCGACCATGCCTTCCTCGTCATCCTGCGGGGCTCTGTGCCCCGTTTCCCATGCCCCAAGATGGGGGATGGGCGCAGCGGCGGGCTCCCTCAAACCCGCCGCCGCGCCCGGCTGCATCAGGCGTTCACATCAACGATGTACCGGCCCTTGACCTCACCGGACATGAACTTCTTCGCAGCCTCGATGGCTTCACCCAGACCGATGGTCTGGCCGATGGTCTCCAGCGCGGCCGGATCGAGATCCTTGGCGAGGCGATCCCAGGCCTTCAGGCGCTTGGCCTTGGGCGCCATGACGCTGTCGATGCCGAGCAGCGAGACGCCGCGCAGAATGAAGGGCATGACGGTCGACGGCAGGTCGAAGCCCTGCGCCAGACCGCAAGCGGCAACCGCGCCGCCATACTTGGTCTGTGCGATGGCATTGGCCAGCGTGTGGCTGCCGGCCGTGTCGATGACACCGGCCCAGCGCTCCTTCTGGAGCGGCTTGCCCTTTTCGGCGAGTTCGGCGCGATCAATGATGGTCTCGGCGCCGAGCGACTTGAGGTAGTCGGCCTCGGAAGCCTTGCCGGTCAGCGCGGCGACCGAGTAGCCCAGCTTCTTGAGAATGGCGATGGCCACCGAGCCGACGCCGCCGGTGGCGCCGGTCACGAGGATCTCGCCCTGATCGGGCGTCACGCCCCAGTCGACCAGTGCATCGACGCAGAGCGCGGCGGTATAACCGGCGGTGCCAATCGCCATGGCCTGTGCCGGGGTGAATGCAGCGGGCAGCGGCACCAGCCAATCGCCCTTGAGCTTGGCCTTCTGCGACAGGCCGCCCCAGTGGCCTTCGCCCACGCCCCAGCCGTTGAGCACGACGGTGTCGCCGGCCTTCCAGTCGGCATGGCTGCTTTCGGTCACGGTGCCGACGAGGTCGATGCCGGGCACCATCGGGAACTTGCGCACGACGGGCGAAGCGCCGGTAACGGCAAGGCCGTCCTTGAAATTGAGCGTCGAGAAAGCGACGTCGATAGCGACATCACCTTCGGGCAGCGCGCTCTCTTCGAGCTGCTGGAGAGTGACCGTCTGGCCCTCGTCGGTCTTGTCGATCACGATAGCGGAAAACATGGCATACTCCCTCAGGGTTGGGCTGGCTCTTGCCCTACGATGCAGGCCCTAGCTGAAAGGGAATATGCGCCGCTCCGTCAATGCCGCGGCCCCACGCCATCGCCTAGGCGAAGCGGCATCACGGACGGGGTATCGGCTGAGGTGGTGAAGTCGCACTCCGCCTTCGCCCTCTTCCTCGTCATTGCGAGCGCAGCGAAGCAATCCAGAGCGGAGTGGGCCCGGCTCTGGATTGCTTCGCTGCGCTCGCAATGACGTGGGGTTATGGGGATCCCGCGTTGTTCAGGCTGCCTCAGCCGCCTGGAGAAACCCCGTGCGCGGCCAGCAGGTCCGCAACTTTCGGGAAGGCCTTGGCCCGCATCGTGCCGTACATCGAAAGCCGCAGAATCTCGCGCGAATAGCGGCGCGACAGTTCGCGGCGCTCGCCCTCGCCTGCGGCATGGGCGCGCGCGAGGATCGGCCAGAAGAACACGCCGGCAAGGTTCATCACCGAATAGACCTCGAAGTCTATGCCCGGCTCGGCCAGATCGGTGCCGGCGAAACGGCCCAGCGATCCGCAATATTCCCGCCAGAAAGGGTCCTGCGAAGGATCGGGCGAGGCCAGCACCTGCTGGAGCCAGACCCGGCAAATATCGGGATTATCCATCGCGAAGTCGCACAGCCGATCGGTGAGCGAGACCACGTCCACTTCTTCCACGCGGCGTTCGCCGACCGTCTCGGGATCGCCGAAGACCGCGCGGAACAGCTTGTCCGAAACCCAGTCGATGGTCGCCTCGATCAGCTTTTCGCGCGTTTCGAAATGCTGGTAGGCCGTGCCGCGATTGACGGCGGCGAGGTGCGCGACGGCGGAAAGGCTGACGCCCTCGGGCCCGTCCTTGGCAAGCAGGTTGGCCGCGGCGTCGAGAATGGCGGCCCGCGTCGCGACCGGGTCGCGCGTCCTGCGCCGTATTCTTGCCTCCATGCTCGCCCCTCCTTGATTGAACGGGCGAGCATAGCGGCAGGCTTAGTAAACGACAATGTTGATTAGCTTGTCCTCAGAGGAAGTCCTTGACCTTCTCCAGCACCAGCGCCGCATGTTCCTTACGGCAGATCAGCAGATCCGGCATATAGACGTCCTCGCGGTTATAGACCAGCGGGCTGCCGTCGATCCGCGAGACATGCAGACCCCAGCCCTGAGCGACAGCCGCAGGCGCACAGCTGTCCCATTCGTACTGACCGCCGGAGTGGAGGTAGATATCCGCCTCTCCGCGCAAGATCGCCATGGCCTTGGCCCCGGCCGAGCCCATCGGCACCAGTTCGGCCCCGATGGCTTCGGCCACACCGGTCGCTTCCTTGGCAGGACGCGTACGGCTGACGACCATACGCAGCACTTCCGGCGCGGGCGGCACTTCGCCCGGCTGGTCCGAGCGCAGGACTACCCCTGCCCCCGGCAACGCAACCGCCCCAAGCACCGGAGCACCGTCCACCGCCATGCCGATGTGAACCGCCCAGTCGGCACGTTCCTCGCCATATTCGCGGGTACCGTCGACCGGGTCGACGATCCACACCCGCTCCTTGGTCAGGCGCTCGGCATTGTCCTTCTCCTCTTCGGAGAGCAGCCCGTCTTCGGGCCGCTGCTCGCGAAGGGCGTGGCAGAGGAACTGGTTGGCGGTCTGATCCCCCGCCTTGCCCAGCGACTTGCCTTCGAACAGCCCGGATGCCCGCACGTCGAGCAGGATTTTCCCTGCCACTTCCGCGAGATGCGCGGCGAGATCGCCGTCATTCGCCATCGTCATCAAGCGTCTCCCAGCAAGGTGTCGACGATCAGGTTGGCCGCGTCCTCCGGCGAGATCGCCGTGGTGTCGATGCGGATTTCCGGATTGCGCGGCGCCTCGTAGGGGCTGTCGATACCCGTGAAGTTCTTTAGTTCGCCCGAACGCGCCTTCTTGTAGAGGCCCTTGACGTCGCGCGCCTCGGCCACCTTCAGCGGCGTGTCGATGAACACTTCGAAGAACTCGCCTTCCGGCAGCATCGCCCGCACCATCTCGCGATCCGCCTGGAACGGCGAGATGAAGGCGGTGATCACGATCAGGCCCGCGTCGGTCATCAGCTTCGAGACTTCGCCCACGCGGCGGATGTTCTCGATGCGGTCAGCCTCGGTGAAGCCCAGGTCCTTGTTGAGGCCATGGCGCACGTTATCGCCATCGAGCAGGAAGGTGTGCCGGTTCATCCGGTGCAGCTTCTTCTCGACAAGGTTGGCGATGGTCGACTTGCCCGAGCCCGAAAGGCCGGTGAACCACAGCACCGCCGGACGCTGGTTCTTGAGACCGGCGTGCTGCTTGCGATCGATGTCCACGGCCTGCCAGTGCACGTTCTGCGAACGGCGCAGCGAGAAGTGGATCATGCCCGCCGCCACAGTGGCGTTGGTCATCTTGTCGATCAGGATGAAGCCGCCGAGCGTGCGGTTGTCGGCATAGGCCTCGAACACGATCTGCTTGTCGGTGGTCAGTTCCGCCACGCCGATCGAGTTCAGCTCCAGCGTCTTGGCCGCCAGATGCTCCATCGTGTTGACGTTGACTTCGTACTTCGGCTCCTGAACCGTTGCCGACACGACCTGCGTGCCGATCTTCAGCCAGTAGGCACGGCCGGGCACCATGGCCTCGTCCGCCATCCACACGAAAGTCGCCTCGAACTGGTCGGCAGTCTGCGGCGGGCTATCGGCAACCGAGATCACCGAACCGCGCGAGCAATCGATTTCGTCCGCGAAGCAGACGGTGACCGACTGGCCGGCAACCGCTTCTTCCAGATCGCCGTCATAGGTGACGACGCGGGTGATCGTGCTGGTCTTGCCCGAGGGCAGGACGCGGATCTTGTCGCCCGCCTTCACCGAACCGGTGGCGATCAGGCCCGAGAAACCGCGGAAGTCCAGGTTCGGACGGTTCACCCACTGCACCGGCAGGCGGAACGGCTTGTCGGCATCGACCGAGGAGAGAACCTCCACCGTTTCCAGATGCTCGACCAGCGGGATACCGGCGTACTGCGGCGCCTTGTACCACGGGGTCTTTTCCGAGAGCGTCGTAATGTTGTCGCCCTTGAAGCCCGAGATCGGCAGCGCGGTGAAGTTTTCGATCCCGATCGAAGTGGCGAACTCGGTATAGTCCGCGACGATCTTGTCGAAGACCTCCTGGCTGTAATCCACGAGGTCCATCTTGTTGACCGCAAGAACGATGTTCTTGATGCCGATCAGGTGGCACAGATACGAGTGGCGGCGCGTCTGCACCAGCACGCCCTTGCGCGCATCGATCAGGATCACCGCAAGGTCGGCGGTGGAAGCGCCGGTGACCATGTTGCGGGTGTACTGTTCGTGGCCCGGGCAGTCGGCGACGATGAACTTGCGCTTCTCGGTGTTGAAGAAGCGATAGGCCACGTCGATGGTGATGCCCTGCTCGCGCTCGGCGGCAAGACCGTCGACCAGCAGCGCGAAATCGATCTCCTGGCCCTGCGTGCCGACCTTCTTGGAGTCCGACTGGAGCGCGTCCAGCTGGTCCTCGAAGATCATCTTCGAATCGTAGAGCAGGCGCCCGATCAGGGTGGACTTGCCGTCGTCGACGCTGCCGCAGGTAATGAAGCGCAGCATCGTCTTGTGCTCGTGCTGGACGAGGTATGCGTCGATATCGTCCGCGATCAGCTGATCGGTGACGTAGACGGCTTCTTTGGTTTCAATATCAGCCATGATCAATCTCTCTCCGCTCGCCCTTGAGTCCCGAATTTATCGAAGGATCGAAGGGCATTGGCGCATCGCTCAGGCGGGCTTCGACAAGCTCAGCCTGAGCGGGAACAGGGAACGGGGTCTTAGAAGTAGCCTTGCTGCTTCTTGACTTCCATGCCGGCACCGCCGGCGTCCTTGTCGATGGCGCGGCCTTGCCGCTCGGACGTGGTGGTGAGGAGCGTTTCCTGGATCACTTCGGGAAGCGTCTTCGCCTCGCTCTCCACCGCGCCGGTCAGCGGGTAGCAGCCCAGCGTGCGGAAACGGATCGAGCGTTCGACGGGAACCTCGCCTTCCTTCAGCGGGAAGCGTTCATCGTCCACCATCAGCAGCATGCCGTCACGCTCCACGGTCGGGCGCTTTTCGGCGAAGTAGAGCGGCACGATGGGGATGTCGTTCAGGTGGATGTATTGCCAGATGTCCAGCTCGGTCCAGTTGGAGATCGGGAAGACGCGGATCGATTCACCGCGCGACTTCTTGGCGTTGTAGAGGTTCCACAGTTCCGGGCGCTGGTTCTTCGGGTCCCAGCCGTGCGAGGAGGTGCGGAAGGAGAAGATGCGCTCCTTGGCGCGGCTCTTTTCCTCGTCGCGGCGGGCGCCGCCGAAGGCCGCATCGAAGCCGTACTTGTCAAGCGCCTGCTTCAGCCCTTCCGTCTTCCACATGTCGGTGTGGAGCGCGCCGTGGTCGAAGGGATTGATGCCCTTTTCGATGGCTTCGGGGTTCTGGTAGACCAGCAGTTCCATGCCGCTCTCACGCGCCATCTTGTCGCGCAGTTCGTACATCGCCTTGAACTTCCACGTCGTATCGACATGGAGCAGCGGGAACGGCGGCGGCGAGGGATAGAACGCCTTGCGCGCAAGGTGCAGCATGACGGCGCTGTCCTTGCCGACCGAATAGAGCATCACCGGCTTTTCAGCTTCGGCGACGACTTCGCGGATGATGTGGATGCTCTCGGCTTCGAGACGCTCCAGATGCGTGAGTGTTTTCATCAGGTCTTCCTCTGCCCTGGGCTCATGCCCGTTGGCTGGGTTTCAAACAGTCCCGATTCCGAATCGCAGGGATGACATTCCCGCGAACCTCCCATATGGGAGGGTATGGCCCTTACTAGCAATGACGAGACCGATCTCCTGATCCCGCTCTTTCAGGGAAATGCCGAAAATCCGCGCTTTTCGACATTTCTGGAAAGATTGCGTCGACGCACCCAGGCCGATTACGTCAGCCTGATCCTTCGCATGGGCGATGGCCCGCACGCCGCAATCGTCGAAAGCTACGCCGGAATCGACTTGCGCAAACGCGCCCGCGAGTCGGAGCAGCAGGGGCCGTTCGACCTCGATCGCTACCTCTACGACAGCCTGCGGCCGGGGCGGGTCTATTCGATCGGAGAGATGATCGATCACGACCCCGTGGCGCGCGCGGATCGCAACCGGCGCATGGCGAAGCTTGGCATCGGTGACGAGCGCGTGGTGCGGATCGCCGGTGGCGAACGCTACAGCGCATGGCTGATGATGGCCCGCGCGCGTGAGTGCTCTGCCGCCGACAGCGCCTTGCTCTCCAGCCTCGCGCCTTACGTCGCCATCGCGGTCGAAAATCTCGCGGCGATGGACCGCGACAGGCTTTCCGCGCGGATCAACGCCATGGGGCTGGAGCGCACCGGCAAGGGCTGGATGCTGCTCGACGCCGAAGCGCGCGTGCTCGCGGCCGATCCAGCGCTGGCGGAATTCTGGCAGGCGCACTGCGGCGCGACGTTGCGCCCCGGTGAGCGCGTGCTAGGCTTGGACCTCGCCGCCGAGCGCAAGCTTGCGGCCATCGCGGCGGAAATGACGCAGGACCGTACATTGCCTGCGCGACCGCTGCTGCTGCGGGACAATCCGCATATCGAGGCGCTGCTGATGCCCGCCGAGAATGCCGAGGCCCTCGCGGCACCGGCAATCCTGGCGCTCTGCACCCTGCCCCGTCCGCATTCGGATGACAGCGCCGAGCGACTGGCCGAAGTCTTCGATCTGCCCCGGCGTGAGGCGGAACTGGCGATGGCGCTGACGGACGGTCACTCCATCGCCGAAGCGGCGGAGCGCATGGGCCTGACGCTGGAAACGGCGCGCAATTACTCCAAGCGACTCTATGCCAAGCTGGGTGTACGTGGGCAGGCCGAACTGGTGCGGCTGGTTTATGAGAGCAGCGCAGTGATGGTGTGAGTGTGTTGTGGACCTAGAGTCCAAGACGCTATGCCCCACACCCTCTTCGTCATTGCGAGCGTAGCGAAGCAATCCATGGCCGCCTTACGCCGCTCTGGATTGCTTCGTCGGCTTCGCCTCCTCGCAATGACGATGCAGAGAGGAGGCGATGGGCTTGGCGTGCGCCTACCCCATCAATCGCTGAGCTTGGCCTCCATTGCCCCGATCTCCGAACGCAGCCACATCGTCTCGGACAGGTTCTTGCCGCCCGAAGCCGCCAGCAGCGCCTCATGCGCCGCCTTGCGCACGGTCAGCACCGCCGCATTGTCCGGCTCGGCACTGAGGGCGATATCGGTCAGATGCACAGCCTCCAGCGGAGCCCCCGCATCCAGCTTCGCCTGCGCCCGTTCGGCCAGATTGGCAGCGCCGCCGGCCAGTTCGACCAGATCGGCATCGACGCTCGAACGCGGCACGCCGTAAAGCGCGGTGGTGCCGTCCTCATAGTGCAGCCAGCCCGAATACTCGCGCCAGATCGACTTGATCGCCCAGGCCGCCTTGCCGTGGAATTCGCCGATCTCCAGCCCCTCCGGCCATGCGAATTCGCGCATCAGCCTGTGCACGTCCTTGCCCGCCTTCATGCCTTCCAGCGTGTAGTCGCGCACATAGCTGACCGCCGCGTGCATCTTGTCGAGATCGGCGCGGATGCGCTCGGCACCGCGAATGGCTTCGCCGTGGCCGGTAACGACGATCTCGGCCCCAAGGTCGCGGATCGTCTCTAGCGACTTCAGGTAATTGCGCACCAGACGCGGCTTGTCGCCGCGCAGGGTGTTGAGGAACGGCATCGACAGCCAGACCGGACCGAAGACATTGCCGGTGAAGGCGATCTTCTCCTTGGGCATCCAGACCGTGAGCGAGTCGATGGTCTCCCCCTCCGGCGTGGAGATCAGTTCGAACGTGCGCCCGCCAAGATCGATGGTCAGGCGGCGGTCGACAAGGATATCCGGAACCACGTTCGGCGCCGGCTTGGGCGAACCGCCGCGCTTGAGCGTCGATCCCCAGAGCTTGCCGCTCCTCGGCCCGAAGAAGGGCTGAAGGCTCATCATGTCCGAAAGCGCTTCGTTGAAGCCCGGACCGCCGACGATTTGCGTGCCGTCTTCCAGGAATTCCGGCACGCCGCCGAAGTGATCGGCATGGCTCTGGGTAAGGATAATGAAGGCCAACGGACCAGTGCGCGGCGGGGTCAGCAGGCGCTTGGTGCGCTCCGCATTGTCCATGAAGCCGGTGTTGATCACGACATCGCCCTCGGACGTCGTCACGAGGTAGGCGTTCGAGATATCGTTCGCCTGGAACACGAAATCGGTGATCGGGATGGCTTCGGCCTGCTCGTCGCCCGAGCGGACCAGACCTGCCAGCTTCGGCCCGGCGTCCTTCACACTGTCAGCACTTGGCATTTCAAGCCTCCTCGATACCGATCATGACCTTGGCGGACTGCGGCGTCGCCGCGATTTCCAGGCCCTTCATGATCTCGCTGAACGGCAGCTTGTGGCTGATCATCGCCGCGATCTTGTCCTTCAGGCGCGGCATGGCAGCGATCACTTCGGGCATTTCGGTCGGATAGCCGACCGCCGTGGTGATCGTCATCTCGCTGGTCAGCATGCGGCCGACCGGGAACTCGATGGGCCGCATATAGGCCGCCGTGATGACGAGCTTGGCGTGAAGCTTGGCCATCATGATGACTTCGGTGAGGATGTTCGGCGCGCCTGCCGCGTCGATGAAGGCATCGGTGCCCACGCCCACACGGCCATAGCTCGGCACTTCGCCGTGGAGCTTCGCCAGTTCCGCGCGAAGATCGACCTTGCTCGGATCGAGTGCCGCCTGCACGCCAAGTGCCCGCGCGCGCTCCAGCCGTTCCTCGGAAAGATCGAGCGCGACAACGTCGGTCACGCCGCGATCGATCAGCCAGAGCAACATGCCAAGCCCGATCGGCCCGCAGCCGAACACGACAACCTTGTCGCCCGGCTTCACATTGGCGCGATTGACGCCGTGCATGGCGACGGCCAGCGGCTCGCACATAGCGGCGACGTCATAGGAAATGCCCTCGGGGATCGGCAGGATCGAATCGCCCAGCCGTGCCTCGCGCACCAACAGTTCCTGCGTGAACGCACCTTCCGGGCCGCCTGAGCCGATGTTGCTGGGTGTCATCATCGGATTGACGATTACCGGGTCACCCACGGAAATGCCGGCGACTTCTGCGCCGACTTCCATCACTTCGCCCGCGCCTTCATGGCCCAGCGCGGTCTCCACGCCCGGCGGAATCCCGCCCATCTTGATGTAGGACAGGTCCGATCCGCAAATGCCGACCGACTTCATCTTGACGACCACGTCCTTCGGCCCGGCCACCGGACGTTCGTAAGCATCGACGCGAACATCGCCGACGCCGTGGATCTTGAGCAGTTCCATTGCTTCTCTCCTCTTCCGGTCGCTCAGGGGCGAACCATGTAGCCGCCGTCGATCGTGACCGTCTCACCGGTCATGAACGAGCTGGCATCAGAGCAAAGGTAAGCGCCAATGCCTTCGAAGTCCGCCGGATAACCCGTGCGCTGCATCGGGATCGTCGGGGCGAAGTGGGCGGCCACGGCATCGGCACGGGCGCCCTCACCCATCATCGGCGTGATAATGAGGCCCGGCGCGACCACGTTGGCGCGAATGCCGAGCGGCGCGAGTTCGATGGCAAGGCAGCGCACCGCCGCGGCAATCGCCGCCTTGGACGAGGCATATTCCATCTTGCCCGCAAGGCCCTGGAACAGTGAAAGCGAACCGCAGGCAACAAGACTGCCGCCGCTCTGATCGCCCGCTTCCACACGCTCCTTCATCAGCCGCGCCGCTTCGCGCAGAGTGAAGAAAGCGCCGTGCAGCGCGGTCTTCTGGAATTCATACCAGTGATCGGTCGGCATCTCGAACGCCGAGTTGTAGCGGGGGCTGGCGCCAGAGTTCGCGAAAACGCAGTCCACGCGGCCGAAGTCCGCCATCACCTGCTGGTAACCGGCGATGATGTTGGCTTCTTCCGAAACGTCCACCTGATAGGCGATCACCTTGCCCGCACCCGCGGCTTCCAGCTCGGCCTTGGCCTTGGCGCTCTTTTCGGCATTGCGTGCCCAGATCGCCACATCGCCGCCCATCTTGGCCACGCCCATGGCAAAGCCGAAGCCGATGCCGCCGTTACCGCCGGTCACCACCGTCACCTTGCCCGTGCAGTCAAAAAGGCCCTTGGCCATCATTCTCTCCTCGATCCCGTTACCGGCCTTCTTGCCGGCACTTTCGTTGGCGCGATGTTTCCCGTGGGCGGCTTGTCCCGCAAGCTTGGCAATCATAGAATTCAGGCCCTATCCAAGCGTCAGGGACACGAATTCGGGCCAGAGACCCGACTGGTCCGGGAGAGCCTGCAATGACCGAAAGCCGCTCCGTCCATACGCCGACGATGATCGTCGATGCGGAGCTTTGCGCCGCTGGAATTACCGCGCAGATCGTGCGTTTCGACATTCCCGAGCCGACCGACAACCGCCACGCCGTGGCCGCCGGCTATCACGTCAACATGTGCCTGACCCCGCGCCCGCTGGAATCGCGCGGCGGCTATCGCGAGCGCTGGGGCCCGCACCGTTTCGAGCGGCTTGGCGACATATTCGTGATCCCGCCCGGCGAGTCGCTCTACATTCGCGGCGGCAGCGGCCGTCAGGCTTCGCTGGTCTGCACCATCGACACTTCGCTCGTGCATGACCTGCTGGGCCGCGACCTGCCGTGGGATGATGCGCACCTCGCCGCCGCGCTGGATATCGGCAGCGCACAAGTGCGCGCGCTGCTATTCCGCATCACCGCCGAAGTGCGCCACCCCGGCCTTGCCTCTCAGCGCATGCTGGAACTGCTGGGCAGCGAACTCGCCATCGAACTGGGCCGCTATGGCCTCGAAGTCTCCGAAAGGCCGATGACCGGCGGCCTCTCCGGTTGGCGCCTGCGACTGATCGAGGAGCGACTGGCGAACGACCTCACCGCGCCGCCGCTCAAGGAACTGGCCGATTCGTGCGGGCTTTCGGTACGCCAACTCACGCGCGGCTTTCGCGTCAGCCGTGCCTGCTCGATCGGCGACTATATCGAACAGCGCCGCATGGAAGCGGCCAAGCGCCTGCTGATGGAGGGCGAAAGCGTGAAGACCATCGCCTTTGCCATGGGTTTCGCCTCGCCTTCCAGCTTCACCTTCGCGTTCCGCCGCGCGGTGGGCGCCAGCCCCAGCACGTTCCGCCAACGGCAGGGACGCGCGCTTGGCTCGATGGCCTCCGTTGCAGCCTAGTCGCTCGGCCGGTCTTGTCCCGGATTCGACATATAGACCCGATCTGACGCACCAGCCGCATTGCCAATCGGCCCCGCGCACAGGCTAACTCATGCCCATGAGGTCGCCGCAGCGGCCCGGACCGAGACACGGGAAAGAGGATTACGAAATGGCCGAGCAACTCACGGCGAACAAGCTCGTCGGCGACGCTCTCGTCGAACAGGCGATGAAGGACACCGGCATCCGGGACTTCGACAATGACACCTGGCGCGAAGGCTTCGATGTCTTCGTGAACGACTTCAACGCCGGCATCGCGCGCGGGCAGTACACCGAAGGCGGCATCGGCCGCGCCACTGCGGATACGCTCCACTACCTGCGCGGCCGCCTGAAGATTTCGGACTATCTGCGCCAGAACCGCGAACTGCTCAGCCGCCCGGTCGAAAAGCCGGTCTTCGTGATGGGCGTGCCGCGCACCGGCACCACGCTGCTTTCGAACCTGCTGGCCGCCGATCCGGCGCGCCGTTCGCCGCTGACCTGGGAAATCGACGATCCGGTGCCGCCGGTCGCCTCCAGCGACTTGCTCACCACCGATCCGCGCGCGCAGGCCCGCCTGGCGCAGGAAAAGGCGATGCTCGAAGCCAATCCGGCCATGGGCAAATACTATCGCGGTTCGGCCGTCTATCCGAACGAGTGCGTGTTCTTCATGGCGCACGACTTCAAGACGCTGATGATCGATTCCAAAGGCACGCTACCGGGCTACAAGGAGTTCATCTTCTCCTGCGACATGACCAGCGCCTACGAATACCACAAGAAGTTCCTGCAGGTTCTGCAGCAGAACGCCGGCGGCGTGTGGAACGTGAAGAAGCCCAGCCACGCGCTGTGGCTGGAGACGATCTTCAAGGTCTACCCCGACGCCCGCGTGCTCTGGGCGCATCGCGATCCCTTCTCGGCCACCGCCTCGCTCTGCTCGATCATCTCGCTCAGCCACATGGCCCACATGGGCAAGCCGGATACGGCGTGGCTCAAGGAGAACTATACATGGCAGGCGGCCGAGCACGCCAACCGGATCATGGATTTCCGCGACAAGTACGGCGAGGACAAGATCATCGACGTCCATTACGCCGACATGACCGCCGACCCGATCGGCGCCATGAAGAAGGTCTATCAGCAGCTTGGCGACGAGTGGACGGCCGAGGCGGAAGCCGGCATCCAGCAGTGGGTGGACGACAACCCGCAGGACAAGTTCGGCAAGCACGAATACAAGCTGGCGCAGTACGGCATCGAGAAGGCGGAGCTTGAATCGCTCTTCGAACGCTACCTCTCGCGTTACGACGTCGCACGCGAAGGCTGAACCGCCGCCCGCCTCCCTATCCCATCGCCCCCGCTTTCGGGGGCGATGGCCGTTGAGGCCGGACCCAAAAAATTGAGGAGAGACTGATGCTCGAAGGCCGCCACTATCAAAACGCTTACATCTGCGACAATCTGGAAGCCGGTATCGACCTGTTCCGCGGGCGCGGGCTGACCCGCGAACCGGTCATCATCCCGGTCGACCAGCAGGTACTCACGCCGCAGGGTCTGAAGCGCCAGAAGGGCCGGATCTGCTTCATCTGGATCGGCGAACTCCAGATCGAACTGATCGAGAACGAGATCGACGAAGTGGGCATATACGCTAACTGCCTGTCCAACGGCGGCCCGCTGCGCTTCCACCACATCTGCTTCGCGGTCGACAACTGGGCGGACTTCCGCTCGCGCGTCGATGCGCAGGAATTCCCGCTGGCGATGGAGCGTCCGGAAGGCGACGATCCGAACGCGCTAAAATTCCTCTACCTCGATGCCCGCAAGGTCTTCGGGCACTACATCGAATATACCTGGATGCCCGAAGCCATGTGGCAGCAGATCAGGAAAATGTGATCGGCATCGTGCCGTCGGCTCGTACGGCGGCACGGCCCACCGTGTCACGCGCGATGCGGTAGGCGGTCGGTTCGGCAATGTTCAGCCGCGCCCGCGCCACCTCGAGCGGCTCGGCCAGGAGGCGTTCGTAGTCTTCACCCGGCAGCCATGCGGCGTTCTTGCCCCGGCGATAGCCTTCGCGGATCGCCCGCAGCACCAGCTTGCCGCCGCGCGCGCGCAGCGCCTTCAATGCCCCACCCAGCGCGATGAACCCCCAGCCCAATCCGCGTGTCTGCGCATAGGAAAAGGCCACGAGGCACAGTTCGCCCAACGGTTCATCGGCGCGGTAGCCGGTGAGTACGTGCCAGATATCGTGCGTGTCGCGCATGCGCCGGCCGTACCAGAGATAGGGATGACGCAAGTTGAGATCGACACCGTCGATCTTGCTCACTTCGGCAAGCTCGGTGGCGGAATAGCCGGTCTTGCGCAGGAATTCGGCATAAGCCGCGCCCACGGTGCCATCGCGGAACTGGGCGATGAAGGCCGGGTCCGAAAGGCGCTCGGCCAGTTCCACCCGCTCATAGGCAAGGCGGCCGCCCTGGGCCGTGCCCATCAACCGCAGATAGCCCGCCTTCGCCGTGCCTGCATTGAGCGCCCGCATGATGCGGAAGACCTGCGCCGTATCGTTGGCATCGGCCAGCAGGCGGCGCAGCGCCTTGAAGGCAGTGCCCCAGTCGCGGCGGTCAGGGATCACGGTCGAGATTTCCGGTGTCATCATTCGGTCCTTGGATAGATGCCGATGACGGTATTAATATGAGCAATGCTCATGTTCTGAAACTCGCGTTAGACACACTCTCTCATGACCGACAAATCGCCCGAAAATCCGCCGATCAAGACGCGAAAACCGCGTCAGGGCCGCGCCGTGCACAAAGTGGAACTCATGTTGGAGGCAGCCATGCGGCTGCTCGACGCGAAGGGCTATGATGGCTTTACCACCAATGCCGTCGCCGAAACGGCGGGCGTCAGCATCGGCACGCTCTACCAGTACTTCCCCAACAAGGAATCGATCCTCGACAGTCTCGCCGATCGCGAGATGAACGCGCTGTCGGAGCGGATTGTTAGCGTTCTGGCCGATCAGGCCACGGTATCGGTGCGCGAGCGTGTGGGGCTGATCGTGCGCGCCGTCGCGGCGGCCTATGGCGACCGGCGCCGCGTGCACCGGCTGCTGATGGAGCGGTCACTGGCAAGAGGCACGCACCGGATGGCGCCGCTGCTGGAACATCTGACCACCCTGCTCTCCTCGCCTTCCGGCCCTCCCGCGCCGGGTAGAAACCGCAGGTTGACGCGGGGAGAGGCCTTCGTGCTCACAACGGCCTTCGTCGGCGTCCTGCGCGCGATGATCATGCGCCCGGAAACCGCGCCAAGCGATGCAGAGATCGAGGACGGTTTGGTCCAGCTTGTGATGGGCTATGCCGATCTCGCGAGACCGGTTCAGGCGGGTTCCGACACCACTTCACCGTAAAGCGTAGTGCGCTGCTTCAGCGTGCGGCCCACGCTTTCCGCCGCCGTGCGCAGCTCCGCAATCGTCACGCCCTGCCCGTGCGCGGCCCCTGCCGCACGGCTGATGCTTTCATCCATCAGCACGCCGCCAAGGTCGTTGGCACCCGCCGCCAGCACGGCCGCCGCGCCGTCCATGCCCAGCTTCACCCACGAGCACTGGATCGAGTTGATCGCCCCGTTCAGCGCCAGACGCGCCACTGCGTGCATCATCACCGCCTCACGCCAGGTCGGCCCCTTGCGGCATTGCCCGCGCCGGTAGAACGGCGCCTCCATATGGACGAGCGGCAGTGGCACGAACTCGGTGATGCCGCCGGTATCGAGCTGGAGATTGCGCAGCGCCAGCAAATGCCGCGCCCAATGCTCGATGCCTTCGAGGTGGCCGAACATCACGGTGGAGGTCGTCGGCAGGCCGACACGGTGCGCCGTCCCCACCACGTCCAGCCATTCCTGCGTGGTCAGCTTGCCCGGACAGATCTGCTCGCGAATATCGTCGCAAAGGATCTCCGCCGCCGTTCCGGGTAGCGAGCCCAGTCCCGCGTCCTTCAGCATCGCCAGATAGTCCCGCACCGGCATGCCCAGCGTGCGCGCGCCCTGGCTGACTTCCAGCGGGGAGAAGGCATGGACATGAAGGTCCGGACACGCCGCTTTCACTTCGCGCAGGATCGAAAGATAGGTTTCGCCGGTATAGCTCGGGTGAATGCCGCCTTGCAGGCAGACTTCGGTTGCCCCGCGCTCCACCGCCTCACGGGCTCGACCAGCGACTTCGGACAAGTCGAGATTATAGGGCTTGTCGCGGAAACCCGCCTTGCTGCTGGTCTTCGAAAAGGCGCAGAACGAGCAGGTGTGGGTGCAGATATTGGTGTAATTGATGTTGCGGTTGACGACGTAAGTCACGGTATCGCCGCTGACTTCGGCGCGCAGGGCGTCCGCCGCCTCCACCACCGCCTGCGCCGCCGCGCCGCGCGTGGCGAAAAGGGCGACGATCTCGTCCTCGCTCAACGTCACCCCGCTTGCCGCGCGGTCGAGAATACGATGGAGCGACGCTGCCACCGGCCCGGCATGGAACTGCCCCAGCGGGGCGCGGACACTGCCCGGTGCATGCTGATCGGCGAGACCCGGGCTCCAGGTGCTGTCTCGCGCCAGCCCCTCGGCATCGGCATGGCGCAGCACTGCCGGGCGGATCGCCGGATCGAGCCATGAGTGGTCCTCGCTCATCACGAAGCGCGGATAGATCGTCAGGCGCTCGACCAACGGCAGGCCCTTGCCTGCGCAGATCGCGCGCAGCCGTTCCACTTCGGGCCAGGGCGCTTCCGGGTTCACATGATCGAGCGTGACCGGAGAGATGCCGCCCCAATCGTCGATCCCGGCGTCGATCAGTTCGACAAGCCGCTCGTCATTCAGGTTAGGCGGCGCCTGTACCGAGACTTCGTCCGGCAGCAGAATGCGCGCTGCAGCGACCACGCGCAGGAAATCCGCCTCGCTCGCTTCCGGCGCGCGGGCCATCTTCGTACCCGGCTTGGGGCAGAAGTTCTGGACGATCACTTCCTGCAAATGGCCGTGTTCGCGGTGCAGATCACGCAGAGCGATCAGCGCGTCGATCCGTTCTTCCGCCGTCTCGCCAATGCCGATCAGCACGCCGCTGGTCATCGGCACCCGCGCGCGACCGGCCGCCGCCAGCGAAGCGAGCCGCACCGCCGGCACCTTGTCGGGCGAGCCATGGTGGCACATGCCCTTTTCCAGCAGCCGCTCCGACGTGCTTTCCAGCATGAGTCCCGCCGAGGCCGCGACGGGGCGCAGCATGCGGTAGTCCTCTTCCTCCAGCACGCCGGCGTTGACGTGCGGCAGCAGGCCGGTTTCCTTCAGCACCAGTTCGGCGCAGTGGCGCACGTAATCGATGGTGCGCGCAAAGCCCCGCTCCGCCAGCCAGTCGCGCGCGGCGGCATAACGGCGCTCGGGAGCGTCGCCCAGCGTGAACAGCGCCTCCCGGCAGCCCGCAGCGGCCCCGGCGCGGGCGATGTCCAGCACTTCCTCAGGCGTGAGGTAAGGCGCTTCGAGCCGGGAGGGCGTCGTCGCGAAGGTGCAATAGTGGCAAACGTCGGTGCAAAGACGCGTCAGCGGGATGAAGACTTTGGGCGAATAGGTCATCCGAGCCGGACCACGCGCATCGCGTCTGGCGCGTGCCCGGGCGGTGACCTCCTCCAGCGGAGCGGCCAGCAACCATGCCTTCATCTGGCGGGTCTCATCCTGCATCTGCTCACCCTTCAGATGCCTGCGAGGGCAAGCACCTCCTTCGCGAGCCTTTCCCTGTCGGCGGCTTCGCGCATCATTGTCGTCGTCACGGTGACGCTGAGGCCCCGTGCCTGCAAGCCAAAGACATCGGCCTCATCGGCATGGTCGATCAAGAGGTGATCGAGAAGATCGCTGTAGTGATGCGCGATGGCCGCATTGCTCACCGCCTGGCCACGCTCGGCCAGCATCTTGGCCAGCGGACCCTTCACCGAGGTTCCGCCGACAATCGGAGAGACCGCGATCAGCTGCACCTGCCGCTCCGCCAAGGCCGCACGCACGCCGTCGACGGCGAGGATCGGATCGACACTGAGGAACGGGTTGGATGGGCAGACGACCACGGCGGCAAGGTCGTCCCGCTCCAGTGCGGCGGAAAGACCCGGTGATGGTTTTGCGCCCGGTGTGCCCTCGAACCGCACATCCGACACGGCGGGGCCGCATTGCTCGCCCACGAACCAGCGCTGGAACGGCGTCCATCCCGCTTCGGTCAAGACTTCCGTGCGCACCGGATCGTCGCTCATCGGCACGACGGCATGAACGATCCCGAGTTCGCGCGTCAGCCGCGCCGTCACTTCAGAAAGCGTCTCACCTGCCCGCAGCCGCCATGACCGCGCGATGTGCATCGCCATGTCGCGGTCGCCGAGGTTGAACCACCCCTCCTCGCCCAGCGCACGGAGCATGGCCATGGTCTGCCACGTCTCGTCCTTCACACCCCAACCGCGCTGCGTGTCATTGAGCCCGGCAAGCGCGTAAGTGACGGAATCTATGTCTGGACAGACAGTTAAACCAAGATGCTCGAAATCATCGGCGGTATTGACGACGATCGTGAGATCCTCCCGTGCCATGACCGCAGCAAGCCCCGCCGCCAGCTTCGCCCCGCCCACGCCGCCCGAAAGCGCAAGGATGTGCTTTCTGCTCATCGGAACATGTCCTGCTCCATCGGTCTCAATCCGCCGATTGCACCGGGCCCGTCTTCCTCGGTCACCCAGCGCTCGCAGCCGCGCACCAGCGCGACCGGAGTGCCCTCCGCGCCCTCGCCCATCGCCAGTGCCGCCATCGCCGCAACCGAGTCCGCAATCCCGATCACCGTGGCCTGAAGCGTCCGGCCATAAAGGTCCTGCGCGCGCCCACGGCGATCCTCCAGCACCGTCAGCCCCGCGCAGCCGATGGCCGTGCCGAGCGTGCCGATCCGCCATGCCCGCCCCATCGAATCCGCGATCACCACGCCGATCCGGACTTGAGACCTTTTCTGAAGTTCGGCCCGCAGCCCCCGCGCCGAAGCATCGGGATCGACTGGCCAGAGCAGCACGCGCCCTTCCTCGCCCCCCTCGACATTCGAGGCATCGATCCCGGCATTGGCGAGCACGTGCCCGGTGCGATGCACCGCAATCACCGCGGCCGGCGTGCAGCGCAGGATCTCGGCACTCTCGTCGAGGATCGCCTGCATCATCGGCGCATCGCGCCCGGTTGCGCGGGCGAGTTCATGTGCTTTCTCAGAAGCCTCGAACGCGGCAAGATCGCGCGTGCGCCCTTCCACCTTGGAGACGATCTTCTGCGCCACCACGCAGATATCGCCGTCGCGGAACCGGTCGCCCTCAGCCTCAAGGCTCGCGCATATCGCTTGCGCTATCGACATATCCGTAGCGAACATGGGCAATCCGGCCAGCGGTCGTACGGTCAATTCTGGATTTCGCTTCATCGGCCCTCCCGAACCCCGTGTCTAAAGCCGCCGCGCCGTAAACGACAATGATGACAAACAAGAATTCGCGGGAGAGATAATCTGATGGCAGCGATCGCGGTGATCGGCGGAACCGGTGCGCTTGGCAAAGGTATCGCTCGCAGGCTCGTCGGAGCCGGGCATGAGGTGACGATCGGGTCGCGCACTGCGGACAAGGCGCGGGCGACGGCAGAGGAACTGGGCGCAGCGGGCTCTGCCGAAAATGGCGAGGCCGCGAAAGGCAAGGACGTGGTGATCGTGACCGTCCCCCATGCCTCGCAGGGCGATACGCTTCGCCAGATCGCGGGCGTGATCGGCTCTGCCGTGGTCGTGGACACCACCGTGCCGCTCGTGCCGCCCAAAGTCATGCGCGTGCAGCTTCCTGCCGAGGGCAGCGCCGCCATGCAGGCCCGCGAACATCTGGGGCCGGACGCGCGGCTCGTCACGGCGTTTCACAACGTCTCGGCCCACCATCTCGACAGCGACCATGCCATCGACTGCGACGTGCTGGTCTTCTCGGACGACGTCGAGGCGCGCCAAACGGTAGTTGATCTCTGCCCGGGCATGGGCCTGCGCGGGCTCTCCGGCGGGGCGCTCGCCAATTCGGCGGCGGCCGAGGCGCTGACCTCGATCCTCATCTACATGAACAAGACCTACAAGGCGGACGGGGCCGGGATACGGTTCACCAACCTCACGGCAGCCCCCCAGGTACCGTGAGCTGCTGGGCGCTCATCCCGATCAAGGCGCCGGGACTGGGCAAGACACGACTGGCGCCGGCGCTCGACCCGGACGAGCGCGAGGCCCTGGTGGAAGCCATGTTCCGCCACGTGCTGGACGTGACGCGATCCTCTCGAAGGATCAAGCGCGTCTGCGTGCTTGGTCCGCCGCGCGCGAACCTTGGCAGCGGGATCTTGCGCATCGACGATGTCGGGCCGGACCTCAACGGCGCGATATCCTCGGCATTGGCTGCGATCACGGCGGCGGGTCCGGACCGCATCGTGATCGTCCCGGCCGATCTCCCGGGCCTGACCACCGAGGACCTCGACCGGCTGGCCACCCTGCCCGACAACACGATGGGCATCGCCCCGGATCGCCATCGCACCGGCACCAATGCCCTCTCGCTGCCCTTGCCCGCAGGGGCATGGTTTCCTTTCGCGTTCGGTGAGAACAGCTACCCAAATCATTGTAATGAAGCTGTAAATCGAAGCCTTACCGTGGAGACGATCCTCTCCTGCGGACTGGAGAAAGATATAGACGACCCTCTGGATCTCGCTGATGCTGTCCGCCTGTTGAGACGCGTGTTCATAGCCGGAACCAACCGCAGACCGCGCGCACAAGGCCGAATACGGCCGGCATGATGGGGAGAACGGGTGTGGATGGCTCTGTCATCGACCTAACGGGAAAAGTCGCGTTCATCACCGGCGGCGGCGGCGGGATCGGGCGTTCCATCGCCCTTTGCCTCGCCGACATGGGCGCGGACATCGCGATACTGGAAGTGATTCCCGAACGCTGCGAGCAAGTCGCCGAAATGGTCGAGGCGCGGGGACGCAAGGCGCTCTGCATCGCCGGTAATGCGATGGACGTGGACGTCGTGCAAAACGCGGTGACCGAGGCTGCCCGCCATTTCGGCAGACTGGACGTGCTGGCGAACAACGCCGGCGGCGTGACACGGCGGCCTTTCGTCGACCTTGTCGAGAAGAACTGGCGCCGCCATATCGACCTCAATCTGGTCTCCAACCTCGCCGCCACGCAGGCTGCCGTGCCGATCATGATCGAAAGCGGCAGGGGCGGCTCGATCATCAACGTCACCAGCATCGAAGCCTCGCGCGCGGCGCCGGGCTATGCGGTCTATGCGGCCTGCAAGGCGGGGATCAACAACCTCACCCGCACGCTCGCGGTCGAACTTGCCCATCACCGCATCCGCGTGAACGCCATCGCGCCCGACTATACGGTGACGCCCGGTACGCGCGGCCAGTTTGCCGGCGCGGTGGATCCCAGCCTCTGGTACCAGCCCACCCCCGCGCAGGAGGAGGCGATCCGCCGCCGCATCCCGCTCGGCCGCGCCGGTGTGGACGAGGAATGCGGCCGCGTTGCCCTGTTCCTCGCCTCCGAAATGTCGAGCTACGTCACCGGGACGATCATCCCCGTCGACGGCGGCACCTGGGCCTCGGGCGGCTGGATCCGCAACGACCGCGAAGACTGGGTGCTGCCGCCCGAAGCCACCAATTGAAAGACCGCAAGCCATGACTTTCACGCTCAGCACCAGCCTGCCGTTCGACCGGATCGACAAGCCGGAGGAATACGGCACCATGGAAGCCGTGCACGAGATCGCGCGCACCGTGGAAAAGGCGGGCTTCTACGCCGGTACCGTCACCGATCACCCGGCGCCGTCTTCGCGCTGGCTGGACGCGGGTGGGCACTATGCGCAGGACCCGTTCGTGATGCTCTCGCTGATCGGCGCGGTGACGACGAAGCTGCGGCTTCAGACCAACATCCTCGTCCTGCCCTATCGCAATCCCTTCGTGGTGGCGCGCAGCGTGTCCTCGCTCGACCACTTCACCAATGGCCGCGTGATCCTTGGCCTTGGCGCGGGGTATCTGAAGGCGGAATACAAGGCGCTCGGCGTCGATTTCGACAACCGCAACGATCTCATGGACGAGTATATCACCGCCATGAAGCTAGCCTGGACCGGCGAGGATTTCACGTTCGAGGGCACCGGCTACACCGCGCTCGGCAATCGCATGCTGCCCACGCCTGCGCAAAAGCCGAACCCGCCGCTGCTGGTCGGCGGCAACTCCAAGCGCGCGCTGCGCCGCGCCGCCGAGATGGGCGATGCCTGGCATCCGTTCTTCGTGCCCAAGTCCGTGACCGACACCGCGCGCACCGCCAATCTCGAAGGTGACGACGATATCAGCGAAGCGATCGCCTACATGCGCGCCCATGCCGAGAAGATCGGCCGCGCCGAGCCGCCGAAGGTCATCGCTTCGTCCACGTACTCGATCAAGCAGGGCTGGAGCGCTCAGGAAGCGCTGGACCATTTCGCGCATCTGAAGTCGCTCGGCATCGATGCGGCCGGGGCGACGGTCTATGCCGATACGCGCGCGGAATATTGCGACCTCGCACTGAAGTTTGGCGAGGAAGTGATTGCGAAGATTGATTTTTGATGGAGCAGTTCAAGGCATTGGACGAGCGTTGCCGTCCGGTGCCCTGAACCACAAATCCTGAACCATAAATCTCGTCGCCCCCGCGAAGGCGGGGGCCCCGCTTCTTTGGGCGCTCGAAGAACAAGCGGGGTCCCCGCCTTCGCGGGGACGACGGAGTTTTTAGGGGTAGCCGAGCGGGTTATCGCCCGCTCTACCGCAGGCCGATAGCGCGGTCGAAGTTCGCCTCAGCCCATCGCCCCGGTCATGGCCTCGTGGAAGGCCTTCACCGCCGCAACTTCGTCACCGTTCCAGACCGCACCCGACACGGCAAGGAAGTCGGCACCGGCCTTGACCAGCGGCGCGCAATTCTCGGGCGTGATGCCGCCGATGGCCACGCAGGGAATCTCGAAGATCGCCTGCCACCATTCGAGCAGGTCCACGCCTGCCATGTGCTTCACGTCCTTGGTGGTAGTCGGGAAATATGCGCCAAAGGCCACATAGTCCGCACCCGCCTCGCCCGCGTCCATGGCAAGGTGGCGGCTGTTGTTGCAGGTCACGCCGATCTGCGCATCGCGGCCGAGGGCATTGCGCGCTTCCTCAACGGTGCCGTCTTCCTGACCCAGGTGCACGCCATCCGCGCCAAGGCGCTTGGCGAGAGCGGTCGAGTCGTTGACGATGAAGGCCGTCCCACGCTCGGCACAGATCTTCTGGAGCGGCTCGGCCAGACGCGCGGCCTCATGCTGGTCCACGCCCTTCACCCGGAACTGGAACGCCGCGACCGGCGCGGCATCAAGCGCGCGGGCCAGGCGATCGGGGAAAGCGCCAGTCACGTCGAGCGGCGAAATCAGGTAAAGCTGCGTCGGTTCGCGTTCGTTCTCATCCATGAGCGCGCACCTAGCCTTTTGACGGCCTCAGGAAAAGAGTTCGTCGTCGAACAAGGCGTCGGCATGCTCGCGTTCGAGGCTTCGCACCACGCGCAGCACCGCCAGCAGGATCGTCATGTGCACGAGCGCGTAGAGCGCCGGAAAGCCCAGCGAGCGGTCCAGCACTCCTGCGGAGGCAATGGCGTAGAGGTCTCCAACGATGGCGAAAGCCTGAAAACCCACCATGAGCCGCAAGTTCACCCGGTTCGCGCGCCAGACGATCAGGCATGCCAGCGCACAGCCCAGCGCCAGTTCCAGCACGATCCGCGAACCGAGCGCCCCCGTTATCGCCGCGTCGATCACTTGCCAGGTGTCCAGCGCCGCCAGCAGGACAACGGCCATCCGAAGCGGCTCCAGCAGCGACGGACGATAGTTTTGTAGGATCAGATAGACCGCACCGCCGACGAAGACCGCAGGCAGCATCAGGATCAGCAGATCGTGCAGAAGCAATACAGCCCCGATCCGCAGGCCGATCGCGGCCGCGAATCCCAGCACGGCAAGTGCCGAAGACCACTTGTTGCGGTCCGGACTTATCATTGAACACGTTCAGGCATTGGCGGAAAGCCTAATGACCTTTGTTGCACCGCGAAAGACCGAAGTTCGGAACCAAGGCGCTGTTCGTGCGATGTCTCGGAACGATGAGACGACGCGCCTTCTCGCCGGTGGTTTCGCTGGCCCTTTTCGCTGCCGCACTGGCCGGATGCCGAATCATTCCCGAAGGGGCCGGGCCGGAGAGCGCCGGTGCACCTGCAACGCCGCCGCCCATGACGTCTGCGATACCCGAAGAACGGCAGCCACAGAGGTACCCCGAGCCGCTGCCGGTAGCCACCCCGACGCCCGCCTACGAGCCTGCCGTCAGCCCCGCTCCGCCTTCCCAGCCCTATAGCGGCCCGCCGCTCGCCTATACGCGCATTGGCGAAACGGTCTTCGTGGATGGCCCCAAAGTCACCCCGCTTTCCCTGATCGAGGACAGCCGCTGCGCGCAAGGCACCCAGTGTGTCTGGGCTGGTCGCCTGAAAGTCCGCGTGCGCGTGGATCTCGGCTCCGGCAGCCACAAGCTGGACATGACGATGGGCGAGCCGATCCAGGTTGCCGATGGCAAGCTGTTACTGCTCGACGCATTGCCCGGGCCCACTGCCGGATCCCGCCCCGCGCCGCTGGCCTACCAGTTCGGCTTCCGCTTCATGGGCGGCATCTGACACGAAAAAGGGCGGCGCCCTGCGGCACCGCCCCTTCCCTTAAACGTGACGCCGGAAAGATCAGGCCGCCGTGGCGGCGCCGGTCTTCTCGGTCGAGCCCTTGTAGATGGCGTCGATCGCGTCAGCGAGCGCGGCGTCGAATTCCGCGTCGCTCATCTGCGAGCGCAGGTCTTCCAGCAGCGCGCGGCTGAAGCTGGCGATGATGCCCTTGTTCTTGGCCAGTTCGGCGCAAGCTTCGGGACGCTTGTAACCGCCCGAGAGCGCGACCACGCGCAGCACCTTGGGATGCGACACCAGCGCGTCGAACGTGCCCGGAACCACCGGCAGCGAAAGTTTGAGCATGACCTGCACGCCGTCTTCGAGCGCGTCGAGGTTCTTGAGGATCTCGGCCAGGAGAAGCTTGTCGCACTCCGCACGGGTCTCGCTCTTGATGTTCACTTCAGGCTCGATGATCGGCATCATGCCGTGCGAGAGCACCTGCTTGCCGATCTCGAACTGCTGGCGAACCACGGCGGCGATGCCTTCGGCATTCGCCGAGTTGATCACCGAACGCTCCTTTGTGCCATAGACGCCCAGCGCCTTGGAACGCTCCAGCAGCGCGTCGAGCGTGGGCATCGGCTTCATGAGCTGAACGCCGCCAAACCCGCCAAAACCCTCGTCCTCAAGGCCCTTGTCGATCTTGATGAAAGGCACCACGCCCTTGGCGATCAGCGCCTGCGGGGTGGATACGCCATTCACTTCGCCGTCCATGGTGCGCTCGAACAGGATCGCGCCGATGACCTTGTCGCCGTTGAAAGCGGCCGAGGCGATGATGCGGGCGCGCATCTGGTGGATCAGGCCGAACATTTCCTCTTCGGTCGACCAGGCGCCTTCCTCGATGCCGTAGCCCTTGAGCGCCTTCGGCGTCGAACCGCCGCTCTGGTCGAGCGCGGCGATAAAGCCGTTTCCGCCGGCCATCTTGGCCCTCATATCTGAAAATTGCATGGTTTCTCCTCCTTGAGATGCTCCAACGGACTGGAGCGAAACTGTTTGCCGGGTCCTCCCCCGTGATTTCCGTTCTATCGGCGGAAATTCACGGCAGTGGGTGGACGGCGGGCTTGGACCGGCGGCGCAGCAGGCCGCCCAGAAGCGTACGGGCAGGCACATCGATCCAGCGCACGCAGAGCCAGGCCACCGCGACGCAGGCGCCCAGGAATACGAAGGCCATCAGCACCGCGTTGTAGTGCAGATCGTCCTTGAAATACCGCATGGGCTCGATCAGCGCCCAGTGCACCGCGTAGAGCGCGAAAGAAACTTCGCCCACGAACCAGGCGAGCGGCGCCAGACGGCGCGAAGGCTCGACTCGCGAACCGCACCAGACCAGCAGCGGCGAGACCACCAGCGCGCAAGCGAGATCATACCATACGGTCGAAATGAAACCGGGATTGGCCAACAGCATCACCGTAATGACAATCAGGCAGGCCACGCCCCCCAGTGTCGCCGGGCGGTGCCTCGGCTGCGGCAGGCTGGCGATCAGCATGCCGATGCCGAAGGAATAGAGCGTGCGCGCCAGCGCTACTGCCCATTCCTTCCACATCGCGCCGATATTGCCCGAACCGTTCTCCAGCACCGCCGGCACGAACCACCAGACCGAGAGCAGGCAAACCGCCGCAATGCCAAGCCGCGGCAGGCGGAACAGCAGGACGATCATCGCGAAATTGGCCACGAGTTCGTAGAACAGCGACCAGGCGGGCACGTTGAGCGGAAACAGTGTATGGGTCAGCGGAGACGGCAGCATCAGCGCGTTGAACAGGGTGCTGCCGAAGATCGTCACGAGGCCGAGCGAGGTATCGCCCCCGCTGTGCAGCCGCGCGAGGCCGACACCCGTCGTCAGCACGACGCCGACGAGAAACAGCGGATAGAGCCGGATCAGCCGCTTCAGCATGAACTCGCCCACGCCCATGCCGTCCTGCCAGCGCGGCAGGTAGCTGGTGGCGAGCACGAAGCCCGAGAGCGCGAAGAAGAAGTCTACCGCGACATAGCCGTGCGGGGCCTGCGAAATATTGAAATGGAACAGCGCGACGGCCAGCGCGGCGATCCCGCGCATGCCGTCGAGCGTTACATAGCGGCCATACCATGGCGGGCGTCGCCCTTGCCAGGCCCGGGCCGCTTCGGGAGCGGCAACATGGACCGAACTGTTCATGCGCCGCCGCCCCTACCCGCGATCAGGCCTCAAGGGCCGCTACGCCGGGCAGTTCCTTGCCTTCCATCCATTCGAGGAAAGCACCACCGGCCGTCGAAATGTAAGAGAAATCGCCCGCAACGCCTGCGTGGTGAAGCGCGGCAACGGTGTCACCGCCACCGGCAACCGAAACCAGCGAACCCTCATGGGTAAGCGCTGCGGCGGTCTTCGCCAGCGAGACGGTGGCCGCATCGAACGGCACGGTCTCGAACGCGCCCATCGGGCCGTTCCAGACCAGCGTGCGGCAGGTCTTGAGCACATCGCCCAGCGCCTCGACCGCGCGCGGGCCGACATCGAGGATCATCTCGTCGGCGGCGACTTCGTGGACGTTGCAGGTGCGCAGCGAAGGCGGGTTGGCGGCGAATTCCTTCGAAACCACCACTTCGTAAGGCAGGTGCACGGTGCAACCCGACTTGTCTGCCACGTCGAGGATCTCGTTCGCGGTGCCGGTCAGGTCATGCTCGCAGAGCGACTTGCCCACGTCCACGCCCTTGGCGGCGAGGAAGGTGTTGGCCATGCCGCCGCCGATGATCAGGTGATCGACTTGCGTCACCAGGTGCTTGAGCACGTCCAGCTTGGAGGAAACCTTGGCGCCGCCGACCACGGCCGCGACCGGCTTTTCCGGCTTGCCCAGCGCCTTGTCGAGCGCTTCCAGCTCGGCCTGCATCGAGCGGCCCGCATAGGCCGGCAGCACGCGGGCAAGGCCCTCGGTGCTGGCATGAGCGCGGTGCGCGGCGGAAAACGCATCGTTGACGTAGAAATCGCCGTTCGCGGCGATCGCCTTGACCAGTTCGGGGTCGTTCTTTTCCTCACCCTTCCAGAAGCGGGTGTTTTCGAGGATGGCGATGTCACCGGCGCGCAGGATGCCCACCGCCTGCTTCACCACGTCGCCCGCGATCTCGGGCACGAACATCACTTCCTTGCCGAGCACCTTCTCGACCGCGCCGACCACCATTGACAGCGACATGCTGGGCACGCGCTCGCCCTTGGGGCGGCCGAAGTGGGCGAGCAGGAGAACCTTGGCGCCCTTGGCGGTCAGGTCGAGGATGGTCGGTGCGGCGGCGCGGATGCGGGTATCGTCGGTGACGACGCCATCGTTCATCGGCACGTTGAAGTCGACGCGCACCAGCGCGACCTTGCCGTTCACATCACCAAGGTCGTCCAAAGTCTTGAAAGCGCTCATCTCTCGATCCTCATTTCGTCGCAGCAGGCGTCGCGGCCCGTCCGGCGCCTGTCGCGCGGAGCGAGGGCCGACGCCCGATTGTCCTGTCCTGGTCGGTAGCGCCGGAAGGGAACAGGCGCTGCGCCGTTCCTCCGGTCCGGACGCACCGCGCCGCGAAAGTCCCGTGGACTCCCGCGGCGACGGTCCCCTCGGCAGGCCGCAGTTCCCTATCGGTGCGCCGCCCCTTGGGCCACGCGATGCCGATAGGGTGGCCTGCCGTCATTGGCTCCTCAGAGCAGACCCGCCATCACACCGGCGGTGTCGACCATGCGGTTCGAGAAGCCCCACTCGTTGTCGTACCACGACAGGACGCGGACCAGCTTGCCTTCGAGCACGTGGGTCTCAAGGCTGTCGATGGTCGACGAGTGCGCATCGTGGTTGAAGTCGATCGAAACCAGCGGCTCGGTGGTGTAGGCCAGCACGCCCTTGAGTTCGCCCTCGGCCGCTTCCTTAAGCAGCGCGTTGACTTCATCCTTGGTGGTTTCGCGCTTCGGCACGAAAGTCAGGTCGACGACCGAGACGTTCGGGGTCGGCACGCGGATCGACGAACCGTCGAGCTTGCCCTTCAGGTCCGGAAGAACGAGGCCCACGGCAACGGCAGCGCCGGTGCTGGTGGGGATCATGTTCATCGCGGCGGCGCGGGCGCGGCGCGGATCGCTGTGGATCTGGTCCAGGATCTTCTGGTCGTTGGTGTACGAGTGGATCGTGGTCATCAGACCATGCTCGATGCCGATCTTCTCGTGCAGGACCTTGGCGAACGGTGCCAGGCAGTTCGTGGTGCACGAAGCGTTCGACACGATCACGTGCTCGGCGGTCAGTTCCTTGTGGTTCACGCCGTAAACGACAGTGAGGTCCACACCCTTGGCCGGGGCCGAGACGAGAACGCGCTTGGCGCCCGCGTCGATGTGCTTGCCGGCCGATTCCTTGTTGGTGAAGAAGCCGGTGCATTCCAGCACGATGTCGATGCCCTGCGCGGCGTGCGGCAGGTTCGCCGGGTCACGCTCGGCCGTCACATGAATGCGCTTGCCGTTGATGACGAGGTCGGTGCCGTCAACTTCCACGGTACCTTCGAAAGTACCGTGGACGCTGTCACGCTTGAACAGGAGAGCGTTGGCCTTGGCGTCGGCAAGGTCGTTGATCGAGACCAGCTCGAGGTCATGGTCCGTGCGCTCGAGAATGGCGCGCGCGACATTACGTCCGATACGCCCGAAACCGTTGATCGCAACCTTGGTCGCCATTGGGGTAGTCTCCTGTTTAAACGCTAAGCTTGTTGAGGATCTTCGGAACGATCGCTTCGACAGTGAAGCCGAAGCGAGCGAACAGGTCCTTGGCCGGAGCCGAGGCACCGAAGCGGTCGAGACCGATATTCAGGCCGCCATTGCGGCTCTGTGCGGTGTAGCGTTCCCAGCCCATCGTGACCCCGGCCTCGATCGAGACCTTCAGGATCGAACCGTCGTTGGGCAGGATTTCGTGCTGGTAGGCTTGGTCCTGAGCGGCGAAGAGTTCCATGCACGGCATCGACACGACATCGGTACCGATACCCTGCGATTCAAGTTCCGCACGGACCTTGACGGCAAGTTCGACTTCCGAGCCGGTGGCGACGATGATGACCTTGCGGTCCGCTTCGGCGTGGCGAAGCGTATAGGCGCCGCGTGCCGAAAGCATGTCGCCGGTCTTGCGCAGCTGCGGCAGGTTCTGGCGGGTAAGCGCCAGCACCGAAGGCGTGTCCTGCGATTCCAGAGCGACGTTCCAGCATTCCGCCGTTTCGATCACGTCCGCCGGGCGGAACACGTAGAGGTTCGGGATCATGCGCAACGACATGACATGCTCGACCGGCTGGTGGGTCGGGCCGTCTTCGCCAAGGCCGATCGAATCGTGAGTCAGCACGTAGATCGCGCGGGTCTGCTGCAGCGCCGAGAGACGGATCGCATTGCGGCAGTAGTCCGAGAAGATCAGGAAGGTGCCGCCGTAAGGGATCACGCCGCCGTGCAGCGCCATGCCGTTGAGCGCGGCAGCCATGCCGAATTCACGGATGCCGTAATAGACGTAGCGGCCGCCGTAATTGTCAGGCGTGAACGGCTCCTGGCACTTGGCCTTGGTGTTGTTCGAGCCGGTAAGGTCCGCCGAACCGCCGATCATCTCGGGAAGCGCCGGGGCCAGCACATTCAGCCAGTTTTCCGAAGCCTTGCGGGTGGCGACAGTAGAGTCGCCTTCCAGCCATTCGGCCAGCTTGGCGCGGATCGCGTCGGTTTCCGGCAGTTCGCCGGCCATGCGGCGGGAGAATTCCTCACCCTTGTCCGAGGCGGCAAGGCGGCCGAACCATTCGGCATGGGCAGCGGCGCCCTTTTCACCGAGCGAACGCCAGTCGGCGAGGATTTCCGCCGGGACTTCGAAGGGAGCCGAAGTCCAGCCCAGGTATTCGCGGGCAGCGGCCACTTCGGCATCGCCCAGCGCAGAACCATGAACGTCGTGGCCGCCCTGCTTGTTCGGGGCGCCCTTGCCGATCACGGTCTTGCAGGAAACAAGCGTCGGCTTGTCCGAAGCGGCGGCCTCAGCCAGCGCGCGTTCGATGTCGGCGAAGTCATGGCCGTCGCACTCGAACACGTCCCAGCCCGAAGCGCGGTAGCGCGCCGGGATGTCTTCGCTGGTCGAAAGCGAGGTGTCGCCGTCGATGGTGATCTTGTTGTTGTCCCACAGAACCTTCAGGCGGCCCAGCTTGAGCGTGCCGGCAAGGCCGATGGCTTCGTGGTTGATGCCTTCCATAAGGCAGCCGTCACCGGCGATGACCCAGGTCTTGTGGTCGACGATATCGGTGCCGAAGGTGGCGTTGAGCTGACGCTCCGCCATTGCCATGCCGACTGCCATGGCCACACCCTGGCCCAGCGGACCGGTGGTGCATTCCACGCCTTCGATCAGGAAGTTTTCCGGGTGACCAGCACAGACCGAGCCGAGCTGACGGAAGTTCCGGATGTCGTCCATCGTCGGGCTGGCATAGCCGGTCAGGTGAAGCAGCGAATAGATCAGCATCGAGCCGTGGCCGGCGGACAGCACGAAGCGGTCGCGGTCGGCCCACTTGGGCTGTGCAGGATCGAACTTGAGGAACTTGGAGAACAGGACGGTGGCGACATCGGCCATGCCCATGGGCATGCCGGGGTGGCCGCTGTTGGCCGCCTGGACCGCATCCATGGAAAGCGCCCGGATGGCGTTGGCCATCGGCGCGAGACGGTCGGCTGCAAGGGTCATCGGGTGGCTCCGGTAAACGGAATAAAGGGACGATTCGGCTTGCCGACCCCCTTTAGGGAGAGGCCAGCGGGCGTCAAGTTCGCCCGGACGGCAAACATGCACGGCCCTCGCGCAATCGCGTGGTGGCACAAAGTGCTCGCTTCGTCGAAGCAATTGTCGGCAAACCGTGCGGATTTCTTGCCTTTTTGCGGTTTCGCGGTAACCGTACGTCATGAATGAGGTATCGATCGAACAGGTCGTCGAACGGATCGAGGCCGCGCTGGCGCGTCTCGACAAAGTGATCCCCGAAACGATGGAACAGCGGGCCCGCGATGCGCGCCTGCGAATTTCGGTGGAACAGGCACTCGGCGAACTCGATGAACTGCTGGCGCCGTCCGAACGGCGGGCCCGGCCATGAGCAACGTCAATCTCACGATCGGCGGGCGCAGCTTCACGTTGGCCTGCGCCGATGGTCAGGAAAGCCATGTCGAGGATCTCGGTCGCCTGATCGACGAGAAAGTGGCGGCAGCGGGCGCGGTCGGCCAGACCGAGACGCGCATGCTGCTGTTCGCGGCGATCATGCTGGCCGACGAACTGCACAACTTGCGCGCGGAGCCCGCTCCAGCGGTTCCGGTAGCCGCCCCCACTCCGGCCGTGGCGGAAATCTCACCCGAATTGGCCGAGCGACTCGTCGCCGTCGCCACGCGCATAGAAAATCTTGCCGAACTCCTTGAGGGATCGGGCAAGACCTCCTAACTAGGGGGGGACGGGATCTGCCCGGCACGAGCCGTTCGAAAATCCCTGAGGCTATAAGCAAATCCAAGGGGGCTGTCCCTGCCCGGACCCTGGTCCGACGCACATGGTCCCCACCTGACGTTGAGGCGTCAGAGGATTTCTAGGCAACGACCCATGGTGGACCCGTCACCCTCCTTCCCCATGACCTTTCGGGGACTTATGCATTTTCAAGGCAGGCGGATCGCCAGACCGCACGAAAAATGCAAAGCACACATAATAGATAGAGCGTGATCCGTTTCAGCATGAGCTGATTGCGCGCTGCATCACCCTTCCAACATATGTCATGTTGGAATTCCAACATGCCGAACGAGACCGCAGATGGTACTCTGCCTTCTCGATGCCAGGAATGGGACCACCGGTGGATTCATCACCCCCTCTCTCCCCCGCGACCGAAAAGGCCGCGCTGCGCAAGAAACACCGCGTCGCGCGCGCCAGTCATGTCGCTTCGCTCCCGCAAGGACTGCGCGCGCTGGTGCTTAACCGGCCGCCCGCACCCGTCGCCGAAATGATGCCGGAAGGGCTGACCATCGGACTTTATGCCCCGGTGGGAGACGAAGCCCCGGCGTTCGGCTGGGCGCGCTGGCTTTCGGAACATGACCGGAATGTCGCCCTGCCCTGGTTCGCCACCCGCGAATCGCCGATGGAGTTCCGCCGCTGGGCGAATCCCTTCGATGAGGAGCAACTGACGATCGGGCCCTGGGGCGCGCTACAGCCGCTGCCCGAGAGCGAGCCGGTGGTTCCCGCCATCGTCATCGTCCCGCTGCTGGCATTCACCGCCGAAGGACACCGGCTGGGGCAAGGCGGCGGCCATTACGATCGCTGGCTCGATGCCAATCCCGACGTGCCCGCAATCGGCCTTGCATGGGACTGCCAACTCGCCGACACCCTCCCGATAGAAGCGCACGACCGCATCCTGGATGCCGTGGTGACGCCGACGAGAATATATGAGGGAGCGATCTGAACTTGCGCGAGACTCCAACACTCAGAATCCCCCTCGGCGTGTTGGGGTTGTTCGCTGTCCTGATCGCCTATGGCGTGCTGATCGCGCGCTATCTGGCTCCCGTGATGACAGAATGGCATCCGCTGCTCCAGACGCCGGTCTATGTCATTCTAGGTGTCGTCTGGATCCTGCCGCTAAAGCGGTTCCTGATCTGGATGGAGACCGGGCGCTGGGGGTGATTCCCCGGCGTTTTCTTTTGCCCGCAAGTCACGCAGACAAAAGAAAAGGCCGGGCGTTAACCCGGCCTTTTTCGTTTCATTGCCTTCCACTTCCGTGAAGGAAGTGGCGCGAGTGACGGGGCTCGAACCCGCGACCTCCGGCGTGACAGGCCGGCACTCTAACCAACTGAGCTACACCCGCGCAGCAATGTATGTGAGGTTTTTAGACTACCTCAAGTCGCTGGATTACCAGCATTTTTCCCAAGTGGCGCGAGTGACGGGGCTCGAACCCGCGACCTCCGGCGTGACAGGCCGGCACTCTAACCAACTGAGCTACACCCGCGTTCTTGCGGTTGCGTCCGCTTGGGAGCCGCGCCTCTATGGCAGGGCACCCACCCTGTCAACCGGATTGCTCGGGACAATGAAAAGTTTTTATCCACACCCCCGAAAAATGCCCCACGCACCCGCACGCGCTCATTAGGCGGCGAACATGGTCAATCGCCGTTAACTATATGTTGGCGACTGGAATCGCAGAAAATACCCCATCCACGCGAAACGATCCGCGCGGAGACGACAGGGGGAATTCGGATGAAAGCATTCCATCTCGCCATAATGCTCGCTCTCGCGGGCGGCGCGTTTGCCGCCACCGAGGCGCAGGCAGAGCTGCACACGGGGCCTTCCGTAGCCACCGACAGCGCCGTCTATGTAGAACGCACCGGAACCGCCTCCCGCCGACTGGAGCCCGCCAGCCGCCTTGCGCGCGGGGATCGGGTCGTCACGATCGTCACCTGGTATCGCGCGGCCGGGACGGGCGGCTTCGTCATCACCAATCCCGTGCCCACCGCCCTTTCCTATCAGCAGAGCGCTGAGGACATGCAGGAGGTTTCGGTGGACGGCGGACATTTCTGGGGCCGTCTGGGCTCACTGAGAATCGGCAACCGCCTCGCCACGCCGGAAGACGTCACCCATGTCCGCTGGCGCATCCCGCCGCAGAGCGCGGCACGCGGTCGCGGGCAGATCACTTACAGCGGCATCGTGCGCTGATTCAGCAGCGCTCGTACTTCCAGTTGCGGCGCTTGCCTTCGGAAATCCACTCGACGGCCTGAGCCATGCGCTTGGCGCGCGTCGCCTCCGCCTTGGCCTCGGTGATCCATTCCAGATATTCGCGCCGCTGGGAGGGAGAGAAAGCTTCGAAATGCCCCTGCGCAGCGGGCACGGCCGCGAGCGCAGCGGCAAAATCGTCGGGCACCGCGATTTCCGCCTTGGGCGCACGCGGCGCGGCGCGCTTCAGTGCGGTGCCCTTGTCGAGCACTCTCTCCTGCGCCGCCTGCAATTTTGGGATGAGTTCGCTCTCGGGCGGCAGATCGCCGAGCGTTTCAATACGCCCGAATTGCCCCATGGCATCGCCCTGTCGTCCATCTCCGTGGATGACGAACGTGCAGTGGGCCTTGAACGCCGCCATCCCGGCGACGTTCTTACCCTTCACCAGAAAGTGCGGCATGCCCCATTTGATGGCCTCTTCGGCCTGGGGCAGCGCGCGATGGGCGAGATCGCGCAAATGGGTGAGGATCGGGCGGGCAAAGTCCGCGGCCTTTTCGATATACTCATCGACGCGCGGATCTCTGCCCATGAATGCTCTCTCCCTTAGCCCGCCAGAATCAGCGCCGGAGCCTCGATCAGCTTCTTGAGATCCTGCGCGAAGCTTGCCGCGTCCCAACCGTCTACCACACGGTGATCGCACGACATCGAGATATTCATGATCTTGCGCTTCTCGATGCGCTCTACGCCATCGGCGCCCTTCACGAACATCGGCCGCTCGACGATGCGATTCGGGCCGATGATGGCGACTTCGGGGCGATTGATGACCGGCGTGGTCGCCACGCCGCCCATCGGCCCGAGCGATGTGACCGTGATCGTCGAGCCCGAAAGCTCCGACGACTTGGCCGAACCGTCGCGCGCGGCATTGGCAAGGCGGCCGATCTCGGTGGCGAGCTGCCACAGATTCCGGTCCTGCGCATCGCGAATCACAGGCACCATCAGGCCCGCCGGGGTCTGCGCGGCCATGCCCAAATGGACCGAGCCGTAGCGCGTCACCACGCCCGCCTCGTCATCGTAATGCGCGTTGAGCATCGGATACTTCGGCAGCAACTTGCAGATCGCCGCGATCAGGAACGGCAACATCGTCAGCTTCGGCCTGTCACCACGACCGGCGTTAAGCTGTGCGCGGGTTTCCTCCAGCGCCGTCACGTCGAATTCCTCGACATAGGCGAAGTGGGGGATCTGGCGCTTGGACGCGGCCATGTTCTCGGCAATGCGGCGGCGCAGGCCGATCACACGGACCTGTTCGTCCTTGCCCTTGTTCCCGGCGGGCTGGAAACCACCCGCAGCATTGTAGGACAGGAAAGCGTCGAGATCGCCGTGGCGCACGCGGCCGTCTTCCGCGGGGCGGACTTCGGCCAGATTGATGCCAAGGTCAGACGCGCGCTTGCGGACGGCGGGGCTGGCCGTGACTTTCGCGGCAGGCGTGGGCGTGCGGGCTTCGACAGGCTCAGCCTGAGCGGGGGTGGGGGTTGCCGCGATCGGGGCGGGCTCAGATGCCGGTGCAGGAGACGGCGCAGGCACAGGCGCAGGTGCGAGTGCGGGTGCCGCCTCCACAACATCCGCTCGTGCTGAGCTTGTCGAAGCACCAGCCGCCGCACCGTCAACCTCGTTACCGGCGCCTTCGACCTCGATCACCACCAGCGGCGATCCGATGGCGATGACATCACCCGCCTCGCCGGCGACTGCGACCACCACGCCCGAAACCGGGCTTTCCATCTCGACCGTCGCCTTGTCGGTCATCATGTCCGCAACGCGGTCGTCTTCCTCGATCCGATCGCCGATCTTCACGTGCCAGGCGACGATCTCGGCCTCAGCAATGCCTTCACCGATGTCGGGCAGCCTGAAAGTATAGCGTCCCATCAAATCAATCCTTCAACAGACGATCGACCGCCTCGCCAATGCGGACGGGACCGGGGAAATAGGCCCACTCAAGGCTGTGCGGGTACGGCGTATCGAAGCCGGTCACGCGCTCGACGGGCGCTTCAAGGTGGTAGAAGCAGCGTTCCTGAACCAGTGTCACCAGTTCCGCGCCAAAGCCGGAGGTGCGGGTCGCCTCGTGTATCACCAGGCAACGCCCAGTCTTTTCCACGGACTTTTCCACAGTCTCCAGATCGAGCGGAACCAGGCTGCGCAAGTCGATGATCTCGGCATCGACGCCCTTTTCGGCCAGCACCGCCTCGGCCACGTGGACCATGGTGCCATACGTCACCACTGTCAGTGCGGAACCTTCCTGCACGATCCGCGCCTTGCCGAGCGGGATCGAATAGTACCCCTCGGGCACCATGCCGAGCGGGTGGCCCTTCCACGTCTTCGACGGGCGATCGTAATAGCCGTCAAACGGGCCGTTATAGATGCGCTTGGGCTCGAAGAAGATCACCGGATCGTTGTCTTCGATGGCGGAGATCAGCAGGCCCTTGGCGTCGTAAGGGCTGGCCGGGATCACCGTTTTCAGGCCGGAAACGTGCGTGAACAGCGCCTCGGGGCTCTGGCTGTGGGTCTGGCCGCCGAAAATGCCGCCGCCGAACGGGGAGCGCACGGTAATCGGCGCGATGAACTCCGCCGCCGAGCGGTAGCGCAGACGCGCCGCTTCGGAGACGAGCTGGTCCATGCCCGGATAGATATAGTCCGCGAACTGGATCTCCGGCACCGGGCGCAGGCCGTATGCGGCCATGCCCACGGCAGCGCCGATGATACCGCATTCATTGATCGGCGTATCGAACACGCGGTTGCGGCCGTACTTCTTCTGAAGGTTGGCCGTCGCCCGGAACACGCCGCCGAAATAGCCGACGTCCTCACCGAAGGTCACCACATCGGGATCGCGCGCCATCATGATGTCGAGCGCGTCGTTGATCGCCTCGATCATGTTCATCTGACGGGTCGGCGCGTCGTGGAGGCTGACCGAATCTTCTTCAATCATCATGATCAGTCCTTCCAATCCGGGAACTTGCTCTGCCGCTCACGGATCGCCTGATCCGCCTGCTCTTCAAGGTGCCAGGGCAGTTCCTCGAAGACGTCCTCGAACATGGTGTGGAACGGATGGTGCATGCCGTGGCCGAGGATGCCGTTCTTCTCGGCCTCCTTGGTGGCGGCCTTCACCTGTTCGGCGGCGTCGCGGTCCATCTCGACATGCTGCTCCTCGGACCATTCGCCCAAGGCAATCAGATGCTTCTTCAGACGCATGATCGGATCGCCCAGCGGCCATTCCTCACGCTCATGCGCGGAACGATAGGCCGTGGGATCGTCCGAGGTGGAGTGACCCTCGGCGCGATAGGTGAAGTGCTCGATCAGCGTCGGCCCCTGGTTGGAGCGGGCGCGGTTGGCGGCCCATTCCATCGCGGCATAGACCGCCAGGATGTCGTTGCCGTCCACCCGCAGGCCGGCGATGCCGTAGCCCGTGGCGCGCGCCGCAAAGGTGGTGCGCTCCGCCCCGGCAAAGCCCGAGAAGCTGGAAATCGCCCACTGGTTGTTGACGACATTGAGCACGACCGGTGCGTTGTAGACTGCCGCGAAAGTCATAGCCGCGTGGAAATCGCCTTCAGCGCTGGAGCCTTCGCCCACGAAGCTGGTGGCGATGCGGGTATCGCCCTTGATCGCGCTGGCCATCGCCCAGCCCACCGCCTGCGGGAACTGCGTGGCGAGGTTGCCGGAAATCGAGAAGAAGCCGTAGTCCTTGGCCGAATACATGATCGGCAGCTGGCGGCCCTTCAGCGGGTCTGCTCGGTTGGAGTAGATCTGGTTGACCATCTCCACCAGCGGATAGCCGCGCGCGATCAGGATGCCTTGCTGGCGGTAGCTGGGGAACACCATGTCGTCGAAGGCCAGTGCATGGGCACAAGCGATCGAGACCGCCTCCTCGCCCGTGGACTTCATGTAGAAGCTGGTCTTGCCCTGACGCTGGCCGCGATACATGCGATCGTCGAAAGCGCGGGTCAGCGCCATCGAGGCCAGCATGCGGCGCATCGTCTCGGGATCGAGATTGGGGTTCCACGCGCCCACCGCCGCGTCGTTCTCATCGAGAACGCGGATCAGGTCGAGCGTCAGCGGCCAAGTCTCGCTGGCGGCGCAGCCCTCGTCGGGGCGCGCCAGTTTGCCGGCCGCGGGAATTTCCAGATGGGTATAGTCGACCGGATCACCGGGCCGGAACTTCGGCTCGGGGACATAGAGATCGAGGGGCGGCAGGTTGCCGCGCGACTTGCCTGCTCGTGTCGGGCCTAGGGCCATCTTTGCGTCCTCTCCCGCTTGAATCGGGCCGTGGAACGCGAAACGACGCTGAAAACAGCGATCAACAGCGCGTTTCAAAATTCCACGGTCAGGTCACAATATTTCAACCATGAGTAATGTCAATACAAAGGCGATCCATCGCGCATGCGGTGCGTCAGACCGCTACAGGGGCTGAAATGTGCCCCTGCGGGGCATAGCCGGAGACGGTGAAATCCTCGATCCGATAGTCGAAGATCGAATCGGGACGCCTCGCAATCTCCAGCCGCGCCTCGCCCGACGGCGTGCGCGAAAGCTGCTCTTCGACGAGGCTGGCGTGGTTGAGATAGAGATGCACGTCACCGCCCATCCAGACCGCCTCGCCCGGCTCAAGGTCGCACTGCTGCGCAAACATGCGCGTCAGCAGCGCCAGCGACCACATGTTGAAAGCAAACCCGAGGCCGAGATCGCAGCTCCGCTGGTAGAGAATGCACGAGAGGCGGCCATTGGCGACATGGAACTGATAGGTCTTGTGGCACGGCGGCAGCGCCATGGCGTCGAGTTCGGCGACGTTCCAGCCTTCGATGATATGGCGGCGGCTGCCGGGATTCGCGCGCAGGCTGGCGATCACTTCCGCTACCTGATTCACGCCCTGCGCGCGCTTGCGATAGAGCCCCTCGCCCGCCGGCTCATAGACTGGCCAATCGACCCACTGCTTGCCGTAGACCGGGCCAAGATCGCCCCACTCGGCGGCAAAGCCCTCGTCCTCGACGATCCGGCGCGAGAAATCGGCGCGTGCAATGTCCTCACCGGTGGCCTTGCGGTAGCGGTCGAGCGGCCAGTCGGTCCAGATCTCCACGCCTTGCGCGCAAAGCGGGCGGATATTGGTCTCGCCGGTCAGGAACCACAGCATCTCGCGGCTCGCGGTTTTCCAGTAGACGCGCTTGGTGGTGAGCAGCGGCATCAGCCCGCCGGAGAGATCGAAACGGATCGTCGCGCCGCAGATCGAGCGCGTGCCGATTCCGGTACGGTCGACGCGCTCGTCGCCGTGCTCCCAGATTTGCCGCATCAGATCGAGGTACTGCCATTCCCAGTGACGGTCGCGGCCTTGCGAGGAGGCAATGGTGCTGGCGGTTTCGAGCAGGCTTTCGGTCATGTCCAAGACCTAGCCCTCCACGCCGCGAAGGGAAAGGGCGCGCCGCAAACGCAGAAGCCAGACAGCAAAAAACCCAGCGTTTCCGCTGGGTTTTACTTGCTCATCCGAAGATGAAATGGTCGGGGAAAGAGGATTCGAACCTCCGGCCCCTGCCTCCCGAAGACAGTGCTCTACCAGGCTGAGCTATTCCCCGACCGGAGGGCGTTCCGAAGAGCGCCCGGGGCAGGAGGGCGCCTATAGAGAGCGATTCTGTGGGTGGCAAGGGGCGAAAATCGCTTTTCATGAAGCTTGGCGATTTGAGGGTGTAGACAACTCTGCCCCTGCCCCGCCCTACTGCCCGAAACGCTAGGAAATGCGAGGGTTCGTCGCTCTGCACGGGCTGAATTGAAATGCAGTGGAGGGCCGAAAACCCGCCATCGCAGCCCGCACGTCGATGACAGCAACGGGCAGAATCACCGATACGCTGCTTTGATTCGGCCGCAGAAAAGCCGGCTTTCGGCGTGGATCAGCCCGGCTTGCGGACTTCGGGGCGGCCATCGGGCAGGCTCAGGCCCTCAAGCTGCTTGTCGGTGAGGTTTTCCACGAAAGCGGGCGAAAGCTTGCGTTCGAGACGGCGGCACATGTCCGCATGCTTGATCAGCCCTTGCGAGGCCGAGCGCAAAGCATTGCGATCCAGCTCGGCATCGCCCGAGAGCCAGTCCCGCACTTCTTTCTCGGAAATTCCCATAAAGCGCGCCATCGCACGCTGTCCGCCGACTGCGTCGACTGCCTGAGCAAAGATGGCGAGCTGGATTTCCGGTTTCTGGGACATGGCAGAGGCCATCACAGGGCGCCGGAGCCAAGTCAATTGCGCCCTCCCCGGCTTTCTCTCTGGCCGCTTACCCGCCGCGCAGCAGTTGCACGCCCCAGTCACGCTCAAAGAGATAGAGCAGCAGTCGCGCCGCCTCGCCGCGCGGGCCGGTAAGCCCGCCGTCGCGCTCGATCAGCAGCCGTGCGTCATCGTGGGCAAGCGGCAGCAGCTTGGTGATCTGTTCGAGGCTGGCGATGCGGAACGGCGTATCGCCCGACTGACGCGTGCCGAGCAGTTCACCACCGCCGCGCAGTTGCAGGTCTTCCTCGGCCAGCCGGAAGCCGTCCTGAGTCTCGCGCATCAGGGCAAGGCGCTGACGGGCCGTCTCACTCAATTGCTGCCCGCGCAACAGCAGACAGGTCGATTTCTCGCTGCCGCGCCCGACGCGCCCGCGCAGCTGGTGAAGCTGGGCAAGGCCGAAGCGTTCCGCCTGCTCGATCACCATGAGCGTGGCGTTCGGCACGTCGACGCCGACCTCGATCACCGTCGTCGCCACCAGCACCGATGCCTCGCCGCTGGCGAAGCGCTCCATGCCGGCATCCTTTGCCTCGGGCTTGAGCTGCCCGTGAACGAGCACCACGGTATCCCCGAACCGCTCCTTCAGCGTCGCATAGCGCGCTTCGGCGGCGGCAAGGTCGTCATTCTCGCTCTCGCTGACCATCGGGCAGACCCAATAGGCCTGCTGCCCGGTCTCGATATGCCGGGCGATCGCGCCGACTACATCGCCCATGCGCTCCACCGAAACGACACGCGTGTCGATGGCCTGACGGCCCGGCGGCAGTTCGTCGAGCTTGGAGACTTCCATCTCGCCATATTGGGCCAGCGTCAGCGTGCGCGGGATCGGCGTGGCCGTCATCGCCAGAGTATGCGGCGTGCGCCGCCCCTTGCGCGCGAGCATCAGGCGCTGGCCGACGCCGAAGCGGTGCTGCTCGTCGATCACCACCAGCGCGAGATTGCGGTAGGACACGGTATCCTGAAAGATCGCGTGGGTGCCGACGACGATATCGATGGAGCCGTCCACCAGCCCCATCAGGATGGCCTCGCGCGCCTTGCCCTTGTCGCGCCCGGTCAGCAGCGCAATCTCGACGCCGGTACCCTGAAGCATGCGCGCCAGCGTCTCGTAATGCTGGCGGGCGAGAATTTCGGTCGGCGCCAGCAGCGCGGCCTGCGCGCCCGCTTCCACCGCGATCAGCATGGCGTTGAGCGCCACCACCGTCTTGCCCGCGCCCACATCGCCCTGAAGCAGCCGCAGCATCGGCGCCTGCTGGACCACGTCGCCCTCGATCTCCGCGATGGAGCGTTTCTGCGCACCGGTCAGCGCAAACGGCAGCTTGAGCTTGGCCCGCAGCGAGCCATCGCCCTTGAGCGGCGTGCCGGACTGCCGGCGATTGCTTTCGCGCACCAGCATCAGCGCCAGCGCGTTCGCGAGCAGTTCGTCATAGGCCAGCCGGTCGCGCGCCGGGGCATTGACGCCGCGATGCGCCTCGACCACCGCCTCGCGCCAGACCGGCCACTTCATCTTCGCGTAAAGGCTGGGTTCGATCCATTCGGCCAGCTCGGGCAGAGCCTTGAGCGCCTGCTGGACAAGGCTGGCGACGCGCCCCTGCGTCAGCCCTTCGGACAGCGGATAGACCGCCTCGCAAAGCTGGCCGACCGGCGCGGCGCTGTCTTCCGAGATATGCTCGGGATGCACCATCTGGAGCATCTGGCCATATTGGTCGAGCCGCCCGGCCACCCAGCGCGTCTCGCCCACCGGCAGCTGCTTCTTCGCGGTGTAGGAGGCGCGGCCGAAATAGGTGATCGTGCAGACATTCCCGGTCACATCCTCGGCCAGCACCCGGAACGGCCCGCGCCCCGAGGAGGCGCGATGCTCGCGCACGGTAAGCTGGACGATCACGTTCTCGCCCACGCTCGCCTCGTCGAGATTGGAGACGGCGCGTCGCTCCACGAAACGGTCGGGCAAGTGATAGATCAGGTCGCGCATCCGCGTCAGCCCGAGCTTTTCGAGCGGACGCTTGAGCTTGGGGCCCACGCCGTCGAGGGAATCGGTCTCGGTGAACAGGCAATTCAGAGCTTCGGGCCGCATGGCCAGCCTCTTAGCGCGAGTGCAATGCGTTTCACCAGACCATCGGGGAACGGATTTGCACACAGGCACGTTGGCTTGTGCACCCTCAGCACCCAGCACAGGAGAGATGTATGCTTCTTCCGCATGGAACCGTGTTCGCGATCGTCGATGGCGAGAACTTCGAACTCTATCGCAATTCCGGCCGCGAAGGCGCCCCGCGTCTCACCTCGCTCGATGCGCCGGAACTCGAAGCGACGAACTTCAGCGCTGGTTTTCGCCGCCATGACGCGCCGAAGCGCCATCAGGCCCGCACCGGCGACGGCAGCAACGACGCCCTTGACGAGAGCGCCCATGCCGCTGCCGTGGCAGGCTGGCTCAACCAGCAAGTTCTGGACAGAGAGATCGCGCAACTGGTGATCGTGGCCGACCCTCGCTCGCTGGGCGAGATGCGGCGGCACTATCATAAGGAACTGAAGGACGCCCTGATTACCGAAGTGCCGAAGAATCTGGCAGGTCGTCCGAGTGACGAGATCATCAAGGTGATCCAGCGCTAGGCGCCCTATCGGCCTTCCACACCGTCATCCTGAAACAAGTTCAGGGTGACGGTGTGGAATTTGCTGAAGTCGTATGATTACCTTTTTCGCCTGTATCGTCGTGCAACTCGGGGCCCAGACCTCGCCCGTAGCGCCATAGGACCCAAAAACTTGCCCATGACAGCGCCGCATTGTAACGGCGCGGTCATGACCGAAATTTCGCCTCAGACCGCACAGCGCTTCGCCCGTTTGAAGTTTCGCGCCTGGCATCGCGGCACGCGCGAGGCCGATTACATGATCGGCTGCTACTTCGATCGCTTCCACACCGAATGGTCGGATGCCGACATCGACCTGTTCGAGAAGATGATCGAGGAAGAAGACGTCGACATCATGGCCTGGGCACTCGGCACCCAGAGCATTCCCGAAGAATATCGCGGCCCGCTGTTGGACCGCATGATGAAGCTCGATTACGTCGAGATTCCACGCTGATGCTTCGATCCCTCGGCAAGCCCGGGACTCGGCATGAGCGGAGGATGACGCAATTTCCCAAACCCGCTCAGCCTGAGCTTGTCGAAGGCCCCGCACGCGCCGCATGACCGACTTCCAACGCATCCTCTCGGCCCGTTCACCGCTCACTCTTGCCTCGGTCACGCGCGGGGCGCAGCCGCTGGTCATGGCGGATCTGGCCCGCGCGGCAAAAGGCCGGGCAGTGTTCATCGCCGACAACGAAAGCGCGATGCGCACCGTTGCCGATGCCGCGCAGTTCTTCGCGCCCGAACTGGATGTCGTCGAATTCCCCGCATGGGACTGCCTTCCTTACGACCGCGCCAGCCCCGCCCTTTCGGTCAGCGCTCGTCGTCTCGCCGCTCTCCACCGGCTCCAGCAGAAGCGTAGCGGCCCGCAGCTTCTGGTCACGACCGCCAATGCCGTGCTCCAGCGCGTGCTTACGCCGTTCCGCATCCGCGAATCGGTGCGCCTGCTCAAGCCCGGCATGGAAGTGGGGCATGAGAGCCTGATCGCGCTGTTGCGCCGCCAAGGCTACCAGCGCAGCGACACCGCGATCGACGCGGGCGAGTTCGCGGTGCGCGGCTCGATCTTCGATATCGTGCCCTCGGGCCTTGATGGCGGCCTACGCCTCGACTTCTTCGGAGACGAACTCGAAACGCTGCGCCTGTTCGACACAGGCACCCAGCGCTCGACCGGCACGATCCCCGAACACCTGCTGCTCCCCGCGAGCGAAGCACTGATCGACGACGACAGCGTCAAGCGCTTCCGCAGCCGTTATCGCGAGATGTTCGGCGCCAATGCCACGGCGGACCCGCTCTATCAGGCCGTCAGCGACGGGCGCCGCCTTGCGGGCATGGAACACTGGCTGCCGCTGTTCGAGGACCGACTGGTCACCCTGTTCGATCACCTTTCGGACGACGACCTGCTGGTGATCGACAGCGCCGCGCTGGGCGCCACCGACGAGCGCTTCACCGACATTGCGGACTATCACAAGGCCCGCCTCGAAACTTCGGGTCAGAAGGCGGGATCGTACCGTCCGCTGGCCATCGATGCGCTCTATCTGGAGCGCGAGGAGTTCGAGCAGGCCGTGGCCGCCTTCCCGGTCCACCGTGCTGATCCTTTCGCGCAGCCGGAAACGAAGACCGTCATCGACTTCGGCTTCGGCAATGCCCGCGACTTCACGCCTGAGCGTGCACGCGGCGACAATGCCTATGAGGCCGCTGCCAAGCACCTCCACGCCGTCGCCAAGTCCGGCCGCAAGGCAATCCTCGCCGCCTATTCCACCGGCAGTCGCGCCCGCCTCGTCTCGATCCTTGGCGAGGCACAGGGCCCCGAGCTCAAGCTGGCCGACACATGGCAGGAAGCGCTCGGCCTTGCCGTGCAGGGCGGCTCCGCCGCGCTGGTGCTGCCGCTGGAAACCGGCTTCACCAACGATGCCGTCGAAGTCGTCACCGAGCAGGACATTCTGGGCGACCGCCTTGTCCGCCGGAAGAAAAAGAAGAAGGATTCCGACGCCTTCCTCGCCGAACTGGCGGCGCTGACGCCCGGCGACCTGATCGTCCACATGGACCACGGCATCGGCCGCTACGAAGGCCTCCAGTCGATTCCGGTGGGCCAGAGCCCGCACGACTGCGTGATGCTGACTTATGCGGGCGGCGACAAGCTCTACATCCCGGTCGAGAACCTCGACGTGCTTTCGCGCTACGGCAGCGAGAGCGAAGGCGTCGCGCTCGACAAGCTGGGCGGCGAGGCATGGCAGAAGCGCCGCGCCAAGCTGAAGGAACGCATCCGCGAGATCGCGGGCGAACTGATGAAGACCGCTGCGGAGCGCGCCTTGCGCACCGCGCCCGCGCTCATCGCCGAGAAATCCTCCTACGACCAGTTCGTCGACCGCTTCCCCTGGCAGGAAACCGAGGACCAGGAACACGCCATCGAAGACGTGCTGGGCGATCTGGCCGAAGGCAAGCCGATGGACCGCCTCGTCTGCGGCGATGTCGGCTTCGGCAAGACCGAAGTGGCCCTGCGCGCGGCCTTCGTTGCCGCCATGGCGGGCCAGCAGGTCGCCGTGGTCGCGCCGACCACCCTGCTCGCGCGCCAGCACTATTCCGGTTTCGCCGAGCGCTTCGCCGGGTTCCCGCTGGAAGTCGGCCGCCTCTCGCGCCTCGTGCCCGAAAAGGAAGCCAAGGCCACACGCGAGGGTCTGACCGCAGGCACCATGGACGTCGTCTGCGGCACCCATGCGATCCTTTCGAAATCGGTGAACTTCAAGCGCCTCGGCCTTGTCATCGTCGACGAGGAACAGCGCTTCGGCGTTAACCATAAGGAGCGCCTGAAGCAGCTCCGCGCCGACGTTCACGTCCTCACGCTCACCGCCACGCCGATCCCGCGCACGCTCCAGATGGCGATGAGCGGCCTGCGCGAACTCTCCACCATCCAGACCCCGCCGGTCGACCGCCTCGCGGTGCGGACTTACGTGATGGAATGGGACGAGATGGTCATGCGCGAGGCCCTGCTGCGCGAACACCATCGCGGCGGCCAGAGCTTCATAGTCGTGCCTCGCATCTCCGACATGGCGGAAATCGAGGAATGGCTCGCCAAGCACGTTCCCGAGGTCAAGTGCATCACTGCCCATGGCCAGATGAGCGCGGGCGAAGTGGAAGAGCGGATGAGCGCCTTCTACGAGGGCAAGTACGAGGTCCTGCTTTCGACCACAATCGTCGAATCGGGCCTCGACATTCCGCGCGCCAACACCATCATCATTCACCGGGCAGACCGCTTCGGCCTTGCCCAGCTCTACCAGCTGCGCGGCCGCGTCGGCCGTTCGAAGCTGCGCGCCTATGCCTACCTGACGACGCCTGCGGGCCGCGCGCTTTCCCAAGTCGCGGAGAAGCGGCTGAAAGTTCTGGGCGACCTCGATTCGCTGGGCGCGGGCTTCCAGCTTGCCAGCCACGATCTCGACATTCGCGGTGCCGGCAACCTGCTGGGCGACGAGCAATCGGGCCATATCCGAGAGGTCGGCTTCGAACTCTACCAGTCGATGCTGGAGGATGCGATCCTGGCTGCCCGCGCGGGCGGTGTCGGGCTGGAGAAGGACACTTCGGGCCTCAGCCCGCAGATCACTGTCGATGCGCCGATCATGATCCCGGAGGAATACGTCCCCGATCTGGCGGTGCGCATGGCGCTTTACCGCCGCCTCAACGACGCTGAGGGCAAGGACGAGATCGAATCACTCTCCGCCGAGATGATCGACCGCTTCGGACCGCTGCCGCCGGCGACGGCGAACCTTGTGAAGCTCATTCAGATCAAGCGGCAGGCGATCGAGGCGCATATCGCCAAGATCGACGTGGGTCCGCGCGGCACGCTCGTCAGCTTCCACAACGACAGCTTCCCGAACCCGATGGGCCTGATCGCCTATGCCGAACGGCTTCAGGGCACGGTCAAGCTGCGACCGGACAACAAGCTGGTGCTGACGCGCGCGTGGGGCGATCCGAAGTCGCGGCTCAATGGCTTGCTGCAACTGACCAAGGGGCTGAGCGCGGTGGCACGCAAGGCGGGGTAATCGCCCCGCCGAGGCCCGTTACTGCGAAGCCCGAGCCAACTTCGCGAACATCGCCACGCTCATCGGCTGCGCACGCAGGAAGCCCTGGAAATAGGCGCAGCCCTCGCGCGCGGCGACCTTGCGCTGGGCCTCTTCCTCGATTCCCTCGGCAATCACTTCCAGATCCAGCGCCTTCGCCATGGCAACGATCGCGCGCAGCACGGCCACGTCTCGCCGGTCGGTCGCCACGCCGTCGATCATCGAACGGTCGAGCTTCAGGTAATGGATCGGCAGGACCTTCAGGTAGCGGAAGTTGCAGAACCCCGCCCCGAAGTCATCGAGCGCAATGCGGATTCCCTGCGCCGAAAACTCGGCCATGATCTGCGCAGCCTGCGCGATATCGCCGATCAGCGCCTGCTCGGTCACTTCCAGAGTCAGGCGGCGCGGCGCAAATCCGCTGGCGCGCACAAGGTCGAGCATCTGGCGCGTATAATTGCCAAACGCGAGATCGGCGGGCGTGACATTGATCGAAAGGCGCAAGTCGCCCGGCCAGTCGCCCGCGATCGCCAGCGCCTTGGCAGCGATATGGCGCGAAAGCGGCGCGACATGGTCGGCACGCTCGGCAATCGCGAACAAGGCCCCGGCACCAATGCGGCCAAGCTGCGGATGGTTCCACCGCGCCAGCGCCTCGGCGCCCGTGAGCCGGTCATCGACAAGGCTGAACTGCGGCTGGAACAGGATCTCGATCTCGTCCCGGTCGATCGCGCCCAGCAGGTCCGCTTCCAGCTGCGCGGCCGAATGGCCCGGCGGGCTGACTTCGCCATCGGCCCAGGCGAGCCGGGTGCCCTGCTGGTCGCGCGCGTCCTCCAGCGCATGGCCGAGTCGGTCGAGCATCGAATCGACGCCCTCTTCGGCCAGCGCCCGCACCAGCGCGATGCGTGGTGAGAGGCGCAGCACACCCAAACGCACCGTCATCGGCCGCGCCACCGCCTCGGCCAGCTGATCGGCCACAAGCTGCCAGCGCTCGCGGCTGCATGCCTCATTGGCAACGAGCACGAATGAGCCACCGCCCGCCCGCGCCAGCAGCCAGTGGCCATCGAGTTCCTCACCGGCGAAATGGGCGATGCGGTTGGCGACTTCGGCCAGCGCGCCGTCGCCGGTATCGGCGCCATAGGCCATGTTGATCGCATCGAGTCGGCGCAGGCCCAGCAGCATCGCATGGATGTGTGCGCCCTCCGATTCGCCGCCCGAACGCCAGGCATCGACGCGCTCACGCACGGCTTCGAGCCCGGGAATCCCGGTCAACCTGTCTTCAAGTGCCCGGGCTTTGCCCTGCGGCGCCCCATCCCTTCTCGAACCCATGACCGCCTCCTTAGCCCAAGCCCCTTGCCAAAGCCCTCAAAATTCGAAAGGTCCCCGACGAAGAGACGGAGGCGCGACGGTCGCGCCTTTGAGGAATTGAAAATGAGCGACGAACCCAAGCTGGCTCTCATCGTCTCGGACACCGCCAAGGCGCAGGAAGGCGCCGAGGCCCTCCGCGACTCGCATGCCTGGACCTCGCCCGAGGACGCCGACGTGCTGGTGGTGCTGGGCGGCGACGGCTTCCTGCTCCACGTGCTGCACGAGATGCTGGACCGCGATACGATCAAGCCGGTCTACGGCATGAATCTAGGCACCGTGGGCTTCCTGATGAACGGGCCGCACGATCACATCCCGATCCTGCACCGCGTGATGGAAGCGCACCGCGTTCCCGTTGCGCCTTTGCAGATGCATGCGGTGAGTCACGACGGGCGGGAATTCAATTTCTACGCGATCAACGAAGTCTCGCTGCTGCGCGAGACGCGCCAGACCGCCAAGCTGGAAGTGCGCATCAACGGCCGCGTGCGCATGGACGAACTGGTGGGCGACGGCGTGCTGCTGGCAACGCCGGTTGGCTCCACCGCCTATAATCTCTCCGCCAATGGCCCGATCCTGCCGCTGGGCGCGCGCATGCTGGCGCTGACGCCGCTGAGCCCGTTCCGTCCGCGCCGCTGGAAAGGCGCGATCCTGCCCGAAAGCGCCGAAGTCGAATTCCACATCCGCGAACCCGGCAAGCGCCCGGTCGCCGCCGTTGCCGACCAGAAGGAAGTGCGCGACGTGAAATCGGTGCGAATCCGGGCCTCGTGCGAGAAGGAGCTGACCCTGCTGTTCGACCCCGGCTTCACGCTGGAAGAACGGATTTTCGCCGAACAGTTCCAGGTCTGAATCTGCGCCGGGAACCACGCTATTCCGCCGGCTTGCGTGCGAGGACAGGTGCTGTGGAAAAATTTTCGCAATGTTTTGGTCAAAGTCAGGGTTGCCAATCCCGATGGCGCTGTTATAGGCGCACCCCTGCCCGCCGGTGGAGACACTGATAGGCCGGTCCCCGATAGCTCAGCGGTAGAGCATTCGACTGTTAATCGAATGGCCGTAGGTTCGAATCCTACTCGGGGAGCCACTTCTTTCTGAAGGGTTCGAAGCGGTGTCCAGGCACCGGAAGCAACTCTTCCGCCCGACGGTGGAAACACCGACAGGCTGTTCCCCGATAGCTCAGCGGTAGAGCATTCGACTGTTAATCGAATGGCCGTAGGTTCGAATCCTACTCGGGGAGCCACCTCCCTTCGCCCCAGCGCGGCTATCCATCCCATCCAGCCTTACTGACACGACCGGAATGCGTTCCGGCGCTTCCCCTTTGCTCCAACGACCGTCGATCCGCTTGTCCGGCAAGTGGCGAGACCGCATCCGTGCGGCAGCCGGGTAGCGTTGACATACCGCCCTCTGTCTCTATGCAACCTGCTATTGCAACTCACTCTCATTAGCATAGGGGCATGTACGTGATCGTCACGCAGGGGAACGGGCAGGACCGGGGCAAGCATCGCCGCGCCATTCGAAAGACAATTCTCACGGGAGCCTCGCGCCTTGCGCTGATCGGGCTGGCCGGAGCCACTTTCGCGCCGACCGCCTGGGCTGACGATGCCGACGCCAAACCGCGCGCCGACGACATCATCGTGACCGGCTCCGTGCCCGAGGATTACGTCGTTGCCGGCCAGTCCAGCAGCACCCGTCTCGACTTGTCGCTGCGCGAGACTCCGCAGGCGGTGACGGTCATCACCCGCGCGCAGATCGAGGATTTCGGCCTCAACACCGTCGATGACCTGCTGCGGCGCGCCACCGGCGTAAACGTCGACAGCGCCGAGACGGATCGCACCTATTACAACGCGCGCGGCTTCGACATCGTCAACTTCCAGTTCGACGGCATTGGCCAGCCGCTCAGCTACGGGCTCCAGAACGGGCAGATCGACACGTCGCTGTTCGAGCGCGTCGATATCGTGCGCGGCGCCACCGGCCTGCTTTCGCAGACCGGCAATCCCTCCGCCGCGATCAACTTCATTCGCAAGCGCCCGACCAAGGAACTGGGCGGCGATGCCAGCCTCAGCTACGGCTCCTATGACGAGGTACGCGGCAGTGTGGACGTCAACACCCCGCTGACCGAAGACGGCTCCATCCGCACGCGCTTCGTCGGCTCCTATGAGAACGCCGATTCCTATCTCGATTTCTACCACACCTCGCGCCTGACGCTTTACGGCGTGGCCGCTGCCGATCTCGGACCCGATATTGTCGCCACCGTCGGCTACTCATGGCAGGAGAGCGATCCGCGCGGGGTGAGCTGGGGCGCCCTGCCCTTCACATATGCCGACGGCACACCGGCAACCTATCCGCGCTCGACCAATTCGGCGCAGCCCTGGACGCGCTGGTATTCGCTCGACCGCAATCTGTTCGGCGATATCACCCATGATTTCGGCGACGGCTGGACCGGCAAGGTCTCCGTCCTGCGCCGCGCGCGCAATCAGGACTCCAAGCTGTTCTACGTCTACTACGGCGAAGACGGCGAACTCGCCGCCTACCCCGGCGCCTATCTCGACAAGCTGCGCGAAACGACGATCGATGCGAACGTCACCGGCAAAGTCAGGATCGCCGGCCGCGACCACGACGTAGTGCTGGGCGTCAATTACGGCGTCTCGCAGTTGGTCGAGCAGGAATCGGTCGATGCCGACGCCATCGGCGAGGCCCTCCCCGGCAACAGCGCGTTCGAAGGCACGTTCCCCTATCCGAACTGGGGCCCATACACCCCGCAGGCCGACTTCACGACGAAGATCGCCAGCGCCTATGGCCTAGTCCGCCTCTCGCTGGCCGATCCGCTCAAGCTCATGCTGGGCGGCAATGTCACCAATGCCCGGCGCGACGGCACGTCCTACGACACCCCCTATTCCTTCGACAAAACCAAGTTCCTGCCGTTCGCGGGCCTGACGCTGGACCTGACCGGCAACATCACGGCCTATGCCAGCTATGCCACGATCTTCAGCCCGCAAGTCTACCTGACTGCCGATCATTCGATCATCGCCCCGCTTCAGGGCAAGACGTATGAAGCCGGCATCAAGGGCGAGTGGAACGGCGGCAAGCTGACCGCCGCCGTCGCGGTGTTCAGGACGAAGGAAGACAACGTCGCCGAATCGATCGGCTTCGACCCCACGCTGGGCCAGACGCTCTACGACGGTGTCGATGCCAAATCGCAAGGCGTGGAGGTCGACGTGGCCGGCGAAGTGCTTCCGGGCTTCCAGGTTTCCGGCGGCTATGCCTATGTCGATGTCGAGGACATGGACGGCAACAACGCCCGCGCCTTCATCCCGCGTCACACGGTCCACCTCAATGCCACCTACACGCCGCGCTTCCTTGAAGCCCTGCGCCTAGGCGCCTCGGCCCGCTACCAGAGCCGGATCCACAACGACTACACCGAGCAGGACGGCTACGCGATTGTCGACCTCATGGCGCGCTATCAGGTCTCCCGGAACGTCTCGGTCGCGGTCAATCTCGATAACCTGACCAACGTGAAGTACTGGACCAGCCTGCAATGGGATCAGGCCTACTACGGCGCGCCGCGCACCGTTCGCGGCACGCTGGGCGTAAGCTTCTGACATAAAAAGAGGCCCCGGCACCCGAGCCGCGGCCTCCTTCCTGTTTCCAGCGATGGCGGCCGTTGCAGAGTTGCAGCGACCGCCCTTTCCATGTGCGTCAGGCGAGCGCGCCGTGGCAGTGCTTGTACTTGTTGCCCGAGCCGCAGGGGCACGGGGCGTTGCGGCTGATCGGCAGGTCCGCATAGGGATTCTCGCCCGAAGCGCCGGGTCCGACACCCGCCTGCGGGCTGCCAGCCAGCGAGCCGAACAGTTCGGGCATCAGCGCCGAACCGTCGCCATCGCGCGAATTGTCGATGCCGGTCAGCGGATCGATATGACCGGTCAGGAAGTCCGGAAGCTCGGGAAGTTGCACCGGCTCCGGGATCTGGATCTGGCTGACCGAAAGAATGCGCGTCACGTCCTCGCGGATCGTTTCCAGCATGCGCTCGAACAGGCCGAAAGCCTCGGTCTTGTACTCGTTGATCGGCGTCTTCTGGGCATAGGCGCGCAGGAACACCACCTGACGCAGCGCGTCGAGCGTGGAGAGGTGTTCCTTCCAGTAGTGGTCGATCCGGTCGAGCAGGATCGACTTTTCGACCTGACGCCAGATCGCCGGATCGTCGCGCGACATCTTCTCAGACATCTGCGCTTCGGCCATGGCCGCGATGCGCTCTTCGACCAGTTCGGGATCGATGCCGTCCTCGTCGATCCAGGCCTCGATCGGCACGTCGAGCGACAGGATCTCGCTCGCCTTGGCCTTGAGCACATCGACGTTCCAGTGCTCGGGATAGGAACCCTGCGGGCAAGTATCGGCGACGATCGCGTTAACGGTGTCATTGCGCATGTCGATCACGACATCGTCGACCGTATCGGCATCCATGATGTCCGAGCGCTGCTCGTAAATCACCTTGCGCTGGTCGTTCATCACGTCGTCGTATTCGACGACCTGCTTGCGCACTTCGTAGTTGCGCGCCTCGACCTTCTTCTGAGCGGTCTCGATGGCCTTGGACAGCCACTTGGAGCCGATCGCCTCGCCATCGGCCAGATTGCTGTTCATCATCTTGGCGAACAGCGTGTCCGGCCCGAAGATGCGCAGCAGATCGTCCTCAAGGCAGAGGTAGAACTTCGAAAGGCCCGGATCGCCCTGGCGGCCCGAACGGCCGCGCAGCTGGTTGTCGATGCGGCGGCTTTCATGGCGCTCAGTACCGATGACGCAGAGACCGCCCGCCGCGAGGACGAGGCGCTTCTGTTCGGCTACCTCTTCCTTGATCTTGGCGATGGCGGCATCGCGCTCAGGCCCTTCGGCCATTTCGCTCAGCTCGTCCTCGACACGGAACTCGACGTTGCCGCCCAGCTGAATATCGGTACCGCGACCGGCCATGTTGGTGGCGATGGTGACGGCGCCAAGGCTGCCCGCCTGCGCCACGATATGCGCTTCCATCTCGTGGAAGCGGGCGTTCAGCACCGAGTGCTTGACGCCTTCCTTGTTCAGGAAGTCCGACAGCAGTTCCGACTTCTCGATCGAAACGGTACCCACCAGCACCGGCTGGCCGATCTCGTTCTTCTCGCGGATCAGCTTGGCGATGGCGCCGAACTTGTCATGCGTGTTCTTGTAGAATTCGTCTTCCTCGTCGACGCGCTGGACCGGCACGTTCGTGGGAATGGTGACGACATTCATCTTGTAGATGTCGTAGAACTCGGCCGCCTCGGTGGCGGCCGTGCCGGTCATGCCCGAAAGCTTCGGGTACATGCGGAAATAGTTCTGGAAGGTGATCGAGGCCAGCGTCTGGTTCTCGGGCTCGATCTTCACGCCTTCCTTGGCCTCGACCGCCTGGTGCAGGCCGTTCGACCAGCGGCGGCCATCCATCATGCGCCCGGTGAACTCGTCGATGATGACGACCTTGCCGTCCTTGACGATGTAATCGGTGTCGCGCTTGAACATGACCACGGCCTTGAGGCTCTGGTCGAGGTGGTGAACCACCTGCGTGTTCTCGACGTCATAGAGGTTCGAACCGACCAGCAGCCCGGCGGTTTCGAGAATGCGCTCGGCCTTCTCGACGCCGTCCTCGGTCAGCGTGATGTTCTTGGTCTTCTCGTCAGCCTCATAGTCTTCGGGGACCAGCTGCTTCACGATCGCGTCGACGGCGATGTAGAGTTCCGACTTGTCGTCGGTGGGGCCCGAGATGATGAGCGGCGTGCGCGCCTCGTCGATCAGGATCGAGTCGACTTCGTCGACGATGGCGAAGTTGAAGGGGCGCTGCACCATCTGGCCGCGCTCGTGCTTCATGTTATCGCGCAGGTAGTCGAAGCCGAATTCGTTGTTGGTGCCGTAGGTGATGTCGGCGCCATAGGCCGCGCGTCGCTCGAATTCGTCGAGGTTGGGCACGATCACGCCGACCGTGAGGCCCAGAAAACCGTGGACCCGGCCCATCTGCTCGGCGTCGCGGCGGGCGAGGTAGTCGTTCACCGTGACGATGTGAACGCCCTTGCCCTCAAGCGCGTTGAGGTAGGTCGCGGTGGTGGCGACAAGCGTCTTGCCTTCGCCGGTGCGCATCTCAGCGATCTCGCCGCGATGGAGCACGATGCCGCCGATCAGCTGCACATCGAAGTGACGCATGCCGAACACGCGCTTCGAAGCCTCGCGCACGGTGGCGAAAGCTTCGGGCAGCAGGTCGTCGAGCGTCTTGCCCTCGGACAGCAAGTGACGGAACTTCGGCGTCTGGGCGGCCAGTTCATCGTCGCTCATCGCCTCCAGAACGGATTCGAAAGCGTTGATCTGCGAGACGATCTTGTCGAGCGACTTGACGTAGCGGTCGTTGGACGAGCCGAAAATGGACTTGGCGAGTGCGCCGAACATGGCGGAAATCCCTGTTTTACGTGCTGTTCGTGAATGTCGGAATTGCGCGTCTCCGCCAGTCGCGGGACGCGTGAAAGGTTTTCGCGAAGCTGCGAATGGCGCGTGCGCTTACTCGCGCGCGCGGTCTATCCCGGTCAGGACAGTCGGCACCGCCAGCGAATCCGACACCGCAACGAGCGGGGGAGCATGGCGGCGGGTGTTACGCAGGCCCGGCTCGGGCAACTGCGCCAGAGCAACCGGCGCGCGCGGCGCCTTGGCGGCAACGGCCGCCTCGCCCAGCACCACTTGCAGGCTGGCGACCTGCGACGCACGCGCATCGACAGGGCCGATCTGTGCGGCGAGACCCGTCAGCAGGGCCAGCAGGGTAAGGAGCAGGCGATTTGCCATGGCGGATCAGATAGGGGGCGCTTTCGCCGGTGTCCACAACGGAGAGCACCGCGCCCGAATTTCCGCACGGAAGATCGCCGCCCGGCTTGCTTTGCAACCTGCGATTACAGCGACTCTTGACCTGTCACACGCACGCGCTAGTCGCTTTGCCCATGGCCTATCCCACCTCCCCGCTCGCCTCGCCCTTCCCCGAGATGCCGCCGATCGCCGGCGTGACGCCGCATATCGTGCGCGCCGGGTATAAAGACTGGGGCCGATGCGACCTGACGTATGTGGAGCTGGACGAAGGCACGTCGGTAGCAGGGGTGTTCACTCGGAACCTGTGCTGCTCCAGCGAAGTCGAACTGGGCCGTGAGAACGTGAAGCAGGGGCTCGCCCGCGCGCTGGTGGTCAATGCCGGCAATTCCAACGCCTTCACCGGCTATCGCGGCCGCGAGGCGGTGGAACAGATCATGGATCAGGTTGCTGCCCACATGGGTTGCCCGCGCGAACAGGTCTTCGTCTCTTCGACCGGCGTGATCGGCGTGCCGCTGCCCAAGGACAAGGCGCGCGAGGGCGTGGAGAAGGCCCTCACCGCCGAGCCGTGCTCGTGGGAAGACGTCGCAAACACCATCTCTACCACCGACACTTTCGCCAAGGGCGCGACGGCTACGGCGATGATCGGTGATACCAAGGTGACCATCGCCGCCGTCATCAAGGGTTCCGGTATGATCGCGCCGGACATGGCGACGATGCTCGGCTACATCTTCACCGATGCCGCCGTGGAGCCTGCCTTCCTTCAGGAGTGCCTCTCCGCCGCCAACTTCCGCACATTCTCGTGCATCACTGTCGATTCGGATACGTCCACCAGCGACACCGTACTGGCCTTCGCCACCGGCAAGGCGGGCAACGCACCGCTGTCCTCCATCGCCTCGCCCGGCGCTCATGCCTTTGCCGCCGCGATCCATGATGTCTGCCGCCAGTTGGCCCACCTCGTCGTGCGCGACGGCGAAGGCGCGCAGAAGTTCATCGAAGTGGCTGTTTCCGGCGCCGTCTCGGACGAGAGCGCCCGCAAGGTCGGCATGGCCATCGCCAACTCGCCGCTGGTGAAGACCGCCATCGCCGGCGAGGACGCCAACTGGGGCCGCGTCGTCATGGCCGTGGGCAAGGCGGGCGAGCCAGCCGACCGCGACAAGCTCTCCATCGGCTTCGGCGGCACCTGGGCCGCACGCGAAGGCCTGCCGCTCGCCGACTATGACGAAGCCCCCGTCGCAGCGCACCTCAAGGGGCAGGACGTGACCATTCAGGTCGACCTCGGCCTTGGCGAAGGCGCCGCGACCGTGTGGACCTGCGATCTGACGCACGGCTACATCTCGATCAACGCCGACTACAGGAGCTGACGGTGGCCGGTCCGCAATTCACGATTTGGGGTCGCCTCAACTCCCACAACGTCAAGAAAGTCGCCTGGTTCGCCGAGGAACTGGCGCTGAACTACGTGCGCCACGATATCGGCGGCAAGTTCGGCTATACTGACGAGTACCTCGCCAAGAACCCGAACCGGCTGGTGCCGATGATCGAGGACGGCAAGCTCACTCTCTGGGAATCGAACGCGATCCTGCGCTACATGGCAGCCGAATACGGCGGCGAGCGCTGGTTCCTGCATGATCCTATCGACCGCGCCCTCGCCGACCGCTGGATGGATTGGCAGATCACTTATGCCGAGGCCCAGCGCGTGCCGTTCCTCGCCATGGCCCGCACCCCGCGCGAGCAGTGGGACATGGCGGCGATCGAGCGTGACACCAAGACCTGCGCCGCGCACCTGGCAGTGCTGGAACGCTACCTTTCCGAGAAGCCCTGGCTGTCCGGCGGGCAGTTCGGCATCGGCGACATTCCCATGGGCGTCTATGCCTATACCTGGTTCTCGCTGCCGTTCGACCAGTTCGAGCTGGACCGGCCCGAGTTCCCCGCGCTGGCCGACTGGTACGCCCGCCTTCACGAGCGGCCCGGATATGGCCAGCAGGTCATGATCCCGCTCACCTGACCCCCTCCTGTCCAAAGGCCTCCCGCATGATCACCTCCACGCTCAATACCGCGGTCGAAACGATCATGCGCGAGGTCACGCGCGATGTGATCCTGCCGCACTACCAGTCGCTCTCGGCCGAGCAGATCGTCAGCAAGGCGGTGAACGACGTGGTCACCGTGGCCGACCGCGAGAGCGAGGCGATCCTTGCCGAGCACCTCACCGCCTTGCTCCCCGATGCCGCCGTGGTGGGTGAGGAAGCGACCTTCGCCAACGAAGACGAGCTGCTGAAGCTCAAGGACCGCCTCTGCTGGATCGTCGATCCACTGGACGGCACCAACAACTTCGCCTCAGGCAAGGCGCCGTTCGGCATGCTGATAGCCCTTGCCGACAAGGGCGAGACGCTGGGCGGCTGGATTCTCGACTGCCTCACCGGCCGCTTCTGCCACGCCTCTGCGGGCGGCGGTGCGTGGGTGGACCGCGAGCGCCTCACCGCCCGCGCCACCGGGGAAGTGCCGCCCGTCGCCGCGATCTCGCTGATCTTCACCGAGGAATCGCGCCGCGAACTGATCAGCACCGAAGTCGCCCCGCACTACCGCCTCGTCGACATCCCTCGCTGCGCTGCCGAGCAATATCCCCGCCTCGCGCTTGGCCAGAACGACGTGGCGATCTTCGAACGCACCCTGCCGTGGGACCATGCGGCGGGCGCGCTGTTCCTCAACGAAGCAGGCGGCATGGCGGCCCGGCCGGACGGCAGCCCCTACCGCGTGGACGAGTTCGAGAAGAAAGGCCTTATCGGCGCCTCCAGCCCCGCCCTGTTCGAAGGCCTCGCCACGCGTCTCGCCGCGCTGGAAGATTGACGATCACAAGGTGACGCTCCGGTTGACAAAGTTGACACGGTCCTGAGTGAAAGGTGTCACCTTGTGCAAAGGTGTCACCTTCCGCTCCCGACCGTCACCTTATGCCGCCAAAAATCCCGCACGTTTCCGACGATTTCAAAGATCCCAAATATCCGCAACCTTGGCAGATCTTCGCGATGTAGGAAAACCTGCCATTGACCTGAAATCACAACCGGATGACATCGGCACCGACATTCGGAGTCGTCCATCCGTGCGTATCTCACTCATTTTCCTCGCAAGTTTTGTGTTACTCGTGCCCTCGGCCCAAGCCGCACCGCAGCAGCTTGGCGCCATCTGGCAGCGAGGCAACGATGCTATCGTCGTCGCACCTTGCCCGTCCGACGGCGATAGCGACGACTATTGCCGCGCCGTCGAAGTCACCCAAGGCGCGCAAGCCACGCCATTGGGCGCCGGCTACATGGAAGTAAAGTTGCTCTGGGCCTCGCGCTCACCCGACACTACGCCCAGCGTCGTCGTCCTGGGAGATTCCGGTGGGTCCGGGGGTGAAGGCGAACTTTTCGTTGTCGGGTTCGATCAGCGGCTCACGATCCGGAAACTGAGCGGCGAACGCATGGACAGCGTTGTCGTTCGAACCGATCGAGATTCGCCCCGCTTCGCGCTGTCGTTCGACATCGAGTACTTCAATGGCGCGCCCCATGCCGCCCCAGCCATCGTCATGCTGCCGGTCCGCTGGGCAGAAGATGAGCAAGGCGGGGATTTCGCGCTCGATCCTGCCGTCATGACCGATCCTCCGCCATCCCGCCGGGAGTTGGCGTCCCACCTGACCGCAATGCAGCGGGAATTGCGTGGCTGGGCGCAAGACCAAGATCCCGCCTATCCCCTCTACCCCCAGCAAGCGTCCGCTCTGGGCACGCCGGTCACCGTGCAGACGCTTGCCGATCTCGCGCTTTCAGGACATTCCGATCTGGCGCGGGAACTGCTTCATCGCGCTTGGCCCGAAAACAGGGCGAAGAATGAAAATCCGTCCAACGGCGAAGAGGCATTCTGGGCGGATTTGTGCGGCAGCATCGCCAACCATCCCTTATGGAAACGGCTCGCTCTGGAGCATTTGCCTCATGCCGACCTGATCTTGGCCGGGGCCGCAGAAGCGCGGCCACTGCCCGCTAAATAGAAAAACCCCTCCCGCCTTGCGGCGGAAGGGGTTTTTCTTGCTTGCTGCTCGGGGATAAGTTCGAGCGTGGCGAGGCTCAGAGCTCGCCTTCGATCCAGCCCTTCAGCGCGCTCTTGGGCGCGGCGCCGAGCTTCTGGGCGACCGGCTGGCCGTCCTTGAACAGCACCATGAGCGGGATCGACTTCACGCCGATCTGGCCGGGGATGTCGGTGTTGGCCATGATGTCCATCTTCGCGATGGTCACCTTGCCAGCCAGTTCCTCGCTGATTTCCTCCAGCGCGGGGCCGATCATCTTGCACGGGCCGCACCAGTCCGCCCAGAAATCGACGAGAACCGGCTTGTCCGACTTCAGGACGTCGTCTTCGAAGCTGGCATCGGTAACGGCAATAGTCGCCATGAACTTGAACTCCTCGGGGGGTATTTCGGGTTGAACGCAATCTAGGGAGGATTTGTTGCGTGGCAACGCCCCTGCCCACATAGCTTTACTGGACCTGTGCAAAGTCCGGCTTGTGCGCCTCCAGCACTTCGCCCGGAACCGCGATCAGGCGCGGCACCGAGGTATAGAGCAAGGCTACCTCTACCGCGCGGCCCGGAAACGCCACTTCCAGCGCAGCGGCGTATGCCGCCATTTGCCGCAGGACGCCCTTCGGCACTTGCTCCAGACGTTCGGGCGGACGGCGCGCGGTCTTGTAGTCGACAAGGCGAACGCGGCCCGGCTCGACGACCAGACGGTCGATCGTGCCCGCCACCACTTGTCCGCCAACAACGGCAGCCACCGGCACTTCGGCCAGACTTTCGGGGCCGAACAGTTCGGCCCAGGCGGGTTCGTGAACCACCGCAAGTGCACTTGCCAGCATCGCCTCGCGCGCCGTCTCGTCGAGATCGGCGGCATTGCGGGCGAGCCATTGCCAGCCCGCTTCCTCGCGCACGTCCGCCGCCACTTGCGGCAGGCGTTCGAGCAGCTTGTGCACCAGCGTACCGCGCCGCAGGGCATCGCGGCCGGCGCCCGGCGGGAACGGCGGATCGGGCGCATCCTCCTCACCCAGCGCAGACGGCGCCAGCGGGCGCGGCGGACGCGGTTCGGCAGGCGGCGCGCGCTCCAGCCAGCGCGGCAGCGGCTCGCGCAGCGGCAGTTCGACCGAGCGGACCTCCGGCGGCAGTGGTTCCGGCAGCGCGCCATAATCACAACGGCTGCCCCAGATCGCGTCCGGCGCCTCCGCCCCATCCGGGAACAGCGTGCGCAGCCGCGCGTACCAGCTCTTCTCCGCCGGGCCGTCCTTGTCGCGCTTGCCCAGCGCGCCGCCGACGAACAGCGCTTCCTCGGCGCGGGTCATGGCGACGTAGAGCAGGCGCCAGTGCTCCTGTTCGTCCCCCTCACGGTTTTCGGCGATCTGCGCGGCGATGCGGCCGACTTTCTCGTCCTTGGAGAGCGGCGGCAGCGGCACCTTGCGGCGCGTCTCGCGCGGGTCCGTGAGTTCGAAACCGCGTTCGCGCGCCGCCTCGGGATTGCCGGTGGCGTCGGCGAGGATGACGATGGGCGCCTGCAAACCCTTCGAGCCATGCGCGGTCATCACGCGGACAAGGCCCTGCGCCGCGTCCGCCTCGCGCTTCAGTTCTCCGTCGCCCGCATCGAACCATGCGAGGAAGCCCGCAAGGCTTGGCGTATCGGTCATGACATAGGCCTGCGCGGCGTTGATCAGTTCATCGATCGGATCGTTGGCCTCACTACCGAGCCGCGCCACCAGCTTGCGTCGTGCCTGCCACGGCCCCACCAGCAACCAGTGCAGCATCGCCTGAGGCGGCGCATAGTCGGCCCGAGCCAGCAGCTCGCCCAATTGCTGCATGGCCACGCCGATTTCGGGGCCGGATTGCGTGCGCAAATGGTCCCAAAGCCGCACGCGCTTTTCGCGGTGACCGAAACGCAGCAATTGCGCCTGACTCCAGCCCACCAGCGGCGAGACCAGCAGGCTGGCGAGCGTCAGGTCGTCAAGCGGCTGCACCGCGAAGCGCAGCGCCGCGATCAGGTCCTTCACCGCCAGCGGCGCGCCCAGGCGCAGGCGGTCGACGCCCGCGACCGGCACACCCGCGGCATGGAGCCGCGCGACAATCAGGCCCGCCAGTTCCTTGCGCTGACGCACCAGCACCATGATGTCGCCCGCGCCAGCACGGCGCGGCTTGCCCTTGTGCAGCGCGAAGCCGGGACGGCTCGGGTCCAGCCATGCCTTGACCTGCTGGGCGATCCGCTCGGCCATCTGCCGGTCCGGGCGGGAGAGCCAGTTGGGCTGCGCGCCGTCGTTGTCGTCGGTTTCGAGCGGCTCTTCCTCGTCGAATTCTTCGGCGACCGGCTGCCAGAGCGCGACATAGCCCGGGCGTTCCTGCCCGACATGGCGCTCGGCAGGACGGTCGAGGCCGAAACTGGCATGACCGATGCCGCCGATCGCCTCGTCCACGAAGTCCAGTACGTGCTGCGCGGTGCGGAAGCTGCGATCTAGCCCCAATTCGACAAGGCGGCGCGGCGCAAACCTGCTGCGCAGCATTTCGGCATTGCCCGCAGCATCCTCCATCAAGCCGCGCACGCGGTCGGCGGCGCGGCGGAAGTTTTCCGGGCTGGTGCCCTGAAAGCGGAAGATCGCCTGCTTGTAGTCACCCACCACGAAGAGCGTGCGCATCGTTTCCACGTAGCGCTCTTCGTGCTGGCCAAGGCCCGCCCAGAACTCCTCCGCCATGGCGAAAACGATGTCCCACTGCGCGGCATTGGTGTCCTGCGCCTCGTCGACAAGGATGTGGTCGAAGCGGCGGTCCAGCTTGTAGCGGATCCAGTCGGCCGAGGCCTGCCCGCGCAGCAGGTCGGCGGCGCGGCGGATCTGGTCGTCGAAATCGATCAGGCCTTCGCGCTGCTTCGCCTCGTCCCAGGCAATGGCGAAAGCGCGGCCAAGCCGCAGCGCGGGCACAAGCCTTTCGGCAAGGCCGAGCAGCGCCTTCATCTCACGGATGCGGCCCAGGCATTCGCCGACGCGGATCGCATAGCCCTGGTAATCCGGCTCGAACTTCGCAAGGTTCTTGGCGCTGCGAACCGCATCGTCCTTGGTGAAGAGCGCGCCGTAGACGTCCTCCACCTGCTCCGCCCGGCGCGCGGGTGAGAGCATGAGCCACGGCACCAGCACGTCGGTCGCCTTGTGGGCGGTGGCGGTGTTCCACTCGGCCAGCACTTCGCAGCAGCGCCGCAGCGAACGCACGTCGAAGGCCTCATCCGTGCACATCGCCGCCAGCATGTCCTCCCCGGCGTCACCGGGCAGGCCGAGCAGGCGCAGCACGTGGTCGCGCATGTCTCCCGCCTGCCACGATCCCGGACCGAACCACGCCTCCCGCGCCGAGGCGCAGCGCAGCAGGAAGTCCATCACCGAATCCGGCCCGTGCCGCAGCGAGAATGCGGCAATGGCTTGCAGCAATTGCGCATCGCCGAACGGCGTTTCCTCTGCCTCGACCAGCAGATCGGACAGCACCTGACGTGCCAACAGCGTCCGCTCGCGGTCTTCCATCGGCCGCGCGCCGGGAACGAGCCCTGCTTCAAGTGGGAAGGTCGCCAGCAGCCACTGCGAAAAGGCGTGGATGGTATCGATCCGCAGCCCCCCGCCGGGACAGTCGAGCACGGCCGCGAACAGCGTGCGCGCGCGGCTCATGGTCTCGCGGTCGGTCGGCGCGCCGATGGCTTCAAGCCTCAGGAAAAGCTGGGTTTCCTCCAGCCGCACCCACTCCGCCAAAGTGCCGTTGATACGCGCGGCCATTTCCGTCGCGCCCGCCTTGGTGAACGTCAGGCACAGCACTTGCGACGGCGAGACGCCTTCTTGCAGCAAAAGCCGCAGCACGCGCGAGGACAGCACTTGCGTCTTGCCGGTGCCCGCCGATGCGGAAAGCCATACGCTGTCGCGCGGGTCCACAGCGCGCATCTGGTTGCCGTGAAGCGGATGGACGGCGGCGGGACCGCTCATGCGCCCTCTCCCTCAGTGCCCGATGCGGGACGACTTCCCAGCGATGTGATCCACTCGTCGAGCCGCATAAGCTGGTCGTAATCGGCATAGGAACCGAGTTCGGGATTGAGCCGCGCCGTGAACGGTTCGGTGCCCAGGATCCAGCGATCCAGCGCGTCGTTCAGGAAGTCCTCGGTCCTCGGCATGAACTCATCCGGCGCGATGCCGGATCGCTTGCCGGTTTCCTTGAGCGGCGTGGTGGTGTAGCCGATGGTGTCCTTGTTCTTCGCCATCGACCAGTATTCGAACGCCTCCGCCTCGCCGCGGATCGTGAGGTCCTGAAGGTCCTTGAACCCGCCCGCCTCGGCAATCATCGCAACAAGACCCAGCTGGAGCGCAAAACCTTCCTCCACACGGCGCGTCGAAGGCGGCAAGCCGGTCTTGTAGTCCACAACGCCCAGCTTCCCGTCGGCCAACCGGTCAAGCCGGTCCGCGCGGCCATGGATGCGGATGTCGCGATAGCGCATTTCGCCGCGCGCCTCGGTGGCGATGACGCGGCGGCCGTGGGTCTTGTGGGCAAGCACCATGTCGCGGAACGTATCCAATGCTGCGGACAGACGCGGCCACCAGAGCGCGCGCATCAGCGGATGCGCGTTCTTCTCGGCCAGCACTTGCCGGGCGATGGCGTGAAGTTCGTCCACCGGCTCGCCCGCCAGGTGCCAACGCTCCATGACAAGGTGCGCAACTTCGCCCTTCCACGCCGCGCTCGGCTCGGCATCGAGCGCGTCGAGCCGCGAAAGGCCCAGCACGGCATTGGCGTAGAACTCGTATGGATCGCCGCGCAGCCGGTCGAGCCCGGTCACCGAAAGGTCGACCCGGCGCTGGTCGGCGCCCGGCATCGGCTGCGGGCGCGGGTGCGGCGGTACCGGTGCGGCATCGTCGATCATGCGCGCAAGGCGCAGCGCCTCGCTCTCGACATGGCGCTCGGCCTGTTCGCCCAGCAGCGCCTTGACGCGCAGCACGAAGCGCGACGGGATCACCGGTCCTCCGGCATCGCGCAGCGACCAACTCAGCAGCACCTCGGGCGCGCCAAGCGCCGCCGCCAGATCGTGCGCGGCAAGCCCGATGCGGAAGTCTGCCCCGGGCACGCCGAGCGCGCGCAGTACGGCGGGCGGCAGTAACGCGTCCTGCGAGGGGCTCGCCGGCCAGACGCCTTCGACCAGACCACCGCAGATGACAAGATCGGCGCGGCTCATGCGCGCTTCGAGCAAGCCGTAAATCGAAACGCGCGGATGGCCGCCCCACGGCGGGCGCACCGCCGCGCGGTCCATCACGTCGCGCAGCATGGCATGAAGCTCGCGCGGGTCGAACAGCGTGCCGGCAGAGGCGGCAGCGGCGCGCAGATCCTCGACCATGGCGCTCAGCGCGCGGCCGTCGGGACCGGACCAGATCGCCTCGCCGCACAGCATTTCCGCAGCATCGGCAAGGCGACCAAGCATCGTTGCCAGCGGGTCACCCGTCTCCAGAGCAAAGAGCGGCATGAGCACCGCCTCCACTTCGGCCCACCAGTCGTCCAGTTTGCGCTCTGCGGCGATGCCCGCCAGCGCGGCAAGGCCCCCGCCGGGGCGCGGCCCGCGCAATGCACGGTCAAGCTTGCGCGCATTCTCCAGCCACTGCGCACGCCGTTCTCCGGCACCGGCGAGCGGATGGACCAGCAACGCTATCAGCGGCACCGGCGCGGCCTGATCGGCCATGACTTCGGTGAGCAGCAGCATCAGCCGCCCCGCCGCCGTCTGCGCCAGCGGCAAGCCCGCAGTGTCGTCCGCCGCAATCCCCCAGCGCGTGAGATGCGCCACGACGCGTGCGGCTAGACCGCGATCGGGCGTGATGACCGCCACGCGCCGCTCAGGCACTTCCAGCGCCTCGCGCACGAGAATCGCAATGGCCTGCGCTTCCTGTTCGGGATGTGCGCATTCCATCAGGCGCACGCCCGGCAGGCGGCGCTGTTCAACCGGCAAGTCCACCCAGAGCGTCGAGGCTTGCGGCGGCAGGAACAAGTTGGAAATCACTGTGCTGCGCGAAGGGGCCGAGGCGCCGGGGCCGGATCGGTGCCAGGGCGCCACTTCGCTGCGCGATACGCCCATGCGATTGAGCAGCAGTTTCAGATGATATTGCGGATGCGTCACCGCGTCATTCGGGCCGAACGGCGGATCCTCGGGCTCGACAGGATGTCCGGCAGTGCCGAGTTCATCCCACACGTTCTCGGGCAGCGCGAGATCGAAGTCCGGCAGCACCACGCTGCCTTCGGGCAATTCGCTGACAACGCGCAGCAACCGGGCCAGTGCGGGCGAGGCACTGGTGACACCCGCCGCGACCACCGGGAACGGCGGCGGCGCGGCGCGCCATTCGCGCGCGGCATGCTCGAACAACTGGTTGCGCCGCTCCGGCGCGTCGATCTCGCCGCGTGTCGCCAGTTCCGCCAGCCAGAACTGCTGCACCTTCAGGAACGTGCGCGTATTGTCGGTCCAGTGCCCGGCCATTTCGCCGACAATACCGATCACGCGCTCGCTCATCAGATCGATGGGAGCAATCCCTTCGACCAGCAGCCGATCCATGGTGCGCCCGATTTCCCAGGCACGGCGCAGCAAAGCCGCGCCCTTGCCGGCGGCATCGCCCTCGATCTCGTGCAAGTAGTGGGCGAGACGCAGCCAGCGGCGGGTGGGGTCGGCGGCCGGTGCGATCTCGGCAGCGCCCAGCGGGTCGAGCAGCGGGCCCAGCGTCTCGTCGAGATCGAGATCGCCGACCACCGCCATGCGCGGCAACAGCAGGCCCGGCGTTTCGACCGTGCCTGCATGGCGCACGAAAGCCTCGGTCACCGTGCGCACCGCGCGGCGGCTGGGCAGCAGCAGGGTCAGCCGGGCAAGGCCAAGCTCGCCCTGCCCGTAGCGCGGCGCGAGTCCAGCTACGAGGGCATCGGCGAAACCACGATGGGCAGCAATCGAATAGACTTTCGGCCCTGCCCTGTCAGGCACGGGTCAGCCATTCCTCGGTGGGCCTGATGGCCCCGGGTTCGCCCACTTCGAACCACAGGCCGGTGTGGACGATGCCGAAAAGACGGCCCTCCTCGATGGCGCGGCTCCACAGCAGGTTGGTGGAGAACGGCCCTTCCGGCGCGTCGCGCAGCAGGCGCTTGGACACGAGCTGGATACCCGAATAGATGAATGGCGCCACGCGCCCTTGCTGGCGGCGGCTGACACGGCCCGCAGGATCGAGATGGAAGTCGCCCTCGCCCCGGTAGTTCATCGCGCGCGGGTGCGGCACCATCAGCAGCAGCGCGTCCATCGCCGCCTCGTCCCACCCAAGCGAAAGCTCGTGGAACACATCGACCGGGCCATCAAGCCAGATATTGTCGCTGTTGAGGCAGAAGAACGTCTCGGGCAGCAGCGGGGCCGCCTTGACCATGCCGCCGCCGGTTTCCAGCAGCTGCTCGCGCTCGTCCGAAACAGTGATCGCCGGGCCCTTGCGTCGCACCTTGAGGTGACCTTCAAGCGCGTCGGCAAGATAGTGGACATTGACCACCGCCTTCGTGACGCCCGCCGCATCCAGCTTATCGAGCGTATGGTCGATCATCGACTTGCCCGCCACGCGCACCAGCGGCTTGGGCTGGGTGGCGGTAAGAGGCCGCATCCGCTTGCCGAGACCGGCGGAAAGCACCATCGCCGTGTCGCTGGCGAGCGGAAGGGTGTTCATACCGCAAAGCTCCCGCCGTTGGTCACGCGCAGTTCGTCCGGCACATTGGCATCGAACCAGTGCGCCACCGGTTCCAGCGCAGGATGGGCAAGATCGCGCTCAAGCTGCGCCCAGACGCGCGGAATCAGGTCGAGGTAGCGGGGCTTGCCGTCACGCTTGAACAGGCGCACGAAAATGCCCACGATCTTGGTGTTCCGCTGCGCGCCGAGGCGGGCATAGTCGGCCAGGAAGGTCTCGCCATCGACGCCGGTCGCGCGCAGATAATGGTCGAACATCTCCGCCTCCAGCTCGGGCGAGACATCGCGCCGCGCGTCTTGCAGCAGCGAGACGAGGTCATAGGCCGGGTGGCCGACTAGCGCGTCCTGAAAATCGAGCAGACCCTGCTTTTCCAGCGCGCCGAGCAGCATGATGTTTTCAGCATGATAATCGCGCAGCACGGTCACGCCGGGGCGCTGGCGGGGCAGCATTTCGCCCAGCACGCTCTCCCACGCGGCGGTGAAACCGGCGGCATCGAGCTGCAGCCCCTGCGACGGGCCATACCATTCGAGGAACAGCCGCACCTCGCGCTGATACTCGCTCATCGAATAGTCGAGGAACGGCCCGGCCGGCAGGCGGTGCAACTGCACCAGCGCATCGACCGCGCCCTTGTAGATCGCGCGCTCGTCATCCGGCCACTGGTCGATGTAATCGCGCATGCGCGCATCGCCGAAGTCTTCCATCAGCACGAGGCCACGGTCGGCCCGCTCGGCGAGGATGCGCGGCGGGCGCATACCATTGGCGTCAAGCCAGCGCGCGGCGCGCAAGAAGGGCTGCGGATCCTCGGTAGGCGGCGGCGCGTCCATCAGCATCGCGCATTCGCCGTTCGTTCCGCGTACGCGGAAGTAACGGCGGAACGAAGCATCGCCGACCAGCGGCTCTACGGCGGCGCCGTGCCATCCGGCATCGGCAAGGAAGGGTTCGAGGCCCTCGGGGAGATTGGCGGGAATCGTGCTCATTTCGGGATTCGCCCTACCCAATCCGTACCGGCTTCGACAATGGCGATCCTGCCCTCTTCCTCAACTTCCAGCGTAATCGAGAGGCAACCCGGCTCATGTGCAAAGCCGCCGGCATGATCCGGCCACTCGGCGATCAGCGCGGCGCCCTGCCGATAGTCGTCGAGACCGATCTCGTCGGCCTCCGAAGGATGCTTGAGCCGGTAGAAATCGGCATGGACCAGCGGCAGCCGCACGGCCGGGGGATCGTAGACCTCGACGATGGCGAAACTGGGCGATGGAACGTCGCCCTCGTGCCCCAGACCGGCGATGATCGCGCGGGCCAGCGTGGTCTTGCCCGCGCCAAGGCCACCTTCCAGCGCCACCACGTCGTCGGGCCGCAAAACCTCGGCAATGGCGCGGCCAAAGCGGTCCATCGCCGCGAGATCGGGAAGCGCGATTTTCATTCCGGCAGCTCCACCAAGGCACTCGTCCCTTTCCCGCGCTCCGACACCAGCCGCAGCGCGCCGCCATGCGCCTCGACCAACTGGCGGGCGAGCGGCAGGCCGAGGCCTTGGCTGCGCTCCACCGTCCGACCGTCTGCACTCTGCTTCATGCCGTCGAGCGCGAGCGCGAGATTGCGGCCATCCATGCCCTGCCCGCGATCCTGCACGAGGATCTGAAGCACATCCTCCCCGTCTCCGCCCTCCGATTTGCGGCGTGCGATCTGGACCAGAATGCGCTGGCCGCGGCGCGAGGCGGCGATGGCATTGTCGACAAGATGGCCGATCGCCCGCGCCAGTCGGCGGCGATCCCCCTGGAACGGGCGCAGCAAGCCATCGGCGCGCAAGTCCAGCACCAGCCCGGCACGTTCAAGCCGCGCCGCCCGCTCTTCCACCACCCCGCGGATGAAGGGCATCGGGTCGATCTCCTCCTTCTTGAGCGGCAGCAGACCGGCCTCGCTCTGCGAGAGATCGAGCAGGCTGTCGATATGCTCGCCAAGCTGGTCAACCGAAGCGAGGATCGCGGCGACATATTCGTGCCCACCGGGATCGAGTGAGCCGCCCACGCCCGCTTCCAGCAGTTCGGCAAAACCGCCGATGGAAGTGAGCGGGGTGCGCAATTCGTAGCTGATCTTGGCAAGGAAGCGCGTCTTGATCGCGTCGGCCTCGATCAGTGCTTCGTTACTCTCGCGCAGGGCCGCCTCGGCCTTTTGCGAGTCGGTGATATCGAGCACGGCCAGCAGGCCATTGCCGTCCGGCAGCGGCACGCCCGCATATTCGAGCATGCGCCCATCGGCGAGCACGGTTCGGCCGCCCTTCTGCACCCGGTCGAGCGCGGCGGAGCGCACGACATTGCCCACGGTTTCCGCTTCGGTCGGACGCTTGAGGCGCGGGGCGATCTTCTTGAGCAGCGCCTCGACATGCGGGTGCGTGTCGAGGAAGTCGTTCTCCAGCCCCCAATCGGCGGCGAAACGGCGGTTCCACAACTGCATGCGGCCATCGGGCGCGAAGACCGCAATCGATTCGAACAGACTGTCGAACGTCGCGGTGCGCGTGCGCAGCAGCGTGTCGCGGACGGCGGAGAGGCGAAGCTGCTCGGTCCGATCCTCGGCAATCAGCAGCAGGCCGCCATCGGGCAGCGGCTGGGCTACGATGCGCAAGTGCGAACCGTCGGAAAGCGTCCACGCCTCTTCATGGCTTTCGCTGGAGGCGAACCAGGCCGCCTTCTCGCGCCGCCAGGCGGGAAAGTCGCGCGCTTCGGGAACGCGTCCCGCATCGCGCGCGGCGTCGAGCAGCCGTTCGAACAGCGGCGGATCCTGCAAGGCGCCCTGCGTCAGCTTGAATATGCGCTGGAACGGCTGGTTGGCGAAGCTGAGGCGCTTGCGCCCGTCGAACTGGGCGACACCGGCTGAAAGCTGGTCGAGCAGCGCGCGCTGGGCATCGCGGAACGCGCGGAACGAGCGCGACATCTCTTCCAGATCCTCGATGTCGACGGCATAACCGGCAACCCCGTCCTCGCCCAGCGGCAGGTCGCTCACGCGCATGGCGCGGCGCTGGCCGTTGATCGTGGTGGAAACGATGCGCTGGATCGGCGCACCCTTCTGCGCCGCTACCCGCGCGACTTGGGCGGGGCCCACACCGTCGACGATCTCGACCAGTTCGGTGCCTGCGGCCACCACGGACTGCGCGCTCTCCCCGCCGACGGCGGTGACATAGGCGGAATTGACCAGTTGCAATTCGCCGTCGGGACGGCGGAACCACATCGGCATCGGCGCCGCCTCGATCAGCGAGACGAGTGCCGTAAAGTCTCCGCGCGCACGCGTGGCTTCCTCACGCAGGCGGCTCAGTTCGCCCTCGCTGTCGGAAAAGTCGAAGGCCCAGACCAGCGCAGCGCCGCCGGGCGAGACTTGCGGATCGGCCAGATGCCCCCGCAGTGCCAGCGAGCGCGACGAATTGCGCGGGGTGACGACCATGCGGAACGGCGTTGCGGTCTTCTGCGTGCGGCGCACCGCCTCGGTCAGTTCGGCCACCTTGTCGGCCGGCAGCCCCCGGTCGCCGCCATCAAGTTCCGTGAGGAACTGCGGCACGGTCTCGAAGCCCAGCCACTGCGCGAGGCGCGGGCTGGCCTCGATCCGTCCATCGGAGCGCACCAGCAGCGGGATCGCGGGCGATTCCTCGACCATGCGGGCCAGCCTGCGGGCAGAACGCAACTGCGCCTCGGCGCGTTTCTGGCGGCCTCTCGCGGAGAGCACGGCCCAAGCCGCCGCCAGCATCCAGGCAGCAAGTAGCAGGCCGACGATGAGGGGTACGAGGCGTTCCTTGTCCATTCGCCCTTGGCTATGATGCGCCGGAACTACAAAGACAATGGGGAGAGTACCGCAGTGCCGGTACTCTCCCCATGTTGTTCGCGGGTTGTGTATGACTTCCGCGCTTCTTTTCACCGTCGCCCCCGCGAAGGCGGGGGCCCGCTTGTTCTGCGGGCAAGAAAGGAAGAAGGAAGCGGGGTCCCCGCTTTCGCGGGGACGACGGAGCTTAATGGCGACCCGTAGAGATCGACCCCAAACCCCGCCCACACTTAAATCAATAGCGGTAGTGGTCCGGCTTGTACGGGCCAGCTTCCGGCACACCGATGTAGTCGGCCTGCTTCTTCGAAAGCTTGGTGAGCTTCACGCCCAGCTTGTCGAGGTGAAGCGCGGCGACCTTCTCGTCGAGGTGCTTGGGCAGCACGTAGACGCGGTTCTCGTACTCGTCGTTCTTGGCGAAGAGTTCGATCTGCGCGAGCGTCTGGTTGGTGAAGCTGGACGACATCACGAAGCTGGGGTGGCCGGTGGCGCAGCCCAGGTTCACCAGGCGGCCCTTGGCCAGCACGATGATCTGCTTGCCGTCCGGGAAGGTGACGAGGTCGGTGCCCGGCTTGACTTCCTTCCAGTCGTAATTGTCGAGCGCCGAGATCTGGATCTCGCTGTCGAAGTGGCCGATGTTGCAGACAATCGCCTTGTCGCGCATGGCTTCCATGTGCTCGCCGGTGATGACGGCTTCGTTGCCGGTGGCGGTGACGAAGATGTCGCAACGCTTCACGGCGTCTTCCATGGTCACGACTTCATAGCCTTCCATGGCGGCCTGCAGCGCGCAGATCGGGTCGATTTCGGTGACCATCACGCGGGCGCCGCCGTTGCGGAGCGAAGCGGCCGAACCCTTGCCGACGTCGCCGAAGCCGGCAACGCAGGCGACCTTGCCGGCCAGCATCACGTCGGTGGCGCGACGGATCGCGTCGACCAGCGATTCCTTGCAACCGTAGAGGTTGTCGAACTTCGACTTGGTGACCGAATCGTTCACGTTGATCGCGGGGAACGGCAGCTTGCCGTCCTTGGCGAGGTGATAGAGGCGATGAACGCCGGTGGTGGTCTCTTCCGAAACGCCCTTGATGGCCTTGACCGAGGCGGTCAGGTAGCCCGGACGTGCCTTGAGGAAGGCGTTTAGCGCGCGGACGAACTCGATTTCCTCGGCGTTCGAAGGCTCGAACAGCGGCTCACCGGCTTCGACGCGGGCGCCCCAGAGCGCGAACATGGTGGCATCGCCGCCATCGTCGAGGATCAGGTTGGCGGTCTGGTCGGGATTCTCTTCCGTCGACCAGTCAAAGATCTTGCCCACGTAATCCCAGTAATCGGCCAGCGATTCACCCTTGATCGCGTAGACCGGGATACCGGCGGCAGCGATGGCGGCAGCGGCGTGATCCTGAGTGGAGAAGATGTTGCAGGTGGCCCAGCGCACGTCGGCGCCGAGAGCGACCAGCGTCTCGATCAGCACGGCGGTCTGGATCGTCATGTGCAGCGAGCCGGTGATGCGCGCGCCCTTGAGCGGCTGCGACGCACCGAATTCCTCGCGCAGCGCCATCAGGCCCGGCATTTCGGTTTCAGCGATGGCGATCTCGGTACGGCCGAAATCGGCAAGCGAGATGTCGGTAATGGCGTAGTCGGGGGCGGTGGTCGTGGCCACGGGCGCGAACTCCTGGAAGTGTTGCCTTTACGGCCCCCGCACCGGAATGGCGAAGGGCGCCGCGATGGTGCCGTCCCTACCCGCTCGCTCGGCCGGAAGCAAATATAAAGATATCTTTATATCTGATTTTTATCGCGCGCCGGCGCACCCCTGAAACGCAAGAAAGGGGCGGCAGACCGCAGTCTCCCGCCCCTTTCTTCATTGCGCGTCGAGTTTACGCGAGATCGAAACGATCCGCGTTCATCACTTGCGTCCACGCGGCCACGAAGTCCCGCACGAACTTCTTGCCCGCGTCGGCGGCGGCATAGACTTCGCTGATTGCGCGAAGCTGCGAGTTGGAGCCGAACACCAGATCGGTGCGCGTTGCCGTCCACTTCTGCTGGTTGCTGACGCGGTCGGTGCCGATGAAAGTCTCATCCGCCTCGTCGTCAACCTGCTTCCAGGCGGTCTTCATATCGAGCAGATTGACGAAGAAGTCGTTCGTCAACTGCCCTTCGCGGGTCGTGAAGACGCCATCCTTCGAACCGCCGAAGTTGGCGCCCAGCACACGCAGGCCGCCGACGAGCACCGCCATCTGCGGAGCGCTGAGGCCCAGCAGTTGCGCACGGTCCACCAGCAGTTCCTCGGTCGGCACGTTGTAGGGAACCTGGATGTAATTGCGGAATCCATCCACGCGCGGTTCCAGCACCGCGAAACCGTGCACGTCGGTCTGTTCCTGCGTGGCATCGACGCGGCCGGGAACGAAAGGAACCTCGATCGGCGTACCGGCATCGGCCGCCGCCTTCTCGATCCCGACGCCGCCGCCGAGCACGATCAGGTCGGCAATCGAGACCGACTTGCCGGCACCGGCCTTGATGTCCTCATAGACCTTGAGGACCTTGGCCAGCTTGGCAGGCTCGTTGACTTCCCAGTCCTTCTGCGGAGCAAGTCGGATGCGCGCGCCATTGGCACCGCCGCGATGGTCCGAACTGCGGTAGGTCACCGCCGAGGCCCATGCTGTGGAGACCAGTTCGGCAACCGACAAGCCCGATGCACGGATCTTGTCCTTCAGCGCTGCAACATCTGCCGCGCCGATCGGTGCGCCGTCCGCCTTGGGCAGCGGGTCCTGCCAGACGAAGTCCTCCGCCGGCACATCGGCGCCGAGGTAGCGCGCCTTCGGGCCCATGTCGCGGTGGCAGAGCTTGAACCAGGCCTTGGCGAACTGATCCTCCAGCCATGCCGGTTCGGCGCGGAAGCGTTCGAGGATCTTGCGGTATTCGGGGTCCGCCTTGAACGCCATGTCTGCGGTCGTCATCAGCGTCGGCAGGCGCCGGTCCGGGCTGTGTGCACCGGGCGCCATGTCTTCGGGCTTCTGGTTCACTGGCTGCCATTGCTGCGCACCGGCGGGGCTGTGCACCAGTTCGTACTCATAATCGAGCAGCATGTGCAGGAAGCTCATGTCCCATTGAGTGGGCGTGGGCGTCCAGGCACCTTCGAGGCCGGAGGTGATCGTGTGATCGCCGAATCCGCTCTCATGACCGCTCAGCCAGCCGAGGCCTTGCTGCGCAATATCAGCGCCCTCCGGTTCGAGGCCGACCTTGGCGGCATCGCCCGCGCCGTGACACTTGCCGAAAGTATGGCCGCCCACGGTGAGTGCGGCGGTCTCGATATCGTCCATGCCCATGCGGGCGAACGTCTCGCGCACGTCGCGCGCCGATCCGATCGGGTCGGCATTACCGCCCGGGCCTTCCGGATTGACGTAGATCAGGCCCATCTGGATGGCCGCGAGCGGATTTTCGAGAACCATTTCCTTCTCGGGCTGGATGCGGGTTTCGGCGCCCTGCCCGACCCATTGCTCCTCGGTGCCCCAGTAAACGGCAATTTCGGGCTCATAGACGTCGGCACGGCCGCCGCCGAAGCCCAGCACCGGTGCACCCATCGATTCGAAGGCCACATTGCCGGCCAGGATCATCAGGTCCGCCCAGGAGAGCTTCTCGCCATACTTCTGCTTCACCGGCCAGAGCAGGCGACGCGCCTTGTCGAGATTGGCGTTGTCAGGCCAGGAATTGAGCGGCGCGAACCGCTGGTCGCCCGCACCGGCACCGCCGCGACCGTCACCGATGCGATAGGTGCCGGCACTGTGCCAGGCCATGCGGATGAAGAACGGACCATAGTGGCCATAGTCCGCCGGCCACCACGGCTGGCTGTCGGTCATCAGCGCGGTAAGGTCAGCCTTGACCGCAGCAAGGTCGAGCGACTTGAAGGCGGTGGCATAGTCGAAATCCGGGTCCATCGGGCTGGGGCTGACGCCGCCCTGCCGCAGAATGTCCAGACTGAGCTGGTTCGGCCACCAGTCACGGTTGGTGCGTCCGAGGAGCGATCGCACGGGTTCGCCGTGCATCGGGCAGCCACTGGTCTTCGCGTCCATGGGTTCTCTCCTTGTTGATCCTCTTCCCGGCCTTGTCGATCCCTGCTTCGGGGATTCAGGTCACGAGGTCGGTATGTGAAGGCCTGACGATCAGCCGCAGCAAACGGGGTGCCGCAACAACAGGCTCCCGCATGAAAGACGTGTCGAAAATCCTGAGACCCCTGGCCATGGGTCGCTCCCGGAATCGTCTGCCAACGGCGGGAGAGTGCCAGAATCCGACAGGCGATCAAAGGCCGTATTGTACTGATCGGTCATGCATAATTCCGATCATCAATCGAGAAGGATTAGATGAAGGCACCATGGCGGACGCGCGCGACGGGCGGATGACAAAGTCGGTTTCGACTCATCCCGCGCACAAAACGACCTGCCGCCGGGGATGTCCATCCGGGGTGTTTTCCGCCTCCTGTCGCGCTCGGTGGTGACTTGGCACAGGAGGCGGAAAATCGGCGCTGCAAGAACCCCGACGCTTCAGGACCTTGCAACGCACTCCCTTGCGGGCAGCCGGGAACCCGACTGCCGCGAAACGAATGAACTTGCGAGCGGGCTCGTAGCGACCCGCCGCGAAAAGACAAAGGGAATCGGCATCCTGTCGCGTTAACCCGCCATCGTTTCAGCGATGGCACTCGGAAAAGCGCATGCCGTAGTCGCGTTTCCTCCCCTTCAGGACGCCGAACGTCCCTTGGCTTGCTGTTGCCGCCAAATATTACAGGGATAAGACGATAATCTTGCCCCTTAAGTCAAGGTGTTTCGAAAAACTCATCCTTTAGAGCATCATGCGCCAAATTATAATTTACGCTCGTAGTTAAATTGGGAACGAAATCGAAAAATCCGGACGATTTTTAGCACTCGCCTTCTGGATCTCGGCCAGATGGGTAGCGAATGAACCCAGCCGACAAGGAACCGCAAATCACCAGACTATAAAACCTGCAATATCCGTCAATTTCAGGCGCCGGACGTGCCATGGGTATCGCCGCCTGTGAAAGATAAATTCCGTATCAAAACGTTGATAAGCCTTTACATGCGTTTTGGCGGTCCGAGCAGACATGGATAAAGCCTCGCAATGGCTGACAGCGATCACAATTGGCGCTTATGGGGTGAGCGCGATCCTTATTACGCGGTTCTCACCCACGCCCGCTTTCGCAGCGGCAATATCGATGCAAACCGGCAGCATTTCTTCGAGAGCGGACAGGCATTCGTGGCACATTGGGTTGCGCAGATCGAACGGCATTTCGGTGCCTTGCCGCGCGAACGCGCGCTGGATTTCGGGTGCGGCGTTGGACGGCTGACCATTCCGCTGTCCGAGCACTTCGGCGCGGTCGTCGGGCTCGATATTGCGCCGGCCATGCTGGAAGAAGCCCGTCGCAACAGCGAAGGCCGGCAAATCGATTATCTCCTGTCCGACGACACGCTTTCGCGGGTCGAGGGGACGTTCGACTTCGTGAATAGCTGCATCGTGTTTCAGCATATCCCGGTCGCACGCGGCATGGTACTTCTCAGCCAGTTGCTTGAGCGCGTGCGGCCCGGCGGTGGATGTCTCATCCAGCTCTCCACGAAGCGCAATCAAAGCCTCTGGCACAAACTGGGCTATCATATTCGCCATATCGTTCCTGGTGGACAGGCGGTGCTGAACCTGCTCGGCGGCAGGGCAGCCGACACGCCTGTAATGCAGATGAACGAGTATCCATTGGATGCCGTTCTTCGCCTGTTTCACGAAAAGGGTTTTGGCGAGATACTGGTGCGCTACGAAGATCATGACGGCACCGACGCTGCAATGCTTTGTGCACGCCGGCATTGACGGGCTAGCCGGACCGCCCAGATCAGGGCAGCACCGTCTGCAAAAGCAGTACGAGCACACCCGCCGCGGCCACGTAGCCGAGGCAAATCGGAACCGTGCTCGCAAGTGTTTCTCCCTCGCGTCCAACAAGGCCGACCGTCGCCGTGCCTGCAACGATATTGTGCGGCGCGATGATGTTGCCGATCGCGGACCCCACACTCTGCCCTGCAAGCGCCAACCCATGCGGCATGCGCACGGCATCTGCGGCCGCGACCTGGAAATTGGCAAAGATGATGTTCGAAGCGGTCCCCGATCCCGTCACGAACGAGCCGAGCGCGCCCACCAGCGGCACCGCCAGCGGCCAAAGTCGGCCGAACAGCGTGGTCACACCCACGGCCAGCGCATCGATCAGCCCGCCATGGACCATGAAACGTGCCAGTGTCAGCACCGCCACCAGCGCGATGGCGACTTGCGGCAGCCGCCGCGCCGCCGCGACCATGGAGGTGCCGACCAGTCGCGGCGACGAGCGATGGACCACCGCCGTCACCAGAAACGCCGCCATCAGCATCGTGCCGGGATGATAGAACGGCAGCATCACGTCGCCAAAGCCGGTTCCGTATGTCCATTCGATACGATCGGCCCGCAGCGCCGTGCGCAGCGGACCGATCAGGCGACTGCCGAGGATCAGCACCACCAGCACGATGTACGGCAGCCCCGCCATCAGCACAGCCATGACGCCCGGCCCTGAGCGGCTGGAAGCGGAAGGCCCCCGCCGCAGCCACGCGACGAACAGCGCACCGCCCAGCAATGCGCCACCCAGCGCCGGCAGTTCCGCTCCCGACAGCATGGCGACCACTGCCGCCGCGCCGAAGAAGCACACGGCAGCGACGAGAGCGAAACGCCGCGCCATCGGCGTGGCGTCATTACCTCCGGCCGCTCCTGCTATCGCCGGCCCGACCGCCGCGTAGCGCACGACCAGCAAGGTCATGACCCAGCCGAGGCAGGCGTGGAGCAGCAAGATCTCCAGAGCCAGTCGCCGCTCGTCGAGCAGACCGGCCTCCAGCAGCGGCACCATCGGCGCGCCTACGGCTCCGAACGACACCGCAACGACATGGCCCAGCAGCGCCGTCAATACCGCGCGCGAAGGCGAAACCCCCAGCGCCACCAGCATGGGCGCCAGGATGGCAACCGGCGTACCGAAACCCGAGGCACCTTCGAGGAACAGCGCGAAAAACCAGCCCAGCAACAGCGCCGTCGCCGCCGGACTATCGGAGATCGAGGACAGCCAATTGCCGATCACGCCCGTGGCGCCGGTGTGGGTCTGGTACTCGTGGATCGAGAGCGCGGGAAAGATGATCCACAGGATCGTCGCAGCCGTGAAGGCCGCCTCCAGAATGGGGCCTGCAAGATCCGCCGGAGTTTCGCCGAACTGGAAAACCACGACCGCCACGGTTGCCGCCGCGACCGCTGCCACGGTCCCCGCCACGGCCGCCGACCAACGCAGCACAGTCATCAACAGCACCAGGAGGAGGATCGGAAGGATCGCGAATCCTGCCACGGGTCAGCCCCGGCGTTCGACCTGGACCGGATGAAGCGGCACGCCCGTGTCCTCGAACGCGCTGATATTGGCGATGGTGGTGCCGGCGATGGCTGTCATCGCCTCCCGCGTGAAGAACCCTTGATGCCCGGTAATGAGCACGTTGGGGAAGGTCATCAACCGCACGAAGACATCGTCGCGGATCACCTGTTCGGACAGGTCCTCGAAGAACAGGTCTTCCTCCTCCTCGTAGACGTCGAGCCCGACGTAACCGATCCGCCCGCTCTTGAGCCCGTGGATTACCGCGCGCGCATCCATCACCGCGCCGCGGCTGGTGTTGATCAGCATGACGCCGTCCCTCATCGCCCCAATCGCCGCACGGCCGATCAGATGGTGCGTATCCGGTGTGAGCGGGCAATGGAGCGTGATGATGTCGCACATCGCGAAGAGTTCATCGCGCGGCACATAGCGGCCACCGATGGCTGTCAGTTCCGCTGTCTCGAACGGATCGCTCGCCACCACCTCGCAGCCGAAGCCCTTGAGGATCCGGGCGACGTTGATGCCGATCTTGCCGGTACCGATCACCCCGGCGACCTTGCCCTTGAGGTCGAAGCCCAGCAGGCCTTCCAGCGCGAAGTTGCCTTCCCGCACGCGGGCGTAGGCCTTGTGGATCTTGCGGTTGAGCGTGAGGATCAGCGCCACCGCATGTTCGGCAATGGCGTCGGGCGAATAGGCGGGTACGCGGCCAATTTCGATGTTCAGATCGCGCGCTGCGTCCAGATCGACATTGTTGAAACCGGCGCTGCGCAGCGCGATCAGGCGGGTGCCCTGTCCGGCCAGAATGTCCAACTCGGCCCGGCCGAGATGGTCGTTAACGAAAGCACAGATGCAGTCGTGTCCGCGCGCCAGATCGGCGGTCGTCACATTGAGCCGGGACTCGTACCACGAGAAGGCATGCCGCCCTCCGGTGGCCTCGTTTGCCTGCTCCAGGAATTCACGGTCGTAGGGTCTCGTGCTGAAAACGGCGATCTTCACGCGAGTTCTCCAGAAGCCATGACGAATTCGAAGGGAGACAGGTATTTACCTGACAAACCGCGCGGCCGCTGTCGCCTGTCATCGACGATATGTGCAGCGGGTGGGACGACCCGATCCGGATATCCGATTTGAGGCCCAAATCCCGGGCCGGACGCCCGGCGATGGCGGCCTGAATCAAGGCGCGGGCCTGACCGCGTCGATCACCGTGAGGTGTTCCAGCGGCTCGGCACCCACGCGCGAATCGGTAATCAGGATGGTCGCGCCGGGCGTGAGCGCAGCCTTCACCTTTTCATAGAAACCGCGTGGCAAGCGCAGACGGTTGAGCACGGCCTCATCGACCGCGCGCCCTTCGTCATCGCTGTGGCCGGGAAGCCCGACGAAAACCCATTGCGGCTTCCCGCCCTGCGTCACGAGCGTAATCACATGGCTGCCGGGATCATCATCATTCACTTCGGCAATGCTGCGGCCGATCTCGGTCCCGTTGCGCAGCACGACCACGCGCTGGTCGAGCTTGGAAACGATGATCGAGAGTGGCCCCTCGCGCTCCAGTTCGGGCTTCCAGCGATACTGCTCGCCGCCTGCCAGAGGTTGATGCTCGACCGCCTCGCCGCGATTGTTGAACGGGGTGAGCAGGCTGTTGTCGCTGGTACGCATATGCGTGGCGGCATCGCCTTGGACAACGACCGTGACGCCCAGCTTGGTGATGGAGAACAGTTCGCGCGCGAACTCATAGGGCAAGTGAACGCAGCCGTGGCTCTCGGGATAGCCGGGCAAGCCGCCTGCATGAAGCGCGACACCATCCCACGTCAGCCGCTGCTGATAGGGCATCGGCGCGTTGTTGTACGTGCTGGAACGGTGCTTCGCATCCTTCTGAAGGATGGTGAAGACACCAGTCGGCGTGGCATAACCGTCCTTGCCGCTGGATACCGTGGCCGCTGCGATGCGCACGCCGTTGCGATAGACCAGCGCGATCTGCTTCGAGAGATCGACATAGACCAGGACCGGCCCCGAGGGCGCCACGGTCGGCGCCCAGACCCATTCGCCGGGCTTGAGATTTTCGATCCGCCGCGCGAATTCGGGTGGAGACGTTGCCTTGGCGCCTTGCGCGAAGCCAGGGTTCGTCCAGCACATTACGCCAAGCACACATGACGCGCCCAGCGCCAGCCTTGTTCCTGCCTTCATCAGGTCCTCTGCAACTCCACGTCGAACGGCCGCTCCGTTTTGCGTTCCGCCGGTACTGCCTTCAGCAGGATTTCAGCGGACTGTGCCGCGCTGGATGAAATTGACGATGGCAAGCAGGATCACCGCGCCGAAAAACGCCACGATCAGGCCTACGATGGAGAATTCCTTGACCGATCCGGCAATTCCGAAGCGGTTGGCGATGAAATTGCCGATCACCGAGCCGACGCAGCCGACAACGATGTTCCAGACAATACCCATCGATGCGTCGCGGTTCATGACGAGACTGGCGAGCCAACCGGCGACACCGCCCACGATCAATGCGATAATCCACCCCATGTCCATCTCCTGACCTCTTCCAGCCGCTCAAGACCATCCTGAACGTACCGAAAGTGCTGACACACCAGAACATCGAACTTTTAGTAGAACACGTGCAATGCAGACTGCGCCCGGATGCTTCGATCGTCAATGGATACTGTGTGTTTTCACAGGGTCACAGGCGGCTATGGGTTTTCGGTCTGCTCGGTAAGCCGCACCATCAGGGTATCGGGACGGACCCAGGAAAGCAGCGACGAGGCACGGCTGCCCACTGCCAGTTGGCGCAGAACGCCGCCGCCCTGCGTCCCCAGCACAACAAGGTCCGGCTGATAGGCCTCGATCGCCTTACCCAATGCAACCTCCGGCTCGCCGCCTGCCAGAACGCCCTCGATCCGACCGGGATTAAGGTCCGCAAAGTCCGACGAGGCGAGGAATTCGGCCATGTCTCCCTCGGCGCGGGCCAGCGTTTCCTCCATCACGTGATCGGCCACGCCCCACCCCTCGAAACCGACGTGGAACACGTGCACCACCCGGATCGCTGCGTCGGGAAACAGGCGGGCCGCTGCGAGAACCGCTGCCTTGGATGCTACCGAAAAGTCGCTGGGCACAAGCAGGCGGCGATAGAGCCCCCGCTGGCGCTGCTTGACCACCAGCACCGGCACTTCGGCATGGCGGACAAGGTAATCGACCGCCGTGCCGAGGAAATAGTCCGAAATCTGGTTGAACCGCGCCACTCCGGCCACGATCAGCGCCGCGCCCTGTTCCCCGGCGACCCGCGCGATGGTGCCCGGCGGCGAGCCTTCCGGCAGCAGGATTTCGGCGCTCTCGCCCAGTTCCGGCAGAGTCTCGCGCACGCGGCTTTCGACCAGTTCTTCCAGCAGTCCGGTGTGGCCCTCCGGCTTGACGACATGGACCACTTTCACCGCCGTGCCGAGGTCGCGCCCCAGTTCGAATGCCCGGTCAATCGCACGGTCGCTTCGGGCACTGAGGTCCGTCGCCACCAAGATCGCACCCATCGACATCGCCAAACTCCCTGCTGAAATCGCTCCGGGATCCGGAAACCTAATCGAAGCCGGCGACGAGGTCACTCCTCATGCATCGGCTGCCCCGCTCATCCGCTCACCGCGTTGTAGCCGCTGTCGACATAGACGGTCTGCCCGGTCACGAAGCGCGCCTTGGGGCCCAGCAGGAACGCCGCCATGTGGCCGATCTGCTCGATCGTCACCAACTGGTGCAGCGGCGCCTTCTCCGAGGCGAGGCGGATCAGCGCGTCGAGGTGCGAAAGGCCGGAAGCCGCGCGCGTGCGCACCGGCCCGGTCGAGAGAGCATTCACGCGAATTCCGGACGGCCCAAGCTCCCCGGCCAGATAGCGCACACTCGCCTCCAGCGCGGCCTTGACCGGGCCCATGATCCCGTAGCTGGGCACGACCTTTTCGGAGCCGTAGAAACTCATCGTCAGGATCGCTCCGCCCTCGTTCATCAGCGGCTCGGCATGGCGGGCGAGGCGGATCAATGAGTGGCAGGAGACGTCCATTGCCAGGCAGAACCCTTCCACCGAGCTGTCGACCACGCGGCCGTGAAGGTCCTCCTTCGGCGCGAAGGCAATAGAATGGAGCAGGAAATCGAGACTGCCCCAACGCTCCGCAATTTCTGCGAACAGTGCCTCGACTTGGGCCGGGCCGGTCACGTCCAGCGGCGCGAAGATCGGGGCTTCCAGTTCCTGTGCCAGCGGCTCCACGAAACGGCGCGCCTTGTCGTTCTGATAGGTGATGGCCAGTTCGGCACCCCCGGCCCGCAAGCCCACCGCGCAGCCCCAAGCGAGCGACTGGTCGTTCGCCATGCCCACGATCAGTCCGCGCATATGCCGCCTCCTTTCGGTGACTCTTACTCGTGTCTCAGGGCGTCGATGGGGTTGAGACTGGCTGCCCGCCGCGCCGGAAAATAGCCGAAGACCACACCGATAATCGCAGAAACCGCGAAAGCACCGAGATTGACGCCGGGCTCGAAGATCCACGGCACGCCCATCAGCGGCACCGCCGCGGCGACCACGATTTGTGCGAGGATCAGCCCGATCAGTCCGCCCAGGCATGACAGCACGATGGCTTCCACCAGGAACTGCATCAGCACCTCGCTCGCCACGGCGCCGATGGCGAGGCGGATACCGATCTCACGCGTGCGCTCGGTCACCGAGACGAGCATGATGTTCATGATACCGATCCCGCCGACGACAAGGCTGATCGCCGCCACGGCGGCAACGATCCGCGTCAGCATCGTGGTCGTCTGGGTCAGCGTGTCCGATATCTGCTTGGTGTCGAAGATGTTGAAGTCATCTTCCTTGCCGGCGGTGATCCGCCGCCGTTCGCGCAGCAGGTTGGTCAGCGTGGACTGGACCTGCTCGCTCGAATAGTTGCCGTCGATGCCCACAAGAATGGTGCGGATCGTGGTGGTGCCCAGGAACCGCCGCTGCACGGTCTTGAGCGGCATGATGACGGTATCGTCCTGGTCGCCGCCGAACCCGGCCTGCCCCTTGGTGGAAAGCAGGGCGATCACGTCGCAGCTCACCTGCCCCAGACGGAAGCGCTTTCCAACGGGATTGGCATTGCCGAACAGGTTGCGCGAAACGGTGGAACCGATGATGCAGACCGCCTTGCCCGCACTTTCCTCATCCTCGGAAAACAGGCGCCCTTCCTGTAGCGGCCAGGGCTGGATCTTGAAGTAGTCCGACGTCGTGCCGTTGATCGTGGTGGACCAGTTGGCGCCCTCGAAAATCGCGGTCGCGCTGGACGAGACCGACGGGGCCACAGCGGTCACCCCGCCCACTTGCTGACGGATTGCGACGATATCGGATGGGTCGAAATCACGCGGCGTGGTGCCGCCGCCGCCGCGACCGAAGCCCTGCCCCGGACGGACTTGCAGGATATTGGTGCCCAGTGCCGCAATCTGCTGCGTCACTGCCACGGTGGTCGCCCGGCCCAGCGTTACCATCGACACCACCGCGCCAACGCCGATGACAATGCCAAGCATCGTCAACAGCGAGCGCAACACGTGACGGCGGATCGAGCGCAGCGCGAGAAGGAGGATCGTGCTCAGCATCAGCCGGTAACTCCGGAATCGGACGCATTCGGCGCGGCCTGACGGGCGTTGCCCTGCTCGATCCGGTCGATCAGCCCGTCTTTGAAATGGACGATCCGCCGCGCGAATTCGGCCATGTCAGGCTCGTGCGTGACCATCAGCACAGTAATTCCGGAATCGCGGTTGAGCGTGGAGAGAAACTCCATGATCTCGATCGAGCGCTGGCTGTCGAGATTGCCGGTGGGCTCGTCCGCCAGCAGCACTTCGGGATTGGTGACGATGGCGCGCGCAATCGCCACGCGTTGCTGCTGGCCGCCGGAAAGCTCGCCCGGCGTGTGGTGCGCCCATTCGGCAAGGCCCACGCGCTCAAGCGCATTCATCGCCGCCTTGCGCCGTTCATGCTTGGCATCGCCGCGATAAAGCAGCGGCAGTTCCACGTTCTCCAACGCCGACGTGCGCGCCAGCAGGTTGAAGCCCTGGAACACGAAGCCAAGGTACTTGCGCCGCAGCAGCGCGCGCTGATCGCGGTCGAGCGTTTCGACGTGGTGGCCTTGGAACAGGTATTCCCCGCCGCTCGCCACGTCGAGGCAGCCGAGGATGTTCATCATCGTCGACTTGCCGGAACCCGAGGGGCCCATGACCGCGACGAAATCACCCGCCATGATGTCGAGGTCCACGCCCTTGAGCGCGCGGAACGCGGTCTCTCCCTCGCCGAAGACCTTGGTGATCCCGCGCAGGGCGATGACGGGTACGGCGTCGGAGCCGGTTTCGGCCACGGCCCTGCCCTCAGCTTCCGTTCGAGGCGAGCTGGCCGGTGATGACCTGCATGCCGGGCTTGAGTTCGCCGCCCACCACTTCGGTCTGCTGGCCGTTGCTGGAGCCGGTGACGACCCCGATGGCCTGCGGCTTGCCGTCTGCGCCCAGAATATAGATCGTCCGGCGCGATCCGCGTTCCACCGTGGCGCTCTTGGCCGCCGGCTGGCCCCGGCGCGGCGGACGGAAGCCGATCGCCGAAGTGACGCCGCCGCCCGATTTCTTCGCGCTGCCGCTGGTTTCGGGCGTGAACGAGAGTGCGGCATTGGGGATCAGCAGCACGCCGTTCTTGTCCGAGGTCACGATCTCCGCCGTCGCGGTCATGCCCGGGCGCAGGCGGAAGTCTTCATTGGCCACAGACAGGTCGGCCGCATAGGAAACCACCTGACCGGTGGTGCTGGTGGTCGAGGACGTGCTGGACGAAGTGGCCGAGGACACCGTCTGGTTGGAGCCGATCTCCACGCGGATGATCTTCGCGGGGAAAGTCTCGCCCGGGAAAGCGTCGACCGTGAAGTTCGCCGCCTGCCCTTGCTTCACGGTGCCCACGTCCGCCTCGTCGATGGCGACTTCCAGCTTCATCTTGCTGAGATCCTCGGCAATCACGAACAGCGTTGGCGTGTTGAACGAGGAAGCCACGGTCTGGCCGGGATCGACTTCACGCGCGAGGACCACGCCCGAGACCGGAGAGACGATCAGCGCGCGGGAGCGCTGGGTCTGGCTCTGCGCCAAGGTCGCCTTGGCCGCCTCCACATTGGCTTCGGCGGTCTTCAGGACAGCCCGTGCGCGTTGGACATCAGCACGGCCCGCCTGCAGCTCGGTTCCGGAAGGCACCTTGCCGCCCGACAGCCGTGAGACTTCCTCAAGACGAGCAAGCTGCGCCTGCGATTCCGCCAGCGTCGCCCTTGCCTGCGCGACTTGCGCCTGATTGGCATTCACTTGCGCCGTGTACTGGCGGATCTGGTCCTCGATCTGTTCGGGATCGATCTCGGCAAGCACTTGCCCGCGCTCGACCCGATCGTTGACGTCGACCAGCACCTTGACCACGAGCCCCGAAAGCTGCGAACCGACCGTCACCTGATTGGTCGGTGCCAGCCTGCCGGTGGCGGCCACCGTGGTGACGAGGTGGCCTTTCTCGGCCTTGGTCGTGGCGTAGTTCACTTTCTCCGCGCCGCCGAAGCACTGCGAGAGCAGCAACGCCAGAGCCACGACAAGCGCCAGCGCCGTCCACGGCACCCACTTGCGCTGCCACAGCGGGCGCTTGTCGGCACCGAGGAATTCGTCGAGGGTTTCGTCGGCCATGCTCAGTCGGTTCCCTGTGGCTTCGTGGCGAGCGCGGTGTAATCGGCGCCGGGGTCCCAGCCGCCGCCGAGCGCGTTGTAGAGGGCGATCATCGCAGTCGCGCGGTCGGCATGGGCCTGGACCAACCCGTTCCGCGCGGAAACGAGCGCGATTTCCTGCGTGTTCAGCGTCGTGAAGTCGGTTAGGCCGGAGCGGTACTGCATCCGCGCCAGGAGCGCCGAATTGTTCGAGGCGTCGAGCGCGATCGCGAATTCCTTTTCCCGCGCTTCGGCCGTCTGCAGCGCGACCACGGCGTTCTCGACATCCTCCATCGCGGTCAGGACCGAGGACTTGTAGGCCGCAAAGGCACCGTCCGCCGCCGCGCGGCTGGAGCGGACTTGCGCATTGAGGCGGCCACCGTTGAAGATCGCCTGGCTGATCCCGCCGAACAGGCCGCCGGTGATCGTCTCGAACAGGCCGCCGAAGCTGGCCGCATTGGTGTCGATGCTGGCCGAGATGTTGAACTGCGGGTAAAGCTGCGCCTTCGCCACGCCGATCTCGGCCGTCGCCGCCGCCAGATTGCGTTCGGCCGAGCGCACGTCCGGCCGCTGGCGCAGCACGTTCGCGGGGATGCCTGCGCCGAGCTCGCGCGGGCCCACGGGAATGGGTTTCGGCGCCTCCATCAGCGGGCGCAGCGCACCCGGCGCCTGCCCGGTGAGCACGCCGATCCGGGCCACCGCTGCCGCATATTGTTGCTCGATCTGCGGGATCGCCGCCGCCGCCTGCGCGCGGCTGCCGCGGGCCTGCTGCTCGTCGAGCGAGGATACCAGCCCGGCCATCACCCGCCAGTGGGCGATGCTCAGGTTGTCGTCCTGAATGGCCAGACTGGCCTGGGCATTGTCCAGCTGCGCCTGATAGCCGCGCGCCAGCACATAGTTGCGCGCCACTTCGCTCTCCACCGAGAGCAGCGTGGTCGCATAATCGAAGCCGGAGCCTTCGAACTGCGCCTTGCTGGCTTCCACCGCGCGGCGGTTTCCGCCGAACACGTCAAGCTGATAGCTGGCATCCGCGCCCAGCGAAAAACTGGTGCTGCCGCCGCTGCCGGCAACGACCACGGTGCCGTCCGGCTGGGTGAGCGTGGTACCGCCGCCCTTGAGCGGTTCGGTGCGGTTGATGCTGCCCGACGCCGAGACCGAGGGGAGCAGCGCGGAGCGGCTGATGACCAGCGATTCCCGCGCCTGCCGCAGCCGCGCCAGTGCCTGCGCCAGATCGAGATTGGCGGCGGCCGCCTGATCGATCAGTTGGGTCAGCACGGGATCGTCGAATGTCTGCCACCAGTGCGTCAGGTCCGCAGCAGCCGGCGGCGCGGTGACCGACCATTGGTCAGGCACGCCGAGTTCGGCCGCACTCTTGGGAGCGTAGTTCGGCCCGACCGTGCATGCGGAGAGCAGACAAAAGGCAAGCGGGAGCGGAAGACGTCGGACGATTGCAGCTCGCAAGTTCGAGGGACTCCACAGCCCTTGGGGGAGCGCGAGGATGTCCTTGTTTTGCCTTTCAGGTCAAGGTGAAAGGCCGCAGATAAATTGTTGCAACGTGTATCAGCCGCCCCAACGAAAATGGCCGGCGCAAGATGCGCCGGCCATTCATGGTCCATGATTTGGATGAGACTTAGAGCGTGCTCATGTCGATCACGAAGCGATAGTGCACCTCGGACCGTTCCATGCGTTCGAAGGCGTGGTTGATCTCGTCCATGCGGATCATCTCTACTTCGGGAAGGATGTTCTTCTCGGCGCAGAAGTCGAGCATTTCCTGCGTTTCGGCGATGCCGCCGATCAGCGAACCGGCAATACGGCGGCGGCCGAAGATCAGCGGCGTGGTGATCGGCTCGTCCACCGGGCCGATCTGGCCGACCAGCACCAGGCTGCCGTCGATATCCACCAGCGGCAGGTAGGGATTGAGATCGTGCTTCACCGGCACGGTATCGATTATGACGTCGAAGCTGTTGGCAGCCGCCTTCATCGCCTCGACATCGCTGGAGATCAGCACGCGCTTGGCGCCCAGATCCAGCGCATCCTGCTCCTTGCCCGGCGTGCGGCTGAACACGGTGACGTCCGCGCCCATCGCGGCGGCGAGCTTGACCGCCATGTGGCCAAGACCGCCAAGGCCGATCACGCCGACGCGGCTGCCTTCGCCTACGTTCCATTCGCGCAGCGGCGAATAGGTGGTGATGCCCGCGCAGAGCAGCGGGGCCGCCTTGGAGACGTCGAGACCCTCGGGCATGGTGAGGACGAATTCCTCGCGCACGACGATGGCGCGCGCATAACCGCCCTGCGTCACTTCGCCGGTCACCTTGTCGAGACCGTTGTAGGTGCCGGTCCAGCCGTTGCGGCAATAGTTTTCAAGGTCGCGCTCGCACTGGTCGCAGTGGCCGCAGCTGTCGACAAGGCAACCGACGGCGACCGTATCGCCCACCGCGTGGCGCGTCACTTCGGGGCCGACCGCCGTCACGCGGCCGACGATCTCGTGGCCCGGAACGATCGGGTACCGCGCGCCTCCCCAGTCGTTGCGGGCGGTATGCAGGTCCGAATGGCAGACACCGCAGTAGAGGATCTCGATGGCGACATCGTCCGGACGCAGGTCGCGGCGCTCGAACTCGTAGGGGGCAAGCGGAGTCTCGGGAGACTGGGCGGCATAGCCGATGGTCTTCATGTCTGGGGAGATCCTTGGAGGAAGAGTGCCTGGGAAAGGGTATTTTCGGGGAATCGGATGCCGCAATGCAGCATACCCTCATATAGGGACAGCGAACGCTCACGAAAACCGGAGGAAATCGCAATGCAGTCATGATAGAGGCTCATGAATGCAACGTGAGCACATGGCCGACCTCATCGCCTTCATCGCCGTCGCCGACGAGGGCAGTTTTACCCGCGCGGCCGCCAAGCTGAGTTCCTCGCAATCGGCGCTGAGCCATACGATCCGCCGGCTGGAAGCGCGACTCGGCGTTCGCCTGCTGGCCCGCACCACGCGCAGCGTCGCGCCCACCGAGGCGGGCGAGCGGCTGCTCGCCAGCCTGCGCCCGGCCTTTCAGGAGATCGACCAGAGCCTGACCACCATCGGGGAACTGCGCGAGCGTCCGGCCGGCACGATCCGTCTGACGACCACCGAACACGCCGCCCACGAACTGCTCTGGCCCTCGCTCAAGCCGTTCCTTGAGCGCTATCCCGAGATCAACGTGGAAGTCAGCGTCGATTCCGGCCTGTCCGACATCGTCGCCGACCGTTTCGATGCGGGTATCCGTCTGGGCGAGTCGGTCGCGCGCGACATGATCGCGGTCTGCATCGGGCCGGAGATGCGGCTGGTGCCGGTTGCCTCGCCCGAATATCTCGCGCGCCACGGCAGGCCCGTGACGCCGCACGATCTTGCCGGCCACCAGTGCATCAACTTGCGCTTCCGCACGCGCGGCAATCTCTATGCCTGGGAATTCGAACGCGATGGCCGCGCCCTGAACGTCCGCGTCGATGGGCAATTGACGTTCAATTCGATGCCGATGATCCTGAAAGCGGCGCTGGACGGCAGCGGGATCGCAATCATGATGGAATCGTTCTCGCGCCCCTATGTGGAATCAGGCGCGCTCGTTCCGCTGCTGGAGGACTGGTGCCAGCCCTTCCCCGGATATCACCTGTACTACCCCAGCCGTCGCCAGTCTTCCGCCGCCTTCCGCCTGCTGGTGGACGCGCTGCGTTATCGCGGCGTGTGAATGTCCGGCGCCGCCGATCGGGCAGCGCCGGACCCGTTCATCAGCCCCCGATCGTCGCCATCAGTTCGGGCGGATAGCGATCGCCCTCGATGGCGATGGCATCGGCGGCTGCCTGAAGCTCGGCCAGTTCGGCGGCCGAGAGCTCGACATCGGCAGCGGCGATGTTCTCCTCCAGCCGGTGCAACTTGGTCGTCCCGGGGATCGGCACGATCCAGGGCTTGCGCGAGAGCAACCACGCCAGCGCGATCTGCGCCGGGGTCGCACCCTTGGCATCGGCCACGCGGCGTAGCAGGTCGACCAGCGCCTGGTTCTTCTCCATCGCCTCGGCCGTGAAGCGCGGCAGGCGGGCGCGGAAATCACCGGCGGCCAGTTCGGTGGAGGCATTCATCGCCCCGGTCAGGAAGCCCTTGCCCAGCGGCGAATAGGGCACGAGGCCGATGCCGAGTTCCTCGCACGTGTCGATGATGCCGTTGGTCTCCGGCCCGCGCGTCCACATCGAATATTCGTTCTGGAGCATCGCCACCGGCTGCACCGCATGGGCGCGGCGCACCGTGGCGGCGGCCGGTTCGGACATGCCGAAGTGGCGCACCTTGCCCGCCGCGATCAGGTCCTTCACCGTGCCCGCCACATCCTCGATCGGCACATTCGGATCGACGCGGTGCTGGTAGAACACGTCGATCACGTCGATCCCGAGCCGCTTCAGCGAGGCATCGGCAACCGCCCTGATCTGCTCCGGACGGCTGTTCATGCCCTGCATCTCGCCATCGACGATGTTGAAGCCGAACTTGGTCGCGATCACCACCCGGTCGCGCACCGGGCGTAGCGCCTCGCCGACCATTTCCTCATTGGTGTAGGGGCCGTAGACTTCGGCGGTGTCGAAGAACGTGACACCGTGATCGACAGCCGCGCGGATCAGCGCCACGCCGTCCGCCTTCGCCACCTTGGTCCCATAACCGAAATCGAGGCCCATGCAGCCGAAACCGATGGCGGAGACTTCCGGTCCGGTGCTGCCGAGTTTGCGCGTCTTCATGCGAATTCCTTTCACATCGTGCTCCTCTTTGGGGGGACTTGAGGAGCGAACGGCAAACTAGGGCAAAACTTCGCGAACGATTAGCGCGATCAGTCGGCACGCAGCCATGACCGGGGTTCATCAATGCGTGCGGCGCAGCACCTCGCCCGCGAACTCACGCAGCATGGCGGCCAGCGCCTCAAGCCGCAGCGGCTTGGTGAGATGCGCCTGCATCCCGGCGTCGAGCGCGGCCACGGTATCCTCTGGGAAGGCATTGGCGGACAGCCCGACGATGGGCAGTTCGCTTGCACTCACACCCGCCTCGCGCAATGTCCGCGTGGCATCGTGCCCGCCCATGCGCGGCATCTGGATATCCATGAAGACCAGCGCATAAGGCTCGTTCGCAGCGCGCGCCGCCATCACCCGGTTGACGGCTTCCTCGCCGTCTTCCGCGAACTCGTATGGCACACCGAGCCGGTCGAGCATGGCCCCGGCGACCATGCGGTTGACCTGATTGTCCTCGGCCACCAGCACCCGGCCGGCCAGTTCCAGCGGCTCATCCCCGCCCTCACCCGGCCCGCCCTCGTTCGCGTCGAGCGCCAGTTGCAGCGGCAGGCGCAGGCCGAATGTCGAACCCTCGCCCGGCAGGCTTTCGACCGTGACAGTGCCCCCCATCAGCGCCGCCAGCCGCGCGCAGATCGCGAGGCCAAGGCCGGTACCGCCGAAGCGTTCGTGGATGGTGGAATCGGCCTGCGTGAACCCGTCGAAGATGCGCTGCTGGCGGTCCGAGGCGATGCCGATGCCGGTGTCGCTGACGGCCACAACCAGCCGCCGCGCACCGCTCTCACGCTCGACCCGCGCAGCCAGCGTGACTTTGCCGCTCTCGGTGAACTTGATCGCATTGCTCATCAGGTTGTCGAGGATCTGGCGCAGGCGCAGCTTGTCCCCCCGGATCCACTGCGGCACTGCCGGATCGAGCGCGAGATCGAGCGTAATCTGCTTGTCCGCGGCGGCCTGCCGGAACAGTGCAATCGACCCGGCCAGCAGATAACGCACATCGAAATTGCGCTCGACCAGTTCGAGCCGCCCCGCATCGATCTTCGAAAGATCGAGGATGTCGTTGAGAAGGCTCATCATGTTGCGCCCGGAATCGAGGATGACCTCGACCTGATGGTGCTGTTCGGGCGGCAGTTCGGCGCGGTGAAGCAGTTCGGCGAAACCCAGCACGGCGTTCATCGGCGTGCGGATGTCGTGGCTCATGTTGGCAAGGAACGCGCTTTTCGCATCGGCGGCGGCACAGGCCTCGTCTCGGGTGCGCAGCAGTTCGTTGCGCAGTTCGGCCTCTTCTGTGCGGTCCGCCAGCACGCCGAACAGCCCCGCCGGACGGCCCCGCTCGTCAAGCTCGACGTTGGCCACCACCTCGACATGACGCAGCGCCCCGTCGGCGCGGTAGAGCCGCGCGGCGAAACGGCACGGGGTGCCATGCTCGCGCGCGGCGACAATCGCAGCGGAAACGATGGGCTGGTCATCGGGATAGTAGAATGTCAGCACTTCCGCTGGCGTGGGCACGACGCTGCCCTTCTCCACCCCGTGAATATGGTACAGTTCGTCCGACCACATGAGCGTGCCCGAGATGAAATCGAGCCGCCAGTGGCCGGCATGGACCGTCGCTTCGGCCAGCATCAGCAGGCGGTTGCTCTCGTTCAGTTCCTCAACCGCCAGCCGCCGCTGTTCGGCCACGCGGGCAACTTCGCCGGTGGCGCGCTCCACCTCGCGCGAGATCGTCCCCTCGCGCCGCACGAAATGGCCGAGCAGCATGCCCAGCAATACCGTGACCAACCCGCCGCCCAGCAGCACGCTGAGCGGCTCGTTCGACAGCGTGCGATCCTCGAACGGCGGCAGGCTGGACCATTGCAGTGTCCAGCAGCGCCCGAACACATCGACATTCTCGGTCCTGACGAACAGCGGCGTGCCGCTTATCTGTTCGGTGCCAACCGCATAGAGGCGATGCGCGGGATCGGCATGATCGCCATCGAACACTTCCAGCGCGAAGTCCTGCCCCTGCCGCGAGGTGAGCCCCGCGACGATGTCATCGAGCCCGATCGGCGCATAGACCCAACGGAAGCCGTTCTTCTCGCCGTCATGACCATGCGCCGCATTGCCGAGCGGCAGGATCAGCAGAAAGCCCGGCTGCGGCGGACGGTGCGGCAGCAGCGCGATCGGTGCGGTCATCGTCAGGCGGCCGCTTCGCCGCGCCTGTTCCAACCCCTCGCGCCGGTGCTGTTCGAAACCGAGATCAAGCCCGTAGATCATGCGGTTGTGTTCCATCGGGGCGACCAGCGTGACGATGAAATGCTCGGAGCGGCCCGGACCGAGGCGAATGTTCGGCGGGGACATGCCGCCCCGTGCGGAATTGGCGACAAGGCGCGCGATATCGCCCGACGCGGCCGCCTCGACCGTGCCGATACCGCGCATTCCGGGCAGATGGCGCTTGATCCCGGTGGCGGCGACATAGTCGGACCAGCCCTGCTCGCTCATCGCCGGGTTGACCGCAAGCACCCCGGCGGCACCGTCAAGCGCCTGCGAATAGATTTCGAAGCGGCGGTCCAGCGCGCGTTCGGTCTCTGTGGTCAGCGCGAAGAAACTGGCGTGCGCGCGCGAGAATTGCTGCTCGGCGCTGTGCTTCCACAAGGCGAACGTCACGCCGATGGAAAGCGCCAGGCATATCGCCACCGTGGCGGTCACCCCCCGCATCGGCCGCCCCCGCCAGCGCAGCGGCACCGGCGAACCCGGCGAGAACAGCAGCGTCGGCAGCACAACGACAACGCCGAGCACGTCGCCAAGGTACCATGTGCCCCAGTTGCGAAGCGCCAGTCCCGGATCGACGCGGCCAGCCAGCGCCAATGCCGAAACACCCGCACTCGCCGCGATCATGCAGGGCCCGAACACCACGAGTGTAAGGAAAGTGGCCGTGCGCCGCACATCGGTCAGTTCGACCCCGGCGGAAAAATGCCGCCGCACGCTTGCCGCGCCCACCGTAGCCTGCACGCTGGCGCCCAGGCCCAGTATCGCCCCCATGCCAAGCGCAAGCCCGAACGGAAGATGGCCCGGGGCCCCGTCCAGAGTATGCCACAGATTGACTGTCAGCGAGCCAAGCCAGACTCCCGGCCAGCAGCGCCGCCCCCAGACCAGCAACCCTGCCAGCGCCACACCCGAAGCAGGCCAGACCAGCGTCGCATAACCGGGCGGAACCGCGAGATCGAGGCCCGCCGCGCCAGCCAGCGCATAGGCTGCGGCAAGAACCGCCATCCGGGCGAGCACCACACCTGCGCCCACGGAATCGCCATGAGCCCTGTCGCGCGCAAAAAACCGAGCCATGCCCGTCATCACCGATCCTTAGCGCGATATCGTCCCGAACCATGCGCTTGCACTGCGGTTTTCCCCGGGTATCCTGCCGAAACCCGTCGACAGCAGGGCGCCGCGCGCCATGTTGTCGCCAACAAGACCGATCCGGCCAGCAAGACAAGCCGCCGGACAGCACGCAGCGGAGTTGGATCATGTTGCAGACCGCCGAGGCTCCGCTCATCGATGAAGAGGAACTGGCGCGCGCGATGGAGGCGCTGGGTGAGGAACGGCTGGTGCCGATCCTCCAGACCTTCGCGGCAACGGTGATGGACGAGGCATGGGAGATCGCCTCGGCCGTCTCCGGGCGCGAGCCCGAGCGGGCGCGGCGGCTGGCCCATGCGATCAAGGGCGCGGCTTGTAACCTTTGCGCCACCCGTCTGGCACGCGCGGCCGAAGTGCTGGAGACGCAGAACCTCGACGCCGATGCACTCGCGCTGCTTCTGGCAACTGCGCGCGAAACCGGCGACTGGATCGCCCGGCGCTATCCAGACTAGACCGCTCAGGCCGCTTCGTCCGCCCCCTGTCGCAAGGCCAGCAGCGCCTGCGAACGGTTGTGTACGCCCAGCGCCCTGTAGATCGCCGAGAGGTGGGACTTGATGGTCGGTTCGGTGAGGCCAAGGCTGTAGGCGATCAGCTTGTTGGACTTGCCCTGCGCCAGCTCCGACATGACGCGAAGCTGCGCCGGAGACAGCTTGCTCGCCAGACCTTCGCCCTGCTCCTCACGCGGAGGGAACCAGGTTCCGCCTTCAAGGATCACGGCGATCGCCGATTTCATCTCCGCAAGCGGCGCAGTCTTGTTGAGGAACCCCCGCGCGCCCAGCGTCGCCGCCTTGGCGGGAAGGTCGGCAGCGGCATTGCCGCTCACCACCAGCACCGGCATCCGTGGCGCGATCGCCTGAACCGCGGCAAGGTTGGCCAGCCCCTGGCAATCCTTGAGCGCAAGGTCCAGCAGCAAAGCGTCGAAGCTTTCGGCAGCAAGCAAATCCCGAATTCCGGCAAGCGTTTCCGCTGTCGAAACCAGCATGGAATTGTCAACTGCGTGAACAGCCGAGGTTAACGCCGATACGCAGATCGGGTGGTCGTCGGCAATGATCAGACGTCGAATCAAGAAGCCCCCCAAGTGTTCGTCAATCGCGCAACTGCCCCGTCTAGCGCGAGAATCTGCCACTAAATCCACACTTACATCCAAAAGTATGTTCGATCCAGCAACGATTGCATACCTTGGTATGAACCCATGAGAATGGAAAGGTTTCGCTAACCAGACGAGTTCACCTCGAATGGCATGACTTACGCGCAAACCCGTATTGCAACCAGCACCGCCGTCCTGGCGACCCTGCTCGCGTCCCAGCAGGCGCATGCCGCCAATGTGGCCGCGGGAACGCTGATCCAGAACACCGCCTCGGCCAGTTTCACCACCGGAACCGCCACCCGCACAGTGGATTCGAACACGGTGACAGTGAAGGTGGACGAACTGCTGGACGTAACGCTGGTTACCAAGGACAGCGCGCCGGTTTCGATCTCCACCGGCAGCGCGGTCCTGACTTATCAGCTGACCAATACCGGCAACGGACCGGAAGCCTTCAACCTTACCGCGAACCCGACCGTTTCCGGCAACCAGTTCACCGCCACGGTCACCTCGATCGCCTATGACAGCAACGGCAACGGCGTTTATGACGCGGGGGTCGATACCGTGCTCCCTTCGGGCACGGCGACGCCTTCGGTCGATCAGGACAAGTCGCTCACGCTCTTCGTGATCGTTACCGGTCCAAGCGGCATGACCGACGCGCAGACCAGCAAGGTGAACCTTGCGGCCAGCGCCGTTACCGGCAGCGGCACGCCGGGCACCACTTATGCCGGCAAGGGTCAGGGCGGGGGCGATGCCGTGGTCGGTGCCTCCGGCGCCAGTGCCAATGCCAACGGACCGCTAATCGCGAGCGTCGCCACGGTCGGCCTCGTGAAGTCCGCGACCATTGCCGATCCCTTCGGCGGCACTCAGCCGGTTCCCGGCGCGACGGTGACCTACAAGCTGGTCGCAACCATCGGCGGCAGCGGCTCCATCAGCGGCCTGCGCCTGACCGACGCAATCCCGACCGGCACGACTTACACTGCCGGCACGCTCAAGCTGGACACCACAACGCTCAGCGATGCGGCCGATGCGGACGCGGGCAAGGCCTCTGCCAGCGGCATCGACGTGCTGGTGGGCACGGCCGCTGCGGGCTCCACGCATACCGTCACGTTCAACGTCACCATCCAGTAAAGGTCGCCCAGCGATGAACCGCAATATCCCTGCCCGCCTGATTTCCTCAGCAGCAGCTGCCGCTCTCGGCATTGCCTTTGCCGGAGCCGCCTCGGCGGCCGAGCCCGTCTCACTCAAGGGCGATGTGCAGGTGGAGAAGGTCGTGACCGAAAACGGCGCGGCCAAGACCGTTCTGGCCCCACCGACCACGGTCGTTCCGGGCGACAGGCTGCTGTTCACCACGCGCTACAGCAACGATGGCGACAAGCCGGTCGACAATTTCGTCGTCACCAATCCCCTGCCCGCGCCGGTGCGCCTTGCCGCCGATGAGGGCGGCTACGACGTCTCGGTCGACGGCGGAAAGACCTTCGGCAAGCTGGCCGCGCTGACCGTCGCCGATGCGGCAGGCACGCGCCGCGCAGCACAGCTTGAGGACGTTACGCATATCCGCTGGACGCTGGCGCACCTCGCGCCTCGCGCGGCGGGCGCCCTGGAGTATCACGCCGTGGTCCGCTGACCCGGCAAGAGATTTCCGCCACGGGCCGCGGGCGGGGGTAGGCGCGGCTCACCCTACTTGAAGGAACTTCGTTCATGACACGCACCAGCACGCTGCTGGGTGCGGTGAGCTCGCTTGCGCTCGTCGCGCTTGGCTCCAGCCCCGCCTTCGCCACGGGGACCACGGCCGGCTCCACTATCCAGAATACCGTGACGGTCGGCTATCAGGTCGGCGGGGTCTCCCAGACCTCCAAGTCCGCGTCGGACACGTTCACGGTCGACCGCAAGGTCAACGTCACCGTCACCGAAGTCGGCAGTTCGGCCACGGTCGTCTCGCCGGGTCAGCTTCAGGCGGTCTCGACATTCAAGGTCACCAACCTGTCGAACGACACGCTCGATTTCGCACTGACTGCCGCGCAGCAATCGGGCGGCAGCGCGGCCTGGGGCGGCACCGACAACTTCGACGGTTCCAACGTCAAGATCTACGTCGACAGCAATGGCGACGGCGTGTTCACCTCCGCCGATACGCAAGTCACCTATCTGGACGAACTGGCGGCCGATGGCGCCAAGACGATCTTCGTGGTGATGGACATCCCCTCCACGCAAGTGACCGGCGATATCGCCACCGTCGTCCTCACCGCCACCGCGCGCGCGGGCGGCACGTCGGGATCGATGGGTGCGGCGCTCACCACCAGCGCGACCAACACCACCGGTGTCGATACCGTGCTGGCAGACGCCGCGGGCGCGACCGACGCAGCCAATGACGGCGCGTTCTCCGCCAAGGACGATTACAAGGTCAGCGCCGCCGCGCTTACGGTCCTCAAGACCAGCCGCGTGGTCAGCGATCCGGTCAGCGGGACCACCAATCCCAAGGCCATTCCGGGCGCGACGATCGAGTATTGCATCTCCATCGCCAATGCGACCGGCAGCGCCACGGCCACCAACATCTCGGTGAACGACCCGCTGCCCACGAACGTGACCTACGTCACCAGTTCGATCCTGCTCAACGGCACCGTCAGCGGCAGCACCTGCAACGCGGACGGCACTTCGGGCGGCACATTCGCAAGCAATACCGTGACCGGCACGCTCTCCGACATCGCGGCGGGCGTGACCCGCACGCTCATCTTCCGCGCCACGATCAACTGACGGCTGCTGGCGGGCCGGGTGCGATACTGGACGAACTTCAAGCAGGCAGCAGCGTCCTTCGGGGCGCTGTTGTCGCTTGCCTGCGTCCAGCCGGCCGAAGCCGGCACCATTTCCAATATCGCCGATGCCGCATGGTCGCAGGACGGCGGTGCCCGCACGATCCGCTCCAACGAAGTCAGCTTTGATGTCGTGCAGACCATTGCGACGATCCAGACCTTTCGCCCGGTCTCGTCCTCCTCGCTGTCGACGCCCCTGGCCGCATCCACTTGCGGCGGCACCGAACTCTCCGCCACGGCGCGCACGACAACGAGCGCCACGCTGACCGCCATCGCCAGCGCCAAGACCTTCCATATCGGCGAGGATCTGGTGATCCGGATCGAAGCGGCCAGCGCCAATCTCGATGCCTCGGCCATCGATACCATTACCGTCACCCTCACCACCTCGCAGGGGGACGCGGAAGAGATCACGATCTACGAAACCGGCGCCAATACCGGCGTCTTCGCAGGATCCATCCCCACCACCGCAATCCCGCCCGCCCCCAAGGCCAACGACTGCCGCCTTAGCGTCGCCAACAACGATACGATCACCATCGCCTACAACTCCGCCACCACGCACAAGACCATCGCCAGCACCGTGGTCGCCGTGCTGGCCGATCCCTACGGCATGGTGTTCGACAGCGAGAGCGGCAGCGCCGTCAGCGGTGCGCGGATCACGCTCATCAATGCCGACACCGGCCTTCCCACCCAGGTCTACGCCGATGACGGCGTCACGTCGTGGCCCTCGACCGTGGTGTCGGGCGAGCCAGTGACGGATGGCGCGGGCAATACTTATGCCTTCGCGGCGGGCGAGTACCGCTTCCCGCTGGCCCCGCTCGGCCGCTACCGGCTGGAGATCGAGCCGCCCGAGGGCTACTCCGCGCCCTCCACCGTTGCGCGCTCGGCGCTGGCGAAGTTTACCCGGCCGGACGGCAATACGATGGTGATCGAGGACGCCTCTTTCGGGGGCGTGGTGACGCTCTCCTCGCCCGCGCCGGTGCGTGTCGACATCCCAGTGGACGGCAAGGAAAGTGCCGTCGCGCTGACCAAGACCGTCTCGCGCGCCAGCGCCAATCCCGGCGACGTGGTATTCTACACGGTAAGCGTGCGCAATTCGGACGCCGGACGCGCCAAGTCCGGGGTGGTGCTGGTCGATACCCCCTCGGAATGGCTGCGGCTGCGCAAGTCCTCAATCCGCGTCGACGGCGCCAGGCCGGAGGATCGTGCAGTGACCGTCGCCGCAGACGGCAGCCGCCTGACGATCAACCTCGCCGCGATCCCTGCCGGCGGCACCCGCACGGTCGTCTACGCCATGAGCGTGCGCGGCGATGCCCCGGCCGGGCAGGCACTCAACCTTGCCGAGACCACGGACCTGCGCGGCGATGTCGAAAAGGCCAGCGCCGTGGTGAAGATCGAGAAAGACACCATCGCATCGCGCATGACCGTGATCGGCCGCGTCAGCACCGGGGACTGCACCTTAACCTCGGGCCGGCAGGGCATTCCCGGCGTGCGCGTGATGCTGGAGGACGGCAGCTTTGCCATTACCGATGCCGATGGCCGTTTCCACTTCGAGGGCCTCGCCCCCGGCACCCATGTCGTGCAGGCAGAGCCCGATACGCTGCCCGCAGGTGGTCATTTCGTCGATTGCCGAAGCTCGGTGCGCAATGCGGGCAAGGCGAACTCGCTGTTCGCCATCGGTCAGGGCGGCAGCCTCGTCACCGCCGATTTCTATGCCGTGATTCCCGCGAGTGCCCTGCCCGCGCCCGTCGATACCAAGACTGCTGCGCCCACCGAGCCCACTCCAGACGGCGCACCCGTGCTCGACGATGCCAAGGCTGCAGGCGGCGGCGTCGACTGGCTGGCCATGGGTGACGGCCCCATCGATTTCCTGTTCCCCGCGCCCGATCACAACCCGCGCGCGCCTGCCATCCGCGTGGTGATCCGCCACAAGCCCGGCCAGAAGGTGGACCTCACCGCCGCCGGCAAGACGGTTCCCGCGCTCAGCTTCGATGGCGTGAAGAAGTCCGCCGATGGCCGCTATGCCGTCAGCATCTGGCGCGGCGTGCCGCTTGACGGGGAAGTGACGCACTTGGCCGCGACCGTGCGCAATGCCGATGGCTCGGTGGCGGCAGAACTCTCCCGTAACGTGCATTTCGCCGCCGCGCCCGCCCATGCACAGATCCTGCGCGAGCGTTCGCACCTTGTCGCCGATGGCCGCTCGCGCCCGGTGATCGCGCTGCGCCTGACCGACCGCAAGGGCAACCCGGTGCGCGCGGGCGTCTCCGGCGCGCTCTCGATCAACGCACCTTACGAAAGCGCCGCCGCCATCGAACGGATGCAGCAGCGGCAGCTCAGCGGTTCCGGCAGCACTTCGCCCACCTGGACGGTCGAGGGCGACGACGGTGTTGCCATGGTCGAGCTGGCGCCCACCATGGTCTCCGGCCCGCTGCACCTGACCTTCACTTTCGCAGACGGCGAAGTTTCCAGCACGCAGGATCTCGAAAGCTGGGTGGTTCCGGGCGACCAGAAATGGACGCTGGTGGGTCTTGCCGAAGGTTCAGTCGGTTCGCAGTCCATCGCCGACGCCATGCAGCAGAGCGGCACGTTCGACAGCGACCTTGGCAAGCACGCCCGCACCGCCTTCTATGCCAAGGGCCGCGTGCTGGGCAGCTTCCTTGTCACCGCCGCCTATGACAGCGCCAAGCAGCGTGACGATCAGGTGCTGCTGGGCACCATCGATCCCAAGGCCTATTACACCGTCTTTGCCGATGGCTCGACCCGCCGCTTCGACGCCGCCAGCCGCGACAAGCTCTACGTGCGCATCGAAAGCCGCACGTTCTACGCGATCTACGGCGATATCGACACGGGCTTCGACCAGACCCAGCTTGCCCGCTACGTCCGCACCGCCACCGGCACCAAGGCCGAGGGACGCCTCGGCGCGGTCCATGTGCAGGGCTTCGCCGCGAAGATCGAGACCAGCCACCGCCATGACGAGATTCAGGGCGCGGGCATTTCCGGGCCCTACAGCCTTTCGTCCAAGGCCATCGTCGCCAATAGCGAAACGGTGACGCTGGTCGTGCGCGACCGCTTCCGCTCCGAACTGGTGGTGGAGAGCACGCCGCTGACGCGGTACCTCGATTACGATGTCGATCTGATCTCGGGCACGATCACGTTCAAGTCGCCGGTGCTCAGCCGCGATTCCGACCTGAACCCGCGCTTCATCGTCATCGATTACGAAGTCGACAACAATCTGGACCATGGCCAGTGGAATGCGGGCCTGCGCGGCGACGTGACGCTGGCGAACGGCGCCTTGCGCCTCGGCGCCTCGGCCATCTCCGACCGCGATGGCGAAACCCATACCGAGATCGGCGCGGTCGATGCCCGCCTGCGCTTCGGCCCCCGGTCCGAACTGCGCGCAGAACTGGGCGCCAGCCGCGCGAACGAGCAGACGTCAGAGGCATGGCTGGTCGAAGTGGAGCACCACACCGGCAAGCTGGACATGCTGGCCTATGCCCGCTCGATCGATGCCGATTACGGCACCAACCAGCAGTCCATTGCCGAGCGCGGCCGCCGCAAGTTCGGCGTGGACGGGCGCTACACTTTTGCCGAGGGCCTCAGCCTCACCGCCAGCGCCTGGCACGACGAGAGCCTGACCGACGCCGCCCGCCGCGATGCCGTGAAGGCGCAAGTGAACTGGCGCAACGGCCAGACCGACTTGCGCGCGGGCGTGACCGAAGTGGCCGACCATCTGGCCGACGGTAGCGACGCCAATTCCACCGTCCTCGAATTCGGCGCGACCCGCCGCCTGCTGGGCAACCGGCTGGAACTCTCCGCCGATTCCAGCTTGCCGCTGGGCCGCACGGATTCGGTGGACTTGCCCACCCGTCACCGCCTTGGCCTGCGCTATGCGGTCACGCAGGATATTCGCGCCACTGCCAGTTACGAGATCGCGCTGGGCGATGCGATCAACGCGCGCACGCTGAAGGGCGGGTTCGAGACCGCTGCATGGACCAATGCGCGCGTTTCGGGCGGCATGGGCTTTCAGGACATCGGCGAATACGGCAACCGCGCCTTCGCCGCCTATGGCCTTGCCCAAAGCCTGCCGGTGACCAAGAGCCTGACGCTGGACGCCACCGTGGACGGCAACCGCACGGTGGGCGGCGTATCGGCTTCGAAGATCATCAACGAGTTCCAGCCCGTCACCAGCGGCGGCCAAATCAGCACCTCCGACGCGCTGCTGTTCGAGGATTTCACCGCCCTGACCTTCGGCGCGGCATGGCGGCATGACCGCTGGTCCGTAACCGGCCGCGCCGAATGGCGGGACGGCGAAGTGACCGACCGCAAGGGTCTGACCTTCGGCGCAATCCGCCAATTGGGCGAAGGCAGCGTGGTCGGCTCCGGCGTGACCTGGACGCATGCAAAGGCGGAAGACGGCACCGTGAGCGAAGTGACCGACGCCGCCATCTCGCTCGCCCACCGCCCGGCGGAATCGCCCTTCGCCGCACTCGCCAAGCTGGAATACCGCAGCGACCGTTCGGTCGTCGGCACCGACGGCAATTCGGACGCGGCCGGCAACAGCGCGCTTTCCGCCAGCGACAATGCGACGGCGCGTCGCCTGCTCGCCAGCCTGTCCACCAACTGGTCGCCGCTCGGTTTGGTTAACGCAAAGTTGGTTAATGGTGGGGTAGGGAAAAGCATGGTCCACCGCATGGAGCTGGGCCTGTTCGTGGGGGGGCGCTACAGCTTTGACCGTTACGAGGATTTCGATCTGGCCGGCTTCACCGCCGTCGCGGGCCTCGATCTGGGCGTCGGCATCGGCAACCGCATCGCGGTCGGCGGCACCGCCACGGTGCGCCGTGCCTTCTCCGAACACACCACCAGCTTCGCGCTCGGCCCGCAGATCAGCGTAGTGCCTACGCAGGACATGCTCTTGACCATCGGCTACAACGTCACCGGCTTCCGCGACCGCGACTATTCGGCCGCACGCAGCACCAACAAGGGCGTGTTCGCCACCCTGCGCGCCAAGTTCGACAAGAACAGCCTGGGCTTCCTGGGGCTGGGCCGATGACGGCGCGCCTGTTTGCCCTTTTCGCCGCATTGGCCGCGCTGCTGCTGGCCGGCACCGCACAGGCGCAAAGCGCCACGGCGGCATGGTCGAGCCTTGGCCTGTCGAACGGCGGATCGGTCGGCGCATCGACGACGATCACCGCCAGCGACGGCACCACGGTCAGCACCGCATGGAGCACAACTCAAAGCACGACGAATGGCAGTTCGATGTCGGTAGCGTCGGGCTACAACAACTACGTGGTCTACAACACGAGCGCCATCGGCAACGTCAGCCCCAACTTGCTGCTGAACTTCGATTCCACTCGCTACGATGCCGCCAACAAGATCACCCTGGACATCACGCTGAACCGCAGTGTGACCGGGCTCTCTTTCAGCCTAGCCGACGTCGACAAGGAATCCTCCAATCAGGACGCGGTGACGGTCTATTACGACACCGGCAACGGCACCTTCGTGAACGCCCTCGGCACCTCCTACTGGACGGACGGCAGCGCCGTCAGCACCAGTTCGGACGGCTGGTATGGCAATGCCGCCAGTTCCACATCGCAGACGCGCGGCAACATCGCCTTCGACTTCGGTACCCAGTCCGTGAAGCGCATTCGCATCGTCTACAACAGCTACGCCGTCTCCGGAAACAGCAACCCGAGCGCACAGTACATCGTGCTCTCCAACCTTGCCTTCAATGCCAAGGGCGCTGACCTTTCGCTGGCCAATACCCTGCTCACCAGCAGCCCGACTTCGGGCGGACTTGCAACGTTCCGCCTGACGGTAGCCAACGCCGCCACGTCCACGGACACCGCGACCAACGTGAAAGTCACTGACACGCTGCCGAATGGCTTCACCTATGTCTCCTCGAACGGCACCGGATCCTTTAACGCCACGACCGGCGTGTGGACGGTGGGATCGGTAGCGCCGGGCGCGAGCGTCACCATCGACATAACTGGCACCGTCAACGCCAGCGCTGGCGCCATTCTCACCAACACGGCGGAGATCACCGCCAGCGATCAGAACGATCCGGACTCCACCCCTGGCAACGGCGTCACCAGCGAGGACGACTATGCCAGCGCCACGCTCACCGTCACCGGCAGCCGCGTCGCCGGCACGCCGCCCACGCTTTCCTGCGCGGCGGGAACGGTGGTGTTCGACTGGAGCAACCGCGCGTGGACGGCGGGCAGCACCAGCAATTCCTATTCGTTCGAAACACTCGGCACGATCAGCTTCGCGCTCGCCAATCAGGGGACATGGCTGAGCAGTTCGACTTATGGCGGCCAGTCGCCGGTGCGGCAAAACGTCGTCAACGGCGGCCTCAACGACTATGCGCTGTTCGAGATGGTCAACATGCCGAACATCAGTGCCGAGGCGACGACCACAATCACCCTGCCCACGGCCCTCCCCGGCGCGCAGTTCAAGATCTTCGACGTCGACTATTATTCCGGCCAGTTTGCCGACAAAGTGACCGTGGAAGGCCGCTACAACGGCGCCACCGTCACCCCCACGCTGACCAACGGCGTCTCCAACTACGTGATCGGCAACAGCGCCTATGGCGACGGCCTCAGCGACGACGCCAGCGCGGACGGCACCGTCACCGCCACCTTCTCGCAGCCGATCGACACGATCATCGTGCGTTATGGCAACCACTCCATGGCGCCCAGCGATCCCGGCCAGCAGGCCATCGCCCTGCACGATATCACCTTCTGCCGCCCGAGTACGACGCTGGCCGTTTCCAAGACCAGTTCGGTCGTCAGCGATCCGGTGAGCGGGGCCAACAATCCCAAGGCGATCCCCGGCGCAACCGTGCGATACTGCATCCTCGTAGCCAACACCGGCAGCAGCGCGGCCACCAGCGTCGCGGCTTCGGATCCGATTCCGACGACGCTCACATATGTTGCGGGGAGCATCTATTCCGGCGGCGACTGTGCCAGCGCGAACACGGCGGAGGACGACAACGATACCGGCAGCGACGAAAGCGATCCCTACGGCGCGTCCTATGCCTCAGGCACCGTCAAGGCCAGCGCGCCCACATTGGCGGCGGGAACGAGCTTTGCGATCCGGTTCGACGCAACAGTGAACTGAAACGAAAACGGCGCCCCGTTACCGGGACGCCGTTCGCGATTTCCAGCGATGGCCGGGATATCAGCCCTTCATCGCTTCCAGTTCGATGCCCTTGGTCTCATGCACCGCACGCAGCACGAAGATCACCGAAAGCGCCGCACCCAGCGTGTAGAAGCCGTAAGTCACCGGCAGGCCGATGTTCGCGGCAAGCCAGGGGAAGCTGGAGCTGACCGCGAAGTTCGCCAGCCACTGCGCCGCACCGGCGACTGCCAGTGCCGAACCGCGCATCTGGTTGGGGAACATCTCGCCCAGCATGACCCACATGACCGGGCCCCAGCTCATGTTGAAGAACACGACGTAGACGTTCGCAGCAACGAGCGCGATCGTGCCCACGCCGCCCGGCAGCGCCAGCTTGCCGTCGACGATGCTCGCCTGTGCAAAGCACCAGACCAGCGTCGCCAGCGTCACCGTCATGCCGATCGAGCCCCACAGCAGCAGCGGCTTGCGGCCGATACGGTCAACCAGCGCAATCGAAAGCAGGCAGGCGAGGATCGAGAGCGCGCCCGAAAGGATGTTGATCTTGAGCGCATCCGCTTCGCTGAAGCCGACCGCCTGCCACAGCACCGCGCCGTAGTAGAACACCACGTTGATGCCGACGAGCTGCTGGAACACGGCAAGGCCGATGCCGACCCAGACGATCGGACGCCAGCCGCCGCCGGGCTTGCGAATGTCGGCAAGGCTGGGCGCGTGGTCGCTGGTGAGCGAGGCTTCGATCTCGCCCAGCTTCACGCGCGCGGCGTCGGCGCCGAAGAGCTTGCCCAGCACCGTCAGTGCCTCGGCGTTACGGCCCTTGGAAACGAGGAAGCGCGGGCTTTCGGGGATCAGCAGCAGCGTCACGAAGAACAGCAGCGCCGGCAGGGCCTGAACCCAGAACATCCAGCGCCAGGCCGGATAGCCGCCCCAGAAGATGCCGAGCGACGAGCCCGCCGCGCCGGCCAGCCAGTAGTTGGCAAGGAACGCGCCGGTCAGGCCCGAGATGATCATGACCTGCTGCGCGCTCGACAGACGGCCGCGAATGGCGGCCGGCGTGACTTCGCTGATGTAGGCGGGCGAAAGCACGCTCGCCGCGCCGACTGCCGCACCTGCAAAGAAACGGGCGATGGCAAGGATAATGGCCGAAGGCGCCGCGCCCGAGACCAGCGCGCTGATGAGGAACAGCAGTGCCGCCATCATCATCACCGTGCGGCGGCCGAACACGTCCGCGAAACGACCGGCGAGGAAGGCGCCGAGCGCACAACCGGGCAGCAGTGCGCTGACGGTCAGGCCCAGTTGCCCTTCAGTCAGTCCGAACGCATGGCGCAGGCCGTCCTGCGTGCCGTTGATCGCGCCCGAATCGTACCCGAACATGAAACCGCCGATGGTCGCCACCGCGACAATCAGGCCGATGAACCCCAGATTCGCCCCGGGACCCGTGGATTTACCAGTCATCTACTCACCTCTCCCCGGATTCTCCGGCCCGGACCCGCCCGGGATTGTTAGCGCTATCGAGCCGCTGTTGCGGCCTGTGTCAAGCCCGCTGGGGCGGACCGTCAGAATCCCTTGCGATCAGGCTGAAGGCGACGCTCTCATCGCTGGCCGCCTGTCTCTCCTCCGCTCCCCCGGCGATGGCCCCGGCGAGCAGTTGCGTCGCCATGCGGGCCATTTCGGCCACCGGCTGGCGCACCGTGGTCAGTTCGGGCCAGATGGTGGTGGCGATCGCGGTATCGTCGAAGCCGCAGATCGATACGTCGCGCGGCACGTCCAGCCCGCGCCGATGCGTGACGGCGACAGCGGCAGCGGCCATGTCGTCGTTGGCCGCAAAGATCGCCGTGGGCGGCACGGCAAGGTCAAGCAACGCTTCGCAGGACGCGAGGCCGGAGCGATAGGAATAGTCGCCCGCCGTCTCCAGCGCGGCCTCCATCGCGATCCCCGCTTCGGCCAGCGCGCGGCGATAGCCGGTCAGGCGGAGCTGGCTGGACGCCTGACGCGGATCGCCACCGATGAACCCGATCCGGCGATGGCCCAGCGCGATAAGCCGCGCGGTCATCGCCGCTGCCGCGCCTTCGTCATCCATGCAGACGGTATGCGCGCCCTCGGCCGGTCTGCCGGTCGCCACTTGCGCCACCGCCATGCCGACGCCCACGAGCGCGCCTACCAGTTGCGGATCGTCGCAAAGAGGCGGCGGCAGCAGGACCGCGTCGAGCCGGTGGCGGCGGAGCTGCCCCACCAGCGCCGCGGCATCCGCTTCGGCCTCGCACTGTTCAAGGATGATCTGGGCATCGTGCCGCGCCGCTTCGGCCAGCGCACCGACAAGAAATTCGCTCAGGTAGGAGGCGCTGGGGTTGGAATAGAGCAGCCCGATCCGGCACTGCCGTCCGCTGGCAAGGCTACGTGCCGCCGGGTTGGGCACATAGCCAAGATCGCGGATCACCTCGTCCACTTTCTCGCGGGTCGCCTGCGAAACGCGCGGGTCGCCGTTGACCACGCGCGAGACCGTCATCGGCGAGACACCCGCCTCGCGCGCGACTTGCGAGACAGTCACGCTCGCGCCCCCGCGCCGCGCGGTTCGGCGCGATTCGCCCGATACGTCGCCCTCGATCATTGCCCCATCACCCCACCATTGGCCTTATTGGCCTACCCCATCACATCCGCCTGCCTATCCTTCCCGGACGCCTCTTGGCAAGCCGCTCGGCAGAAGCCCGCGCACGCTTGTCAATCCTGATTGGTAGCGCTACCTATTTGTCCAGCCGACGAGAGTTCAATACCTGGCGTCGCACAATCGAAGTTACCCGTGGGAGTGGGCCTGAACATGTTTCTCGGCATCGATATCGGCACGTCCCCCATCCCCGAAGCATCATTTGTCTTCGATCGCCGGGCATGGCATCCAGTCCAACCGCACGCCCGAGCCGAAGCCGGGCCGTCAGGAATGACTGGAAAACCAAGTCAACGCATTCTGATGGAGACACGCTGATGATCGTGCTGGGGGCAGGCGACTACAGGCTGGAACTCGATCCCGCACGGGGCGGTTCGGTCACACGGTTCGACTGGCAGGGGAAGGCGCTGATGCGCCCCGCCAGTGGACCTTCGATTTTCGATGTCGCCAGCTTCCCGCTGGTGCCATTCTCCAACCGCATCGCCCACGGCCGTTTTCGCGCTGACAGCCGCGAGGTGGCACTGGCGCCCAACTTTCCGGGCTCCGACCACCCTCACCCGCTGCACGGCTTCGGCTGGCTCGCAGAGTGGGACGTGGTTGAGGCGTCGGATTTCCATGCCGTGCTTCAGCATGTCCACCCGGCAGGCGAATGGCCGTGGGAGTATGGTGCGCGGCAGGTCTTCCACCTTGACGAGTCCGGGCTGGTCATGGGTCTGTCGGTGACCAATCTCAGCGCCGAGCGGATGCCGGCCGGGCTTGGTTTCCATCCCTATTTCCCGCGCGACCATGCCACCCGCTATCGCGGCGCCCATCGGGGCGAGTGGCGCAACACGGCGGAATGCCTGCCACTGATGCTCGACACGCGCAGCGAGGCCCGTGACTGGTGGGAGGGCGAGCCCGTCGATGCCCGCGCGGTCGACACCGCCTATACCGAACGGGAGGGCCCGCTCACGATCGAATGGCCGCTGCGGGACCTTGCCCTCACGCTCGCGCCTTCGGACATCCTGGGAACCACGGTGGTCTTCAGCCCGGCCGGCGAGGATTATTTCTGCGTCGAACCCGTGAGCCATGCAACGGATGCGCACAACCGCGAGCCAGAGGAACTGGCATGGCTCGCTCCCGGCGAATCCACCCGCGCCAGCGTCGCCCTTTCCGCACGGGCACTGACACCGCCGCTGATCGAGCCGTTGACGACCTGATCCAATTCGTGGCCGGATGACGGTCAGCCACCCGGCCCATGGCAAGCGGTCCGATCAGCGGATTTCGGCGGGGTGGAAGTTCAGCGGCTCCACGCCGTGGAGTTCGGCGGCGGTCGGCGGCACGCGGCCGCCATCGGTCAGTCCGTACTTGCGCGCGATCTCCGCGCCCACCAGCGTACGGCCGCTCAGCGCGGCAAGATCCGGATCCCCGTAGAGCGCGTGAATCACGTGGCCGGTGAATTCCGGACTCTCGCAATGTCCTTCGAGATGGCCGTACTTCACCGGATCGGCGACCATGATCGCCTTCAGCCGGTCCGTCATCAGCGCGCCCATCCAGATCGAGAGCGCGGCAACCTTGCGGCCGGCGTGGCGGAAGTCTGACGCCATATCGAAGGCCATCTTGTCCATCCCCGCCTTGTGCGCGCCATAGGCGGGCCCGAGCGAATAGTGCGCCGCGCCCGACGCCGAGGTAAAGACGATCAGCCCGTGATTGCGCGCGCCCATGGCCTTTGCCGCATGCCAACTGGCGACATAGCCGCTACGCACGCCCACATTGATGAGATCGACAAGTTTCAGCGGCTTTTCCCAGAATTCGCCGGGCTGGGTCAGTTCGTCATGGATGGCGGCGGCATTGTTGACCAGCAGGTCGATCCGCCCCTCGTCCGCCAGCAGACGCTCGAACAGCGCGGCGACTTGCGCATCGTCGGAGTGGTCGCAGGCCACGGCAACGCCCCGTCCCCCGGCGGCGGTCACTGCCTCGGCGGTCTCGTAGATCGTGCCGGGCAGCGCGTTGCCGCCCGGTACCTGACTGCGCCCGGTGACATAGACCGTATAGCCGTGACTGCCGAGGGCCAGGGCGATCCCGCGCCCCGCGCCTCTGCTGGCGCCGGTCACCAGCGCGATGGGTGCCTGCTGCGTCATGCCTTCTCCCGTTTCGGGGACGGACTGCCTCCGTCCGTGTTGAACGGGTGTTTAGCAACCCCGTAGCAACAGGCAAAGTGAGTGCCATCAGGCATCCCTCGGGCGGTCGACCGCTCGTCAGCCGGTTGATCCGCAAAGCAATACTTGCAAGACGATGCGCAGGACCAATGCCAAGAGGCGCAGGCCAAGACCAAGAGGGGCAAATCGTTTGATGTCCAGGGGATTTTCGGTGGCTCATCGCCGAGTGCGTCATGTAACCGGATGGTCCTCGCTGGCGCTTGGCCTGACCGTGCTCGGCACGGTTCCTGCCGCTGCCGATACGCCGCTTCCCCGCATCGTCGCGCGGAATGGCCGCCATGCGCTGGAAGTGGACGGCAAGCCGTTCCTCGTGCTCGGCGCGCAGGCCAACAACAGCTCGAACTATCCCGAGATGTTGCCCACCGTCTGGCCCGTACTCGACGCGATGCACGCCAACACGCTGGAAATGCCCGTCGCCTGGGAGCAGATCGAGCCCGAGGAAGGCAAGTTCGACTTTTCGTGGCCCGACACCCTCGTCCGCGAGGCGCGCGCGCATGACAAGCGGCTGGTGATCCTGTGGTTCGGCACATGGAAGAACACCGGCGCCAGCTATGCGCCCCAGTGGGTCAAGTCCGCGCCCGATCGCTTCGCGCGAATGCGCAAGGCGGACGGCACGCCGCACATGGTCCTGAGTCCGCACGATCCCGACACGCTCAAGGCCGACGCCCGCGCCTTTGCCGCGCTGATGGCGCATGTGAAAGCGATCGACCCGGACCACACCGTCGTCATGGTGCAAGTCGAAAACGAAGTCGGCAGCTACGGCCTTGCCCGCGATCATGCGCCCGAAGCCGAAGTGCAGTTCCGGGGACCGGTTCCCGCCGCTCTCGCCCGCACCGTGGGCAGGAACGGAACGTGGGAGCAGGTCTTCGGCCTCCACGCCGAGCAGGCCTTCAGCACATGGGCTTTCGCCGGTTACATCGACAAGGTCGCCGCCGCCGGTCAGGCGCAGCTTGACCTGCCGATGTACGTGAACGCCTCGCTCGGCTCGGCCGACAGCGACAAGCCGGGCGAGACCGGCCCCTACGGCGGCCCGAGCTGGAACATGATCGCCGTATGGAAAGCCGCCGCCCCGCACATCGCCGCGCTTGCGCCCGATATCTACAACCGCGACAAGGCTTTCGTCGCCAAGATCCTCGACCGATATGGACGGGCGGACAACCCGCTCCTCGTGCCCGAGATCGGCAATTCGCCCGACCATGCGCGCTTCCTCTGGCCCGTACTGGGGCACGGCGGGATCGGCTTCGCGCCGTTCGGCATGGATAGCTCAGGCTATTCGAACTATCCGCTCGGCGCCCGGCCCGATGAGGACGCGGAGGCCGTGACCGCGTTTGGCGCCGCTTATGGCCTGCTGGCGCCGATGGCGTCGGACTGGGCTCGGATCTCCCTGGAGAACCAGACATGGGGCACGGCCAAAGCGGCGGACGCCGCGGACCAGTCGACCGTCATGGGCACGTGGAAAGTCACTGTCCAATACGCACGCTGGGCCTTCGGCGCGAATGGCAGCGACGGCACGGCCCACCCGCTCAAGGACAAGCCGGTTGGCGGCGCGACAGTGGCGCAGCTCGGCCCCGACACGTTCCTGCTGATGGGCCAGCACGTGCGCATCCGGCTCGACGATGCCACCGCCGACCCGCGCCGTCCGGCCGAAATCCTCTCTGCCGAGGAAGGGCATTTCGAGAACGGACGCTGGATCATGAAGCGCCGCTGGAACGGCGACCAGATCGACTACGGCTTCAACATCGGCCCGGAACCGGTCATGCTGAAAGTGACCATGGGGCACTATCACTAATCATTGGGCACTAATCATTAGGCGCTAATCAGCGGCTTCCCGCCGAGGGGCCGAAATGGGCGTTGAGTTCGTAAGCCCCGGCAAGGAAAAGCTGGCGGACATAAGTGATCGGCTCGGCCCCGCGCCATGTGCGGCGTTCGATGCAGAGGCACGGCGCGCCGGCAGAAACGGCCAGCGCCTTGGCCTCTGCGCCCGTCGCGGCGGCGGCGGTGATGCGGGCATCCGCCTCGGTCCATGGTACATGTTCCAGCAACCAGCCGCCCGGAGACGAGAACTCGGCCTCGACAATCTCGGGCACGGCGGCGGCGTTCACGAAGCGGTTTTCCCACGCCATCGGCGCGTCGTCCGCGAAATGAATGCCCGAAAGCTCCAGCAGTAGCACCTCGCCATCGACATCCCACTTCACCGCCGCATCGAACGCGCGCAGCAGCTTGCGGCGCGAGAGCGCAAAGCGATAGGCCTGCCCGCGCGCGGCGACTTCGGCGCCAAGGTCGGGAATGTCCATCGCCATCGAATGCACGCGCGGCCGGGCGACGAACGTGCCCGCCTTACGCCGCCGCTCGACCAGCCCGGCAGCGGACAGCGCGGAGAGTGCCTTGTTCACCGTCATCCGCGCGCAGCCGTAGAGTTCCATCAGGTCCTGCTCGGTCGGCAGGCGTTCGCCGGGCGCAAGCGTGCCGGAGAGGATGCGGCTCTCGAAATCGTGGCGGATACGTTCGGAAAGGGTCATGCGCAGAGTCGGTCCAGAGTCATCCGATAGCGTCGGACGATCCCGTCGCGTGCGTGGTGGCGGCCAGAGCTAACCACCTGCTTGCCGAAGCGCCAGACGCAATCGATGCCCGATCGCCCGGACGCAAAGACCAGCCCGTCGAGCAGGCGACCCTCACCCCGCGCGCAGAGCGAGGGATGGTCGAGATCGAGCGAAACCGCGTCGAACGCGCAGCCCACTTTCAGCCCGGCCTCGACGCCCAAAGCCTGTGCACCGCCCTTGAGCGATGCCTGCCAGATCGCCTCGCCGGTCGAAGCCGTCTGCGCGTCGGCCAGCAGGTTGCGTTTGCGCGTGAACAGTCGCTGGCCGTATTCGAGCAGGCGCATTTCCTCGGTCGCGTCGATCAGCACGTTGGAATCGCTGCCGAGCCCATAAGCGCCGCCCGCCGCCAGCCAGTCCGCCATCGGGAACAGGCCGTCTCCCAGATTGGCCTCGGTGATCGGGCAGAGCCCCGCCACCGCGCCGCTGAGGGCAAGCCGCGTGGTTTCCTCGCGCGTCATGTGCGTGGCGTGGACCATGCACCAGCGGCGATCCACTTCCGCGTGATCGAGCAACCATTCGACCGGACGCTGACCGCTCCATGCCAGGCAGTCCTCCACCTCGCGCATCTGTTCGGCGATGTGGATATGGACCGGCCCCTCGCCTGCCATCGTTTCGAGACGCAGCAATTCATCCGGGCACACCGCGCGCAGGCTGTGCGGCGCAAGGCCGACCACCGCCTCGTCCAGCCCGGACACCGCCGCGCGGGCGCCCTCCAGCAGGCGCGCGAAACCGTCCAGATCGTGAATGAACCGCCGCTGCCCATGGTTGGGCGCCACCGCACCGAAGCCGGAATGGGCGTAGAATACCGGCAGCAGCGTCAGCCCGATGCCGGTTTCCGCCGCCGCCTCGGCAACCGCAGCGCACATGCGCGCGGGATCGGCATAAGCGCGCCCGTCGGCATCGTGATGGAGGTAATGAAACTCGCCGAGGCGCGTGAAGCCGCCTTCCAGCATCTCCATGGCCGCCAGCGCCGCCACTGCGTGGAGGTCCTCCGGCGTCATGCGGTCGAGGAACCGGTACATGACTTCACGCCATGTCCAGAAGCTGTCGTCGCTATTGCCGCGCTGCTCGGCCAGCCCCGCCATGCCGCGCTGGAAGGCGTGGCTGTGGAGGTTAGGAATGCCCGGAACCACGCAGGCGTGGCGCTCGTCGCCCGCTTCCGGCTGGGCACCCGACTCGATCCGCGCGATCCGCCCATCCGCGACCGTAAAGCGCACATCCCGAGCCCAACCGGACTCGCACAAGGCACGCCCCGCATGGATCGTAAAGGACTGACGCGGCTGGGCTTGAGACATCGGGCACTCCCTTGGATTTCTTTTTGTCTATACATTATCGCGAGCCGATGCAATAAGACGCGGCAGAGAGTGATCCGCCCGGAGAGACTGGCCCGCCATGCGCTGCGATACGATCTGGACCAACGCCCGCCTCGCCACGATGGCCCCGCAAGCGGATGGCATCGGCGTGATCGAGCGCGGCATGGTTGCCGTCACCGACGGGCGGATTGTCTATGCGGGCCCCGAGGCGGATGCACCCACGCTGCAAGGCCGCATCGTCACCGATTGCGAGGGCCGCTGGATCACCCCCGGCCTGATCGACTGCCACACGCACCTGATCCACGCCGGCAACCGCGCGCGCGAATTCGAACTGCGCCTGGCGGGCGCCCGCTACGAGGAAATTGCCCGCGCCGGCGGCGGCATCGTCTCCACCATGACGGCCACGCGCGCCGCCAGCGAGGACGACCTCGTCGCCAGCGCCCTGCCCCGCCTCGACGCGCTGATCGGCGAAGGCACGACCACCGTCGAGGTAAAGTCCGGCTATGGCCTCGACCTTGCCAGCGAACTCCGAATGCTGCGCGCCGCGCGGCGGCTGGGCAGCGAGCGGCCGGTCTCCATCGCCACCACATTCCTCGGCGCTCATGCGCTGCCGCCCGAATTCGCAGGCGATGCCGATGGCTACATCGAGCATATCTGTGAGGTCATGCTGCCCGAAGTCGCCCGCGAGGGCCTTGCCGACGCGGTGGACGCCTTCTGCGAAGGCATCGGCTTTTCCGCGCAGCAAACCGAGCGCCTGTTCGCCGCCGCCCGCGCGCATGGCCTACCGGTAAAGCTCCACGCAGAGCAACTTTCGAACCTCCACGGCGCGGCGCTCGCTGCCCGGTTCGGCGCGCTTTCCGCCGATCATCTCGAACATCTCGATCTTGCCGGGATCGACGCCATGGCCGCATCCGGCACCGTGGCCACGCTGCTGCCGGGTGCCTATTACTTCACGCGCGAAACCGTGCTGCCGCCGATTGCTGCCTTGCGCGCAGCCGGCGTGCCGATCGCACTGGCGACCGACTGCAACCCCGGCACCTCGCCGCTCACCTCGCTGCTGCTGACGATGAACATGGGCGCGACGCTGTTCCGCCTCACCGTCGATGAATGCCTGCTCGGCGTCACCCGCAATGCCGCGCTCGCGCTCGGTCTTGCGGACCGTGGCACGCTGGAAGCCGGCAAGCGCTGCGACCTGGCGATCTGGGATGTCGAGCATCCGTCCGAACTTGTCTATCGCATGGGGCTGAACCCGCTCCATGCCCGCATCTGGAGTGGTCAATGAACGAAGTGCTGCTAACCCCCGGCACGGTGAGCCTCAGGGATTGGCGCGCGATCTATCGCGGCGCCGACGTAAAGCTCGATTCCAAGTGCATGCCGGTGATCGCCGAAAGCGCGGCTGCCGTCGCCCGCATTCTTGCCAAGGGCCAGCCGGTCTATGGCATCAACACCGGCTTCGGAAAGCTGGCCAGCGTGCGCATCGGTGACGAGGACCTCGCCACGCTGCAGCGCAACATCGTGCTCAGTCACGCCGCCGGCACCGGAGAGCCTTCGCCCGTTTCGGTGATCCGCCTGATGATGGCGCTGAAGCTCGCCAGCCTTGCCCAAGGCGCGTCGGGCGTGCGCGTCGAAACGGTGGAACTGCTTGAGGCGATGCTGGCCAAGGGCCTGACGCCGGTAGTGCCCTCACAAGGTTCGGTCGGCGCCAGCGGCGACCTTGCCCCGCTTTCGCACATGGCCGCGACGATGATCGGCGTGGGCGAGATTTTCGTGGGCGACAAGCGCCTCCCCGCCGCCGAAGCGCTGGCTGAGGCCGGTCTCGCGCCGGTCGAACTCGGCGCCAAGGAAGGCCTCGCCCTTCTCAACGGCACCCAGTTCTCGACCGCCAATGCCCTTGCCGGGCTGTTCGAGGCGGAGCGCCTGTTCCAGTCCGCGCTCGTCACCGGCGCGCTCTCGACCGAGGCGGCCAAAGGTTCCGACACTCCGTTCGACCGCCGCATCCATGCGCTGCGCCGCCATCCCGGCCAGATCGAGGTAGCGGGCGCCCTGCGCGCGCTGATGGACGGTTCCGCCATCCGCGCCAGCCACCTTGAAAACGACGCCCGCGTGCAGGACCCGTACTGCCTGCGCTGCCAGCCGCAGGTCATGGGCGCCGCGCTCGACGTGTTGCGCCAGGCGGCAACGACGCTGGAGATCGAGGCCAACGGCGTTTCCGACAACCCCCTGATCTTCCCCGAAGCGGACGAAGCGCTCTCCGGCGGCAACTTCCATGCCGAGCCGGTCGCCTTCGCTGCCGACATGATCGCGCTGGCCGTCTGCGAAATCGGCTCGATCTCCGAACGCCGCGTGGCGATGCTGGTTGACCCGGCGCTGTCTGGCCTGCCCGCGTTCCTGACGCCGCGCCCCGGCCTCAATTCGGGCTTCATGATCCCGCAGGTCACCGCCGCCGCGCTGGTCTCCGAAAACAAGCAGAAGGCCTATCCGGCATCGGTCGATTCGATCCCGACTTCGGCCAATCAGGAAGACCACGTTTCGATGGCCGCCCACGGCGCCCGCCGCCTGATCGGCATGGTGGAGAATGCCAGCGCGGTGATCGGCATCGAACTGCTCGCCGCCGTGCAGGGCATCGATTTCCACGCCCCGCTGGCATCGAGCACAGTGCTGGAACAGGCCCGCGAAACCCTGCGCGCACAGGTACCGACGCTGGAGGATGACCGCCACTTCCACCCCGACATGGAAGCCGCGAACGTGCTGATCCGCTCCGGCGCACTGGTGGACATCGGCGGCGACCTGCTGCCCGGCGTTGCATGATGCACCGCTCCGTCCCTTCCCCCTCCTTCGTCATTGCGAGGAGGCGAAGCCGACACGGCAATCCAGTGCAGCATAAGGCCGCCCCTGGATTGCTTCGCTACGCTCGCAATGACGAGATGGTGGGTAATGGCAGTTGTGTGAGGCGCAGCGCATGAGCACGAGCTTCACGCTTCATCGCGGGGAGGCGCCGCTGGTCGTCGCCTTTCCACATGTCGGCACCGACCTCGCCGACGTCGGCCCGGCCTTCCGCTCGGAATGGCTGGCGCGGCGCGATGCCGACTGGTGGGTGGACGATCTCTACGCCTTCGTCCGCGAGCTTGGCGCGACGACGATTGCTGCACGCGTTTCGCGCAGCGTGATCGACCTCAACCGCGATCCTTCTGGCGCCTCGCTCTATCCCGGGCAGGCGACGACGGAACTCTGCCCGACGACCACGTTCGACGGAGAGCCGCTTTATAAGGCCGAAGGCCCTGATGAGGCCGAGATCACCCGCCGCCGCGCGCTTTGGTTCGATCCGTATCACGCCGTGCTACGCTCCGAGATCGAGCGACTGCGCACGCTCCACGGCAAAGTCGTGGTCTATGACGCGCACTCGATCCGCAGCCATGTGCCGCGCCTGTTCGACGGCGAATTGCCACAGTTCAACATCGGCACCAACCTCGGCCAGACCTGCGATCCGGCGCTTTCCGCCGCCGTGGTCGAAGTCTGCAAGGCAAGCGGACTCAGCCACGTTCTGGATGGCCGCTTCCGTGGCGGCTGGACCACGCGGCATTACGGAGAGCCCGCCAGCGGCGTCCATGCGATCCAGATGGAACTCGCCATTCGCGGCTACATGGACGAGCCCGAAGTGCCGAGCGAAGCCAACTGGCCCCTGCCCTATTCGGCGGCGCGTGCCGCCGCCCTCACCCCGATCCTGCAAGACGTGTTGAAGGCCGCAATCGCCTTCGCGCAATCCTGACCTGAGGAAACACAATGACCCGCCTCGACAACAGCCGCGTCATCAAGCCTGCGACCGGCACCGAACTTTCCGCGAAAAGCTGGCTCACCGAAGCGCCGTTGCGCATGCTGATGAACAACCTCCACCCCGACGTGGCCGAACGGCCCGAGGAACTGGTGGTCTACGGCGGTATCGGCCGCGCCGCGCGCGACTGGGAAAGCTACGACAAGATCGTCGAGACGCTGCGCCGCCTGAACGAGGACGAGACGCTGCTGGTCCAGTCCGGCAAGCCGGTCGGCGTGTTCCGCACCCACGCCGATGCGCCGCGCGTGCTGATCGCCAATTCCAACCTTGTGCCGGAATGGGCGAACTGGGAACACTTCAACGAACTCGATAAGCGCGGGCTTGCCATGTACGGCCAGATGACCGCCGGGTCGTGGATCTACATCGGCACGCAGGGCATCGTTCAGGGCACGTACGAAACTTTCGTCGAAATGGGCCGCCAGCACTACAACGGCGACCTTTCGGGCAAGTGGCTGCTGACCGCCGGCCTTGGCGGCATGGGCGGCGCGCAGCCGCTGGCCGCCGTGATGGCCGGCGCTTCGTGCCTTGCCATCGAATGCCAGCCCAGCCGCATCGAAATGCGCCTGCGCACCGGCTATCTCGACGTTGCCGCCAGCACGATCGAAGAAGCCATGGCGATCATCGAGAAGGCCAATGCCGACAAGAAGCCGGTCTCCGTCGGCCTGCTCGGCAACGCGGCGGAACTGCTGCCCGAGATGTTCGCGCGCGGCATTCGTCCTGACTTGCTGACCGACCAGACCTCCGCCCACGATCCCGTCAACGGCTACCTCCCCGCCGGCTGGACCGTCGCCGAATGGATCGAAAAGCGCGAGCGTGAACCGGAAGCGGTCGCCAAGGCGGCCAAGGCCTCCATGGCGGTCCACGTGCAGGCCATGCTGGACTTCCAGGCGGCGGGCGTGCCCACCACCGACTATGGCAACAACATCCGCCAGATGGCCAAGAACGAAGGCGTCGAGAACGCGTTCGACTTCCCCGGCTTCGTGCCCGCCTATATCCGCCCGCTGTTCTGCCGCGGCGTGGGGCCGTTCCGCTGGGCCGCGCTCTCCGGCGATCCCGAGGATATCTACAAGACCGACGCCAAAGTGAAGGAACTGCTGCCCGACCACACGCACCTGCACAACTGGCTCGACATGGCGCGGGAGAAGATCCAGTTCCAGGGCCTGCCCGCGCGCATCTGCTGGGTCGGTCTGGGTGACCGCCACCGGCTGGGCCTCGCCTTCAACGAGATGGTAGCGAATGGCGAACTCAAGGCCCCGGTCGTCATCGGCCGCGACCACCTCGACAGCGGCTCCGTCGCCTCGCCCAACCGCGAAACCGAGGCCATGCGCGACGGTTCGGACGCGGTTTCGGACTGGCCGCTGCTCAACGCCCTGCTCAACACCGCGAGCGGCGCGACCTGGGTTTCGCTGCACCATGGCGGCGGCGTCGGCATGGGCTATTCGCAGCATTCGGGCATGGTGATCGTCGCCGACGGCACCGAAGCGGCCGCCAAGCGTCTGGAGCGCGTGCTGTGGAACGATCCGGCGACAGGCGTGATGCGTCACGCCGATGCCGGGTACGAGATCGCGCTGGATTGTGCGCGGGAGAAGGGTTTGGACCTTCCGGGGATCCTCTGATCTCGGCCTAAGCGATACCACCCCGTCGTCCTCGCGAAGGCGGGGACCCCGCTTGTTCTTCTGGCCTTGTGCGAGGACGCAAAGAAAAGCGGGGCCCCCGCCTTCGCGGGGGCGACGGGGTTATTTGTGTGAGGATGTCATCCTGACGCGCAGCCGTTACGCTCATCGGCCGAAGGCCATTCGAAGCCGGAATGCGAGCGCAACGCTTCGTCTGGGCTCGACGAAGACATTTTGTGGGTCTGGGGGATCATCCCCCAGAATCCCTTTTTCTTACCGACTTTCAGCCCAAGCCGAGCGCTCTGCCTCGCTCAGGGGCAGTTCCACCGAGCGCCCTTCCGCCGCCGATTGCTGCGCCGCCTCGATCACCGCCATCACGGCCAGAGAATGGACCGGCGGAACCGGGTTCGCGGCCCTGCCCCGCACGGCTTCGGCGACGAGACGATAGAACTCGCGCTGATCTCCGCGCTCGGCCGGGATGCTGTGCGGCTTGCCTTCACCGTCATAGTGCACGAGCGGATCGGGGTCCTCGCCCCAACCCGGCGCACCGGGGGTCATGCCAGCGAGGAGTTGGCTCTCCTGCACGTCCATGCCCTGCTTGACCGCGCTACCGGCAGTCCCGTGGACGATGAAGCGCCCGGAGCCGCCCGCCACCAGCATAGAGGCGTGCAGAATGGCGCGCTTTCCGCCGAAATCGAGCACAACATGCGCCCAATCCGTGCTGCGCGAGCCATCCCGCTGAAGGGCAAGCGAAGCGGTCACCCGCTGGGGCAGGCCCATCAGCAGCAGCGCGTGATCGGTGAGATGCGGGCCAAGGTCGAACCAGATCCCCGCGCCGGGTCCGTCGCCCTCGCGCCAGCGGTCGCGGACTTGCGGGCGGAAGCGGTCGAAGTGGATTTCAAGGTGCGCGGGATCGCCCACCAGACCCTCGTCGATGGCCTTGCGCACGCTCGCGAAGTCGCTGTCCCAGCGGCGGTTGTGGAACACCGTGAGGTGCCGCCCGGTCTCTGCCGCCAGCGCGAGCAAGGCCCGCGCTTCGGCGAGATCCAGCGTGAACGGCTTGTCCACGACGACATGCTTGCCCGCGCGCAGGGCCGCCTGCGCCAGCGGGAAATGCGTTTGGTTGGGCGTAGCGATAACGACCAGATCGATCGCCGGATCGCCCAGCAGCGCTTCGGCATCGGCATGGATCGTCGCGTCCGGGAAACGCTCCAGGATCCGCTCGGGCTGGCCCGAGACGAAAGCATCGAGCGAAAGCCCCGGCACGGCCGCGATCAGCGGCGCGTGGAACGTCGCCCCCGCATAGCCGTAACCGATGAGGCCGACCCTGACGATGTCCTGCGCCTCAGCCATGGGCGGCGTACTCGGCCATCCACATGCTCGCCGCGATGTTTTCACGCGTGAGCGTATCGGGCTCGGCGGTGGCGAGGCCTTCGGCAACTGCCTGCGCGGCCACGGCGACGGCAATCTCCAGCGCCACTTCGCGCAGCGCCGTCACCGGCGGCAGCAGTCCGCCGTCCCCTTCATGCAGTTCACCAAGGCGGCGGGCAGCGGCCATGAACATGCCGTCGCTGACGCCGCTGGCGCCGCTCGCCAATGCGCCGAGACCGATGCCGGGGAACACGTACACGTTGTTGACCTGCGTGACGCCCGGCGTGCCGAAGGGGCTGCCGGTACCGACAATGGCCTTGCCGCCGGTCCATTCGAGAACGTCTTCGGGATGCGCCTCCGCACGCGACAGCGGGTTGGAGAGCGGGAAGATCACGGGGCGATCCACGTTTTCCGCCATGGTGCGGATCGCGCGCTCGTCGAAGGCCGATTTCTGGCCCGAAGTGCCGATCAGCACGGTCGGCTTCACGTTGGCGATCACATCGTGCAAGGTGATGAGATTGGTGCCCGTGAGGTTCCATGCCGCGATCTCGGCCGGATCGCGCGCCAGCTTCACCTGCTGGGGCGGCAGGCGCGGAATGTCGGAGAGGATCAGGCCGTCACGGTCGACCGCCCAGATCTTCGCGCGGGCCTCGGCCTCGCTCAGTCCGTCATGCTGCATGGCCTGCACCAGCATCTCGGCCACGCCGCTGCCTGCCGCACCGGCGCCGAACAGGACCACGCGCTGCTCGGTGATCGGCACGCCGGTCTTGCGGATGGCCGAAAGCAGCGTGCCCACGGCGGTCGCGGCCGTGCCCTGAATATCGTCGTTGAAGCTCAGCAGGCGGTCGCGGTAGCGGCCGAGCAGGTCGTAGGCGTTCTTGCCCGCGAAATCCTCCCACTGGAGCAGCACGCCGGGGAAGCGGTCGTTCACGGCGCTGACGAAAGCCTCGACGAAATCGTCGTAGTCCTTGCCGCGCACGCGGGGCGCGCGCCAGCCGATGTAGAGCGGGTCTTCGCGGCGGGCGTGGTTGTCGGTGCCGAGGTCCAGCAGGATCGGCAGCACTTCGGCCGGGTGGATGCCCGCGCAGGCGGTATAAAGCGCCAGCTTGCCAATCGGGATGCCCATGCCGCCGGCACCCTGATCGCCCAGACCGAGGATGCGTTCGCCATCGCTGACGACGATCACTTTCACGCGGTCATAGGCGGGGTCCGCCAGAATGTCGTCGATGCGGTCCTTGTTGGGATAGCTCAGGAACAGGCCGCGCGGGCGGCGGTAGATCTCGCTGAAACGCTCGCAGCCCTCGCCCACGGTCGGCGTGTAGACCAGCGGCAGCATGCGCGGCAGATCGCTCTGGACCAGCGCATGGAACAGCACTTCGTTGGAATCCTGAAGCTCGCGCAGGAAGGCGTAGCGCTGGAAATCGCTTTCCTTCTCCTCCAGCGCCTTGCGGCGACGCTCGATCTGGCTTTCGAGCGTGCCCACGTGGGGGGGCAGCAGCCCGTGCAGGCCGAAACGGTCGCGCTCGTCCTCGGTGAAAGCCGTCCCCTTGTTGGTCAGCGGATCGGAGAGCAGCGCGCGGGCAGCGGCGTGGCGGGTGGGGGACATCGGCGACCTTTCAACAGACTTCAGGCGCCCGGCCGGACGGGGCGGCAATGCCGAGAAAGGGCAATGCTCACCACGAGAGGGCCGGGAAGGCCCCCGAGGGATCGGCGCGAGCTAGCGTCTGCTCGATAGACCGGCGGACATGCCGTGTCACGCGGCAGCAGGTGCAATTACTGCACGGGCAATAGTGGAAAGGCCAGCTAATCCGCGGCGGCAAGTTGCGCTGTTTGCACGCCGCCCGCATCGGCGCGATTGGCGATCACTGCGCGGAACCGGTCCATGTCGATCGCCTTCTCCCAACGCGAGACGACCACGGTGGCCACGGCATTGCCGATGAAGTTGGTGAGGCTGCGGCATTCCGACATGAAGCGGTCGACGCCGAGGATCAACGCCATGCCTGCCACCGGCACCGACGGCACGATGGAAAGCGTGGCCGCCAGCGTGATGAACCCAGCGCCAGTAACGCCCGCCGCGCCCTTGGAAGAGAGCATGGCAACGCTCAGCAGCAGCAGTTGCTCGCCCAGCGAAAGATGCACGTTGCAGGCCTGCGCGATGAACAGCGCGGCCAGCGTCATGTAGATGTTCGTTCCATCGAGATTGAAGCTGTAGCCGGTGGGCACCACGAGGCCGACGATGGGGCGCGGGCAGCCCGCGCGCTCCAGCTTCTCGATGAGCAGCGGCAGCGCGCTTTCCGAGGACGAGGTACCCAGCACGAGCAGCAGCTCGGCCTTGAGATAGGCGACCAGCGAGAAGATCGAGAACCCGGCAATCCGCGCCATCGCGCCCAGCACGACGAAGACGAACAGCGCCGAGGTGAAATAGAACGTCGCCACCAGCCCCGCGAGATTGGCGAGCGTGCCGACGCCGTATTTGCCCACGGTGAAGGCCATGGCCCCGAAAGCGCCGATGGGCGCGGCTTTCATGACGATGGACACCAGCTTGAAGAAAACCATCGAGATCGTCTCCAGCAGCGAGAGCGCAGGCGCGCCGCGATCCCCCAGCATGGCAAGCGAAATGCCGAAAAGGATCGCCACCACCAGTACTTGCAGGATGTTGCCCTCGGTCATCGAGGACAGGAACGTCTCGGGGATCATCGCCATGAGGAAGCCGCTCACGCTCGTCTCATGCGCTTTCTCCGAATAGAGCGCGACTTTTGAGGCATCGAGCGAGGCGGGATCGATATTGAGCCCGTGTCCCGGCTGCACCACGTTGGCCACGATCAGGCCGACAACGAGGGCAAGGCTGGAGAAGAACAGGAAATAGGCGAAAGCCTTGGCGGCCACCCGGCCCACGGCCTTCAGGTCGCGCATAGAGGCAATGCCGGTGGTGATGGTGAGGAAGATGACCGGCGCGATCACCATCTTCACCAGCTTGATGAAGGCATCACCCAGCGGCTTCAGCGCCTCGCCCGTTTCGGGCCGGAAATAGCCGATCAGTACCCCCGCCGCGATGGCGACGAGGACCTGGAAATAGAGATGGCCATACCAGCGCGTCGGCTTGGCAGGCTGCTCCGGCTCGAACGAAGCGGTATGCATGGACCCGTCTTGTGCTCCCTGGCGCCGCGCACATCCCACGATGGCCGGCGTAGACATCGCGGGACCCTGTGCGATTTGCGGGCGGGTTCCAAGTGGTTTTTGTGGGTTGGTGCGGGATTGCGGGATCGGGCGAGTTTGCGGGAATGCACCCTTCCCAACCCGGTCACCAAGCCCCAACCCGCTCATCCTGAGCTTGTCGAAGGATGCTGGCACAGCGCCTGGCCGAGGGGCCTTCGACAAGCTCAGGCTGAGCGGGACTGGGAGCGTTTTACCACCCAGAATAACGATAGAGCCATCCGTCGCCCCCGCGAAGGCGGGGGCCCCGCTTTTCTTTGCTACCTTGCAGGCAGAGGCGAGGTCGCAGGGAGGAAGCGGGATCCCCGCCTTCGCGGGGATGACGGGGTGTTTAGATGCGCACGGGTGGTTTGCCGGTCGGGCCTGCCAGTCGGGCCCGCCCCCTCACGTCAGCCGCGTCTCGATCGGCAAACCATTCCGCAACGTCAACGTCACCGGCGTCCGCTCAGCAATGTCGGCAAGACGGCTCTTCTGCTCCTCATTGAGCCCGGTAATCGTCAGCGTGCGGGCAATATGCAGATCGCCCTTCCCACCCTTGAGCGCGAGATCGACAGTCAGGTCGCCAAACTCCCAACCCTTGCGCGCAGCATACATCTTGAGCGTGATCGCGGTGCAGGCACCAAGGCTGGCGAGCAGCAGGTCGTAAGGCGCCGGCCCCACCCCCTGCCCGCCCAGCGCGGCGGGTTCGTCGGCAGTGATGGCGTGGCCGTTGACCACGATTTCGGTGCGCCAGGGAGTCTGGCCGATAGTGGCAGTAGCTTGCGTCATGGCCAAAACTCTCAGGCAGGAAGCGGAATGAAGTCGGGTTCGTTCGGCACGGTGCCGAAGCGCTGGGCCTTCCAGTCGTCCTTCGCCTGCTCAAGGCGATCCTTCGACGAGGAGACGAAGTTCCAGAAGATATGGCGCTCTTCGGGCAGCGGCTCGCCGCCCAGCAGCATCAGCCGCGTCTGCCCCTTGGCGCGCAGCACCAGTTCGGCACCTGGCTGGAAGACCACCAGTTCGGCCTCTCCGAACGTGCCGCTCTGCCCCACGACTTCGACCGCGCCGCTGACGACATAGATCGCGCGTTCGACATGCTCGGCCTTGAGCTGATAGCGCGCGCCGTCCAGCATCACGATGTCGGCATAGATCATGTCCGAATAGGTCTTGAGCGGCGAGGTCATCCCGTCGGACGTGCCGGCAACCAGCGTCAGGCGCGTGCCAGCATCCTCGGCCACGGGCATCTCGTCCGCCTTGTGGTGGGCGAACGTGGCGCCGATTTCCTCGGCCTCCTTCGGCAGCGCCACCCATGTCTGCAAGCCGAACAGCTTGCCGCCCGTGGCGCGGATTTCGGGAGAGGTGCGTTCGGAATGGACGATGCCGCTGCCGGCCGTCATCCAGTTAACCTCACCCGGACGGATCGGCTGGACCGAGCCCAGCGAATCCCGGTGCAGGATCTCGCCCTCGATCAGATAGGTCAGCGTGGAAAGACCGATATGCGGATGCGGGCGCACGTCGAGGCCCTCGCCCGACTTGAACACGGCCTCGCCCATCTGGTCGAAGAAGATGAAAGGGCCGATCATGCGGCGCTGCGCGACGGGTAGCGCGCGGCGGACTTTGAAGCCATCGCCAAGATCGCGGACCGAGGGAAGAATGACGAGGTCTACGCCTTCGACATCGGAAGTTTGCACGGACATTTCAGGCTTCTCCGGGAAAAGGAAGGGCGGGCACCGTGGCACCCGCCCCGTCATTGTCAGGCTGCGTCGACGAGGACGATCTCGCTGTCCTCGATCGCGGTTACCCGCAGTACGTCGAGGTCGCTGATCGCAGCGCCGTCACGGGCGTTGACGCGAACGTCGTCGATCTGCACCGCGCCGGTGGCGGGAACGAGGTAGCCCTTGCGGTCCTTGCCCAGCGGATACTCGGCAGTCTCGCCAGCCTTCAGCGTGGCTGCCACCACCTTCGCATCGGTGCGGATCGGCAGCGCGTCGTTGTCGTTCTCGTAGCCCGAAGCCAGCGTCACGAACTGGCCCGAACGCTCACCCTTGGGGAAGGGACGCGAACCCCAGCTGGGTTCCTCACCATTGCGGGTGGGGATGATCCAGATCTGGAAGATACGGGTTTCCACGTCCTCCATGTTGTATTCGGAATGCTGGATCCCGGTGCCCGCGCTCATCACCTGAACGTCGCCGGCCTCGGTGCGGCCCTTGTTGCCCAGGTTGTCCTGGTGGGTGATCGCACCTTCACGGACGTAGGTAATGATTTCCATGTCGCGGTGCGGGTGCGGCGGGAAGCCGGTCTTGGGGGCAATGATGTCGTCGTTCCAGACGCGCAGGTTACCCCAGTGGACGCGGGCCGGATCGTGGTAGCCGGCGAACGAGAAGTGGTGCTTGGCATCCAGCCAGCCGTGATTGGCGCCGCCGAGGCTGTCGAAGGGGCGAAGTTCGATCATGGTCCTAAATCTCCTGTCTTGGCGGGGAGCCGGTGAAGCCCGGTGGCCGCCTTGTCGAAGACCCATATAGGCCTTGCCATCTTTCCTGATCAGAGTGATAAAATCGACTGAACTATTCGACGGAGTTGATAAGTGAGTAATCCGGGTACGCCGACTTTCGACCAGCTTCGCATCTTTCTGGCCGTGGTGGATACCGGAAGTTTCGCAGGGGCGGCGCGCAAGCTGAACCGGGCGGTCTCCGTGATCAGTTATGGTATCGCCAACCTTGAGACGCAACTCGGCCTCTTGCTGTTCGACCGCGAAGGCACCCGCAAGCCGCAGCTTACCGTCGCCGGTCGCGCCGTGCTGGCCGAAGCGCGCGGCGTGGCCGAAGGCATCGACGGCCTGCGTGCCAAAGTGAAAGGCCTGCTGGAGGGGCTGGAGGCCGAAGTCGATCTGGCGGTCGACGTCATGTTCCCGGCGGAGCGGCTCGGCCTTGTGCTGCGCGCCTTCGCGGCCGAGTTCCCCACTGTGCAGCTTCGCCTCCATGTGGAGGCACTGGGCGCGATCACCGCCATGGTGCTGGACGGCAAGGCCGCCATCGGCCTGTCCGGCCCGCTGTTCGCGGGCGTGGAAGGGCTGGAAAGCGTTTCGGTCGGCTCGGTCGCAATGATTCCCGTGGCCGCGCCCGATCATCCGCTGGGCCGCATGTCCGACATCCCGCCGGGCGCCGGGCGCGAATATACGCAGCTCGTCCTGTCGGACCGCTCGCGCTTTACCGAAGGGCGCGACTTCTCGGTGATGAGTCCCAAGACCTGGCGCCTTGCCGACCTCGGCGCCAAGCACGCCCTGCTGCGGCAGGGCATCGGCTGGGGCAATATGCCGTTTGCGATGATCGAATCCGATCTGGTCGCCGGGACGCTGGTACGCCTGCAAATGCCCGAGCATCCGGGCGGCACCTACCGCCTTGCCGGCATCTGGCGCCGCGACGCGCCGCCGGGCCCGGCCGCCGCATGGCTGGTCGACCGCTTCGTTGCCCAATGCGAGGCTGACACGGTGGGATTCGACCTTCCGGACGTGTGACACCTAATATCGAAGACCGATGGGCGGCGCGATCCGGAACGGACAAAGTAAACGCGCCGTCCATCAAGAATTGCCTTACGAATGCAATGCCCTCGGGCGATCCATGGTCCAGTTGCGAATCGCTCTGGAGCACCGGCTTTGCTTCACCAACCCTCTCCCCATCGCCGATGCATTGGCAGCGTTCCTCCCGCCGGCGCACCCATTGCGTCGACTCCGTACAATACCCGTAACGCGCGCGCCGTTAGCGTTTCCGTCATCACCCCCCGCTCCTGAACTGCCGTCCGGCAATCTTTTCAACTCTTTAGAACGATGCGAACGGATTTATCCGGATTTCTGAAAAACGCGAATCCTCATAGCGTTAAGTCACCGCAGCAAGCGCTGCCTCTCTCAAGGAGCTTCCCGATGACGATCACCGCCACCGCCAAGCCTGGCAACTCGCTGCTTTCGCCGGACAACCACGCGCTCATCCTGATCGACTACCAGTCGCAGATGGCCTTCGCCACCAAGTCGATCGCCCCCGAATTGCTGCGCAACAATGCTGCGCTCGTCAGCCGCGCCGCAGCCTCGTTCAAGGTCCCGACGATCCTGACCACGGTTGCGGAAAAGAGCTTCTCCGGCCCGATGTTCAGCGAAGTGACCGATCCCTTCCCCGGCCAGAAGCTGCTCGACCGCACCAGCATGAACACCTGGGAAGACGAAGCGGTGATTGCCGAAGTCAACCGCATCGGCAAGCCGCGCATCGTCTTCGCCGGGCTCTGGACTTCGGTCTGCATCGTCGGCCCGGTCGCCTCGGCCATCGATCAGGGCTTCGAGGCCTATGTCATCACAGATGCTTCCGGCGACATCTCCCCCGAAGCGCATGAGCGCGCCGTGGAGCGCATGATCCAGCTGGGCGCCGTACCGATGACCTCGCTCCAGTACCTGCTCGAACTGCAGCGCGACTGGGCGCGCACGGAAACCTACGACTCCACCACCGGCATCGCAGCCGAAGTGGGCGGCGCTTACGGCCTTGGCATCAAGTACGCCAAAGCCATGTTCGGTGCCTCCGAAGGCGGCCACTGAACCCCTCGGGACCGGCAGCCCTCACCCCCCGTCCGGCTGCCGGTCCCGCTTTCCGCTTCCCATTTTTCCGCTTTTCAGCGACGCCTTCGGGTGTTCCCCTTTCGCGCACCTCCCCCGCTCGCACACTTGAAAGGATCTGCATCATGGCTTTCGTGACCACCATCGACGGCACCCGCATTTTCTACCGCGACTTTGGACAGGGCCGCCCAATCGTCTTCTCGCACGGCTGGCCGCTCAGTTCGGACGCGTGGGACGGCACGATGCAGTTCCTTGCCAACAACGGTTTCCGCGTGATTGCGCATGACCGGCGCGGCCACGGCCGCTCGGACGCCAGCGCCACCGGCAACACCATGGATACTTATGCCGACGATCTGGCAGCGGTGATCCAGCATCTCGACCTTCACGACGCGATCCTTGTCGGCCACTCGACCGGCGGCGGCGAGATCACCCGCTACATCACCCGCCACGCGGCCTCTGACGGCACCGGCCGTGTCGCCAAGATGGTGCTGCTCGGCGCCGTCACCCCGCTGATGGGCGCCGTGAACGGCAATACCGACGGCGTGCCCATCGAAGTGGCCGACCGCGCCCGCAAGTGGCTGCTCGACAACCGCTCGCAGTTCTTCCTCGACTTTCCCGACGTGTTCTTCGGCATGCACCGCGGCGGCGGCGCGCCCCGCAGCGAAGGCTGGCGCATGGACTTCTGGAAGCAGGGCATGGCGGCCGACATCAATGCGCTCTACGCCTGTGTCGAGCAGTTCTGGGCCTCGGACTTCCGCGAGGAAATGAAGCACATCGAGATCCCCGCGCTCGTCATCCACGGCACCCGCGACGAAGTGGTTCCCTTCGAGACCACCGGCAAGCGTTCCGCCGAAATCCTGCCCAATGCCAAGCTCATCGCTTACGCCGATGCGCCGCACGGCTTCCCCAAGACGCATCAGGACCGTCTCAATGCGGACCTGCTCGCCTTCGCTCGCGATTGACGTGATCCAGCCTGACCCGACCGGAAAAGGAAATCGGCCATGAAGATGTACCTCCTCTCGCTCGGCGCCGGTCTCCTGGTCGGCGTGATCTATGGACTGCTGGGGGTGCGCTCACCCGCGCCCCCGGTGATCGCCCTTGTCGGCCTGCTCGGCATCCTGCTTGGCGAGCAAGTCGTGCCGCTCGCCAAGCGGTTGATCACGCACGAGGATATTGCCCACTTCGTCCGCACCGATTGCCGCGAACATGTGCTAGGCCGCCTGCCCGGCGACCGCGAAGACGCCTGAAATAGCTGAGAATTCCCGGAGATTCCCCCCCAATGACTGACACTATCATCGTCAACGCCAAGATCACCACGCTTGACCGCGAGAACCCGCAGGCCGAAGCCGTGGCGATCCGCGACGGCAAGTTCCTGACCGTCGGCAGCGAGCAGGAGGTGCGCGCCGCCGCGCCGGAAGCCACCGTGATCGACGCCAAGGGGCACCGCCTGATCCCCGGCCTGATCGACAGTCACATGCACATCATTCGCGGCGGGCTGAACTTCAACATGGAGCTGCGCTGGGACGGCGTGACCAGCCTGTCCGAGGCGATGGCCATGCTCAAGGCGCAAGTCGACAAGACCCCCGCCCCGCAATGGGTGCGCGTGGTCGGCGGCTTTACCGAGCACCAGTTCGCCGAAAAGCGCCTGCCGACCATCGCGGAACTGAACGCGGTCGCGCCCGATACGCCGGTGTTCATCCTGCATCTCTACGACCGCGCGCTGCTGAACGCCGCCGCGCTGCGCGTCGTCGGCTATACCAAGGACACGCCCAATCCGCCGGGCGGCGAGATCGTGCGCGATGCCTCGGGCAACCCCACCGGCCTGCTGCTCGCCCAGCCCAATGCGACGATCCTCTATTCGACGCTCGCCAAGGGCCCCAAGCTGCCGCCCGAATATCAGATCAACTCCACCCGCCACTTCATGCGCGAAGTGAACGCGCTAGGCGTGACCGGCGTGATCGACGCGGGCGGCGGTTTCCAGAACTATCCTGATGACTACGACATCATCGAGAAGCTCCATGCCGAAGACCAGCTGACCGTACGCATTAGTTACAACCTCTTCACCCAGAAGCCGAAAGAGGAACTGGCGGACTTCTCCGGCTGGGTGAAGCAAGTCACGCCGGGCCAGGGCGACGACACCTACCGCCACAACGGCGCGGGCGAGATGCTGGTCTATTCCGCCGCCGACTTCGAGGACTTCCGCGTTGAACGCCCCAACATGCCGCCCAGCATGGAAGGCGATCTGGAACCGGTCATCCGCCTGCTCGCCGAGCATCGCTGGCCCTGGCGCCTCCACGCCACCTATGACGAGACCATCGGCCGCGCGCTCGACGTTTATGAAAAGGTCAACGCGGATATCCCGCTTCAAGGCATCAACTGGTTCTTCGACCACGCCGAGACCATTTCGGACCGCAATATCGACCGCATCGCCGCGCTTGGCGGCGGCATCGCCGTGCAGCACCGCATGGCCTATCAGGGCGAATACTTCGTCGAGCGTTACGGCGCCAAGGCCGCCGAACGCACGCCGCCGATCGCCCGGATGCTGGCTGCCGGCATCCCCGTGGGCGGCGGCACCGACGCTACCCGCGTTGCCAGCTACAACCCGTGGGTCTCGCTCTCGTGGCTTGTCACCGGGCGCACCGTGGGCGGCCTCTCGCTCTATCGCGGCGACAACCGCGTCAGCCGCGAGAAGGCGCTGCGCTTGTGGACGCACGAGAACACCTGGTTCTCGAACGAAGTGGGCAAGAAGGGCCAGATCAAGGCAGGCCAACTGGCCGACCTCGCGCTGCTCTCCGATGACTACTTCAGCGTGCCCGACAATGAGATCGTCCACATCCGCTCGATCCTGACCCTGCTCGGCGGCAAGGTGGTGCACGGTGAGGGCGACTATCGCCCGCTCGCCCCGCAGCTGCCGCGCCCGATGCCGGACTGGTCGCCGGTCGCCACGTTCGGCGGCTATTACCAGACGCCCGAAGCCAAGCAGAAGCTGGCCTCTGCCTGCGGCTGCGCCAGTTCCTGCGGCGTCCACGGCCACGACCACGCCGCCGCGCTGGGCGCCAATGTTCCTGCCGCCGATGTCCAGACTTTCTGGGGCTCGCTCGGCTGCGGCTGCTGGGCCGTCTGATCCAGCACGGCCCCTTCGGGCGAGGAGGGGCCGTGCCGCAACTATTCCATAATTTCGAACATATTAGTCGACATTATTCGGATCGATAGATCCTCGGTCACCGCCTAGACAGGTCTTGCGACAACGACCGAGCGGCACAGCCCTCCCCCATCGGAGCCACTGACATGAAACGCTTCACCCTGATCATCGCGACTGCCATGCTGGTCGCGAGCCCCACCCTCACGCCTGCCTTCGCCGCTCCCACGGCCGACTACTCGGTCGGTGCCCAGTACGACACCACGCACGTCTACGTGCCGCAGGACCAGTTCGACACGTTCGTCTCCAGCTTCGTCGCCACCTTCGGCGGCACCACCAGCAAGCAGGGCGAATTCCAGGTGACGCCGACCAAGAGCCTCACCAAGTCGCAGCTCGTGCTGACGCCGGCGGGCACCGTCTCGGTCTTCGGTTTCAAGACGCCGATCCCCTATCCGTTCGGTGACGAGCGCACCGGCTATCTGGTCACCGATCTCGACGCCGCCGTAAAGTCGGCCCAGAGCCATGGCGCGGTGCGCCGTCTGGAAACCTTCCCCGATCCGATCGGCCGGGATTCCGTGATCCAATGGCCGGGCGGCGTGAACATGCAGCTCTACTGGCACACCGCCAAGCCCAGCTACACCCCGCTCCAAACGGTGCCGGAAAACCGCATCTACCTGACCGCCGATGCCGCCGACACCTTCATCAAGAGCTGGACCGGCTTCGCCCACGCCAAAGTCACGGCCGATGACAAGGCTGCCTCCGGCGCCGAGATCGGCGAGCCCGGCAAGACCATCCGCCGCGTCTCTATAGACAGCGGCTACGGCAAGATGGTGGTCTACGTCTCCGACGGTCAACTGCCCTGGCCCTATGGCCGCGACATGACCGGCTATGCGGTGAGCGACCTTTCAGCGACGCTCGCCAAGGCTTCGGCGGCAGGCGTGGAAACGCTGGTCGCGCCTTACGATACAGGCAAGCGCCAATCCGCCATCGTGCGCTTCCCCGGCGGCTATATCGCCGAGATCCACTCGAACGAGGCGATCTGAGCCATGTCCGGCACCGGTACTCCAAAATTCGTCGCATCGGTGCTGGACTTCGCGCCGACCGGGTTCCTCGCCCGCCTCCTGCTGGTGGGCGCCTACCTCGTCGGCGGGGTTACCAAGCTCACCGACTGGCCCGGCGCGGTGGCGGAACAGGCCCACTTCGGCCTGACCCCGCCCGCGCTCTGGGCGGCGCTGACCATCGCGGTCGAACTGGTCGGTCCGCTGCTGATCCTGAGCGGCCGCCTCGTCTGGCTGGGCGCGGGGATGCTGGGCGTGTTCACATTCTTTGCCGCGCTGGTCGCCAATGCTTTCTGGACCATGCCAATGGGGCCGGAGCGCTTCGCCGCCACCAATGCCTTCTTCGAGCACATGGGGCTGGTGGGCGGATTTGTTCTCGTGGCGATCCTTGCGCACCGGGCGAAGCGAAGTGCCTGAATCGCAGGCACTGCCTTCCCCGGCTGCCCCTTCCCCCACTCCTTCCATTCCCTCGTCCCTCCCCCAACCCCCGCTCGTCCTGAGCTTGTCGAAGGACCACAGCGCAGCGCCAGCGTCCTTCGACAAGCTCAGGACGAGCGGGGGAGGATTTAATCCGATTGATTCAGGAGCCGTTCGATGAAGCGCCTCGCGCCGATCCATGCGGCAGCCATCATAGCCTTCGCGCCCACCCTCGCCCACGCCGAACCCACCGAAGCCTGGCAGGCCCCCACCCTCTCGATCACCCGCTACGACGAGGACTGGTCCGACCTCGCCGACGCCGAAAAGCGCGGCCACCACTGGACCGGCCCGTTCAAGTACATCCCCATCGGCGACGACGCATGGCTCTCCACCGGCATCGAACTGCGGGTGCGCAATGAGAACCTTGAGAACAACCTCTGGGGCAGCGCAGAAGCCCCGAACGACAGCTACGTCTGGTTCCGCGCGCTGCCTTATGCCGACCTCCACGTCGGCAAACTGCGCGCCTTCGTTCAGCCCATCGCCTCGACCTCGATCGGCGTCGCCCCCTCGCCGAGCCCGGTGGACGGCTCCGGCCTCGACCTGCTGCAAGGCTTTGCCGAAGCCGACCTCGGCCCCGTCACCCTGCGCGGCGGACGGCAGATGCTGTCGCTCGGCACCGAGCGGCTGATCGGCACGCGCTATGGCCCCAACGTACCGCTCGCCTTCGACGGCCTGCGGGCAGACGTAAAACTGGGCGCGGCCAAAGTGAGCCTGCTGGCATTCAAGCCCGTGCAGGCGCGCAAGGGCGATTTCAACGACCGCACTTCGCCCGACAAATCGCTGTGGGGCGCTTACGCCACGCTGCCGGGGCTCGACCTCTACTACCTCGGCTACCGCAACGACGCCGCGCATTGGGGCACTCGCGAAGGTACGGAAACCCGCCACAGCCTCGGCGCACGCTGGCACGGCACGCGGGACGACTGGCACTGGAATGTCGAGGGCGTCTACCAGTTCGGCCGCTTCGCAGATGGCCCGATCTCGGCCTGGACGCTGGGCAGCGAACTTGGCCATGCCTTCCCGGACGCCCCGATGGCGCCGGACCTGACGATGCGCGTCAACGTGGTGAGCGGCGACCAGGACAGGACCGACAACCGCCTCGGCACGTTCAACGCGCTGTTCCCCAAGGGCAAGTATTTCGGCGAGCTTTCGCCGGTCGGGCCCTACAACATCGTCAACGCCTATTCCTCGCTCGGCCTGCAAGTGGCGCCGGATCTCTCCGCCAGCCTCGCCGCGATGGCCTATTGGCGTCATTCGCGGGAGGACGGGATCTACGACATCCCGGGCAACCTGATCCGCGATGCCGGAGATAGCCGCGCCCGCTTCATCGGCAAGGAAGTGGAAGCCACCGTCGCGTGGCAGGCCACTGCCGAACTCGAACTTTCCGCCTCGCTGTCGGCCTTTGCGCCGGGCGCCTTCATCCGCGATACCGGGCCTGCGAAAACGATCCGCATGCTCGGCCTCGAAAGCAACTTCCGGTTTTAGGAACCCTTCCCGATGGACAAGCCTTCCTCTCCCCTTCCCGGCCTGTTGCTCTTGCTGTCGTCCACCACCGGCCTTGTCGATGCGGTGAGCGTGCTGGGGCTCGGCAAAGTCTTCACCGCCAATATGACCGGCAATATCGTGTTTCTTGGCTTTGCCGCAGCGGGCACGCCGGGCTTCTCGGTCGCGCCCTATCTGGTGGCGCTGGGCGCTTTCATCGGCGGCGCACTGATCGCCGGGCGCACCGGCAAGCTGCTCTCGCCGCGCCCCTTGCGCCACTGGCTCACATGGGCGGCGCTGATCGAGGCGACGCTGCTGTGGATCGCGGCCTGGGTGGCGCTGGGATACGATCCGGCGACGCTTTCGCCCAAGCCCGCGCTCTATGCAGTAATCGCACTGACCGCGATCGCCATGGGCTTTCGCAATGCGACGATCCGCCAGCTCAAGGTGCCGGACCTCACGACCACGGTGCTGACGCTCACGATCACCGGCATCGCCGCCGATTCCCGCATGGCCGGCGGCACCGCGCCTAATCTCGTGCGACGGTTGGCCGCGATCTTCGCGATCTTCGCAGGAGCGGCGGTCGGCGCCGTCATGGTGATGCGCTTTGGCCTCTCGGCACCGCTGGCGCTTGCGGGCGTGGTCGTGTTCGTCGCAACTCTTGCCTGCGTGCGCCATCCGGCAGCAGCCCACCCGCACGTCGCCTGAATATCTTTTCTATTTTCCAGAACATATCAAACAAACTTATCGGGATTTTCCGAAAAACGATTTCCCCGCATAACCGGTCCATCGAAGGACGCTGGATGAGGAAAGACCGGCGCCCATAACTGCAAAGTAGGGAAATCCGCCATGAACACCGCAACCCAGACCTTCACTTCCGAAACCACCGAAGCTCCGCTGGTCCGCGCCCTGCCGCTCGTCGGCCGCGTGCTGATCGCTGCCATTTTCGTGCTCTCGGGCCTCTCCAAGCTGGCCGCTCCGGCCGCAACGACTGCCTATATCGCATCGGTCAGCCTGCCTTTCCCGACACTGGCACTGGCCGGCGCGGTACTGGTCGAAGTGGTCGGCGGACTGCTGCTGATCTCCGGCTATCGCCTGCGCACGATCGCAGCGGTGCTTGCGGTCTTCAGCCTCGTCACCGCCGCCTTCTTCCACAACAACTTCGCCGACCAGAACCAGTTCATCCACTTCTTCAAGAACGTGGCGATGGCCGGCGGCCTGTTGCAGATCGTCGCCTTCGGTAAGGGCCGCATCTGAGCCTTACCATTCCCGGCAAACCGAAGGGGCGGATCCGACAGGGTCCGCCCCTTTCGCATGTGCCTTCCCCTCGGCAGCGGGAACGTCTATCCGGGGCGCGCGACTACAAGAACTGACAGCCCTGCGCGTGACTTTGCCCTCTCCCGGAGCCGGCCTCGAAGCGGCATTCCTCGCGCATCGCGATGCGTTGCTGCGCTTTCTGCGCGCGCGCGGCGCGGGCGATGCGGCGGAAGACCTGCTGCACGAAGTCTGGCTGCGGATCGCCGCCAGCCGCCCCGGCCCCATCGCCAATCCGCTGGGCTATCTCATGCGCATGGCGGACATGCTGATGATCGACCGCTACCGCTCGCAGCGACAGGCCGACAAGCGCGACCGCGACTGGACCGAGGTCCATGCCGATACCGCCACCGGCATTGCCGCCGATCCCTCGCCCGAGCGCCGCGTCGCCGCCGCGCAGGAGGCGGCCGAAGTCATCGCGCTGCTCGACGGGCTTGGCCCGCGCGTGGCCGCGGCCTTTCGCCGCCACCGCATAGACGGCATGGCGCAGCGCGATGTCGCGGCGGAACTGGGCGTCAGCCTCAGCACGGTGGAAAGCGACTTGCGACTTGCCTATCGCGCGCTCGGCGAATGGAAGGAACGACGCGATGAGGCTTGAGCCGAACGTCTCCGTCAATGCCGCAGGAGGACTGCGCGATGGCGAATGACGACATGATCCGCGACGCCGCCGCACGCTGGGCGGTGCTGACCGGAGAGCCCGGCTTCGACGATTGGGAAGGCTTCATGCAATGGCTGGAAGCCGATCCCGCGCACGGGCGCGCTTACGACGCGGTGAACCTTGCCGTGGCCGAGGCGGCCGAACTTGCCGTCGCCGCCCCCGCGAACGACGCCTGGATCCATGCCGAGCCCCCCGCCGCCCGGCCCACTCGCCGGATCTGGCTGGGCAGCGCGATTGCCGCCTCGCTGGCCTTGGTAGGCGGCGTCTGGTTCTGGCAGACCCATTCGCGCGAGATCTATTCGCTGGAAACCGCGCCGGGGCAGATGCGCACGGTCGAACTCGAGAGCGGCACCCGCATAGACCTTGCCGGCGGCACGGTGGTCCGGCTGGACCGCAAGGACCCGCGCTTTGCGGTGCTCGACAAGGGGCAGGCGCTGTTCACCGTGCGCCATGATGCGGCGCGCCCGTTCCATGTCGAGGCGGGCGAGGCCACGCTGGTGGACCTCGGCACCGTGTTCGAGGTGTCGCGCGACGACGCCCGGCTCAGCGTCGGCGTGGCCGAAGGCGCGGTAGGCTACAACCCCAAGGCCGAGAACTTGCGCCTCGCACCCGGAGACCGGCTCATCGCCGACGCAGGCAGCGTAAAGGTCGGCCATGTCCCCCCGCGCGAAGTGGGTGAGTGGCGCGAGGGCCGCCTGACTTTCGACGCCGCCCCGCTTTCCGAAGTCGCCGCAAGGCTGAGCCGCGCGACCGGCATTGCCTTCGCCGCGCAGCCGGGTTCCGATGCCCCCGTCTCGGGCTCGATCCTTGTCACGCCGATCCATGACGATCCGCAGATGATCGGCGCCCTTCTGGGGCTACAGGTCCGCCACGAGGGCCAGGTCTGGACGATCGGCAAGCCCTGAAACCATGCGCCGCGCGTTCCTGCTCTGCCTGACGGCGCTTGCCGTGCCGCTGCCCGTCGCTGCGCAAGCGCCGGGGCAACCGGCAATTGTGGCGACGCGCGAAGGGACCGCGAGCGACGCGGCCATCGAACTCGCGCGGCAGACCGGCACCAGCATCGTCATCGCCGATCCCCGGCTCGCCAGCCGCCGCATCCCGGCCCTGCGCGGACGGATGGAAGCGCATGAGGCCGTTGCCCGCCTCGCCCGTGCGGCCGGCGCCCGCGCGGTATCTGCGGGCCGAGGCGCATGGCGGCTCGATCTCGCGCCCGAACCGCGCCGCGTCATTGCCGAAACGCCGCCCGCCAAACCGGCACCGGTCCATCGCCCGGAGCCCGAGTCCGCACCGCAGCCCATCGTCGTCACCGCCACCAAGCGCGACTTGCGGCTCGATCAGGTCCCCTCGCAAGTCACCATCCTTGGCGGCGAGAGCCTGACGGCAGGCGGCGTCGGCGGCAGCGAGAAGATCGTGCGCCGCCTTGCCACGGTCGCCTCCACCCAGCTTGGCAGCGGGCGCAACAAGCTGTTCATTCGCGGCATCGCCGATTCCAGCTTCACCGGGCCGACACAGGCGACCGTGGGGCAATACATCGGCGACATGCGCCTCACCTACAACGCGCCCGATCCGGACCTTCGGCTTTCGGACCTTGCCCGCGTCGAAGTGCTGGAGGGACCGCAGGGCACGCTTTACGGCGCCGGATCGCTGGGCGGGATCATCCGCCTCGTACCCAATCCTCCCGTGTTCGACACGACCGGCGGCTCGATCATCCTGGGCGGCGCGCTCACGCAGCACGGCGCGCCTTCCACCGATCTCAGCGCCACCGTGAACCTGCCCGTGGTCACCGATACCGCCGCCTTCCGCGCCACGTTCGATACGGCCAGCTACGGCGGCTATATCGACAAGCCGCTGATGGGGCGCAAGAACGTCAACCGCACCGATGTCCTCGGCGGCCGCGCCGCGCTGCGCGTAAGGGTGGCACCGGACTGGACCGTTGACGTCATGGGCCTTGCCCAGTCGATCGACGCGGCGGACAGCCAATATGCCGATCGCGGCGGCGCGCCGCTGGAGAATTCCGCCCGCGTGCGCGAAGGATCGGATGCCGACTATGCGCTGGGCCAACTGGTCGTCGCCGGGCGGATCGGCGGGCTGGAACTGCGCTCGACCACCGGGGCCGTGCGCCAGAACCTCCACGAACGCTATGACGCAGGCACGCCCGACGGCCCGCCGCGCCTGTTCGAGCAGGACAACGCCACGCGCATGATCGCGCACGAGACGCGGCTGTGGCAGCCCGAGCGCCATGGCTTCGGCTGGCTGGTCGGCGCCAGCTACACCCGCAACCGCACCACTCTGACGCGCGAATTCGAGGAACAGACCTTCCGCAGCAGCGCGACCGGGGTGCGCAATACCGTGGACGAATTCACGCTCTACGGCGAGGCGAGCCTGCATCTGACGGGTCCCTTCACGGCCACGGCCGGGGGCCGCTTCACCCACGCCCGGCTGGGCGGCGACGGAGAGGATCTTTCACCGCTGGTGGCGCTGGCCATGGCCGCCCGGAACACGACCGCCCAGCGCACCTTCACCGCGTTCCTGCCTGCGCTGGCGCTCCACGCCGCGTTCTCCGGCGAGGACCAGTTCTACATGCGCTATCAGGAAGGCTTCCGCCCCGGCGGCTTCGCCATCGAGAGCGACTATGTGCGCCGCTTCCGCAACGACCGTACCGGCACCGTGGAAATGGGCGCCCGCCACGGCCGCGCGGGGGTGAGCCCGTTCGACCTAGCAGTCAGCCTGTCCTACACCCGCTGGCGCGACATCCAGGCCGACTTCACCGACAGCGCGGGTCTGCCCAGCACCGCCAATATCGGCGATGGGCGCGTCTGGTCGGCCAGCGTCTCGGCGGGGGTGAAACTGGTGCAGGGACTGCGCTTAGAGGCGGGCGCGGCGTTCAACCGCAGCCGGATCGACAAGCCCGAGCCGGGTGCGGAGATGAAGTACTTCTACGCGGCGGCGACGGTGCAGGCATTGCAGATGCAGGTGCCCAATATCGCCCGCTTCGCCGGTCGCGCTGCGCTGGCGTGGAACCACGATCTGGACGGCGACCTTGCGATTTCGGGCAATGCCTGGGCCAGCTACCTCGGCAAGTCGCGGCTCGGGATCGGGCCGGATCTCGGCATGTTGCAGGGCGATTATTTCGACAGCGGGTTCGACCTTCGGCTCGGCACGCCGGGATACGGGGTGACATTGAGCGTGACCAACCTTGCCGACGAGCGCGGCAACCGCTTCGCACTGGGTACCCCGCTCGCCACCGGGCGCGAGCAAGTGACGCCGCTGCGCCCGCGCACGGTGCGGCTGGGCTTCGACGCGAAGTTTTGAATTCGTGCGAATAGCCGCATAGCGAGGCGGCATTCGCCAAACCGGCCGTGCCCGAAGCGGCCTTGGCCAAATCGCCATTCGCTAAACCACCATCAACCAAACAACACTCCGTCGCCCCCGCGAAGGCGGGGGCCCCGCTTCCTTTTCGCCTAGCCGCAAGAACAAGCGGGGTCCCCGCCTTCGCGGGGACGACGGGGTCTGGGAGGCCAAGTTGGAGCGAAACACGTCCGCCCGAAATTATTTTCAAGGCCCCGCCGCAGGGCCTCCGTCTTCCCCTTCGAGATCGATCTGAAGGGACGAAGATGCCTCGCTACCTATTTGCCTCCACTGCGCTGCTTGCCGTGGCGACGGCCGCGCATGCGGAAGACGTGTCGACCAAGAAGACCACGCCCCTCCTCACCTCCACCATCAAGAACGGCGGCGCCGACGCCATCAATGTGACCAAGGACGGCTCGGTCGTGCTCTCGTCGGGCACGGCGATCACGATGGACAGCAACAACGGCGTCGCCAATGCCGGTGCGCTTGCAGTCGGCAATGCCGACGGCGCCATCGGCATCCGCGCGCTCGCCGGCACCAGCGGCGATATCGTCAACACCGGCACGATCACCGTGGACGAGCCCTATACCGCGACCGACACCGACAAGGACGGCGACCTCGACGGGCCTTTCGCGCTCGGCTCGAACCGCACCGGCATCCGCGTTGACGGCGATCACACCGGCAAACTCACCCAGAGCGGCACGATCACGGTCGAAGGCAATCATTCGGCGGGCATCTCGCTGGGCGGCACCCTCAACGGTGCGTTCACGCATGACGGCACGACAAACGTCCTTGGCGACAATTCGGTCGGCATCGAAACCGGCGCGATCAACGGCAATGTACGGCTTGCAGGCTCAGTCACCGCGCAGGGCGCGAACTCGGTCGGAGCGCACTTCGGCGGCGATGTGACCGGGGCCATGGTCGTGCAGGGCAACATCGCCTCGACCGGCTATCGCTACACCACCGCCCCCGCCGATCCCTCCAAGCTTGATGCCGACGACCTGCTGCAAGGCGGTTCGGCGCTGGTGATCGGCGGCAATGTCACCGGCGGCATCGTGCTCGCCGTACCGCCAAAGGACAGCGATCCCAACAAGGCCGACGAAGACGGCGACGGCATTGACGACGCCAAGGAAGGCTCGGCCAAGGTCGTCACCTACGGCAAGGCACCCGCCATGGTGATCGGCGCGGCGGATCGCGACATCGCCATCGGCGCGGTGGCCGGCACAGCCAGCGGCTTCGGCCTCCAGATCGAGGGCGGGATCGAAGGCAACGGCGTCTACACCGGGATCGACGGCAATGGCCTCGCCATCGGCGGCCTTGGCGGCAAGGTCACCGTGGCCAACGGCATCGGCGTGACCGGTTCGGTCACCGCCACCTCGAAGGACGCCGCCGCCACCGCGATCCGCCTCGGCGCGGGCGCCAGCACGCCGCAGATCCTGAATGGCGGCACCATCTCGGCCACCAGCGGCAACACCGCCGCCTCGATCGCCACCGCGGTAAAGGTCGAGGCCGGTGCCAGCCTGCCCGCCCTGCGCAACTCGGGCACGATCAAGGCGGTCGTGGGCGAGACCGGCACCGCCGTAGCCATCGGCGACGCCAGCGGTACCCTCAACCTGATCGAGAACAGCGGCACGATCTCCGCTACCGGCGCCAAGGCCGACAGCGGCCGCAATGTCGCCATCGATCTTTCGGCGAACACCAGCGGCGTCACCATCCGCCAGACGCAAGTCGCATCGGGCTTCGCCGCCCCCGCCATCACCGGCGACGTGCGCCTCGGCAGCGGCAACGACACCTTCTCCATCGCCGACGGCACTATGTCCGGCAATGTCACGTTAGGTGGCGGCAATGACACGCTAGCGCTCTCGGGCGACGCGGTGCAGACAGGCAACGTCACGTTCGGTTCGGGCAGCGACACGATGACCCTTGCGGGCACGTCCCGCTACACCGGAACTACGGATTTCGGCGGCGGCGCGGACACCCTGACGCTGGCCGATACCGCCGTGTTCTCCGGCGCGCTCGCCAATGCCGGCGCGCTGACGGTCAAGGTTTCGGGCGGCACGCTGGACGTCAACAAGCCGGCCTCGATCGGCTCGCTCGATGTCGGCGCGGGCGGCGTTCTGGCGGTAACGCTGGACAAGGCGGCGGGCCTTGGCTCCGCCTACACCGTGGCCGGAACCGCCGCTTTCGCGGACGGTGCCAAGCTCTCGATCCGCCTTGCCGATGTCTCGACCGCCGAGGGCAGCTATCAGGTCCTGACCGCCGGCACGCTGACCGGCCGCGACAAGCTCAAGGCCGCGACGGACCTTGTCCCCTTCATGTTCAAGGCCTCGCTGGACGAGGACGCACCCGCGAACGTGATCGTCGTCGACGTGGCCCGCCGCACGGTGGCGGAACTCGGCCTCAACCGCTCGCAGGCCACGGCCTATGACGCAGTCTTCGCCGCACTCGGCAAGGACGACGCTATCGAAAAGGTATTCCTTGGCGTGACCGACGGCGACACCTTCCGCGAGAAAGTCGCCCAGATGCTGCCCGATCACGCGGGCGGCGCGTTCGAGGGCATCAGCCTTGGCACCCGCACGCTCACGCGCCAGCTTCAAGACCCTCAGGGCCCGGTATTCGGCGATTCCCGTTTCACCACGCGCCTGAACCTCTCGTTCTGGGGCAGCGACAAGAACGCGGGCGCCACCGCCGCCTACAACCTTCAGGGCTACGCCATGTCGCTGGGCGGCGAATACGCGACCGATGTGGGCTATTTCGGCGGCACGTTCTCCTACCTTTGGAACCGCTACACGCGCGGTCCGGCGAGCGAGATCAAGTCGAACTCGTGGGAATTCGCAGGCCACTGGCGCGGCCAGAGCGGCCCGCTGGCGGGCTATGCTCGCGCCTCGGTCGGCCTTGGCAGCTATGACAGCGCGCGCAAGTTCAGCGGCACGACCGGCAGCGAAACCGTCAACCGCACGATCGACGGCAACTGGAACGGCAACTTCGTTACCTTCGCGGGCGGCGCTTCGTGGGAGGGCGGCGGCAAGTACCTCTACTTCCGCCCGAATGTCTCGGTCGATTACGTCCGCCTCAAGGAAGACGGCTATACCGAGACCGGCGGCGGCAAGGCGCTGGACCTCACCGTGGCCTCGCGCACCAGCGACGAACTGGGCGTCAACGGCGCGATGACCGTGGGCGTGGACTTCATGACCGCGGCGGGCCGCGACGATAACTGGTTCCGCATGGAAACCGAGGGCGGCTGGCGCGAGATCGTCAGCGGCGGCCTTGGCGCAACCACCGCGCATTTCGACGGCGGGCAGGACTTCCGCCTCGAAGGCGACGACGCGACGAGCGGCTGGTTCGCGCGCCTGCGTGCCATCGGCGGCACCGTGGGCCTGACGATGCTGGGCGAACTCTCGGCCGAGGATCGCCACGGCCATACCAATCTTGCCCTGCGCGGCTCGGTGGCGATCGGCTTCTAAGCCGGTCCCCATCGTGCCGCCGCGGCGCGCCGACGTCATCCCCACCCCTGCGTCGGCGCGCCGCACCCTTTTCGCTTTTTTCTCCTGATCGGGCCGGTTTACAGCCCGTCGCCAATGGCCGATGCTGCCCCTCCCCCCGATTGGAACGAGGCAAGGCGATGGGCAAGCTGGTCGACGGCGTTTGGCAGGATGTCTGGTACGATACGAAATCGACCGGCGGCCGCTATGTACGCAAGGACTCCTCTTTCCGCGACTGGGTGACCGCCGATGGCGCGCCCACGCAGGAAGGCGGACGCGGCTTCAAAGCCGAGGCCGGACGCTATCACCTCTACGTCAGCCTTGCCTGTCCATGGGCCCACCGCACGTTGATCATGCGCGCGCTCAAAGGGCTGGAGGCGATGATCGACGTCTCGGTGGTCAACTGGCTGATGCTGGAGCGCGGCTGGACGTTCGATCCGGCGCCGGGCGTCGTGCCGGACAGCGTCAATCACGCGCGCAATCTCTATGAGGTCTACGTCAAGGCGGACCCCGCCTACACCGGCCGGGTGACCGTGCCGATCCTGTGGGACAAGCAGACGGGGACGATCGTCAACAACGAATCCTCCGAGATCATCCGCATGCTCAACTCGGCGTTCGACGGCCTCGGCGCCAAGGCGGGCGATTACTATCCGCAAGCCCTGCGCGCGGAGATCGATGCGGTGAATGCGCGCGTCTACGACACCGTCAACAACGGCGTCTACAAGGCCGGTTTTGCCACATCGCAGGAACCCTACGAGGATGCGGTGGGCCCGCTTTTCGACAGTCTGGACTGGCTGGAAGAGCGCCTATCACGCAGCCGCTTCCTTGTCGGCGAGGCCATGACCGAGGCGGACATCCGCCTGTTCACCACGCTCATCCGCTTCGATGCGGTCTATGTCGGCCACTTCAAATGCAACCTGCGCCGGATCGCCGACTATCCGAACCTGCAAGGGTTCCTGCGCGATATGTACCAGACCCCGGGCGTGGCGGGCACGGTGAACTTCCAGCACATCAAGGGGCATTACTACCAGAGCCACCGCACCATCAATCCGACCGGGATCGTGCCGGTGGGGCCGATTCTGGACCTCGATACACCGCATGGGCGGGGGTGAGCGGGCCCCTCTACTTTGGCACTTCGGAGGGAACTCGAATCGCCCACCCTCTCGTCATTGCGAGCCTAGCGAAGCAATCCAGGGGCGTGCCAAGCCGCTCTGGATTGCTTCGCTGCGCTCGCAATGACGAGGGTTATTCGGGTTTTCCGCCGAGCGGTGCGGGTATGGCGTGCCCCGTATCACCCCTTCGCCGCATCCGTCAGGTAAGCGCGCGGCTTCACGTCGCGCATGGCAAGAGTGGTAGTGAAATGACGCACACCCGGCAACCTGCGCAGGCGGTTGCGCAGCAGGTCGTCCAGTTCGGGAACACCCGCCGTGGCGACTTGCAGGAGGTAGTCGAAATCCCCCACCGTCGCATGACACGCGAGCACCGCAGGTTCGTCCTGCACCGCGCTTTCGAAGGCCTCATGCCGGTCGAACTCGATCGAGACCTGCACGAAGGCACTCGTCGAAAGCCCGATACCCGCCGGATCGATCACCGCGCGGTAGCCGGCGATCACGCCTGCTTTCTCCATCGCCTGCACCCGTTTCCAGCTCGGCGTCTTGGAGACCCCCGCCACTTCGCCAAGGCTGGCGAAGGAAAGCCGCGCGTCGTGCTCCAGAGCGCGGAGCAGGCGCATATCGACGGGATCGAGGTCGGGCATGGAACGATTGTTCTCCAGAATTATCAAATCTCCTTATTCCGTTCCCCGAACGCCCGCAATCGCCGTCCAATCAAGACCAATGTTTCGCCCGTAGACTGCTATCGTCCTCGTTCTTGCATAAGGGGAGAGGTCATGGATCGCGCCAAGGTTTACGAACAGCTCGGGGCGCCCGCCGCGCTCGATTATGAGGTCTATCTGAAGACCGACAGCCTGCTCGCCTGCCAGAAACCGTGGGACGCGCTGTGCAATGCCGACGAGTTGCAGTTCCAGATCGTCCATCAGGTCGAGGAACTCTGGATGAAGCTGATCGCCTCGACCGTGCTCGATATCGACGAGTGCATCGCCGCGAAGCAGGCCCTGCGCGCCAATACGCTGCTCGGTCGCTGCCATCGGCTGATGCGGCTGATGACGGCCCAGCTCGACCTGCTGGAAACGATGTCCCCGCGCGAATATCAGGAAATCCGGCTTCAGCTCGGCAATGGCAGTGGGCAGGAATCGCCCGGTTTCCGCGTGCTGCTGCGCATCGTTCCCGAACTGTGGCACACGTTCGACAAGGCCTACGTTTCCGGCGCCGGCCGCACCGTGCGCGAGATCTACGATCAGGGCTTCGCGCATGACGAGGCCTATGTGCTCGCCGAAGCGCTGATCGAGCTGGACGAGCTGTTCGGCAAGTTCCGCTGGCACCACATCTTCCTGATCCACCGTTCCATCGGCATGGGCTCCGCCTCACTCAAGGGCCGCTCGGTCGATCTCTTGCAGGCAGGCGCGAAGCACCGCTTCTTCCCCGCGCTCTGGGACGTGCGCGTGGAAATGACCGACGACTGGGGCCACGATTACGGCCGCGTGCGAGACAGCATCGGGAAAGCCGACGCGGCATGACCGAAACGTGCGACCTGTTCCATCTGCCCGAGGGCGGGCCTTATCTGCTCGCCCATTCGGTCGGCTGTCTGCCACGCTCGGCGGGTCCGGCGCTGGAAGCTGGCATGCTCGCCCCGTGGCGCACGGCTGGCGGCGATGCCTGGGCGAACTGGCTGGACACCATCGAGGGCTTCCGTTCTGCCGTGGCCGCATTGCTGGGCGTCGATGCCGCAACGATAGCTCCGCAGACGAGCGTTTCGGCGGCGCTGTTCACGCTGCTTTCGGGTCTGCGCCCGGAGCCCGGCAAAGGCATGGTGCTATTGAGCGAACAGGCCTTCCCAACGGTCGGCTTCGTGCTCGCGCCGCTGGCCGGCCTCGGGCTGACGCCGCGCTTTATCCCCGCGCATGAGGATCCCTCCGATCCCGCGACGTGGGAACGCCATTGCGACGGCTCAGTCGCCGCGATCATCGCCATGCATGTCCATTCGAACAGCGGGCTAGTCTCTCCGATTACCGAGATCGCCGCGCTGGCCCGCAAGCACGGCGCGCTCTCCATCGTCGATGTCGCGCAGTCCGCCGGAATCCTGCCCATTGCCGCGCGCGAATGGGGGGTCGATGCGATGATCGGTTCCTGCGTGAAGTGGCTCTGTGGCGGCCCCGGCGCGGCCTATCTTCATGTGCAGGCAGAGCGGATTCCTGCGCTTGAACCGCTCGACGTTGGCTGGTTCGCGCACGAGACCCCCTTCGCCTTCAATATCCGCGACTTCCGCTACGCATCCGACGCGCGGCGCTTTCAGGGCGGCACGCCCTCGGTCGCTCCCTTCGCGGTGGCCGCCGAGGGCATCCGCACCGTGCTGGCAATCGGACAGCACGCACTGCTGGCGAACAACCGCGCCTGCATCGCCGCCTTCGAGGAGGAAGCCGGGCAATCGCTCGACTGGAGCGAGCGAGGCGGAACGCTGTGCCTCACCTGCAACGATCCGACCGTTGCAACGCAGGCGCTCCGCGCAGCCGGCTTCGCGCACGATTTCCGCGGGGCGATCCTGCGCGCCTCGTTCCACGGCTGGAACCGGCCGGAGGAAGCCCGGGCATTTGCGCGCACCCTGTGTGAGGCGGGAGTTGCCTTGACCCCCGCCCGCTGATCTCAGGCGCGCTGGCTGCCGCGCCGGATCGCGTAGTGCACCGTGTAGCCCATGTGGTCGGAGAGCATCGAACCATCGGGCTCGGTGCCGAACGGGATCTCGATCCCCACCGGCATCAGCCGCGCGGGGCTGCCGTCGAACGTGAACTGCATGTCGCGGGCCTTGTGGCGGATCCACTGCGCATCGGTGAGCCGCGCCATCCCGCTGGGATCGGCGTCAAACCGACGGCTCAGGGCATCCTCGCGCTCGGCGCCCGGCACTTTGTCGAGCGCGCCGTGAAGCATCGCGATCCGGTCCGGCCGCTGGCCCTGATTGAAGTCTCCGGCCAGAATCGTCGGCACGCCATCGGCGCGTGAGCGGGCCAGTACATTGCTCAGGAAGGCCGCCTGCTGCGCATAGGCCGCGTCGCTGCGCTGCGAACTCGTGCCCGAAGCCTTGCGGCAATTGAGGTGCGTGGTCGCCACCCGCACCGTGCCGCCGCCGGGCAATGCAAGCTCGGCCACCAACACGCCCTTGGCGGCAAGGCAGTCATAGCCCGCGCAGGCCACTGCCGGGAATGCCGCACGCTCGGCGCGGCGGATCGGCAGGTCGGACATCAGCACCAGACCGCTATCGACATGGGCCTCGCCGGTTTCGCCCAAGGTCCATGCCCGCGTCGCCGCCTGATCCTCATTCGGCGCCGGGCGGCCTTGCGGGCCCGTGGCCACGAACGCATATCCGGCCTCGCGCGCAATCGCCTTGGCTTCGGGAATGAAGGCTTCCTGCAAGACCACGACCTGCGGCTGGCGGCCCATCCGACGCAATTGCGCCAAACGCTGGCCGATTGCCGCCAGCGCCTCCGGACGCCCGCTCGCCAGCGGCCAGGGCAGGCCCTTGACGTTATAAGTCATGACCGAAAGATCGCCGCGCATCCCGGTCGGAAGCGGGTTTACCGTGGTCGGCAGTGCGACGGCCGGCTGGCTGAGGAACGCGTCCAACACCAGCCCCGCCACAATCGCCATCGCGAAGAGCATTGCTGCCACATACGCCCTGCTCGTCCGTGCTCTACGGTTCTTCGTTGCCTCAAGAGTAGTCTGCGCCCCCGCAGATTCCCCCGGACCGGTATATTCCAACATCGTCGCTCCCCACATTCGGGTTTCCGCCCGCGTGCGCGCTAGACCACCGGCTTGACGACGTGATGATGAAACGGCGTCAGTTCGGTTACGCCCTCGCACTCGCGAGCCGCAAACCCATGACGTCGCCGCTGCCGCTTATCCGGAGTGATCCGGAGAGCGGCGCGGAATTTATCGGGTGAGTACCGGAGGCACCCGGCTGGCGACCATTTCGGTGCTCTTGCGCTCGATCGACCAGAGCACACGGTTTTCGCCCTGCTCCCAGCCGATAGCCTGTCCATCGGTGGGCAGTGCGATCGTCGTCACGTGCTCCAGCACGCCGCTTCTGGTGGGAACCCGCAGGACGTACATCTCCGGTCGGTCGTGGCCGGTCACATAGAGCAGCCCATCGTCGCCCCAGGCCCCGCCCGAGGCGCTGCGCGGAGAGAACCGCTCCAGCACGCTGTCGGGGAACGTCCAGACCCCGGTCTCACGCAGCTTGTCGTCAAGGCGGACCAGCGTGGTGTAACGATGATCGCGGCCCGGCTCGCCGCCATTGCCGTCGTAATTGGCATAGCAGGCGTACCATGCGCCGCCATGACGGCTCACCCATGTCAGCGAACCGTGCCCGTGGCCAAGCGACTCCGTGCGGCGCAGTTCCAGCGTTGTCGCATCGAACCAGAGCACTTCGCTGCTCATCGGCACATGCGGATAGTTCGACGCTGCGCAGACCAGATCGCGGCCATTGAGTTCGCAGGAATTGATATGCGGAAACCGGGCCGGATCGCCCTCCCAGTGGGCCACGCGCTTGCCCGTGTTCGCGTCGTATCGACCGATCGCGTGATTATCGATCGCATAGACCGAACCGTGCCCGGCCGTCGCGCCCTGCCGCGCTTCCTCGGCGGGTATACGGCGCAGCTCCGTGGCGGCGAGCGGCGGTTTAGGAACTTGGGGAGCCGAAGTCAGCGCGGCAGCGAGAAGAAGAAACATGCTCATCAGAATTTCGCCTGCATGCCAGCATAGACCGTTCGGCCATAGCGGTCGTTGGGAATAGTCCAGTCGCGCATGGCACCGGGGTAAAGGCGGACAGGTTCGTCGGTCAAGTTGCGTCCCGGCAGGAACAGGCCGCCCGCCACCTTCCGATAATTCAGTCAGATGACGGATCGATCACCGTTTGATGATGGTTCAACGACAGTCCTTCGCCGGAGCGCATGGGAACCCCGCCCCTTCTGAGGGCTTATCCCGGCGAAAGGACTGATCTCGCCGAAAGGACTGGGCAATGGCCGCACGCGCATATTGGCAGGGACAGATCAGGCTCGCGCTCGTCTCGATCGCCGTCGAGGTCTATCCGGCAACGCGGTCGGGCGCCGCGATCCAGTTCCACCAGATCCACGAGCCCAGCGGCAAGCGTATCCGCTACGAGAAAGTCGCCCCCGGCATCGGCCCGGTCGACCGCGACGAGATCCTCAAGGGCTACGAAATCTCGAAAGGCAGCTACGTGCTGCTGGACGAACAGGAGATCGAAGCGGTCAGGATCGAGAGCCGTCGCACGCTGGAACTCGTCCAGTTCGTGGCGGCCGACGAGATCGACGTGCTCTATTACGAAAAGCCCTACTTCGTGGTCCCCGCCGACGATCTGGCCGAGGAAGCCTATGCGGTTCTCCGCGAGGCGCTGCGCACCAGCCGCAAGGTCGGGATCGGCCAGCTTGCGGTGCGCGGGCGCGAGCAACTGGTCTCGCTCAAGCCCTGCGGGCGCGGCATGGTGCTCGAAGTGCTGCGCTATGCCGATGAAGTGCTCAAGGCGCAGAACTATTTCCGCGACGTGGGCGATGCCAAGCCCGACAAGGACCTGCTGGAGCTGGCCACCACCCTGATCGACAAGAAGACCGCGCCATTCGATGCGAGCGAATTCCACGACCGCTATGTCGATGCGCTGCACCGGTTGATCGACAAGAAGGCCAAGGCGAAATCGAACAAGCGCGTGCTCGAGGATGTCGAGGAGCCCGCCAGTGGCGGCAAGGGCAACGTGATCGACCTGATGGCGGCGCTGCGCAAATCGGTGGGCGATAGTGGCAGCACCGCGAAGAAGGCGCCCGCCAAGAAGACCGCCTCCCCGCGCAGCCGCAAGCGAGCCTGAGCCATGGCGGCGCGCAAGGCCCCTTCAGATCCCCTCGCCAGCTACAACGCCAAACGCGATTTCGCGAAAACGGCCGAGCCTGCGGGCAAGCGCGGGGCTAGTGACAAAGGCAATCTCTTCATCGTCCAGAAGCACGCGGCGCGGCGGCTGCACTGGGACTTTCGGCTGGAAGTGGACGGCGTGCTCAAGTCCTGGGCGGTGACGCGGGGCCCGAGCGCCGATCCCGATGACAAGCGGCTTGCCGTGCGCACCGAGGATCATCCGCTGGCCTATGGCGGGTTCGAAGGGCGTATTCCCAAAGGCGAATATGGCGGCGGTACGGTGATGCTCTGGGACCGGGGGATCTGGGAGCCGATTGAAGGCAAGAGCGCCAAGGATCTGGACGAGGGACATCTCCATTTCCGGCTCCATGGCCAGCGCATGCAGGGCGAATGGCTGCTGGTGCGCATGAAAGGCAAGCCCGGCGAAAAGCGCGAGAACTGGCTGCTGCGCAAAGTGGCGGACGGCCACGACGTTGCTGGCGACGAACTGGTCGAGAAAGGGCTGACCAGCGTGCTCACGGGCCGCACCATGGCCGAGATCGAGGCTGACAAGGCAGGCACGCAATCGCTCGCGGGCAAGCACGGCGCGGACTTTGCCAAGACAATGGCAGAGGCGGCAAGGCATACCGACAACAAGGCCAGATCGCGTGCCCAGCCGAATACCAAGTCCGCCCGCGCCGCCCCGCTTCCGAAATTCCGCAAGCTCCAACTCGCAACGCTCGTAGATGCGGTTCCCGCAGGCAATCTCTGGATGCATGAGATCAAGTTCGACGGCTATCGCGCGCTCTTCGCCGTCTCGGGCGGGAGCGTTGCGGTCTACACGCGCAGCGGACTCGACTGGACGGACAAGTTCGGGCCGCTCGCCAAGGCCATGGGTGCGCTGGACCTGCCACCGTGCCTGATCGACGGCGAGATCATCGCGCGCGGCCAGCACGGCAATCCGGACTTTTCGGCGCTACAGGCGGTTCTCAAGCGCGGCCACGGTGCGCAAGGGGAAAGCGACGCGCTGGAATTCCACGCCTTCGACCTCCTCGAACTGGATGGCGAAGATCTGGCGCCTCGCACGCAAATCGAACGCAAGGAACGGCTCGAAGCCCTGCTTGCCGACGCGCAGTCACCGATCTTCGTGGCCGATCACCTGATCGGTGGAGGCGAAAAGCTCTACCAGGCGATGTGCGAGACCGGACAGGAAGGCGTGATCGCCAAGCGCATCGACGCGCCATACCTCGGGCGCAGAACGCGCGGCTGGGTCAAAGTGAAGTGCTCGCGCCGGCAGGAATTCGTGGTGGTCGGCTGGTCGCGCTCACGCGCCAAGGGGCGCCCGTTTTCCTCGCTCCTGCTGGGGGAATATGAAGGCAAGCATCTGGTCTATCGCGGCAAGGTCGGCACCGGGTTCGACGGGGCGCTGCTGGACGACATCGCCGCCCGGCTGGCCAGACTGGAGCGCAAGTCTGCCGCGCTGGAAGTGGACAAGGCGGACGCGCGCGGCGCCAGCTGGGTGACGCCGAAGCTCGTGGCCGAAGTAGCCTTTGCGGAGCTGACCGCCGAAGGCCGCGTGCGCCACGCCAGCTTCGTCGGCCTGCGGAGCGATAAGACGGCACCAGAGGTCACGGAGGAGAAGGCACGGCCCATGCCCAAGGCGAAACCGGCAATCGCAATCACCAACCGCGACCGCGTGATCTTTCCCGAAAGCGGCCGCACCAAGGGCCAGCTGGCCGACTACTATGTCGACATCGCCCCTTTCATGCTGCCGTTTGCCGCCAGCCGTCCGGTCAGTCTCGTGCGCTGTCCGCAAGGGCGCGCCAAGGCCTGCTTCTTCCAGAAGCACGACAGCGGCGCTTTTGGCCCGCACGTGCACCACGTGCCGATCCGCGAAAAGGACGGAGGCTCCGAGGACTACCTCTACATCGACGATGCCGACGGCCTTCTGACATGCGTGCAGATGGGCACGATCGAGTTCCACGGCTGGGGCGCCCGCGCCGATGCCGTGGAGAAGCCCGACCGGATGGTCTTCGACCTCGACCCCGACGAGGGTCTCGATTTCGCCGATTGCCGCAAGGCCGCGCAGGAAATTCGCCGCCAGCTTGCCGATTTGGGGCTGGTTAGCTTCGCGATGCTCTCGGGCGGCAAGGGCGTGCACGTGGTCGTCCCGCTGGATCCCGACCATGACTGGGACGCCCACAAGGACTTTTCCCAGCGCTTCGCACAGGCCATGAGCCAGGCGCATCCGGATCGCTACGTCGCCACCATGAGCAAGGCAAAGCGCAAGGGGCGGATCTTCATCGACTGGCTGCGCAATCAGCGCGGCAGTACAGCCGTGCTGCCCTATTCTGCCCGCGCCCGTGCCGGAGCGCCCATAGCCGTGCCGATCGACTGGGACGAGCTTGGCGACATGAAGGACGCCCACCCCTTCTCGATAGACGACGCGCAAAAGCTTCTGGAGCGCGCGAAAACCCTGCGCGGCTGGGGTTTCGCGGCGCAGAAGCTGCCGGAATTCTGACGCGAAATCGCACCTTCGCGCGCACCGAAAGCCCGCACCATGGCTTCCGATCAGCTTCAGCCGATGATGTGATCTGGTTCTGGCGGAACGGCGATGTTGCCTTGCAGGCATCCTCCCTTCCACTGTCTGGAAGGGCGCGTCTCGCTCGCATCTCCCTGTCTCGTTCAGACGCCGTCGTTGATTGCGGCGCCCGTCAGTCGCTTAAGCGTTATCCCGAAGCTTACCTGGCGATCAGCGCGGAGATGCGGTGCGAGAACGGATGACCCGGGGTCGCCCCACGCCCAACTTGCGTGAACATCCCCTCTTCAAGCAGCGAAAGTCGCTCCTCAAGCAGGGGTACATCCTCACCCTTGCGGACATCCATATGGACGTGAAGCTTGCCGTTGAAATCGAGGGTAATGGCCGCCGCTTCCGGAAACTCGGCATGAAGCAGGCCAAGGATTTCATCGAGTTGACTGGTCAAGCTTTTTGCGTCGGACTGTGCAGGAAGTGCGCCGCCGTCGATCGAATATATACGTGCATCTTTTGACATAAGCCAAAGGACCCCTGTTCTGCTGCACAAACCACTTTAACTGATTTCCCTTAAGGGAGAACGCTATATTTTGGCTAAGACCAAAGATTTTTTCCCAAACTCGCAAGCGGCTGGCGGAGTTGGAGGATTTGGCCATCTCCTACGTAACAATCCGCGACTCGGAACGGTTCCCTGTCCCAAAATGGAAAACTCAGGCCCGCTGCGCCATCACGACGGCGCGGTTCTGACGGTTCGCTTCGAACCGGGCGAGATCGGGATCGCCAGACAGAATCGCGGCGATGATCCGCCTGCGCCCATCGCGCCAGTTCTCCACCCCGATCCCCGCGACATCGGTCACCGTACCGCCTTCCAGAGCGGCATGGTGGAGCGTTACCCGCGTTAACATCTCGAACAACGGGCGGCGCACCATCTGGAACAGCAGTTCCTGAAACGCTTCCTCGAAGCGCCCGAACTCCGCCATGTCGCGGCACTGCCCGGCCTCCTCCCCCAGCGCCTTCAGCCGCGCCCGCAACGATGCGCTGGTGCAGCCCGCCGCCGCCGTCGCCAGTTCGGTGAACAGCAGCGAGGTCATGTCGAGCGCTTCCTCATAGCCCGCCGGATTCATGCGCATGTAGGAAGAGAGCGCGCGTTCGAGCGCGGCATCGTCCGGCCGAGCGCCGTAGTAACCGCCGCCGGGCCCGCGCCGCACTTCCAGTAGGCCCTCGTGTTCCAGCACGCGCGCGGCCTGCTGAAGCGTCACGATGCCCACTTCCAGTTCGCGCGCCAATTCGTGCAGCGAGCCGAGCAGCGTGCCCGGCGCCTGCGCGAAGATCCGCTCACGCAGGGTTCCCGCCGTGCGCGCCACCAGATTGGTGCCCTTGCGCCGTCCCGCCGTTCCGGCCATCGCACTCTCCATTAATAAGCACATTATTATCGATTTCGGGCTATTTTCACCCAAAATTCGGTGAAATCAAGTCAATTGACCGCTCATATTTGCCTCAATACCCTTCGCCTCGAACTGAAGCGGTCGCAAGCGCCGCCATTGGAGAGGAATGGTACGAGGATGGGCTTCCAACATCCGGATATTTCGGCATTTCCCGAGATCTCGCTGGTCATCGGCGAGGAACGCGCCAGCGGCGGCAGTGGCGCCGCGTGGGACCACGTCTACCCCGGCACCGGCCGCGTCACGCGCGAGGTCCGGCTGGCCAGTCCGGCCGACGTCGATCGCGCCGTCGCCGCCGCCAAGGCCGCGCAGCCTGCGTGGCGCGCGCTGCCGGGCGACAAGCGCCGCGACCTGATGTTCCGCCTTGCGTCGGTGATCGAGGCCAAGGCGGCCGAAATGTCGCCGCTGCTCACGGCCGAGAACGGCTCGATCCTGATCGCCGGCGGCCACATGAGCCTCGATGCCGCGCAGAAGTTCCGCTATTTCGGCGGCTGGGCTGACAAGATCGACGGGCGCACCGTCTCCACCTGGGGCGGCCCCGCGCACGACTACGTGATGTACGAACCCTACGGCACGCTCGGCATCATCGTGCCGTGGAACGGGCCGCTCTTCGCCGCGACGATGGTGATGGCCCCTGCCCTCGCGGCAGGAAACTGCGTGGTGCTGAAAGCGCCCGAACTGGCGCCATGGTCGCTGATGAAGCTGATGGAAGCGATACACGAAGCGGGCTTCCCGGCGGGCGTGGTCAACCTCGTCACTGGCGGGCCGGATGTCGGCGCGGCGATGGTCGTCCATCCGGGCATCGACAAGATCGAGTTCATCGGCAGCGGCGCGACCGCGAAGAAGATCCTCGCCAGCGCAGCCGAGACGCTCAAGCCGGTAGGCCTTGAACTGGGCGGAAAATCGGCGGTCGTGGTCTTCGCTGACGCCGATCTTCAGGCTGCTGCCAAACGCGGCCTTTCCGGCGCGGTCAGCGCCAATGGACAGGGCTGCGTCAACGGCACCCGCCTGCTGGTCGAGCGGACGGTCTATGAGCCCTATCTCGAAATGCTCAAGGCCATGGCCGGATATGTGAAGGTGGGCGATCCCTTCGCGATGGACACGTTCATGGGCCCGGTGATCTCGCAAGGCGCGCTCGACCGGATCGACGGCATGGTCCAGCGTGGCGTGGCGCAAGGCGGCGAAGTCCTCTGCGGCGGCGCGCGCATGGATGGCGATCATGGCGAAGGCTACTTCTACCCGGTGACCGTGCTGGCCGGCGTCGCTCCCGAAAGCGAGATTGCGAAGAACGAGGTCTTCGGCCCGGTTCTGGTCGTCACGCCCTTCGACAGCGAGGAAGAGGCGATCGCGCTAGCCAACGACAGTGATTACGGCCTCGGCGCCTATGTCCACACCACCAATCTGACCCGCGCGCACCGCGTCGCAGGGCAGATGATGGCCGGGCAAGTGCAGGTCAACGGATCGGGCGAGGCCATGACCCCCTGCGTGCCGTTCGGCGGCATGAAGCATTCCGGACACGGCCGTCTAGGCGGCATCGAGGGCCTGCGCGAGTTCCAGCAGGTCCGCAATGTCTGGGTCAACCTGCAGGACTGAGGAGATACCGATGGCACTGCTTGACCCCGCCGACCGCGCCGCGCGCGGCCTCGCCACCGAGGCCGAAGTCACGGCGCGCACGTCCAACACGCCGGCGACGCTGCTGGAAGAATCGTGGCGCGATTTCGTCTTCGCCGAAGTCTGGACCCGGCCCGGCCTGCCGCGCCGCCCACGCTTCCTTGTCGCCATCGCCAGCGCCGTCACTTGCGGTCTTGAAAACAGCCAGATCGACGACTTCGTGCGCGGCGCGCTGACCACGCAGGCGCTCTCTCTGGCCGAACTGCGTGAGGCCGCGCTGCACCTTGCCGTCTATGCCGGCTGGGGCAACGGCGGAAAGCTCGACCGCGCGGTGACGCGCGTGGCGGACGAACTGGGCTTGCCGCCCGCCACTGTCCCGCCGGTCTGCCCCGAACCATGGGACCCTGCCGTGCGCAGCCAGCGTGGACATGACGAATTCGCGCAAGTCATGACTTTCCCGCCCGGGCCTCCGTCGACGCCCTATCTCGAAGGGATCAACAACTTCGTCTTCGGGGAGATGTGGTGCCGTCGCGGTCTGGACGAGCCTTCGCGCCGCTGGATCACGCTGGTCGGCGTCTGCGAATCCGGGGCCGAGATCCCGATCCGCAGCCACATCCATGCCGCCATGGCCAGCGGCAATTGCTCGCCCGAGGAAATGCGCGAATTCTGCCTGCAATACGGTACGCATGCCGGATGGCCCAAGGCCTCGCGCATTCAGTCCGTGGTGCTGGAAATGACCGACAAGGTGGCGAAGGGGCTTCCCTGGCATGGCTGAAGACAAGGCCCGAACGGGCTTCATCGGCCTCGGCTCGCAAGGCGGGCCGATGGCGGAGCGGATGCTGGCGGCGGGTTATCCCCTCACCGTATGGGCTCGCCGACCGGAGGCGGCGGACGATCTCGTCGCCAAGGGTGCTACGCGTGCCAACTCAGTCGCTGAGCTTGGCGCTGCCTGCGACCACGTGGGCGTCTGCGTGGTCGACGATGCGGGCGTGGAGGATATCTGCGCGCAGCTTCTACCGGCGATGAAGCCGGGGAGCGTGCTGGTCATCCACTCCACGATCCTGCCGCAGACCTGCGAACGGCTGGCGCAGGAAGCGGAAGCACGCGGCATTTCCTTACTCGATGCCCCCGTCAGCGGCGGCGGCGCGGGCGCGGCAGCCGGCACGCTCACCGTAATGTGCGGTGGCAGCGAGGCGGCCTTCGCCCAGGCACTGCCGGTCATGGAAAGCTTCGCGGGGAAGACCGTGCTGCTCGGGTCGGTCGGCTCCGGCCAGCGTGCAAAGATCGTCAACAATGCGCTGATGGCCGCCAATATGGGCCTTGCCCATGCCGCGCTGTCGCTGGGCGAAGAACTTGGCATCGACCGGGCCGCCCTTGCCGATCTCATCAAGCATTCCAGCGGCCGCAGCTTCGGTTTCGAGGTCTACGCCCGCCTGCCCTCGCCCGGTGCTTTCGCCCACGGCAGCAAGCTGCTGCGCAAGGACGTCGACCTGCTCGGCGCGATTGCCGGGCCTGACAATGCACTGGCGCTGGCCGCCGATCCCTTTCTCGACGCGGCTCTGACTGCAACGGAGCAACCGACGAAATGAGCGTGATCTTCAAAAGCCTCGACATGACGGGCAAGGCCGCCGTCGTCACGGGCGCGGCTTCCGGCCTTGGCCGCATGACCGCGCTCAAGCTGGCCGAAGCGGGCTGTGATCTCTGGCTGGTGGATGTGAACGCAGCGGGACTTGCCGAAACGGCAGACCTGCTCGCCCCGCACGGCCGCCAGGTAGGCAGCGAGACTGCCGACTTGTCCGATCCCGCCGCTTGTCAGGCCGTCATCGTCCATGCCGTGGAGAAATTCGGCCGGCTCGACGCGCTCTGCAATGTCGCCGGGCTGATCTACCTCGCCAATACGCCGCAGATGCCGCAGGCGCAGTACGAACGGACCATCGACGTCAATCTCAACGCCCCGTTCTTCCTCTCGCAAGCCGCGATCCCGCACTTGCTGGAAGTGAACGGCGCCGTGGTCAATGTCGCCTCTTGCGCGTCCTACATCGGTGAGGCCTATGCCGCCGCCTATTGCGCCAGCAAGTGGGGCCTTGTCGGCATGACCAAGGCCATGGCGATGGAATTCCAGAAGAAACCCATCCGCATCAACGCCGTCGCCCCGGGCGGCATGATTACCAATATCGCGACCAACTTCACGCCGCCCGAAGGCTGTGACTTCGAACTGCTCAAGCGCTTCTCGGGGCTTCGCGGGCAAGTCGAGGTGGAGGACGTGGCAGACCTTGTGGTGCTGCTCGCCTCTCCGGCCGGACGGGGCTTTCATGGCGCCTGCCTCTCGCTCGACGCGGGCATCACGGCAGGCTGAGGAGACAGGACAATGGCATTTACTCTCGATCAATTCCGCCTCGACGGCAAAGTCGCGGTGGTCACCGGCGCCGGCGGACGCGGTAATTCCATCGGCCGCGCTTATGCGCTGGGCCTTGCCAATGCGGGCGCCTCGGTAGTCGTGGCCGATCTTAACGGCGAAGGCGCCAAGGCCGTCGCCGCAGAGATCGTGGCGGCGGGCGGCAAGGCCGTGGGCGTGCAGGTCGACGTTTCCGACGAGGCATCGACGCTCGCGATGGGCGCCGCCGCGAAGGAGGCTTTCGGCGGCGTCGACATCCTCATCAACAATGCCGCGCTGATGGTGGACGTCAGCTACGACAATTGCGAGACGGTCAACCTCGACGCCTGGAACAAGGCGTTCGCGGTGAATCTCAACGGCGCCCTGCTCTGCGCCCGCGCGGTTGTCCCATCGATGCGCGAACGCGGCGGCGGTCGGATCATCAACCAGACTTCCGGCGGTGCCTTCCCGGCAACCGGGCTCTACGGCATCACCAAACTGGCATTGGTCGGCCTGACCACAACGCTGGCCAAGCAGTTCGGCAAGGACGGCATCACCTGCAACGCCATCGCCCCGGGCAATGTCACCTCGGACGCGGGCAAGATGCTGGTTCCGGACGATTCGCCCTTCATCCAGTTCCTCAACATGACTTGCGCCCTGCGCGCGCGCGGCGAACCTGACGAACTGGTCGGCACCGCGCTGCTGCTCTGTTCGCAGGCTGGAGCATGGATTTCCGGACAGACCATCCATGTCGACGGCGGCTGGGTGATGCGCCCTTAAGATATTCCAGATGCGCAACAAAAGACAAACTTGACGCAACAAATTGTGGCGGGAGCGCAATCACGCCTTGCCTTCCGCCACGAATCCTGCTGCCTGCCGCCGATCAAAATCATGGTTGAGAGGCTGTAGCGATGAACTTCATGACCCGGCGCAAGCCGCTGGTGCCGCAAGGGCACACCGGGAGCGGGCTGAAGAAGTCGCTCGGCTGGCCGCACCTCATGGCGCTGGGTGTCGGCGCCATCATCGGCACCGGTATCTACACGCTGACCGGCGTCGCCGCCGGCCTTGCCGGGCCCGCCGTCGTGCTCTCTTTCGCGATTGCCGGCGCGGTCTGCGCCTGCGCAGCGCTGTGCTATGCCGAAATGGCGAGCCTGACGCCGCAGGCCGGCAGTGCCTATACCTATTCTTACGTCGCGGTGGGCGAAGCGCTCGCGTGGGTAATCGGCTGGAGCCTGATCCTCGAATATACGCTGGTCTGTTCGGCGGTTTCCGTGGGCTGGTCCGGCTACGCCTCGGGTCTTATCCGGCAGGCTGGCTGGGGCGTACCGGACTCGCTCCTGGCAGGCGGCGTGATCGACGTACCCGCGATCTTCATTGCGCTTGCCGTTACCGGCGTGCTGCTGGCCGGCACGCGTGAAAGCGCGACGCTGAACTTCATCCTCGTCATCATCAAGATGATCGCGCTGGCCGCTTTCGTGGCGCTGGCGCTGCCCTCTTTCGACCTTGCGCACTTCCATCCCTTCGCGCCCTTCGGCTTCGGCGCCACCGATATCGACGGCAAGAAGTTCGGCGTGATGGGCGCCGCGGCCATCATCTTCTTCGCCTTCTACGGTTTCGACGCGATCTCGACCGCTGCCGAGGAAGCCAAGAATCCGAAACGGGACCTGACCATCGGCATTGTCGGCTCGATGATAATCTGCACGCTGGTCTATGTCGGCGTCGCTGCCGCCGCGCTGGGTGCGGTGCCCTTCCAGCTCTTCGCGCCGAGCCCCGAACCGCTGGCTTTCGTGCTCAAGAGCCTCAACCACCCCGCCGCCGCCGCCCTGATCGGCATGGCTGCCGTGATCGCCATGCCCACGGTCATCATGGTTTTCATGTTCGGCCAGAGCCGCGTGTTCTTCGCCATGGCGCGCGACGGCCTGCTCCCCAAGCGTCTTTCGACCGTCAACAAGCGCGGCGTGCCGGTGGCGGTCACCATACTGACCGGGCTTGTCGCCGCCGTGATCTCTGGCCTCATGCCGCTGGACGAGATCGCCTCGCTCGCCAATGCCGGTACTCTTGCCGCCTTCATCGCCACGGCCCTCGCGGTAATGGTGCTGCGCCGCCGTTCGCCCGAAATCGAGCGTCCGTTCGTGACGCCGCTGGTCTGGTTCGTTGGGCCCGCCACGATTCTCGGCTGCGCCTACCTCTTCACCAGCCTGCAACTGCGCACGATCGAATTCTTCGTCGTCTGGAACGTGATCGGCTTCGCGCTCTACACGGTCAGCGGCCTGCTGCGCGAAAAGTCTGCCCACGCCTGAGGTTTCAGCGCCCCGCGTATCGATTTCGGTACGCGGGGCGGGAGCCGCCTGTTGTTGTTCTTACAGACACACAATCGAGCACGAAGAGCGCCTTAACCGCCCATAAACCAATTTCTTCCATTCCTCTGCGTGTTACTACGGGGGGCATGAGATGTCATTTTCAAGCGCGGCAGCCGACTTCACGGGCGAAGCGAAAGATGGCGAGATCGCCGTCGATGTTGCCATCATCGGTGCCGGACCGGCGGGCCTGACCGCTGCCTATCTGCTCACCAAAGCCGGCCTCACTGTCGCCATTGTCGAGAAAGACCCCCATTACGTCGGCGGCATTAGCCGTACCGTGGAGCATGAAGGCTATCGCTTCGACATCGGCGGCCACCGCTTCTTTTCGAAAAGCCAGCAGGTCGTCGACCTGTGGAACGAGATCCTGCCCGACGATTTCATCCAGCGTCCGCGGATGAGCCGCATCTATTACGAGGGCAAGTTCTACTCCTACCCGCTGCGCGCCTTCGAGGCGCTGTGGAACCTTGGCATCTGGCGCTCCACGCTGTGCATGGCCAGTTTCGCCAAGGCCCAGCTGTTCCCCCGCCGCACGGTGAAAAGCTTCGAAGACTGGACCACCAACCAGTTCGGCTGGAAGCTCTATTCCATCTTCTTCAAGACCTATACCGAGAAGGTCTGGGGCATGCCCTGCGACGAGATGAGCGCCGACTGGGCCGCCCAGCGCATCAAGGGCCTCTCGCTCTGGAGCGCGGTGACGGACGGCCTCCGGCGCAGCCTTGGCCTCAATAAGCGCCCGAACGACGGTCAGGCGGTGAAGACCCTGCTCGAAACCTTCCGTTATCCGCGCCTCGGCCCCGGCATGATGTGGGAAGCCGCGCGCGACCGGATCGTCGAGAGCGGCAAGGGCGAAGTCCTGATGGGTCACGCCCTGCGCCAGCTCGCCAGCGACGGTCAGGGCGGCTGGCGCCTCACCGCCGATTCCGGCGAGGGCGACGTGACCATTCGCGCCGCGCATGCGATCAGCTCCGCGCCGATGCGTGAACTGGCCGCACGCCTGCATCCGCTTCCGCAGACCACTCTGCAAGCCAGCGAGCTGAAATACCGGGACTTCCTGACTGTCGCTCTCAAGATCCGCGCCGACGACCTGTTCCCGGACAACTGGATCTACATCCATGACAGCAAGGTGAAAGTCGGCCGCATCCAGAACTTCCGCTCGTGGTCGCCGGAAATGGTGCCCGACGACGAGATGGCTTGCGTCGGCCTCGAATACTTCTGCTTCGAAGGCGACGGCCTGTGGTCGATGGCGGACGACGATCTCGTCGCCCTTGCCACGCGCGAGATGGTCACGCTGGGCCTGTGCCGTGCCGACGAGGTCACCGGCGGCTTCGTGGTCCGTCAGGAAAAGGCCTACCCGGTCTATGACGAGGACTATGCCGCCAATGTCGCCGCGATGCGCGAGGAACTCGAAGCGCGCCATCCCTCGCTCCACCTGGTCGGCCGCAACGGCATGCATCGCTATAACAACCAGGACCACGCGATGATGACCGCGATGCTCACGGTCGAGAACATCCTCGCCGGCGAGCGCGTCTACGACACCTGGTGCGTCAACGAGGACGCCGAATACCACGAGGCCGGCGACGAAGGCGAAACCAAGGCCCTGCCCGCCGCCCCCGGATCGCGCGCGCCAACGCCGGATCAGGCCGCCGCGCTCGCCTCGGTCCGCGAGGTGCCCGCGCGCATCGCCGGATCCAGCGAAGGTGGCAGCAAGCGCGAGGCTGCCTGATGCGCATGCTTGCCGAACACCCTCTCGTCGTCCGCCTCATGCGCGACACGTTCCTGCGCTATCTAGCCGCAAGCGCATTGGCGCTCGGCGTCGACATCGCCTGTTTCTGGCTACTGGTGCAGCTTGCGGTGTCCGCGGGCCCGGCTTCGGCGGCGGGTTATTCTGCAGGGATCGTTGCCCACTGGCTGGTCGCCAGCCGCGTGGTTTTCACGGGCGAGGTCGCTGAAGGCGGCATGGCGCGCGCACGGCAGAAAGCCCTGTTCGTGTTGTCCGCCCTGGCCGGCCTTGCGATCACCACTGGCGTCGTCAGCGCGGGGGCCATGCTCGGAATGCACCTCGCGATTACCAAGGCTCTGGCAATTGCCCTGAGCTTCTTCACGAGCTGGCTGATCCGCCGCCGGATCGTCTTCCGCCGCCCCGCAGCCTTCGCCTGACGGCGTAACTCAGGCCAGCAAGCGGCAGTCGATATCGGCAAGCTGCTTGCAGCCGACTTGCGCCATGGCCAGTTCGAATTCCGCGCGCAAGATATGCAGCATGTGCGCGACGCCGGTCATGCCCGCGACCGCCAGCGCATGAAGTTGCGGGCGCCCGACCATGACCGCGCTGGCCCCCAGCGCCAGCGCCTTGAGCACATCGGTCCCGTGCCGCACCCCGCCGTCGAGCAGCAGCGGAACCCGCCCCTCTACAGCGTGGACCATGCCCGGCAGCGCCGCCATCGGCGTCGTGAGGCCGTCCAGCACCCGGCCGCCGTGGTTGGAGACGACGATGCCATCCGCGCCATGCTCCAGAGCGAGCCGCGCATCCTCGGGTGACAGCAGGCCCTTGATGACGATGGGCAAGCGCGTCTCGCCGCGCAGCCATGCGATGTCCGCCCATGTCGGCGCCGCATCGGCCAGCGGTGTGCCGAAGACAATCTGGCCGCCCCCCGGCTCGGCGCGCTGCGTGGTGCGCGGAAAGGCCGTGAGGTTCGCTGCGAAAACGCCTTCCGGCAGCGCGAATTCGGATCGCTTGATCGCGGCGTCGACCGTCACCACCAGCACTTCGTAACCCGCCGCTTCTGCGCGGCGCACGAGTTCGAGGCTATGTGCGCGGTCGGGCTGGAAATAGAGCTGGAACCACAAGGGCGGCAACGGGCGGGCCAGTTCGCTGGCGGCCGCGCGCGCGGTGGCCGCGATCTCCTCCAGCGGCACACCGGAAAGCGTGCTCACCACCATGGTCGTATCGAGCGCGGTCGCCGCCTGCATGCTGGCCCGTTCGCCCGCCGGATGGGCCAGCCCGTGGTAGGCGAGCGGGGCCAGCAGGATCGGCGCCGCATGGCGGCGGCCGAACAAATCGAGCGCGGTGGAGCCCCCGGACAAGTCCCGCAGCATGCGCGGCACGAAGCGAAGGCCGTCGAACTGGGCACGATTATCGGCGAGCGTCAGTTCGGCATCGCTGCCTGACTGCACATGCTCCCAGGCATCGGCCGCGAAATGGTCTCGCGCGCGTCGCTCGTAGTCGGCAAGCGAGCGCACGTCGGCAGGAATCGCGGCTAGCGGCGGCAGGCGGGACAGAATGAATTCCTCAGGACGGGGCGCCGATGCGGCGCACCCGATCAGGTCTGGAGGACGAACGGGATCTCGACAAGCCCGCGCACCATAACTGCCGCGCCATCGCGGCGCGTGGGCTGCCAGCGCCAGCGGCGCACGGCGGAGAGCGCGGCGCGGTCGAGCGAATCGAACCCGCTGCTCTTCGAGATCGAAATGTCCGCCACCTTGCCGTCGAGATCGAGCAGGAGAGTCAGTACCACGGTGCCCTGCTCGTGCTTGCGGCGCGAATCGATCGGATAGCGCGGCGGCGTGGCCAAGATCATCTTCGAGGAGAGATCGCCCGCGTTCTCCACGCGCGGCGCCGGTGCAGGCGCGGCCGGAGCGGCGCTTTGCGACACCACAGGCGCGGCAGCCACCGTAGCCACCGCCGGAACGGGCACCGGCACCGGCGAGGTGGCGATGGGCGGCGGCGTATTGGTCAGCACGATGGGTGGCGGCGGCGCGACGATGGGCGAGGCCGGGGGCGGGATCACGGGCTTCGGCTTCGCCTGCTCGGGCGGCGGAGGCGGCGGCGTCACGTCGAGATCGATGACCGACACGTGCTGACGCTTCACCTTCTCTGCACTGACAACGTTCATGGCCAGAATCGTTGCCAGCATGCCTGCCACGATCGCCAGGGACGCCGCGACGGCGGGCAGATTCGCGCGCCGCTCCTCGCCGTAGCGGCCCGAAGCCTGCCATGGCGCAGTGCCGAACTGCGGCATCGCGACGACTTCACCCCCCGCGACGGCGCGTTGGGGAGCGGATTCCGGTCGCGAAATCGGAGCCGATTGCGGGATCGAAGCTAGTCCAGTCAACGTGGAATCCCCCTGGGGACGGACCGCCCGTCCCAGCTATTGCGAGTCATTCTCATAGCTGTAACAGTTCGGCCCGTCGAGATCCTTTCGCAACAGGCGCCCGGACGATGAGAAAGGCATTCGGCAAGCCGGACGGGAGACGTAGCAATCCGACGAAGGCATCGTCAGTTCAAGGCGATGCTTCGTGTCCGCGGCAAAGCCAATGGTTAGGCCGAACGAAAGGCTTATGGCTCAGCGCGCAAGAAGGCTCTGGCGCAATCGGTCCGATGTGTTAAGGGCCTTCTTGCTAATGCCTCGCAACAACCGGCATTTCGCACCCATTTCGAATAGTTCCTTCCTGACCAGGCCCTTCCCCGTGAACGCTCCCGAGATCCGCACCTTCCCCCGCAAGAAGTCCCGCAAGTGGCGGAACTGGTGGGTCAAGCAGCTTCATACCTGGCACTGGATCAGTGCCGCGATCTCGCTTGCGGCGATGCTGTTCTTTGCGGTCACCGGAATCACACTCAACCACGCCGCCTCGATTCCCGCCGAGCCCGTCGTTACCGACAGTAGCGGACAGCTTGCGCCCACTCTGCTGGCAACGCTGAAGGCGAAGAGCAACGATGCCCCCCTGCCCGCTCCCGTAGCGGCGGCAGTGCGTGCGGCAGTCGGCCTCGATGCCTCCGGCAAGGCGGGCGAATGGTCGGACAGCGAGGTCTACGTCGCCCTGCCCCGCCCCGGCGGCGACGCATGGGTGAGCATCGACCGCGCCAGCGGCAAGATCAGCGCCGAAGTCACCGATCGCGGCTGGATTTCTTACCTCAATGACCTCCACAAGGGCCGCAATTCGGGCTCCACGTGGTTCTGGTTCATCGATGTCTTCGCGGTTGCCTGCATTCTCTTCACGGTGACCGGCCTTTTCCTGCTCCAGGTCCATGCGCGCCACCGGCCCTCGACCTGGCCCATCGTGCTTGCCGGCGTGGCCCTTCCGGTCGTGCTCGCCCTCGTTTTCATCCATTGAAGGATCCACCGATGCGTCTGACTTCCATGATCCTGCTGGGCGGCGCGGTTGCCGTGCCCGCCTCTGCCGCCACGGTCACCGTGACGATCCCGCAGCTCAAGGTTGCCGAATATCACAAGCCCTACGTTGCAGTCTGGCTGGAGCCGGCGGCCGGTGGACCGGCCCGCACCATCGCGGTGTGGTACGACGTCAAGAAGAAGGGCAACGAACCCGGCACCAAGTGGCTGGCGGACTTGCGCTCCTGGTGGCGCAAGGGCGGGCGCAGCATGGCGCTTCCCGCCGATGGCGTGAGCGGCCCCACGCGCGGCCCCGGTGCGCAGACGATCCCGCTGCCTGCCGACCTCAAGCCGGGCAGCTACGTGCTCAATGTGGAGGCCGCGCGCGAAACCGGTGGCCGCGAACTTGTCACCGTGCCGATCACCGTGCCCGCCGCCAATGCCAAGTCGAGCGGCAAGACCGAACTCGGCACCATCACGCTTTCTCGATAACGGGGGTTTTCCAGACATGAAGGCTTATGCAACCGGGCTGCTCGCCGCAGCCGCGCTTCTTGCGCTTCCCACCGCCGCTTCGGCGCACCGCCAGTGGCTGCTACCCTCGGTAACGACGCTGGCCGGGACCGACGGCTGGGTGACGGTGGACGCGGCAGTCTCGAACGACTTGTTCGATCCCGACCACTTCCCGATGCAGACCGACCAGATCCAGGTCACCCAGCCCGATGGCAGCAAGGGCCGGATCCAGAACGCGGCAACCGGGCGCTACCGCTCGATGTTCGACGTTCAGGTCGACAAGGCCGGAACGTGGAAGATCGGCACTTTCTCCAGCAATCTTGGCGGCACGTTCTCCCTGAATGGCGAGACCTGGCGCGTGGGCGCCCGTCGCGGTCCGCCGCCCGGTGCGGCCGGCATGGGCCCCGGCGGTCCCGGTGCTGGCCGTCCGGAAGGTGCACGTCCCGAGGGCGCTCCACGTCCTGCCGGCGGCGAAGGTGGCCCGCGCCCCGGCGGTGAAGGCGGTTTCGCGCCCGCCAAGTCGGTTGCCAGCGTGGCCGAGATTCCGGCCGGCGCCACCGACATCAAGCTCACCGAATCGATCAGCCGCAACGAGTTCTTCGTCACTGCGGGCGAACCGACCAAGACCGTTCTCGCGCCCACCGGCAAGGGCCTTGAGTTCGATCCGGTCAACCATCCCGACGATCTCGTTTCCAACGAGCCCGCGCGCTTCCGCTTCCTGATCGACGGCAAGCCCGCCGCTGGCCTCACCGTCACCGTCATTCCGGGCAGCAAGCGCTTCCGCGACGGCGAGCATGCCTTGAGCCTGACCACCGGCGCCGACGGCACGGTCGAGGTCAAATGGCCCTTCGCCGGAGTCTACTGGCTCAACGTCACCGCGACCGACAACCACGCCTCGGATTCGCGCGCGGCCGAGCGGCGGATGAGCTACACTACCACGCTCGAAGTTCCCGCACCCTAAGGGATATCCGATGCGCATTGCGCTTCCCGCGCATATCGATGCCCATGCCTTCGCCGACTGCGATCCCCGGATCGCAGTCGGCGAACTGCATGGGGAGACCATGGGCACGACCTGGAGCCTTCGCTTCGCCGCGCCAGAAGGCACCGATGCGCGCGCGATCCGCGCGGCCGTGGAGGCCCGCCTTGCCACCATCATTGCCGAGATGAGTCACTGGGAGCCGGAATCGCTCCTCTGCCAGTTCAATCGGGCGCCTGCGGGAAGCTGGGCGGCGTTGCCGAACGATTTCGCAGCGGTGATCTCCGCCGGGCTCACCATCGCCGAGGCCAGTGAGGGTGCTTTCGATCCCGCCATCGGGCGTCTCGTCGATCTCTGGGGCTTCGGGCCGCCGGGGCCGAAGCCAGTGCCGGATGCGCTTGCCGTTACCGCCGCACGCGAAGCTTCCGGCTGGACTCGCCTGGCATGGGACGCCCCGACCCGCCGCTTGCGCCAGCCAGGCGGGCTCGCGCTCGATTTTTCCGGTATCGCCAAGGGGTGTGCGGTCGATGCCGTCGCGGACCTGCTGGCGAGCATGGGCATGCGTCATATGCTGGTGGAAATCGGCGGCGAACTGGTGGGGCGCGGCGTGCGTCCCGATGGCGAGCCGTGGTGGGTGGACCTCGAAACGCCGCCGGATATCGCCTCCGGCGCCGACCTGTCGCTGCGTCTGGCGCTGCACGACATCGCCGTCGCCACTTCGGGCAATTACCAGCGCGGCGAACATACCATCGATCCGCGCACGGGACGGCCGACGGAAAACGGCCTAGCCTCGGTCAGCGTCATCGCGCCGAGCGCGATGTTGGCGGATGGCTGGGCCTCGGCACTCACCGTGGCGGGACCGAAGCACGGGCCGGCCCTTGCCGCCAAACACGGCCTTGCCGCGCGCTTCGTGACGATCCGCGAGAATGCCGTGCAGGAAATCCTCACCCCCGCGCTGGGGGCCATGCTGGCGGACTGAACCGCTCGGCGCATACCATCCGCGTGCTACCCCTTTCCCCTTGGGATTCAGCCCAATGGAGAACATCCCTCCCGGCGTGGACGATTCAGGATTATAAGGTCCTGTAGATTCTGCCGAAGCGCCGTTCCGGCTAGTCTCCTGGTCGGTGCAGAAACTGGGAGGCGCGGGTGACGGCTTATTCGAAGATCGAGGCTCCGCGGCGCGACCGTGAACTGGACCGCCGACTGCTGACGCTCGATGAGAGTCTTGCGCTCGACAACGCGCGGGCCATGGAACTCTACGCTACGCACCTCAACCGCTACATGTTGCAGGTCTACGATATCCTCGGCCTGCGGAACATGGACATCGTCAGCGCGCAGGGCTGCGAGATCGTGCTGCGCGACGGGCGGCGGATCCTCGACTACTCGGGCGGATTCGGCGTGCTGGGGCTGGGCCACAACCACCCCCGGATCATCGCCGCGGAGCGGCGCTGCCATGACGAACTGGTGCTCGACTGCATCAAGATAGCTCCGCACAAATTGCAAGGCGCGCTGGCCTACAACATCGCGCGGTTCCTGCCCGAGCCGCTCGACGTCTCGTTCCTCGCGGTCTCGGGCGCCGAGGCCAACGAAGCGGCGATGAAGCTTTGCGAGCGCGTACAGACGCCCAAAGGCAAGACCAAGTTCCTCTGCATGCAGGGCGCCTTCCACGGCAAGACCCACGGGCCGCTCTCGGTCACCACCGCCACTGACGTACAGACCGGCTTCCTGATGGGCGTGCCTAAGGAGAACGTGATTTTCTGTCGCTACGGCGACATTGCCTCAGTTCGCGAAGCGATTGCCCGCGAGGGCGGCGCCGAGAACCGCATCATCGCGGTGATGATCGAAACCCTGCGCGGCACCTCCTGCGAATCCCCGCCACCCGGATACTTCACCGAACTGGTCGAAGCCTGCCGTGCGGCGGACATCCTGACGATCTTCGACGAGGTCAAAGTCGGCATGGGCCGCACCGGCCTGTTCTGCGCCTTCCAGCACGAGGACGCGGTGCCCGACGTGGTCACGCTGGCCAAGACGCTGGGCGGCGGCAAGCGCGAGATGGGCGCGATGGTCACCTCGCAGGCGCTGTTCGACAAGGCCTATGGCAACACGCAGGACTGCAACCTGCACAGTTCGAGCTTCTCCGGCATGGGTGAGAGCTGCGCGGTCGCCATCGAAACGCTCAATGTGCTCGACGAGGAGCGCCTGATCGAGCGCGCCGGAGCCATGGGCGCCTACTTGCGCGCGGGGCTGGAACGGCTTCAGGCCAAGTATCCGCGCTGCATCGCCTCGCTGCGCGGCAAGGGCTGCTTTCAGGCTATCGAACTCAATTTCGGCCAGTTCATGGCGGAAAAATTCCTCGATATCCGCAAGAACCAGCTCTTCGTCACCTGGGAGACGGTGCTGGTCGGTTCGCTCACCCGCGACTTGTTCGAGCGGCACGGCATTCTCGCCCATTTCCAGCCCGGCGCGCGCGACCTCATCCACTTCATGCCGCCCTATGTGGTGACCGAAGGGCAGATCGACCGGCTGCTCGTCGCTCTCGATGACGTGCTGGGGCGCGGCATTGCCGAGGCCACGGTGCGCTTCGTGTACAAGAACGTCAGGCGCGTGCTGCGCCGATGACGGTTGCCATCGCCTGGGGCGACGTGCGGCTGGTGGTGTTCGACCTTGATGGGACGCTTTACGATCAGCCGCCGCTACGCCTTGCGATGGCGCGGGAACTGGGGCTCGATTGCCTCAGCCGCCGCAGCACGCGGACCTTGCGCACGCTGCGCCACTTTCGGCAGGTGCGCGAACTCTTGGGCGACGGCCCGGCGTTGAAGGACCATGGCGATTTCGCCGCCGAGCAATACCGCCTGACCGCAGAGCTGAGCCGCCGCCCCGAACGCGAGGTGCGTGCGCTGGTGGAGGAATGGATGGAGCGCCGTCCGCTCCAGCATCTGCCGCGTTACAAGGCACGCGGGATCGACCGCCTGTTTGCCGCGATCCGGGCGAGCGGGCGGACCATCGCGGTCTGGTCCGACTTTCCCGTGACCGCCAAGCTCGCCGCGCTCGGCCTTGTTGCCGATCACCAAATCTGGGCGGGAGACGAAGGCGTCGGACGGCTCAAGCCCGACCCGTCCGGACTGAACGCGTTGATGGCGCGCGCCGGCGCCACTCCGCGCGAGACGCTGCTGATCGGCGACCGGATTGATCGCGACATTCGCGCCGCCACCGCCGCCGGCACCCGCGCCCTGCTCCGCGCGCAACGCCCGCATGGACGTGCGCCCAGTTTTCGGCATTACGAAGAGCCGGTGTTCGCACCGCTCTTGCGCGGGTCCGCCTAGTTTGATGAGGTTCGCGCGGAGGCGCGGAGACGCGGAGAATCCCGGCGGCAACGCCGCCCCTCTTCGAAAAACGTGCGATTGAGAGACTTCGCCCACCTCACGGCGCGCCCTCTTTGCGCCTCCGCGCCTCCGCGCGAACCCATTTAAAAACTTCAGGCCGAAACGCCCGCCGCTTCCAGCCGCACATCGCCCCGCACACGTGTCACCATGAGCCATCCGATCCCGAACAGCGCAGTCGGCAGCCAGAGCAGAAGATGGGCGACAAGGATGATCGCCGTGGCCGGTTCGGCCGGAACCCCCAGCGCCACGAAGACCAGCACGCCAAACACCTCGAACGATCCGAAATGGCCGGGTAAAGCAGGTACTAATGTCCCCAGCGTCGCCACTGCAAAAGCCGTAAGCGGTTTGAGCCAGGCGGCAGGATCGCCGCCCAGGCTGACCCATGCTCCCAACATGACGAGGCTCTCCAACAACCAGAGCCCGACCGAAAGCAGCAGCATCCGCGCCATTCGCCGTCCCTGTCTGATCGCCCGCACGGCATCGGCCACCGAACGCGCCGCTGCGGCAAGGCGCTGCACCGGCCCGCGCGGATAGCGCCGCGCCACGGCGGCGGCGATCCGCGCCAGTATGGCGGGCATGGCGAGCACACCGATACTGAGCACCATCGCCGCGCCCGCCGCCAGTCGCAGGTGCATCATCGCCTCATGCGGAAGCGGCGCATCGACCAGCCATAGTCCCACTGCGGCAATGGCCAGAATGGCTACGAGGTCCAGCACGCGCTCGACGATCATCCCCGCCACCACCAGCCCTGCCGGAAGCCCGAAGCGGCGGTGGAACCACCAGATGCGAAACACGTCGCCAAGCCGCAACGGCAGCACGTCGCTGATGCCGAAACTGGCGATGAAAGGCGCCACCGTCGCCCGAAGGGTCAGCCCGCGCGCACCATCCGGATCGAGCAGAAACCGAAAACGCGCCGCCCGCAGCACGAAATCGAGCGCATAGGCAACAAGCGCCATCAGCAGCGGCGGCCAAGCGGCCTGCGCCATCAGCGCCGCCACCCGCGCCATGTCCACCGTGTTCCACAAGAGCGCAAGAAACGCTCCGCCGAGCACCAGTCCGGGCAGAATCCGTAATGAATCCCGCAGCCAGTCCCGACGCGGCGACGTCTCCAGCCCGGCCACGCTCACAAACGCTCCTCCACATGCCGCACGAAAAGCGTCGCCAGTGTGGTGCGGCTGGAGATGCCGAGCTTGCGATAGATGTTGTGCAAATGGATGCTGACCGTGCCCTCGGTCGAGCCGACAGTGGCGGCGATCGCCTTGTTCGAGAAGCCTCGACACACGAGTTCGCTGATCTCACGCTCACGCGGGGTGAGACTGGCGATGGCCTTGGCGACATCGATGCCGCTTTCCTCGCGCGCCCGGGCGACGAGATCCTCGGGCAGCCACTTGCGCCCGGCGATCACCTCGCCAAGGCAGGCGACCAGCGAATGGGCGGCATAGTCCTTCAGCAACAACCCCCAGACGCCAAGCGAAAGAGCCTCGGCAATCTGGTTGCCGCTCATCGTCGCCGACAGGAAGATCACCCGCACCGGCCAGTCCTGCTCATGGATGACCTTGAGGATCGCCATGCCGCCAACATCCGGCATCGTCACGTCGAGGATCGCGATGTCCGGCCGCTGATCGCGGATCACGCTGAGCGCGCGAATGCCGCTGCCCGCCGCCTCCACCAGTTCGATGCCCTCGGTCGCGCGCAGCAGGTCGGCAAGGCCGCGCAGCAGCAGCGGGTGATCGTCGGCAACGACAACGCGCCGGGTCACGCCGCCAGCTCCCCGACCGGGATCACCATCGTCACTTCCAGCCCCGGCGTGCCTCCGGCAAGGAACATCGAGCCGCCAAGTTGCAGCACCCGCGCACGGAGCGAGATCGACCCCTGCCCACCCGACGCGCAAAGCCCTGTGCCGTTGTCGACAAGCGTCAGATGCATCGCCCCGCCCGTATGCCCAGCCCGCAAGCGCACGCTGGAGGCGGACCCGTGGCGCACCGCATTCGAAGTCGCTTCCGACACAAGCTGGACGATGTCCTCGACGGTGCGCCGCCGCAAATGAATCGGCGCCCCCTCCCAATCGAACGGCATGGCGACGCCCCACTTGCGCTGAAGCAGTTCGGCCTGGCGGCGCAGCTCATCCGCAACGTCTACCGCGCGTTCGGCGCGCGCCTCGCGGTGGTCTTCGACAAACCGGCGGATGCGGCGCTGCTGTTCGGTAACGAGGTCCTCGATCTCGCGCGTCTGTCCGCCTGCCTCCTCCGGCGTCAGCGAGCCCGCACGCGCGGCGAGCGCCCGCAGCTTCAGGCTTGTGGCGGTCAGGTCCTGCAACACGCTGTCGTGCAGGTCCTGCGCCAGCCGGTTGCGCTCCTCCGCGCGCACGTTGTCTGAGTGGCGGGCGACGAGGTCGATCCGCTCAAGTTCCGAGCCCGCGCGCGTGGCGATGATGTCGCACAGCAAGGCGGCATCCTCGGGGCGGCAATCGGGATCGGCGATCAGGATCGAGCCGCGAAATCGCAGGCCGGAAAACCCCGCCATCACCGCGAAATCGCGCACCGGCACCAGCGGCAGGCGCAGATGATCGAGCAGAACGGCGAAAGCATCGGCCTCGCCGCGCGTCAGCACCCTGCCCTCGCCCCGGTCGAAGATGCCGGCGCGGTCCACCTCGACACGGTCCCAGAGCACCGAGTTTTCAAGGTCGGCAAGCTCCACGCCGTCTCCATTCCACACCGCGACGACACCGTCGGGCCGGTCATGCTCGCGCCAGACCACCATCATGTGGCGGCTCCCGGTAACGTCTCCCGCATGGCTGCACAGTTCGCCCAGCCAGGCGCGGCGGCTGCCCAAAGCGCGCTCCATCGGCCATTTCGCCAGCCGGGCCAGACGCTCGCGGCTGCTTTCGCGGTAGGCCCCGAAATAGCCGAGCATCAGGGCCGAGAGCAGGAAATAGACCGATCGCGCGATCAGCACGTTGAGTTCGGATTCGCCGTCGAGCGTATCGGGAATGCCGATCGCGAAGAGTGCGATTTCCAGCAGGAACGCGCCCATGATCGCGCCGATGAACCCCCAGCGCACCGTCATCGCCATGAGTGTGAACGGGAGGAAGGAGAAGAACGGGCTCGTCAGTTCATCGGTCAGGAACGCCAGCCAGCCCAGGATCGCAGTATCCGCGACATGGAACAGGAAGTGCACCGGGCTGTCGACCGGGCGGCGGACCGGCGCGACCACCAGAACCAGCGCATAGGCGAGATAAAAGGCAAGCACATGCCGCGCCTCGGGCAGGAAGCGGCCCGGGCGGGTGGGATCGAGGTAGATCGCCAGAATCGCGAAACACGCGGTGACCAGACGGCCAAGGGCGATCAGACGATTGGGATCGGTAATCAGCAGCGTGTTGCGCGCAGCAGCCAACCTGGGGAATGTCCAGTACGAAAAGCCGCCCGCCCGCCTGCTGCCCGGCCTGCTCTTTAATCCTCTGACGTCTTCCCGACTGCTCACCGCCCGACTGTCCAATGCCCCGGCCTCCGCCAGCGCGGCCCGCCCCCGGAGCCTTTCGCCTGACCTCGGCACGATAACACGGCGCCGCCGATTGTTCGGGCTTCATTGGGGGACCTCCCTCGCCTTTGGGGGGATCGCTCCGGTTATTTCGAGATGGGATCTATCGCAGCACGGCCTCTGCATCGACCAGCTTCACGTCGTGCATCTGATCGAGATAGGCCTCGTAATACGCCTTGTGCGAGGCGCCGACGATCGCGAGCAGGCGCGTACCGGGATAGCGCCCCAGAACGTCGCGGATATTCGCCACCATGCGCAAGTTCCGCGTCTCCCAGTACCCCACGTAATTGCGGCCGAACCCCTGCGGCGAGGGCTCGACCAGTGCAGCGCCGAAGTCCGACCGATAGACCAGCTGCGCCTGCGAGGGATCGTTGTAGGCGCGGTACAGCGCGAGCAGGCCGTCAGGCTTGTCCAACCCGGCGTTCAGCCTCTTGCCGTCAGCCTCCCGCTGGTGCGTGGCGGGATTGTCCCAAGCGTGAGAGATCGCCGCATCGTATGCCTCCGGATCGGCGGCTTCGGGCATGTCGGCGGAATGGTCATCAACGCTCCACAGCCGCTCCAGCCCCAGCTTTGCCGCCAGCCGCGCGGCGATCAGGTTGGTCTCATTGTGCTGGTCCTTGCGCTTGTCCAGCTTGGCGGCGAGTTCGGCGGTCAGCCCGTCACCCTCGCGGCGTTCGGCCTCCGGCAGGCGCAACCACTGTACCAGCGCCGATCCCGGCTCTCCTGCGGCGAGGAACACTGCCGCCAGATGCCGACGCTGCGCCGACGAGGGTAACGTGGGCCACGCCGCCAGCAGGCGCTCGGCCTCGGCATTGGCGGCGGGCACATCGAGCCCGGTCGCTTTGCCCGCAAGGGTCGGATCCGGGCAATATGCCTCGACTGTCTCCGCATAGCGCGATGGATAGCGGCGCAGGCTATCGCACTGGAGGCCGGACATGTCCTCGGTGGCAATGGCGGTAGGCCGCCATGCCGCCAACCGGGCGACCACCGGATCCACCAATTCCAGCCGGAAAGTGCCGGGCATGTCGGACAGATGCGGCGTGCCCAATACCATGACCTCGTTCGGCCGGCCCGCTGGAGGCCCCTTGAGTTCGCCGGGATGAAATACCGGATGATAGTCCTGCGCGTCCGCCACATTGCCGAATTGTCCGGCCGCCAGACAGAAACCGCAGGCAAGAAACAGATTGTGCAAGCGGACCATCCAACACCCCCGAAGATATGACGGCTGCGGTGCTAGCAACGGGCTCTCATCGCGACAATATCTGCACTCTATTGGGCCCACCACGCCGCAAGAAAGCCTTGAACGGTCAACGACACAACGAATTCATCGAGGATGAGTGTGTACTGTCAGGCCTGTCGTTGCCGAAGCAGCAATGCCCTGCTGACAACCGTGAAACCTCGACCAGATGCTTCGCCACCAGTCGAAGACTGTCTGGAAAATCTCCGAAGGCGAAATTCGCAGCACCGACGGCAAAAGCCCCCCAACCAACAACGCTGCGCCCCGCGCCATGTCCGTTTCTCCCGCAGTTTTTTGTGTCTGGGAGAAAAAGCGTTCCACAAGGTACTTCAATGCATCAAATAGTGAGATTTGGAGCCGCGATAGAATCTGGCCATGGGCCGTTTACGACTTTCGGATGATCGAACATCCAAGTTCTTTCTTCAACGCTGTCGTAACATTGCAAAAACCGCCAAATAGCGCGGTATTTCATGCACACAAAAGGGGTGTAGCCTGTTTCAAAAAAGAACGATCGGCAAGAAATATGGTCGAAAACCTGCCGGAAGACTTGCGCAATCCTGCCCGTAATGTTTGTTCTGTGTAATCGCACTCAACAAAAAAATTCGGGCAACAGGCAAAAAAGATGGCAGACGACATACTTCTCGAACTCGCGGCCGACATCGTCACCGCACATGTCAGCAATAATCCCGTTTCGACGGCCGATCTTCCGCTACTGATCCAGTCGGTCTACGGCTCGCTCGCGAAGCTGGGCCAGCCGGTAGAAGCCGTGGAGGAGAAACGGACCCCCGCCGTCTCGATCCGCGCTTCGGTGAAATCCGATGCGATCGCCTGCCTTGAATGCGGCGCCAAGCTGAAGACGCTGAAGCGCCACCTCGGCACCGAGCATGGCCTGACGGCGGATGAATATCGCGCCCGCTGGAACCTTGCGGCCGACTACCCGCTGATCGCGCCCGACTATGCGGCACGGCGCAAGGCGCTCGCCATCGAGATCGGCCTTGGGCGCAAGGGCGGGCGCAAGAAGGCACCCGCAAAGGCACCGGCAAAGTCCGCACCCAAGAGCCCGCCGAAAAGCCCGGTAACGGCCGGGGCGACCCCGGAGAAGGCCGCCCCCACGCTGGAAAGCAAGCGCCGGGGCCGTAACACGCTCGGCGTCAAGTTCGACTGACCGGACACTCTTACGGGGCGGCAGAACCGCCCCGTACAAGACGAATAACGCAGCGCGGCCCGGTGCCGCGCTGCATTCGTTTCAGGCCATGCTCACCCGCGCAAACGGGCTTCCGACAGGTCAAGCTCGCGCGTCAGCTTGCGAATAGTCTGGCTGCCGACACTGCGCTGGCGGATCAGTTCCGCCAAGGCCGCGCGCTCGGCCTTCACGCCGACAAGGCGGAAATCGCGGAACAGCCGCTCCTGCGCGCGCACCGCATCCTGCTCATCCTCGCTGAGCCCATCGAGGCGGTCGCGGTAGAGGTCCATCACGCGTCCGCCCGCCGCCGCATAGCGGTCGGCATCGCCATGGTCTTCGGCCAGCCGGTGCTGGTGGCGCTCGATCGCCCGGATTGCCGCTTCGGCCGTGGCCACGCGGGCGGCATCCTCCTCGGCCTGTTTCGACGGCTCGCTCGGCATGGTCAGCCCCTTGAGCAGCACCGGCAGGGCAATGCTGGCCAGCACCAGCGAGACAATGATGACCCCCGCCGCAAGGAAGATCGCCAGATCGCGCGCCGGGAACGGAGCGCCATCATTGAGCACCAGCGGCAGCGTCAACACACCGGCCAGCGTGATCGCACCGCGCACGCCCGCAAAGGACATCGCCGCGACCAGCCGCCAGTTCGGACTGCGTGCACTGACGCCCGACTGTCGCTGGCGCAGGATGGTGAACTTGAACGAGACCCAGACCCACACGAAGCGCAGCGCCGCAAGGCCGAGCACGATCGCCACGACATAGAGCGCCAGCCAGCCGGTCTCGGTATGCCCGGTCACGGCGACGGTCCGCTTCGCCTCGGCAAGGATGGCGGGAAGTTGCTCGCCCAACAGCACGAAGATGATGCCGTTCAGGGTGAACTGGATTGTATCCCACACCGAATTGCGACGCATCCGGGTGACGGCCATCGCCTCTCGCGAGATCTCGGCGAACGTCATCGTCACGCCTGCCCCCACCGCGGCAAGGATGCCGGAGGCGTGGAAGTGTTCCGCCAGCATGTAGGAGCCGAACGGGATCAGCAGGCTGACAAGGATCTGCGAGCCGGTATCCTCGCCCCAGTGGCGCGTGACCCAGGCCTTGGCGCGCGAGACGACGATGGTAACGGCCACGCCGATGGCAAGCCCGGCGCCCGCCACCCACAGGAAGTTGAGAGCCGCTTGCCCGGCAGAGAAGGTTCCGGTCAGCGCCGCCGCCACCGCAAAGCGCAGGCAGACAAGGCCCGAAGCGTCATTCAGCAGCGATTCCCCTTCAAGGATGTGCATCATGCGCTTGGGGATCGGCACGCGCGCGGCAATCGCGGAAACCGCGATCGGATCGGTGGGCGAAACCACGGCGGCCAATGCGAAGGCCACGGCCAGCGGCATCGCCGGGATCATCCAGTTGATGAACAGGCCCATGCCGATCACCGTCGTCAGCACCAGCCCCAGCGCCAGTTCGACAACGGTCGAGACGTCCTTGAACAATTCGTCCTTGGGAATGCGCCAGCCGTCAAGGAACAGCAACGGCGGCAGGAACAGCAGCAGGAACAGTTCGGGGTTCAGCGATACGCTATAGGAGGTCGAAAGACCGACCACCGCGCCCAGCAGGATCTGCACCAGCGGCGTCGGCACCGACCATGGCAGCATCCTCGATATCGCGCCGCTGACGACCACCGCCAGCAGCAGGAAAAGTACGACCGAAACTGACTCCAAACCTGAACTCCTTCCATTTCCTCCGGGGGGACCATGGCGGCCCGGGTTCCGGATTGCAAACCGGTAGCCCCTGTTCACATCGCCTTTGGCTGCCCGGAAATACTTTGAAACATTGGAAGATGCGGGCGGCCAGAACGACACCGCCACCCGTTCTGGCAGGACAATATTGCGCCCGCATGGCCGCCAACGCACCGCGCTTGCTGACGCGCGCGCCGCTAAGCGCTATGGGGCCGGCCATGCACACGCCCCATCGCGAATCCCTTGAGCCCGTGCACGTGGCTGCCCTGTACCGTTTCGCTCGCTTCGAGAATTGCGCCGACTTGCGCGCACCGCTTGAGGCCCTGTGCCGCGAAAACGGCATTCGCGGCACGCTGTTGCTCGCGGCCGAAGGCATCAACGGCACGATCGCCGGCCCGGCTGGCGGGATCTCCAAAGTACTGGAACATATCCGCGCCCTGCCCGACTGCGCCGATCTCGACGTCAAGCTGTCGAGCGCCTCTACCATGCCATTCCACCGCCTGAAGGTCCGCCTCAAGCGCGAGATCGTCACCATGGGCGAACCCGACATCGACCCGCGCGCCAGCGTCGGCACATATGTCGAGGCGCAGGAGTGGAATGCGCTGATCTCCGATCCCGACACCATCGTGATCGACACCCGCAACGACTACGAAGTGGCGGTGGGCACCTTCGAAGGCGCGATCGACCCGAAGACCGCCAGCTTCCGCGATTTCCCCGAATGGTTCCGGCGTGAGCGCGAGAAGCTGCTCGGCGCGGGCAAGCCGCCGAAAGTCGCCATGTTCTGCACCGGCGGGATCCGCTGCGAAAAGTCCACCGCGTTCCTGAAGCAGGAAGGGATCGAGGACGTCTTCCACCTCAAGGGCGGCATCCTGAAGTATCTGGAAACAGTGCCCGAGGAAAACAGCCTCTGGCGCGGCGAATGCTTCGTATTCGACCAGCGGGTGACGATCGGCCACGGTCTGGTCGAGGGCAGCCACACGCTGTGCCACGCCTGCCGCCGCCCGGTGAATGCGGAAGATGCCGCCTCACCGCTCTACGAAGAGGGCGTAAGCTGCCCGGCGTGCCATTCCGAGCGGACGGATGAACAGCGCGCATCCTACCGCGAGCGCCACCGCCAGGAAAAACTCGCCGCCGCCAAGGGCCATGCTCATGTCGGCGCGGTGCGGATCGAACGGACCGAAGACAGCGCCGACTGAGCGCGGCTGGAATCGTCGCGCGCTCCTGAAATCCTCAGGCAGCACGAAATCAATTTGTCGTGACAACGACATGTCCGAATGACGGCGATCCAGGGGCGTGATGACCATTTGGATTACGCAAGAAAGCTGTCACAAATGGGGACCATACCCTAGGCCTGTCAGAACGGGACCGGCTATGGAACGCGCGCTAGGTATTCAGGAACTCGGCCAACCCCGGTCAACGAGTTCTCGGCCGGATCTGAACCAGGGCCTCGGAAAAGTGGGCCTCATCGGGTTCGGCGCCGCTGTGATAGCGGCGATCCTCTATGTCGCATTCAGCGTCTATTCGGACGCACAGGCGGCGGGAGTGCATGCCGTTGCGCTGATGCCCTTCGTGCTGCTGTTCATCGCGCTGCTGATCGCCCTCGGCTTCGAATTCGTGAACGGGTTCCACGATACCGCCAACGCCGTTGCGACCGTGATCTACACCAATGCTCTGCCCGCGCATGTCGCCGTCGTCTGGTCCGGGTTCTTCAATTTTCTCGGTGTGCTGCTGTCGACCGGGACCGTGGCATTCGGCATCGTCTCGCTGCTGCCGGTCGAGCTGATCCTGAAAGTCGGGTCGCAGGCGGGCTTCGCCATGGTCTTCGCCCTCCTGATCGCGGCGATCCTGTGGAATCTGGCAACCTGGTGGTTCGGCATTCCTTCGTCCAGCTCCCATACGCTGATCGGCTCGATCATCGGGGTGGGCGTGGCCAATGCCCTGATGGTCGGAAAGTCCGGCACGGCCGGCGTCGACTGGTCCAAGGCGACCGAGATCGGCCAGGCCCTGCTGTTCTCACCGCTCATTGGCTTCTGTCTGGCCGCGTTGCTGTACCTCGCGGCAAAAACACTCATCCGTCATCCGGCCCTGTACCGCGAGCCTGAGCCCGGCGTGCCGCCTCCCGGATGGATCCGCGCGCTCTTGATCTTCACCTGCACCGGCGTGAGCTTCACGCACGGTTCCAACGACGGTCAGAAGGGCATGGGCCTGATCATGCTGATCTTGATCGGCACCGTTCCCACGGCCTATGCCTTGAACCGCGCCGTGCCCGCACAATACACCGCGACGTTCCACGCCAATGCCGCGCTCGCAACATCCGCGCTTCGCACGGATCCGGTGCCGATGTCGCCGGATCAGGCGCGAACCTCGGTCACCCGCTTTATCGCCGACCGGCACTTTGCACCGGACACGAAGCCTGCACTCGTCGCCCTGATCGCCGACATCGACCGTCAGGTAAGCAGTTATGGCTCGCTGGCCAAAGTCCCTGCCGCGGCAGTCGCGAATGTCCGCAACGACATGTATCTCGCGTCCGAGGCGATCAAACGGCTCGGCAGCGAACACGCGGCAGGTTTGTCCGAAAAGGACATCGCGGCGCTGAACCAGTACAAACAGTCGCTCGACAAAGGTACGCGCTTCGTACCGACCTGGGTAAAGGTGGCAGTCGCCTTTGCGCTCGGATTAGGGACGATGGTAGGTTGGCGACGTATCGTCATCACCGTTGGCGAGAAAATCGGCAAATCGCACATGACATATGCCTAGGGCGCATCGGCGGAACTGGTGACGATGGGCACGATCCTAGCAGCCGACACAATGGGCCTGCCGGTCTCGACGACGCACATTCTCTCTTCGGGCGTGGCGGGCACGATGGCCGCGAACCGCTCCGGCCTCCAGATGGAAACCATCCGCAATCTCGCCGTGGCGTGGGTGCTGACACTCCCCGTCTCGATCGTCCTCGCCGGCACGCTTTACTGGCTGTTCCGACTGATCTTCTGAGCGGGATAGTAGCGCCCCTGCCACTTGACAGCTGTCGGGCGCGCGCCTTGCGCAAGCCTCAGGCAACCGCCGGAGACGGGGTACGCCGCAGCGATCCAACACACGAGGCGGAGAGGCAATCTCCGCGTTTGCGCGTAAAATCGGGAAAATGCTTGGAAAGGTGGTAGCGGAGGAGGGACTCGAACCCCCGACACGCGGATTATGATTCCGCTGCTCTAACCAGCTGAGCTACTCCGCCATACCAAGTCCACCGCTTGGGTGGCTCTGCATGGTGCCGGGGGAGCGCCCCGGGCAGGTGGCTGCCTCTAGGGGGAAGCTTTCGTGCGGTCAACACCCAAAACTGCATTCAGCCGCGAAATTTTACGAGCCGGATGTCGCGCCAGAGCCCATCCTCCCAAGCATAAAGGCCGAAGCCCCGAAAACGGAAGTTTACGGGCGCAAAGCGCGGGTCCAGCTCGGCCTGAAGGGCGCGCGCCTCCGTCGATGGCACCTTGTTCTGGATAGTCACGTGGAGCCGCAACGGGCGCGTATCCTGATCAGTCAGCAAGCCGTGCATGCGTTCGGCGATTCGCGCGTGTAGTTTCGTCATTGCCGGGCTCTCCACGGCGAGCGCCGTGCCTTGATCCAGCTTCATCAGGCCGGTGATTCGCGCCGCCGGAGGCGCCGTCCGGGCCAGATCGGCCAGCACGTCGACCAGTTCCGCCTCCACCGAAGGCGGCAGCGCGTGGAACAGCGTGACGTGGGCACGCAGGCGGTTGCGTTCGGGCGGATAATGCGCACGGCGCAGCGCGTCAGCCCAGCCGAGCACATCGGCCGGCAATTCTGCCGTCACCAGCAGCGGCGCGCCGGCCTTGCGCTTACCCGCCAGTACTTCGCCTTCACGGTTCATTTCAGCCCCTGGATCGTAGCGGGACACTCGCTCACATCCCTGCCCTCGCCCAATTGCAAGATCTTCGGCCCTACGGCAAAGTCCTTAGCCACGACACCCATATCCACGGGTGGTGCGCCTAGGGAGACGGACATGCGCACGTTCTGGATCATCGCCACGGCCATCCTCTTGTGGAACCTGCTGGGCGATGCCGCCTATCTCATGCAGGCCAGCGCCGATCTCGACGAATTGGCGAAGACCGACCCGGTAACCGCTCGTGCCTTCATGCAGATGCCCGCCTGGGCCTGGGGTGCCTATGCCGTGGCGGTCTGGAGCGGGACGTTCGGCGCGATGCTGCTGCTCATGCGGCGCGGCTGGGCCTGGGCCTTCTTCGCGCTCTCGCTGACGGCGGTGATCGTCCAGTTCGCCTGGAGCTTCCTCGATTTCGATATGCTGGGCGCGAAGGGGCCCAGTTCCGCGATCTTCCCGCTGGTGATCGTCGGGATCGCCCTTGCTTCGCTCATCTACGCCCGGCGCAAGAAGGCCGACGGCACGCTGCACTGACGGGAGGCACTCTCCTCGTCAGTGCGCCCCTTCGTCAGATTTCGCCCCGCGCACGGCGGATCGCGAACCACTTCTTCACGTTCTGGTTATGCTCTGCCAGCGTCGAGGCGAAAGCATGGCGTCCGGTGCCGTCCGCCACCATGTAGAGCGCACCGGTCTCCGCCGGATGCAGCACCGCCTCGATCGAGGCGCGGCCCGGATTGGTGATCGGGTACTTGGGCAGCCCGGCCATCGAGTAGGTATTGTAATCGTTCACCGCACGAATCTCGGATTCGAGGATGCGGCGGCCAAGCGCCTTGCCCTTGGTGATCGGGTAGATGATCGTCGGATCCGCCTGAAGCGGCATGCCGATGCGCAGACGATTGGAATAGAGACCGGCGACCATGCGGCGCTCGGAAGGCTTGCCGGTTTCCTTCTCGACGATCGAGGCAAGGATGATCGCCTGTTCGGGCGTCTTGACCACAAGGCCGTCGGCGCGCTTGTCCCACAGTTCGGCCAAAGTGCGGCTCATCGCCGCCTGCATGCGGCGCAGGACGGCCTCGCGGCTCTCACCGTCGCCGAACGCGTAGCTGTCCGGCAGCACGGAGCCCTCATCGGGCACCGCAATATCGCCGGTGAGCTGCTGCTGCGCCATCAGGCGCTCATGCACCATGATCGAGGGCATCCCCTCCGGCACGGTTACGAAGCGGCGGATAACCTCGTCGCTGGAGATGATCGCCATCACGCGCGAAGCGCTGGCGTGGGCGGGAATCGCGAATTCGCCCGCCTTGATCGCACTGCCCGCGCCGAACACCCGGGCGCGCAGCGTAAAGCCGTTGGCCGAGCCGATCACGCCCTGCTTCTCCAGCCGATCCGCAACAACGGCAAGGCTTGCCCCGTTGGGGACGATGAAGTGAGTATCCTTCTTGAGCGGGCCGGAACCATACCACCCGCCCAGGAAGGACCACAGGACGATCACCGCCGCCAGGCCAAGAGCCGCGACGAGAAACCAATTGCGCCGCGACATCATGGCCTGCGAACTTTCTTGACGGTCGATCAGTCGATCTTGCGCATCACCAGGCTTGCGTTGGTGCCGCCGAAGCCGAACGAGTTGTTCAGCACGGCACGCACCTCACGCTTTTTCGCGACGTGCGGGACCAGGTCCACGCCCTCGCAACCCTCGTCCGGGTTGTCGAGGTTGAGCGTGGGCGGAACGATCTGGTCGCGCAGCGCAAGGATGCAGAAGATCGATTCGACCGCACCGGCACCGCCGAGCAGGTGACCGATGGCCGACTTGGTCGAACTCATCGAGACGCTGCCGATGGCATCGCCGAACAGGCGACGCACGGCGCCGAGTTCGATGGTGTCGGCCATGGTCGAAGTGCCGTGGGCGTTGATGTAGTCGATGTCGGCCGGGGTCATCCCCGCCTTCTTCAGCGCCATCTGCATCGAACGGTAAGCGCCGTCGCCAGTGGGCTCTGGAGCGGTGACGTGGAAGGCATCGCCCGAAAGGCCGTAGCCGATCACTTCGCAGTAGATCTTCGCGCCGCGCGCCTTGGCGTGTTCGTACTCTTCGAGAACGAGAACGCCCGCGCCTTCGCCCATGACGAAGCCGTCACGATCCTTGTCGTAAGGGCGGCTCGCCTGTTCGGGGCGGTCGTTGTAGCTGCTGTTGAGCGCGCGGGCCTGTGCGAAGCCGGCAATGCCGATCGGGCAGATGGTCGATTCGGCACCGCCCGCCAGCATGATGTCGGCATCGCCGTCCTTGATCATGCGCGCGGCGTCGCCGATCGAGTGGGCACCGGTCGAGCAAGCGGTGACGACCGCGTGGTTCGGACCCTTGAGGCCGTACTTGATCGAGACCTGACCCGAGATCAGGTTGATTAGGCGACCGTGCACGAAGTGCGGCGAAACGCGGCCCGGCCCCTTCTGGTCGAGCACCAGCGATTCGCTCTCGATCCCCGGCAGACCGCCGATGCCCGAACCGATCGAGCAGCCGGCCATGAGCTTGTCTTCCTCGCTCATGTCGGTGAGGCCGGCATCTTCGAGCGCCTGACCGGCGGCATCGATGCCGAAGACGATGAAGGGATCGACCTGGCGCTGAATCTTGTGGTCGACACGCTTGTTGGCATCGAAGCCATACTCGTGGTCGGCCGGCTTCACCTCGCAGGCGATCTGGCACTTCTGATCGCTCGCATCGAAGCGGGTGATCGGGCCAGCGCCGGACTTGCTGGCAAGGATGTTGGCCCAGGCAGTCTCGACGTCAGCTCCCAGCGGAGTGACAAGACCAAGTCCGGTGACGACAACACGACGCATTCATGCTCTCCGAAAAAGCAATTGGCCGAAAAATACGACTGGCGAAAAGCCAGCCGGCAGAAACGGCAACAGGCCCGCCCCCTTAGAGGTCGAGCCTGTCGATTTCAATCCGCGAGTGGCCGAAAGGTATCCCGGCCGTAACCGGGAACACCAAATCGACCGTAGGCCGGATCAGCCCTTGTTCTCTTCGATGTACTTGATCGCATCGGAGACAGTGCTGATCTTTTCGGCCGCATCGTCCGGAATCTCGACGCCGAACTCTTCCTCGAAGGCCATGACCAGCTCGACGATGTCGAGCGAGTCAGCGCCCAGATCGTCGATGAAGCTTGCTTCTTCGGTCACCTTGTCGGCTTCGACGCCCAGGTGTTCGACGACGATCTTCTTAACCCGATCGGCGGTATCGCTCATTTGAATAGACCCCTTCAAAAATCCAGAGGATGTAATCTCGCCAGTCGCCCTAATGTCTGGGGCGGGCGCTGGCAAGCCTCGCACGTAAGATACGATCACGACGCGGAAGCGCCATGGCCCGATTTATCCACGATTCAGCCGCAATTCCCAGAGTTTTCCGGGAAATCACCGCAAATTGTGGCCGCCGAAGCGGAAGCAAGGCGAGAGGGCCCCATGCCCATGCCTTGCCCTGTATTCTCATCAACCCTGTGCAGGCGCCTGTGCAGCCGGCTTCTGGGGCTCAACCACGCGCATGTGCAGTTCGCGAAGCTGCCTGGGCTCGGCCGGGGTCGGCGCGCCCATCAGCAGGTCTTCGGCGCGCTGGTTCATCGGGAACAGCGCCACTTCGCGCAGGTTCTGCGCGCCGCAGAGCAGCATGACGATGCGGTCCACGCCGGCCGCCATGCCGCCGTGCGGCGGGGCACCGTACTGGAACGCGCGGTAGAGGCCGCCGAAGCGCTCCTCGACGTCGGCCTTGCTCAGGCCGACCATCTCGAACGCCTTGACCATCAGTTCGGGCGACTGGTTACGGATCGAGCCGGAGGCGATTTCGAAGCCGTTGCAGACGAGGTCGTACTGATACGCCTTGATCGTCAGCGGATCCTGACCTTCCAGCGCTTCCATGCCGCCCTGCGGCATCGAGAACGGGTTGTGCGCGAAGTCCACCTTCTTGTTGTCTTCGTCCCATTCGTAGAACGGGAAGTCGACGATCCAGCACAGCTCGAAGCGGTCCTTGTCGATCAGGTCAAGCTGCTCGCCGGTGCGGATGCGGGCAAGACCGGCCAGCTTGGCAGCCTGCTCTTCCTTGCCGGCAGCGAAGAACACGCCGTCGTTCGGGCCAAGGCCCAGCGCGGCGATCAGCGCGGCGGTCTTTTCCTCGCCGTGGTTCTTGGCGATCGGGCCGCCGGGGACGCCGTCCTTGATGTTGATGTAGCCAAGGCCGGAGTAGCCTTCGCCGCGCGCCCAGACGTTCATGTCGTCGAAGAACTTGCGGCTGCCAGCGCCTGCACCCGGAGCCGGGATCGCGCGGATCACGCCGCCATTGGCGACGATACCGGCGAAGATACCGAAGCCCGATTCGACGAAGTGCTCGGTCACGTCCTTGATGATCAGCGGGTTACGCAGATCGGGCTTGTCCGAACCGTAATCCAGCATGGACTGGGCGTGCGGAATACGGCGGAAGCTACCTGCCGGCGTGACCGGCTTGCCTTCGGCGAAATCGGCGAACACGCTCTGGAGCACCGGCTCCATGGTTTCCCAGATCTCTTCCTGCGTGACGAAGCTCATTTCGAGGTCGAGCTGATAGAACTCGCCCGGCAGACGGTCTGCGCGCGGGTCCTCGTCACGGAAGCAGGGCGCGATCTGGAAGTAACGGTCGAAACCGGCGACCATCAGTAGCTGCTTGTACTGCTGCGGGGCCTGCGGCAGCGCGTAGAACTTGCCGGCGTGAATGCGGCTAGGCACCAGGAAGTCGCGCGCGCCTTCGGGCGAAGAGGCGGTCAGGATCGGCGTCGCGTATTCGGTGAAGCCGATGCCTTCCATCTTGCGGCGCATGTCCGAGATGATCTTGGTGCGCTTCACGATGTTGGCGTGCAGCGTCTCACGGCGCAGGTCGAGGAAGCGGTAGCGCAGGCGGATATCCTCGGGATATTCCTGCTCACCGGCGACCGGCATCGGCAGCTCTTCCGCCTTCGCCTGAACCGTCACGGCGCGGGCATAGACCTCGATCTCGCCGGTCGGCAGGTTCGGGTTCACGGTCGATGCGCTGCGAGCCTTCACTTCGCCTTCGATGGTGACCACCGATTCGACGCGCAGCGAATCGAGCACGGCCAGCGCCGGGCTGTCGCTGTCGGTCACGATCTGGGTGATGCCGTAGTGATCGCGCAGATCGACGAAGAGCACCCCGCCGTGATCGCGCTTGCGATGCACCCAGCCCGAGAGGCGGACGGTCTGGCCGACCTCGGCAGCGGCAAGGGCGCCGCAGGTGTGGGAGCGATAGGGATGAGTCATGGCGGGCTCGCGCTTCTCTTCGTCTGAAACAGGTTGCAAGCCGTGCCCCCTAGTCGAGTGGCTGCATTATTTCCAGACATGGAATTGCCGCGGCGCGTCGCGCGGTCACTTCTGTCACGCTTTCGCGCGGCCGACAGCCAGCCGGAGCGCGGGATTAATCGAGCCTAAGGACTGCGCGGTAACCCGACATCAACCATTGCAGCCTATGCCGGGCCCAAAGGGTCACACGGAGAACGAGAATGCTGGCGGACGTCACGATCGACGGCAGGACGGAAGCCCAATTCCGCCTCGCGATCGAGGCCATGGTGCGCGAAGGCGGCGCCGATGAGGCCGCACGCATCCTCAAGGCCGAACTCGCCTGGCTCTGCGGCGATGGCCAACCCCTGCCCGCGCACTTCCGCTCGATCGCATCCAGCGATCTCAATGTCGACGGCTGGGACCGTCTTGTCGAGCGGATCGGCGAGCTGGACAGCCCGGGCGATCCCATCACCGCCATCGGTATCGACATATGCGGCATGCAGGCAGGCCTTGGCGCCGCGCCGATGCTCGCTTTCGAAACGACCTATTACACCGATCAGGCCTGGGGCTTCTCCCATGCCGATCGCGACGGCATTTCCGCGGGCTACCAAGGCAACACCATTGCCTGGCAGGGCGCATTCGAGGACATCGACGATGCCCTGCGCGTGGAAGGGCTCGACGATCTCAATGCGGTGATCGCCGCGCTGGAGCACCACTGCCTCAGCGGCGCCTCCACGCCCGACGAGCGCCGCGCCTATGTTGTGGGCGCCTGCCATCTGGCCGTGCTGATCCATCAGGCCATGCGCGACAAGGCCCTCACCGCGGGACTGCCGCGCGCGATGGCCGTGCTGGTGGGAAGCAACGAGTCGTATCCGTGGTTCGAAGCTCCAGCCGTGACGGCTCGCGAGGGACACGTCGCCGCCGCGGCACCGCGCACCGCCTTCGGGCGCGAGCCTGCGCCGCTACGCCGCCCGCTCGATCTGAGCGCGCAGCTTGCCGCCATGCCAAGGCCGGTGTTCGATACCGAGCACGAGCCGTTCGCCGCGCCCGCCGCAGCCTCCTCTCCGGCCGCGCCTTTCGCGCCGCCGCCGCCCTTGGCCAATCCGTTTCCGCCGACAGCCGCCTTCGCAGCCTATTCCGATTCGGACGAGTCGGAAGACGTCGAACCGGAGGCCCCTGCACCGCTATTCCCGGCCGCATCGTACGTCGACGATACAGACTGGGATGTTGAGCAACCTGAAGCCGAAACCTCGGGTGCCAGCCTGCACGAATTGGAAACGCCGGAATTCGAACATTCGGAGTTCGAACCCTCCATCGAAGCTGTCCCTGCGCAGGAGCAGGACTACGCTCCGCTCGACATGGTCCGTTTCCCCGCCCAGACCGCGCCACTTGAGAACGGGGTCGAGGACGAGGAAGCCCTCCACCTGCCACCGCCCGGCATTCACGTGACCGGCACCCAGCTCCGCCGCCGCTTCGTAGATCGCGAGACCATCGCCATCGAGGAAGAGCGCCGCCCGGGTCTGCTGGAACGCCTGTTCCGCCGCCGATAGTCATTCCTGTCGAACTTCTCCGACAAAACTTGGGGCCCGGGCCAGCGGGGGAGATTGATCCCCTGCTCGGTTCGGCGTAACGCCGCTGACGCAATGATCATTCACCCTCTGATTACAAAGACGGACGAGCTCACGGCTCTGTGCGAACGCCTCGCGAAATCCGATTTCGTGACGGTCGACACCGAGTTCATGCGCGAGAACACCTATTGGCCCGAACTGTGCCTTGTGCAGATCGCCAATACGGAGGAAGCCGCCGCCGTCGATCCCAAGGCCGAAGGCCTTGATCTTTCACCGCTCCTGGACCTTCTCACCGACAATGAGGACGTGCTGAAGGTCTTCCACGCGGGCGGCCAGGACGTGGAGATCATCTACAACTTCACAGGCCGCACCCCGCACCCGATCTTCGATACGCAGATCGCGATGATGGCGATCAGCCAGTCTGAACAGATCGGCTATTCCAACCTCGTCGAATCGTGGCAGGGCCTCACCATCGACAAGGGCGCGCGTTTCACCGACTGGTCGCGCCGTCCCTTGACCGAGCGTCAGATCGAATATGCGATTGGCGACGTGACCCATCTCGCCAAGATCTTCCCCAAGATCCTCAAGCGTCTGATGAAGACAGGACGCGGTGCGTGGCTCGACCAGGAAATGGAAAAGCTCGCCGATCCGGACAACTACCGCAACGACCCGACCGAGGCGTGGAAGCGGATCAAGGCCGCTGGCCGCAATCCCACCATGCTCGGCCGCCTCAAGGCGATTGCCGAGTGGCGCGAAATCGAAGCGCAAGGCAAGAACATCCCGCGCGGCCGTATCGCCCGTGACGAAACGCTGGCCGATATCGCCAGCCACCCGCCCAAGCAGCAGGCCGACCTCGCCAAAGTGCGCGGCCTCTCGCAGGGCTGGAAGGACAATGACATCGGCAGACGCCTCATGACGACCATCGCCAAGGCCGAGCCCATGCCCGAGGACGAACTGCCCCCGCGCGCGCCGCGCGGTGCGCCGCTCGGCAAGGAAGGCGCGCTCGTTGCCGACCTTCTCAAGCTGCTGCTCAAGATCCGCTCGCGCGAGATCGACGTGGCTGCACGCCTGCTCGCCCGCAGCGAGGAACTGGAACTGCTGGCCGCCGGAGTGCGCAAGAACCTGCCAATTCTGGAAGGCTGGCGTTACGAGGTGTTCGGCCATGACGCGCTCGACCTCGTGGAAGGCAAGCTCGCCTTCGCGGTGGTGGACGGCAAGCTCAAGATGACCCGCGTCGAGGATGTACCGGCGGACGAATGAACGAAAGCCCGGCGAAAGCCGGGCTTTTTTGTGCACGCAGAGACGCGGAGGTGCAGAGGTGTCCCGCCGGGGCTCCACGCCTCCACCTGAATCTCGTTCACACCGGCGGTAACCAAGCAAACGGTTGGCGAAACAGGGCTCTTCGTGCGATAGCCCGGGCGTGACCGTCTATCAGCCCACGCTCAAACAGCTCCAGTATCTCGTCGCGCTTCACGAGCATGGCCACTTCGGCCGTGCCGCAGACGCCTGCTTCGTCTCGCAATCGACGCTTTCGGCGGGGCTGCGCGATCTTGAGGTATTGCTGGGCGTGACGCTGGTTGAACGCACCAAGCGCGCCGTGCGCTTCACGCCGCTGGGCAATGCGGTTGTTGAAAAGGCGCACCGCGTCCTGCGCGAGACAGAGGAACTCTCAGACCTCGTCCAGTCGAGCGGCAAGCCGCTCTCGGGCGAAGTGCGCATGAGCGTGATCCCGACGATCGCGCCGTTCCTACTGCCGCGCATGCTGCCCCGTCTTCGGCGCGAGCGGCCGAACCTCAAGCTTTTCCTGCGTGAGGAACCCAGTCAGGCCGCCATCGAATCGCTTCACCATGGCCGCGCGGACTGCGTGCTGCTCGCCCTGCCCTATGCCACGGGCGAGGTGGAAAAGGAGACGATCGAACTGGACGCCTTCTTCGTCGCCTTCCCGGCCGACGATCCGCGCAACCCGCCCGAGGAAGTCGGGCCCGACATCATCGACGAGAATCGCCTGCTGCTGCTGGAGGACGGGCACTGCCTGAAGGACCACGCGCTGGCGGCCTGCAACCGGCCCGAACTGCGCGCCTCGGCCACGATGATCGGCACGAGCCTGCACACGTTGGTGCAGATGGTCGACAATGGACTCGGGCTGACCATGCTGCCGGAAATGGCAATCGATGCGGGGATTCTCAACGGCACCAATGTCGTCGCCCGGCCGCTGATCTCGCCCCATGCCAACCGAGAGATTGCGCTGGTCTGGCGGAAGAATTCACCGCGTTCGGAAGAGTTCCGCCTACTGGCGGACGAACTGCGCGCGGGCTGAGCCAGCCTCTATCGGAATGAAACGATCCGACAAAAATCCCTAAACTCCGTCGTCCCCGCGAAGGCGGGGACGAGGCTTGTTCCTGAGACGTAGCGTGAAGGAAGCGGGGCCCTCGCCTTCGCGGGGGCGACGGGAATGAGTTGCGGCGTCAGATCGCCATGCCCGAGGCCCTCAGCCCCGGCGGCGCAACGTCTGTAGCGCCAGACCGACAGAAGCGATGCCAAGCCCCAGCATCGTCACGCCGCTCCAGCCCCAGTTGTGCCATACTACCGTCGCAGCACCTGAACTGGCCGCGCCGGCCAGGAACATCGACGACATGTAGACCGTGTTGATGCGCGAGCGTGCCTCAGGCCGCAGAGCGAAAATGATGCTCTGGTTGGAAATCTGGCTCGCCTGAATCGCAAAATCGAGCAGCAACACGCCCACGACCAGCCCGACGATAGAGGTCCAGAAGGCGAAGACCAGCCACGAGACCAACGTCAGCGCGCTCGCCGCAACGATCACCATGTGCGGCCCGCGCCGATCGGCGATGCGCCCGGCAATCGGGGCCGCCAGCACACCTGCCGCCCCCAGAACGCCGAACAGACCCGCCACTTCCGAACCGAGACCAAAGCGCGGCTCTTGCAAATGCAGCGCCAGTATCGTCCAGAACACGCTGAACACGCCAAACTGGGTGCACTGGGTGAACGTCGCGAGGCGCAGCGCCGGAAACTCGCGCCACAGGTCCAAGAGCGAAGCGATCAGGCCGCCATAGCCCATCCCTGCGGGATGCGGACGGCTGCGCGGCAACTGCCAGGCCATCAGCCCCGCCGTGCCGAGCGCCAGCGGCACCGCCAGCCAGAACATCGCCCGCCAGCCGAACTCGGCACCGACGAAGCCCGCCAAAGTGCGGCTGAGCAGAATGCCGCAGAGCAGGCCCGCCATGACGGTCCCTACCACCACCCCGCGCTTGTCCTCGGGCGCGAGATTGGCAGCCAGCGGAACGATCTGCTGCGCTACCGAGGCCAGCAGGCCCACCACCAGCGATGCGGCGAGCACGATCGCACCGGTCGGCGCCAGCGCCACCAGCGCCAGCCCAACCGCCAGCGCAAGGCATTGCAGCACGATCAGCCGCTTGCGTTCGAGAAGGTCACCCAGCGGCACCAGCAAGAGCAGGCCTACAGCGTAGCCCAACTGGGTCGCGGTGGGCACATAGGTGATCGCCGCGCCGGGAACGTCGCGCGCCATCAGGCCCAGCATCGGCTGGCCATAATAGATATTGGCAACCGTCAGGCCGGCCGAGGCCGCCAGCGCGAAGACCATGCCTCGCCCGAAAACGCGCGGCTTCGGCTCCCGGGTACGGATCCGTGCGGCAAACGATCGACGAGAAGCGGTAATGGGACTTATCCTTGGATTACGATGTCCCCCCGGACCGCGATCCGCCCTTACGCGCGGAGACGCTTGAGCCAATCGCAACGATCACACGGCGAGTGGAGGTTTTTGCAATGCCGCGCGAATGGGGGGCTTATACGCCCCCGCCCCGCTCAATCCATGTGCTTGAGGCCGACGCGCAGATAGTCCCACCCGGTAATCAGCGTCAGCACCGCCGCCCCCCACAGCGTCGTCAGCCCGACAGTGTGGGGCACATTGATGGACAGCCCCAGCAGGTCGACGTTCCACCACGGCATCGCCGCGCCCAGAATCAACGCGCCGAGCGAGATCAGCTGGAAGGTCGTCTTCCACTTGGCAAGGCGGCTCACCGGCACGGAGACCTGAAGACCGCCAAGAAACTCCCGCAGGCCCGAGACCGCGATCTCACGCACGAGAATGATCAGCCCGGCGATGACGTGCATGTCACCCACGTAAGGCCCGGTCAGGATCCCCTGCGCGGTCAGCACCAGAATCACGGTGGCGACCATGATCTTGTCGGCAATGGGATCGAGAAACACGCCGAGTTTCGAAACCGTCCCGCTCGAACGGGCAAGATAGCCGTCGAAATAGTCGGTAATGGCCATCAGCGCATAGAGCGCGAAGGCCAGGCCGTAGCCAAACTCCCACCTTGGCCACCACAGCAGGAAGGCCAGCAGCGGCAGCGCCAGGATGCGGGAAAGCGTGAGGATATTCGGCAGAGTCAGCATCAAGACAAGGCCATAGCGGCGAAGCAGGCGTTTGAGAATGGAGGACTGCATCCAAACCCTTAAAACACGCCCTCGCGGCCTCCATCGGCCTTCTTGCGTATCCTGCAACACCCAACAAAATACCGATCAGGGGTTGTGCCACCGCCTTACACCATTAAGTGTCCCGCCAGAGAGAGCGAGGCCGCCGATTTTTCCCACGACATGACAACGACGTCCAAACTCATCCGCGCGAGGCGCTTCCTGCCTCTTTTCGTGACCCAGTTGCTTGGCGCGTTCAACGACAACCTGTTCAAGAACGCCATGGTGCTGTTCGTCGTTTACGGCGTCTACAACTCCGAGGCCGCAGAGGCACGTTTCAGCGCAATGGCATCGGGGATCTTCGTGATTCCCTTCTTCCTGCTTTCGGCACTGGCCGGGCAGCTTGCCGACATGCGCGACAAGGCGAAAATCATTCGCGTGATCAAGTTTTGCGAAATCCTGATCATGGTCGTGGGCGGAACCGGTCTGGCGCTGGCGTGGCAACACGTCGCGCTCGATACGCTGGCGATCCCGCTGATGCTGCTCGCGCTGTTCGCGATGGGCATCCATTCCACTTTCTTCGGCCCCATCAAATACGCGATCCTGCCGCAGCACTTGCGCGAGGGTGAGGTGCTTTCGGGCACTGGCCTTGTCGAGGCAGGCACTTACATTGCCGTGCTCGCGGGTACGATCGTGGCGGGCTGGATCAGCGTCAATCATGCCGCCGTCATGGTGGTGATCGTCGCGATCATCGGCTATCTCGCCGGCCGCAAGGTGCCCCCGGCGCCGCCGATGTGCGCGCCCGAGCCGCTCGATTACCACGTCGTACGCGCCTCCATCCGGCTCGTCCGCACGACGCTGAGCGACCGGCGCGTGTTCCTGGCGGTCTGCTCGATCAGCTTCTTCTGGGCGATCGGCACCGTGCTGTTCATCCAGTTCCCGCCGCTCACCAAGAACATCCTGTCCGCCAGCAAGGAAGTGGCCAGCCTGTTCCTGGTGATCTTCTCGGTGGGTGTGGCGATCGGTTCGATGGCGATCAATGCACTGCTTAAGGGCACCGTTTCCGCGCGCTGGTCGCCGCTTTCGGTGATCGGCATGGGCGTCTTCCTGATCGCTTTCCAGGAAGTCTGCGCGATCTGGCCCCGGAATGCCGGCCCCAATACCCTGATGAACGTGGGTACGTTCGTGGTCCAGCCGCTCGCTCTGCCTCTGCTGGGTTCGCTGCTGGGCATCGCCGTATGCGGCGGCATGTTCGTGGTGCCGCTCTACGCCTTCCTGACGACTTTCGTCGACAAGTCACAGACGGCGCGCACGATCGCGGCGAACAATATCGTCAATTCGGGCGCAATGGTGGTGGGCGCTCTGGTCACCGGCATGATGACCATGCTGGGCCTGCCCGTGGTCCAGCAAATGATGGTCGTGGCGATCGCCTGCGGCGCCTCGGCCTGGCTGGGCTATCTGCTGTACCGCGCCGAAGTGGCGGCGCGCACGGCCTGAAGCCTTCCAACACGCCGCGGATACGGCGTGCAGTTTCCATCTATCAGGTGATGAACACCGTGATCGCCACCAGCGACGCGCAGTAGGCCGAGAGGAAACCGCGCCAGTCGTTGCCGCTGAGGCGCCACGTCCGGCGTGCCTCGGCATTCTCGGCGGCCTCCACGTCGGCCGGGAACGGCGCCGCGAGGACATGGGGTGGGAGCGAGCGCCGGAACGGATGTCCGGCGGCCTCGCTGGAAAGGACGAGCGCTCGACGTTTCATGTTCTTCATGAGCGCGAGGTTAAGGTTTTGTTTACTCTCCGGCCAGATGCCCGAATCGGTACATCCCAAAACGGGACGGGTCCGCCACCGCCTCGCCTTTCAAACCTTTAACAACGTGAGAAAACCCTGCGAAAAGGGCCGCCCCGAGGCGGCCCTTCGCGATACCTGTGCCACTAACTGGCGCAGGCCTGACGTCTCTTTCGGGTAAGCCTCAGATCCGGTCGCCCAGTGCGCCCTTGACCTTGCCGATTCCCTGCTGGAGTTCGCCCTTCTTTTCCTGTGCCTTGCCTTCGGCCTGCTGCACAGGGTCGTTGCGTGCCTTGCCCGCAACCTGCTTGGCGTTACCGGCAATCTCATTGCCGAGGCCTTTGGCGGTGTCCTTGAGCTGACCCATGATCGTTCTCCTTGGCGGTTCGCCGCGCCATTGCGCTGCGTTCACGACAAGCAAACCGGCCGTACCGCCCCAAGGTTCCGCCCCTGCGCCGAGCCGTGCGCCGGAAACGACGCGGGGAAAGATCAGCCCTTCGCCAGCGACAGGATGTAATCCCACTCCTCAGGCGTCACCACCGCCACCGACAGGCGCGAGAACTTGACGAGTTCCGTCTCGGCCAGCTTGGGATCGGCCTTGATCTGCTTGAGCGTGACGGGACGGGCAAGCTTGCGCACCGCCTTCACCTTTACCGCCGCCCACTTGCCCTCGAGATCGCTGGGATCGGTGAGACCCGACTGGCTGATCGTGGCGATGCCGACGATCTCCTTGCCGATGTTCGAATGGTAGAAGAACGCCTCGTCCCCCACCTGCATCGCACGTAAGTTGTTGGCCGCGCGGTGGTTACGCACACCGTCCCAGGTGCCCTCGCCCTCCGCGACGAGATCGTCCCAGCTGTACGCATCCGGTTCGGACTTCAGCAGCCAGTAGCGCTTTGCCATGAATCGCCTTTCGAATTTCGATTTGGGACGGAAACTTCTATGGGGGCGGCATAGCGATTCAATCGGTGGAAACAATATCGGTGATTCGGCGTCCATTCCAGGGCCGCCGGGCCACCGCCCCCGATCCTGTTTGCCCGATTTTGTTTGGAAGACCACGATGAACCTTGCCCAGATCCCCGTCCTCAGCCTCGAATCCGACCGCGCCGAGTTCGCCGCACGCATCGGCGAGAGCTTCCGTACCTTCGGCTTCGCCATGGTCCGCGACCACGGCATCGATCAGGCCCTGATCGACCACGCCTGGGAACTCACCGCGCAATTCTTCGCCCTGCCCGACGCGGTAAAACGCCAGTACTTCATCGCCGGTCAGGGCGGCGCGCGCGGCTACACGCCGTTCCGCACCGAGGTCGCCAAGGGCGCGACCGAGAAAGACCTCAAGGAATTCTGGCACGTCGGCCGCGACCTGCCCGCCGGTTCCCCGCTCGCCGCCTCGATGCCGCCAAATGTCTGGCCCAGCGAGATCGAAGGCTTCAAGGAAACCTTCACCGAACTCTACGCCCAGTTCGACAAGGCGGGCGCCGAGATCCTTTCCGCCATCGCGGTCGATCTCGGCCTCCACGCGCGCTGGTTCGATCCGGCCATCGAGGACGGCAATTCGGTCATGCGCCTGCTGCATTACCCGCCCGTCGGCGAAGGTGCCGGCGGCGCCATCCGCGCCGGCGCTCATGAGGATATCAACCTCATCACCCTGCTGCTCGGCGCGCAGGAAGCCGGGCTCGAACTGCTCGGCAAGAACGGTGAATGGCTGACGGTCGCCCCGCCGGAAGGCGCCGTGGTCGTCAACATCGGCGACATGCTGCAACGCCTGACCAACCACGTCCTGCCCTCGACCACGCACCGCGTGCGCAATCCGGAAGGCGAGCGCGCTGCCCACAGCCGCTATTCGATGCCGTTCTTCCTGCATCTTCGCAGCGACTTCCCGTTCAGGACGCTGGAACAGTGCATCTCGGCGGAAAACCCGGATCGCTACCCGGAGAGCATCACCGCCGACGACTATCTTCAGGAACGTCTGCGCGAAATCGGCCTCAAGGCCTGATTGTACGCACGTTTTTGCGAAATTCCGAACCCGGCGCGACAGTCTTTAAGACTTTAGTCTGATCGCGCCGGGTTGAAAAACTTAACCAAAATTTCAGCCCCCCCGTCTATTTCCCACTCAAGGGTTGCCGTTCTGGGGGGACTTATCCCGTGAAGATTGCTTTGGTCGCACAGTCGGAGAATTCCGGCGATGAATTCGATGGCGACCGCCAGATCGACATCATTGCGCTTGGCATCGTCACCGCCGCGATTCTTCTTTTCATCGCCACCGGCAGCGAAGTCGGCCCGGACGTGGTCCGGTCTCTGCTCGGGCACGGCCCCGGGCCGGACAACTTCATCCTCAACGCCTTCCTGCTGAACGTCGCGATCATCATCTTCGGCTGGAGCCGCTATCGCCAGCTCTGCGAGGAAATCCAGCTGCGCAAGAAGGCCGAGCATCAGGCCCGCCGCCTTGCCGAGACCGATCCGCTGACGGGCTTCCTCAATCGCCGCAGCTTCAACGACGCGGTCAACATGATGATCCACGACGCCGCCGCGAGCAACGACCGCGCCGTCACGCTGATCATGATCGACCTCGACAACTTCAAGCAGGTCAACGATTTCAACGGCCACAACACTGGCGACCGGCTGCTTCAGGAATGCGCCAAGCGCATCACCGCCTGCCTGCCCTCGCAATCGCTGGTCAGCCGCATCGGCGGCGACGAGTTCGCGGTTGCGGTCGAATTCGATCGCGGCCGTCCTGACCGGATCGACGGCATCGCCGCCTCACTCGTGGAAGCCATCGCCCAAAGCGCGACGATCAACACCATCAGCATCGAGGTCACGGCCTCGATCGGCCTCGCCCGCAGCGACAGCCACGCCAAGGGCGGCACGCCGCCCGATGCCCGCGCGCTGCTCGAAATGGCCGACATCGCGATGTACCATTCCAAGCGTCAGGGCCGGAACAGCTACTTCTGGTTCGAAGCGCCGATGGCCGACGAGATGCGCTTCCGCAACGAGCTGGAATACGGCATCCGCAAGGGCGTTGCGCGCGGCGAATTCGTGCCGTTCTACGAACAGCAGATCGACCTCCAGACCGGCGGACTGACCGGTTTCGAGATGCTCGCCCGCTGGGATTCGCCCCAATTCGGCATCGTCTCACCCGATATCTTCATCCCGATTGCAGAGGAAATCGGCGTCATTGCCGAGCTTTCGGAAAGCGTGATCACCCAGGCCCTTGAAGATGCCAAGGCCTGGGATCCGGCGCTGACGCTGGCGGTGAACATCTCACCGCTCCAGCTGCGCGATCCGTGGTTCGCCCAGAAGCTGCTCAAGATCCTGCTGGCCGCCAATTTCCCGCCGCACCGGCTGGAGATCGAGATCACCGAATCGTGCCTGCACCAGAACATGGCGCAAGTTCGCTCGCTGATCACCAGCCTCAAGAACCAGGGCATCACGATCAGCCTGGACGATTTCGGCACCGGCTACAGCTCGCTTGCGCAGCTGCGCAGCCTGCCGTTCGACCGGATCAAGATCGACCGCTCGTTCGTCTCCAGCATTGCCGAGAACAAGGACAGCGCCGCCATCGTCCACGCCATCGCCATGCTCGGCAAGGGCATGGACCTGCCGATCACCGCCGAGGGGATCGAGACCGGCGACGTGCTGGAACAGCTGCTCAAGTACGACAAGATCAAAGGTCAGGGCTATCTTTACGGCCGCCCGCGCCCGGCTGGCGAACTGGCCGAGTGGCTGGGCAGGATCGGCCTTGTCGCCAACAGCGAAGTGGCACAGGAGATGCTTTCGGTGACGCAGGGGCTTGGCATGCCTGCAAGCCAGGAGCCCGGCGCGCACAAGGCAGGCCTCGGGTAAAACCAAATCGTCATCGAACGCGACACTCTATAAGTCCCGTCGCCCCCGCGCAGGCGGGGGGCCCGCTTCCTTCTGCCGACCTCGCAAGAACAAGCGGGGGCCCCGCCTTCGCGGGGACGACGAGGCTTAAAGTCCGAGCTGGCGTACGGTGCTCCAGGTTGCTGAGCGCTATCCCCCATCCGCATCCCACTGGACCTCGACGCGCGGAGCGCATACATCGCGCCCATGCGGATCGAATTCACCAAGATGCACGGACTCGGCAACGATTTCGTCGTGCTGGATGGCCGGACGGGCGCGCTCCCGCCGGTCGACACGACGCTCGCGGCCGCGCTGGCTGACCGTCACACCGGCATCGGCTGCGACCAGTTGATCGTGCTCGCCCCCTCCGACAGGGGCGATTTCCGCATGCGCATCTTCAATGCCGACGGCAGCGAGGTCGAAGCCTGCGGCAACGCCACACGGGCGGTGGGCCTGCTCAACGGCCGCCCTGCCCGCATCGAAACGCTGGGCGGCATGGTATCGACCACCCCCACCGACAACGGTATCTCGGTCGAGATGGGCAAGCCGCGCTTCGGCTGGCAGGAGATCCCGCTCGGCTACGCGATGGACACATACAAGATGCCTGTCGCCTGGGAGGAACTGGTCGCGCCCATCGCTGTCAATGTCGGCAATCCGCACGCGATCTTCTTCGTCGAGGATCCCTACAAGATCGACATGGCCCGCCTTGGCCCGCTGGTCGAGAACGACCCGCTGTTCCCCGAACGCATCAACGTCAACGTCGCCGCCGTCACCGCGCGCGATGCGATCACCCTGCGCGTCTGGGAGCGCGGGGCCGGTCTGACCCGTGCCTGCGGCACCGGCGCCTGTGCAACCGCCGTGGGCGCGATGCGGCGCGGGCTGGTCGACCGCAAGGTCACCGTCACCCTCCCCGGCGGCCCGCTGGTGATCGAATGGCGTGAGGACGACGAGATCGTGATGACCGGCCCGGCGACCGAATCGTTCCGTGGTTCGTTCGATCTGGCCGACTATGGCGTCATCCCGGGCAAGGTCGAAGCTTGACCCTCGAAGTCCACTCACTCGGCTGCCGCCTCAATATCTCCGAAAGCGAAACACTGCGCGGCCTGCTGGGCGGCGCAGAAGACCTTGTCGTCGTCAATTCCTGTGCCGTCACGGCCGAAGCCGTGCGCCAGACCCGGCAGGCGATCCGGCGCGCTCGCAAGGCCCGGCCTGAGGCCCGCCTGATCGTCACCGGCTGTGCCGCCGAAGTCGAGCGCGCGATGCTCGCCGCGATGCCCGAGGTCGACGGGATCGTCGCCAATACCGCCAAGCTCGACCCGCGCGCCTGGAACGTGCCACCCGCGCCGAAACCACGCGAAGAGCGCGCCTATACGCGCGGCTTCGTGCAAGTGCAGAACGGCTGCGACCACGCCTGCACGTTCTGCGTGATCCCGCAAGGACGCGGCCCCAGCCGCTCGCGCACGGTTGCCGAAGTGCTGGAGGACATCGTAGTCCACACCGCGCGCGGCGTGCAGGAAATCGTTCTCACCGGCGTCGATCTCACATCGTGGGGCGGCGATCTGGACGGTTCACCCCGTCTCGGCACGTTGTGCGAGGCGATCCTCGCCCGCTTCCCCGGCCTGCCCCGCCTGCGCCTCTCATCCATCGACGGGGCGGAAGTGGACGAGGCACTGTTTGAGCTGCTCTGCGGCGAGGCGCGTGTCATGCCGCATGTCCACCTCTCGCTCCAGCATGGCGACGACCTGGTCCTCAAGCGCATGAAGCGTCGCCACAGCCGCGCCGATGCCGTGCGGTTGGCGACCGGCCTCAAGGGCCGTCGCCCGGACATCGCCATCGGTGCCGACCTCATCGCCGGTTTCCCGACCGAGAGCGAGGGCGCCCATGCGGCCAACCTTTCGATCATCGAGGAACTGGACGTGGTCCACGGCCACGTCTTCCCCTACTCTCCGCGCCCGGGTACGCCCGCCGCGCGGATGCCCCAGATTGATGGCGACACGATCCGCCGCCGCGCCGCACAGCTACGCGAAACAATTGCCGGCACGCGTGCCCGGTGGCTTGCCGGGCTCGTCGGCCAGCCGCTATCGGTGCTTGCCGAAAGAGGCGGCACCGGCCATGCGCAGAACTACGCGAAAGTCCGCGTGCCCGAGTCTACCCCGGCCGGCACGCTGGTCCGCGTCACGCCCGCAAGGGTAGTCGAAGGAATATTGGAAGCATGAGTACCGACGGCCAGCAGGCTGAACGCGACTGGTCCGACCGCCTCTTCGGAGGCTTCCGCAAGACCACCGAGCGCCTGACCGAGAACCTGTCCGGCATCGTCGGCAAGACCACGCTGGACGATGCGCAGCTCGACGACATTGAGGACGCGCTCATCATGTCGGACCTCGGCCCGCGTGCAGCGGCCCGCATTCGCGCGCGCCTTGCCGATGAACGCTTCGAGCGCGATGCCGACGAGCGCGCGATCATGGAAGTGGTAGCGCGCGAGATCGCGGAAATACTGCGCCCGGTCGCCAAGCCGCTGGACGTGGTGGCCTTCCCGCGCCCGCAAGTGATCCTCGTGATCGGCGTGAATGGGTCGGGCAAGACCACCACGATCGCCAAGCTGGCCCATCTGTTCCAGGAGCAGGACTATTCCGTCATGCTTGCCGCCGGTGACACGTTCCGTGCGGCTGCCATCGGCCAGCTCGGCGTCTGGGCGGATCGTTTGGGCATTCCCGTCATCAAGGGCCCCGAAGGCGGCGACCCGGCCTCGATCGTGTTTGACGCGGTCAAGGCCGCCACCGAACAGGGCATCGACGCCCTGATCGTCGACACCGCCGGCCGCCTTCAGAACAAGCGCGAGCTGATGGACGAACTGGCCAAGATCCGCCGCGTGCTCGGCCGCCTCAATCCCGAGGCGCCGCATGATGTGGTGCTGGTGCTCGATGCCACCAACGGCCAGAACGCGCTCTCGCAGATCGAGATCTTCAAGGAAGTGGCGGGCGTTTCCGGCCTCATCATGACCAAGCTGGACGGCACCGCGCGCGGCGGCGTGCTGGTAGCTGCAGCCGAACAGTATAGGCTGCCCATCCACGCCATCGGCGTGGGCGAGAAGATCGACGACCTTCGTCCCTTCAACCCGGACCTGCTGGCCCGCGTCATTGCGGGGATCGCGTGATGAACACTGAAACACAGGCTCCCGCAAAGCCGAAGTCGAGCTGGGTAAACCTTGTCGTCGATTTCGGGCCGCTGCTCGTCTTCTTCCTCGCCTACGAGCACTTCTCGCCGCCGGGGGACGCCGGGCCGCTGGCAACCGTTACGGCCGTGATCAAGGGCACCGTCGCCTTCATGGTGGCGACCGTCTTCGCGCTAGGGATCTCCAAGTGGCGGCTTGGCCACGTCTCGCCGATGCTCTGGCTGACGACGGTGCTGGTTCTGGGCTTCGGCGCGCTGACCGTGGTGTTCCACGACGCCTTCTGGATCCAGATCAAGCCCACCGCCGTCTACCTGATGTTCGCGGGCATGCTGTTCTACGGCCTGTGGCAGGGCAAACCTATGCTCAAGTACCTGCTCCAGTCCGCCTTCGAGGGGCTGGACGAGGAAGGTTGGTTCAAGCTTTCGCGCAACTGGGCATGGTTCTTCCTGTTCCTTGCCGCTCTCAACACCCTGCTGGTCTACACCGTGAGCTTCAATGCATGGCTTCAGGCCAAGATCTGGGGCTTCACCGTGCTGTCCTTCGTGTTCACCTTCTCGCAGCTTCCGATGGTCCTGAAGCACGGCATGGGTCAGGACGCGAAGGAAGAGCTGATCGAGAACCCACCGCACGATTGAGCGGCATCGAACCCGGCTGCGGGGCAGCCGGGATTTTTCCGTGACAGCCGATGCTTGTGCGGCCCGCTAATCCGCGGAGAAATCGGCAAGGTCGTCGGCGCCGCCGTCAACCGGCATCACGAATTTCATCCGCTCGACACAACCGCTGGCACCTTGCGGCGAAGGCTCGAATTTCGCTGTCTCAAGGTTCCGGGCGGCCTCATCGCCGAACTGCTCCGATGGTTGCGCGGCCAGCACGGTTACGTTGCCCACCACCCCCCAAGGCGCGATATCGTAGCGAACGATCGCCCACCCCTCGATCCGGCGGCGGCTATAGGCTCCGGGATATCGTTTGACCGGCGGCGTTGCCCACTTCCGGTCCGCCGGGCATGCCGTCCCGGATACGAGGGAAGCGGACTTGTCAGGCATGGCAGGTGCAGCCAACTGCTCCGGCATCCGCCAGTAAGGATACGTGCACCCCGTCCTTGCCCCGCCCGAAAAGCGCGAATCGCTTATCGCCTTGACCGCCGCATCCTCAAGCGCCGCATTCCCGTTGCTCTGAAACAGACGGACGTGGATCGGCTTGCCCTCGGCATTGGTGTCATATGCGATAGCGGCCCAGTCCTTCACACCCGGTGCTCCGGCGATATGCCGGAAATCGGGAAATGCCCGAAGCAGCGGCTGTGGTCGCGGCAATTGCCCGCAGGTTCCCTCCAGCCGGATACGCGCCCAGCCCTCTGGCGGTAGCGCTCCGACGATCGGCGAGATCGTGTAGGAAACGAGATCGGCGACGGACGCGGAAGCCACGGGCTGCGCGCTGGCCATATACGTGATCGAGCAGCCCTGCCGCGCCGTGGCCGGGAATTTGCTGGCGGCAAGCGCCGGGCCGAAATCTCCGAGCGCGTGCTTGTCCTTGATCGAAACCGCGCGTCCCGCCGAATCGATGTCGAATTGCAGGGTCACTGGAGACGGAGCGGAAGGCGGGGTGACACGCTCTCCCCAGGCCAGATCGTTCAGCGGCCTGCGCATGGCACCGCCCGTCACTGTCACACCGCCTTCGCAACGGACCGGACCAGGCATCCAGGTCACCAAAATGCGTCTGGAACCGGAGGATGCGTCGATTACCGGCGCGAGAGGCGTCGCCTGAGCCAACGAGGTGGCCCCGGCCAGGCTCAACACCAGCGCAGACGACAACCAACCCCGAACCGCCATGCCTGCCTCTCCAATCGTATCAGCGGCAAGCTAACACGCCAGAAAGACAGGACAATGTCGAACCGTTCGGCTTTGGCGGCGACTCAGATCTCGAGCTGGCTGCCCAGTTCGACCACGCGGTTGGTTGGCAGGCGGAAGAACTCCATGGCGCTGGCGGCATTGCGCATCATCCACGCGAACAGCTTCTCGCGCCAGATTGCCATGCCCGGCTTGGCCGAGGGAACCAGCGTCTGGCGGGAGAGGAAGAAGCTGGTCTTCATCATCTCGAATGGGCCGCCGCAGACCTCGTAGTGGGCCAGAGCGGCAGGCACGTCGGTCTCCTCCATGAAGCCGTAGCGCAGCGTCATGCGGTAGAAACCCTGCCCCAGATCGGTCATCGAATAGCGCTCGGCCGGCTCCACGTAGGGCACGTCCTGCACTTCGACGGTCAGCACAACCACGCGTTCATGCAACACCTTGTTGTGCTTGATGTTGTGGAGCAGCGCGGAAGGCACGCCCGCATTGGTGGAGGCCATGAAGATCGCCGTGCCTGGCACGCGCGCGGCCGAGCCGTGCGCGCTCTTGGCGAAGACATTGAGCGGCAGAGCGGCTTCCGTCATGCGCTCGCGCATGAGGCGGCGACCCTTGTTCCACGTCGTCAGCAGGGTGAAGGCGATGCCGCCGATCATCAGCGGGAACCAGCCGCCGTCCTTGATCTTGGTGGCATTGGCCGCGAAATAGGCGCCGTCGACCACGAAGAAGGTGACGATCACCGGAATCGCCTGCCACAGCTTCCAGCGCCAGATCACGATCAGCAGCACGGTCATCAGGCAGGTGTCGATCAGCATCGCCCCGGTCACCGCGATACCGTAGGCCGAAGCGAGGTTCGACGAGTTCTGGAATACCAGAACCAGCACGATCACGCCGGTCATCAGCGCCCAGTTGACGAAGGGGATATAGATCTGGCCGACTTCGTGCTCGCTGGTGTGGCGGGTCGAAAGGCGCGGGATGAAGCCCAGCTGCATCGCCTGATGGGTGATCGAGAACGCGCCGGAAATCACGGCCTGGCTGGCAATGAACGTGGCGCAGGTCGCCAGAATCACCAACGGCAGGCGCAGGTTCTCAGGCGCGAGGTGGAAGAACGGATTCTCCATCGCCTCGGCCGCAGCCGCGTCGTTGAGGCCAAGGATCATCGCCGCCTGGCCGAAATAGTTGATCAGCAGGCACGGCATCACGAACCCGAACCACGAAAGACGCAGAGGGCCGCGTCCGAAGTGGCCCATGTCCGAATAGAGTGCCTCCGCGCCGGTCACGGCCAGCACGACCGAGCCGAGCGCCAGGAAGCCGAGCATCTTGTCGGTCAGGAAGAACTGGATCGCGTACCACGGGTTCAGCGCCACCAGCACGTGGGGCATCTGCACGAGGTGGTAGACCCCGAGCACGGCCAGCACCGTGAAATAGACCACCATCACCGGCGCAAACAGCGCGCCGACTTTGGCCGTGCCGCTCTTCTGGATCACGAACAGCGCGACCAGCAGAACCAGCGCAATCGGCAGAACGAGCGGCGACAGGCGCGATTCGACGACCGTGAGACCCTCGACCGCAGAAAGCACCGAAACCGCCGGCGTAATCATCGAATCGCCGTAGAACAGCGATGTCGCGAAGACCCCCAGCAGGACCACCAGCGGACCGTAGCGCGACTTGCGGATCGCGCCCGAGATCAGCGCAACGAGTGCGAGGCTGCCGCCCTGCCCCTTGTTGTCCGCCCGCATCAGGATGCCAACGTACTGGACCGAGACGACCAGCGTCATCGACCAGAAGATCAGGCTGACGACGCCGAGGATGTGGAGTTCGTCGATCGCCAGCGGATGCGGGCCGACGAAAGTTTCGCGAAAAGCATAGATCGGGCTGGTACCGATGTCGCCGAAAACGACCCCGACCGCGCCGAGCGCCAGCTTGGAGAGATTGCCGGAACCATGTCCGCCGACCGGTGTTCTCCGGCCCGTAGCCGGATCGATCACTGTCGGGACGTCAGCGGTATCCGAACTTGCATCACTCATTGCAGCGCCCCGTAATGGCCTTGTCGGATCATGATTTCACGTCGCGACAAGGGCCCGCCGTTAGCAGCATGCCCGGAGCCAAGCAACGATACTTAGCGGGTCGTTCACCGTGGCGACGGTGCCGACGCGGAATCGGCGGCGCCGACCGGCGGACGGGCCGGAGAACCGTTCTGCGCGGCGATAAACGCGTCGAGCCGGATCAGTTGCTGTTCCAGTACGGGACGCCATTTGGCCTCCTTCGGAGCCCGGGCCAGCAAGTCTGCCCACATCGCACGGCCTTCGCCAAGGCGACCGGACTGCGCCAGCGCAAGGCCGAGGAAGAACGGCGGCCCGGCAGCATCGGGATCGGCCTGCCCGGCCCGGCGATAGGCGTAGAGCGAGGCCGGAGTAAGCTGCCCCTCGGCATGGGCGACCAGCGCGTTGCCCAGCGAAAGCCACGCTTCCGAGCGGCGTTCGCGCGTGTCGGGATCATTCGCCGGCGGCCCCGGCGGATCGTTGCCGATCGCCCCGCGCAGCACTTCGGCGGCATCGCCATATTCACCGTGGCGGGCCAGCCCGTCGGCGATCACCACCCAGCGATCGCTCGGCGGCAAGCCGCTGGAACTGAACGTGGCGCGCGCCTCTGCGAAGAACGCGCCCATATCCCCCGAGCGCCCTTCTGCACCGTCCTTGGGCGCGCCGGGCTGGGCGGGCGTGCCCTGCGCGGCATAGCCGGCAATGCCCAGCGCCAGCGCCGCAGCAATCGCCTCACGGCCGCCACGGGGTGCTTTGAACACAAAGACAACAAGCAGGAAGGCGGCGACCGCCAGCAGGATGACGAAAACCCAGGTCATGCCTGTCCTCCCCGACGGAAACGTCCGCGCAGCAGCAAGGCGGCCAGTGCCAGCAGCGCCAGCGGCACGGCGAAAAGCGGCCATGTCAGCGCGGTCACACGCGGTGCGTAGCTCACATAGTCGCCGTAACGCTCGACCAGCCACGCACGAATCGCCTCAGGGTCCTCGCCCGCCGCAATGCGCTCACGCACGAGGCTGCGCATGGAACCGGCGATCGGTGCATCCGAATCGGCAATCGACTGGCCCTGACACTGAAGGCAGCGCAGCGTCTCCATCAGCGCTTCGGCCTTCTGCTCCTTGGCCGGATCGTCGAGCTGGCGATAGGCATAGGGCGCGGTGGACTGTTCTTCCTGCGCCAGCGCAGGTGCCAAAGCCCAGAGGCCGAGCATGGCCAGACACGCGGCGAGAATCGCCCTCACTGCGCGGCCTCCTGCAGCTTCCCGAGGATCATCGGCACCTGATCCTCACGAATCTCACCGATATGCTGGTAGCGGATCACGCCCTTGCCATCGATCACGTAAGTCTCGGGCACGCCGGAGGAGCCGAGCGCAAGCTGCACTTTGCCGTCATCATCGGCTCCGATGCTCTGGTAGGGATCGCCGTTGGTCTTCAGGAAGACCTGAAGATCCTCGGTCCGGTCACGCACCGAAATACCCTCGATGGGAACGCCCGCCCGGGCGAGCGCGGCAAGCTGCGGTGCCTCGACACCGCAGGGCACGCACCACGAGGCGAAAATGTTGACGAGATGCGGCTTGCCGTCGGTAATCGCCGCACTGTTCAGCCCCGGACGGCCCGGCAAAGCGGGCGGCAAGTCGAAGGCGGGCATCGGCTTGCCGATCAGCGTGCTGGCAACATTGGTATCGGCCGGATTGCGAAGCTGCACGGAAACCAGCACCACGAAGGCGAAGAACAGCGCCAGCGGCAGCCAGATCGCCCAGCGGGGCGCCTTGCGCACGGGTTCGGGAGTCGAATCGGTGCTCACGAGTACTTCCCTGCCCGTCCCTGCCGTTCGCGGCGGTATTCGATCTTGTCCCGCGCGATGATGCGGCGCAGGTCGCTGGCGACGCGGCCCACCAGCGCCAGCGCGCCGCCCAGCGCGATCATCAGGCCGCCCAGCCAGATCAGCGTGACGAAAGGCTTCCACCACAAGCGAAGCTGCCAGCGGCTGCGGCCATCCTTGGCGTCCGCCTCGCCGCCGAGCACGGTATAGAGCTGGCCGTTCCAGCGCGTCAGCAGTGCCGATTCGCTGGTCTGCTGCGGTGGAGCCCAGAAACTGCGCGATTGCGGGCCGAGTTCGACGACACGGCCATCGTCGCCGTAACGCACCAACAGGCGTGCCTCCAGCGCGGTCCAGTTGGGACCCGCCACAGGCTCGACCGCATCGAGCTTGATCTGCCAGGGCCCCACTTCGGTCGTCTCGCCCACCCGGATCGCGACCAGCTTCTCGACAGAGAAGGCACTCTCGCAGCTCATGCCGAGCAGCGCGACGGCAATGCCGAGGTGCGCCGTCACCATGCCCCAGACCGGCAGCGGCGTGCGCAGGAGGTTACGGCCCTTGAGCGGCAATACGCTCGCCCAGACGAGGCCAAGGGCCAGCGCCAGCCCAATCGTCGGCATCAGCGGCACGCCGCCCAGCATGACGGTGAGCAGGACGCCCGCGACCACCAGCATCGCCGGGATCACCATCATCTTGCCGATGCGCGAGAACTTGTCGCGCCGCCAGCGCAGCAGCGGGCCGACCGCCAGCACCACCAGCATCGGCACTGCGAAAAGCGCGCTCATCGGTGTGAAGTACGGCGGCCCGACCGAGACCTTGGCGCCCATCGATTCGGCCAGCAGCGGGTAGAGCGTGCCGAACAGCACGATGCTGAGGATCGCCGAGAGCATCACATTGTTGAACACCAGCGCGCCTTCACGGCTGGTAACGGCGAAGCGTTCGCCCTCGGTCACGGTCCGGGCGCGCAGGCCGAACAGCGTCAGCGCGCCGCCGATATTGATGGCGAGCAGTGCAAGGATGAACGTGCCGCGCTCCGGATCGACCGCGAAGGCGTGAACGCTGGTGAGAATACCCGACCGCACGAGGAAGGTGCCGATCATCGACATCGAGAAGGCCACCACGCCGAGCATGACCGTCCATGCCCGCAACGCGTTACGCGCTGCCAGCACGCTGCACGAATGCAACAGCGCGGTCGCCGCCAGCCAGGGCATCAGCGAGGCATTCTCGACCGGATCCCAGAACCACCAACCGCCCCAGCCAAGCTCGTAATAAGCCCAGTAGGACCCGGCGGTGATGCCGATGGTCAGGAAGATCCATGCGCCCAGCACCCAGGGCCGCATGGCCTTGGCGAAAGCCGGGCCGACTTCACGCGTGACCAGCGCGCCCACGGCAAAACTGAAGGCGATCGAAAGCCCGACATAGCCGAGGTAGAGCGTGGGCGGATGGAACGCGAGACCAAGGTCCTGCAACAGCGGATTGAGCCCATTGCCCTCCTGCGGCACCGGCCAGAGCCGTTCGAACGGGTTCGAGGCGATCAGCAGGAACGCATAGAAGCCAAGGCTGACGAATGCCTGCCCGGCCAGCGTCGCCAGCATGGTCGGCTCCGGCAGGCGCCGCTCGATCAGCGCGACAAGGCCGCCTGCGAGCCCCATGATCGTCACCCAGAGCAGCATCGAGCCTTCGTGGTTGCCCCATGTCCCGGCCACGCGGAAAATCAGCGGCTTCAATGAGTGCGAATTCATCGCCACCAGCTTCACCGACAGGTCGGTGACCGCGAACAGGTAGACGAGGCTCAGGAAAGCGATGAGCGCCAGCAGTCCCTGCACCACCGCCACGGGGCGTACGATTCCGGCGAGCGAAGCGCCCCGCGCGCTGAGCGCCAGCGCTCCGGCCACCAGTTGCAGCCCGGCCAGCGCGGCGGCAAGCCAGAGCGCGGCAAGTCCGAGTTCGGCGATCATTTCGTGTCCTGCATGACTTGCCGAGCCTGATCGCGCGTCATGTTCTGCATTTCGCGCGGGACGTAGTTTTCGTCATGCTTGGCAAGGAGGTTGTCGGCCACGAACGTACCGTCCGCGCCCATGTGTCCTTCGGCGACCACGCCCGATCCTTCAACGAAAAGCGACGGAACGATGCCCTTGAACACCACCGGCACGCGCGCCTTGCCGTCACTGACGACGAAAGCGATGGTCACGCCATCAGCCTCGGTCCGCAGCGAACCGCGCTGAACCATGCCGCCCAAGCGGACGCCGCGGCCTTGCTCGGGTGGATTGGCGACGATCTCGCTCGGCACGTAGAAATAGCTGGCCTGATTGCGAAGGGCCCATGCGGCCAGAAGCGCGGCGGCGACCAGCACCACCAGCGCGATAACGAGCAGCACGAGCCGCTGATGCTTGGCCTTGATTCCCGTCCCCCCGGCCATGCTCAGCGTTTCCTTGCCTCGTCACGGCGTTTCTCGGCGCGCCTCATGGTCAGCAGCGACCAGGCGACCATCGCGGCCGCCGCGCCCATGCCCACGGCATAGGCAGCGACCACGAAGGTCCAGGGGTCCATTGCCTCGCGCATCGTTCAGTATCCTTCGGAAAGCGCTTTACGGCGCAGCCGCGCCTCGGCCTGCTGATGGGCGAGGATCGCGCGCATGCGCGCCAGCACCACGCCCGCAAACAGCAGCGTGAAGCCCAGCATCGCGAAGAGCAGTGGGTAGAGGAAGGCCCCGGCCATGGCGGACTTGCCCATGGTGATCGAGGGCGCCTGATGCTGGCTCTGCCACCAGATCACCGAATAGTGGATGATTGGAATGTTCACCGCGCCGACAAGGCCGAAGATCGCCGGTGCCTTGTTCTGCCCGCCGTCCGCAGCTTCGCTAGCCTGTGAGAGCGCCATCCAGCCGAAATAGAGGAACAGCAGCACCAGCATCGAGGTCAGTCGCCCGTCCCACACCCACCAGGTACCCCAGGCCGGACGGCCCCAGAGAGATCCGGTGACAAGGCACACGGCCGTGAACACCGCGCCCGGCACCGCACAGGCCCGCGCGGCAATTCCCGCCAGCGGGTGGCGCCAGACCAGCTCGGTGAAGCTGGCGGCAGCGATGCCCATCCAGCCCGCCATGCCAAGCCAGGCGGATGGCACGTGAAGGTAGACGATGCGCACGGTTTCGCCCTGCAAGCGTTCAGCCGGCGCGAAGAACAGGCCCCATCCCAGCGCAGCCGTGGCGATCGCGATTCCCGCGCCCATGCACAGTGGCATCAGCCAACGAGCGATACGCAGGAACCGGGCGGGATTGGCGAAGCCGTGCATCTTAGCCGCGCTTCTATCGTGCGTGTAAAAAGGAGCAAGTGGCCTTGATCGCAGGACAAGGCTTATCACCCGCCTGATGGCGTCTCGACCGGATCATCGCCGGGAGGAATTCAGACCTGCACGTGGTTTTTGAAAAATGGGGCGATCGATGGGGTTCGAACCCACGACCTCCGGTACCACAAACCGGCGCTCTAACCAACTGAGCTACGATCGCCACAGGAAGCAAGGCTTGAGGCCAGACTTCCGAACCGCTGTCCGGATCGCCTTAGCAGCATCCGGTGCGGAGCGCGCCCTTTGCACAAGCTGTCTCACCTTGCAAAGCAAAAATGAAAAGACACGGGCAAAAAATCGGATCGCGACGCAACTCCGGCGATTTTCCCGCTGCGAGACCGTGGCTAAGGTCCCTCTCATGAAGGCCCCCGGCGAATCATCTCCCGACATCCTGCTTGCCCTTCCGGGCATGCAGCGCTTTCCGTCATCGCGCCTCGACCTCTTCGTGAAGCGCCAATTCCTTTCACCGACCGAGTGCGACGAACTGGTGGCGATGATCGAGGCGCAGCACCGGCCCTCCACGATCGCCAACTATAATGGCGACGACGTGTTCCGCACCAGTTCGACATGCGACCTCGATCCGCAGCTGCCTGCCGTTGCGGCGCTGGCCGCCAAACTGGCGGGCATCTCGGGCATCGATCTCACGCATGCGGAACCCATTCAGGGCCAGCGTTACGAAGTGGGTCAGGAGTTCAAGGCGCACACCGACTACTTCGAGCCGAACAACGCCGATTACGACAAGTACTGCGCCATACCGGGCCAGCGGACATGGACTTTCATGGTCTACCTCAACCCGGTCGACGCCGGCGGCGCGACCCGTTTCAAGGTGATCGATAAGCTGATCCAGCCCGAGCGCGGCAAGCTTGTGGCCTGGAACAACCGCCGCGCCGACGGCAGCCTCAATGCCGCCACGCTCCACCACGCCATGAAGGTCCGCAAGGGGCTCAAGTACGTCATTACCCAGTGGTACCGCGAGCGCCCCTGGGGATAGGACGGAAGGGAGGGAGAGAGCCCTCCCCTTCCCATCATTTCGGCGCGCTGAGCACCGCACAGGCGATTCGGCTGCCTGCATTGCCTGCCGGTTGGCTGGTGTAGTCGTCAGGGTCCGCGTGGATCACCAGCGCCGTGCCGTCGGCATCGACGATCGACTTCGGTCCGGGCGTGATCGTCACCCCGGTGTTGAGCACCTGCGTCTTCAACACTCCATCAGCGCCGACGTGCTGGTTCGGCATATCGCCGCCGTGAGGCCCGCCCATGGACATGAGGCCATGCACCGGATCGCCGGCCGTGAAGTGACCGCCCGCCGTGGTGAACTTCTGGGCCGGATCGCACAGACCCTTCTCATGGAAATGGAAGCCGTGCTCGCCCGCCGGCAGCCCCTGAATATCGGTAATGACCAGCACGCCGGTCGGCGTCTGCTCGACAGTGACGGTGCCCAGCGCCTTGCCGTCGATCCCGATCACATCGGCCTTGAGCGAGGCGGCAGCGGGCGGGCTCGTATTCGCGGCCATTGCCGGGCCGGCGGCGAGCGCTGCGATGCCAAGGGCAATGGAAAGACGTGACGAACGGTACATGGCGATTCTCCGCTACGAGCCCGCGCGGGCCCTCTTCCCGGCCGGATGCCGATGCGGCGCAGACTAAGCACCGGCGCCGGAAAGGCAATTGTCGGAACGCTGCCGGTGCAGGAAGGGGCATGCGCAGGTGTGCTGATGACCCGAAGTTAACGATCACCTGTCACAACGGCTGGCAGAAAATCGGTCGCCAAGGACGCAATTGCATGAATGCCCCCCTCGCCAGACTCTATTCGAGCGCACCGATATCCCGTTCGACGTCCGCCGGGGATGAACGTCGCCGCGAACAGCGGCATGCGACCCGCTATTCCGCAAGCGTCGAATCCTCGCGCGGCGAACAGGCAGGCGTCGTGCTCGCGGACGTCTCGCTCCACGGCTGCTGCATTTCGGGCGAGGCCGTGTGGCTGCGTCAGGGCGCCTTCGTAAGCATCCGCATAGGCCAAGGCGCGACACTCAAGGCCGTCGTGCGCTGGGTGCGCGGCGACAGCGCGGGCATGGAATTCCTCCATGCCGTTCCTTCCGACGCCCGCGAATGGCACGAATTGATGGATATCGCGGGCTGACCACGCACGGCTTTGCCAAGCAGCTTCCTATCGCGACAAACAAAAAAGGCGGCCCGCAAGGACCGCCTTCTTCGTGTTTGTGAAGCTTGCTTCGCGCTCAGTTCTTCTTGAGCGAGAGGCCGCCGAAACGCTTGTTGAACTGGGCAACGCGGCCACCGTCCTGCAGCTGCGCCTTGCCGCCGGTCCAGGCCGGGTGCGACGTCGGATCGATGTCGAGAACCAGCGTGTCGCCTTCCTTGCCCCAGGTCGAGCGGGTCTGGAAGGTGGTGCCGTCGGTCATCTGGACGGTGATCAGGTGGTAGTCGGGATGCGTATCGGCCTTCATGTCGTATCTCTCTTCGCATATGGCCGGTTCCGACCGGCCTGCTTGGGAAAGCGGCGCCCTTACACGGGCAGTCCCGAAAATGCAAGAGTCAAGGGAAAGGCTCGCACCCTTCCCTTTCTCTGTCAGGCATCCGCGATCATGGCGGTGAAGTTGACCTCGCAGGTCACCTTATCGCCTATCGCCGCCTTGCCCCAGAACTTGCAGACGCGCGAACGCTTCTGGACGAAGCCGGCGCGCAGATCGAGAAGGTTGCCGGGCGTCACCGGGTTGCGGAACTTCGCTTCCTCGATCGCCATGAAATAGACGAGCTTGCCGCTACCGGCCAAACCCAGCGATTCAATGGCAAGGATGCCCGCCGCCTGCGCCAGCGCCTCGATCTGGAGGACGCCGGGCATGATCGGACGGCCAGGGAAGTGCCCCTGGAAGAAGTCCTCGTTGAAGCTCACGGCCTTGACCGCGTGGATCTCGTTCTCATCGAACGAGACCACACGGTCAACCAGCAGCATCGGGTAACGATGCGGCAGTGCCGCCAGGATCTTCGCGGTGTCGTACACGAATTCAGTCGACTCGCTCATCGCCCGGTCCCGCCCTGCTCTCAGCGGCCCGTGGGAGCCGCCTGCTGCTGCGGTGCGGCAGGAGCGGTGGTGTTGATCGTGGTCAGCGCGCCATTGAGGGCGGTGAGCACGTCGGTGGTGATGTCGAGCGACGGATCGTAAGCGAGCGTCTGGCCGACTTCGACAAGCACGTTGGCGCCGCGCTTGGTCATCGCCGGCTTGTAGAGACCCTGCAGCTGCTGCTGGATCTGCTGGCCGACGAAGGCCTGGTTGCGCTGGATCTGAACCTGCTGGCCCTGCAGTTCCTGGCCGGCCTGCTGTTCCTTCTGCTGGTAGGCCTGGATGCGGCCCTGCAGCGCGGCGTCGGGCTGCTTGCCCGCCAGCGCCTTCACGGCAGCTTCCAGCGACTGCGCTTCAGGCTGAAGCTGGGTCGAAAGCTGGTTGCGACGCGCTTCGAAGGCCTGAATCTGACCCTGAAGGGTCTGGTTCGCGGTCTTGCAGGCGTTGCATTCCTTCGCAATGCGGTCGAGGTCGACAACCGCGACCTTCGAGGCCGGAACGGCCTGTGCGAAAGCGGGCGTGACGAGAGTGGCAAGAGCCAGGCCCGAGGCCACTGCGGCGGACTTGAGAATCTTGGTCATCAGAATTGCGTTCCCACGTTGAAAGTGAAGGTCTTGGTATCATCGCCCTCCTCCTTGAGGAGGACCTTGGAAATATCGATGCGGAACGGCCCGAAGGGCGAGTTCCAGTTCACACCGAAACCGATGGCCACGCGTGGATTCCACGAATCGCCGAGGAAAGTTTCCGTGAAGTAGGTCTTGTCGGTCGCGGTGCTCAAGGTGCACCCAGCACTACAGTCGGTCGTTTCGGGCTTCTTCACACCCCAAACTGCACCGGCATCGACGAAGATCGACGGACGAAGGCCCATTTCACGCGCGCCCGATCCCAGCGGAATCTCCAGCTCGGCGCGGCTCATGTAGTAATAGTTGCCGCCCAGCGCGTCGTCGTTCTTGGTCGAATTGGTCTTGTTGCCGTCCGCATCGACCGTGAAGTACTGACGCACGATACGCGGACCGACGCCGCGGATACCGAAGCCGCGGATCTGCGGTTCACCCAGGTAGAAACGGTCGGTCAGACGAACATCGTTGCCGCCCCAACCCTTGATGATACCGCCCTCGCCCGAGAGCGAGAAGATGAAGCCCTTGCCCAGCGGCCAGTATTTGGCAGCATTGGCACGCAGACGCGCATACTTCACATCGCCGCCAAGACCCGCGATATCCAGATTGATTGCAGCGGTCACACCACGCGTCGCACGTATACGGTTGTCGAGCGTATCGTAGATAATCGATCCGCCGACGATGGAGCTCAGACGCTTGCCGAGCGCATCGCACAAGTACAGGCCTGCATAGAGCGGGTCGCACTGATAGACATTGGGATCGACGCGGTTCGAATAGTATGTCGCCTTGTCGACCGAAACGTCATCGTAGTTGAGCGTATAACGCGCAATCGCCGTCAGATACTCGGTCAGCGGAACACCGGCACGGACCTGGAAGCCCGTGGTGGACTGCTGGTAATTCGTGTTGCGGTTCGAATCGACGAGATTGAAGCTGTTATAGTCGCGGCGATAGACATCGACGCCCAGCGAAACGTTCTTGTTGAACAGGTAAGGCTCAACGAAGTTCGCTTCGACCGACTTCGAATACGACGAGTAGCTGCCCGAAAGGCCTACCGTCTGGCCGCGACCACGGAAGTTGCGCTGCTGGATCGATGCCTGGAAGATGAAGCGTTCAAGGCTTGAGAAACCGGCCGAAAGCTGGAGCTGACCGGTCGGCTTTTCCTCGACGTTGGCTTCGAGGACGATGCGGTCGTCGGCACTGCCAGGCTTCTGCTCGACCTCGAACTTCTCCTGGAAGTATCCGAGCGACTTGATGCGGTTGGTCGAACGCTTGACCTGAAGCGAGTTGAACGCGTCACCCTCGGCAATGCGGAACTCGCGGCGGACGACCTTGTCCTGCGTCAGCGTGTTGCCGTTGATGTCGATGCGCTCGACATAGACGCGCGGCGCTTCCTGGATCACGAAGGTCAGCCCCATGGTGAGGTTGTCCTTGTCGCGATCGTACTGCGGGCGCACGTCGGCAAAAGCATAGCCGAAGGCACCGGCAGTGTCGTTCAGCCCGTCGATGGTGTCTTCGACCAGCTTGGCGTTGTACCAGTCGCCCTTGTGGATCGCGAGCGTCTTCGCCAGCTTGTCGCCATCGAAGTCGCGCAGCTGGCTTTCGACCTTCACGTCGCCGAACTTGTAACGCTTTCCTTCCTCTACCACGTACGTGATGATGAAGTCCTTCTTGTCCGGCGTCAGTTCGGCCACGGCCGAAACCACGCGGAAGTCGGCATAGCCCTGCGTCAGATAGAACTGGCGCATCTTCTGCTGGTCGAACGCCATGCGATCGGGATCGTAGGTGGTGTTCGAGCTGAACAGGCGGCTGAAGCGCGCCTGCTTGGTCACCATCTGCGCACGCAGTTCGCCATCGGAGAACTGCTCGTTGCCGAGGATGTTGATCTGGCGGACCTTGGACTTGTCGCCCTCGGTGATCTCGAAGACGATGTCGACGCGGTTCTGGTCGAGCATGACCATCTTCGGCTCGACCGTCGCGGCGTAACGGCCCTGGCGCTTGTAGAGTTCGATGATGCGGGCAACGTCGGCGCGGATCTTCGAGCGCGTGAAGATCTGGCGCGGCGCGACCTTGATCTCCGGCAGGATCTTGTCGTCCTTGATGCGCTTGTTGCCCTCAAGGATGATGCGGTTGACGACGGGGTTTTCCTTGACCGTGATGGTCACGGTGCCGCCTTCGTTGGTGATCTGCGCGTCGGCGAACAGTTCGGTCGCGTAGAGATCCTTCAGCGCGGCGTCGGCGGCGGCCTTGGTGTAAGCCTGTCCTACGCGCAGCTGGATGTACGAAAGCACCGTCTGCGGTTCCAGACGTTCCGCGCCGACCACCTGGATCGTCTGGATCGTCTCACCCACCGGTTCCGGCGCAGCCGGAGCGGCAACGGCCGGCGTTGCCGCGGGAGCCACATTCTGCGCGAAAGCTACAGCGGGCACGCCAGCAAGGATCGTGGTCCCCAGAAGCATTGCGGCTAGCTGCGGCGCACGGCGAGCATCAATGCTGCGACCCATTTCCCATCCCATCATTCAAGCAAATTCCTGTATCCGCTTACGCGAGGCTCAGAGATCGATCCGCCAGGCTACCTACCTCCCCGGCAGGCAATCGCGCCCGTCTGCCCGATGGATGACGTCCAATCAAGCAGCCAATCCCGACAGAAGTGTGATCGAGAGAAGATTCCTTCAGGCTATCCCCCGAAAATCGGAAGGGACGCCAGATCGTTGACCGTGACGAACAGCATCAAGGCCAGCACAAAAGCCACCCCGGTGCGTATCGCCCATTCCTGACTGCGTACGTCCAGTGGCTTGCGACGGACCAGTTCAGCCGCGTAGAAAGCCAGATGCCCGCCGTCCAGCCCCGGAATTGGCAGGAGATTGATGAATGCCAAGTTAATCGAAATCATGCCGGCGAAGAACACGAACGAGCCCCATCCGAGGCTGAACTGCTCGCCCGAATACTTGGCCATCTTGATGGGTCCGCCCAGTTCCCGCATCGAGCGATCGCCGGTGATGATCTGGCGGATTCCGGTGATCATGTTGCCCACGATCATGAAGCTGCGATCGACACCGAGGCCCAGCGCCTCAACCGCGCCAACCTTCTCAAGCCGGCCTACGCCGGATTGGACACCGATCCGTCCGATCGTGTGACTCTGCCCCTTGGCGTCGGTCACAGACTGGCTTGCCACGGTGAGCGGTAGCACATGCGCGACGCCGCGACGCATCACGGTAACCGTAGTCTGCTTGCCCGGGATGGCCACAATGACGTCCTGAACCTGCCGGAAGCTGGTAACGCCGACATCGCCGACGGCGACAATGCGATCGCCCACTTCCATTCCGGCCGCGCGCGCCGGCGAATCGCCGTAGAAGCCGCTCACCAGCGGCGCCGCAAAGTCGATTCCCAGATCGCCGAGCGTGGCCTTGTTGCCGAATTCGTCGCTGAGTTCGACCGCGGCCAGCTTTGTGGGAAGCGTCAGTTCCTGACCGTCCCGGCGCACCGTCACTTGCACGGTCTTGCCGGGATAGAACGATGTGTGCTGGTCGATATCGGCGACATTGCCGATCTTCGCCCCGTTGATCGCAAGAATGCGGTCGCCAACTTCAAGCCCCGCCGCCTGCGCGGCCGAGTGCTGGGAGAATCCGGCCACGTCGGGATCGGCGACCAGCTTGCCGTTGAACCAGGCGAACGCCGCCAGAATCAGCACGCAGAGCAGGAAATTGGTCAGCGGACCGGCAAAGACGATCAAGGCGCGCTGCCACAGCGGCTTGACGTGGAAAGTCTGCGCGCGCTCCTCGGGCGAGAGGCCGTCTTCGGCCGCACTCGGCGCCGATGCGGGGTTCATGTCCCCGGCGAACTGGACGTAGCCGCCAAGCGGCAGCATCGAAAGCTTCCAGCGCGTGCCGCGCCGGTCGGTCCACCCGGCAATCTCCTTGCCGAAGCCGATCGAGAAGGCATTGGCCTTCACGCCGAAAAGGCGGCCGACAAGATAGTGGCCAAGCTCGTGGATCAACACCAGCGGGCCCAGCAACAGCAGGAAAGCGAAGATCGTCGTCAACAGATTGGGCGATCCGGTCAAGTCAGGCACACTCCATCGGGCCCACGCCGCATTGCCACCAATTCCGGTTTACGCGGGTCCCGCCACCATGCTTGCCCTTGCGCGGGCCTCGGCGTCAACAGCCAGCACGTCGTCAAGGCTGGTCGGGGCCGGTGGCGCGTAGGCGCCCAGCACGTCCTCGACATGTTCGGCAATGCGGGTGAACGGGATCTGACCGGCGAGAAAAGCCGCCACGGCGACTTCGTTGGCGGCATTGAGCACGGCGGGAATCGCGCCGCCCGCCTCAGCCGCCGCCCGCGCAAGGCGCGTTGCGGGAAAGCGTGTTTCGTCGGGCTTACGGAAGGTTAGCTCGCCTATCGCGGCGAGGTCCAGCGGATCGCAAGGCGTGTCCATGCGCGCGGGCCACGCCAAGGCGGCGGCAATCGGCACGCGCATGTCGGAAGGCCCGAGCTGCGCCAGCGTCGAACCGTCGCGGTACTCAACCATCGAATGGACGATCGATTGCGGGTGCACCACGATCCGCAGCCGGTCGAGCCCGATGGGGAACAAATGGTGCGCCTCGATCAGTTCGAGGCCCTTGTTGAACATGGTTGCCGAATCGACGCTGATCTTGGCGCCCATGTCCCAATTGGGGTGCTTCACCGCCTGCGCGGGCGTCGCGGCCTGAAGCTGCTCCCAGCTCCATTCGCGGAACGGGCCGCCGCTGGCCGTCAGCGTGATCGATCGGACGTGAGCGATATCGTTGCCCTGGAGGCACTGGAAAATCGCATTGTGTTCGGAATCAATCGGCAGCAGCGTGGCGCCGTGCCGAGCGACCGCCGCCATCATCACGCCGCCGGCCGAGACCAGCGCTTCCTTGTTCGCCAGAGCGATCGCACCGCCCTGCTCGATGGCGGCCATGGTCGGCGCCAGACCGGCGCAGCCGACGATGGCAGCAACGGTCATGTCGGCACCTCGCCCGGCTGCCTCGACAAGCGCCTGTCGTCCTCCGGCCGCCGCGATGCCGGTCCCGCCAAGCGCCTCGCGCAGTGCCGGGAGGCGCGCCTCGTCGGCAATGACTGCAAGGTCGACGGCGAATTCGCGCGCCAGTTTCGCCAGTTCGTCGACGTTGGAATGAGCAGTCAGCACAGTGACGCGCCAGTCCGCCGGATTCCGCCGCACGAGGTCCAGCGTCGACGCCCCGACGGAGCCGGTGGCGCCAAGAATGCAGATGGAGCGCTGAACGGTCATGGGACCCCTTACCTCGGCTGGAACAGGATCATGAGTGCAAGCAGGAACAGCACTGCAAGCAGGCCGTCCGCACGGTCGAAGAAACCGCCGTGGCCGGGAATGAAGTTGCCCGAATCCTTGACGCCCGCACGGCGTTTCAGCCAGCTCTCGAAGAAGTCACCCGCCTGCGCACAGACGGCGACGAAAAGCCCCGTCATCAGGCACGAAGCGAACAGCGCCACGGGACTGGCCGTCAGATACCAGCACGGCTGCGAGCCGAAGCAGGAAAGACCATCGGCCGCATTGCCCTGCGCCAGTATCGAGATCATGCCCTCCTGCCAGAACCGCGCTGCACCGAAGAGCACCAGCGTTGCCCCCAGCACACCGCCCAGCAGGCCGGACCATGTCTTCGATGGGCTGATCGCAGGTGCAATCTTCGGGCCGCCCAGCGCGCGTCCGGTGAAATAGGCGCCGATATCGACACCGATCACTGTAAGCAGCACGGTCAGCAGCGGCGCCAGACTGAAAGCGGGATTGCGCAGGAACAGCAGCATGGCTGCCCCCACGCCGATATAGAACATGCCCGCGAAGTTCATCAGACCGCGGTGCATCGGATCGGTCATCGCCGCTCGCGACAGCTTGACCCATTCCCACAGCACGCCCAGCGCGATTACGCAGACGAAGGCCGTCCAGACCGATCCGCCCAGCCACAGCGCGGCGCCGGCAACAGCCAGCATGACCACGGCGGAAACCGTCCGCGCGCCCAGGTCGGACTTCTTCCTTACCGGATCAGCGTCCGCCATAGCGTCGCTCCCTGTTCGCGAATTCCTCAAGCGCCTCACGCAGGTGATCGACCGAGAAGTCCGGCCAAAGCACGTCGGTAAAGAGCATCTCGGCATAGGCCGCCTGCCACAGCAGGAAGTTCGAGAGGCGCACTTCGCCCGACGTGCGGATCAGCAGGTCGAGCGGTGGAAGATCGGCAGTATCGAGTTCGGCGGCGATGGTCTCGGGCGTGATCGGACCCTTTTCGGCCGCCTTGGTGGCGGCGCGGGCGATCTCGTCCTGCGAACCGTAATTGAGCGCGACTGCCAGCGTGGTGCCGGTATTGGCCGCCGTGCGCGCTACGGCGCCTTCGACCAGCTCGACAACATCGGGCTTGAAGGCCTTGTAATCGCCGATAATTTTCAGCCGAACCCCGGCCGCTGCGAACTCGTCGAGGTCAGAAAGGATGAAGCGCTTCATCAGGCTCATGAGGTCAGAGACCTCTTCCTCCGGCCGGCGCCAGTTCTCGGTGGAGAAGGCGTAGAGCGTCAGCGCTTCCAGCCCCAGCTCGCGCGCACCGCGCACGACGCGGCGCACCGCCTCCACGCCGCGCTGGTGGCCCAGCGCGCGCGGCAGGTGGCGCTTCTTCGCCCAGCGCCCGTTGCCATCCATGATGATAGCAACATGGCGCGCCACAGCGGGGCCACTTTTCGCGGGCTCACTCTTCGCCATCAGACATTTCTCCCGGAGAGGCCCAAAGGCCTCACTTACCGAGGATTTCCTTCTCCTTGCGGCCGAATTCCTCATCAAGCTGCTTGATGATGTCGTCGGTCAGCTTCTGGACTTCGGTTTCGCTGCGCTTGCGCTCGTCTTCCGAAATTTCCTTCTTCTTCTCGTCGGCCTTCAGGTTCTCGATGCCGTCGCGGCGCACGTTGCGCACGGCGACACGGGCCTTCTCCGCGTAAGAGCTGGCGAGCTTGGCGAGTTCCTTGCGGCGCTCTTCGGTCAGATCCGGAATCGGCAAGCGCAGCGTATTGCCGTCATTGATCGGGTTGAGGCCGAGACCCGCCGAACGGATCGCCTTTTCGACGGGACCGATGTTCGACTTGTCCCACACCTGCACCGAAAGCATGCGCGGCTCGGGAGCGGAGATCGTCGCGACCTGCGTGATCGGCGTGTTGGCGCCATAGACGGTGACCATGATCGGCTCGAGCAGCGCGGTATTGGCGCGGCCGGTGCGCAGACCCGAAAGGTCGTGCTTGAGCGCGTCGATCGCGCCCTTCATGCGGCGTTCGAGGTCCGCCTTGTCGTACTTGGCCATGGGTCAGGCTCCTTTCTGGACGATCGTCTTGGTTCCGCCACCGGCGAGAACAGTGGCAAGGTTGCCCTTCTCGCGGATCGAGAACACGACAATCGGAATATTGTTATCGCGGCAGAGCGCAACGGCGGATGCGTCCATCACTTGCAGATTGTCTGCAAGAACAGTGTCGTAATCGACGGTTTCGTAACGCTTGGCGTCCGGGTTCTTCTTCGGATCGCTGTCGTAGACGCCGTCCACGCTGGTGCCCTTGAGCAGCGCGTCGCACTGCATCTCGGCAGCGCGCAGCGCGGCGCCCGAATCGGTGGTGAAGTAGGGCGCGCCAACGCCGGCGGCGAAGATTACCACGCGGCCCTTCTCAAGATGGCGCTCGGCGCGGCGGCGGATCACCGGCTCGCAGACCTGATCCATCTGCAGGGCCGACTGCACGCGCGTATGCACGCCAAGCTGCTCAAGCGCGTTCTGCATGGCGAGCGCGTTCATGACGGTGGCCAGCATGCCCATGTAATCGGCCTGCGCACGGTCCATTCCGCGCGCGGCACCGGCCATGCCGCGGAAGATATTGCCGCCACCGATGACGAGGCAGATCTCAAGGCCGGTCTCTTTGGCCGCCTTCACTTCCTTGGCGAGTTCGGCGACGAAATCGGAATCGATCCCGTACTGCTGGTTCCCCATCAGAACTTCGCCCGACAATTTGAGAAGGACGCGTTTGTAGGGGGAACTCATGGCCGCACTTCTCCTCGGGGGCTGGATGGCCCCGGCTTTAGGAGCGCGCGCGGAAATTGCCAAGGGGCGAGACTGTGGATGAGCGCGGATCGACGCAGCAAGGCCTCTGTCCGGCCAGCGCGGGAAAAATACCGCTAATTCCACGCCCCGCTCAAAGCACGCTCGCGCAAGTCGTATGCCTGCTGCGCCTCGGCCACCACAGCCATCCGCAATTCAGCCCAGTCTATCATCGCTTGCAGGGCATCCAGCAATTCCCGGCCCAGTGGACTGATCGCATAGCCGACCGTCACCGGCACGGTCGGCACGACATGGCGGAGCACCAACCCGTCGCGCTCCAGCGAGCGCAAGGTCTGGCTCAGCATCTTCTGCGAAATTCCGTCGATCCGCCGCTTCAGCGCATTGAAACGCATCTCGCCATGACCAAGCGTGGTAAGGATCAGCACGCTCCACTTGTCCGCCACGCGATCGAGCAATTGCCGCGTCGGACAGTTGGCCGCGTAGACATCCGGCGCACGAGATTCGGGAGCTGCGGTTCCCTCGGGGTAACCCGGTGCGATCAAGGTGCCTTCTTGCATAGGTGCATTCGATAGCACACCTGGTCACCATTGGATACCACATGGAGAATCGCTATGAAGATTGCAGTCCTTGGCGCCAGCGGCCGCGCCGGATCGGAAATCGCCCGGGAAGCCGCGCGGCGCGGACATCAGATGCTCGCCATCGCCCGCAATCCGGAAAAGATCCCCGCGATTGACGGCGTGACGGCCAAGGCCGCTGACGCGTCCGATTCCGATGCCCTCGCCGCCGTCATCGCGGGCAACGACGCCGTAATCAGCGCCCTGCACTTCGATGTTACCGCCGAAACCTTGCTTGCCGCTGTCCGCAAGGCCGGGGTACCGCGCCTGCTGGTCACCGGCGGTGCTGCCAGCCTCGAAGTAGCGCCGGGCGTGCGGGTGATCGACGATCCCGAATTTCCCGAAGCCTGGAAGGGCGCAGCAATGGGCGGCATCGCCTTCCTCGATGTGCTGCGTCAGACCAAGGATGTGGACTGGACCTTCTTCTCACCCGCAGCCCTGATCTTCGAAGGCCCGCGCACGGGAAGCTACCACCCCGGCACCGACCAGCTCATCACCGACGACGCCGGCGAGAGCAAGATCAGCTTCGCCGACTACGCCGTGGCCATGATCGATGAACTGGAAGCCCACCGGCACAGCCGCGCGCGCTTTACCGCCGCCTACTGACGCGGCACGCACGCAAAGAAAAAGGGCCGGGAAGCCAAAGCTCCCCGGCCCTTTTCTTATCTCGGTATCCGCGAAGGATCAGCCGGCGACAGCGGCAGCCACTTCGGCGGCGAAGTCCGAAACTTCCTTCTCGATGCCTTCGCCGAGCTGGAAGCGGACATAGTCCTTCAGCACGATCTTGGCACCGGCTTCCTTGCCGGCCTGGTCAACGACCTGCTGGATCGGGGTCTTGTTGTCCATGACGAAGACCTGCGAGAGCAGTGCGTTTTCCTTGGCGTACTTGGCAATCGCGCCATCGACCATCTTGGCCTGCACGGCTTCGGGCTTGCCCGATTCGGCGGCCTTTTCTTCGGCGATCTTGCGCTCGCGAGCGATCAGGTCGGCGTCGAGGTCGTCAGCGGTCAGGGCCAGCGGGAAGGCAGCGGCGATGTGCATCGCGATCTGCTTGCCAAGGGCTTCGAGAGCGGCAGCCGGAGCTTCCGATTCGAGCGCCACGAGCACGCCGATCTTGCCGAGGTTCGGCGCGGCAGCGTTGTGCATGTAGGGAACGACGAGGCCCTGGGCCACTTCGACGGTCTTCATGCGGCGAACCTGCTGGTTCTCGCCGATGGTCGCGACGTTGTTGGTCAGCGCGTCGCCAACGGTGCCGCCGCCCGGGTAGGCAGCAGCCTTGAGCGCTTCCACGTCGTCACCGGCAACGCCGAGGGCGACTTCGGTGGTCTTGCGGACGAAGTCCTGGAACTGGTCGTTCTTGGCGACGAAGTCGGTTTCCGAGTTGACTTCGACGGCAACGCCCTTGGTGCCGGTCACGGTCACGCCGACGAGGCCTTCAGCCGCGGTGCGGCTCGACTTCTTGGCGGCAGCGGCCAGACCCTTGGCGCGCAGAGCGTCCACAGCGGCTTCGATATCGCCACCGGTCTCGTCCAGAGCCTTCTTGCAGTCCATCATGCCGGCGCCAGTGCGCTCGCGCAGGTTCTTCACGTCAGCGGCGGTGTAAGCCATCGCTCAAATCCTCTTGTTTGGGTCGGACCGGTTCTCGGCCCTTAAAATGGATGCGCGCCAGGCCCATTGGACCCGGCGCGCGACAATTCCATGACGAAAAAGTCGTCGCCGGACCTATCAGGCCTCGATAGCCTCTTCGGCAACCGGCTCGTCCATGGCGCCGATGTCGGCACCGCTGTTCACGAGCGCGTCACGGCCACCCTTGGTCGCTGCCTGGGCAACGGCCTCGCAGTACAGACGCACGGCGCGGCTGGCGTCGTCGTTGCCCGGGATCGGGAACGAGATGCCCTGCGGGTCGACGTTGGTGTCGAGCACGGCGATGACGGGGATGCCAAGGACGTTGGCTTCCTTGATGGCCAGCGCTTCCTTGTTGGCGTCGATCACGAACATCACGTCCGGAATGCCGCCCATGTCGCGGATACCGCCGAGCGAAAGCTCAAGCTTGTCGCGCTCACGCGTCAGCTGGAGAACTTCCTTCTTGGTGAGACCGGCGGTGTCACCCGAAAGCTGCTCTTCAAGAGCCTTGAAGCGCTTGATCGAACCCGAGATGGTCTTCCAGTTGGTGAGCATGCCGCCCAGCCAGCGGTGGTTGACGTAGTGCTGGCCGCAAGCGCGGGCAGCCTGAGCGATCGGCTCCTGAGCCTGGCGCTTGGTGCCGACGAAGAGAACCTTGCCACCGGCCTGGACAGTTGCCTGCACGAATTCGAGAGCGCGGGCCATCAGGGGCACGGTCTGCGACAGGTCGATGATGTGGATGCCGTTGCGGGCGCCGAAGATGTACGGCTTCATCCGCGGGTTCCAGCGGTGGGTCTGGTGGCCGAAGTGGGCGCCGGCTTCGATGAGCTGCTGCATGGTGACGACAGGTGCCGCCATAAGATAATTCCTTCCGGTTTGAGCCTCTGGAAAGCTGGAACCAGGCGGGGAACCATAAGGCTCTGGCCGCGAAGCACCGGTATGTGCGCTTTCCATGTGGATTGCCCGAGTCGCGAGAGAACCGCGAATTCGGTCCCCTGCTTCAGGCGGGGCCGCCCTTAGTCCGGTTCGTCGGCAAAATCCAGCCCCAATCGCGCAGGAGCCGCGCTTCCCGCCCGGCGCAGCGCCGCCCCGGACCGCCGCAGATTTCATATCCCCCGGGAAACCACCGTGTTCCCACAGCTTTTCCACAGATCCATCCCGGCAGACGATCCGCTTACGGGAACCGCGATTCCCGAACAGCCCTGCTGCAAAAGGATTTTGCCCGCACGGGAGGCGGCTTCGCCGGAGCGAAGCGCGTGCGAGGAAATCGGTTCATGGATCTCACCCCTATAGAGATTGTCTCCATCGCCGGACATTCGCTCTTCATGCTTGGCGCCTTGCTCGCAGGCGCCACCATCGCAGCCACTCTGCGCGCAGCCCTGCCCGCCATCGCCAGACTGCGGCGAGAGTTCGTAAAAGCCCGCCTCACCCACCGCGTGATCGTTCGCGCCAAGGCGCCCGTTCTCGATTCCGAATCGCGAGCCCGGAACGCTCCATTCGCGTCCACGCCGAACGAGGCCACTCAAAAATCAGGGAATTCCAAGCATTTCCGGGCCCGAATATTTTCGCCTTGACAGGGGATGAACAAAAAGAGAACAAATGCATCAACGGAACATTGATAGAACACGAGTCGGTTTTCCACAAGACATCCACAGCCGGACCCGCCTCATCGGCACCGGCGCAGATGGCTCGAAAGGATTGGACATGACTGCATTTGCCGCCTGCCTCTTCGCCCTCGCCGCAGCGGCATCGCTCCATGCGATGCTGGCGACGCTCCGCCGCTATGGGCACGAAGCGCTCTCGCTTCGGGCCCGACTGGCAGCCTGCCCGGAAACGCTGGCGATCAATTGGGCGATGGTGGTACGCGTGCCGGTTCCGGCATTGTCCGCACTCAGGCGGGATCGTGCGGTACGTCCTCGCTCGTGGACGACACAGCGCCCCGGACTGGAATGGCCGAGCGGGGAGCTTGCCGCCTGACCTTGAAGTACGTCCTGATCCCGATGGGAATCAGCGCAAGATAAACGATGGTGATGACTGCCAGCGTCCACCAAGGCTCAGTCAGCAGCGCCGCGACAGTCAGACCGACCAGCGCGATCACGCCAAGACGCAGGCTCGACGGCGGACGCATCCGCGACCAGCTGAGCGTCGGCAGGTTGGAAATCATCATGAACGCCATCAGGACCATCCACACGCCCACCACAATGGGGTTGGCGAAGATGGGCACGCCGCTGGCGATCCACAGATAGAGCGGCAGAAAGCCGAGCCCGGCGCCAAGCGGCGCCGGAACGCCCGTCAGGAAACCCGCCTGCTTGTGCGGCTGATCGAGCATGTCCATGCGCGAATTGAAACGCGCGAGGCGCAGAACGCAGCAGATCGCGAAAGCGAGCGCGGCAATCCAGCCCAGGCTGGGAAGCTGATGCAGCGTCCAGAGATAGACGATCAGCGCCGGTGCAACGCCGAACGAGATCGAATCGGCAAGACTGTCGAGTTCGGCCCCAAAGCGCGTCTGCGCCTTGAGCATGCGCGCCGCGCGGCCATCGATCCCGTCGAGCAGTCCGGCGAGAATCACCGCCTGTACCGCACGCTCGTAATCGCCGCCGATGGCAAAGCGAATACCGGTCAGGCCCGAGCAGAGCGCGGCGGCAGTAATCGCATTGGGCACGAAGGCCCGCATCGAGAGCCCGGCGGCAAGGCGGCGACGCGGATGCTGGCGCGCCGCCATGAATTCACCGGGCTCCTCGGTCACTGCGAAATGCCTTCGATCACCGGGGCCGCGCCGATTTCGGCAAGCACGGTCTCACCCGCAACAATGCGCTGGCCCATCAGAACCTTGGGTTCGGTGCCGGCGGGAAGATAGACATCCACGCGGCTGCCGAACCGGATCAGGCCGATGCGCTGGCCGGCAGCGATGATGTCACCCGGCTTCACGAAAGGAACGATACGGCGGGCAACGAGGCCGGCAATCTGCGTGAAGCAGATGCGCTGACCATCACCGCGCTCGATCAGCAAGTGCTGGCGCTCGTTCTCTTCGCTCGCCTTGTCGAGGTCGGCATTCATGAACTTGCCAGGGATGTAGATCACCCGGCGCACGGTGCCGCCGATCGGCGCACGATTGATGTGCACGTCGAACACGCTCATGAAAATCGAGATGCGCGTCACCGGCTCGGTCGACATCGGCTGCGATCCGCTGCCGTCCTCAACCGTCAGTTCGCGCGGCGGCGAGACCTTGCCGATCAGCGTCACGAGGCCATCGGCAGGCGCCACGACGAATCGGTCGTCCTGCGGCGTCACGCGGACGGGATCGCGGAAGAAAGCCAGCACGCACAGCGTCAGCACCGCCAGCGGCCAACCGACCCACGGGCCGACGAGCAGCCACGCCACAAGCGCGACGACGGCCGCAATGGCGCCAAACTTGCGACCCTCGGGATGAATCGAGGGCCAGTTCCAGGACGCTTCGCCGCGTCCCTGATTATCGAGAATATCTCCGGGCATGGCATTCCTCTAGTGAGAGTGCGTCGCTCCCGCAATGGCGGGAGCCCGAGTACATCCCCGGCCGCATATAACGCCTGCCAAGCGTACCGCGGCAGAGTCTGTTCCCTGCACGCGGGCGGATGTACTCTGAGAGAGTAGCGATCGAGATGTCCGGGGGTCCCCGAAGGGAATTCCTTGATGAAGGAAGCTGGTGGTGGACAGGGCTGGATTCGAACCAGCGTACGCTTGCACGGGCAGATTTACAGTCTGCTGCCTTTAACCACTCGGCCACCTGTCCACACCAGATCGCTGGCGGCGGAAGACCTTTCCCTAGGGAGAGGAACCCGCTGTGTTGAAGCTCTGAAACCAGAGCCTCGCTGCCGAGGAGGGCGCCTATGTAGAACCGAGCCTTGCCTGTCAATGGGGGTGCTGGCAGGAGCGGGACAGATTTTTTCGTAAAGGACATTTTCATGAGCAATCGTAGCGACCGGGACGGCGAACGGCCCGCAAAAGCGCTGCGCGGCCGCGCCGGCCGTATGAAGAACGGGCGTGGCAGCGGTCGCGCAAGTTCCGGCATGGTGCGCCTCTGGGGCCGTCATGCGGTCGAAGCAGCTCTCAAGAACCCGAATCGCCAACATAGAAAGCTGTGGGCAACTCGCGAGGGAGTCGAATCTCTCGACGGTGAATTGCCGGCCGATTTCCCGGTCGAATGGGCACAGCCTGCCGATCTGGCCCGACTCGTCGCGCGCGACGCCCCCCATCAGGGCCTCGTCCTCGAATGCGAGCCGCTTGAGGACATCTATATCGACGATGTGCTCGACGGTGATCCGGCGCGGCCGGTCGTCGTGCTCGACCAGGTTACCGATCCGCACAACGTCGGCGCCATCATGCGCTCGGCCGCCGCGCTCAATGCCTGCGCCATCGTCACGCAGGACCGGCACGCGCCGCCCGAATCGGGCACGCTGGCCAAGAGCGCCTCGGGTGCCCTTGAAATCCTGCCGTGGGTACGCGTGGTGAACCTCGCCCGCGCGCTCGAAGAGATCGCCGAGGCCGGTTACTGGCGCATCGGGCTCGAGGGTAGCGCCACGGAGACGCTTGGTAACGCCCTCCCCGCCGGTCCGGTCGCGCTCGTGCTCGGCGCCGAAGGTGATGGCATGCGCCACAATATCGTCCAGCACTGCGATTCGATCGCCAAGCTGCCGATCAACGAGGCCATGGAGAGCCTCAACGTCTCCAACGCCGCTGCCATCGCGCTTTACGCCGTAGCCACACGCCCGGCCCCCTGATCCGGGATCCGACGACGACAGGGGAAACGACATGATTTCGACCGAACGGCGCAACCCTGCGCGAGGCCTGCTTGCAGGCCTCGCCGTCGCCGGGATGGCGATGCTGGTGGCAGCCTGCATTTTCGTGCCCGGCAAATTCACCTCGCAGCTCAGCCTCAAGACCGATCGGAGCTTCCATTTCGCCTATACCGGCGAGATCGTGATGCTGCCTCTGCAAAAGTCGAAGGAAACGCCGTTCGAGCCCGAGACCTGCCACGACGACAACTCCGACGAGCGCACCTGCACGCCGGCCGAACTCGCCGAACAGAAGTCGAAGTGGGAGGAATCCCGCGCGGACAAGCAGAAGACCGATGCGCAGGCCGCCAAGGCGCTGCTGGGCGGCATCGATCCCAGCGATCCCCGTGCCGGCGAGGAAGTGGCCGCCAAGCTGCGCCGCCAAACCGGCTGGAACAACGTGGTCTACAAGGGTGACGGCCGCTTCGACGTCGATTTCGCGATCGGCGGCAAGCTGGACCACGACTTCACCTTCCCCACCATCGAAGGCTTCCCGATGGCCAATGCCTTCGTGCAGCTCTCGCTGCGGCAGGACGGCAGCGTGCGTATCGATGCGCCCGCGTTCGGGCCGTCCCAGTCGTCAGGCAACATGATGGGGGCCATGCTGGCAGGAATGAACAGCGACGCCGGAAGCGAGGCTGCCGATACCGACAGCACCAGCGAAGCCGATGGCACCTTCTCCATCATCACCAATGGCGAAATCCTGGCCAACAATACCGACGAAGGTCCGCAAAACGGTCCCGGTGGGCGCACGCTGACCTGGAAGGTCAATGCCCGCACGCCCGCAGCGCCCACTGCGCTGGTGAAGCTCAAGCCCTGATCCGACATGCGGGGCGCTCATCCGGGCGCCCCCTTCCCCAAATGCAAAACGCCGCGCCAACCTTGAGGTTGGCGCGGCGTAATTACTTCAGCCTGCGAGGCGTCGACAGGCTGCCGGATGCTGCTTAGTTGACAGCGTCCTTGAGGCCCTTGCCGGCCTTGAACTTCGGCTGAGCCGAAGCCTTGATTTCCATCGGCTCACCCGTACGCGGGTTGCGACCGGTCGAAGCCTTGCGCTTGGCGACCGAGAAGGTGCCGAAGCCGACCAGGCGCACTTCGTCGCCCTTCTTCAGCGCGCCGGTGATGGCATCGAAAACGCTTTCGACGGCCTTGGTGGCATCGCTGCGGGTGAGGCCGCTCGAGTCTGCGACCGCGCTGATCAGATCGTTCTTGTTCATTATGGGTACCCCCTAACCTTTCAGTGAAAACAGGATGTGATGGGATAAAATTTGGATTCGCCTCTGAACGGCACGGAATTGAGCGGTTTTTGCTGACGCTGTCAAAGCCTAAACAAGGCGAAAATGCGCAGTTTATCGTGTTTTTCCGCCACTCAGATGACGTTTTCGACAATTGCGGAGCCTGAATGCATTCAATGCGATGCACGCATGCTCCGAACTGCCCCGTCTGCACGGCCTTTCGCCTGCCTTTGAAGCGGGTGCCGCCGCTTCCTCTCCATGATTCGCCTCATGAAATCAGACGGGTGCATTTACCGTATAGGGACAGCCGGATTGCCGACAGGCACAAAAAAGGCGGCCCGAAAAATCGAACCGCCTCTCAAGCTGCCCGGCTGCGAAGAGCCGGGCATCACTCCCGGACTTACGCCTGGGTGTCGTTGACGCGACGCTCGGCGATGCGGGCGCGCTTGCCGGTACGACCACGCAGGTAGTACAGCTTCGCACGACGCACGACGCCGCGACGGACAACGGTGATCGAATCGATGTTCGGCGAGTAGAGCGGGAATACGCGCTCAACGCCTTCACCGAAGCTCATCTTGCGCACGGTGAAGTTCGAACCCATGCCACGGTTCGAGCGCGCGATGCACACGCCCTCGTAAGCCTGGACGCGGGTACGGGTGCCTTCGACAACCTTCACGCCGACGCGGACGGTGTCGCCCGGACGGAAGGTCGGGATATCCTTGGCGGCCTTGGCAATTTCCTCGGCCTCGATCTGCTGAATCAGGTTCATGAACCTAAGTCCTCGTTTTTGCGCCGCGCACCAGAGGCAGACTGGCCCCGAACGTCACTGCGACGTTCCCAAAGGTCCGGCCTGCGTGACCGTGTATCTTCCTCCGCCTGTTGTTTCCGCCAGGCGGCGATCTTCGCATGATCCCCCGATCGCAGCACTTCAGGGATCGTGCGCCCTTCCCACTCGGTAGGTCGGGTATATTGCGGGTATTCGAGAAGACCGTCCTCGAACGATTCCTCGGTCCCGCTGGAAGCCGCGCCCATTACGCCGGGAAGCAGCCGAATGCAAGCGTCTAACAGCAGGATTGCCGCGGGTTCGCCGCCCGAAAGCACCGCGTCGCCGACCGACATCTCTTCCACCTGACGGCCTTCGAAGATGCGTTCATCGAAACCTTCGAAGCGGCCGCAGAGGATGGTGACGCCGGGGCCGTCCGCCAGTTCGCGCACGCGCTGCTGCGAAATGGGCTTGCCGCGCGGCGTCATCGCGATGATCGGCGCGTCGGGATTGATCGAGCGGGCATGGTCGATCGCGGCGGCCAGAACGTCCACTTTGAGCACCATGCCGGCGCCGCCGCCGGCGGGCGTATCGTCCACGGTGCGGTGCTTGTCCGTGGTGAAATCGCGGATGTGGACGGGATTCATGGCCCACTTCCCCTCCGCCAGCGCCCTGCCCGCAAGGCTGATGCCAAGCGTGCCGGGGAACATCTCCGGGTAGAGGGTGAGAACGGTGGCATTGAAAGTCATGCCCCCGCGCAAAGCCCAATTCGCCGGCTACGGCAAGGGGAAAGCGCCGGATTTGCGTCCTTCAGAGCGGTTCCCACACTTCGGCGGGCAGGAAACCACGGTCAGCGGCGATCTCCTCACGCAGCCATTCGCGCAGGCGTTCGATCTTGCGGACGCCGACGCGGCTTTCCGAATGGATCAGCCATTGCGCCGGGCCCGGATAGTAGAGCGTGTCGAAAGGCTGCACGAGGCGGCCCGCTTCCAGATCCGCCCGCCAGAACAACGGCGACATCAGCGCAATACCGAAGCCCTGGCGCATCGCGGTGGCTTCCTGAAGCTGGTTGTCGAAGACGATGCCGGCGCGCGGCGGAGGCGGGGTGCCGATGCCGTTGGCGGCGAACCAGCCTGCCCACCAGCGATCGTTCGGCGCGAAGCGCTCCACCGCCAGCAGATCTTCCGGCTTTTCGACGCGATTCTTTTCGAGGAACACCGGCGCGCAGATCGGCGAGAAATGCTGGCGGAACAGGAATTCGGCGCGCAACCCCTCCCACTTGCCGTAACCGACGCGGATCGCCGCGTCGTAAGGCGAGGTGGCCAGATCGACGACCTCGTTGCTGAGCGACATCCGTACCGCCAGATCGGGGTGGCGCAGCTGGAAGCGGCCGATCCGCTCGCTCAGCCACGACGCACCGATCGAGACCGAAGCATTAAGCGAGAGCACATCCTCGTCCTCGCTCCACACAGCCGCGAAGGCATCGGTCATCGAGGCGAAGGCGCCGGTCAGCGCCGGCAGCAGCCGACGCCCGACATCGGACAGGTGCACCCTGCCCTTTTCGCGCACGAACAGCGGCTTGCCGACGCGGTCTTCAAGCTGGCGGATCTGGTAGGACACTGCCGCCTGCGTCATTCCCAGTTCCTCGGCCGCGCGCGAGAAGTTCTCGTGGCGGCCCGCAGCCTCGAAGGCGCGGATGGCGGTCAGGGGCGGCAGGCGGTCCATGGCGCAACGATAAGCCAGCCTTATGACCCGTGCCAGAGGCTTTGTTGGCGAAGTGCCGCCCGATCAAGCAGATTCCAGTCATCCGATGGAGGAACCGGACAATGCAGGATCAACACTTCATGCAGCAGTGGAACGCCGGCCATGACCGGTTTTCCGGAGATTTCGACCGTCTCGCACGCAAGCTGTTCAAGGCTCTTGGCAGCAGCTTGCGCGGCCGGCAGCCCAACGACCCGGACGATCAGAACAAGCGCCCTACCCCGCAAGAGGCCGCCTTGACCCGCAGGGCACGGCTGACGGGGATCGGGATCCTCGCCGGAATTCTGGCGGGATCGAGCCTGGCCATGGTGACGCCGCTTGTAACCGCGCTGGATTGCCCGCAGCACGCCAATCAGATCTGCGTCAGAGCGGCGCTCGCCTGATTGCAGGGCCCGAAAAGCAGAAAGGCCGCCCGAGGGCGGCCTTTCCTTTATTCTTCCGCGAAGGCGGCGTTGACCACCACGCGTTCGTGATCCCACTCGGGGACGGCGGCGGGGGTCATCGGCACCATGAAGCGGCGCCGTTTCCCATCCTCGCCCACCGGACGCTCGATCTCGATCACGTCGCCGGCGCCGAAATTCTCGACCGCGATGCAGGTGCCGAGTTCCTCGCCCGCGTCGGATACCACGCGCAGCCCCAGCAGGTCGGCGTGATAATACTCACCTTCCGCCAGTTCCGGCATCGACGAGCGCGGAACGGTCAGCGCGGTGCCGCGCAGCTTCTCGGCAGCGTTGCGATCGGGCACTTCCTCGAAGCGGGCGATCGCGCCGCCCTTGCCGTCGTCGCGCAGCTTGGCGAGCGTCAGAGTGGAATCGTTGAAGGCGCGGTAACGCTTGAGCGCCGCCACGCCTTCACCGAACAGCTTGAGGCGAACCTCGCCCGTCACGCCGTGCGCGCCGGTAACGGCAGCAAGCGTGACGGGGCGGTCTTGACCAGCCATTGTGGACTCGAACCTGAAGCTTAGGCTTCGGTCGATTCCTCAGCGGCAGCTTCCTCAGCCGGAGCTTCGGCCGGTGCTTCAGCAGCAGCCTTGGCAGCAGCGGCAGCTTCTTCAGCTTCACGCAGCTTCTCGGCCTTTTCCTCGGCGCGGTCCTTGGCCTTCTTGCCCGGCTCAGCCTTGTTCGGGTTCACCGTGGCGGCGCGTTCCTTGATGCCGGCCTTGTCGAGCAGGCGAGCAACGCGGTCGGTCGGCTGGGCGCCAACGCCGAGCCAGTAACGCACGCGGTCTTCGACCAGGCGCACGCGGTTCTCGTCTTCCTTGGGGAGGACCGGGTTGTAGGTGCCGACCTGCTCAAGATACTTGCCGTCGCGCGGAGCGCGCGAGTTGGAGACGACGATCTTGTAGTAAGGACGCTTCTTCGCGCCACCGCGCGACAGACGGATCGAAACGGACATTGTTTTACCTTTCCTTCAAATCTTCAAAAATTACTTTTTCAGAAACTTGCTGAGATCGGGCGCACCGCCCATTCCCGGAAGACCACCGGCGCCGCCACCGAGACCGCCGCCCAATCCGGGCATGGCAGCATCGAGGCCACCCTTGCCGAACATCGCGGCCAGCCCCTTGAGGCCGCCCATCTTCTTGATCTGCTTCATGGCCTTGGACATCTCCAGGTGCATTTTCAGCAGCTTGTTGACGTCCTGAACATTGGTACCCGAACCGTTGGCGACGCGGATCTTGCGCTTGGCATTGAGCAGTGCGGGGTTGGCGCGCTCCTTCGGCGTCATTGAACCGATGATCGCATCCATGCGCAGCAGCACGCGGTCATCCATGCCCGACTGTTGCATCGCCGCCTTGGCCTTCTTCATGCCCGGCATCATGCCGGCCAGAGCGCCAAGGCCGCCCATCTTCTGCATCTGGCCGAGCTGGGTGCGCAGGTCGTTCATGTCGAACTTGCCCTGCTCCATGCGCTTGGCCAGCGCTTCGGCATCCTCGATCTTGACGGCTTCGGCCGCCTTTTCGACGATCGAGACGATATCGCCCATGCCAAGGATGCGGTTGGCGACGCGGCTGGGGTGGAAGACCTCAAGGGCCTCCATCTTTTCGCCGGTGCCCGCGAACTTGATCGGCTTGCCGGTGACGGCCCGCATCGACAGCGCCGCACCGCCGCGCGCGTCACCGTCCATACGGGTGAGCACGACGCCGGTAAGATCGACTTCGCCGGAAAACGACTGCGCAACGTTGACCGCGTCCTGACCCGTCAGCGAGTCGACCACAAGCAGCGTTTCACGGGGGTTCGAGATGGCGGCAACCGCCTTCATCTCGTCCATGAGCTGCTGGTCGACGTGGAGACGGCCGGCGGTGTCGAGCATCAGCACGTCCACGGCCTGAAGGCGCGCGGACTGCATGGCGCGGGTGGCGATCTCGGTCGGCTGCTGGCCGGTGATGATCGGCAGGGTGGCGACGCCGACCTGCTCACCCAGAACGCGAAGCTGCTCCTGCGCCGCCGGACGGTTGACGTCCAGCGAGGCCATCAGGACCTTCTTGCCCTGCTTCTCCTTCAGGAGGCGGGCAATCTTGGCGGTGCTGGTGGTCTTACCCGAACCCTGCAGACCGACCATCATGATGACGACGGGCGGAACCGCTTCCAGATCGAGTTCGGCGGTCTGATCACCGCCCAGCATCTCGATCAGCGCGTCATTGACGATCTTGACGACCTGCTGGCCGGGCGTGACCGACTTCAGGACCGACTGGCCGACGGCCTTTTCGGTAACCTGATCGATGAAGCGGCGCACGACGGGGAGCGCAACGTCGGCTTCGAGCAGCGCGATGCGTACTTCGCGCATGGCATCGCGAACGTCCTGCTCCTTGAGCGCGCCGCGGCCACGCAGCTTGTCGAATACGCCACCAAGACGATCAGACAGAGAGTCAAACATTCTCGCTCCTAACGTCACTCGCGGCGAACATGCCGAAATCCCTTTCGACGGCCGGAGCCGCCAGAACGCCAAAAACGCCGGTGGGCGAAACCTCGCTGACCGGCGTGACGGAAACCTTATGCGAAAAACGCCGGCGGACGAAAACTCGTCGGCCAGCGTATCGCGTTTCCGCGAAACTGATATGTCGAAATAGCCAAACCCAGAAAACTTTGAAAGGCTATTTCGGTGAAATGGTGGAGCCTAGCGGGATCGAACCGCTGACCTCCTGCATGCCATGCAGGCGCTCTCCCAGCTGAGCTAAGGCCCCAATCATTTCGCCGGATCGACCCGGGAGGTCCGATCCGTTTCCCGCGTTTCGGCTTACGCCTCCGCTTGGGAGGCCGCCCTCTAGATTGGGTTCGCCGGGCTGGCAAGAGGAAATTTTCACGGGCCTGTCATTTTTCAGATCGCCCCCGGAAGGCACCCGATTTCCCTACGCCACTTGCGAGGATGAGCAACTGCTGAAGCGCTCCGCTGCCCCCACGAACACCGTCCATCCACACTCCGCTCATCCTGAGCCTGTCGAAGGATGGAGACCTTGCACCACGCCGCTGGGGGCTTCGACAGGCTCAGCCTGAGCGGGATTGAGAGCGGTGGGAGCGATGAGAGCGGGCGAGTCGGAGCGGCTCTCGCTCACAACGCAAGTTCGCATCGCCCGACGAGACCAGCGCCCCCTCCGTCCCCGCACTTGCGCAAAAAAGAAAGGGCGCGACCGCCGAAGCGCCGCGCCCTTTCCTGAATCAGATAGCGCCCGAGGCTTACTCGTCGCGATCGCCATCGTCGTCGCCGCCGCCGATGCCGAGATCGTCGTCACCGCCGAGGTCGACGTCGTTGTCCGGCGAATCGCCATCGTCGTCGATGTCCAGATCGTCATCGGCGAGATCCGCGTCCTCGGTCTCGACGACTTCCTTCTTCTGGATTTCCTCATAGGGAATCGGCTGCTTGGACTTCAGCACCGGCTCCGGGTGCCACGAATGGCCGCACTCGATGCAGGTGACCGGGTCATCCTTGCCCAGATCGTAGAAGCGGGTGCCGCATTTCGGGCAGCCGTGCTTGGCGCCCCACTCAGGCTTTGCCATGAAATGTCCTCAATTATTGCCCGACCGAAGGGTACGGGCGTGAATTCTGTGTCTTGATGGGAGGGCCCGCGCGCAAAATCAAGCATGCCGGATCAGGCGTGCCAGATCTGGCGTGTAGGCCGCATCAGGGCGCGCGCCTTGCCATAGGCCGCACCCGCTGTCAAAAGCCCGGCGATTTTGCGCCCCTTCCAGCCTCGAAAGAAGCACCGCCGTGAGCCACGACCCCGCCTCCCCCATGCGCCCCCGCCGTTTCCTGCCCGCAGGACCGCTCAAAGGACGGATCCGCGTTCCGGGTGACAAGTCGATCAGCCACCGCTCGATCATGCTCGGCGCGCTGGCTGTGGGCGAGACGCGCGTGACCGGCCTGCTCGAAGGCGAGGACGTGCTGGCCACCGCTGCCGCCATGCGCGCGATGGGCGCCTCTGTAGAGCGCATGGAAGACGGCGAATGGCGCGTCAGCGGCGTCGGTGTCGGCGCCCTGCACCAGCCCACCGGCCCGCTCGACATGGGCAATTCCGGCACCTCGACACGACTGCTGATGGGCCTCGTTTCCAGCCATCCGATCAATGTCAGCTTCGTCGGCGATGAATCGCTCTCCAAGCGCCCGATGGGCCGTGTGATCGATCCGCTGTCGGAAATGGGCGCCAGCTTCGAAGCCAGTGAGGGAGGCCGCCTGCCGCTGATCGTGCGCGGCGCCTCGCCGGCCGTACCGATCACCTACCGCCTCCCGGTCGCCTCCGCTCAGGTGAAGAGCGCAATCCTGCTCGCCGGCCTCAACACCCCGGGCACGACCACCGTGATCGAGCCGGTGCCGACGCGCGACCACTCCGAGCGCATGCTCAAGGGCTTCGGCGCCGACCTTGACGTGACCGTGGAGGCCGACGGCACCCGCGTCATCACCATCAAGGGCGAGGCCGAACTGAAACCCCAGGTCATCGACGTGCCGGGCGATCCGTCCTCGGCCGCCTTCTTCATCGTTGCCGCTCTGGTGGTGCCGGGCAGCGAAGTCGTGATCGAAAATGTGGGCCTCAACCCCACGCGCGCGGGCCTCGTCGAAGTCCTGCGCCAGATGGGCGGCCAGATCGAGTTCCTGAGCCCGCGCGAAGTCGGCGGCGAGCCGGTGGCGGACCTGCTGGTGAAGCATTCGGCACTCAAGGGCATCGAAGTCGATCCCGCCATTGCGCCTGCCATGATCGACGAATTCCCCGTCCTCTTCGTGGCCGCATCGCTGGCCGAGGGCGTAACGGTGACCAGCGGCCTCGACGAGCTGCGCGTGAAGGAATCGGACCGCCTCTCCGCCATGGCCGCCGCGCTGACATTGGCCGGCGCCGAAATCGAGGAGCGCGAGGACGGCCTGGTCATCACCGGCACCGGCGGCGCGCCCCTGCCGGGCACCGCGACGGCCGCGCAAGTGACCACCCACCTCGACCACCGCATCGCGATGTCGATGGCAGTCGCCGGACTCGTCAGCCGCCAGGGCGTGGACGTCGACGACACGCGCCCGATCGCCACCAGCTTCCCCAATTTCGAGGACCTGCTGGCCACTCTCGCGGAATAAGGGCATTCTCGCAGGGGCGGCCCCGTGTCGCCCCTACCCCTTATGCCGCCGGAGTCCGCATGATCCTCGACCTGCCGGAATGGCTCAGCAACACACTCGGCTTCCTGGGCACGGTGTGCTGCATCGCCGCCTATGCCTACATCACCTATCAGGACAATCCGAACCGCTACCTTCAGCACGGCTTGAACCTGGTCGGCGCGGTCCTGCTGCTGATCTCGCTGATGGTGAATGTGAACCTGCCCTCGATCGCGATGGAAGCGCTCTGGGCGCTGATCGCCGGGTGGGGACTAGTAAAGGCGCTGCTCACGCGCCGGAAGACCTGACGCCGCGATCCCGATTCGTACGGTTACCATTCGACAAGGGTTCCGGGCATAGCCTCTCCGCAGGAAAGGAGGCAGCGATGGAGTCGAAGCTGGCACATCCGGGCGCCCCTCGCAGCGTGCGCCGGGCTCTCGGCGGCCTGCCGCTGCCCCTGCTGGCCGCGCTCACCCTGATCCTGCCGATGATCGGCGCGAGCCTTGGCGTCGCGCTGGTCGTCGTCGCCTGGCTGGCCCGCGATTCCGGGCGCTTCGAACACGAACTCATAGAGATATACGGCGCCGACAGTCCGGAATTGCTCGACCCCGACCGCGCCCGCGAATCCTGAGGAAACGGTACGCGCAGCTTGCCTCACCGGCTCCAAGCCGCCATGAGCCGCCGCATGATTATCGCCGTCGACGGACCCACCGCCTCGGGCAAAGGCACTATTGCCAAAGCCCTCGCCCGCCATTTCGGACTGCCCCATCTCGACACCGGCCTGCTGTATCGCGCGGTCGGCCGCCAGTGCTTCCTCGACGGCGGCAATCCGGATGACCCCTTAGCCGCGCTGGCCGCCTGCGCGTTTTCGGAAGGCCTGTTGACGGACCCCGAACTGCGTTCTGAAGCAAGCGGCGGCCTCGCGAGCCGGGTCTCGGTCCATCCGGCGGTGCGCCGCGCGCTTTACGAGCGCCAGCACGCCTTCGCCGCGCACCCGGGCGGCGCCGTGCTGGACGGGCGCGACATCGGCACGGTGATCGCCCCGGAAGCCGATGTGAAGCTGTTCGTCACCGCCTCGGTCGAGGCCCGCGCCCAGCGCCGCTTCCTCGAAATGCAGGCACAGGGCCGCGACGTTTCGCTGGACGACATCGCCGCCGACCTTGCCGCCCGCGACGAGCGCGATCGAAACCGCAAGGATGCCCCGCTGGTGGCTGCTGACGATGCCGTGCTGCTGGATACCTCCGATCTGGGCCGCGAAGAGGCGGTTGCCGCCGCCATCGCCGCTGTCGAAGCCCGCAAAGGCTGACTCGGCAGGCCGCCGAGACCGCCATCCCGGCCGCCATTTTCCTTGCATTTCGCCCCTTAGGCGCGTAGTGGCCGCCGGTCTGGAGAACCGTCAGGTTTGAAGGACGCTGCGGCGGGCATCCGGCCCCCGTGGCGGTTCGGCCCTTTTGGCCCGGGTTCCGCATGGTGCGGGGCGCGGAGGAAGACCGGCGGATTCAACCGCCTGGCCGGAAAAATCGATAAACAGGAACAAACCTTTAATGGCTACTTCTGCCACTCCCACTCGCGATGATTTCGCGAAGATGCTTGAAGATCAGCTCGGCGGCGTCGCCGACGACGGCTTTGAAGGCCGCGTCGTCAAGGGCACCGTCACCGCGATCGAAAACGACAAGGCCGTCATCGACGTTGGCCTGAAGAGCGAAGGCCGCGTCTCGCTGCGCGAATTCGCCCGCGGCGAAGGTGAACACGGCCTCAAGGTCGGCGACGAAGTCGAAGTCTATGTCGACCGCGTCGAAAACGCTGACGGCGAAGCAATGCTGTCGCGTGACCGTGCACGTCGCGAAGCTGCCTGGGACAAGCTCGAAAACGAATTCGGTGAAGGCAAGCGCGTCGAAGGCGTGATCTTCGGCCGCGTCAAGGGCGGCTTCACTGTCGACCTCGACGGCGCCGTTGCGTTCCTCCCCGGCTCGCAGGTCGACATCCGCCCCGTGCGCGACGTCACCCCGCTGATGGACGTGCCGCAGCCCTTCCAGATCCTGAAGATGGACCGTCGCCGCGGCAATATCGTCGTGTCGCGCCGCGCCGTCCTCGAAGAAACGCGCGCCGAACAGCGCAGCGAACTGATCGACAAGCTGAGCGAAGGCCAGGTTATCGAAGGCGTCGTCAAGAACATCACCGACTACGGTGCGTTCGTTGACCTCGGCGGCATCGACGGCCTGCTCCATGTCACCGATATGAGCTACAAGCGCGTCAACCACCCGAGCGAAGTGATCGCCATCGGCGACACCGTGAAGGTGCAGATCATCCGCATCAACCAGGACACCCAGCGCATCAGCCTCGGCATGAAGCAGCTGGAAAGCGATCCGTGGGAAGGCGCAGCCGTCAAGTACCCCGTGGGCGCCAAGCTCACCGGCACCGTCACCAACATCACCGAATACGGTGCGTTCGTGGAACTGGAAGCCGGCATCGAGGGCCTTGTCCACGTTTCGGAAATGTCCTGGACCAAGAAGAACGTCCACCCCGGCAAGATCGTCTCGACCTCGCAGGAAGTCGAAGTGGTCGTTCTCGAAGTCGATTCGGACAAGCGCCGCATCTCGCTCGGCCTCAAGCAGGCTCAGCAGAACCCCTGGGAAGCCTTCGCTGAGAAGCACCCCGTCGGTTCGCAGGTTGAAGGCGAAGTCAAGAACGCCACTGAATTCGGCCTGTTCATCGGTCTCGACGGCGACGTCGACGGCATGGTTCACATGTCGGACATCGCCTGGGGCATCTCGGGCGAGGACGCGCTGGCTCTGCACCGCAAGGGCGAGCAGGTTTCGGCCGTGGTTCTCGACGTCGACGTCGAGAAGGAACGCATCAGCCTCGGCATGAAGCAGCTTGAGCGTGGCGCTCCGGCCGCTGGCATCGTCGCTGCGGGTGGTTCGCTGCGCCGTAACGAAGTCGTCACCGTGACGATCCTCGAAGTCCGCGACGGCGGCCTGGAAGTCCAGGCTGGCGAAGATGGCGCCACTGGCTTCATCAAGCGTTCGGACCTCGGCCGCGACCGCGACGAACAGCGCCCCGACCGCTTCCAGGTTGGCCAGAAGCTCGACGCCATGGTCACCGGTTTCGACCGTTCGAAGAAGCCGACCTTCTCGGTCAAGGCTCGCCAGCTTCACGAAGAAAAGGAAGCTGTCGAACAGTACGGTTCGTCGGACTCGGGCGCTTCGCTCGGCGACATCCTGGGCGAGGCTCTCAAGAACCGTTCGTAAGAACGTTTCGAGCTTCACCGCCAGGTGAAACAGTAAAGGCCCGTCCGGAGCGATCCGGGCGGGCTTTTGCTTTATGCGGTGCGCGCGGAGGCGCGGAGATCGCGGAGGAGAACAAGAAGAAGGGGATCGCGCAAAGGCGCGAAGGCTCAAAGGTGTTGCGCTTGCGGCCAAGCCGCCTTTGATTTCCAGCCGCGCCCATGCCGCTACCTTCAATTGAAACAGGTGCCTTCGGCAGGAACGACTCTCTTCGCGCCTTTGCGCCTTTGCGCGATCCTTTTCCCTTCTTCTTGTTCTCCTCCGCGATCTCCGCACCTCCGCGCGAATCCTCTTCGCCGCGCCTCTTTCGCCCACAGCCCCAAAGGACTACATCGCCCGGCAAGGAGAGATCCCATGCTCGAAGTCCACCAGTTCCCCTGCCTCAGTGACAACTACGGCTTCCTGCTGCACGATTCCGTCAGCGGCGAGACCGCCTGCATCGATACCCCCGATGCCGACGAATATCTGCGGCAGGCCGCCATCAAGGGCTGGCAGATCACGCAGATCTGGAACACCCATTGGCACCCGGACCACGCAGGCGGAAATGGCGCCATCAAGGCCGCAACCGGCTGCACCGTGACCGCGCCGGAAGGCGATGCTGGCAAGATCGCGGGCGTAGACCGCACGGTCTCGCAGGGCGATCGAGTCACAATCGGAGACTGGACGGCGCACGTCATCGACGTGGGCGGGCATACTTTCGGCCATTGCGCCTATCACCTGCCCGAAGCCCAGATCGCTTTCGTCGGCGATTCGGTCTTCGCGCTCGGCTGCGGCCGCATGTTCGAAGGCACCGCGCCGCAGTTCTGGGCCAGCCTCCAGCGCATCAAGGCGCTCCCGCCCGAGACCATGCTCTATTGCGCCCACGAGTACACCGCCTCGAACGCCAAGTTCGCCCTCCACGCGGACCCGGAGAATGCCGAACTCGCCGCCTATGCCGAGGACGTGGCCCGCGCCCGCGCAGCCGGCATCCCGACCGTTCCCACCAAGCTCGGCCGCGAACTGCTCACCAATCCATTCCTGCGCGCCGACGATCCGGCCTTGCAGGCCCGCTGGGGCGGACACGACGCAGTGGAGACCTTCGCGGCGCTGCGCGAAGCCAAGAACACGTTCTGAGACTGCCCGCCCCCCGATGACCTTGCACAAGCTTGCCCCTCTCCTCGCGCTCGCCACACTCTTCACGGCGAGCGCGGAGACCACACCCGCCATGGCCTCCAGCACGATCGTCACCTCCCCGCAGCCCCTGCCCGCGGCACACGACGCCCCCCGCGTCTTCCTCGGCGGCAGCATCGACATGGGCAGCGCCACGGACTGGCAGGCCGATCTCACCAAAGCCCTGTCGAACGAGAACGTGGTAATCCTCAACCCACGCCGGCCCGACTGGAACCCGGCATGGAAACCCGAGGCGAACGAGCCCGAGTTCCGCCGCCAGGTCGAATGGGAACTGGCCGCGCTGGAAAGCGCCGACGTGATCGTGATGTACCTTGCGCCCGGTACGCAAAGCCCGGTGAGCCTGCTGGAACTCGGCCTCCATGCGCGGGACGGCAAACTGGTGGTACTTTGCCCCGAAGGCTTCTGGCGCAAGGGCAACGTCGACATCACCGCGCAGCGCTACGGCGTGACGCAAGTGGCGACGATGGAGGAACTGCTGGCGAAAGTGCGCCAGCGGGTTCACGGCTGGAAGAAGCCGGCCTGACACTCAGGCATTGATTACCGTCGCCCCCGCGAAGGCGGGGACGACGAGGTTTTGAACGGCAAGCAAAAGCCCCTCACCTCACTTGTAAACGATGCGCACCTTGCCCGCCGTCTCGGCCGCAACTCGCCGCGCGGTATCGGTGTCCTCGGCCAGCGCAAGCGCAACGCCCATACGGCGGTAGGGCCGCGTCACGGGCTTTGCAAAGACGCGCAGGTCCACTTGCCCACCTGGTGTCGCCAACGCGTCCGAGAGACCTTCACAGGCGAAGGAATCGCTATCCCGATCGGCAAGGATCACCGCCGAAGCACTCGGGCCATAAAGCGTGACCTCGGGGACCGGCAGGCCAAGGATCGCACGTGCATGGAGGTCGAACTCGGACAGGTTCTGCGAGATCAGCGTGACCATGCCGGTGTCATGCGGGCGCGGGGAGAGTTCGGAGAAAATCACCTCCTCGCCCTTCACGAAGAATTCGACGCCGAACAGGCCATAGCCGCCCAGATCGTCCACCACCTTGCGGGCCATGTCCTGCGCATCGGCAATTGCCGCAGGCGCCATCGGCGTTGGCTGCCACGATTCCTGATAGTCGCCGCGCTCCTGCCGGTGGCCGATCGGCGGGCAGAACGAAACGCCCTCGCGGCTGCGCACGGTCAGCAGTGTGATCTCGTAATCGAAAGCCACGAACTCCTCGACGATCACGCGCTTGCGGTCACCGCGCATGTTGGCGACGGCATAGTCCCACGCCTTCTCCAGCTCAGCCGCGTCGCGAACCGTGCTCTGGCCCTTGCCCGATGAGGACATGACCGGCTTGATGACACAGGGCAGCCCGGTGTGTTCTGCCCCGGCCAGAACTTCGTCGAGCGATTCCGCGTAGCGATAACGCGAAGTGCGCAGCCCCAGTTCGACGGCAGCGACCTCGCGGATGGCATCGCGGTTCATGGTCATCTGCGTGGCGCGGGCAGAAGGAACCACGCAGAAGCCCTCCGCCTCGACTTCCGCAAGCACTTCAGTGCGGATTGCCTCAACCTCGGGCACGATAAAGTCCGGTTTGTGCTTCTCGATCGCCGCGCGCAGGCGCTCTCCATCCAACATCGAGAAAACCTCGAAATGATCGGCCACCTGCATTGCCGGCGCGCCCTCGTAAGCGTCGCAAGCGATCACCTCACAGCCGAGGCGCTTGGCCGAGATGACGAATTCGCGCCCCAGTTCGCCCGAACCGAGCAGCAGGATCTTCGCGGTGAATGCCATGATGACCGTCCTTCTTTGTGGCTTCCGGGGCGCTAGAGCAGCGTCCCGGAGAGAAACGCAAGCGCAATGCTGAAATAGATCACCAGCCCCGTGACATCGACCGGTATCGCCACGACGGGCACCGAAGCAATCGCCGGATCGAAACCCGGCCCCTGCAACACGAAAGGCAGCATCGCTCATACCAGAGCGGACCGAGCCCCATCAATATCGCCACCGTGCCGAACGGTTGCTGCCACAAGCAAAAAGCCCCCGTGCGGGTGCACGAGGGCTTTGTCTTCGTTCGGTCAAACGCCGAAAATGCCACGCATGTTTATTGTACGGTGAAGTCGAAGATCCGTGCGGTCATCGCGCCGGCCGAGCCGTTGCCCGCCAACGAATAGATGAAACCATATTCACCGGGTTCGAGCGGATGGGTAACGTCGATACGGTAGACGCCGGGACGCACCAGTTCATGCCGGAATTCGATGCGATCCTTGTCCATCACACCGGTCTTGGCACCGGCGATATTGACGCTTCCAACGCGGGCCTCGCGGCGTCCGTCCTTCCGCATCAGGCGGATCAGCGTGAGTTCAGCCGGTGAGGCCACGACGGTATTCGTGCCGCTTGCCCAAGCGCCGCCATCGCTGCCGTTCGATTCCGCCGAGAAGAAGTAGAAGCGTGGCTGGCGCTGTACGGGAACGGCGGACGTCTCCTTCTGGATCGACGCCTTGACGCTCATGGACGCGATGCCGCCGGTGAAGGCATAGCCAAGCAAACCACCGGTCTTGGCCTGGTTGGTTACGGTCGAATCCATGCGCAGCATGTGCATATGGCCGATGTCCTGAACGGCGTAGAGACCGGCCGGATGCGGGACCGCCGGGTCCGGCGAATCGAGCGACATCTCTGCCTTCTGCTGATAGCGGTTCGAGATCATGGCCGCGATCACGGCCGACGATACGCCTTGCTTGCGCAGCGCGATCATCTCGTCGGTGGAAAGGTCGAAGTCCACCTTGTCGGCACTGATCTTGGCAACGATGGCGTCGTCACCCAATCCCAGTTGGGTCAGTTGTAGTGCGTTCTGCTTTGAAAGCGGCTGCGCGGCAGCAAGAACAGGCATTGCCGCCAGCGCAAGGCCGGCAGCAAAAGTTGCTACGATTTTCATAGTTCCCCCTATTGCAAGCTCATAGAGCTTAGCGCCGATCAATTGGGAGACACGCCCGGCTTGTCAACTCACAGGACTTGCCGGTTTCAGAACGTTCATCGGCCCGGCAACAAAAAAGCCCCCGTGCGAATGCACGAGGGCTTTTTTGTGTTCGTTACCGGAAACCGGGATCAGATGCCGGCGATTGCCTGATCGACCAGAGCCTTGTCGGCAGCAGCCGAATGGTTGTCCTTGATCAGGTCAGCCGCGGCATTGGCGGCAGCCGCTGCGGCCTTGCGGCGCAGGTCGGTGATCGTGGCCAGTTCCAGCGCCGAGATCTTCTCTTCCACCATCTTGCGACGACGGGCGATCAGTTCGGTGGTGTCAGCCTCAGCCTTGGCGACGATCGCTTCGGCTTCATGCTGAGCGTGCTCGAGCATGGCTGCGGCGTCCTTTTCGGCATTCGCGATCTTGTCGGCATATTCCTTGCGCAGGGCTTCCGCCTCGGCACGCAGGGTCTTGGCCTCTTCGAGGTGCGCCTTGATCTGGCTGATCCGGGCATCCAGTCCGCCGGTGATCAGCTTCGGCACTCCCTTCCAGAGCATGATCGCGATGAGCACCAGCATCGAAGTGCTGACGACTGCGACGGGCGGAGCCACGCCAAGCAGTTCGGGTTCGGCATGCTCGACAGCGACGTGAGCCTGCGTACCGGCGGCCTCGGCGCCCTGCGGCACAGCGGCCTGCTGGGTGCCGGCCTGTTGGGCGCCAACCTGTTGGGTGACAGTGTTATCAGCCATGAACCAGGCTCCCCTTTACGGCGGCGCGCACGGCGGTTTCGTCAAGCGAGAGGCCGGCAACGCGGCTGACGATCTCACGCGCAGCGTCGGCCGCGACGGTCTCGATCTCGCTTGCGGCCGAACGGCGCGCTTCGTCGATACGCTTTTCGGCGGTAGCCAGATCCGCTTCAATGCCGACTTGTGCGGCGTTGAGACGGTCGGCAGTGGCAGCACCAGCCTTGGCACGGGCCGAGGCGATGAGGCCCTGAGCCTCGGCGCGGTTCGCGTTTTCACGCGTGCGCCAAGCTTCCTCTTCCGCGTCGGCGCTCTCGCGCAGCTTTTCAGCCGTAGCGAGGTCCTCTGCAATCTGCTTGTCGCGCTGGGCGACGGTATCCATCACCTTAGGCACCATGCCGCGTCCAACGACGAAGAAGGTGATGGCGAAGAAGATCAGCATCCAGAAGATCTGGCTGGCGTAATATTCGCCAAGCTGTGCGATCTGAGGCATGGGTTAAGCCCTGTCCCGAGGTAGCCGGTAGAAATCTTGCATCCGGTGGCCCGGCCGCGGCACCAAAGGGTTCGCGCGGCCGGATCGGATTAGTGCGCTATTGTGATCAGGCGAAGATCAGCAGCGCGGCAACGACGAACGAGAGCAGGCCGAGAAGTTCGGCGCCCGCGAAGCCGATGAACAGACGGCCCTGCTGGGCGTCGGCAGCACCGGGATTGCGCAGCGCGCCTTCGAGGAACTTCGCGAACACGCTACCCACGCCGATCGAGGCGAGGCCGCAACCGATCGCGGCAAACCCAGCACCAAGCAGCTTTGCAGCTTCTGCGTCCATTTCAAAAACTCCCTTTGGAAAATGCGATATGCGATTGAAATCAGTGAAGATTCTCAGCGTCGTTGAGATAGACGCAGGTGAGAAGAGCGAAAACGTAGGCCTGAATGCCGGCGACCAGCAGTTCCAGTGCGCAGATGCCGACCATCAGGATGAAGCTGGGCAGACCGGCGATGGCGAAAAGGCCGATGCCGGCGTTGCCCGAGCTGATCACGAAGCTCGAAAGCACCTCAAGAAGAACGTGGCCGGCCATCATCGCGACGAAAAGACGCAGGCCGAGGCTGAACGGGCGCACCAGGAAGGAGATCAGTTCCACGCAGAAGATCAGCGGGATCATGACCACCGGAGTGCCGTGCGGCACGAACAGCGAGAAGAAGTGGAGCTTGTGCTTGGCAAAGCCAACCCCAAGCACGATCGCGAACGACATCACCGCCAGAACACCGGTTGCCGAGAAGTGGCTGGTGAACGTGAAGGCGTGCAGGCCCAAAACGCCGAGCGGCAGCAGGCCAAGGAAGTTCGCAAAGAGAATGAACATGAACAGCGAGAAGATATACGGAACGTACTTCTTGCCTGCCGGACCGACGTTGGCGGCCAGCATTCCGTCGATGAAACCGGTGAAAGTCTCCACCGCCATCTGCCAGCGACCCGGCACCAGCTGGCGCTTCATGCCGCCGGAGACGAACACGACCAGCACGACGGTAGCAATCGCCATCCACAACGCACTGTTGGTAAAGGCGATGTTGTATCCCGCAATGTTCCAATTGGCACCGGCCAGCGTCTCAAGCTGGAACTGGTGCATCGGATCGAGCTTCGCTTCGGCAGCCACGCGAATATCCCTGTCGCCAATGAACGACAGCGCCCTGTATCCACCCCCTCTGGGTCAATCCGGGCGCTGGTTCGAATTCCTTATGATATTCCTGAAGGCAACGAATATTCCGAGGAACATCATCACCAACAGACCCCAGGGCGACGTTCCGGCGAAGTGATCAATCACCCAACCGAGAAACAAACCGCCGGCAACCCCACCCAGCAAATCGGCCAGAACGCGGTTACCGGCACGATATGCATCGTCCGTTTCCGCGCCCTTGGCCGGTCGATTGCGCTGCTCTTCACGCTCGCGAAGGGCTTTCAGCCGATCATCGAGCCTGTCAAGGCGCGCATCCTCGCCGACAGGGTCCCCTACAGGTGGCTCGTCGCTCATGTCAGATCTTCCTCCTCCATCAAAGGACGATTGACGCGCTCAACGGCTCCCTGCCTAGGGCGCCGCCCCCTTAGGGTGGGGCTTATCCCGAGTCAACCTTGGCCGGGCGCGCGCCGCGCCTCTTGTTCACACGCATCCTCGCGGGACCAAGTACCCGCAGGAACACAGCATTCGCCAACAAAAGGAAAAGCGCAAGGGCGATGCCGGAATGAGGCTTTCCCCCGAACGGATGCGAATCATTGCTGTCGGGTGTTCGTCACGCGTCTGTCGGACTGACGAAAGATTGGGAAGGAAATGAGAATAACGCCCCACTGATCTGGAGCCGTGTTCTCTGCGGCACCGGGCCCCGAGTCATTTGTCGGGTGCGCCTTCGACATTCGTCGAAGGCTTGCGGCACCGGCCCTCTCCCGTCCCGAGGAACACGAAAAGGTCCAGGGGAGCGGGCCGGTGCCGCGGAAAGGTCAGTGCTAAATCAGGTTTCCGTGTTGCGCTTCACTGGGCTTACGGGCAGCGCGGATCCCGCTGCGGCGGCGCGGCGGTGCGGGTCTGCCACGAGTCATCGGGAGCCTGATATTTCTCCCCCGGGCTGGTCTGCGAGATCAGCCGGCAGGCCGTGGCGAAGGCATATTCCTCGATCGTGCCCTTGCCGGCGGCCTTCTGCGTATAGATGGCGCGGCGCTTGTTGTTGAGATCGCGAACCATCGCCTGGACGGCGGCCGACTGGCTGCCGACCACGCCGAGATACCCGTCACGCTGCTCGCCCACCTGACCGGCGGCGCGCGCGGCGGCATAGGCCGGGTCGCGCGCTTCCTGCGCGGTGGCGGCCCCACCTGCCCCAAGGACCAGCGCGGCTGCGCCCATGAAAGCGACGGAGCGGCTGAAACGGATCTTGCTCATCAGAATACGCCTTCGTTGTCTTGGATCGTCTTCTCCGCGTCGGCAGAGAGTTGATAGATCACTTCCTGACGAATGTTGACATTAAGTTCGATCACGATCGGCTTGTCGGGCGCAGTCACCTGAATGCAGCCGGACAGCATCGGGATCAGACCCGTCATCATCGTTGCGGCGCGAACGGCGCGCCTGCCGGTCCGGCGAGCGGTGCGCTGCGGAAACGGGCTGGCGAAACGCGTCATCGCCGGGCTTGTCGCAGCCGGAACGCTTCCGGTCAATTGCGGGCCAATCATGGTTTTTTCTCGCTGTCTGAAGGCTGAATGGTGGCGGACGCGGGATCAGTCGCGGTTTTTGCCGCTGCGGCGGCTTGCGCCCGGGCGGCAGCCTCGGCGCTGAGCAGGCGCGGGTCCTTGAGGTAATTGGCGTCGTAAAGCGAACGCATGTTGCCGAAGAGGCTCATGAACGGCGCCTTCACATTGACGATGAAGTGGATCGGCAGCTTGGCGATCTGCTTGGTCACGAAGTTCTTGGAGGCCCCCGCCCCCTGACTGAGCCCATCGAAGCTGATACGCGTGAGGATATCGCCGTCCAGCGAACCGCCCAGACCGATCTCCATCCGGCTGTAATCGACCGACTTCAGCGCCCCGAAGGCGAAATTGCCCATCGCCGAGAGGTCCTTGTAAGTAAGCGCACCGATATAGCTGACATTGCCGCCCGGCGCCCGCGAGGCGAGGTAGCCGTTCTCTATCCGCCCGCCGTTCTCGTCGAACACCAGCGGCAGTTCGCCGTCGAACACGCCGGTTGCATTGATGTTGCCGAGGTCCAGATGCTGCACGAAAGTCGCGGCATTCAGGCCCTTCACGGTAATCTTGTACCGGCGTGTTTCCGATGCCCCCATTGTCATGGTAGCCGGTTCCAGCGTCAGCACCCCGTCCATGAACGGCCAGCGCGCGCCGTTGACGCGAAGGAGATAGCCGGGCTCCAGCTGGAACGAGAGGACGCCGTCGGTCACTTCCACACCGGGATTGATCGAGGCGAGCTTCAGCTTCTGGTCCGGCGCAGTGACGAGCCCGAGAAGGTCGGTGAAGACCACGGCGCCGGACAGGCCCTTCACCGGCCCGAACGGCGCGGCGAACGCAAGCCCGTCACTGAAGAAGCGGCCGTGGCTGGTCACACCCCTGGCGTTCCAGTCGATCCGCCCGGTGCCGCTCACTGTGCCTTCGAGGTTGGAGACGATGCCCAGCAGCAGCGGCGAAAGCGTCTCGGCCTGCACTTTCTTGTCGAACAGAATGCCGTCCACGGTGAGATCGGCGTGCCCGGTGGTGGCATTGAGATCGTGGACGATATCGGCACGCACCACGGCGCGGTCGCTGGTCGGCTCGCGCAACAACGCCTGTGCGGTGACGACGCCGTTTTCCAGTCGCAGCGAAGCATCGCGGGCAACCAGCGGCTTGAAGCGCGGCACCTGCTGGCGGTCGACCAGCGTGAAGCTCTGCCCGTCTATCGCCAGCACGTCGTTTGCATAGCGCCAGCGCCCGGCCGCCTGGTGCATGTCGAGCGGGACGGCAGCGAGCATGATATCGCCCTCATCGAACGTCCCTGCGATGTCCTTGCCGACCTCGGCATCAAGGTGGGAAATGCGGAAACGTGAAGGCGCATCGGCGGCGCCCAGTTCCACCGCGACAGCCTTGGCGGTGAGCGCGCCGGGCCTTCCCGGAGCCTGTGCGTAGCCCACCGGCCCGCTGGCGACGTGGATGCGCGTGCCGCCCAGCCTGCCGGTAACGTCGAGCGAAGGCACGCCGGCGGTGATCGTCAGCCCTCGGGCATCGTTCCGCAGAATCGATCCACCTTGCGCCGGGCAGACCGGCAGGCTGCGCTTCTCCAGCGTGAGGTTGGCCACTGCCAGCCGGTCGAACGCCACCGTGGTGCAGCGCGGCCAGAGCGCCAGTGCGCCGTCCGCCGCCCAACGCCCCTCGATCGGCAGGACCAGCCCGTCCGCCCTCCCACCGGGCAATGGGCCGGAGAGCCTAGCCTCGCCGGTGAAGGTCATCGTCCCGTCGGCGGACTGCGTCAGCGAAAGATGCGGCAAAGCCAGCCGCGAATCGCCCGCCAGATATTCCGGCATCGACACGCTGAGCGCCAGACGGCCGTCGGTGCCGCTTTCCATTCTGCCGGAGACTTGCGGCAGGCCCGCGCCTCCGCTCGCGAAGTTACCGGTGATCACCGGTCGCGACTGGCCGAACACCGCCTGCAGGCGCGAAAGCGCCAGCAGTGAAGCGCCGCTGGTCCCACGCCAGTTGCCGCGCGGGATGACAAGACTCCAGCTTGCACCGTCGCGCCGCAGGACGAGGTTGGCATCCAGCCGCGACCCACGCGCCTCGCCCGTCAGCCCCACGCGTATCCGGTTCGCCAGCGAGGCGACCAGCGTGCCCTCCCCGCGCTTCGCGAGATCGCCAAGCGCGCGGTCCCCGATGGCTCCGGGAACGAGCCCGCTGCCGGTCACATCTCCGTCGATATCGACATGGGCGAAGCCGGCATCCGTGCGCACTTGCCCATCGAATCCCAGCGCATCCGCGCGGGCCTGCGGCGTCGTAACTCCGCGCGCGACGAGCGTGTAGGTGGCAGTGAGTGCCTGCTTGCGGAATGTGAAACGACCCGAGGCCGCAAGCCCGGCAAGGCCATTGTCGGCCAGCCGGACCGCGCCGCCCTCAAGCCCCAGCCGTCCCTCGACCCCGTCGAGCGGGCGGTCGAACGTCAGTTCAAGCTGCATATCCGCCCGGTCGGCATGCAAGGCATGGGGCGGACAGTCGAGCCCCGCTATCCGCAAGGGCCCGGTGAACGCAGGCTTCTCGCCATGCACGCTGAGCTTGCCATAGAGCGTGGTGCGCCCGGTCCGGCAGCCCTGATAGGTCAGCCCCGGCGAGATCGCCGCAAGCTGTCCCGCGAAACCGCCGCGCAGGGGCCCTGCTCCGTCGATCTTGGCGGCAACGCGGCCGTAATCGCTTTCGACCAGAACCCGGCCGTCCACCAGCGCCACGTCGTAGTCGGGCAGCGGGTGTTCCTTGTCGCCACCGCCCGATGCGAGCGCCTTGTCGAGAGTGCCGAGGCTCAGCTTGCCCTTGTGCAAGCTGCCGTAGAGGCGCGGACGGACCAGAGTGATGCGGCCGATTCCGGGCAACCCCCAAGAGAAATCCGTCGTCACGCGGACTTCCTCTATCGTCAGGTCCGGCCGCCTGGGATCGCCGATCACAAGATCGCGGATCACTTCCTCGGACGGGGAAATCCGCACGATCCGGTAGCGAGCGGGTAGCTCCAGCTTGGCCAGTTGATGCTCGATCAAATTGTCCGCGATATCCTCGCGCATGACCCAGACCGCGCTGACGCCGAGCGCGAACAGCCCAAGCACGCCCGTTACCGCCGCGCCGCGGCGCGTGCGCAGGAACGGCCGGATAAGCTCCGCCGGGGCGTTGGACTGGTCGGGCACCTCAGGCATTCAGATCGTTCACTTGCGCGCGTGGACCGGGAAAGGCAATTGTCCGTGGAGCTTATGCCCGATCAGGACAGTCTCTTTGATGAACCGCCTTCCGCGAAGGCATTCGGCGCCGGAAACGACGCCGAAACGGGCATGCCCGTAGCCTCGGGCAAGAACAGCCTTGCAGAGGCCTACGCGGGCAAAATCACGGCTCCGGAGGCGAAGGCGGCAGGCAACGACCCCAGCGGACATCGCGCCCGGCTGCGCAAGCGCCTGATCGAAGGCGGCGCGGAGGCTCTGGCCGATCACGAAGTCATCGAACTGCTGCTGATGCAGGCCGTGCCCCGCCGCGACATGAAGCCGCTCGCGCGCAGCCTGATCAAACGCTTCGGTTCGCTGGCGGGCGTGCTCCAGGCTGATCCGCGCACGCTGGCGGGCCACCCCGGCATGGGCGAGGCGACCGCCGCCGCGCTGAAGATCGTCACCGTCGCCGCCACCCGGCTATCCCGCCAACGCCTGCGCGAGGCGCCGGTGATCGGATCGTGGCAGGTCCTGATAGACTACCTCACCATCGATATGGCCCACCTCACGCGCGAGCGCGTGCGCGTGCTCTATCTCAACGCCAAGAACATGCTGATCCTGGACGAGATGGTTGGCGAAGGCTCTATCGACGAGGCGGCGATTCACCCGCGCGAAGTGATCCGCCGCGCGCTCGACATCGGCGCGACCGGGCTGATCCTTGTCCACAATCACCCCTCCGGCTCGCCGGAGCCGAGTCAGGCCGATATCGAAATGACGCATCGCCTCGCCGCCGCCGGGCGCCTGCTCGGCATCACCGTGCACGACCATGTGGTGATCGGGCGCGAGGGGCATGTCAGCCTGCGCGCAAAAGGCCATATCTGATGTGTGTCGCCGCCGTCGCGTGGAGAGCCCATCCCGACTGGCCGCTCGTCGTCGCCGGCAATCGCGACGAATTCCATGCGCGCGCTTCCGCTCCGCTGGCGCGCTGGGAAGACGGCTCGGGCGTGATCGCCGGACGCGATCTCGTCGGCGGCGGGACGTGGCTGGGAGTGACCAACAGCGGCCGCTTCACGCTCGTCACCAATTACCGCGTACCCGAAGGCGCGCAGCCGGGACGTCCCTCGCGCGGGGTGCTCGTCACCGACCTGCTTGAAGGCCGCCCGCCCGAACCGGTCGAGACGATGAATCCGTTCAACCTTGTCGAAGTGGCGGGCGGCGCAGCGCGGTTCCTCACCAACTATCCGCATACCGAGACACGGGCCCTCACCCCGGGCATCCACGGACTGTCCAATGGCGGCTTCGACCTGCCCTGGCCCAAGACCCGCGCGGTGGAACAGGCAGTGGCCGGCTGGCTGGACGCCGGGGACGAGGATCTCTCCCCGCTGCTCGATGCCCTGCGCGTGGAAAAGCCGGATCGGCGGACGGCCCGCGTGGAGGACGGCCCGGAGCCGCGTTTCGCACCGGTGTTCATTCGCGATTTCATCTATGGCACGCGGTGCAGCACGGTGCTCGTGCTCTCGCGCACCGGCCAAGGGCTGATGGTGGAGCGCAGTTTCGCGTCGGATGGCAGTGTGTCCGGTGAAGTCACCGTGGCGTTTGAGTGGCCAGCGGCGGCTTTGCCCTGAGCGGAATGGGTTCGCTTCGCTCAACCCGCTCTCCTCGCTCCTTTTACCACCTCTCCTCTCCCATTCACCCCGCTCATCCTGAGCTTGTCGAAGGATGGAAACTGGCGCCACGCCTCATGGGGCTTCGACAAGCTCAGCCTGAGCGGGACTGGGGATTGGGGACTGGCAGAATGGCGGGAATGGCACGAAAAAGCGCCCGTCGAGACACCTTACCACGTCATCCTGAACTTGTTTCAGGATCCATCTCGCCGCCGGCGCGGTGCTTCGATCGGCGATGCGCGATTGCCGGGCTTTTCGCGCGGTCGTCTGGGTGAGCGGCCAAATGGATCCTGAACCAAGTTCAGGATGATGGATTATGAGGGAGTCACGGATTGCGAGGAACTGCCGTTTCCTCGCTTTGTCGTCTTGGCCCTCACCACATTCAAAATCCCGCAAAGTGACAGGCTTGGCACAAGGTGACACCTAACGCATAAGATGACACTCGCTTGAGGTGACGCCGGCACAAGGTGACACTTTCGGTCCCGCCAGCAGGAATACGTCCCGACCGGCATGCACGGTTTTCGTCCGCCTCGTTATCTCGCCGGCCTTGCCGCGCTGCTCGCCACCGGCTGCTCCACCCTGCCCCCGCCGCGCGCGCATGTCGCCTGTGCCGATACGCACCCGCCGGTGATCGCGACCTCGGGCAGCGCCATCGCCACGACCCGGCTGACCGTGCTCACGTACAATATGGAAGGGCTCGGCTGGCCCGCGCGCAGCGGCCGCGCGCCGTTTCTTGAACAGATCGGCAGCCGGCTAGCAGCGATGCGCGCGGCGGGGACCGCGCCGGATGTCGTGCTGTTCCAGGAGATGTTCAGCGATGCCGCCAAGCGCGCAGTCATCGCCACCGGCTATCCGGCGATCTACTCCGGCCCCCACCGCACCACCAGCGCGAAGGGTGCGACGCGTGAGCGTCTGCCGGGCCATTCCAGCCTCGCGCGCGGAGAGATCGGCATCCATGTCTTCGGCAGCGGCCTTGCCATCGCCTCGCGCTATGCCATCGTCGATTACGGCAAACGGGCCTACGGACGGCGCTCCTGCGCGGGATTCGACTGTCTTTCGAACAAGGGTATCGCGCTTGCCCGGATCGAGATCCCGGGCGTTCCTTCGCTGATCGACATCTATGACACCCACATGAATTCACGCGGCGCGTCCCGGGCGCCGGCGGTCCGCAATCTTTCCGCGCACGACCGGCAGGCGCGGGAAGCATCGCGCTTCATTGACGAGACCCACGATGACGAGAATCCGCTGATCTTCGGCGGAGACTTCAACATGCGCCGCTCCGAACCGCGCTGGGAGAATTTCGCGAAGTATCAGGCGCTGGGCCTCGTCCACCGGATCTGCGCCGCGCCCGTTTCGGGCTGCGACGTCAAGATTTCATGGGACGGCGACGCGCCGTGGATGGATACGCAGGACCTCCAGTTCCTGTGGACCGGAGAGGATGTGCGGATTCGCCCGATCCGGGTGGAGGCCATGTTCGACGGCAGCCCCGGCAGCCCGCAGCTTTCCGATCACGACGGTTTTCTGGTCACGTACGAATTGCGCTGGAACGCCGCGCTCACCCGCACGCCGGGGTGCGGGGCGCTGGCCGGACGGGACCGGCGGCGGAGTTTTCCTACTTCCGCGTCGCCTGTCATAAGCACGCGATGACGCCGCTTTGTGCTTCTCTGATGCCCGGATCCGGCCGCTCCAGGACCGTGTCAACTGTGTCAACCTGACTGTCACCTTGTGCCCTCGGGCGGCAATTCGGAGGGGGCGCTGCGTCTCCGCCCTTGCCTTCGGAGCCCTGCCAGCCTAGCGGCACGCGCGTCAGCCATAGGAGTCTAAAGATGGTCCCCCGCTACGCCCGCCCCGCGATGACCGCGATCTGGGAGCCCGAAGCCCGTTACCGCATCTGGTTCGAGATCGAGGCCCACGCCGCCGTGAAGATGGGCGAAATGGGCACCGTGCCCGCCAGCGCCGGCAAGGCCCTGTGGGATTGGTGGGCCACGAACCCGACCATCGACGTCGCCGCGATCGACGCGATCGAGGCCGTGACCAAGCACGACGTGATCGCCTTCCTTGACTGGGTGGCCCAGCAGGTAGGCCCCGAAGCGCGCTTCATGCACCAGGGCATGACCAGCTCCGACGTGCTCGACACCACGCTGAACGTCCAGCTCGTCAAGGCCGCCGATATCCTGCTGGCGGACCTCGACGCCCTGCTCGCCGCGATCAAGCGCCGCGCCGAAGAGCACAAGTACACCCCCACCATCGGCCGCAGCCACGGCATCCATGCCGAGCCGGTGACCTTCGGCCTCAAGATGACCGAAGCCTATGCCGAATTCGCGCGCTGCAAGACGCGCCTGCTTGCCGCCCGCGAGGAAGTCGCCACTTGCGCGATCTCGGGCGCTGTCGGCACTTTCGCCAATGTCGATCCGGCAGTGGAAGACTACGTCGCGGACAAGCTGGGCCTCGCGGTCGAGCCGGTCTCGACGCAGGTGATCCCGCGCGACCGTCACGCCATGTTCTTCGCGGTGCTGGGCGTGATCGCCAGCTCGATCGAGCGCCTTTCCATCGAAGTCCGCCACCTCCAGCGCACCGAAGTGCTTGAGGCGGAAGAATACTTCTCGCCCGGCCAGAAGGGCTCGTCGGCGATGCCGCACAAGCGCAACCCGGTGCTGACCGAGAACCTCACCGGCTTGTCGCGCGTGGTCCGCTCGGCCGTGGTGCCGGCGATGGAGAACGTGGCGCTCTGGCATGAGCGCGATATCTCGCACTCCTCGGTCGAACGCTTCATCGGCCCCGACGCGACGATCACGCTCGACTTCGCGCTGGCCCGCCTCACCGGCGTCATCGACAAGCTGCTCGTCTATCCCGAGCGCATGCAGAAGAACCTCGACCGCATGGGCGGCCTCGTCCACTCGCAGCGCGTGCTGCTGGCGCTGACGCAGGCCGGCCTCAGCCGCGACCAGTCGTACCGTCTGGTGCAGAGGAACGCGATGAAGGTCTGGGAATCGGACGGTCAGCTCTCGCTGCTCGAACTTCTCAAGGCCGATCCCGAAGTCACGGCGGCGCTGCCCGTCGAAGTGATCGAGGACAAGTTCAACCTCGACTACCACTTCAAGCACGTGGATACGATCTTCGCGCGCGTTTTCGGGAACTAAGCGGTCCACCGACACTTCCCATGGCCGCCAATCGCGCCTAGCATCGGCGCGATTGGCGGGACCTACTTGCAGGAACACCTGCAGGAATTGCCGGAGGAAGCATGAACATCATCCGCACCGTGTTGTGGATCGCCATCACTGCGATCCTCGTCGCCTTCATTGCGATGAACTGGGCCAAGGTTCCGGTGAATTTCTGGCCGCTCGATGATGGCAACTACGTTCACTTCGAATGGCCCATCGGCGTCGTCGCGCTGCTGTTCTTCTGCCTCGGCATGACGCCGGTCTGGCTTTACCTGCGTGCGGTGCGCTGGCGGCTGAACCGCCGCATCGCCACACTGGAGAACTCGCTGCGCGCCAGCTCGATGCCGTCCATGACCGCCCCCGAACCGGCGTCCACCACGCCCGTTCCCTCCACTCTCGATCCCACCCCGGAAGTCTGATCCCATGAGCAACAATCCCGTCTATCTCGCCCTCGACCTGCCCCGCCTCGACGCTGCCGAGGCGCTGGCCCGCAAGGTCGCCGGGCATATCGGCGGGATCAAGCTGGGGCTGGAGTTCTTCTGCGCCCACGGCCACCACGGCGTGCATGAACTGCACAAGCTGGGCCTGCCGATCTTCCTCGACCTGAAGCTGCACGACATTCCGAACACCGTTGCCGGCGCCATGCAGGCGATCCACGTGCTGCAGCCTTCGATCGTCACGATCCATGCCGCCGGTGGCCGCGCGATGATGGAAGATGCCAAGGCCGCCGCGGGTGAGAACACCAAGGTGGTGGCCGTCACCGTGCTGACCAGCCTCGACGGTGACGACCTTGCCGCCATCGGCGTCAACGACGAGCCTCAAGCGCAGGCCATGCGCCTTGCCGAACTGGCCCATTCTGCCGGCCTCGACGGTATCGTCTGCTCCGGCCACGAAGTCGGCGCGATCCACAGCCAGTGGAAGGACGGCTTCTTCGTGGTTCCCGGCCTGCGTCCCGACAACGGAGGCAATGGCGACCAGAAGCGCATCGTCACCCCGCGCCAGGCCCGCGACGACGGCGCCAGCGTACTGGTGATCGGCCGCCCGATCAGCCGCGCGGACGATCCTCTCGCCGCCGCGCGCGCAATCGAGGCCACACTCTGACCGGGGTGTGATCCGCAGCGGAGCCAAGGTCGCAGGACCATGGCTCCGTCTTTCCATTCATCCCCCGGAAATGCACGGTTCAGCGCCGGGCAACCTCGGGGGACGCAGATCGTTGATCCGGTCCTGATGGCCCGATCCCGATGGATGGAGAGTGCGACTATATGAAATCCCCCAAGCTTCTTGCCGCAACGGCCTTCGCCGTGCTTGCGATGGCGTCCGCCCCTGCCGCCATGGCGCAACAGACCGTTCCCGCCATCGAGGCCGGGCACACGCTGCTGACCGTCAATGCCGATGGCTCGTCCACCCGCACGCCCGACATGGCGAGCTATTCTGCCGGGGTGACCACCCAGGGCAAGACCGCGAGCGAGGCCATGCGCGCCAACTCGCAGGCGATGACCCGCGTGATCGCTGCGTTGAAGAAGGCAGGCGTGGCGGACAAGGACATCCAGACCACCAACCTCAGCCTCAACCCGGTCTATGCCCCGATGCAGCGCCAGCCGGACGGCAGCTTCGCGGGCGAACCGCGTGAGATCGTCGGCTATCAGGCCACCAACACCGTCTCCGTGCGTCAGCGCAAGCTGGCAGACACCGGCAACGTGATCGACGCACTGGTGTCCGCTGGTGCCAATCAGGTCAACGGCCCGGACTTCACGCTCTCCGAACCCGCCGCCGCTCAGGACGAGGCCCGCACCGACGCAATCAAGACCGCCCGCGCCCGCGCGGACCTCTACGCCCGCGCCGCAGGACTTCGCGTCGTCCGCGTGGTCTCGATCAGCGAGGGTGGCGGTAACGCGCCGATGCCGGTGATGTTCGCCCGCAAGGCGTCGATGGACATGGCCCCCGCTGCCCCGCCGGTTGCCGCCGGTGAACTCCAGATGTCGATGAACCTCACCGTTCAGTTCGAACTGGCACCGTAAAATATAAATTCGCGCAAAGGCGCAAAGGCACGAAGGAGTTACCCTGCACCGCAGGTACTCCTTCCCGCGCGAGGCGGCGCCATCGGATACCGCCGAATAACAAAGCGGCTTCGCCGATGACACCACCTCTTTGCGCCTTTGCGTCTTTGCGCGAATCCCAAAATCCAATGCCCGCCCCAAAAAGGCGGCAAGCTGGTCAATCCAGCATCATGTCCTGCGACTGGATATTGTAGCCGACCAACGCCATGTGCCCCGCGTCGCGCTTGCGATAGACGAACTGCTCGACACCTGATCCGTGCTCGAACGTCGTCTGCATCGTCAGGGTGACGAACGTGCCGTCGGTGGTAGCATTGGCGTTCCAGCCCACCTGCTTGCTGGCGCGCACCTTGCCGAGCTTGCGATGCACCGCGTCGATCAGCTTCGCGAACTGCGCCTGCTGACTGGCACTGCGGAACTGCGGATCCGCGTTGTTCCAGATTTCCTGAGAACGCCCGGCATCAAGCGCGCGGTGGAACTTCGCCACTTCCAGCCCGGCGTCCGCGAACGACTCCTTCATGCCGCAACCCGCCAGCATTGCGACGGCCGCAAATGGCACTAGATAGCGCGTCAGTCGGTTCATCATCGGTCCCCTAAGCATCGGGGCCGCAATCTAGGCCAGAAAAACGACATGCCAACAGCGGCGATCAAGATCTGCGGGATAAGCACGCCCGATGCCCTCGAAGCCGCGATTCGCGGCCGCGCCGACCACGCAGGCTTCGTGTTCTTTCCGAAAAGCCCGCGCAACGTCACGCCGGCCGAGGCTGCCCTGCTGGCAGCGCGCGCCGAAGGGCGGATCGGCCGCGTCGGCCTGTTCGTCGATGCCGATGATGCAACGATCGCAGAGGCCGTGGCGAGCGCCCGCCTCGACGCGTTCCAGCTTCACGGCAGCGAGAGCCCCGCACGGGCCGCCGAACTGCGCGCACGCTACGGTGTCGCGGTGTGGAAGGCCCTCTCCGTCGCGACGGCCGAGGATGCCGACAGAGCCGCCGCCTATGCCGGTGCCGTCGATCTCGTGCTGTTCGATGCCAAGACGCCCAAGGGCACGCTACCCGGGGGCATGGGGCTGAGTTTCGACTGGAGCCTTGTCGCCCAATGGAAGGGCCCGGTGGCTTGGGGCCTGGCGGGCGGCCTTACGCCCGACAATGTGGCCGAAGCCGTACGGCTGACCGGCGCGCCGCTGGTGGATACGTCCTCGGGCGTCGAGAGCGCTCCCGGCGTCAAGGACTCCGACCGGATCGATGCCTTCGTGCGCGCCGTCCGCAGCCTCTGAACAGACCCACAAACGAGAAAGGGCGGCCCCCTCATGGGCCGCCCTTTCCTGGCTTACGCTCACAGTGGAGCGATTCCAGTCAGTTGCCCCCGGCCCGACGCCTCGGTGGCAGATTCGGGCCGGAAGCAGCTAGATCAGAACTTCACGCCAACGCCGACCAGACCGAGGTCCGCATCGGGGGTGTTGTCGCCAACCAGCAGGTGCTTGTATTCAGCCTTGGCGTAGAAGCGGCTGTCGAGAGCCTGCTCAACACCGCCGCCAACAGCAACGGCGCTGTTGCCGTACTTGCTGAACTTCGACTGCCAGGTCGAGTTGGCATAGAGCTTGGTGGTCGGGGTGACCTTCATGCCAACGCGGCCGCCAACGCCCCACGAAACGCGGGTGCCACCGGTCAGGACCTTGTCGGCCGAACCTTCGACGCCAGCGAAGAACTTGTTGCCCAGGTCGTAGTCGTAACCAGCGGCAACGCCTGCAACTGCGTCGCTGTCGCTACCGTCCCAGATGATGCCGGTGCGAGCTTCGACGCGCGCTTCATTGGCCAGGGCGGGAGTGGCGGCGGCCACGGCAGCAACCGCGGCGAGCGAAACGAGTGCAATACGCATGTTTTTTCTCCAAATTTTCCCCCGGCCCTCACCGGGGAAGGACCCGCTGCGCCCCCCATCCTTTCGCCCGGATGAACAAAATAATTCATAATTGCCCGGAAACGTCATGAAACTGCCACTTACAGACATTATATTGCTAATAGCGTTTGCATAGTTGCATGCTTTGCAATTGAAAACGGGCCGACCGTCCCCATGCAAGGTCTGAAGCGCGCAGAACGGCCCGGAACATCCCCGAACCGACAAAGCGCGCTGGACTTGGCCGCGCGGCTCTGCCAATCGGCCGGATCATGACCGCACAGACGCCCGTGAACAGTTTCAGCAACATGCCCGACGAGACCGGCCACTTCGGCCAGTTCGGCGGTCGCTACGTCGCCGAAACGCTGATGCCGCTGATCCTCGATCTGGAGAAGGAATACCGCAAGGCGCAGCAGGACCCGGCGTTCTGGGCGGAATTCGACGCGCTGATGAAGGATTTCGTGGGCCGCCCGAGCCCGCTCTACTTCGCGCCCCGCATCACCGAGCATTTCCGGGGCCTTGCGCCTGCCGGAAAGGGCCCGAAGATCTACTTCAAGCGCGAAGAGCTGAACCACACCGGCGCGCACAAGATCAACAACTGCATCGGCCAGATCCTGCTCGCGATCCGCATGGGCAAGACGAAGATCATCGCCGAGACCGGCGCGGGCCAGCACGGAGTCGCCACCGCCACTGTCGCCGCGCGCTTCGGCCTGCCCTGCAAGATCTTCATGGGCGCCAAGGATATCGAGCGCCAGAAGCCCAACGTCTTCCGCATGAAGCTGCTGGGCGCGGAAGTGATCTCCTGCGAGAGCGGTTCGCAGTCCCTCAAGGACTCGATGAACGACGCGCTGCGCTACTGGGTCGCGAACGTCCACGACACGTTCTACATCATCGGCACCGCTGCCGGCCCGCACCCCTATCCTGAGCTGGTGCGCGATTTCCAGTCGATCATCGGCAAGGAAACCCGCGAGCAGATGCTGGAGAAGGAAGGCCGCCTGCCCGACATGCTGGTGGCGGCCGTAGGCGGCGGATCGAACGCGATCGGCCTGTTCCACCCCTTCCTCGACGATCCCGAAGTCCAGATGACCGGCATTGAGGCGGCAGGCCACGGAATCGATACCGACAAGCACGCCGCCTCGCTGACCGGCGGCAAGCCCGGCATCCTCCACGGCAACAAGACCTATCTGCTGCAGGACGAGGACGGCCAGATCACCGAGGCGCACTCGATCTCGGCCGGTCTCGACTATCCCGGCCTAGGGCCCGAGCATTCGTGGCTGCATGAGAGCGGCCGCGTGAACTACGTGCCGATCACGGATACGCAGGCACTCGAAGCGTTCCAGCTCTGCTGTGAACTGGAAGGCATCATCCCGGCGCTCGAAAGCTCGCACGCTCTGGCCGCGCTGCCGCAGTTGACGGCACAGATGGACGAAGACAAGCTGCTCGTCGTCAACGTCTCGGGCCGCGGAGACAAGGACATCTTCACCGTCGCCGAAGCGCTGGGTGTGGAGCTTTAAGCAATGACCCGCTTCGAAACCGCATTCGCCAAAGGCCCGGCGCTCGTCTGCTTCATCACCGGAGGGGACGGTGATACTGCCGCCAATCTCGACGCGCTCGTGAAAGGCGGCGCCGATGTGATCGAACTCGGCATGCCCTTCACCGATCCCATGGCCGACGGCCCGGCGATCCAGGAAGCGAACATCCGCAGCCTCGATGCCGGCACAAGGACCGCCGACATCTTCCGCATGGCCCGCGAATTCCGCGCCCGGCATGCAGACGTGCCATTGGTGCTGATGGGCTACGCCAACCCGATGATCGCGCGCGGCGCCGACTGGTTCGCGGACGAATGCGCGAAGGCCGGCGTCGACGGCGTGATCTGCGTCGACATTCCGCCCGAGGAAGACGCCGAACTCGGCCCTGCCCTGCGCGGAAAGAGCGTTTCGCTGATCCGCCTCGCCACGCCCACCACCGACGCCGCGCGGCTTCCCGCCGTGCTCGAAGGCTCCTCGGGTTTCCTCTACTACGTCTCGGTAGCGGGTGTGACCGGCATGCAGCAGGCCGCGCAAGGCTCGATCGAGGATGCCGTGGCCAGGCTCAAGGCCGCCAGTTCGATCCCCGTCGCAGTCGGCTTCGGCGTCCGCACGCCCGAGCAGGCCAGCGCGATCGCCAAAGTGGCGGACGGCGTGGTGGTAGGCTCAGCGCTGGTCGATCTGGTCAAGCAGCACGGCGCCGAAGCACCGGCGCATTTGCGCGCGCTGACCTCGGCGCTGGCTGAGGCAGTCCACGCCGCGCGCTGATCCCACTTAATTTCGTCATTGCGCAACGCGTGACGACGACGCAATCCGTGCATCGCGGCGGCCGCCAAGGCTTGCCGCGATGTGCTTTTCCGGACGGGTGCCATGAAAGACTTCGCCGTTTCCGAAGACCCGCGCGTTCAGGCCCAGCTTGACCGACTCGCCGCGCTTTCGCTTCCGCAGGGGCGCTTCGGGCTGGAGACGATCCACACCCTGCTCGAACGGCTGGGCAATCCGCAAAAACGCCTGCCGCCCACGTTCCATGTCGCCGGCACCAACGGCAAGGGATCGACCTGCACTTACCTACGCTTCATGCTGGAGGCGCAGGGCCTGAAGGTCCATTCCGCCACCAAGCCGCATCTGGTGCGCTACAACGAGCGCATCCGGCTTGGCGGCAAGCTGATCTCCGACGCCATGCTGGCCGACCTGCTGGCCGAAGTGCTCGACGCGGGCGAAGACCTTCAGCCCAGCTTCTTCGAAGTGACGACGGCAGCGATCTTCCTCGCCTTCGCGCGCGAGCCTGCCGATGCCTGCGTGATCGAGGTGGGCCTCGGCGGCCGGCTAGACGCCACCAATGTGCTGGAGCATCCGGCGGCCTGCGGCATCGTCACGCTCGGCATCGATCACGAGGCCTTCCTGTTGCGGCCCGAGGTCGGCGCGCCGGAAGAGCCCCTCGCCCGCATCGCCTTCGAGAAAGCCGGAATCGTCCGCAGCCCCGCCCCGGTCATCACGCTGGCCTATCCGGAAAGCGCCGAACTCGAAATTGAGCGCGCCGCCCTGACCGCCGGTGCCCCGCTGCACATGCGCGGGCGCGACTGGGACGCGAGCGTGGGCGACGTGATCGAGTATTCGGACCGACACGGCGAACTCACCCTGCCCCTGCCCAGCCTGCCCGGCACGCATCAGGCCGAAAACGCGGCGCTAGCCGTGGCCATGCTACGACATCAGGACCGGGTGAGTGTTTCTGCCGAGGCCATGGCGGACGGCATCCACGCCGCGCGCTGGCCTGCCCGGCTGCAATTGCTCTCGCAAGGCCCGCTGACGCGCCATGCCGGTGCGCGGGCAGTCTGGCTGGACGGTGGGCACAATCCCGACGCCGGGCTTGCCATCGCCCGTCATTTCGCGGGACAGCGGTTGCATCTCGTGATCGGCATGCTGGCGAACAAGGACCCGCGCGCGCTCACCGGGCCGCTCCGCGACTCCATCGTCAGCATTCATGCAGTGCCGGTTCCGGGTCAGGACTGCCACGGCCCGGCCAGTTTCGGCCCCTCCGCTCTGGCCACAGGCAACGTGGAAGAAGCGCTGGCCGCCTTGCCGGAGGACGGCCTACCGGTGCTCATCGCCGGTTCGCTTTACCTCTCGGGCGAGGTCCTGCGCGCCAACGACGAGATCCCGGACTAACTGCTCAGGCGTCCGCTTCCAGCTCGGCAACGTCCTCGCCTGCCGTGCCCATGGCCTGATCGACCAGTCCGGTGCGGCACATCCACCAGAAGATCGCCATGCCAGGCAGCGATGCAACGGTCGTGAGCAGGTAGAAGTTCACGTAGCCGAAGGTCTCGATCATCGCGCCCGCCGTGGTGCCGGTGAGGAACCGGCCCACCACGCTCGCACCTGCCGAGATCAGCGCGTATTGCGCGGCGGTGAAGCGAAGGTCGCAGAGCGCCGAGAAGTAAGCGATCACGACGACGCCGCCGAAGCCCGACGAAATGTTCTCGAAGCCGATCGCCCCGGCCATGCCCCAGTTGCTGTGTCCGGCCGCCGCCAGCGCTGCAAAGCTGAGGTTGGAGAAGCCCATCAGCACCAGCGAAAGCATGACCGAGCGCTTGAGGCCCATCTTGGCGAAAGCCACGCCGCCGATGAACACGCCGATCAGGTAGGCCCAGAAGCCGAGCCCGACATCGTAAAGCGCGATTTCGTCGTTCGAGAAACCAAGGTCGTCGAACAGCAGGCGGAACGTCAGGTTCGCCAGCGTGTCGCCAATCTTGTGGACGAGGATGAAGGTCAGCACCAGCCACGCGCCGTTGCGACGGAAGAACTCGGCGAAAGGCCCCGCGATCGAGCTCCAGACTTCGACAACGCCGCGCTTCTGGACGACCACCTTGCGGCGCGCCGGCTCACCCAGAAGCACCGCGGTCAGCATCGCGGGCAGTGCGAACAGGGCGCAGACGGCATAACCGGCGCTCCAGCCATGGCGCGCCGAGACAACCAGCGCCAGCGCGCCCGCCCCGGCCGAACCGATGCGCCAGCCATACTGGCTCATGCCCGAGCCGGTGCCGAGCTGATAGGGCTTGAGCGTCTCGATCCGGTAAGCATCGATCACGATGTCGAAGCTGGCGCCCGCCGCGCCTACCAGCACGGCGGCGATCACGGTCGCGGCCATGGCGTTGGGCAGCGGCTGGACGAACGCAAGGTTGAGCACCGCCGCGATCACCAGAACGCCGCAGACCAGCATCCACGAGACGCGCTGGCCCAGACCGCCGATCACCGGCAGGCGCACGCCGTCGATGATCCAGGCCCAGAAAATCTTGAGATTGTAGACGAGGAACGCGAGCGTGAAGGCGGTGACGGTTTTCTTGTCGATTCCGTCCTGCGCCAGCCGCGTCGTCAGCGTCGCCCCGATCATCGCATAAGGGAAGCCCGAGGAGAGCCCCAGCGCGAAGGCTGCCAGCGATTCTTTCTCGAAATAGGGTTTGACGGAATCCCAGACGCCGCGACGCTGTTCGATACTATGGGCGTCCACGCTGTAATCCCTCCAAAATGCGATCCTGCAGCAACCTAGCGCGCACTTGGCCGAAGGGAAGGCTGGATGAAGTGACGATCAACAGGTATGGGCGGGCGAATGTCCAAACCTCCTTTTAAATCCGGCGGCCCGAAGCGTGGCGGCGGCGGTTCGCGCGATGGCTCTCACCGTGGCGAACGTGGCCGTGGCGCCGGTTCCCGCAGCAATGGTCCCCGTGGCGATGGCCCTCGCAGTGATGGCCCCCGCAGCGAGAACCGGCGCGGCGATGCGCCCCGAGGCGATCGGCCCCAATTCGGTCGCGGTCCGCGCAAACCTGCCGAGGGCAAGTCCTTTGGCGACAAGGCCCGTGAGCGCACATTTGGTGAACGGAAATCCGGTGATTACCGGAGCGACGATCGTCCTAGCGGCGACCGCTATAACCGCAGTCGCGACGACAACGGTGGTGGTCGCAGCGGCAGCCGCGGCGGTGAACGTGGTGACGGCCGCAGCGGCGGCGCCCCGCGCGATGGCTTCCCTCGCGGCGAACGCGGCCGCAGCGATAATCCCCGCAATAACGGACCTCGCAGCGAGAATCCTCGCGGCAACGGCTCACGCAGCGATGCCCCCCGCAGCGACCGGCCTGTATACGGCCGTGGTCCGCGCAGGCCCGATGACGCCCTGTCGTTCGGAACCAAGCCGTCCGGCAGTCGTTCCGGTGAACGCGAAGGCGGCGAACGCCGTTTCGGCGAACGTAAGCCCGGCGCATACCGAAGCGACGATCGCCCCAGAGGCGACCGCTATGGCAACCGTTATCGGGACGAACGCCCCTCCGGCGACCGATATCGCGATGAGCGGCGCACGCGCCCGTCTCGCCCCGTATCCGCCGCTCCGCGCGCGGCTGCGCCCACGGCCAAGACGCCCGGCATGCCCGTCCGCGAAGGCGAACGCATCGCCAAGCTGCTCGCCCGAGCAGGCATCGCCAGCCGCCGCGAGGCGGAGCGCCTGATTATCGAAGGCCGCGTGAAGCTGGGCGACGAGGTCATCGAGACCCCCTCCACTGTGCTGGCGAACCTCCGAGGCGTGACGGTCGACGGCAATCCGGTGAAGGACGCCGAGGACACCCGCCTCTTCGCCTTCCACAAGCCCGCCGGTCTCCTGACCGCCGAGCGCGATCCCGCCGGGCGCCCGACGATCTACACCGCGCTGCGTAATGCCCTGCCTGAAGGCGCGGGCCGCGTGATGCCGATCGGCCGCCTCGATCTCAATACCGAAGGCCTGCTGCTGCTCACCAACGATGGCGAGTTCAAGCGCCGGCTGGAACTGCCTGCTACCGGCGTGCCGCGCACCTATCGCGCCCGCACCTTCGGCGACATCTCGCAGGCGCAGCTTGAAGACCTGATCGAAGGTATCGAGGTCGACGGGGTGATCTACGGCAAAATCGACGCCAACATGGAGCGCCGCACCGGGCGCAACCAGTGGATCGAAATGACGCTGACCGAAGGCAAGAACCGCGAAGTCCGCCGTGTCCTCGAACATCTCGGCCTTCAGGTCAGCCGCCTGATTCGCACGTCGTACGGTCCGATCCGCCTGCTCGACCTGCCCAAGGGCATGGTCATCGAGATATCCCAGCGCGATCTGGAAAACTTCCGCAAGACGCTGCCGGTCGACAAGTCGTGAAGGCACCCGTCGCAAAGACCGGCCTTCGGATCGTCGCGGGCGAATGGCGGGGACGCAAGCTGGTGACGCCCGAGGGCGACACCACGCGCCCGACGGCGGACCGCACGCGCGAGACGCTGTTCTCGATGCTGGCAAGCCGCCTCGGCACGTTCGAGGGGCTGAAGGTCGCCGATTTCTTCGCGGGATCGGGCGCGCTGGGGCTCGAAGCGCTTTCACGCGGGGCGGCGCATTGCCTCTTCGTCGATCAGGACGCAGGAGCGATCCGCGCGATCCGCGCCAATATCGCCAACTTGCGCGCCCAGGCACAATGCGATGTGCGGGCGAGTTCAGTGCTGTCACTGGGTCCGGCGAAAGACACGCTGGACCTCGTGCTGCTGGATCCGCCTTACGACACGGGTGCGGGCGCCGTCGCCATAGACAAGCTGGCGCGGCTCGGCTGGATCGGCGAGCAGACCTGGATCAGCCTCGAAACAGGGCGTGACGAAGCCGTCTCGATCCGGGGATTCGAGATCGAATCAACGCGCGACGTAGGCAAGGCGCGGCTGCATTTTCTGCGCCGCGCCCCCTGATCGTTCGTTACTTCTTCTTGTGGCTGGTGGACTTGCTGCGGGTAGCGTCGCGCTTGACGCCGATCTGACTCGGATTGATGCAGCTGTCCTTGATCGTCGCCGAGCAGACCTTGTAGGTCGTACCATCGATTGAGACCTCGGTGGGCCGACCACGACTGTCACGCGCGGTTACATCGGCCTTCTGCGGGGGATCCGCCGCCATCGCAGCCGAACCAAGAGGCGCTGCGACGGCAGCAGCAGCAAGTATGAGCAAGTAGCGAGACATCCGGATTTCTCCTTCAACGGGACGAGTCCGTCCGCCCGGTGAAATACACCGGGCGGGCCTTGGTTCCCATCCATACTTTTTCTCTGTAAATCAGACGCCGCCGCGGTTGCGGCAGTTGTCCTTCACTGTCTTGCTACAGAACGGATAGCTCTTGTTCATCGCCGTTGCCGGCGGCGGTGTGAGCGCCCCCTTGTAGGGCCCGCCCTGATAGTTCTCGTCGGCCGGCATCGCCGGCGGCACCGTCTGCGCGGCGACCTTCGGATCGGGCACGCCGGTCGTCGGCATGCCCTCCCCTGGAGGGTTGGCCTGCGCCGCCGGCGTCGAGGGCGTCTGACCGGCGAGTTGCTGATTCACCGCGTTCCAGGCGACCTGTTGCTGCTGGGGGCTCATCTTGTAGATCTGTCCGCGCTGGTCGGGCGTCAGCGCCCAGTAACCGCGCTGCTGCTCGCCGGTAAGATGCCAGAAATAGGCCTGATATTCGGGAGACCAGCTATCGTAATCCGCCCGCATGTCGGCGGGCCACGAATCGTACTGGGCTTTCTGATCCGCCGTCATCGCGCCGGAATTGGCAGGCGCTGCGGGCGATGGCGGGGCATCGGGCGTCGGATCTCCGACTGTGCTCTGGGCGAAGGTAGGGCCGGACAGTGCCGCGACCGAAAGCGCGGCGGCGCCGGCAAATAGAAGGGTTCGCATGGCTTCACTCTCCTGTTGGTCGTGATGGCCGTTGATGACAAACCGACGCCCCGCGCCGGGGATTGTTCCTGTGATGCGGTGAAGCGGCCTTGCGCCGCGATGCCCCGTTCCCTAGATGTTCACGGGTGAACGATTTGCAATCCTCTGTGCCTGACGCCGCTTCCGACCTTTTGCTCGAAGGTCTGAACCCGCCCCAGCGCGAGGCGGTTCTGACGACCGAAGGGCCGGTGCTGATGCTGGCAGGCGCGGGCACGGGCAAGACCGCCGCGCTCACGCGCAGGCTCGCGCATCTCGTGCGCAGCCGGCTGGCATGGCCCAGCGAGATCCTCTGCGTCACTTTCACCAACAAGGCCGCGCGCGAAATGCGTGAGCGCGTGGGACACCTGATCGGCCCCGCTGTCGAAGGCATGCCCTGGCTCGGCACCTTCCACGCGATCGCCGCGAAGATGCTGCGCCGCCATGCCGAACTTGTGGGCCTCCAGCCCAATTACACGATCATCGACACCGACGATCAGCTTCGCCTTCTGAAGCAGCTCATTCAGGCAGAGGGACTGGACGAAAAGCGCTGGCCCGCCCGCCTGCTCGCCGGCTGCATCGACCGCTGGAAGAACCGCGGCCTCAATCCCGCCGATCTCGATGCGGGCGAGAGCGAGGCTTATGCCAACGGGCGCGGGCAGAAGTTCTACCAGCTCTATCAGGATCGCCTGAAGACGCTAAACGCCTGCGACTTCGGCGACCTGCTGCTCCACATGCTCAACATCCTGCGCACCAACCGCGAGGTACTGGAACAGTACCAGCAGCGCTTCAAGTACGTGATGGTGGATGAGTATCAGGACACCAATCAGGTCCAGTACCTATGGCTCCGCCTGATCGCGCAAGTGCGGAAGAACATCTGCGTGGTGGGTGACGACGACCAGTCGATCTACTCCTGGCGCGGCGCTGAAGTGGCCAATATCCTGAAGTTCGAAAAGGATTTTCCGGGCGCGAAGGTCATCCGGCTGGAGCAGAATTACCGCTCCACGCCGCAGATCCTCGCTGCTGCCTCCGGCCTCATCAACGAGAACAGCCAGCGCCTTGGCAAGACGCTGTGGACCGAACGCCATCCCGGAGAGAAAGTCCGCGTGATCGGCGTCTGGGACGCGCCCGAAGAAGCCCGCCGCGTGGGCGACGAGATCGAGCGGCTAGAACGCGAAGGCGCGGCGCTGGACCAGATCGCCATCCTCGTGCGCGCCCAGTACCAGACGCGCGAGTTCGAAGACCGATTCATCTCGATCGGCATGAAGTACCGCATCATCGGCGGTTTCCGATTCTATGAGCGCGCCGAGATTCGCGACGCCCTCGCCTATCTGCGCGTGATCGCGCAGCCGGCGGACGACCTTGCCTTCGAGCGCATCTACAACGCCCCCAAGCGCGGCCTCGGCGCCAAGGCGCTGGAAGCACTGCATACGCTGGCGCGTCGGCGGGGCATTCCGCTCGCCATGGCCGCGATCGAGATCGCCGATACCGACGAACTGCCCGCCCGCGCGCGCAATACGTTCCTCTCACTGATGCGTGATTTCGCGCGCTGGCGCGATGTAGCGGGCACGGAGAACCCAGCCGACCTGATGCGCACCGTGCTCGACGAGAGCGGCTATACGGACGCGCTACAGGCCGAAAAGACGCCCGAGGCCAATGGCCGGCTCGAAAACCTCGTCGAACTCGCGCGCGCCATGGAAGAATACGAGAGCTTGGGCGACTTCCTCGAACATGTCAGCCTCGTGATGGACAACGACGCGGCCTCGGACGAGGAAAAGGTCACGATCATGACCATGCACGCGGCCAAAGGGCTGGAGTTCGACAACGTGTTCCTGCCCGGCTGGGAGGAAGGCGTGTTCCCCTCACAGCGCGCGATGGATGAAGGCGGGCTGGCCAGTCTCGAAGAAGAACGCCGCCTCGCCTACGTCGCGATCACCCGCGCGCGGCGCAAGTGCACGATCCTCCATGCCGCCAACCGCCGCATCTATGGCCAGTGGACCAGTTCGATCCCCTCGCGCTTCATAGGCGAACTGCCGGACGATCACGTCGACAGCGAGACCACGCTGTCGGGCGGCGCATCGCTCTGGCGCGCGCAATGGTCGGAACATGGCGATCCCTTTGCGGATGTCGCCCGCGCGCAGCCGGCGCGGACGATGACGCGCGGCCCCGGTTGGCAGCGCGCCTCGGCGCAGGAATACGATCCCAAGCCGCGCCGGATCGCCGAATCGACCCGCAGCGCCGCCAGCTTTGCCGCCAAGCCGCGCACCGACATCGCCATCGGCGCGCGCGTCTTCCATGAAAAGTTTGGCTACGGCACCGTCGCCGGGCAGGAAGGCAACAAGCTGGAGATCGACTTCGAACAGTCCGGCCACAAACGCGTGCTGGACAGCTTCGTGAAACCCGCCGGCGAAGCCTGAAACGCGCTCAGATCAGCCCCGGCACGAGGCGCGAACGGACTCTGGAGGCGTAGGCACGGTAGGCCGGATCGGTGCGGAGAACCCGCTCTTCCTCATCGGTGCGCATCCACAGCAGGATCCAGGTAAGGACATAGATCGCCACGTTCCAGGCTGAGAGATAGAGCATCAGATAGCCGATATGGTTGACGATATAGGCCATATACATCGGGTGACGGACCAGCTTGTAGAGCCCACCTTCCTTGACCCCGCGATTGGCCGCGACCAGCCCGAAACTGCGGCGCAGCGAAAGCTTGGCCAGGATCGACAGCGTGGCTCCGCCCGTGACCAGCGCTGTAGACACGTAATCGGGGGCCAATTGAATGCCCCTCGGCAGGATCAGAAGCGCCGCGCCGGTTCCTCCAAAACCCAGCAAGACCGGCCTGAGACCCGTCGCCATGTCGCCGGGGCGACGAATAATGATCAGGACGACGGCAAGCAGTTCGGCCACCAGAAATAGCGCGAGCTGTGGGTGCCGCGGTATCGCCGGCGAGAGTCGCCAGACCGCCAGACCGGCAAGCAGAATCAGGAAGGCGCATTCGGCAAGATGTATCAAGCGAGCTGACGTCATCGATTTCCCCCGCCCCGGCGAAACGCCGAGCACGGGAAAACTCTAGCCCAACAGTGGTAAACAGCCATTTAAGTCTATTTCACGCCGATTTCCTGAGACCTCCGTTCGGAGACGGGAAACCATAAGGCCATCAAATTCGAGCTTATTTTTCTTCCGATGCCGCCTCTATTTGCGGCAGAAGCGGATCGGGCACATCGGCTGCGGTCCCATCCGGCGTGATTTCCAGAATTGCCTCGCCCTGCCGCGAGCGCGGCTGCCACACGGGCAGATCTGCGCCGTTGGGATCGCCCGTCTTCGCGAAATTCACGATATAAGCGCTGGCGATCCGCCCCATCGTATTGTCGCGCTCGCTGGTGGCATCCCCGTATTTGATCGCCTGTGTACCGAAGAAGAAGGGAATGTCGCTCGCATGCTGGGCGCCCTTCCCGTCCACTGCGATCGAACTCGCGACGTAACCGAACCGATATTCCCACACCGGCACGCCCAGATCGGCGACAAGGCCGGAGAGCTGTCTCGCGCCCGCGATCATGCCGCCAGTGACGCCGCCCATGTCATCGCTGGTCGCGCCGATTATCATCGGCACCTGGTGGAATTGGCCAGAGGCATAGGCCTTGCGCTGGTCGAGCGCGATGCGTCCATCGATGAAGGGGCTCGCGAAACTGCGCGGCGCATCGGATGGTGCGAAAAGGCTGGCCAGATTGAGCCCGTCCACCACATCGTCCGCCGACAAGGCCCGCAGCTTCGCCAGCGCGTCAGGATCGTCCGGCGCGATGCCCTTGCTCTCCGCAAAGCGCAGGCCGGACGCTTCGGCGGAGGCCAGATCGGGACCGATAAGCATCTTGCCGTCGCCGCCGGACAGCACCACGGCCTTGTCGAACAGACCATCGGCAAGCGGCGACGTGACGAGATTATGCACGGACATCCCGCCCGCACTTTCACCCATAATCGTCACATTCTCCGGATCGCCGCCGAACGCCTCGATATTGCGCTGGACCCAAACGAGCGCCGCGATCTGGTCGAGATAGCCATAGTTGCCGATCAGGCCGCCGTCCTCGCCATCCTTCGTCAGCGCGGGATGGGCAAAGGTCCCGAAGCGGCCGACCCGGTAGTTGAAGCTGAAGAGCAAGACCCCCTGCTTCGCCAGTTCCGCCCCCGAATAAGTCGGCGGCGAGGCACCGCCATTGACGAAGCCGCCGCCATAGATCCACACGACGACGGGCAGCTTGCCGCTGGCCTCCGCCGGGCGCCAGATGTTCGCATAGAGGCAATCCTCGGCCGGAGGGGTACCAAGCGGGGCCGCATCGCCCTCGAACGGCTTCTGCATGCAGTCGTGGCCGTATTCGGTGGCGGGGCGCACACCGTCCCAATTGGCCGCCGGTTGCGGCGCACGCCAGCGCAGGTCCCCCACCGGAGGCGCGGCGAAGGGAATGCCCTTCCAGCTGATCACGCCATCCTCGACACGGCCTTCAAGGCTGCCGGTGTCCACTTGCACGATCGCGTTCGGATCGGCCTTGGCGGCACAGGCCGCGCCCATGCACAGCGACAGCACCAGAACCAGCCTTGCCCCTCTGTGTCCGGCCCATCGCATACGGCAACTCCCCTGCATATTTCCCGAGGCTTCTGACACAGCAGCGCCTTGCCCGACAAGTGCCCGACAAGCAGGTGTCCTGCCCCTCGCCACCGCTTGCAGCACGGGCGCGGGAAAGTCATCCTCTGCCCGCAAAAACAATGGGTAACCGGATTGCCGCTGCGGACAGCGGCCGCCCCCTGACATACGGGCGCCCAAACGAAAACGGGGAGCCGCGAAGGGCTCCCCGAAAACGGTATAGGTTCGAAATCAGGCCAGCGCGGAAACGCCGAGGAACTCGGGAACCGGGCCGTTCCAGCCCATGTCCGCCGGTTCTTCCTCACGGCGGCGGCCACGGCGGGCGTCGCTGCGCGGTGCCTTCGCTTCGCGTTCCGGCGCGGTATCACGCGCGGGACGGCGGTCCGCACGCTCATCGCGGCGCGCGGGACGTTCGCTGCGCTCTTCGCGCTGACGCTCGGGGCGTTCACGGCGCGTGGAACGCTCTTCGCTGCGTTCGGCGCGATCTTCCACCGGCTCTTCACGCGTCTCGGTCCGCGCACGCTTTTCGCGGCGGGGCCGCTCTTCGCGTGCCGGGGCCGCAGCGGCTTCATCCGGCGAAAGCGTGTAGACGGGGATCTTGCCGCCGGTCAGCTTTTCAACGCCTTCGATTGCTTCGGCATCCTCGGGCGTGACGAGTGTGAAGGCACGGCCCGTTGCACCGCCGCGGCCGGTGCGGCCGATGCGGTGGATGTAGTCGTCCGGGTGCCAGGGCGTATCGAAGTTGAAGACGTGGCTCACGCCCTTCACATCGAGCCCGCGCGCGGCAACGTCGGAAGCGACCAGAATGTTGATCGCCCCGTCCTTGAACCGCTGAAGCTCGGCATTGCGCCCCGCCTGATCCATGTCGCCATGGATCTCGCCAGCGGCGAAACCGTGGCCCTTGAGGCTCTTGGCGAGTTCACGCACCGTCGTCTTGCGGTTGGCGAAGATGATCGCGGTGGACACGTTGTCCGTCCGCAGCAGGTGGCGCAGCGCCTCCCGCTTGCCACGGGACGTCACGGCCACCTTGTGCTGGACGATGTTGGTGTTGGCCGTCGCCGGGCGGGCGACTTCGATGTTCTTGGGATTCGACAGGAAGCGGTCGGCCAGCTTCTTGATCGGCGGCGGCATCGTCGCCGAGAACAGCAGCGTCTGCCGGTTGGTCGGCAGCTTGGAGCAGATGCTTTCGATGTCCGGGATGAAGCCCATGTCGAGCATGCGGTCCGCTTCGTCGATCACGAGCAGTTCGCAGCCGGTGAGCAGGATCTTGCCGCGTTCGAAGAGGTCCATCAGGCGGCCCGGCGTGGCGATCAGCACGTCGACGCCTTCCTGCAGCGCCTTGACCTGATCCCCCATCTGCACGCCGCCGATCAGCAGCGCCATCTTGAGATCGTGGTTCTTGCCGTACTTCTCGAAGTTCTCGGCAACCTGCGCGGCAAGCTCGCGCGTGGGTTCGAGAATGAGAGATCGCGGCATCAGCGCACGGCGGCGGCCATGGGCAAGGATGTCGATCATCGGAAGCACGAAGCTGGCGGTCTTTCCCGTCCCAGTCTGTGCGATGCCGATGAGGTCCTTCATCATGAGGACCGGGGGAATGGCCTGCGCCTGGATAGGAGTCGGTTCGCTATAGCCCGCGGCTTCCACCGCTTGCAGCAATTCGTCAGACAGGCCGAGATCGGCAAAGCTCATAGGCAGACTGGTTTATCCGAAGTTCAGGGAAGCAAGAGTATTCGCCGATATCGCGACGGGTGCGGCCTAGGCCTTCGCGCGTGTCGAACGTGCACCTTTGCGGCGCCTTTGCGCGAACCATCCCCAAAGTCAAGAAAATCCGCAAAAGAAGGCGATTCGCCTCCATTTCGAAGTCGATTTCAGTGCTCGACGGCGACGAGCTGCCGAATGCGGGTGAGCTTGCAGTTCGAACCGCTGCGCGACAGCAGGGAGTCGCGGTCCACGCAAAGCTGCCCGTCCGCTGAGCGTGAGAGCAGGAACCCCGAGTAGAACGCGCCCGCGCGGCAGGCCCGTTCCAGCTCGACACTGATGATTCGGCGGTCACGCATATAAAGCAGCAGGTTGCGTTGCCCGTCGGGCTGAACGCCCGCAATTCCTGCAATCGGCAGACACTTGCCGATCTTGCGCTCGGTGAAGCGCGGACGGCTTTCCGGTGCGTCGGGATCGCCAAGCGGCTCGGCCGGGAGCGGCGCGCGCGGGCTGATGCGGATGGTCATGCGCTGCTCGATTCGAATCTGCCAGGCGCTCTCGGGCTCGGGATGCGGAAAGGCGAACACCGCGAAAGGATGCTTGCCCGCCGATTCGGACCAGTCGGCAGGCCAACCGCCGGGACCGTCTGCGTCAGGTGCAGCGTACCCTGCCGAATCGGACTGCCTCGTCTCGTCGCCCCGGCCGGACGAATCGCCTTTACCCGATTCGCCGCCCCCTGCCGCTGGAAGCAGCAGCATGAGCGGGTACAGCAGGACGGAAGCGAGATTCATGAAAAAGAGCAGATCCCCGAACGGCCCGGGGCGCAATAAAGGCCGAGCCCCCTCCCCTTAGCGGGAGAGCTTGAACCACCGCTTAACCCATTCGGCAAGTCACCCCGCGTGCAAACCGCGTGAAACGCGCAGATCGGTGTGCCATATCGCCGGTATGACGACCTCCGACAGCCTGACCGCCGAAAGCACCACCGCCCGCGCCTTCTTGACCGAAGCCGCCGAGCTGCTCGGCCCGCGCGGCCTGACCGCCGATCCCGACCTGCTCGCCCCCTGGCTGACCGACTGGCGTGGCCGCTATACCGGCAAGGCGCTGGCCATGGCGTCTCCCGGATCGACCGAAGAGCTTTCGGCGCTGGTCCGCCTCTGCGCGCGCCACGGCATCGCCATCGTTCCGCAAGGCGGCAACAGCGGAATGTCCGGCGGCGCCACGCCTGATGACAGCGGCCATGCGCTGCTGCTCTCGCTGCGCCGGATGAACGCGGTCCGCCATTTCGACGTAGAGGCCCGCCAGATCACCTGCGAGGCGGGATTCGTGCTCCAGACGCTCCACGAAACGGCCGAGGCGGAGGGGCTGCGCTTCCCGCTGTCGCTGGGCGGCAAGGGATCGGCGACGGTAGGCGGCCTGATCTCGACCAATGCCGGCGGAACCCAGGTGCTGCGCCACGGCTCGATGCGCGCGCTGGTGCTCGGGCTGGAGGCCGTGCTGGCCGACGGGCAGATCTACTCGATGCTTACCCCGCTAAAGAAGGACAATCGCGGTTTCGACCTCAAGCAGGTCTTCATCGGCTCCGAGGGGACGCTGGGCGTGGTCAGCGCCGCGACGCTCAGGCTGCTGCCCGCAGTGGCCGAGCGCGTGGTGATCTGGGCGGGCGTTCCCACGCTGGTCGACGCGCGCAAGTTGCTGCTCCACTGCGAGGATGCGGCGGGCGAAGCACTTGAGGGCTTCGAGGTCCTGCCGCAGGCCTGCCTCGATGCCGTGCTGCAACTCCTGCCCGATGCCCGTGCGCCGCTCGAAGGCCGCCATGGCTGGCACGTTCTCATCGAAGTCGTGGCCGACCGCGCCGGAGCCGACACGCTGCGCGACCGCTGCGAGACGATGATGGCCGATGCCCTCGAAGCCGAACTTCTGGAAGATGCCACGATGTCTGCCAGCGAAGCACAGGCAGAGGCCATGTGGCTGATCCGCGAATCGATTTCCCCCGCCGAGCGCGCGCGCGGTCCGGCCGTGCAGCATGACATTTCGGTCCCGGTCGAAAAGATGCCCGAATTCGTGGAAACCACCGCGCCGATGATCGAGGCCAAGTGGCCCGGCACCGAGGCGGTCGCCTTCGGTCATCTGGGTGACGGCAATGTCCACTATCACGTGATCGCGCCCAGCGTGACCGACGGCGCCGCCTGGCGAGCCCGGGAAGGCAAGGAAATCAGCCGCTACATCCACGATCTCGTGACCGAATGGGGCGGATCGATCTCGGCCGAGCACGGCATCGGCCAGCTCAAGCGGGACGAATTGGCCCGTCTTGGCGATCCGGTGGCGCTCTCCATCATGCGCTCGGTCAAACAGGCGCTCGATCCACAGGGACTGCTCAATCCCGGCAAGCTGATCTAGCTTCGAGGGACAGCGCACGCCGACTCGCCGGATATCCCCGCATCGCCCCGGCAGCCCGCTTGCGCACACCCCTTCCTGCTTCTAAAGCCACCCACTCGGAAAATTCCCAGACTTGCGGAGAGTATCGCAATGGCCACCGCGCCGCAGAATCCTGCCCTGCCCCTGTTCTACAAGGACCTTGTGCCGCTCAATTCGCAGCAGCACGCCAGCTGGAAGACCCGTTCGACCGACAAGGCGACGTGGTTGGTCGGCATCAATTCGGTACCGCTCACGGTTGAGGAATTTCCGCAGGCCCAGCGTAACTACCCGATCATCTTCACCTCGGGCGAAAACCCCGTTCCGCTCATCCTGATGGGCATGAACGAAGGCGTGAACGTCTTCGTCGACGATGAAGGCATTGTCAGCCAGCCGGTCTACATCCCGGCTTACGCGCGCCGCTATCCCTTCATGCTCGCCCGCCTGCGCCCGGACAGCGAAGAGCTTTCGCTCTGCGTCGACCCGTCGAGCGACCTCGTGGGTGAGATCGAGGAAGGCGAGGCCCTGTTCGCCGAAGGCGAGCCGACCGACGCCACCAAGAACATGCTCAAGTTCTGCGAGAACTTCGAGATCGCCGGCACCAAGACCGCCAACTTCATGGCCGAGCTGGCCAAGCACAACCTGCTGATGGAAGGCGAGCTGAACATCGACGTCGGCACCGGCCAGCCCTTCACCTATCGCGGCTTCCAGATGGTCGACGAGACCAAGCTGCGCGAAATGCGCGGTGACGTGCTGCGCCAGTGGAACCAGAACGGCATGCTGCCGCTGATCTACGCCCACCTCTTCTCGCTCGACCTCGTTCGCGACATTTTCGGTCGCCAGGTTGCGCAGGGCAAGGGCCCGCAGATCCCGGTCAACGCTTGATCTCTCGGCCGCGAACCGGCCTAAATCCTGATTTCGGGGTGGAATTTTGACATTTTTGTCACAGTTCCACCCCAATCTGTATCGGCTTTCTTCCCCGCGCTTGCAAAGCCGATACACTTTGCTTCATTCTAAGGGTTGAATGTCGCCGAAGGTTTGCTATGTTGGCAATGCCTGATCGGCGCTACCCTCATGGCCCGGTCAGGTTTGGTGCACATCGTGCACCTCCTCCCTGAACCTTGGCCACCTCGCGCATAGCGCGGGGTGGTTTTTTATTACCTCCAGCATTTCGCCATGACGGTTGGAGAGAACGCGCCCTCAAGCGCGAATCAGCTACTCGGCCGCTTGCACAAAGCCCTTGCCGCCCAGTTCGCTGACACCGGCCGCAAGCCGGCGTACCAGCCCCGACAGCAGTTCCACGGTGGCAGCCATCCCCGGCCCCGGCTCCGACAGCCGCGAATCCAGATAGCAAGTACGGTCCACTTCGAGTTGAACCGCGTGGATGCCCTCGGCAGGCGCGGCATGACGTTCGAGCACATAGCCGCCCGCATAAGGGCGATTGTGCGCAGCCATGCAGCCATGGGCCGCAAACCACGAAAAGGCACCGGCAATCAGGCTGCCATGGCACGTCGCACCGAAGCGGTCCCCGATGACGAATCGCGGCGGCTCACTGCCGATCCGCGCCGGCAGCGGCGGCATCGAATGAAGGTCCAGCAGCAGAGCCGCGCCCCAGCGCTCGCGAAGCGAGGCCAGTTCGCGCGCCAGTGCCTCATGATAGGGCTGGTGAATGCCCTCGATCCGCGCGGCAAGGTCTGCACGCTCATGCCGCCGTCGCCAGAGTTCGCCCACGCCCGGCAGGCGGCGGGGAATCAGGCCAAGGCCGCTGCGCGCACGACGACTCGGCAAGCCCGGCGATTCGGGACGGGCACCACGGCCAAACATGTCCCAATCGATATCGTCGGGCGCGCGATTGAGATCGATCATCGCGCGGGGCGCCTGCGCCAGCAGCAGCCCTGCCCCCGTCTCGCGCGCAACCGCCTGGGCGATCCGGTCGACGTAGCGATCCTCCAGCCGCAGCGCGACCGAATCGGGATGGCGTAAATCATCGAGCAGTGAACGGGGATAGGCGCGCCCCGCATGCGGCGCCGCAATCAGCACCGGCACGACGGACGGTTCCGAACCTTCGAAGGTAAAGGCCGGAATCCCGGGAGCCCCGGGAATCCAGCCACCCGCCTGCCTTTGCGAATCGTTCTCGCCGGTGCCTGTCGCCATGGCCCAAAACTGGCGCTTCAACATCTACAAGTCAAAGCGTCCCGTAACCGGTCACCCGTTATTCCAGGCGAGAATTTTAACCGGTTAAGCGCTATGCTGGTGCTCTTAACCAGCGCGACACGCTGTAGACGAACGATTCAGGACATGACGCCGATGATCCGCATCCTGCTTGCCGAAGACGACCAGGCCATGCGCACCTACCTTGCCAGGGCTCTGGAGAACGCCGGCTACAATATCACCGCGGTCGATCGCGGCACGGCCGCCCTGCCCCTGCTGGAGCGCGAGCATTTCGACCTGCTGCTCTCGGACATTGTCATGCCCGAGATGGACGGCATCGAGCTGGCCCAGCGCTGCGCCGAAGTTTCTCCGACGACGAAAGTGATGTTCATCACCGGCTTCGCCGCCGTCACCCTGCGCGCCAGCCGCGAGGCCCCGCATGCCAAGGTGCTGTCGAAACCCTTCCACTTGCGCGACATCGTGATGGAAGTGCAGCGGGTGTTCGGCCTGTCCGAGCACGCCCAGCTCTGATTGATTTCATCCACAGGTCTTCCACAGCCTCGCAAAACCAAGGCTGAACTTTTTTGAAATTCCTTGTTGCCAACCCGAAACACCGCAGCTAGAGGGCCAGTCCTCCGAGCGGCACACCACGCCGCAACGGACCGACCGAATGGTGTGGGCGTATAGCTCAGTGGTAGAGCACTATGTTGACATCGTAGGGGTCGCAAGTTCAATCCTTGCTACGCCCACCATTCGAGAAAACCCCGTAAGCCAAAGGCTTAACGGGGTTTTTCTTTAGGCTCCCGACGCCGCGACAGACGCAAATTTTGCGTGAAGCGCCGGTCCCGGCCTCCCATCCCGAAAAAGACAACTGCCGCACCGCTCTTCGCGCTTGCCTGTTTCGCCTCTAGGCGAGAACTTGCCCTGCGCAAGTCCGGGGGCCCTGCCATGTTCGACGATATTCGCACGGAAATGGCACGGCGCAGCCGGCCCGAACGCGCAAGCCTGACGGCCGAAATGCACAGCCGCAAGCTGCCGCCGTTCTCCGCGCCGGCCCGGCTTATGCAAATCATGCTGCTGGCGGACGATGCCGAGCTGGAAGCCGCCGCCGCGCATTTCGGCACCGATGGTGCCAAGCACGCGATTCTCGATCTTGGCGGCGCTACGCTGGTCTGGGAACGCCACAGCGAATTCACCACATACAGCTTCATCATCCCCGGAGCCTTCGACGCGCCCTTCGACGAGACCGCCTTTGCCCCGTTCGTGGCGCAGTGGCTGGACCGCATGCCGGGCGAGATCATCCGCTCCAGCTTTCTCGCGATTGCGCGCACCGGTGATCCCGCCCGCTTGCCCGAGCATCTCGAACAGTGGTTTCACGCCAACGATCTGGTCGTCTGCGACGTTCACGACGGCATGGCGCGGATCTGGTCCGACTTCCGGCTCCACGGCGGCTTCGGGCGCATGTTCGTGGCGGTGCGGGACGATGACCCGCGTCGGATCCCCGCTCTCGCCCAGTCGCTGCTGGAACTTGGCAACTATCGCAAGCTCGCGCTGCTCGGCCTGCCGGAAGCACAGCGCCACGGGCCGGAGCTGCGCCAGATCGAGCAGAGCCTCGCCCATCTCAGCGGCGATATCGATCGCGCCACGCGCCCGCGCGAGGAATTGCTCCATGCCATCGGCGAACTCGGTTCGCGCCTTGCGCAGATCACCGCATCGACCCGCTACCGCATGAGCGCGACCGCCGCCTATGCCGCGATCTGCGATGACCGGGTGGGCTCGCTGGCGGTCAGCGCGGTAGGCGGCGGGCAGACGCTGGTCGGCTTCACCCAGCGCCGACTTCACCCGGCAGTGCAGACTTGCGCCAGTTTCGTACAACGCCTCGACGATCTTGCAGGCCACGTCACCTGGACCGCCGAGCTGCTGCGCACACGGATCGACACCGAAATCGCCGCCCAGAACCGCGACCTGTTGGCCTCGCTCGATCGGCGCAACGCCATGCAGCTGCGCCTCCAGCAGACGGTCGAAGGGCTCTCGGTCGCGGCGATTTCCTACTATGCCGTCAGCCTGGTCGGTTATCTTGCCAAGGCCTCGCACGCGGCATGGCGTTGGCCCAATTACGAACTGGCGACCGGCGTGAGCGTGCCCTTCGTCATCGCCTTCGTCGCCTGGACCACGCACCGGCTGCGCAAGGTCCACGGCGACCATGACGGACACGGATAAGCCCGACGCTTCCGAGACCGTCCGGACGATACCGCCCCGCGCAAGTCCGGTGCCGCGCATTGCGCGCCGCCGGGCCGATACCTGCCTTGCTAAGCGCCCCACTGCTGCCTAAGAGACCCGCAAATCTCATCCCCAGGGGAGTTTCAGAAATGGCGAAAATCAAGGTCAAGAACCCCATCGTCGAGATGGACGGCGATGAAATGACGCGGATCATCTGGCAGTGGATCCGTGAACGGCTGATCCTTCCCTACCTCGACATCGATCTCAAGTACTACGACCTCTCGGTCGAGAAGCGTGACGAGACGAACGACCAGATCACCGTCGATGCCGCCAACGCCACCAAGGAATGCGGCGTTGCCGTGAAGTGCGCCACCATCACCCCGGACGAAGCGCGCGTCACCGAATTCAACCTCAAGAAGATGTGGAAGTCGCCCAACGGCACGATCCGCAACATCCTGGGCGGCGTCGTGTTCCGCGAGCCGATCGTGATCTCGAACGTGCCCCGCCTGGTTCCGGGCTGGACCGACCCGATCGTCGTCGGTCGTCATGCTTTCGGCGACCAGTACAAGGCCACCGACACCCTGATCCCGGGCGCCGGCAAGCTGCGCCTCGTGTGGGACGGCGAGAACGGCGAGAAGATCGACCTCGACGTGTTCGACTTCCCGGCTCCGGGCGTCGCCATGGCGATGTACAACCTGGACGAATCGATCCGCGACTTCGCGCGCGCTTCGTTCAACTACGGCCTGAACCTCAAGTGGCCGGTGTACCTCTCGACCAAGAACACCATCCTCAAGGCCTATGACGGCCGCTTCAAGGATCTGTTCCAGGAAGTCTTCGACAACGAAGGCTTTGCCGCGAAGTTCAAGGACGCCGGCATCACCTACGAACACCGCCTGATCGACGACATGGTCGCCTCGGCGCTCAAGTGGTCCGGCAAGTTCGTCTGGGCCTGCAAGAACTACGATGGCGACGTGCAGTCGGACACCGTTGCACAGGGCTTCGGCTCGCTGGGCCTGATGACCTCGGTCCTCATGGCGCCCGACGGCAAGACCGTTGAGGCAGAAGCCGCTCACGGCACCGTGACCCGTCACTACCGCCAGCACCAGCAGGGCAAGGCGACCTCGACCAACCCGATCGCCTCGATCTTCGCCTGGACCCGTGGCCTCATGTACCGCGGCAAGTTCGACGAGACCCCGGAAGTCGTGAAGTTCGCCGAGACCATCGAGCGCATCTGCATCGAGACCGTCGAAAGCGGCAAGATGACCAAGGACCTCGCGCTGCTGATCGGTCCGGACCAGAACTGGATGACCACCGAGCAGTTCTTCGAGGAAATCGTCAAGAACCTCGAAACCGAGATGGCGACCTGGGCCTGAGCCCTGCCTGACCGGACCTGAGTTCGAAGAAGACCCTCCGCCGAAAGGCGGGGGGTTTTTCTTTGTGGGCTCGCGACGTCCACGGACGGTTAATCAAAAAATCGCGTCGCCCCCGCGAAGGCGGGGGCCCGCTTTTTTGGTTCACGCAAGGCATGCACACGCAGAAAGGTCGTGCAGTTAACGACCTTTCTGCGTGTGCAAAAGAACAAGCGGGATCCCCGCCTTCGCGGGGGCGACGGTGACTATGTGAGCGGTTTGAATGAGGGGACTATTGCCTCGTGGACCCGGCCCTGGCGTCATCAGCCCGGACTCCCACCTTGACCATCAAGCGAAGGCTTCCTCGCCCTCCAGCTTGGTGCGGTGCATCAATCGGCCGCTGTCGGTCGGATACCAGGTGGCGCGGTGCATGGTGCCGGTATTGTCCCAGATCACCGTCTCGCCCAGCGACCACTTGTGGCGATAGACGAAGCGCGGCTGCGTCGCCCAATCGCGCAGGCGCACCAGCAGTTCCTCACTCTTGCCCCAGTCCAAGCCCACGACCTGCTGCGCAGTATTGCCGAGAACCAGCGACTTGCGGCCCGACTCATGCGTCCAGACCAGCGGCAGCGTATTCTCGCCGCGCGACTTCCAGGCCATCAGCAGCTCATGGCTTGGCTCGGGCTGGTGATAGAGCTGCGAGCGCCAGAGCGAGTGGACCACCTGAAGCCCCTCGATTGCGGCCTTGTCCTCATCGGGAAGCGCGTCGTAGGCGGCATAAGTATTGCAGAACTCGGTGTCACCGCCCTCTGCCGAAAGCTTGCGGCTCGACAGGATCGAAGCGCGGATCGGCACTTGCGACATGGTGCCGTCGATATGCCAGAAAAACGCGCCCTTCAGGTAATCGGCATTGGGATTGATGCGCGAGTCCATCGTGATCGGATAGACATTGTCGCCTTCCTTGCCGGCTTGCTCGTGAATTTCGTGCGCAAAGGTGCCGAGCGTCTTGGTGAAGGCGATCTGCTCCTCGTCGGTCAGGTGAGCTTCGGGAAACACCAGAACGCCGCGCGCTTCCAGCAGTTCACGGATTTCGGCGGCGCGGCTGCCGGACAGCAGGGTCTCCTTGTCGGTCCGGATCACGGCGCCGATATCGGGCGCGGCATTGGATACGTTCCAATGGGTGGATGGAATCGAAGTCGTTGCCATCGAATACTCTCCCATGCGCTCTTTGGCGCTTGTGCTGAACATGGGTACAGCACACGTCCGAGCAGGGTCAAGGACAGTAGGTGCAAGGCACCGGGCCTCTTCATGCCGGCTCCACCAAAACCGAAAAAGCCCGCCGGACCGGAGTCCGACGGGCTTCAAAGGACGGCGGGACGGCGCCCCCCGACGCCGTCAAGCCAACCCTCTTTCTCAAAATCCCTTATTCGAAAGGCTCTTCGCCCTCCAGCTTGGTACGGTGCATCATGCGCCCGCAGGTCGGGTCATAGGCCTCGGCCCGGTGCATGGTGCCGGTGTTGTCCCACATGACGAGATCGCCGACTTCCCATTCGTGGCTGTAGGTGAACTCGGGGCCAGTCGCCCATTCGCGCAGCCCATGGATGATCATCGCGCTTTCCAGCGCCGACTTGCCGACGACTTGTGCGCTGGTGCAGCCGATCACGAGGCTCTTGCGGCCCGAAGCGTGCTTCCACACGAGCGGCAGTTCCTGCTCGCCGATCTGGGCGTAGCCCTGAAGCTTGGCGAGGCTGGGTTCCGGTTCATAGTAGAACAGGCTGGCCCAGGGGCCGTGGACCACGCGGTACTGCTCGTACTCGGCCTGCTTGTCGGCAGGCAGGTGCTCGAACGCAGCGTAAGTATTGGCGAAACCGGTGTTGCCGGTGCCCTTGGGGCTCGGCACCCGGCACGACAGCAGCGAGGCCAGGATCGGCACGTCGTTGCGGGTGCCGTCGATATGCCAGTAGAGCGAGCCCTTGAGGTACTCGGCCGCCATCGGATTTTCCTTGGCGTCGAGCGTGATCTTCGAGATCACCTCGTCACCGCCCTTACGCTCAGGCGCGAACGTGCCGAGCGTCTTGGTGAAGGCGATCTGTTCCTCGTCCGTGAAGTTCACCTGCGGGAAGACCAGCACGCCGCGCGCTTCCAGAAGCTCGCGGATTTCAGTGGCGATTTCGCCCGAGAGCAGTTCTTCCTTGGTATTGAGAACGCGGCTGCCGATCTTCGGCTTGAGATTTTCCGCCTTCAGTTGGGTCTTGGTATCGACCGACATCGTACACACTCTCCAAAAATCAACTTGCACCGCTCTGCGGCGCTTGGAGAGCTGGGTATCACGGGCTGAACGCCCGTTCAAACCCGTCAGCGATTGCCGCTGCGATCAATCGCCCCTACGCGTTTCGACACGAGTTCAGGCGCGCGTTTCCAGCCGCGCCAGCCAGGATTCGACAATGGCCCGCGCCTGTTCGTGGCCTGCCGTGACGCCCAGCGCCTCTTCCATGACGATGCAGCGGCCGATGCCCGCAAGCAGCACGGACAGGCCCGCGGGATCGAAACCGTCCACCGCGCGCAGCCGTTCTCCGAACAGTTGTCCGATGATCTCGACCTGTCGCTGGCGCATGGCGACGCTGTGCTGCGCCATCTTCTCGCGCACGGCCGGGCGGTGGTTGGCGAGCGCCATGAACTCCAGCGACATCGCCGTGCGACTGGTATCGACGAAGAAGCGCCAGAGTGCACGCACCGGATCCTCGGAGGCCAGCGCCTCCTCTATCATACCGTCGCTGTCCTCTGCGCCCTGCCGGCAAACTTCCAGCAGAAGATCGTCGGTGGTCGGGAAATAGTAATGGACCAGCGACGGCTTGAGCCCCGCGCGCGCGGCCACGCGGCGCGTACTGGCGGCGGCATAGCCTTCATCGCGGATGAGATCGACGGCCGCCTCGACGATACGCGCCCGCGTTGCGGACGTTTCAGCGCCGACCCTGCGCACTGCCCCTGCCATTTGATCTCCTCTTAAGAGGCACTTGCCTAGGGCGTGCTGACCACAAGATCAACACAGCCATCAACAGCACCGACTCGCTTGCCATTTGTTCCCTTTATGTTCACATTGCAGGCATGCGAGTCCACAAAGGAAGAGGCGCCGTCAGCGGACAGGCCAGCAAGCGCTTCAACCTTCCCCAGCGGGAGGCCGATGGCGACTGGCTGGACGAAGCCGCGCTCGTCGACGGGGAGGCTCCGCCCTTGCGCACGCAAGTGATCGAGCTTCACCCCCGCACCATCCTGTCTTTCAACAAGTCACCCGATGTGCCCTTCGACCGCTCGATCAATGCCTACAACGGCTGCGAGCACGGCTGCATCTACTGCTTCGCCCGGCCGACCCACGCCTATCACGACCTCTCGCCCGGTCTCGATTTCGAGACCAAGCTCTTCGCCAAGCCCCAGGCGGTGAAGCTGCTGCGCGAAACACTCGCCAAGCCGAGCTACCGCCCAGCCCCCATCGCCATGGGCACCAATACAGACCCCTATCAGCCCATCGAGGCACGTTACCGGATAACCCGGCAAGTGCTCGAATTCTGCCTAGAAGTGCGCCACCCGGTGACGATCACCACAAAGTCGGACCGCGTGCTGCACGATCTCGACCTGTTGACCCAGCTTGCGCAGCACAACCTCACGCATGTCGCGATTTCGGTGACGAGCATGGATCCGGCATTGTCGCGCCTGCTCGAACCGCGCGCGTCCTCGCCCGCCAAGCGGCTCGCCGCGCTCGGCAAGCTGGCAGAGGCGGGCGTGCCGGCGCATGTTTCGATCGCTCCGGTCATCCCGGCGATCACCGATCCCTATATCGAGGAGATACTCGAAGCTGCGGCCGGGCAAGGCATCCGCAGCGTGTCGTGGATCATGGTCCGCCTGCCCCACGAGGTCGCCCCGCTGTTCCGCGAATGGCTGGACACCCATTTTCCCGACCGCGCGGCCAAAGTCATGGCCACGATCCAGTCGATGCGCGGCGGGCGCGACTACGATCCGAAGTTCTTCACCCGCATGCGGCCCGAAGGAGTCTGGGCGGAAGTCTTCCGCCGCCGCTTTGCCGTGGCGATGAAGCGGCTGGGCTTCGGCAAGGCGCACGTGATGCTCGACTGCTCGCAATTCCGCCCGCCCAGCCGCGACGGACAACTGGCGCTGTTCTAGACAAATCCCTGTTCCGGCGCAGTCGTGTCACCGACACGCACCTCCGCTTAGGTCCGGCAGAGAACAAGGGAGTGCGCCGATGTTCGAGAAGCCCATAACCATCGTCACCCACGGTGCGGTCGAAATCGTGACGCTGAACCGCGCCGAGGCGCTCAACACGTTTGACGAGCCCATGACGTTCGCTCTGCGCGACTATTTCACTGCGCTGGCCGAGCGGCACGAGGTACGCGTCGTGATCCTGCGTGCAGAAGGGCGCCATTTCAGCGCCGGTCTCGATCTGGCCAGTTGGGAAAACGACAGGACGCGCGGCGCGCTTCAGCACTGCTGGCACCTCCAGCGCGCAATCGCGGGCCTGCTGGAGCTTATGCGCGCATGCCCGCAACCGATCATCGGGCTCGGCCACGGCGCCGCCTGCGGAGCCGGCTTCTCGTTGCTGCTCGCCTGCGATATCCGCTACGGCACGCCGGATCTCCGGATGAATGCGGCTTATATCAAGGTCGGGCTCGGCGGCTGCGATCTGGGGTGCAGCTATTTCCTGCCGCGCATGGTCGGTGCCACGGTGGCGGCGGAATACATGCTCACCGGCCGCTTCATGGATGCCGAAACGGCGCTCCGCCACGGATTGCTGGGCGCGGTCGTGCCTCACGAGGATCTGTTCGACAAGGGGCTTGCCGTCGCTGACGAGATGCTCGCCAATGCCCCCATGGGCCTCAGGCTCACCAAGGACGCGATCAATCGCAATCTCGACGCGCGCTCGCTGTCGGACGCCATGGCGCTGGAGGACCGCCAGCAGGTGATGATGCTGATGAGCGAGGATTTCGCCGAGGGCGTCTCGGCTTTCCGCGCCCGGCGAACACCGGAATATCGCGACCGCTGAAACTCTTCGGCCTCTCTGCGAGTTGTTCACTCCAACGAACGGGAGAGGACAGGAGGCCCGAATGGAGGAAAGGATCGTCGAGACCGAGCGCGCACCTGAAGCGCCGGTCCATACCACCACCGTGATCCACGAACGCAGCACTTCAAGCAGCGCGACGGGTATTCTGCTGGCATTCGCCCTGCTCCTGGCCGTTGTCGGCGCACTCTATCTGTTCAGCCGGCTGAACCAGAGCGAGGCCACGCGCGACGATGCGGTGACACAGGCCGCCCACGATGTCGGACAGGCCGCCAACAAGGTCGGCGATGCCGCGCAGGACGCGGCGAACAGCGTCAATCACAAGGACAATTGAGCGGGCTTGACCATTCGCACAGCCACCTGCCGATGCAGGCAACTGCGCGCAACCTGCACCGGCGATCCTGTCCGCGTGTCGGTCTGCCACTGCCTTGCCTGCCAGAAGCGCACCGGCAGCGCCTTCGCAGTGCAAGCCCGCTGGCCCAACGCAAACGTGGAGCTAAGCGGCGAATTCCGCGAATGGTCGCGAACGACGGACAGCGGATCGCTCACGATTTACCACTTCTGCCCCCACTGCGGCGCGACAGTCGCATTTTCCGGCGCGGGAATGCCGGACGTCACCGCCATACCTGTGGGTGCCTTTGCCGACCCCGGTTTTCCGCCGCCCAGGTTCTCGGTGTACGAGGAGCGCAAACACGCCTGGGTCGCCATATTGGGCGACGATATCGAGCACATGGACTAGGCGCGCGCTAAAGGTGCTTCCCTGTAATGATCGATGATGACCTTTCAAACGCACACCACCGTCGCCCTCGCGAATGTGGGGGCCCCGCTTCTTGGCAACCTCTCGCCTCGCACAACAGAAGCGGGAACCCCGCTTTCGCCGGGATGATGGGGTTTGTCTTTGTAAAGTGCGGGGTACGGCGGCCCTCCGCATTCATCCACGCCCTTAAGCGGGAAGCCTGTAGTCCGCGAACAGCCGGCGCAGCGCCTTCTTGTCGAGCTTGCCGCTGCCGGTGTGTGGCAGCGCATCAACGAATTCGATCGCATCCGGCAGCCACCAGCGGGCGACCTTTCCGGCCAGGTGATCGCGCAACTGCGACGCGGTAAGCGTGCTGCCCTCCTTGCGCACGACGGCCAGTAGCGGGCGCTCGTCCCACTTGGGATGAGCCACGCCGATCGCGGCGGCCTCGACGATCTCCGGATGGCCGACAGCAGCATTTTCCAGCTCGACCGAACTGATCCACTCGCCGCCCGACTTGATCAGATCCTTGGTGCGATCGGTCAGATGCAAAGTGCCATCGGGCGAAATCGTCGCGACATCGCCGGTGTCGAACCACTGGTCCTTCGTAACCGCATCGTCCTCGGCGCGAAAATAGCGCTGCACCGTCCAGGGGCCGCGCACTTGCAACGCGCCGGGCGAAGTACCGTCATGCGGCAGTTCCCGGTCGGGATCGTCAAGCGCGGTCACGCGGACTTCGGCACCGTAGAGAGGCCGTCCCTGGCTGCTCTTGAGCGCCACTTGCTCGGCAAACGTCATCTCGTCCCATTCGGCCGGTTCGTAAGCGACCGTGGCGATGGGCGACGTTTCGGTCATGCCCCAGGCCTGAGACACACGCACGCCTGCACGCATCAGCCGCTCGACCACGCTGGCCGGGACCGCCGCCCCGCCCGAAAGCACTTGCCGGATCGGCGGGAGGTCATCCCCGGTGCGCTCCAGATGCTCGAACATCGCGAACCATACGGTCGGCACGCCGGCGACGTGCGTCACGCGCTCCTCGCGCATCAGCGTGCAGAGCGCTTCGGGATCGTTGGTCTGGCACCAGACCATCTTCGCCCCGCTGGCTGCCGATGCCCAGGGCAGCCCCCAATTGTTGGCATGGAACATCGGTACGATCGGCAGCACTACCGATCGCGGCTCCAGATTGAGCGCCGAGGGTGCGATCATCGCCAGCGTGTGCAGCACTTGCGAGCGATGCGTATAGAGCACGCCTTTGGGATCGCCGGTGGTGCCGCTGGTATAACACAGCATGCAGGGTGAGCGTTCGCAGCCCGTCGTCCAGCGCGCGTCGCCGTCCTCGCGGCCGATCCAGCTTTCGAAATCGGCGCCCCAGTCCGACGAATCGAAGCAGATTGCGTGCTTCAGACGCGGACACAGCGGCAGCAAACGCTCGACGATGGGCCGGAAGGCGGCATCGTAGAGCAGCACCCGGTCTTCGGCATGATTGACGATCCAAGCCAGTTGATCGTCGAACAGGCGCGGGTTCACGGTGTGGAGCACGCAGCCCGCCCCGGTCGCCCCGAACCAGGCGGCGAGATGGCGGCCATGATTCATCGCCAGAGTGGCCACGCGCTGACCCGGATAGATGTTGAGCCGGCGCAGCGCCTGCACCATCTTCAGGGCATCGCGGCGAATGCCGGCCCAGTTCGTGCGCGTAACGGAACCATCGGCCCAGCGCGTGACAATCTCACGCCGACCGTGCTCACGCGCCGCGTGATCGATCAGACCCGATACGCGCAGGTCCCAGTCCTGCATGTCCCCCGGCATGGCCATCTCCCGCTGACACGCGGAGGTTATGGGTAGTTGTACAGCCAAGGCAAGCGGGGACCGTTCGGTCCATCGCAAACGCCCGCCTTCACCGTCCCATTTCGAGATTCATTCAAGCAGCCCGGCGCAGTCCTTCGGGCCCGCGACGCGCGATCAGCGAGATGTTGGAGAGCCCCGCCACACTCGCCAGTTGCTCGGCAAAGTCGCCATCCAGCGCGAAGTCACGGCCGAGGCGGAGTTTCTGGGTCCGCCCACCACCAAGGTGCAGCGTCGCCATCACCTCGCCGCAACCCGCCGGGCCCGGGCGCATCAGCATCGCCAGTTCCTGCACGGCCTCGATCCGGTCGATATCGAGCGAGAGCAACATGCGCGCGTCCGCCTTCACTTCCGCAAGCGGCCGCGCGGCGCGCACGGTGACGCGCGGCGGTTCGTCCGCACTGGGCGAATCGAGTTCGACATTGAGCAGGACGCAGGTGCCTTCTTTGGCCCACTTCACGAAGTTCTCGACCATGCTTTCCTCAAAGCACGAGGCCGAGAAGTTGCCCGACTGGTCCGAGAAATCGGCCATGACGAAGTCCTTGCCCCGCTTGGTCTTCCGCTTCTGCACGTTCTCGACCATCGCCGCCATGACCGCGCCGGTGCGCCCTGCCCCGGCCCCGCTGGTCATCAGGCTGGCATGGGTTCGCGCGCCGTTGGCCGAAGCGACCGCGCGGTACTGCTCCACCGGATGGGCGGCGAAGTAGAAGCCGAAGTTCTCGCGCTCCTTCGCCATCTGGTCCATGCGGCTCCACGGCTCGGCCTCGACAAGGCGCAGGCCCTGTTCGACATGATCGTCGCCGCCGAACAGACCGTGCTGGGTCGAATTGCGCTCCCGCGAGGATCGATCCGCCTCGGCCAGCAGCGTATCGGCATTGGCCAGGACTTTGGCGCGGTTCGGCTCCAGCCCGTCGAAACCGCCCGCCGCCGCGAGGCTTTCGAGCTGGCGGCGGTTCATCGATCCGGCCGGAGCCCGGCGGAACACATCGTCCAGACTGACAAATTTGCCGTTCGCCTCCCGCTCCGCGACGAGCGCGTCCATCGCCTTTTCGCCGACGTTGCGGATACCCGCGAGGGCGTAGCGCACCGCGTGGCTGTCCGGCGTTTCGACCACGCAGAACTCGGCTTCGGACATGTTGATGTCCGGCGGGGCCAGTTCGATGCCATTGCGGCGCGCGTCGTCCACGAAGATCGCCAGCTTTTCCGACTGATGCATGTCGAAGCACATCGATGCGGCGTAGAATTCGTGCGGATAATGCGCCTTGAACCACGCGGTGTGGTAGGCGAGCAGCGCGTAGGCGGCGGCGTGCGACTTGTTGAAGCCGTAGCCCGCGAACTTGTCGATCAAGTCGAACAGTTCGTTGGCCTTCGCGGCATCGATGTTCGACACTTCCTTGCAGCCATCGACGAAGCGCTGGCGCTGCTTGTCCATTTCCGCCTGGACCTTCTTGCCCATGGCGCGGCGCAGAAGGTCAGCGTCACCCAGCGAGTAGCCCGCCAGGATCTGCGCGGCCTGCATGACCTGTTCCTGATAGACGAAGATCCCGTAGGTCTCGCCCAGGATGCCCGAGAGCTTGTCGTGCGGATATTCGATCGATTCCAGCCCGTTCTTGCGCCTGCCGAACAGCGGAATGTTGTCCATCGGGCCCGGACGGTAGAGCGAGACGAGCGCGATGATGTCGCCAAAATTGGTGGGCTTCACGGCCGCCAGCGTGCGGCGCATACCTTCCGATTCCAGCTGGAACACGCCCACGGTATCGCCGCGCTTCAGCAGTTCGTAAACTGCCGCATCGTCCCACGCGAGGGTCGACAGGTTGATCGTGATGCCGCGCCGCTCCAGCAGGTCGCAGGCCTTCTTCAGCACCGACAACGTCTTCAGGCCGAGGAAGTCGAACTTCACGAGGCCGGTGTCTTCCACCGACTTCATGTCGAACTGCGTCACCGGCATGTCCGAACGCGGATCGCGATAGAGCGGCACCAACTGCGCCAGCGGACGGTCGCCGATGACCACGCCCGCCGCGTGGGTGGACGAGTTGCGCGGCAGGCCTTCCAGCTGCACGGCAAGGTCCACAAGGCGCTTCACCTCGTGGTCCAGATCGTATTCGCGGCGGAATTCGGCCACGGGCGGATCCTTGGTCACACCGTGCTGCTTGCGGCCGTGCAGCGCCTCGGTGAGCGTCCAGGGGTCTGTCGGATGGTTGGGCACCATCTTGCAGAGGCCGTCGACGCGGCCATAGCCCATCTGGAGAATACGCCCGCAGTCGCGCAGCACCGCGCGGGCCTTCATCTTGCCGAAGGTGATGATCTGGGCGACGTGATCGTGCCCGTACTTGCGCTGGACGTAGCGGATCACCTCGCCGCGACGGGTTTCGCAGAAGTCGATGTCGAAGTCCGGCATCGAGACGCGTTCCGGGTTCAGGAAGCGTTCGAACAGCAGGCCCAGCTTCAGCGGGTCAAGGTCGGTGACGGTGAGCGCCCAGGCCACCAGCGAGCCTGCACCCGAACCACGGCCCGGACCCACGGGAATGTCGTTGTCCTTGGCCCACTTGATAAAGTCGGCAACGATCAGGAAGTAGCCGGGGAAGCCCATGCCGACGATGATCTGCACCTCGAAATCGAGGCGCTTGGCATAGTCGAGGAAGTCCTCGGTAACGCCGCGTTCGGCCAGTTCCTTGTAGGCCGCCTCGCGCTCTTCGCCCTGAAGGGCCATGGCGGCATCCAGCTCGGCTTCGGTCACCTCCGGCCAATAGGGTGCCAGACGCATGGCAAGGCCGGCGCGGGAATTGTCCGCCAGCATCCGCGCCTCGCCCTCAAGGTCACCCGCGAGGCTGGGCAGCAGCGGCTTGCGGCGCGGCGGCATATAGGCGCAGCGCTGCGCGACGACGAGCGTGTTGGCCAGAGCCTCGGGCAGGTCTGCGAACAGTTCCTGCATCGTCTCGATCGGCTTGACCCAGCGCTCGGACGACGAACGCGGCCGCTCCGGCGCATCCACCTGCGTCGAATTGGCAATGCAAAGCATCGCGTCATGCGCGGGGTGGAACTTGGCCTCGGCGTACTGCGCGGGGTTGCTACCGACCAGCGGGATATCGCGGGCGTAGGCGAGCGCGATAAGGTCTTCCTCGCTCTCGTCTTCCACTGCTTCGCCGGTGCGGGTGATCTCGATGTAGAGACGGTCCCCGAACAGCGATTGCAGCGTATCGCAATAGCTCTCGGCCGCCTCGATCTTGCCCGCCGCGTAGAGCCGCGCAAGGGCGCCTTCGGCCCCGCCGGTAAGGCAGATCAGGCCATCGGTGTGACCGCGCAGGCTCTCCAGTTCGACATGGGCGTCCATCTCCAGCGGCCGGTCAAGGTGCGCGCGGCTGACGAGATCGCACAAGTTGAGCCAACCCACCTCGCTCTGCGCAAAAAGCGCCAGCCAGTCGATCGGCCGCTCCTGCCCTTGCGACACTGCGCCGGGACGGACGACCGCAAGGAAAGTGCCGACGATGGGCTGCACGCCCGCGCCCTTGCAGGCTTGCGCAAAAGCGGGCGCGCCGTAGAGGCCATTGCGGTCGCAGATTGCCGCGGCCGGGAACTTGCGCTCCTTGGCCAGCTTGGCGGCGGCCTTGGGATCGATCGCCCCGTCCAGCATCGTAAAGCTCGAAAAGATGCGCAGGGGGACGAAAGGTGCATGGGCCATCCCCGAATTTAGGCATTGGCACCCCATGCGATCAAGGCGCCGCTGGGGATAAGCCGGGGGATAGGCCACTTACCTCTGCGGGAAGCGAAGGACGAACCCGGCCGCGTCCACCCGTACCGGCATGCGGCCCGGCTCCCGACGAGGACGCAGAGCCTTGAAAGCGCGCGAAAACAGGCGCATCGTCAGCGAGACGTCATTGATTCCGATTTGCCTGAAATTCCCTAGTCCGCATCGGGCTTTCCGCAAATATTCAGACAAGTCTCGATAGAGTCCGGGACGGCGCAAAATGGACGCCATGCCTATGGTTCAATGCTCCATCGTCCGTTGCCCTGTCGTTCCATGAATGGCCGTACTGGGAGACCCTGAATGAAGTACGCCTACCTCGCCCTCATCCCCCTGCTGCTTGCGCCAGACGCCCTGCTTCCCGGCGAATTCGCCGCATCTGCACAGCAGGGCCATCCCGGAGGGCCGCCGCAGGGAGCACGCCCCCCGGGCGGGAACCCCGGCCACCCACCGGGCAATCCGGGTCGCCCACCGAGCGGCGGCGGCAACGCTGCTCGCCCGCAACCTCAGCCGCATCCACAACCCCAACCGAAACCGCAGCCGCAGCCCCCACGCCCCGGCGGAGGCAGCGGGAACGCCAATCGCCCCCATCCCCAGCCTCCGCAGCAAGGCGGGAACCGTCCGCCGGAGCCCGGCAATCCGCGACCGCCCTCCGGGAACCAGCGTCCGCCCTCGAATAATTATCGCCCACCGTCAAACAACTACAGGCCGCCCTCGAACAATTACCGGCCGCCGGTCGTCACCCAACCCCACCGTCCCGGATCCGGACGGCCGAGCACGTTCCGCCCGATGCATGCGCCGCCGTACCGCTACCCGCACGGTTATTCCTATCGACGCTGGCAGACGCACATGATCCTGCCGTCGCTGTTCCTGTCGGCGCCATACCTGTTCCAGGATTATGCGATGATGGGAGTCGGCCCGCCGCCTCCGGGCTACTACTGGGTGCGTTATGGGCCTGACCTGCTGCTGGTCGATCGCCGCACCCGCATGGTGGTCGACGTGATCTACAGCGCGTTCTATTATTGAGAAACGAAAACGGGGAATGCACGAAAGCGCATTCCCCGTTTTCGTAAACCACCTTGCCGGCGCTGATTAAAGCAGCGCCTCGATATCCTTTTCGAGCGATTCCGGCTTGTCGGTGGGCGCGTAGCGGCGGACCACCTTGCCGTCGCGATCGAGCAGGAACTTGGTGAAGTTCCACTTGATCGACTTGCTGCCAAGCAGACCCGGCGCCTCCGCCTTCAGCCATTGCCAAAGCGGCGGCGCATCGTCGCCATTGACCTCAACCTTGCCCATCAGCGGGAACGAGAGGCCGAAATTCACCTCGCAAAAGCTGGCGATCTCATCGGCCGAGCCCGGCTCCTGCTTGCCGAACTGGTTGCAGGGGAAGGCGATCACTTCGAAACCGCGCTCGCCGTACTTGCGCCAGAGTTCCTCCAGCCCCTTGTACTGCGGCGTGAACCCGCACTTGCTCGCCGTGTTGACGACGAGCAGCACTTTGCCCGCCCGGTCGGCGAGACTTGCGATCTCGCCATTGGGCAGGCTCGCCGTGAAATCGGCGATCGTGCGCGGGTCCGAACTCACGCGTCTTTGCTGGGGAAGTCGGCGCGGCGGGAAAGAGCGCGGATCTCGCCAATCCGGAACGTGCGGTCGCCGTCTTTCTGGATGGCGTAATCGTCCTGTTCGTTCTCAGGCAGGCTCATCACGAAATTGATCAGGGCAACCACGGTGCCGCGACGGATCACCTTGAGGTTGTGGAACAGGCCGCCGCCGTCCGCGCACTTGTGCAATTCCGCCGAATCTTCCCAGTGGAAGCGTTCCGGCCCGGAGCTTTCGGCCCGAATGGTGGACGGAATGTCGCTCATATTGTGCAGTCCCTTGTTTAGTACTTTTCGTTCTATCGTATCTGGTATGTGAAATCACTGAATTCAACGGGGTTCCATCACCCCTGTTGCGTCATCTCAGCACGCCTTCGTGAAGCCTGACCACGCGGTCCATCATCGCCGCCAGTCGCTCGTTGTGCGTGGCGACCAGCGCGGCGCTGCCCTGCCCGCGCACGAGTTCCAGGAACTGCGCGAAGACCTTGTCGGCAGTCGCCTCGTCAAGGTTGCCGGTGGGCTCGTCCGCCAACACCAGCCGCGGCTTGTTGGCGAGCGCGCGGGCCACGGCGACGCGCTGCTGCTCGCCGCCCGAGAGCTTGCTCGGCCGGTGTTCAAGGCGTTGGCCCAGTCCCAGCGCGCTGAGCAGTTCGGTCGCCCGCTGCTCGCAATCCTCGCGGCTCTTGCCGGCAATAAGCTGGGGCAGCACGACATTCTCGATCGCGTTGAAGTCGGGCAGCAGGTGGTGGAACTGGTAGACGAAGCCGATGTGATCGCGGCGCACCGCCGCCCGGCGGTCCTTGCCCAGTTTCGAGGCGTCGATCCCGGCAATCTCGATCCGGCCGCCGAAGCCGCCTTCGAGCAGGCCGATGGCCTGGAGCATGGTCGACTTGCCCGAGCCCGAAGGCCCCAGCAGCGCGACGATCTCGCCCGGCCGCACGGTCAGGTCGACGCCGCGCAGCACGTCGATGGTGACGCCGCCCTGCTCGAAGCTGCGGGTCAGCCTTTCGAGGCGGACAACAGCAGTCGGGGCGGCAGTCGGGCCGGCAGTGGTAGTGTCGAACTCACTCATAACGCAGCACCTGCACAGGATCGGTGCTCGCCGCCTTGTAGGCTGGGTAGAGCGTGGCGAGGAAACTGAAAATCAGGGCCATGACGCAGATCACCGCGATTTCGACGGGGTCCGAGCGGGCCGGCAGTTCGGTCAGGAAGCGGATCGAGGGGTCCCAGAGGTTCTGGCCCGTCATGATCTCCACCGCATGAACGATGGGCTGGCGGAAATAGAGGAAGATGAAGCCCAGGATCAGCCCGGCCAGCGTCCCCATCGCGCCGATGCAGAAGCCCGTGGTCACGAAGACCTTGAGCAGCGACCGCCGCGTCGCCCCCATCGTGCGCAGGATCGCGATGTCGCGCGTCTTGGCGCGCACCAGCATGATCAGCGAGGACAGGATGTTGAACACCGCCACCAGCACGATGATCGAAAGCACGACGAACATCGCCACGCGTTCCACCGCCAGCGCCTCGAACAGCGAGGCATTGAGGGTCTTCCAGTCGGTCACCACCGCACGGCCGGCCAGCTTGCGCTCGACCGGGGCGAGGATACGGCCCACCTGATCGGGATTGTTGGTGGTCACCTCGATCATGGCCACGGTGTCGCCCGTCAGCAGCAGCGTCTGCGCGTCCTGCATCGGCATGATGACGAACATGTTGTCATAGTCGTAGACGCCGATCTCGAAGATCGCGCCCACCCGGTAGGCAACCTGCCGGGGCACCGTTCCGAATGGCGTGGAGCGGCCCAGCGGATTGATCAGCGTGATCGTATCGCCCACTTGCGCGCCCAGGTTTTTCGCCAGTTCCGACCCGATCGCGACGGTGTTGCTGCCGGGGACGAGCGTGGCGAGATCACCGCTTTTCAGCTTGTCGTGCAGCCGGGCGATGTCTTCCGCCGTGTTGCCGCGCACCGACACGCCTTCGACGCGTCCGTTGAACGTGGTCATCAGCGGCTGCTCGATCAGCGGAGAGGCCCGAACGACACCTGGCGTGCCCTTGACGTCCTTGAGAACGTCCTGCCAGTTATCGAGCCGGCCGCCGTAGGCCTGGATGATGGCATGGCCGTTGAGCCCGACGATCTTGTCGAACAGTTCGGCGCGAAAGCCGTTCATGACGCTCATGACGATGACCAGCGCCGCGACGCCGAGCATGACGGCGAAGAGGCTGATGCCGGCGACCAGGGCGATAAAGCGCTCGCCCTTGCCGGGCAGCATGTAGCGCTTTGCGATGGTCCATTCGAAGGGGGACAGGATCAAGCGACGGTCCGTCTGTGATCGGAGGATATGGCGGCATTAAGGGCATGCGGCGGGGCTGGCAAGCATGTGCCGCCGCATGCCGTATACGACTGGATTTCCAAGGCTGAACAATGCGTGAAGCGTTTGACCTGTCAGGCCGCTTGCGATTCGCCGCCGATCCTTCAGGTTACCGCTCTCACCATCGCACCTGCCGCGTGAACCGCCGTCATCAGATGGTCATCTTGGCGGCGCATTCGGCACGCTGAGCCCCGGCTGTCCGCGCTCCTTGGCGCCAAGTGAGCGTCCGGCGACCTTCTCCCCTTGCATTTACGACCGAACCGCTCCAAATGCGCGGCAGATTTTGACGCGCCCTGGGCCGGAAACAACTCATGAACATCACACACCCCTTTCGTGACGCCGACGGGGACAAGCTGCGCGAAGAGTGCGGCATCTTCGGCGTAATCGGCGCTCGCGAAGCGGCTAATATCGCCGCTGCCGGGCTTCACTCGCTCCAGCATCGTGGCCAGGAGGCGGTGGGTATCACCAGCTTCTCGGGCTCCGAGTTCCACTCGTACCGTGGCCTCGGCCATGTCGCGCAGGTCTTCTCGCAGCGCGAGCTGGACACTCTGCCCGGCACCATGGCTTCCGGCCATGTGCGCTATGCGACGACCGGCGGTTCCGGCCTGCGCAACGTGCAGCCGCTGTTCGCGGATCTTGCCGCCGGCGGTTTCTCGATCGCGCATAACGGCAACATTTCCAACGCGATGACGCTGAAGCGCGATCTCGTGTCGAAGGGTTCGATCTTCCAGTCGACCTCCGATACCGAGGTGATCATCCACCTCGTCGCGACCAGCCGCTATCCCACCCTGCTCGACCGCTTCGTCGACGCGCTGCGCATGGTGGAAGGCGCCTACTCGCTGATCTGCATGACCGCAGAGGGCATGATCGCCTGCCGCGATCCGCTGGGCATTCGCCCGCTGGTCATGGGCCGCATCGGCGATGCCACCGTGTTCGCGTCCGAAACCGTCGCTTTCGACGTGATCGGCGCCGAGTTCATCCGCTCGATCGAGCCGGGCGAACTCGTGCAGGTGGACCACAAGGGCACCATCTCCAGCCACCGCCCGTTCGGCAACCCGGCCCCGCGCCCCTGCATCTTCGAGCACGTCTACTTCAGCCGACCCGATTCGGTGATGGACGGCCGCTCGGTCTATCAGGTGCGCAAGCAGATCGGCATGGAACTGGCCAAGGAAGCCCCCGCGGCTGCCGACGTCGTGATCCCGGTGCCCGACAGCGGCGTGCCGGCCGCCATCGGCTATGCGCAGGAATCGGGCATTCCCTTCGAACTGGGCATCATCCGCTCGCACTATGTGGGCCGCACCTTCATCCAGCCGGGTGACGCGGCGCGCCATGCCGACGTGAAGCGCAAGCACAATGCCAACCGCGCCATCGTCGAAGGCAAGCGTATCATCCTGATCGACGATTCGATCGTGCGCGGCACCACCTCGCTCAAGATCGTCGAGATGATGCGCGATGCCGGCGCTGCCGAAGTGCACATGCGCATCGCCAGCCCGCCGACCGAGCATTCGTGCTTCTACGGCGTCGATACGCCGGAGCGTTCGAAGCTGCTGGCCGCCAACATGGACATCCAGGCCATGGCGGACTTCATCAAGGCCGACAGCCTGGCCTTCGTCTCGATCGACGGTCTCTACCGCGCGGTTGGCGAGGAAAAGCGCAACAAGAAGCGCCCGCAGTTCTGCGACGCCTGCTTCTCGGGTGAATATCCCACCAAGCTGACCGACTTCGCCGAGCGTTTCGCCACCGAGCTGACCGCCGCGTGAGCGAGCAGACCGGCGTGAGCGAGCAGGTCGTCGACCAGAGCGAGACCAAGCCCTTCGACGGGCAGGTCGCGCTTGTCACCGGCTCCAGCCGTGGCATCGGCGCGGCGACCGCGATCGCGCTCGCCGCCGCGGGCGCGCACGTGCTGCTGACCGGGCGCGATACCAAGGCGCTCGAAGCGATCGAGGACCAGATCTACCAGTCCGGCGGCGCGGCCACGATCGCGCCGGTCGATCTGGTCGAGCCGGACGGCATCGCCCGCCTCGCCACTGCGGTCTCGCAGCGCTGGGGCAAGCTGGACATCCTGATCGTCAACGCGGCGATCCTGCCCGAACTGACCAGCGTGGCCGATATCGACCAGCGCGCCTTCAACAAGGCGCTCACCACCAATGTACTCGCCACGCAGGCGCTGATCGCCAATTTCGATCCGCTCCTGCGCAAGAGCGACAATGCCCGCGTGATCGGCATGTCTTCCGGCGTGGCGACCAAGCCCCGCGCGTTCTGGGGCGCCTATGCCGCCACCAAGGCCGCCGGCGACGTGCTGCTGGAATGCTATGCCGAGGAAACGCGCAACACGTCGAAAGTGCGCGTTGCCGTGGTCAATCCCGGTGCCACCCGCACCGCCATGCGCGCCCGCGCCTATCCGGGCGAAGCGCCCGCCTCGGTCAAGCCGCCCGAAACGGTTGCCGAGCGCCTCGTCGCGCTGCTTGGTGAACAGTTCCCGAGCGGACACCGCGAATCCATTAACCAATCAGCGTAACCTCGCGGTAACCTCAATCGGCGATCATCCATCCGGACGGCGCACGATCCCCGCGCCGTCCAACACGGGAAGCAGGTTACCGGCACGATGATCAAGACGCAGCCTCCGCAGCGCTACGAACTCGCGGCACAGGAAGACCGCAGCGCACCGCGCATCCGCATTTCCATCCCCGCCGGTTTCCGCGCGTCCGGTACCAAGGGCTACCAGACGGCGGTGCGCGACCTCTCGCTCTCGGGCTTTTCAGCCACCGCGATCAGCCGCATCCAGCCGGGTACTTATTGCTGGCTGACCCTGCCCGGCATGGAAGCCCTGCCCGGCCGCGTGGTCTGGTGGCAGGACGGGCTTGTCGGCTGCTCCTTCGAACAGCTTCTGAGCCCGATCATCCTGGAGACAATCCTCACCCGCTGGAGCGGCGCGGGCGGCTGAGGCTTAGAGTCTACGTTTCTCGCAAGAACGCCACGAACCGGCCGCTCAGACGGCCGGCAATGGCATCTTCAAACGTCAGCACCGACTGAACTTCCACGCGCGCCCGTTTCCGGCGCGTCAGCGTGTTCACGAACTGCGGCCATGCAGCAGGATCCGCCAGCGAGGACGTCGCGGTGAACGCGCCGCCTATGGGGCGATCATAATCCATCCGATTGGACTGGATCACGATCTCGCAGGCCAGCCCCTCCTCCAGAAGCCGCACGTGCAGCAGGGACCATGCCGCCAGAATCGCGACCGCCGAGGCGCTGCCACCGAAAATCGTGCTCTTGTGATTTATGTTCGGTTCCAGCGGCGCGCCCAGCGTGACGGACCGCCCCGTCGCCTCAAGAACGGAGACCTGCATGGCCGACGACAGGGGAATCTGCCGGTGCAGATAGCGTTCCAGATCCGTCATATTAGTCATTCATATTCCACCAGAATTGCCTCTGGCCACGAATGCCATTGCCGCCGGTGCGATCACAGCCCGGACGTGCCGAACCGCGCCTTTGTGACCCGATTCGCGCGCCGCCGAACCGTTGCACTTACGTCACAGTTCTTCGCCTTTTCCGGAAAACTACCAGTTTCAGGGCAACCAAGCATGGTCCTGTTCTGTTGGGTCTTGGGCAACTGACGAGCATCAAAGGATGAGGCAATGACCATCAAGTCCCTCTCACTGGCCGCCGCCCTGGCAGCAGGCATTGCATGGCAACCTGCTGCGGCGCAGGATTCCACCACCACTTCAGACACTTCGGCACCTTCCACCAACGGCACCTCATTCCGGGGCCTGCGCGTTGAAGGCAACTTCGGCGGCGACCGTTTCCAGTCGCAAGGCATTCATAACGACAATTTCGGCTATGGCGCTACGGTCGGCTTTGACGGCATGATTGGCGACCGGATCGTGATCGGCGCCGAAGGCAGCTATTGGCAATCAAGCAGCTCGGCCGAGAATTGCCAGGTTCTCCCCGATACCAACAACATCTGCCACAAGTCGTTCGAGGAATGGGGCGCGGCGGTGCGGGCCGGCTATCTTGTGACGCCGCAATTGCTCGTGTTCGCCAAGGGCGGCTACGTGAACAATGAACAGCGCCGCCGGATCGACGATTCCTTCGGCACCCAGCTCGTTCGCGATCACTTCAATACCGGCGGCTACCAGCTTGGCGGCGGCGTGGAATATACCCTCACGCAAGGGCGCATGCCGGTCTACCTCAACGCGCAGTACGTCTATTCGCAATATGACGATCATACGGCGCGCCAGCGGATCATGGGCGGCGTGGGCGTTCGCTTCCGCTAACCGATCAGCACTTGCCGGAAGGGCGGCGGAGAGGCGGATCCTCTCCGCCGCCCTTTCGCATTTTTATAGCGGACGCTCAGCCCTGCTTGACGAGCGTCACTTGCGCCACGTCGATGCCGCCCCCCAGAAAACCGCCTTCGCAGTACATCAGGTAGAAGCGCCAGAGACGAATGAAGCGCTCATCGAAACCGGCGGGAAGCCGTCCTTCCTCAACCGCCGTGTCGAAGTTCTCGCGCCACATGCGCAAGGTGCGGGCATAGTCCGCGCCGAAGCCGGTGCGATCTTCCCACGCAAGCCCGCGCTCGGCGGCAAGGCTGCGGAATTCCGGTTCGTTCACCAGCATGCCGCCGGGGAAAATGAACGTCTGGATGAAATCGGCGCTGCGCGCGTAGTTCTCGAAAATCCGCTCGTCGATCATGATGTACTGGATCGCCGCGCGCCCGCCGGGCTTGAGGTTGCGGGCCACGCAGTCGAGGAATTCGGGCCAATAGCCACGCCCCACAGCCTCCACCATCTCGATCGAGACGATGGCATCGTATTGGCCGGATACGTCGCGATAGTCCTGCTTGCGAAAATCGACCGAGCCGACCGTCGGCTGCCAGCGCTCACGCGCGTAGGCCAGCTGCTCGTCCGAGAGGCTGATCGCGTCGACCGAGACTTGCTCGCACTCCGCCAGGAACGCCGCCATGGTGCCCCAGCCGCAGCCGATCTCCAGCACGCTGCCGCCGGGCTGAAGCCCAAGCCGCCGCGCGATAGTGACGATCTTGTTGGACTGCGCCGCATCGAGCGGGGTGACGAACTGGCTCAGCGCATTGGGGCCGCTGCCGGGGCGGGCGAAGATCGCGCTTGAATAGAGCATCGTCTCGCCCAGCCAGGCGCTGTAGAAGTCATTGCCGAGGTCGTAGTGCGCATGGATATTGCGCTGCGATCCAGAGCGGCTGTTGCGGCGCAGCCAGTGGACGAAGCGGCCCGCCAGCCGCCACGGCCCGCGCGCCCGCGCGGCCCCGCCAAGGCTGAGGGCATTGTCCATGAACAGCGCGAACAGCGGCACCGGGTCCGGGCTTTCCCATTCGCCGGCTTCCCACGCCTGATACCAGCCGACCGAGCCCGCCGTCGCCAATCGCAGCAAGGCGCGCCAGCTCTTCAGCTCCACCACGGCGCCGAACCCCGGCTCTCGTCCGCCCAGCAGACGCGTCTCGCCCGAGGGCAGCGTTGCCTCGATCGATCCGCGGATCAGCCCCGCGTCGATCCGGTCGAGTATCCGGGCGATGCCGCCCGACCACAACCGTGCCAGCCACTGCGGCCCCACGCCGATAGCGCGGCCGCCTTCGACCAGCTCCTCACCCCTGCCCGGTAGATGCGCGTTCATGAATAGGGATATGAACCCGAAGCCGCTCACGGGCAATTGCCTATGCCGTCAAATCACTTGCCTTTACCTTCTGCCAAGCCGCAAGAGCACGCTCGCGCCCGGCCCGATGCTCGATAATCTTCGCCGGATAGGCCTTGGGACGGACCATGGAAGGGGGATCGTGAATCTCCGTATCGGATAGATCCGCAAGCTCCGGCACCCATTCGCGGATGTAGGCGGCGGCATCGAATTTCTCCGACTGGCTGAGCGGCGCCATGATTCGTACGAACATCTGGGCATCGACCCCGGAGCCCGCGCTCCACTGCCAGTTGACGGCGTTGGAGGCGTAGTCGGCATCGACCAGCGTGTCCCAGAACCATTGCTCGCCCTCCCGCCAGTCGATCAGCAGGTGCTTGATGAGGAAGCTGGCGGCGATCATCCGCACGCGGTTGTGCATCCAGCCGGTGTGCCAGAGCTGGCGCATGCCCGCGTCGACGATGGGATAGCCGGTCATCCCGCGCTGCCACGCCCGCAAGTCCTCCGCCGCCGCCTTGCCGCTGCGCCAGCCGAGCAATGTGAAGTCCTCCTTGGCGGAGCGGCTGCCGTAATCGGGAATCTGGAGGATCACGTTCTGCGCATAGTCGCGCCAGCCCAGTTCGCCGAGGAAGGTGCCGACCGAACCGCCCTCCCCCGCCACCGCGTGCCAGACTTGCCCGGGCGAGATTTCCCCGAAATGCAGATGGGGGGAGAGAAACGAAGTTCCCTCGACCGATGGCAGGTTGCGCTGCGCCTCATAGCGCGCGGCCTCGTCCGCGAAGGCGTCGAGGCGCTTCATTGCGCCGTGCTCGCCCGGTTCCCACATGGCGCGCATGCCGCCCGCCCAATCGGGCTTTGTCGGGAGAAGGCCCCAGTCCTCCAGCCGGTCCGACTTCGGCCAGACGTCAGGTGCGTCGATCTTTCGGGGCGCCGGCAATGGTTCGTGCGGCGGCATGCGCTCGCTCAGCGCCCGCCAGAAGGGCGTGTAGATGCGATAGGGATTGCCCGCGAGGTTGCGCACCGACCCCGGCGGCGCGAGGTAATTGCCGTGGTGGAGATGGAGGTCGAGCACTTTGCCCACCGCCTTCTCGGCATTGCGCCACCACGGCTCGTAATGATGCAGCGCGTGGACCTCGCGCGCGCCGGTTTCCTGTGCGATTTCGGCCAGCACGTCCTCGCACTTGCCCCGGCGTAGGATCAGGCGCGAGCCCTTGGCGCGCAGGGCTTTGTCGAGACTGGCCAGCGAATGGTGCAGCCACCAGCGCGAGGCCCCGCCCATGCGCCGGTGCTTCGGCGTCTCGTCATCGAGGACATAGACCGGGATCACCGCCCCTATGCTCGCGGCCTCGACAATGGCAGGCTGGTCGGACAGGCGCAGGTCGCGCCGCAGCCAGACGATCCGGGGAACATTCATGGAAGCGGAACGCAGATGGGCCATCGGAGTTTCCTAACGTCATGAGCGACTTGCCCCAAGCCCCCGCGACATCGCGGCACCGCATCGATCCGCGCAAGGCCGGGATCGCCGCGCTGGCCTGCTGGGCGGGCTTCGCGCTCTTCGCCTGGGCGGTTCCGGCGGGACGCACGCGGCAGTTCGACCAGCTTGGCCTGATGTTCTGGCGGGCCCACGACCTTCACCCGCTGGGGCCGCCCTGGGTACTCGAATGGGTGCGCGACCTGACCGCCATGGGCGGGTTCCTGCAACTCAAGCTCTACACGATCATGGCCTTCGTCGCGCTGTTCTGGCTGCGCCGTCGACGTGAGGCGGTGCTGCTGGCGCTGACAGTGCTGAGCGGCAGCGCGGTCAATGCCCTGCTCAAGCTGGTCTTCGGCCGCCCCCGGCCGGAGATCGTGCCCCATCTTACCGAAGCGGGCGGCGCCAGTTTCCCGAGCGGGCACAGCTTCAACTCGGCATCGACCTATATCGCCCTCGCCCTCGCCTTCGCGGCGCTGAGCCCGCGCGCGAATGTGCGTCATACCCTGATCGCCGGTTCGATCGTACTGAGCCTCATGGTGGCGTGGAGCCGGGTCTGGCTCGGCGTCCACTGGCCGAGCGACGTCATGGCCGGATGGCTGGGCGGCGCGGCGTGGAGCTTTACGGCCAGCGCCGTGCTCTATCGCCCCGCGCGGGTCGTTCTGGAAACGACGGGAGACTTCAGCGAGCCGGACAGCCCGCAGGCACCTCCACCGGAAAATTGAAGTTGCGGCGCACGAAGGTGCCCGAATAACGCGCATCGGTGAACGTCACCGTGGCGGTGCAGCCGTGCCGCTCGATCCGCGCCATCGGAAGCTGCGACCAGGCAAGGAACTTCGCCGCCTCGGGCGTGGCACCTGCGGCCTTTACCGCCAGCGGATCAGCCATGTTGTCCGCGACCGGCGCGCTGTGTTCGACCAGCGTGAAGACACTGCGCAGCGGATCGTAGCGACCGAAGGCGATCCGTCCGTCCTGCCGCCAGATCACGTCGCGGCGCCAGAATGCCAGCGGCTCGGGCGATGCGAAAATGCGGTCGGGCGCCGCGTGGGGCTCCCCAACTGACGGAGCCCGCCACGCCAGCGCAGAAAGGCCAATGTTGAGCGCGATGAACCCGAGGACGCCGGCCAGCGCCAGCCCTGCGGGACGGCCGACGCCCCGCCTGCCCCGCTTTGCGCGGCGACGGCTGGCCCAGACGCCCGCGCCCAGCATCGCCAGCAGCCACGGCGAGATGATGAACAGGCCATCGCTATGGAACCAGCGCGCGCTCATTGGCGACAGCAGCTGGATCGCATAGACGTTCTGCATATCGAGCAAGGGATGCGTCAGCGCGCCGAGATAGCAGAGCGTCAGCAGCCAGCCGAAGTGCATGGCCAGTCCGCTGGGAAATACCGTGCCCCGCCGCACCTGCCAGCGGTCGAACAACCAGAGCAGCAGCGCCAGAATCGGCGGCATCAGCAGTACGCCGCCCACCAGCCCATGCGTGAACCCGCGATGCATCGCCAGCGGCGCCCAGGGCGACCAGCCGAAGAACACGTCGATATCGGGCATGTTTGCCGCCAGCACGCAGGCCGCCAACCCCTTGCGCGTGCGGCGCTTGAGCCCGGTTTCCGCGAGAGCCCAGCCGACGAGGCTGTGGGTCAGATTATCCATGAAGGGCAGTGTCTTGCATCGGATAGGTCATATCGGGTGGCATCTGCTTGCGTGTAAGCGTGATCGCAAAAAGAACAAGCGGGGTCCCCGCCTTCGCGGGGACGACGGGGTGTTTTGGTTCACCCCCATCTCCTCCCCTGCAAGGGGAGGTGGCAGCGCGAAGCGCTGACGGAGGGCTATCACCGCTGGCGTGGAGGGCATGATCCTTCGACAGGCTCAGGATGACCCTTCGACAAGCTCAGGATGAGCGGAGGTTGATCCAATAGATGGCATGCTCGGGGAACGAACAACATCCGATCGGGCGAAACGGTCCGGAAAGCAGCCCTCAACCGGCCGCTACCCGGCCTCCGGCTTCTCCGCCACGGTCCACGTCTGCCCCTTGCCCAGCAGCTTGCCGAGATCGGCGGTCTTGCCCGCAACCAGCTTCGCGCGCTCCTCGATCACGGCGCTTTCGAATGTCGGCGCCGGATCGTCGTAGATTACGCCCAGCGCCATCGGGAACGGGCCGAAGGGCATCTCCACCAGCATATGCGCGAGGCCCCGGTTCCGGACGTTGTGCACTGCCACGCCTGCCGCCTGCCAATCGCCATCCGCCACATCGACGACCTTGAGCGACAGCGTATCCATATCGAGCGCGAGGCCCTTGGTTTCCTTGGCGAACAGCAGCGGTTCACCCTGCCGGACCCAGATCTGGTTGTCCGCCGCCACGGCCTTGGCGACGAAATCGTCGAACCGGTCCTTGTTGTAGACGATGCAGTTCTGGAAGATCTCGACGAAAGCCGCGCCCTGATGCTCGTAGGCCGCCTTCAGCACTTCGGGCAGATCCTTGGACACGTCGTAGCCGCGCGCCACGAAGCGGGCGCCTGCCCCCAGCGCGAAAGCGCAAGGCAGTGCCGGGCGGTCCACCGAGCCGATCGGCGAAGTGGGCGAACTGGTGCCGATGCGGCTGGTGGGCGAGTATTGCCCCTTGGTCAGGCCGTAAATCTCGTTGTTGAACAGCATGATCTGGCAATTCACATTCCGGCGCAGCACGTGCATCGTGTGATTGCCGCCGATCGACATGCCATCACCGTCGCCGGTCACCAGCCAGACGTCGAGGTCCGGATTCGCCAGCTTGATGCCGGTCGCGAAAGCCGGAGCGCGGCCGTGGATCGTGTGGAAGCCGTAGCTTTCGATGTAGTAGGGAAAGCGGCTTGAACAGCCGATGCCGGAAACGAAGACAGTGTTCTTCGGATCGGCGCCGACCATCGGCAAAGTGCGCCGCACCGCCTTGAGGATCGCGTAGTCCCCGCAGCCGGGGCACCAGCGCACTTCCTGATCGGTTTCCCAGTCTTTCAGGGTCGTCGCAATGGGAGTCATGTCATTCATGATGGGTCTCCGCCACTGGCGCTCAGGGCTGTTCGATTTCCGGTGCGGGAAGCTGGCTTTCGTTGACGGGCACTTCGCCGCCCTCATTCTCAGGAATGCCGTCGAAGAACTTGCCGATCGCCTGTTCCAGTTCGGCGATGGCAAAGGGCTGGCCGCTGGTCTTGGCCAGAGGCACCGCATCGATCAGGAACTGGTCGCGCAGCACGGTCTTGAACTGGCCGGTGTTCATCTCCGGCACCAGCACATGGTCGAAGCCTTTCAGCAACGCGCCAAGGTTTTCGGGCAACGGCCAGACGTGACGGACATGGACATGGCTGACGTCCTGCCCTTTCTTGCGGGCGCGGCGGACGGCCTGATGAATCGGCCCAAACGTAGAGCCCCAGCCGACCACCACCAACTTTCCGGTCGCGTTGCCGAGGCACACCTGCTGCGCGGGAATGGCCTTGGCAACACCGTCGATCTTGGCCTTGCGGGCGTCGGTCTGGGCCTGGTGGACATCGGGCGCATAGTCGATGTTGCCGGTATCCACCGCCTTCTCGATGCCGCCGATGCGGTGCATCAGGCCCGGCGTTCCGGGCTTGATCCACGGACGCACGCCCCGCTCGTCGCGCCGGAAGGGCAGGACTTTGCCGTCAGGATCGTTGCTGTCTTCGAGGAACGCGACCGGGAACGGCGTGAACGTGGCCGGATCGGGCACTTTCCAAGGCTCCGAGGCATTGCCGATATAGCCGTCCGTCAGCAGGATCACCGGGGTCATGAAGCTGGTGGCGATGCGGCAGGCCTCTATCGCACATTCGAAGGCATCGGCTGGGGAGCAGGCGGCGATCACCGGCATCGGCGCATCGCCGTTGCGGCCATAGACCGCCTGATAGAGGTCCGACTGCTCGGTCTTGGTGGGAAGCCCGGTGGACGGCCCGCCCCGCTGCGAATTGACGATGACGAGCGGCAGCTCGGTCATGATCGCCAGCCCCATCGCCTCTCCCTTGAGCGCGATGCCGGGGCCGGAGGACGAGGTCACGCCAAGGTGCCCGGCGTAACTCGCGCCGATGGCGGCGCAGATCGCGGCGATCTCGTCCTCGGCCTGAAAGGTCGTGACGCCGAATTCCTTCATCTTCACCAGATTGTGAAGAATCGCCGAGGCCGGGGTGATCGGATAACCGCCGAAAAACATCGGCAATCCGGCAAGCTGCGCACCCGCCACAAGGCCGAGCGACACCGCTTCCGCGCCGGTGATCGTGCGGTAGAGGCCGGGCTCGGAGGGCACCGGGTCGATGTGGAGCTTCCTCAGGGGCCCGGCGAGTTCCGCCGTCTCGCCATAGGCGTGCCCGGCGTTAAGCGCGGCGATGTTGGCATCGGCCAGCACCGGGTTCTTCGCGAACTTGGCCTTGAGCCAATCGACCAGCGGCTGCCGGTCACGGTCGAACATCCAGAGCGCCAGACCCAGCGTCCACATGTTCTTGCAGCGCAGCGCTTCCTTGTTGCCAAGGCCGAAGGGCTTCACCGCCTCCAGCGTCAGCGCCGATATGTCGAAGGCGAGCACGTCCCACTTCGCAAGGCTGCCGTCCTCGACCGGATTGGCCTCGTACTTCGCCTTTTCGAGGTTGCGCTTGTTGAACTCGCCGGTGTCGATCACGATCAGGCCGCCGGGCTTGAGCGCCTGCACGTTGGTCTTCAGCGCGGCGGGGTTCATCGCCACCAGCACGTCGGGCGCGTCCCCCGCGGTGGTGATCTCGCTCGACCCGAAGTTGATCTGGAAGGCGGAGACCCCGAACAGCGTGCCTTGCGGCGCGCGAATCTCTGCGGGGAAATCCGGGAACGTGGCCAGATCGTTGCCGGCGAGCGCGGTGGACAGGGTGAACTGCCCGCCGGTGAGTTGCATGCCGTCACCCGAATCGCCGGCGAAGCGAACGACGACGGCCTCTACGGAGCCATTCTGCTGGGATGCGTCGTGCTGCGACGCCTTTTCGTTAGATGGGCCTTGATCCGACAACACTGTCGCCATCATCGTCCTCCTCCGGGAGTACCGTTCTGATGCCGGCCAATTTGTCTCCCGCGCCCCAGACTATGCCTGCTTAGTAACGGTGCAAAACAGAAAAACTGTCTAAGTCACAATCTCGACCCCCGCTGAATCGTTCCCGGATGGTTAACGGGGGCGGATCGATAAATCCCACTGGCATTGCGCGCGGGCTTGGGCCATTGTGCCGCCCATGCGCTCCGAAACAGCGATCCACGAGCAGATCTCCGCGACGAGCCTCCTCCTTACAATCTGGATACCATCCCGACGATGAATGATTTCGCGTCCCTGCCCTACCGCCCGTGCGTGGGCGTCATGCTCGTCAATGCCGACGGCAAGGTTTTTGTCGGCAAGCGAATCGACACCAAGGAAGGCGACTGGTGGCAGATGCCCCAGGGCGGCGTCGATGACGGTGAAGACCTGAAGGCCGCCGCGCTGCGCGAGCTTTGGGAAGAAACCGGCGTGGCCGAGCAGAACGTCACGTTCCTGTCCCGCACCCGCGAGGAACTGCTTTACGACCTGCCCGACGAGCTGATCGGCAAGCTCTGGAAGGGCAAGTATCGCGGCCAGCGCCAGACCTGGTTCCTGCTGCGCTTCGACGGCAGCGATGACGACGTCAATCTGGAGGCGCACAAGCCCGCCGAATTCAACGACTGGAAGTGGGTCGAGGCGGAACTGCTGCCGGAGCTGATCGTGCCGTTCAAGAAGCGCGTTTACCGTGCGGTGCTGGAAGAGTTCCGCGCTTTGATCTGAATTTTGGCCGGCGTTGGGTGCTGTGATCCTTCGACAAGCTCAGGATGAGCGGGGGTGGGTGCAGGCCTCCCGAGGTTCGGCGATTGGGTTGGGTGGCCACGCCCAGAGGTTATGACAGGCTCAGGATGAGGGGATTGCTCAAGATCCTCATCCTCAGCTTGCTGAGCCCGAGAGCGAAACCGGGCCCGCTCAAGCCGCGCCCATCGAGACCCCGGGCAAACCACCAAGGCCCGCCCAGGCTGAGCCTGTCGAAGCCCTAGCTCAAGCCCGCCCCAGCCCAGCCAAAAACCTCAGTTTTCCGAAACCACCGGCTTGGGCGCCACCGCATCGGCGCTGACCATGCGCGGGGCGCCGGCCTTCGATATCTCCGCCGCCAGTTCCTGCGTTTCCGCGCAGTCCTTGCCGCAAAGCGTCTGCAAGCGGGCGAGATTGCGCCCGGCCTTGTCGGTCGCGCCCTTTTCGGCCAGCGCGATGCCTTCGCCCGCGATCGCTTCCAGATTGCGCGGATCGGACACCAGCGCGACGCGGTAATAATGGAGCGCCTTGCCCTGAAGACCCTGACGGCGCGTGGCATCGGCGAGCGCGAGCAGCACACTCACATCGCCGGGCGCGACAGTCAGCGCGGCTTCGTAGGCATCGATAGCGCCATTGATGTTGCCAGAGGCAACGGCGGTATGTCCTTCATTCAGAAGAGCCGCTGCACGCGGATCGATCGCAACGGCGGGCTGCGAGAAGATGGCGCTGGAAGAAACGGCAACAACGAGAGAAAGGGCAATGGCAACAGGCGTGTAACGCATCAACAGGTCCTTGGCCGAGGGCTTGGTCCTCATCATAGGGCCGACGCTATCACAGCCGCACGAAGCGTGCGACGAAAAAGCCATCTGTCCCGTCGTGCCACGGGGAGAGCCTGAGGCCGCTTCCGCGTGGCGTTCCGGCCGCCAATTCCGGCAGATCGGCACGCCAGCCGGACCGTCTGGCAAGGAATTTCGCCGCCTGATCGGCGCCCTCTTCGTCCAGCAGCGAGCATGTGACGAAGATCAACCGCCCGCCCGGCCGCACCAGCCCCGCCGCCACGTCGAGCAGGCGCGATTGCGTCGATACGTAGCGGGTAAGCTGCGATTCGGTGAGGCGCCAGCGCGCTTCCGGATTGCGGCGCCAGGTGCCGGTGCCCGAGCATGGAGCGTCGACCAGCACGGCATCGGCGGCGCCGACGAAGCGCTCCAGCGCCTCGATCTCGCGCCCAGGATTGAGCAGCACGGTCTCGATCCCGCCCGCCCCTGCACGCTCCGCACGCGGCGCAAGGCGCGACAGGCGAGCGCGGTCGGAATCGCTGGCGATCAGCGTGCCGGTATTCTCCATGGCGGCGGCAAGCGCGAGCGTCTTGCCTCCGGCCCCGGCGCAGAGGTCGATCACGGTCTCGCCCGGACGGGCAGCCACTGCTTCGCAGGTGAGCTGCGAGCCGAGATCCTGCACTTCGATCGCGCCGTCGACATAAGCCGCCGACTGCTCGATGCGGGTTTCGGGCGGATAGCGCAGCGCGTGGGGCAGCACCGTGGCTTTACCGCCTTCGGGCAGCGGCGCAGCGGCGGCGCGCAAGATGTTCACCCGCACGTCCAGCGGTGCGCGGCCCAGCAGCGCCATGCCGTCCACCTCGCTCACCCCGCTTGCGGCGAGGCGGTCCACCAGCCAGCGTGGGGCGAGGCCCTGCTCCGCTGCCTGTTCGGCAGGATCGATGGGGGCCGGTGCGTGCCCGGTGCCGTCAAACAGCGCGGCCAGTTCCGGGTCTTCGGCGGCAACGCGCAACATCGCGGCGCGGCCATCGGCGGGCACTTCACCGCAGGCACGGATGGCGCGGTAGGCCAGTTCGCGCACCGCGCGGCGGTCCTTGCTGCCCGCAAAGCGGCGGGTGCGGAACCAGTCCCCGATCAAGCGGTCGGCGGGCGCACCATTGGCACGCGCCGCCTTGATCACGAGGTCCAGAACCTCGATAGCCGCCTGGACGCGCGCGCCCGGTGTCATGCTTCGATTCCTCCGACGCGATCAGCGCGTCGGGTAGTTCGGAGCCTCACGGGTGATCGTCACGTCGTGGACGTGGCTTTCGCGCAGACCGGCATTGGTGATGCGCACGAACTGGGCGTTCTTGCGCAGATCCTCGACCGTGGCCGAGCCGGTGTAGCCCATCGCCGCCTTGATGCCGCCGACGAGCTGGTGGATGACGTCCTTGGCCGGGCCCTTGTAGGCAACCTGACCTTCGATGCCTTCGGGAACCAGCTTCATCTGGTCCTTGATGTCGCCCTGGAAGTAGCGGTCGGCCGAACCACGGCCCATCGCGCCGACCGAGCCCATGCCGCGGTACGACTTGTAGGCACGGCCCTGGTAGAGGAACGTCTCGCCCGGCGCTTCCTCGGTGCCCGCGAGCATCGAGCCGACCATGATGGTCGAGGCACCGGCGGCCAGCGCCTTGGCTGCGTCACCCGAAGTGCGCAGACCGCCGTCGGCGATCACCGGCACGCCCGACTTGTCGGCCTCTTCGGCGGCTTCCATGATCGCGGTGAGCTGCGGCACGCCGACACCGGCGACGATGCGCGTGGTGCAGATCGAGCCCGGGCCGATGCCCACCTTCACGCAGTCCGCGCCCGCGTCGATCAGCGCGCGTGCCGCTTCGGCGGTGGCGATGTTGCCAGCGATGACCTGTGCCGAGTTCGACAGCTTCTTCACGCGTTCGACCGCGAGCGCCACGTCCCGGTTATGGCCGTGGGCGGTGTCGATCACGACGACGTCGCACTCGGCAGCCAGCAGCGCCTCGGTGCGGGCGAAGCCCTTGTCGCCCACCGTGGTCGCGGCGGCGACGCGCAGGCGGCCCGCGGCGTCCTTGGTGGCGTCCGGGTAATTGACGGCCTTCTCGATGTCCTTGACGGTGATGAGGCCGACGCAGTGGAAGGCATTGTCCACCACCAGCAGCTTCTCGATCCGGCGGGCGTGCAGCAGGCGGCGCGCCTCGTCCTGATCGACGCCGACCTGCACGGTGGCGAGGTTCTCATGCGTCATCAGCTCACGCACCGGCTGCGCCGGGTTGGCGGCGAAGCGCACGTCGCGGTTGGTGAGGATGCCGACCAGCTTGCCCGAATTCTCGACCACCGGGATGCCGCTGATGCGGTTGGCCTGCATGACAGCCTGCGCCTCACCCAGTGTGGCGTCGGGGCTGATCGTGATCGGGTTGACCACCATACCGCTCTCGAAACGCTTCACGGCGCGGACGGCGGCGCACTGTTCCTCGATCGTGAGGTTGCGGTGCAGGACGCCGATGCCGCCGAGCTGTGCCATGACGATGGCCATGTCGGCTTCGGTCACGGTGTCCATGGCCGAGGAGATGACGGGAATGTTGAGACCGATGTCACGCGTCAGGCGGCTGCGGGTGTCTGCCTGGGTGGGGACTATGTCGGACTTGGCGGGACGCAGAAGTACGTCGTCGAAAGTAAGTCCGAGGGGAATGTCCATGTGCGCCACCATTGTCTTGTCGGGGGAGAATCGTGGCGGCCCATGTAATCAAGTGGGGGCGATAGTGCTAGGCCTCATTTTCCCGTTGGCGGATCGGGCGGCAAAGTCCGGGTTGCCGGAGTGGTAGCGCTCCCCGCCGCTCCCCCGGCGGCAGCGCCTGTCACCGCGCTCGCGGGAACCTTCCGGGTATCCGCAAACCACCGGCCCAGCGCGGAAAGCAGCTTCACGTCATCCACCGCCCCGCCCAGTTCGAGCGGATGGGCCATGTGGACCAGATCGTCGCTCGGCCGGTGGTAATCACCGTCGAAGAAGGCCCGCATGCGCGTCATGTCGCCATAGGCGGTCGAGACGAGCACGGCCGGAATGTCGTGCTGGAGCAGAGCCCAGCCATCCTGGCGGCGGACATATTCATTGCCATCGTCGCTGTTGGAAACCTTGAACTTTTCGGACTTGGCGACTTTGGCAATCGTGCCGTCGAGCCCGGTCATGCCGCGCCCGACGATGACGAAGGGCGTGCCATGCGGCGCGATGGCGTTCGAATCGATGTTGAAGGCGGCCACGATCTGGCGCAGCGGCAGCGGCGGGCTCTCGGTAAAGGCATGGGCACCGAGCAGGCCGAGTTCCTCACCCGTGGTGGCGAGGAAATAGACATCGCGGTCCATTTGCGGCCCGCGCGAGAGGCGGCGCGCCACTTCGGTCATCGTGGCGACGCCGCTGGCATTGTCTATCGCACCGTTGCAGATCACGTCCTCGGCCGGGGGCTCGCCGCATTCGCCGAAGTGATCCCAGTGCGCCAGGAACAGCACCGCGCCCGCTTCCGGGCGACGGCCGGGCAGCTTGCCGATCAGGTTGTGGGTGCGGATCGTGGTCTCACGCGTGGTGGCTTCGAGCGAGGCCGTGATGTCGAGCGGGACCGGCGCAAAATCGGACTTTGCCGCCAGCGCCTCAAGCCCGGCAAGCGTATGCGAGGAACCCTTGAGCAGCGCGGTCATCGCTTCGCGCGTGATGAATGCCTCCAGATCGCCGCCCAGCGATTCGTTGGACAGCGCATATCCGGACCGCTTGCGGCGCGCGGAAACCTGATCGAGGCTGCGGTCCCCGTCGAGCACGGTGAGCACGGCGGAGGCGCCCATTTCCAGCAGGTCGTTCTGGCGCTTGCTGTCGGGCGTGTCGCCGTCCAGCACTACCGCGATCCGCCCGGCCAGCTCGGTGCGCGAATAGTCGCGCGCCTTGGCCGTGCCGAGGAACAGCAGCGGCACGTTGCGCACCATGCTGCGCTTGCCCGAGGTCAGCACCAGCACGCCGCTGGGCGAGGTCGGCGCGCGTGCGCCCTTGCGCTGGAACTGCGCCGAGGACGTGGCAGGCTCCCGCGCGACGAGCGTGACCGGGGCGAACCATTCGTGGCCGGGATCGTTGGTGCCCGATGTCATGCCGATGTCGAACCACTGCTTGCCAAGGTAGCGCAGGGTCTTGGCCTCGCCCTGCGTGCCGGGTTCGCGGCCGTCAAAGTCGTCGCTGGCGAGCACTTCAATCTGCGCGTGCAGCCTTGCAGCGATATCCTGATCCGCACGCGAGGATGCCGAATGCGCGACACCGGCGCAGACGAGCGCTCCGCCCAGCGCCGTCACCCCGAAAGTCCGGACCCATTTTCGCCGGACCATGCTCGCCTTGAAACCCCTGCTCATCGTTCCGCATGCATAACCGCGAATTGCGGACCCGGTTAGCGAATCTCGACCAGTGCCCGGAATGGACGCGATTTTTCCTTGCTGCGTGCCTACGGAACCACAGGATACCTTTTCGATTGAACAGGACGGTGCCGCGCGATTAGGCTCGGCCCCACAGGGCAGGTGCGAGAGGACGACAGCGGATGCGGCTCGACAGGTTCAATCCCGACAACATCCGCGTCACGCAAGGCGGCAGTCGCTTTCCCGGTGGCGGCGGCGGCAAGATCGGCTGCGGCACGCTGGTGATCGTGCTGATCGGCATGTTCGTCTTCGGCGTCGACCCTCAGCAGATGCTCGGCACCATCGACAGCGTGCAGCAACAGGAGCCCCGACAAGGCGCTCCCGCGCAACCGGGGCAGCCGCAAAGCGCCGCCCAGATCTGCGGCCAGAACGAATATTCGCTGGAGGCGTGCAACGCGCTGAGTTCGCTCAACCAGACGTGGGAGCAGCCGTTCAAGCAAGCGAACATCGCTTTCGAGCAACCCGAACTGCACTTCTATAACGGCACCGACCGCTCCGGCTGCGGCGCCGCGCAAAGCGCAATGGGCCCGTTCTACTGCCCGGCCGATCAGGGCATCTATATCGACACCAGCTTCTATGATGAGCTTGACCAGAAGCTGGGCGCCAAGGGTGACTTCGCGCGCTATTACGTGGTCGCGCATGAGTACGGGCATCATATCCAGCACCTGCTCGGGCTGGACGCCAAAGTCCGCCGCGCGCAGCAGCAGAATCCCTCGCAGGCCAATGCCTTGCAAGTGCGCATGGAGCTTCAGGCGGACTGCTATGCAGGCGTCTGGGCGGGCAAGAACCGGAACCGCATCGAGCCGGGCGACATGGAGGAAGGGATGACCGCCGCCAGCGCCATTGGCGACGATACGCTGATGAAAAACGCCGGCCAGCGCGTCAGCCCCGAAAGCTTCACCCACGGGTCGAGCGCGCAGCGCATGAAATGGCTCAAGCGCGGCCTCGACAGCGGGAACGAGGACGCTTGCGACACGTTCTCCGACGTGTGATGATTTGACCGACGGGCGGGTGCGACCGATCCTTAGGCTGGGCATGATCCGGACCGCCATGGTTCCGGCTTCATCAAGGGTCCCAGACCGTTAATCCGGAACGCGCGCCTCTCCCGGCAGACAGGAGACGACCATGCGCCAGGTCTGGACTGCCGCCGCGTTGACCGTGCTGCTCATCGGCTCTCCAGCGGCAGCAAAACAGCCCCAGCGCGCGATCACCGATTCGGAACCAGATGCCATAGACGTCGCCAAGACGCCGGTGACCGACCTCAATCTGGACAGGATCGAAATTCCGCCGCTGCTCAAGGCGGCGATCCACAAGCCCTATGATCTCAGCGGCCTCAAGACTTGCGACCAGATTGCGGCGGCGGTGCAGGAACTCGACACCGTGCTGGGGCCCGATATCGACCTCCCCTCACCCGGGCGTGACATCATCAGCCCCGGCCGCGTCGCCAAGTGGGCGGTCGCGTCGTTCATTCCCTTTCGCGGCCTGATTCGCGAGATTTCGGGCGCCAATGCGCAAGACCAGAGCGTGCTCGCGGCGGCGCGCGCGGGCATTGCGCGGCGGGCTTTCCTCAAGGGCGTGGGCGAGGCCAAGGATTGCAGGTATCCCGCCTCCCCCGCGACGCCTGCGATCATTCAGGCCCGCGCGATGGACACCCACGTACGGCGGGACCGGAAAGGCACGAACAAGGCCGCGAATATCGCCGCTGCCACCCCGGGTCCGATGCTCCCCATGCCCAGCGCCGCAGAGGAAGAGTATCCACACGCCACGCTCATCACCGTTGCGGACACATCATCCAACAGGAAAGGGAACGTGAGCATGGCCCCCGTTCCCTTCACGGCTATTCCAGTCGTTCAGAAGATTCCCTGAGGCGGGCGCTTCCCGGTCACCAGTTGGTGTTGCGTTCGCGATAGGCCTCCGCACGATCGCGTTCGGCTTCGGCCCGATCCCGCTCCGCCTCGGCACGGTCGCGCTCTACGTCGGCACGGGTCTCGATCATTTCCGCATCGAGATCGGCAAGGATTTCGGTGCGCGTCGCGGCATCGAGCCTCTGGTTCGCAGCCACCGCAGCGCGGGCCTTGGCAATGGCCTGCACGGCCGCGTCGGCCGTGTGCTTCGGCGCGCCGGTGCAGATGACCGTCGACGTCACCGTAGCGCCCTGCCCGACCTGCGCCTGAGCGCGGCGGCTGTCGGCGGGGCAGCGGCTGTCGATCGTCATTTTCCTTTCGATCCGCGTCTGGCCATTCCCGTCCCGGCGCACGATGTGGATGACCTGGACTTTCCCGTCGGACGACACCGTCTGGCGGACCTCGGGCACGTTACGCATCGCGTTCGTCACGGTGGCCTCGACATCGCGGCTGATGCTGTCACGCAGTGAAACGGCGGGAGGAGCAGGCGGTGTCGGCGGTACGGGCGGCGCCACCGGCGCGTTGACGGTCATCGCATTAACGGCGGGTGCAGGCGCCGGACTTGCAGGCATGGCCGGTGCATCGGGCGCATTGGGAACATCGGGCACATCGGGATCAACCGCACGGATCGACGGCGCCGCAGGTTCCGGGGGCACGGGAGCCTCTGGCACGGCGGGGACTTCCGGCACTTCCGGCGCTTCCATCGCGGCGTAAGTGACAGTGGCGGTGAACGGTACCGAGACCACTGCGAGCGCGAAGAGACTGCGCGCGGCGACCTTGCGCGCGGGCGAGACTTCAGCCCGGCCGAGTGCCTTCAGGCGCTGGATGATCGGCTTTTCGCCTGACAGCGTTCCCGCCATCGGCGCGGCGAGTGTAAGTCGCGTGGCCGCCGCAAAGCTGGCGATCAGGCGGCCATAGCGCGCCCTCATCTCGCGTCCGCACCCCGCCATGACGCGGGCATCGCACGCGGCTTCCTGATCCGCCCGCAGCGCGCGCCACGCCGCCCAGCCGAGCGGATTGAACCAGTGCAGCGCGAACAGCGGCTGAAGCGCCATGATCGCCAGCAGGTCATTGCCGGCATGGTGCTCCAGTTCGTGCGCGATGGCGAAATCGGACGATTCCGAGTCGACGCTGGCAAGGAAGCCCTGCGGCAGCGCGACCAGCTTTTCGAAGACGCCGAACGCCAGCGGCGCGCCCGCTGCCGGGCTCTCGATGATGCGCACGTCGCCCGAACGGGCCACAAGGCGCGCCTCGGCCAGGATCTCGCGGCGCATCAGGCGATAGTTCCAGATCCGCCAGGCCAGGAATACGGCAGCCCCGCCCAGCCACACGGTCAGCAGCAGCGCGGTCCACGGCACATGTGCAAAGAGGCCCGGATCGGCGACCGGAGTCGCGGCAAGATGGGTGCCGAAATCGGTCGCGGCCGGCTCAGCGGCGGAGGTCGCCTGCGGCATGTCCATCACCGTATCGACCGGAACCGATGCCATCGGGGCCTCAACGGGCACCGCAGCGGCCGTGATCGGCTCCACGCCCAACGAAAGCTGCGGGATCAGCCCGCGCGGCAGCGACAGCGGGGGCAGGACCAGCCGGATCATAGGCAGGGCCCAGAGCGCATAGGCGGCCATCGGGCCGAACAGGCGCGCCACCGGGCGGCGGACCAGCAGGATCAGCGCCATCAGCGCACCGGTCATCACAAGCGTATCGGCAAGCCATGCGATCATGACCTGAGCTCCTTCAGGAGGGCCTCGATTTCGGCGATGTCATCTTCGGTCAGGGCGTCCGCTTCGGCAAGATGCGCGAAGAGCGGCGCGGCGCGGCCGCCGAACAGGCGGTCGACCAGACGGCGGCTCTCGGTGCCGACATAGGCCTCGCGGGCGATCCTGGGCGAATAGAGGAAGCGTTTGCCGTCAGGCTCGGTGGCGACGGCCTGCTTGGCGACGAGGCGGGAGAGCAGGGTCTTGACCGTGGCGAGGCTCCACCCGCGCGGCCCGCAGACCCGCTCGCACACGTCGGCGGCGGTGATCGGGCTGCGCTCCCATAGCGCTTCCATCACCGCGTGTTCGGCATCCGAGATCCGCTCGGGAGAGTTCTCGTTAGGGGTGTCGGGCTCTTCGGCCACGTCGCTCTCCATCGTTTACACACGTAATCGACTACGTTTGTAAACATGAACGCCAGATGAACGGCGCTGGGAAGCCCATCCCCGACTACTTGGAAAGGATGCCCACGATCACGGCGATTCCCAGCACGACCAGAAACCCGTTGAAGCCGACCAGCAGCGCCGCCGGCAGACGCGGCGTGTCGCTCTCAGGTGCCGGCGTCATCGGCCGAAGCTCGCGCCAGATGCCGGCGATGAAGCAGAATTCGGAGAAGAGCAGCAGGGCGACGGTGGTGGTCAGTACCAGCCATTCGCTCACCACCCCTTGCAGCAAGGCGCGCGCGCCGATCCCCGACGCCAGAGCGCCGAGGCCGGTGCGCACCCATGCGGCATACGTGCGCTCGGCCGCGAGTATGGTGCGGTCGGCGGCAAGCACCGTCCGCCGGTCCGCCGTGTCCGTCTGTTTTTCGACGTTGCGAGCGACCTTGTGCGCGTCCTCGGCGATTTCGCCGGCGAGTTTGCCTTCGGGTCGCTCGCTCATCGTCGATCTCCGTTACCGGAACCCGATCACCCTGCCGCTTTGCCCAGCCTGCGCAGGCCCAGAGCGACGGCGATCATGAAAATGCCGCGCATGAAGAAGCTGATCGCCACCATGATCGCCAGAAAGCCGATGGCCGTCCTCGGATTGGAGGTCAACAGCAGCACGCCCAGCACCACATCCAGCGCGCCCAGGAACAGGCGCCAAGCCTTGTCGTGACGGGCCTTGAGCGCGAAGGCAATCTCGAACCCGCCGGAAATCAGCAGCCATGCACCGATCGCCCAGACCACCGTGAGCGCTCCGGCCACAGGGTTGAACAGCACATAGAGCCCGGCAATCAGGCCGATTGCACCGAGCAGGATCTCCGTCCAGCGTGCGCGGCGCGACATCGAATGGACACCGGCGGAAATCGCGGCGACGCCGTAGACGCAGAGCACGATGCCCAGCAGGAACCCGGTCGCAAAGCTTGCCACCAGCGGATTGGCGATGACGACGACCGCAACGAGGATGAGCAGCACGCCATAGGCCAGGACCCAGCCCCAGCCGAGCGGCGGGGAGCCAAGAAAGGGAGGGGCCAGCGGATCGGTGAAGGCATTCGGGTCGGTGTGTGAGGTCGTCATGCAATCGACTCCTGTTCCCGCGATGTCGCACAAGTAATGCGACGGAGTGGATTCGGTTGCAATGCAAATAGTTGGGCAGATGTCGGGGCAAATGATTGGCCGAATAGCCAACCAAATGAAAATGGCGGCGCCCCGGTTGTCCGGAGCGCCGCCATTTTTGTTATCGATTTACCGGGCCGTTGCCGGCGCGTCGATCAGTACACGCGGGCCTTGGGCTTGATGTACTCGACGTCGTCGGTCAGCGTATATTCGTGGACCGGGCGGTAATCGAGACGGACTTCGCCGCCCTTGCCGCCCCAGCCGTTGAACCAGCCCACGGTGTGCTTCATCCAGTTCGCGTCGTCGCGGTTGGGGAAGTCCTCGTGCGCATGGGCGCCGCGGCTTTCCTGACGCGCCTGGGCGCCGTGCAGCGTGACGGTGGCCTGCGAGATCAGGTTGTCCAGCTCCATCGTCTCGACCAGATCCGAGTTCCAGATCAGGCCGCGGTCGGTGACCTTGATGTCCTGCATCTTCTCGTAGGTCTTGGCGATTGCCGCCTTGCCCTCGACCATGAGTTCGTCGGTGCGGAACACGGCGGCGTGGGCCGACATGTTGCGCTGCATTTCCGTACGAATCTCGGCCGTCGGCGTGCCGCCGTTGGCATGGCGGAAGTGATCGAGACGGCCGAGCGCGAGGTCTGCCGAATCCTTGGGCAGCTCGTCCTGATTGGCGCCGGGCTTGACCAGTTCCTTCAGGCGGTGACCGGTTGCGCGGCCGAACACCACGAGGTCGATCAGCGAGTTCGAACCAAGGCGGTTGGCGCCGTGGACCGAAACGCAGGCCGCTTCACCGACCGCGAAGAGGCCGGGAACCACGGTTTCGGGATTGCCGTCGGCACCGATGGTGACGACTTCGCCGTGATAGTTCGTCGGAATGCCGCCCATGTTGTAGTGGACGGTCGGGACGACCGGCAGCGGCTGGCGGGTAAGATCGACGCCCGCGAAGATCTTGCCGCTTTCGGTGATGCCGGGAAGACGCTCTGCCAGCACCTTGGGATCGATGTGATCGAGGTGCAGGTAGATGTGGTCCTTGTTCGGGCCGACACCGCGACCTTCACGGATTTCCAGCGCCATCGAACGCGAGACGACATCGCGCGAGGCGAGGTCCTTTGCCGACGGTGCATAGCGCTCCATGAAGCGTTCGCCCTCGGAGTTGGTGAGGTAACCGCCCTCGCCGCGCGCGCCTTCGGTGATGAGCACGCCCGCGCCGTAGATGCCGGTCGGGTGGAACTGCACGAATTCCATGTCCTGAAGCGGCAGGCCCGCGCGCAGCACCATGCCGCCGCCGTCGCCGGTGCAGGTATGGGCCGAAGTGGCGGTGAAGTAGCTGCGGCCATAGCCGCCGGTCGCGAGCACGACGGCCTGCGAGCGGAAGCGGTGGATCGAGCCGTCATCCATGCACAGCGCGATCACGCCGACGCACTTGCCGCCGTCCATGATGAGGTCGATCGCGAAGTATTCGATGAAGAAGTCCGCGTCGTACTTCAGCGACTGCTGGTAGAGCGCGTGCAGCATGGCGTGGCCGGTACGGTCCGCGGCGGCGCAAGTGCGCTGCACCGGCGGGCCTTCGCCCATGTTCTGCATGTGGCCGCCGAACGGGCGCTGGTAGATCGTGCCGTCGGCATTGCGGCTGAAGGGCACGCCGGCGTGCTCCAGCTCGTAAACCGCCGCCGGGGCTTCGCGCACCATGTATTCGATGGCGTCCTGGTCGCCCAGCCAGTCCGACCCCTTGACGGTGTCGTACATGTGCCAGGTCCAGTGGTCCGGGGTGTTGTTCTTGAGCGAGGCGGCGATGCCGCCCTGCGCCGCGACGGTGTGCGAGCGGGTGGGGAACACCTTGGTGATGCACGCGGTGCGCAGGCCGGCTTCGGCCGAACCCATCGTGGCGCGCAGACCCGAACCACCGGCGCCGACGACGACGGTGTCATAGGTGTGATCGATGATCTTATAGGCAGGGCCGGACATTAGGCGTGGGCTCCCAGCGCGAGGCGAATGACGCAGAAGACGCCGAAGGCGATGCCGCCGCAGGCAGCAAGGTTCAGCGCCACGATGCAGGCGAACTTGTTGGCGTGCTCATGCACGTAGTCTTCGACCAGCACTTGCAGGCCGAGGCGTGCGTGCCAGAAGGTCGTGACGACCAGCAGGATCATCGCCACGGCCGGGACCGGGCGGGCCAGCCATTCGGCAACCGAGGCGTAGCTGAGGTCCGGCAGGAGGACGAGCGAGACGGCGAGGAAGATGCCGGTCAGCAGGTTGCCGATCGCGGTGAAGCGCTGCAGCAGCCAGTGATGAACGCCGGTCTTGGCCGCGCCGAGGCCGCGAACGCGGCCGATGGAAGTTCCGTTACCCATGTTCCGTTCCTCAGCGAAGCAGCAGGAGCGCCCAGAAGGCGACCGTGACGAGCACACCCATGACCGGGGCAAGGATCGAGAAGGTCCGGTTGGCCTTCAGTTCGAAGCCGGCGCCGATATCGAGCACGAAGTGGCGCAGGCCGCTCATCATGTGCGTGAAGAAGGCCCAGGAGACGCCGACGAGCACGACATAGCCCGGAATCGACGTCATGCACTTGGCGAACTGCGCGTAAGCCGCGGGACCGCTGGCCAGCGCCCCCAGCCACCACAGCAGCAGGCCGAGGCCGGCAAATGCCATGCCATCGCCCGTCACGCGGTGCAGAATCGAGACGAACATGTGAGGGCCCCAACGCCAGATCTCGAGATGGGGCGAAAGCGGACGGTTCCTGGTGCCGTCTTTGGCCATGGCTCTTTCGAATCCTTTTTGCCTTTTAGCAGCCCCTGAGGCTGCCCCTGTCGAGAAGTCCCCTTAGACAAATCACGGCTTGGCGCAAGTTCCGCGACGCACAACGCGGATGCATCGCCCACAAGCGTCCTTTCGCCCGCCACATCGGACGAGCCGCCCCGATCGCCTTGTACGTGCGGGAGCACCGGTCCCCTGCCACTGGCCTTGGCCGCAGGTGCGGTCTAAAGCGCACGCTTATGAATCGCCTGCCGAACATCCTCGCACCGGCCTTGCTGCTGGCCGCCTGCTCCGCCTCTCCCGGCGCGGCGGCATCGTCACCGGATGCCGCGAGCGCAAATACCGCGAACGATGCCGGAGCGCTTCCGGCCGGCACCGACGCAGCGCGACTCGTCGCCGCCTGCAAGGACCATGATGGCTGGGCCTATCCCGCCCCGCCCGCGCGGCTTTTTGGCAATACCTGGTACGTCGGCACTTGCGGGATCTCCGCCATTCTCATCACCGGCAAGCAGGGCCACGTGCTGATCGACGGCGGCGTGCCGGAAGCGGCCCCGCTGGTTCTCGCCAATATCAAGGCGGCGGGCTTCGACCCTCGGGACGTGCGCTGGATCCTCTCCACGCACGAGCATTTCGACCATGCCGGCGCCCTCGCCGCGCTCCAGCGCGGAACCGGGGCGCGCGTCGCCGCCCTGCCCGCCGCCGCGCAAGTGCTCGAAAGCGGCAAGGCCGATGCCGCCGACCCGCAGTTCGGCCAGCTTGACGCCTTCCCGCCCGTCCATGTCGGCCGGCGCCTGACCGATGGCGAGAAGCTGACGCTTGGCACCATCACGCTCACCGCCCATTCCACACCCGCCCATGCCGCCGGATCGACCAGTTGGACATGGCGATCGTGCGACAATGCGGGCAAGTGCCTGACCATCGCCTATGCGGACAGCGTGAGCGCGATTTCTGTCAAGGGCTACCGCTTTACCGACCACCCCGAGCGCATTGCCGCCATCCGCGAAGGCTATGCGCGAATCGCCGAACTTCCCTGCGACCTGCTGGTTTCCCCGCATCCGGGCGCGAGCGATCTCTTCGCGCGCCTTGCAGGCACGGCCCCGCTGGTCGATCCCACCGCGTGCCGCAAATATGCAGCCGCAGCCCATGCTCGCTTCGACCAGCGCCTTGCCGAAGAGGCCGCTCCCGAAGCGAAGGAGACGCATTCGTGAGTTGGAAAATCACTGCCTTCGCCCCCCGCGCCGTCGTCGAGGGTGCGCTCGTCGCCCATGAGGACGCTTTCGACTGGGATCCGGATATCGTCATTTCCGGCAGCGAAATTGCTGAGGACAAGCCCGACGACTGGCAACTGGAGGCGTGGCTCGCCCATAAGCCGAAGAAGGCGGACAAGGACGCCCTCGCCGCGCTGTTCACCGGCGACGTGCCCGAATTCATCGTCGAGGAACTGCCCGAAACGGACTGGCTGGTCGCCAGCCAGGAAGGCCTGGAGCCGATCCGTGCCGGTCGCTTCTACGTCCACACGCCCGAATATCCGCCGCTGGACGAGCCCGGCGTAACCGACTTCGTGATCCCCGCCAGCCAGGCGTTCGGCACCGGACAACACGCCACGACGGCTGGCTGCCTCGAAATGCTCAGCCACATGAAGGCGCAGGGCGTGATCGTGCGCAACCATGCGGACATCGGCACGGGCACCGGCCTGCTCGCCTTCGCGGCGATGACGCTCTGGCCGCGCGCGCTCGCCACGGCCAGCGACATCGACGCGGTCTGCGCCTCGGTGGTGGCCGACAATGCCGATGCCAACGGCATGAAACTGGGCGGTCGCTCGGGCGAACTGGTCATGACCATCGCCGACGGCATGGACAACCCGCTGCTCGCCGCGCGCGGGCCTTACGACCTCATCATGGCGAACATTCTCGCCGGGCCGCTGGTCAGCCTGGCGCCAGATTTCGCCAAGTCGATGGCACCGGGCGGACACCTGCTGCTGGCGGGCCTGCTCGAAACGCAGGAAGATGCCGTGCGCCGCGCCTGCCGTCGGGCCGGGCTGCGACTGGCTGCAAGGCTGGTCAAGGGCGACTGGTCGATCCTGTGGATGCGCGCGCGTCGGCGCTGATCCGGAACCTCGATTGGCCGGAGGCTGTGAAGCGCGCGCTCAGGCGCGATGGAGTTCCAGCCCCGGCCCCTGCGGGCCAAGCCGCATGATCCGCATCAGGTCCGCGGCGATCGGTGCGTCGAAGGCAAAGCCCGCGCGGTCGGCCACGACCCAGCGAACGGTTCCCGTCGCCCGCGGATTCCCCGCCAGCGCCAGCACCAGCCGCACACCCTTTTCGAGCAAATTCCGCTCAACCACGAGCTGGCACCCTTCCGGCGAAACGTGGCGCGCAAGCGCGATCGCATAAGGGGAAAGCCCGGGGGACACGTTCATAACTCCATGCGGATCGGGGGGATCCGCTCTATCCGGGAGTGTAATTAAGAGAGGTAAACGCCGCGTTAATATCTCGGCAATATTTCATAGGCAAATTTACCTATATTTCCCAGTATCTTACCTAAAACGCCAAAATCAGAAATTAACCATCTTTAGTAAGGTAGAATTAGGGATTACAAACAAGAATTAGTGACCAAGGGGGGCTGGTAACAACAGCTCAAGAGGCCAAATATGCTTCGTACCGAACTCGACCGACCGAACGTCGTCGTGGGACCCCTGGGTGAAGCTCTCGACCGCAAGAGCCTGCCGCCGCGCAACACGCTGCGATGGGTTGCGCGCCGCAAGGCGGAAGTCGTGGCTGCCGTCAATGGGGGCCTGATTACGATTGCCGAGGCCTGCGAACGCTACGATCTCACGCTTGAGGAACTTGCCTCGTGGCAACGCGCAGTAGAGCGCGAAGGAATGGCAGGGCTGCGCGCAACCCGCGTGCAACACTACCGCCAGGTGCATGAGCGACAGAACCGCGTCTCCTGAGCGGCGCGTCACTCACACTACAGGTGCCGGCAGGGGCAGTGCGCCCCTCCGGCACCGGGCATGGGTCCGGGACGCGAACCCCGGCTGATCTTGCGACCCGTCAGCCGGCGGCTTCCACGATCCGGGCCCATTCAGCTTCATCGATGACCTTGATGCCAAGGTCGGCCGCCTTCTTCAGCTTCGAGCCCGCACCCGGCCCCGCGACCAGAATGTCGGTCTTGGCCGAGATCGAGCCTGCCGCCTTGGCGCCCAGCCGTTCGGCCTGTGCCTTCGCCTCGTCGCGGCTCATCGTTTCCAGCTTGCCGGTAAAGACCACGGTCTTGCCCGCGACTTCGCTCTCGATCGTTTCCACGACATAGGCCGGCGGCGTGACTTCCGAGAGGATGTCCTCCCAGACCGCGCGGTTGTGCTCCTCATGGAAGAAGTCGCCCAGCGCCTCGACCACGGCGGGACCGATACCGTCGATCGAGACCAGTTCCGAATAGGCCTCGCTGCCTGCCAGCGCGGCTTCCTCGCCCTGCTTCTCGTGCGCTTTTTCGGCCACTTCGCGCAGCGCCGGCAGTGTCTCGAAACGCTTCATCAGATCGCGCGCCGTCACGGCGCCGACATGGCGGATGCCAAGGCCGAAGAGCAGCCGCGCGGCATCGGGCTGGCGCTTGTTTTCCACCGCTGCCAACAGGTTGTCCACAGACTTGTCCTTCCACCCGTCCAGCGCGAGAATCTCCTCGCGGCGCTTGCGCAAGCGGAAGATGTCGGCCGGACTTTCCAGCCAGCCCTTGGCGAAGAACTCATCGATGGTTTTCTCGCCCAGTCCCTCGATATCGAGCGCGGCGCGGCTGACGAAGTGCTTCAGGCGCTCGGTCCGCTGCGCCGGGCAGATCAGCCCGCCGGTGCAGCGCACGTCCACCTCACCCTCCTCGGCGACAGCTTCGGAGTGGCATTCAGGGCAGTGATCGGGGAATGCGAAAGCATCGCGCTCCACATCGCGGGTCAGGTTGTCGACGATCTGCGGTATCACGTCGCCCGCACGCTGGAGCACCACGGTATCACCCGGACGGACGCCCAGACGGCCGATCTCGTCGCGATTGTGTAGCGTGACGTTGGTGACGGTAACGCCGCCCACCAACACCGGCTTCAAGCGCCCCACCGGCGTCAGCTTGCCGGTACGGCCGACCTGGATGTCGATCGATTCCAGCGTCGTCTCCGCCCGCTCGGCCGGGAACTTGTGCGCCAATCCCCAGCGCGGCGCCTTGGCCACAAAACCGAGACGCTGCTGCCAGTCGAGCCGGTCGATCTTGTAGACCACGCCATCGATCTCGAACGGCAGATCGGGCCGCCCGTCACGGATCGCGCGATAGGCAGCGAGCATTTCCTCGACCGAATGGCAGAGCCGGAACTGCGGCGAGACCGGCAGGCCCCAGCTTTCGATGCGGCGGATCACTTCGTGCTGGCTCGCCCCCGGAACGTGGCTTGCCGCACCCCAGCCATGGGCCCAAAAGCGCAGCGGGCGCTTGGCGGTGACGGAGGCATCCTTCTGGCGCAGCGACCCGGCGGCAGCATTGCGCGGATTGGCGAACTGGCGGACCTTGCTCTCATCGAAAGCTTCGCCCTTCTCCTCGGCCAGCGCGCGCGCCTCGGCCATCAGCGTCTCGTTCAGAGCGTGGAAGGCGGCCTTCTCCATGTAGACTTCGCCGCGCACCTCGAAGACCTCCGGGATATCCTCTCCCTTCAGTTCCTGCACGATGTCGGCGATGTGGGCGACATTGGGGGTCACGTCCTCACCCACCTGCCCGTCGCCGCGCGTGGCGGCGCGCACCAGCTTGCCGTTCTCGTAGCGCAGCGAGCAGGAGAGGCCGTCGATCTTGTCCTCCGCCGTCACCTGCACGAGTTCCTCGGCGGAGAGCGAGAGGAAGCGGCGCACGCGGCCGACAAAGTCTTCCACTTCCTCATCGGTGAAGGCGTTGTCGAGGCTCATCATCCGAACCTCGTGCCGCACTTTGCCGAGAGGCGAAGCGGCGACATCGTGGCCCACCTTGTTCGAAGGCGAATCGGGCCGGATCAGGTGCGGATAGGCCGCTTCCAGTTCGGCATTGCGGCGCACCAGCGCGTCGTACTCGGCGTCCGTGATGTCGGGCGCGTCCTCGGCATGGTAGAGCCGGTTCGCCCGGTTGATCTGGCGCGCCAGGCGCATGAGTTCGTTGGCGGCTTCGGCTTCGCCCGGAAGGTCCGGCTTCGCAAACAGATCGGGATTTTCGGTCATGCCCTAGCCTATGCCGCAAGCCTTGGCCGGACGGTAGACCACAAGGTGACGCGGCCGACACTGTTTACACGGTTCAGAGCAATTTGGGTGGCCTCGCAAGGCTGCTCGCCCCGGATAAGAGGACCGGACGACGGTGGTGTGCACACCGTTCAGCGTAAAGCGTGCACACCACCGGAATTGTCATTCGCCTACGGTCACGTCCACGCGGCGTGCTTGGGCGTTGGTATCGCCGTTACCGGTCGTATCGGCGGGCTTGATCATCTTGATGGATGCGGCCGGGATCCCGGTATCCACCAGCGCCTTGCTGACTTCCTCGGCGCGCCGCTTCGAAAGGGCGGCATTGGCGACAGGGTCTCCGGTCGGGTCGTTATAGCCCGAAACGGCCACGAAGGAGCCAGGATGTGCGTCGAGGTATTCCTTCACGCTGCTCGCCGCGGTCGACAGGTCCTTGGTCACATCGGATTTGCCGACGGCGAAGAACACCCGCAGCACCGGCCGGCCGTCGGTCACTTCGCTCACCATGCCGGAACCGGTTGGGATCGCGGCCGTTGGAGTGGGTTCGACCATCGGGCTGGGCTCGACCGCCGCAGTCGGTTCCATGCTGGGAGTCGTGACCTCCTTGTTGCTGCACGAGCGCAAGGCCCAGATGAGCGCAATGATCGCCAGCAAAAGCAGGAGCAGGGGCCACCACTTGCCCATCCCGCCGGATGCGGCGCGGACGGGTTCCTCCAACCTCTGCGATGCTGTCGCGGCGGGGGAACCCAAAAGGCCCGACACGCCGGGCGGCAAGGCGGCATGGATCGATGCCCGCTCGCCATTGAGCAGTGTGGTGACTTCGGGGAGCGACGGCGTCGAGCCCAGCAGCTTGCCAATGCCGCCAGCCGCGAACAGCCCGCCAACCCCCAGGAGAGAGCGCACGCTTTGCGGAGCTATGCCGTAGTGGCCCGCCAGCGTGGATACCAGACCACCGAAGTTGGAGCCGAACAGGTCCGGAAAACCACCTCCATGCGGAGTGATTGCCGGCTCGGCGCCCACGCGATCGGTCAGTGCCGCCTGGTGATCCAGCGGGTTTCCACTCGCCAGCGCGGCCTTGATCATGCTGAGGACCCCGCCACCGCTGCCTGCGGCGACGCGGCTGGACATTGCGGCAAGGATGACGGGGACGATCCCGCCCAGAGCGCTTCCGGTGGCCTGCGGGCTTTCGCCCAGTTTCGCCGCCAGATTGTCAACGGTGCCGGGCGCGATGGCCCCGCGAATGGTGTCGAGTAGAGCCACTTTCTTCTCCTCTTCCGGCACCCCCCATTTCGAGATCGGCAAACGCCAACCCGGCAAAATCAGTCCATTGCACTAAGTGGAATTATCTATTGGCATCAATTGGACAATCGGTACTTATACCGATCGGGCCGGTTATATGTGTGCAAAAAACACATTCTCATTTCTTCAATTAGTTTCGCAGAAATGTTCAATTGAATGTGCAGAATACCAAACATCGATTTCGATGTCATTTCATTACCGCAGACAGATAATCCTGCGACAACAGGCATTGTCTTTGGTGCGATCCGGCGAAATCGTCAGCCGTGCGCATTCTGCTTTAAGAGCATGCCTAAGATAAACGCTGCAAGAGGGACCCGCGCAGCACAATTCGCCCCCAGCGAATGTTCAAACGGGCCCTAAGCCCGTTCCAGCAACCGGTTCGCTTGCGCCCTCGCCTCTTCGGTCACTTCGGCGCCGGAGAGCATGCGGGCGATCTCTTCCTGTCGCTCGGCCGCGCTCAGCGGCGTAACCGACGTGCGTGTCACCGTCCCTTGCGAGGACTTGGCGATCATGAAGTGGCGGTCGCCGCGCGCGGCCACTTGCGGACTGTGCGTCACGGCCAGCAACTGGCCGCCCTGCCCGCTGCCATTCGCCAGACGCGCCAGACGCTCGCCGATGGCATCCGCCACCGCGCCGCCCACACCCCGGTCGATCTCGTCGAAGATCACGGTCGCCGCCCCGCCCTCTTCGGCCAGCGCCACCTTGAGCGCGAGGATGAAGCGCGAAAGCTCGCCGCCCGAAGCGATCTTGGCGAGCGGCGCGAAGTCGGCGCCGGGGTTGGTGCTGATCAGGAATTCCACCGCGTCCATGCCGTGCGCGCCCCAGCGATCCTCGCTCAGCTTGAGTACCGAAGTCTGGAAGCGCGCAGCATCGAGCTTCAGCGGCGCGAGTTCGGCGGCCACCGCCTTGTCCAGCCGCTTGGCAGCCGAGCGGCGCAAGTCGTGCAGCGCCTCGGCCTGCTGGCGATAGGCCAGCGCGGCCTTCTGCGCGGCCGCCTCAAGCGCGGCGACATGTTCCTCGCCCCCCTCGATGGCATCGAGCGCCTCGCGCATCTCGCGCATCTTTTCGGGCAGTTCGTCTACCGTGCAGAGCTGCTTGCGGGCAGCGGCACGCAGATCGAACAGGCGGGTTTCGATGCGGTCCAGTTCGTCGGGATCGAAGGCCAGCGCTTCCGCCGCGCGCTCCAGCTTTTCCTCGGCCTCGCTCGCCTCGATCACCGCGCGATCGAGCGCTTCGAGCGCATCGCCCAGCAGCGGATGCTCCCCGGCAATGCGGTCGAGCCGCCGCGCCGCGCCGCGCAGGCGTGCCAGCGCCGAATCGGAACCGGTCCAGAGGTGTTGCAGCGCCGAGAGATCGTCGGTCAGCTTCTCGCCCTTCTGCATGTCGGCGCGGGCGTGGGCGAGTTGCTCCTCCTCGCCCTCCTGCGGGGCAAGGGCATTGAGCTCGGCCAGATGCGCGAGCAGCAGGTCCTGATCCTCGGCCGCCTTGGCGACTTGCCCGCGCGCCGCATCCAGTGCGCCCTGCGCTGCGCGCCAGGTCTTCCACGCGGCCTCCACGCCGGCCACGTCGCCGCCCGCGAAACGATCGAGCAGCGTGCGGTGGCCCTTGGGGTTCACCAGTCCGCGATCGTCGTGCTGGCCGTGGATCTCCACCAGCGCCGGGGCGATCTCGCGCAGCAGCGAGACGCTGACCGGCTGGTCGTTGAGGAAGGCGCGGCTGCCGCCATCGGCGCGAAGCTGGCGCTTGAGCAGCAGCGGTTCGCCCGGCTCCACTTCAAGGTCGGCGGCGTCCAGCACGGTGCGCACGGCGGCGGGAAGCGCGGAAAACTCGAAGCTGGCGGTCACACTCGCGCGGTCTTCCCCGGCGCGCACCAGCCCGCTGTCGGCGCGATTGCCGATCACGAGGCCCAGCGCATCGAGCAGGATTGACTTGCCCGCGCCCGTCTCACCCGTGAGAACGCCAAGACCGCGCGCGAAATCGAGATCGAGCGCTTCGATCAGCACGATGTTGCGAATGGCGAGGCGCGTCAGCATGTTCGCGTTGCGTTCTAGCGAAAAGAAATTCGCCCGTCACGCCCCTTCGTGCGGTTGTCGCAAAGAGCGCGGCGCGACGGGCGCTCTATCGCATTGATCGCGCGGGCATCCCCGATTCGCCAAACGACAACGCCGGCCGGCCACGGGGGCCGACCGGCGTCGAAAGCCTGCGAAGTGCGGCGCCGTCAGGCGGCGGCGACGTTCTTCGGCGCGTGGCGGCTCATGAGACGATAGGCGCGCTCATACCACTTCGAATCGGGATAGTTGTGCTCCAGCACCGCCGCAGCCTTCTGCGCTTCGGACGGAATGCCCAGCGACAGATAGCCCTCAACCAGACGGTACAGCGCCTCGGGCGTGTGGCTGGTGGTCTGGAAATTGTCGACCACGTTGCGGAAGCGCAGCGTGGCGGCCAGCCACTTGCCGCTGTTCTCGTACGAACGGCCGATGGTCATTTCCTTGCCCGCAAGGTGATCGTTCACAAGATCGATCTTCACCTTGGCGTCCGCCGCGTAAGGCGAGTTCGGATAGCGGCGCATCACGTCGGTAAGCGCCTGCTTGGCCTGTTCGGTGGTCTTCTGGTCGCGCGTCACGTCGCTGATCTGCTCATAGTAGGAGATCGCGATGAGGTAATAGGCGTAGGGCGCGTCCTTGTTGCCCGGGTGGATCGAAAGGAAGCGCTGCGCCGACTGGATCGCCTTGTTGTAATCGCGCGCGGCATAATAGCTGAACGCGCTCATCAACTGGGCCCGGCGGGCCCAGGGCGAATAGGGATGCTGACGCTCCACTTCGTCGAACAGGGCGGCAGCAGCCTTGGTCTGCCCCTTGTTCAGGCGGTCTTGCGCCGCCGCGTAAAGCGTATCGACGTCGCGCGCGACGTAAGCAGTGTCCTTGTTCTTGTTACCCTTCCCGGCACAGCCGGCGGTGAGAACGAGAGCCCCGGTAGCGGCGGCAAGGAGAGCGATCTTGAAGCGCGAACGTTCGTACATGGGGCCGGTCTATAGACAGCGCTTTGCTGAACGCCAAGTGAAGTTACACGCCCTCGCATAACGATTGGAATAATGCGCCGAGGGGGTGTTTTCCGTGCGATGCCCGGGCCCTGCGGACGTGCATGGCGGTTTGCAACGATTTGCCCGAACCCCATGAGCACGGGCACATGGGCATTGTCTGTCCGCCCCGCCCTGCCATAGTGGCCGGACATGGCCGGTACCAACGCACTTTCCTCTCCCGTCATGTCCGACGCCCTGGTGATTCTGGGCGCTGCGGGCATCGTCATTCCCGTGTTCAGCCGATACCGCATCACCCCGGTGATCGGTTTCATCCTTGTCGGCCTGCTGGTCGGCCCGTTCGGCCTTGGGCGGCTGGTGTTCGACCACCCCTGGCTTTCGTGGGTGACGATCACCGATCCCGACGGACTGGAGATATTCGCCGAGTTCGGCATCATCCTCCTGCTGTTCTCGATCGGGCTGGAGCTGTCCTTCGCGCGCCTCTGGGCGATGCGGCGCTTCGTGTTCGGGCTGGGATCTCTCGAACTGGTGCTGATCGGCGGCTCCATGGCGTTCATCTTCGCGGCGCTTGGACAGGGCCTGTCGGGCGCGCTGGCGCTGGGGCTGGCGCTGGCGCTTTCCTCCACCGCGCTGGTGCTCAAGATCACCGATACCAGCAATCCTGTCGGCCGCGCGGCGCTGGCGATGCTGCTGTTCGAGGACATTGCGCTGGTGCCCATCGTGTTCCTGCTCGGCGCGCTCGCACCGCATGCCAAGGGCGGGATGGACGACCTGATCCACACGCTGATCTGGGGCACGGCGGTCGTGCTCGGGCTGCTGGTGGCGGGGCGTTACCTGCTGCCGCCACTTTTCGCGCAGGCCGCACGGACCAAGAGCCCCGAACTGTTCCTCAGCGCCAGCCTGCTGGTGGTCATCCTCGCCTCGCTGGCGACGGCCGCAACCGGCCTCTCGCCCATCGTCGGTGCGCTCGTGGCCGGGCTGCTGATTGCCGAGACGGAGTACCACACCGAAGTCGAGCAGATGACCGAGCCGTTCAAGGGCCTAGCCCTCGGCGTGTTTCTGATCACCGTCGGCATGCGCATCGACTTGCGGGTGGTCTGGGAGAATCTCGGCCCGATTCTGGTGGCGACTGCGGGGGTGATCGTCCTCAAGGCCGTGGTCACCAGCCTGCTGCTGCGGCTGATGGGCGCGCGGCGCGGCACCGCGACCGAGACCGGCATCCTCATGGCCAGCCCTTCGGAAACCACCCTGATCGTGCTGAGCGCGGCCAGCGCGGCACAGCTGATCCAGCCGGGTACGGCGATGTTCTGGCAGATCGTGACTGCGTTGGGCCTCACTATCACGCCGCTGCTCGCCAAGATCGGCCGGATCATGGCCCGCCGGGTCGAGGGCGTTGAAGCTCCGCATCAGCCGGTCTCCGCTGCCGACAAGCCGCCCACGTTGATCGTCGGATTCGGCCGCGTTGGCCGCCTCGTCGCCGATATGCTGACGCGCCACGGCCGGCCCTATCTGGCGGTGGACAGCAATACGGACCTCGTCACCGAGGGACGCCGCCTTGGCTACACGGTGGCCTTCGCCGATGCCGCGCGGGGAGACGCGATGCTGCGGTTGGGCGTGTCGAGCGCGGCAGCCGTAATCCTGACGATGGACGAGCCGGTCTCCGCCCAGCGCATCGTCCGCAAGCTGCGCGCGGACTTTCCCGACCTGCCGATCATCGCCCGCGCCCGCGATACCGACCACGCGGGCGTGCTCTACCGCGCAGGGGCAACCCACGCCGTGCCCGAGACCCTGGAAAGCTCGCTCCAACTGTCGGAGGCCGCACTTGTCGAGATCGGTGTGGCGATGGGCCCGGTAATCGCCTCGATCCACGAAAAGCGCGACGAATTCCGCGAGCAGATCATGGAACAAGGCGGCCTTTCTCAGAAACCGGCACTCAAGTCCGGCCAGCTTCGCGAAGCCGAGCCGACCTGACCATCCAAGAGGAAAGCAATGCGCGCAACAAGGACCCGGACCGCCCAATCTCCCTTGCGAAACCTCGCATGGCTGGCGCTTCCGCTCCTTGCCATCGCGCTCGCGAAACTGGCCGGGCACAGCGGCCTTGCCCAGCGCTACCCCCGCATCGCCGCGCTGCTGTTCGTGTGGATCGCCGCCGACACGCTGATGCTGTCGCTGATGGCGAAGGAGCACCGCCCTTCGCGTGAGGCTGTTCTCGCGCGGCTGGCGACCGCAGCGCTGGTCGTCCTGCTGGGCGCACCCCCGGCCGTGCGGAGCGGGTTGGCGACCATGCCCTCCGTTTCTGTCGCGCTCATCCTGACGCTGCTGGTGCACACCAGCTGGTCGCTGCTGCGGGCAAGCAAGGCTTGGCGGGTGAACGCGCCCGGCGAGCGTTGGCGCAAGGCGGCGGCCGTGTTCGTGCCCGAACCGCTGCTGCGCCTTGCCATGGCGGAGCTGACTGTACTGCGCATGGCGCTCACTGGCTGGCGTGCCAAACCGGACGTGCCTGCCGACGCCCTGCCCTTCGCGTATCATCGCCATCTGGCGCCGATGATGGCTGTGCTGCTGACCTTGCAAGCCATCGAGATCGCCGTGCAGGATGTCTTGCTGCGGCTGTGGAGTCCGCGCGCCGCGAACCTGCTGCTGGAAGTGGGCGTGGTGCTGCTGCTCTACAGCGTCGGCCTGATCCACTCGCTGCGGCTCCGGCCGATCCTGCTGACTGGGGATAGCCTGCTGATCCGCAGCGGCATGATCGCACGGCAAATGGTGCGGCTGGAGCACATCGCCGAACTTGCGCCCGAGGTGACCGCTGTCGAGGTCAAGGCCGCGACCACGCGCAATATGGCGCTGCTCGCGTGGCCCAATGTGATCCTGCGGCTAAGCCACCCCGTTGAACGCAAACCCTTGCTACGCCCGCGCCCGCCGATTTGGGCACTGGCCTTTCGGGTGGACTATCCGGCCGCTTTCCTCGCCGCGCTGGAGGCGGCACGGCAGGACGGTCCCGAAAATCGTTAACAACGCGAGCGAATTGCGCCACAGGGGCGCTTTTAGGACATGTCATGACCGAAGAGAGCAGCCAGGCGCTGGGACGGACCCAAAAGCGGCTCTTGCGGCGAGTCTTCAACGGCCGAACGGTCCCCATCGTGGTGGGAGGAAAGCCCTTCCTCACGTACAAGGAAGCCTTGGCCCATCTGGAAGCGCTGGCGCCTGAAGAACAGGATGCCGCTTACGCGGTGATGAAGACGTTCGCCGGAAAACGGGAAGACTGAAGGGCTATCGCAGATAGCGTTCGATCGCCCGCCACAAAGTGAGCTTGGCCGCTTTCGACATGCTGGCATGGGCGCCGCTGGATGAGGGAAGGTCCAGCAGCGCCCAGCGATTTTCCTGCCCGGCCAGTTGCTTGCGCCCGTCTTTGGCCGCCTTGCCGCCGTTGAAGGCGATGGCGCGCAGATGGGGGAGCTTGGCGGCGAAGGCGGCCAAGTCCCGGTGCGTGGCTTCGCGAATCGCGGTGTCGAGGCTGCCCCGTCGTTTCGCGCTTTCGATGACATCCCAGAGGCCTATGCGATGGTCTCGCAGTACCGAGAGCTTGGCGGTGTAAGGCATGGTGGGGAGTTCGCTTTCGCCCAGCACCTCGCCTATCAGCCACCAGAAACCGTTGCTGGGGTTGGCGTAGTATTCGCCCGCCGCCAGCGACTTTTCGCCGGGCAGACTACCCAGCAGCAAGACGCGCGTGTCTGCGTCTACCCATGGTGGAAAGCTGGTTTTGACGGGCGAGTTCTGCATGGATTGAGGGCCGAGTTTTGGTGGAGGCGATGTACCTAGACATCAACAATCGCCTGACCAGCCTTACGGTAAAAAAGTACCTACTTCCCCGTCATCCCCGCGAAGGCGGGGATCCCGCTTGTTCTTGCAGCGCGGCGCAAAGGCAGCGGGGCCCCCGCCTTCGCGGGGGCGACGAGCAGATAGGTTGGTCCAATTCACGCGTCGTTCCGGGGAGGTTGCTGAAAGCATCCGAATATCCCCTTCAAACACCCCCGCGATCAGCCCCCCTGCCCTCCACGCGGCTCGAAGACCGACCAGCCGGTGTGCTGCACAAGCCGCTCCAGCGCCAGTTGCCCCAACTGCGAATTGCCGCTGGCGTTGAGCCCCGGCGACCACACTGCAATGCTGGCGATGCCCGGCGCCACCGCAAGGATCCCGCCGCCGACGCCGGACTTGCCCGGCAGGCCGATGCGATAGGCGAAGTCGCCTGAATTGTCGTAGTGCCCGCAGGACATCATCAGCGCATTGATGCGCCGCGCGCGGCGGTCGGTGATGACGCGGTGGCCGCCCTTCTCGCGCGTGGTGCGGCCGCCGTCCATCAGATAGCGCCCCGCGAGCGCAAGCTGGCGGCAGCTCATGGCCAGCGCGCAGAAGTGGAAATAGGTGCCCAGCACTTGCTCCACGTCGCCATGGATATTGCCGAAGGCGCGCATGTAGTTGGCCAGCGCCTTGTTGCGAAAGCCGGTATCCTGTTCAGCCCGGGCGACCGCTTCGTCCACGGTGATAGTATCGTCGCCCGCCAGTTCGCGCACGAAGCGCAGCATCTGGCCGATCGCCTCGCGCGGCTGGTGATGGCCGAGCAGCACGTCGGTCACCACGATGGCCCCTGCGTTGATGAACGGATTGCGGGGAATGCCGTGCTCGCTCTCCAACTGGACGATCGAGTTGAACGCGCTCCCCGAGGGCTCTCGCCCCACCCGGCGCCAGAGCTGGTCCCCCACTGCGCCGATCGCCAGCGTCAGCGCGAAGACCTTGGAGATCGACTGGATCGAGAACGCCTCCTCGGCGTCGCCAGCCAGATGCACCGATCCTCCGGCCGTCACCACTGCCATGCCGAACTTATGGGGCGAAACGGCGGCCAGTGGCAGGATGTAGTCGGCCACTTTACCCCGGTTCTCCATCCCGCGCATTTCCGCGGCGATCCCGGCCAGAATGTGGTCGAGGTTATCCATCGTCGAAATTCCCCGGAAGCGAAAAGAGGCAGCGAGGGCCGGAAGCGACCGATCTGCTCTCGTCTGCCGCAAGGCGCGGTTCCGGGCAAGCGGATCGGCCTGCAAACCGCTGTCCGAACCGGAGGTAAAAAGGCAGCGCATTGGGGCTACCACAGTTGATCCCCAAATGGCCGCCACGCTCCCGAAAGGGACAGTGCCCCGTCCGGCCGGACGGGCTCTGGGGTCTTCGGGATTATACCTTCCTGTAGATACTTCCGGCCCCCGAAAAACCGTACAGTTGCGGCGCAGAATGGTGGAATGGGGAGCGTTTCCGCGTGGCGAGTCAGGTATCGATACCAGCCGGAAAGTCGATCACGAACCCGCAGCCCAAGGCCCGGCGGGACCGCAATATCCGCCGCGATCTGCTGACGCTGGAACAGTGCCTCGCGCTGGACGAAGAGACCGCGCTGGACCTCCATGCCGCCCACCTCGATCGCTATGCCTTTCTCTATGCCGAGCTGCTCGGCCTGCGGAAGATGGACATCGCCAGCGCGCAGGGTTGCGAGATCGTGCTGCGCGACGGGCGGCGGATCCTCGATTATTCGGGCGGCTTCGGCGTGCTGGGGCTCGGCCACAATCATCCGCGCGTGATCGCCGCAGAGCGGCGCTGCCATGACGACCTTGTGCTCGACTGCATCAAGATCGCTCCGCACAAATTGCAGGGCGCGCTGGCCTACAACATCGCGCGGTTCCTGCCCGAGCCGCTCGACGTCTCGTTCCTCGCCGTCTCGGGCGCCGAGGCCATTGAGGCGGCGATGAAGCTGTGCGAACGCGTGCAGACGCCCAAGGGCAAGACCAAGTTCCTCTGCATCGGGGACGGCGCCGACGGCTTGGGCCCGTTCCTGATGGGCGTGCCCGGAGAAAACGTGATTTTCTGCCGCTACGGCGACATCGCCTCGGTCCGCGAGGCGATTGCCCGCGAGGGTGGCGCGGACAACGGCATCATCGCAGTGATGATCGAGACCCTGCGCGGCACTTCCTGCGAATCCCCGCCGCCGGGATACTTCACCGAACTGGTCGAGGCCTGCCGCGCGGCGGACATCCTGACGATCTTCGATGAAGTGAAGGTCGGTATGGGCCGCACCGGCCTGTTCTGCGCCTTCCAGCACGAGGACGCGGTGCCCGACGTGGTCACGCTGGCCAAGACGCTGGGCGGCGGCAAGCGCGAGATGGGCGCGATGGTCACCTCGCAGGCGCTGTTCGACAAGGCCTACGGCAACACGCAGGACTGCAACCTGCACAGCTCCAGCTTCTCGGGCATAGGCGAAACCTGCGCCGTTGCCATCGAGACGCTCAATGTGCTGGCCGAGGAACGTCTGATCGAACGGGCCGGAGCCATGGGTGCCTACCTTCGGGCCGGGCTCGAACGGCTTCAGGCCAAGCACCCCCGCTGCATCGCCTCATTGCGCGGCAAAGGCTGCTTTCAGGCTGTGGCGTTCGATTTCAGCCCGATCCGGACGCTCGGCCGGAAACCGCCGATCGCCACACTCACCGCCGACCTGTTCGAGCGGCACGGCGTTCTCGCCCATTACCTGCCGGAAGCGCCCGAAGTGCTCCATTTCATGCCGCCCTACGTGGTGACCGAGGCGCAGATCGACCGGCTGATCGCCGCGCTCGATGATGTGCTGGGCCGCATCGGCGGCCATGTGCCGGTCACGGGAAGGATGCTGCACTGATGGACATGACCGCCTCGGCTGGCGCGCTGGAACGCGAACGTCCCTACCGCGACCGCGTACAGGCCCGAGGCAGCAGCGTGCAAGGCTGGATAGCCTGCACGCTGCTGCTGGCGGTCGCTTTCGCGACGTTTGCATTCAACGTGCATCACGGCCTTGGCACCTATCCCGACACCACGCGGTACATGGGCATCAGCCCGGTCCCCTACGACGCGCCGGTCTACCACTGGATGCTGACGGGCGGCCACGCGTTGGGCGTCTCGCTGCTGACGGCGGCGATGGCGGTCGCGATCGCCTGCCTGTTCGCCAATGTCGTCCTGGTCTTTGCGCTGGTGCAGCGCGGCAGCCATGACTGGCGCTTTGCCGCCGCCGCCACCGCGCTGCTGATCCTCGCTCCGCAGTTCGTCACGCTGCACGCGGGCGCGATGTCCGAAGCGCCGTTCATGATGTTCCTGCTGGGCACCTTGTGGTTCGCGCTCGACTATTTCGAACTTGGCCGCCGGCGCGACCTGCTGATCGCATCGATCCTGCTGGGCGTGGCGACGCTGACGCGCTTCACCGGACCGCCGATGGGCGCGGCCATCGCGCTGGTCATTCTCGCCCGGCCGGGTGTGCCGATGGGCCGCCGGATTGCCGACTGCGTGCTGCTGGCCTTGCTCGGCGGCGCGCTGTTCTTCGCATGGGTGGGCTGGAGCACCGAGACGGTCGGCCACTCGATCGGTCGCGAGCTGCGCTTCTACGGCAACATGGGCCCGCAGCAGTGGCACAACAATCTGGAGACATTGGCGGCCTGGCTGTTCCCCGATCAGGTGCCGCTCGGCGCGCGCGTGGCCGTGCTGCTGGGGCTGTTCGGCTTTGCGGGCCGGCAAACGCTGAGCCACTGGCAGCGCTGGCGTGCCATGGCCCCCGGCACCGTCTTCGACTTGCGCACGCCGCTCTCGCTGGTGCTGGCCGCATTCCTTGTCGCCTACCTTGCCTTCATCTGGCTCTCGACCTCGCTGGAGGCCAATCTCTCGCTGAACGGGCGCTATGCCCTGCCCGCCTATTTCGCCTTCGTCATGCTGATGGGGGTGGAGGCGAGCGGGCTGGACCGCAGCCGCAAGGGCGAGCGCGGCGTGTTGATCGCCCTCATTGTGGTCGGAGCCGCCGTGCTGGTCTCACACGGCGCGCGCTCGGCGATCCGCACGCATGAGGTCTATGCCAAGGGCTTCGGCTACAACGCGAAAGTCTGGCGCGAATCCCCGACCATTGCCGCCGTCCGCACCCTACCGGCCGACGCGGTGATCTTTTCCAACGCGCCCGAGGTGATCGCCCTGCTTGACGAGCGCCGCGCCCTGCTCTCGCCGCAGGAGCGCCAGTTGCGCACCGACCGTCCCGATCCGAACAACCCGGTTACCCGCCAGATCGCCGATCTCCGCGCATCGGCTGCCGGTGCCGCGCCGGTCTACCTCGTGATGTTCGATAACGTGGACTGGCGCTTCTACCTCGCCACCGAAGACCGGCTGGTGCGCGATCTCTCGCTCCCCGCTCCGACGCACCTGCCCGACGGGCGGATCTACCGCGTTCCGCCCCCTCCCGCAGCCACCGCGCCCCGATGACCCAGCGCTCGCCCGGCCCATCATGCCCCAGGAGAAACCGCAAATGCCCGTTTCCGTGACCATGGAGAGCCGAACGGCGCGGCTGCGCGACTACCTGAGCCTTGCGCGGTTCGATCACATATCCAAGCACGTGTTCATCGTGCCCGGCCTCATCCTGGCCTATGCCCTGCGCGAACCTTCGCTGCTCGACATGCCGCAGCGCGTGGTAGTCGGCTTCATAGTGGCCATCGCCATCGCCTCCGCCAACTATGTCATCAACGAATGGCTGGACCGCGAATTCGACGCGCACCACCCTTCCAAGCACCGCCGCACCGCCGTTTCGCTGCAACTCTCGCCGACGCTGGTCTATCTGGAATATGCGGCTTTCGCAGCGGTGGGCCTGCTGCTGGCGGCGTGGATGGGCGGACCGTTCTTCGCCTGCGCGGCGGTGTTCCTGGTATCGGGGCTGGTCTACAACGTGCAGCCGCTGCGCTCCAAGGACCGCCCATTCCTCGACGTGGTCTCAGAATCGATCAACAACCCGATCCGCCTGACGCTGGGCTGGCTGATGATGGACCCCACCAGCATGCCGCCGGTCAGCCTGCTGCTGGCCTACTGGACCGGCGGCGCTTTCCTGATGGGCTCCAAGCGCCTGTCGGAATACCGCGACATCACTGCCAGCGTCGGGCTGGAAACGCTCACCCGCTATCGCAAGTCGTTCGGCGGCTACACGGCCGAGAGCCTGATCGTCAGCTGCCTGACTTATGCGATGCTCTCTTCGTTTTTCCTCGGCGTGTTCCTCATCAAGTACCGCATCGAATATGTGCTGGCCTTCCCGTTCATCACCGGGCTGTTCGGCTGCTACCTCTGGCTCTCGATGCTGCCCGATTCGATCGCGCAGCGGCCCGAGCGCATGTTCCGGTCTCGCCGCCTGATGACGATGCTGGGCGTGAACCTCTGCGTGCTGCTGCTGGTGACGTTCCTTGACGTGCCGCGCCTTGCCACGCTGACCAACCGCAGCTTCACGCCGGTCGACATGTTGCACCTGCACAAGGGCAATTGAGATGGCGCCGGCCACCGCCTTCGGCCGCATCGTCGCCCCGCTGGTCGACACGCTTGTCGACGATCAGTGCGCCGCCACGCGCGAGCACGAGCGCGTCATGGTGCAGGACTATGTGCTGGCCACCGTGGCCGCCATGCCGGACTTCTTCCGGCTGGGCTTTCACCTGCTCGCGTACCTGTTCGAATATGCGCCGGTACTGCACGGAGAGGCGCCCTTTTCGCACCTCGTCCCGGCACGGCGCAAGGCGCATGTCGCCCGCTGGCGCGGCTCCGCCATTGCGCCGCTGCGCTCGATGATCGCCTTCTACGCCAGCTTTTCGGCCTATGGCCTCTATTCGGTCGCCTATCCCGCCGGGCAGGACGAGCGCGGCAGGATCGCAGCATGACGGGCGGAGGAAAAGACGCCACCATCGATACCGCCGACGTCCTGGTGATCGGCTCCGGCCCCGGCGGCGCGGTCAGCGCCGCGCAGCTCGCCCGCGCCGGGCATGCGGTGCTGATGCTGGAGGAAGGCGCGCATGTCCCGCTGGCCGCGGTCGCCCATTTCTCGCGCGAGGAGATGCTGTCCAAGTACCGCAACGGCGGGGTCAGCGTCGCCATGGGTGGCAACAAGCTGGCCTGGGTGGAAGGACGCTGCGTCGGCGGCGGCAGCGAGATCAATCGCGGCCTCTATCACCGCACGCCCGACTATGTGCTGGACGACTGGCGCCGCCGTTTCGCGGTGAACGATCTCGACCTTGCAGGCATGACCCCGCATTTCGAGGCCTGCGAGCAAGTGGCGCTGGTGGAATATGTGGCGGGTCGCCCGTCCGAGATGTCGCAGATGCTCCACCGGGGCGCGACTGCCAACGGCTGGCATTCGATCGAAACGCCCCGCCTGTTCCATTATCGCGGCGACGGTGGCGGTAACGGAAGCGGCGAGCGGCAATCGATGTCCGCCACTTTCGTGCCCAGCTTCCTCGCCGCCGGGGGCCGCCTATCGCCCTCGACCCGGATCGAGCGCCTGCACCGCGCGGGCAGCCTTTGGATCGCCGAGGGCAGCCGCACCGACGCCGACGGCGTGCGCCGCCGGGTCAGCTTCCGCGCGCCGGTGGTGATCGTCGCCTGCGGAGCGGTGCAGACCCCCGCCCTGCTGCGCCGCTCGGGCGTAACGCGCAATGTCGGCAATTCGCTGCGCTTCCATCCGATGGTCAAGGTCGTCGCCGAGTTCGACCACGACGTGAACCGCGCGGGCGACTGCGATCCCGTCCACCAGATCAAGGAGTTCGAGCCGCGCTTCGGCATGGGCTGCTCGATCAGCAATCCGGCCATGCTGGGCATGGCGCTGGCAGGCCGCGCGGATGCCTGGGACCTCATTGCCGAGCGCTGGCGGACCATGGGCATCTACTACGTCCAGAGCGGCGTCGGCACGGCCTCCGTGCGCAACCTGCCGGGCTTCCGCGACCCGCTCGTCCGCGTCCGCTTTGCGCCGGATGACTTGCGGGTCCTGGCGGAGGGCCTCGCCCGGCTGGCGCAGGCGCTGTTCGCGGCGGGCGCGCTGCGCGTCCACCCCTGCATCGCCGGCTATCCCACCCTGAACTCTGCCACCGAGATCGCGGAGCTGCCCGAAGTGCTGGCCGCATCGGACGGGGCGCTGACATCGGTGCACGTGTTCTCCTCCTGCCCGATGGGAGAGGACGAGAGCCTCTGCGCTGCCGATTCGTTCGGCAAAGTCCACGGCACCGAGGGGCTCTATATCGGCGACGCCTCGCTGTTGTGCACGCCGACAATGGTCAATCCGCAAGGCACCGTCATGGCCATCGCGCACCGCAATGCGCAGGCGATGATGGCCCATCGGTTTCATTGACGATGCTGCACCTGATCACCGGCGGCTCCGGCTTCATCGGCACGCGCCTTGCCGCCCGCCTGCGCGCAAAGGGAGAGCGCGTTCGCGTGCTGGACGTGGTGGACGATCCCGCCCGCCCTGCCGATATCGAATTCCTCCCCGGCAGCGTGACCGATCCAGCCATGGTGGAAGCGGCGATGGCGGGCGTGGACGTGGTCCACCACAATGCCGCGCTGGTCGCGCAGGCGGCGGCGGGACGCGCCTATTACGACGTCAACGAGACCGGCACACGGATCGTCGCCGATGCCGCCGTCTGCGCCGGGGTGCGCATGGTCGTGCACCTCAGCACCACCGCGGTCTACGGGCTGCCGCCCAGCGGGCCAATCACCGCCGCGACCGTGCCGCGCCCGATCGAGGACTACGGCCGCTCCAAGCTGGCGGGCGAACGGGCCATGCAGGCGGCCTGCCAAAATGCCGGGATCCCCGTGGTGACGATCCGCCCGCGCGTGACGCTCGGCGCCGGACGGCTGGGCATCTTCGCGATCCTGTTCGACTGGATCCGCGCCTCCCGCCGGGTCTACGTGATCGGCGACGGCCACCAGCGCCAGCAGTTCATCCATGTGGACGATCTGGTCGATTTCCACATGCATGCGTTGGAGATGGGCCGTTCGGGCACCTGGAACGTCGGGACCGACCGGTTCGGCAGCCTGCGCGAGGATCTGGACGCGCTGATCGGCCACGCCGGTTCGCGCTCACGCGTTACCGGCCTGCCCGTCGCGCCGTCGAAAGCGCTGCTCCACGCGCTGCACACAGTGGGCCTCTCGCCGCTGACAGCATGGCATTACCGCACCTACCATCGCGACTGCCATTTCGATTTGGCACCACTGCTGGCCAGCGGCTGGAAACCGCGCCATTCCAACCTCGACATGCTGCGCGAGAGCTACGACGGCTTCCTTGCCCAGAGTCCGGCTCAAGGCGAGCGCGGTCCCTCTCCCCACCAGCGCACGCTGGAACAACGCGCATTGCGGGTGCTGCGGGCATTTTCCTGAGAAGACCTGCTGCACAGCAAACGGGGGCGCAGGCACCCACTGCCCACGCCCCCGCCTTAAATTCGGAATGAGGTCGGATCAGCCTGCCAGCACGGCCTTCACGGCTGCGATGGCGTCGGCCGCCTTGTCACCGTCGGGACCGCCACCCTGCGCCATGTCGGCGCGACCGCCGCCGCCCTTGCCGCCCAGCGTCTCGACGCCCTTGCGGACGAGATCGACGGCGCTGATCGTGCCGGTGAGATCTTCGGTGACGGCAGCGGCGATGCTCGCCTTGCCCTCGTTCACCGCGACGATCGCGGCGACGCCCGAGCCCATGCGCTGCTTCGCCTGATCGAGCAGGCCGCGCAGTTCCTTGGGATCGAGGCCCTCAAGCACTTGGCCCGAGAACTTGACGCCGTTCACTTCTTCGTCGGCCGCTTCGGCCTTGCCCGAACCGCCGCCGAGCGCGAGCGCCTTCTTGGCTTCGGCCAGTTCGCGCTCCAGCTTGCGGCGTTCGTCGAGCAGCGCGACGACGCGGGCTTCGACGTCTTCCGGCGTCGTGCGCAGCGCGCTGGCGGCGCTCTTCAGCGCTTCCTCGCGGGCGACGAGCCACTGGCGCGCGCCTTCGCCGGTCAGCGCCTCGACACGGCGCACGCCGGACGAAACTGCACTTTCCGAAACGATGCGGAACACGCCGATGTCGCCGGTGGCGCGCACGTGCGTTCCGCCGCACAGTTCGACCGAATAAGTGTGCTCGCCCGAGGCGTCCTTCGACGAAGTGCCCATCGACAGCACGCGCACTTCATCGCCGTACTTCTCACCGAACAGCGCCATGGCGCCGGCCTCGATGGCGTCTTCCGGCGTCATCAGGCGGGTGAGAACGGGTTCGTTGGCGCGGATCTCGGCGTTCACTTCGGCTTCGATCGCGGCGATGTCCTCGGCCGAAAGCGCGGTGGGGTGCGAAAAGTCGAAGCGCAGGCGCTCGGCTGCCACCAGCGAGCCCTTCTGGGTAACGTGGCCGCCCAGACGGTTACGCAGCGCCGCGTGCAGCAGGTGCGTGGCCGAGTGGTTGGCGCGCACGGAATCGCGGCGCGTCACATCAACGGTCAGGTTGACGGCATCGCCCACCTTGATCGTGCCTGCCTCGACCTTGCCGATCATGGCATGGAGACGGCCGAGCGGCTTGGCGGTGTCGAGCACGGCGATCTTCAGGCCTGCGTTGGTCGTGATCGTGCCGGCATCGCCGACCTGACCGCCCGATTCGCCGTAGAACGGCGTCTGGTTGGTCAGCACGGTCACGTCCTCACCGGCCGTGGCCGATGCGACTTCCTTGCCGTCGCGCACCAGCGCCACAACCTGTCCTTCACCGACGGTCGAGGTGTAGCCGGTAAACTCGCTGGCGCCTTCGCGCTCGGCAATGTCGAACCAGACTTCGCTGTCGGCAGCAGCGCCCGAACCCTTCCACGCAGCGCGCGCGGCAGCCTTCTGCTGCGCCATCGCGGCCTGGAAGCCATCGTCGTTCACGGTGATGCCGCGCGGACGCAGGGCATCGACGGTGAGGTCGTAGGGGAAGCCGTAAGTGTCGTAGAGCTTGAACGCGGTCTCGCCCGGAAGCTCGCCGCCCTCGCCCATGTCGGCGGTGGCTTCGTCCAACAGCTTCAGGCCGTTGGCCAGCGTGCGGCGGAACTGAACTTCCTCGCGCTGCAGCGTTTCCTCGATCAGCGGCTGCGCGCGGCCGAGTTCCGGATAGGCCTGGCCCATTTCGGCAACCAGCGACGGCACCAGACGGTGCATCAGGGGCTCCTTGGCGCCCAGCAGGTGGGCGTGGCGCATGGCGCGGCGCATGATGCGGCGCAGGACGTAGCCACGGCCTTCGTTGGACGGCAGCACGCCGTCGGCCAGCAGGAAGCTGGTCGAACGCAGGTGATCCGCGATCACGCGGTGGCTGGCGCGCTGTTCACCCTGCGCGGCAACGCCGGTCAGGCTTTCCGAGGCGGCGATCAGTGCCTTGAAGGTGTCGATATCGTAGTTGTCATGCACGCCCTGCATGACCGCCGAGATGCGCTCAAGGCCCATGCCGGTGTCGATCGAGGGCTTCGGCAGGTTGCCGACGATTTCGCCGGCGCTCTGCTCGAACTGCATGAACACGAGGTTCCAGATCTCGATGAAGCGGTCGCCGTCTTCTTCCGGCGATCCCGGAGGGCCGCCCCAGATGTGGTCGCCGTGGTCGAAGAAGATTTCCGAGCACGGACCGCACGGGCCTTCGTCGCCCATCGCCCAGAAGTTGTCCTTCGTGGGGATGCGGATGATCTTCGATTCCGGCAGGCCGGCGATCTTCTTCCACAGATCGAAAGCTTCGTCGTCCGTGTGGTACACGGTGACCAGCAGCTTCTCGACCGGAAGGCCCCATTCCTTGGTCAGCAGGGTCCAGGCGTGGGTGATCGCCTGTTCCTTGAAATAGTCGCCGAACGAGAAGTTGCCCAGCATCTCGAAGAACGTGTGGTGGCGCGCGGTGTAGCCGACGTTGTCGAGATCGTTATGCTTGCCGCCGGCGCGGACGCACTTCTGCGAGGACGTGGCGCGCGGCGCGAAGGGCGTTTCAAGGCCCGTGAACACGTTCTTGAACGGTACCATGCCCGCATTCACGAACATCAGCGTCGGGTCGTTGTACGGCACGAGCGGCGCAGACGGAACGGCCTGATGGCCGTTCTGGGCGAAGTAGTCGAGGAAGGACCGGCGGATCTCGTTGGTCGTGTGCATGAACGCGCCGATAATGCAGCCGCGCGGCGGCGGCAAGCGGGTTGCAGCGGTCAGACTGTTCGGGAATTGCGATATCCCGCCTAGCGTGGTGGGAACGCCACGTACTGAAGCGCTTTCGGTGCGGGGTTTGCCTCGGGATCCGGCCTCGACTGGTTCCGGCTGGGTCAGGTCGGCTATCCCCAGTCCCTTCTGTTTCGGGCGGCGCGTCTCGTCGTCGAATCGGGCACGTATCACCAAGCGCCGAAGCAGAGATGATGACGATCGAGAGGGCGCTCCGCCGTTTGCGGTACTCTAAACGGAGGTGCGTGTGCGTTACGCCCGTGTTCGGTTGATGATGGTCACGTATCTCTGTGGCGCGAAGGAAAGCGGGGGCCCCGCCTTCGCGGGGGCGACGGGAATGGTTGGGGTTGCGTCAGTCCACACTCCCATCTGAACTCCCATCCGAATGCTCTCCAGCCAACTCTGCTTGGGCTAGAGAGCATTCGGATGGGGGAGTCAGCGACTCCCTCGTCATTGCGAGGAGGCGAAGCCGAGGAAGCAATCCAGAGCGGCTTAGTCCCTCACATCGCCCATTTCAGACACTTCGGCCCTAAAACGAAAACCCCCGGCCATTACAGACCGGGGGTTTTCGTTTCGTCTTCCCAAGAGAGAAGCGCTGGAAGGCTTATTCGGTATCGTCATCCGCCGAAGGGCCGACCATCATCTCGTCGGAGAGGCCTTCGGTGCGGGCGCGGATTGCCTTTTCGAGGCGGTCGCAGAGTTCGGGATTTTCCCGCAGGTAGGTCTTGGCGTTTTCCCGGCCCTGACCGATGCGGATCGAATCGTAGCTGAACCACGCGCCCGACTTCTCGACGATGCCCGCCTTGACGCCAAGGTCGAGGATTTCACCGATCTTCGAGATGCCCTCACCGTACATGATGTCGAATTCGACCTGCTTGAACGGCGGGGCGACCTTGTTCTTCACGACCTTCACGCGGGTGGCGTTGCCGACGATATCGTCGCGGTCCTTGATCTGGCCGGTGCGGCGGATGTCGAGGCGGACCGAGGCGTAGAACTTGAGCGCGTTACCGCCCGTGGTCGTCTCGGGGTTGCCGTACATGACGCCGATCTTCATGCGCAGCTGGTTGATGAAGATCACCATGCAGCGCGAACGGCTGATCGAACCGGTCAGCTTGCGCAGCGACTGGCTCATCAGGCGGGCCTGAAGACCGACGTGGCTGTCGCCCATCTCGCCTTCGATTTCCGCGCGGGGAACCAGTGCGGCGACCGAGTCCACTACCAGCACGTCGATCGCATTGGAGCGCACGAGCGTGTCGGTGATTTCGAGCGCCTGCTCACCCGTATCGGGCTGCGAGACGATCAGTTCATCGATGTTGACGCCCAGCTTCTTGGCGTAAACCGGGTCGAGCGCGTGCTCGGCATCGATGAAGGCGGCGGTACCGCCGGACTTCTGCGCCTCTGCGATGACATGGAGCGCCAGCGTGGTCTTGCCCGAGCTTTCCGGCCCGTAAACTTCGATCACACGGCCGCGCGGAAGACCACCGACCCCCAGCGCGATGTCGAGCCCCAGCGAGCCGGTGGAGATTGCCTCCACCTGCATCGTCTCCTTGGAACCCAGCTTCATCGCGGAGCCCTTGCCGAACGCCTTGTCGATCTGCGCAAGCGCGGCTTCGAGCGCCTTCTGACGGTCCATCGCTTCCTTTTCCTTGCCTTCCTGGATCAGCTTGAGCTGAGCAGCCATTACACTTCCCCTTTGCTACTGGCCTGACCGGAAAGGTCAACGTCACGGGGAACGATGTATCGCCTTTGTTCTCATAGAACAAGAGGCGAACAACGGCTTATTTCCTATTTTTAACACCGCCTGCCGTGCGGGCGAGAACATCCCCCACTTTTTCCGACAGCTGCTGCACGGAGAAGGGTTTCGGCATGAACCAGGCGTTGGCGATGCCGATCTCCTTGCGAAGCTGCTCTTCGGCATAGCCCGACATGAACAGCACCGGCAGGCCCGGCGCGATGCGGCGAATCTCCCGCGCCATCGCCGGGCCGTCCATCGTCGGCATGACGACGTCGGAAACGACGATATCGAACTGCCCGCCGCTCTGGACCAGTTCCAGGCCTTCCTCGCCATCGCGCGCGCAAGTGACTTCATAGCCCTGTCGGGTGAGCGCACGTTCGGCGACGACACGCACCGGGTCTTCGTCCTCCACCAGCAGGATTGAGCCGCCGCCTGCCCACTGGCTGGGCGGAGCCTCGTCCTTCACGACGGGGACAGCCTTCTCGCTGCCCGGCGCCACGTGGTGGACCGGCAGGTAGACGACGAAGCGCGTGCCGATGCCCGCTTCGCTCTCGGCAAAGATGAAGCCGCCCGATTGCTTGACGATGCCGTAGACGGTGGAAAGGCCAAGGCCGGTGCCCTTGCCCTGCTCCTTGGTGGTGAAGAACGGCTCGAATATCTTGCCGAGGTGTTCGGGCGGAATGCCGCCGCCGGTGTCCTGCACGATCAGCGCGGTATAATCGCCCGCCGGGATGATCTCGCTGCGCATGGCGCGCACATCCGTCGTGGTGACACGGTGGGTCGCCAGCGTCAGGGTGCCCGAACCGTCCGCGCCCTTCTTCATCTGCATGGCATCGCGCGCATTGACCGCGAGATTGACGATCACCTGTTCGAGCTGGGTCGGGTCCGCACGCACCGGGCCGAGATCGCGGTCATGCGTGACCACGAGCTGGATCTTCTCCCCGATCAGGCGGCGCAGCATCTGCGAAACGTCGGCCACCACGTCAGGCAGTTGGAGCACTTCGGGGCGCAGCGTCTGCTGGCGCGAGAAGGCCAGCAACTGGCGCGTCAGCGAGGCTGCGCGGTTGGAGTTGGCGCGGATCTGCTGGATGTCGTCATAGTCCGAATCGCCCGGCGTATGGCGCATCAGCATGAGGTCGCAGGTGCCCAGGATCGCGGTCAGCACATTATTGAAGTCATGCGCGACGCCGCCAGCAAGCTGACCCACCGCCTGCATCTTGGTGGCCTGCGCGACTTGCCGCTTCAGGCGCGTTTCTTCCGAAGTGTCGGTCAGGCCGAGCAGCACCGCCGCCTCGCCCAGCCCGCGCACGCCGGCAAGGCTGAGCGAAACCGGATCGTCCGGCAGTCCGGACAGCCGCACGGCAATGTCGCCCGCGGCCGAGGGCCCTTGCGCGAAACGGCGGATCGCCTCGGACAGTGCGCGCTTGTCCTCCCGGGTAACGAGATCGGTCGGGTACGTCGGTGGAACCTGCCCCTCGCGCCCGGCGGCGCGCATGAAGGCGGGGTTGGCGAACAGCAGGCGGCCGTCGCGGTCGGCCATGGCAAGGCCGAGCGGAAGCTGGCTGAGCAGCGCTTCCAGATGCGGTGCGGCCGTGCCGCCGCCGCCGCTGGCGCCGATGCCCTGCCCGGCTTCCACCACCAGCATGAGCGAGGGCGTCAGGTTCGGATCGGGATCGCCCGGAAGGTCCGGATCGGCCACCGGCACGTGGTAGAGCACCAGCGGTCCGCCGCGCCCGCCCTCGCGCGCCCAGCCGATGCGCTCGCCCTCTTCCTGGCTGAGCAGCGAGACGAAATCGAGCCCGGTCACGTCGGCCAGGGCATCGCCGGTGGCGCGCTGCGCGAAACCGGCGCTGGCGGCGCGGATGGTGCCGTCGGGATCGACCAGCGCCGTGGCAATACCCGAACGCGCCAGCCCCTTGCCGAGCTTGCCGTCAACCTGCCGGACGAGATCGCCGACCAGATCGACCGCGCTGACGGGCTGGACGCGCCAGACCAGAAAGTCCTCGCCCCGGCCGGAACGGCGCACTTCGATGCGCCAATCGGTCTCGGTGCCGCCGGGGATCGCGGCGCGAACTTGCGTGACGCCCTGCCCGTCGCGCCATGCCGAGCGCACCAGTTCGGCGATTTGCTCCAGCGCGGCATCGCCCATTGGCAGGCGTGACGGATCATGGCCGATGCCGAACCAGTTCTCGTAGCTGGAATTGGCGCAAGTCAGGCGCCCGGCCCGGTCCGTGAGGGCAATGGCCATGTCGCTGCGGTCGATCGCGGCGACCGTCACCGACCAGTCGGGCAGCGCGAATTCGGGCTCGGTCACGGCGACGCGCCGGTTGGCGATCATCCATGCGAGGCCCGCAAAAACCATCAGCGCGCCGGCCAGAACCGCCGCCAGCAGGCCGTCCCCGCTTACCAGCCAGACCAGCGCGACGCTTCCCGCCAGGGCCAGCCCGACGATCGATGTGTCGGGCAACCTGCCGGAGCGCTGCTGGCCTGCGATCATGCGATTCCTTCCCTGTCCTCAACCTTTTCCGCTTCGGCCACTTTCGCCGGGCCGTCCGCAGTCGCGAGATGGCGGAACGGCGCGCGATTGCGGCGAGCGCGATGCTTGCGGCCGATCCAGTAGCGCCAGAACCATACCGTGACGAAATAGCTCAGGACGGCGGCGATCACCGACTGGATGAACAGCCCGATCACCACGGCGGGCGCGGTGTCGGTCAGCATCCAGACCCGCCACTCGGCCAGACCGGCCCCTTCGCGCACCATGGATTCCACGGTCGCGATGTCGGCGTGGTAGCCGAAGCTGTTGCCGATCGCGACCGCCACCGGAAGGATAATCAGCAGCGTCGTCACCGGGTTGCTGATGAAGGTGACAGCGGCGGCGAGCGGGATATTGCCGCGAAACGGCACGCACATCACGGCCGCGCCAACGATCTGGACACCCGGAATCAGCGCAAAGATGCCGATGAACATGCCCACCGCCACGCCGCGCGGCACCGAGCGGCGGGTGAAGCGGAACAGTTCCGGACGACGCGTGAACGGCGCGGTGAAGCGATTCGCCTCAAGCTGCGCGTGCGTGGGCATCTGGCTGTGCAGCCAGGCCCCGAGCCGCTGCAACAGCGTGCTCACTTGTGTTCGCGCAGGATGCGGCCCTGTTCCCGCTTCCAGTCGCGTTCCTTGATCGTATGGCGCTTGTCGGCCGCGTTCTTGCCCTTGGCGAGCGCGAGTTCGACCTTGGCGCGGCCCCGGCCGTTGAAATAGATCGAGAGCGGCACCAGCGTCATGCCCTTGCGCTCCACGGAGCCTTGCAGGCGCGACAGTTCGCGTTCGTGCAGCAGCAGCTTGCGCGGCCGCTTGGGCACGTGGTTGTAGCGGTTGCCGTGGCTGAATTCGGGCACGTTGGAATTGACCAGCCAACACTCGCCGTTCTTGATCTCGGCATAGGACTCGGCGATCGACCCCTCGCCGAATCGCAGCGATTTAACCTCCGTGCCGGTCAGCGCGATGCCGGCCTCGAAAGTCTCGTCGATATAATAGTCGAAGCGCGCCTTGCGGTTTTCGGCGACGGTCTTCTTCTTGTCGAATGTCGTGTGCTGCGGGCGTGCCATGTCGAAGCGCATTTAGGGTTTCGCGCGCGAAAAGGAAATGTCCGTTTGCGCGATTTGCGACCATACGGCACCAAACCCGCGCAGACCGCGCCGCATCGCCCCACACAAGCGCGGCGGAAACGGCCGGAAGCACGCCACCGCAAAGCGAAGAAAGCAGGATAACAAGTATTTAATCGCGGTGCCGTGATCCTCCCCCCTTGCCGATTTCGGAGCAGGCGGAAATACCGACGAAATCGAAGGGGGAATTTTTCAATATGAAGTCACGTGCGAGATGGGCGCAGGCGGCGCTGCTGCCTGCGTTCTGGCCATTTCTGGCGCATGCAGCGGTCGAGCCGCCGCCGCTCGACGCCTATGGCGAACTTCCCCGCGTCGAGGATGCGGCGATCTCGCCCAATGGGCACAATCTTGCCAGCGTTACCCAGGTGGAGGGGGACCGTCGTATCTCGGTGTTCGACGAGACCGGCGCGATCAAATTCAATGTCTCGTCGGGCAAATCCAAGGTGCGCTCGATCGAATGGGCCGATGACGACACCGTCCTGCTCACCAACAGCGCAACGGTTCCCCTCTTCGGCTTTGCCGCTGCCAAGTACGAATTTTACGGCACGGTCATCCTGCCCCTGAACGGCGGCGCTGCAGGCCTTGTCTTCAGCAAGACCCACAGCATCGCCACTGTCACCCGCGGCAGCTTCGGCATTCGCCAGATCGGCGGCAAGACGGTGGGCTTCTACGGCGGCATCGCGCTCGATACCCGGGGCTCGGATCCGCAGTTCGTCCACGGCCGCACCACGCTCTTTGCAGTCGACCTGAAGACCAATCGCCCGCGACTGGTCGCCAATGCCCCGGCCGAGGACCATTACCGCGACTGGCTGATTGACGCGGCAGGCCAGGTCTCGGTCCTTCTCGATATCGACGAGAATAGCGGCACGTGGAAGATCAACGCCGTGAAGGGCGCCGAACTGGCACGCGGGGTCGATCTCCACGGCAATGTCAGCCTGATCTGCTTCGGCAAGGACGGCAGCACCGTGGTCTACGCCATCGACGACAAGGAAGGCGCCTCGCACTGGTTCGAGGTTCCGCTTGCCGGCGGTGAGGCGCACGAAATCCTGGACGACAGCAAGATTGACCGCATCTTCGTCGATCGCGCCAACGGCAACCTGCTCGGCTATCGGCTCGACGGCGAGAAGGCGACGACGGTGATGTACGATCCCGCCAAGCAGGTCGCGCTCAACAAGATCTTCAAGGCCTTCACCGGCCGCAATCCGCATCTGGTGGACTGGACGCCCGACTTCTCCAAGGTGCTGCTCAACACCAGCGGCAATGGCGACAGCGGCACCTGGTACCTTGTCGACGTGGCGGGGCGCCATGCCGATCCGGTCGGCAACGAACGCCCGGCAATCGCTGCCGAACAGGTCGGGCCGATCTCCATGGTCCAGTACAAGGCGGCGGACGGCCTTGAGATGGACGGCGTGCTGACCCTGCCGCCGGGGCGCGAGGCAAAGAATCTGCCGATCGTGGTGCTGCCCCACGGCGGCCCGGCGGCGGAGGACAAGCCCGTGTTCGACTGGTGGGCACAGGCCTTCGCCTCGCGCGGGTACGCGGTGTTCCAGCCCAATTTCCGAGGCTCCACCGGCCGCACCGACGCCTTCCGCCATGCCGGGGACGGCCAGTGGGGCCGCAAGATGCAGACCGACATCTCGGACGGCCTTGCCGAACTGGTGAAGCGCGGCGTGGCCGATCCCAAGCGCGCCTGCATCGTCGGGGCCAGCTATGGCGGCTATGCGGCGCTGGCGGGCGTCACCCTGCAACACGGCCTCTACCGCTGTGCCGTCGCGGTAGCCGGGGTGGCCGACGTCAGACTGATGTATGACACCGACATCACCGAAAGCGGCGATTCGCGGATGCTGCGCAAGAATCTGCTCGAAGAACTGGGCGATCCATCGGGCTTCGACGCGATATCGCCCCGCCGCTTCGCCGCCAAGGCCGACGCGCCGGTGCTGTTGATCCACGGCAAGGACGATACCGTCGTCGCCTACCGCCAGAGCACGATCATGGCCGATGCGCTGAAAGACGCAGGCAAGCCCTACGAAATGGTCACGCTGCCCGGCGAGGACCACTGGCTGTCGCGTGAGGAGACGCGCAAGCGCATGCTCTCCGAAACGATGCGCTTTGTGCAGAAGTACAATCCGGCGGATTGAGAGCTTCGTTACGCGATGGGCAATTGATTAGTCGTCAGCCCGGCAAAATCCGGGCTGACGACAAGGAAAACCGCCGGCACCCGAACGTCATCCTGAACTTGTTTCAGGATCCATTTCCCCCCCGCGTTACGCTTCGATCGGCAACAGGCAATCGCCGCGCCCTTCACACCGCCGTTCGGGACAGGTCGCGAATGGATCCTGAAACAAGTTCAGGATGACGTGGGACGTCAGGATGACATGGGACGGACTGGGTAGCGCTTCCCAATCCCGCTCAGGCTGAGCCGGTCGAAGCCCCCGGAGACCGGGGCGCGGTGCTGCCATCCTTCGACAAGCTCGGGATGAGCGGTGCATGGGAGAGCGTGGCCCGCTTGAAACCCGCACCGAACAGAACGAAAAAGGGGCCCCGGTTCGCACCGACGCCCCCTTGTCCCTGAAAACGGAAACCGCTCAGATCAGCCCGGCATGCACCAGCGCGTCATCCACGGCCTTGCGGGCCTTGTCGCCGCAAGGCACCAGCGGCAGGCGCAGTTCGTTTTCGATCCAGTCGTGGACCTGTGCCAGCGCGTACTTGCACGGCCCCGGCGAGCTGTCCTCGAACATCGCATAGTGCAGCGGGTAAAGCAGGTCGTTGAGGCGGCGCGCTTCCTCAAGGTCGTTCGCCGCGCAAGCGGCCTGGAATTCGGCGCAGAGCTTCGGCGCCACGTTCGCGGTCACCGAAATGCAGCCGACGCCGCCGGCCGCGTTGAACGGCAGGGCCAGTTCATCGTCGCCCGAAAGCTGGCAGAAGTCCTTGCCGATACCCATGCGGTGATCGGTTACGCGGCTGAGGTCGCCGCTGGCGTCCTTGATGGCGACGAAGCGATCCGGATAGCGGCGCGCCAGTTCGATCACGGTTTCGGGCAGCAGGTCGGTCACCGTGCGGCCGGGCACGTTGTAGAGCACGATCGGCAGGTCGTTGTGCTCGGCAAGGTAGCTAAAATGGGCCAGCAGGCCTTCCTGGCTGGGGCGGTTGTAGTAAGGCGCCACCAGCAGCGCGGCCGAGGCGCCGCACTTCTTGGAGAAATTCATGTGCAGCAGCGCGTTCATCGTGTCGTTGCTGCCGCAGCCGGCGATCACGGGCACGCGGCCCGCCGCCTGTTCCACGCAAAGTTCGATCACGCGATGGTGTTCGGCGTTCGAAAGCGTGGAGTTTTCACCGGTGGTACCGCATGGCACAAGCGCGGAAGAACCCGAATCAATCTGCCAGTCCACCAGCCGCCGAAAAGCCTGTTCGTCGAACGCTCCGTCGCGAAACGGTGTAACAAGAGCAGGAATAGACCCCGAGAACATGGACTTTACCTCAGCTGATCGTCATTCATCGGGTGATCGGTCCCGACGTTCAGCGCCTGATAAGGAGCCTTTTCCCCAAATGTCCAGCATGCAGCGTGCCGCCCCCCTCATCCTGCTTGCTTCCACGTTCCTTTTCACGAGCCCTGTTCTCGCACAGGACGGCCGCGAATGGGACATCGCCAAAGCGCAGCAAATGCAATCGCACGACATGAGCGTGCATCAGTCCATCGACCGCTGGCGCCAGCTTTCGGCCAGCGATCAGCTCGACTTCGGTACTTATTCGAACTTCCTGATGACTTATCCGGGTTATCCGATGGAGGATCGGATTCGCCGCTACGCCGAAGGCGCGCTGACCCGTTATCCGGCCGACGCGAATACCACCGTCGCCTTCTTCACCCGCTTTCCACCGCTGACGAGCGAGGCCGCCGGACGCTACGCCGTGGCGCTTTCTACGTTGCAGCGGCCGGATGCCGCGCAAAAGGCGGTTGCCGCATGGCGCGGCGGCAGTCTGGCAGCGGATGACGAAGCCCGGCTGATGTCGACCTATGGATCGCGCTTCACGCAGGCCGATCACGACGCGCGCATGGACGAACTGCTCTGGCAGGGCCAGACCGATCAGGCGCAGCGGCAGATCTCCTTCGTCTCGGCCGCCAATCGTTCGCTGTTCATGGAGCGGCTGTCGATGCTGCAAGGCTCGCCCCCCGGCACCATGGGGCTGACGCTGAGCCCGCAGATGAACGCGGATCCGGGCTATATCTATGCCCGCGCGGTGCAGGCGCGGAAATCGGGCAACCTCCCCGGCGAGATCTCGCTGCTCTCCACCCGCCCGCCGCTGTCCAAGCCGGTACCGGAGCCCGAGAAATGGGTGCGCGAACTGCTCAACGCCGCACGCGGGGCGGGTTCGGATTCGGCAGTGCGGATCGCGAGTTCGATCGACGATGCCTTCGCGCCGGGCACGGATATTTCCAAGCAGTCCTTCCGCCTGCGTGACGATTACACCTCGCTGGTCTGGCTGGGCGGCACCAAGGCGCTGTGGTCAATGGGCGATCCGCGCCGCGCAGCGCCGCTGTTCTATCGCTATGGCGCCGCCGCGCAGACCCCGGGTACGCGGTCCAAGGGCTTCTACTGGGCGGGCCGAGCACTGGCGCAAGCGGGCGACAGCTCCGGGGCGAAGCGCTATTTCGAAATGGCCGCTGCCTATCCGCAGTACTTCTACGGCCAGCTGGCGCTGGAACGGCTGGGACGCCCCCTGCCCGACCTCGATTCCAAGCCGCGCTCGATGCCGACATCGGCCCAGCGCAGCGCCTTCATGGCCGAGCCGATCACCAAGGCCGTGCGCGACGTGGCCCGCGATGCGGACTGGAAGACCGCCGTTCAATTCTTCAAGGAAATCTCCGATCAGGCACAGAGCGAGGCGGACCACGTGCTGGTCGCCGATCTGGCGCGCGAGATCGGGCGGCGCGACCTTGCAGTGATCCTCGGCCAGAGCGCCCATGCCGATGGCTATGGCGACTTCGGCCAGATCGCCTATCCGATGATCCCCACTCCGCCGGGCGCGGACTGGACGATGGTACATGCGCTCACCCGTCAGGAGAGCCAGTTCGCGCAGAACGCGCTCAGCCACGCCGGTGCGCGCGGACTGATGCAGCTGATGCCCACTACCGCGCGCGAGCAGGCGGGCAAGCTGGGTCTATCCTACGACGACGGCCGTCTGGTCAGCGACGCGCAGTTCAATATCACGCTGGGCGATGCCTATTTCGCGCGCGTGCGCAGCTACTTCGGCGGTTCGTACCCGCTGGCGATCGGCGCTTACAACGCGGGCATGGGCAATGTGAACAAGTGGCTCGCCTCCAACGGCGATCCCCGCATGGGCTCGGTCGACTGGGTGACATGGATCGAGCAGATCCCGATCTCCGAGACGCGCAACTATATCCAGCGCGTGCTGGAAAACGCGGTGGTCTATCAGGCGATGTATCCGGACAAAGCGGGTGTACGCAGCAGCCTGCCGCTGAGCCGGTTGATGGGCAAGAACACGCCGGGTTGAGGGGGCACGGGGACTAAATGTCCTCCACCTCTCACCACAAAACTCCGTCGCCCCCGCGAAAGCGGGGGGCCCCGCTTTTCTTAAGTTCGCGCGGAGACGCAGAGGGCCCGCGCACTAGTGCGGCCGTACTCTCCCCGTCTCTACGAGAAAAAGAAGCGGGATCCCCGCCTTCGCGGGGATGACGGGGATGGACAAGGCTGAGCTTGAGGCGGCTTACGCTGCCTTCACCCGGTATAGCGCCGAGGCGTGCGAGCGCAGCTTGGCGATCACTCGGCCCTCGCTCACGCCAAGGTCCTCGCCCTTCCACAAATCGCGCACCGCCGCGCGCTGATGGCCGAGTTCTCGCAGCGGCACCGAAACCTCCAGCGGCGCATCGCCGGTGTTGAACAGCGCAAGATAGCGATCCTCGCTCCCCTCCGGCCGCGCCGACCAGACGCGGGTATTGTCGGCAAGGAAATGCGGACGATTGCCCGCGCTGTGCTGGTTAACCGCCAGCACCTCGCGATTGGTCAGCAACGCCATCGTCGCGTCGTCGATGCCCCGCAGATCCCCGCCCATGATTAGCGGCGAACGGGCAATGGACCACAACGTCATCAGGGTCTGCTGCTCGTCGGGCGTGAAACGGCTGCTGCGCTCGCCAAGAGCGATGCGGCCCAGCGGCAGCATGTCGGCGTCGGGCCATGAACCCGGCCCAGTGAAGGGCGACCAGTTCTCCAGTCGCGTGAACTGCGCGGCAAGCTGCGGCCATTCGTCCCAGAAATCGTCCGAAATACGCCACATCTGCGCATGCTTGCGCACTTCCGCCCCGCGCGGGACCGGCGTTTCGCCCGGCGAGAGGCTGAGCACGATCGGCCGGCCGCAACGCGCGATGGCCCTGGCAGCCGCCTCGATCTCCGGCGCATGAGCGTCGTAAGGGCGGCTCATGTCGTCCATCTTCACGAAGTCCACGCCCCACGAGGCGTAGAGACGGAAGATGCTGTCGTAGTATTCCTGCGCGCCGGGCTTGGTCATGTCGACGCCGTACATGTCCGGATTCCACGGACAGATGCTGCTGGTGTCGGCAATGTCCTGTGCGCGGTAGGGCGTGCCGAGGATCGGGAGGTTCTTCTCGACCGCCAGTCGCGCGATGCCGCGCATGACGTGGATGCCGAACTTCATGCCCATCGCATGGACCTTGGCCGCCAAGGGCGCGAAGCCCTTCCCGCCCTTGGACGAAGGGAAACGGTTAGGCGCGGGGATCAGCCGCCCGTTGGCGTCCAGCGCGGGCACCGGGTTGGCGTTGTAACTGTAACTCTTCGCCTCGGGCTCGTACCACTGGATGTCGACGGTGAAGACGTCGTAGCCGAAGGGCAGTAGCTTATCGCGCATGATCGCGGCGGTTTCGAGCGCCTGCGCCTCGGTAATGGTTCCGGCGAAGCTGTTCCACGAATTCCAGCCCATGGGCGGACGCGGCGCCAGCGTCGCGCCCGGTGCGGTCGGCAGAGCGCCGACGCCCTCCGCCGCAACGGCGCGCGCGGCCATCCCGGCAAGTGGCGCGGCAGCAGCAGCGATGAGCGCGGAGCGGCGTGAGAGTTCCATGATTTCCTCGATCCCAGATAGATTTGCCTTCTTTTGTCGGACTAATAAGCCGAGCGCAAGGCGGTGGAGAAGCGCCCCCGCCCCTTCCCCGCATCAGCCTCGCCGGATAAGGCTCACCCGATGAAACCCGCAGGTCCCCCGATCACGCCCGCCGGAATGGCGAAATTGCGCGCCCGCTACGACCATCTGCTCGGCAAGGAGCGGCCGGAGATCGTCGAGATCGTCTCGTGGGCAGCGGGCAATGGCGACCGTTCGGAAAACGGCGACTATCTCTACGGCCGCAAGCGCATGCGCGAGATCGACCGGGAACTGGCTTTCCTCGCCCGCCGCATGAAGGCGCTGCGCGTGGTCGATCCGCGCGAGCAGACCGAACGCGCCAAGGTCTTCTTCGGCGCCACTGTCACCATCGCGGACGAGGACGACAACCACAAGACCGTCACCATCGTCGGCGATGACGAGCAGGACGCGGCGAAGGGCCTGATCGGCTGGAGCGCCCCCATCGCCCGCGCCCTGCGCGGTGCCGCCATCGGCGACCTTCGAATGGTCCGCCTGCCCTCCGGCGAGAAGGAATGGGAAGTGATGGAGATCGCCTACCCGACTGCCTGAGGCGGCAAGAAGATCAAATTCCCCTTGGCCCCGACGCAAAGGCCATGGCACCATGCTCAGCAAGCTTAGGATCGTTCCGGCACGCACCGGAACGGCCAGAGAGGAGCAAGGCCATGAGCGGCATTCGTGTGGAGAATCTTCAGGACAACCTCAGCTTCGGCGCGCGGGTCGAAGGCGTGACCTTCGCGGCGCTGGAGGACGAGGCGGTCCGCCAGCAATTGCGCGACCTGTTCGTCGAGCGCGGCGTCATCGTCTTCACCGACATGGAGCCCAGCTCGAAAATGCAGGTGGCGCTCAGCCGGGTGTTCGGCCCGCTCAAGGACCATCCGACCAAGACCACCACCCGCGACGCGGAAACCGGCGACGATGCGGAAGGCGTGATCGACATGCATTACCAGCCCCGCGACGAGATCGCGCGCGGCGAGGGGCTGGTGGAGATCGACGGGCAGATCCTCGCCCGCTTCTCGCCCTGGCATTTCGACCATTGCTACAATGACGAGCTGAACTACGCAGGCGTGCTGCGCGCGCCGGTCAATGCGCCGGTCGGCGGGCGCACCGGGTTCATGGACGGCGTCGAACTCTACCGCCAGTTTCCCGAAGGCCTGCGTCGCCGGCTGGAAGGGCACAACGTGGTCTACACGCTCGATACTCGGCTCTCGACGATGAAGTACGGCGTCGATTTCACGCCGCTCACCGAATACGAATCGACGCCGCAACTGCTGGCCGAAGCCGCGCGCTTCCCGCGCGCGATGCATCCGGCCGTGTGGAAGCGGCAGACCGGAGAGAAAGTGCTGCACTTCGGCCCATGGATGGCCGTGGCGCTCGAACATCACGAGGATGCCGATGGCGATGCCCTGCTCGACGAGGCGGCCCAGGCGATCAACCGCCTCGGCACCGGAACCAGCGCCTACTGGCATGACTGGAAGCCCACCGACATGGTGATCTGGGACAACCACCGCATGCTCCACGCGGTGGAGGGCTGCGACGCGCACTACGAACGCCGCACTTTGCGCACCACGATCAAGGGTGATTACGGCCTCGGTTATTTCGAGGACGGGAAAAAGATCGGCGAAGTCCTGCGCGAAATCGCCTGAGAAATCCGCCGGCACAGCCTCGGACCTTTTACCTCAAGCGTGTTTCATGCCATGGGCACGCCACGATGAAACGCATGTCCGGTCGCTCGCTCCGCCTCATCGCCCTGCTCGCATTTTGCGCAGCCGGTGCCGTGCCCGCACTCGCACGCGAAAGCCTGGGGCTCTACAGCACCTGGGGCGCGTTCCGCGATCCGGTCGTGCCGCGCTGCTATGCCATCGCCATGGCCGAACCGAACCAGTCCGCCCGTGAATACCAGCCCTTCGTGGCCGTCGGGACATGGCCACGCCGGGGTGCGCGCGGGCAGCTCCATTTCCGGCTGTCGCGCCGGATCATGCAACCCTCCACCATCACGCTCAATGTCGGCGGACAACGCTGGCAACTTACCGGCGGCGGCGGCGATGCATGGCCGCGCGGCGAGGGAGACAATGCGGCCATAGTCGCCGCCATGCGCTCTGCCCCGCGGTTGACCGTGACGGCCACCGATCTCAAGGGCAATCGCTTCGTCAATGCATGGCCGCTGGCAGGCGCCGCCTCGGCCATGGATGCCGCGCTGATCGGCTGCGCGAAGGTTCAGTAGTCGATACTTGTCCTCCCCGGCACGGGGAGGTGGCAGCGCGGAGCGCTGACGGAGGGGATTGGCAGTCTCGCTCGACCGTTGCGTCGTGGTGCGAATCCCCTCCACCACCCTTCGGGCGGTCCCCCTCCCCGTGCCGGGGAGGACAAGAAAAGGGCGGGAGCCGAAACCCCCGCCCTTCCCCCGCCTCAAGCTGAAATCAGAAGCGCACGCCCACGCCCGCCATCACCTGATGCCGGTCGAGATCGAGGTTGAAGCGCTGACCGTCCGGAATGTCGCCGGTGTAGTCCAGTTCGCCCTTGCCGTAGTTCGAGTAGCGATATTCCAGCTTCACGAAGGCGTTGCTGCTGAGCGCCTGCTCGACGCCCGCGCCGATCCGCCAGCCGTCCGCATCGATGTCGCGCTTGGTATCGACAGTGCCGACCGCATTGCGCACGTCGAACTTGGCATTGGTATAGCCGCCCTTGAGGTAGACCATCGTGCTGGGCGCCACCACGTAGCCGACCCGCGCGCCCAGATAGAGGTCGCGGTTGCTCTTCACATTGCCGGTGCCGAAGCCTTCGAAATCGCCGTCGTTGAACTTGGTCTTGGCGGTCGACCACGTCACTTCCGCCTCTGGACCGATGACGAAGTTGTTCATGCGCACGTCGTACCCGGTGCCGACACCGAAGGCGAAGCCGTCGATCGACTGATCGTTATCGACATTGACGTCGTCATCGACACCGCTGCCGGCCTTGGTCACGTCGTAACCCGCCAGCGCATCGACATGGAAACCGTCGAACGGCTGCCTCGCGCCCGCGTCCTGCGCCATGGCGGGAACCGAGGCGATGGCGGTGCCGGCGGCGAGGCCGAGAAGGATCTTCTTCATGGGATGCTCCATTCCTTGTGTTCTCCGACGGGCTCTTATGGATGGCGACCGGCCCGTCCGGACTGGTCAAATGCCCGTCACACAAAGGGAGTTTCATGAACCTAACACAACGAAATCGTTGATGTTTTCGGGTCACACTCAATCGACGGAGCGAGCCCCCGGCACGTCCGGAAGCGGGAACCGGACAGGCGTGACAACGGTTCGCGCGCACCCGCTGCGTGGGCACGAACGCCCGAATGCTTACCGGCATCTTTCGTTTTGCGCCCGAATGCACTATATGGCCGGCCAATCATGACAGACGCGAACCCGATCCTTTCCGGTGCCTCCGGTGCCGGCCCGATGCCGATCCCGGGGCATATCGACCCCGTTCCGGTGCCCCGCCCTGGCCTTGTCGAGGGCGTGACCCCGCGCGAAGACGGCCGCGTGGACCTGATGGGCCTGCCCAAGAAGCGCATTGCCGAATTGTTCGAAACCGCCGGGCTGGACCTGAAGGCCGCGAAGCTGCGCGCCAAGCAGGTCTATCACTGGATCTACCACCGCGGCGTCACCGAGTTCGAAGCGATGACCGACATCGCCAAGACCATGCGCCCCTGGCTGACCGAACGCTTCGTGATCGGCCGCCCGGAAATCGTCGAGGCGCAGCACTCCAGCGACGGCACCCGCAAGTGGCTGCTGCGCACGGCGGACGCGCACGATTTCGAAATGGTGTTCATCCCCGATGCCGATCGCGGCACGCTCTGCGTGTCCTCGCAGGTCGGCTGCACGCTTAACTGTCGCTTCTGTCACACCGGCACGATGCGCCTCGTCCGCAATCTGACGGTGGGCGAGATCGTCGGTCAGGTCATGCTGGCGCGCGACGCACTGGGCGAATGGCCCAAGGGGCGCATGGACTTTGCCTTCGGTGACGGCGTTGATGGCGCCGAGACCGACGAGGATGAAGGCGGTTACTCGTCAGACGGCCGCCTGCTCACCAACATCGTGATGATGGGCATGGGCGAGCCGCTCTACAATTTCGACAATGTGCGCGATGCGCTGAAGCTGGTCATGGACGGCGACGGTCTGGCCCTGTCGAAGCGCCGCATCACCCTCTCTACCTCGGGCGTGATCCCGCAGATGGCTCGCTGCGGCGAGGAAATCGGCGTGAACCTTGCCGTCTCGCTCCACGCGGTCACCAAGGACGTGCGCGACGAGATCGTGCCGATCAACAAGAAGTACGGCATCGAGGACCTGCTCCAGGCCTGTGCCGACTATCCGGGCGCATCGAACGCGCGCCGCATCACCTTCGAATACGTGATGCTGAAGGACAAGAACGACAGCGACGAGGATGCGCGCGAGCTGGTGCGCCTGCTCAAGCAGTTCAACCTGCCCGCGAAGGTGAACCTGATCCCGTTCAACCCCTGGCCGGGCGCGCAGTACGAATGCTCGACACCGGAGCGGATCAAGTCGTTCTCCGATATCGTATTCAAGGGCGGCATCTCGGCCCCGGTGCGCACCCCGCGCGGGCGTGACATCGATGCGGCCTGCGGCCAGCTCAAGACCGCCGCCGAAAAGAAGAGCCGCGCCGAACTGGAACGCCTCTACGCCGAGAAGGAAGTGGCGCTCGGCTAAGGCCCCTTCAGTTCTTCGTTTAGGGCTGCAAAGAAAATACGCGTTTGGCGTAGCTTCGGCGCAGCCCTAAACCGGATGCAATATCCGTTGAGAGGACTGCGATGACCGACCCCCCCCTCACCCAAGGCAGCGAAGCTCTGCTCGGCATGATCCATGTCCCGGGCGGCACATTCACCATGGGGTCGGAGCGTTTCTATCCGGAGGAAGCCCCGCTCCGGCAGGTCGCGGTCGACGCCTTCTGGATAGACGAGACGCCGGTCACCAACCGCGAGTTCGCTCGCTTCGTCGCGGCGACCGGCTATGTCACCATCGCCGAAATCGCACCCGATCCGAAGGACTATCCGGGCATGCTGCCGGAAATGGCGCAGCCCGGCGCGGTGGTATTCCGCAAGACGGCAACGCCTGTCGACACCTCGAACCCGGGCAACTGGTGGCGCTACGAATTCGGCGCCTGCTGGCGCCACCCCTACGGCCCCGAAAGCGATATCGACGCGCTGGACCTCTGGGACCATCCGGTCGTGCAGGTCTGCCATGCCGATGCGGAAGCCTATGCGAAGTGGGCGGGCAAGGACCTGCCGACCGAGGCCGAATGGGAATTTGCCGCGCGCGGCGGCCTCGCCGATGCGGACTATGCCTGGGGCGACGAGCTCGCGCCCGAGGGACGGATGCTGGCCAATTACTGGCAGGGCCTGTTCCCCTTCGCCAACCAGTGTCTGGACGGCTGGGAGCGCACGTCGCCCGTTCGCACCTTTCCCGCCAACGGCTACGGCCTTTACGACATGATCGGCAATACTTGGGAATGGACCCGGGACTGGTGGTCCGAGAAACCCGGCGTGAAGAAATCCGGCGGTTCGTGCTGTGCGGTCAGCAATCCGCCTCGGAACCCAGGCGGCGGCAAGCTCAAGGAGAGCTTCGATCCCGCACAGCCGCATGTCCGCATCGGGCGTAAGGTGCTGAAAGGCGGCTCACACCTCTGCGCCGAGAATTACTGCCAACGTTATCGGCCGGCAGCGCGCCATCCCGAAATGATCGATACGGCGACCAGCCATATCGGTTTCCGCTGCGTGGTGCGCGCTCGCGGCTGACCGCTTGCGCCACCCCCACATCGTATACCGTTCCCCCGCGACGCATCGACGCGGCAGGCCGCACCTGTCGCGCCGATGGACGTTCTGATGAACGCCGCATCCGGGGTCATGTCCGGCTTGCCTAGCGAGCGTAGGCAAGCGTTGCCGGACGAACCACTTCTTCGGCAGCGGGCACATACTCCGCAGCCTGAAAATCCCCCGCCTGCGTGACGAGGCCCTGATTGACGGCCCAGATCGCCGCTTGCGTGCGGTTCTGCACCATCAATTTGCGCAGGATCGCCTTGACGTGGACCTTCACCGTCGCCTCGCTGATGTCTAGGCGATAGGCGATCACCTTGTTGGGATAACCCATCACCAGGCAGCGCAGCGTGTCGATCTCACGGTCTGAGAGCAGTTCGCTGAGCTGGACCTGCACATCTGCCTGTCCTTCGGCAATGGCCTGCTTCTGCGGAAGATGCTGAAGCAGCGCGCTGGGCAGGACTTTCTCGCCCTGATTGACCAGTCGCAGGGATTCTATCAGTGGCTCGGCGCCGATCTCCTTCAGCAGATAGGCATGGGCGCCCAACTGGAAGGCATCGACCATCTGGCCGAACTCGAACTCATCGGCGAGCAAAACGGCCCGCATGTAAGGGTGACGTTCCTTCAGCGTGGCCAGACAGCCAAGCAGGTCGTCGCAATGCCCCATATCGAAAATGGTCAGCCCCAGGTTCGCGCCTGCGTCCTCAGCCATAAGGTCGTCGCAGTCGCGGTAAAAGCGGCCGCAACGGAACTCGCATTTGTCGAGGATCTTGCAGATCCCCTCGCGAACGAGTGAATTGAATCCCACAATGGAGACACATACTTCTTCAAAATTCGCCATCGTCTTTCTCTCCTGAAACCCGGAAATACGGACGACCCAATGTATGCTTGTTGTTTGAGACGGATTGCTCCGTCGACATCATGCCGGAGGATGATCAAGGATAGGCGAATTCGCCCGTTTTGGTCGGGAGAATACACGTATGACAATTGGTGGTTGACCAGATGGACTGGTGCTCCCCCTCCAATGCCCCTTCAAACCCCACAACATAGGTGCATCTCCTTAAAACATATCCGGCAGTTCAAGTCGAGAGGGCGTAAAGTATGAGAAAATGGGTAGTCCAGATTGGGACAAGTCAGAAAATCCGCGTTCCCGCAGGAGTTTGCTTAAGGGTTTCAACATTTTCATTGGCCTGTACCCCCGAAACCTGCCCGTTTCCCGGGCGCACTACCTCGAAATAGGTAGATGATTAAAAATATCATTTTTAATCATTGATTTATCTAGAACTGAATCCTTGTGCACACATGCCGGCGGTCGTTAAATCCTGTCAGTTTCGCACTTTCAACCGCCTGTGCGCGGCCCCTTTCCCTGAGAAGTGGGGAAAATCCGCCATCGACTCGGCGCCCAAAACCTTCGCCTGATCGTTCGGAAGGGCCATGGCGTGGCCGGTTTTCTCGAAAATTCGCTTGAAACTTGGTGGGTTGCGCCGAGCGAAGGGAACCCCATTCGTCCGTTGTAGAGGCCCGAATTGCCCCAAAGGACGCGCCCACTCCATCCGATGGAGCGCATCGCGAAGCCCAAATGATGGGACGTATGCGGCGGTTCAGATCATTCGGGACGCGGCGGTTGTTCCGCCATGTCAGCTAACCAACCCGAATCAGTGCCGCCATTCGATCATTCTTCACCAAGTCGAGAGGGCCCGACGGCAAGCTTCAAAAAGAGGACAGGGCACGTCCGTTTAGTGTGCACAAGTGGGCACTAACCAAGTATTATCCGGTCATTTAAAGTCACCATAAAAGTAAAAGCGATTTCTTCTGACCACGCGATGGACCGCCGTGGCGCTGGCAGGCACCCCAAACAACAGGGTCAGCGCTCGATCGCGCGCACCAGCATGAAGGCCTCGGCAGCCTCGGCAAACACGCTGGAACCGCGCAGCCGGGCCAGAGACTCTATCGTGGTGAGGGAGCGCTCATCGGGGAACGCCTTCACCTGACTTTCGAACATCGCGAAGGCTTCCAGCTTGCGCGCCAGCGTCGATGCGATGTCGATATGGACGTTGGGGACGAACGCAGGCGTCATCGGCGCCGCGTACCAGTTCGTTTCGGAAAGCGTCTCATAGCACAGCACGCGCGATGGAACCCGCCGGTCGCGCGGGCGGGCGGCCACCATGGCGCCCAGGAAGGTAAGCTGGTGATCCTGATGGATGTCGCCCAGAAAGGGCAGGAACAGCGTATCGGGCCGCACTTCGCGCACGAGTTGGCCAATTGCGGCATTGATCTCGGCCGCCGGCAGCGTATCGAGCGCCGCAGCGGGCAAGCCGAGCATGTGCGCCTGACTCACGCCCAGATGGGCATGGGCCCGGCGCATCTCGGCCTGCACCTGGGCGACGGATCCCTCACTGAATGCAGGCGGGCGTCCCGTCGTGACGACGGCCACCTGCACATCGAGCCCCTCCTCGGCCATGCGCGCCATCGTGCCGCCGCAGCCGAGCACTTCGTCATCCGGATGCGGCGCGATGACCAGCACTTTGCCATAATGGTGCAGGCCCGTGCCCGGACGGCCGACCAAGGCCTAGCCCTCCAGAATCGCGTGGAGCGGGGGCAGCCTGCCCTCGATCTCCCACTCCACAAGGTCCAGCAGCCCCTCCCCCGTCTGGACAGTGAGCACCATGCCTTGCCGGGAGACGATCTGGCCCGGAAGCGCGTGGTGGCGCTCGCCCCCGGCCGCCAGCCGTGAGGACCACACCGTGATCCGGCGGTCCCCCAGCCGCGTGAAGGCGCCGGGATAGGGCCGCCCCACCGCGCGCACCAGCCGATCGATCGCGACCGCCGACTGGCGCCAGTCTATCGCGCCATCCGCCGCCGTGCGCCTGGTCGCCCAGGTGGCATAGCGCTCGTCCTGCGCCGTGCGCGGCTGCTCGCCCGCCGCGAGCCGGGGCAACAGCCCGCGCAGCATCGTGCGCAACGCGTCCATGTGCTTGTCGTAGAGACCCTGCGCGGTCTCGTCGCGGGCCACGTGGAAGTACTGTTGGGCAAGGATATCGCCATCGTCGGTGCCCGCGCCGATCCAGAACAGGCTCGATGCCGAAATCAGCTCGTCCAGCAGGATCGTCCACGGGATTGCCGCCCGCCCGCGCAGGCGCGGCAGCGGTGCCGGGTGATAGCCGATCGATCCCTTCGCGGCGATCCCGAGGAAATCGGAACTGCAAAGCTGCGACCAGCCGACCACGAACACGTAGTCGGGCTTGGCCGCGCGCACGAGCAGCAGCGTTTCGGGATCGTTGGTCCGCGCCGCCGTCGCCAACAGGGCGCCCGCATGCGCGGCAAGGGGTGAGAGGTCCACAAGGTCGGAATGCCGCTTGTGCAGTTCCGGCGGCAAGGTCACCACCAGCGGAAGCACCCATCCGGCCGCCGCCGCCAGTTCCTCCACCAGTACCGCTGTGCTGCCGACCGCTCCGACAACGACCGCCCGCATCGCCTGCGTTTCCATGGCCTGTCAGCCCGCCGCGACTTGCGAGGGGCCGGTGCCGCCCTCGCGCGGTGCCTTGACCATCGGCGTGCCGACAAGCGGCGCATCGGCATCCACCCCGCGCGCGGCGGAGACGGCATCTGGCACATTCCACGGCTCTCGCAGCAGGTCCATCTCGTCCAGCAGCTGGTGATTTACCTTGCGCACGTCGTAAACCTTTTCGGCAAGAGAGCGGGATCGGGCACCCATGCGCGCCACCAGCTCGGGATCGTCGATGAAACGCTGCATCGCCCGGCGCAGCGCCGCCGTGTCGCGCGGCGTTATCAGAAAGCCGTTCTCGCCCTCGATGATAGGATCGCGGCAACCGGGCATGTCGGTGGTGATGACCGGGCGGCCGGTCGCCATCGCCTCAAGGATCGTGCGCGGCAGGCCCTCGCGGTAGTAGGAGGGCAGCACGAAGACCGAGCAACTGGCCAGGTAGGGCCGCACGTCGGATGTGCCGGGAATGAACTGGACCGGAAACTGGCGCGAAAGGCGCGCGCATTCCACTTCGTCGATCCCGGTAGGATTGGCGGTTTCGTAGTGGCCCAGGATACAGAATTCGACATCCGCATGGTCCCGCCGGATCAGGGCCGCCGCTTCCAGGAATTCCTGTACGCCCTTGTCGCGCATCAGCCGTCCCACCAGCAGGAACCGCATCCTGCCGCGCGGCAGCGGCGCCAGAGCGAACCGCTCAAGATCCACGCCTGAGCCCGGTACGCGCACCACGTTCTGATGCTCGTGCACGATGCCAAGGTCGATCATGTCCTGCCGGTCATCGGCGTTGAACACGAAGACCCCGCGCGCCCGGCGTACAGCCTCGCGGTAGAGCCGCGCGACCGCGCGGCGCAGCAGCCGGCGATGGGCTGCTGCCTCGCTGAAGACGTAGCCCAGCCCCGACATCATCGCGTAGAAGCGCGGCACGCACATCAGGCGCGCGGCGATGCCACCGTAGATGATCGGTTTCTGGGTATAGGCCAGCACGAGGTCCGGCTTCTCGGCCACCATCAGCCGCGTGTAAGCTGCCAGCAGCGCGGCATCGCCGATCAGGCTGGTGCCGGTACGGTCCATCGGCACGATCCGGAAGCCCACGCCCCAGTTCGCAAGCTCCGCCTCGACCGCCGCATTGCCGTCCGGCGCGACGGCCACGACGTGGTGTCCATTGGCTTTCAGCTCGCGCAGCAGCGCCCCCCGGAAATTGGTGAGCGAGTAGGCAAGGCTGGAGAGAACGAGAACTTTCATGGCTTGCTCAAGCCCCCCCGGGGTGAATGATCGGCAAGAAATTCAAGATCATCACATCGGCCATTTTCGGGAGCCCCATACATCCCAGCGGTGTCCCTGATGATGAGCCCGGCCGCGCCGACCGCAAGTTCCTAATCGGCTGATAGCCCTTAGAGATAATGTCGGGCGATTTAGGGATCACAATCCTGTTGCCCATTCGAACCATTTGAGACCGGCCCTGACCCAGCAAGTGTATACCTCCCCCTATTACCGAAGAGGGCGGCAATTCCGGCTGATGACTTCATGAATACATGCGTGACCAGACGTTCACCGGTAGACAGTTAGTTGCTGCGAGCGGGTCAACACAGCCTTCGCAGAAGAAAACCACTTCGCCACAAGCAACCCGCGAAGGCTGACGCAATGAACCAACCCGTCGCAGGATCCACTGCCTCGAACATGGCCGGAGGCTCGGCCAATACGTTCCTGCGCGTGCGAAAACTGGGGCCGAGGGCACCGCGCTCCCGCTCCTCGATCGCGCAGTTCAGCCTTCGCCGCACATTCCGCAACACCGTGCTCATGCTGGTCGACTTCCTGGTGCTGGCAACAACGCTGGGACTGGCCTTCCTGTTTATCGGCCGCACCGGCTTTCCCCGATCTGACGGGCACCTGGCCGCGATCCTCGTCTTCGCGGCGCTGGCCATCGGCTGCTTCTATACGGCCGGGATCTATCGGCGGAGCTGGCGCTATTTCAGCTTTTCGCACGCGATGCAGCTGGCCCTGCTGACGCTGCCGGCCTTCGGGCTCGGCTGGGCGGCGATCCTGCTGGTTCCCGGCGTCCACGCCGAACGCCCCCAGCTTGCGCAGATCGCGCTGGCGCAGTGGCTCTTCGCAATTACCGTGCTTTTCGCCGTGCGCGGCTCGCGGCGCGCCCTGCGTGAGAAGCTTTCGCAGACCGGCAGAGCCCTCCCCCTAGCCGCCCAAGGCCGCGACTTGCGCCGGGCGCTGCTGGTGGGATCGTCCGACTGGGCACTGTCGATCATCGAGATGCTGAAGCGCGAGAGCACGCCCTCGCTCTCGGTCGTCGGCATCCTGCTGCCGGCGTCGAACGACACCCTGCTCCAGATCTCCAAAGTGCCGGTGCTGGGCACGCACGAGGATCTCTCCCTCGCAGTGGAGGAACTGGAACTCCAGGGCCGCCGCCCCTCACTGGTGATCGCCTGCGATGACGGCACCGACCTATCCAACCGCGAAATGGCGCGACTGACCTCCCGCTCGCGCCAGTTGGGGCTGGAACTCTCGCGCATTCGCGACGGCTGGAGCCACATTCTCCAGCGCGGCCACGGCGCCGCCCCGGACGAGCTTTCGGTCAAGGACCTGCTCGGCCGCAGCGAATTCACGCTGGAGGGCGAGCAGATCACCAGCCAGATCACCGGCAAATGCGTGCTGGTGACCGGCGCGGGCGGCACTATCGGCGGCGAACTGTGCTGGCAGCTGGCAAGCTTCCGCCCGTCGCGTCTGGTCCTGCTCGAACATAGTGAATTTCACCTTTACGCCGCCGAGATGAAGCTGCGCGAGCAGTTCCCGGACCTCGATATCCAGCCCGAACTCTGCAACGTGCGCGAGCGTGACGACGTGCGCCGGGTGTTCGAGAAGCACCGGCCGTCGATCGTCTACCACGCCGCCGCGCTCAAGCATGTGCCGATCGTCGAGACCAATCCCTGCGCGGGCGTGCACACCAATATCCTGGGCACCCGCATCGTCGCCGACGCGGTCTGCGAGTTTTCGGCGCGGGCGATGGTGCAGATCTCCACCGACAAGGCGGTGAACCCGGTGGGCATGATGGGCGCGACCAAGCGCGTGGGCGAACTCTATGCGCAGGCGCTCGACATGTGCGGCGTCGACGATACCGAGGCGCCGCGCTTCATGACCGTGCGCTTCGGCAATGTGCTGGGATCGAGCGGGTCGATCGTCCCGCTGTTCCACCGCCAGCTTCGAGAGGGCCGCCCGCTCACCGTCACCCATCCCGATATCGAACGCTTCTTCATGACCGTGCGCGAGGCGGTGCAGCTCATTCTCCAGAGCAGTTCCGCCGCGCTCAGCCAGAACTCCCAGCGCGGTACGATCTTCGTGCTCGACATGGGCAAGCCGGTCCGCATCGTCGACCTCGCCTATCGGATGATCCGCCTCTACGGCCTCCAGCCCGAGATCGACGTGCCGGTCGAATTCGTCGGTCTGAGGCCCGGCGAGAAGCTGTTCGAGGAACTCTTCGACATTTGCGAGGAGCAGCTCCCTTCGGGCATCAAGGGCATCTTCGAGGCGCAGTCCAGACCGATCCCGCTGCCCTTCATCTCGCGCTCGATCGACCGGCTGGCCCGCGCGGTCGAGCTTGGCGACCATGTCGAGGCGCGGCGGATCACGCACACGCTGGTCAAGGTCCCCAGCGGCAGCGCCGGCTTCGGACTGATCGAGAACGAGGCGCTGACCGGGCCGCGCGGTTCCGGCGAGCCTGTGAAAGTCTGAAAGGGAGGCCTGCCTTGACCCCGGTATCGACAAGCGCTGTCGCACCGGCGCAGCCCGGCCTTCGCGAACGGGCCCCGCTCCGTTCTCAGTGGCCGCGCCACGAGGCGGACGAGATCGAAGCGGTTGTCGATGTCCTGCGCTCCGGCAAGGTAAACGCGCTGGTCCATGGCGAGGAAAACCGCGCATTCGCGGCCGAATTCGCCCGGTACATCGGTGAAGGCACGAACCGGACGCTTGAGGGGCTGTGCATTGCCAACGGTACTCTGACACTGGAAGTGGCACTGCGCGCGCTGGGGATCGGGCCGGGCGACGAGGTCATCGTGCCCGCCCGCAGCTTCTTCGCCAGTGCCAGTTGCGTCATGGTGGTCGGCGCGCTGCCGGTCTTTGCCGATATCGATCCGGTCACCCAGAACATCGATCCAGCCTCGGTAGAGCGCATAATCGGCCCCGCCACGCGGGCGGTGATCTGCGTCCATCTCGCCGGTTGGCCCTGCGACATGGACGCACTGGGCGCCGTCTGCGCACGTCACGGCCTCAGGCTGATCGAGGACTGCGCGCAGGCGCACGGGGCCGCGTGGCGCGGCGCGCGCGTCGGATCGTTCGGCGATGCCGCCTCGTTCTCGTTCTGCACCGACAAGATCATGTCGACCGGCGGCGAAGGCGGGTTGCTGCTGTTTCGCGACCATGAGGCATGGCTGCGCGGCTGGGCGATCAAGGACCACGGCAAGGACTATCGCAAGGTAACGGGCGGAAACGCGGGCGGGACACCCGGCGCGTTCCGCCATGTCCACGACCACCTCGGATCGAATTACCGCATGACCGAGATGCAGGCCGCACTTGGGCGGCGGCAGCTTGCCAAGCTGCCGCTCTGGCTCGCCGCCCGCGCCCGCAACGCGCGGCTACTGCGCGAGGCACTGGCCGACCTTCCCGGCGTGACCCTGCCCGAGCCGCCTTCCGAGGCCCGCCATGCTTGGTACAAGTTCTACGTCCAGCTTTCCGGCGATGCACCCGAAGCGCGGCGCAATCGCGTGCTCCGGCGCCTGCTCGAACTGGGCCTGCCCGCCGCCACCGGCTCCTGCCCTGACATGAGCCGTGAGGCCGCGCTCGCCGGGCAGCCGGTGCGGCGTGACGGCACGCTGGAGCAATCCGTGCGGCTGGGAGAGCGCACCCTGATGTTCCCGGTGGACCACACACTGGGCGACGAGGCGATGGCGCGTATGGCCGGGGGCCTGCGCACGTCGATGCAGGAGGCCATGGCATGATCGATCGCACCTGGCGTCCGCAGTTCCTCATCATCGGCGCGGTCAAGGCGGCGACGACCTGGATTCAGGCGCGGCTTCAGGAAAATCCGGCCATCTTCATGCCCGCTCCCGAACCCCACTACTTCAGCAGCGAATTCGAGCGCGGCGAAGAGTGGTACCGTACTTTCTTCGCGGAACGCCCCGCCGCCGCGCATGTGATCGGCGAGAAGTCCGCCGATTACCTTGCTCACCCTCTCGCCGCCCGGCGCATCGCCTCCCGGCTGCCCGACGTGAAGCTGGTGCTCCAGCTGCGCAACCCGGTCGATCGCGCCTATTCGGACTACAAGATGTTCTACCGGCGCGGCACCGTGAAGGGCCCGCCAGAGGAATACCTGTCCTCGCCCGACAATCCGTTCCCGCGCTTTCTGGAGGACGGCCTCTATGCCCGGCACCTCGCGCGCTGGTTCGACTTGTTCCCGCGCGAGCAGATGCTGGCCTATCTTTACGAGGACGTGGTCGCGCAGCCGCGCCAGATCATCACCGCCGTCTCGCGCCACATCGGCACCAAGCCCTGCTTCGAGCCCGGACACGCCGCCACGCACGACAACAGCAGCCGTACGGCAATCCTGCCCCTGCCGCTGCGCCGGGCACTGGCCCCGCTGAAGGACAGCATGCGCCCGCTGCGCGGCAATCCGGTGTTCGAGGGGGTCCGCTCGCTGATCGCGCGCGAGGTGGCCTATCCGCCGCTGACCCCGGCCCTGCGCGAGCGACTGCGCGATTTCTATGCGCGCGACGTGGAGACTCTGGAAGCCATGTTCGGGCTGGACCTTGCGCGCTGGAAGGCGCCCACAAGGCATGTCCCGGTTTCCTAGACCGATAAAACCCGTGCTCCAACGGACAACTTGCCGCCACCCCACTGTGCTTTGACATAGCCCTTAATAACCAAGGAAATTCGCCGTATCTCCCGTAATCTGGACGGGATGATTCCGGGACTGGGTATGCGTGCGTGGGTACGCGGGGCCAGCCCGAGGTTGTCGGGGAGCATATCATGACAGCACTTCGCAATCGTCCGCGCCCGTGGAAGACCGCCCTTGCGGTTCCCTTGCTGGCAAGTTTCCTTTCGGCCTCGATGCTCGGCGGCTGCTCGTCGCCCACATCGTCGATGCCTACGCTCGCATCCACTCCGGCAGGTCCCTACCGGGTGGGTGCGGGCGACAAGATCAAAGTCGTCGTCCAGGATCTCGACGCCGCGAATGGCGAGTACACGGTGGAAGACACCGGCCTGATCTCGCTTCCCTACGTCAAGCAGGTCGCCGTGGCCGGCATGACCTATCGCGAGATCGAACAGGGCATCGCCGCCGCCCTGTTGAAGCAGGGCATCATGACCGGCGATCCGGTGGTCAACGTGGCGCCGGTCGAGCTTCGGCCGTTCTACGTCACCGGAGAAGTCAACCAGCCCGGCCAGTTCCCCTATCGCCAGGGCCTGACCGTGCTCTCCGCCCTGTCGGCGGCCGGCGGCTATACCTACCGGGCGCAGAAGGACAACGTGGCGATCACCCGCATGGTCGATGGCAAGGAAGTGACGTCCAAGGCGGGCGAAACCACGCCGGTTCTGCCGGGCGATACGATCCGCGTCTACGAACGCTGGTTCTAGGCGCGTGAAGCACCGGAGACTCGCGCTCGCCGCCCCGGTCCCGCTGCTGCTGGCGTCACCGCAGCATGCGCTGGCCCAGCAGACGGGGCAGATCGGCTCCACCGCGCCGGCCGTGTTCGCCAACGACAAGGAATATCGCGCGCTGCCGCATCATATCGGCTCGCTTGAGGTTACCGCCGGCGCCGAGGCCAAGATCGAATACGACAGCAACGTCTACGCGGCCGAAAACAACGCCAAGGACGATGTCCGCTTCGAGATTTCGCCCAGAGTGCGGGTACGCACGGCCCCGGCCCCGCTCACTTTCGAACTGAACGCAGGCGGCATGATCCGCCGCTATGCCACTTATTCCACCGAGAACGCCGAAAGCTGGCTGGCCGATGCGGGCCTGCACTGGCAGACCGGCCCAACATCCAACCTGAACGCCACGGTCTTTTCGCGCCGGGCGATCGAGGATCGCGGCGACACCGAGGCGCGCCTGAATCCCAATTCCGGCCCGCGCCTGATCGACAGCCTGGGCGGCGAACTGTCCTATCACCGCGTCTCCACGCGCACGATGATGGACGTCCTGCTCGATACCACCAAGTACAATGCTGTGTCGCAAATCGACGCCGACCGCGATTTCACGGCATTTGCCGGGCAGGCGACGTTCGGCCTGCGCGTGACCGGCCGGGCCTTCGCCACCGCCACGCTCTTCGCCACCCGGCGGGACTTCCGGCTCGACCGCACGCCCAGCGGCGCCGAGCGCGACACCACTACGTTCGGCGGCCGTCTGGGCATCAACTTCCAGCCCGGCGGTCTGCTGGAGGGCGGGCTTTCGGTCGGCGTGTTCCGCCACAATCCGGACGATCCGAACACTCCGGGTCATACCGGCCTGTCGGTGGCGGGCAACCTGACCTATCACCCCACGCGCCGTACCGCCGTGCTGTTCGATGCGTTCAACGGCGATGTCGCCACGTTCCGCGTCGGCGCCACGCAGCGTACCGATACGATCGCCAGAGTCACCGTGAACCAGGAAATCCGCCACAATCTCTATGCCAACGTCGCTGTCGGCTACCGGCACACCAAATATACCGGCTCGGGCATCCGCGAGGAGACCCTGACCGGATCGGGCGAGCTGGAATATCTGGTGATGCGCAACGTGTCCGTCGCGGCTTCGATGAGCTACGGCAATCGTACCAGCGACAGCGCCACGCTGGAATTCAACCGCTTCCGGGGCGGTGTGGCGCTGCGCGTACGGTTCTGAGGGAATGCCCGATATTCGGACGATTCCGATAGCGGATCGCCAATATCGATGACGAGCCGCCGGTTTCACCCCTTCGTCGCCCTCGCGAAGGCGGGGGCCCCGCTTTCTTCTGCAACCTCTCGCATGTCGCAAGAGAAGCGGGATCCCCGCCTTCGCGGGGATGACGGTTTTTTTGGGGCTTGCTTTATCGGCCGGGCCCAACTCAGTCAGATCAGCTCTTCGTAAATCTGGCGGATCGCATCGACATGACGGGCCTGCGAGAACCGCCCCCGCGCGGCGGTCCGGGCATCCCTGCGCATCGTGTCCGCCCATGCCGGATCTGCCAACAGCCCCGCTGCCGCCAATGCCATGGCGCGCGGACTGTCGGGCGGGCAGAGCACACCGCAGCCATGGCGCAGAGCCTCAGGATTCCCGCCTGAATCGGTCGCGACAACCAGAGTGCCGACCAGCATGGCTTCCACCAGCGTACGCCCCAGCGGCTCGTCCACCGCCGGAACCAGCAATTGATCGCACCCCGCCAGCCAGGCATGCCCCGGCGAACGATAGCCCATGCGCATCACCCGCGCGGGCGCCTCGACCCGGGCGATGCGCTCGTCCAGCCGCCGGTCCAGCTCCGTTTCGCGCGGCTCTCCGAACATCACGCCGAGCACCGGCCGGTTGACGATCCGGCCCAGTGCCTCGACCGCCTCGACAAAGCCCAGCGGGCGCTTGCGATCGACGAAGCTGCCAAAGTACCCGCAAATCACCGTATCCGCCGGACTGCCGGTTTCGGACAGGATCCGTGCGCGCATGGCCTCGCGATCCGCCGTGATCGAAACGTCGAACGGGCTGTGGATCACCCGCGCCGTCCGCGCTGCGCCGCGCCGCCCGCGCGGCAGCGCGAAAGCTGAAACCGCCACGATCCGGTCGGCCAGCACCGGCGCGACATAACGCAACCCGCGCGCGCCGGGATCGCCGCGATGGTGCCAGACCAGACGTGCCCCCGCGATCCGCGCCGCCAGCGCCCAACTCGCATGGCTGCGCCCGTCGTTGGTGTGGACGATATCGACCCCGCGCTCCTTCAGGAAGCGCACCCGCTTCGGCAATCCGGTCAGGGTGCCAAGCACTTTGGCGATGCCGATGCTGCGGCCGGGTATAAAGGGATTGGTCGGACGCGCCGGGTCCGGGCACTGGGCGATGCCGGAGAAGAACGCCGCCAGCCGCCCGTCAGGCACTTCGGGCACGACCAGCACTTCGACTTGCGAGGGATCGAGCCCGTCCAGCAGCCCCCGCAGCGAGACATGGCTCCCCCCCAGCGCATCCCCGGCCAGCGGATAGCATACGGTCGGCCGATGCGAGCGCACGGCGACAAGGGGGGCGATATCTTCCTGCCGCGTCTGGCCCGCATCGATTGCCTTCACAGCCCCAGCACCTTGTCGCGATAGGCCAGGAACTCGTCGAAATTGGAGACGCCGTTATGGTTGGCGTCTCCCCAGGCATCGGGGACCCGGGGATTGGCGCCGATCGTCACTTCCCAGTTATCGTCCATGCCGTCCTTGTCAGCATCGGGATAAGGCGTGCCCGCCGTCTGCGCGGGCATCACCGGCGCCGGCTGTCCAATCCGGCCGGATCCGTGCTCCACGTCATAGACGGCCTGATCGTCAATGGAATCGCGGGGGAACGCGCCTGCCTTCTTCAGCACCGAGGTATAGGCGTTCACCGCCGAGGCCGGGTTAATCGTCAGCGGGCACGGCGGCTGGTTGACCAGCGCCTGCTCGGCTTCCGCATTCATGTCCTGAAAGGCGCCGACAAAGCGGTTGTCCCACGCGTAGATCACTGCTGGCGTCCCGATAGACGTACTGGTGTCGCGGGCGATGCCGACCGTCAGGTTCGTCGTGTTCGGCCCGCCGATGAAGCTGTTGCCCACGAAGGAGACCGGAGTACCGCCGAACAGTTCCCACACTTCGGCAAAGCGCGACTGGGCATTGTAGAAGATGTTGTCGACCACTTCGAGGCACGAGCCGTGCGGGAAGTTCACATCCGGCATGCGGTCCCCGTTATGGGCGCAGAGATTGCCGATGAAGCTGAAGTGCTGCGCGTCGGTCGGGTCGCTGGCCAGCAGCGCGCACTTGTCATGCGTCGGGATACCCCATGCGAAGATCGAATTGCTGACCGTGATATAGTCGTTATCGGCATAGCCGTTGATCAGCTCGTCACGCGCCCATGAGGCGCTGACGTGATCGACCAGAACCTTCGTCGCGTGCTCGATAGTGATGCTGTCCTCCGACCCGCGGCTGCCGCCGGGGAGATCGGCGCGCACGCGGATGTTGCGTACCACGACGTCATGGGTGTTCTTGATGACCAGCGGCGTCCGGCCCACCGGGGCCCCGGCATGGGCCAGCACGATGCCGCTGCCGGGCGCGGTTTGTCCGGCGATGGTGAGATAAGGCTGGTCGATCACCGGCGGCGTGGTGGTGAAGCGGATCACGCCTGCCACGCGGAACACGCAGACGCGCGGGCCCGAAGCCATCACGCAGGCGCGGAACGATCCCGAACCGGAATCGGCCAGCGTGGTCACGTAGATGATCTTGCCGCCCCGCCCTCCGGCGCTCGATGCGCCCCAGCCAATGGCGCCGGGAAAGGACTTGGTGCCGCCCGGCGTCGAGACGGTGGGCGGTTGGGCCGCCTCCAGCCGGGCGCCATCGGTGGGTATCAGCGCATAGGCCGCCACCAGCACCATGCCGAGGATCGCGAGTGGCCAGACCTTGCGGCCTGCACCATTCCTGCGCTTTGCCGTCATCCGCCTGCTCCCATGCCCTTGTTGCCGACGAGGCCCGCGCGGGGAGAGGACGGCGAACGGCCCTCCTCTCCCGCCCCGGTACCGGAGACATATCCATATCGCCGCAGCAGCGGTCCAGTGAGGCGCGTGACGATCCGGCGAGTCGCGTCGGGCATCTGGCGCTGCCAGACGTGATCCTCGCGGATCACCAGCCCGGACTGCATCCGGTGCCGGCTGCCCGCCACCTGATGCCCCGGATGGAGCGTTTCGGACCCGGCGCGTTCTTCCTCCGAAGCGCCATCCTGCACGGTAGAAGCCAGTTGCGGCGCGCAGCGGCAGCGGATCGACTCCAGCACGGCCTCAGGATCGGCCACGAAGTCTTCATAGCGAACCCGGATCGTCCGCCCCTTGCCAAGCCTGCGGCACAGCCATTCGCACACAAGGTTCACCATGACCCAGCGCAGCGCGACGTAAGCCGCCGGCTTGGGTCGCAATTCGCGCTGCACACCCGCCTCGATGCTCTTGGCGTGCCGCCGCGACATCGACCACGCCACCGCGCGCGGATCCCGCACGAGGTGGATCACGTGAAGATCGATGCCCGGCATCGACGCCAGCGCGAGCGCCCGGCCGGGCAGCTTGCTCGAATCGAGAATATAGACCTCGCCGCGTGCGCCCTCGCCGTTTTCCTCTTCGTGGCCCACCTGCTCGCCGACGGCGCGGAACAGCGCCGCGTTGGCCGAGTGGTAGCGATTGCGGGACTTCGGCATGAACCGAGCCAGCAGCCGGCGCGGCGCGGCAAGCGATTCCATGCGTTTCTGGACCCTTGCTAGTTCCTCCAGCATTACGCGCGTCTCTTCTCCGTCTCCAGCCGATCCCTCGTCGCCATCCGCGCGCACCATCACGCGGCTCCAGAACGGACAGTCGCGGACCGTGGCGCCGCAGGCGCAGTATTCGCCGTTCTTCCAGGCATGGCGAGCGAGCGCGGTCAGTTCGCCCGCCCCGAACACGTCCGCGCGCATACCCAGCGCGATGTCGAGAAGAGTCGACCCGCTACGCCCGTAGCCGGCTACGTAGATGACCCTTAGCTTGGTCTGGTCGGACGGGTGCTCTGACAAGCCGGCCTCTCGACAGTGACGACACAGGGCGAAGTTCAAACAGCGGGCGAACTCAAACTGCGAAAAATCAGGGGTAGAAAGGCGCAGGGGCAAAGTCCGGCGGCAATCCGGCCCGGTGGCACGCTTCAGGAGTCGATTGCCCCGTCTCGCACCGGCCTTGTTCCGCATCGCATCGCGCGCTGCCCGGGGTGCAGACTAAGTTCTCGTAACATATACCGGCAAGTCACCAATTCGGGTTGCCGGTCATGCCGGATGTCCTGTTGGGGTACCAACTTTGCGCAGGCATCTGGCCATACTTGTCTTTGCCTCGTCCGCGCCCGCCGACCATCATCGCGGCATGGCTATCTCGGTCCCGAACCAGCTTCCCTCCCGGCCCGGCGGCGCGGCGCTGGCCCGGCCGGGCGCGCGACCGCATTCGCGATTCGCCATGCGCCGCTGGATCCCCGACATCCTGACACTGGGCATCATCCTGTCCGCATTGGTGCTGCCCTGGCGTGTGCTGCGCCCGCCGGTGGCCAACATCACGCTTTCGGACGTGCTGCTGGGCGCCTGCACGGTTGCGCTGGTTCTCAAGGGACGGCTGCGCGTGCTGATGCTCGGGCCCTATACGTCGATGTGGGTGCTGGGATTGACCACCATGCTGGGCGCGCTGCTGTTCAGCTCGCTCTACCATGGCGAATTCGTCCGCTGGCCGATCGTGGGCAGCCAGTACATCTTTGCGCTGGTGATCGTGCCGATGACCTTCGCCAGTTTCGACAGCCGCGTGCTGCACCGCTGCATCATCGCCTTCATCATTGGCGTGGCGATCTCTCAGATCGTCGGCTTCTATACGCTGTTCCATTACGACCGCACCAGCCTCGATACCGTGATGGGCAACGGCTACGTCACCGGCAACGGGCGCCTTGGCGCGATGTCGGGCGAGCCCAATCCCAACGGCGCGCAATGCGCGTTCGCGCTGGTGATGATGGTCCATGCCGTGATCGCCCGGCGCCTGCACTGGGGCTGGGCACTGCTCATGCTGGGCCCGATCGGCTGGGGGCTGCTGGCCAGCGCCAGCTTCACAGCCTTCACCGCCGCCGCGCTGGGCCTGATGTGCTTCTTGGCGCTTTCGCGGCTTTCCAACCTGATCCGCTTCGGAATGCCGCTCGTCCTGCTCGTCGCGGCCTATGCCAGCCTTGGCGGCCCGGTTCCCGCGATCTTCGAGAAGCGCGTGGGCACGGCACTGGAAACCGGCGATGCGGACAAGGCCGGCACATTCGTCGGCCGCGCCGCGCTTATCAAGGAGGCCTGGGGCCTTGCCGACGACAACCTGATTATCGGCCTCGGCACCGACCGCTACCGCAAGGCGAGCGCTTTTGCCGCCCCGGTGCACCAGTTGCACCTGCTGGTCCTCAACGAAGGCGGCATCGTCGCCCTGCTCGGCCTCTGGCTGCTACTGGGGGCGCTGGTGATGACCGCGATCATGATACTGCGGGAGGACCCGTTGGACGGGGGGGCTGCCCTGGCCCAGGTTGGCATCCTGCTCATCTACACCACGGCCCTGCCGCACATGTACACGCGCGTCTGGTTCGAACCGATGCTGATATTCCTCGCCTTTGCGCTGGCGCACCGGGCTGAGTGGCTTGAACGGCAGCGCTTTTTCGACGGGGCGCTGACGCGAGCATGACCGACCGTGGCAACGACGCGGGACAGGTCACGCTGAAGCTGCCCATCGCGGGACGGCTGTGGCAATCCTGGTGCGCCTCCACGCTGATCCGGCCCCGCATCGTCAGCATGGCTCACTTGCTGTCCGGCAATTTCGGATCGGGCATGCTGATGGTCGCGGCACTGTCGCTGGCGACTCACGGGCTGGGCAAGAACGACTTCGGCGTGATGGTCGTGGTTCTCTCCATCGGCCGCGTCTGCGAGCGGCTGGTGCGGTTCGAGTCGTGGCAGCCCCTCGTCCGCTTCGTCGCCGCCGAGGAGGCGAACGGCTCGGTGGACCGGCTGGCGCGGCTCTATGCCTATGGACTCAAGCTCGATCTTGCGAGCGCGCTGATCGCCGGGCTGCTGGCCATCGGGCTGGCGCAAGTGGCGGGAAAGGCCTTCGGGCTGGGCAAGGATCACGTCGGGCTGGTGGCGATCTATGCGCTGGCGATCATCTGCAATCCGCGCGGCATGGCCAGCGCGGCGCTGCGGCTGGGCGGGCGATTCCGCACTTTGGCCTATGTCCAGTTGGCCTCAAGCCTGTTCCGGCTCGGTTTTTCGGTGGTGCTGCTCCACGCCCACGCGGGCCTTGTCGCCTTCGTCGCGCTCTGGACGGCGGCGCAGATCCTCGACTCGCTACTGTTCAACGCGCTCGGCTTCCAGGCGCTGCGCAAATCGGGGATCCCCAGCCCGCTCGGCGTCAGTTGGCGCGGCCTCAGCGATGATTTTCCCGGTTTCCTGCGCTTCGCGCTCTCCACCAACGTGTCTTCCACGCTGCGCACGCTGACGCACGAGGTCGATACGCTGATGGTCGGCTACTTCGCCGGAGCCGGGGCGGCGGGCCTCTACTACCTCTCCCGCCGGATCGCGAAATTCGCGCAGACCGCCGGGGACATGATCCAGACCGTAATCTACCCCGATCTGGCGCGGCTCTGGGCGAAGCTGGACCGCAAGGCGCTGGAACGGCTGGTCCGGATCCTGCAATCGGCATTGCTGGTCTTCGCGATCGCCTTCATCCTGATCTGCATGGCAATCGGCCATCCGGCGCTGCTGCTCTTCTTCGGCGACGATTTCACCGACGTCTATCCGATGCTGTTCACCCAGCTATTCGCAGTGGCACTGACGCTCCACGCCGCGCCTTCGCGGTCCGGCCTGCTGGCGATGAACCGGCCGACTTACGTGCTGGTGGTCGCCGTGGGTTCTACCGTGCTGTTCTTCACTGTCGCGCTGGTGCTGATGCCGCGCTGGGGCGCCATCGCCGCCAACTATGCCCATGTGGCCTTCGGGTTTTCGACCGCGCTGTTCCTGGATATCGGCCTGTGGCGCGGGCTTTCCCGTCATCGCAAGAGCGACGCGGCTGCCGCCGAAACGGCCAGCCCGGACGACGGTGACGCGCATGCGCAGGCCCCCGCACAAGCCTCCACGGAAGAACGGACATGACCTCACTGGCCCGCCTGCCGGACGAAACCATGGCCCGCGTGATCCCGGACTCTGCCCCCCGCGTGAAAATCTGGTCGATCCTGAACAGCCTGACTTCGGGCGGCGCCGAAATGCTGGTGTCGAACCTGCACGGCAACTTTGCGCTGCAAGGCGCCTCATCGACGGTGGTGGCCCTGTGCCACGCCCCGACGCTGGGCAATTCGACGCAGACCGAGGCCCGGCTGGCCCGCGAGATCGCGGAAAGAGGCGGTTTCGTCTCGCTCGGGCTGGATCACCGCCGGGGCATGTTTGCCGGCGCCCGCGCGCTGCGGCGACTGTTGCGCGCCCAGCGGCCCGACGTGATCCACGCCCATACCGCAAGAGCCCTGCCGATGATCGCGCTGGCCGGTTTCGGCGGCCCGGTGGTCCTGACCCACCACAACAGCCGCCTGTCGTTTTCACCGCAGATGTTCCGCCTGTTCGACCGAATCGTCTCGCACTACGTCGCGATCAGCCACGAAGTTGCCGATATCTACCGCCGCCATTCCCGGCGCCCGTTCACGCTGATCGCCAATGCCCCCGCCGCCACTTTCGCGGCCTCCGCCCCGCGCGCGGAGATGGCAAGCCCGCTCCGCGTGCTGAGCGTGGGGGCTATTTCGGGCCAGAAGAACTACCCCCTTCTTGTCGAGACCGCGCGCACCCTGCGCGAACAGCTGCGCCGCCGCATGCCGGATGCCCCGCCACCCCGGTTTCGCATCGCCGGGGGCGGCGGCGAGCTGGAGGAGATGCGCGCGCTCGTGCGCAGCCTCGGGCTGGACACCATGATCGATTTTCTGGGCGAGCGCGATGACGTGCCCCGGCTCATGGCGGAGAGTGACGTCTTCCTGAATACCTCGCGATATGAAGGCATGTCGGTCGCGATTCTGGAGGCTTTTGCCTCGGCGATGCCAGTGATCGCAACGGACGTGGCGGGCAACCGCGACCTCGTGGAGCCCTACGGCAACGGCCTTCTCGCACCCGAACGGCCTCACCAACTGGCCGCCGCCCTGCTGCGCCTGTTGGAAACCCCCGGCCTCCATAACCGCCTCTCGCAAGGGGCGCTGGCCACCAGCCGCGACTACACGATCGAGGCCGCCACAAGCCGCCATCTCAGCCTTTACGCGGCGCTGCTGCCGCAGAATCGGGCCGTCGGCGCACCAAAGGTATTAGCCTGATTGCCCCGCTTCCCCGTCCGATGCGCTTTTTGCTTCACCGCCGGCCGGGGCCATAATCGCCGTAATCCGCGAACAGGGTGATCCCTGCGCGTTTCCCTTTCGGAGGGCCAAGATGACTTCCGCACTCGTTCCCGATGTCCCACGCAACGCCCCTGTCCGGCGTCCCCTGCCATATGGACGGTCGAGGAACGACCATACCCCCCCGGCGGAAGGGCAAGTCTCTCTGCGCGATCTCATGCGCATCTTCATGCGCTATCGCACGATGATCCTGCTGATCGTCGGCATCACCACAACGGCGGTGCTGATCCAGCAATTGCTTTCGCCCACGCTCTACAAGTCCACCACCAATGTTCAGGTGGAACTGATCGATCAGGTGGGCACCAACCAGGCCGACGTGAATTCGCGCAATGCCGAACGCGTTGCCAACGCGGTGCGTCTGCACCGGTCCGGATCGGCGGCGGAGCAGGTCATCAAGGACCTGAACCTGCTGCACAATCCCGATTTCCTGAATGAAATGGGCAATCCCACCCTGACCGGCAAGCCGCTGCTTCAGGCCGCCGTGAACAAGCTGCTGTCGATGATCACGATCGATTCCGAGGCCGGTTCCGACCTCATCGAGATCTCCGTCGTGGCGCGCTCACCCGAACTGGCGGCAGACATCGCCAACGAGATACCCCCAGCCGTGCGCGCCCTGCGCGGCGCAATGACCAATGAGCGCCGCTCCGAACTGCTGGCCTCGCTCGAACAGGAACAGCAGGCACGCGGCCGTACCGCCGTGGCATCGGCGCAGCTCGTGGCCGACTTCCGCGAGCGCAACCACATGCTTGCCGGTGCCGGGACGGACGAGGACCTGGCCCAGATCAACCGAATCGCCGTGCAAAGCGCTGCCGCCACCGCCGCCCGCGATGGCGCCGCCGCACGTAGCGCCGGTATCGCCCGCGCCTCAACCATGCAGAGCACGGCAATGGTGACATCGGCCGCGCTCGACCAGCTTGAACGCCATCGCGGCGAACTCGTAGGCGAGGCGTCGAAGCTGAGCACCAGCCTCGGCCCCAATCACCCCGACGTGAAGCGCGTGCATTCGGAACTGGCAGCAGTCGACAAGAGCATAGCTGACGAACGTGCAGCCGTGCAGGCCGCCGCGCAGGCCGATGTCGCCGCCAAGGGCGACCAGATGGCGCAGATCGCGCGCAGCGAAGCCGATGGCGATGCCGCGCAAGCCTCACGTCTGGAGGGCATTGTCGCCGGGCTCAGCTCGATGGCCTATCACAACACCGAAAATCGCGTGGAACTCGACAAGCTGCTGCGTCAGGCCGATCTTGACGATCAGGCCTACAAGTCGATCTCCGCCCGCATCGAACAGGTGCGCGCGCAGATGCAGATGGAAGGCGTGTCCTCTTCCGTCGTCTCGCCGGCAGTGCCCGACTACAACCCGGTGGCACCAACGCCGTTCAAGCTGGCGCTGACCGCCTTCGTCGGCTCCTCGCTCCTTGCCCTGATGATCGCCTACTTGCGTGACTTCCTGGACGATCGCCTGCGGACCATGGCGCAGATCCGCCGCCAGTTCGGCCTGCCGACCCTCGGCATGCTGCCGCTGCTGACCCGCGACACCTCCTTCGATCCGAAGGACAGCCCGGTCATCAAGGAACCGCAATCGCTCTTCGCCGAAGTCGCCCGCTCTACCTATAGCGAGGTACGCGGGTTGCAGAGACGGGCTGGCGTGCAAGTGGTACTGGTCACGTCTCCGCTGCCCGGAGACGGCAAGTCCACTGTCTCGCTCACTCTCGCAGCCGCCGGCATCGCTCTGGGCGAGCGGACCGTGGTGCTGGACCTCGACTTGCGCAAGCGCGGGGCGCTGCAACAGCTCCAGAACGAATCGAGCGCGCCCGACCTTGTGGACATTGTCTGCGGACGTGCAGAACTGGACAGTCTGGCGATCCCGCATCAGGGCAACCCCTATGACCAGGACGAGCCGCTTTCGAGCGACGCGATCGCCCGGCAGATCGTCCTGCTCAGCGCCAAGGAACCCGTGGCCGAACCGGCCGTGCTGCTGTCCTCCAACCGGCTGCGCATCCTGCTCGGCCAGCTTCGCGAGCGTTTCGACCTTGTCATCATCAATGCCCCCGCAACGCTGGCGGTGCGCGATGCCCGCGCCATGTGCAACTTCGCGGACCAGACGGTGATGGTGGCCCGCTGGGGACACACCACCGGAGACCAGATGCGCGCCGCGCTGGAATCGCTGGACGACAGCGTGGGCGGGGTGATCTTCGATCAGGTCGATTACGCCGAACATGCCCGCCGCCGCTACGGCGACTCCGTGCAGTTCTATGCGGACTCGGCCAGCTACTACACCTCGTCAGTCGCGGGCCGCGAGGCCTGGGCCGCTCGGATCCGTCGCTTCTTCCGCGGCCATTCCTGGCGCCCGTCCGAAGTCTGAGCGCATCGGGGAAGAGTGCGATCCATGCGACGTCTCATGACCCGGGCGCTCGGCGCCGCCCTGCTGATCCCTGCCCTGCCGCTGATTGCCGGACTGGCGCTGGGCGTACGCCTTTCGATGGGCTCGCCCGTGCTGTTCCGGCAAGCGCGCGCCGGGCTGGGCGGGCAATCCTTCACCATGTTCAAGCTGCGCTCCATGCGCGAGGCGAACGGCCCCGACGGCCGCCCGCTGTCCGACAAAGTGCGCGTGACGGCCTTCGGGCGATTCCTGCGCCGCAGCCGGCTCGACGAACTGCCCGGGCTGTGGAACGTGGCGCGGGGCGACATGGCCTTCGTCGGCCCGCGTCCGCTGCTGCCGGAGACCATCGCCGGGCTCGGCCCGCGTGGAGAGGCGCGCGGCAGGGTCCGTCCCGGCCTGACCGGCTGGTCGCAAGTCAACGGCAATACGCTGCTCTCGCTCGACGAGAAGATCACGCTGGACTTGTGGTACGTGGACAATGCCTCGCCGCTGCTGGACTTGCGCATCCTTGTGCTGACGCTGTGGGTCATGGCGGGCGGTGAGCGACGGAAACCCGCCGTCGCGCTAGCCTCAGGCGCGGACTGAGCGCACGCCGGAACGCTCGAAAATCAGCGCATCCAGCGTATCGATCACGACATCGGCGGCATGGGCGGAAGTCGGCGGCTCGCCATGGTGGATCCGCCCTTCGCGCAGGATCTGCACCGTCTGCCATCCCCGCGCGCGCGGCGTGATGAAATCCTTGGCGCTGTTGTCGGCGATATAGACATGCTCGGAAGGCGACTGGCCGGACCATCGCTCTACGAGCTGGTAGGGCATGGCGTGCGGCTTGCTGCAACCCGGCGGCAGCATTCCGGTCAGCACCAGCCTGCCCAGCCGTCCGCCCAGCCCCAGCGCGCCCACTTTGGCAGCCTGCATCCGCGCCGGGCCATCGGTGATGAGCGCCGAGGCCGGACCGTCGATCCGATCGAGCAGCCGCGCGGCATCGGGCGCCAGTGTGATCCGGGGCCGATGTCCGCGATAGACCTCGACCAGACCCGCCACCGCTATTCCCGCATCCGCCGCGCCCAGTGCAGCCAGCGCCCGGTCGAAAATCGAACCGCGCACGCCCGCTTCGAGCAGCCGCGCGCATTCCTCCGCAAAGCCGGTGATCCCGTGCATGGCCTCCAGCCTGCGCCCGACCACACCGAAGCCGCTCAATGCGAAGTCCCGCTCCAGATAGAGCGTGTCGTCCAGATCGAGGACGACCACCCAGTCTCCCCGCAGGACCACCTCAGCCATGGAATACCGCCGCGTCGTAGCGCAGCATGGTCACGTCCTCGCGCCAGTCCTGGGTGGCGCATTCGGGCAGCCCGGCAAAGCCCGCCAGCAGGCTTTCGGCATAGCGCCCGCCCGCATGGTCGGCGAGCGGATAGCCGCCACCGAACCGCGCGTTGATCTCGAACACGCTGGGGCCGCGATCGGGATCGTCGATCAACTGGAAGCACAGCACGCCGCGCGCGCCGGGCAACGCGGCCGCGATCCCGGCCGCGATGGCAACGAAGCGCGGATCGCGGGTGGTGCGGCCTTTCTCGACCTCACCCGCGCGTACCGTGAGCCGCCGGTGCGGGATCGCCGAGAGCATGCGCCCGGCCGCGTCGATGTACATGTTGACGGTATATTCGGGCCCGCGCAGCAGTTCCTGCACCAGCATCGGTTCGGCATAGGCGAGCGCGATATCCTCCGGGCCTTCCAGCACGCCGATACCGCGACTGGCGCTGCCGCCCACGGGCTTGACGAAGGCGGGCCAGCGCCACTCGCCCGGCGCGACGCGCACGTGTTCCGCCGGGGCCGAGCGCGGCACCGGCACGCCCGCTTCGCCCAGCACCGCGATGGTCCGCGCCTTGTCGCGCACGATGGCCACTGTCTCGGGATCGCTGATGTGGACCCGCGTCCCCGCTGCGGCGAAACTATCGCGGGTCAGGGCCAGCGCTTCCAGTTCGGTGTCGATGGTCGGCACCAGCAGGTCGATGCGTTCGCGCCTGCAATGATCCAGCAGATGCTCGACATAGGCGGGATCGGTGCAGCGCGGCACCGCAAACGCACGGTCCGCATCAAGGCACGCCGCGCTGAGGTCGGGGTAGAAGTCGCAGGCGTGGATCTCCGCGCGCAGCCCCAGCGCCTCGGCCGCACGGCGAAAACAGCGCGTGAGTTCGACCCGTCGCCCTGCCGACGTGAACAGGATGCGCACCGTGCTCCGCGTCATCAGGGCAACCCCGCTTCGCGTTTTGGGCTGCGCCCGGCCTGTGGTGCGGAGGCGGGCCTGCGTCCGGTTGCGAGGACCCGGGCAAGCAACTGGTCCCAGCGTGCCAGCACCCGCTCCGGCGCGAAGCGCGCCATGGCCGCTACCGCCGCAGGGCCCATCCGCTCGCGCGCGGCGCGGTTCTCGATCATCTCGGCAAGCACGTCGGCCAGTGCCTCGGTATCTTCGGACGCGACAAGCACGCCGGTCTTGCCGGTCTCGACCATGTCAGCGGGGCCGAAATCGCAATTGGCGGCGATCACCGGCAAGCCGGCCGCCATTGCCTCGCCCAGCACATTGGGGAAGCCTTCGTAGCGGGAGGACAGCACGAACACGTCGCACTCCGCGATCCAGCCGCGCGGCACCGGGCTCAGGCCGGGCAACTCTACACGACCGGAAAGGCCGAGTTCGGCCACGGCCGCCTCCAGAGCGGCGCGGTCGGGCCCCTCTCCGTGGATCGTCAGGCTCCAGCCGGGAAAGCGCGGTGCGATGAGTGCGAAGGCACCCAGCAGGACGTCGAACCCCTTCTGCTGCGTGAGCCGCCCCACCGCGCAGATCCGGCGCGTGTCATCGGCGGTCGGAAAGACATCCGGCGTGGGGACCGGGTTGGGAATAGTCACCAGCTTGCGGCGCACGGCCGCGGGAAAGCAGCGGCGTACCGCGTCGGTCTGGCAGACGATGGCGTCGGCGCGGCGGTAGAGCAGGTCCAACGCGCGGTTCCACAAGGGATGCGCGTCCTGCCGCTCGGGATTGTTGCGCTCGGCACAGACCAGCCGCGTGCCGGTGCCCAATGTCGCCAGCGCGGCGATCAGGTTGTTCTTGGTAAGAAAGGAGACCAGCACCGCCGGCCGCTCCGCCGCCAGCACGCGCCGCAGCGCAAAGACCCGGCCAAGCACACCCCATGTCCCGGCCCGCCCGCCAAGCCGGTGCAGCCCCGTCGCAGCGGGAAGCGGATGGTAGACGGCATCCCCCGGCCTATCGAAAGTGACCACCGAAACCCGATGGCCCGCCGCGCACCAGTGCCGCGCCAGTTGAGCGATCACCTGCTCCGCGCCTCCGGCCCCCAGCCCGGAAGCCAGTATCGCAACGTGCAACGGTTCGAGATTTTGCACCAAGGAGAGCCTGCGTACTTTCTTCTGATCTGCCCAGAGTACCGCAAGCCCCGCAGCGCCGGGATCCGATCATGCGGTCTAACCCTTTATTGGCGAAGGGATCATGCGCCGCAGATGCGCATGGGAGCCAGTCGTCATCCAGAGTGATTACGCCCTAATCGCGCTCACGGCATGGCCGGGCAATCGGCGAGAATTGCAACGGATCGAACGATGACGGGGGACGCGATGACGTCGGACGAAACGCAAGTCGCAGCGCCCCGGGGCGGGGTCGTTTCGGTCATGTGCTGGGCGCTGCTGGCCTTGCTGCTGGTGAGCCTGGCCGGACGGATGATGTCCTATCCGATGGGGCGTGACGAGAACCTGTTCATCACCGTCTCGGCCCTGTCGGGAACCGGCGATATCTACCGCGACCTTGGCTACAACCACCTGCCCCTGCTGCCGTGGGTGTTGGGCAGCATCTACTGGATTTTCGGCACCGCGCGGTTCCTGTTGACCGGACGGCTGCTGGTGCTGGCGGGCTGGGTTCTGGCGCTGGTCGCGCTGTGGTTTCTTGCGCGGCTGACCAAGGCAGGATTCTGGGGCTTTTTCGCGCCCGCCGTGCTGCTGATGACCAATGTGCTCCTGCTGGGATCGCCGGGCATGCTGGCGACCAACAATTTCCTGCCGATCCCCTTCGCCTTGCTGTCGATCGGCTTCCTGATCTCCGGCCTGGATGCGGAGCGGCCCTCGGCGCTCTCCTGCCTTGTTGCCGGGATCCTGACGACCGCCGCCATCGCGCTCAAGGTCAATTACGTATTCCTGGCCCCGTTCCTCGCACTGGCGACCCTGCTGGCACCGTCCTCGCGAACGCTCGGGCGGCGGCTGATGCTGGGCACGCTGCCGTTGGCGGTGGGAGGACTGGTCGCCGGGCTTCCGGTGCTGCTGGTCATGGCCGCCGATCCGCAATCCTTCTTCGCCCACACCATGCGCTATTTCACGCAGGCGCAGGCCGCCTACTGGGCGCATTCGTCAGAGCCCAAAGTCATCGGGATCGCGCAAAAAGTCCTGCTGGCCGAGGATATCTGGGCCGCCAACGGCACTCTGCTGACGATAACCGGCTTCGTGGTTCTGATCGCCCTGCCCATGGCGCGCGGCAGCTTTCGCGAGGGTGTACGGATGGCCTTCGCCTGGCCGGTGGTGCTCGCGGCGTCGCTGGCAGTGATGGGCTTCGTCGTCGCCTTCGTGCCGACGCCGTCGTTCCCGCAGTATTTCGTGCCGCCGATCCCGTTCCTGCTGCTCCTGCTGCTGCTGCTGCGCGCGCGCACCCAGCCTGCCGACCGCACCGCCGCCGACGCGGTGCTGGCGGCACTGGCGCTGGTCGCGCTGCTCTGCGCGGTCTCGCGGCTGGGGCCCGGCTTCGCGGCGCTTGGCCGCCCGGCGCAATGGGAGACCGTCTCGCTCCACCGCGACATCCGCAAGCTGGCGCGCGACGCCGGTTTCTCGGGCGGCGAGCGCGCCGCCACACTGTCCCCGGGTATGGCGCTGGAAGGCGGGTTCACGGTCCCCCGCGAATTCGCCGCCGGTCAGTTCGTCTACCGCGTGGCGGACCTGCTCCCCCCGGCCGACCGCCCGTACTTCACCACCACCTCGCCCACGCAGCTCACCGGCTTCCTTGATGCCGACCCGCCGCCGGCGATCCTTGTCGATGGCGAGGAGCCACTTGAGCAGGCCTTCGCGCACTATGCCCGCACCCATGGCTACATTGAGTTTGCCGGGCAGGGAAAGCACCGCCAGCTGCGGCTTTTCCGCCGTCCCGGGCCTCCCATGATGGCGGATAAATAGCCCTTTGGTGCCCTTGCTGGCTAAAGCTGGGCCCCTTCTGGCAATAGCTGCCTACCCCCGATGCCCACTTCGCCGGGAACCCGCTCTGCCCTTAACCTTGCGCCATCGAGCGGAGAATTTTCTCCAGAAATTTCCGTGACCGGAGAACGTGTCATGAAAGTCGTTCTGCTCGCAGGTGGTCTGGGCTCGCGCCTTGCCGAAGAGACCGTTCGGATACCCAAGCCGATGGTGGAAGTCGCCGGGCGGCCGATCATGCTCCATGTCATGGATATCTACGACCACTGGGGACACAACGACTTCATCGTCGCTTGCGGATACAAGTCTTTGGCGATCAAGAGTTTCTTTCAGGCGCTCCACCTGATGTCGAACGACTTCACGGTGGGCATCGGCAATGGCGAGATGGCCCTGCGCCCCACCACCAAGATCGACTGGCGCGTTTCGGTGGTGGACACCGGCCTGGCAACGATGACCGGGGGGCGGCTCAGGCGGCTCCGCTCGTGGCTGGATAACGAGACATTCATGGTCACCTACTCGGACGGGGTGGGCAACATCGATATTACCGCGCTGCTGGAATACCACCGCTCGCATGGCAGGCTGGCCACCGTTACCGCGGTCCAGCCGCCAGCGCGTTTCGGCAATCTGGAATTGGGCGAATGCGCTGGAAAAGGTGGCCAGGTGGTGGAATTCACCGAGAAGGTCATCAAGTACGAAACCTGGATAAACGGCGGCTTCTTCGTCTTTGAGCCGGGCGTGCTCGACTATTTGACGGGTGACGAGGAACCGCTCGAACAGGCGCCGCTCACCCGCCTGGCTCACGATGGCCAGCTCATGGCTTTCAAGCACAAGGGCTTCTGGCACCCGATGGACACCGTGCGTGACCGCGACACACTGGACAAGCTGGGCACGCAGGCGCTGCCGCCGTGGATGGATTTCGAGAACGGGCAGCCGGTGCTTTCCACCGACGGTCCGACCAAACTGCAACATGCCTGACGAGGGCACTCTGGATCAGGCGCTTGCAGCGGTTTACCGCGGCAAGCGGATCCTGGTGACTGGCCATACCGGATTCAAGGGTGGCTGGCTTTGCCTCTTGCTCAGGAAACTGGGTGCCGAGGTTGCCGGGATCGCCTTGCACCGCCCCCCGCAAGGCCCTGACTTCTTCCATTCGGTCGACCTCGGGGAGCTGGTCGACCACCGCATTGCCGACATTCGCGATGCCCGCGCCTATGGCGAGGCCTGCAAGGGGCTGGAACCCGATCTGGTGTTTCACCTTGCCGCGCAGGCGCTGGTGCGGCCTTCCTATGCCGACCCGGTGGAAACGTTCGCCACCAATGTGACCGGCACGGCGATAGTGCTCGACGCGGTGCGGCGCATACCCTCTACGCGCGGCGTGGTCGTCGTTACCAGCGACAAGTGCTACGACAACCGCGAGTGGGCATGGCCCTATCGCGAGACCGACGCGCTGGGCGGCGCAGACCCCTACAGCGCCTCCAAAGGCTGCACCGAACTGGTGGCCGCCGCGTTCCGGCATTCGTATTTTGGCGATCCCGCTGGCTGCCAGATCGCCACCGCACGGGCGGGCAACGTGATCGGCGGCGGCGACATGTCGCTCGACCGGCTGCTGCCCGACGTGGTGCGCGCGACCATGGCGGGCACGGCAGTAACGATCCGCAATCCGGCCAGCGTACGCCCGTGGCAGCACGTGCTGGAGCCCGTGACGGGCTACCTCATGATAGGCGCCAGGCTGCTGGGCAGCGATGCCCCGCGCTATGCCGAGGCTTTCAACTTCGGCCCGAGCGCGGATGGCTTCATCGATGTCGAGACACTCGCCCGCCGATTCCAGCACGCCTGGGGCTCCGGTGTCGCGCAGATCGCCTTCGGCAAGCGGCCGGACGATCCGCACGAGGCAGGGATGCTCACGCTCGATTCCAGCAAGGCGCGCGCGCGCCTCGGCTGGCGGCCCCGCCTTTCGACCGAAGATGCGGTGGCCCTGACCGCCGAGTGGTACCGCACCGCAACGCGCGGCCATGCCGCGATGCGCGCCATCAGCGAGGCGCAGATCGCCCACTATTTCAACGCAACCGCAGACACCCAATCGTTCGAGGGGGCAACGGCAGCATGCGCGTGAATTACGGCCAGACCGTCCACGGCGAGGAAGAGATCGCCGCCGTCCTCGAAGTCCTGCGAACATCGACGCAGATGGGCCCGAAAGTGCGCGCCATGGAGGAGCAGGTCTCCGCGCTCTTCGCCAAGGACCACGGGATCATGGTCAATTCCGGCTCCTCCGCGAACTACCTCGCGATCGAACTGCTGAACCTGCCAGAAGGCAGCGAGGTCGTGACCCCTGCCCTCACGTTCGCGACGACGGTGGCGCCCATCGTGCGGTCACGGCTGATTCCCGCTTTCGTCGATTCCGCCGTGGGCACCTACAATATCGATGTCGACAAGATCGAAGCGATGATCGGGCCGAACACCCGCGCGGTGATGATCCCATCGCTGATCGGCAACCTGCCCGACTGGGACCGCATTCGCGACATTGCCGACCGGCATGGCCTGATGATCGTGGAAGACAGCGCCGATACATTGGGCGCCACTTTGCGCGGAACCAGCACGGGGACACGCTCGCACATTTCCACCACCAGCTTCTACGGGTCGCATGTCATCAATGCGGCGGGCAACGGCGGCATGCTCTGCGTCTCGGACGAGGACCTTGCCCGGCGCGCGCTGCTGCTGCGTTCGTGGGGGCGGACAAGTTCGCTCCATGTCGATTCCGAGAGCATCGACACGCGCTTCAACGTCGCACTCGACGGTATCGACTACGACGCCAAGTTCCTGTTCGACGAACTGGGTTTCAACGTCGAGCCTTCGGAGATGGGCGCCGCCTTCGGGTTGGTCCAGCTCACCAAGCTCCAGGCCAACATCGCCGCGCGCGAGCGTCACTTCCAGCGCCAGTACGCGTTCTTCAAGGCTTACGAGGAATGGTTCGTGCTGCCCCGCCAATTGCCGGATTCGCGCACCGGCTGGCTCGCCTTCCCGCTGACCATTCGCGAGGATGCGCCTTTCACCCGCACGCAGATGCAGATCTGGCTGGAGCAGCGCGATATCCAGACGCGCCCGGTGTTCACCGGCAATATCCTGCGCCAGCCGGCCATGCAGGGCGTGCCCGCGCGCGTATCGCCCGAAGGCTATCCGGTGGCCGATGCGGTCATGAGGGGCGGCATCCTGCTCGCCTGCCACCACGGCCTGACCGAAGCCCACATCCAGTACATGCATGAAAGTTTCGAGGCCTTCGTTGCATCGCTGCCCGCGTCCTCCCGCTTCGAGACCGCCAATGCCTGAGTATTCGCCCAAAATGCCGCTGCCGGGGACAGCGGCCTGACGGAAAAGCACAGACTGCCCGGAAGGCCGGGCCGAAGGGAACAGGAATCGTGGTGCGCAAGTCAGTCTCGCTGGTGACAGGAGCAGCCGGCTTCATCGGCTCGCACCTGTCCGCGCGCCTTCTTGCGGAAGGGGACGAAGTCCACGTCCTCGTCCGCCCGACGACGTCGCTGGCGCGGCTATCCGCGATCGCTGGAAACCTTACGATCCACACCTCCGACTTGCGCGACCGTGAGGCCACGCGCGCGCAAATCGCGGCGATCGCGCCAGAGCGCGTATTCCACCTGGCCGCCGAAACCCGCCTGCCCCCCGAACCGAGCTTCGAGCGGGCCCGCGCGGCCATCGCCTTCTATATCGAACCCACGCTCAACCTTGTGGAAGCGCTGGCGGACCTTTCCGCGCCCCCTTCGGTCGTCGTCCGCACCGGGACCATCGCCGAATACGGCGACGCTGATCTGCCCTATGGCGAGGCCAGCCGCCCCCACCCGCTCTCACCCTATGGCGCCGGGATGCTGGCCACCGCGCAGTATCTTGCGATGCTGGCCCCCACCGTGCCGTTCCCGGTTATCACCGCCAGACTGGCGCTGTGCTACGGCCCCGGCCAATCGCGCGAATTCCTTGTCCCCGCGCTGATCGACGCAGCGATTACGGGTCGCCCCATCACTGTCCGGCGTCCCGGCGACCGGCGCGACCTGCTGCACGTTGCGGATGTCGTCGACGCCCTGCTCCAGATTGCCGAGCTTGCCTCCGGTGATTGCACGCTCGTCAATGTCGCCTCGGGCGAGGCACCGACCATGGGCGAAGTGGCCGACCGGATCGTCGCCATGACCGGCTGCGACCCCGCTCTCGTCACCAGGCTGGACCCGCTTCCCGGCGACAGCCCGGTCGAAATGCGCAGCACCACCGAACGGGCACGCGTGCGCTTTGGATGGGAGCGACGGATCGGGCTTGAGGAAGGGCTGCGCCAGACCATCGCGGCCGAGCAACTCATGCGCAGCATGGCGGGGTGACGGCAGTGAACGCAGAGCCCAAAACCCTTGTCTCGATCCTGATACCGGCCTTCAACGAAGAGCTGACCGTGGTTCGTTGCTACGAGGCAGTGGTGCGCGTTTTCGAGAGACTGCCAGAGTACAGCTACGAGATCATCGTCACCGACAACCATTCGACCGACCGGACTTTCGAACTGCTGGAAGAGCTTGCCCGAAGGGACCCGGCGCTCAAGGTCATCCGGTTCTCACGCAACTATGGCTACCAGCGCTCACTGCTCTGTGCCTACAAGGCAGCCAGCGGTGCTTGCTCGATCCAGCTCGATTGTGATCTTCAGGACCCGCCCGAACTGATCCCCGACATGCTCCAGCATTGGCGGCTGGGCCATCAGGTCGTCTACGGCATCCGCCGCAGCCTGCAGGACAGCTTCGTGGTGGCGACGGCCCGGCGCGCGTTCTACCACTTCATCACCTGGATCAGCGACGACGACCTGCCGGTCAACGCTGGCGAGTTCCGCCTTTGCGACCGGCGCATCCTGGTCGAGCTGCACAAGGTGGACGATGCCTCGCCCTATTTGCGCGGCCTCATCAGCGCGATGGGTTTCTCGCAGATCGGGCTGGAGTACGACCGTGCGGACCGGACGGCGGGGGAAAGCAAGTTTCCGCTGAAATCGATGATTTCGCTGGCGGTGGACGGCGTGCTCAACCACTCGCTGCTGCCGCTGCGGATCGCCTCGATCTCCGGGATCATGATCGGCGTGCTGTCGCTGCTGCTGACGTTCGTCTATCTGATCGGCCGGATCGTGCTGGGACAGCATTGGCCCGCCGGCTTCGCGACGACGACGATCCTGCTGCTGATGTCGATCTCCATCAATTCGATCTTCATGGGGATCCTGGGCGAATATGTCGGGCGCCTGTTCCTTCAGGCCAAGAACGCATCCAGCCCGATCGTCGAGACCCGGCTCAACTTTCCCGACGTGGTCACGCTCGTCGCGCGGGAAACACGATAAGGCGGGTCAGCACGAAGAGCAGCGCGGCATAAGTGCAGACGGCCAAGCCCTGAAGCAGCGCAGTGCCGCCCAGACCCGCTGCCCTCCCCAGCGCAATCACGCCAAGATTGGCGCCATAGGCCGTCAGGAACGCCAGCACATAACGCACCATCTCCGCCCGGCTCGGACGGTGGCGAGCGCGGAACGTCAGGCTGCGGTGCATAAGATAGGAAATCGGCAAGCCCATCGCGAAGCCCAGCACATTGGCGCCGTAATCCCCCAGCCCGGCGAACAGCCAGCACAGGATGAGGCCATAGCCGATCGCGGTATTGGCCGCGCCCACCAGCACGAACCGTGCGAGCGTGGCCAGTTCGCCGCGCAGGGCCACGACGCGATCCGCCGGGCTCACTCGGCCGCCTGGGATGCCGCCTCGGTCTCGCACCCGTAGAACACGCGATACCAATCCGCGAAGCGCTGGAGCCCTTCTTCCAGCATGACGCGCGGGTGATAGCCGGTAAGCGCGTTCAGGCGGCTGACGTCGGCATAAGTGGCGGTCACGTCGCCCGGCTGCATCGGGCGCATGACCTTCACCGCCTCACGCCCGAGCGCCGCTTCGAGTGCGGCGATCATGTCCATCAGGCCGACCGGGCGACTGTCCCCGATGTTGAGCACGCGGTGCAGCGGATCGTACATTCCCCCGCCCGGCGGGTTGTCGAGCGCACCGAGCACCCCGTCGACGATATCGTCGATATAGGTGAAATCGCGCGCCATCCGGCCCTCGCCATAGACCTCGATCGGCTGACCGGAGAGGATATTTCCGGTGAAGCTGAAATAGGCCATGTCCGGCCGTCCCCATGGCCCATAGACCGTGAAGAACCGCAGCCCCGTCTGCGCGAAGTGATAGAGCCCGGCATAGGCATGGCTCATCAGCTCGCACGAACGCTTGGTGGCGGCGTAGAGCGAGACTGGGCTTACCGTGGGATCGTCCTCGGTAAACCCACTGCCTGCCAGCGGCCGGTCGCCGTAGACCGAACTGGACGAGGCATAGACCAGGTGTTCGAAATCCGGCGCATGGCGGCACGCCTCCAGCACCGAGAGATGCCCGGCCAGATTGGAATGCTGATAGGCGAAAGGATGCTCGATGCTGTAGCGCACCCCCGCCTGCGCCGCGAGATGCACGACCCTGCGCACGCCCTCGTGCCGAACCAGCGCTGCCAGTCCCTCGGCATCGGCGATGTCCATGCGGTGGAACATGAAGTCGGGATGCCCCTCGAACGTCGCGAGGCGCGCTTCCTTCAGCGCGGGATCGTAGTAAGCGTTGACCACGTCGATCCCGATCACCCGCTCGCCCCGGGCCAGCAGGCGATGCGCGGTGGCATGGCCGATGAAGCCGGCCGCCCCGGTCACGAGCACCGGATCGCGGCCGCCACCTCGCACCTTTTCATGTTCGTTCACAGACTGGCTCCCTTCCGCCGTTCGGCGCGCAGGCCCTCCGCAAAGGGGTGCTGGGTGACGAAGGGTGCTGGGGGAACCCGCCCCGGGCAATCACCCCTATGGCGATCCCGGACGTGTCATTGGGGTCGGAGCGCCAGCCCATTGGGCGTACCCCGCCCACAACCGGGGCCGCGATGGTAGTGCGCCACGGCTCAGCCTAGACTTAAGGGGTGCCAGCGGGCGATTCATGGCAATTGACCGGAATCGGGCAAAAACCGAACATTCGACTTGCATTCAGGAAGCTAACCGGGCCGGTCGGGCACAGAGATCCCCCCAAAAGGCAACCGTTCCCGCCGAGGCATGGAGATCCCCGCGTTGTCCCAACAGTCGATTCAACCGCTTGTTCATATCGGCTTTCACAAGACCGCCTCCACGCTGCTCCAGCGCACGCTTTTCGCCCGCTCAGACCTAGGCTACGAACGCCCCGGCCGGGACCGCGTCCGCCTTCAGGCCGACTTCATCCGCTACGGCGCCTTCGACGAGATGGAGCCCAAGGTGATCGAGGCCTATCACCGCCTTGCCTACGAAGCTCGCACGCGCGGCCGCACGCTGGTGCTCTCGCACGAGCGTCTCTCAGGCTATCCCGGATCGGGCGGGTTCGACGCGCGGATGATCGCGGACCGCGTCAAGACCTGCCTTCCCGATGCCCGAATCCTGGTCTTCGTGCGCGAACAGCGTTCGATGCTCTATTCCTACTATCTTCAGTATATTACCGACGGCGGATCGCTGTCGTTCCGGCGGCTGACGCGGCCGATCCAGCCCAAGCTGTTCCGCAAGCCGGAATTCGACTTGCGCAGCTTCGCCTATGTCCCGCTGATCGAATATTACCGGACACTGTTCGGTTCGGAGAACGTGCTCGTCATCCCCTACGAAGCGCTGCGCGGCGAATCCTGGCGCATTGCGGTGGAGATCGCGCGTTTCTGCGGCCAGTCGACCGCCCGGATCGAGGCTGACATCTTCGGCGACATGGCCAATGCCAGCATGCCGCTGATGATGCAGCTGCTGCGGCGCCATCTCAACGGGCTGATCTACCGCAACCAGCTCTCCCCGCACGCGCCGATCGCGTTCAATCCGTTCGACCGCTGGTATCGCCGGATGCGCCCGCTGTTCGAGCCCACGCGGCTGATCGATGCTCCCCTGCGTCGGCGCCTCAAGCGCCAGATCGAGGATGTCACCGGCGACCGCTATGCGGAGAGCAACCTCCAACTTCAGCGCATGACCGCGCACGATCTTTCGCGTTACGGCTATCGCTTGTCGGTTCCGTCATCGGCGCCTCAGCCGAGGACGACCGCACCGAACGGCAACGAGGTCACGGTGCGAACCGGCACGGCCTTGCAAGCAACGGGCTAACCTGCGGACGCTGACTGCCCCCCACGAGGCCACCCCAACACCTCGTCGCCCCCGCGAAGGCGGGCCCCCGCTTTTGTTGAGTTCACGCAGAGACGCGGAGACATACAGAGACCGTGCAGCAATCCGCCGTTCTCTCTGCGTGCTTAAAAGAAGAAGCGGGATCCGCCAAGTTCACAAACGAAGTGCAACACCAGGTTATGGTGTTGTCATGGGAAGAGCTTACGAACAGCTTGATCTGGAAGAGCGGTGTACGATTGCCCGTCTTCATGAAGACGGGCAATCGCTGCGCCAGATCGCGGCAGCTGTGGATCGCTCGGCATCGACGATCTCTCGGGAGCTGAAGCGCAACAGCGGCAGCACGGTGGGCTATCGGCCCGGCTATGCGCAAGAGCAGGCGCGCGCCCGGCGCTGGTCGGGCCTGCGCCTCGAACGCGATCAGGCCTTGCGCGAGGGCGTGCTGGGCCGCCTCGCGGCCGGCTGGTCACCCGAGCAGATCGCCGGCCGCATGGCCCGCGAGGCCGGCGTGCGTATCATCAGTCACGAGAGCATCTATCGCTTCATCCATGCCCAGATCAGGCGGACGAACGATCGATCATGGCGCCATTATCTGCCCCGCGCCAAGGCCCGCCGCGGATGGCGCCGCAAGCCCGGCGGATCCTCGGTCCGCTTCATCGCCAAGCGCCAACCCATCGCCATGCGCCCGGACGAGGCCGCGGATCGGTCCCGGCCCGGCCACTGGGAGGCCGACTTCATGCTCTTCGCCCGATACGGCCAGGCCATCCTCGTCGCCCATGAACGCTCCTCGCGCTACACCCTGATCTGCCATCCGCCCGACCGAAAGGCCCGGCGCACCGCCGACCTGCTCGCCGCCATGCTGCGGCCCTGGCCCGCCGCCTTGCGCCAAACCCTGACCCTCGACAACGGCACCGAGTTTGCACAGCACCACAGGTTGCACCGTCTCGGCATCGATACGTTCTTCTGCGACCCCCACGCCCCATGGCAAAAGGGCGGCGTCGAAAACGCCATCGGCCGCCTCAGACGCGACCTGCCGCGCAAGACCAACATCGAGGATCTCTCGCCTGCCCACTTTGAGGACATCATCCAACGCTACAACAATACACCGCGAAAATGCCTCGACTTCAAAACACCCGCCGAGGCATGCTCTCTTCAACCGTTGCACTTCGAATGTGAATCCACATCCCCGCCTTCGCGGGGATGACGGGGTTTGGGATGGCGATCTCAGTTAGTCCGGCGACCAACGCGCCGTTAAGTCTGCCTTACCTGATCGCCGCCCGCATTTAGACTCAGGCCATCAAAATATCAGGCCGCGCCGATGCCTTGCAGCTTCATGTGCAACGTATGGTGATCGAACGGCTTGATGACGTATTCGTCGGCACCCGCCTCGATCCCCTTGCGGATATCGCCGTTCTCCGAGTTGGTGGTACAGAACACCACCTTCGGCCGGTGGGCGCCCTGCATCCCGCGCAGCGCGGTGACGAATTCCAGCCCGCCCATCAGCGGCATGTTCCAGTCGAGCAGGATCAGGTCCGGCATCGCCGCCATGCACTTGCTCAGCGCTTCCTCGCCATTCTCGGCCTCGGTCACGGTGTAGCCGAGCGCCTCAAGGATACGGCGCGAGACTTTCCGGATCACCCGCGAATCGTCGACGATCAGGCCGCGACGACCACGCGGCGCCTCGGGCACAGCAGCGGCGGCGGCCTGCGGGGCAGGTGTTTCGTCCTCGCGGCGGGCGGGCGCCGGGGTGCGCTTGATCAGACCCTCAAGAATGACACTTACTCCCTTGCTCACGCGTTCTCGTTGGCCTGGAGGATCCGGGCGACCTTCTTGGCGGTCTCGATGACTTCCTCCTTGTCCTCGGCCACCGGCTGAGGCCGGGGCAGCGATTCGGCGGAAATCTCCGAAGGCGTCATCCGCACATGGATATAGGGCATCCAGATCTCGCCGAATTCGGCCTTCTGGTACCACAGGTCGACAACGTCATAGGACACCCAGAATCCGTCGGGATCCTGAAGCCGCACGCCCTCGCCGATGCGGGGCACGGCGGCAAACCGGACGGTCTCCTGCGTCTGACGTGTCTCGTTCTGGACTTCGATCTCGATCAAAGCACGGTCTCCCTCGCTTGGCCGACAGGCTAGGGGGAAATCCTTGCTGAAAAGGAAATTTTACCAATCTTCCGCGCACGACCGGCCGCGTGAGGGTGCCGATCCCGGTTTCCGCGGGGCACGAGATCGACGGGCCTATACTCTTGGTTAATTTATTCGGCCGCATAAGCCCCGGGAATTGGGGGCCCTTATGGACGAACTGCTCGAAGACTTCGTCGTCGAAACCCGCGAAATGCTGGAGGCGCTGGGCGGCGAACTGATTTCCTGGGAGGAAAATCCGGGCGACCGCGCGCGGCTCGATTCGATTTTCCGCTTCGTCCACACCGTGAAGGGCAATTGCGGCTTCGTGGACCTGCCGCGTCTCGAAGCGCTCAGCCACGCCGCCGAGGATGCGCTGGCCGATGTCCGCGCAGGTCGCCGCAGCGCCGATGCCGCTCTGGTCAGCGCGGTGCTGGCGGTGGTGGACCGGATCGGCGACATGGTCGACGCCATCGAGGCGGGCGAGACTTTCCCCGAAGGCGGCGACGAGGCGCTGAAGGCCGCGCTCGAACCGGCGGCCGCGCCGGTCGTCACGCTGGTTCCGGCTACCCCTCCGCCAATATCAGGCCCCCGTACTGCCCAGCCGCAGCGATCGATCCGCATCCCCGTCGAACTGCTCGACAAAGTGATGAGCGGCGTTTCCGACATGGTGCTGGCCCGCAACGAACTGGCCCGCCGCCTGCGCGAAGGCGCGGTCGAACCGCAAGTCCACGAACCGTTCGAGCGCCTTTCCGCGATTATCGCCGAAGTGCGCGAGGCGATGACCCGCACCCGCATGCAGCGGATCGAGAGCCTGTTTTCCGGACTGCCCCGCATGGTGCGCGACCTTGCCGCCGAACTCGGCAAGCAGGCGCACGTGGACATCGCCGGCAACGAGGTGGAGCTTGACCGCGAGATGGTCGAGATCATCCGCGATCCCCTCACCCACATCGTCCGCAACGCCATCGACCACGGCATCGAGCACGCGCCGCTGCGGCGCCTTGCCGGCAAGAGCGAGATCGGGCGGCTCTCCGTTTCGGCGCGCCAGTCGGGCAACAAGATCCTGATCGACATCGTCGACGACGGGCGCGGGATCGACGAGACGCGCCTGCTCGAAAAGGCCGTGATCGCCGGTCTGGTGGACGAGGCGCAGGCCGCCCGCATGTCGCGCAGCGAAGCCTTCGAACTGATCTTCGAGCCGGGACTGTCCACCGCCGAAACGGTCACCGCGATTTCCGGACGCGGCGTCGGCATGGACGTGGTGCGCGCAAATATCGAGCGGATCGGCGGCGCCATCGAGATCGATTCGACGCCCGGCCTCGGCACCCGCATGACCCTGCGCGTGCCGCTCACGCTGACCATCATTCCGGCCGTGACGGTCGGCATCGGCAACCAGCGCTTCGCGATCCCGCGCAGTTCGGTGGAGGAAATCATCCACCTTGCCGACGGCACGCTGGAAATCGACGAAGTGGGCGGCGCCATGCTCGCCCGTATCCGCGAGCACCGCGTGCCCTGCCTCATGGCCGCGCAAGTGCTGCATGTTGCGGCTGACGAGCCCCTCTCCGACGACGCGGCGCGGCCGGTGATCGTGCTGCGGCACGCGGGCGGCGGCCATTTCGCGCTGATCGTCGATCAGGTCTTCGGGCACGAGGAACTGGTCATCAAGCCCGCAGCCCCTGCCATCATCGCCACCGGCCTCTATGCCGGTACCACGCTGACCGACGACGGCCATCCGATCCTGCTGCTGGAAGTGAGCGGCATCGCCCGCGCCGGCGGCCTGCGCACCGACGCGCTGGAACGCCGCGACCGGCTGGAGGACGCCCCTGCCCAGCCACGCCGCACGACCAGCGTGCTGCTCTTCACCGGGCTCGACGGCATTCGCCGCGCCATGCCGATGGGCGTGCTCGACCGGCTGGAGGAAGTCGGCCCCGAAGCGATCGCGATGGAGGGCGACCGCCGCCTCGTGGTCATACGCGATTGCATCCTGCCGCTCGCCGGGATCGAGGACATGCCCCTCGAAACGGCGCTGGACGGCAATGGCGTCCTGCGCCTGCTGCGGCTTGCCGACGGACAGAACGAGATCGCCTATGCCGTGCGCGAGGCGCTGGAAATCCGCGAGATCGATGCGGATGCCATTGCCGCAGGCGGCGCCGAGCACGAGGATGCAGTGGTCCTGGTCGACGGTCTGGCCACGCAAGTCGTCGCGCCCTACCGCCTGTTCGCGCGCCATTCGCGCACGCCGTCGCGCATCGTCCGGCCGGTCTGCCGCCTTCCCGCCGACGATGCGTGGATCCAGAACTTCGTGCGCCCGATGGTCGAGGCGGCAGGCTACCGCGTGGTCGAGACCGACACCCCGGACGAGGCCGATCTTGCCATCCTGCCACACGATGGCGGCGGCGCGTCCACTGCCTCGCCCCATGGCCCGGCGCGCGAGGTGATCCGCCTACGCACCGAACCGGGAAACCCGGAGCCGGGCGATTCCAGCATCTATCGCTACGATCAGGCCGCGCTGATGGGCGCCTTGCGCCGCCACGCCGGGAGGGCCTGAGCATGTCGGAACTGTCCAATCGAGAACTGCTCGTCGTCGTCACGCTGGCCGGGCGGCGGATCGCGCTGCGCTCGCGCGATGTGCAATCGGTCATCGCGCTTGAAGTGATGACTCCGGTCCCTTGCGCCCCCGCCCATGTTGCCGGACTTTCGGGTCTGCGCAGCCGGGTGCTGACCGTGATCGACGGCTGCCGCGCGCTCGATCTCGGCGAATGTTCGCGCGGCGCCCAAGGCGGCGCCGGATCGCCCGCCGCCGTGGTCATGCACGAAGGTCACGCCTACGCCCTGCTGCTCGACGAGGTAGAGGACGTGACGGAGGCGTGGAACGAGCCGCAACCGATCAACGCGCAAATGGAAGGCAATTGGGCAGCGATGTCGCACGGCCTTGTCGAAACCGCGCTGGGGCCGCTGCTGGTGGCCGATGTCGGGGCCCTGATCGCGGGTCCGCAAGCCACTTTCCCGCCCTCCGTCGAGGCCGCTTAAGCAAATGGTTACGCAAAACGACTAGGGTTGGGCTCTGGGATAAGGAAACTACCGTATGAAAACCTGCCTGATCGTCGATGACTCGCGGTTGATCCGGAAGTTCTCGCGTCAGTCGATGGAGGCCCTCGGCTTCATGGTCAGTGAGGCCTGCGACGGGCAGCAAGCCATCCAGAGCTGCGAAGCCGCGATGCCCGACGTCATCCTGCTCGACTGGAACATGCCGGTGATGAGCGGCATCGAATTCCTGCGCGTCCTGCGCCAGACCGGCCATGCCAACCAACCCAAGGTCGTGTTCTGCACCACCGAAAGCGATGCCGCCCATATTCAGGCGGCCATCGAGGCGGGCGCCGACGAATATGTGATGAAGCCGTTCGACCACGATACCCTGCACATGAAGCTTCAGCTCGTCGGCGTCGCCTGAGCCGCATCGAGGCTGCCTCGATGGCCCTATCCCCGCTGCGCCGACGCGACATGCGCTCCGATCGGGCCCGCGCGGCACTGCTGCCGCCCGTCCGACTGATGATAATCGACGATTCGCTGGTGGCCCGCACCGCGCTCAAGCGCATGGTCGAAGGGGCCGAGGGGCTTGAGGTCGTCGGTATTGCCAGCAATGCCGAAGCGGCGTTGGAAACCTTGCGCACCAGTCGGGTCGACGTGATCCTGCTCGATCTCGACATGCCCGGCATGGGCGGACTGGAAGCACTCCCCCGCATCATCGAGCGGGCACGCGGCGCGCGTATTCTGGTGGTCTCCTCGCTCACCATCGACGGCGCCGAGCATACACTGGCGGCGCTGGCACTGGGCGCTGCCGATACCCTGCCCAAGCCCGTCGCACGCGGATTCCACGGAGACTACCGCGACCTCCTGCTCGGCAAGATCCGCGAACTCGGCCTTGCTGCCGTCCCCACGCGCGAAGCGGTCGGCCGGGAGGCCGCGCCGTCCCCGCGCCTGCGTCCGCCAACGGGCAATCCCGCGCGGCAACCCGCCGAAATCCTTGCCATCGGCGCATCCACCGGCGGCGTTCACGCGCTAGCCAGCCTGTTTGCGGCGCTGCCCCGGCAGCTTGGCGTGCCGGTCGTCATCACCCAGCACTTGCCGCCCGCGATCATTCCCTATTTCGCGCGCCAGATCCGCACCGCCTCGGGCTGCGAGACGCTGCTGGCCGAAGAGGACATGCCGCTCCTGCCCGACCGCGTGCTGATCGCGCCCGGCGCTGCCCACATGGCCTTCCGCCGCCGGGGAGACACGCTCACCGTCCGGCTCGACCACGCGCCTGCCCCGAGCGGCTGCCTGCCCTCGCTGGACACCATGTTCGCCTCGCTCGCCGAGGAGATGGGCGACCGTACTTTGGGCGTCGTGCTCTCGGGCATGGGGCGCGACGGAGCCCTTGGCGCGGCCCGCATCGTCGCGGCCGGAGGCACAATCCTTGCGCAGGACGAGGCCAGCTCGGCCGTCTGGGGCATGCCGCGCGCGGTAGCTGAGGCCGGGCTTGCCAGCGCCGTCCTGCCGCCCGAACAGCTTGCCCAGCGCGTGATCGCCGGAATTGGAGCCACGCCGTGCAAGTGAGTCTCGCCTCCGAACGCCTGCTGGCCGAACTTCTGCGGGCGCGCACCGGGCAGGAGCTGCCCGACAATCGCCGCTGGCGGATCGGCACGGCGCTCTCAGGCCTGTGCCGCGAATATGGCATCGACAGCATCGACCAGCTTGTCGCCATGTTTTCGCCCACGCGGCAATCCGTGCTGGCGCGCCAGATGGTCGAGGCCCTGCTCAACAACGAAACCTATTTCTTCCGCGACCGCGCGCTGTTCGACCATCTCGTCGGGCATGTCCTGCCCACTTTGGCCGAAACCCGGGCGGAAAGCCGCTCACTGACGATCTGGTCGGTCGGATGCTCGACCGGGCAGGAGGCGCTGACGCTGGCGATGCTCTTCGCCTCTCAGGAAGCGCGCTGGGCGGGCTGGACCATCTCGATCCTCGGCACAGACGTCTCCGGCTCGGTGATCGAGATCGCGCGCAAGGGCTGCTACACGCCGTTCCAGATCCAGCGCGGCCTCGCCATGGGCGAGATGATGCGCTGGTTCGAGGAAACGCCGCAAGGCTGGCGCGTGCGCGAACGGCTGCGCCGGATGATTCGTTTCGAGGAGCACAACCTGCTCGATCCGCTGCCCGCCCTGCCCGGCGGCCAGATGCCCACGTTCGACATCGTGCTGTGCCGTAATGTCCTGCTCTATTTCGATGCCGCCACGCGGGAGCGCGCCTTTGCCCGCGTCGCCTCCGCGCTGGCGCCCGACGGCTGGCTGATGCTCGGCGCCGGAGAGACCACGCTGGGCCTGACCGACCGGCTCTCCCCAGAACGCGGCGCCCCCGGATTCTTCCGCCATGCAAAGCCCGCAAAACCGCGCCGCGCCGCCGTCGCGCCAGCCGCTATCGCCTGAAGCGCCGTTACTCCGTTTAAGCCTTATTTAAGCGTAATTTCGTAGGCCTCTGCATCATCGCTCGCCAAGGTTGTTCAGCCAAGGTTTGCAGGGGGGAAGAGTGCAATGACCGACATGGCTTCCGCATCGAAGCGCGACTGGTTCTGGCGCCGGTCCATCGTCACCAAGATCCGCATTATCATCTGCATTTTCCTGGTCATGTCGGTGACGATCGCGGGCGTTGCCTGCGTCGCGCTGAGCAAGGTTCAGGGCGACGCCACGCTGACCGCCAAGCTCCACAGCTCCGCGCTCGGTGCCGCCGATGCCTGGAGCGATATCGCGCAGGCCATGCAGCAGCTCGATGCGGCGCGCGCAGCAGGCGATACAGGCGGTGATTCAGGGCACGGCCTCGATGCCGCCCATGCCAATGCCACCCGGGCGCTCGTCGCCTCGGCCGCCGACAAGCTCGGCAAGGCGCGCGTGGCGCTCGACAATGTCGATCCCGGCGTGGACCTGCTGTTCGACCGCCTGACGCCCACGCTCACTGCCTTCGACGCGCAGCTTTCCTCGGGCCCAACCGGCACCGATCCCTCCGTGGCGATGACCCAGATCTCGGGCCAGGTCGCGCAGATCAAGGACGTGCTGACCCAGCGCACCGAATCCATCGAGCAGAGCCGTGACAGCTTCATCGGCTGGACCGAAGTCACCATGCTGGTCCTCGCCCTGCTGGCCGCGCTCAATGGCATCTTCGCGCTCCTGGTCACCCGGCGCGGCATCACTGGCCCGCTGGCCGACATGGCCGATGCCATGGTCAAGCTGGCCGAGGGTGACCGCGATATCGTCGTGCCCGGCACCGATCAGGTCAACGAGATCGGCGACATGGCCCGCTCGCTCGAAACCTTCCGGCGCGGGTATCTGCGGCTCGACAAGCTGCGGCAGGAAGCCGCCGCCGCCGCCGAGGCCGAGATCGAGCGACAGGAAGAACTGCGCCGTGGCCGCGACGCCATGCGCGACCAGCGCAAGAAGATCGTCCTCGATCTTGCCGAGAAGTTCGAACAGAGCGTGGGCGAGATCGTCAGCGGCGTCGCCTCGGCCTCCAGCCAGCTTCAGTCGACCGCGACCTCGATGGCCAAGTCCGCCGAACATGCCGCCACACGCACCAGCGAAGTCTCGACCGCGATGGGCGAAGCGTCGGCCGGGGTGACCGCCGCCGCTGCCGCCAGCGACGAATTCGCCATGTCGATCCACGAAATCAGCCGTCAGGCCGCGACTTCGGCCGAACTGGCCCGTCAGGCCAGCGAAACCACCGCCAATGCCGATGCCACGATCGCCAAACTGGCGGTGTCGGCCGAACAGGTGGGCCAGATCGTCAAGCTGATCCACTCCATCGCCCAGCGCACCAACCTGCTGGCGCTCAATGCCTCGATCGAGGCGGCACGCGGGGGCGAGGCTGGTCGCGGCTTCGCGGTCGTCGCCGCAGAGGTCAAGGAACTGGCCGCCCAGACCAGCAAGGCGACCGACGAAGTGGCCGCGCAGATCGGCGAGATCCAGGCATCCACCACCGGTAGCGTCGAGGCCCTGCGCGCCATTGCCGAGGACGTGGCCCAGCTTGAGGCCACCTCGGTCTCGATTGCCGCCGCGGTCGATCAGCAGTCGGTTGCCGGGCAGGATCTTGCCCGCAGCATCGACCTTGCCGCGCGCAGCACCGACGATGTTACCGGGCGCGTGGAAGACGTGCGCGAAACCTCGCTGGCGACGGGTGCCGCCGCCTCGCAAGTGCTCTCCTCCTCGACCGAGCTTCAGCTTCAGGCGGCGATCCTCAAGAGCCAGGTCGAGCGCTTCCTCGGCAGCATTCGCAGCCCCGAATTGCCCGACGAGCGCATTTCCACCTACCCCGTCCAGCACGACTGGGACCGCGAAGTCGAAGCCGCTGAATAGGCCGATTGCCTTGCTCCGCCGGGCCGGTCCGATGGACCTTGCCCGGCGGCGCCTCGGGCGATAGCTGAGGGCGATGCAGCGCAATTTATCTCCTGTTCGCAAGGCTCTCGCCGCCGGCACTTTCCTTACCGCGCTTGCCGCTCCGCCGGCCGCCCATGCGGCAACGCCGGCCGAACTGGCCCGCTGGAAGGCAGAGGCGGCCCGGGTCACGATCACCCGCGACGACTGGGGCATTGCCCATGTTCACGGCCGCAGCGATGCCGACACCGTGTTCGGCGCGATCTATACGCAGGCCGAAGACGATTTCCCGAGGGTAGAGGCCAATTACCTCACCGCGCTCGGCCGCACGGCGGAAGCCGATGGCGAAAGCGCGATCTGGCAGGACTTGCGCCAGCGCCTCTTCGTCGATCCCGAGGAACTGAAGGCGCAATATCGCGAGAGCCCGCCATGGCTGCGCACGCTGATGAACAGCTGGGCGGACGGGCTCAATTTCTACCTCGCCACGCATCCCGACGTGAAGCCCAAGCTGCTCACGCGGTTCGAGCCGTGGATGGCCCTCTCCTTCACCGAGGGTTCGATCGGCGGCGACATCGAGCAGATCTCGCTGACCAAGCTCCAGAGCTTTTACGAACACCGCCGCATTCCGCCCACCGCGCTGGAAACCGGCGCGCTGGTGAAAGAACCGAGCGGATCGAACGGCATCGCCATCGCGCCCGTCAACACCGCGAACGGCCATGCCCTGCTGCTGATCAACCCGCACACCAGCTTCTACTTCCGCGCCGAATTGCAGATGACCAGCGATGCCGGGCTCAACACGTATGGCGCGTCGACCTGGGGCCAGTTCTTCATCTATCAGGGCTTCAACCCGAAGATCGGCTGGATGCATACGTCCTCCACCGTCGACAATATCGACCAGTTCGCGGAGACGGTGGACACGCGCGGCGGCAAGCCCGTCTATCACTACGGCAGCGGACTGCGCCCGCTGACGACGCGCGAGGTGACCGTCTCGTTCCGCCGCCCCGACGGCACCATGGGCGAGCGCCAGTTCACCACCTACCGCACGCACCACGGCCCCATCGTGGCCGAGGACGGCGGCAAGTGGATTGCCGAGGCGCTGATGTGGAAGCCGATCCCCGCGCTCCAACAGAGCTGGCTGCGCACCAAGACGAGCGACCTTGCCTCCTTCATCACGGTCGCGGGCGCGCGGGCCAATTCCTCGAACGACACGATCCTGGCCGATGCCCGGGGCGAGATCGCCTATCTCCACCCGCAATTCGTGCCAGTGCGCGACGATCGCTTCGACTACCGCGATCCGGTCGACGGCGCCGATCCGGCCACCGACTGGAAGGGCCTGCACGCGATCGACACGCTGCCCAACGTGCTCAATCCCAAAGTCGGCTGGGTCCACAACACCAATGACTGGCCCTGGGACGCCGCCGGGCCGGACAGCCCCAAGGCCGCCGATTTCCCGCGCTACATGGATCAGGTGGGCGGCAACTATCGCGGCGTCCATGCCGACGAAGTGCTCACCGGCAAGCACGACTTCACGCCCGAACGCCTGATCGCGGCGGCTTACGACAGCCACCTGCCCGCTTTCGCGGTGCTGCTGCCGCAGCTTGCCGCAGACTACGACGCCCTGCCCGCCGCCGATCCGCTGAAAGCCAAGCTCGCCGCGCCGATGGCGCTGTTGCGGAGCTGGGATTGCCGCTGGGGCTATGGCTCGAAGGAAACCACGCTGGCGGTGTTCTGGGGCGATACGCTGGGCGGCAAGTTCGGCGCCGATGCCAAGAGGGCACGGCTGAACCTGCCGGACTACATCGCCAAGCGTACCACGTCTGACCAGCGACTGACCGCGCTTTCGGAGGCGACGGACCGGCTGACGCGCGACTTCGGCGGCTGGCAGGTGCCGTGGGGCGAGGTCAATCGCTTCCAGCGGCTCGACGGTGCGATCACGCCGCACTTCGACGATGCCAAGAGCAGCATTTCGGTGCCCTTCACCTCGGCGCTCTGGGGCTCGCTCGCCTCGTTCGGCGCGAAGCCTTATCCGAACACGAAGAAGTATTACGGCACCAGCGGCAACAGCTTCGTCGCCGTGGTCGAGTTCGGACCCAAAGTGCGGGCATGGGCCGTGAGCGCCGGAGGACAGAGCGGCGATCCGACCTCTGCGCACTTCAAGGATCAGGCGCAGCGCTATGCCGATGGTGCGCTGCGGCCGATCTATTTCTATCCCGAGGATCTGGCCGGGCACACGACCCGTACGTACCGGCCGGGAGAGTAAGCCCGCTCCGCCTGTTCCGCTCGCTCTGCCCAATCAGCCCGTCAGGCCCGTTCCGTCCACTCCCCTCACACCCAAACACTCCGTCGCCCTCGCGAATGCGGGGGCCCTGCTTTTTCTTGAGTTCACGCGCAGACGTGGAGACGCAGAGAGACGGTGCAGCAATCGCCCCTCTGCGTCTCCGCGTCTCTGCGTGCTTAAAAAGAAAAGCGGGGCCCCCGCCTTCGCCGGGGCGACGAAGACCGGTGGATGTAAAGGGGTGGAACGCCGCGAGGCCTATACGAAAAGGCCCGCGGATCGGCGTGATCCGCGGGCCTTTGCTTTACCCGAAGGCTGGACCGGCAACCGTCAGGCCACCGAAGCCAGCCGCGCCGAACCGCGCATCTCGCCGGTATCGAAACGCGCCGCCTGATCGTTGAGCGAAACCGCCTCGGTCGTCAGGTTGCGCGCGGCGGCGGAGGTTTCCTCCACCATGGCCGCGTTCTGCTGGGTCGAATGGTCCATGGTCGAAACCGCCACGCTGATCTGGCTGATCGCGGTGGACTGGGCCTGATTGTCCTCCGCCATCTGGCCGAGCAGCTTGTGCACTTCGCCGACGCCGCCCGAGATGTTCTCGAACGCACCGTCCACGCGCTGCACCGCGTTCACGGCGGTGACGATATCGGTCTGCGTCACCGTAAGCTGGTCACGCGCGCGCTTGGCCTCTTCCTCGGCCCGCATCGCAAGCGCCGAGACGAGATCGGCCACCACGGCGAACCCGCGACCGGCATCACCCGCACGGCCTGCCTCGACCGCCGCGTTCATGGCGAGCACGCGGGTCTGGAAGGCGATCTTGTCGACGCCTTCGATCACCTGGTCGATGCCCTTGGCGCTGTCGCTCACACGGTCCATCGCCGCGACGGCCTCACCGGCAACCGCGCGGCCGCTGGAGACAGTGGTGAGCGCCTCGTCGGCACGGCGGACCGTCTGCGATGCGGCGGTGGCCGAAGCCTTGAGCCGCTGGTCGATCTGCACGAGCGCGGCCGACGTCTCTTCCAGGCTGGCGGCATTGGCTTCGGTGCGACGGGCAAGGTCTTCCGATGCCTGCGCGATTTCCATCGAGCCCGAACGGATACCCCCGGCGCTGAGCGCGACGGCACCGATCATGCGGCGCAGCTCGCCCAGAGCGGCGTTGAAGTTGTCCTTCAGCGCAGCATAGCCCGCCGGGAACGGCACTGCGATCTCGGCCGTGAGATCGCCGCGCGTCAGGGCGTCGAGCCCCTCGCCCACGGCGCTCGTCACCACGCGCTGCTCTTCGGCGGCGCGCTGGTCGGCCTCGGCACGGTCGGCAGCGGCCTGACGGAACACGTCCGCCGCACGGGCCATGGTGCCGATCTCGTCCTCACGCTCGGTTTCGGGGATCGTGCAATCCTCACCCTTGGCAAGGCGGTCAACCGCATCGCTCAGCGCCGCCATCGGGCGGCCGATGATGCCGCGTGCAGCGAAGAACAGGCTCGCCAGCACCGCGCCGACAATGATCAGACCGCCCAGCACAAGCTGCCAGCCGATCGAACGCGCCGGCGCCGAAACGGTCGCCTCGGGAACGTCGAGCACAAGCGCCCAAGTGGCATTGAGATTGTCGAGCGCGATCGGACGGATCACGCGGCGGGTGGGCACGCCGCCGATGTCGAGGCCCGGCAGCACCTTGGTCTCGCCGCTGGCCAGCGCGGCCTTCACTTCATCGAGGCCGGGGTCGGCATAAGTCTTGCCGAGCACCGAGGCGTCCGGATTGGCCACCCATGTCGCCGAGGAGGACAGCAGCATCACGCGGCCGTCACCGAAGGGCTTGAGCGTGCCGAGACGCTGGGAAATCGTACCCAGTTCCATGTCCACGCCGACCACGCCAATCACCTTGTCGCCCGAACGGACGGGGTGCGTGATCGAGGTCATCAGGACCTGCTTGCCGTCAAGATCGTAGGCATAGGGATCGACAAGCGCGCCCTTGCCGCTGTCGAATGCCTGACGGAAGTAAGGCTTGTCGTAAGCACCCGCCTCATTGTTCGGCTGCTGCGTCAGGACGCCGTTGCTCTTCACCCAGTACGGCGTGAAGTTGCCGTTGGGTGCGGAGCCCGGCTGATTGCCCTTGCCCGCATCGGTGCCGTCCCACTGGTTCGGCTTGATCATCACCCAGCTGCCCAGCGCTGCCTTGGATTCGAGCAGATCGGTCTTCAGCACCGTCAACGCCGTGCCGCGATCGCGCGCGCCGGTCGCGTGCATCTTGCCCAGCGACGAGGCCAGGGCCCGTGCAGTCGCCTCGAACGTGGCGATATCGGCCTTCACCTGATTGCCCTCGGCATTGGCCTGGGCGACGGCGGCATCGTCGGACAGGTTGGCCACGGCCGTGCCGGTCTCAAAAACGACGCCCGAAAATCCGAGCAGGAGCAGCAGCGCGATCGCCAGGCCGGCGACCGTCATCAGCTTGCCCGCTATGTGCATGCGACTGAACAGGTCTTTCATTATCTCGCTCCAGCGGGAGGATCAGAAGCCGGCGCTGACGGAAAACAGCGCGGCGCCATCGGCGTTGTGGCCGTGGCTAAGGTCGGTATCGATGTAGGAAAGGTTGAAGGTCAGCTTGCTCACCGCGACGTCGGCGCCCAGCGACCAGTCGTAATAGCCGCCGGGCTTCGGGCTGAGCGCGCCCTTGCTGCGGCCGCCGTGCGCGCGAAGCGTCACCGGGGTCCCGGGAATAGGCGCGGCAGCCTCGCCGAAGAGGTAAAGGTGATCGCCGCCCAGCGCGGCCTGATCCCAGCTATAACCACTGCCCAGCGTTCCGCGCAGCGGGCCGAAATCGTGGGTCAGCTTGGCCGTGGTCTCGAAGTACTCGATCTTCCCGGTGCCCTTGCCGCCGGGATAGCTGTAATAGGCAACGGCAACGTCAAGGCTGGTACGCTTGGCGACGTTACCCGCCCAGCCGCCGTAGAGATCGACCTCGGTGGGGCCATAACGGTCCCCCAAGCCGAGCGAAGAGCCCCAGGTGCCGACGTAGACGCCGCTCTTGTGCGCAAGGTTGATCGTGCCCTGGATCGCAGGGTCCTTGCCGGTCAACGAGATGCCGCGAAACCGGTAGTCGCTGATGAGGGTGACGTCGCCCGAGACGGTGATGGCGGGGCTTTCTTCCTGAGCTTGAACGGCGGGGGGAAACAGAACTGCAATCAGGGCGACCCCTGAAGGAATGGCAAAACGCATGTAAGTCCTCTTTGCGGGACACTGATAGACTTTGCCATTATAGGATAGCTCGCCAGCCAACGTGCCGGCCGGACTCGATTACAGGAGCAGTCGAAGCCGCGGCGCGAAACTCCGGCGCGGCGGCGCGGGAAATCAGTTCTCGCGGATACGGGCTATCTTGATGTCCAGCCCGCCGTAGAGAATGTCGAGCAGCGGGCTCGCATAGTTGAAGATCGCGAAGGGCGCATAGGCCAGCGTGGGCACGCCCAGCACCGCCGCCATATAGGCGCCGCAGGAATTCCACGGCACCAACGGTGCCGTGACGATGCCGCCGTCCGAAACCACGCGTGAGAGGTTCTTGCTCGCCAGATTGCGCTTTTCGAATTCCACCCGAAACAGGCGGATCGGCAGCACGACCGCCACGTATTGATCAGCGGTCACGATGTTCAGGCCGATCGCGGTGCAGATCGATGTCGCGATCAGGCTGCCGGTGTGCTTCGCCCGCGTGAGCACCGGCGTCACAAGCTTGGACAACAGACCGAACTCATCGAGCAGCGATCCGAAAGCCAGCGCCACGATGATCAGCCAGACGGTCAACAACATGCTCGCCATGCCGCCGCGCGAAAGCAGGCTGTCCACCGCCTCTATGCCGGTATCGGTATGATAGCCGCTGGCGATCACATGCCAGACCGCCTTGATATAGGCCTCCAGCCCGGTCCCGCCGTCGGGAATGATCGCAAGCACCGCATGGGGTTGGGTGAAGCAGGCGAGCAACCCCGCGAACAGCGCCGAAGTCATGATCGCCAGCGACGCCGGAGCCTTGCGGAACGACAGGACGACCAGCAGCAGAAGCGGAAGCAGATTGATGGCCGAGATATTGAAGATCTGATCCAGCGCCATCAGTTCGGAATGTATGACCTCCGAACCGGCCAGCGCGGGATGGCCGATAAATCCCAGCGAGATCAATCCGATCGCCGCGATAACGAAGGCCGGGCCGCTGACCCACGCCTGATGGCGAAGATGCTCGTAAATATCGTTGCCGGTCAATTGGGCGGCCAGGATCGTCGTTTCGGACAAGGGAGACAGTTTGTCTCCGGTATAGGCCCCGGAAACGACCGCACCGGCAGTAATGAAGGGGGATAGATCGGCCAGAGTGGCCAACCCGATCAATCCAACTCCGATAGTTCCCGCTGTCGTCCAAGAACTGCCGATGCAGAGCGATGTGACGGCACAGACTATTAGCGCCGTAGCGTAGAACCAGTTGGGATTAATGATCCCAAGACCGTAGTATACCAGCGTAGGAATGGTACCGGCCATGTTCCATGTACCGATCAGCGCGCCCACCGTAAGCAGGATGAAAATCGCACTGACCACCGAAGAAACGCCGCGACGCCCCGCTTCGGCAACACTTTCCCAAGGATGGCCATTCTTCAGGATAATCAGGGATGCCACCATGCCGGCCAGCATCATCGCGACCTGCAATGGCCCGGCCATCGCATCCACGCCGAACAACACGACCGCGCTACTGACAAGTACTGCCAGGATCACCAGCGGTAACAGCGCGTCCGCATAAGAGGGTTCGCGGGGTTGTCTTGGGGTGGGTTCAGGATCCGTTTCGGGCATGCGGTCCATCTTTCGAAAAGTTCCGCAGTAAAAGCACTTGCCGAGTCGGCTAGGTGATGAACCGATATTGGCGCACAAAGAAAAAATTATCACGCTCAAAATTCAAAAATTCGCGAAGCGCCACTCATTTAGAGTCCATTTCGAGAACACCCGCGGCAACGCATTAGAAGCGACACTCTATTGCCGCGAGCCTGCGAAACGGCGGACGAGAGCGCGAATTGATGCTGTTCGGGGGGAACCCGCCCGCCTGCACTGCAGCTTTCGTGCTTCTTCCTGGCACCTCGATCCCGTTGCTAAACAATGGATTAACGCTGATACAATTCAATTTTCCGCATGAAATCAACAGCCGCCTTCTATGAAAGAGCGCAATCACATTTGCGTTGCACTGCAACAATACAGGTATGGCGAGGAGAAATCGTCGCTCCATTTAAAAATTTGTCTTTGCACACTTATTCGCTTTGAAGATATGCTGGCCTCAGATCACTTTTGAACGCGGGAACACCGCGCGGGAGGGCAAAGTGAAATCTGCCTCGGTCCGTCTCCTCGGCTACCTCCTGGCCATCGCACCGCTTTCGGCCCACGCAGAACCAGCAGTCCCCCCGGATGGCGAGGCGGGAACGCTCAAATCCGATGCATCCGGATCGGATCAGGAAGTCGATCAGCTCCACATCCCCGGCTACGACGGAACGCGCGTGGGCGCATCGGCAATCGAGTTCGAATTCGCGCCCGAGATCGCCTCCCACAATCCGCTCGGTTCGAACTCCCGCACAAGCACGTCCACCAGCACATCGCTAACCTTCATCACCACCCAGCCCCTGTCGGACCGGCTGGAAGTCGAATTCGACGCCGGGCCGTCGATGCTTCTGGAACATGGCGACATCGCGGAATCCACCCTCGCCGCGTCGCTCGAACTGCGCACGCACCAAAGCGCCTCCGGTTTCGCCGGTTTCGCGCGGTACGAACTGGCGCACGACATGGACAGTTTCTTCGGCAGCAGCCTCGCCACCGACCAGACCCTCACGGGCGGGTTGCGCTATGGCGCGAATGTCGGCGCCGGGTCGATCGGGGTGGAACTGGCCCCGCGCTGGATGAATTCCAATCACAATACCGACGATTACCTCGCCGCCGAACTTTTCATCGACGCGTTCTATCCCGTCATGAACGACGGCATCGGCCTGATCGGCGAAGTGTCCATCGATCGCCGCTGGTACCTGAACAACGGCTCCGCTGTGCCCGGCAAGCGGCGCGACTGGCGGTTCGAGGGCTTTGCCGGGATCGATATCGCAAACCTGCTTGCCCCGCCGCCGGGCCGCTTCAACCCGCTTCACGCGCTAGGCGTCGGCGTGCTCTGGCTGGAAGTCGATTCCAATCTGGACAGCGCGGACCGCTCCGCTTTCAAAGTCCTGCCCGCCATCACGCTGCGCGCAGATTTGTGACAGTTATTCCGTAAGTTACTCAAGAATAAACCGCGACCCATCGAAATTCCACTCTTGGGAGACGTAGATGCCGAGCCAGGATAACAAGATCTCGCTGTTTTCGCTCACCTCGATGGTGGTGGGTTCGATGATCGGGGCGGGGATCTTCAATCTGCCGGCGCGGTTCGGTTCGGCGACGGGGCCGTTCGGGGCGATCATCGCCTGGCTCATCGCCGGCACCGGCATGTACGCGCTGGCCCGGGTCTTCCAGGCGCTGGCCGCGCGCAAGCCCGATATCGATGCCGGCGTCTTCGCTTATGCCAAGGCCGGCTTCGGGGACTACATGGGGTTCCTTTCCGCCTTCGGGTACTGGCTCGGCTCCATTCTCGGCAACGTGTTCTACTGGGTCCTGATCGGCGCGACGCTCGGCAAGTTCTTCCCGGTGTTCGGAGACGGCAGTTCGGCGGTGGCCATCGGCGTCTCGCTGGTCGGCATCTGGGCCTTCCACTTCATGATCCTGCGCGGGATCGAGCAGGCCACTTTCATCAACTTCGTCGTCACCATCGCCAAGATCGTGCCGATCCTGGCGGCGCTGCTGCTGATGCTGCTGGCGTTCCACTGGGACACGTTCGCCGCCAACTTCTGGGGCGGCGAAGGCATGCCGGAGAAGACGCTGGTGGCGCAAGTGCGCGATACCATGCTCATCACCGTCTTCGTGTTCCTCGGTATCGAGGGCGCCAGCGTCTATTCGCGCTTTGCCCGCACCCGCGCCGATGTCGGCACCGCCACGATCCTGGGCTTCGTGGGGGTGACCGGGCTGATGGTCGCGGTCACGCTGCTGCCTTATGCGGTGATGCCGCAGGCGGCGGTGGCCGGGCTGCGCCAGCCCTCGCTCGCCAGCGCGCTGGCGGAAGTGGTGGGCCCGTGGGGCAGCGTGTTCATCTCGGTGGGCGTGCTGGTCTCGGTGCTGGGCGCCTATCTCGCCTGGTCGCTGATCTGCGCCGAAGTGCTGTTCGCCGCCGCCAAGTCGCGCGACATGCCCCGGCTGTTTTCCGAAGAGAACCGCAACCGCGTGCCCGCCAATGCGCTGTGGCTGTCCAACATCGTCGTCTCGCTCTTCGTCATCTCGACCTACTGGTCGCAGGATGCCTTCAACCTGATGCTGGACCTCACCAGCGTCAGCGCGCTGCTGCCTTACCTGCTGGTGGCGGGCTACGGCGTTCTGATCGCCCGCCGCCGCGAGGGGTATGGCGCCGATGGCAGTGAGGCCGGACGCGACCAGTTCATCGCCTGGGTGGCGGCGTTCTATTCGGTCGTGATGTTCGTGGCGGCGGGGCTGGAGCATGTCATGCTCGTGGCGATCCTGCTGATCCCGGGCACCCTGATCCTCTACGTCTGGGCCCGGCGCGAACAGGGCGTGCGGCTGTTCAAGCCGGTCGAGCTGGTGATCTTCCTGGTGGTGCTGGTCGGAGGGCTGGTCGGCCTTGCCGGGCTGCTCACCGGCCGCATCGTTCCGTGATCCGATCCAACAGGAGCCTCCCCCCATGTCTACTGACACTCCCTATGGCGTTCACTCCGAAGTCGGCAAGCTGCGCAAGGTCATGGTCTGCGCGCCGGGCCGCGCGCACCAGCGGCTGACGCCGTCCAACTGCGACGACCTGCTGTTCGATGACGTGCTCTGGGTGGACGCAGCCAAGCGCGACCATCTCGATTTCCAGCAGAAGATGCGCGACCGCGGCGTCGACGTGGTGGAGATGCATGACCTGCTGACCACCACCGTGGGTATCCCCGAGGCGCGCAAGTGGATCCTCGACCACCGCGTCACCGAGAACGAGGTCGGGCTCGGCCTGCTGAACGATGTGCGCAGCTATCTCGAAGGCCTGCCCCACCGCGAACTGGCCGAGATCCTGATCGGCGGCCTGTCGGTGGAGGAGTTCCCCGAAAGCCACTCCAGCGCGCTGATGGCGCTGATCCGCGAGACGCCGGGGATTACCCAGTACCTCATCACCCCCCTGCCCAACACGCTCTACACCCGCGACACCACCTGCTGGATCTACGGCGGCTGCACGGTGAACCCGCTCTACTGGCCCGCGCGCAAGGACGAGACGCTGCTGACCACGGCGATCTACAAGTTCCACCCCGACTTCGCGGGCAAGACCAAGATCTGGCACGGCAATCCCGAAGAGGACCACGGCCTGGCCACGATCGAGGGCGGCGACGTGATGCCGGCGGGCAACCGCACCTTGCTGATCGGCATGTCCGAGCGCACCTCGCGCCAGGGCATCGCGCTGCTCGCGCGCTCGCTGTTCCAGCAGGACGTGGTGGACCAGATCCTGGTGGCGGGCATGCCCCGGCTGCGCGCGGCGATGCACCTCGACACGATCTTCACCTTTGCCGACCGCGACTGCGTGCTGATCTATCCCGACATCGTCGACACCATCACCCCTTACATGATCCGCCCCGGTGCCAACGGCGGCTTCGACGTGCGGCGCGAGGAAGGCGGCTGGGTGGCGGCAGTCGCCCGCGCGCTCAAGGTCGACAACATGCGCGTGGTGGAGACCGGCGGCACCCACTACATGCGCGAGCGCACGCAGTGGGATTCGGGCGCGAACCTCGTCTGCGTCTCGCCCGGCGTGGTGCTCGCCTATGACCGCAACGTCTATACCAACACCCTGCTGCGCAAGGCCGGGATCGAGGTCATCACCATCTCCGGCGCCGAACTCGGACGCGGACGGGGCGGCGGGCATTGCATGACGTGCCCCATCATTCGCGATGCCGCTGAGTAGAACGAGTCCGAAAGTTCGCCCAAACTCGTCATCCCCGCGAAGGCGGGGATCCCGCTTCTCTTGCGCGACACGAGAGGTTGCAGAAGAAAGCGGGGGCCCCGCCTTCGCGGGGGCGACGAACGAATGAAACTGACGGTTCGACATCACGTAAAACGCGTTGGGGCGCCGAATTCGTCCGCGATGCTGAAATGACAGACGGCACGGAGATATCACCCGTGACGTCCGTCATTTCGCAAATGAAGTGACTACGGTCGCTGGCTCAGCGGCAGCGCCGCCACTTGCTCCGGCGTCAAGCCGGTGATCGATTGCACTGTGCAACGCTGTGGACCGCTCGGGCCTCTCGTCACGATGGAGACCCCGGCCCCCAGTCCGGTGCAGACCGTCGAGCTGCCGGTGGTGGCCAGCCGCATGCTCGTGGTCCAGTTCAGATCCCGGCACATGCCCATCGTATCGATGCGATAGACATCGCGGCCGATCCGCATGTTGACGGTGCGGGAGTTCACGGCCCTGAAGTGCCGGGCGGAGCTGGCCTGGAAGCATTGCGGCGGCTGTCGCTGCGCGGCGTTCTGCCCGGACGGCGGCGCGTCATTGGCGCAACCGGCCACGGCGGCGCAGGCCATCACCGCGACCCAGACTGACGTTCTCGACATCGGCTTACTCCTTTCCAGTGATCGACAGGATAGCGTCACAGGGGGAGACCACCGGGATGGCGGCAGCAAGGCTTCGGTGACCAGCCAAATTGCGGCATGTGGCGACTGTCCTTCGCACACGCCCGATCCGGCGAACGGGTCACGTCAGTCCACGCTTCACCTGTGACGTACTGGATCGAATTGTGATGGAGCCATGGCTTGGAATTGACTGGACTTGCGGCATTCCGATGAACACCGACGCATGCTGCAATACCGGACCCGTCATCGGCCGGAGGCTCGTTCCACGCAGTGTGGTGAGCCCCCGGCCCGACAGGGCCCCGGCCCGACAGGATGCGGGGATCAGTGGGTTACGCGGGTGTTCTGTGCCGTACCGCTGACGCGTACGCGGTCACCCACGCGGAAATCGCGCATTTCGCCGGGTTGGACGACCGCAATGGTTTCCCCCGAATCCAGCTTGAGAGTGAACTCGACGCCCGTGGTCCTGCTGGAGCCCTGAAGAGCCGAACCGACCGCCCCGCCGACCACGGCACCGGCAACACCGCCTGCGACATTGGCGGCCGTGCTGCTGCCGATCTGGCTGCCACCGATCGCGCCGAGCGCACCGCCCGCGATGGTTCCGACGTTCGTCTGCCCGGGGCGAATCTCGACCTCGCGAAGCGATATGATCTCCGCGAACTGGACGGGCACAGCCTGACCCACTTCATTCCGGGAGAACGAGGATGGCCCGGGCTGAGGCGTGCAGGCACCAAGCAGAGCAAAGGACGCCACGGAAGAGGCCAGAATATATGTACGGAGCTTCATAAAATTCTCCTCGTTCGAATGACGCGGATTTTACGAGCTGTTCTGCCCCGAGATATCAGGGCCGCGTGTAATCGCGCCAAGATCACTCAATTTCAGATAATGACTTATCAATGACGATCGTTGAGTCGCCCAATCGCATCATACCGGATTACCTTACCCATTCAAGTCCTTCAAAATTCTACGCAAGGTGAGGTTGTCGTTTGAGCTTGGACTCGATTTCATGTTATCTATACAAGTCGTATCGATTCACGGAACCACTAAACAATCACGATTAGATAACTCGACCAGTCCCCAAGGCAATTGCAATCCGTCTTCCCAAGTGCAGGCTGATACAGCGACCTGCACACATTCCAGTCAATCGAGCAGGAGATTTCTAATGAATCTACCGGATTTCTGGACGTTCCTCCTGGATGTGGCGGTCATCTTCGTTTTCGTCATGTGGTTCTGGCTCCTGATTACAGTGCTGCGCGATCTGTTTCGCCGCGATGACGCCGGCGGGTTCAAGAAGATACTCTGGGTCATCCTGCTGATCGTTGCGCCTTTTCTGGGCGTTTTCCTGTACTTGCTTCTCCAGTCCAAAGGCATGGCGATCCGGAACGGGCAGGAAGTGGCCCGAACTCGCGAACAACTGCGTGAATTCATTGGCCAAAGCCCGGCGCAGGAACTGGAAAAACTGGAAGCCCTGAAGGCATCCGGCGCCATCACCAGCGAAGAGCACGCCAAGCTCAGGGCCCGCGTCATAGGCTGATCCGATGCCCACGCCGGCAGACCAGGGCGCTTCCGGAGCAAGAGCGGGCACGACGTTCGCAAGACTCTGGAGCGCCCGGCGCATTCGCTTCCATCTTGCCCGCAGATCGTTGCTCGGGCTGGTTCTCGGCACGATTTTCCTCGCCGCGTCGCTCACGCCCAGCCTTGCCCCTCGCCCCCCGCTCCTGCTCGGCCTGCTGGGCGGCACGAGCTTCGCGATGGGTTATCTGCTGAGCATCGCCCTGCTCTACGTCTGGCACTACATGGGCCTGCCGGTCCGCCGCGTGCCGCCGAAGGTAACGCAAGCGATCATCGCGGCCTGCGCCATTCTTGCGGCGGCCTATCTGTGGCTTTCCATCGATTGGCAGAATGACGTCCGCGTCGTGCTGCATATGGAACCCCTGTCGCACTGGCAGCTGATCGCCACCTGCATCGTCGCCCTCGTCGCCTTTGCCGTGCTCTTTGCGCTGGGCCTGCTGGCAAGAGCGCTGTTCCGCCGCCTGACCCTGTGGCTCGACCGCTATCTGCCGCGCCGCGTTGCCATCCCGCTGGGCGTCCTGATCGTCGCCTTGCTGTTCTGGAGCATGATCACCGGCGTCGTGTTCAAGGCCGGCCTTCACCTTGCCGATGCATCGTTCAGCGAGCTGGACGCTCTGATCGAACCCGATCTCGCCCCGCCGACCGCGCCTTTCCAGGTTGGCAGCGCGGACTCGCTCATCACATGGGAGGAACTCGGCCGGCAGGGGCGCCACTACATCGCCTCGGGCCCGTCGCAGAACCAGATCGGCCTGTTCACCGGCGCTCCCGCATCCCAGCCGATCAGGGTCTATGCCGGGCTGAATTCGGCCCGCAATGTCGACGAGCGGGCGAACCTTGCCCTCGCAGAATTGAAGCGCGTGGGTGGATTCGACAAATCGATACTTGTCGTGATCGCCCCGACCGGCACCGGCTGGATCGATCCCGCCGCGATCGACAGTCTCGAATATCTCCAGCACGGCGATGTCGCCAGCGTGGCGATCCAGTATTCGTACCTCGCCAGTTGGCTGTCGCTGCTGGTCGAGCCGAACTATGGCGCGGACAGTGCGCGCGCCATGTTCCGGAAAGTCTACGATTACTGGAAAACCCTGCCCAGAGCGCACCGGCCGCGCCTCTATCTCTATGGCCTCAGCCTCGGCGCGTTGAGTTCCGAAAGCTCGCTCGATCTGTTCGACATGATAAACGAGCCGATTCAGGGCGCGCTTTGGGCGGGACCGCCGTTTCCCAGCACGCTCTGGCAATCGACGACGCGGGACCGGCAGCCCGATTCGCCCGCATGGCTGCCCCGGTTTCGCGACAGTTCGGTGGTCCGCTTCACAAACCAGCAGGATCACCTGACCATTCCGGGGGCCTCATGGGGCCGGATGCGCATCGTCTATCTGCAATATGGCAGCGATCCGATTACCTTCTTCACGCCCAGTTCGTTCTACAGGCAGCCGGAATGGATGATCGGCCAGCGCGCGCCCGATGTCTCGCCCACATTTCGCTGGGTGCCCGGCGTCACCTTCCTGCAACTGAGCGTGGACATGATCACGGGGATGGAAACACCCCCGGGCTTCGGACACGTCTTCGCCGCGGACCACTACGTCAACGCCTGGGTGGCCGTGACACAGCCGACGGGCTGGACGGAAGCCGGGCTTCACCGGCTTTCGCAGGACCTCAACCGGCGACAGAATTCCGACCAGACGCAGGCACAGCCATGATGGATCCGGCCCCTTCCATTCGCCTCGCCTATAGAGTTAACGCGACTTAAATCGTGACGCCAACGTTATTTCGCAACTGCAGCAAACATAGTCGGGACGTTTGTCCCAGCTTGTCTATCCATTGGAAATAGTGCTAGATTAATCTTCCCCCACAAAGAAGGAAAAGGCCAATGAACTTCAATCGTGTCACACTTTCCTGTGCCGCCTTGATTGCAGTCAATCTTGCGGCACTCCCTACTGCGTCTCTGGCACAACCGGCAGCCACACCCACTGCATTTGAACGCGCCATGCTGAGCGTGTTGGATGCCCCGACCCGTGCACAGGTCGAAAAGCGGGCCGTCCACGGCAACACCGTTTCGGGTGTCATCGGCACGATCCTGCTCAACAACTACTATGGTGCGGGCGCCAGGAACCCGGGGCAGGCCCTCTCGGTGGCAGCGGTCGATTTCGGGCGCGGCGCGGTCATCTTCCGGCGCGCACCCAATGTGCTCGAAATGCAGCGGTTCGATCCGCATACGCTTCGCATGATCCGGTAACGCCACAGGGCCTCCATCAAGACCATCGCCGCCCAATGCTCTTCCCCGGCATTGGAGCAGTGATCCAGCCGACGATAGTCGTGGCAAGGCTTCGACTATCGTCGGCTACGGCATGATGACGTAAAGCGACGGCGGTTGGCCAATAAGGGAACCACCTGATCGCGCGTCAAAGCGCCTTCAACTTGAGATCGATCAGAAAAACTGAAGTCGTGCAGGGTAACCTGCAGGATCGCCGCACGCCGTCACACCCTCTGCTATCCGCCTGGGACCATACGCCGGATCGGGACGAGTCCGCCCCACCAACCATGGATCCACGATAGCAGCTGTATGCGGGTGGATTGGATGGTGAGCCCTGCTGGGTTCGAACCAGCGACCTACTGATTAAAAGTCAGTTGCTCTACCGACTGAGCTAAGGGCCCCCGTTTCCGGGCGCCGCCGTGACCGGCGGCGGAAGGGGTCACCTAAGGGCAGGTCGCGCCTTGGTCAAGCGGGCATGAAGCTGGTTTATCGTCAGGCCTGTCAAAGGATCGCGCCAGCCCCCCGCAATCCGCCGTGCGGGGCCTAGCACGAAGTCCCTTTCGCGGAACGCCGGGTGCGGGATTACAAGGCTTTCATCGCCTTCTCCCGCCGCCCATGGGCCGCCATTCCACAGCACGATATCGAGGTCCAGCACGCGCGAGCCCCAGGCCGCGCCCATGCGGCGGCGGCCGAACTTATGCTCGATCTTGTGCAGTTTGTGCAGAACTTCGTCGGGCTCACGCTTGCTGCGCACAAGCGCCACGCCATTGGCGTAGCGGCGGCGCGAGGGGCCGAGCGGCGCGCTCTCGATCACCGGCGAGGCCGCCAGCACTTCCATCTTGCCGTGATCCAGCGCCTCAAGCGCGGCGGCGAGCACCTGTCGCGGTCCGCCGTACCGCGGATGGCGCATGTTGGAGCCGAGCGCGACCAGATACCTGTGTTTTGCCAAACTGCCCGGCTCCCCGTTTTGTGATTTCAGATGTCTTGCGCGATGCGCGTGTAGAGCTGCGGCCGGCGATCCCGGAAGAAGCCCATGCCCGCGCGGTGCTTTGCGGCTCGCGCGAGGTCCAGCGTGGAGACCAGCACGCCAGTCTCCTCCTTGCCGAACTCCGCGACATAATCGCCCCATTCGTCGGTGATGAACGAGTGGCCGTAGAAAGTCTGCTCGGTCCCGCATTCCGATTCGACACCGATGCGGTTGGAGGCGATCACCGGCATGCAGTTCGACACCGAGTGCCCCACCATCGCCCGGCGCCACATGCGGCTGGTGTCCAGCGTGGCGTCGTAGGGCTCGGAGCCGATAGCGGTGGGATAGAACAGCAGTTCCGCACCCATCAGCGCCATCACACGCGCGCATTCCGGGTACCACTGGTCCCAGCAGACTCCCACGCCGACCTTGGTGCCGAGAACGTCCCAGACCTTGAACCCGTCGTTGCCGGGACGGAAGTAGTACTTCTCCTCGTAGCCGGGGCCGTCGGGGATGTGGCTCTTGCGATAGGTGCCGATGATCTCGCCATCGGTGCCGATCATGGCCAGCGTGTTGTAGTAGTGGTGGCCGTCGCGTTCGAAGAAGCTGGTGGGGATCACCACCTTCAGCTTCGCCGCCAGCGCCTTCATCGCGATCACCGAAGGATGCTCGACCGTGGGGCGGGCGATCGCGAAGAGTTCCTCTTCCTCGGTCTTGCAGAAGTAGGGGCCGGAGAACAGCTCAGGCGGCAGCACGATCTGCGCGCCCTTGGCGGCGGCTTCCTCGACCAGCGTGGAAACGGCGGCGATGTTCTCGCCCTCGTCGGCGGAATTGAGCGCGAGCTGGAGCGCGGCAACGGTGATCTGGGTCATGAGCGAGCCCCTATCAGCCTCGCTTGCGGAACAGAAGCGTCATCCGGTCGCTCTCGCCGATGGCGAGGTACTTGTCGCGGTCCTGATCCTTGAGCTGGAGCGTGGGCGGCAGGGTCCAGACACCGTCGGGCCAGTTCGCACTGTCCTTCGGATTGGCGCTGACTTCCGACTGGCCGACAAGATCGAAGCCCTGTGCCTGCATGAACTTGATGACATCAGCCTGCCGCAGATAGCCCTTGGAACCGTCCGCATAGGCATCGGGAGCATCCGGCTTGGCGCGGTGCTGCTCGATACCGATCAGCCCGCCGGGCTTGAGCAAGTCGCGCATCGCCGCCACTTCGCTGGTCGCGATGTTCCAGCGCAGCATGTTGTGCAGCATGCGCGGGATGATGATGACGTCGAACGTGCCCTTCTCGCCTGCCGGGATCGCGCCCAGCGTATAGGCGGCAAAGCGATCCGCCGGCAGGCCGGTGAACTGGGCGACATGGGCCGGATAGCTGGCCGCGCCCTTGCGGATGCCGTCCTGCGTCTCGGGCTTGAAGGCCGGGCTGTCCGGATTGAAGTAGAGCCCCACCAGATGCCCCTGCGGCCCGAGGTAGAGCCCCAGCAGGCGCGAGTACCACTCGCCGCCCGGCGCATATTCGCCCACCTTCATCGTCGGCGAAACGCGGAAGAAGCTCAGCGTCTCCACCGGATGGCGGTACTTGTCGCGCGCACGGTCGGCATCGCGCAGCGGGTTGGCAGCGGCCAGTTCCAGCAGCGCCTCACACCCCTTGCAGGCGGCGGGCACTTCCTTTGAATCGGGGTCGGCGGCGATGGCGGGCACGGGCGCCGCAAGAATGCCAAGGAACGTCGAAAGGGCGATCAGGGCGCGGCGCATCGGCAAGTCTCCCGTGGAATGTCGGTCGAAGCGCGAAGGTAGTTGTCTCGCCGCCAATGACAAGCCGCACTTGTGTACCTATCTAGCGACAAACTCCCCCTCATGAGGATCTGGAATACAATGGAAACGGCAATCGTTGCAGGCGGATGCTTCTGGTGCACCGAAGCAGTGTTCCGCGATGTGATCGGCGTGGATTCGGTCGAGAGCGGCTATATCGGCGGCACTGTCGCCAATCCCACCTACAAGCAGGTCTGCGCCGGCGACACCGGCCATGCCGAAGCGATCAAGGTGAACTACGACCCTTCGGTGCTGTCCTATGGAGACCTGCTGGACGTGTTCATGGGCACGCATGACCCGACGCAGCTCAACCGCCAGGGCAATGACGTGGGCACGCAGTACCGCTCGGCGATCTTCCCCCTGAACGACGCGCAGGCCGCCGAGGCCGATGCCGCCCTCGCCCGCGCCAACACCGAGCTTTCGGGCAAAGTGGTTACCACCATCGAAGGCTTCGCCGACGGCGCGCAGCAGGACGCATGGTACCCGGCCGAGGACTACCATCAGGAATACTGGGACGGCGAAGGCCAGCGCAATCCCTACTGCCTCGCGGTGATCCCGCCCAAGCTGATGAAGCTGCGCAAGAGCTTCCAGAACAAGGTCAAGGGCTGAGCCTTTTCCCGCCGGTTGCGCTGTTGTGGCGTGACTGGCGGGTCCTCCCGCTCTGGAGTGCTGCAGGATGATGGCCGTTCGCGGCCGTAACGGCGATTGGCGGCTTTGAAAACCGGGATTCCCCGATTGTTCGCCCCCAATCCTTGGCCCCGATTTTCGACGGCAGACTTGTCCGTCCCGTCCATCGGCGCATGCACCATTTTCCGCTCCAACCTCGGGGGAATCCCCGATGGGCTGATTACGGAACGCCTTCTACTTGTGCCTCTCCCGAAATAGCGATGGCTCCAACGCCGTCCTGTCCGGCAGTTCCAGGAGGACCAAATGGCTGCGAAAAAACCCAATATCATTCTGATCTTGTCGGATGACTTCGGTTACGGCGACGCGGGTTGCTATGGCGGCGGCGAGAATCGCGGCGCGCCGACACCCAACATCGACCGGCTTGCAGCCGAGGGCTTGCAATTCCTCTCGTTCTACGCCCAGCCAAGCTGCACACCGGGACGCGCGGCGGTCCTGACCGGCCGCATCCCCAATCGCTCCGGCATGACCACGGTGGCCTTCCAGGGTGAGGGCGGCGGCCTTCCCGCTGCCGAATGGACGCTGGCCTCGGTGCTCAAGACGGTCGGCTACAAGACCTTCTTCTCCGGCAAGTGGCACCTTGGCGAGGACGATTACGCGCTGCCCAACGCCCACGGCTACGACGTGATGAAGCATTGCGGGCTCTACCACCTAAATGCCTACACCTATGCCGACCCCGAGTGGTTCCCCGACATGGACGATGAACTGCGCGAAATGTTCGCGAAAGTCACCAAGGGGTCGCTTTCCGGGAATGCCGGTGAAAAGGCCAAGGAAGACTTCAAGATCAACGGCCAATATGTCGATACGCCGGAAAAGGGTGTGGTCGGCATCCCCTATTTTGACGGCTATGTCGAAAAGGCGTCGCTTGAGTACCTCGATACCGTCAAGGACAGTGAAGAGCCGTTCTTCATGCACATCAACTTCATGAAGATGCACCAGCCTTCGATGCCGCACCCCGATTTCAAGCACAAGTCGATGGCGAAGTCGAAGTACGCCGATTCGATGGTTGAAAACGATGCCCGCATCGGTGCGATCATGGACAAGGTCCGCGAACTGGGCCTGGACGACAACACTTACGTGTTCTGGACCACGGACAACGGAGCATGGCAGGACGTCTATCCTGATGCAGGCTTCACACCTTATCGCGGCACCAAGGGCACTATCCGCGAAGGCGGCAACCGTGTCCCGGCGCTGGCATGGGGCCCCGGCATCAAGGCCGGTAGCAAGAATTCGGACATAGTCGGCGGACTGGACTACATGGCAACTTTCGCCAAACTGGCCGGCGCCAAGCTGCCGACCGAAGATCGCGAAGGCGAACCGATCATCTTCGACAGCATCGACATGTCGCCGGTACTGTTCGGAACCGGGCCTTCAGACCGGACGGTGTGGTTCTACTTCACCGAAAACGAGCTGACTCCCGGCGCCGTGCGCAGAAAGCAGTACAAGGCCTGCTTCAACTTGCGCGGCGATAACGGCGCACACACAGGTGGTCTTGCGGTCGATTCCAACCAGGGCTGGAAGGGACCGGAAAGCTACGTGGCCACCGTGCCGCAACTGTTCGACTTGTGGCAGGATCCGCAGGAGCGCTACGACATCTTCATGAACAGCTTCTCCGAGCACACCTGGGCGGTGGTCACCATCAACGAGGAAGTGCAGAAGTTGATGCAGACCTATATCAAGTATCCGCCGCGCAAGATCCAGAGCGCGACCTACACCGGCCCGATCACGATCAGCCAGTACGAACGGTTCAAACACATCAAGGACCAGCTTGCGACCGAAGGCTTCAACATCGGGTTCGCGACCGGCGCTTGACGAGAGTTTCACCCGCCCGGGAAAACATGCGTTCTCGGGCGGGTGAAGCTGCAACGGCTGCCATGTGAGTGTCGGTTTGAAGATCGGCATTTGATCTTCCCAATGCCTTGGGGTCCGCTTGAAATTGCGCGAAAGCACTTTTTGGCCCGACACTGGCTGTGGCCAGATTTGCAGGCGGTCTCTCAGCCCCTGCGCCAGACCTTGTGCTTTTCCCTGCGCACGTCGTTGCCGCAGTGGCGGCAGTTGCCGCTGAAACCGGCGCCGTCCCATGTGACGTGCTCACGCTCGGGATCGTGGCGGTCCAGCAGGCACAAGATGGCCTGTGGGATTAAACGTACCATCGCGATTACTCCCTTCGAGAGTTTCCGACAGTCCGCCTGACATTCGGCAGTGCGGCGCAATGCTCTTCAGGCTCACCCTTCGCCCAAGAATGCCAGAGCCTTACGAGTCGCGCCACGGCATCGCAGCGCAGCGCGTCTCATGGATAGGGCGGTTGGCTGCATTCATCCATATGGATTACCCCAATGGATGAGCGGCCGTGCCGATACCGCGCCGCCCCTCACTCGCTCCCCTCAGTCGCGGCGCCAGCGTGCCACGAAGAACCCGTCAAGGCCGCCCTCGCCCGCCAGCATCGCCGGATCGGTGCGCAGCCAGCCTTCGGCCGTCGGGGCCAGCCCCTCGGGCAGTTCCGCCGCGCCGATCGGCACCGGGGCGAGTGCCACTTTCCCGGCCTGCTCCTCACCCTCTTCGGGTTCGAGCGAGCAGACCGCGTAGACCAGCGTGCCACCCGGCGCGAGCCATGCGGCCGCGCGTTCGAGCATGGCGGACTGGAGTTCCACCATCTCGCCGATCTGGCGCTCGCCGATGCGGTGAAGCACGTCGGGATGGCGGCGGCAGGTGCCGGTCGCGGTGCACGGCGCGTCGAGCAGGATGGCGTCGAAGCGCGTCTCGGTTTCCCAGTTCAGCGCGTCGGCTTGCACGATCTCGGCCTCAAGCCCGGTTCGCTTGAGATTGTCGCCCAAGCGCTCAAGGCGGCGCTTCGAGGAATCGAGCGCGGTCACCTGCCAGCCGGCGGCGGCCAGTTGCATCGTCTTGCCACCGGGCGCGGCGCAGAGATCGAGCACCTTGCGGGCCTCACCCGCGCCGAGCAGCCGCGCGGGCAGGCTGGCGGCAAGGTCCTGCACCCACCAGGCGCCCTCGCGGAAGCCTTCGAGCAGTTCGATGGCGGTGCCACGCGGCAGGCGGACGTGGCCAGGCATGAGCGACTTGCCGCCCAGCCGTTCGGCCCACTCGGCGGTCTCGTCCGCGTTGCGCAGGGCAAGGTCGAGCGGCGGCAGATCGGCCAGCCCGGCAGCGATGGCGCCGATGCGATCCCCCCAACGCTCGCCCCAGCGCTCGGTCACGTCCTCGGGAAGCGTGGGCACGTCGGGCAGCTTCGCCTCGGCCTTGGTCAGGGTGGAGAACACGCCGTGGGCAAGGCGGCGCGGGCCGCCCATCAGCAGCGGCAGGCCGGTGGCGATCACGGCATGGGCCGGGGTATCCAGCCGCAGCACCTGCACCAGCATGATCTCCAGCACGGCGCGCGCCTTGGCGTCGTCGGCCAGCGGCAGGCGGGTGGCGGAATCGATCAGCGCATCAAGGTCGGTGCGCCAGCGCAGCACCTCTCCGGCAATGGCGCGGGCGAGCGCCCGGTCGGCGTCGCCACGCACCCGCGCGAGCGCAGTGCCCGCCGCCTGGTCGAGCGTTTCGCCCCGCCGCAGCACGGCATCGATAAGGTTGAGCGCGGCACGGCGCGCCGGAAGGCCGGGAATGTCCATTTGCGGCCCCTATAGCGGATTGCCTTTTTGCGCCAGTCACACCACATGGGCCGAATGACCGAACGCGCCACCAAACGTCCCGAAGGCTTTACCAAGCCCGCCCACTGGACGAACGAACCCGCGCCCCAGCCCTCGCCTGCCGAGGCGGCCAAGGCGGATGAGGAGGATCCGGACGGGATCTCCCCCACCCGTTATGGCGATTGGGTACGCAACGGGATCGCCGTCGATTTCTAAGGCGGGCTGACGGCCGGGTTACTGCGCGCGCTACCAATCGCGTGCCATGGCGGGCAGCCGCTTTGCCAGAAAGTCGATCCACGCCCGCGTCTTGGCCGCCGGGCGGCGCGTGCGGTGGGTAACCGCGTGAACCGCGCCAAGGTCGATCAGTTCGGCGCCGAGGTCGAGTTCGACCAGCCGCCCCTCGGCAATGGCGCGGTCAACGAAGAAACGCGGGCCGTAGACAAGGCCCATCCCCGCCATCGCCGCCTGCGCCAGAACCTGCCCGTTATTGGCATGCAGCGAGCCGCGCACCGCCACCGGACGGCTGCCGTCGGCGCCGAAGCCCCAGCGCGTGGTGCCGGTCTCCCCGCTCAACGTGTAGCCGAGGCAGTCGTGGCCGGGCAGGTCGTCGATCGATAACGGCGTGCCGCGCCGCGCAAGGTAGGACGGCGCGGCGCAGATCGCCATCCGCACGGGCGCGAGCTTGCGGGCGACGAGATTGCTGTCCGCCAGCCGGCCGATGCGCACGGCGACGTCCCAGCGCTCCTCCAGCAGGTCCACCACACGGTCGTTGAGGCCGAGTTCGATGGTCACTTGCGGATAGAGCGCGTGAAATTCGGTGACGAGTTCGGCCAGATAGGCACTGCCGAAAGCGGCCGGTCCGGAGACGCGCAACAGCCCCTCAACCGAGGCGGAGCGGGCGGTCGCCTTGGCATCCGCTTCCTCCAGTTCGGCCAATACCCGCTCGGCCGTGTCGAGGTAGGCCGCCCCCGCCTCGGTAAGCGCGAGGCGGCGGGTGGTGCGGTTGACCAATGTCACGCCAAGGCGCTGTTCAAGGGCGTTCAGGTGCTTGGCCGCCATCGCCGGAGACATCGAAAGCTCGCGCGCGGCGGCGGAAAGCCCGCCGAGGCGAATGGCCCGCACGAAAACCTCGATGCCTTTCAGACGATCCATTCGACACCCACGGTATAAAGTCATTCAACAAATGACGATATTATCACCTCAAGAGCAAAGGTCCACATAGGCTGGCGAAAGGACATATCCCGCCATGCCCACGACTTACGCTACGTCATTTCCCGAGACTTCCGCGCGCTACGGCGCACTTGTCCTGCGCGTCGCACTCGGCGCGCTGTTCCTGGCGCACTTCGCGCTCAAGCTCTTCGTCTTCACGCCCGCGGGTACCGCCGCGTTCTTCGGCAGCCTCGGCCTTCCGCCCGCCCTCGCTTATGTGACCATGGCCGCCGAATTGCTGGGAGGACTGGCCCTCATCGCCGGTGTCAAGGCGCGCATCGTCGCGCTGGCCTTGATCCCGCTGCTGCTCGGCACGATCTTCACCGTGCATGGTGCCAACGGTTTCTTCTTCGATTCCAAGGGCGGCGGCTGGGAATATCCGGCCTTCTGGTCGATCGCCCTCCTTGTGCAGGCCCTGATCGGCGACGGCGCTTTCGCGCTCTCGCCGACGCGCCGCCATCTCTGAAAGGACTAATCCCATGACCCGCCAACCCACCTTCTTCATCCCCCACGGCGGTGGCCCCTGCTTTTTCATGCACGACCCCAAGGGCAACTGGACGACGATGGCCGAATTCCTCGATTCGCTGCCCGCGCGCCTGCCGGAACCGCCCAAGGCCATCCTTGTCGTCTCGGGCCACTGGGAGACCGACGGCTTCGCCTTCACCGGCGCCGAGAACCCCACACTGCTGTTCGACTACTACGGCTTCCCGCAGCACACCTATGAACTGCGCTTCGATGCCCCGGGCGCACCGGGACTGGCTGCCCGCGCGGCCGGACTGCTGCAAAGCGCGGGCTTCACCGCCGCCGTCGATCCGCAGCGTGGCTACGACCACGGCGTGTTCATCCCGCTCAAGGTCGCCTGGCCCAATGCCGATGTGCCGGTGGTGGAGATGTCGCTGGACCGCTCGCTCGATCCCGCCATGCACCTTGCCGCCGGCAAGGCGCTCGCCCCGCTGCGCGACGAAGGCGTGCTGATCCTGGGTTCGGGCATGAGCTTCCACAACATGCGCGGCTACGGCAACCCGCAAGCCACCGCGCCTTCGCAAGCTTTCGATCAATGGCTGGGCGCGGCGGCGACGGCCCCTGCGGAAACCCGTGCCAAGGCGCTCACCCACTGGGCCGAGGCTCCGGGCGGCCGCTTCTCCCACCCGCGCGAGGAACACCTGCTGCCGCTGATGGTCGCGGCAGGCGCCTCCGAGGCGGCGGGCGAGACAGTCTGGTCCGATCTCGTGCTCAGCACCGCGATTTCGGCCTATCGGTTCGATTGACGAGTGGGGGCGGCACAAGCCGCCCCTTCCCCTATCTCAGTGCAACAGTTCGCACCGGTTCCGCCCGCCACGCTTGGCGGTGTAAAGCGGGCCATCGGCTGCGGCGATCCACTCCTCCGCCGTGGCGATCCTGTCGGTCAGCGGCGCGATGCCGATGCTGACGGTGACATGGATCACCCCGCCGCCCGGCAGCGGGATCGCCAGACCGGCCAGCCCCTCGCGAAAACGCTCGACCGCAACTAGCGCATCCGAAGGCTCCGTTTCAGGCAGGAGCAAGGCGAATTCTTCTCCGCCAAGCCGCCCCAGCAAGTCCACCGGACGCGAGGAACCGACCACGCTCGCCACCATCTCGCGCAGCACGGCATCGCCGGCGGGGTGGCCATATGTGTCGTTGACCGCCTTGAAGTGATCGATATCGAGAAGCGCCAGGCAGCAGGGCCTGCCGTAGCGACGGAACCGCGCGATCTCCTGCCCGGCCTTCTCGATGAAGCCCCGACGGGTCAGCGCGCCGGTCAGCTGGTCGCGCTCGGCAATGCGGCGCAGCAACAGTTCGTTCGTTACGATCCGCGCGAAATTGGAGAGCATCTCCACCTCGCTTGTCGTGAAGGTGCGCACCTTGTCGTCGATCGCGCAGAGCACGCCGACGTTGTAGCCCTCCGGCGTCAGCAGCGGCACGCCCGCATAGCTGCGCACATTGGGATCGCCGGTTACGTAAGGATTTTCGGCAAAGCGTGAATCGAGCCGTGCGTCGTTGACAAGCATGGGTTCCGACTGGCGGATCGCATAAGTGCAGAACGAGACGTTGCGCGGTGTCTCGCTCACGCCGAGCCCGCTGCGCGCCTTGAACCACTGGCGATCCTCGTCGATCAGGGTGACTGCCGCCATCGGCACACCGAGCACGGTGCGCACCAGCGCAACGATGTTCTCGAAAGGCTCCTCGGGGGGCGTATCGAGCACTTCAAGACTGCGCAGCGCCGCCAGACGGCCCGGCTCGTCGTTCAATTTCACGTCTTGCAGCATCGCGCGGTCCCGACCCGACTCCACAGGGAACTCCCGCCCTAGGCGAAAACCCTAGCCCATGATTAAAATCCTGAAAACCTCCCGAATAACGAATGGCAGCCGCCGGGGTGATTTCGTCCAAAAGCGGGCGCGGATCGGGAAATCAGGGCAGGATTTCGATCGGCGTGCCATCGCCCACCGACTGCCACAAGGCTTCGATTTCCGCATCGGATACGGCGATGCAGCCATCGGTCCAGTCGCCTCTTGCGCGCGTGGCGATGCCACCCGGCTGGCCGTGAATCATGATCATTCCACCGGGCGCGCGACCGCGCGCAGCGGCATAGGCGTTGTCGTCGGCGTTCGGATAGGAGATGTGGAGCGCGAGGTGATAGGCGCTGTCCGGGTTGCCCCAGTCGATCTCGTAACGCCCTTCAGGTGTGCGCCCGTCGCCTTCGAAGTGCTTGGGGCCCAGCGGCTGGCCGCCCAGCTGGACATGCTCGATAACGCGGACGATCCGCCCGCCGGACCACAATTCCATGCGCCGGTCGGACTTGATGACGCGGATCAGGTCGATCGGCGCCAACTCAGCGGAAGGTTGTTCGGAAGGTGGCCCGGCATGGGCGCTGCCGATGCCGAGCAGAAACAAAAGCGGCGCGAGTGGTAGCTCGCGCCGCATTGTCATCAATCCAGGAAGGGATCGCGCACGAGGATGGTGTCCTCGCGCTCGGGGCTGGTCGAAACCAGCGCGACCGGGGTCTCGATCAGTTCCTGCACGCGCTGGATATACTTGATCGCCTGAGCGGGCAGATCGGCCCACGAGCGGGCACCGGCAGTGGTACCCTGCCAGCCGTCCATTTCCTCGTAGATCGGCTCGACATTGGCCTGGTCGGCGGCGTGGCTGGGGAAGTAGTCCAGCACTTTGCCGTGCAGGCGATAGCCGGTGCAGATCTTCACCTTCTCGAAGCCGTCGAGCACGTCGAGCTTGGTCAGCGCAATGCCGGTCACGCCCGAGATTGCGCAGGACTGGCGCGTCAGCACCGCATCGAACCAACCGCAGCGGCGCTTGCGGCCGGTGACGGTGCCGAATTCATGGCCACGTTCGCCAAGGCGCTGGCCGGTCTCGTCCTCCAGCTCGGTCGGGAACGGGCCCGAGCCGACGCGGGTGGTGTAAGCCTTGACGATGCCCAGCACGAAGCCAGTGGCCGAGGGGCCAAGGCCCGAACCCGAAGCCGCGGTGCCCGAAACCGTGTTCGAGCTGGTGACGAAGGGGTACGTGCCGTGATCGACGTCGAGCAGCACGCCCTGCGCGCCTTCGAACAGGATGCGCGCGCCGGCCTTGCGGACCTTGTTCAGGCGCTTCCACACCGGCTGCGAGAACTGGAGTACGAAGGGCGCGATCTCGCGCAGTTCGTTGATCAGCGCCTCGCGGTCGACCGGCGGCTGGCCGAAGCCGGCGCGCAGCGCGTCGTGGTGGGCGCAGAGGCGGTCAAGCTGCGAATCCAGCGCGTCGAGGTGCGCCAGATCGCAGACGCGGATGGCGCGGCGGCCGACCTTGTCTTCGTAAGCCGGGCCGATGCCGCGGCCGGTGGTGCCGATCTTGCCCGAACCGGCAGCCGTCTCGCGCAGCCCGTCAAGGTCGCGGTGAAGCGGCAGGATCAGCGGGCAATTGTCCGCGATCGCGAAGTTCTCGGGATTGATCTCCACGCCCTGCCCGCGCAGCTTCTCGACCTCTGACTTGAGGTGCCAGGGATCGAGCACGACGCCGTTGCCGATGATCGACAGCGTGCCGGTGACGATGCCCGAAGGCAGGAGGCTCAGCTTGTAGACCTGCTCGCCGACGACGAGCGTGTGGCCGGCATTGTGGCCGCCCTGGAAACGGACGACGGCATCGGCGCGGCTTGCCAGCCAGTCGACGATCTTGCCCTTGCCCTCATCGCCCCACTGGGCGCCGATCACGGTTACATTGGCCATGGATATACTCCTCCACCCTGCCACGGTGGATCCAATAACGCCCTTCGACAGGACTCGGCGATATGGATTTTCATGGGACGGAAGCGCCCCGGCTTTTCGTGCGCGCCCTAGTGGCAAGGCGCATGGCTAGTCAAGTCCGCGCTCAGACCCGTGGTCAGGTGAGCGCGATCGCCTCGCCGCCTTCCAGCCGGTGCGAACAGCCGAGCGCAATCGGATCGTCGCTTTCCGACAGGGCAGCCACCGTCACCCAGCCCACCGCGCGCTGACGGGCGGCAAGCGCCGCATCGTGGCCCATCGGCAGGAACAGGCGCTGCGGCGCCTCGGCCTTGCCGGCCAGCAGGTCCACCAGCGTATCGGGATAGAGCGAGAAGCCGGTCGCCGATTCGGGATGATGGCCAGTCTGGCCGAGAATGCGATAGGTGCCGCCACGGCCAAGGCCGCCGGCAATGCCCTCGGCATAGATCGTGAAGCCGAACCATGACTGGTATTCGAAGCCATGACGCTCCGAGGGGTCCAGCGTGATCCGCGCCTTGCCGGAAACGCGCGCGGCGATCTCGCGCAGACCGGCGATACGGCTGGCCAGAGCGCCGCCGGCATCGAAGGCGGCAAGGCGCTCGATCGCGCTCTCGAACGGACCGACGGCGTAGAGCAGCGGCAGATATGCCTCGCCGCCCACATCCACCAGGCCGCCCGCATCCTTGGCGTCCAGCATCTGACGCACCGCCTCGATATTGGCAGCAGGCAGCGGCAGGGCTTCGGCCGCCAGCGTGTCGACCAGATCGGGCAACGTGAAGTCGACCGAGATGCCGGTGGCTCCGGCGGCGGTCAGCGTCTCGATGGCGAGTTCGACGATCTCGGCAGCGGCGGCGACCGAATCGGTACCGATCAGCTCGGCGCCAAGCTGGAGCCGTTCGCGGCGCGGATCGAGCCCGTCGCCCTTGATCGTGCAGACTTGCCCCGAATAGGACAGGCGCAGCGGGCGCGGCGCTTCGGCAAGGCCGGTGGCGGCGATGCGCGCGATCTGCGCGGTCATGTCCGAACGCAGCGCCAGCAGGCGCAGCGAGATCGGATCGACGAAGCGGAACATCCGCCGCACCTGCACGCCCGCCATGCGATGCGCGAGCGCCTTCTCGAACTCGATAAAGGGCGTTTCGACCCGCTCGTAGCCGTGGCTCGACAGCACGTCGTGCGCGGCACGGCGCACGGTTTGCGAGGCCCAGGCCTGCTGCGGGAGACGGTCGCCCAGTCCTTCGGGCAAGAGATCGCGGTCGTTGTCCTGCATAGCGAGGGCGCCCTTAGCCCGAAGGAAGGGCAATGTCGAATGCGCGCTGCGATTGTAGCGCGCACAAGAATGCCTGCGACAATTTGCGTGAAATTTTCTGTCAACAATCGCGGTGCATCGCGGTATCCCACAGCCCGTCGTCTGGCGGGACGAACGTTCGAATTGATAGCCCATTCCCTGCGGGGGCCGGATCGTCAGGCGTGAGCGCGGCTCCCAAGCGGGGCCTGCCCGCCTTGCGCCCTGTCCCGGCGAACACCGGTCGAGGTCGATGCGCAAGATTTCCCTGATCCTCCTGCCCCTCCTGCTGCTGCAGACCCCTGCCCACGCCCAGATGGGCGGCGATATGGGAGGCATGGGTGGAATGGGCGGCATGGGCGGCGGAATGGGAGGCGAAGGTGGTGGTGGCGGCGGCGGTGGTCGGCACCACGGCGGCATGGGCGGTGAAGGCCATGGCGGCGGTGGCGGCGGCGGTCCGCCGCACATGCCCAAGCCCATCTCGCGCGAGCACTACAACAAAATAGTCACCGCGATGTTCAAGGAGGCCGACACCGACCGCAACGGTCTGGTGACACTCGACGAATTCCACAATTATATCAACGCGCGCCGCGAAGCCGCGATCAAGGCCCGCTTCACCAAGGTCGACACGAACGGCGACGGGAACATCTCGATGGCGGAATTCACGGCCTGGCAAAAGCAGATGGGCTCGGTGGCCAGCAACGAGAACGGCGCTTTCGGCGAAGGCAGAGACCAGATCGCCGACGCGATCATGCCCGATTTCGGCAAGGACGACGACGACCGCATGCTGGCGGGCCTGATCGAGCCGATCACGGGGACCGTCATCGCCAAGGCCAATACGAATTACGATGCGGGCGTCTCGCTGGATGAGCTTCTGGCCTATGAAGGCGCGAAGTTCGATGCGGCGGACACCGATCATGACGGCTTCTTGTCGATGCAGGAACTGCATCCCCGTGGTCCGCGCGGTGGGCCGGGTGGCATGCGTGGCGGGATGCCGCCGCGGGATGAGCCCGGGCCGGTTGCGCCTTCTGCGGCGGCTCAGCAGTAGGGATTGGGCTGCCGAAACTCCTTGCGCCTTGCCGCTGGCGCCTTCGACAAGCTCAGGCTGAGCGGGTTGGGAAGTGGAATGGGAATTGTGCGAGCATCGCGTAGGGCCCGCGCGAATGACCTGCACGATTATTAAAGTTTAACCCACCCCCGCTCAGCCTGAGCTTGTCGAAGGCCGGCCACCTACGCCAGAACATCGCGCATGGCCTTCCACGCCTACATCCTGCGCTGCCGCGACGGCTCTTACTATGTTGGCCATACGGACGACCTTGAGCACCGCGTTGCCCAACACCAGACGGGCGCACTCGGCGGATACACCGCGACGCGACGGCCGGTAACGCTCATTTGGGCGGATTCATTCCAGACGCGAGATGACGCCTTTGCCGTTGAGCGCAAGCTCAAGGGTTGGAGCCGCGCGAAGAAGGAAGCCATGATGGCCGGAGACTGGGTGCTGGTAAGCGAATTGGCGCGGTGTCGGTCCGCAGTCTGACGTGGTGTGTGGTCTCGACACCCTTCGACAAGCTCAGGGTGAACGGGGATTGGACGAATGAGCCACGGCCGGGCCTAGCACTATATCTCGACCGCCCTGCTCAAGGCCAAAACCCACCCCGCTCATCCTGAGCCTGTCGAAGGATGCCAACCCACCGCCCTCCCCAAAACCGAAAAGAGGCCGACATCCGAAGATGCCGACCCCTTCCGTTGAGAGCTCTTTGAAAAGCTGGATCAGACGAACTTGAGCGCCTTCACCGTCTTCACGCCCGGAAGCGCGGTGGCGCCCTTGAGGACGTCCTCCGGAACCGCGCTGTCGACCGAGAGCAGCAGCACCGCTTCGCCGCCGGCATCGCGGCGACCGAGGTTGAAGGTGCCGATGTTGATCGCGTTCTCGCCCAGCAGCGTGCCGATGCGGCCGATGAAGCCCGGAGCGTCTTCGTTGACGATGTACATCATGTCGCCGGCCAGTTCGGCTTCGACCTTGATGCCGAACAGCTCGACCAGACGCGGCTCGACGTTGTTGAACAGCGTGCCGGCCACCGAACGCTCGCCCGCTTCGGTCTTCACCGAGACGCGGATCAGCGTGTGGTAGTCGCCTTCGCGCTCGGTCTTCACTTCGCGCACTTCAAGGCCGCGCTCCTTGGCGAGGAACGGCGCGTTGACCATGTTCACCGTGTCCGACTGGACGCGCATGAAACCGGCCAGCACGGCGGCGGTGATCGGCTTCTGGTTCAGCTCGGCAGCTGCGCCCTCGACGTGGATCGAGATGCGGGGAACCGAATCGCGGGTCAGCTGACCGACCATCGAGCCCAGCATTTCGGCGAGCTTCATGTAGGGCTTCAGCTTCGGCGCTTCCTCGGCCGAGAGCGAAGGCATGTTGAGCGCGTTGGTGACGCCGCCGTTGACCAGAAAGTCAGCCAGCTGCTCGGCAACCTGAAGCGCCACATTCACCTGTGCTTCGGTCGTCGAGGCGCCGAGGTGCGGGGTGCAGATGAAGTTCGGCGTGCCGAACAGCGGCGAGTCCTTGGCGGGCTCGGTCTGGAACACGTCGAGCGCGGCACCGGCGACGTGGCCGTTGTCCAGCATGTCCTTCAGCGCGGCTTCGTCGATCAGACCGCCACGCGCGCAGTTGACGATGCGCACGCCCTTCTTGGTCTTGGCCAGATTCTCGCGGCTGAGGATGTTGCGGGTCTGGTCGGTCAGCGGCGTGTGCAGCGTGATGAAGTCCGCCTTTTCGAGCAGGGTCTCGAGATCGGCCTTCTCGACGCCCATTTCGACAGCGCGTTCCGGGGTGAGGAACGGATCGAAAGCGACGACCTTCATCTTCAGACCCAGCGCACGGCTGGCGACGATCGAGCCGATGTTGCCGGCGCCGATCAGGCCGAGCGTCTTGCCGGTGACTTCAACGCCCATGAAGCCGTTCTTCGGCCACAGGCCTTGCTGGGTCTGGGCGTTGGCTTCGGGGATCTGGCGGGCCAGAGCGAAGATCATGGCGATGGCGTGTTCGGCGGTGGTGATCGAGTTGCCGAACGGCGTGTTCATCACGACGACGCCTTGGGCCGAAGCGGCCGGGATATCGACGTTGTCGACGCCGATACCGGCGCGGCCGATCACCTTCAGGTTCTTCGCGGCGGCGAGGATTTCCTTGGTGACCTTGGTCGACGAACGGATCGCGAGACCGTCATAGTCGCCGATGCGGGCGATCAGCTGCTCGGGCGTTTCGCCGGTGATGACGTCTACGTCGCAGCCACGGATCTCGAAGATACGGGCGGCGTTGGGGTCCATCTTGTCCGAAATGAGGACGCGGGGCTTGGTCATGGTCTTGTTCCATTATCGTCATCCCCGCCGTTTTTGCGGGGGTCCGCTCGTCGAACGCAGCTTGGGCGTAGGGCGGAAGGAAGGAAAGCGGGGCCCCCGCCTGCGCGGGGGCGACGCCATTTATCGGATTACAGTCTGGCTCAGCCGGCCTTGACGGTGGCGTAGGCCCAATCGAGCCACGGTCCCAGCGCCTCGATGTCGGCCGTGTCTACGGTCGCGCCGCACCAGATGCGCAGGCCCGGAGGGGCATCGCGATATCCGGCGACGTCGTAAGCCGCGCCTTCCTTTTCGAGCAGGCCGGCAAACTTCTTGATGAAGTCGGCATCGGCGCCCTCGACCGAGAGGCAGACCGAGGTCTTGGAGCGCGTGCCGCTATCGATCGCGAGGTGCGAAAGCCAGTCACGCTCGGCAACGATCTTGTCCAGCGCGTGAGCATTGGCGTTCGAACGGGCCTTCAGCCCTTCGAGACCGCCCAGACCCTTGGCCCATTCCAGAGCGAAGATGGCGTCCTCGACGGCGAGCATCGAGGGGGTGTTGATGGTTTCGCCCTTGAACACGCCCTCTGCCAGCTTGCCCTTCGACACAAGGCGGAACACCTTGGGAAGCGGCCATGCCGGGGTGTAGTTCTCAAGACGCTCGACCGCGCGGGGGCCGAGGATCAGCACGCCGTGGCCGCCCTCGCCGCCCAGAACCTTCTGCCAGGAGAAAGTGGCAACGTCGATCTTGGACCAGTCGATGTCGTAGGCGAAAACCGCCGAAGTGGCGTCTGCGAAGGACAGGCCTTCACGGTCTGCCGGGATCCAGTTGGCGTCCGGAACGCGCACGCCCGAAGTGGTGCCGTTCCAGGTGAAGAGCACGTCGTCGGACCAGTCGATCTTGTCGAGGTCGGGCAGGTGGCCGTAGTCGGCGCGGAACACGGTGGGTTCCAGCTTGAGCTGCTTGACGGCGTCGGTAACCCAGCCCTCACCGAAGCTTTCCCAGGCCAGCGCGGTCACGCCGCGGGCGCCGAGCATGGTCCACATGGCCATCTCGAAGGCGCCGGTGTCCGAACCGGGGACGATACCGATGCGATGCGTGTCGGGTAGCTGCAGAACTTCGCGCATCAGATCGATGCAGTACGCAAGGCGCGTCTTGCCGATCTTGGCGCGGTGCGAGCGGCCGAGAGCTTCGGTGTTCAGTTTTTCGGGGGCATATCCGGGCGGCTTGGCGCAAGGACCGGAAGAGAAGTGCGGACGCGCAGGTTTGCGCGCGGGTACGCTAATAATATCAGTCATTTCTGACTCTCCTTACAGAGAGCTCGCGCGGCGTTGGGGCCGCGTGGCCCGGAGCCGCGTCTAAAGACAGCAGGAAATTTGTCAAACGATTCTCCGGCCGATTGCGCCAGATCGTTACGCCGGGGCGATCCCGCGCGAATTTCCGCCACTCAATGCCTGCAATGGCCGGTGGAAAACTCGACTCCCCCGATACCAGAGGCATCCATCGCAAGGCTAATCTGGGGTTCACCAAAGGATCGGATATTAGGCGGGACCATGAAAGCCCTCCCAAAACTGATACTTACGCTGCCGCTGATCACCGTGATCGCCGGCTGCGTCGGCTCGTCCGACCAGCCGGAGCGGCGTGGATCGCGCCCCCAACAGACGTCGCTGCCGGCTACGCCGATGCCCTCCCCCGAAGCGCGGCAGTGCATGGCCACGCTGGGCAGCCAGCACGCGGTGTTCTCGCCGGTGACGGATCGCTATTACGGCAGCGGCTGTTCGACGGTGGGCACGGTGAAGCTATCCGCGCTCAACACCGATAGCGCGACCGTCACCGTGACCAACCTCGGCCCGGTAACCTGCACGACGGCAACGCCGTTCGCCGCATGGGCCCGCTTCGGAGTGGACCGCGCGGCGCAACAGATCCTGGGCAGCCGGATCATCAGCATCGAGACGTATGGCAGCTATAACTGCCGCAACATCGCCGGAACCGCGCGCCGTTCGGGCCATGCCACCGCCAATGCTATCGACGTATCGGGATTCGTGCTGGCGGACGGCCGCCGTGTCACCGTGCTGGAAGACTGGAACGGCGGCACCCCTGCCGAGCGCCGCTTCCTGCGCGTTGCGCACGACAGCGCCTGCAAGCGCTTCGGCACGACGCTGGGGCCGGACTATAACGCCGCCCACGCCAATCACTTCCATCTGGAAGGCGATGGCAAGAGTTTCTGCCGTTAAGCCGGACTGTCGGGCTGGTTGTCCGGATGGGCGGCGGCGAACGCCGGGACATCGGAGCAAGCGTTGTCGATGCGCACAAGGCCGGGATAGGGCGACAAGTCCAGATCGAAACGCCGCGCGTTGTAGAACTGCGGCACCAGTACGCATTCGAACAGCCCCGGCGCGTCGAACAGGAAGTCCCCTGCCCCGCGCTGCGCCAGGCGCGCTTCGAGGCCCTCCAGCGTACGGGCCAGCCAATGGCGGTACCACGTGTCCACCTCGTCCTGCGAATGGCCGAGATCGTGCTTGAGATAGCGCAGCACCGGCAAGTTGAGCGGGGCATGCAGCTCGGTCGCCACGGCCATGGCCAGTTCACGCGCGGCAAAGCGGTCCTCGACATCGCGGGGGAGCAGCGGACGATCCGGAAATCGCTCGTCGAGCCATTCCAGAATCGCCATCGACTGCACATAGGTGCGCCCGTCGACCTCCAGCAGGGGAACACCGCCGAAGGGGTTCAGACGGCGATATTCCCCGGAGCGCTGCTCCGCGCTGAGCAGGTTCACGGGAACCTGCCCGTATTCCAAGCCCTTGAGATTGAGGGCGATACGCAGGCGATAGCTGGTGGAACTGCGCCAGTAGCCGTGAAGGCGCATCGCCGGTCCCACTGCCTTACGATTCCGCCGCGATCTTCTCGTGCAGCCAGGCCGCATGGCGCGGTGCCTTGCGTGTGCGCGACCACTCTTCCAGCATGTCATCGGCAACCAACTTGAGGTTCGCCATCTGGTCGGCGGTGCCGAATTGCCATGCCAGTTCGAGGCGGTGGCCGTTGGGGTCGAAGAAGTAGATCGACTTGAACACGCCGTGATGCGTCGGCCCGATCACGTCGAGCCCGCGCGCCTCTACCCGCGCCTTGGCGGCGAGCAGGCCTTCCTCGCTCTCCACCTTGAAAGCGATGTGCTGCACCCATGCGGGCGTTGCCTCGTCGCGGCCCATTTCGGGGGAATTGGGCAGCTCGAAGAACGCGAGCACATTGCCGCCGCCGCAATCGAGGAAAACGTGCATGTACGGATCGGGCGCGCCGGTGGAGGGCACCTGATCTTCCGCGATGGCCAGCATGAAATCCATGCCGAGCACGTCGCGGTAGAAATCCACCGTCTCCTTGGCGTCGCGGCAGCGGTAGGCCACGTGGTGAACGCCGCCGAGCTTGGGGGCGGTTTGCAGGGCCATTTCAGTCATCCGTTCTCTCCGTATTCCCGAGGTGGTGTGCCGCTCATGCTTCGACAAGCCGGCATGATCCTTCGACAAGCTCAGGATGAGCGGAGGGAGGTTTTAAGCCGCCCCTTCTCCCCGCCCTTTCTCTTCCACCCCAATAAACCAAATCCCGCTCACCCTGAGCTTGTCGAAGGGTCATCCCCGACACGTTGGCAGCAGTAAATTCTTACTCCGCCGGTTCCTCAACCTTCAGCACCCCGCGCCGGATCTGATCCCGCTCCATGCTTTCGAACAGCGCCTTGAAGTTGCCGTTCCCGAAACCGTCGTCGCCCTTGCGCTGGATGAATTCGAAGAACACCGGCCCGACGCGCGCCTCGGCGAAGATCTGGAGCAACAGGCGCGGCTGTCCGCCGTCCGTCGTTCCATCGAGCAGGATACCGCGCATCTTGAGCTGGTCGGCCGGCTCGCCGTGGTTCGGCAGACGTTCGTCGAGCATCTCGTAATAGGTTTCCGGCGGCGCCGTCATGAACGGCACGCCCAGCGCCTTGAGCTTGTCCCACGCCGCGATCAGATCGTCGCAGATCAGCGCGATGTGTTGGATACCCTCGCCATTGAAGGCGCGCAGGAACTCGTCGATCTGCCCCTTCCCGCCCTCGGCCTCTTCATTGAGCGGGATGCGGATCTTGCCATCCGGCGCGGTGAGCGCCTTGGAGGTAAGGCCGGTATATTCGCCCTTGATGTCGAAGAAGCGGATCTCGCGGAAGTTGAACAGCTTCTCGTAGTAATCCGCCCAATAGGCCATGCGACCGCCGTAGACGTTGTGGGTCAGGTGATCGATCAGGTCGAAGCCCGCGCCCACCGGATGGCGATCGACGCCCGGCAGGTATTCGAAGTCGATGTCGTAGATGGTCAGTGCACCATCACCGTCCCGCTCATAACGGTCGATCAGGTAGATGATCGAATTGCCGATGCCGCGAATGCCCGGAAGGTGCAGTTCCATCGGGCCGGTCGCGACCTGAATCGGCTCGGCCGAACGGGCGAGCAGTTCGGCATAGGCCGCGCGCGCGTCCTTGACGCGGAAGCCCATGCCGCAGGCGGAGGGGCCGTGCTCGCGGCTGAAGAACCACGCCGGGCTCTGCGGCTCGTAATTGGTGATGAAGTTGATCTGGCCCTGACGCCACAGCTCCACATCCTTCGAGCGGTGACGCGCGACTTTGGTGAAGCCCATCGTCTCGAACACCGGTTCGAGAATGCCCTTTTCCGGTGCCGAGAATTCGACGAACTCGAACCCGTCGAGGCCGATGGGGTTTTCGAACAGGTCGGTCATGCGATCGTTTCTCCGAAGGGGGTTTCGTCGGCCAGCAGCGCGCCGGCGGGGATCGGCGCCTCATGGCGCCAGCGTTCGTAGACCGGGCCGAAGTCCAGCCCGACAAGGTCCTCGATCAGCTGGGGCAGGCTTTCGAGAACGAAATAGCCCTTCTGGAAGCTGTCGATCGTATAGCCCGTGCGCATCACCCGCACCGGATCGAACGGCAGGCGCAGGACCTCGCGGTCTTCCAGCGAGAACTGCGTCTCGCCCGAGGAGGAGATGATCCCCGCCCCGAACACGCGCAGCCCCTCAGGCTCGCGCACGAGGCCGAACTCGATGGTGTACCAGTAGATCCGCGCCAGCATCGGCAGCGCGTCCATCGCCATCGCCCGCGCCCCGGCCTTGCCGTAGAGTTCGAGGAAATCGGCGATAGTGGGATCGAGCAGCATCGGCACGTGCCCGAAGAAATCGTGGAACACGTCGGGCTCGACCAGATAGTCCAGCTCGTGCTCCTCGCGCAGCCAGCGGGTGACCGGGAAGCGGCGGTGGGCGAGATGGTCGAAGAACACCGCGTCGGGAATGAAACCGGGCACGCCGACAAGCTGCCAGCCGGTCGCCGGGCCGAGCACGGCATTGGCATCCTCGAAACGCGGGATGCCGTCGGCACAGTCCAGCCGGGCCAGACCTTCGCGGAATGCCGCGCAGGCGTGGGTCTCGACAAGCGCCGACTGGCGCGCGTGGAGGCGGCGCCAGCGGTCGTGCATTTCGGGGGTATAGGCGTGCCAGTGCTGGCCGACCGTGTAGTCGTCAGCCGCGCCTTCGTACTCTCCGCGAAGGCCGCTTGTAGTTGTCTCGGTGCACGGCGTCTTCATGTCCGGCGAGGATAACACAGGCATCGCAAGAGATGCGTGCGATTGCACCCGCCATTCAAGGTGGTATTGGTGACTTCAACCAAAAATAGCGCCACAGACAGGTGATTCATGCAGCTGGACGAATTCGACCGCAAGATCATCGCATCGCTTCAGGAAGACGCGCGCATGCCCGTCGCCCAGGTGGCCGAGCGCGCCGCGCTCTCCGCCACCCCGGTCAGCCGCCGCATCAAGCGACTGGAGGATGAAGGCGTGATCCGGGGCTATGCGCCGGTGCTGGACTTGCGCAAGCTGGGCTTCGAGCTGGAGGCCTATGTGCTCATCAACCTCAACGCCCATGTCGACGAGATCATCCGCCGCTTCGAACAGGCGATCCGCGAACACCCTTACGTGATCGCATGCAATGCAGTGACGGGGGACATGGACTACCTTGTCCACGTCGTGGCGCGCAATGTGGACCATCTTTCGCAGATCACGCTGAAGACACTGCTGCGCATTCCCGGCGTGCGTGATGTGAAATCGATCATCGTGCTGGAAGCGGTCAAGGAAGCGCGGGCGCTGCCATTGGAATGAAGCCGAATTCGCGCAATGCAGGGCCGCATGCGGTCTATTCACTTGCGCGAACGACAGCGCATTCATAGCCGGATCCACACCACGCGAGCCCGCCACCGATGCCCCAGATCGACATCCAGCACTTTCCTGCTCCGCTGCGCTGGTCCTTGCTGATCGCGCTTTCCGTGCTGGCTGCGGCCGTGCTGGAGATGATGGGGCTGCCTGCCGGTCAGTTGCTGGGGCCGATGCTGGTGGCGATCGTGTTCGCGCTGATCGGTTCGCCCCTTTCCACGCCTCCGGTCATGTTCAGTGCCTCTCAGGCGCTGATCGGGTGCCTTATCGCCTCCTCGCTGGGGCCGGACATGCTGCCGCAGGTCCTGCGGGAATGGCCGATCTTCGTATTCGTCTCGGTCGCCACGCTGGTCGTCGCTTTCGGAACCGGGCTGCTGCTGGCGCGGCTGAAAATCCTGCCCGGCGCGGTGGCAATCTGGGGCTCGGCACCGGGATTGGCCACGGCCATGGTGCTGATGGCGCGCGATTATGGCGAGGATTACCGCCTTGTCGCCTTCATGACCTATTTGCGCGTGCTGATGGTCGCCATCGGCGCCTCAACGCTGGCAATGGTCTTCGCGACCGGCAGCGGTCACGCCGCCGATGTCCGGCCGGACTGGCTGGCGCCGGTCAATCTTGCCGGTCTGGCGATGACGCTGGCGGTGGCGGCGATCGGCGCCGTGGGCGGCAGACTGGTGCGCCTGCCCGCGCCCAACATGCTCGGTCCGATGATCGTGGGCACCGTGCTGCAAATGTCGGGACTGATGGCCGGCTTCGAGCTGCCGCGCCTGCTTCTGGCGACGGCCTATGTGATCGTCGGCTGGGGCATCGGCATGCGCTTCACCCGCGAGACCGTGGAGCGCGCCCGCAAGGCCTTTCCCGCCGTGGTCGTCTCGATCGCGGCGATGATGACGGCGTGTTTCCTGCTCGGCCTGCTGCTGACCCGGATCGCCCATGTCAGCATCGCCACCGCCTATCTCGCGACGAGCCCGGGCGGGATGGACTCGATCGCCATCATCGCCGCCAACTCGCCGGTGGACATGGGCTTCGTGATGGCCATGCAGACGATGCGGATGTTCGCGATCCTGCTGCTGGGGCCGACAATCGCCCGCACCGTGGCGCGCCGGGTGGCGCCGCCGCAGGATTGAGCGCCCCAATCCTCCCCTGCAAGGGGAGGGGGACCGCCCGGAGGGTGGTGGAGGGGTGTCAGCCTCTCAGTAGTGCACGGCGGAAACCGAGACACCCCTCCGTCAGCGCTACGCGCTGCCACCTCCCCTTGCAGGGGAGGAGTTTACCGCCTCACCGGCCCAACAGATTGCGCGCCTGACTGGCGATCTGTGCCAGCATCGCCGGGGTCAGCGGCACGGTATTCTCCGCGCGGTGCACCATGCCCCGGAACGTACGGATCGCGGCGGTGTGCGTGCGGCCCCATTCCTCTGCGGCGGCGGCAGGATCGGCCCTGCCGGTTTCGGTCCGCGCCAGCGTCTTGAGGAAGTCCAACCGCATCTGCTGGAAGTCCCGCGCAAGACCCGCGACCAGCAAGCGCTCCCACGGATCGGACGGGTTCATCGTCGCCGCATTGGACTGCGCCCAGTCGAGCCCCAGCCCCGCGCCCACGCGCGAGAAGGCCCCGACAAGCCGGCGCGGATCGAGCCCAGTCTCTGCCGCAAGGTCGGCAATGCCGACAGCACCATCAAGGTCGTAGAGATTGGCCACCATCGCCGCCTCTTCCTCGGGCGCGCCGAGTTCCAGCAGACCCCGGCGCAGCTTCTGCGAATGCTGCGCCACGCGTTCGCCCAGCAGTTCCTCGATATCGACCGACAGCGCCGCTACCTGCCCGCCGATCCGCGCGATCACTTCGGAAGGCGCGCTGCGTCCGGCACCCGCGCGCAGCAGGTCGGCCATGTGGCTGCGCACCGCACCCGCCGCCTTGTCGAACAGGGCAAGGCGCGCGTTCTCGCTCATCGGCGCGTTTTCGAGCCAGTCCCACAGCGTGTCGAGATCGAACAGTTGCACGGCCAGCGCGAAGGCCGCCGCGACTTGCGCCAGTTCCGCGCCTTCCTCTTCGGCCAGTTCGAAGGGATGGACGATGCCCAGCCGGTTGACGATGCGGTTCGCCAGCTTGGTGGCAATGATCTGCGGCGCCAGTCGGTGGCCCTCGATGCAGCCGGCAAAGCGCGCCTGCATCGGCTGCGGGAACGAGGCGAGCAGCAGCGGCTGAAGGCTGGGATCGGCGGCAAGGTCGCTCTTCTCGATGGCGTCCTGCAGGACCAGCTTGCCGCTGGAGAGCAGCACGGCCAGTTCGGGCCGGGTCAATCCGCGACCGTCCTGTGCCCGCCGGGCAAGCGCCTCGTTGTCGGCAAGGCCTTCGGTCCGGCGATCCAGATTGCCGCCCTCTTCCAACGTCTCGATCAGGCGGACCTGTGCCGGAATGGCCGCCGCGCCGCCGCGTTCGGCAATCGAGAGCGCCAGAGCCTGAAGGCGGTTGTCCTCCAGCACCAGTTCGGCAACCTCGTCGGTCATCTGGCGCAGCAGTTCGACGCGGCCTTCCTCGGACAGCTTGTCCGCGCGCTTGGCAGCGGCCAGCGCGATCTTGATGTTGACCTCGTTGTCCGAGCAGTCGACGCCCGCCGAATTGTCGATGAAGTCGGCATTGATACGCCCGCCACGCGCGGCAAACTCGATACGCGCGGCCTGTGTGACGCCGAGATTGGCGCCCTCGCCGATCACCCGCACGCGCAGTTCGTTGGCACTGACACGCAGCGAATCGTTGGTGGGATCGCCCACCTGCACGTTGTTCTCGCTCGACGCCTTCACATACGTGCCGATGCCGCCGAACCACAGCAGGTCAACCGGCGCGCCGAGAATGGCGGAAATCAGCGAGTCCGGATCGATCTCGCTGGCTTCGATGCCCAGCACGGCCCGCACTTCGGGCGTGAGCGGGATCGACTTGGACTTGCGCGAGAATACGCCGCCGCCCTTGGAAATCAGCGCCTTGTCGTAATCGTCCCAGCTCGAATGCGGCAGATCGAACATGCGCTTGCGTTCGGCCCAGCTCTTGCCCGCATCGGGATCGGGATCGAGGAAGATGTGCCGGTGGTCGAAGGCCGCCACCAGCTTCAGCGCCTGCGACAGCAACATGCCGTTGCCGAACACGTCGCCCGACATGTCGCCGCAGCCGACCACGCGCACCGGATCGCTCTGCACGTCCACGCCCATTTCCAGGAAGTGGCGCTGGACGGAGAGCCATGCGCCCTTCGCCGTGATGCCCATCGCCTTGTGGTCGTAGCCGTTCGAGCCGCCACTGGCGAAAGCATCGTCGAGCCAGAAATCGTGGGATTCGGCGATGCCGTTGGCGACGTCCGAGAACTTGGCGGTGCCCTTGTCGGCGGCGACCACGAAGTACGGATCCTCGCCATCAAGGATCACCACGTCGTGCGGATGGACGACCGAAGTGCCGACGATGTTGTCGGTGATCGAGAGCAGCGTGGCGATGAAAATCTCGTAGCTCGCCTGCCCCTCGGCCGCCCAGCCGGTGCGGTCCAGCGCGGGGTCGGGAAGCTGCTTGGGATAGAAGCCGCCCTTGGCGCCGGTCGGCACGATCACCGCGTTCTTCACGCGCTGCGCCTTCATCAGGCCGAGGATTTCGGTGCGGTAGTCGTCGCGGCGGTCGGACCAGCGCAACCCGCCGCGCGCAACCGGGCCGGCGCGCAAGTGGATGCCCTCAACCCGGCGCGAATAGACGAAAATCTCGCGCCACGGCAGTGGCTTGGGCAGGCCGGGCACCTGGGCGGAATCGAACTTGAACGCGAGTGCCAACTGGCCCGCCGGCGCGAAGGCATTGGTGCGCAGCATGGCGCTCACAAGATCGCGATAGGCGCGCAGCAGGCGGTCGTCGTTGATCGCGCTGACCCCGGCCAGACCGGCACGGATGGCGTCCTGCGCAGCGGCCCGAGCGACGGCGCGGTCACCGGTGAACGCCGGATCGTGGATCGCGCGGAACAGGTCGATCAGGCCCAGCGTCACTTGCGGCGCGGCCTGCAAGGCATCGACCACCGTGGTAATGCCGAAGTTGGAGCCCGCCTGACGCAGATAACGATACCACGCGCGCAGCCAGTTCGCCTCGCGTTTGGAAAGGCCAAGGCAGGGAACGAGGCGGTTGAACGGATCGTCCTCTCCAAGCCCGTTGAGCACGCCGCCCAGTGCATCCTCGATCATCGCCGAGAGCGCCAGCACCTGATGGGCTTCGCGCCCGGCGGGCAGCGCCAGCGTGAAATCGTGGATCGTGCCGATCCGGCCCTTCTCCAGCGGCGTCGGCATTTCCGAGATCACGCGGAAGCCGAAGTTTTCCAGCGCGGGCACGGCGTCGGAGAGCTGGAGACTGCCCTCCGCCTGGTAGATCTTGAGCCGGAGATTCCCGTCTCCGTCGCCCTCATGCGCATAGAGGCGCACATCGCGGTGGCCCTGGAAGCGCTCGCCCTCGGCCGCTTCGCCGATGACAATCCGGCGCATATGCGCGATGTCGATCGCGGCTTCGGCAGGGCCGTAGTCGCTGCGATAGGCGAGCGGGAAGGCATCGGCATAGCGCGCGGCAATCGCAGCGGCACGTGCCGGTTCCAGCGTCTGGCCCAGCGCGGCCTCCACCGCCTCGCCCCAGCCGCGCAGCATGACTTGCAGGCGGTTGTCGAGCGCGGTCTCGTCCAGTTCCTGCGCGCCGTCGCGAATGTCGAGCGTGTAGCGCATCATCACCAGATTGCCGGCCTCGACCGTCAGCGCCCAATCGAGCGTCGGCGCCTGCGCGGCCTCTTCGATCAGGGTCTGGATACGCTTGCGCATCTGGGTGGAGAGCGTGTCGCGGGTGATCCACACGAAGGCGAAAAGATGGCGCGACAGGGGCGCGCTGGTGACGATCAGGCGCGGGCGCGGACGGTCGACAAGGCCGCCCATCGTCGTTGCCAACCGCTCCACGTCATCCTCGGCAAGCCCAAGCACGAGGTCATGCGGCAGGCTGGTGAGCGCATGGGCAAGCGCCTTGCCGGTATGGCCATTGGGATCGAGCCCGAGCTTGGAACCGAGCCCTGCCAGCAGCGTGCGCAGGCGTGGCACCCGGTCGGGCGTGGCGGCAAGCGAAGCGCTCGTCCAGATCCCGGCGTGGACCGAAAGCGCGGAGACCTTGCCGTCCTCGATCACCGGCACCAGGAACAGGTCCATCGGCACGCGGCGGTGGACGGTCGCGATGCGGTTGGCCTTGATGACCATCGGCGCGCGCACGTCGTTATCGGCAAGCTGGCGGTCGAAGTCCTCGAACGCGCGCTGGTAGCTGGCTTCGGACAGCAGGTCGGGCTGGCCCCGGCGGCAGACGCCGAGCAAGTCGGAATCGGTGCCATCGCGGCGGTGCGTCACATGGCCCAGCTGGGTCAGCATGCCGCCCGCGAACCAGCGCAGCAGCTCGGCGCCTTCGGCATCGCTCACCTGCACGGAATCGGCGGTCATCGTCGCCACCATCTGCGGCCAGTCGGTGACCGCAGCGCGCACGTCTTCCAGTGTTTCCGCAAGCTGACGATGGAGTTCGCCGCGCTGGCGGGCATCGACGCGCTCGGTCTCGATATAGATCATCGATTCGCGCGAAAAGCCTTCGGTTCCGGGCTCGGGCAGCGCGATCAGGCTGCCCTCCTCGTCACGCTCGACCAGCACCACCGGGTGGGCAAGACGGTCGATCACCAGCCCCGCGTCGGCAATCGCGGAGGCGACCGAGTCGACCAGGAACGGCATGTCGTCGTTGATGAGCGCGATGCGCAAATAGCGTCGGTCGTCGCTGGTGGAGGCCAATTCGATCACCGCCGTGCCGGGCTTGCGCCGGGCGGCAGTGGCCAGAAGGACGCCTGCGGCGCCGTCGATCCATTCCAGATCCTGTTCGGCAGCCTCGATAGGCAGCAGCGAGTCGCGAATGCGCGAGACGATCGCCGCTTGAAGCGCCGCTCCCCCCGGTCCTTCGTCCGACCGGGCTTTTGCTGCGACCTTCACTCCGTCTGCGCTCATGACTCACTCCCGCAATCCAAAAGGCTTGCAGCGCTTGCGCCCGATGAGGCGCGCAGCGCCTGCCTTCGACAATATAGGGCCGGTCATGAGTTCCGGCATCCACCTTCCTTCCGGAATTTCCGCCGGAGAAAGGTCGAGCCATTTCAACGATGCAATGCACCATCGCGCGCCACGGACGACCGGCTCGAGCCCGTGAACGTGACTCAGGGTTGTAACGAGGTTTCGTTGACGCGCAACAATCGTTTAACGAGACGAAATTGCATAATTTGCACTGCGGGGCATTTGGCTGCCCTCTGAATACGGTTTCGGCGGATTAGAGCCTTCCTGCGCCAACCACCAGAGCACCCATCGGCCCGGCATCGTCGCCCAGAACCGGCGGAACACAGATCCGCGTCAGGGCCTCGGGCGTGCAGTCGCGCAAGTAACCGCCGAGCAGGTCCGGCATCCGCGCAATCGCGGCGGGCAGGAGATGCGGTTGCCGGTTGGAAACGCCGCCGCCAACCACGATCCGCTGCGCCGAAAGTGTCAGCAGCAGCATGGCGAGCAGCTCCGCAAGGTCCCGAGCGACGGGATCCCACGCCGGATCGCCGGGCGCCACCGTGGCCGGATGGCGGCCGAAGCGCGCCGCCAGCGCCGGGCCGCTGAGCAGCCCTTCGATGCAGTCACCGTGGAACGGGCAGGCCCCGGCGAAATGGTCGTCCGCCGCGCGGCGCAGGCGCACGTGGCCGACTTCCGGGTGCATGAGACCGTGCACCGCCGCCCCATTCACCACCACGCCGACGCCAACGCCCGTACCGACAGTGATATAGGCCGAAGTCGGGCAGTCGCGCGCCGCGCCGAAGCGGTGCTCTGCCAGCGCAGCAGCGTTGACGTCGGTATCGAGGCCGAGCGGGAGGTCCAGCGCCGCCGCCAGCGTACCGGCAACATCCGCCCCGGCCCAGCCGGGCTTTGGCGTATCGAGCATGATCCCGAAATCGGGCGCCGTCCGTTCAACACGGATCGGCCCGAAACTGGCCACGCCAATGGCGTCCATCGACGCCGATTCCCGCCAGCCACGGATCGTCGCGATGGCCCGCGAGAGTGTTTCCTCAGGCGTGGTGGTCGGAAATTCCTCACGCGCCGCAATGGCGCCGGGACGTCCGCGCACGACCACGGTCTTGGTACCGCCCAGTTCGATGCCGGCAATGCTGTTCATGCCCGCGTCCCTGCCACTCGCTCGCCCCTGCCGCAAGCGTGCGTGACCCCTGAAACGGCGCGGGCGCCGATGCCAGGTTGCGAACTCGGCATGTCGATTTCCTTCCGTCGGCGCCGCCGAGGACTTAACTCGCAGCTTTTCAATATTTTAATCGCAACGCCAATGCCGCGCTGGAGGTCAACGCCGCCCTTCCCCTCTGGAGCGAGGCCGTTCGGGAATTCGCAAAATGCCCTGAACAGGGCCGGATCCGGGCCTTCGGCAGGGGCCGAGACGACGTTTCCGCCTGCCACAAATCCGCCGGAAGCCATGCCGGATCGCCGGGCCGCAGTTCCCCACAAGCCGCTTCCTCGTGGCGTTTCATACTGTTAATGCCGCGACGACGGACGGGGGGGCCATGACCGGAAAACGCAACCACGAAAAGCTACGGGCGGAAGCCGGAATTGCGGCGGGCGAAGTGCGCACGCTCGCCGATATCGCGCGCCTTGCCGGGGTCTCCGCAGGCACCGTCTCACGCGCGCTGGCCGGCAAGTCTTTGGTTAACGCAGAGACGCGCGAGCGCATCCGCGCCATTGCCCGTCAACATGGTTTCCGGCCCAACCAGATGGCCAGCCGCCTCCGCTCGCGGCGTACCGGGGTGATCGGCGTGGTCATCCCGCTCGGCCATGAGAAACGGCAACATGTTTCCGACCCTTTCTTCCTCACCCTGCTCGGCTATCTGGCCGACGAGCTGACCGAAGGCGGCTATGACCTCATGCTCAGCCGCGCGATCCCCGACGGGACAAGCGACTGGCTGGAACGCATGACCAGCTCCGGCATGGTCGATGGCGTTATCGTGATCGGCCAGTCCGACCAGTTCGCCGTAATCGAACAGGTTGCCGCGAACTACCGTCCGCTGGTGGTGTGGGGCCACCATCGCCCCGGCCAGACGCACTGCGTGGTCGGCACCGATAACGAGGCCGGAGGCCGGATGGCCACGCGCCACCTGATCGACGCCGGCGCGCGCAGGCTCGTGTTCCTCGGCGACACATCCGGGATGGAGATCGCCATGCGCTTTCGCGGCGCCGCCGCCGAGGCCGAGGCTGCCGGTATCCCGCTCTCGCACCTTTCCGCCGGGCTTGCGGGAGAGGACATGGGCTCGCAGATCCGGAGCGTTCTGGCGGAAATGGACATGGCGGTCGACGGAATCGTTGCCGCTACCGACCTCGTCGCCATGTCGGCCCTGCGCGCGCTTCACGAAATCGGCCGCGCGGTTCCGGGCGACATGCAGGTGATCGGCTATGATAACCTGCCGCTCGCCGCGCAGACGATGCCGCCGCTGACCACGATCCGGCAGGAAATCGCGGCCGGTGCCCGCGCCATGGTCGAACGGCTGAAGGCCCGGATAGAGGGCGAGAATGCGCCCGGCCTCGTCATGGCGCCCGCGCTTGTCCGCCGCGCCAGCACGTTGGATTAAAGGATCTGCCGCAAGGCATCCGTGGCCAAAAGGATCCATGCCCGAACGGATCCGCACATCACGCCACTTCGCGCTTTCGATCATCCTTCCTTGCCGTTAAGCACCGCTTCGAAGGCCGGCGATGCCGGGTGCGGCTTGGCGGCCGCTTTCGACGAACAGATGCGTTTTTGACGAATGAATACGGGGGAAGGACGGGCGTGACTCGGGACCTTGGCGGCGAGGCACAATGCTGATCGGCATCGATCTCGGGACGACCAACAGTGCAGTGGCGATCTGGCGGGACGGCGCGGCCCAGCTCGTGCCCAATGCGCTGGGCGATCTGCTCACACCCTCGGCGGTCAGCATCGCGCGCGACGGTCGCGTCTGGATCGGCCGCGCCGCGCTCGACCGTCTGGCGACCCATCCCGAAGATACCGCCACCAGCTTCAAGCGCCGCATGGGCACGGTCGCCAATGCCAAGCTCGGCGGCAAGGAATACGGGGCCGAAGACCTCTCGGCGCTGGTGTTGGAAGCGCTGGTCAAGGATGTCGAGGCACTGACCGGCGAGAGGCCGACCGAGGCAGTCATCACGGTCCCCGCCTACTTCAACGACCGCCAGCGCAAGGCCACGCGCCGCGCGGGCGAGCTGGCTGGCCTTTCCGTGCGCCGCCTGATCAACGAACCCACCGCCGCCGCGCTCGCATTCGGCCTTCAGGACAAGGGCGACCGCGAGGCCTTCCTGGTGTTCGATCTGGGCGGCGGCACTTTCGACGTCTCGGTCGTAGAGATGTTCGAGGGCATCGTCGAAGTCCGCGCCTCGGCAGGCGATAACCGGCTGGGCGGCGACGATTTCGACGATGCGCTGGCCGCCCTGATGTCGCCCCGGATCGATCCCGAGCGGAAGCTCTCCGCCCTCCCCGCCGAGCGCCGCGAAGCCCTGCTGAAGCGCGCCGCCGAAGCCTGCCGCCGCACGCTCTCGACCATCGCCGAGGCCGAATTCGCCGTGGTGATTGACGAGACCCGCCTGGCCGCGACCGTCTCCGAAACCGAATTCGAAGCCGCTTGCGAACCGCTGCTGCGGCGCTTGCGCGAACCTGTGGTGCGGGCCCTGCGGGATTGCGCCATCGATGCCGCCGAGCTTTCCGACGTGGTGCTGGTGGGCGGCGCCACCCGCATGCCGGTGGTGCGCCGCGCGATCACGCGGCTGTTCGGCCGCTTCCCCAATTCCTCGGTCCACCCCGACCATGCGGTGGCGCTCGGCGCGGCGATTCAGGCCGGGCTCGCCGGTCGCGATGCCGCGCTGGACGAGATCCGCATTACCGATGTCTGCCCCTTCACTCTGGGCATCGAAGTGGCCGAGCGCGACGGTTACGGCGGCCTCCAGCGCGGTCTGTTCTCGCCGATCATCGAGCGCAACACGGCCGTTCCGGTCTCCCGCGTGAACACCTATTCAACGCTGTCCGACAACCAGAAGAAGCTGGAATTCGGAATCTATCAGGGTGAGGCCCGCGAAGTGCGCGGCAACGTCAAGCTGGGCGACATGACGGTACCGGTGCCGCCCCGCGCGGCGGGCGAAATCTCGGTGGAGGTGCGCTTTTCCTACGACAGTTCGGGCCTGCTGGAGATCGATGTCCACGTTCCCGAGAACGGCGCCTCGCGCAATCTCGTGATCGTGGACGAGGAAGACCGGCCGGACCGCAAGGAGCTGGACCAGCGCCGCGGCGCGCTGGCCCGGCTCAAGCACCATCCGCGCGAGGAGGCGCTCCACGTCGCGCTGATGGCCCGCGCCGAACGCTGCTATGAGGACCATATCGGCGACCTTCGCCAGATGATCGGCCACTGGATCACGCAGTTCGCCGGCGCGCTCGACAGCCAGGATCCGCGCCGGATCACCGACGCCCGCACCATGCTGGCGACCCGGCTCGACGAGATCGAAAGCGTGGGTCCGTTATGAGCGACGCGTCATCGCAGGACCGCCATCCCTGGTCGCTGCTGGGCATCGAGCCTACCGCAGAGGCCTCCGTCATCCGCAAGGCCTATGCCGAGCGGCTCAAGGCCATGGATGTCGACAACGACGTGTCCGGCTATGCCCAGTTGCGGCAGGCCCGCGACCTTGCCTTGCGCCTTGCCCGTGTCATGAGCGAGACGCCGGATAGCAGCGCGTCCGACCCGGTCCTTGACGGCACCGAGGATGTCCCGAACGCCACCGAGCGCCCCGAACCTGCCGCCCCGCGCTGGACCTTCGCCGCGCCCGCGCTGCCCGGCGCATGGGATGAGTTCGCCGACCCCGCCGCCCGTCCTCTGGCCACCCAATCGCTGTCGACCAAGCCGGGCGAACTCGACGCTTCGACCATGCTCGAACGCATGGCCTGGGCCGCCGCCGCCGCGCGCGATACCGAGCAAGGCGGTGTTACCGGCGCGGGCATTCCGCTGACCACCATCGACCCTTTCACGGCCCCGCTGCTTTCGGGCAGTTTCGTCGGCGACGACGCGCTTGGCCTGCGCCCCGGCGAAACCCCGGCCGAGCGGCTGACCATCCTGCTCGATCCCGAGCGGGACAATTCCGGCGAACCGCTGTCCGAAACCGAAACCCGGCAAGCGACCCGTGCCTTGCGCGCGATCCTTGACGAAGCGACGCAGGCCCACGTCTCGCGCCAGCAGCAGATCGAGGACTGGCTGGCCGAGATCCTCGCACGCGGCTGGCCGCGCTCCGCGCCCTTGCTGGAGGATGCCAATCAGGCGTTCGGATGGGAACGCGAATGGAGCGCCCACGATGCGCGCCCGGCGGTCCAGTTCCTTGGCGCGCGCCTGCGCGGCTATCGTTTCCAGCAGAACGTGCTCCAGCCCGACCACCGCTTCCACAAGGCGTGGAACGAGCTTGTAAAGCCCGGCAAGGCTGGCCCCTTCCGCATGCTGGGCGGCCCGGCGCAAAGCGATGTCGATGCCCTGCTGCGCGGCGTGCGCAAGCATTTCCCCGAACTGGAATCGCACTTCGCGCCCGAACGCGTCGCCTCGTGGGAGAGCGGCAATCGTTTGCTGACGGGGCTGCTGGTGCTGCTGGGCATCCTGGCCTTTGCCATCGTCGTCGCCATCGCCGACAGCTCCAACCCGTCCCCGCATCCGACGCATGATGCCCCCGCCAGCGAGATGCAGGCCCCGCAGAGCGGCGAAGTCTCTGACGTGGTCCAGGCCTCGGTCGTCGAGGCATTCGGGCAAGGCCGCGATGCCAGCTGGCTGTGGAAGAACCAGCCCGATCTGGCCCAGACGCTCACCTCCAACACGCTGATGGGCGTGCACGCGGGCACCGATCGCGGCGCGATGATCGACAAGGCCGTGACCCTCGTGCGGATGCGCAGCTACCTCAACGGCCGCAAGCTTTCGGGTGAGCTGTTCGAAACGGCGATGCAGCTGCGCCTCGTCCAGTTGCAGGCCGCCCGCGAGCAGAGCGCTCACGCCTGCAGGCAAATGAGCGATTCCGGCTGGCTGGACGGTACCCTGCCGCTCTCCCCCGAGCAGCGCGCGAAAGAGCGGGCCTTCGCCGCGCGTTTGGTGGAACAGCACGCGCTCGGCATGCCCAAGCCGGACGGACAGCACAGCGCGATGATTCCGGGTGAGCTGATCGGCAAGATCCTCAAGTCAACGAAACTGGGCCAGAACGACGTGATCGCCGCGCTCAACGGCAAGGGCAGCGATGCCCACCGCTGCGCCGTGACGATTGCCCTGCTCGAAGCCACGCTGGACTGGACCGGCAGCAATCGCCGGGACATCCTGATGACGCTCTGAGAATTTATGTAACCACACTTATGTAACCGCTGGGCGGCCCGCGACGAACTCCCGACTACGAGTGACACGGGAGTTGCCGCGATGCCGATCCGTCCTGTCCCCCTGGCCGTCATGGTCGCGGCCGGAATTGCCGGAACCGCGCTTACCCTGACGCTGCCGCGCTCAGAGTCCGCGCAAGCCGCCGCCCTGCCCGCGCCGCCGCCGGAAACCGTCAAGCCCACGGGCCGGCAGGTGGCCGTGCTTGCGGGCGGGTGCTTCTGGGGCATGGAAGGCGTTTTCGAGCACGTGCGCGGGGTTGTCTCGGTGACTTCGGGCTATGCCGGCGGAGACCGCGCCAAGGCGAATTACGACGCGGTGTCCTCCGAAACCACCGGCCATGCCGAGGCAGTGCGGATCGTCTACGACCCGGCCAAGATCACATACGGCCAGCTCTTGCAGGTCTACTTCGGCGTGGCGCACGATCCCACGCAAGTAAACGGCCAGTACCCCGATCGCGGTCCCAGCTACCGCTCGGCGATCTTCCCGCAAAACGACGCCCAGCGCCAACTCGCCGCCGCCTATATTGCCGCGCTTGGCAAGGCCCATAGCTTCGACAAGCCGATCGCCACGAAGATCGAGAACGGGGCCTTCTTTCCCGCCGAATCCTGGCATCAGGACTTCATGCGCCGCAATCCCGGCAACGGCTATATCCAGCGCTGGGATGCACCCAAAGTGGCGGCTTTGAAAACGCGGTTTCCGCAGTTTTATGTGGGTTAGCGCGGGTTTTCGGGCGAGTCTTTGACTTCCCCCGCTCATCTTGAGCTTGTCGAAGGATGGAAGCCTCCCACCACGCCGCCGGGGGCTTCGACAGGCTCAGCCTGAGCGGGATTGAGGGAGTTAGGTTGAGCCGAGTGCGCCCGGTGGCAGACACGAGACCTCATCCCGCTCCACGTCATCCTGAACTTGTTTCAGGATCCATTTGGCGGTCTGCCTCGGACGGCAGCGCGAAGAGCGCGGCGATTGCGAGTTGCTGATCGAAGCACAGCGCAGGCGGCAACATGGATCCTGAAACAAGTTCAGGATGACGAGTGTTTTGGAACCTTTCCAATCGACCATTGCATCGGCTCACTCGCTCAAGTTGCCTCCGGAGCATTGCGACAGTTCAGGAAACCCCCGCGAACCAGTTGTGCAGGCCACTTGCCTTGCCTCGATTTCGTCACAAGCAAAGCCGAGGTCGTATTGTATTTAAGTGGCAACGCGCTGCCGGGCATCACCACGAACCTGTCGTGAAAACACAGCCGCATGTATTTTGGGCCGTCTGAAATGACGACAAAACTCTTCGACCGGCCATCATTCTTGCGGATCAGATTCGCGCCGTTCGCCGTTTTCGCGGCGGCGAAAAAACCATAGTCGGCAAACGAAGTCTTGCCGGGCATCCGCCTCGATCCGGTCGAATTCGGGAACGTGGTCAGGTCGAGGTTCCGGATAACACCGTCTATATCACTCACGTCGGCAGACGCCCCCAGCGACGATCCGATCGCGGCCAAGGCCGCAATGACAATCATCTTCATTCCCACCCCCCTGGCCCTGAACGTGAAAGCAATCACCTCATCGCATCGGGAATCTGAACGACTCTAGAACGTTGCGTCCGCAAGAGCCCGCGTATCGGGGACGGTCGGAAATCCCTTCATGCAGGCACGCCGCCTACGCTTCCGCCGAAATCGCCAGTCCCGCCGCCCGCGCGCTCGCCCAGGCCCATTGGAAGTTGTAGCCGCCCAGCCAGCCGGTCACATCCACCGCCTCGCCGATCGCATAGAGACTCGGGACTTTCCGCGCTTCCATGGTCTTGGACGAAAGCGCACCGGTGTCGATGCCACCCGCCGTCACCTCAGCCTTGGCGAAGCCTTCGGAACCGTCAGGCACGAACGGCCAGCGCGCCAGCTTCGTCTCCGCCGCAGTCAGCGCCTTGTCCGACATCATGCCGAGTTCGCCGGAGAGCCCCAGCCTTTCGCACAGCACTTCGGCCAGACGTTCGGGCAAGCCCTCGCCCAGAACCTTGCGCAAAGTGGCGCGCGGGCGCTCGCGCTTGGCGTCCTTGAGCCAGCCTTCGGCGCGGTCCGGCAGGAACTGCGTCGTCACCGTCTGCCCGCGCTGCCAGTAGCTGGAAATCTGGAGGATCGCCGGGCCGGACAGCCCGCGATGAGTAAACAGCGCCGCCTCACGGAAGGCCGCCTTGCCGCCTGCCTTGCCCTCTATGCGGGTAATCACTTCGGTCGAAACGCCCGAAAGGTCGCGGAACAGCGCCTCGTCGCCCGGCAGCGTCAGCGGCACCAGCGCGGGGCGCGGCTGCACGATCTTGAGGCCGAACTTGCGCGCAAGGTCGTAGGCGAAGCTGGTCGCACCCATTTTCGGGATCGACGGGCCGCCGGTCGCGATCACCAGCGCGGGGGCCGTGGCGATGCGATTGCCGTAGGCGACGCGGTAGAGGCCGTCGGCGTGGTCGATCTCGCCCAGCGCATCGCCGCAATTCAGCGTGACGCCGCCCTTGGCGCATTCTTCCAGCAGCATCGCCACGATCTGCTTGGCCGATCCGTCGCAGAACAGCTGGCCCAGCGTCTTTTCGTGCCAGGCGATGTCGTAGGATTCCACCAGCGCGAGGAAATCGGCGGCGGTGTAGCGGCTCAGCGCCGACTTGGCGAAGTGCGGATTGCCGGAGAGGTAGCGATCGGGCGCGGTATCGACGTTGGTGAAGTTGCAGCGTCCGCCGCCGGAGATCAGGATCTTCTTGCCCGGCTGGTCCGCATGGTCGAGCAGCAGCACGCGCTTGCCGCGCTGACCGGCGGTGGCGGCGCAGAACAGTCCGGCGGCACCGGCACCGAGGATGATGGCGTCGTAAGCGTCGCTCAAGGCATCCGTCCTTCGACAAGCTCAGGACGAGCGGCGTGGGTGGGATGAGCGGTGTGGGTGGAACGAGCGGTGTGGATTTGACGAGCCCTGTGATTGGGGAGAGCCACCACCCCCCGCTCATGCTGAGCTTGTCGAAGCATCCCCGCTACGTCCGAACCGGCAAGCTCAGGGCGTGCAATGTGAAGGACGCGAGGCGCAATCCCCCGCTCATGCCGAATATTTGGAAACATCACTGCGAAACCGGCGCCAGTTCCAGCGCCAGCGCTTCCGCCACGCGAATGCCGTCGACCGCCGCCGAGAGAATGCCGCCGGCATAGCCCGCGCCCTCGCCCGCCGGGTAGAGGCCGCGCGTGTTGAGGCTTTGCAGGTCCTTGCCGCGCGTGATGCGCACGGGCGAGGAGGTGCGCGTCTCCACCCCGGTCATCACCACGTCCGGATGGTCGTAGCCCGGCACCTGACGGCCGAACACCGGCAGCGCCTCGCGGATCGCATCGACCACGAAATCGGGCAGGCACTGCTTGAGTTCGGTCAGGTGGACGCCCGGCTGATAGCTGGGGGTCACTTCGCCGAATTCGATGGAGGGCCTGTCCGCCAGGAAATCGCCCAGCTTCTGGCCCGGCGCCTTGTAGTTCGAGCCGCCCGCCTTGAAGGCCAGTTCCTCGAACTTGCGCTGGAAGGCCACGCCCGCGAGCGGGTCGCCGGGGTAGTCCTTGTCCGGATCGATATCGACGACGAGGCCCGAGTTGGCGTTGAATTCGGCGCGCGAATACTGGCTCATGCCGTTGGTGACGACGCGGCCTTCCTCGCTGGCCGCCGCCACCACGCGCCCGCCCGGGCACATGCAGAAGCTGTAGACGGTGCGCCCGTTCGATGCCTTGTACGCGATCGAATAGGCCGCCGCGCCGAGGATCTTGTTGCCCGCGTTGTCGCCATAGCGCGCGGTGTCGATCCAGCTTTGCGGATGTTCGATCCGCACGCCGATGGCGAAGGGCTTGGCCTCCATGTAAACGCCGCGATTGTGCAGCACCTCGAAGGTGTCGCGCGCCGAGTGGCCCACGGCCATGATGACGTGGCTGGCGGGCAGCAATTCTCCGGTCGAGAGGTGGAGGCCGGTGATGCGGCGGGCGCCGTCGGTATCCTCGGCAATCTCGAAGTCATCGACGCGGGTGCCGAAGCGGTATTCGCCGCCGAGCTGCTCGATCGTCTCGCGCATCGACATCACCATGGTGACGAGGCGGAACGTGCCGATATGCGGATGCGCTTCGGTGAGGATGTCGTCCGGCGCGCCGGCCTTGACGAATTCGGTCAGCACCTTGCGGCCGAAATGGCGCGGGTCCTTGATGCGGCTGTAGAGCTTGCCGTCGGAGAACGTGCCCGCTCCGCCCTCGCCGAACTGCACGTTGCTTTCGGGGTCGAGCACCGAGCGGCGCCAGAGGCCCCAGGTGTCCTTGGTGCGTTCCCGCACGGCCTTGCCGCGTTCGACGATGATCGGCTTGAAGCCCATCTGCGCCAGGATAAGCGCGGCGAGCAGCCCGCAGGGGCCGGTGCCGATCACCACCGGGCGCTGGCCGGACCAGCCCTCCGGAGCATGGGTGACGAACTTGTAGCTGGTGTCGGGCGTGGGCCGCACGTGCTGATCGTCGTGGAAGCGGGCCAGCAGCGCGGCCTCGTCCTTCACCACCAAGTCGAGCGTGTAGACAAGCTTGATCGCGCTCTTGCGGCGCGCGTCGTTACCCCGGCGCACCACGGTCATGCGTTCGAGATCGGCAGGCGTGATACCGAGGCGCGTGCAAACGGCAGCCTCAAGGTCGGCCGGAGCGTGGTCCAGCGGCAAGGTAAGGTCGGAAAGGCGGATCATCCGCGCGCCCTTATACCCGATCGCTGCCGGGCGCCACGGCTTTGCGGGCTATTCCGAGAGGCGGGCGGCAAGCCACTGCGAAGCCTCGGCAATCGCGCGGTCCGCCAGCTTCGCTACGGCCATGGCCTCAAGGAAGCTGTGCGTGGCGCCGGGATAGACGCGCAGTTCCGCCTGCGGCAGGCGCGCGGCCATCGCCCGGTTCTCGTCCAGCAGCACGTCGCATTCGGCCACGCAGAGCCATGCCTGCGGCAGGTCGGAAAGGTCCGCCAGCAAGGGGCGCGCCAGCGGATCGGAGATGGGGTCCGGGCCCAGATAGGTCGCCCAGAACTCGTCCATTTCGGGGCCGGTAAGCATGTAGCGGTCCCCGTCGCCGTAGCGGGCGTAGCTGCCGGTCCAGGTTCCGTCCCAGGCGCCGTAATTGAGCAGCAGGCCACTCGGCAGCGCCTTGCCCTGCCCGCGCCGGACGAGCGTGGCCGCCACCGCCAGATTGGCCCCGGCGCTATCTCCGCCGATGACCTGACGCGATGAGTCCAGTCCGTGCGCGGCGCCTTCGCCGTCCAGCCAGTCGAGCACGTGGCCGATGGCATGGATCGCGGCCGGGAACGGATGCTCGGGCGCGAGCGGATAGTCGATGCCGAGTACCGCGCAGCCGCTGCGGCCCGCATATTCGCGCATCAGGCGGTCATGGGTGTCGATACTGAACAGCGTCCAGCCGCCGCCGTGGAGATAGACGAGCACGGGCAGGTCAGGCGTGTCGGAGGGCCGATGGATGCGGATCCGAGTGCCGGACGGGCCTACCGCGAGATCCTCGCTGGAATGCATTGCCGGGCCGCCGCGCGTCCATGGCGCGCGCTGGCGCTCGGCAATCGCACGCCGTTCCGGCGCGGAAAGGCCGGGGCGCGATCCCAGCGCGGCGGAGGCGGCGAACATCCGATCCAGCCAGGCGCGGATTTCGGGATCGACATCGTCGTTGTCGTTCTGGCTTTCGGGGATCGTAATCATGATCTGAGAATAGATCGCGGCCCGGCGCGAGGGAATCGCCGGGCCGCGAAGTGTGTCAGAAGTCAGCCGAGAGCGAGACCTTGAACGTGCGCGGCTGCCCCTGAAGGATCGAGGTCGCGAACGTATCGAAGGCCGAGGCCCAGTAGCGCTTGTTGGCCACGTTATCGACGTTGAAGCGCACCGTGACAGGCACCTCGCCAGCGGCCAGAACGTAGCGCGCGCCAAGGTTGAACACCGCCCAGTCCGGCAGGCGGATGGTGTTGGCCGCATCGACCCACTGCTTGCCGGTGTAGGTCACACGGCCGGTCAGCGTCAGGCCCGGAAGCATCGGCGTGTCCCATTCGAGATTGGCATTGGCGGTCCAGTCCGGCACGCCCTTGGCGTCCTTGCCCTCGGTCGAGGGAAGGCTGGTGCGCAGCTGCTTGGCATCGTTGACGGCAAGACCGGTGATCAGGCGCAGGCCGTGCGCAAGCTCGCCATTGACCGTGAATTCCACGCCGCGGTTCCGCTGGAGACCAAACACGCCAAAGGTCAACAGGTTCAGGCCGTCATCGGGCGTGAGGTCGATCGCATAGGAGTTGGGCAGCTTGATCTGGTAAAGCGCCAGACCCACGAACATCGGGCCCACCTTGGCCTTGCCGCCGAACTCGTACTGCGTGCTCTTGTAGGGGGAGAAGACTTCGTTCTGGTTGGTCGTGCCCAGCGGCGCGATCGAGCCGGGCTGAAGCGCCTCGATGCGGTTGGCATAGAGCGAAACCCCGTCCACCGGCTTGACCACAAGGCCGATCACCGGCGTCACCGCACTGGATTCGTAGACCGAATCGAGCAGGCCGCCATTGTAGGCGTTGTAGCTCTTGGTCTCGATCGATTGCAGGCGCAGACCGGCGGTCAGCAGGATGTGATCGTCCCAGAAGCCGATCGTATCGGATGCGAAGACGCTCCACAGCTTGTTGCGCGTGATCGGGAACGGATCGTCAAGGTTGCCGCCGACGAATACCGACGCGGGCAGGTCAATCTGGACCGGGTTGTAGAAGTTATTGGGAACGCCGTTGAAATCGGTGCCATAGCGGAAGTCGAAGGCGTTGCGGTTGACCTGCCAGTTGAGCGAGCCGCCGATGTTGAATTCTTGCGTGATCTCGCTGCCCAGCTTGATGCGCGTACCGATCTCAAGAGCTTCGTTGTTGTCGGTGCGCGGCACGTAGAGCGCGGTAACGTAGCCGTCGCCAGTCTCCGCATCGTTGACCGAAATACCGCCATAGATGCCCCGCTCCGAACCATCGCGCGCGCCGGCCTTGGCATAGAGCAGCACGTTGTCGGCCAGATCATACTCGACATTGAGCATGCCGAAGATGTCGCGCAGCTTGGAGTAGGTATAGTCTTGCGCGTAATTGGCATCGGCCTTGGGCACGCGCGGCAGAGTGGTGGAAAAGATCGTCACTTTCGGGCGCAGGTTGTCCACGCGGACCTGCTGGTAGGCCAGGTCGAGCGAAACGCGCAGCTTGTCGCCGCTATAGTCGATACCGGCGCCGAGCACGCGGGTACGGCGGTCCTCACCCTTGATGCCGAGATTGCCGTCCTGATAGCTGCCGTTGACGCGCACGCCCCAGCGACCGTCGGCCGAACGGCGGGCCACGTCGAAGCTGCCCAGCCAGTGCGAATCCGAAGTGAAGCCTGCCGTCACGCGCGTGAGCGGATCGTTGCCCGCGCGCTTCAGCAGCAGGTTGACGCTGCCACCAACGCCCGAGCCGCCCGGCGCCGCGCCGTTGAGGAAGGCCGAGGCGCCGTTCAGCACCTGCACGCTCTCGAACAGTTCGGGTGCGATCAACTGGCGCGGCGTGATGCCGTAAAGGCCATTGAGGCCGATATCATCGCCGAACAGTTCGAAGCCGCGGATCACGAAGGTTTCGGCGGCATTGCCGTAACCGTACGTCGTGCGGACGGTGGGATCGTTGTCGAGCACTTCACCCAGCGAGCGCGGCTGCTGGTTGAGGATCAGCGTCTCGTCGAAGCTGCGCAAGTTGAACGGCACGTTCTCCGCCGCCTGGTTACCCAGCACGCCTGCGCCGCCGCCGTTTTCGACATGCGTGGCGTTCACCCGCTGCGCGCGGACGATGATGTCGTCAGAGCTGCCGGACGAAGCCGGTGCTGGGGCCGATGCCGATGCTGCTGCCGCCTCAGCCTCATCGGCCATGGCCTGGCCCGAGAAGCCGCAAAGCGCGGCGGCAATGACAAGCCCGCTGGCGTGCAGACGTGCGGTTTTGGTGATCTTCGCGACACTCGACATAGCGATATTCGACATACTGGCCCTCATGTATTCGCGACGTTCGTTGCGCTGTTGCGCTAATGCGAATTGGTCGCATTTAGACGGTCTTCCCTGCGACCGCCAGCGTGAAAATTATAAGTGCGTTAGCCCCTTGCAGAGATCCAACCGATATCGCCCCGGGGGTCCAATCCGATCAGCCGTAGACTTTCGTCCCGCCCAGATGGGTGGAGACCACTTGCGCCTTGTCGATGGTTTCGGGATCGATAGCGGTAAGGTCCCGGTCCCACACGACAAAGTCGGCAAGGCGGCCGGGAGCAAGGGTTCCGGTATCCGCTTCCGACCGCCCGGCAAAGGCGGCGCCGCGCGTGTAGCAGAGCATCGCGTCGTGGATCTCGACACGCTGTTCGGGATACCAGCCCTTAGGATTGGCCCCGTCGAGCGTTTCGCGCAGGACCGCTGCCTTGAGGCCGGTGAGCGGATCAATGGGGGCCACTGGCCAGTCCGATCCAAAGCTGACATGGGCGCCGCTTTTGATCAGCGATTCAAAGGCATATGTGGTCTTGAGGCGTTCCGGACCGATGCGGCGGACGGCCCAGCGGCCATCGTCGACCGCGTGGAACGGCTGGACCGATGCGATCACGCCCTGCTCGGCAAAGCGGCCGATGCTGGCGGGATTGAGGTGCTGGGCATGCTCGATGCGGCCGCGCCGGTCGCGCGGGCCGTTGATCCGCGCGACTTCCTCCCACATGTCGAGCACCACGTCGTTGGCCCGGTCGCCGATGGAATGGGTGGCGATCTGGAAACCCGCCGCATCGGCCTCCCGCATCAGCCCGCGCATTTCCTCGGGGTCGGTCACGGTGATGCCGCGCGTCTTGGGATCGTCGAGATAAGGCTCGTAGAACAAGGCCGTACGCGAACCGAGCGAGCCGTCGAACACGACCTTGCAGCCGCCCCAGCGCACGAATTCGTCGCCGCGCCCTTCGGCTTTCACGATTTCCGCCAGCTTCTTCCAGTCCTTGAGCGGGATCATCGCGTAGAAGCGGAAAGGAAGCTCACCCGAAGCGCGCATGCGGCGCGCGGATTCGAAAGTGTTCCAGTCGATCCCGGTCTCGTGGACTTGCGTCACGCCTTTCGATAGCGCCAGAGCGATGCCGCGCCGGTTGGTGGCATCGCGTTGCGCCGCGGTCGGTTCGGGAATGCGCGCGAGCACCATGTCCTTGGCCGCGTCCTTGAATACGCCGGTGAGCCGCCCCTTGGTATCGCGCACAATCACGCCGCCGGGAACCTCGGGCGTATCGTCGCCAAGGCCGAGCATTTTCAGGCCAAGCGAGTTCACCACCACCATGTGCAGGTCGTAGCGGACCACCGCGACCGGGGTCTGCGGCGTCACCGCGTCGATCCAGTCGCGATTGGGCAGTTCGCCGCCCCAGGAATCGTTATCCCAGTTGCCGCCTTGCAGCCATTGCCCGGCGGGCATCGCGCGTGCCGCTTCCGCCACCGCGCGGACGAAAGCCTCGCGGCTATTGGCCTGCCGCAGCGAGGGCTGGCCGATGGTCGCCGATCCCATCGTGAAGTGGACGTGGCAGTCGGTGAAGCCCGGTGTGACGAAAGCGCCGCCAAGATCGATCACCCGCGTCGCCTTGCCGGCCAGACTGCGCGTGGCCTCCTTGCCCAGCGCCACGACGCGTGAGCCGACCAGCCCAATCGCATCGGTGAAGACATCGCGGCCCTCGCCTGTCCAGATCCGGCCATTGGTGTAGATGGTGTCGACCGGTGTGGCGCCCGCCCATGCCGCCTGGCTGTAGAGGAACGTGCCCGCCGCCACGCCGCCCGCGCGATTGAGGAAAGTGCGGCGGTCGAAACGTGTCATGATGCGGTCCCGTCAGGCTATCTGTCTGAAAGGAACTTGCGGTGGCGGATTGGAACCCGAAACGGCCAAGTTGCAAATTTATGAGGGGTCCAACCCGACTCCGCTTATCGCGCCGCTTCGGCAAGCGCGGCGATGGCGCGCGCCGCCTCGCCATCGTTGAGGCTCGCGAAGCCCAGCCGCAGTCCCTTGTCCGCCGTGTCACGCGTCATGAAGGAGTGGTGGCTGGCGAAGCGCAGGCCCTGCGCGCGGGCGCGTTCCTCGATGGCCTCAAGGTCGCCGCGGAATTTCACCCAGAAGGCGAGCCCGCCGTCCGGTACCGCGAAGTCGATGCGATCTCCCAGATGCGCGTCGAGCAGCGCCGCGAAGGACTGGCGGCGCTCGGCATAGACGCGCCAGGCCTTGCGCGAGTGACGGCGCAATTCGCCGTTGGCGATCAGTTCGGCGGCGGCTTCCTCGGTCACCGTGTTGCCCATGCCGTCGGTCAGCGAGACGCGGTGCGCAAGGGCGTCGATGACGTGCTCCGGCGCGGCGAGATAGCCGATGCGCAGCGCCGGCAGCAGCAGCTTCGACATCGAGCCAAGGTAGAGCACCTGCCCCGGCGCATAGGCCGCCATCGGCAGCAGCGGCTGCGACTGGAAGTGGAATTCGTGGTCGTAATCGTCCTCGATCACCGCCACGCCGAACTGGCGCGCGATCTCCAGAAGCTGGAGCCGCCGCTCGGGCCGCATGGCGATGGTGGTGGGGAATTGGTGGTGCGGTGTCACGAAGATCGCGCGCACGGCATGGCGGCGGCACATCGCTTCGACTTCGGCTACGTCGATGCCTTCCTCGTCAAGGCCGACCGGGACCACCCGGCCGCCCAGCGCGCGGATTGCCGCCACGGCGGGCTCATACGTGAGTTCCTCGACGATCACCGCGTCGCCCGGCTCGATCAGCACCTGAAGCGCCAGGAACAGCCCGTTCTGGCTGCCGCGCGTGATGCAGATATTGGCCGCCGTCACCGCCAGGCCGCGCTGGCTGCGCAGCATGTCCGCCACTTGCTCACGCAGGCTCTGGGCGCCGCGCGGATCGCGGTATTGCAGGCGATTGGCGCGCGAGGCGCGGCTGATCGCGGAACGATAGGCGCGGGCGAGCTGGTCGGCGGGGAACAGGCGGCCGTCGGGCGCGCCTTCGTCGAGCTTGATACCCCGTCCCGCGGGCAGCGCCAGCGACCGCGCGGGCGGCTCGGCGAAACGGTAGTGGATCTGCCCGGCGCGCGGCTCGGGCTCCGGCGAACCGGCCTGCCGCGATGGCTCCTGCGCCGAGGCGCCGACTGGCAGCGAGGGCGAAACCCCAACGGGCAGCGCCCGCGATATCATCGTCCCGCGCGTGCCCTCGGTCGAAAGCCAGCCCTGCGCGATCAGGTCCTCGTAAGCGAGCACCACGGTCTTGCGATTGACGCCCAGTGCGTTAGCCAGTTCACGGCTGCTCGGCAGGTAGGTGCCCGATGCCAGCCGGCCGGTTTCGATATCGCGGATCAGGGCGCGGATGATCTGCATGTAGATCGGCGTCCCGCGCTCGGGGTCGATTCGTTCGCTCAGGGTGACCTGCCAGGGACGCAGCATGCTTCGACTCCGTTCGGGGTTCTTGTTCTCGGGCGATCCAACAGGCTTGCTAGCAGCGGCGCTCTGCTTGGACCATCGAAATATTCGGTATTGGACATTGCCCGGGGGCCAGTTCCTCAAGATCAGCAAGGCAGCCGTCCTGCGCCACGAACCGCCCGGAACCAGACCATGACCGCCTCCTTCTCCCCCTCCTCCTTGCCAGAGGCCCGCTCGCAATGATGGACCCGCGCTTCCGCCAGTTCGGCGCCGACGATGTGCAGCGGCTGATCGCCGAATATCCGCTCGCGTGGGTGCTCTCTCCCGGCGCCCCGGCCGCCTCCGCCAGCCTCCTGCCGATGCTGGGTACTTATGACGCGGACGGCATGCTGACCGGCCTTGTCGGCCACATGTCGCGCGGCAACCCGCTCTGCGCACTGTTCACGGCCGATCCGGGGGCGCAGTTCCTGTTCACCGGCCCGCAGGGCTATGTCTCGCCCGAGCATGCCGGGCGGCGGCGCTGGGGCCCGACATGGAACTACGCCGCGCTGCAGATCGAGGCCGAAGTGCGCGTGGATGCGGACCTGACGGCCGAAGCGCTGGACCGCCTTGTCGAGGCTTGCGAACGCGGTCGCGCCCAGCCATGGACTGTCGCGGAATTGCAGGAGCGATATACCGGAATGCTGGGGGCAATCATTGGCTTCGAGGCCCGCGTCACGGCGCTGGACGGCACGTTCAAGCTGGCGCAGGACGAAGACGGCGAAGTGCTGGATCGCCTGCTTGAGGTCCATCCCGATGCGCCCCTGCGCGCATGGATGGAGCGCATGAACAAGACCCGCCTCACGTGATCCGGAGGTTCGTTCCCGCGCTGCTGCTCGCCAGCGCGCTCGCCCTTCCCGCCATGGCCCAATCGGGCTTACCGATGCAGCCCGCCCGCGTGCTGACACTCCATCCCGAGCGGACGACCTGGACTTCCGTGTCGGTCTCGCCCGATGGCCGGACGCTGGTCTTCGACGTGCTGGGCGACCTATTCACCATGCCCGCAAGCGGCGGCAAGGCGCGGCAGATCAGCGAGGGCCTTGCCTTCGATTCCCAGCCGGTGTTCTCGCCGGACGGCCAGTGGATCGCCTTTGTCAGCGACCGCAGCGGCGCCGAAAACGTCTGGATCGCCCGGCCCGACGGCAAGCAGGCACGGCAGATCACGCGGTTCGACGACGATACCGCCCTCGCCTCCCCGATCTGGAGCGCAGACGGCCGCTCGGTCATGGCCAGCCGCTTCCGGCCAGACCTCAACAACTACGAATTCTGGCAATTCCCGCTCTCTGGCGAGGCGCGCCTGCTGGTTCCGGTGAAGCCCAAGGACGGCGCCCCGCGCGCCGAATGGCGCTCGACGCTGGGCGCCACCGCCACGCCGGATGGCAAGGCGGTCTATTACGCGCGCCGCACCGAAGGCCTCGAATTCGACATGCCCACGCGCTGGACGATCCTGCGCCGCGACCTCGCCACGGGAACCGAGACCGAGGTGATTGCCGGAACCGGCGCGCGCGGCACCAAGGAAGAGACCTTCTTCGCCCCGCTGCTCTCGCCCGATGGCCGTTTGCTCGCCTATGTCACCCGGCGCGAGGGGCTGAGCCGCCTGCGTGTGCGCGACCTCGTCACCGGCGAAGACAAGGCGCTGGGCGATACCGAACTGGACGCCATGCAGGCCTCCTCGTGGATGGGCATGGTGCCGTCGATGGCGTTCACGCCGGACAGCAAGGCGGTGATCCTCAGCCACGGCGGCCGCTTCGAACGGCGCGAGATCGCGACGGGCCGGAGCACGGCCATCGACCGCGCGATCACCGCACGCGTGGCGGTCGGCGCCTCCACCCGCTTCGCCATGCGCGAGGAAACCGGCCCGGTCGAACCCAAGCTCGCGATGGGCCCCGCGCCCTCTCCCGACGGCAAGCATGTGGCTTTCGCCGCGCTTGACGGGATCTGGGTGCAGGACCTGGGCACCGACAAGGCCCACCGTCTTTCGCTCGGTGAAGGCATTGAAGCCCCCGCGCAGCCAAGCTGGTCGCCGGACGGCAAGACGCTGGTCTTCGTGACATGGAGCGAGCGGGCCGGTTCGGCGATCTGGACCGCACCCGCCGATGGCAGCGCGCCGGCAATGCGCGTGGCCGCAATGCCCGCCTATTACCGCTTCCCCGCCTTCACGCCGGACGGGGCGGCGATCCTCGTCCTGCGCTCGGCGCTGGAAGAGCGCCGGCAGACGAACTTCGAATTCGGCCCGCTGCGCCGGGGCCAGCTGGTGGCAATGGCGCGCGACGGCAGCAATGTGCGCGTGCTCACCGAGGGCACGCTGGGCGGCAAGCCGCACTTCGCGGCCAGCGCGCCGGGCAGCGTATTCCTGCTCAACGACGCGGGCCTCGCGCGGGTCGACATCGCCTCCGGCAAGCTCTCGCCCGTCGCCCATGTCACCGGCCCGGGCTGGTACTTCGCCGAGGGCAATGCCGATGCCGACGACTTGCGGATCAGTCCGGACGGCCGCACCGTTGCCGCCGCCATTGCCGACCGCGTCTACATTATGCCCACGCCTGCCGATCCCGCAAAGGAGATCGACGTGCTGGCGCCCGCCACGCCCGCGAAAGTCCTGCCCGGCATGGGCGCGGACTGGTTCGAATGGAGCGCAGCGGGCTCGCTCGACACCGTGAACGGCACGCTGTTCTCCCGCCGCAACGTGGCGGACGGGCAGGAACTGGCGGCCATGCGCCTTGAAGCGACCGCCCCGCGCGCGGCGCCGCAAGGCTCACTGCTGCTGCGCGGCGCGCGGGTCCTGACCATGGCCGATGGCGACCGGGTGATCGAGAACGCCGATGTGCTCGTCACCGGAGACCGCATTGCCGCCGTGGGGCCTCGCGGCACGCTTACGGTGCCCGAAGGCGCGCAAGTGCGCGACGTGACCGGCAAGACCATCCTGCCCGGCTTCATCGACGATCACGACCACGTGGGCGAGATCCGCCGCAACAATCCGTCCAACGAGCTGTGGGGCATGCGCGCGCGGTTGGCCTATGGCGTGACCACCAGCTTCGATCCCTCGACGCTGTCGCCCGATCATCTGGCCTATCAGGGCCTTGTCGATGCCGGATATGTGCTGGGGCCGCGCATGCGCTCCACCGGCACGGCGGTGTTCTCCAAGCAGCGCATCACCTCACTCGACGACGCGCGGCGCGTGCTTTCGCGCTATTCCGAAGGCTATCGCACCAGCAATCTCAAGGAATACCGCACCGGCAGCCGCGCGGTGCGGCAGTGGGTTTCCATGGCCGCGCGCGAGCAGCACCTGCTGCCCACGACCGAGGGTGCGCTCTCGCTCAAGCTGGACCTGACGCAGATCCTCGACGGCTATGCGGGCAACGAGCATGCCCTGCCCGCCCCCGTGCTGGGCGACGACGTGATCGCGCTGATGAAGGCGATGCGCACCAGCTACGTCACAACGCTGAGCATCACCAATTCCGGCTCGCCCGCGACCGACTGGTTCGTCGCCCATGACGACCCGGTGGTGGACGACAAGCTGCGCCGCTTCTGGCCCGCTCCGGCGATCCGCCAGAAGATCGCCCTCGGCCGCGATTTCCACCCGCTTGAGGAGACGCGCTTCCCGCAGATCGCGCACGATGCGGGGACTTTCGCGCAGGCAGGCGGCCTGCTCGGCATGGGATCGCATGGCGAAGTACCGGGCATCGGCTATCACTGGGAAATGGAGGCACATCAGGTGGGCGGCATGACGCCGCTGGCCGTGCTCCACGCCGCGACGGCGGGCGCAGCGGAGACGATCGGCCGCCTTGCCGACCTTGGCACGATCGAACCCGGGAAGCTCGCCGACATGGTGATCCTCGACACCGATCCGCGCGGAGACGTGCGGGCCGCGCGCGAAATCGCCTCGGTGATGCGCGGCGGCTTCCTCTATGAGGCGGCCACGCTGCGGGAACTCTGGCCGGTCGCGGGCGATGCGCCGAAGGCCTGGTTCGAGGGGATGAGCGACGAACAATGGCTGCCTCCCGTGGCTTCCCGGCGCCCCGACGAACCGGAGCATTGACCGAGACGATGCCGTCCCGATCCGGTACGGCATCGGTTTCGAATTGATTGTATTAAAAGGCCGATCCCTCCGTCCCGGCACAAATACACGTTGCCTGCCCCGATCATTGCACGCTAGAATTGGTATTATCCCAGGGGGGATTTCAAATAGACGTGCCCGATTCATTCGCCGTGGAAATCCATGGCGAACCATTTCGGCATCGGGGGGAAATCGACGTGGCGGGCAGGTGCGGTCTTGCGGCAATCCTCTGGGGATTGGGCGCATTGACATGGTGTGCAGGAATAGTGGGCGCGCAGGCGGCACCTGTGCCTTCCCGTTCCTCCCCCGCGCGTCCTTCTTCGGCGGAAAGCTTTTCGATCGGCGGCGCCGGTCCGGCCTGCGAGGTGCAGGGCGTGGAAATGGGCGCGGCCCGCGCTTCGGTGTTCGATCGGAAATGGGCGATCCTCTGCGCCGACGTCACCCGCCCGGTAGGCAGCGCATGGCAATTGCGGGGCGGGACGGACGCCGCCGCCCGGCTTGAGGGCACGCGCGACGAAGCATTGGCCTGCCTCGATCCCGCCGCCGCCTTTTCCGCCGAAGGCGCTACCTGCACCGGAAGCCGCACCGGTCTTTCCTGGCGCGTCTACCGGCGGCGCACCGCAGACGGCATTGTCGCGGTGGAAGGACTGGCGGCCTATGATCCGGCACTGCGCCTCGCCCTTGCCTCGCTGGTCGATGACCGCGTCGCCAGCGGTTCGGTCGCCATCGCCAACCTCGGCGGCGCCGACGCGCTGAGCCTTGCCAAGGCCCGCGCGGCCAATGGCGACGCCGCGCAATTGCTGGGTCAGGGCTATCGCGGCAACAGCGCCGGGTCCTATGCCGAAGCGGCCGAGTTCTTCGCCGCCGCCCCGGCCTTGCTAGCCCAGATGCAAGGCGGCGACAGTGCGCAGCAGCCCGCCCGGCGGCACGAAGCGCTGATCAATTACGCGCTCCAGCTTTCCAATCTCGGCGACTTCACGCAGGCCCGCATCCGCTTTGCCGAGGCCGAGGCGATGAAGCTGGCCGATCCGGTACAGGCCCGCCTTGCCCGCAATTACAGCGCGATAGATGCCATCAACCGCGGCGCTCTGGACGAGGCTCTGGCGGCGCTCGACCGTTCGGTGCCGCAGTTCGTGCCCACCGTTTCGGCCGAGGGCGCGCTTACCATCGACCGGCGGACGGCCGATGGGCTCAATGCCGGTTCGGCGGCGCAGCTCACCGGGCTGCTGGGCCAGCCGGGCACGCTCTCGCCGCAGGACCGCGCCGCGCTGATCGATGCGCAGGCGCTCCAGCTTCGCGGCACCGTCCTGCGCCTTCAAGGCCACCCGGACGATGCCCGCACCGCGCTGGAAGCCGCTCAGCGCCAGACGCTGCAAGTGCAGGACGGCCGCATCGTCTCGGCCACCCGCATGCGCGCGCAGATCCTCTCCGAAATCGCGCTGGTGGATGAGGCGCAGGGCCGCTTCGGCGCCGCCGAAAGCAGCCTGCGCGCGGCACTTGATCTGGTCGACAGCCGCTATCCGGATAGCGCCTCGGTCAATGTCGTGCGCGCGCGGCTTGCGGGCTTCCTCGCCCGGCGCGGGGAGCGTGAACCGGCGCTCGCGCTCTACCGCGCGGTCGTGGCCGACACCGTGGCCAGCCACGGCGCGCTGGTGGGCATGGAAAACCTCATGCGCCCCTACTTCGACCTGCTTTCGGGCGGGGAAGCGGGCACCCATGACCGCGATGCCGTGGCTGCCTTGTTCGAGGCATCGCAACTGCTCGAATCCTCAGGCGCGGCGGATACGCTGAGCCAGCTTTCGCGCCAGCTTGCCGGCGGATCGGACGATGCCGCCACGCTCTATCGCCGCTCGCTCGGGCTGAGCCGCGAACTGGAACGCACCCGGATCGAGATCGCCCGCCTCGGCCAGCCGGATCCGAGCGGCCAGCAAACCGCCACCGCCGCGCTCGACGCACTGCGCACGCGGCAGGCCCAGCTCGAACAGGCGCAGCTTGAAGCGATGCAGGCGCTCGCCGCCTATCCCCGCTACCGCGCGGTCGCCCAGCGCACGGTGCCGCTGGCCGAGATGCGCGGCGGGCTCGAACCCGGCGAGGGCTATCTCAAGCTCGCCCAGCTCGCGGGCGGCATCTACGCGATCTATTTCGACGCGGGCACCGATCAGGTCCTCGCGTGGAAGACCGCCATGGACGCGGCGCAGACCGAGCAGGCGGTGAACACCCTGCGCGATTCGATCTCGCTGACGATCAACGGCGTGCAGTCCACCTATCCGTTCGACGTGGACACGGCCGTCACGCTGGACAAGGCTCTGCTCGGCCCCGCTCGCGAGCGGATCGCCGGCCTCTCGCACCTGATCTTCGAGCCCGACGGCGCGCTGAAGCGCCTGCCGATCAACCTGCTGACCGACGACGGCAAGGGCGTTGCCGCCTATCACGCGCGGGTCAAGGCCGGCGGCGACGAGTACGATTTCACCGGCATCGGCTGGCTCGGCCGCAACCTTGCGGTCTCCACCGCGCTGTCGGCAGCCAGCTTCCGCGACGCGCGGGCAGCACCGGCCTCGAAGGCCCAGCGCGCCTATCTCGGCCTTGGCAACAATGTCCCGCTGGGGCCAGTAGCGGAGCACGCGATGCTGCGTTCGGGCGGCGAAACCGCCATCGACAGCGACTGTTCCTGGCCGGTTTCGACGTGGAACCAGCCGATCTCGCCGCTCGAACTCCAGCAGGCGGCCGGGCTCTTCGGAAATCGCGGCACCGCGCTGATGACCGGCTCGGCTTTCACCGACACCGCGATCGAGGCGCGCGGAGACCTGGCGACGTTCCGCGTGGTCCATTTCGCAACCCACGGCCTCGTCACCGCGCCGCACACCGGCTGCCCGGTACGCCCCGCCCTGCTGACCTCGTTCGGCGGCGCCGGTTCGGACGGGTTGCTCTCGTTCGGCGAGATCTTCGACCTGCACCTCGATGCCGACCTCGTCGTGCTCTCGGCCTGTGACACCGCCTCCGGGGCCAGCCTTGACGCCACGCGCGAAGCGGGCCTGTCGAGCGGCGGCGGGCAGGCGCTGGACGGTCTGGTACGCGCCTTCATTGCTGCCGGGGGCCGTCAGGTGATCGCCAGCCACTGGCCCGCGCCGGACGATTACAGCGCCACCGAGCGGCTGTTCAACGGCTTCTACCAGTCCGGACAGGCCACATCGATCGGCGCCGCCTTCACGGCCTCACAGCGCCGCCTGATGGACGATCCGGCAACCTCGCACCCTTATTACTGGGCGGGTTTCGCGATCATCGGCGATGCCGCCCGCCCGGTGCCGGGGCGCTGAGACACAGGCCTTGACCGAACTTTCGACCTCCTCCAACCGCACCGGCTGGCGCGGCCTGCTCCGCAAAGGCTGGCGCAACGTGCGCGCGGCAAGCGGACGGCAGCTTGCGGCGACCGCGCTGATGCTGGTGGCCGCGCTGCTGATCACGCGCTTCAGCTGGGACTTGCCGGTGGTCGGCAATGCCGAGGACGCGCTCTACGACTTGCGCAGCTTCGTCACCGCGCCCGTGGTCGATCAGGACCCGCGCATCCAGATCGTCGCCTATACCGACCAGACGCTGATCGCCGCCAAGAAGCGCTCTCCGCTGGACCGGGGCCTGCTCGCCCGCGCGCTGCAAAAACTTGACGGCATGGGCGCGAAAGCCATCGGCATCGACGTCCTGTTCGACCAGCCGCAGGACGAGGACGAGGCGCTGGTCGGCCAGCTTCGTGCCATGCGCACGCCGACTTTCGTCGCCTATGCCGACACGGCGACCAACAAGGACGATATCAATTACGAGCAGCAGCAGTACCTCAAGGGCCTGCTCGCCCGGCTTCATGGCACGCAGGCGCACCCCGCCTCTATCCGCCTGTCCAACTATCAGGGCGCCACGCGCGTCTGGCCCAGCATCGAGCCCGGCCTGCCCCCGCTGATCGGCCGTGCCATGGTCGAAGCCGGGCCTGACGCGGAGCGGACGCGCGCGTTCGAAGGCTATGCCGGATCGATCCGCTATCGCCGCGCCGCCACCGATGCGCCGGTCTTCTCGATGCTGCCGATCGACCTCTTCGCGGCGCTCGACGATCCAGACATGGCCGCCGCCCTCGCCGCGCAGATCAAGGACCGCTACGTCCTGATCGGCGGCGAGATCATCGACACCGATCAGGTGACCACCTCGCTCACCGCCTATACCGGATCGACCGTGCCGGGGATCGAGGTCCACGCCGCCACCATCGCCCAGATGCTGGACGGCGCGCGGATGACGCAAGTCGCGCCCTGGCAGCGTTGGGCCGTGGCCCTGCTGGTGATCCTTGCCGCCATGCTGACCGCACTCGTCGACGCGCGGGTCTGGCGCATGGCGCCGTTGCTTGCCGCGCAGCTTGTCGTGATCGGCGGCCTGCCGTTCCTGCTCCAGTGGCGCGGGGTCGAGACATACGGCACCCCGGCTTTCGGCTGGGTGGCGGGCTGGATCCTTGCCTTTACCGCCGTGTCCAGCGCCGTGCGCGCATCGGGCGCGGTCGAGCGGCGTTTCGCGCAGGACGCGCTCGGCAAGTACCTGCCGCGCGACATCGCGCAGGAAATCATCGACAATCCCGAACGGCTCACGCTCTCGGGCAGCAAGCGCGAACTCTACATCCTGTTCAGCGATCTGGAGGGCTTCACCACGCTCTCGCACCAGCTTGAACCGGAAGTGGTGGCGCGGCTGCTCAACGACTATCTCGACCGGCTAACGCGCGTGGTGCTCGACCATGGCGGGCTGGTGGACAAATACGTCGGCGATGCCGTGGTCGCCTTCTGGGGCGCCCCGATCCCCCGGCCGGACGACGGCGAAAAAGCCGCCCGCTGCGCGCTCGCCATGTGGCAGGCCGGCGAGGATTTCCGGCGCTCCGTCGATCCCGCGCTGCCTCCCATCGGCCGCACCCGTGTCGGCGCCCATTACGGCGAGGCGGTGGTCGGCAACTTCGGCGGCGAGCGGCGCATCCAGTACACCGCGCTGGGCGATGCGATGAACACCGCGTCCCGGCTGGAGTCGGCCAACAAGTCGCTCGGCACCTCGGTAGTAGTGAGCCGCGAATTCGCCGAGCGCTCGGGGCTGGACTGGTGGCGCCCGCTTGGCCGCGTGGTGCTGCGCGGACGCGCGCGCCCGGTCGATATCCTCGAACCCATGCCGGACATGCCTGCGGACGAGCGCGAGGCGCTCGAAGCGGCCGTGGCGCTGATCGACAGCGATCCCGCCGCCGCCGCCGGGCGGCTGGCCCTGCTCGCCGCGGCCCGGCCCGATGACAAGCCGATTGCCTGCCTGCTCGAACGAACCCGTAAACTCCAAGGGGAGAAAGCCTATGTCCTGGCTTGACCGCCGCCCGCTGGCGCTGGGCGCCGCACTGATCGTTGCCGCACTTCCGGCCGTCGCCATGGCCGGTATCGTCGTCGCCTCCAGCGGCCCTTCGGCCAAGGACTATCCGCCCGGCCGCAAGCTGCCGGACACCGCTTCCGTCACGCTCAAGTCCTCGGACAGCGTCACCATTCTCGACGCCAAGGGCACGCGCGTGCTCAAGGGCGCAGGCACCTACACGGTCGGCGCGCCTGCCGGTGCCAGCCGCAGCAGCACGTTCGTCGCCCTCACCCAGCAGCGTGACGCCAGCCGCGTGCGCACCGGAGCCGTGCGCGGCGCCGGGCCCAACGGCCAGCCGCTGCGTCCGAACCTGTGGTACGTCGACGTGACGGTGCCCGGCCCGGTCTGCGTGATTGCCGGTGTCCCGATCCGCGCCTGGCGACCGGAGATGGAGGGCGCGGTCAGCTACAGCACGGCTGCCGTCGTGAACCACAAGCCCGCCGGAAAACGCGCTGCGCTGGCCTTTGCCGACAAGTCCACTGTCGCCGCCTGGGACGAGACTGCCGCCCCGGCCGAGGACGGCGCTTCCTACGAAGTGTCGGACGGATCGGCACCGCCCGTGAACGTGACCTTCTCGGTCATTGCCCAGGCCCAGCGCGATCCCGAACAGCTGGCCTCCCAATTGATGGGGCGCGGCTGCAACGGACAGCTCGCGGTACTGACCCATGCTCTGGCGCTTCCCAGCGACGGGCCGCACGAGGGCGCGATCGGAGAGCCGACGGGAGGGCCGAGCGATGGCGCCACGGACGGCGCTACCGACGGGGCCACGCTACCGCCGCAATGAATTGACGATCAGCCGGACCGGGGAAGTCCGGCGAGGGGGAATGTGAAATGAAACCGAATGCCTCGCATCGGGAATGGCTGCGAGTTTCCGGCATCGGCGGGGCGCTCTCCGCGCTGCTGGCGCCGGGGATGGCGCTCGCCCAGGTGGCGGCTCCGCTTCCGCTGCCCACTCCGCAGACGCGCGAGGAACTGAGGGCCGGGCAGGAAACCCCGCCGGCCACGCCCGCTCGCCCCCGCCTGACCATCGACGACGATATCGAGCGTGGCCCCTGCCCCCTTGCCGCGCCCGGTTTTGCCGCAACCCGCGTGCGGTTCTCGCGGGTCGAGTTCGGCGGATTGAAGGCCGTCGATCCGGCGATCCTCGACGATACCTGGCGGGACATGGCGGGCAAGGACCTGCCGGTTTCCGCGCTCTGCGAAGTGCGGGACCGCGCGGCGACGGCGCTGCGCGCGCTCGGCTACCTTGCCGCCGTGCAGATCCCGCCGCAGCGGATCGAGAAGGACGGCACCGTCCATTTCGACGTGATGGTCGCCCACCTTGTCGAAGTGCAGGTGCGCGGCAGGCCGGGCACGGCCGAGAAGCAGATCGCCGCCTATCTGAACCGGCTGACGCATGAACCTTGGTTCAATACCCATCAGGCCGAGCGCCAGCTGCTGCTGCTGGGCGACATGCCGGGCTACGAAGTGCGCCTGACCTTGCGCCCCGCCAAGGGCAAGCCGGGCGACGTGGTCGGAGACCTGCTGGTCCACCGCCGTCCGTTCGAACTGGGCATCGGCATCCAGAACCTCGGCTCCAGCAGCACCGGGCCCACCGGCGTCTTCGTGCAGGCTGCGCTCAACGGGCTGACCGGGCTGGCCGACCGCACCAGCTTCAGCCTGTTCAACACGCTCGATTTCGATGAGCAGACCGTGCTTCAGGGGGGCCACGAATTCGCCATCGGCACCAGCGGGTTGCGGCTGGGCGGCAATATCCTGTGGGGCGTTTCGAAGCCCTCGGGCCCGCTGCGCTTCAAGACCGAGACGGTGGTGGGCGACATAGGGCTCACATATCCGCTGGTACGCCGCCGCGCGCTGTCCGTGCGGGCCGGAGCCGGGCTGGAAGTGGTCGATCAGGACCTCGATTACGCAGGCGCGCCGTTCACGCGCGACCGTCTGCGAGTGCTCTACGGCCGCCTCGCCTTCGACACCATCGACCATGACAGCCTGATCGGGCGCGGACGCTTTTCGCTGGGCGAACCCCGCTGGCGGCTGGGCGGTCTGGCCGAACTGCGGCAGGGGCTGAGCGGGCTTGGCGCCAGCGACGATTGCTCGCCGATCACCCAGTGCCTCGCGCCGCATGTGCCGATCAGCAACCAGCTTGCCGATCCCAGCGCCTTCGTGATGCGCGCGCAAGTCAATGCCGAGTTCCGGCCGGTGCCGGGCATCACCCTCGCCCTCTCCCCCCGCGCGCAATATTCGCCGGACACGCTGCTGTCCTACGAGCAGTTCAGCCTGGGCAACTACACGATCGGGCGCGGGCTCGATCCCGGGACGGTCGCGGGCGACAGCGGCCTCGGCGCCGCGTTCGAGGTGCGCTACGGACGGCTTTCAGGACGGCGCAGCGGCGGCCTTGTGGTCCAGCCCTATGCCTTCGTCGATGCCGGCTGGGCATGGCGCCACCGGCCCGGCGCGCTCGAAAATCCGGACGAGGCTTGGACCGCCGGCGGCGGCCTGCGCGGCCGCTGGAACGACCGTTTCGACGGCAATCTCTCGCTCGCCGTTCCGCTGAACCGCACTGGCCTTCAGGCCGAGCGCGGCGACGTGCGCGTGCTCTTCACCATCAGGGCACGGCTGCTGCCGTGGGATGCGTCATGATCCAGAACCGCATTTCAATGGCGCTTGCCGGTGCCAGCATTCCCGCGCTGGTGCTCGCCGCCCTGCTCCCGCGCGCGGCGATGGCACAGTCGTTTCAGGGCACCGGAACCGTCACCACCGGCAACGCCACGATTAGCACCGGCACCGGCACCACGCAAGTGCAAGTCAGCTCGAACCAGACGGTGATCGACTGGGTGGCGCCCGATTCCGGCGGCGGGCCGGTCAACTTCCAGCCCGCCGGCACCACCGCCAGCTTCACCACCGGCAGCGGTTTTTCGGGCACGGACTACACCGTGCTCAACCGCATCGTCACGCAGGACACGCTGGGCGCGCCGACCAATTCGGCCGTCCAGTTCAACGGCACCGTGCAGAGCGACCTGCTGGGCGGCACCGGCGGCAACGTGTGGTTCTATTCGCCCAACGGCATCATCGTCGGCGCCACTGCGCAGTTCTCGGTCGGCGGGCTGGTGCTCACCACCGATCCCATCGACACGACGGGCGGGCTTTACGGCCCGAACGGGGAGATCCGCTTCACCGCACCGTCGAACGGGGCCTCGCTGGTCAGCATCGCCGGCGGCGCGCAGATCACTGCCAGCCTCAACCCGCAGGCGCCGAACAACGGATCCTACATCGCCATCGTCTCCCCCCGCATCGAGCAGGGCGGCACCGTGCGCGCGGACGGGCCCATCGCCTATGTCGCCGCCAATGCCGCCGATATCACGATGAACGCGGGAATGTTCGATATCGCCGTCTCCTCCGGCACCGACGATCCCAATGGCATCGTCCATACCGGATCGACCGGCGGCAGCAGTTCGGCCGGGGCCGCCGATCCGCGCGTGATCCGCATGGTGGCGGTCAGCAAGAACGACGGGCTGACGATGCTTCTTTCGGGCAGCATCGGCTATGATGTAGCGGCCTCGGCCACCGACGACGGCAATGCCGTGATCCTCACCGCCGGGCATGGCGTGGACGGCGTGGATGCCGCCGATCCGTTCACCCAGCCGGGCAATATCACGATCGGCGATGCCCATTTCACCTCGGCGACGACGGCGAATGTCACCGGCAGCATCCACGTGGCCCCCACGATCCAGACGGTGTTCGACAATTCCGTACAGTTGAACGCCATCGATACGATCCAGCTCGACGCGCTGGGCGGTGCCTCGATCATCGACAACAACCCGACGACTTCCAGCGCATTCTCGGCCTATGCCGGCTATGCCGAGCGCGGCGGCACCATTGCGATCAACGTCGGCACCGGCAGCACATTCTCGATTGGCGGCGCTCTTGAGCTCTCGGCCCGGGGCGACTTCGACAATTCCCTTTCGGCCAGCGGCGATGCCGTCGGCGGCACCATATCGCTGACGAATAGCGGTGGCAGCCTCTCTGCTCTTTATGGAGATTTCAACGTCAGTGCCGTTGGCGGGCTGAATGCGATCGACGGCGGCAGCGCAACGGCCGGCACGATCACCATCGCCAGCGGCGGCCCGATGAACATGCAATCCCTGGCCCTCACCGCCGGTGCCTTTGGCGCGGATAGCGATTACTCCGGCAGCGCGGGCGGCCTTGCCAGAGGCGGCACGATCCAGCTTTCACTGACCGGCAATGGCAGCCTGACCAGCGGCTACCTGCAAGTTTACGCCTCAGGCGAAGGCGGCAGGGGGGCTGTCGCGGGCGGAGACGCATACGGCGGTTCCGTCACCATTTCGACAGGCGCAAACACCGCCTGGAATGCGAGCAACTTTTACAACGGCGATGTCCGCATCGATGCCACCGCCAGAGGCGGTAATGGCGGAGGCGGCATCGGCGGGAATGGGTACGGCGGACGGGCCGAGCTTGTCAGCAGCGGCGGCGTGCTCGATTTCGGCTATGTCTCGCTGGGCGCAGACGGCCATGGCGGCGATTCCACCGCCCAGTCCGGCAATGGTTTTGGCGGCACTGCGGGCATCTCCCTAACCGGCGGCACTTACGACTGGGACGGCATCACTCTTAACACAAACGCCGCTGCGGGCGGGGTCGATAGCGGCTCCGGCATCGGCGGCAACGCCACCGGCAACCTGACCGGTGGCGCCAATCTGACGCTGAACGGCGCGACCGTCACGCTGACCGGCGAACTCTATGTAACGGCCGATGCCAGCGGCGCGACGAACGGGCAGCCCGGCGCCTTTGCTTCGGCGGGCCACGCCGGCGTCGCGCTGAGCAGCGGCTCCTCGCTCACGATGGAAGGCTCTGCCACGGTCAGCGCCCTGGCGACGATGAACCTGGAAGGCCTCGGTTCCGTTCCCTTGAGCAGCCCTTCGCTGACCGGCGGCGAGGCAGTGCTCTCGATCGACGGCTCCAACTTCGATTCCAGTGACGTGTCCGTCCTTGCCAATGTCTCAGGCGTCGGCGCCTTGCAGGATGCCGGAACGATGACCGGCGGAACCGCGCGGCTGAGCGTGGCGAACGGCGGCACCCTGCAAGTGCGCGCCAATTCCAGCTACGGCTACGCAGGCGTGCTCTCGGTCGATGCCAGCGCTTCGGGTAATTTCCAGGGCTATATCGACGGGGTTTACGGCACGGTCGACACGGGCGCAGGCGCCAGCGCCATCGGCGGCACCGCGCAGATCGGCCTCGCGGGCGGCACGATCGCGGTGGACAGCACCGGCACCGTCAATGCCAGTGGCAACGGCGGGCCCGCCGGAAACGCCACCAGCGGCAGCGGCACCGGCGGCACCGCGTCGCTCACGATCACCGGCGGCACGATGTCGTTGAACGGCGCGCTCACCGTGATGTCGGAGGGGACTAGCGGCGACAACGGCGGCGGCTTCGGCACCGGCAATGCGGCGGGCGGCCTTGCCGCCATCGACGTCGCGGGCGGCGCGCTCAATGTCTACGCCAACATGCTGACGGTTTCGGCCAATGCGCTGGCTGGCGACACCGCCCCCGATACCACCGCCACGGCGGGCAACGCCATCGGCGGCACAGCGCGGTTGCAGACCTCCGGCGGCGCGGTCTTTGCCGAGGGTCAGGCCCTCGTCAGCGCCAACGGCAGCGGCGGTCTCTCGAACGATGCGACCGGCGGCTCCGGCACGGGCGGTTCCGCGATGACCGCCAACAGCGGTGGCGGCACGATGGGGCTGGTCGGCCCGGTGGCTGTGCTGGCTATCGGCACGGGCGGAAACGGCAATGGCGCCGCAGGTCTGGGCGGAGACGCCCGGGGCGGCAGCGCCGTGATCGACCAGTCGGGAGCGGGCGGCACGCTCGTCATCAGCGGAGACCTCACGGTCGGCGCCGGCGCGACCGCCGGTTACAGCAGCGCCGACAACGCTGCGCTCGGCACCGCCACCGGCGGTACCGCCGCGCTGCTTTCGCGAGCGGGCGACGCGCGGATCGGCGGCAACGTCTCGCTCGATGCTTCGGCACTCCCGGGCGGCAGCGCGCTGCTTCCCCCGCCGCCGACAGTGGCGGGCCTTGTCCAACTGGGCAGCGCGAATGCGGCTTCGGGGGGCTACCTGACGATCGGCGGGAACCTGGCGGCCCGCGCGGAAGGAGACGCTGCCCGCGCCGATGGGCTCGGGCTCAGCGGTGCAGCAGCGGAGCAACCGATCACGGTCTACGGCCAGACCGCCCTTACTGCGACCGGCAATATCGACTTTGCCATGACAGGCGTTGTCGGAAATCTTCAAAGCACCGGGTCGCTCGTGGTATCCTCGACCCAGGGTGCGGTCACGGGAACCGGCGCGCTTCAGAGCATCGGTAACGTCTCGATCACTGCGCCGGGCGGCATCGCCCTTTCCCAGATCACAGCGGGCGGAGATGTCCTTCTGCAATCGACGGCGGGCGCGATTTCGATCGCCGACATGCTTTTGAGCGGGGTGGTGACCGTTTCCGGCCGCTCGGTCGACATCAGCTCTGCCGGCATGCTGACATTTGCAGACGCGGATGCGACGGGCGGCGCGCTCTCGTTGGCGGCAGGCGGTGGGCTCGTCGTTAACACGGTCGATGCCACGGGCGCCGTCACTCTCTCCGGCGGCTTGCAGGTCATTTCAAACGGCGCAGTGAATGGGAGTTCGGTGACATACTCGACCGGAGGCGACATCACGGCCTCCGCTCCGGTCACCGCGACCGGAGACCTGACGATGACTGCGACCGGCGACATCTCCGCCGGCGCATTGAGCGGCGGCGGGAATGTTTCGCTCATTGCGGGCGCTGGCGGCGTGGTGCTCGGCGATGTCGTGCAGGCCGGTGGTCTGCTCACTGTCTCCAGCGGAGCAGGCATAACCACGCTTGCCGCCGTGAACGGCAATTCGATCACCTTCTCGGCCGGGGGCGATATCGCGACTTCAGCCCCTGTCACGGCGCTCAGCGATATCACCGTGCAAGCCGTGGGGAACCTGTCCGCAGGCATGCTGAATGGTGGCGGGAACATCTCTCTTACGGCCACCAACGGCGACGTGACGCTTGGCGATACGGTTCAGGCCGGCGGTCTGCTCGCCGTCTCCAGCGGAGCAGGCATAACCACGCTTGCCGCCGCGAGCGGCAATTCGGTCACCTTCTCGGCCGGGGGCGATGTCGCGACTTCCGCGCCTGTCACGGCGTTCGGCGATATCACCATGCAAGCCGTGGGGAACTTGTCCGCAAGCATGCTGAATGGTGGCGGGAACGTCTCGCTTACGGCCACCAACGGCGACGTAACGCTTGGCGATACGGTGCAGGCCGGCGGTCTGCTCGCCGTCTCCAGCGGGGTGGACATAACCACGCTTGCCGCCGTGAGCGGCAATTTGATCACCTTCTCGGCCGGGGGCGATATCGCGACTTCCGCGCCTGTCACGGCGTTCGGTGATATCACCATGCAGGCCGTGGGGAACCTGTCCGCAGGCATTCTGAATGGCGGCGGGAACGTCTCGCTTACGGCCACCAACGGCGACGTGACGCTTGGCGATACGGTGCAGGCCGGTCGGTCACTCGCCATTTCCGGTGGGGCGAATGTCACCATGCCGGCAGCATTGTCCGCTGGCGCGGACATGAGGATTACCGCCGGGCATGATCTCACCGCGGATGGCGACCTTACCGCTGGTGGGGGGATTGATCTTGCTGCAGGCAATCTTGTGACGCTTGGCGGGGAAGTTGCGGGGGCAACGATCTCGGTCGCCTCTGCAGACATCGCCATCGGGCGCGGCGCGCAAGTCGGCCGACGCGGCACGACACAGACGGTCCGCTTCACCAACTCGTCCGGCGGGACCACGACATGGCTCGGTGGGACCGCTCAGACCGGCGGTTACAGCCTTGATGCCTCGGAATTCGCACGGGTCTTTGCCGACCAGTCGATTGCCGTCGCGGCCGGGCAGTCGAGCCAGCCGGGCGACATGGTGGTGGACGCCCTTTCCCTGAGCTTCGGTGCATCGGGGCAGATCGGCACCGGTGGATCGCTGCTGCTGTCCTCTCCCGGCCGGATCGCCGTGACCGGGCCGCTCGCCGTGCAAACGTCCTCGGCCAGCGACAGTCTCGGGATCGACGCCGGCAGTCTCGAAGTGGTGACCGACACCGGCGGCATTGCGCTGGCGGACAGTGCGGGCGCACGACAAGGCCGCCTCAACGTCAATGCCGATCGCTTCGTGGTCGCCAGCAGCGCCGCCATTACTGCGCTCGATCAGGCCAGCGGGATCGCCGAGATCAATGCGGCGATGGACACGCCCCCTGCCACCAGCGGAACCGGCGGCGTCAGTGCCGGAGCGATCACCGCCACGGTGCGGGACGGGATCTATGTACAGAACACGGGCGCCTCGACCGCCTATGCCGATCGGCGCGGGTTCAATGTGGGAGCCCTCACCATCGCCACCGGATCGCGGGCCACGCGGATCGTCATCAACGGCGTTACCTACGATGCCAATGGCCAGATCGTGACCGGGCTCGACACCGTGGGCACTATCGCCATCAACGGATCCTATGCCGTTGGTTCGACGGTCAACGGCTGCGCGATCGGCAGCAATTGCGGCCCGATCGTGCAGCCCGAAATCGTGGCCCCTGTCCTAACCAAGGGCGACCTTCAGGGCGCTCTCGATCCCGATGACACGCCCACCACGCCGCTCGCGCAGATCACCGTGTCGCCCATCACGGTCGACGTGCCCGAATTCCAGCCGGGCGAGAACCTGCCGTTGGTCGACGATCCCGTCACCGGCATCGGCAACGAAGACCTCTGGGAGGCCGGTTGCCCTTCCGGCGCGCAAGGTTCCGCGGGAGACAGCAGCAAGTGATTGCGAAGAAACGAAAGTCCCTGATGCCCCGGTTACTGGTCATTGCGCTTACCTGTCTTACGGCGGCAACGATGGCACAGGCGGCAAGCTACCTTGGCGTTGCCAGTTGCGCGGGATCGACCTGCCACGGGCGCGGCGAAGGCGACGGCAAAGTCGTGCGGCAGGATGAACTGCGGCTGTGGCAAGACCCGTCCAGCCCCGCCGGTGCCCACTCGCGCGCCACGGCGGTGCTTTCCGGCGCGCGCGGCCAGCGGATCGCGACGGCGCTCGGCCTTGGCAGCGCGGCATCGGCCCCGGCCTGCCTCGGCTGCCATGCCACCAACGCGCCCGCCGCCATGCGCGGCGAGCGATATCAGGCCTCAGACGGGGTGGGCTGCGAATCCTGCCACGGCGCGGCTTCCGGCTGGATTTCCAGCCACTATGCCATGCCCGCCAGCCATGCCGGCAATCTAGCCGCCGGGATGACCGCGCTGGACAGGCCGCAAGTGCGCGCCCGCGTCTGCCTCGATTGCCATTACGGCAGCGACAAGCCGGGCCAGTTCGTCACCCATGCGATGATGGCCGCCGGGCACCCGCGCGTTTCTTTCGAACTCGACTTGTTCTCCGCGCTGCAGGCGCATTACGACCTCGACGGCGACTATGCGAAGCGCAAGGGCCGGCTGGACAGCGTGCAGCTTTGGGCCGTCGGCCAGGCGGAGGCGATCCGCCGCCAGACGCGGCTTTTCGCCGATCCCGCGCTGGCGAGCGAGGGCCTGTTCCCGCAATTCACCTTCTTCGACTGCCATTCGTGCCACCGCCCGATCAGCGACGATCCTGCCGCCACCCGCAAGTTCGAGGTCAATCCCGGCCGGCCGATCCCCTTCGGCAATCCCCCCTTCAATGACGAGAACATGATCATGCTGTCGGCCGTTGCCGCCACGCTCGCCCCGGCGGAAGCCGCGCGTTTCGATGCCGCCGCGCGCGGGTTCCATGCCGCCATGGCCAAGGGCCGCCCGCAAAGCGTGGTCGCCGCGCAAGCGCTGGGCACCGCCGCCACAACGCTTTCCGACACGCTGGCCGCGCGCAGCTATCCGGGCGACACCGCCTTTTCGGTGATCGCCGCGATTTCGGGCAAGACCACGGCCGCACGCTTCACCGACTATACTGGGTCGGCGCAGGCGGTGATGGCGGTGGACACCCTGCTGAACGCGCTGGTGCGCGACGGCCGCGTTACCGTGGGCGCCGCCGCCGGTATCCGGGCGGAGATCAACCGCGCCTATGCCGCCACCGCCGCGCCCGAGCGGTTCGATCCCCCCGCCTTCCGCGCCGCGCTGGGGCAGGCCACCCGCGCGATCGGGGCGTTGCACTGATGCGCCTGCGATCGATCCTGACCATGGCCGCCTTCGCCCTGCTCACCGCTTGCGGGGGGAGTGACGGGTCTTCCGGCGGAACTTCCGGAAGCAATTCGGGCGGCAGCAACTCCGGCGGCAGTTCTTCGAGCGGAAACTCGGGCACCGTGCTGGGCGAATATACCGCGCCCGCGCAGCTTGCGCTGACATCGGCCCAAGTGGGCAAAGTCGTCGCGCAGGCCGCCGCGCAGGCCAGCCAATCGGGCCATCCCGGCACGATCGCGGTGGTGGACCGGGTGGGCAACGTGCTGGCCGTGTTCCGCATGAACGGCGCCCCGGCCACGGCGAAAATCCCCGATGCGCCGAACGGCCAGAACATCGACATTCAGGGCCTTTCGGTCCCATCCGAAGCCGCCGCCATCGCCAAGGCCGTGACCGGGGCGTACTTGTCCAGCGGTGGCAATGCCTTCTCCACGCGCACCGCCAGCATGATCGTACAGCAGCACTTCCCGCCCGCGCCAAGCGCTGTGGGGTTGGAGAGCGGGCCGCTGTTCGGCGTGCAGTTCAGCCAGCTTCCCTGCTCCGATTTCGCGCAGCGTTTTCAGGCGTCCGGCAATGCCGCGATGATCGGACCCAAGCGTTCTCCGCTGGGGCTTTCGGCCGATCCGGGAGGCTTTCCGCTCTATATCGACGGCGTGCTGGTCGGCGGCGTGGGCGTCAGTGCGGACGGGGCCTATTCGCTCGATACCAATGTGCTGGACACCGATACCGACATCGACGAGCAGATCGCGCTGGCGGGCACAGTGGGCTTCGAAGCTCCTGCCAGCATTCAGGCCGACCGCATCTATGTGGACGGCACACAGCTGCGCTATTCGGACGCGGTCTACACCGGCCTGTTCGACGTTTCCGCCGCTACATACGCGCAGACCGCGCCCGCGCTGGGCAGCCTCGTCACCGTGCGCGGCTACTTCGAGACCGCCACTTTGCGCGCAGGCACCGCCTATGGCTCCGAAAGCTCCGGCATTCGCGCCTCCACCAGCGCCGAGTTTTCCGACCGTGACGCCTTTGTGCTGACCGACGGCAGCGGCGCCAATCGCTTCCCGATCCGCGCCGCCACCGATGGCGGAGACGTGGCCCAACCGCTCACTGCCGACGAAGTGCGCACGGTGCTGGAACAGGCCTTCGCGATCATGACCCGCGCCCGCGCGCAGATCCGTCAACCGCTGGACAGCCGCGCGCAAGTGACGATCTCCATGGTCGATACGCACGGCGCGGTGCTGGGCATTGTCCGCGCGCCGGATGCGCCGATCTTCGGGGCGGACGTTTCGCTTCAGAAGGCGCGCACCGCCGCGTTCTTCTCTGGCAGCCACGCGGGTAGCGATCTCCTGGCCGATCCCAGCGCCGATGTGCAGGGATTCGTCGGCAAAGTGCGCACGTTCCTGAACGATGCCAATGCGCTGACCGGCACATACGCCTTTGCCGATCGCTCAGGCGGCAACCTGTCGCGCCCCTATTTCCCCGATGGCGAAGTGGGCAATCCCAACGGCCCGCTCTCGCGCCCGATCGCGCAGTGGAACCCGTTCTCCACCGGGCTGCAATCGGCATTGGTGCTGACCAACCTTGGCCAGCACCTGAACTATGTGACCGGGGCCAGCGCAGCCGATACGCAGGCGCGCTGCACCTTCCTGCCCGATGCGGCCAGCGGCCAAAACCGGTTGCAGAACGGCATCCAGATATTTCCCGGATCGGTGCCGATCTATCGCGGCAATGTGCTGGTGGGCGCCATCGGCGTGTCGGGCGACGGCATCGATCAGGACGACATGATCTCGTTCCTCGGCACCAACAATGCCGGGATCAAGCTGGGCACGCTGGGCAATGCCCCGGCGGCGATCCGGGCGGACCAGATCGTGGTGAACGTGAACGGCAGCGGCGTGCGGCTGCGCTATATCAATTGCCCCTTCGCGCCGTTCCTCGACACCAGCGACCAGAACGTCTGCCAAGGCTTATGACGTGCTGAGCGCCCTTTTCGTCCCCCTGATTGTCGCGCAGGCGGCGCCGCCCGCTGCGACTCCTGCAAGCGAGCCGCCGGTGCTGAATGCACCGGGCAGCGAAGCCGCGCCGGAGGATGTCGATAACGGCGTGATTCCCGGCCGCCGCCGCCCCGGCTATCAGGCGCCGCTGCCCGACCGCGTCACGCAGGACAATCCCGGCGCCGTGCGCGCCCCCCCGCCTGAGGCTTTTCCCACCGACCAGATCCCGGTACCGGACCGCTGGCGCCTGATCGAAACGCTGGGCGTGGTGAAGGAACGCTGGTTCGATCCCTATCACCAGAACACCCTGAAGGGCGATCGCCCGATCGACCGCGCCAAAGTGAAATGGCTGCCGATCACGGGGGACGACTGGTTCTTCTCGCTCTCCGCGATATCGGACATGGTGTTCGAACCGCGCACTTTCCCCATTCCCGTGGGCGTGCAGACCACCGAACGGCCGGGCAGTCTGGATGTGTTCGGCAAGGATGCCAGCCTCGTCTTCTCGCAGACCTTCATCCTCGGCGCCGGGCTGACCAAGGGCAACACCGCCTTCAAGCCGCCGGAGATCGAGTACCGCGTCGCCCTCGCATTCAACTACAACTACGTGAACGTGCCCGAAAAGCGCGTGCTGCATGTGGAGCCCAGCAAGCCCTCGCACCGCGCGGACCAGTTCCTGGGCGTGCAGGAACTGTTCGTGGACTATCACCTGCGCAACGTGTCCGACCGGTACGATTTCGATTCCATCCGCGTCGGCATCCAACCGTTTCAGGCCGATTTCCGGGGCTTCCTGTTCAACGACCAGCAGCTTGGCATTCGCCTGTTCGGCAACCGCGACGGCAACCGCTTCCAGTACAACCTCGCCGCGTTCTGGCGGCTGGAGAAGGACACCAATTCCGGCCTCAATTCGGTGGTCCAGCGTCCGCGCGACGATCTGCTGTTCATTGCCAACGTCTATCGGCAGGACTTCTTGATCCCGGCGCTGACCAGCCAGATTACAGTGGCCTACAACCGCAATCGCGAGGCGGGCCGGATCGAGATCGACGATAACGGCTTCCCCGTCCGCCCGGCGCTGATCGGCAATCTGCGCGGGCGCGATTATGACGTCTATTACCTTGGCTACAATGCCGATGGGCATGTCGGCCGCCTGAACCTCACCGCATCGGCCTATGCCGCGCTGGGGCAGGATCGGGACAGCATTTTCACCGGACGCCCGGCGAACATCCGCGCCTTCTTCGCCGCCGGTGAACTGAGCTACGACCATGACTGGATGCGCTTCCGCCTGTCCGGCCTCTGGGCCAGCGGCGATCACGATCCTTACGACAATACGGAATCCGGTTTCGATGCCGTGTTCGAAAACCCGGTCTTCGCCGGTGCGGACACCAGTTACTGGATTCGCCAGTCGGTGCCTTTCGCCGGCGGCGGCCGGGTGATCTCCATCAACGGGCGCAACGGCATTCTCAATTCGCTGCGCTCGTCGAAGGAACAGGGCCAGTCCAACTTCAACAACCCCGGCACCATGCTGGCGGGCGCGGGCGCGGACTTCGACCTGACGCCTGAGCTGCGCCTGTCGGGCAATGCTAACCACTTGTGGTTCGAGAATACCACCGTGCTGCAAACGCTGCGCAACGAAGGCTCGATCCCGGGCGATATCGGCTGGGACCTGTCGATGGCGGCGGTCTGGCGGCCGAAAGCGACGCAGAACATCGTCATGCGGCTCAGCGCCGCGACGCTGGTGGCAGGCAAGGGCTTCCGCGACCTGTTCGACAACAATCAGGGCAACCGCAGCTATTACTCGGTGCTCGCCAATGTGATCGTGAGTTACTGATGCGCTTGAGCCGCCTCGTCTTCCTTCTGGCGCTGCTGACCGCCTTTGCCATTCCGGCGGCGCGGCTCATGGCGAGCAGCGAGGAACGACCCGTCACGCGCGATTATTCACTGGTCCGCGCGCCGGCCGCCCCGGCGCGGCAGAGCGCGGCGGATGTGCTGTCGAAATCCGCAGGTTGCCTCACCTGCCATACCGATTCCGATGCACCCTCGATGCATGCCAGTCCGGCCGTGCAATTGGGCTGCGTGGATTGCCACGGCGGCAATCCCGCCGTGCGCGGCCGCCCGGAACTGGGCTTCGACCATCCCGACTATGTGGCCGCGCGGAATAAGGCGCATGTGCTGCCGCGCTATCCGCACGGCTGGAACTGGCCGAGTTCCGCCAATCCGGAACGCAGCTATACCCTGCTGAACAAGGAAGCGCCCGAATACATCCGCTTCGTCAATCCCGGCGACTATCGCGTGGCGCGCGATTCCTGCGGCAATTGCCACATGCCCGCGATCGAGGCGGCGGAACGATCGCTGATGGCGACCGGCGCCATGCTCTGGGGCGGCGCGGCGTACAACAACGGCATCGCGCCCTTCAAGAACTACATCTTCGGGGAGGCCTACACCGCCAAGGGAGAGCCTGCGAAGCTGCTCTCCCCCGGAACCCCGCCCGGCACGGTAACGCCCGCGCAGGAGGCACGCGGCGCGCTGGCGGCACTCTATCCGCTGCCGACATGGAACGTCATGCCCCCTGCCGACGTGTTCCGCGTGTTCGAACAAGGTGGACGCACCAATGGGTCGGGCTTTGCGGAAGTAGGCCTGCCGAACCTGTCCGGATCGATCCAGCGGCTGGAGGAGCCGGGCCGGCCGGACCTGAAGCAGTCCAACCGCGGCCCCGGCACCGGCCTGCGCGTGGCCATTCCGGTGCTGAACATCCACAAGACGCGCCTCAACGATCCCTATACCTGGTTCATGGGCACGAACGACCAGCCGGGCGACTATCGCTCCTCCGGCTGCACAGCCTGCCACGTGATCTATGCCAACGACCGCGAACCACGCCACTCGCTGATCTATGCCAGCCTGGGTCGTGACGGGCAGAGCATCACCCGCGATCCCACCATCGCCGCCCTCACCCAGCGGGGCGCGCATGGCGCTCTCAAGGACGGGCATGACGCCGAAAGTGGACAGGGCGCGGACAAGCGCGAACGCGGCCACCCGCTCCAGCATGTGTTCACCCGCGCCATTCCCACCGCGCAGTGCATGAACTGCCACATGCACCAGCCCAACATCTTCCTGAATTCCTACCTCGGCTACACGATGTGGGATTACGAGGCGGATGCGCCGAAGATGTGGCCGGAAAAACAGAAGTATCCCACCGCCGCCGAGGTGCGCGCGGTGAACGATCGCAATCCCGAAGGCGCCGCCCCGCGCGGCAAGTGGGGCGATATCGACTTCCTGCGCAACCTCTACGATCTCAATCCCGAACTGAAGGACACCCAGTTCGCCGATTACCACGGCCACGGCTGGGCCTTCCGCGCAATCTTCAAGCGGGACCGCGCGGGCAACCTGCTCGATGCCGGGGGCAACATGGCCACCTGGGGCACCGACAAGGCGCACATCATCTCTCCCGACGATCCGGAAAAGTGGCGCCGCGCCGGGGAAGGCAAGTTCGTGAAGCCCGGCGTCAATCCCGGCAAGGCCGTCCACATGATGGACATCCACGCCGAAAAGGGCATGCAGTGCGCCGATTGCCACTTCGCGCAGGATGCCCACGGCAACGGGCTGATCCAGGGCGAAGTCGCCAACGCGGTGGAGATCGGCTGCAAGGACTGCCACGGCACGGCGGACGCGCTGCCCACCCTGCTCACCTCCGGCCCGGCCGCCCCACCCAAGGGCACCGATCTGTCGCTGCTGCGCAATCCCGATGGCAAGCGCCGTTTCGAATGGCGCACCGATGCGGGCGGCAGACGGCATCTGACGCAGCGATCGGTGGTCGATCCCAATCTTTCGTGGGACGTGAAGCTGGTGGTCAACGCGGTCGACCCCGCCTCTCCCGAATTCAACGCCAAGGCCGCGCGCGCCAAGCTGATGAGCCGTTCGGGCGCGGATGACGGTTCGTTCCGCTTCGGCCCCGGCGTGCCCATGGCCGACCGCGCGCACAAGACGGAGGAGATGGCCTGCTTCACCTGCCATCTTTCGTGGACCACCAGTTGCGGCGGCTGCCACCTGCCGATCGAAGCGAACTGGAAAACATCCTCCCACCACTTCGAGGGGGAGGAGACGCGCAACTTCGCCACCTACAACCCGCAAGTCGCGCGGGACGACATGTTCCAGCTTGGCAAGCACATGACTACCAAGGGCGCGGAAGTGGCCCCTGTGCGCTCCACATCCGCGCTGGTGCTGTCCTCCACCAATGCCAATCGGGAACGGATCTACATCCAGCAGCCGCCGATCAGCGCGGCGGGCTTTTCCAGCCAGGCCTTCGCGCCGCATTTCCCGCATACGGTCCGCCTTTCCGAGACGAAGACCTGTTCGGACTGCCACTTGTCCGAAAAGGACGACAACAACGCGATCCTGGCGCAGACGCTGCTGCTGGGCACCAATTTCGTGAACTTCGTCGGGCTCAATTCATGGGTCGGGCTCGAAGCCGGGTTCGAGGCCGTGCGCGTTACCGAATGGGATGAACCGCAGGCGGTGATCGGCTCCTACCTCCAGCGCTATGCCTATCCCGATTACTGGCGCCTGCATGTCGAACAGAACGGGCGTGAGCTGAAGAACTGGACGCGCGGCAGCACGTTCGATGCCAAGCTTTCGGGTGAGACGCGTCCGCTGGAACAGTTCCGCAATGTCACGCAGGGCACGCGCGATCAGGTCGGCTGTCTGCAATTGCGCGGCGAATACATGTTCGTTGCCGAAGGGCGCGGCGGCTTCAAGGTCTATGACGTCGCCTCGGTGGCGAACAAGGGCGTGTCGGATGCGGTGATTTCCGCGCCGTTCTCACCCTTGGGTCAGGATACCGGGGTCAAGAGCAAGAACGCCACTTGCATGGCGATCGCCACCACCCAACCGATCGCCCCCACCCGCAATCGCCAGATGGCCGCGACCATGCTGGCCGATGCCAAGGGCCAGCCGCTGCACAAGGCGGACGGCATGCCGATGAGCCTGCGCGATGCCAATCAGGAGCAGGCGTTCGAGCCGATCTATTCCTACGCCGTCGTGACCGACAGCGAGGAAGGCCTGATCCTGGTCGATATCGACACGCTGGCGGATGGCGAATTCCGCAACAACCGCCTGACCCGCGCGCTGACGTGGAACCCGGATCACGTGCTGGACGGGGCACGGCATGTGACGCTGGCGGGCGAAGTGGCCTATATCACCGCCAAGGTCGGCCTCGTCGCGGTGGACCTTCACGATCCGCTCCACCCGAAAGTCACCGCCGTGCGCCCGCTGGACGACGCGCGGGCCAGCGCGGTGCAGTTCCGCTACCTCTGGGTGACGGACCGCGAGGGGCTGAAGCTGTTCGACGTGACCGATCTGCGCAATCCGGTCGCCGTGGCGTCGGGCACGGTGCACCTCACCGACGCGCGCCGCCTCTATGTGGCGCGCACATATGCCTATGTGGCCGGCGGGCCGGAGGGTCTGGTGATCGTGGACGTACTGCGGCCATCGATGCCGCAGATCTACCGCAAGGAGACGTTTGGCGGGGTAATGAACGATGCGTCCGACGTAGTGGTGGGCAGCACCAATGCCTCGCTCTTCGCCTATGTGGCGGACGGGGTGAACGGGCTGAAGGTGGTGCAATTGACCTCCCCCTCCAGTCAGCCGAACTTTTACGGCTTCTCCCCCGCGCCGATGCCCGAACTGATCGCCTGGGCCCATACCCCCAGCGCGGCGCGCGCGCTGTCCAAGGGGCTAGATCGCGACCGCGCGGTGGACGAGACCGGCGGCCAGATCGCGGTGTTCGGCCGGCTCGGCTCCCGCCCCTTCACGCGGGCGGAGATGGAGCGGCTGTTCCTCAACCGGCGGGGTGTGCCGTTCAAGGTTTCGGATGAAGTCGACATGCGCGTCTGGGTGCCGCGGCAGTAACTGTCACGGGACGCCGCCCACCCGTCCCACCCACCTCTCGTCATTGCGAGGAGGCGAAGCCGACGCGGCAATCCAGAGCGGCGCAAACCGCCTCTGGATTGCTTCGCTGCGCTCGCAATGACGAAGGTTGAGTGTGCGAGGCTGAAGTGGCCGGGCCTTTAGCCACCCTCGCGCGGGTAGACGCCTTCCAGCACTTTATCAAAGTGATTGCGCACTTGCGCGTTGCACGAACAGGCCTTGTCGCTCAGCCCCGTGCGGTCGAGGATCGTGATCCCCCCGCGCCGGGTGCGCAGCAACCCCTCGCGCTTGAAGCGCTGGAGCACGCGGCTGGCATAGCTGCGGCCGATACCCATCATCGCCGCCAGTTGCTCCTGCGTCATGGTCACATCGTCGCGCCCGATGCGGTCCACCGCCGCGCCCAGCCAGCGCGCCGCGCGCTGCTCTATGGTGTGGACGGCGTTGCACGCGATCGACTGGAACACTTGCGCCATCACGCAGTCCGCATAGCGCGCGAACAGGTTTGCGATGGCGGGAGACCGGTCCTTGATCTCCTCAAGCTGCCGGCTAGGAATGCGCCAGAACCGCCCGGCGTGAAGCACACCGGACCGCGCAAACGCCGGCAGATGGCCCATGCTGACCACCCCGCCCAGCGCCCCTTCGCGGCCGACCAGAATGGTTTCCACCTCGATCCCGCTGTCCATTTCCACGAAGTAGGAGCAGACCGCCGCTCCGCGGGGCAGATAACAGAATTCCACCAGATCGCCCGGTCGATAGATCACCTCACCCGCCCGCAGCCGTACGTCGACGAGATAGGGGTCGAGCAGCGCCCGGTCTCCGGGACGCAGCGCCCCGAGAAGATCGCTGTCCTCTTGAACGGTCTGTACGTCCATGTCGAATTCCTGAACTCGCTCGCTATCATGCTGCGCCGGGCCGGGTTTTCCAGGCACGGCACCACTCTTCGGCCGGACAGATCCAGCCGCCGTGAGCCAGACAACCCGGCAAACGGAGCAAGGTTCCGTGCACTTGTGGACAGACGGAACCGGTTCGGATGGGTAAGACTCTCCGGAGCGGGAGCGCCCTCCAGTGTTCCCGCACGATCCGCGCAGCGGGAGGGAGAAACACTCCGACGATACGGAATTGTCAGACCTTTCCGTCAGGGAGCCAATAGGCCAGAGTGCGCAGGCCCAGAGCGAGTAGCAGATGCAAACCGACCACAAGACCACCCGGAGTACCGCCGCCCTGAATACCCCCGCCCCGGATACAGCCGGAGGTATCGGTAACGATGGCTGACGGCGCGCCGACGGTCGATCTCAACACATGCGATCTGGAGCCGATCCACGTAATCGGCCGCATCCAGAGCTTCGGCTGGCTCGTCTCGTTTTCAAGCGACTGGATCATCAACCATGCCTCGCTCAATTGTGAAGCGTTGTTCGGCCTCGATCCGCATGCGCTGATCGGCCTGCCGGCCGCGCAGTTCCTCTCGCCCGACGCGCTGCACGATGTACGCTCGCGGCTTCAGATCCTGGGCGGCGGATCGAGCGTGGAGCGCATCTTCGAAATCGATCTTATGGGCGACGGCCGCCTGTTCGACATGGCGCTGCATATCTCCGGCCGTTCCTATGTGCTTGAAATCGAACCGCGCGAGAGTGGGCGGCGGCGCGATTTCGTCAGCTATGTCCGGCCGATGATCGAGCGGCTGCGCGAGGCTCCGTCGCTCGAACAGCTCTGCGCCAATGCCGCCCGGCACATGCGCGCGCTCACCGGGTTCGACCGCGTGATGATCTACCGCTTCGAGGCCGACGGCGCCGGCGAAGTGATCGCCGAAAGCCTGAACGGCATGGTGGACAGCTTCCGGGGCATGCACTTCCCGGCCTCCGACATTCCCGCACAGGCGCGCCGGCTCTATGCGCGCAATCTGCTGCGCATCATTTCCGACATCGACGATCCCACCGTGCCGATCTACCCGGCGACCGGGCCCAGCGGCGATCCGCTGGACCTTTCGATGTCGGGCCTCCGCGCGGTTTCGCCGATCCATGTCGAATACTTGCGCAACATGGGCGTGAAGGCATCGATGTCGGTTTCGATCATGCGCCGGGGCAAGCTCTGGGGGCTGATGGCCTGCCATCACTACTCCCCGCTCACACTGTCCTACTCGGCACGGACCGCCAGCGAGCTGTTCGGCGAATTCTTCGCTTATCTGCTGGAGCAGAAGGAAACCGATTTCGCACTCGCCCGCCGCTCCGCCTCGACACGGCTGCATGACGAGATCATGGCCCGCGTCGCCGGGGGCGGTTCGCTGCTGGAAGCTTTCGAGGATTTCGGCGAGGCGATCGGCCGCGTCATCCCCTTCGACGGCGCGGTCGGCTGGGTCGACGGGCGCTTCGTCAGCCGCGGCGCCACTCCGGACGAGGCGCAGTTCGCCGAACTCGCACGCTTCCTCAACACGGCGGGCGCCAGCACGGTCTGGTCGACCGACGCCATCGCCCGCATTTTCGAGCCCGCGCGTGAATGGGCGGACAAGGCGGCGGGCCTGCTCGCCCTTCCCGTCAGCCGCACGCCGCGCGATTACATCGTGCTGTTCCGCCGCGAGCAGCTGCGCGAGGTGAACTGGGCCGGTAATCCGGAAAAGACCATTGAACTCGGCCCCAACGGCCCGCGCCTCACCCCGCGCAAGAGCTTCGAGATCTGGAAGGAAGAGCGTCGGGGCCAGTCCCACTCCTGGAGCGAGGACGAGATCCAGGCGGCGGATTCGCTTCGCGTCACTTTGCTCGAAGTGGTGCTGCGGCTGGCCGATTCCGCCCATGCCGAACGCGAGCAGGCGAACCGCCAGCAGGACATGTTGATCGCGGAACTCAACCACCGCGTGCGCAATATCCTCAACCTGATCCGCGCGCTGGTGACGCAGAGCAAGGAAGGCGCGCGCACCATCGACGAGTTCGCAGAGATTGTCGGCAGCCGCATCCACGCACTCGCCCGCGCACACGACCAGGTCACGCAGAAGGACTGGACGCCCTCCTCGCTTTACACCCTGATCCGGACCGAGGCGGCCGCCTATGCCGGGCACAGCGCCGACCGTGTGCGCATCCTCGGCCCCGACGCGCTGATCGCGCCGGGCGCTTTCACCACGCTGGCGCTGGTGTTCCACGAGCTGACGACCAATTCGGTCAAGTATGGCGCTCTGTCCGACACGCACGGCTGCGTGACAGTAGCGCTCGCCCGCGCTGCCGACGGCGCGCTGGAGGTCGACTGGCGCGAAAGCGATGGCCCGCCGGTCTGCCCGCCGACCCGGCGGGGCTTCGGGTCGACGATCATCGAACGCACCATCCCGCACGAATTGGGGGGAACGGCCTCGGTCGACTTCCCCGTGCAAGGTTTGCACGCCCGGTTCCTGCTGCCGGCCGAGCATATCGCGGCCTTCGAGACGCCCGCGGTGCCGCTCGCCGAACCGCGCTCCGATCCGGCACAGGAAAGCGGGCTCTCCGCCGCCAGCATCGGCGCGGCCCTGGTGGTGGAGGACAATGTCATCATCGCCATGGAAGCGGAGGACGTGCTGCGCGATCTGGGCTTCGAGGATTGCCGCGTTGCCGGCGCCGTCGCCGATGCGCTGGACATGGTCCATTCCGGCGAGATTGCCTTTGCGATGCTCGACGTCAATCTGGGAAAGGATACCAGCGAGGATGTCGCCCACGCGCTGACGGAGCGCGGCATTCCGTTCATCTTCGCCAGCGGTTACGGCGAACGTTCGATGCTCGCGGAGGTTTTCCGCAACGTTCCTATCGTGACCAAGCCTTACGGCCTGCGCGATGTGAAGGCGGCGCTGGCGCAGCTTGCGAAGAGGTGAAGGGGCGTGATCTGATGCCCTACTGCCCCCTCCCCTCCTCCCGCACACCGCTCATCCTGAGCCTGTCGAAGGATGAGGAGCCTCGCGCCCCGTCTCGGGGGGCTTCGACAAGCTCAGCCTGAGCGGGGTTGGAGAGGAGGTCAATTGAGAAGCGCCGGTTGCCCTTGCGGTGCGCTCAATCGCCAGAATTTGGTCAATCGAGACCTCGTCCCCAACCCCGTCATCCTGAACTTGTTTCAGGATCCATTTTGCCACCTGCGCCGTGCTTCGATCGGCAACTCGCACCGCCGCGCCATTCACGCAGCCGTCCGGGATAGGCCGTGAAATGGATCCTGAAACAAGTTCAGGATGACGGGGAACGAAGCGATGACGGGGAATAGGGCGATGTCGCGGGACGAGGCGATGCTGTTTACCCCCAACTCGCCGCCGGTGGTGCCGCTTCCAGAAACGCGATCAACCCCCGCTCCTCGCCCGTGAGCCACTTCGTGCGGCGCGGCAGCCGGGCAGGCAGTTCCGGCACCGGGTCAGCCTTGCGCACGAACGCGATCAGCGCCGGGTGGACGTAGGACTTGCGCGCGATGGCGGGCGTGTTGCCCAGCCGCTCCGCCACTTCCTCCAGCATCGTTTTCAGCGTCGTACCCGGCGCCTCCCAGAGCCGCGCAAACGCGATGGTGCTGGCAGCGAACGTACGAAAGTCCTTGGCCGAAAAGTCCTCGCCCATGGTTTCGTGGAGGTAATCGTTGACGTCTTGCGAACCCACCGGAACCGCGCAGCCCTCGTCATCGAGATACTGGAACAAGTGCTGCCCCGGCAGGTCCTGCATCCGCCGCACACACGAAACCAGTGCACGGTCGGCGCTCACCACTTCGCGCAGTTTTCCATGCTTGCCGCGAAAACGCAGGCGCAACTTGCGCCCCTGAAGGTTTGCATGGCGCATGCGCAGTGTGGTCGCGCCGAAGCTCTTGTTGGTGGCGGCATAGCGCTCGTTACCGATCCGGATCGCCTCCGCATCGAGCAGCGCGACAATCGAGGCCACCGCCCGCTCCCGGCACAGCCCGGCGCCCGCCAGATCCCGCGCCACCCGCTCGCGCAAGACCGGCAGGGCCTGACCGAACGGAGCGCAGCGGTCGAACTTGCGCGCATCACGGCCCGCGCGCCAATCGGGGTGATAACGGTATTGCTTGCGCCCGCGCGCATCGAAACCGGTGGCAAGCAGGTGAACTTCGGCCTCGGGCGAGAACCAGCAGTCCACATAGGCGGGCGGCAAGGCAATGCGGTTGAGCCGGTCGATCTCGTCGCGCTCGATGATGCGCGTGCCGTCCGCGCCGTAATAGGCCCATTTCCCAGCGCGCGTGCGGCTGCGGGTGATGCCGGGGGCATCGGGATCGGCGAAAGTCAGGCGCGGCATCGGGCGGTGGTCCTGCTTTGAACGGCTTGTCCTGTGCAAACGCACCAGTGGCCGCGAGGTTGTCCGGAATGCGGCAACGCCCCGCGAACGGATGACCATGAAGTGCCGGGCAACACCCGAGAATAGAGAAAGAATGGATCGGCGTAATTCGACCTCGCCGCCGCCATAATATCCGTATCTTACCGAGATACTCATGTTGCGAGCGCGTCTTCCACGCAAATGCCTTTTCCCTGTATTCTTGCGGTACGGGAGGCAATCCGGGAACGTCCGTAGCCATCGCAGCGTTTGACTTGGTGCAAATGAGAGGAGGATCGTCATGGATTCCAATGTGCGCGAGACGTTCTGGAAAGCCTTCGCCGTCAGCCCGATCACCATGATAAAGCTGGATAATTCGCACGGCCATGCCGAGCCGATGACGGCAATCCTGGACAAGGAAGCCCATCACGCCGTCTGGTTCGTTTGTCGAAAGGACAATCGCATCGGCAAGGGTGGCCGGGCGATGGCGCAAGTCGCGACGCTCGACCATGAAGTCTTCGCCTGCGCCGCCGGGACCCTGATCGAGGAAACCGACCCCGCCGTGCGCAACGCGCGCTGGAACAAGGCCGTCGAAAGCTGGTTCCCCGGCGGACGCGACGATCCCGCCGTGGTCATGCTGCGCTTCGAGGTCGACGATGCCGAAGTCTGGACGGTGGACACCAGTCTGAAGGGCGTGTTCCGCCTTGCCACCGGCGGCTCGATCGACCCGGCCCGCATCGGCGAGCACGAAACCGGGTTAATCTGAAGCGCGAAAGCGCTTTCAGATTAACCCGGGCAGTTTTTCAGAGCATCGAGCGCGATTGCTTGAGCACCATGCCGCAGACCTTCTTGCGAACCGACGGCGGCGCCTGATCGAGCGAGAAGCTGGAACCGCTGCCGGACTGTATCGTCCCTGACGTCCCGGACGTGTATCCGCTGTCCTGCTGTGACACGTCTGGCTTCTGGGTCAGCTTGGAAACGACGGAATTACCCTCGACCGAGTCGACCAATTGGTTCTTCGCGCAGTAGCTGAGCACGCCGGCCGCGTTGCTGCCGCCCATCGTCGAGAGATCGGGAAGTGCCGAAGAGGCGCCGGGCAACGAAGGTGTGCCGGGAAGAGAGGGCGTGCTCGGCAAAGATGGCGTCCCGGGCAGCGAGGGCGTGCCAGGCAGCGACGGTGTACCTGGCATCGAGGATGTAGTCGGCATCGAAGGAACGCCAGGGATCTGGGCACCTGCGTTTGCTGCCGCCAGTGCGATAACGGATGCGGGCACCAGCATCAGCTTGCGGGAAACCCGAAAAGGCTTGGTGAAGAAAAGAGTCATGGGCTGCCTCCCAAAAACGGAAGTGAAATGCCCCCACACTATGCCGCCACCCCGCTGCTCGCGCAGTGCCGGTATCCTTTTCAGGCCGCGTTTCGGGCCGTGTTCAGGTGTTCCAGTTCACGCGGCCGCCCGACCGGGGGACACCCCGCCAGCACATAAGCCACAGCCGAAAGGATCGCCTCGCGCGAGAACGGCTTCTGGACCACCCCTACCGCCGTCGTCGCGGGCAAGTCGATCTGGCCGGGATTGGCGGTGACGTAGATCACCCGCGATCCGAACTTGATCGCAATCTCGCGCGCGATGGCAGGGCCGGTGAGCCCGTCCCGCAAGTTGAGGTCGACCAGCGCCACGTCGGGCGCCTCTCCGAGCATCGCCACAGATGCCGCATCGGGGAAACTTCCCAGCACCGCGTGCCCACCGTCGGACAGAATGTCCTCCAGTTGGAGCGCGACCAGGAACTCGTCCTCGACTATGAGGACCTTTGCTCCCCCAGCGGCTTCCAGCGAAGCCCCCCCTGTTAAGATCTGGCCCAAGACACGGTAATCCTTGTCATGCGGCGAGTTCGGCTTTCTCGTCGGCGTTGGCGATCCTGACCAGCTCTTCGAAGAATGCGTCGATGGCATCTCCGGTCAGAACGAAATTGTGGCGGAAGTCCGGGAGCTGGCCGGATTCGAGAACTTTTGCCAGCATGGCGCGAGCGCGGCAGATCCGGCTCTTCACCGTGCCCAGCGCAATCCCGCAGATCCGGGCGATCTCCTCGTAGGAAAGATTGCCGGCGGCCACCAGAATCAGCGCCTCGCGATAGGTTTCGGGAATGGTGGTCAGCGCACGGAGCACGTCGGTCAGTTCGACGCTGCTTTCCTGGCTCGCCTCGGCGCAGAGGATGCGCTCGGCGGCAACCTCGTCATAATCGCCATGGAAGCGGGCGCGGCGCGCTTCGCTGTAGAAGTGGTTGCGCAGGATCGTGAAGGTCCACGCCTTGAAATTGGTGCCGGCCGCATAACGGTCCCGCGCCGCCCAGGCGCGCAGCATCGTTTCCTGCGCCAGATCGTCGGCCCGGTCGCGGCAGCCACACAGGCCGCGCGCAAAAGCGCGCAGATGCGGTGCCACATGGGCAAGGGCATTCTTGAATTCGCGGTCGTCGAGCCGGGCCACGACTCCGGTCATGGCCACAGCCGCTCCGTGCGTCGCTGCTTCGGCACTTGCTTCGGCCCCTGCTTCGGTTGTTACAGCCATTGCGAAACCCTCCATGTCCGTCGCCCGCTTGGGATCAGTGACGAGAAAACGCCGCCAACTCGCGGAAAGTTCCCGAAAACCATCCGGCCTCGTCCCGATCCATCGCATGGACCACTCGGGCGGGCGCAATGCCGGCGAATCGGGATACGCGAAAAATTGCACAGAGGGTGGGAACCTTGGGCCCCCAGAACGATTGAGGCCTCCGTTCACTTCTTGCGGTGAACGGAGGCCTTCGGATCGGGTCACCACCGGTTTGCGGGGGGTGGGGGAGCCAGTGGTGATGCCGGAGGAACGTGCAAGGACTGTGTCGGTTCCCGGCAAAGTCGACCCACGGGAAAAAATTTTGAGGTTGCCCTGCCCCGTCGCCATCGCCAGACACTGGAGACAGGTAGGGGGATGATGGATCGGGGCGGGAAAAGGCCGGGTTCACCGGATGAAGACAACGGGAAGCAATTTCCCAGGAGCCGAGGAATATCGATGTCCGTCTCTGACCAGATTGCAGCCCAGCTGCCTTACCTGCGTCGCTATGCCCGCGCGCTGACCGGATCGCAGCATTCGGGCGACGCCTATGTCCGCGCCACGCTGGAAGCCGCGCTGGCCGACAACACCTTGCGCGACGAGATCGCCCGCAGCCGCGCGGCGCTCTACGCCGGTTTCACCCGCATCTGGGCGACCGGCCACGTGGACGAACCCGCGCCCATCCTGGACGTGGACGGCGCCGAACAGGCCGCGCAGACGCGGCTGGCCAAAGTGGCCCCCACACATCGCCAAGCGTTGTTGCTCACCACTGTCGAGGAATTCTCGCGCGAGGATACCGCCCGGATCCTGGGCGTCTCGCCTACGGATGTCGACGCGCTCGTCATGCAGGCGGTGATCGAGATCGAGAGCGAAAGCACGACCGAGGTGCTCATCATCGAGGATGAGCCGCTGATCTCGATGCAGCTTGAAGGACTGGTGACCGAACTGGGCCACACCGTCGTCGGCACGGCGGCCACGCATGCGCAGGCAGTGGAGATTTTCGCACGCAGCCCCGCCGGGCTGGTGCTGGCCGATATCCAGCTGGCCGATGGCAGCTCGGGCATCGAGGCGGTGGAAGACCTGCTGCGCTTCGGCGACGTGCCGGTGATCTTCATCACCGCCTATCCGGAACGCCTGCTGACCGGCGAACGGCCCGAACCGACTTATCTGGTGACCAAGCCGTTCCAGGAAGCCACCGTGCGCGCGGCAATCAGCCAGGCGCTGTTCTTCGCCCCGGGCCGATCGATCGCTTGAGCCGCTTACTGGGCAGCGGCCGGAAGGCGCTGTCCAGTGAAGATCCGGGGCCCAGTGAAAATCCGGTGCTCAGTAAAGAACCGGGCGCTCTCCCGCGTCGATCGGGGGCAGCACGCGCCCAAACCGGTCACGCGGTGCTTGCGCCTCAAAATCGATTTCGGGCGGATTGAAGCCGAGATGGCGAACGATGGCTTCGTGGAGCGGCGTATCGAAACGCACGCCCGCGCAGCCGTCGTGTGCCCAGACGACCAGCCCGTTCGCCCTCTGGATACCGCCGAGAGACACTTCAACCACGTCGCCTACCGCGACCGGCAGTTGCGCGACATCCAGCATGCCACCGCCAACCGAGAGGTTGTAGAGGAAAACACTGCCGGATTGCTCGCCTATGCGGCACTCGACCTTCTTTTCCACGATATGCCGATCCCAGGCACGCGAATCCATGACTTACCCCCTGAAATGCACTTTCAGGGCCGGGTTACATTCCGTTCACTTAAATAAGAGTGAAATAATCCGAAAGAACGACCCTCGTGAAACCTCGTGCAATTGCGCGAGCGGGCGCCACGAAGCTTCTCCACCGCGCCGAAGCGCGAACGAATTCGGCACTGAATGGCCCAACCAATGGCTCAATATCGAGATGGGCTATCAGCCCCCACTCCGTCGCCCTCGCGAAGGCGGGGGCCCCGCTTTCTTGGCGACCTCTCGCCCTGCACAAGAGAAGCGGGATCCCCGCCTTCGCGGGGATGACGGTTAGGTTTGAGAAACAACGTGTTTAAGCTCGCCAGTTCGCCCGTGGCTGCGCCCTAACGACGCTCACTTCGCAGCGCGAACTCGCGGTTGAACCGCACCGGGACTTTAAGTCGGCACTCCACACCCTCTGGCAAGAACTGGAGCTGGACTTGCGCCTTCAGCTCATGCGCCACGATCTTCTCGATCAGGTCACGCCCGAAGCCGCGCTTGGCAGGCGGGCTGACCGGCGGACCGCCCTCCTCGCGCCAATGGACTTCCGCCAGCTCGGACGAGAGGATCGACCAGTGCACGTGGATACGCCCCTCCGCCCGCGTCAGCGCGCCGTACTTGGCGGCATTGGTGGCCAGTTCGTGAATCGCCAGCCCCAGCGACATCGCATCGTTCGGCGCCAGCTTGATATCGGGCCCGGACATTTCGACATGCCCCTCGCTGCCCTCCATGTAGGGCGCCAGTTCCGATCGCACGACATCGCCCAGCGCCGCATGGCGCCAGTCCGACTGCGAGAGCAAGTCATGCGTCGCCGAAAGCGCGCGGATACGGGCAGTGAGGCTGTCGGTGAAGTCCTCGATATCAGTGGCGCGACGGCGGGTCAGCGCGGCGATCGAGAGCACGTTGGCGAGCGTATTCTTCACGCGGTGATTCAACTCGCGCGTCAGCGAGTTGCGGATCGCCGCCTGCCCCTGAAGCCATTCCAGCACGCGCCGATCCTCGGCCGCGCGGCGGGTGATGAAACGCCCGATTGCCATGACCATCAGCGAGGTCAGTGCCCCGAAAAACAGCGTGATGCGCGAGGCCGTGGAAAGCAGGCCGACTTTGCGGTCGCTGATAACCACGACCCAGGTGTGACTGCCCACGTCGATCTGCCGCTCCATCGTCGGGCCGGTGACCCCGTCGCTCTGCCGTTCGGCCAGCAGGTTTTCGGGCGCGACCGAGCCATCGTAGACGGCAACGTCGATCTGGTCGTTGCGGTAGAGTTCGGCGGCGGACGTGAGGAAAGTCTCCGCGCGGAACGGACTGTAGACGAAGCCCTTGACTTGCCGGTGCTCGCCGCTGCCGACGATCACCGGCATATAGATGAGGAATCCCGCCGCCTCCGGATTGTCGGCATCCTGCACCAGATGCACTTTGCCCGAAGCCACCGGCTTGCCGAGCTTCATCGCCCGCTCCATCGCCGCGCGCCGCACCGGATCGGAGAACATGTCGTAGGCGAGCACCTGGCGGTTCGCCGGATCCTGCGGTTCGATGTAGATGATCGGCGTGACGTATTCCTGCCCGACATCGGGGCGGGGATGGACCAGCCATTCGGGATCGCGGCTTTCCTGGATGGCCACTTCCACTTCGGAGAGGTGGTCCACACCGATCAGCGGGGCCCAGCCCATTCCCAGCGAGCCGTAGAGGTCGCCCTTGCCCTGCAAATCTTCGGCGAAGGCGCGGAACTGGTCCTCGCTGACGTCCTCCTGGCTGGCGAAGAGCGCCCCGCCGGCCCGCAGCAGCGCGATGTTCTCGGTAACGCGGCGTTCCAGCGCCGAGGCGATCTCGGTCAAGTTGCGGTCCAGCTCGACCCGGCGGGTCTGCCGGTCCGCGCGTTCGATGGCCATGACCGACACCGCCGTCGTGATCGAGGCGATCACGAAAAGCAGGAATGGCCAGCCGCGCGGATACTTGTGGAACCAAGCCTGCTTCTGGACCCTGTCGAGCAGAGCCTGATCAATCACCCGGTAATTCCCGCAAGTTCACGTTCGGCTCCGCGATAGGCATCCCGGTGACTAAGGACAATTCGGAAAAAGGGCGAGCCGGAAAGGCGCGGGGCGGGGCACATGTGGCAGGTCATCGCATGCGAGGGAACCATGAGCGAGCCGGATTGTTCCAATGAAAACGATGCTTGCCTATCACGACCCCACCAAGACGCCCGGGCATCCGAAAGCGAACTCCCATTCGGGCCCGACGCAAACAGCGGAGGGCCCGAATGGGGCTCGGCGGACGAGCCCGATCGACGGTCCAACGATGGTTAGCCCACGTGACCGATTTGTAATGCGCGGCTGGCGCCGCGCCGGCCTTGACCGCGTCCCGGTCAGCCCGCAAGTGAGCAGCTCGAAAGGGAGTTCGCATTGAATCAGCCTCCAGCACAAGGCGAGCCGGAACACCCCGGGCGGGATCCTTCCGGCATGCCTCCGGAAGCCCGACCCCATGCGCCCGCCGAAGGCGAGCCGGGCTGGGCCACGGGGTTGAGGAAGCTGTACAACTCCGTGGTCGACGAACCGCTTCCGGACAGCTTCAGGGACCTCCTCAAGAAGCTCGACGGAAGCGACGATGACTGATCGCGTCCGCCCCCACCCCGCCGAAGAGGCCTTCCGCGAGGAATTACTCGGCGTGCTGCCGCACTTGCGCGCCTTCGCTCGCGGTCTTTCGGGTCGGCCGGACTTTGCCGACGATCTTGTCCAGGAAGCCCTCATCAAGGCCTGGACCGCGCGCGAACGCTACACGCCCGGCACCAACATGCGGGCATGGACTTTCGCGATCCTGCGCAACCATTACTTGTCCGAACTGCGCAAGAGCCGCCGCCAGACCGATCTCGACGAGAGCACGGTGGAGCGCATGCTGGTGATGGAAGCGGACCAGGAAAGCCCGCTTCACCTCGGCGACATGGAGAACGCCTTGCAGAAGCTGGCGCCCGAGCGGCGCGAGGCGGTGCTGCTGGTGGGTGCCTCAGGCTTCAGCTACGAGGAAGCCGCCGATATCGCCGGCTGCCCGATCGGCACGATGAAAAGCCGCGTCGCCCGCGCCCGTGCGGATCTGAACCGGCTGCTGGAGGGCGATCCGGACCTTGTGGTCCCCAAGCCGAACCCTCACGGCTGAAAGCCTGCGCCGCAGGCCATCTCCACTTCGGCACAAACGACGTCTCCGGCACACGCGCCTTCACGGCGCCGACATCCTCTTTGCGCCTTTGCGCGATTTCTCTCTTTTTCTTCTCCGCGCCTCCGCGTGAATCCATTCAGCGCGCGATGCCGTCTAAGAAAACGGTTCGCGCGGAGGCGCGGAGACGCGGAGAGGAAGAAAAGTAAGATTCGCGCAAAGGCGCAAAGGCGCGAAGACGTTGCTCTGCGGGGCAGCCTCACGCGTTTCGGGGGCCTTGCCGCAGGGGTAATGTTGCCGGAGACGGCGGCTTCGCCGCAAATGTCTGTTCCGGCGATACGAAAAGCGACCTGCCGGGGATCCGGCAGGCCACGTTTCGCGAGACGGGCCGTCAGCCCTTTGCAGTCGAGATCGTATGTTCCGCCATCGCCGCCCAGTCGCGCGCGGCGTAGCCGGCATCGACAGTCTCGCCCATGCGCGCGTAGACCGCGTCGAGCATCGGCAACTGGCCTTGCGTGCCCGTCGCCGTCTCGGCCGCCAGTTCCTTCGCCAGCCTCAAGTCCTTGAGGCCCAGAACCGCCTTGAAGCCCGGCTCGTAGACGCTCTCGGCGATGGCGCCCGAATAGTTCTGGTAGATGCGGCAGCCGAACAGCGTGCCCAGCATGAGTTCGAAGAAGTCCTCACGCGGGATGCCGAGGCCCTCGGTCAGGACCACTGCCTCGGCCATGCCCTCGATGGCCATGGTGATCATCATGTTGCAGGCGATCTTGGCGGCATTCGCGCGCGCGGCGTCCTCGCCCATGTCCCAGACTTTGCCGGCAATCGCCGCGAAGACCGGATCGAGCGCCGCGCGGTATGCTGAAGGTCCGCCCAGAATCACGTTGAGCTGGCCTGCCGCCGCCACATCGGGGCGTCCGAGCACCGGGGCCGAAAGATAGCCCACGCCCGCCGCCTCGTGGCGTTCCACCAGTTCGCGGGCGAAGGCGACCGAAATCGTGGAGCAAACGAGATGCGTGACACTCTTCGGCGCACTGTCCAGCACGCCGCTGTCCAGCAGCACGTCGCGGATCGCGCCGTCTTCCGAGAGCATGGTCAGCACCACGTCGCCCGCGAAAGCCTCGGCCGGAGTGGCGACCATGTCCACACCCTCGACCGCGCCGCCCGAGCGGTTCCACGCGCGCACGCGGTGCCCGGCCTTCGCCAGGTTGTGTGCCATCGCGCTGCCCATCGCGCCGAGACCGATGAATCCGATGTCCATTTGAAAAGTCCTTGTTCGGGGGGAGTAAGTGTTCGGGAATTATGTGCCGGACCGGCGTGCGAAGGGCCGGACCGCCCTCAAGGCGATCCGGCCCCCGTAAAACCTGCCGTTAGGCCGGTCGGCTTACGCCGGGTAGGTCCAGGCCGTGCCGCGGGCGAAGTTCTCGCTGGCGAAGTCCCAGTTGATCAGGTTCTCAAGTACTGCCTTCACATAGGCCGGGCGCTTGTTCATCTGGTCGATGTAGTAGGCATGCTCCCACACGTCGATGGTGAGCAGCGGAACCGCCGCGGTGGTGATCGGGCAGCCGGCGTCATGGGTCGAGATGACCTTGAGCGCGCCACCTTCGACCACGAGCCAAGCCCAGCCCGAAGCGAAGTGGTTGACCGCTTCGTTCGAGAGCGCTTCGAGCAGCGCGTCGACCGAACCGAAATCCTTGGTGATGGCAGCGGCCAGCGCTTCGCTCGGCGCGGTCTTGCTGGGGCTCATCGAGTGCCAGTAGAAACCGTGGTTCCAGATCTGCGCGGCGTTATTGAACATCGGACCCGATGCCGACTTGGTGATTTCCTCAACCGACTTATCAGCGTTGGGCGTGCCTTCGATCGCGGCGTTCAGCTTGTCCACGTACGTCTTGTGGTGTGCGCCGTGGTGGATCTCAAGCGTCTTGGCCGAGATGTGCGGTTCGAGCGCATCCTGCGCGTAGGGCAGCGGCATCAGGGCAATGGTCATGGCTGTCTTCCTGTTTCGGGTTATCAAGAACGTGGACTTCGAAGCGCCTGGACGTACCGCGCGTTCCGGGGACCGGCGGCAACGCATCGAGAAGGTCGGTGGGCTATGTCTGTCTTATTGCCAGACACTTCAAGCCCGGATTGGTCAAGCCCCGGCAGTGAAGCACATTTTGTCGACATTTCGAAGACAAGGCCTTCATTGCCAACATTAAGAACGCGCAAAGGATGGCGGACATGCCGCCATCCCTCACGCTGCCGTCCCCGAAACCGAATGTCCGGCAGGGGCCGGATGTCAGTGCGGGTTCTGCGCAGCCTGCTCGTCGGCCTTCTGGTCGAGCGCGGCGGCCGTGGCCTTGCCCTCATGTTCGACCGCTTCGGCCTTCTGGTCCATGGCGTCGGCAGCAGCGCCGGTCATCTGGTCGGCCTGATCATGCATGGCATCGGCAGCGTTGTCCGAGGCCTGCTCGACTGCATCGGCCTGCTTCTCCGTGGCATCGTCGGCATGGCTGTTGCACGCGGCTAGGCCCAGCGAGGCGGCGGCGACTGCGGCGGCAAGGCCGAGGCGCGAGCCCGAGCGGATGATGGTGATCGAGGTCATGGTCTTGGCATCCTTTCCCATTTTCTGGTGTCTGCTCCGGGGGGCTTGGAGCCCCCCGGTCGCCGTCATGCTCAGCGGATCGAGCCGCGGCGGAACAGGTTGACGATCGCCAGCAGGATCACCGCGCCCAGGAACGAGGCGAACAGCGACAGAATATCGAAGTTACCGCTGGTGATCGGCGCCCCGCCGATCAGCGGCGTCACGAGGAAGCCCGCGATCAGCGCACCGACGACGCCGACGACGATGTTGAGGAAGATCCCCTGCTGCGCATCGGTGCGCATCAGGATCGAAGCGAGCCAGCCGATGACGCCACCGACCACGAGGATAAGAAGAAGTGTCATTGTCAGATCTCCGTAATGGGTCGAAGTACCAACATAACGGGCCGCTACGATGCGAGTTCCTGCGCGGCAGCAACATTTCGTCGTATTCCAACCAACTTGGCCGCATGGCGAATCGGGCGAAACCAATTGCTCCTGCAACTTGTTCCCATGAGCATGAAGCGATGGGACATCATCCGGGACGACCATTCACGGAGCGCATTGGCGGCACTGGCATCGGCGATTGTCGTGGCGACGGGGTTCGCGGCGCTGGTGCTGGGGCTGGATCTGCGCCAGCCGCCTCCGGGCCCGCGCCTTGCGCTGGTGGCGATTCTGCCAGCGCGCGAAGTGGTGCCGCCTCCCCCGCCGCCGCCGCCTCGTCCTATGCCCCGCCCGAAGCATGATGCGGCCAGCCGCGCACCTGCCCCCGAGGGACGCAAGGCGCCGCCGCTCGCCATTCCGCTGCCGCGGCTGGTGCTGACCTCTCCCCTCCCGGTACCGATGGCAGGCACCGGCACGGGCGATGCGGGTTCAGGAACCGGCGCGGGCGGAAATGGCAACGGAACGGGCGGCGGCGGAAATGGCGAGGGCGGGAGCGGCGGAAATCTCAATTCCGGCGTCGCCACGCTGCCGCGCCAGACTGCCGGCCGAATGCTCTATTCCGACTTGCCCGAGGATTTGCGCAAGGCGCGCGCGGGCGGCGAACTCACGGTGCGCTACCGCATCGGCACCGACGGACTGGTCAGCGGCTGCGTGGTGCTCGCCTCCAGCGGGCGGCCCGATCTTGACGCCGCCACGTGCGACCACATCACCCGCCGCTTCCGCTTTCGTCCGGCACGCGATGCTTCCGGACAAGCCGTGCCTTTCGTCATGACCGAGACTCATGGCTGGGATAATTCCGCAGGCACCGAGTGAGGGCCCCCGTGACCTTGCGACGCAGGGGCGCTAGGAAGCCGCCCAAGAACCGTATTTTGAGAGGAGCACCCATGCCGACGATCGACGCAACCCACGCGCCCACGCTGCGCTCCTGGGTCGAAAGCGCCAATGGGCACCGGGACTTTCCGATTCAGAACCTGCCGCTCGGGGTGTTTTCGCGCGGGGATGAGCGGCCGCGCGGCGGTATCGCCATCGGCGACATGATCCTCGACCTTGCGGCGCTCGCGGGCTCGGGCCTGGTCGAAGGTGCCGCGCTCGACGCCGCCCGCGCGGCATCGGCCGACAGCCTCAACCCCTTGCTGGCACTGGGCGCGGGCCCGCGCGCCGCGCTGCGCCGCCGGGTCTCGGCACTGCTCACCGAAGGCGGCGCCGAGCAAGCCGGTGCCGGCCGCTCCGAAGTCGGGCCGCTGCTGGTGCCGATGGCCGAAGCCACGCTCCACTTGCCCGCACGGATCGGGGACTACACCGACTTCTACGTGGGCATCCACCATGCCACCAATATCGGCACGTTGTTCCGGCCCGATAATCCGCTGCTGCCCAACTACAAGCACGTCCCCATCGGCTACCACGGCCGCGCTTCCACCGTGCGCCCCAGCGGCGCGCCGGTGATCCGCCCGCAGGGCCAGACCAAGGCGCCCGATGCCGAGGCGCCCTCTTTCGGCCCGATCAAGCGGCTCGATTACGAGCTGGAACTGGGCGTGTGGATGGGCACCGGCAACGCGCTGGGCCAGCCGATCCCCATCGGCGAGGCGCTGGACCATGTTGCCGGGCTGACGCTGCTCAACGACTGGTCGGCGCGCGACGTGCAGGCATGGGAATATCAGCCGCTCGGCCCGTTCCTCTCCAAGAACTTCCTCACCACGGTCTCGCCCTGGCTGGTGACGATGGAAGCGCTGGCGCCGTTCCGGATTGCCCAGCCACCGCGTCCGGAGGGCGATCCCCAACCCCTGCCCTATCTGTGGGACGAGGCCGATCAGGCTGGCGGCGCGCTGTCGCTGGAGCTGGAAGTCTTCCTCTCCACCGCGAAAATGCGCGCGGCGGGCATCGCGCCGGTCCGGCTCAGCCATGGCCCGGCCGCGAACATGTACTGGACGGTGGCGCAGATGGTCGCCCACCATGCCTCCAACGGCTGCGAGATGAACACCGGAGACCTACTGGGCACCGGCACCATCTCGGGCCCCGACGACGGCACGCAGGGCAGCCTGATGGAGATCACCCGCTCGGGCCGTCAGCCGATCACTTTGCCCACCGGCGAGACGCGCACGTTCCTTGAGGACGGCGACGAACTGGCATTGGCAGGCCGCTTCGTGGCCGACGGCGCGGTGTCGATCGGCTTCGGCGGCTGCACGGGCACAGTGCAGGGATAGAGCGCGCTATTCCTTGAGCCACCCCTGCGCGCGGTACCACTCGGCGGTCGCGCGCAGGCCGTCGGTGGTGGCAATGCGCGGCTCCCAGATTGCGGGCGGAACACGTCCGGCGGCGCCCACCACCCAGTCCGGGTGGCTGAAATAGGCGGCGCGGTCCTGCGTCATCTTGGCATTGGCGCCGCGCAGGAAATTGTCCCCCTTCGCCGCCATCATCAGCGCCCGCGGCGAAAGGCCCAGCACGCGCACGCGGCGGCCCACCGCGAAGCCGATCGCCCGCGCCATCTCTTCGTGAGACCAGCCTTCGGTCCGGCCGTCGTCGGGTTCGAAGATGCGCCCCGTCACCGGCTCGCCGCCGGGCACCAGCGCAACCAGCAGCCGCGCGAGATCCTCGACATGGATCATCGAGGCGCGCCCTTGCTTCGGCACCGGAACCACGCCCCAGCGGGCAGAGCGGAACAGCTCGAACATTTCCTTGTCACGCGGACCGTAGATCGCCGGAGGACGCACGATGGTCCATTCGAGCGGGCTGGCCATGACCAGCTTCTCCGCCCGCGCCTTGGACGCGCCATAGGCCGAAAGCTGCGGCTCGCGCGCCGAAAGCGAGGAGACATGGATGAACCGGGCGATGCCCTTGATCACTGCCGTCTCGATCAGATTGAGCGTGCCGGTAACATTGCCCGCCTCAAAACCCGCGGCGTCGGGCGCGTTGACCACGCCCGCCACATGCACCACCGCCTCGGCCCCGCGCGTGAGCAGGGAGAGCGACGCGGTATCGCGCAGTTCGCCGCGTACCCAGGTAACGTGGGGATCGAGCAAGGGATTCGCGGGCTGCTCGCGCCGGGTCAGCGCGCGCACGTGATAGCCCGCCCGCACCGCCTCTTCGAGCACGGACTGGCCAACGAAGCCGGTGGCGCCGGTTAGCGCGATGACGGGACGGTCGCTCTGGTTCATGGTCTTTGCACGGCTCATGCCTTTTCCGGTCGCGCCTTCAGCACCATCTGGTCGCGGTGGACGACCGAGGAGCGCGGCGCGTAGCCGAGCACGGCGGCCTGATCGCTGGAATGCAGGCCCTGGATCGCCGCACATTCACCGGCGGCATATTCGGAAAGCCCATGGGCGATGACGTGGCCCGCAGCATCCGCCACCGCAACCGCGTCGCCGCGCTCGAAAGTGCCGTCCACTCCGGTAACGCCCTTGGCGAGCAGGCTGGAGCCGCGCAGCAGGGCAGCAGCGGCGCCGTCGTCGACCCGGATCGTGCCGGTCAGCCGCAGGCGCCCGCCCAGCCATGCCTTGCGCGCGCCGGACTTGCCGCGCGGCAGGAACAGCGTGCCGATCCCGTCGCCTGCGATGCGGCTGATCGGGCTTTCATACTGGCCATTGCCGATCACCATGGCGATCCCGGCCAGTTCGGCGATTTCCGCGGCCTGAAGCTTGGAGATCATGCCGCCCGAACCCATGCCCGAATTCGATTCGGCGCTGGCCATGGCGCGCACCTCGGCAGTGACGCCCTCGACCACCGGGATCATCGCCGCGCCCGGTTCCTTCGGGTGACGGTCGTAGAGGCCGTCAATATCGGAGAGCAGCAGCACGGCGCTTGCCTGCGCGGCCTGCGCCACGCGGGCGGCAAGACGGTCGTTGTCGCCAAAGCGGATCTCTTCGGTCGCCACCGAATCGTTCTCGTTGATCACCGGCACCGCACCCGCATCCAGCAGGCGGCCGAGCGTGGCGGTGACATTGAGATAGCGGCGGCGCTCCTCAAGGTCTTCCAGCGTCAGCAGCATCTGCGCGGCCGTGAGGCCATGCGTGCCCAGCAATTCAGCCCAGAGGCCCGACAGTGCGATCTGGCCGACCGCCGCGCTCGCCTGCGCATCGGCCAGCGAGCCGCGCCCGCCCTTGTCCAATCCCAGCGTGGCGGCGCCCAGCGCAATCGCGCCCGAGGAAACGACGATCACCTGCTGCCCGCGCGCACGCGCCTCGGCGATTTCGGCGACCAGCGCGGTCAGCCATGCGCGGCGAACTCCCTCGCCGCCGACAAGCAAGGCCGAGCCCACCTTGACGACAAGGCGGGGGCAGAGCTTCGGATCGAAAAGGTCAGGAAGACGGGCGATGGACATGTGCCGCCAGCCTCTAGGTGAAATGCCGCGCGCTGAAAAGCGCCCGCTTGCGAAACAATCGGCACCCTGTCCCGCTGCCGCAACGCCGGAAGGTGGCGCGTGGCTGCGGCGGGATCAGTTCAGTGCGGCACGGCGTGCCTGCCGGGCGCGGAACATCTCGTGTCCGCTGACCAGCAGGATACCGGCAATGACCATCAGCGCTCCGGCGATGAAGGCCGGTTCGAGTCGCTCGCCCAGCAGCGCCACGCCGAACGCGACGCCGAACAGAGGCGTCATGAACGACAGCACGCCAAGGCGGGAGGCCAGATAGACCCGCAGCATCCCGAACCAGACGAGCAGGCTAACCAGCGAAACGCCGATGGTCTGGAACGCAAAACTGAGGCCTAACAGCGGCGTGACGGTCACTTGCGTCTGCCCGGTCGCCAGCGCCAGCAGGCCGAGCAGCACGAAAGCGCCCAGCAACTGGTACAGCGTGGTGACCGTGCTCGGCGCGTGAGAAAGGCGGGAGAAGCGCAGCGTCAGCGTCGTCGCGCCCCACGACGCACCGGCGCCGATGCCCATGAGGTCGCCTATCCACGCCGAATCATGTCCGGACCCGCTGTGGGCACCTCCCAGGAACGAGACCGCGACACCGGCGAAGGCCGTGACAATCCCCAGCCATTGCAGCGGGCTCAACCGCTCCTCGGGCAAGCGGAAATGGAGCCCCAGCGCCGTGAAGATCGGCGCGGTGTAAAGGAAGATCCCCATGTGCGAGGCGCTGGTGAAGCGCAGCCCCTCCCCCATGAACAGATATTCGAGCGCGAAGAGCACGCCGATGGCGAGCCCCGGTTTCCAAGTACCCCCGCGCAGCGCATGCCCCTCGCCCCGCACGAAAATGAGCGCCGCGATCGCCACGGCGGCGAGGCCGGAACGCAGCGAGATTTGCAGCACCGGCGCCATGTCCGGCGCGGCCGCCTTGAGCGCGGTCTGCTGCATTCCCCAGATCGCGCAGAGACCAACCATCATCAGAGCCGCGCGCCCGTCCACGGGCCTGCGCTGGTTCACATTCGAATCCATCATGGCGGGTGCCTTAATGGCTCCCCGGTTCGCGAGAAAGCACCATCAGTTCGTCAGGCGCTCGGATCTGTAGAAACGATCCAGATCGCCCGGCGTGGCCAGAACCGCCATCGGCAGCGCAATATCGGCCAGCAGTTCGCGGTAGCGCCTGCGATTGCGCGGCGTGACCACGGCGATGTGATGAAGCATCTGCCATTTCACGCTGTCCCTGCCCCCTGCCAGCCCGCCGATGCGGTCACGCTCGAACCAGCAACGGCGAACATAACGCCACAGACTGGTCGGCGTGGACGTTTCGAGCAGGATCATCCCCGTGGCACGCGCAAGGCGTTGCGGCAGGCAGCGGGAATAATTGCCTTCGATTACCCAGCGCTCACCCGTAATCGCGGCGCCGTGCAAGGCCGCGAATTCTGCGTAAGGCCGCGGGACCCAGTCGCTCTGCGGTTTATGGTGTAACTGATCGAGATGGATCGCCAGAAGCCCTCGCGAGGCTTCTATGGCCGCCGCCAGCGTGGACTTGCCACTGCCCGATGGCCCCATGATGCAGATGCGCGGCCCCAGATCGTCAAGCGAAACAGCCGCGCTCTTGCATGTCAGATCGGCGACCACGGCTTGTCGTCAGCCTCTTCACGCTCGCCGTCGGGACGTTCGGTGACGGTTGCGGCGGGAAGGTAGTCGATCACCGCGTCGAGCAGCTTAGACATGCCCTTGCCGGTCGCGCCGGAGATCGGGAACACCTCGTCGGCACCGGCCTTGAGCAGTTCCTTGGCGTATTCCTCCGCCAGCGCATCGTCGACGAGGTCGATCTTGTTGAGCGCGACAAGGCGCGGCTTGTCCTCAAGCTCGCCGCCATAGGCTTCAAGCTCTTCCTCGACGATGCGCATCGCCTCGACCGGGTCGGTGTTCGAGATGTCGATCAGGTGGACGAGCACGCGGCAGCGCTCGATATGGCCCAGGAAACGGTCGCCGATGCCCGCACCGTCGGCGGCGCCGGCGATCAGGCCCGGGATGTCGGCCAGCACGAACTCGCGGTTCTTGTGCATGACGACGCCCAACTGCGGACGCAGCGTGGTGAAGGCATAGTCGCCCACCTTGGCCTTCGCGTTCGAGAGCTTGTTGATGAAAGTGGACTTGCCCGCGTTCGGCATGCCGACAAGGCCGACGTCGGCCAGCAGCTTCAGCCGCAGCCATACCCACTGCTCCTGCGCCGGAATGCCGGGCTGGTGCTGGCGCGGGGCGCGGTTGGTGGAAGTCTTGTAGCTGGCGTTGCCGCGCCCGCCCATGCCGCCTTCGAGCAGCGTCACGCGCTGGCCCGCTTCGGTAAGGTCGGCCAGAACGGTCTCGCGATCTTCGTCGTCGACGATCTGCGTACCCACCGGCACCTTGATGACAAGGTCCTTGCCCGCCGCGCCATTGCGGTTCTTGCCCATGCCATGGCCGCCGCGCGGGGCCTTGAAGTGCTGGGTGTAGCGGAAGTCGATCAGCGTGTTGAGGCCGGCGACGGCCTCAAAGATGATGTCGGCGCCCTTGCCGCCATTGCCGCCGTCGGGGCCGCCGTATTCCACGTACTTTTCGCGACGGAACGAGACCGCGCCGGGGCCACCGCCGCCTGAACGGATGTAGATTTTCGCCTGGTCAAGAAAGTGCATGGGTACGGTCCAGCGGGTTCAAAGACGGCCATGGGCGATCGAACGCCTCAACGCCAGATAAACAAAAAACCCGACCTTGTCGCGCATCCGCGCCTCGGGCCGGGGTAGAACCGGTTCATCCGGCTCAGATCAGATTTGAGCGAACTGGTGGAGCCGAGGGGGATCGAACCCCTGACCTCGTCATTGCGAACGACGCGCTCTCCCAGCTGAGCTACGGCCCCGTTCCAGTTCTGCCCCGAAGCGACGCAGCGCACCGGGAGCGCCCCCTTAGCGAAGAGATCCGCGCGTTGAAAGAGCAAAAATCGCAGGCCGGGAATTTTCGCGCCGCCAGAACGGCTTGCAAGACCGCCCTCCCTGCACCACCGGAAACGAACAAGCCGCCAGCCCGCATTACACGGGGCTGGCGGCTCGCACTATCACGGCACTATCACGGCACTATTGCGCCGATAGATTACTGGGCAAACGCCTGCTGCTGCGACTTGTTGGCCGGAACCGACGCCACCGGAGTGGTCGGCACCGGTGCCGCCAGCTGCGGAGCGGCCGAACCCGCGCCGTAACGGGATTCCCATGCAGCCAGATCGGCGCGATACTGATCGTAGCTGTTGAAGAACTCCATGTACGGAGCCTCCGCCTTGGCAAGGTCAGCCGCCGCAACGCTGTCCAGCTGGTTCGCCGGAACCGTCTGAAGCTCGGCAGCAAGACCGATCATGGTGTTGCAAAGCGCCGGCACGACCGGCGGCAGCGCGAAGAAGTTGTAGACCTGCGTCTGATAAGTCTCGCGCGTCTTGGCGCCCATTTTCGCGCCGTAACGGGTCACGTATTCCTTATCGAGCGCCTTGTTCGTCGCCGTCAGCGACTTGGCATGGCGAATCAGGAAATCCTTGTATCCCGCCAGGATCGGCCCGTGATCAGGCCCCATGCAGTTGAGCGCCGCCACGTTGTAGGCCGAACGCAGGTTCCACAGCGCCTGCGCGGGCGAGATGCCCGAATTGACCGTCGCGCGCATGCCGTTCGCGGCAAGCGCCGGGATCGGCATGTTGTTCTGTGCGCCTGCCGGCGGCATCGGCCGCGGCGGAATCACGACGGCCTGCGGCGGCGGCGGCGGCGCAACGGCCACCTTTTGCGGCCCACAGCCCGACAATGCGACGGCCAGAGAACCTGCCGTCAGCGAAAGGCCCCATGCCAGGCCGCGTTTGCTCAGGTTTACCACCCCGTTCACTCCAATGTCCTCGATCTTTATTAACTACCGTGCCGCGCCGCTAAAGAAAATGCCCGGTGCGACGAATCGAACCGGGCATGACAACAGCCATATGCAGAAAACGGTGGATTACCTGCGGTCGCCCAGGAAGCTCAGCAGGAACTGGAACATGTTGATGAAGTCCAGATAGAGGCGCAGCGCGCCCATCACCACCGCCTTGCCGACGAACTCGGTGCCGCGCAGGCTGTAGTACTGGTTCTTCAGCATCTGCGTATCGTAGGCCGTGAGGCCCGCGAAAATCAGCACGCCGAGGATCGAGATGCCAAGCTGCAGCGCGGTCGAATGCACGAAGATGCCGATCAGCATCGCGATCAGGATGCCGAACAGGCCCATGATCAGGAACGTGCCGAAGCCCGACAGGTCCTTCTTCGTGGTATAACCCACCAGGCTGAGGCCTGCGAAAGCCGCCGCCGTCGCGAAGAACGTCGTTGCGATCGAGGTTGCCGTGAAGACCATGAAGATGGTCGACATCGACAGGCCCATGACCAGACAGAAGCCCCAGTAGAGCATCTGCAACGTCGAAGTCTGCATGCGCTGCGCGCCGAAGCTCATCGCCATCACGAAGCCCATGGGCGCCAGCATGACCAGCCACTTCAGCGGCGAGAACATCATCTGCTCGGCATAGCCGGAACTTGCGAAGCCCAGAGCCACGATGCCCGAGAGCAACACGCCCGAGGCCATGTAGTTATAGATCGACAGCATGTAGCGACGCAGGCCGGTATCATACGCGACCTTGCCGCCTGTCCTGCCGTCAAGGCTCGGAGACGCACCGAAGCCCGTACGGGGCTGGGGGTCGTTCCAATTCGCCATGTCACACTCCCTTAGACGGGTACTCCGCCAAACGCGGAAACCCGGACAAGGCGAATATCGCCTCCGCCCGCCTTCATTTCAAGGAAAACCGGCTGTCCCACTATGTGTCAAAGTGTAAACAGACGCCGACGCCGCCTCGAAAATCCGGTCAGGTCCGAATTTCATGGTCTGCATCGGCCCTGTTTCCGGCCCGATCGAAGGCCGCCTTATCCCTGACGGGCTTCGGCAGCCATCTCGGCATTGCGGTCGTTGGAGGCCTGCATAGTGGCCGCGATCAGCTTCATCATGGCAGCATCGGCATCGAGCACATTCAGGCCCGCGCGGGTCGAACCGCCGGGGCTTGCCACCTTGTCGGCCAGTTCGCCCGGCGAAAACGGCGAAGAGGCTGCCAGTTGCGCGGCACCCTCGACCATGGCCACGGCAAGGCGCCGGGCCTGGGAGGCTTCGATTCCCAGCGCCACGCCGCCCGAGGCCAGCGCATCGATGAAGCGGTAGACGAATGCCGGGCCGCAGCCGGTCAGCGCAGTGACGGCACTGAACTGGCTTTCGTCATCAAGCCACTCGGGCGTGCCCAGCGGCTCCATCAGCGCGGTCACCATCGCCCGGCCGATCTCGTCAAGTCCGCGCGAATCGAGCGCGACCGGCGCCTTGCCGATGGCCACGGCGAGATTCGGCATGATGCGCAGGATCGCACCGGCATCGGGGAAGCGCGCGGCAAGGCTGTCGAATTCGACACCGGCGAGAATCGAGAACAGCACCGTCTCGGCGCCCACCAGCGGCGCGATGGCCGGAGCGGCGGCATCCAGCCCTTGCGGCTTGATGCCGAGCATGACGGCATCGAAACGTCCTTCCGCCGGAAGATCCTTCAGCAGGGTCACGCCTTCAGGCACTTCGGCGCGATTGGGGTCCACCACCGTGAAGCGGGACGCGGGGATACCGCTCTTCAGCCAGCCTTCGAGCATGGCGCCGGCCATATTGCCGCAGCCGACGAGCAGAATGTTCTGAAAGCGGTCCATATCATTTCCTTGGATCATGGCGCGGGATCGCCGCCCCTGCGACAGGCGCGCCACTTAGGACAGCGCCGGATGCGTGCCAAGACCCAAGCACACGGAAGCGGGCCGGACCAGACCGGCCGCCCGCCCCGTAAATACGCTCAGGCCTCGCCCGCAGCGTCGATCATGGCAGCGGCCAGTGCCTCGGCGGGCGTCTTGTCACCCCAGAGGATGAACTGGAACACCGGGTAGAAGCGGTCGCATTCCTCGATCGCGGCCTCGACGACGGTCTGGGCCTGACCGGGCCCGAGGAGGCCATCCTCGCCCAGCATCAGGCCGTGACGATAGAGAACCACCCCGCCGTTCGACCAGACATCGAAATGCCCAACCCAGAGCTGTTCGTTGATGAGCGCCAGCGCTTCGTACATCGCGGCGCGCTTGGCGTCAGAGATGCGCACGTCGGGCAGACAGAGCAACTGCAACACCCTGTCCTCGGGGCGCCAGATCGCCTGGAACTGATAGGTCGCCCAGGCGCCCTTCACCTCACCGGAAATCTCGTCCTCGCTGGCAAGCTCGAAGGGCCAGTCACGCGCCTCGAAAAGGGCTGCCAGCATCTCCACGGGAGCGCTGTCCTCTTCGCGGTCGATATCGTCCTGAACCGTTCTCATGATCTCCGACATTCCGACCTCCGCAACGCTTGGCCGCTTGGATGCTTCGCCTTGCCCCTGCTGCACAATCCAGTGAATGCGATCGCCTGCGCAAAACTGCACTAGGCTGTTAACAGCGTGTGGATAAGGCCTTTCGCGCAAGAGACCAGAGCATTCGCCAGCACACCCCGCGGTTTGTCCACAGGGCACGCTGATCGGCGGCTACTTGGCCTGAAGCGGGTCCACGACCTGCCCTGCCGGGCTGGTCCAAGGCAGTGCATCGGCAAAGCCCTGCTTCTTCGCCTCGGCCAAGAAGGCATTGGCAGCCTTCTGCGTCTCGAACGGACCGATCAACACGCGGTTGGTCCGCCCCATGTCGGTCACATAAGGCTCATGCCCCTTGAACAACGACGGAGCCTGCTTGAGGTTGCGCCGCCAGTCGAAGGCGATCGCATCCTTGTTGCGGCCGACGCCGATCTGCACCCACATACGGCTGGGATGCGTTGGCGCTGCGGGCTTCTTGCCCTTGGCCGGCGTATCGCCTTTCGCATCGCCCTTCGTTCCGGGCTTCGCATCGGCTTTGGCGCCTGCCTTCGTATCGCCCTTGGCTCCGGGCTTTGTATCGCCCTTGGCGCCGGCTTTCGTGTCGCCCTTGGCTCCCGGCTTCGTGTCCGCCTTGGCGTCGGGCTTGTCGGTTGCCTTGGCATCGGGCTTTGCCTCGGCCTTGGCGTCCGGCTTGCCCGTTGCCTTTGCCTCAGGCTTCGCGTCCGGTTTGGCCTCGGGCTTTGCCGCGACCTTGGGTGCGGGAATCGGCTCCGGTGGGGTCGGTTTGATCTGTCGGATGTCGACCGCGCCGTCGGCAGGCGTGTCCTGCATCGTCGGCTTGCCAAGGTCGGCAAAGATTTCGGTCAGCGAGAGCTGGTGCGCATTGGGCTCCGGCGGCGATTCGCTGCCAGCGAGCTTTGCGGGCGCAGGCGTGGGCACCGAAGCGGCAGGAACCGGGGCGGACGCCCCCTGCCCGCGCGCAAGGTCGAAGCCCGGCGTCGGCGTCCTGTTCACCGCAGGAACGGAGGAGACTGGCGGAGGCGGCGCCACTGCCGTGCGCACAGGTGCCGGGGTCAATGCCGCACGCGATGGCGCGAGGGCGGCCGGCGCCGGAGAAGCCGCAGCGGCCCTGCCCGGCATTACCGGCAGCAGTTCACCCGAAGCATCGCGCTCGATCGTCGGCATGGGCTCGGGCGGAGCGACCCGCGCGGAATCCGACGCAGTGTGCGCTGGAGGCGATGTGCGGGGCGGAGTCGTCGAGGATGAGAGCCCGACATGCGCGGGCGTTGTCGACGGCGGAACGGGGCCGAACGGCGCGGCACCGGGCGTCAAAGCAGTGCGCGCAGCCGCCAGCGGAGTAGCAGCCTTGCGTCCGCTCCGGCTGTTCGCCCGGGGCGAGGCGGTCTGGTTCGCCGCCAGAGCCGTGCGCGGCGCCATCGCCGCCTCGGTGGCCGCGAGTTGCACCGCATAAGCAGAGATACGGGGATCGTCGTGGCCGATCTCGGACGCACGCGGGAACTTGCCGAGATTCGCCGCCGAGGCCTGCTGCGCGCGGGTCAGGCGCGGCATGTACCGCAAATAGGGCGCTATGCTCTGCGCCAATTGCGGCGGCAGAATCGAATTGGACACATCAACCGCTTGCTGCGTCTCACCGGCAATGGCCAGCGCGAAGGCGCGCGTGCGCCAGCCCGGCTTGTCCTGCTTCTGGAGCAGCGGCATCAGCGTGGTCTGCGCCGAAGCATTGTCACCAGCGATCGCCTGGCTGATCGCCAGCCGCATACGCACTTCCTCGTCCGCAGCGCTGCCGAGCGCTGTGGCGTAATAGTGCTGTGCGGTCGCATTCGCGCCGACAAGATCGTAGGCGAGGCCGCGATCCGCAGCGATCTGCGACGGGGCGGCCCCGGCCTTTTCGGCCTCGGCGAACAGCGGAATGGCGGAAACCGGGTCTCCGTTCATGGCCAGCGAGGCGGCCAGCCCCGCCTTGACGCGCGCATTTCCGGGCGTGATTTCGTCGGCACGGCGATAGAAACCGATGGCCGCATCGAAGTCGTTGAGGGCTCTGGCGGCATCGGCCGCCTCCATCAGCGCCGCCGCATCACGCGGATTGCGACCGAGACGGGCAAGCGCGGCGCTGAGGCGCTGCGATTCGGCGCCGGGAATGGCCTGAACCACCGGCCGCGCCACCACGGGCGCGCTCTGGGCAGACGCCGCCTGCGGCAAGACCAGCGCGATCGGCGCAAGCATTGGAAAAGCAAGCGCCGCGCGGACGTTCTTGCCGGACCACACCCTGCCCGATGGCTTCTGCCTCACCCGCAAGTTTCGCGATACCTTTGCTGCGACAGAGCGGGGCCCTAGGCCGCCGCGCGCCGGTTGATCTCTTCCGGGGCGGGCCTATGCCGCCCGTTACCTGAACCTCGCGCTAACACGTAAGGAACCGGTCCGCCAGAAACGACGATACAAGAAACGACAACGGGGCGGACGGCTCAAAAGCCGCCCGCCCCGCATCAAAGTCGATTACTGATTGTTCTGGCGTCCGAGGAAGCGCGGGATCGAGATCGATGCCGAATCCTCATCGTCGGCCGAAGGCTCGGCTGCCGCCGCCTTGGGACGCGAAAGGCTGGTCATACGCTCGAACAGCGTGCTGCCGCCACCGGTCGGACGTGCGGGCGCCGAAACCGGGGCAGGCGCCGGAGCAGCCTCGGCCGCCGGACGACGCTGACGCAGCGGCGAAGCGGGCACCGACTGTCCGCCGTCGAGCAGAAGCTCATCCTGCGGCACCGCGGGCGCCGGCACTTCGATGCCGCCCGAAAGGTCAAGCGGCGCAGCGCGCTGGCCATTGAAGCCCGAGAGGCTGGCGTAACCGTCCGCCGCGACTTCGCCGTGAACCTCGCCCAGTTCCTCGCCAGCGCCCAGTTCCAGTCCGTCAAACTCTTCGGGTTCGGGAGCAGGCGCCGGTGCCGGAGCAGGCGTTGACAGGTTCAGCGGAGCCGCAGCCGGCGTATAGGCCGAAGGCGTCTGGATGGCCGGGCGCACGGGCGCCGCAGCTTCCATCGGAGCCGGACGCGAAACCATCGGCCGGACCGGACCACGGCTGGCGCCCAGCGACATCGGACGCGAGGCAATCTCGGCCTGTTCGGCGCTTTGCTCTATACCGGTGGCGACCACCGAGACGCGGATCTTGCCCTGAAGGTCAGGGTTGAACGCCGAGCCCCAGATGATGTTCGCATCGGGATCGACCAGTTCGCGAATGTGGTTCGCGGCTTCGTCGACTTCGAGCAGCTTCATGTCGTCGCCGCCGATGATCGAGATGATCACGCCCTTGGCGCCCTGCATCGACACGCCATCGAGCAGCGGGTTCGCTATGGCGCGTTCGGCCGCTTCGAGTGCGCGGTTCGGGCCTTCGCCCTCGCCCGTGCCCATCATCGCCTTGCCCATTTCGCCCATGACCGAGCGGACGTCCGCAAAGTCGAGGTTGATGAGGCCCGGCATGATCATCAGGTCGGTGATCGAGCGCACGCCCTGCTGGAGCACTTCGTCGGCAAGCTCGAACGCTTCCTTGAAAGTGGTTTCCGCCTTGGCGACCAGGAACAGGTTCTGGTTCGGAATGACGATCAGCGTATCGACGTGCTTTTGCAGCTCTTCGATACCGGCGTCGGCAGAGCGCATGCGGCGCGTGCCTTCGAACATGAACGGCTTGGAGACCACGCCCACGGTCAGCACGCCCTTGGCGCGCGCGGCCTGCGCGATGATCGGCGCGGCGCCGGTACCGGTACCGCCGCCCATGCCGGCCGCGATGAAGACCATGTGCACGCCATCGAGCAGACGCTCGATATCAGGCAGAGTTTCCTCCGCTGCCGCACGCCCCACTTCGGGACGCGCGCCGGCGCCGAGGCCCTGCGTGATGTCCGGCCCGAGCTGTATGCGTGTCTCGGCGATCGAATTATTGAGCGCCTGGGCGTCAGTATTGGCGACGACGAAGTCTACGCCCTCTATCTGCGCCTGGATCATGTTGGCGATAGCGTTGCCGCCCGCGCCACCGACACCGATGACGACAATGCGCGGACGAAGCTCCTCGATAGCCGGCGGTCCGATGTTGATGCTCATTTCGATCTCCTGGCAGGCCCGTGCGCGAAGACATTTACCTTGACTAGCCTGATTGCACGCTTCGTTTCATCGAGGCAAAGCTTGACGACCCTTTGTCCACAGCAGAAGCCGCCGATTGCGGCCAATCGTGCCGGACCGGCCACGGTCTGGTGACAACGGGTCAGAAGTATTCCCTCAGCGCTCTATAGACGCGATTGACCACGCCCAGACCGGAATAACTTATTGTCTGCTGACGGTTCTTTCCGAAACTGCGGATGTCCACCGGGTCCGCGCCCGCATAGAGCACCAGTCCGGCGAGGGTGGAAAAGCCCGGTTTTACATGGGCTTCCGCCAATCCGGTCAAATGCGGCACGCTGCCCACGCGCACCGGCTTGCCCAGCGCCGCCTGCGCATAATCGGCCAGCCCCACAAGTTCCGCACCGCCGCCGGTGAAGACCACCTGCTTGCCGCGCTGCGCATTGAAGCGCATCACCTTGAGCGCCTTGTTGACTTCTTCCATCAGCACACCGAGTTGACCGGTGATGACGCCGATCAGTTCGGCGCGCGGAATGCGGTTCTTGTCGTCCGCGTGGCGGGCGATCGGGCCGGCATGTTCTTCGCCCGGCGCATTGACCGGGATCATCTCGCGGTGGTCGTGCGGGCTGGCGATGGCCGATCCGTTGACGCATTTCAGACGCTCGGCCTGGAAGCGACGGATGCCGAAAGCGGAAGCAATCGCGTCGGTGATATCGGCGGATCCCATCGGGATCGAGATCATGTCGATCAGCAGCCCGTGCGAATAGACCGCCACATTTGTCACTTCCGCACCGAATTCGACGAGTGCGACTCCCAGATCGCGCTCCTCGGGCGAGAGGCAGGCATAGCCCGCCGCGATCGGCGAGCCGACAACGGCCTCAACCTCAAGGTGCGCGCTCTGCACCGCCTCGGTCAGATTGCGGATCGGCGCGCCGTCGGCCAGCATGATGTGGATGTCCACGCCCAGACGCTCGGCATGAAGCCCCTTGGGATTGCCAACGCCGTGCGCGCCATCGAGGCGGTACTGCGCAGGCTGCGCGTGCAGCACCATGCGCCCGTCGGGCTGGATCACCTCACGCGCGGAAACGAGCAGTTGGTCGATATCCTCCTGCTCGATGCGGCGGCCGCCGATTTCGGCATCGAACTGGTCGATCCGGCTGGCGAGCCCTGCCCCCGAACAGCCGATCCAGACTTTCGAGACGCTGGTGTCGGCCATCTTCTCGGCACGGTCGATGGCGTCGCGCACCGCATAAGTCGCGGCGGCAATATCGGTGACGTAGCCGCGCTTGATGCCCTGGCTGGCGCGGTGGCCGGAACCCAGCACGATCATGTCGCCCATCTCGGACATGCCCGCGACAATCGCGGAAATGCGGAAGGAGCCGATGTTGACCGCGCCGAATACGCGGGTGATCCGGGGGCCTGCCATCACTGCTCCTCCGCTACGGCCGGCATTTCGGTTTTCGGGCTGCTCTGGGCACTTGGGGGCACGGCGCCGGTCGCCTGATCCCCGGTGTGGGGGACGGCACCGACGCTTGCGGCGATTTGCTGCCCTTCGCCATCAGGCACACGCATATAGATCCGGTCCGGCGCGCGCATGTCGAAGGCCATGACCTTGCCGCCCAGCAGGCGATTGGTGCCGTCAAGCCGCGCGAAAGTGACGAGCGCGCCCGCCGCTTCCTTGTCGCCTTCGGGCAGCGCGAGCACTTGCCCGGTGCGGAATGTCAGGTTCCAGCGGCGATTGCCGATCCACTCAGCCTCCTGCACGCCAGGCTGGAGCGCGGGGGCCGCCTCCAGCAGCTTCGCGAGCTCCGTCACCTGCTCGCCCGCGCCCGGGCCCGAGACGATCAGCTTGCCGCCGGTATCCTTGCGGCTGACCTGCTCCAGTTCGTGCCCGGTCTCGTCGATCAGCACGTATTGGTCGTCCTTGCGCAGCACCGCGTGGGCCTCGCGCTCGACGATGTCGATCACCAGCGTATCGGGCAACTGGCGCGAGACGCGCGCATCCTTGACCCATGACAGGCCCAGCAGTTCCCCGCGCAGCGCGTCGAGATCGACTTCGGTCATCGCCCGGTTACGTTCGGCCAGTGCCTTTTCGTAGACCTTCAGCTCATTGAGATGCTTCACGCCGCGCACTTCCACGCGCTTCACCTCGAAGCCCGCATTGGCGGAAACGTGCGCGAACTGGTCGGCCGCCAGCATCGGCACCCCCGCTGCATTGGCGACGACGGCGGCAAGCCCCACCGCACCGCCCAGGATGGCGATGAGGAAAATCTTGTGCAGCTGCTCTTCGGTGAAAGGCAGCCACGACATCGCTGCGTCGAGCGTCGATCCCGTGGTCGCCTTGGCCTTGCGGACCTTGGCCTTGGTGCCCTGACGGGCGGCGACTTTCCTTGCGCTCTTCGGCTTGCGCCGGATCGTCTGGCTCATCCGCCCTCCTTGGCCGCCTTGCGGGCGCGCGCGTCTTCGAGCGCTTCAGCGATGATCTCTTCGACCAGATCGGGATATTCCATGCCGCAGGCGCGGGCCTGTTCAGGCACGAGGCTGAGCGGGGTCATGCCCGGCTGGGTGTTCACTTCCAGCAGGAACAGCCCTTCGACGCCCTGCGTGTCATCCCAGCGGAAATCCGAGCGGCTGGTGCCCTTGCAGCCCAGCAACTGGTGCGCGCGCAGGGCCAGATCCTTGCACGCCGCCGTGATCTCGTCCGGGATCTCGGCCGGGCAGATGTGCTGGGTCATGCCGTCGGTATACTTGGAATCGAAGTCGTAGAAGCCCGACTTGGGCCTCAGTTCGGTCACCAGCAGCGCGCGGTCGCCGATCACGGCGGTCGTGAGTTCAAGCCCGCGAATATAGGGCTCGGCCAGCAGGCGGTCGAAGTGTTGCCAGGGGCCTTCGCAATCGCGGCCGATCGGGTTGCCGTAATTGCCCTCGGCGGTGACGATGGCGACGCCGACCGACGAGCCTTCGTTGACAGGCTTCAGCACATAAGGACGCGGCAGCGGATCGCGCTCGAAAATCTCGGCGCTCTCGACGATGCGGCCGCCGGGCATCGGAATGCCGTGCGGGACCAGCGCCTGCTTGGTCAGTTCCTTGTCGATAGCGATCACCGACGTGGCGAGGCCCGAATGGGTGTAGGTGAGGCCCATCAGGTCCATCATGCCCTGCACCGTGCCGTCCTCGCCCGGCGCGCCGTGGAGCGCGTTGAACACGACATTCGGCTTCGCTTCCGAAAGGCGCAGCGCGACATCGCGGTCCATGTCGATGCGGGTGACCTTGTGGCCCTTGGACTCGAGCGCCTTGGCCACGCCCTCGCCGCTCATCAGCGAGACCGGCCGCTCGTTCGACCAACCGCCCATCAGGACTGCGACGTGAAGCTTAGGAAGGGACACTAGATCAACTCACTTCTTGCTTTCAGCGGATAGTCCAACCCGCTGGATTTCCCATTCGAGCGTGACGCCCGACTTTTCCTTGACCCGGCGGCGTACTTCCTCGCCCAGGGCCTCGATATCACTACTGGTGGCGTCGGCCACGTTGAGCAGGAAGTTGGTGTGCTTCTCGCTGACTTGCGCACCGCCGATGGTCAGGCCGCGGCAGCCGGCTTCGTCCACCAGAGCCCAGGCCTTGTGGCCTTCGGGGTTCTTGAAGGTCGAACCGCCGGTCTTGCTGCGCAGCGGCTGGCTGGCCTCGCGGCTGGCGGAGATGCGGTCCATCTCGGCCTGGATCGCCTCTGGCTCGCCGGACTGGCCCTTGAAACGGGCGGAGACGACCACGGCGCCTTCGGGCAGTTCCGAATGGCGATAGGTGTAGCCAAGGTCGGCATTGACCAGCGTGACCAGTTCGCCGGAACGCAGGACGACATCGCAATCGACCAGCACGTCCTTGACCTCGCCGCCATAGGCGCCGCCGTTCATCCGCACGAAGCCGCCGACAGTGCCGGGGATTGAGCGCAGGAATTCGACGCCGGCTATGCCGCTGTCGCGCGCGGTCGAGGAGACGAGGATGCCGCTGGCGCCGCCGCCGCATTCCAGCGTCACGTCGTCCACTTTCGTCACTTTGGCGAAGGGCTTGCCGAGGCGGATCACGACGCCCGGGACGCCGCCGTCGCGCACGATCATGTTGGAGCCAAGGCCCAGCGCCATGACCGGAACGGCGGGATCGAGATCGCGCAGGAACGCCTGCAGGTCGGCCAGATCCTTCGGCTCGAACAGCCACTCGGCCGCGCCGCCGGACTTGAACCAGACGAGCGGGGCCAGCGGCGCATCGGCCGTCAGCTTGCCCCGCGTTTCAGGAAGGAGCGGTTGCGCCACGTCCATCATCCTTCGACAGGCTCAGGATGAGCGGAGTGGGTTACCAGAAGACCATGAAATGCCGCTCGTGCTGAGCTTGTCGAAGCACATGGGCGAAGCGCGAGGTGGCCGATCACGCAGCCCTCCGCTTGACCACGGCATCGGCCAGACCGGCCGCCCACTTTGTGATATCGCCCGCACCAAGGCAGACGACCATGTCACCCGGCTGGATCGACGTCGCCAGCACATCCGCCAGCGCATCCGGCCCGGCGATGACTTGCGCGGAACGGTGCCCGCGCGCCTTCATGCCGGAGACCATGTGATCGGAATCGACGCCCTCGATCGGCTGCTCGCCCGCTGCGTAGACGGGCGCCGCATAGACCACGTCGGCATCGTTGAACGCGCCTTCGAAGTCTTCCATGTGATCGCGCAGGCGGGTGAACCGATGCGGCTGGACCACGGCGATGACGCGGCCCTTCACGCCCTCACGCGCGGCAGCGAGCACGGCGCGGATCTCCACCGGGTGATGGCCGTAATCGTCGATCACGGTGACCGCACCGCCATCGACTGCGATCTCGCCGACTTTGGTGAAGCGGCGCTTCACGCCGCCGAACTTGGAGAAGCCGGTCTGGATGCAGGCATCCGAGCAGCCCATCTCCACCGCGACGCCGATGGCGGCGAGCGCGTTCTGGACGTTGTGGCGGCCCGGCATCGGCAGTTCGATGCCCTCGATCCGGCGGAACGAGCCGTCGCGCTGGCGCAGCGCCACGTCGAAACGGTTGCCGCCCGGAACCGGGGTGACGTTTTCGCCGCGAATGTCCGCCTGTGCGGAGAAACCGTAAGTCACCACACGGCGGTCGCGCACCTTGGGGATCACCGCCTGCACTTCGGGGTGATCGATGCAAAGCAGCGCGCAGCCGTAGAACGGCACGTTCTCGATGAATTCGACGAAGGAGTCCTTCACCTTGTCGAACGAGCCGTAGTGATCGAGGTGTTCGGGATCGATGTTGGTAACGACGGCGATCGTGCCGTCGAGGCGCAGGAACGAACCGTCGCTTTCATCGGCTTCCACGACCATCCAGTCGCTCTCGCCAAGGCGGGCGTTGGACCCGTAGGCATTGATGATGCCGCCGTTGATGACGGTGGGATCGACCCCGCCCGCATCGAGAAGCGCAGCCACCATCGAGGTCGTGGTGGTCTTGCCGTGGGTGCCGGCCACCGCGACGGTGTTCTTCAGGCGCATCAGTTCGGCCAGCATCTCGGCCCGGCGCACCACAGGGATGCGGTGTTCGAGCGCGTAGACGACTTCCGGATTCTCACGCTTCACGGCGGTGGAGGTCACGACCACGGCCGCGCCCTCGACGTTTTCCGCCGCATGGCCGATCGAGACCTTGATGCCGCGCTTGCGCAGGCCTTCGACCACGTAACCTTCGGCAATGTCAGAGCCCTGCACGGCGTAGCCAAGGTTGTGCATCACCTCGGCAATGCCGGACATGCCGATGCCGCCGATGCCGACGAAGTGGATCGTGCCGATGTCGGTGCCGACGCCCTTCACTGGGACACCTCGCGCTGAGCATCATGCTTCGACAAGCTCAGCATGAGCGGCGAAAGGGAATAGCAAGTCAAAGTCCGCTCATCCTGAGCCCTGAGCTTGTCGAAGGGTCGAAGGATCATGCCACGCCACCCTTGCGCGCGAGGGCTTCGCCGCCCTTGGCGGGCACGGTCTTGTCCATTCGAATTACGTCCATAATCGGGCTGGCGCCGAAGCTCTCGACGAGATCGGCAAGGTCGCTAGCAGCGTTGGGATAGCCGCAGTTCCACGAGGCATGCGCGGCATTGGCGAGCGTTTCGGGATGAAGCGCCATGGCCTGAATCTGCTTGGCCAGCGTAGTCGCGGTGAAGCTTTCCTGACGGATCGCGCGGGCGCCGCCAGCGGCCACGATCTCACGCGTGTTGGCAGCCTGATGATCGTCCGTAGCGATGGGCAGCGGGATCAGGATCGCCGGACGGCCCACGTCGGTCAACTCAGCAATCGTCGAGGCGCCGGAGCGGCCGATGAACAAGTGCGCACCAGCCAAACGCTCGGCCATGTCCTCGAAATAAGTCGCCAGTTCGGCCGGGATGCCGTGGCCGGCGTAACGCGCGCGGACGGCCTCGATGTCCTCGGCGCGGCACTGCTGGATCACCTGGAGGCGCGAGCGCAGTGCCGGAGGCAGCATGGCAAGGCCATCAGGCACGACTTCGGAAAGCACCCGCGCGCCCTGGCTACCGCCGGTGACGAGAATGCGCAGCAGGCTGTCCTCGCCGAATTCGGGGAACGGCTTGTCACGCAGTGCCAGAACCTCGTCACGCACCGGATTGCCGACGAGCGTGACCTTGGTCGCCAGCTTGGGATCGAGCCGGTCGACCTGTTCAAAAGCCGTGGCAATGGCATCCACTTTGCCCGCGAAGTAGCGGTTCACGCGGCCCAGCACTGAGTTCTGCTCATGCAGGATCGTCGGAATGCGGGCCGAGCGTGCGGCCAGCATCGTTGGCAGCGCCGGATAGCCACCGAAGCCGATCACGGCGGTCGGCTGGAAGCTTTCGAACAGGCGCAGCGCCATACGCTTGCCTTCAAGGATGCCGAGCAGGCCCTTCAGCCAGTTCAGCGGGTTCTTCCCCGCGATACGGCCCTGTGGCAGCACATGTGCGGTCAGGTAATCGGGCTTGCCCGGAATCGCGGCGCCGCGCTCATCGGTGATGAGCGCGACGTGATGGCCCCGGCGCTCCAGCTCGGCAGCGAGCGCGAAGGCGGGGATGAGGTGTCCGCCCGTCCCGCCCGCGGCGAGAACGTAGTGACGGCTGACCAGACTCATGAAGGAATGTCTCCGATGGCGCGCAGCGAGAAGCCCTCGCGCTTGATGAAGGGATTGCGCCGCGTGATTGCCAGCAGAAGCCCGACCGTCAAGCACATCGCGACAGTCGACGAGCCACCGTAGCTGATCAGCGGCAGGGTCATGCCCTTCGAGGGGAAGAGTTGCAGGTTGACGAGAATATTGATGAACGCCTGCCCGCCGAACTGCGAGGCGATACCGGCGGCGGCGAGCACGGTGAAGAGGTCTTCCTCATCCACCAGTCGCAGCATTACCCGCACCAGCAACGTCAGGTAGAGGCACACGATTACCATGCAGGCGATCAGTCCGAATTCCTCGCCGATGACCGAGAAGATATAGTCGGTATGCGCCTCGGGCAGCGCCATCTTGCGGATGCCCATCCAGAAACCCTGCCCGAACCAGCCACCGTTCAACAGCGTGCGCTGGGCAAGGTCCACCTGGTCGAAGGCATTGCCGCCCGAGAGGAACGAATCGATGCGGTTCCGGCCGTTGGCGTACGTGAAATACATCACGACGATGCCGACGATGCCGATCCCGAAAAACATGCCGATGCGCTTGAGCGGGATACCCGCCAGCAGGATCATCACGAAGAACGTGCCCGAAAACAGCATGGTCGAGCCGAAGTCCGGCTGCGCCATCAGCAGTGCGCCCAGCAGGCCCATCAGGCAGAAGCAGATGGCCACGACCGGAATGTTCGGATCGCGCGCGCGCCACGAAAGGATCCATGCGAGCAGGATCGGAAAGCCGGTGCCGAGGAACTGCGAGGGCTGGATAGAGATGCCGAAGTGCAGCCAGCGCTTGGCACCGTTCACTTCGGAACCCACCACCGGCACCAGCAGCAGCCCGAACAGCATGAGCCCGGCGATCAGGATGCCAAGCCGGCGCGCGCTGTCCTTCGAAAGGCTCGAAGCCCAGAACATCGCGCAGAGCCCCACGAACTGCCAGCGCAAGTGGAGCCAGAAGAAGTAAAGTGACGGCAGGTGTTCCTGCGTCGTCGAAAGGCGCCGCGCGCTGGCCGGGGACCCCGCCGCAACTGCCACCGCGCCGATCCCCATCAGGATCAGCACGAGCGCGAGAACGGTACGGTCGATCTCCTGCCACCAGATCGCAAACTGGCCGCGACGGTTGCGGTTGTAGCGAGTATTGGCGGGAGCAGCCCCGGGCGCGATGGTTGCCATGCTACTGCTTCTCCCCTGCGGCCGCCGTACCCTGCATTTCCAGCAGGGCCTCGACGATCTGGCGGAAGGCCAGTCCGCGCGCTTCGTAATCGCGGAACTGGTCGAAGCTGGCGCAAGCGGGCGAAAGCATGACGACATCGCCGGGAACGGCTTCGGCCATGGCTTCGCGGATAGCTTCGGCCATCATCTCGCTGCGGTGGACGCGCGTATAGGGCGCGAGGATCTCGGCAAAGCGCGGGCCGGCGTCGCCGATGGTATAGGCGGCGGCGATATTGCCAAAATAGGGCGCGCACTCGTCGAGGTCGTCGCCCTTGGGCAGACCGCCCAGGATCCAGTGGATGCGCGGCTTGGGATCGGGCGGGAAAGCCGCCAGCGCAGGCGCCGCAGAGGCCGGGTTGGTAGCCTTGGAATCGTTGATGTAGAGCACGCCGTTCGCCTCGGCCACGCGCTCCATGCGGTGCGGCAGGCCCCGGAACTTGCGCAGCGCCGGCTTCCACTTGGCGGCCGGAATGCCCAGCGCCTCGACAATGGCGACAGCGACGGCGGCATTCTGGAGGTTGTGCGGACCTTGCAGCGATGGCCAGTTCTTCTGGAGCGCGGCGATATCGTGGCCGTCCACCTCGCGCACGAGACCGGGTTCGCGGCGGGCGCTCTCGACTGCGGCAATGTCCGCCGTCTCGGCATCGCCGGTGCCGAACACGGCGGGGCGGTGCGCATCCTGCATCGCGAAGAGGCGCGCCTTGGCCTCCGCGTAGGCCGCAAAGCTCTCGTAACGGTCGAGATGGTCGGGCGTGATGTTGAGCAGCGCGGCGACATCGCAGTCGAGACTGCGGGTCAGGTCGATCTGGTAGCTCGACAGTTCGAGCACATAGACCCCGCCCTCGGGCAGCGGATCGGCGGAGAGCACGGGCACGCCAATGTTGCCGCCCACGCGCGAATCGACGCCGGCCGACTTGAGCAAGTGCTGGACGAGCGACGTGGTGGTCGACTTGCCGTTGGTGCCGGTGATCCCGATCACGCGGTGCGCGGGCAGGCTGGCGCGGGCGAGCGCGAACAGCTCGATATCGCCGATCACCGGCACGCCATAACGGCGCGCGGCTTCGGCGATGGGATGCGTGTTGAGCGGCACGCCGGGCGAAACGATCACCCCGTCATAGCCGGTAAGATCCGCCGTGACGGGATCGGCCAGCTCCGCGCGGCCGGCGATCAGCTGGCGCGGCTCGTCGCGCGCGTCCCAGGCCATGACATGCGCGCCACTGGCCAGCAGCGTCTCGACCACGGCAAGGCCGGATCGGGCAAGGCCGAGGACCGCGTAATGCTTTCCGGCGAAGGCGGGAGAAACGATCACGCGCTTATCGCAGCTTGAGCGTGGACAGCCCGATCACCGCAAGGACGATCGAGATAATCCAGAAGCGGATGACGACGGTCGATTCCTTCCAGCCCTTCTGTTCGAAGTGGTGGTGGATGGGTGCCATGCGGAACACGCGGCGGCCGGTGCGCTTGAACCAGACAACCTGGATGATGACCGAAACGGCCTCCAGCACAAACAGCCCGCCGACGACGGCGAGCACGATCTCGTGATGCGCGGAAACGGCAATGGCGCCGAGCGCGCCGCCAAGTGCGAGGCTGCCGGTATCGCCCATGAACACGGCTGCGGGCGGCGCGTTGAACCACAGGAAGGCCAGGCAGGCGCCGATGATCCCCGCGCAGAACACCGCCAGTTCGCCCGCACCCGGCACGTGCGGAATGCCGAGGTAGGTCGCATAATCGACGCGGCCGGCGAGGTAGCAGATGATCGCGAACGTACCTGCGGCGATGATCACCGGCATAGTCGCAAGGCCATCGAGCCCGTCGGTCAGATTCACCGCGTTGCCCGCGCCCACGATCACGAAAGCGGCGAAGACGTAGTAGAACGGCCCCAGTGGAATGTACCGGCCCGAAAGGAACGGCACGTAGAGGTTGGTATTGAGCTGGCGAACGATGATGTAGGCGGCAATGCCCGCCACCACGAACTCAAGGCCAAGGCGCAGCTTGCTGGAAAGCCCGGCGGTGCTGCGTTTGGCGACTTTATCGTAATCGTCGAGGAAACCGATGATTCCGAAACCGACCGTCACGGCCAAGCAGGCCCAGATGAACGGGTTCGACATGTCCATGAACAGGATCATCGCGCTAACCAGCGCGGTCAGGATCATCAAACCGCCCATGGTCGGCGTGCCGCGCTTGGCAAGGTGGCTTTGCGGGCCGTCCTCGCGGATCGGCTGGCCCTTGCCCTGACGGACGCGCAGCATGTTGATGAAGCGCGGACCGATCAGCAGGCCGATGCCTAGCGCCGTCATCAGCGCCGCGCCCGAACGGAAGGACTGGTAGCGGAAGAGGTTGGCTAGTCCCTCGAAGTGGAACCACTCTGCGATGAGATAAAGCATCTTCTGGGGGAACCCCCCTACCCTTCCTGTTTACCGAGGTCCGTCACCAGAGAAGCCAGCCCAACCGAGTTCGAGCCTTTGACCAGGATCACATCGCCCTGCTCCAGCCCGAACGCCCGCAGCGCGTCGACGGCTTCCCGCACGCTCAGGCAATGCGCGAAGGGCACGCGCTTGCCAAGCGGAACGCGGCCCGTTTTCCCCGATTCCGCAGATTCGTCCGCGCCGAGAACCTCGGCAAGCGCGCCCATCTCGTCGCCGACCAGCACGGCGTAGTCGATCCCGGCAGCGGCAAGCGGTTCGGCCAGTTCGGCGTGGAAGGCCGGGCCATGCGCGCCCAGTTCCTTCATCGAACCCAGGACCGCGATTCGGCGCGTGGCGGGCGTGCGGCCAAGCTGCTCCAGCGTTGCCCGCATGGAGGCGGGGTTGGCGTTGTAGCTTTCGTCGATAAGCAAAGCGCGGCGGCGGCCCTCGGCGTCGGGCTCCCCACCCGGAACGTCGATCTGGAGCCGCGCGCCGCGCCCCGGCAACCCGCCCATTTCGGCGAGCGCCACGCCAGCGGCGCCGAGGTCACCCTTGACCGCGCGCACCGCGGCCATGACCGCGAGAGAATTGATCACATGATGTTCGCCCGGCGTCGCCACCGTGTAGCAGACGCGCCGGTCGCGCATGTCCACCGTCACCAGCGAGCCGCCGCCGATGGCCGGCACGGTGTCCAGCAGGCGAACGCCCGCATCGGCCGCTTTGCCAAACGAGACGATCTGGACGCCCAACGCCTCAGCCGCTTCCTTGAGGCGATGGAAATAGGGGCTGTCCGCCGGAATCACGGCAACGCCGCCCGGTTCGAGGCCTTCGAAGATCTCCGCCTTGGCATCGGCAATCGCCTCCATCGAGCCCAGCATCTCGATATGGGCCGGCGCGATGGTGGTGATGACGGCGACGTTCGGGCGCACCTGACGGGTCAGCGCGGCGATCTCGCCCGCGTGGTTCATGCCCATCTCGAAAATGCCGAAACGCGCCCGCGCCGGCATGCGCGCAAGGCTGAGCGGCACGCCGACATGGTTGTTGTAGCTCTTGACCGAACGGTGGGCGTCGCCACGGCTTGCACGGTCCAGCGCGTCGAAGATCGCTTCCTTGACGCCGGTCTTGCCGACCGAGCCGGTCACGCCGATCACCGGGCCGCGCGCGCGGGCCCGCGATGCCGCGCCAAGCCGTTCGAGCGCCTCGGTCGTATCCTCGACAAGAATGTGCGGGCCATCGACCGGGCGGTCCACCACCACGGCGCCCGCGCCCTTCGCGAAAGCGCCCTCGACGAAGCGGTGTCCGTCCATCGTCTCGCCCTTCAGGGCAAAGAACAAGTCTCCCGGCTGCACGTCGCGGCTGTCGATCTCGACGCCGGAGACGGTGAAGTCACCACTCGCCTCACCCTTCATCACCCGCGCGAGTGTGGCCGAATCCCACAGTGCTTGGGTCAAGTCCTCGGCGCCCTCGGCGGGCCATTCGAGAATCCGGGCGTGCGCGTTCATGGCATTCCTACCTTCCAACCGTACCGGCCATTTCCCTGGCTACGGTGACGTCGTCGAATGGCAGCACGCGAACAGTGTCGCCGCTGCCGATGATCTGCCCCTGTTCGTGCCCCTTGCCGGCAACGAGGACGATGTCCCCTTGCCAGGCCTCGGCAACGGCCGCGCGGATCGCCTCGCGCCGGTCGCCGATTTCGCGTCCCTTTCCGTCCATGCCGGCAAGCACCATGGCGCGGATAGCGGCAGGGTCTTCGCCGCGCGGGTTGTCGTCGGTGACGATGGCGAGGTCTGCCCCCTCTGCCGCCACTTTGCCCATTTCGGGGCGCTTGCCCTGATCACGGTCGCCACCGGCGCCGAAGACCACGATCAAACGACCGTTCACATGCGGCCGAAGCGCGGCAATCGCCGCCTCCAGCGCATCGGGCGTATGCGCATAGTCGACATAGACCGGCGCGCCAACCGAAGAGATCGCCGCCCGCTCAAGCCGCCCGCGCACGGTGACAAGGCGCTTCATCGCGTCGAAAGTCGTATGCGGATCGCCGCCGGTCGCCAGCACCAAACCCGCCGCAACAAGGGCGTTCGCCGCCTGATAGGCCCCGATAAGCGGCAGCTCGAGCACGCGGGATTTCCCGTCGTACTCGAGCTCCAGCTTCTGGCCGAGTCCGCCCGGCGTGCGACCCGAGAGGCGGATGCTGGTGCCCTTGGCACCCACGGTGAAACACTTGAGCCCGCGCTTTTCGGCGTGGGCAATGGCCTTGTCCGACCACTCGTCGTCGGCCCAAATCACGGCCGTGCCGCCTTCGACGACCACTTCGTCGAACAGGCGCATCTTGGCCGCGAAATAGTCGTCCATGTCGGCGTGGTAATCGAGGTGATCGCGCGACAGGTTGGTGAAAGCGCCTGCCGCCACATGCGGCCCTTCGATGCGGAACTGCGAAAGACCATGGCTCGACGCTTCGTAAGCGACATGAGTCACGCCTTCGCGGGCAAGGCCGGTCAGGTTCGCGAGGAACGTGACGATATCGGGCGTGGTGAGCCCGGTCGAAACCGTCTCGTCGCTGGTGGTCACGCCCAGCGTCCCGATCGAGGCGGCGCGTTGCCCGGCCATGCGCCAGAGCTGGCGGGTCAGCTCCACCGTCGAAGTCTTGCCGTTGGTGCCGGTGACGGCCACCAGCGTTTCGGGCACCGGCTGGAAGAACGATGCGGCGAGCGCGGCGAACAGGCGGCGCGGTTCCGGATCGGCGAAATGGATCGCGCCTTCCACCTTCGCCTCGGGGCGAGCAACAATGGCGACCGCACCAGCCTCGATGGCGGCGGCGATGTAGTCCTCGCCATTGAACTTCGCGCCCTTGAAGGCGCCGAAGACGGTTCCGGGCGCAACTTTGCGATGATCGATCGCAAATCCGGTCACATTCACGTCCGCGCCTGCGGGAGCCGGGATACCGGTTCCATCATTCACAACAGCGCAGAGGGCACTCAACTTCATTCTTTGTCGCTCCCCGCCGGAACCAGCGGCTTGAGGTCGGAAATATCGATGTCGCGGGTTTCGTCCGGCATGATGCCCAGCAGCGGCCCGATACGCGGAATGACGCGAGAAATCACCGGCGCCGCATTGAAGGCCGCCGTACGCTGGAACGAAGTGGCCTCGGTGCCCTGCGGCTCGTCCATCATGGCGATGACCACGTAACGCGGGCGGTCCATCGGGAAGGCCGAGGCGAATGTGGCGATCAGCGAGTGGTGGCGATAGCCGCCGGCGCCGGGCTTTTCGGCCGATCCGGTCTTGCCGCCGACGCGGAAGCCCGGAGCATCCGCCTTGCGGCCGGTACCGTAAGCCACGATCATGCGCAGCAACTGACGGATGCGCGCGCTGGTGGCGGCGGTGAATACGCGGCGACCTTGCGGGACTTGCGAGGCATCCAGCTTCTTCAGCGTCGCCGGACGCCAGATGCCGCCATTAACGAGCGCCGCATAGGCCGAGGCAAGATGGAGCGGCGTCACCGCGATGCCGTGCCCGTAAGCGACCGTCATCGTGCGCAGGCGCGGCCATACGCCGCGCGGCCAGAGCGGGAAACCGCGCGCGGGCAGCTCGATCTGGGGGCGCTCGTTCATGCCGAGCGATTCCATCGTCTGCTTCAACTTCACCCCGCCCAGTTCGTCCGCGATCTGCGCGGTGACGACGTTGGACGAGTGGATCAGCGTCTCCGGCACGTTCAGCGAGGCGCCGAAGTTATGGCTGTCGTGAATGGTGAAGCCCGCCACATGAAGCGGCGTGGCCGGCCAACGGCGGCCGAGATTGGTGATCGTGCCGGCATCGAGCGCGGCCGCGATCGTGATCGGCTTGAAGGTCGAACCCAGTTCGTAGACCTGGTTGGTCACGCGGTTGAAACCGTGCGGCACATCGCCCTGCGCGGCCTGCTCGGGGGTGATCATCATGTCCGAAGGCTGGACGTGGTTGGGATCGAACGAGGGCAATGAAGCCAGCGCCAGCACTTCGCCGGTATCGACATCGAGCACCACGCCCGCCGCGCCCTTGGCCTTGCTGAGGCCCATGCCGCGTGCCAGCTCGTCCTCCAGCGCGCTTTGCACGCGGAAGTCGATCGAGATCTGCGCCGGTTGGGCACGGCCTTCGGGGCTGGTGAGTTGCTTGTCGAACGCCTCTTCCATGCCGACCTGGCCCTTGCCATAGCTATCGACATAACCAAGCACCGATGCGGCCATCGATCCCTGCGGATAGAAGCGGGTGGCCTCCAGCGGATATTCCAGCGCGGGCTCGCCCAGCGCGTGGACCTTGTTCGCGTCCTCGGGAAGGATCGACTTGCGCAGATAGCCGGGCTTGCCCGACGACAGCTTGGAGATCAGGTCCTTGCGGTCAAGATCGGGGAAGATACGGATCAGGCCGTCCGCCACTTGCTCCGGCGTGTGGATCAGCGCCGAGCCTTCGCTCATCGCCTTGGGATTGAACCAAAGCGAATAAGTGCTGAACTCGCGCGCCAGAGGCACGCCGTTGCGATCGACGATCTCGCCGCGCTGGGGCACCAGCAGGCTCGAAAGATCGCCGTCACGCCCGCCGGGGCCCGTCACGCCGAGCCAGCAGATACGCGTCAACGCCAGAACCCCCACCAGCGCGAAAACCCCCAGGATCCACAGCGTGCGCAGCTTGGCGACGAGCAGCGAGCGCTGCCGTACGTTCACCAGCTTGCGCCGCCCGGTGGATACCGTGGTGGGGATCGCGCCCATGGGGAAGGCGGGAGCGTTCACTGCTGGGCAGCCTCCGCCACTTCGATGCGTGCCAGACGCTTGCCGAGACCGGCGGCGTCACGCAGCATTTCCTCACGCTCGGGATCGCGGCTCTTCAAACCGACGCCCACCGCGCGCGCCGCCGAGGCTTGCGACGGCGTGGCCGCATGCGCGGGGTCCACCGGCGAGACCATCGCCAGCAGGCCGGTGCCTTCCTTCGCCCCGGTCTCCGCCGGGGCCGCCTGTTCGGCATTGGCATAGCGGATCGGCTGCGGCGCACCCGGACCCATCGGCTTGCCCAGCGCGGCAAGCTGGCGCTCGCCCTCGATGTACTGACCGGCCGAAGGCGCCTTGTAGCCGAACTCCAGATCGTTGAGCTGGTTCAGCGCCTGCTGGTTGGAGCGGGTCTGGAACTCAGTCTCAAGGAAGTTGATCGACTGCTGCACGCGCACGATGTGGTTCTCGGTCGAATGGACCTCGCTTTTCATGGCGTTGACACGGAGAGTGAGCGCAATGGTTGCCGCGCCGCAGACCAGCAGCACGGAAATCCACCCGATCGAATGGACGCGGTCGCGCGTGAGGTTCATGCTGCACTCCTGTCTTTGGGCCGGTGCTTGGTCGTTGTGGGGGCTTGGGTCCGCACGGCACTGCGCAGCGTGGCCGAGCGGGAGCGGGGGTTGGCTTCGAGTTCGGCTTCGCCGGGGCGAACCGCCTTGGCGACTTTCTCGAACGTGGGCTCCGCACCGCCGCTGACTTGCGGCAGATGGCGCGAGGTGGTTCCGCCCTGCCCCGCCGCGTCGCGCAGGAAGCGCTTCACCTTGCGGTCCTCAAGGCTGTGGAACGTGACGACGGCAAGCCGTCCGCCTGCGCGCAGCACGGTTTCCGCGCCGGCAAGGCCCTGGTCCAGCTCATCCAGTTCACCGTTCACGTGGATGCGGATCGCCTGGAAGGTGCGGATCGCCGGGTCCTTCGGCGGCGCGCCCTTGCCGCCCTTGTAGGCCGGGTTGTAGCCAAGTGACTTGCGCACGACGCGGGCCAGTTCGGCGGTCGTTTCCAGCGGCCGGGCCGCGACGATCGCGCGGGCGACGCGGCGCGACTGACGCTCCTCGCCATACTGGAACAGCACGTCGGCGATCTCCGCCTCGTCACCCTCGTTGACGAAGTCGGCGGCCGAGCGGCCGTCCTGGCTCATCCGCATGTCGAGCGGGCCATCGGAACCGAACGAGAAGCCGCGCTCTGCCTGATCGAGTTGCATCGAGGACACGCCGATGTCCATCACGACGCCGTCCACTTCTGCCACGCCGACTTCATCGAGACCGGCGACGATCTCTGAAAAGCGGCGCGCGTGCAGCACCAGACGCGGCGGGCTAGCATCCAGCTCCGGCCACTTGGTGCGGTTTTCCTCGATCGCGGCAATCGCGTCGGGATCGCGGTCGAAGGCATGAACCGTCGCGCCTGCATCGAGCAGACGGCGCGTATAGCCGCCCGCACCCAGCGTGCAGTCGACAATGACGTCGCCGCCCCGGGGGTTCAGGGCGGCGACGACCTCCTCCAGGAGGACGGGCACGTGGGGTACTCCCACGGGAATAGTGCGTGATGCGGTCATTTGCGGCCCACCTTGGCCAGATCCTTGGCGGCGAGGCTGCGGCAGGCGGTCTGTGCCGCCTTCCATCCTTCATCCATTTCGTAGAGGCTCTCGGGCGACCAGACGGTGAAGAACCGCCCATTGCCACGGAAGTAGAGCTGGTCGGTCACGCCTGCGAGCGCGGAGAGGTCTTCCGGCAGGACGAAGCGGCCCGAGCCGTCGAAGGGAACCTCGTAAGAGGCGTAAATGTCGCTTGCCCGCTTGTCGGCATCGAATTCCTTGCCGGCGCGGATGGCCATGTCCTGCTGTTCCTTGAGCTCTTCCTCGAACTCGTCGATGCGCGAGAGGCCGAAGCCGACAAGGCAGGGCCAGCGGTCATGCGTGGTCAGGCAGAGCAGGTCCTTCCCGCTCGATTCGCGCACGGTGGGGCGGAATGCGTTGGGCAGCACGAACCGGTTCTTGTCGCGCAGAAGCGAGAAGCCTTGTCCGTTGTATATGTATGGCCGCCCCGCCATGACGATGCCGCCCGCCCTTTCCTGCCCTGTTCCGGTCGATGTGTTTCGGCCGGTTCGCCCGGCACGGCCGGGTCCGCCTCGACATGACCGATCCGCCCCCGCCGCCGCCAATGCAGCAAGGTCCGGCTCCCTTGCAGGAGCACGGCAAGACTCAGCCATTCCGATTGACCGCCTTTGTATAACGGGAGGGCGGGGGATAAAAGGGAAATTTGGGGATCAATGGGAACAATTCCCCGATTTCTCTCCGAATTGGAGTGGGCTCATATCCGCAAGAACCCGTCGATTAACCTGGCATTAACTCCATAAGTGATTGATTTTATGTAGTTGAGTCTCCGGTAAAATACCTAACCCGGATCGTCCCCAAACGCCCCCATTCGATCCCCACTTTTCAGGCGGCAGAGCAGGATATCGCACACCGCCGGCGGATCAGCAGGATCCCGGCGCGCCGAGACCCGCGGAAAAACACGATATCGAGGCGGGCCCCGTCGGTGGACGGCAAGAAGGGACACCGCAGATTCGGGAGAGCAAGGACATGTGCATCCCCGGATTTCCCCCAAACGACCCCGATCAGCGCCATCCCGTCATTTCCCCGGAGCGCGATACCTTCCCCGGAAATCCCCAATAGACGAATCCGGGAATCCGCGGCGGCATACCAGCGGGCAAGGACAGGGGAATCAGGAAGGCCGGCGACCATGCGCCGGCGATCGCGCGCTTACTGCGCGTCGAGCGGGGGATTCCCGGTAGTATCTGCGGCAGAGCCCGTTGCGCTCGGCGTCGGCGAGGGATCGGAGGCCGGCACCACGCCGATGTCGGCCAGCGGATCGGCGACCTGCCGCTTGGGCTTGGCATCGACCGCGACCACCGCGCGGATCGGATCCTCGGCATCGACGAGCCGCGCGCGGTCCATGATGATATTGGCCAAGCCGACGATGAGCAGCATCGCGCAAAGGCCGAAAAGGCCCACTTGCAGGCGGTGCACGGCCTGCGCGCGCAGTTCGCGCGCGGACGGCGGCGCGAAGTGCTGCACGGTCACGACCGGTTCGACCAGACTGGGCGGAATGTTTCCTGCCATCGGCAGGCCGTTTACCTCAGCTTGCCAGCCAAGGGAAGACCGGCAAGCCTTTCGCCTCCAGCCATTCGCGATTGTAGAGCGAGGAAAGGTAGCGGAAGCCGGTATCGCACAGGATCGTCGCCACCCGCACGTCGCGCTTTCCGGACGCCACGAGGTCGCGCCCGAGCGCAATCGCGCCCGCCACGTTGATGCCCGAGGACAGGCCCAGGCACAGCCCTTCTTCCGAGAGCAGACGGCGCACCCATTCGAGGCCTTCCTCGTCGGAAATGCGGTACTGCGTATCGATCGGCGCGCCTTCGAGATTGGCGGTGATTCGGCCCTGACCGATACCCTCGGCCACCGAATTGCCTTCCGCCTTCAACTCGCCGTGCGCGTAGTAGTTGAACAGCGCAGCGCCGTGCGGATCGGTAAGTGCGATCGTGACGTTCTCGTCGAAGGCCTTGAGGCCAAGTCCAGTGCCCGCGATCGTGCCGCCAGTGCCCGCCGCGCAGGTGAAACCGTCGATGCGGCCGTCCATCTGCTCCCAGATCTCGGGCGCAGTGCTCTCGATATGGGCCTTGCGGTTGGCGATATTGTCGAACTGGTTGGCCCAGATCGCGCCCGGCGTCTCTTCGGCGAGGCGGCGCGAGGTGTGGACGAAGTGCCCGGGGTTCGAGAACGGCGCGGCCGGGACCAGAACCAGTTCAGCCCCGAGCGCACGCAAGGTGTCCATCTTCTCGCGCGACTGGGTTTCGGGCATGACGATGATCGTCTTGTAGCCGAGCGCATTGGCGACAAGCGCGATGCCGATGCCGGTATTACCTGCCGTGCCCTCGACAATCGTGCCGCCGGGCTGGAGCAGCCCTTTCGTTTCGGCGTCGCGCACGATCCACAGCGCCGCGCGGTCCTTCACCGAGGCGCCGGGATTGGCGAATTCGCACTTGCCCCATATCTCGCAGCCGGCAGCTTCGCTGGGGCCCTTGAGCAGAACGAGCGGCGTGTTGCCGATGAGGTCGAGAGTGGAGCGCTGAGGTACGGGAGCAGTCATGTCCGCACACCTAGGAACGCGAAGGCCAAGGCGCAAATGAATTGCGCTTTAGGCACATAAAGCGTGGATCGTTTTCCGGTGAGCCGATACCCGAAGCGGCGCCTGTCCGGCATCGCTTCGGGCCTGGAACCACGGCTCAGTCTTCCTGAGCGATCGTGACCTTGCAGCCTTCGAGCGCGTCGGTGATCGGCACCTGGCACGACAGGCGCGAGTATTCGTTGCGGTGATCGGAGCTGTCGAGCAGGTCGTTCTCGTCCTCGCTCATCGCGGGAAGCTTGTCCGCGAAAGCCGGGTCGATGTGAACGTGGCAGGTCGCGCAGGAGCAGCAGCCGCCGCACAGCGCCAGCAGTTCATCGAAACCACTGTCACGAATGGTCTCCATCAGCGTGCGGCCAACACTTGCTTCAACGGCCGACTCTTCACCCGACTGATTGATGACGATGATCTGCGGCATTCTCGTCCATCCTTTTCTGATACAGCATGTATCATAACATGCCCATTCCGGCCTTTGCCCGTGGCTGCTAAAGGCTGCAACCCCCTTTGGCAAGAAAGACGCAGAATGGGCTTGAGCGCTGACGCACTGAAATTTGGACTGGACGAAATCGCCGCACGCGAACCGGCCATGGCCCTTGCGCTCGAACGCGCGGGCTATCCGGAACCGCGAATCCGCGCGACAGGCTATGCCACGCTGCTGCGCACGATCGTTGGCCAGCAGGTATCGGTCGCCGCTGCGGCCTCGGTATGGAACAAGCTGGAGATACGTCTGGGCGAAGGCATCGCACCGGAGATGCTTCTGGCCGCCGAGTTCGACGCGCTGCGGGCCTGCGGCCTCTCCCGCCAGAAGCAGGGTTATGCGCGGTCACTGTGCGAATTGGTGATGGCGGGATCGCTCGACCTCGACAACCTGCCCAGGGATGACGAGGAGGCCATTGAACAGCTCGTGCGGATCAAGGGCATCGGGCGCTGGTCGGCCGAGATATACCTGCTCTTCGCGGAAGGACGGCCCGACATCTGGCCCGCGGGCGACCTTGCCGTGCAGGCCGGGCTGCACAAGATCCTCGGCCTTGATGCCCGGCCCAGCGAGAAGGAAGCCCGCGAACTGGCGGAGCAATGGCGGCCGCACCGCGGCGCGGCGGCGATCTTCACCTGGCACTGCTATAACAACCCGGCGCTTTAAGCGTTCACGACGTCCGGTGCCGGCGCGAACATCCGCGCCTCCATCCAGCGGCGGATGCGCGGGGACTGACGCTCGGTCAGCAGCGAGATCAGCGCGCAGGCGGCCACCACCACCGCCAGCAGCGCTGCAAAGGCCATGGGACTGCGCCCGGCCACCAGCCCATGCGAACGCGCCAGTTGCAGCAGCGGCCAGTGGAACAGGTAGAGCGTGAAGGAAAACCCCGCGAGCAGCGCCGCCGGCTCCTTCATCCGCATGACCGTCTCCGCGAAACGCTCCGCCACCGGTCGCAGCGAAACAAGGGCCATGACCATGATCAGCCCCATCGCGAAATCGGCGAGCGCCCACTCCGACCACTGCACTTCGCCCGGCCACCAAGCCTTGAGCAGCGGATTGAGCACCGCACGGTCGACCTCGAACAAGGCGAGCGCAAGACAGAGGCTCACCGCCATCGCGACCGGCGCAATCGGCAGCGGCAACCGCCTCGCGGCCGGTGTATGCGTCAGCACGACGCCAAGCAGCCAGACCGGCATCAGCAAGAGGATGGCCCCGCCCGCGCTGAAGCAGCCGATGATGAGGGTCGCCACCCGAGCCCAGCCGCGCAGGAACACTGCCATCGCGAAGATCGCGTAGAACCACACCTCGTAGCAGAGCGACCAATATGGCGGGTTCCACACCGGCGCGGGCATGCCCGGCCAGGCGCTGACGAAGGCCATCGGCGGCAGCAGACGACTGGCCACCGCGATAGGATCGTTCGGGCTGTTATCGATGGCCACGGGCAGCGTCCCTGCCAGCACATAAGCCGCCAGCACCGCGAAAAGCAGCGCCGGGATCGCCACCGGCAGAATGCGCGAGACGCGGGCGACGAAATAGCGCGGCAGGCTGGACCGACCGCCGAGCACCGAGCTGCTGATGACCAGCCCCGAAAGCACGAAGAACACGATCACGCAGTAATGCTGCATGCGCAGGCCGAACGGAAACGGCCCCCGATAGATCCCCAGCTGCACGGCATGGCCCACCGCCACCAGCAACGCCGCGCCGAAGCGCACGAAATCGAGCAGGACCGAAAGCGGCCGGGTCAGGAACCGCGCATCGGCTTCCGTCGGTGCAAGGTTCGATATGGGGTCGGGCACGGCCTCAGGCCGGGGGTGCGATGCCGTCGATGAAGCCGGCCAGCGCCACATCGCGCTCGCTCAGCCCTCCGGCGTCGTGCGTGGTCAGCGTGATTTCCACCCGGTTGTAGACGTTGAACCACTCCGGGTGGTGATCGCGCTTCTCGGCCTCGATGGCGACGCGGGTCATGAACCCGAAAGCCGCGTTGAAATCCTTGAATTTCAGCGTGCGGACGATGGCCATACCATCATCGCGCAGTGTCCAGCCGGGAAGCGTTTCCAGCGCCTGCGCGCGCTCGGCATCGGTGAGACGGGCGATCGACATGGAATCCTCCTCTGCCACCGGTAGTTATGGCACACCTTGGCCCGTTGGGCTCTGCTTGGCAGCCCCGCGCCTTTCTACTATCGCAGGGTCGCATGCAAGGGGCATCCATAGCAATCGAAGATCTCGCGTGTCGGCGTGGGGACAGGGTCCTGTTCCGCCGACTCTCGCTGCGTCTTGCTGCCGGAGAGGCGCTTCACGTCACCGGGGCCAACGGCGTGGGCAAGTCCAGCCTGCTGCGCATCGTCGCCGGGCTTGCCCCGGCTTTTGGCGGACGCGTGGAAACCAGCGGCACGATCGGCCTTGTCGACGAGCGCCACGCGCTCGACCCCGCGCTTCCTCTCGGCCGGGCGCTGGCCTTCTGGCGGGGGCTGGACAGCGCGGGCGATCACGCGCTGGAGCGGCTTGGCCTTCCCGCCCTGCTCGACGTTCCCGTCCGCTATCTTTCGACCGGCCAGAAGAAGCGTGCTGCCCTTGCCCGCCTGATCGGGCAGAATGCGGCGATCTGGCTGCTGGATGAGCCGCTCAACGGGCTCGACGGCGATGCGGCAGCCTTGGCCGAGACACTGGTTGCCGAGCATTGCGCCGGTGGAGGAATTGCCCTGATCGCCTCGCACCAGCCCTTTGCCCTCGCCCACAAGCGCACCCTCGCGCTCGGCGAGCACGCAGCATGAGCGGACGTTTCGCCCCCCTGCTCAAGCGCGACCTTGCGCGCCTGCTGCTGGGCGGGCGCGGCGGCGGAGCGATGATGCCGGTGCTGTTCTTCCTCTCGGTCGCCATGCTCTACCCCTTCGCGGTCGGCCCGGACGTACCACTGCTGGCGCGTACCGGCGGCGGCGTGATCTGGGTAGCAGCGCTGCTCGCGGCGATCCTGCCGCTCGACCGCCTTGTCGAACCCGATATCGAGGCGGGCATGTTCGACCAGTGGGCGCTGCGCGGTATTTCCGAGGAAATGGTCATCGCCGTGCGCGTGTTGGCCCATTGGCTGAGCTTCGGACCGCCGCTGATGCTCGCCGCCCTGCCGGCTGCCGCGCTGCTGGGAATTGCGGGGCGGACGCTCGCCATCGTCGAGCTTGGCCTGCTGGCGGGAACGCCCGGCCTTGCCGCGCTGGGCGTCACCGTTGCCGCGCTCACCGCGGGGCTGCGCGGAGGCGCCGCGCTCGCAGGGCTACTGGTGATCCCGCTGGCGGTGCCGGTGCTGATTTTCGGGGCGGGAAGCCTTGGAACTGGCGGGACCAGCGGCCTTGCCCTGACGGCAGCAGCCAGCCTGGTGCTGCTGGCTATCGCACCCTTCGCAGGCGGCGCGGCGGTACGAACCGCGCGCGGCTGAAAGCGGCGCCTTCATCGCCCCAGCGGTTGGCACCCGCCGCTCCGGCCACGCATAGTCTTCCCGTAACGATCCGGCCCAAGCCGGACGCCGGGAGAATGCGATGCTGGGCCATCAGGAACTGATCGACGAGGCGAAACGCCAGACCGGCCTGAGCGATTTCGGCGCCGACACGTTTCGCGAAGGGCTGGAGATTCTGACCACCTCGCTTCAGAGCGAGGCCCGTCTGAATGCGGCGGGCGAGCAGGCTCTGACCGAGCGGATCGTGCTGCACCTTCGCCAGCGCCTGCTGATCGAGGACTGGTACCGCCGCCATCCCGAAATCGACGAAGAGCAGATCGTCGCCCCGCTGTTCGGCGTCAGTCTGCCGCGCACGGGATCCTCGGCGCTGTCGTTCCTGCTCTCCAGCGACCCGGAAATCCGTTACTTGCGGGTCTGGGAGAGTTCGCAGCCCTGCCCTCCTCCCTCGACAGTCACCGGACCGGATCCGCGTCGCGGCGTAGCAGCGACCAGCGGCGATGCCCTGCTCAAAGGCGGCAAGCGCACACCTTCGGGGATTGATGGCGCCATGGAGTGCCAGGACCTCATGGCGCTCGATTTCCGCAGCCAGATCTTCCAGGCTTTCGCGCAAGTGCCGACTTATTCGGACTGGCTGCTCAATGCCGATCTTTCCAGCACTTACGCTTATGAAAAGCGCGTGCTCAAGCTACTGCAATGGGGCGCGCCGACGCGGCCGTGGCGGCTCAAGGCGCCGACCCACATGCTCTACCTTGATGCGCTGGTCTCGGCCTTTCCAGATGCGCGCTTCGTGATGACGCACCGCGATCCGGCCGAAGTCATCCTCTCGGTGGCGACCGTCTATGCCGACATCATCGGCAAGTTCACCGACCATCTCGACCTCGAATACCTCGGCGCGCTCAACTTGCGCTGCTGGTCCGAGGCAATGAACCGCGCCATCGCCTTTCGCGAGAAGGGCAACGACCACCGTTTCCACGACATCCACTTCCGCGCCATGCACAAGGACCCGCTGGGCGAAGTGCGCGCGCTCTACGCCTGGCTGGGCGAGGACGTCTCACCCGCTTTCGCGCAGGCCATGGCCGACTGGTGGAACAGCAACGCCAGTGCTGAGCGCATGACCAAGCCGGATCCGGCCCATTTCGGGCTCGACCTCGCCGCCGTGCGCCAGCGCTTCACCCCTTATCTCGAGCGCATGGAGCGCTGGGCGCCGTTCGATGCGACGGCATGATCCTTCCATCCAGACACAGGTGACCAGACAATGAGTAAGGCGAACAGCGGCCGGGTGAATTTCGACGAGGCCGCACGGATGGCGCAGACGGTGGAAGGCGGGCCGCGCTACGCGCCGCTGCGCCTTGAGGATGTCAGCCCCGAAGGGCAGGAGCAGGTCGACGCGATTCGGGCCGCCTTCCACATTCCCGAAAGCCGCCCCTTCCCCGATGTCAGCCTGATCACGCTGCGCCATCCCGGCATGTTCAAGGGCCAGATGGTGCTGGGCATCGAACTGGCGGCACGTGGCACGATCCCCGGACGCGAGCGCGAGCTGATGGTCCTGCGCCTGGCGCGAATCGCAGGCGCGCCGTTCGAATGGTGCGAGCATGTCGATATCGGCAAGGCCTTCGGCATCACCGCCGAAGATCTCGACCGCGTGCTGGAGGGTTCTTCCGCCCCGGGCTGGAGCGAGCACGAGGCCGCAATACTGCGGGCGGTGGAAGAACTCGTGGCCGATCACTGCATGGCCGATTCGACCTGGGACACGCTGGCAAAGACCTGGGACGAGAAGCAGATGCTCGAAGCACCGATGCTGGTCGGCTCTTATCTGATGACGGCACTTCAGCAGAACACGCTGAAAATCCAGCCGAAGGGCGGTTTCGACTACCGCTAATTTACCGCCGCCCACGGCGCGGTTTTCACTCGATAGCAAAATGAAGCGCGCGCTGCCCATGGGCGGCGCGCGTTGACATGTCTGTGGACAAGTCCGGTACTATTCCGGGATATGCAGAGGACAGACAGTGCATGACTTGTGGATGCCACGGGGAGAACCCTGTGGACCGTCCGGAGGAAAAGTCCGGCACAACCCCGGTAAAAGCCGTTAAAAAATGGGCCGGGGCGGTTCCGCAAGAAACGAAATCCGGCCCGGCCCAGTTGGACAGGAAGGGCAGTCTCGGCGCCCCATGACAAGCGCCGAACCTGGGTCCTCGGGTGCAGGCTTGACGGCCAGGACAAGCTGCGTATCAATGGCTAATGATAATCATTCGCAATTGCAAGCATGATCTCGTATAGCCCGTTTCGTAACCTGGAGAGCCCGCCATGTACCAGTACGTCGATCGCCCCCTGAGCACACTCGACGAGGGCTGCCGCTTCCTCGTCTGGTCGATGCGCGCGTGGGTCACGACCCTTGCCCAGCGCCGCTGCCCAGCCGAAGCGCTGGCCCCCGCCTTCGCCCGCTGGCGGATGATCGGCGGGCTCCAGCCATTCCACCGCGCCATGCTGATCTTCAACCGCGACGCACTGGAAACCTTCGCTTTTTGCCCGATGGCCTGCGACCACGTCTCCGAGCATGAGGCGGTGATCCTCGAACTCGTCACCTCGCTGCGCGATCGCGGCGCGCAGGAAACGCGTGGGACGCTGGAACTGGTCGTGCAGGAAGACGCCGTGGGCGACGTGCTCGAAACGCTCTCCAAGCTGGGCGCGGCGCTGGCGATCGCCGGGATCTTCCCGGGACAGCCGGTCGAAGCACGCGGGGTTCAGGGTCGCGGCTGAACCGATTCGCGCCGCATGAGCGGAAGGCGGGCGCTCAGAAGACGCCCGCTGCCCCGCCCCACTTGGCCGCAAGAACCGCCAGCCCAACCACTCCCGCGCATTGCAGGACAACGATCGCCTTCAGGTAATTCACGAAGGGCTGCTTGCGCGTCTTGTGGCGGAACAGGCGCCTTGCCAGCAGCGCACCCGGTGATCCGCCCAGCGCGGACAGCGTCAGCAGATGCCGCTCGGGAACGCGCCCGCCGCCGCGCCGCGACTGCGCCTTGTCGTAGCCAAACACCGCAAAAGTCCAGAGGTTGAGGCCGCAAAGGCCGGCGGCAACAAGCAGAGGCGCATTCATGTGGCAGCGCCTAGTCAATCCAGCGGCGCGACGTCCACCGAGAAGATCATCGTCTGCTGCGAAGAGCCGCGAAACGTCCCGTCCAGCGGAGCCACGTCGGTATAGTCGCGCCCCATGCCGATGAAGATGTGGTCGGTATCGGCCAGCATGTTGTTGGTGGGGTCGAAGCCGATCCAGCCGAGATCGTCCCCGCACCACAAGTTCACCCATGCATGCATGGCGTCGGCACCGACCAGCCGCTCCTGCCCCGGTGGCGGCAGCGTGCGCAGATAGCCGCTGACATAGGCGGCCGGAATGCCGTGCGCGCGCGCGGCGATAATCATGATGTGGCTGAAGTCCTGACACACCCCGTGACGCGCACGAAACGCCTCGATCGGCGGCGTGTCGGCAACGGTTGCGCCCGATTCGTAGGCGAACTGCTGGTGGATCGCCGCCATGAGCGCCCTCCCCGCTTCCACCACCGGCATCGATTCGCTGAGGAACCCGCTCGACCACATGGCGATGTCGCGCTCCGGCACCGCGATGGGCGACGCGAAACTGTAGGAGGCCGGGCCCAGCGCCGACAGATCGGGCTTCTGCATCGCCCGTTCCCGCAAATCGGCAAGGCCCGGACCGGTGGAATCGGTGACGAAGAAAGGCAGCGGCTCCTTCTCGACCGTGAAGCGGCTTTCGATCTGAAGTTCCGAAATGGGATCGTGCAACGAGAAGCGCGCCTCGTTGATGTAATAACCGCCCTCCCGCTCCAGCACTTGTGCCGGCTGCGGATCGACGGTGAGCAGATAGTCGCTCAGCGTCTGCCCCGGCCATGCCTTCGGGCGCAGCCGCGCATTGAACTGCGCAAGGCGCACCGGGGCGGCATATTGCAGCGTGGTGATATGGCTGACCGAATAGCGCATCACAGGAGCAAAGTCCGTCGTTCGGCCTGCTCGGGGTCGAACTGAAGGAAGTACCGCGCCGAAAGCGCGTCCGAGAGGTCGTAGAGTTCGTGCTCGATCCTTTCGAGCATCTCACCCGTCATGTCCTGCGCGGTGGCCGCCTGAAGACTGCCCAGCAGCGCGCGGGCAGCGCGCATCGGCGGCTCCGGCAAGTTATCGTCCCGCCCGCTCGGCAATGCAGCCAGATGCTCGACGATCCCGGCGATCTGGAACACCAGTGCGCGCGGGTTGTCCGGATCAAGCAGGACCAGATCGCGCACCGGCCCCGCCATCGGCCCGGTCAGATAGCGCGTGCGATAGATGATCTGGCTATCGCACAAGTCGAGCAGCACGCCCAGCGCGCCTCCCGTCTCCTTGGGATCGGCCCCCTCCGCAACGGTATCGCCAAGCTGGCGGACCATGCGGCAGATCCCCTGCGCGCGTTCGAGCCGCTGGCCGATCTCCAGAAAGCGCCATGCGGCCGAGCGCACCATGTTTTCCGAGACAAGCCCGGCAAGCGCACTGAAATGCTCGGTCAGGCGCCGTACCGCCCCCAGCAGTGTTGCCGGTCGGTGCACGTCCACTTGCGGAACGCCCTGACTCACCAGCCGCCAGAAGTCCCGCGCGAAGCGTTCGCGCAGCGAGAGGCCAACGGCCTGACGCCGCCGCATCAGCGTGGTTACGCCGCCCGGCAGCCCCGCTTCGGCCAGCACGGCGGCAGCGATGGCCTGAACATCGGGCGTTCCTGCCGGTTGCTCGATGCTGCCCGCCTCGACCAGCAGCGCCACCAGCGCGCCAACCACGCCGCCCTGTTCCTCGGGCGCGCCGTCGATCTCGACCGAACCGTCGAGCAGCGCGCGCAGCACACGGGTAACGAGTTGGGCTCGCTCGTTGTAGCGCCCGAACCAGTAGAGATTGTCCGCCGCCTGACTGGCAAGAATGCCGCCCCCGCGCGAAATCGGCGGCTCGGGGATCGCGCGGCCGGCCAACTGGGCCGGGTTCGGCACTTCGTCCACCACCCAGACATCGGCGGAAATCTCGCCCTCGCCCATCAGCGAAGTCGGCAATGCCTGGCTCGCCGCAAGGCGGGCGAATCCGCCGGGCATGACCGTCCAAACCCCATCGGCATCGCGCGCGACGAAGGCGCGGACCGTGAAGGGGCGCGGCACGATCTCGCCATCGATGATGGCGGGCACGGTGGAGAGGTGAACGATCTCCTGCCCGCAATAGTCCATCGGCCGCCGCGCCAGCGCATCCAGCAAGGCCGAGCGCTGCGCGCCGTCGAGATCGGCCCCGGCCACCGGCTCGCGACGTTCAAGTCCTTCGACCGGCTGGCCGAAGGCGGGGAGAACTGCCAGTTCATCGAGCCGCGCGGCAACAGTGGCGCTTTCGGCCGCCTGTCCGCACCACCACGTCGCGATGTTGGGCAGGATCGGGGCCTCGCCCAGCAGGACCTGACAGAGACGCGGCATGAAGGCGGCGAAGGCGGGGCTCTCCAGCACTTCGGTACCCGGCCAGTTGATCATGCCGACCCCGCCGCCTGCCCATGCCTCGAAGAGATTGGCAACGCCAAGCTGCGAGCGGGCATCGAAAGCCAGCGGATCGAGCGAGGTCGTGTTGATCCAGCGCCAGATCGAATCCACCCGCTTGGGCCCGGCGATCGTGCCGACCCAGAGCCGGTCATCCACCACCGAAAGATCGCGCCCTTCCACCAGCGGAAAGCCGAGATAGCGCGCCAGGTGGGCCTGTTCGGCATAAGTCTGGTTGAAGCGGCCGGGGGTGAGCAGCGCGACGCGCGGGGTCTCGCGCCCGCAGGCGGCGATCATGCCTTCCCGCATGAGCCCGAAGAAATCGACAATGCGCCGCACTTGCTGATCGGCCAGCAAGTGACCGGCCAGCCGCGTCATCGCGAGGCGGTTTTCGAGCGCGTAGCCGATGCCGTTGGCGATCCGCACACGGTCTTGCAGCACCCGCCACTGTCCGCGCGGCCCGCGCGCGAGATCGGCCGAATAGACCTGAATGAAGCGCGCCTTTCCCGGCGCCTGCCCCTCGCCCAGCCGCCCCGCCCGGCCGAGCATCTTGCGCGCAAAGAAGGGATTCCCGGCAATAGCCGCCGCTGGCAGATGCCCCTCGCGGACCATTCGCTGCGGCCCGTAGATATCGGCGGCAAGGTGTTCGAGCAGTTCGGCGCGCTGGATCAGCCCGCGCTCGATCACCTCCCATTCCGCCGCGCCGATCACCACCGGCATGGCATTGAGCGGCCAGGCGCGCTCCTCTTCCTCGCCCGTGACGCGGAATGTCAGGCCAAGGTCTGCAGCATTGCGCGCCGCGTTTTCCTGCAAGGCAACGGGATCGCCTTCGGACAGGGCGGAAAGGCCCGCAGCCACGGCCTTCCAGCGTGCCGCCACCGGTTCGGCGGCATCGCCGAAAAGGTCTCCGCCCGAAACCTCGACCGGATAGGAATCCAGCCAGCCCGGTGCACTTTCGGTCAGCGTGGAATCCGGTCCGGAAGGCGGGGCGGTGGCCATGGTTTCAGATCCCGCGCGCCGGGCGGCGCAAGTCGAGCGAATGGGGGAACTCGCCGGGATTTTCCTCAGGCGGGGTCTGCATGGTCCCCGGTGAGTGGCCGTGCGGCTGGAAACGTGCCTTGCGCCTTGCTTCGGCCTCATAGCCGTTAACCGGCACGTCGTCGTAGTGACGCCCACCCGGATGCGCCACATGGTAGACGCAGCCGCCCAGCGAGCGATTGTTCCACAAGTCGTAGATATCGAAGGTCAGTGGCGCATTGGCTGACAGCATCGGGTGGAGGCATTCAGCCGGGGCCCAGGCCTTGTAGCGCACGCCGCCGACGCCTTCGTCAGGCCCGATCATCGTCAACGGCACGCGCCGCCCGTTGCACGAGATCACATGGCGGCCGGGAACGAGGCCGGAGGCGTGGACTTGCAGGCGCTCGGTAGAACTGTCGACATAGCGCACAGTCCCGCCGATCGCGCCGGTTTCGCCCAGCACGTTCCACGGTTCGAGCGCGTGGCTGATCTCAAGGCTGACGCCGCCGCCCTCGACCTCGCCGTGGACCGGGAAGCGGAACATGCGCTGGGCCTCGAACCACGCCGGATCGAAGCTGTATCCGGCCCGGCCAAGGTCATCGAGCACGTCGAGGAAATCGGCCCAGACGAAGTGACCGAGCATGAACTTGTCATGCAACTGCGTGCCCCAGCGCACGAGTCCGCCGCCTTGCGGCTCCTTCCAGAACCACGCGGTGAGCGCGCGCAGGAGAAGCTGCTGGGCAAGGCTCATCCGGGCATCCGGCGGCATCTCGAAACCGCGAAACTCGACAAGGCCAAGGCGGCCGGTCGGCCCGTCGGGGCTGAACAGCTTGTCGATGCAGATTTCGGTGCGGTGGGTATTGCCGGTCACATCGACCAGCAGGTTGCGGAACAGCCGGTCCACCACCCACGGCGCCGGTTGCTGGTGCTCGGGACCCGGAACCTGCGCGAGCGCAATTTCCAGCTCGTAAAGCGCGTCATGCCGCGCCTCATCGATGCGCGGGGCCTGACTGGTCGGACCGATGAACAGGCCCGAGAACAAATAGCTGAGCGAAGGATGCCGCTGCCAATACGTGACGAAGCTCTTGAGCAGGTCCGGGCGGCGCATGAACGGGCTTTCGAGCAGGCTTGGCCCGCCGAGCACGATGTGATTGCCGCCGCCGGTGCCGATCGAGCGGCCATCGAGCATGAACTTGTCGGCCGTGAGCCCCACTTCGCGCGCGGCGTCGTAGAGCGTCTCGGTGATCTCCACCATCTCGCGCCATGAGGCCGAGGGGTGGATGTTGACCTCGATCACGCCGGGATCGGGCGTGACCTTGAGCACTTGCAGGCGCGGGTCGGGCGGCGGCGGATAGCCCTCGATCCTGATCGGCATGCGATGCGTCTCGGCCACCACTTCGACCGCGGCCACGAGTTCGAGATAGTCCTCCAGTCGCTCGGTGGGCGGGATGAACACCGCGAGGTAATCGCCGCGTGGCTCGACCGTGAGCGCAGTGCGCACGGCGCCTTCGATGATATGCTGCTCGACCACGTCCTGCGCGGCGTGGCTGCCCTCCGCCTGCTCCACTTGCTGCATGCGCTGGCCGTGCCGTTCCGCACCGGCCACGCGCGCCTCGCTGCCGCGCTCGATCACCTGTTCGCGGAAATCGGCCATCGGCTCGCGCGGCTCGGCCGTGTCGCGGGGGTGGATGTAGGGATAATCGGACGGCGGCACGAACGGCAGCGAACCCAGCGGCAATCTGTAGCCCAGCGCGGAATCGCCCGGCACCGCCGTCAGCACTTCCTTGCGCACGCGCCAGCGCTCGCTTTTCCAGCGCGGCACCGAGAGATCGGCGGCGTTCCAGCGCTGCACCGGCAGCACGTAACCCACCGCCTTGTCGAGCCCGCGCCGGTAAGTCCGCACGAAGCGGCGCGCCAGTTCCTCGTCATCGACCTTGGGATCGAGCGGGGTGACATTGAGCGGAAGCTCGGCCTCCTTCTCCGCCCATTCGCCCCTATCCTCGTAGACCGGCTGGACGAAACCATCCTCGACGCCCAGCCCCCGCGCGGTTTCGCGCAGGAGGATTTCCGCCACGGCGACATCCACGGTGGGAACCGGCTCCGCCTCGGCATCCTTGGCGCGCGGCTTTTCACCCGCGATCAGCGCGGGGTCGCGCCAGATCGGCGTGCCATCCTTGCGCCAGTAGATCGAGAAGCCCCAGCGCGGCAGGCTCTCGCCCGGATACCACTTGCCCTGTCCGTAATGGAGCAGCGAACCCGGCGCGAACTTCTCGCGCAGCAGGCGGATCAGCTTGTCGGCATAGGCCGCCTTGGTCGGGCCGACGGCAGCGCCGTTCCACTCGGCCGCCTCGAAATCGCTGTCGGCGATGAAAGTCGGCTCGCCGCCCATCGTCAGGTTGGCCCCGGCGGCATCCAGTTCCGCGTCCACCTTGTCGCCAAGGTCGAGCAGGGCCTGCCAGCGCTCTTCGGTGAAGGGCTTGGTAATCCGCACCGCCTCGGCAATGCGGCTGATGCCCATCTCGAACTGGAACTGCACTTCGGCAGGTTCCGCCATGCCCTCGATCGGGGTGGCGGAGCGATAGTGCGGCGCCGCGCAGAGCGGGATATGCCCCTCTCCCGCGAACATGCCCGATGTGGCGTCGAGCGCGATCCAGCCCGCGCCGGGCACGTAGGCCTCGGCCCAGGCATGAAGGTCGACCACATCGTCCTGCACGCCCTTGGGGCCTTCCTTGGGGATCACGTCGGCAACCAGCTGGATCGAATAGCCCGAGACGAACCGCGCGGCAAAACCAAGCCGCCGCAGCAGTTGCACCAGCAGCCACGCCGAATCGCGGCACGATCCGATGCCCACGCCCAGCGTCTCTTCCGGGGTCATCACCCCCGGCTCCATGCGAATCACATAGCCGATGCGCTGCTGGAGCTGGCGGTTCACCTCGACAAGGAAATCGACCGTCCGCCCCGCATAGCCGGTATGGCTGGCCACCAGTTCCTCGAACAGCGGCCCCTGCGGTTCCACTTCGAAATAGGCGGCAAGGTCGGCTTCCATCGCTTCCGAATAAGCGAAGGGGTAATTCTCGGCCTCAGGCTCAACAAAAAAGTCGAACGGGTTGATTACCGCCAGTTCGGCCAGCAAATCCACCTCGATCGAGAAATGGTCGATCGGATCGGGGAACACCACCCGCGCCTGCCAGTTGCCATGCGGATCCTGCTGCCAATTCAGGAAATGCTCGGGCGGGCTGATCTTCAGCGAATAGTTCGGCACCGCTGTCCGACTATGCGGCGCCGGGCGCAGCCGTATAACCTGGGGACCGAGGCGCACCCGCCGTGAATAACGGTAGCGCGTGAGATGGTGGAGGGCCGCCTTGATCATCGAACGCGACTTTGCTTGAAACAATGCTGCACTGCAATGATCTTCCATTGGTCTGGCGCCCGGAACTTGTTAGATTGCGCAAATGACCTCCCCGATTGCAGCAAAACTGTCATCGTGGCATGCAAGGGGGTCCACGGGTGCTCCATTGCGGGCTCTCCCCGCGCGGGGACCATTCCCGCCTACAAGCTCGGATGAAAACGAAGGACATGCTGGACATTCACGAAGCTCAGCCCGCCGGCGAAAGCAGCCCGGTGACGGACGTCACCACGCTGCCCGCGCGCTACTTCAACCGCGAGCAGAGCTGGCTGGCCTTCAACGAGCGCGTGCTCGCCGAAGCGACCAATCCGAACTATCCCTTGCTCGAACGCCTGCGCTTCCTCTCGATTTCGGGCAGCAATATCGACGAGTTCCTGATGGTCCGCGTCGCCGGTATCGCCGGGCAGGTCCGCCGCCAGATCGAGGAGATCTCGATCGACGGGCTCACCCCGACGCAGGCGATGGCCACTACGCACGAAAAAGTCCTCGAACTGGAGGCGATCCAGCAGGAAACCTGGGCCGGGCTGAAAGTCCAGCTGGCCGAGGAAGGCATCCGCGTCGTGGCCGAGGAAACGCTCGATCCGGAGCGCGAGGCGTGGCTGCGCACCTATTTCCTCGACCTCGTCATGCCGGTGATCACGCCGCAGGCGATCGATCCCGCGCACCCGTTCCCCTTCGTGGCCAATCAGGGCATCGGCATCCTGTTCTCGCTGACCCGCATGGCCGACGACGCGCCGGTCATGGAAATGGTGCTGATCCCCGCCCCGCTGCCCCGCTTCGTGCGCATTCCCGGTGAGGAAGCGGCGTGGATCTCGATCGAGGACCTGATCTACCGCAACGCGGGTGAACTGTTCCCCGGCTTCACGCTCCACGGTCACGGCGTATTCCGCATCCTGCGCGACAGCGACATCGAGATCGAGGAAGATGCCGAAGATCTGGTCCGCTATTACCGCACCGCGATCCAGCGCCGCCGTCGCGGCTTGGTCATCGTGCTACAGCTTCAGGGCAAGTTCGATCCGGCGGCCGAGGAGCTGCTGCGCAACCAGCTCGGCCTCGACAAGGCGCTTATCATGAAGACCGAGGGGCTGATCGGCTTCTCCGGCCTTTCGGCGATCTGCGACGAGGACCGGCCCGAACTGAAGTTCGAACCCTATTCCCCCCGCTATCCCGAGCGTATTCTGGAGCATGACGGAGATATTTTCGCGGCCATCCGCGAGAAGGACATCGTCATCCAGCACCCCTACGAAAGCTTCGAGGTGGTGATCGACTTCCTGCGCCAGGCCGCCCGCGATCCGGACGTGATCGCGATCAAGCAGACGCTCTACCGCGCCGGCAAGCAGTCGGGGATCATCTCGGCACTCATCGCCGCGGCCGAACAGGGCAAGTCGGTGACGGCGGTGGTCGAACTGAAAGCCCGTTTCGACGAGGAGCAGAACCTGCTCTGGGCCAGCCAGCTCGAACGCGCGGGCGTTCAGGTGATCTACGGCTTCGTGGACTGGAAAACCCACGCCAAGACATCGATGATCGTGCGCCGCGAAGGCGAAGGGTATCGCACCTACTGCCACTTCGGCACCGGCAACTATCACCCGATCACCGCACGCATCTATACCGACTTGTCGTACTTCACCGCCGATCCGGCGATGGGGCGCGATGTCGGCCGCCTGTTCAACTTCATCACCGGCTATGTCGAACCCAAGGGCACCGAGTGCCTGTCGATCTCGCCGATCTCGCTGCGCTCGACGCTCTATACGAACATCGATGGCGAGATTGCCAATGCCCGCGCCGGAAAGCCTGCGCAGATCTGGGCCAAGATGAACTCGCTGACCGACCCTGACCTGATCGACAAGCTCTATGCCGCCAGTGAGGCGGGCGTGGACATCGAACTGGTGGTGCGCGGCATCTGCTGCCTGCGCCCCGGCATCACCGGGCTTTCGGAGAACATCACCGTGAAGTCGGTGATCGGTCGCTTCCTCGAACACTGCCGCATCTGGGCCTTCGCGAACGGCGCTGAACTGCCCAATCGCAAGGCCAAGGTCTACATCACCTCGGCCGACGCTATGAGCCGCAATCTGGACCGCCGGGTGGAGGTGATGGTGCCGATTACCAACAAGACCGTGCACGATCAGGTGCTCGATCAGGTCATGTTGGCCAATCTGCTCGATACCGAACAGTCCTGGGTGCTCCATCCGGACGGCAGTTACGATCGGGTGGGAGAAGTGGACATGCCCTTCAATATCCACCGCTATTTCATGACCAACCCGTCGCTTTCCGGGCGCGGTGCGTCGCTTGCCAGTGGACGGAAGGTGCCAAAGCTCTCGCTAAGACGCGGCAACATCTGACATAAGGGGGGCGTCCGCCCGTAATGGGCTCAAAGGCGATTCGTCCAAAGCCCCCCTATGATCGGCATCAGCCTGGCCTTCCTATGATCGGCATAAGCCTCAAAAGCGAAAAGCGGGCGATCATCGATATCGGTTCCAATACCGTGCGCATGGTCGTCTACAACGGGCCGCCGCGTGCGCCCGTTGTCGTCCTCAATGAAAAAGTCAGCGCCCGCCTCGGCCGCGACCTCGGCAAGACCGGGGCGATCTCGGACAAGGCGATGCGCAGCGCGCTCACCACGCTGGCGCGCTTCGCCGGCTTGCTGCGCCTGCTCGACGTCCGCAACGTCGAATGCGTGGCCACCGCCGCCGCGCGCGATGCCAGCAACGGGCCCGCGTTCCTTGACGCCGTGCGTGCGCTTGGCCTGTTCCCGCGCCTGCTTTCGGGCGAGGAGGAAGCCCGCGCCAGCGCCACCGGCGTGATCGCCGCTTTCCCGGGCGCGCGCGGCGTTGCTGCCGACCTTGGCGGTGGCAGCCTCGAACTCGTCGAGATTGCCGAGGGCGAAAGCTGGCACGGCATCACCCTGCCCTTCGGCACTCTGCGCCTGCCGGACTTGCGCACCGAAGGTCCCGCGAAGTTCTCCGAAACCGTACACAACGGCCTTCACAACGCGGGCTGGGAGCAGGGACGCGGGCTGCCGCTCTACATCGTCGGCGGATCGTGGCGCGCGCTAGCGCTCCAGGCCATGCGGGTGCTCGACTGGCCGGTGGACGATCCGCACGGCTTCGAACTTCCCGCCTCCGAAGCGCTGCATCTGGCGCGCGATTTCGCCAGAGGCAAACTGGGCGAGGTCGATCCGCGCATCTCCAGTTCGCGCCTTGCCTCGCTTCCCGACGCGGCGGCGCTGATGGTGGAAGTGATCACCCGCATCAAGCCTTCGAAGCTGGTGTTCTCGTCATGGGGCCTGCGCGAAGGCCTGCTCCACGCACAGCTCGATGCGGAAGTTCAGGCCGAGGATCCGATGCTGGCCAGCGTCGCCGGCTTCTCCGCCAGCGCCCGCGTCACGGCCGACGATGCGGTCGAAGTGGCGAAGTGGACCGCGCCGGTCTGCCGCGAGGAACCGCAGGACCGCCAGTTGCGTCAAGCCTCCGGCTTGCTGGCACTGGCCGCGATGCGCACCGAGCCGAACTTGCGCACCGAAGAAGCCATGACCTGGGCACTCCGCAAGCGCTGGATCGGCCTCGACATGCACGGCCGCGCGATGATGGCGATGACCGTCTTCGCCAATTCCGGCCAGACCGATGTGCATGAAGCGTTCGACCGCCTTGCCTGCAAGGAAGACCTCGACCGGGCGATTGGCTGGGGCCTTGCCGTGCGCCTGTGCCGCCGCCTGACGGGCTGCTCCGAAGCCGGTCTCTCGCAGACCTCGATCCGGATCGCGGACGGGGCGCTTGTGCTGACATTGTCCGAGGCGATGCGCCCGCTTTACAGCCCCGGCGTCGCCAAGGATCACAAGGCGCTGGCCGATTGGCTTGGGCTGGCATGCGAGGTTCACGATCCAGCGGGACTGGCGATCGTCGATTGAGCCCCCTCATTCCTCCCCTGCAAGGGGAGGGGGACCGCCCCCGCTCATCCTGAGCTTGTCGAAGGAAGGGTGGTGGAGGGGTGTCAGCCCCTCGGCCGGGCGCCACGTCAAGAGCGTTACACCCCTCCGTCAGCCCTGACGGGCTGCCACCTCCCCTTGCAGGGGAGGAACGTCAGCTCAGCAGGCTCGCGCTTTCGGCGATCTGGCTGATGCCGCGCTTGCCGTCCTGCCGATCCAGCTGGACGACGATGTCGATCACCGAAGCCGCATATTCCAGCGTCTCGGCCCGTGTAAGGCCAATACCCGTCTGCATCGACATCAGCGCGATCTGTTCCAGCGCACCGCGCGGTGTATTGGCGTGAACGGTCGAGAACGAACCCGGATGGCCGGTATTAATCGCGCGCAGGAACGAGACCGTCTCGGTGCCGCGTAGCTCGCCCAGCACGATACGGTCGGGCCGCAAACGCAGCGCGGCTTGCAGGAGATCGTTGGCCGAAACTTTCGCCTCGCCCAGTTCGCCCTTCACGGCGATCAAGCCCACGCCATTCGCACCGGGCAGATGCAGTTCGGCGGTATCCTCGACCAGAACCACACGCTCATGCGCGGGAATTTCGCCGAGCATGGCATTGAGGAACGTCGTCTTGCCGGTGGACGTACCGCCCGAGATCAGGATCGTGCGGCGACGACGGATCGCATCGCGCAGGAAGGCGATAGGCTCGGCCATCGGATCGGGCGTCGGCTCTTCGACCGGAGGCGTGATCGGACCGCGATCGTAAGCATCCAGCGGGAGTTCGAGCAACCGATGGCGGCGAATCGCCATGGCCCAGTTCGCCCGCGTCGCTGGCGGCCCGACAAGCTGGATACGCGCACCGGACTGGCCGCCGTACCCCGGCAACGTGGCCGAGAGCAGCGGATGCTCGCGGTTGATGCCCTGATGGCTGATCCGCGCCACCTGTTCGGCCAGGCGCTGGAGCAGGCGGTCGTCCATCTCGGGCAGAAGCACGCGCTGCATGCCCGAGTGCTCGGCATCCTCGACCCAGATCTCGCCGGGGCGGTTGATCAGGATCTCGGTCACCGTCTCCCGGTCGAGCCAGGGCCGCAGCGGCGCGAGATAGGCGTCAAGATAGACGCTGCGCGGCGCGGCCTGATGCGGCGACACGCCCTCAGTCATGGTCGGGCCCGTCGGCGCCTGTGCGCCCTGAAGCGAAAGAACGTCCGCCATGCTTGGTCACTGAGCCTGACTGAAATCGAGGTCCTTGGCGGTAAACACGCGGATCGGTTCCCCCTGACGCACGCGTATGGTCGGTCCAACGCTGCCGGTCTGCTGGATAGCGGCCGCCGCTGCCGACTGGCCGCCGCCAACCACGACGCTCGCCCCACTCGACGCGATGGTGGACAGGCCTCCCACGACCGAAAGCAGCATCGCCGAACCGAACCGCTCGAAGAAATGCGAATTGACCTTGCCCGGCAGGCCGGTCTCGCCGCCGAAGGCAATGGCCGGCGAGCCGAGATTGACCGAGACGCCGTCCGGGCGGATCAACCGGCTCCAGATCACATAGGCGCGCTTCTGCCCCGCCGTGAGGCCGCTCTTGTATTGCCCGATCAGGCGCGAGGAACGGGGGATCAGCACGCGCTTGCCATCGAAGCTACGCACATCGGTCGAGACGATGGCGCGGACATAGCCGGGAACGTCGGTATCGATCGCGGTCTCCAGCACGGCCGGGATCAGCGTGCCCTGCGTGACCGTAGTCGCAGGGTCAAACGTGCGCGAGGCCGTCGCCGTGGAGCCCGAGCCGCCGATGCGCGCGGCGAAATCGTCATTGGCATTGCCGCCGGACTTGCCCTCACCGGCCGGGCCCGCGAGCTGCGGGACCCCGGTGCCGCTACCGACGTCGAAGACCACGGTCGGCGTCGCATAGGGATTGGCGGCGGTCGCCGTGGCAGCGCCGGGCGCGGCGGCAAGAACGGGTGCCGGGGCCGGGGCGGGAAGCGGTGACGGAGTCGCCTGAGGCTGGGGAGCCGGCTGCGGCGCCGCGATTGCGGGGGTCGCAGCAGGCTGCGGCACGACGGCGGCCTGCGGCGCGGAAGTCGAAGCCGGCGCCTTGCGCACCGAGTCCATGGACCACAGCGTCAGTCCGCCCAAAGCCATGACGAACACGACACCGGCAGCCAGACCCAGCCCGTCCGCCTTCTTGCGCTGGGTGACGCGCGGCAGGACGTTGCGGCTGGTGAGATCGATGACCTCTGCGCCCTGCCCGTCACGCGGATCGGTGGCGGTGGTGGGCGCGATCCGTTCGCGTAACGAGGATTTGGGCGAGGAATTGGGCGCCATGTGTCAGTTCCCCAGAGACGAAGCGGCAGTAGGAGCGGTGCCGGCCGTATTGGCCGCAACTGCGGCGGCGGCCGGAACGGGAGCCGCAGCTGGCATGGCCGCGCGGTTGTTTTCCAGCGTCGCGCTGGACTTGCCGGAACGCAGGATGATCAGCCGGGGCACTTCACCGATAACGATGGTCTGGCCGCGCACGGCATAGTTCACCGGGCCTTCGTCACCCTTCTCGTCCTGCACGAGGATCGCCGGGACAGCCGTGTTTGCCGGCCAGAGCAGATACGTCGACAATCCATCGTCGTAGACGCGGGCGGGCAGCAGCTTGGCGACACCGGCCGACTTCCACGCAAAGTTCAGCGCCGCCGCGTCCGAAGGCATCGCCAGCGGATCGCCTTCCGCAATCGCCCGTTCCGACGAATCGAGCGAAGCCAGCGCGGCAGGCACAGGCGCCGCAGTCTCGACCGGCTCGTCCTTGTAGGTAAAGCGCAGCATGTAGAGCGGCCGCGACTTGGGCGAGGCGACGAGGTCGAAGAAATAGGTGTGGCGGTTGGTCACCACCGTCATGTTGGTGCGCGCGGCAGGTTCCAGCGGCTTCACGAACAGCAGGTCGGCGCGCTTGTTGGGCGTGATCTGCCAGGTCTGGGAATTGCCGACCGCCACGTTCTCGATCGCTTCGTTCTTGCCGAAAGCGATGGTCGCCTGCACGCCGGTCCGTCCGTCGATGCGCACCACCTCGTTATCTGCGTAGGCGTGGCTCACGAGGCGCTCGTCCGCCAGAGCGGGGGCCGCCAGGGCAAGAAGCACCGGGGCTGCGGTCGCGGCGAGGGCATGGGCCTTGCGGCGGATCATCACGACTTCTCCTTCGCCGGCCCGGAGCCGGTATTTCCTGCGGCCGTGCGGCCGATGTCCCTCGACGTATCGTTGGAGGCGCTGCGGAACCGGCTGCCGATGCCGCGCGCGCGCGCCGCCGCGCCTTGCGCCAGCGGCTCGATCCCGCCCCCCGAAACTTGTGTGATCACCGTGCGCCGGTCGCTTGAATGCGTAGCCGAACCACCCTCGCCGCCCGAAGCCGCCACCATGGCCGCCGCGCTGGCGGCGGAAATCGCCGGGGCCCGTCCCTGCGCCGAAGCGGGTGCGAAAGGCTGAACCTGAACCGAGGGCATGGGCGCCGAAGCCGATTGTGCGCCGCTGTCGCTCCGGCCCCTCGCCTGCTCATTGTCGGCCAGGCCGAACACCCGCCAACCGGAAACCAGCCTGCCCGCGACTTTCAGCACCATGCCCATGAGCGCGAGATGGACGGCGGCGACCATGAACAGCGCCATGGCCGCGCGCCCATCGATCTCGCCCATTTCCGCGCCTTTCACTAGCGACGAGACGATCGGCACCAGCAGTTCCAGCGTGATCCCGCCGCCCAGCACGACGAAGAGCGGGGTCATCGCCGTCAGCGCAACGCCGCGCAGCCAGCCGGCGGTCAGTCCGCGCGTACCGCCGAACAGGCCCAGGACCACGAAAATCGGCCCAAGCGCGACCAGCACGCCCAGCGCGATGCGGGCAGTCAACAGTACGCCCACAGTCCCGAGTAGCAGCAGGAGCGCGCCCATCCACATGACGCTGTCGGGCGAGAACAGGCCCGCCCCTCCGGCTGCCACTGCGGTCTTGGCAGCGCCTGCACCCGCAGCAGCGGCGCCTTGGGCGGCTCCCTGAGCCGCTTCACCGCCGCTCTGGGTCGCGGCCTGCGAGGCCTCGGCAATGGCATTGAAGACGATATCGATGCGGTCTCCGAAGATCTGCGTGGCCGATCCCTTGGCCCCCATCACCGCGCCTGCGATCCAGTCCGGCCCGCCGATGGCGAGGTTCCAGACCACGCTCTGGTAGGCGATCCAACTCGTCGCAAACGTCAGCACGAAGCCGATCGTCAGCATGCGCGGCGTCAGCGCCGAGACACTGAGGCTCGACCGGCCCGAAAGCAGCGAAAAGCCGAGGAACGCGATATAGAGCGTCAGGACGAGGATCAGCACCGGGGCCATCGCCCCGTTGGCGCCGAACAGGCGGCCGAAAGCAGCCGCCGCCATCTCGTTGGACACGCAATCGACCGCGCGGAGCGCCGGGGCGACGCCCTGAGAGGCCAGTTCGGTGAGTTGCTCGCAGGCGGCGCTCATCCGCCTTACTCCGCCGCCTGGCCCCAGGCGGCATCGTGCTCGCCTTCCTCGAATTCTCCGGGCCATTGGAAGCCGGTCAGCAGCGGATACCACGCCGAGGGCGCATCGCCGTAGCGTTCGCGCAGCTGGTCCAGTTTGCGCACCGTGCTCTCTCGGCCCGACAGCACCGTCAGCACTTCGGGCATGCCCGAGAGATCAAGGCGCACCACCACCGAGGCATCGGACTGGCGGATCAGGAAGCAGCGCGAATGCGCGGGCAGCGTCTTGATGACGTCCAATTCGTGCTGCGAGAGTCCGAAGCCCTCGCAATAATCCTCATAGCGCGCGCGGGCGTTGGGCATGAACATCATCGTCGCGGTCTGTTCGACCAGTGCCGTCGCGATCTTGCTGTCCAGCGCGTCCCGCGCCGACTGGGTGGCGAAACCGACCAATGCGTTGCGCTTGCGCAGCGTCTTCAGCCAGTCGCGGATGCGCGCGGCGAAGACTTCGTCGTCGAGCGCCTTCCAGCCCTCGTCAATGAGGATCATCGTCGGCTCACCGTCGAGACGCTCGTCGATGCGGTGGAACAGGTACATCATGACCGGCGTGCGCAGGCGCGGGCTTTCCAGCAGCGCGGTCATGTCAAAGCCGAGTACGCGGGCGGACAGGTCGAGCCGGTCTTGCTGGTTGTCGAACAGCCAGCCGTGCTCGCCGCCCTGAATCCACGCATCGAGGCGCGATCCAAGGTCCCCGGGCTCGGGACGGCGGGCACCGGCCAGCAGTTCGCGGAAATGCGAGAGGCGGCGCAGCGAGGGATCGTTGTGATAGGCCGCATCGACGGCGCCGGCGATCATCGCCAGTTCCTCGGGGCCCTTGGCTTCCAGCAGCACGCCCAGCCAGTCGCGCAGGAAAGCGCGGTTGGCGGCGGTGTCGGGCAGCGAGAGCGGATTGAAGCCGGTCGGGTGCCCGGCAGCGACGCGGCTGTAGGTGCCGCCAATGCCGCGCAGGAACACTTCGGCGCCGCGATCCTTGTCGAACAGCACGGTGCGGGGGCTGAACTTCTGCGCCTGCGCGGCCAGGAAGTTCATGACCACCGTCTTGCCGGAGCCCGACGGACCGATAACGGTAAAGTTACCGAGATCGCCCTGGTGGAAATTGAAGAAGAACGGCGTCGCGCTGGTGGTGGCGAGCAGCGTGACCGCGTCGCCCCAGTGGTTGCCACCTGCCTGCCCCATCGCGAAACCGTGCAGCGAGCCGAAGCAGGCCATGTTGGCGCTGGAAATCAGCGCGCGGCGCACGATCATCGCCTCGTTACCGGGGAACTGGCCCCAGAAGCCGGGCTCCATGTTCACATCCTCGCGCACCGCGACGGCACCGGCATCGGCCAGCGCGGCGGCGCAGGAGGCCGTGACGTCGTCCAGCCCTTCCAGCGACGGCGCGCGCACCAAAACCGAGAGGTGATGGTCCCCGAAGCCCACCGCGCCGGTGCCGAGCGCATCGCGCGCGGCGGACATCTCGCGCCGTTCGGCCATGGCTTCCTCGTCCGCCGAGCGCAGGCGGCGGATCGCAAGGTCAATGCGTTCGCGGGCGATCTGGCGGTCGCACGGCGCATATGTCTCGGTCAGCACCAGTTCGGTCGGCAGACGCAACAGTGCGTCGGTCAGGCCCGGCGAAGTCGAATCCGGATAGTCCTTCAGGCTCACCAGCGAGGCGAAGCCCGAGCCTTCGGCGCCGCGCAGTTCCAGCGCGTCCATGCCGAAGCTCACGCGGCGATAGGGCAGCATGTGGCCAAGGTCGGTGCCCTCGACCGGGCGGCGCACCGGGCGCATTTCGCCATTGTAGAGCGCCGAGAGCAGTTCGAGAACTTCGGAACAGTTGCCCGCACCGCCCTCGTAATCGCCAAGGATGCGCGCGCCGTAGGAGCCGAGCGAGGCGACCATCGCCGTCGCTGCCGAGCGCAGCGCGCGCACATCGGCCACGTCAGCTTCGGCGGGCGCCTTCCCTTTGTTCCTCATGAAGCGGGAAAGCTTGTCCGCCCAGCCCGCCTTGCCGCGCGCGGGGCGGCGGACCAGCGTGATGAACTGGTCGTTGACAAACAGCGCGCCGGAACCCGTGCGCACCTTCCAGCGGGCGTCGATATGCGCGGCGAGCGGATCGTCGAACTGGCCGTCCATGGCGATCTCGACGCGGCGGCGGATCACATGGTGGTACAGCACGAAGCGGGCATCGAGCGACGAGCGCAGCAGCACTTCGCGCGTGGCAACGTGGGCGTTCAGTTCCTCGCTGTCGGCGGTCTCGAACGCGAGGCCCGGCACCACCAGCGAGAGCATGACCGAACCGTCGCGCAGAAGCACCACGTTCTCGTCCACGAAGGACTGGTAAGGCAGCCGGTCACCGACCAGCATCTCCTTGGCCCCCCAACCTTTCAGGCCCGATTTCCTCTTCCCCGACATCGTACCGCTTCCCCCCGTCACGCGCTCAGGGCGCGTAACTGTTGCAGCCCCAGCGCTGCCAGTTCGGCACGCGCGGGCACTTGCTGACCTTGGCAAGCCAGAGATCGAAAATCCTCGGCTCGCGAAGACAGGCGACATAGCCGACGCCGTGAATCGCCAGCGCCGCCGGCAGAGCCCAGAAGCTCTTGGTGATGAGGAAGATCTCCGTCGTCACCAGGCCATTGATGATGAAGAACGTGAACGTCACCCCCGCGAACATCTGCGGGCGGGTGAGTGCCCGATGGACCGGGAAGCGCGCCAGGCTCATCAAACGCCCCTTACCCTGCCGCCGACTGGATGCCGGAAACGATCGCCCCGGCGCCGAACAGCACGAAGCAGCCGATGATGACCGTCGCGCCAAAGCGCCAGTTCATGCGGCCCGTCAGCATCATGAAGCCCACAGCGGCGACTGCCATGACCGCAACCGCGGTGGCGACATTGCCCAGCAGCGTGCCTTGCAACCATCCAAGAGCTGCCACAATCGGGCCAGAACCAGCCGGATCGGCGCGCGTCACCTGCTGCGCCTGCGCAGCGGTGGCGGCAAACATGCCGAACGCACCGGCAAAAACCGAAAGAACACCGCGCAACGCACGGACCTGAACCTGAACGAGTCGAATCACCATTGCCCTCCGTATGAGGGCCCAGTGCGCCGTCCAGATGACAAGAGTGTGACGAGAAGACGACCCTACCCGGGTTCCGCCCCTCGATCCACCTCCCGCCAGAGGTACCTGTCACCAGCCTTGCACGGGGCCGTCGCGCTCCGCGCAGCGTCAGGAGATATGCAGATTTCCCCCGACCCCACCCGCACGGGCGAGCGAACTATACGTCAGGGCACGCGTTCCGCCTACACCCGATCCTGCACCGTCCACAGTGCACGATCCGGGGCCCGGCCCGCCAGACAGAATGCAAGAAAACGGCGCTTTTCAGGCCTCAGCGCGCGGCTTGCGCATTGGCGCGAAGCATCTGTTGCATCGCCATGCGAGCCGCCGCGCGCGAGTCCACCCAGGTCCCATCGGCCAGTTGCAAGTCATACCGCTGAGGGCTGACGATGGCCGCACGGTAGCTGATCAAGGCCTTGTCGGTGCGACCCGTGGCGGCATAGGCGGCGGCGAGGTTGATTAGCGTGGCCGGATCGTCCGAATGGGCGGCGCCATTGGCCTCCAGCTTGCGCAGCGCGGCGTCGGCACGGCCCTGCGAGAGGTCCTGATAAGCGACATCCACAGTGTCGTGCGTAGGCAGGTCCGTAGCCAGCGCAGCGGGGCTCTGAGCCAGCAGAACCGAAGCAAATGCAGCGACGAGCGACATGATTCTTCTCCCGGACGGATATGTTGATTGAGAGCAACATCCGCCGCAATTCGGCACTCCGCAAGAAAATGACGTAAGTGTCATAAAACTGCAATTAACGCATGAAGCGTCCGGACAATCGCGAGTCGCCGTCCCTTCGAGGCCGCTGCGCGCCTGCATCGCACAGCAATTGTCATATCACGGTCATCAATCGGTATATTTCTGTCACCGTGACGCCAACAAAGTGTCACTTCATCAACCTACACGCCCCTGACAACGAAAACGGACTCGCCGTTTCGTACCGACCTGTCCAAGGGGGGAAATTCACGTGAAGACTATTCATGGCATGCTGCTTGGGTGCAGCGCTCTTGCTCTCGCCGGTTGCGGTGCCGACGACATCTCCTCGCCGGGCGCAGGCAGCATCGTGATCAACAATCCGACGCCAACCCCCTCGCCCACGCCGACACCCACGCCGGGCACCGTCGTTGCGGCGGCAAGCTGCCCCAGCTTCAACGCCACCGGCGGCCTGACCGACAGCGGCGTCCTCACCGTCCCGCAGGGCAGCTGGCGCGTCTGCACGCTGCCGGCGCTGGTTGACGTCAACGCCACGCTTCCCAAGGTTACCGGCGTAATCTACCGCCTCAATGGTCGCGTCGACGTCGGCTGCGACGGCGGCTTTGCGGCGCCGACGGCCTCGGCGACGTTCACGACCACCACCGCCAGCTGCAAGAGCAAGGTCCTCTCGGCGGATACCAACGTCACCTTGACGATCGATCCGGGCGTGATCGTTTACGGCGAAAACTCTGCCGAGCCGGCCTGGCTTGCGGTCAACCGCGGCAACAAGATCAACGCTGTCGGCACCGCCACCAAGCCGATCATCTTCACCAGCCGCGACAATGTCGTCGGCACGAACGACGATTCGTCGCAGGGCCAGTGGGGCGGCGTCGTGCTACTTGGCCGCGGCAAGGTGACGGATTGCAACTACGGCGCTGCCGCCACCACTCCGACCGGCAACGGCACCTGCGAACGCGACACCGAAGGCTCGGCCAACAAGGCCGTCTTCGGCGGCAGCGACAACACCTACAGCGCCGGCGCCATGAAGTACGTGCAGATCCGCTACTCGGGCTTCATCCTGGGCAACGGCAAGGAACTCCAGTCGTTGACCGCCGAAGGCGTCGGCACCGGTACCACGCTCGATTACTTCCAGTCGGTCAACAGTTCGGACGACGGCGCCGAGTTCTTCGGCGGCGCGGTGAACTTCAAGCACTACATCTCGGTCAACGCCGACGATGACAGCCTTGATATCGACACCGGCCTCCAGGGCGCCTTCCAGTACGTCCTGCTGCTCCAGCGCAATGGCGGCGGCGACGCCTTGGTCGAAGCCGACTCCGACGGTTTCGAAGCGCAGTTCCCCCGCCAGAAGACGACCATCGCGAACTTCACGATGATCCAGCCTTCGGCCAGCTCGAACAACGACAGCAATGACAAGGCCTCGCTGCTGATCCGCGGCAACGCCGACATCGCGCTGGTCAACGGCATCATCTACACGCCGAACAACGAGTGCATCCGCGTCAACGGTTCGGGCGCGAATCCGGCAGATCAAGCCACGTTCACGGCCAATTCGGTGGTCATGACCTGCAACGCGACGAAGTATCTGGACACCGGCACTTATGCCGCCGGCACCGCCCAGTCCATGTTCGCCGCAGGCACCAACAACAGCGACACCTTCACCTCGACGCTGACGAGCACCTTCGTCAACGGCGCGAACGAGAGTGCCCGCACCGCTTACGCCAACCTCACCACGCTCTCCAGCTTCTTCGACAACGTCGCCTACATCGGCGCCGTCGCGAACGCTTCGGACACCTGGTACAAGGGTTGGACCTGCGACAACTCGACCGCCAACTTCGGTTCGAACGCCAGCTGCACCTCGCTGCCGACGACCTGAACGGGCCACCCGTGACTTCGGGGGGTGGTCCATCGCGGGCCGCCCCCTTTGTCACACTCCAAAGCCTCAACGACATCCTACGCGTTCCAGGGGGACCAGACATGACCAAGCCGCGGCTCGCCTCGTTGCTGCTGCTTTCCACCACGATCCTCACGCCGTCGCTGGCGTGGGCACAGGACAGCAGCACACCTCCCGCTCCCGAGAGCCCCGCCCCGCCCTCCGCATCGGCTGAAACCGAAGCCGACGCGGAAGGCCAGGCTCCCGAAATCTCGGTGCCCGGCGGCGCCATCATCGTCACCGGCCAGCGCAGCCGCAACGCGATGCGCACCGCGCCGCAGGTGATCTCGGTCCTTTCCACCGAGGAAATCGCCCGCACCGGCGAAGGCGACATTGCCGGCGCGCTCGGCCGCGTCACCGGTCTGTCGGTGGTCGGCAACGGCTATGTCTATGTGCGCGGCCTTGGCGACCGGTATTCGCTGGCCCTGCTCAACGGCTCCCCCCTGCCGAGCCCCGAACCGCTAAAGCGCGTGGTCCCGCTCGACCTCTTCCCGACCAGCATCGTGGCGTCCTCGCTCGTGCAGAAGAGCTATTCGGCGAACTTCCCGGGTGAATTCGGCGGCGGCGTGATCAACCTCACCACCAAGGCGATTCCGGACAAGAACTTCCTGGAAATCGGCGGCGGCATCGGCTGGGACACCGAGACGACCAACCAGCTGAGCTACACGTATTACGGCTCGAAGACCGACTGGACGGGCTGGGACAACGGCAACCGTTCGATCCCCTCGGCCCTGCAGGACTATTTCAACAGCGATCAGGTCATCAATCCCACCAGCGACTTGGCCCAGCAGCTGGGCGGTTTGCTAGTCAACGGCCGCAACGCGGTGATCCAGCGGGTCGACCATACCCAGCCGAACTGGTCTGCCGACCTGTCGGCCGGCGCCAAGTTCGATCTCGGCTGGGGTACTCTCGGCGTGATCGGCTCGGCCGGGTACTCGAACAAGACGCAGACCAAGCAGATCACCCAGCAGCGCGCGCAGGGGCTGACGTCCCAGCAGCTGTTCGAGGATTTTACTGCCGTGAACACCGACAACCGCATTGTCGGCAATGCCCTGCTGGGCCTTGGTCTGGAATGGGGTGAGAACTCGATCCGCTGGACCAACGTGTACATTCACGACACCGACAAGCACACGGGCCTGCGCATCGGCCACCGCGAGAACAACGCGCAGGCCGATTACATGAACCAGACCACGGCGTGGTACGAACGCCAGTTGATCGACACCCAGTTCGTCGGTGAGTTCAAGCCGGCCGACAACACCACGATCGATGTGCGCGCCGGCTACGCCAACTCCAAGCGCCTCGCCCCGTTCGAAATCACCGCCGAATACTTGCGCACCAATACCGACACCGACCAGTTCGGTGCCGATTTCGTCAACCGTTTGGGCAATGGCAACCAGGAGCCGACGACCATCACCTTCTCGCGCCTAAACGAGAACGTGTGGTCCGCCGGGGCCGACCTTAGCCACATGTTCGTGCCGGGCTGGACGGGCACGGTAGGCTATTCCTACCAGATCAACTCGCGCACCAACTCCCGCCGTTCGCTGGGCGTCTATGCCTATGGCGACCAGAACCAGATCTCGAACTTCGGCCTGCTGCGCCTTGACGTGCTGCTGCAGCCGGGCACCTGGAACCTGATCGACAACGGCGTGAACTACGGCCTCGAACTGCGCGAACCCGATGCGGCGACTTCGGTGTTCGATTCGCGGCTGCTCAACCACGCCTTCTACGGCAAGCTGGACGGCGAGATCACCGACGCGCTGAGCTTCGACCTTGGCGTGCGCTGGGAATACGCCAAGCTTTCGACGATCCTGCGCCCGGTTGGCCAGGCCGCTTCGCAGCCCACCGACCTCAAGAACGAGTACTTCCTGCCCGCGCTGACGCTGACTTACGAAGTCCAGCCCGGCATGCAGGTCCGCGCCAGCGCGTCCAAGACCATCGCCCGCCCGCAGTTCCGCGAGCTGCTCTATCAACCGTACTTCGATCCCGACACCAACCGCACGTATCAGGGCAACCCGTTCCTCGTGGACAGTCAGCTCTATAATGCCGAGGCGCGGTGGGAGTGGTACTTCGCGCCCGAACAGCGCGTGTCGCTTGGCGGGTTCTTCAAGCGCATCAACAAGCCGATCGAATCGTTCCTGACCGGTTCGGAGAGCTTCATCACGTCCTACGGCAACGCGCCCAAGGCCAACCTCTACGGCGTCGAACTGGAAGCGCAGAAGTACGTACGCCTCGAAAGCATGGGCAAGTTCTTCGAGACGCGCCGCTTGCTGCTCATCGGCAACTACACCTTCACCAAGTCGGAACTGAAGGTCTCCGATACCGATACCGTGCGCATCTACGGCGCCGGTACCGCCACCTCGCTCGCCACCGATTACTTCATGAACGGCGCCCCGCTGACCGGTCAGTCGAAGCATATCGGCAACGTGCAGATCGGGCTGGAAGACACCGACCACCTTTCGCAGCAGACGCTGCTGTTCAACTACGCCAGCAAGCGCGCGGTCAGCCGCGGTCTGGCCAACTCCGGCCAGCCGGACGTGGTCGAGAATCCGGGCCTCACCATCGATCTGGTGGTGCGGCAGGGCATCAGGCTCTCCGAGAACAAGGAAATCGAGCTGAAGTTCGAGGGCCGCAACCTCACCGGTCGCGGCCATCAGGAATACCAGCAAATGGAAGACGGCCGGGTGGACTACAATACTTACGACCTCGGCCGCGTCTTCACGATCTCGGCCTCGGCCAAGTTCTGATCGCTTCTCTCACCCGGAGGACCCTGACCCTCCGGACTATCCTTGAAGGGCCCGGCCGCGAGCATCGCGACCGGGCCCTCTTTTTCCCGCCCTCTTTTTTCTTTTGCCTCCACGCCCGCCCCCGGGTAAGGGCGGGGCGTCATCTGGGGAGTAGCCGCCCGCGTTTCCCGCGCGGGACCTGTCGTCAACATACTTGGTCGAGAGACCGTGGCGCACAGGAGGACGGACCGAACGATTTCGGACCAGTCCGGGCGAGACCAATGGCGTTGCAGCTCCGTCCGGCCGGGCGGGTTCTGCCGCGCTATTGTCTTGTCTGTCGCCCGGCCCGGAGAATTCGCCTTGGAAGCCCTGCTCACGTCGACCGCCGTCGTCGCACTCGCCGAGATCGGCGACAAGACCCAGTTGCTCGCCATCCTCCTTGCCACGCGTTTCAAGCGGCCCTGGCCAATTGTCGGCGGCATTTTCGTGGCGACGCTGGCCAATCACTTCCTCGCCGCGCTGGTCGGCGAACAGGCCGCTGCCTTCCTTCAGGGCCACTGGTTCCGCTACCTGATTGCCTTCAGCTTCATCGCCATGGCCGCCTGGACGCTGGTTCCCGACAAATTCGACGATGACGAAGCGCCCAAGCCCAGCCGCTTCGGCCCCTTCCTGACGACCGCGATCGCCTTCTTTCTGGTCGAAATGGGCGACAAGACGCAGATCGCCACGATCGCACTGGGCGCCCGATTCCAGAGCGTTCTGCCGGTCATGGCCGGCACCACGCTGGGCATGATGATCGCCAATGTGCCCGCCGTGTTCCTTGGCGATGCGCTTATCAAACGCGTTCCGCTGGGCATGGTCCGCACGGTGGCCGCGCTGCTGTTCCTGGTGATCGGCCTCTGGCTGCTGGCCCAGACTTCCGGCCTGCTGGGCGGCTGACAGGTCCACCCGCGCCGTGAGGTGCAAGCAGAGCATGATCCGTTCAAACGGAAGCGGATCATGCTCTGTCTATCATTCGGTGGCCGCATTTTCCGCGCCGTCGGATGCCATCGCCGCAGAGCGGTTATTGACGGGCTCTCCATTTGCCTCAAGTGTTTGCACCTTGGCTGGAGAGACTCGCGCATGAAACCCAGATACCTGGCCTGCATCGCCGCCGTGGTGCCTTTCGGGCTGATCCCCGTGGCCGCCGATGCGGGGTTTTACAGCGGCAATGAACTCTACGACGTCTGCACCGCCGAAAAGGGCGACAAGGGCTATGTCGAGAGCGCCTATCAGTGCCTCGCCTATATCACCGGCGCGGTCGATGCCTTCAACACCACGCGGGAGGCCGCCAAGCTCAAGAGCTGCATCCCGCCGGACGTGACGATCAGCCAGCTCAAGGATGTCACGGTCGCCTACTTGCGCGACAATCCGGAGACCCGCAACGCCTCCGCCTCCTCGCAAGTCTATGCAGCAACGCGCAAGGCATGGGCCTGCCCCGGCGCGAAACCAGCCGCCGCAGCGACGACGAAAAAGAAGAAATAAGCGCCCGTTTATTCCCCGCGCAGAGGAGCGCCGTCTTCCGGCCATTCGATATCGAGCCGCAGCCGCGTCAGGCTCAGGGTCGCTATGCGCCACGCACCGTCTTCGCGGCGGTAGGTCTCGTGATAATGACCGCGCCCGAGGATGCGCTTCCAGCCCTGCCGGGGATGGCGATCCTCCCATTCGATCACGTCCTGCATCGCCCAGATCGCGCGGGCATTCGCCGCATCGACGATCTCGATCTCGGCCGTCAGCCCCTGATGGCACGACACTGCGTGCTCCAGACTGTGCCGAAGACTGGCGGCATAGTTCGCCCCGCCTTCCGAATAGATGTCCCCCGCCGGGGTCACGACGGTCATGTCGCGGGTGAAAACGGAGGCCAGCTCGTCCCACAGCTTGCAGTCCATGCACCGGAAGTACTTCGCCTTGAGGGCGCGGATGTCCTCGATGGCTTCCAGCCTTGCTATTCTGTCCAAGATTGCCTCCGTCCTCACGGGATCCGCAGTACGAACGCGCCTTCCGGCAGGTCGAGCCCGATCCGGCGGCGCTGCCCGCATGGTCAAGACAGCCTTCCCGGGCATGCGTTCGCCTGACCGGCCAATGCGCGCAGAGAGATCCTGCTCGCCATTCGAGACCGGAGAATGTGACAGGTGACCGAATTCCCCGCCGCCGACCGCTTCAGCGACGGCGCTGACGACAATCCCTACTGGAACGAGAACAGCTGGTTCTCCGTCTCGATCCCCGAACGCGGCATTCACGGCCTGATCCAGCATTTCTTCCGGCCCAATATGGGCCTGCTGAACGGCGGCCCGGTGCTGTGGGATCGCACCGGAACCACGCAGTGGAACTGCCTCTACTACAACTGGAGCCATTTGCAGGCGATCCCGGAGGGCGCCGGGAAGTTCGACGTGACGGCCCGCAATTCGCTCTCCGTCAGGGTTCTGGAACCGCTCAACCGGTACAAGATCGATTACGACCGCGACGGGTTCCGGATGGACCTGCTGTGGGAAGCCGTGGGCCGGCATCACCGGATGGAAACCGGCGATCCCGATCAGGCGAAGACCGCCGCCTATCATATCGAGCAGCCGGGCCGGATGACCGGCACGATCCGGCGGGGCGGCGAACTCTATCCGATCGATTGCTGGTCCATGCGGGACTGTTCGTCCGGCCCCTACGACACCGAGCACTGGCCGACCGGCGGTTATTTCTGGGGCATCGGCGAGAGCGGCAGCTTCCTGACGCTCTGTATCGGCAAGGCCCGCGAAGTGCAGACCATGGGCGGCTTTCTGATGCGGGACGGCGTCATGGCGTCACTCGCATCGGGCAAGCGCACCGTGCTCGAATACGGCCACTTCGGACCCAGCCGCGTGATCTTCGAAGGCACCGATACCATGGGCCGCCGGATCACCGCGACCGGGACCATCGAACCCGGTCTGGTGTTCACCGGCTACACCGATCACACCGTGATCTGGTCGCTCGAAAAATGGGATGTCGCCGGCGAAACCTACTGGGGCGACAATCAGGAGTTCTATCCGGCCGAGGTCTTCCGCAAGATAGCGCGGGGCAAGATCAAGCTCGGCGCGTGAGCCCCGCTCACACCGTGTCGAAGACGTACCCCAACGAGCGCACGGTGCGCAGCGGATTGCCGGCACCCACGCCCTTGAGCGCGCGGCGCAGGCGGCCGATCCAGACGTCCACGGTGCGCTCGTCCACCGCCGGTTCCTGCTTGCCGAGCGCGGCGATCAGCTGGGTGCGGGTGAACACGCGGCCGGGATGCTCGATGAAATAGCGCAGCAAGCGCAGTTCGTTGGGCATCAGCGAGATCGGCTTGCCCTGCCAGCGGGCCTGGAACGCAGCCACGTCCACCGTCAGTTCGCCTTGCGCCAGCACGCGCAGGCCGGTGCTTTCCTGTTCGCCGATATTGGCGCCCAGCACGCGATCCAGCAGCGTCGCGCGGGTTAGCGGGCCGACGATATAGTCGTCCGCGCCCATGCGCAGCGCGCGCTTGCGATCCTCCTGGTTGTCTTCCTCAAGCACCATGGTCACGTGCGCGGTCTGCGTCAGCGGATCGGCGCGCAGGCGGCGGCACAGTTCAAGGCCCGACATTTCCGGCAGCACCCAGTCGATAAAGAGCCAGAGCGCGCCTTCCAGCAGCGGAAGCTCGGCAAAGTCGCTCCAGCGGTGCAGCACGACATCGAAGTCGTCATGCCGGAAGGCGGCGAGCCCCCCGGAGAGTTCGCTGGTCAGGAAGATGTCGATCCGCTGCATGGCCCCCGCGCCTTTTTGCCCCGATGTTCAGGGGCACGCGCGGCTAATTGCCCGGTGACTGTGACGATCACGTGACAATTCGGACAATACTGCCGTCAAAACAGAAGCCTGCCGACAGTTGGCACAGAGACACAAATTTCCTGTCATCGAATTGACCCGCAACCGTCACGCCCGCGCAACGCGAAGATGCCAAATATGACACAGCGAAACGGGGGTTTTGGAACGATGCGCAACGACGTGCAGGCACTCTTCGAACGCACCACGGGCCTTGCTGTCGGCAACGACAGCGGCGACGAACCCGGCGGCAAGATTCCCGCCTGGCTCGATTTGCCCGATCCCAAGGGCTTCCGCCCCAAGCGCAAGTACGACACCGTGTGGATCTCCGACGTCCACCTCGGCACACGCGGCTGCAATGCCGAGATGCTGGTCGATTTCCTGCGCTCCATCGAATGCAAGACGCTCTACCTCGTTGGCGACATTGTCGACGGCTGGCGCCTGCGCAAGGGCTGGTACTGGCCCGACGCCCACAACGAAGTGATCCGCCGCATCCTCAAGATGGCCCATCGCGGTACCCGCGTGGTCTTCGTCGCGGGCAACCATGACGAGATGCTGCGCGATTACGCGGGCCTCACCTTCGGCGGCGTTGAACTGGTGCTGGAAGCGGTCCACGAAACCAAGGACGGTCGCCGCCTGCTGGTCACCCACGGCGATGCTTTCGACGGCGTGGTGCTCTATGCCCGCTGGCTCGCGTTTCTGGGCGACAAGGCATACGGCATGCTGCTGCGCGCCAACATCGTGTTCAACGCGGTGCGCCGCCGCCTGAAGCTGCCGTACTGGTCGCTCTCGGCCTACATGAAGAAGAAGGTCAAGAACGCCGTCCAGTACGTGTGCAGCTACGAGGAAGCTGTTGCAAACGAGGCGATCTCGCGCGGGTTCGACGGCGTGGTCTGCGGCCACATTCACTGCGCCGAGATCCGCCAGTTCGGCGGCATCACTTACTATAACGACGGCGACTGGGTGGAAAGCTGCACCGCGCTGGTCGAGGATGCCAGCGGCCATATCTCGATCATCGACTGGATTGCCGAGACGGGAGGCCACACCGTTTCAGCCGATGCGCTGGCGGAGGCCGCCGAGTGAAGCTGACGCTGGCGACCGACGCCTGGCTTCCCCAAGTCAACGGCGTCGTCCGCTCGCTCTCGGCCACGCTGGATGAGCTGGTCCGGCGCGGTCATCAGGTCGAAACGCTGACGCCCGAACAGTTCCTGACCGTGCCGATGCCCGGCTATCCCTCGATCCGTCTGGCCATGGCGCCGCGCTTCGGGGTGCGCCGGATGCTCGACCGGACCCGGCCGGACATCGTCCATATCGCCACCGAAGGCCCGATCGGCTGGGCCGCGCGCGGCTGGTGCCTTGCCCGCGGGGTGCCGTTCACTTCGGCCTTCCATACCCGCTTTCCCGAATATGCCGCCGTGCGCACCGGGATCAGCGCCGAACGCTTCTGGCCGATCATGCAGCGCTTCCACGCGCCGAGCCAGGCCGTCCTGGTCTCCACCGCCAGCCTTGCCAAGGAACTGAGCGAGCGCGGCATCGGCCATACCCGGCGCTGGAGCCGGGGCATCGACCACGGCCAGTTCCGCCCCCACGGCCCGCGCCACCCGGCGATGGGTGCCCTGCCCGGCCCGGTCCTGCTCAACGTCGGCCGCGTCGCGCCCGAGAAGAACCTTGAGGCGTTCCTCGACGCGGACGTGCCCGGCAGCAAGGTTGTGGTGGGAGACGGCCCCGCGCTGGAAAGCCTGCGCCGCCGCTATCCGCACGTGCTGTTCCTCGGCGCCCTCGGCGGAGAGGAACTGGCGAGCGCCTATCGCACTGCCGACTGCTTCGTGTTTCCAAGCCTCACCGACACTTTCGGCCTCGTAGTGATCGAGGCACTGGCCTGCGGCACCCCGGTCGCCGCCTTCCCGGTGACGGGCCCGGTCGACATCCTCGGCCATCATGGCTGCGGCGTCGACGAGCCGCTGGATCGGCCCGCCGGAGCGGTGGACGATGACCTTGCCGTCGCGATCCGCAAGGCGCTGCGCATCAACCGGGTGGACGCTGCGGCTTTGGGTGCACAGTTCTCATGGGAACGCGCGACCGACCAGTTCCTCGCGGCGCTGACGGCGGCGCTGGAAGGCGATCGCGGGCTGCTCAGCGCGGCTTGAAGGGGCGGATCAGGACTTTCCGATTCATTACTCCGTCGCCCCCGCGAAGGCGGGAGCCCCGCTACCTTTTCGCCTCGCTCGCCGAGAAAAGCGGGGTCCCCGCCTTCGCGGGGACGACGGGGTTAGAGCGAACTGATTTCACCCGACCTTGCCGCTGATGCGCTACCGGAACCCCAGACTGCGCGAGATCAGCGCCGCTTCCGCCACCACCATCTGCGCCAGTTCGGAAAGCCGATCCCGTGCCCGCGCGGTCGGTGCGGCGATCACCAGTGCGCCGACGACCTGCCTCGCCGCATCCCGGATCACGGCCGCCGTGCCGGTGACGCCCTCGGCCGCCTGATCGACGGTCTGCGCAAAACCCTGCTCTCGCGCGATGCCGATCTCCGCCCTGAGCGCCGCCCGGTCGACCTGCGTGGCCGGTGCCAGCCGCTGGGCGACCAGCCGCTTGAGATAGCTGTCCACCGCCTCGGGCGAACACGTGGCCAAGAGCGCCCGCCCGCCCGCCGTGGCGTAGAACGGCCGTCGGTCACCGATACTGACGAGGTAGCGGACGACATGGCTGCTCTCGACAAGGTCGACATAGGTCATGCTGTCGCCCTGCGGCTCACCGACGCCGAGCAGCACCGTCTCGCCGCTGGCGCGGCTGAGGCGGCGCATGCCGTCGCGGATGAGGTCGGAACTTTGCAGCCGCCGCCGCGCCTCGGTCAGCGCGCTGCCCAGCCCGAAGGCACCGGGCCCGAGCCGCCATGCGCCGTCCAGACCAGTCACGAACCCCTCGTCCGCAAGCCCCCGCAACAGCGCCGCCAGACTGCTCTTGGGCGTGGCGAGGCGGCGGCTGAGATCGGCCAGCGAGACCGGCTCGCTGCTGGCGCAAAGCACTTCGAGCAGGCGGATCACCCGCGTCACCGACTGCGGCGATGCCGCCCGTCGCTCTCCCTCCTGCACCGTGTCGCTCATCTGGTCCTACCGAAACGCCGGGATCACTTCGTCCGCGAATAGTTTCGCATAGGCAAGGAAGCGCTCGGCAGGAAGCCCGGGCGGCATCATCATCGTGGCATGTTCGATCGGGGCGGCTTCGCGCAGCCCACGAAAATGATCGACCGCCTCGGCGGGGGTAAGGATGCGCAGCGTGCCGCTGGCCTTGAAGGCATCGAGCGTCAACGGCTTGAACAGCGGATCGTCGATGCCGATCGCCCCGTCCTCGGCCATCCACGCGGCGTAGGAATTGGCGACGTGCAGGAAATGCGGGGCCAGTTCGTCCATGGCCGCCGCCTTGTCATGCGCCACCACCAGCATCAGTTCCTGCACCCAGACTTTCGCCTCGGCCGGGTCCTTGCCCTGCGCCTCCAGCTTCTGGCGATAGAGCGGCCAGACATCGGCATTGCCGAAGTAGCCGTCGCCATACTTCGCCACGCGCTCCATCGCCTTGGGCGCGAAGCCGCCGATGTAGAGCGGCACCTGCCCCCGGCTTGAGAGCGCAGCAACCCGCGCGCCTTCCAGCCGGAAGTGATCGCCCGAAAAATCGACCGTCTCGCCCGCCCAGAGGCGGCGCACCACGTGCAGGAACTCATCGAACCGCGCGCCGCGCTTGCGGAAGTCGAGCCCGTGCGCCGCATATTCGCGCGCCCGGTACCCGATGGCGAGGCCCATCCTGAGCCGTCCGCCCGAGATCGCATCGAGCACCGCGCAGTCCTCGGCAAAGCGCAACGGTTCATAAAGCGGGCCAAGCGCGATCCCCGCCCCCAGCGCCATCCGCTTCGTACGCGCGGCAATCGCTGCCAGCATGACCATCGGCGAGGTCATGTAGCCGTCCTCGGCAAGGTGATGCTCAGGCACCCACGCACCATCGAAGCCAAGCGCCTCGGTTTCGGCAACCACGTCGAGCACTTCAGCATGAAGCACCTCGGACGAGCGGCGCCAGGGCGCCGGGTTGCGCATGTCGTAGAGATAACCGAAGCCCAATTCGCGCACTGATACTCTCCTGTAGTCGGGGAGAGCCTAGCGTGCGGCGAGCGCACGGAACATCAGGCGCCGGGGCGCCGGGGCGATGATGCTTTTCGGGCGGGAGCAACGGCAGGACGACCGGGCTGTTGCGGTAGGTGCGAGGCGGATCGGATTATGTCCGGGATGCGGACTTTCTGCCGGATAACTGCTGTTCCGGATCGCCAACCAAAGCGGACGTTGGCATTTCGGTAGGCGAGTGGCATTCTCAGCCAATGGTAAACACCAGAGCCCTTTTCCAAATCGGAGACGCCGCTGAAGAGGCCGGAAACTTCGCACACGCTCGTGCAGCCTTTGAACGCGGCGCTATTCTCGGCGACGGAGATTGTCTCACACGCCTCGCTTACCTTTTCGAAACTGGAACTGGCGTCGAAGCGGACAAATCTACCGCAATGCGGCTCTACCAACGTGCTTGGCGCAAGGAGCATAATATCGTGGCGGGCTCGAACATCGCCATACTATATCGTGAACGAAAAGAGTGGCGGTCCATGTTCCGATGGTGGCAGCGGGTTGCGGAAACCGGTGATGGAAGCTCTCAATTGGAAATGGCGAAGTGTTACTTTCGAGGGCGCGGCGTCAGGCGCGACGTGCAGGCAGCACTCCGCTGCCTCGCGATTGCCGAAAGTTCGTTCTACATCAGCGAATACGAGCGAGACCTAGTTCGACGCCTTTTGCGTAAGCTCCGCCCACGGCGGGTTTAAATCAGCTTGGGCGTGCCACTCCTGATTATGTCTGCTTCCCCAACACATCAGCCCTTCGGCACGGTGCCGCAATGCTTCAAAAGCGGACATCACTGCTTTCCTCTCCTCCCGACCATCGTTTCGATCCCGCTCAGGCTGAGCTTGTCGAAGCCCTCTGCGGCGTGGCGCTGTGGCTCCTATCCTTCGACAAGCTCAGGATGAGCGGTGCGTGAGAAAGTGAGGCAGTTTTCTCCGTTCATCGAACGCTGCGCAAAAGAAAAACGGGTTCACGCAGAGGCGCAAAGGTGTAGCGCTTCGGGAGAAGTCGTTTTGCGCTGCAAGGCTGCGGTTGCCGCAGTGTCGGGTGAAGAAGGAGAGATCGCGGCCCGGAGCGACATCTCTGCGCCCCCGCGTCTCCGCGTGATCCGATTTGCTTTTTCCGACCTGCGCCCAATCCCGCTCAGGCTGAGCGTGTCGAAGCCTCCTGCGGCGTGGCGCTGAAGCTCCTATCCTTCGACAAGCTCAGGATGAGCGGTGTGTGGGCGGGAAGTCTCGCTGGAAAGGTCGTGCATCTGCTGAAACTTCCCGGGCAGGCCCCGCAAGGTAATCATTCCCCTGCCCCCATGCGAAAGCCCGCCCGGGAAGTTCCCCTCGATCAGTCGAGGTACATCGCGCGCAGCTTTTCGATCTGCGCCTGATCCATGCCCATCTCGTCCTTGAAGTAGCCCATGGCGCCGCCCGGGTGCGCGTCGAGCTGGCTGAGCGCGGCCTCGATATAGCTGCGGTCTGCCTTCATGAACGCCGATTGCACGGCAGGCGGCAGCGACAGGAAGGCCTGTCCGGTGGCAGCATTCGGCGAAGTCTTCGCCTTGGCCATCGCCGCCGGGAGATATTGGTTGGTGAGCAGGTAGTCCTGGATCACCGTCTCGCGCGGCACGCCCAGCGCGGTGAGCAGCAGCGCGGCGGAAACGCCGGTGCGGTCCTTGCCGGCCGAGCAGTTGAAGGCCAGCGGCGCCTGTCCCGCCAGCAACTGCGCAAACATGCGCTTGTACTGCGGCCCGAAAGTCTTGAGCATCATCGGATAGCTCTTGGCCATCATCCCGGTCGCGCCTTCCGGCGTGATCTTGCCCATGTCCTTGGGCATCAGGCCAATTGCCATGCCGTCGTAATCATCGGCGAAGATGGTCGGGCCGGTTCCGGCCGCCCACGGCATCGGCTCGGCCTTGCGCTCGTTCTTGTCGCGGTAGTCGCAGACGGTCTTGAGGCCCAGCTTGTTGAGGTAGGCAAGATCGCCCGCCGTCAGATCCACCATCGAGCCCGAGCGGAACAACAGGCCCCACTTCACGGTGTGGCCGTTGGCGGTGCGATAGCCACCAAGGTCACGGAAGTTGCGGCCGCCTTCGAGCGGCAGCAGGCGCTGGTGCGCTGCAGGAGCAGCAGCGGTGACGGGTGCTTCACCAGCGGCCTGGGCGGCGAAGAAAGCCGGGGTGGACAGCGCGACAAGCGCTGCCCCGAGGATGGCGATCTGACGGATCTTCATTGTTTTTCCTTATGTTCTCTCAGGCTCAGTATTGGATGGTCGCCTGCACGCCGAAGGTGCGCGGGTCGTTGAAGATGCCGTAGTAGCCGAGCGACGCACCGCCGTTGGCCTTCACGAAAGTATGCTGTTCGTTGAAGAGATTGCGGGCCCAGACCGCCAGTTCCAGCTTGGCGCCGGTGCCGGGCATTTCCATGTCGCCCAGCGCGATGCGGCCGTTGACGACGAACGAGGAACCGGTCTTCGTCGGATCGTTGGCCATCGAGTACTGACCCGAGGAATAGTTGCCGTCGAGGTGGAAGTGCAGCGAGGCGTTGTCCACCGGCAGCTGGTAATCGACGGCGCCGCTGGCGGCATGGTCAGGCGTGTAGACGGCGTAGACCGGCGTCAGCACATTGCCCATGAACGGGTTCGGCGCGGGCGGCAGGTGCACGTCGGTATAGGCATAGGAGCCGCTCAGCGTCAGGCCTTCCAGCGGCGTGACGGTCAGGTCGGCTTCAATACCCTTGATGCGGCCGTTGCCATCGGCATTGGTGGTCTCGATCGTGCCGCGCGTGGTGTTGGCGACCGGCGCGTTGAAGTCGATCTGCATATCCTTGTAGGCCGAGGTATAGGCAGCGATGTTGAAGCGGGCGTGGTTGTCGAGGAACTCGGTCTTCGCGCCGATTTCGAAGGTCGCAACCGATTCCGGGTTGAAGGCGCGATAGGTGAGCGAGCGGCTGTTGGCGCCGCCGGCCTTATAGCCGGTGCTGTATTTGCCGTAGACGTGCACGTCCGGCGCCACGTCGACCGCAAGGTTCACCATCGGGTCGAAATGATCCCACGACTTGTCGAGCGTGTAGTCGGTGGCAACGCCGTTCACTTCGTCCAGACCGCCGGTCTTGGCGTCATGCGTATAGCGGCCGCCGGCAGTGAGGTGGACGATCTCATTCAGCATCTCGGGCGTCCAGGTCGCCTGACCGAACACGCCGACGCTTTCCGTCTTCGCGTGGCTGGCACGGTCGGGGAACGGGATCGACGAGGTCGGCGTGGCGAGAATGGTATAGGCCGTGCCGTCCGCGTTCCACTGGTTGGTGTAGGGCGTCCAGGCGTTGTCGTTGACCTTCTCGTGGTAATAGAAGGCGCCGGTCACGAAGGTCAGCTCCTTCAGCGTGCCTATCAGCTGGAGTTCCTGGCTGTACTGCTTCTGCCACGTATCGGCGAGGCTGAAGCGGCTGAACGCGGTGTTGTTGCTGTAGCCCTTGATGAAGACGCCAAGGTTGCTCGAACCGTTGTCGTTCTGGGTCTGGCTGAGCTGGCGGTAGGAGCTGATCGACTTCACTTCCAGTTCGGGCGAAATCGTCCAGTCCAGCGTCAGCAGGTGGCCGTGCGTCTTGCCGAGCGCCCAGGGCTGCGGCACGCCGATGTTGGCGGTATCGGCGCGTTCGTCCTGCATCTGCAGCAGCGGGCCGGTGGTCTTGCTCAGCAGCTGGAGGTAGTACGGCGTGGTCTCGTCGCGCGAAATGTCGAACGAATAGAGCGCGTTGAAGTTGCTGCTGGGCTCCCAGTAAACAGCCGCGTGTGCGCCCTTCTTGTTGTAGGCGTTGAAATCGCGCGCGCTGGCGAGCGGGTTGTCCACCGTGCCGCCGCGCGTGTTGATCACGCCGTCCAGCTTGACGGAGATATTGGCGAAGCTCGGCAGATCGACGTGCAGGCTGGCTTCACGCGAATCGTAGTTGCCCACGCCGACGCTGCCGCGCGCCGCGAATTCGCCGCTGGGCTTCTTGGTGACGATGCTGATCGCGCCGCCTTCGGTGTTGCGGCCGAACAGGGTGCCCTGCGGGCCCTTGAGCACTTCGATACGCTCGACGTCGTAGAGCGCCGAGCCCAGGCCCTGCGCACGGCCCTGGAACACGCCGTCGATGTAGACGCCCACGCCCTGGTCACGGGCGGGCTGGTTGGCATCGCCCAGCGTGCCGACGCCGCGCATGCCCACGGTCAGGGCCGAGCTGCGCGAGAACATCGGCGCGATGCGCAGCGAGGGGATCGAACCATCGCCCAGCGATTCGAGGCTGACGACGTGGCGGTTCTGAAGATCTTGCGAATTGACGACAGAGATCGAGATCGGCGTGGTCTGGAGGTTCGTCTGACGCTTCTGCGCGGTGACGACGATGTCGGTAAGGCCCGAACCGCCTTCACCGTCGGCGCCCTCAGCTGCGGGTGCGGCATCGGCTGCGGCAGAAGCGGCAGCATCAGCCGGAACGTCCGCAGCATGCGCGGCGCCGCCGAGAAGGAGTGCCGAAAGCGCGGTACCGGCAAGCGCGGCGGAACGGAAGGAATGCGAAATACGAACGGACATGTGCAAGCCCCTGAGCTGTTGTCGAGGGGGCCTCTAGAACGCCTGTATGGCGCTGCCGTTACACTTGTATTGAGGTTTGAAGACACTCTGGCAGTTACGGTTGTCGCACGGCTGTCACGTGTGGCATGGTACACCCTGTAGCGCCGATACAGGCCGCGCATGAAAGAGACGACGAGCCACTTCACGTCATGGATGCTGTTTTCCAAGATTTTTCGACGCAGGAGCGCCTGATCGGGACGGTCCTCGATATGTGGGCCACGCAAGGTCATGCCGCGATTTCCGCGCGCAACTTGTCCCGCGCAACCGGGTTGCCGACTTCCAGCATCTACCATCACTTCGGATCAATGGAACACTTGTTCCACTCCGCGCAAGACCATGCCCTGAAGGCCGCGCGTCACTGGTGTTCACATCGCCTCGACGATCTGGCCCGCTGGCCCGAAGGTGGCGGGCCAGAGGCGCTGGCGGCCATGATGGCCTTGCTCATCGACGATTGGGCGCGCGATTCGCGCCCGCTCGCCTTCGCCTGGGCGCAGTGTCACCTGCTCGCTTATGACGATGCCGCCTATTTGCCCGCGCTCGAAGGATGGCGCGATATCTGGAGCCATTTCTGGCGCGAGATCTGCCATCGCGCCGGGCTCGCGGCGTTTGGCGCGGTCACCGGCCACATGTTCGAAGGCACCGCGCAGCTCCACCTGATCCGCTGGCATCCGACCATCGACCGTGCCGCGCTTGGCGAACTGTGCCACGGCTGGGGCCACTGGCTGAACGGAAAACTGACCGCCGAAACGCCGTGGCGCCGCCTCGCGCGCGAAACCGCTGCCGAAGCCACGCCTGCGGCGCCGAGCCGCAGCGCCACTGCCGCCGCCATTGCCCGGGCGGCCGCCGCCGTTGTCGAGGATGGCGGAGTGTCCGCCCTCACCCATCGGGCCGTTGCCGCGCGCGCGGGGGTGACGCTGGGCGTTGTCTCCTACAATTTCCGCACCAGTTCCGATCTGGCGGAAGCGGCCTTCGAAACCATTTACCTCGGCATCACCGAGGTCGTGCGCGAAAGCGTGCACCCGGCACCCGCGCGCGACGAAATCATTGCGTCATGGCGCGATTTTCCCTCGCAGCCGCGCGGGATTTTCGCGATCGAGGAACTGACGCTGGCCGTTGCGCGCGATCCCGCGCTGATCGCGTTCGGGCCGCAGCTGCGCTACTTGCGCGGCCGCACCAGCGGCCTGCAACTGGCAGCCCGGCTTGGCGCGATGGGCGATCAGCTATCGCCGCTCGACACTGCGATCTACTCAAGCCTGATAAGCGGACAGCGCCGCGCGCTGATCGGGCGCAGCGTTGCCGAAATCGACGCCAGCCTGGACGAGATCGAGCGTCTTATCAGGGAACTGCACGCCCCTTCCTGACGTTTCACGCGCGGGAAACCCCGCAGCGGCAGTTCAGGAAGCCGAAAGCCGGCGGGGGGCACCGTCTGCCGCACGACGGGTGCGGCCGAAGGAGAGCAGCTATGATTCGCAAGATATTCGCGATCGCCGTTGTTGCAGGACTGTTGGGCGCATCCCCGGCGATGGCCGCCAGCAGTTGCCGGGATGCCCATGGCAAGTTCGTCAAGTGCCCGACTGCCTCCGCCCAAAAGGCGCCGCCCGCCGCCGCAACGGCCAAGGGCAAGGACGGCAAGTGCCGTTACACCTCCGGCCCGAACAAGGGCAAGTTCGCCAAGTGCCCCTGACGCGGCAATAACCCGTCACCGATAGCAGCACGGGCAGTGAAAAGGCCCGCATTCTTGCGAATGCGGGCCTTTTTCATGTCTGCAATGCAGGGCGATCTCAGAACGGGATATCGTCGTCGAGATCGTCGCCGAAGCCGCCGCCCGACGAGGAGGGCGTGCGGCCCCAATCGTCGCCGCCGCCCGTAGCACCGCCGGTGGAACCGCCCGAACGGCCCCAGTCGTCACCGCCGCCGCTGCGCGCGCCGCCGCCCGAGCGGCCGCCGCCGAAGCCGCCCGACGCGCCGCCGCTGCTGCCGCCTTCGTTCCAGCCGCCACCGCCGCTGCGTGCGCCGCCGCCACCGGCACCGCCCTGGGCGCCGTCAAGCATGGTCAGCACACCGCCGACGCCGCCGACCGAGACTTCGGTGGTGTAGCGGTCGTTACCGTTCTGGTCCTGCCACTTGCGGGTGCGCAGCTGGCCTTCGATGTAGATCTTCGAGCCCTTGCGCAGGAACCGCTCGACCACGCCGACGAGACCTTCGCTCTGGATCACGACGGAGTGCCACTCGGTACGCTCCTTGCGTTCGCCGGTTGCACGGTCTTTCCAGTTTTCGGAGGTCGCGATGCGCAGGTTGGCGATGCGGCCGCCGTTCTGGAACGACTTCACCTCGGGATCGGCACCCAGGTTGCCGATCAGAATGACCTTGTTGACACTGCCTGCCATGATGGAATCGCTTTCTTCTGAATCTTGGCGAATGGGGTAGCGAATGGGGCGCCCGGGCGCGAGTCTGATGCGCCGCGTTTCCCCAATCGAAAATGGATTTCACGCGGAGGCGCGGAGACGCGGAGGAATGTCGCGCCGCGTGGCGGCCTTCCGTCCTGTTCTAGATAGGAGCAGCTGCGGCAAGGTTCGAGGGCAAAATGCGGCAGCGTCCGGCTAGAATTTCTCCGCGTCTCCGCGCCTCCGCGCGAAACTGGAAAATAGATTTCGCGCAAAGGCGCAAAGGCGCGAAGATGAAGCGCTCGCGGCGCAGGCGCGCTTACCTCATAAAAGGCATCGGTCGAAAGGCCGGTTGGAGAGAGCATGCGGCGCGGTTCGGCATCTTTGCGCCTTCGCGCCTTTGCGCGATTCCCCTGCTCTCTTTCAGCTCACCGACTCGAAGCCGGGAAACGCTAAAGCCCCGCGCCCACGGCAATCCAGTAAGTCGCCCCCGCCGCCACGTAAGCAAGGCCGAACAGGTACGCGAGCATGAAGGCCGGCCACTTCCAGCCATTGGTCTCGCGCCGGGTCACGGCGATGGTCGACATGCATTGCGGCGCGAAGACGAACCATGCCAGGAACGCCAGCGCCATCGGCAGCGTCCAGCGGCCCTTCAGCCGGTCACCCAGTTCGACGGCCTGCGCGTTCTCGTCGTCGCCCGCGTCGACCGCGTAAGTCGTCGCCAGCGAGGAGACGGCCACTTCGCGCGCGGCCATTGCCGGGATCAGCGCCAGCGCCATGTCGCGGTTGAAGCCGATCGGCTCCACCACCACGGCAAGGCCATTGGCGATCTTGCCCGCGATCGAGACGTCCACCTGGCTCTCGCCCGGCTTGGCCTGCGGAAAGTTGAGCAGGACCCAGAGCACCACGGTGACCGTGAAGATGATCGTGCCCGCCCGGCGCAGGAAGATCCACGCGCGCTGCCACAGGCCGATCGCCATGTCCTTGATCCGGGGCATCTGGTACTTCGGCAACTCCATGATGAAGCCCGAAGCGGCGCCCTTGGTGATCGAACGGCGCAGGATCAGCGCCACCGCGATCGCGCCGACAATGCCGGCGATGAACAGGCCGAACAGCACCAGCCCGCGCAATCCGATTCCCAGCCCCACATCGACATTCGGGATGAAAGCCCCGATGATCACCGTGTAGACCGGCATGCGCGCCGAGCAGGTCATCATCGGCGCGATCAGGATCGTGGTCAGGCGGTCCTTGGGATCGGTGATCGAGCGGGTCGCCATGATGCCGGGAATGGCGCAGGCGAAGCTGGAGAGCAGCGGAATGAAGCTGCGCCCGGACAGTCCGACCATGGCCATCAGCCGGTCCATCAGGAAGGCCGCGCGGGCCATGTAGCCCGAGGCTTCCAGCGCCAGGATGAAGGCGAAGAGAATGATGATCTGCGGCAGGAACACCACCACCGCGCCGACGCCGGAGATCACGCCGTCGGTCAGCAGATCGCGCAGCAGGCTGGGCGCCATGGCGCCCTTCACGGTGTCGTGCAGCCATCCCGCCGCGCCGTCCAGCGCATCCGCGAACGGCGTCGCCCAGGCGAAGACCGCCTGGAACATGACGAAGAACACCACCAGCATGATCGCGAAACCAATCCACGGATGCAGCAGCACCCGGTCCAGCCGCGCGTGAAGGCGGTGGCGCTTCGATTCGGAAAGGATCGCGGCATCGGCCATGGCATGGGCGGCAACGCGGCGTTCGATGGCGCCCAGCGCGGTCAGGCCCGGGCCCGGATGGCGGGTTTCGGCAGAGGCAATCGCCTCGCCCAGTTCGGCAAGGCCCCGGCGGCGCACGGCCACGGTGGGGACCACACGCACGCCCAGCTCTTCCGCCAGCACCGCAGGATCGAGCACCAGCCCGTCCCGCTCGGCAAGGTCCACCATGTTGAGCGCAACCACGGTCGGCTTGCCCAGCGCGAGAATTTCCTGCGCGAAGACGAGATGCTGTTCAAGGTTGGATGCATCGAGCACCACCACGAGCACGTCGGGCGCGGCCTCTCCGGGGAAATGGCCGGCGATGACCTTGGCGGTGACTTCCTCGTCCGGGCTGGTGGCATCGAGGCCATAGGCGCCCGGCAGGTCGGTCATTTCCACCGGCTCGCCCGTCGGCAGCACCATGCGGCCCGACTTGCGCTCCACGGTGACGCCCGGATAGTTCGCGATCTTCTGGCGCGCGCCGGTCAGCGCGTTGAACAGCGCGCTCTTGCCCGCATTGGGATTGCCGACGAGGGCGATCTTGCGCTGGCGGCTCACGCGGCGTTCCTCCCGCTGGGCTGGGTATTCTGGCTGCTGGGCTCGCCATTTTGAGCGTCGCCGGAGTCGGCGCGCGGCGTTTCCACCTCGCTCGCAGTGGCGCGGGCGGCGCTCTTATCGATCGGAATAACAGTCATCGCCGCGGCGTGGGCCCGGCGCACCGCCACGGTCATGCGGCCGATGGCGATGGCGATCGGATCGCGGCCGCCGAACACCCCGCGATGCGCAAGCGCGACCTTGGCCCCCTCCTCCAGTCCGAGCGCACGCAAGCGGCGCGCTTCCTCGGAAACGAGAGCGTTCCAGTCCACCGCGACGATGCGTGCGTCCTGGCCAATGGGTAGCTGATCGAGAGTCATGAGGCTGCGCTGCCAGATAAGCGATTCAATTGCAACTTGTTCGCAATAGCCCGGAATGCAGCGCGTGTCCGCAGTTAATCGACCGCGCGCAAAGGGGCGCTGAAAATGCACCGAAAGCATATCCGCGGCACCGGCCCGCTCCCCCTCCCGATCTCCCCTACAGGTTAGAATTTGGGAGGTCGGGAGGGGGAGCGGGCTGGTGCCGCAAGTTCGTCACGGATGTGACGAACGCACCCAACCATCAACGCGCCGGGTAGCGCAGGCGTCCCATCAGTCGCACCAGACTGATTCGTTCCTCGGTCGGGCGGAGGAACTGCGCCTTGGTCTTCTCGAAGCGGATGATCCCCTCGATCCGGCGGTCGAGGAAGGCGCGTGTCTCCGCCTTGGGGCCCACCGCATCCTCGCTGGTGTCGCTGGCAAAGACCTTGAGCGTGGCGGCATAGATCGTGCCGAGGATCGCGCGCTTGGTATAGTGGTTGTAATCGGTCGCAGTGTCGCCCGCGAGCCGCCACATGGCGTCCGCACTGCGCCAGCCGAGCCGCGTGGCGGCCAGGACATTGCGCGGGAGCGCCATCACGGCGAGCGCCCGGCTGAGCGCCTCCTCACGGCCCGCCACGGCATCGAGCCGGGCCATGACGAGGCGGCGAATCCGCTCGCGGATCGGCAGGCCCGCCAGCGAGGAGGCCGGGGTCGTGCGCAGCATCTCGGCATCGACATGATCGATCCACGCCTCGATCATCGCCATTTGCGACAAGTGCGAGGATTCGCCGCGAAACGCGAAGCGGGCCAGTTCGGGATCGACACCGGCAAGCTGCGCGGCCTCGTCCACCGCCTTGGCGCTCCAACCGTCGAACGCGGCGGCGGCGGCAATCGCGGGCGCGAGCTGGCGGCGCAATTCCTCAAGCGTCCGGGGTTCGTCCATCACTTGTCCCTTCGCCGCCACGCCCATGTCCTCTTACAATACCGGCCCGTAGACCGCCTTGGCCTTGCCGCCCTTGACACCGTACTGCTCCACCACCTGGGCGAGCTGGCTGCCCTTGCCGCCTTCGACATTGGCATAATCGCGCGCGCTGCGGCCGGAATTGTCGGCACGGTCGGCATTGGCGCCTGCCTGAAGCAGCGCCTTGACCATGTCCACGTCCTTGCGGTGCACGGCGAAGATCAGCGGCGTTTCACCGGCGTCGTTGGAGGATTCGGTGGAAGCCTTGGCATCGAGCAGGATTTCCACGCCTTCGCGCCAGCCCAGATTGACGGCCAGTTCCAGCGGCGTGCGGCCATGATCGTCGGCAAGATTGACGTTGGCGCCCTTGCCGATGAGGAAGTTCAGCCAGGTGGCATCGCGGCGCTGGGTAACGACGTGGAGCGCGGTCTCTCCGGTCGTCACGTCCTTGGCGTTCACGATCTGGCTGTTGTCCATCAACTGCTTCTCGACCTTGTCGCCTTCCTTTTTCTTGACCGATTCGAGGAACTTGTAGCCCTCGGAATAATCGGCGTGCGCGGGCGAGGCGATCATCATTCCGGCTGCAAGAGCGGCCAGCCCCGACGCGAGGATGCGGCGCGAAAGCCTGGAGACATTCCCGGACACGGTGTTCGACACGTAGACATTCCTTCCAGACTTGACCCGCACGAGGGTCTGCGGGGCCTGGTGGCCGGCCCCGTCCGACTCCGGCGCCTAACCCCGGCGCCCTGACATCGCACCCTTGCACGGCCGCCTCTAGCAGAGCATGAAGCCTCGCGCCATGACCTACCGTTTCCCGTTTCGCCGGCTTGTTGCCGTTTCCGCAATCGCGCTTGCCTGCGCCCTGCCGCTGGCTTCCTGCGGCCAGTCCCACGAGGCGCCGCCGCTGGAAGGCGCCGAGATCGGCGGGCCGTTCACGCTGTTCGACAAGGACGGCAAGGCGCACACCTGGGACTCGTTCAAGGGCCAGTGGCGCATCGTCTATTTCGGCTACACGTTCTGCCCCGATGCCTGCCCGATGGACGTTCAGGCGATGATGCGCGGCTTCACTCTGTTCGAGAAGCAGAACGCGGACGCGGCGGCCAAAGTCCAGCCGATCTTCATCACTATCGACCCCGCGCGCGATACGCCCGCGATCGTCGGCCAGTGGACCGCCGCCTTCGGGCCGCGCCTGCTGGGCCTCACCGGCAACGCCGCGCAAGTGAAGCAGGCAGCGGATGCCTTTGCAGTCTACTACAAGAAGGGGGATAATACCCCCGGCGGCTACCTGATGGACCACAGCCGCATCGCGTTCCTGATGGACCCGGACGGCAAGCCGATCGCCATGTTGCCGGTGGACAAGGGGCCCGAGGCCGTGGCCGCCGAGCTTGGAAAGTGGGTAGACTGAAGACACCGTGAGGAAGGCCAAACCGTGACCTGGGCCAAACCATGACTGGGGAAACCCCCTTCTGGGAGCGTCCGCTCCACACCCTGAACCGCAAGGAGTGGGAAGCCCTCTGCGACGGTTGCGGGCAGTGCTGCCTGCACAAGGTGGAAGATGCCGATACCGGCGAGATCTATCACACCAATGTCGCCTGCAAGCTGCTCAACCTGAAGACCGCGCAGTGCAGCGACTATCCCAATCGCCGCAAGTTCGTGCCCGATTGCCTGAAGCTGACCCCGGCTTCGGCGGGCAACCTTTCGTGGCTGCCGCCCAGCTGCGCCTATCGCCTGCGCGCCGATGGCGATCCGCTGCCGGAGTGGCATTATCTCGTCTGCGGTGACCGCAATGCGGTGCACGAAGCAGGCATGTCGGTGGCCGGCAAGGCCGTCAGCGAGACGGTCGCCGGGCCGCTGGAGAACCATATCGTCTGGCCTTATGGCGAGGACGACGAGGATTACGAGGAACTGGAACCCGAAGGCCCCGCCCCCTGGGATAACCGGTAAAACGTGCTCGACTGGCTGCGCCGCGCTCCTGACGAAGACCCGGTGATAGAGATCGCCGGACGGCAGGTGCCGGTCCTGATCCGCCGCCTCTCCAATGCGCGCCGCATGACCATGCGCCTTGCGCCCGATGGCAGCGAGATCCGCATCTCTGTCCCGCGCTGGACCCGCACCGAAGATGCTCTCGCCTTCGCGCGCGCCAAGCGGTCATGGCTGGCGATCCAGATCGAGGCGCTGCCCGAAGCCCACCCGCTGGCCGACGGCACCACGATCGCCTTTCGGGGCGACGCACTGATCCTGCGCCACGATGCCGCCTATCCCCGCCGCCCGGTGCCCGATGACGGCCAGTTGCTGGTGGGCGGGCCCGAATCCTCGCTCCCCGCACGGCTGAAGCGCTGGCTGGAGACCGAAGGGCGCACGCTGCTGGAGCAGGACCTTGCGCATTATTGCGCCGTTGCGGGGCAGCCGGTGCCGCCGCTGGCGCTGTCCAGCGCGAAGCGGCGCTGGGGTTCCTGCGCGCCGGACGGGTCGATCCGGATCAACTGGCGGCTGATCATGGCGCCCGATTCCGTGCGCCGCTCGGTGGTCGCGCATGAAGTGGCGCACCTCGTCCACTTCGATCACTCGCCCGCCTTCCATGCCTTTCTGGCGAAGATCTTCGAGGACAGCGTGCCTGCCGCCAATCGCTGGTTGAAGGAAAAAGGCCGCACGCTCTACCTGCCGTTTGGATAGGATTTTGCCCGCCGCCACGGGCACATGCGCCGCCGCGCCGCAGAAATGCATGCGCTGCGGATTTCCAAAACGCCAAATCACGCCTACATAGCGCCACATGTCTCTGTTCAAGCGCTCCGGATACTGGAAAGACGTCAGCCCGACCGGCATGCTCGCGGATTTCCGCGCCGTGTGGAAGGAAGCTGGCCAAAACCGCTGGCGCATCGCCGCGGTTTCGGCGGCCTGTACGTTCGGCGTGTTCTACATGATGGCAATGCAGGAGGGCAAAGGCCCGCACCCGCCGCCGAAGGTGACGTGGATCTCGGTCCTGCCCGAGCACCAGACGGATGCGGAAATCCTCGCCTCGAACGTCGCCAACCAGAAGCGCAAGGAAGCCTGGGCCGCCGAAATGGCCCAGCGCGACAAGGACGTGCGCGAGATGTACAAGGTGATCGGCCGCTACTCCGGCATGGACGTGGACAAGATCGCCCGCGAGGCCGAGGCCGACGAAGCCGCCCAGAAGGCCGCCGAGGCCAAGCGCATCGGCACGCCGCGCCTGCCCGATGGCGTATCGCTGCCGAAGTATGACGAGCAGGCCGCCGCGCCGAAGGCCACGACCCCCGGCACTTCGGCACAGTCCCAGACACAACAGCAGCAGTGAGCGACGCCCGCTGGCTTTCGGCGGCGGCGGCGCTGGCCGCGCGGGCACGCCCGCTCAGCCGCCCCAATCCCGGCGTCGGCGCGATTCTCGTCAAGCACGGAAAGGTGATCGCGCGCGGCTGGACCCAGCCCGGCGGTCGCCCTCACGCCGAAGCCGTGGCGCTGGCCGCAGCCGGTGAGGCTGCGCGCGGTGCCACGCTTTACGTCACTTTGGAGCCCTGCGCGCACCAGTCGGCACGTGGGCCGGCTTGCGCCGATCTCGTCTGCGCATCCGGCGTGGCGCGCGTGGTGATCGGCTGCATGGACCCCGATCCGCGCACCTCGGGCGAAGGATTGGCCCGGATTCGCGCGGCGGGGGTTGCGGCGGAATACCTGCCCTCGTCCGCGTGCGAACGCAGCCTTTCGGGATACCTGATTTCCAAGCGCATCGGCCGCCCCGAAGTGACTCTGAAACTCGCCCTCTCGCTCGATGGCTGCATGGCCATGGCGAATGGCGAGAGCCAGTGGATCACCGGCCCGCAAGCCCGCGCGCACACCCACGCGATGCGCGCCAAGGCGGACGCCATCCTTGTCGGCGGCGGCACCCTTCGCGCCGACAACCCGCGCCTCGACGTGCGCCTGCCCGGACTTGCCGAGCGTAGCCCCGAGCGCTGGGTGCTGACCCATGGCGCAGCCCCCGAAGGCTGGCGCGCCCTGCCCTCGCCCGAGGCGATCTCCTCGATGGAAGGCGTGCAGTATCTCTTCGTCGAAGGCGGAGCGGTTACGGCCACGGCCTTTCTTGCCGCAGGACTGGTCGATCGCCTGCTGCTCTACCGCGCACCGATCCTTGTCGGCGGTCGGCCGGCGCTGGGCGATTACGGGCTTGCCCGCCTTGCCGATGCCCACAACCGCTGGTCCCTGACCGAGCGGCGCCAGCTTGGCAGCGACACGCTCGAAGTCTACGAGGCCCAAAATTCCAACGGGAAATAAGCCATGTTTACCGGAATAGTCACCGCCGTCGGCGAAATCCGCGAAGCCCATCAGTCGGGCGACTTGCGCGCCGTCATCACCTGCCCCTGGGACCCCGCCGGGATCTCCATGGGTGCCTCGATCGCCTGCTCGGGCGTGTGCCTTACCGTCGTCGACAAGGGCGGCGCGGCGGGCGATGCATGGTTCGCGGTCGACATTTCGGCCGAATCGGTCTCGCGCACCGTCGCCGGCCGCTGGGCCGAGGGTACGCCGCTCAATCTGGAGCAGGCGCTTAAACTGGGCGACGAACTGGGCGGGCACATCGTCACCGGCCATGTCGACGGGGTCGGTACCGTGGTCAGCATCACCCCGGAAGGCGATTCGCTGCGCTTCGTGATCGCCGCTCCGGCAGAACTCGCCCCCTACCTCGCGCCCAAGGGGTCGATCACAGTGGACGGCGTCTCGCTGACCGTGAACGACGTGGCCGACCAGAGCGACGGCACTTGCCACTTCATGCTCAACATCATCCCGCATACCGCCGAAGTGACGACCATCGGCGCGCTCAAGGCTGGGTCCGGGGTGAACCTCGAAATCGACGTGCTGGCGCGGTATCTGCAGCGGATGCAGTCGCTGCGGGGCTGATGGTTCACGCAAAGGCGCAGAGGCGCAAAGGGGTCGCGTCAGGCCGCCCCGCCGCGCTCTCGACGCCCTCAATTCACTAACCTCGTCGCCCCCGCGAAGGCGGGGGCCCCGCTTCCTTCTGCCACGCCCGCAAGAACAAGCGGGATCCCCGCCTACGCGGGGATGACGGTGTTTTGAGGTGACGGGTTGGAGGTAACCGGTAGGGGCAGACCGGTACCGGGCCAGTTACGCGACTTCTTTGCGCCTTCGCGCCTTTGTGCGAACCGCTATCCCGCCGCCAAAGGCCCAGCCGCGAAACTCTCGCGCGTAATCTCGAACAGCACATGCGGCACGATCACGCCGCACATCACCCGCTCAAAGGTGCGGTCGGTCAATCGCCCGCCGATATGCCCCATAGCCTTGCGCGAGATCACGTTGTTCGCGCCGACCATGAAGACCACCCGCTCGAAATGCGCGAGGGCGTGGCCGAGCATCAAACGCTTCATCTCGGCATTGAATCCGCTGCCCCAGTAAGCCCGGGCCAGAAACGTCCAGCCGATCTCGATCTCATCGCCCTCAGGCGGCCCGAAGCGGCTGGAGCCGATCACGGCCCCGCTCGACTTGTCGATAATGGCAAGGGCGCCGCCGCCATCCAGAGCGTCGGCAAAGTACTGGCGGAACACGGGCTCCTGCCAGCGATCGTGGGCGGGGTGAAGCGCCCAGATCTCGCGGTCCGAAGCGACCGCGTAGAGCGCGTCCCAATCGTCTGCGCGAAGGGGACGGAGGACCAGCCGGTCCCCTGCGAGGACCGGCTGGCGATCCATTTTACGCAGTCACGTCCGCAACGGCGGCGATGAACTTGTCGATGTTGCCCATCGTCAGGCCCGCCACGTTGATGCGGCCCGAACCGGCCATATAGACGCCGTGCTTGGTACGCATGGCAAGGACCTGGTCCTTGTTCAGCGGCACGATCGAGAACAGGCCGTTCTGCCCGCCCATCGGCGTCAGGTCGGCCGAACCGGCGGTGCCGGCCTCGGCCAGCTTGGCGCGCACTTCGCGCATGCGGTCACGCATTTCGTCCAGCTCGGCCAGCCAGTCGGCGGTCAGCTTCTCGTCTTCGAGGACGAGGCGGACAGCGGCGCCGCCGTGGTCTGGCGGCTGCGACCAGTTGGCGCGGGCAAGGTTGTGGCCGTTCGACATGACCTTGGCGAGGTCGGCCGGATCGGCAACCATCGCGTAGAGCGCGCCGACGCGGTCACGGTAGAGGCCGAAGTTCTTGTCGCACGAATAGCAGATCAGCGCTTCCGGCACGGCGGCGAGCACGCGGCGCAGGCCATAGGCGTCTTCTTCCATGCCCTTGCCCAGGCCCTGATAGGCGAGGTCGAGGATGGGCAGGATCTTCGATGCGGCGATCAGGCCGGCAATCTCGTCCCACTCCGCGTTGCTGTAATCGATGCCGGTGGGGTTGTGGCAGCAGCCGTGCAGCAGGATGGCGTCGCCTTCCTGGGCATTGGCGATGGCGCCGCGCAGCGCGTCCATGTCGGTGGTGCCCGAAGCGAGCGCGTGGTTGAATTCAACAACTTCAAGGCCGAGGTCGGCACAAATCTGGGCGTGGTTGGGCCAGCTGGGAACGCCGACGATGATGCGCTTGTAACCCGCGCGCTTCACCATGGCGAGCGCGAGGCGCAGCGAGCCGGTGCCGCCGGGGGTCTGCATGCCTTCGATGCGGCCGCCCATGCTGGGGTCGGCCTTGCCGAAGACGTAGGGCATCAGCGCTTCGACGAAGCCCATGTCGCCCTCAGGCCCGAGGTAGGCTTTCGAATCCTGCTCGGCGACGAGTTTGGCCTCTGCGGCCTTGATCGAGCGGAACACCGGAGTGTCGCCCTCACCGGTACGGTAGACGCCGACACCAAGGTCGATCTTGTCCGCGCGCGGATCGTCGTTGTGGAGCTTGATCAGCGCAAGAAGCGCGTCGGCGGGCTGTTGCTGAAGGTTCGTAAGCATGGCGGGCGGGCCTTACTCCGGGCCGCTGCGACGCGCAACCGGGATTGACAGGGAATTACCGCAAGTGGCGCACAGAGTGTTGCAACGGCCACAAAACCTATGCGGTGAAGCAACTTTCTTGGCGCGATGTGGGGGTGTCGGCTGCCTCACGGAACGCTCCGACACGAAACCCGAATGAAAAAAGTGCCCACCTCACCCGTCATCCCCGCGAAGGCGGGGATCCCGCTTTTCTTGCGGCAAACGAGAGGTTGCAAAGAAAAGCGGGGCCCCCGCCTGCGCGGGGGCGACGAATGAACTAACGGGTGATCGTCGAATTCGATCGAATTCGCAGAATTCTCAAATCGGCGTCCTCAGAACGGCAACCAGTTCTGCTTGTGCGAAAACTTCATGTAGCCAATATTCGCGCCAAGACGCAGACCGGCACCCGCACGAACCGGGATCAGCACCACATTGCCGCGCCGCAGGTAGCTGACGGTGAAACCGCCGACGAGATAGGCCTGCCCCTCGCCCGCGCCGAAGCGGTGGTAGAGGTCCTCGCTGTCATAGAGGTTATAGACCAACACGAAGGCATTGCCCGCATTGGCGCCGGCGTCGAAGCCCAGCGACGGGCCGGTCCAGTAGACCGGCTGCTCACCTTCTACCTTGTGGAAGAGCGTACCCGAGCCGTAACGCAGACCCACGGCAAATGCCCCGCCCGCCTCGCGGCCGATAATATAGCCGTTGGGCTCGCCCTGCTTCTTGAGCAGCCCCTCGATCAGTTCGGCCAGCCCCTTGGCGCCCTTGCCGAACACGCCCTCGGCCGCGCCGATCAGGTCGTCCTGATGATAGGTATCGGACGAGGACGGGCCTCTGGGCGGGATCGGTGCGGCGGCGGGAGGCGGCGCAACGCGCCCCTGGCCCTGATCGACCGGCATGCCGTTGTCCTGCGGCTCTACGGGTTGCTGCTCCGGCACCTGCTGGACGGGGGCAGCGTTCTGCGGCGGCCTGCCGATGTCCGAATCGATTGCCGCATCGGGATCGACCGTTGTCACTTGCGCCATGGCAGGGGCGAGCGGCGCGGCAAGGCCCGCCACCATCATGGCCACACTCACGGCGACCCGCATGCGGCGCGCCCTGTTCGGCGTTTCCGCGCTTGACGTCTCGGCTGGCATTTCTCTCGCTCCCCTGGCGTAATCTGAACTGTGCGAACCCGCATCGCATGCGCCGGGAGAGGCGCATTGCGGCATTCCACTAGAGAATCCACCACGCCTGACCCTGCAATGAACGGTCGACGGTGCGAGTCCAATTCGCGACAGACCGAATCGGCCAGAACCCGGCCTCAAACAATCGGCAGGGAAAAACAGTCCACAGGCATTTACCCAAGCAATTCGACAAATGCGCAAATCTGTAAAACGACCCCCTTGCCCGACCCGAAACCCCTCGTTATAGCGCGCCTCCTAGGCCGCATCCGGAGACGTGGGTGAGTGGCTGAAACCAGCGGTTTGCTAAACCGTCGTACCCTTAAGGGGGTACCGAGGGTTCGAATCCCTCCGTCTCCGCCAGCGGGCGCAGAGCTTTCTGTGCTTACAAGGCCTAGGTTTCAGCCCAAATCCAAACGATAGTACCCAGACGGTCGCCTCGAAAGAGACGACCTGAGAGGGGACTATCGGCGGATGGGCCTGCTGCCTTCCCCCTCCTCATCGCTCATTCGGCGCATCGGCCCTCGCGCAAGTCTATTGCCGCGACGTGTCCGATGATTTCGCGGCAGCAACACTTCGTTACAGGCACGTACGAAGCAGGACACGAAGCTGCACCATTTTCAGGGTCATCGCAGTCTTTGGAGACCTGAAAGTGGCCAAGTTCCCCGTTCTTTCTACCACCCTTTTGACATCGCTTGCCGCAGCGGCGCTTGCCCTGCCCGGCGCAGCGATGGCCAATGAAACAGTCGCCCATCTCAAGGGCAACCTCGCCGTCGCCGCGCCGAAGGCCCAGAACAACGCATCGGCCCGCACGGCCTGCCATCCGGACCCCGCCAAGGGCCGCGACTGCCGCCACCGCGCCATGCAGCGCGAAACGGAAGCTCACAAAGCGTTCGCCCAGAATCGGGCCGAGACGGTCGCCATCAACGAGGTCGCCGTTAACGAGGCTGGCCGGTGAACATGCTCGGCGCGGGCATGGTCGGGCTTTTGGCAGTGCCCGCGCTCCTGCTTTCCGGCGGGGCGCAGGCGCGCGAGGACCTGCCCCACGCTCTCGCCACGCTGACCCCGCAGGACTTCGCCGCGCGCACCGAAGTGGTGGACGATCCCGCCGAGTCGCACGTCCTTGCCAGCACCCGCAAGGCATGGCCGCGCGGATATGGCCGGTCCTCATCGGGCGGCGTGGAGATCGGCGACGTGCACTTGCGCGCGCTGGTCGACCGCGAGAGCGGCGCGGTACGCTGGCAGCTCTGGCAGGAACTGACGCATGTTGGCGCGCCCAGCGCGCTCACCGGCCTTGGCTTCCATGACGGGACCGAACCGGTCGAAGCCGCACTGGTCCATGCCGAGCGGCGCCCCGAACGCTGCCCCGCGCAGGACGCCCTGCACACGTCCTGTACGGTCCGCGTGCATTACATGTTCGATCTGCCGGCCGAGGCGATGACGCGCATCGCCGAAAGCTATGCCCCCGGCAGCCGCACCCCCTTGCGCCTTGCCTTCAGCGACGCCGCCGGACGCACGCACGAAGTGGCGCTCGCCCCGGCCGAAGTGGCGGGCCTCGCTGCCGTGGTCGGGTCCCTGCGCCCGGTAACGCAAAGCACGCGCTCCACCCGCTGACCGAAATCCCGGCCGATCCACGCGCGCCGTTTGCCATTCGCCGCCCCTCCCCCTACATTCAGCCGACGACGAGACCATGAACCAGAGTGTCGCCCCGATTTACCGCCACCTCGACGAAGCACCCATGTCCACCCCCACGATCCTGCTCGTCGAGGACGACGGCCCCCTCCGCACCCTCACCGCCCGTGCCTTGCGGCAGAGCGGCTTCAACGTGCTCACCGCCGCCACCGGCGCGGAGATGTGGGTGACGCTGCGCGAAGGGCCGGTCAGCCTTGTCGTGCTGGACGTCATGCTGCCGGGCACCAGCGGATTCGACCTGTTCCGCCGCTTGCGCCGCGAAAGCGACGTGCCGGTGATCTTCGTCAGCGCGCGCGGCAGCGAGGAAGACCGCGTGCTCGGCCTCGAACTGGGCGCCGACGACTATCTCGCCAAGCCGTTCAGCACCCGCGAACTGGCCGCCCGCGTCAGCGCCGTGCTGCGGCGCGGCAGTAACACGGCCGCTGCCGATACCACCGCCGGCGAAGGCGTGGCCGATGGCCGCATGCCCGAATCGATTCACTTCGAAGGCTGGAGCCTGTCGATGGCACGGCGCGAGCTGCGCTCGCCCACCGGGGCGATGATCGACCTGACCGGCGCCGAATTCGACCTGCTCGCCACGTTCCTGGCCTATCCGCAGCGCGTGCTGGGGCGCGAACGGCTGATCGAACTGTCGCGCGCGCGGCTGGGCGACAGCTCGGACCGCAGCGTGGACGTGCTCGTCAGCCGTCTGCGCCGCAAACTTCAGGGCGAAGGCGCCGAACCGCCGATCGTGACCGTGCGCGGCGTCGGCTACATGTTCAAGGCCGAGGTCACGCGCATCTGATGGAAACACGCCGGTTCCGCCTGTTCCGGCGCTTCGGCCTGGTCGAGCGGCTGATCGCGGTCCTGCTGCTCGTCATCCTGATCGATTTCATCGCCAATACCGTGCTGTTCGAGCGCGCCAGCTCGTTCGAGCTGCGCCGCGACGATGCCGAACGCATTGCCGAAAATCTCATACTCGCCAGCCGGGCCATCGAACGCGCCCCGCTGGCAGACCGGCCGGGCGTGACTGCCGCGCTCTCCACACCGCGCTTCGTGCTCGAATGGTCGCCGCCCTCGCAGCGGCGGCGCGGTTCGATCGGCCTTGCCAACTTGCGCGCGCAAGTGGTCCAGATCCAGCCCGAGCTGGCCCATGCCGATCTGGAACTCCATCTCGAATCGATCCCCGCGCGCGGCAATATTGGCGGTTCGCTGCGCCTTGCCGACGATTCAGTGCTCGACTTCCGCACCCACGCCCGCGCGGCATGGTCGCTGACCGCCGGGCGCGTGGCGAGCCTGCTGGTGCCCGCGCTGCTGCTGGTCTCGCTGGCATGGCTGCTGCTGCGCGCCGCGCTCGATCCGCTGCGATCGCTGGTGCGCGCGACCCGCAATCTCGGCGCCGGACCGCCCCGGCTCGTGCCCGAGCATGGCCCTGAGGAAATGCGCGAGCTGATCCGGGCCATGAACGAGATGCAGGAGCGCATTCACCAGTCGCTGCAGGATCGCACGCATACGATGCTGGCCATCGGGCATGACCTCAAGACGCCGCTCGCCCGCATGCGCCTGCGGCTCGATGACGGCGGCGTCGATCCCGAAGTGCGGGACGGGCTGGATCACGACATCGAAGAGATGCGCCTGCTGCTCGATTCGATTCAGGCCTATGTCGATACCGGCGGCACCAATATTCCGGCCGAACGCATCGACCTTGCAGTGATGGCCGAAACGCTGGTCGACACCGCCGCCGATCGCGGCGCGGATGCGACCTATTCAGGCCTGCCCAGCCTTGAGATCATGGCTCGCCCGGTTTCGATCCGCCGCGCGCTCTCCAACCTGATCGAGAACGCGCTCCATTATGGCGGCAATGTTCGCGTGCAGGTGCGCCGCGATGGCGGAGAGGCCGAGATCACCGTGGAGGATGACGGCCCCGGCATTCCCGAACACCGCATTTCCGACGCATTGCAACCTTTCGTCCGCCTCGACACGGCGCGTGCGCGCGATACGGCCGGAATGGGACTTGGCCTGCCCATCGTGCGCAAGGCGGTGCTTCTGGAAGGCGGGACGCTGGACTTGCGCAATCGGCCTGAGGGCGGATTGAGGGCTACGATCCGGCTGCCGTTGGAGGCTGCCTGAACCGCTCCCTAATTCTGATCAGGCTCAGACCATGTCGCAGAAACGCTGTCGACAAACAGCGTAATAGCATCGGGTAGGTCGGACGATGGCGGATGGGGCAATACTTCTGCCCTCCCCTTGACCGTTGCCATTACCCGATCCTTGGCATGTTCGATCTTATATCCGACCAAATCCACCACACCGCTGTCAGTTTCCGCAACATCGATCGCGTTTTTGCCATCGACAAGAATAGTGACGGGCTTTTCACAACCGATTTGCCGCGCCTCGAAGGGCCCATCGACGCTCAGAGCGACGATTTCGATCGATATCTCGATCTCTCGACCTTCGAATTGCTGGGCCCGCGACGGATCAAGACAGATTTCAGGGCCGACTTGCCCCATTCCGGCCAGCAGCAACAATGCGGTAGCGTCAACAAGAGGCATGCCCCAACCTAGGCGGAGCATGGGATGTCGGCAACCGGCAATGCTGCCCGTTCCCGAAACACCAAAGCGCCGGACGACCCTCCGCCCACCAGCTCTCCAAACACGACCAACCCACACCCTGCTGCACCGCAGCAACATTTCCTGACAAACCCGCACGACGGCCGAAAACGACTGGCCATACCTTACCAACAAGCCCCGCGCCGTACGTTCCCCACCCCTGACGTGCGCGGGGCGACCTGTTTGGAAAGGTTACGAAAGTGAACGAGCTGATCGGACGCGTCTTCCATTTCGAGAAGACCATTTTCCCCGCCAGCAGCGAGCTGTTCGGCAAACTGACGAGCGAGGGGCAGGAGCCCAAGGCGCTGATGATCTCGTGCGCCGATTCGCGAATCGTGCCCGAGCAGATCATGCAGGCCCAACCCGGCGACCTGTTCGTCTGCCGCAACGCCGGCAACATCGTGCCGCCCTATTCGACGCTGAACGGCGGCGTCACCTCGACGGTCGAATATGCCGTCGCCGCGCTCGGCGTGCGGGACATCATCGTCTGCGGCCATTCGGATTGCGGCGCGATGAAGGCGCTCAGCAATCCGGCCGGTCTAGAAACGATGCCCAATGTCGCGGCATGGCTGAAGCACGGCGCCGCCGCTGAGCACATCGTCACCACCTGCCACGGCGAGCTTGAGGGCAAGGAGCGCGTGCGCGCGATCAGCCTTGAGAACATCATCGCCCAGATCGCCCACTTGCGCACGCACCCCGCCGTCGCCGCCAAGATCGCGCGCGGCGAGATGACGCTGCATGGCTGGTTCGTGGACATCCACGCCGGTCAGGTCCTCGGCCTCGACGGCGATACCGGCCAGTTCGAGCCGCTGCGCGAAAATGCACCGCTGCCGGTCGCGCTCCATGCCCGGACGCGCATCGCCACCGAATATGCAGAGGCCGCCGAATGACGACCCTCACCGAAACCCGGAGTGGGCCTTTCGCCCACTTCGCCCGGGATTTCACGGCCTCGATTGTGGTGTTCCTGGTGGCGATGCCGCTTTGCATGGGCATCGCCATCGCCTCCGGCGTGCCGCCCGAAAAGGGCCTCGTCACCGGCATTATCGGCGGTCTGGTCGTGGGCCTACTGGCGGGATCGCCACTTCAGGTGAGCGGCCCGGCGGCGGGTCTTGCCGTGATCGTCTTCGAATTCGTGCGCGAGCATGGGCTTGAGGCGCTCGGCCCGGTGCTGCTGCTGGCGGGCGTGTTCCAGCTTATTGCCGGAGCCTTGCGCCTTGGCGGCCTGTTCCGCGCGATCAGCCCGGCGGTGGTCCACGGCATGCTGGCGGGTATCGGTGCACTGATCGTGATCGGTCAGTTCCACATCCTGTTCGACCAGAAGCCGATGTCCAGCGGGCTGCAAAACATCGCGATGATGCCCGCCCGCATCCTCGGGCTCGATCCCGGCAACATGGCCTCCACCGAAATGGCGGTGATGCTGGGCGTGCTGACGATGGCGGTGATGGTCGGCTGGGAGAAGCTGCGCCCGAAGAACCTCGGCCTCGTCCCCGGCGCGCTGCTGGGCGTGATGGCGGCCACGCTGGTCGCATGGACCATGGGGCTCAACGTGGCGCGTATTGCCGTGCCCGAATCGATCGGCGCTGCTTTCGCGCTGCCGACCAGCGCGAACTGGTTCGCCCCGCTCGCACAGCCGGCGCTGATCGTCGCCGCGCTGGCCATCGCCTTCATCGCCAGTGCCGAAACGCTGCTTTCCGCCGCCGCAGTGGACCGTATGCATGACGGCGTGCGCACCCATTACGACAAGGAACTGCGCGCGCAGGGCATCGGCAACCTGCTCTGCGGCGTGTTCGGCGCCCTGCCGATGACCGGCGTGATCGTGCGCAGTTCCGCCAACGTGCAGGCCGGTGCCAAGACTCGTCTCTCGACGATCCTGCACGGCGTCTGGATCCTGGCCTTCATCGCTCTGCTGCCCTGGCTGCTGCGCGAAGTGCCGATGGCGGCGCTGGGCGGCGTGCTGGTGGTGACCGGGTGGAAGCTGGTGAACCTCAGCCATGTGCGGCACCTGTTCCATGCCTATGGCGCGTTCCCGGCGGTGATCTGGGCGGTGACGTTCGTGCTGGTGGTGACCACCGACCTGCTGACCGGCGTGCTGGTGGGTCTGGCGCTGACCATGGTCGAACTGCTGCCCCATGCGAAGAACCTGCGCCTCAAGGTGCAGGAGCATGACAACGACGAGCATACCCGCCTCGAACTGGGCGGCGGCGCGACGTTCCTGGGCCTTACCCGCCTGAACGCGGTGCTGGAGAAGCAGCCCGACCACAAGCCGGTCCACCTCGACCTGCATCAAGTCAAGGTGATGGACCACACGACGGCGGAGACCATTCGAGAATGGCTCGGCCGCCGCCGCCAGAGCGGCCAGACCGATAGGGTCACCGGCCCCGAGGCGATCCTGCGCCCGCTGCCGCAAATGGCCTGAACGGACAACACATAGACGGCGGGCTCCTCACGCACCGCCTTCCCTTGCCGGGCGGCCTTTCCCATTCGGGCCGCCCGGTCTTTTCTTTGTCCGACGCCCTCGTCAGGTTTCGTGGAAACACTTTGTCACGCAGCGGCAAGCCATCGGACAAGGCCGGCCGGTAAGCAGAGGGTTCCGGCACGAAACGGCCCCGCCACGCATGCGGCGGCCGGCTGCCGGACGCAGGCAGGAACGCGAATAATCAATCGAAACATGAGGGCGTTCCGATCATGAATTACCGTCTTGCCAAGGGCCTGCTGGGCCCTGCTTCGCTGTTGATGGCCGCCGCCATGTGCGCCGCTCCTGCCATGGCGCAGGAGGAAGCACCCGGCGCGATCACCGTCTCGGGAAGCGCTGCGCTCGTCACCGATTACCGTTTCCGCGGCGTCTCGCAGACCGACAAGGAAATGGCCGTTCAGGCCGGCGCCACCGTCACCCACCGCAGCGGGTTCTACGTCGGCACCTGGGGTTCGAACCTCTCCGGCTGGGGCACTTTCGGCGGCTCCAACATGGAGCTGGACCTGATCGGCGGCTACTCCACCGAAGTCATGAGCGGCGTGAAGCTGGACGTCGGCCTCACCTGGTACATGTATCCGGGCGGCGCCAGCGATACCGACTTTGCCGAACCTTACGTGAAGCTCTCGGGCGATCTCGGCCCGGCCACGGTGCTGGTCGGCGTGGCTTATGCGCCGAAGCAGCAGGCGCTGGGCAAAGTCTACGCCAGCGGAGCGGACTATGCGGACGGTATCGGCCGCCCCGACGCCAAGTCGGACAACTTCTACATGTGGGCGGACGCCGGCGCCGGCATCCCGGGCACGCCGCTGACAGTGAAAGCCCACCTCGGCTATTCGAACGGCAACTCCGGCCTTGGCCCCAACGGGACGAGCGTGGCGCCCACCGGCGAATATCTGGACTGGCTGATCGGCGCCGACGCGGTGTTCGGCCCGGTCACGTTAGGTGTCGCCTATGTCGATACCAACATCTCGAAGTCGGAAAGCGCCTATCTGCTTCCCAACTTCTCCTCGACCAAGAACGGCTCCTCGATCGCCGGGTCGACCGTGTTGTTCTCTGCCACTGCGGCGTTCTGAGCCGGAGGTCCGCACCGGGCCAGCCATGCCGCGAAATCGGCATGGCAGCGCTCGGCGCCGAAATGCTCTGCGACCGCACGCCGCGCCGCCTCCCCCAGCGCGCGGCGCGCCTCGCGGTCGGCATCGAGAGCGATGACGGCATCCGCGAAGTCCTCGGCCTCTGCGGCGACGCGCACGGCGCCCGAGCAGATCGCCTCCACCCCCTCCACGGTAATCGGAGTGGCGACCACGGCCTTGCCCCCAGCCATCGCCTCCACCAGCTTGATCTTCAGCCCCGACCCGAACGTCAGCGGCGAGATCACCACCGAAGCGCGGGCGTAAAGCGGCGCCAGATCGTCGACCAGTCCGAGCAACCTTATGCCCGGTCGCTCGCCCGCTGAAAGCCCGCGCGCCACCGTTCCGGCCACGTCGAGTACGACGCCCGGCCGCGTCGCCCTCACGCGCGGCCAGACCTGCTGGCAGAACCATTCCAGCCCGACGACATTGGGTGCCGTATTGCTGCCCACGAACAGCAGCCGCCCCTCCTCCCCAGGTATCGCCGCCGCGACCGGCTGTGCCGCCATCGGCGTAAGGATGGCCTCCACGTCCGGCACCTCACGCAAGAGGAAGTCCGCCTCGGCCGCCTGAATGGCCAGCACGGCATCGGCGCGCGCAAGCATCGCCACTTCGGCATCGCGATCGACCAAGGCGACCGAGTCCGCGCCGCCCCCCGCCCGCGCATGAAACAGGTCATGCATGACGATGGCCGTCGGCACGCCACAGGAAGGCGCTGAACAGGCCCGCATTGTCGAAGTGCCGCCGGCATCGGCCGATACCCCGACGCAACGGGCGGCCCCACGCGTCTGGGCCGAGCTTTCGACATCGTGATCTCCTCGCTGGCGATCCTGGCCCTGCTGCCGCTGATCCTGCTGACCGCGCTCGCTATCCGCTCCTCAGGCAATGGGCCTGTGCTGTTCGTCCAGCAACGCGTCGGACATGGCGGGCGGCCTTTTCCCTGCTTCAAGTTCCGCAGCATGGTCAGCAACGCACAGGATGTACTCGAACGGCTGCTCGTCGAGTCGGAGGAAGCGCGGAGCGAATGGGCCATGGATCAGAAGCTGCGCCGCGATCCACGCATCACGCCGGTGGGCCGGTTTCTGCGCAAGAGCGGCCTCGACGAACTGCCGCAACTGTTCAAAGTCCTTGCCGGGCATATGAGCATCGTCGACCCGCGCCCGATCATTGCTTCGGAAATTCCGCGTTACGGCCATCGCTTCGATGCCTATTGCTCGGTCAAGCCAGGGCTGACCGGGCTGCGGCAGGTGAGCGGGCGCAACGCGGTTTCCTACGAGGCCCAGGTCCGCCGGTCCGTGACGCTGCGGGCATCGCGGTCGATCATGAATGAGCGGTGTGCGCCGCCCAGCCCGATGGGCGAACTCCAGCCCAGCCAGCTTTCGCCGGGCCGTTCCCAGTCCGCCACGGTCATGCTTTCGCCGCTCCGCGTCTGCCATGTCCCGAGATCGTCAAAGCGCTGGAACGATTCCAGGTTCTCCGCCCGCGCGGCGGCAAGCGCGGCCACGTAGTCTTCCAACTCGCGGTCGCGCCGTTCCCAATCGACCCAGCCGATAACGTTGTCCTGACAATAGGCGTTGTTGTTGCCTTGCTGGCTCCGCCCGAACTCGTCGCCCGCCGTCAACATGATCGTGCCGGTCGAGGCGAACAGCGTGCCAAGCATCGCCATGATGTCCGCCTTGCGCGCGGCGAGGATTTCGGCGTTCTCTGCCACGCCCTCCACGCCGTGGTTCCAGCTGAAGTTCTCTCCGTGCCCGTCGCGGTTCTGCTCGCCATTGGCCCAGTTGTGGCGGGTCTCGTACGACACCGTATCGGCCAGCGTGAAACCATCGTGCGCGGCCAGAAAGTTGACCGAGCGGCAGACCGCGTCCGGCCCCACTGGCCCGAATATGTCCGACGATCCCGCCAGCCGTGTCGCCAGCGTGCCGATGCCGCCGTCGCCGCGCCAGAAGCGACGGACATCGTCGCGATAACGGTCGTTCCATTCGAGGCAGTTCGCCGGGAATTTGCCGAGTTGATAGCCGCCGGGACCGACATCCCACGGCTCCGCGATCATGACGCGGGTGGAAAGCACCGGATCGGCGGCGATTTCGGCGAAGATCGGCGCGGCGGGATCGAAGCCCGGCCCGCGCGCGAGGACCGGCGCCAGATCGAAGCGAAAGCCATCGACACCGCAGGCCGTGACGAAGTGCCGCATCGCATCGAGCACCAATCGCCGCACCTCGGGATGGGCGAAATCGAGCGTGTTGCCGCACCCCGTGTCGTTGATGAGCGCGCCATCCGGGGCATGGGCATAGGCCGCATTGTCGAGCCCCCGCAGCGAGATCACGCCGCCCGCCACATCGCTTTCGCCTGTGTGGTTGAACACCACGTCCAGCAATACGCCGATCCCTTCGGCATGAAGCGCGGCGACCGTATCGCGCAGTTCGGCAATGCCGCCCGGGCAAAGGCCGGGATCGAGCGCCATCATCGCCACCGGATTATACCCCCAGGCATTGACGAGCCCGAGCGGCGGCAAGTGGCGCTCGTCGATCCAGGCAACCACCGGCATGAGTTCCACGGCCGCGACATGCAGCTTCTTCAGATGCGCCAATACCGCCGGATGCGCGAGCGCGGCGACGGTGCCGCGCACGGGCTCCGGAACATCAGGATGCAGCTTCGTGAAAGCGCGGACATTGACCTCGTAGACAAGGCCGCCGGGCGTGAAATGCACCGGCTCGGGCGTGACTGGCGGCCGCAGCGGGGGCACCACGGCGCGGGGCACGATATCGGCGGTGTCCTCGCCAAAGATCGTCAGCCGGGGATCCTGCACGAAGCGCCGGTCCAGTTCGACCGCGCGCGGATCGACCAGCAGCTTGGCCGGGTCGAACCACAACCCGCGCGAGGGCGCCCATTCACCAGCGGCGCGGTAGCCATAGTGGAGACCCGTGCAATCGCCCGGCAGTTCAATCGTCCAGTCCGGCCCCTGCCGGGTCATTGCATGGCGCGTTTCGTCCGGCCCATCGAAGCAGCAGAGCCAGACGCTGTCGGCCAGCGGCGAGCGGACCGTGAAGCGGGTTCCGCCCTGTCCGACTGCGGCCCCGCTCATCCGGCCAGCTTGTGATAGAGCCTTGCGTAAGCCGCCCCGCTCGCGCTCCACGAGAAGTCCGCCTTCATCGCATTGCGCTGGAGCATGCTCCAGCTTTCGGGCTCGTGCCAGAGTTCGAGCACACGGGTCAGCGCGGCAGCCATGGCGTCATAATGCACTCCGTCGAACTGTACGCCGGTGGCGACGCCTGCCGCCAGCGCTGCCGGGTTGGCGTCGATCACGGTATCGGCAAGACCTCCGGTGCGCGCCACCACGGGGATGCAGCCATAGGCAAGGCCGTAGAGCTGCGTCAGCCCGCAGGGTTCGAAGCGGGAGGGGATCAGGATCGCATCGCCGCCGCCCTGCATGCGGTGCGACAGGTCTTCGTCATAGCCGAAGCGCAGGCCGATCCGCCCCGGATGGCGGGCAGCGCCTTCGCGGAGCTGGCGCTCGATGGAACGGTCTCCGGCGCCCAGCAGTGCCAGCCTGCCGCCGATGCCGGCAAGGTGGTCCAGCACTTCGGGCAGCACGTCCATGCCCTTCTGCCAGGTGAGACGGCTGACGGCGATGAACAGCGGGCCGTCGTCCTCGTCCAACCCGAATTCCACTTCCAGCGCGCGCTTGTTGGCCTTGCGCTTGTCCAGCGTGCGCGCCGTGTAACGGGCGGCGAGTACCGGGTCCGTCGCGGGGTTCCACAGTTCGGTATCGATGCCGTTGAGAATGCCGCTGACGGCATTGCCACGCGCGATCACCAGCCCTTCGAGCCCCATGCCGAAATTCGAGGAGCGGATTTCGCGCGCATAGGTAGGGCTGACGGTGGTGACGGCATCCGCGCAGGCCAGCCCCGCTTTCAACATGCCGAGGCCGCCGTGGTATTCCACGCCGTCCATCGTCCACGCCGCTGCGGGCAGGCCGACGCTGGGGAATATCTCGGCGCCGAACCAGCCCTGAAACGCCATGTTGTGCACCGTAACCACAGAGGGCACCCGGCCGCTTTCGCCGCCCAGTGGCGCGAAGCGCAGATAGGCGCAGGCCATGGCCGCCTGCCAGTCATGCGCATGGAGCACGTCATAGCGCTGAGGCTTACCCTTGCTGACCACCGCCCCGCCCGCGATATCGGCAGCGGCACGGCCGAAGGCGGAAAAGCGCCGCCAATTGTCGCCCCAGTCGCGCCCGGCTCCGTCGGTATAGGGCGCGCCGTCACGGGTGAAGAGCGCCGGGGCATCGAGCACCAGCAGCGGATAACCGTCGATCTTCGCCGAAAGCAGCCGCGCCGGCACGCCCAGCAGCGATTCCCAGGTATGGACCGCCTTGGCCCGGCCGATCGCCTTCAGCACCGAGGGATAGCCCGGCAGCAGCGTGGTCACTTCCACCCCGTTTGGCGCGAGCGCGGCTGGCAAAGCCCCGGCAACGTCGGCCAGACCGCCAGTCTTGATAAGGGGAACCGCTTCGGATGCGACCGACAGAACCTTCAACTATCTATCCTTCTTCGGCCGATCAGAGTTCCAAACGCTCGATCATGCGCTTGGTGATCAGGCATACGCCATTGTCGGTGCGGCGAAAACGCTGCCCGTCCAGAACGGGGTCTTCTCCCACCACCAGTCCTTCGGGGATGCGCACGCCGGAATCGATGATCACCCGGCTCAGCCGCGCGTGACGACCGATGTTGCAGTAAGGCAGGATCACCGCTTCGTTGACGGAAGAGTAACTGCCCATCTTCACGCCGGTAAACAGCAGCGAGCGCCGCGCCAGCGATCCGGAGACGATGCAGTCCTGACTGATCAGCGAGGAGATTGCCTCGCCCCGCCGCCCTTCCTCGTCATGCACGAACTTGGCAGGCGCGGCGACGACGGTGTCGGTCCAGATCGGCCAGTCGCGGTCGTACATGTTGAGCTTGGGCACGGTGTCGGTGAGGTCGAGGTTGGCGTCGAAATAGGCGTCCACGGTGCCGACATCGCGCCAGTATTCGCCGATTTCCTCGGCCGCGCGTATGCAGGAATTGGTGAAGCGGTGGGCCTGCGCCTTCCCGTGCTTGACGATGTAGGGGATGATGTCCCCCCCGAAATCGCGCTTGGAATCGGGTTCGGCGGCATCGCGGCGGAGTTGTTCGAACAGGAACTCCGTATCGAAGACGTAGATGCCCATGGAGGCCAGGCAATTGTCCGGATCGCCGGGGATCGTCGGCGGATCCTTCGGCTTTTCCAGGAACGAGGTGATGACGTCGTCCTTGTCGACATGCATCACGCCGAACGCAGTCGCCTCCTTCTTCGGCACGACGAGGCAGCCCACGGTAACATTCGCGCCGGAGTTGACGTGCTGTTGCAACATCAACTCGTAGTCCATCTTGTAAATGTGGTCGCCCGCCAGGATCACCATGTACTTGGGGCTGTACGATGCGATGATATCGATGTTCTGGAACACCGCGTCCGCCGTGCCCTCGTACCACAGCATTTCGGAAATGCGCTGGCTGGCGGGCAGAATGTCGAAGCTTTCATTGCGTTCCGGCCGCATGAAGTTCCACGCGCGGTTCATATGGCGGATCAGGCTATGCGCCTTGTACTGCGTGGCCACGCCGATGCGGCGGATGCCCGAATTGATCGCATTGGACAGCGCGAAATCGATGATGCGGCTCATGCCCCCGAAATAGACCGCCGGCTTGGCACGATTGTCGGTCAATTCGGCAAGACGACTGCCCCTCCCTCCCGCGAGCACATAGGCCATGGCGTCGCGTGCAAGCGGCGATCCGGAGGTACGCATCTCAATCACTCTCCCTTGCAGACAGCGGGCCCGACGGTGGGCCGCATCCTCAGTCTTCGAATTCCAGCATGATGGTCGACAGCGGCGGCAGCGTGACGGTGGCGTGGCCATCGGCAGCCTTGACGGCACCCAGATTGCCCTTGCCGCTGCCGCCGTAAGTCAGCGCATCGGTGTTCAGTACTTCGTTCCAAGTGCCCGCCAGCGGCAGCGGCAGGCGATAGCCGGTCAGCAGCGCCGGGGTCATGTTGGAGATAACCGCGATGGGCTTCGCATCGGGCGTTTTGCGCAGCCACGCAAAGACCGAGTTCTCGGCATCGTCCACCACCAGCCATTCGAACCCGTTGCCATCGCAATCGCCGGCGTGGAGCGCGGGTTTGGTACGGTAGAGCGCGTTCAGGTCCTTCACCAGATTGCGCACGCCTTCGTGCGCCGGAGCATCGCGCAGTTCCCAATCGAGCGCGCGTTCCTCGCTCCATTCGCGGCGCTGGGCGAATTCCTGCCCCATGAACAGCAGCTTCTTGCCGGGATAGCCCCACATCATGCCGTAATAGGCACGCAAGTTGGCGAACTGCTGCCAATCGTCGCCGCTCATCTTGCCCAGCAGCGATCCCTTGCCGTGGACCACTTCGTCATGGCTGAGCGGCAGCACGTAGTTCTCGCTGAAGGCGTAGGTCAGCCCGAACGTGATGTCGTTATGGTGATAGCGACGATGCACCGGATCGCGGCCCATGTAGCGCAGCGTATCGTGCATGAAGCCCATGTTCCACTTGAAGCCGAAGCCCAGTGCACTGGCGCGCTTCCCATCGTCCACTTCGTAAGCGGGTTGCGTCACCCCCGGCCATGCGGTCGATTCCTCGGCAATCGTGATGACGCCGGGATGCTGGCCGTAAAGCGCGCGGTTGACGGCGCGCAGGAAGTCCACCGCCTCCCAGTTCTCTCGGCCACCCTGCGCATTGGGGATCCATTCGCCTTCCTTGCGCGAATAGTCACGGTAGAGCATCGAGGCGACGGCATCCACGCGCAGCCCGTCCACGTGATAGCGGTCCGCCCAGAACAGCGCGTTGTTGACCAGAAAGCTCACCACCTCACGCCGGCCGAAGTTGTAGATCAGCGTATTCCAGTCCGGCTGGAAACCCATGCGCGGATCGGCATGTTCGTAAAGCGCCGTGCCGTCGAAGCGGACGAGCCCGTGCTGGTCGGTGGGGAAATGCGCCGGCACCCAGTCGAGAATGACGCCGATCCCCGCCCGGTGCGCACCATCGACGAAGCGCGCGAAGCCCGCCGGTTCGCCGAAGCGCGCGCTGGGCGCATAGAGCCCGGTGGTCTGGTATCCCCATGACGGATCGTAGGGGTGCTCGCTGATCGGCAGGAATTCGATATGGGTGAAGCCCATCTCCACCACATAGGGGATCAGCCGATCGGCCAGATCGTCCCAGTTGAGGAACCAGTTGAACCGGTCACGCTGCCACGAACCGGCGTGAACCTCGTAGATCGAGACCGGCACCTTGCGCGGATCGACTTTGGCCCAATGCGCGCGGTGCGCCTCGTCCCCCCAGTCCAGCTTGGCCGGGTGCGCGGTCATCGAGGCAGTGGCCGGGCGGATTTCCGACATAAAGGCGAAGGGATCGGCCTTCAGCGGCTGCTCCGCGCCGTCCGCGCCGATGATGTGGTACTTGTAGGCGCGATAGTCAGCGATGTCGGGGATGAAGATTTCCCACACGCCGATGTCCTTGCGGTCGCGCATGACATGGCGGCGCGGATCCCAGTCGTTGAAATCGCCGACGACGCTGACCAGCCGAGCATTCGGCGCCCAGACCGCGAAGTGGACGCCGCCCGCGCCCTCATGCGTGATGATATGCGCGCCCAGCTTGTCGAACAGGCGGAAATGCGTGCCCTGCGCGATCAGCAGATCGTCGAGCGGCCCCAGCACCGGCCCGAAGGTATAGGGGTCTGTAACCAGCCATTGATGCTGCCCGTCCGAACAGCGGTAGCGGATCGGCTGCGGCTTGGCGATCAGGCGGCCTTCGAACAGGCCGCGATCGTCCACTTTGCCCAGCATGCCCAGCCGCCGCCCGCCCAGGCTGAACGCCTCGACATCCTCGGCCCCGGGCAGGATCGCGCGGACGAAGGTGCCGTCAGGTCCGGGCAGCACGCCCAGAAGCGAAAACGGGTCGACATGAACGCCTTGAAGGAGAGCTTCTATCGCACTTTCCGGTGGTTTCAGACTGTCCCTTGGCGTCACAGAACCTTCCAGATCTCTCTCGCATATTCGGCGATTGTCCGGTCGGACGAAAACCACCCGACATTCGCAATATTGCGTATCGTTGCCGCGCGCCAGCGTGAAGTATCTTCCCACCAGGCATCAACCGAACGCTGCGCGGCGGCATAACCGTCGAAGTCGGCCGCGCACATGAACCAGTCATGGTCATAGATGCCGCCGATCAGATCCTTGTAACGATCGGGGTCATCGGGAGAGAATACGCCCGAGGATATGGCGGTCAGCGCCTGACTCAACTCACGTGATCCGTCGATGACTTCGCGGGGATTGTAACCGCTGGCGCGTTTCTGGGCCACTTGATCGGCAGTCAGGCCGAAGATGACGATATTGTCGTCCCCCACATGGTCCTTGATCTCGACATTGGCGCCATCGAGCGTGCCGATGGTCAGTGCACCGTTCAACGCGAACTTCATGTTGCCGGTTCCGGAGGCCTCCATGCCCGCGGTCGAAATTTGTTCGGACAGATCCGCCGCCGGGAAGATCCGCTCGCCCAGACTGACGTTGTAGTTGGGCACGAAGACCACCTTCAGCAGCCCGCCCACCGAAGGGTCGGCATTGACGCGCCGCGCGATGTCGTTCGCCAGTTTGATGACCAGCTTGGCGTTGTGATAGCTCGGCGCCGCCTTGCCTGCGAAGATCTTCACGCGCGGCACCCAGTCCCGCTCCGGATGGCTGCGGATCTGGTCGTAGAGCGCCACCGTCTCGATCAGGTTGAGCAGCTGCCGCTTGTATTCGTGGATGCGCTTGATCTGCACGTCGAACAGCGCATCGGGATCGAGCCGCACGCCCATGGTCTTCTTGATATAATCGGCCAGCGCCACCTTGTTGGCGCGCTTCACTTCGGCCACGCGCTCACCCAGTTGCTTGTCGTCGGCATGGGCGTTGAGGTCGGACAGCTTTTCCGCGTCATCCAGGAAGCCGTCACCGATGGCGTCGCGAATCACGCGGGTCAGGCCCGGATTGCACTGCTGCAACCAGCGGCGGGGAGTTACGCCGTTGGTCTTGTTGTTGATCCGCGTCGGGTAAAGGCGGTGGAGATCGGCGAAGACCGTCTCCTTCATTAGTTCGGTGTGCAGCGCGGCCACGCCGTTCACCGAATGCGATCCCACGAAGGCGAGGTTCGCCATGCGCACGCGCCGCTCGCCGCCCTCGTCGATCAGAGAGATCGCCGCGATCTGCGCATCGTCGCAGCCCGCCTTGCGTGCTTCGCGCAGCACGCGGCTGTTGATCGCGTAGATGATCTGCATGTGGCGCGGCAGCATCCGCTCGAACAGCGGCAGCGGCCAGGATTCCAGCGCCTCGGGCAGCAGGGTGTGGTTGGTGTAGGAAACCGTCTGGCGGCACAAGTCCCACGCCTCGTTGAACTCAAGGCCGTTTTCATCGACCAGCAGCCGCATCAGCTCCGCCACCGCGACCGAAGGGTGCGTGTCGTTCAGCTGGATCGCCACCTTCTCCGGCAGCGTGCGGATATCGCCTTCGTACTGGACGTGGCGGCGCACGATGTCCTGGATCGAGGCGGCGGTGAAGAAATACTCCTGCCGCAGCCGCAGTTCCTGACCCGCAGGGCTGGAATCGGCGGGGTAGAGCACGCGCACCAGACTGTCCGCCCGCACCTGCTCCGCCAGCGCCCCGAAGTGGTCGCCAGCGTTGAAGGCATCCAGCTTGATCGGGTCGAGCGGGCTGGCCGTCCACAGCCGCAGCGTGTTCACGCGCTTGCCGCGCCAGCCGACGATGGGCGTGTCGATCGCGGTGGCCTCGACCTGCTCGGCCGGATGCCAGAACACGCCCTCGCCCTCTGCCACCACTTCGCCGCCGAAGCCGATGCGGTAGGTGCTTTCCACCCGCTCGAACTCCCACGGGTTGCCGTGGGCCAGCCATGTCTCGGGCAGTTCGACCTGCCAGCCATCGTCGACGCGCTGGCGGAACATGCCGTTCTTGTAGCGGATGCCGTAGCCGTAGGCCGGGATGTCCAGCGTGGCGAGGCTCTCCATGAAGCAGGCCGCCAGACGACCGAGTCCGCCGTTGCCCAGCGCCGCATCGGGCTCAAGCTCCTCCAGCGCGGCAAGGTCCAGCCCGTGCGCGGCCAGCGCCTTCTCGAACTCGCGCGTCATGCCCATGTTCGAAAGCGCGTCGCGCAGCAGGCGACCGATCAGGAACTCCATCGACAGGTAATAGACCCGCTTGCCGCCCGTATCGTACGTGCGGCGCGTGGATTCGAACCACTTGTCGATAATCTTGTCGCGCAGGGCCAGGATCGACGCGGTGTACCAGTCGTACTGCTTGGCCGCGCGCTCGTCTTTGCCCACGCGGTTGCGCAGCACGCTGACGATGTGCTTGTCCATCTCGGACGGGGTTTGCACGGACGCAAGGGGGCCCGCATCGGAAACGGAACCGGAAGTGTCTGACACAGGATCGGTAGCCACGGGCACACTCCTGAACGGGCCGACCGCCGGACAGAAAATCGCCAGACGGCAGCAGTTTACGTCATCGTCAGGATGCCTGGCTGCGCAAGCATCCCTATCCCTTCCCGACTTCCTCCCCCCCATGGCTAGCACAGCGTTGCAGAGCGGCAAGAGCCATTGTGCGCTGCCGCAAAAAATTCGCCAGCCCGCCGCGCCGATGCTATAGCGGCACGCTCCGCCAGCCTTCGCGAAAGGTGCGCATGACCCTGGACCATACCCCTGCGGATACCCCTCTGGGCGAGCCTGCCGAAACATCGCCTGACTCGTCCGCCCGCCCATGGTGGCAGGGCGCGGCGATCTATCAGATCTATCCCCGCAGCTTTCAGGACAGCAACGGGGACGGCGTGGGCGATCTGGCCGGGATCACCCGCCGGCTGGACTATGTGGCGGCGCTGGGCGTCGATGCGATCTGGATATCGCCCTTCTTCACATCCCCGATGCGCGATTTCGGCTATGACGTGGCCGATTACTGCGGGATCGCCCCGGTATTCGGCACGATGGCGGACTTCGACGCGCTGGTCGCCCGCGCGCACGAACTGGGCCTGAAAGTCCTGATCGATCAGGTCTATGCACACACTTCGGACCTGCATCCGTGGTTCGCGGAAAGCCGCCAGAACCGCGACAACCCGAAAGCCGACTGGTACGTCTGGCAGGATCCAAACGAGGACGGCACCCCACCCAACAACTGGCAATCGGTGTTCGGCGGCCCGGCATGGACCTGGGACGCGCGGCGGCGGCAATATTACATGCACACGTTCCTCAAGGAGCAGCCGCAACTCAACATGCACAATCCGCAGGTGCAGGACGCGGTGCTGGCCGTTGCGCGGTTCTGGCTGGAGCGCGGGGTGGACGGCTTCCGGCTCGACGCGCTGAACCACGCGATGCACGATCCGGAACTGCGGAACAATCCGCCCGCCCCCGAAGACGGTCGCACGCGCAGCCGTCCTTTCGATTACCAGATCAAGAAGTACAGCCAGTCGCACCCCGGCATGGTAGCGGTGGTCGAAAAACTGCGCGCGGTCTGCGACGAATTCCCCGGCGTCCACACCGTGGCGGAGATCGGCGGCGATCATCCGCAGGCTGACCGGCGCGCCTACACGGCGGGCGATCACCGGCTCAACAGCGCCTATGGCTTCGACTTCCTCTATGCCCCGGCGCTGACGGCCGGGTTCGTGGCCGAGACGCTGGCGCGCTGGGAACTCGCTCCCGGAGAAACCGGCGGCTGGCCAAGCTGGGCCTTCGAAAACCACGACGCTCCGCGCGCCGTCTCGCGCTGGTGTACGCCCGAGGATCGCCCCGCTTTCGCTCGCGTAAAGATGGCGCTGCTCACGGCGCTGCGCGGCAATGTGATCGTCTATCAGGGCGAGGAACTGGGGCTGGTTCAGGACGAGATTCCTTTCGAGCAATTGCAGGACCCGGAAGCCATCGCCAACTGGCCGCTCACTCTCTCCCGCGACGGCGTGCGCACGCCGTTCCCATGGGAAGAGGCCGCATCGGGCGGCTTTACCACCGGCGCGCCGTGGCTGCCGATGTCCGGCGAGAACCTCGCGCGCGCCGCTGCGGTGCAGGAAGCCGATTCGGAATCGTTGCTGCACTTCACGCGCCATGTCCTGTCGCTGCGAAAGGCGATCCCCGCGCTCCATCACGGCAGCCTGATCGACTGCACGGCCGACGGTTCGCTGCTGACTTTCGAGCGCGACGCGGGGACCGCGCGGGTGCGCTGCTTGTTCAACCTCTCGGCGGAACCGATAGACCTGCCCGAACCGGCCGAGGGCATGATCGTGCTCTCGGTAAACGGCGCCGATCACGACCATCTGCCCGCTTATGGCGCGCTCTGGCTGGGGATCGCCTGAGGCCTGCGCTCAGGAAATCGGATTTGCCGCGCGATCCCGCCCGCGGCGGCAAAATCCTTCTATAATAAGTATACTTACTGATCCTACCGCGAACGTCGAGACAGCCTTGCCCGCGTTATCGCGGGGGTCGGCACCACATCGCGGGTTTGGCATGGTTCTCAAGCGCATATCGCCGTCGCAAGTCGAATTGGGGATGTACATCCAGTCCTTCCACGGCAACTGGCTGCGCCACCCGTTCTGGCGCGCGCAGTTCCTGGTAGAGGACGTGGAACGGCTGGAAACCGTCCGCAACAGCGAACTCGACGCCGTCATCATCGACACCGAGCGCGGCGCCGACGTTCCCGCCGAAGACCCGCCCGCCCCCGCGCCGACCGCGCCGTTCCACATGCGACCGGTGCAGCGCCGCATGGCCTCCGTCCCGCCGCCCCGGGGTGCGATCATCGCCAACGGCGCCTCGCTGCGCTCCGGTCCGATCCCGATCAGCCGCGAATTCGGCAATGCCCGGCTGGTGGCCGGCAAAGCCCGCAAGACGGTTTCCAAAGTCTTCCTCGCAGCCCGGCTGGGCAAGGCGCCGCGCGTGATCGAAGTCGCCCCGGTGGTCGATGACATTCACGCCTCGATCGAGCGCAATCCTTTCGCTTTCTCCGGCCTGATGCGTTGCAAGTCCGACAGCGAACCCGTCTATCGCCACATGCTGGCGACCAGCGCGCTGATGGTCTCGCTGGCGCGGCAGATGCGGTTGCCCCCGGGCGAATCGCGGCTTGCGGGGATGGCCGGGCTGCTGCTCGATATCGGCGTGGCCCGGCTCGACGTGGAGATCGGCGACGAGGCTGGCGGCATCGCCCGGCTCGATCCCCGGCTCTGGGAGCGCCACACCCTGATCGGCCGCGACCTGCTGGAAGCCGCCGGCGACATGCCCGATGCAGTACTGCACGCGGTGGGCCGTCATCACGAACACCTTGACGGCAGCGGCTGCCCACTCGCCCTGACCGACCGGGATCTCGACCTGTTCTCGCGCATGGCGGCGATCTGCGATTTCTACGACCTCGCCTGCTGCGGCGCCCTGACCGGCACGGTGGAAGACCCGTCGCACGTGCTGGCCCACATGAGCGAGCGGCCGAACCTCTACGACGCCGAGATCGTCGCCCGCTTCATCGAGGCGGTGGGCGTCTATCCGATCGGCTCGTTCGTGACCTTGCGCTCGGGCCGCATCGCCATGGTCGTCGATCAGGATCCCGAGGCGCCGGAATTGCCGACCGTCCATGCGTTCTATTCGGCCGAGACCGGGCGTCACGTCGGCGGGCACACCATCGCCCTGGCCCATTGCTATGGCGAGGATGCGATCATGGGTGTGGCCCGGCTGGAAAACTACGCCCTGCCCCCGGCCAGTACGCTGCGCGAGCGGATCTCGGCGCAGATCCAGCGGATGGTTTAGTTCGCGCGGAATGGTGGGTGGCCAGCGGGGATTCTGATCCAAGACCTTCCTTTCCGGATGCGCCTAAATTGCGGAAGCTGGGATGACGATCGAGGAATGGCAGTTCCCCGCGTATCGTCATCCTGAAACAAGTTCAGGATGACGTGAAGGAGGAGGAAGTTTCGCATCTTCCCAAATCTGGCTATCCTGCGCGATCCGCCGCCAAAACAGCCACAACCACTTTCCAATTGATTGACTGTCTGACCTGACCCCAACCCGCTCAGGCTGAGCTTGTCGAAGCCCCGTCGGCGTAGCGCTGATCCAGCATCCTTCGACAAGCTCAGGATGAGCGGGATGAGGGAGAGCCAGCCCTAGACAAGCTGAGCCAAACACCCCCGTCGCCCCCGCGAAGGCGGGGGCCCCGCCTTCGCGGGGACGACGGGTGAGGCTCAATCCAAAGAACTTGCGAGCAGTCCGCTCCTCACCCGGGCTGCTGCGTCCACTCCACCCGGTACAGGTCGAACCGCCGGTCCTTCAGGTTCTGCACCGCCCCTGCCTGACGCGCGGTCAGCAGCGCGTCCAGACTGAGGTCGGCAATCGCGATCGTCTCGGTATTGGGCGCGGTATCCGCCGCCACGCCGTCGCGCGCGAAGGGGAAGTCCGAAGGCGTCAGGATCGCGCTTTCGGCATAGTGCACGTCCATGTTCTCCACGTTCGGCAGGTTCCCCACCACGCCGGAAGTGACGACATAGCACTGGTTCTCCACCGCGCGGGCCTGACAGCAGTAGCGCACGCGCAGGAACCCGCGCCGCTCGTCGGTGCAGAACGGCACGAACAGCATCAGCGCGCCCTGGTTGACGAGGTGGCGGGCCAGTTCCGGGAACTCGCTGTCGTAACAGACCATCACCCCGATCGGCCCGCAGTCGGTGGGGATCACATTGGCGCCGTAGCCGCCCTTGATGTTCCACCACTTGCGCTCGGACGGCGTGGGATGGAGCTTCTGCGTCTCATGCACCGCCCCGTCGCGCAGGAAGGTATAGGCGATGTTGCGAATCTCGCTCTTGCTGCCGCCCAGCTTCACGCGGGTGGGATGCGATCCGCCGACGATGTTGATGTTGTAGCTCACCGCCATGCGCTGCATGAATTCGACGAAGCGCTCGGTATAGGTCGCGATCTTTTCGATGGCCTGCGCCGGCTCCAGCTTGGTTTCCTCGATCGAGAGCAGTTCCAGCGTGAACAGCTCCGGGAAGACCACGAAGTCGCTCTCGTAATCGGCGGCCACGTCGATCCAGTATTCGACCTGTTCCTCGAACTGGTCGATGGTCTCGATCTTGCGCATCATGAACTGCACGGTGGCGACGCGCACGCTGGAGGGCACGCGCTCCTTGAAGCCCGGGATCGCCTTGCCGGTGTCGCGCGGGGCGAGCGGGTTGGTCCAGTACATGATCACGGCGTTGCCGCCGCTCTCGCGGTCGTTGGGCAGATAATCCGGCAGGATCCCGCGCGGCTCGTAGCCCTCGTTCATCTGGAAATTGATGACCTGATCGCGCAGCTTCTTGTTCTTCACCGCCTCCAGATAGTCCGCCGGGTTCGGGTACTGGCGCTTGCGGCGCGAATAGCCGGGCATGCGGCCGGCGAAGGCAATGCCTTTCAACTCGAAATACTGGCAGACTTCCTTGCGCTTGCGATAGAGCCGCTGGCCGATGCGCAGGCGCCGGTAATCGGGATCGACGCAGACCTCGAAGCCATAGAGCACGTCGCCCCCATCGGCAGGCGGGCGGCCGTAGCCGCCGTTGCTGATCTCTTCCCAGGTATGCGGGCGGAATGCCTGATCGGCGGTGACGATCATCGTCGCACAGTGGCCGACCACTTTGCCTTCGTACTCGGCGACGAACTGGCCTTCGGGGAAATTGATGACCTGCCCGCGAATTTCGGCGCGGGTGAAGCCGTCCGGCTTGCCGTAGACCTTGGTGGAAAGCCGGGCGATGGCGGGCGCATCGGCAACCGTCGCGGGGCGGATGATGAGCTTGGCTTTGATCTGATCCATGAGCCAAGGTTTACGCGCGGGAAGGCCAGCGGTTCCAGCCCCGAAAACGAGTCTTTTTCGTTGTATGGCGGGATATTTCCGGCGTGCCGACCGTTCTACCGGGCAAAGGAGAAAGATCATGAGCGCAGCCCTCATCGCCCTTGCCCTGTTCGGCTGCAGCGACGACGGGTCCGCTTGCGAGCGCCTCCCCATTCCCGTCCAGACTTACGAGAGTCGTGCCGCTTGTACGGCGCGGCTGGACGATGCGCTGGCCACGCAGGACGCCCTGCGCGCCGATGCGCCGACCGTCTATGCCCAGTGCCTGACGACGCGACAGCTTGCCGCGCTCGGCAAGGGCACGGTCGATCTGACGCGGTTCAACGATGTGCGGTTTGCCGCCCGATAGGAAGGGCCAAGTTAGAGAACGCAACCCGGCGCGGACTTCCGGGGACACGGCGCAAGCCGTCTGGAGGGAAAGCTCGGGGATACGGGGGCGCCGGATCGGCCCGGCGCCCCCGTTTCATTTTGGCCCGTTTCATATGGAGAGCGGCGTCTCTGTCCTCTCCGGCACGGGGAGGGGGACCGCTCCCGCTCATCCTGAGCTTGTCGAAGGAAGGGTGGTGGAGGGGATTCTCCACTCGGGACGACGCTTAAAGACGCAACTCCCCTCCGTCAGCGCTGCGCGCTGCCACCTCCCCGTACCGGGGAGGACAAGAGGTTAGCCCCGGCCGCGATAACCCGGCACGCCCTGATCGGGCACCCACAGGCCTTCCGGCGCCGCGCCGGACTGCCAGAACACGTCGATGGGAATGCCGCCGCGCGGGTACCAATAGCCGCCGATGCGCAGCCAGCGAGGCTTCATCTCGTCGAACAGACGCTGGCCGATGCCGACGGTCACGTCCTCGTGGAAGCCATTATGATTGCGGAAGGCGCCAAGGAACAGCTTGAGGCTCTTCGATTCGACGATGGTCGCCTCGGGCGCGTAGTCGATCACGAGATGCGCGAAATCGGGCTGGCCGGTCACCGGGCAGAGCGAGGTGAACTCGGGCGCGGCGAAACGCACCAGATAGAGGCTGCCCTGACGCGGGTTGGGCACATAGTCGAGCACGGCTTCCTCGGGCGAGGCGGGCAGATGGCTCGCCTGGCCGAGGTGCAGCGGGGTCATGGGGGTTTCGGTCATGCCGCCTTGATAGGTTCGCGCGCGGACTCGTTCAAGGCGCGCGCTATATCCGTACAAACTCGTTCGGCGGATTTGTCCGCGGCCACCGGTTCGGCTATGATGGCTCTCGTCTCGTCGCGGCGGCACCATACATTAACACAAGGTTCAGCGCCTGCCCGCTTCCGCGCTGGAGGGATGATGCGGGGCAAAATGACAAGAACTGGTACTCTTTCGGTAAATGCGGCGCTGGCGGGCGCCCTGATCGTGGCCGGCTACGCCGTGCCCGCTTCAGCGCAGGCCACCTGGAGCCTGCCGCCCGGACCCAACGCCACCGATACACCGCGCCCGCAGGGCCCGGTCGACGCGCAGGCCCCGGTCGTGCGCCCAAGCGACGCGCCTTCCGAAGCGCCACGCCCGGCGCCGAGCCCGCCCGTCCTAGTCGCCGCGCCGCCGCCCCCGGCGGCCGCCAAGCAGGCACAGACGCCTGCTCCGGCTCGTCCGGAACCGCGCGCCACCGCGACACCGGCACCGCAGAAGGCACCACAAACGGCAACGCCGGCCCCGGCCGCCGCAAGCCCGCAACCTGTGGCGACGCCGGAAAATACCTCGCCCTTCGTCCCGGGACCCGCCGCCAGCGAGAGCCCCGCGCCTGCGCCATCCGTGGCCGCACCGGCAGAAACCGCGCCTGCTGCAACGGCAGAGCACTGGCCCGACTGGTGGTGGGCGATCCCGATCGCGCTGCTGCTGGTGGCTGGCGGCATCGTCGCCCTGCTGCGCCGCCGCACCGCGCCGGCCACCGCATGGGCCGAAGCCGGCCTTGAACCGGAAGCCGAGGAAGAGGACGCTCCCGAACTGGCGGAAGCTCCGAAGCCAACGCCTGCCCCCATCACTGCTGCCCCGCGTCCGGCGCCCGTCGTGCCGCCCGCGGCAAAGCCGCTGGCGTCCGCCATCGTTTCGCCCTTGCCGAAGGCCGCCCCCTTGGCGCGTGCCGAATGGACGCTCGAACCCGTGCTGCTGCGCCAGTCGCTGGTCTATGCGACGTTGCAGTACCGGCTTACGCTGACCGCGCCCGCCTCGGGGCTGGCCGAGGGCGCGTCTGTCGCGGCCGACATGATCGCCGCCCATGCCTCGCTCTCGCAGACCGAACAGCTTGCGCCTGATCCGGCCTCGGTACCGCTGCGCCACCGCTTCGGGGCGCTCGAACCCGGCGAGACGCGCGAAGTGAAGGGCGAGATCCAGCTGCCGCTCAATGCCATCCGCGCGGTGCGGCAGGGCGATGCCGCGCTCTTCGTGCCGCTTGTGCGCCTGTTCCTCACGCTGCCCGACGGTTCGATCGAGCGCCGGGTGTTCTCGCTCGGCCAACCCGGTGCGGGCGCGGGCCTTGCGCCGCTGCGCGTGGACACCGGCCCGCGCGACCATGCGCCGATCCTCGCCCGCGAGATCGAAGGCGCCCGCTCGATCGGCGGCGCTGCGCCTTCCGGGGTTCCGGAAGCGGCGGAATAGGCCATCGGCCCTCTCGACCCCCGCTGATGCCCGGACTAGGGTTTCCCGCCGAGCTGCGGAGATTCCCTTGAGCGACTTCGAAAATATCGACGACCTGTCCCCCGCCACCAAGCTGGTCGCGGGCGGCCGCCGCAAGGACTGGACGGGGGCGGTCGTCAATCCGCCGGTCTGGCGGGCGAGCACGCATCTTTACGAGAACACTGCCGCGCTGGCCGAAGGGCCGCGCCATAACGAGGACGGCCGCTTTTTCTACGGCCGCCGTGGCGCGCCGACGCAGTGGGCGCTCTGCGATGCCCTCACCCAGCTTGAGCCCGGCGCGGCGGGCACGGTGATCTATCCTTCCGGCGTCGCCGCCATTGTCGGCGTCATGCTCACCCTGCTGCTCCCCGGCGACGAACTGCTTATCACCGACAATGCCTATGACCCCACCCGCTCGATGGGGCTTGGCCTGCTGACCGACTTCGGCGTGACCACGCGGTTCTTCGATCCGCTCGACCTTGCCGCTTACGAGGCTGCCTTCACGGAGCGCACGCGTGCAGTCATGCTGGAAGTGCCCGGCAGCCTGTCGATGGAAGTCTGCGACGTGCCCGCGCTGACCCGCATCGCCCGTGAAAAGGGCGCGATTTCGGTGCTCGACAATACCTGGGCCAGCTCGCTCGGCTTACACGGCCTGCGCAAGGGTGCCGATATCACGGTGATGGCGCTGACCAAGCATGTCGGCGGCCATTCGGACCTGATGATGGGCTCTGCCAGTGCCGGGCCGGAGCTTTACGCCAAGCTGCGCAACCGCGCGCAGCAACTGGGCAACGTGGTCTCTCCCGACGACGCAGCGCTGGCGTTGCGCGGCCTGCGCACGCTGGGGGTGCGGTTGAAGCAGGGAACCGAGACGGCGCTGAAGATCGCCCGGTTCCTCGCCGACCGATCCGAAGTGGCGCAAGTTCTCTGCCCGATGCTTCCCGACGCATCGGGCCATGACCTGTGGCTGCGCGATTTCACCGGCGGCTGCGGCCTCTTCAGCGTAGTGTTCAAGGATGTGAGCGTGGCCCAGCGCAATCGCTTCGTCGACGCGTTGCGGCTGTTCGGGATCGGCTATTCGTGGGGCGGCTTCGAAAGCCTCTGCATCCCCATCGCGCCGGCCGGCTATCGCTCGATCATGCCTTGGCCGCCCGAGGCGGAAAACCCGGAGGACCGCCCCAGAAATTCACAGGGCGTACGCTTCTCGATCGGCCTTGAGGACGCGGGCGACCTGATCGCCGATATCGAGCAGGCGCTGGAGGCGATGAAGGCCGCCTAGGTCTCACCGCCGTTTTTGGCGGCCATGCATTCGAATTTGATGATGAGCCGCCAGATCCATCACTTCGTCGCCCCCGCGAAGGCGGGGGTCCCGCTGCCTTGAAACTTCCCGTTTTGGACTGGCGTTCGGACTGGGAGCAAGCAATCCGCAGGAACGCCCGCGCCTTTACGCCGCCACGCGGCGCGGCTTCTCCATTTCCAGACGGTTGCGCCCCTTGGCCTTGGCGCAGAACAGCGCCAGTTCCGCACGCTCGATAGTGCTGTCCAGACTCTCGGCGATCTGTGCGACACTGCCGCTGGCGGTGATCGCCATGCGGCTTTCGCCCACGGTCTGGCGAAGGTCCGCCAGCGTCGCCACCACGCGGCTGCAGATCGCCTGCGCCTGCGAGGGGCTCGTGCGCGGCAACAGCACCGCAAAGCGCTCCGAACCGATGCGCGAGATCAGGTCGTCGCTCCGCAGCATCTCGCGTAGGAGGTCGGCGAAGACGCGCAGCACATCATCGCCGGTGTGCTGACCGTACTTCATGTTGATGGTGCGGAAGAAATCGATCGAGAACATCGCCAGACAGCCGTCCATCCCGGCATCGACCATGTGTTCGAGCATCGAGATGAAGGCGGCGCGATTGGTCAGGCGCGTGAGCGGATCGGTGTAAGTCGCCGCGAAAAGCTGGTCCTTGAGCACCCGCTTCTCGTCGATACTGCGCATGACCGCCAGCGCGCCGTACACCGTGCCCTGATCGTCGCGCAGCGCGCGGGCCTGCAATTCGAACCAGGTGTCGCGGTCATCGTTCGAGACGGCGGGAAATTCGACCCAGCGCTCCGTCTGTTGCCCGGCCAGTGCCGCATCGAGTTCGCGCGCCACCGCCGCCCGGGCGCTGTCGGCCACGAGATCGAGCACATGCGGCCCGATCCGGTCCGCCTGCAAGCGCACGCCAAGCCGCTCTATCCCCGGCGAGGCGTGGACGATGAAACCGTCACTATTGGTCTTGAGGATGACGTCCGACGTGGCCTCCGCAAGAAGGCCGTACAGCGTCCAAGATTCCTGGAATGTGAATTCCATTCCCATGCATAGTGCCCCGGTGCCGATGGATCGCAAAACGATCGCAAGGAACAAACGGCCTCCCGAAGCGAGCAGTTAGCAGACGCGCACCCATGGAAATGAGTAAAACCGACTACCAATCGAACGACTTCGAGCGACCCAAACAACGCCTCAAGCGCAAATTACGTTAGCCCTGTTATCTAACACACTTTGTCTTAAGTAATTGTTATTCCTATATTTACCATTGGGTAACTGAGTCGCAAAGGCGTTTCTCGGAAAAGACACGCCTCTGTTCGGCCCGAATCAGGACAAGATCACAATTCGATCATGATCTTGATCTTGTCGGGCGTGGTCTCCACCGCGGCAGCGATCTGTTCGCGGCAACGGGCAATGAGTTCTGGAAGCCCAGCGACAGTACGCCCCGGGCGCAGTTCGGACGTGCCCACACCCAGCTCGCGGGCGATCGCATCGAGCCGCTCCTCGATCGGGCGGGCCCGGCCCTGCTCCCAGGCCCAGACGGTGGGCTTGCTGACTCCCAGCCGCATGGCGAGTTCGCCCTGCGTCAGCCCGCGCTCCTTGCGCAGCCGATGCAGACGCTCCCCAAGACTTTCCCCGCCGATGGCCGCCGGGGCATTGCCGCCGGTCCCACCAGTGGAGACATCCGGGAAGCCATTCGTGGGAAGCTCGAAGCCGGGCTGGACCGCACTGCGCAATTGCGCCGCGCTCAGCGCCGCCCTTGGCAGCACGCGGTCGAACGCGCAGCCGTAGAGCTTGCCACTGGACCAGACCACGCGTGCGGGCGTGAGCCCCACCTCGGGCAAATCCAGCTCGATCGTCTCGCCGGGTGCAAGCACGGAATCGCTTTCAAGAAGCAGCCCCGTCTCGGAAAAATTGTGAACCAATACGGGCATATCCCTGGCAGTGGCACTCGATCCTTGCGTTTCGAGCATCAGCTTGCGGCGGGGTGCACGTATGCGGTCGCCGTCGGTCATGACAGCTGCGGGGTTAACTTCGAAATGTGCCTCAATGGGCATTGCGCGATCTCCAGGAGGCGCAAGGCTCTCCTCCCTGGGTTAAGATTCCGTTAGCGCACCGGCTAATCATCACCGGAACACGGCTAACCACTTACCCACCCTATCCACCTGCGATCGCAGTCTTAGAACCCACAGTTCACTTGTAGACAGAAGGAGGTAAGCCTGGACAGCATCTTGCGACCACCCGCACCAGATCTGCGCCAGATCAATTGAAGATCAATTGACAATTATCCGCGACGTTCCTTATCTATTTTTACTAATGCATATTCACCATAACTCGAAATTTTCCAGCCAGATCAAGATCTTGATGCGGTTCGACATGCATTCACCGCACTCCGGACGTCGAGTCCTGTGCATTAAACACGTTTTATCGTAGAGCACAGTTCGGAAAAACCGAGAGTGCACCCGTAAAATATTCCCGATCAGAGTCGGAATGCGGCGGGGATCGTTGCAACCGAAAACATTTTCCAGAGCCCCTAAAGCCGCTCTTGCCCCCTGCAAAGCCATTCTGGCTGGCATCGGCCTCATGGGGGGACCATGTGCGCCACCATGCAACCGAATCCCGCTTCCATTGGCCGAGTCTTTCTGGTCGGCGCCGGCCCCGGCGATCCGGACCTTCTGACCCTGCGCGCCGCGCGGCTGGTGATGAATGCCGCGCTGATCGTGCATGACGGGCTGGTCGATCCGGCGATCCTGTCGATGGCGCGCCCTTCCGCCCGTCTGATCTCGGTGGCCAAGGCCCGTTCGCGCCACACCATGAAGCAGGAGGAGATCAACGCCCTCCTCGTGCGCGAGGCGCTGGCCGGGAACGACGTCGTGCGCCTGAAGGGCGGCGATCCCTTCGTGTTCGGCCGCGGGGGCGAGGAAGCCGAAGCCTGCCGCGCCGCCGGGGTTCCGGTGGAAGTGGTGCCCGGCATCTCGTCCGCGTTGGGCGCTGCCGCCGCCGCGCAGATCCCGCTGACGCACCGCGACCATGCCTCGATCGTCAGCTTCGTGGCCGGCCAGTGCAAGGGCCTGACCGATCAGGACTGGTCCGGCCTTGCCGGCAAGGGCCGGACCCTGGTGATCTTCATGGGCCTTGCGACCGCCGCCCAGATCACCGAAAAGCTGATCGCGGACGGCCTGACGCCCGACGTTCCCGTCGCGGTGATCGAAAAGGCCACGCGGGGCGACATGCGCGTGATGCGCGCGTCGCTCGCCGGCCTTGCAGACCTTGTTGAGCGGGAACGGGTGGCCAGCCCCGCGCTCATCGTCATCGGCGCTGTCACCGCGCAGCCCGATACCATCGTAAGCGCAACAGCGCTGGAGGCAGTACAACAGTGAAGATCCTGACGGGCAACGACCTCAAGACCGGGGCGGTCATCTGGTGGACCGGCGTAAGCTGGTCGCTGGATGTCAACGATTCCGCCGACGTGGGCGAGCATGGTGCCGCCCTTGTCGCGCGTGAGGAAGGGGCCCGCAATGTCGTCGGCGCCTATATCGTCGATGGCGCGAAGTCCGATGAAGGCGTGCGTCCCGCCCATATCAAGGAGCGTATCCGCGCTCTCGGGCCGACCGTTCGCCCCGATCTGACGCTCAAGCCGTCCGACCCCGAAGCCGTGAACTGGGTGATCTGATGTACAAGTATGACGAATACGACCAGCAGATGGTCGATACCCGCGTCGCGGAATTCCGCGATCAGGTCCGCCGCCGCCTCGCCGGTGACCTTACCGAGGACCAGTTCAAGCCGCTGCGCCTGCAGAACGGCCTCTACCTCCAGCTGCACGCCTACATGCTGCGCGTCGCGGTGCCCTATGGCACGCTGAATTCCGCGCAGATGACGCTGCTGGGCGATATCGCGGACAAGTACGACCGCGGCTACGGCCACTTCACCACGCGCCAGAACATCCAGTACAACTGGATCAAGCTGGAAGACACGCCCGACATCCTGGCCGAACTCGCCAAGGTGGAGATGCATGCCATCCAGACCAGCGGCAACTGCATCCGCAACATCTCGTCCGACCAGTATGCGGGCGCCGCTGCGGAAGAAATCGTCGATCCGCGTCCTTACGCCGAACTGCTGCGCCAGTGGTCCAGCTTCCACCCGGAATTCCTGGTGCTGCCGCGCAAGTTCAAGATCGCCGTCATCGCGTCGGAAACCGACCGCGCGGCGATGCGTCTGCACGACATCGGCATCAAGATGGTGAAGAACGACGCCGGCGAGATCGGCGCCCAGTTCTACGCCGGTGGCGGCATGGGCCGCACCCCGATGATCGCCCCGCTGATCCGCGAATTCGTGCCGCTGGACCAACTGATCACGTATTCGGAAGCCTGCCTGCGCGTCTACAACCGTTATGGCCGCCGCGACAACAAGTACAAGGCACGCATCAAGATCCTCGTCCACGAACTGGGCCGCGACGAATACGTCCGCCAGGTGGAGGAAGAGTTCGCGCACCTGCTGACCCAGCCGATCGAGCCGCCGCTGGCCGAGCTGGAGCGGATCAAGACCCACTTCGTCGATCCCGGCTTCGAGGCCGGCGCCTCGGACGAGCTGGACCTGACCGATCCCGACTTCCGCCTCTGGGTGGAGCGCAACACGCATGCCCACAAGCAGGCGGGCTATGTGATCGCCACGGTTTCGCTGAAGCCCGTGGGCGGCATCCCCGGTGACGCCACCGGCGAACAGATCCGCCTGATGGCCCAGTTGGCCAAGGACTACAGCTTCGACGAACTGCGCGTGACCCACGCCCAGAACATCGTCTTCCCGCACGTGAAGAAGGCCGACCTCTACACCGTGTGGCAGGCGCTGGACGCAGCGGGCCTGTCGACCGCCAATCTCGACACCGTGGGCGACATCATCGCCTGCCCCGGCCTCGACTATTGCGCGCTGGCCAATGCCCGCTCGATCCCGGTGGCGCAGAAGATCTCCGAACGCTTCGGCAGCGCCGAGCGTCAGGCCGAACTGGGCGAACTGAAGCTGAAGATCTCCGGCTGCATCAATGCCTGCGGCCACCATCACGCGGGCCACATCGGCATCCTCGGCGTCGACAAGAAGGGGCTGGAAAACTACCAGCTCCTGCTGGGCGGCAGCGAGGGCGCGGACACCTCGCTCGGCCAGATCACCGGCCCCGGTTTCACCGAGGACGGCGTGGTCGATGCCATCGAAAAGGCCACCGAAGTCTATCTCGCCAACAAGCAGGGCGAGGAACGCTTCCTCGACACCTATCGCCGTATCGGCATGGACCCGTTCAAGGAAGCGATCTATGGTTGATTCCGCCACCACCGCTCGTGCTGAGCTTGTCGAAGCACGCTGCAATCCGTTCACCCTTCGACAGGCTCAGGATGAGCGGGGGCTCCATGGTTGATGTGCAATTCCGCTTTCGTGAAGACGAAGCGGTCAACGATCCGGCGGTGACCGTCGATTCCTTCGGCGAGCAGTCCAACGCCACCGCCGTCCGCATCGAGCCCGGCGACGACGCGCGCGACCTGCTGCCGCATCTGAACCGTCTCTCGCTGGTGGAAGTGAGCTTCCCCGCCTGGACCGACGGCCGTGGTTACTCCTCGGCCCGTATCCTGCGCGAAGCGGGCTATGCGGGCGAACTGCGTGCCGTGGGCGATCTCGTGATCGACATGCTCTCGCACCTCAAGCGCTGCGGCTTCGACGCCTTCGCGCCCGACAAGGCCCTCAACGAGCAGGACGCGCAGAATGCGTTCGAGCGTTGGGAGAACGTCTACCAGGCCACCGGCGTCGATGGCCGCCAGGCGATCTGGGCCAAGCGCCACGGCTGATTTCCGCCTCAATAACCGGAAAATCGCCGTCAAAAGGGACCACCCGATGACCCGTACCGAAGTGACTCGCATTCGCGACCTGATCGACACCGGCCCTCGTTTCGACGAGGCCGATGCCGTGCGCCTGAACCGCCTGTTCCGCGGCACCGACACGAACGAAATGCTCGAAACGGTTCTCAAGGAAGGCATGGCCGGCGATATCGCGATCGTGTCCAGCTTCGGTGCGGAATCGGCGGTTCTGCTGCATCTCGTCGCCTCGGTCGATCCTTCGGTGGCAGTGCTGTTCCTGGAAACGGGCAAGCACTTCCCCGAAACGCTGGCCTACCGCGACCAACTGGTCGATCGGCTGGGCCTGACCAACCTGATCAACCTGCTGCCCGACGCGGAAGAACTGGCGAAGAAGGACGAGAGCGGGCTGCGCTGGTCCTACGACCCGGACGGCTGCTGCGAGATCCGCAAGGTGAAGCCGCTGGAAAAGGCGCTGCTGAACTACGACGCCTCCTTCACCGGCCGCAAGGCGTTCCAGAACTCGACCCGCGCCACACTGCCGCGCTTCGAGATCGACACGACCGACGCGCAGGGGCGCCTGAAGGTCAACCCGCTGATCGACTGGAACCCGGACCGCATCGCCGCCTATATCGCCGAGCACGACCTGCCCCCGCATCCGCTGGTGGCGCAGGGCTATCCGTCGATCGGCTGCATGCCCTGCACCAGCAAGGTGGCGGCAGGCGAAGACCCCCGCTCGGGCCGCTGGCGCGGGTGGGACAAGACCGAATGCGGCATCCACGTCGCCCATCCCACGACCGACCACACCGACCAGAACGCGCCGGAGTTCGGGCTGGATCTGTGAGTTTGGTAGGAAGTCTGCTGTCGGCGGACTTCCTATCATCCATCTTGCCTACTCATTCGCCCAGACCGGCGCCGAACGTTTAGATCTTCAAAGGCCGAGACGTTGTTCGAGGACGCTCAGTCTCATTTCATGGCGATCAATCGCCCCCCGATAAGATGGGCACCTGCGACTAATCGGGATGATATACACGTCCGGCAAACCGCCATAACGGACCTTCATTGCTTTATCGATGCGCTTTTCCCGGTCAGCAAATCGCATTTTGTACCATGCCTCCGCTTGACGAGCACTCATCCCTCGGCAACGCGCCTCGTTGAAGGCCCCATCCGCAATCGAAGAACGCCAAAGCGAGACATCATCCAGAGCCTGTATCTTCCGGCGATCTTCATCGTTCGTTGTGGCGCAGCCGGAAACTGCCAAAAGCACGGCAAGGCCGAGAAGATATGACCGAACCTTCATCGCTTGCCCTTCAAGCGATCCTGCACCCACCACTTCGGCAGATAAGGCCGTTCGACCAGTTTCTCGGCGGCGTAGGGCCACCAGCCCGGGCCGAAGGGCCAGTAGAGCCGCACTGGCGCGCCGAGTTCGACCGCCACCCGGCTGCTGCGCTTCATGGGAAGGCCGCGCAACTGTTCCAGTTCGCAGGGGGTACCCGAGGCTCTCAGGATCTCCAGCGCCGCGCGGGCCAGAGTCGGGTCGTGCGTGGCTACGCCCACCGGCGCGGATCGTCCGGCGAGCAGGCGCACCAATTCGAGAAATGCCACCGAAAGGTCGCCCGCGTCGCTATCCGGATCGGCCCACTCGCCCTTGACCAGACGGATGCGCACGGGCGCGTCGCGCAAGCGTTCGGCGTCGGCCGCGCTGCGCTGCCAGCGGGCAGGGAGCGCAGTGCCGCTTGTGCCGTATTCGCCGGCCAGCCACTCGACCAGATCGAGCGTCGGCCCCGCCTGCGCGTGGGTCAGCGCGTCGAACACCACGGTCATGCCCGCCGCGCTGGCCGGAGTGGCGACGGCGCGCAGCAGGTCCTTGTCGAAATGGAGTGGGGACGCCTTGATAGCCAGGCACGTGCCCGGAACCGCGCCGTTCAAGGCGCGTGACAGGGCCCCGCAGGCGGTCACGATCCCGCCCGGTACGCCGTCCCACGCCGGAAAGTAGCTGAGCGTCGCGGCCATACCCCGTCTGTGCAAGGAAACCGCCGCCCGCGCTGCTGCCGCCGCGTCGGGCGCGGGAGCCACAGCCTCCACCGTGCGCGAGAAGGCCACACGCAATTTTGTGCCGATGCCTGCGCTCATCCGCGGCCCGGTCGCCGCTGCCACAGCCAGTTGGCCGCCTCCACCACGAGCGCGGCAAGGCCGTGGAGGTTGAACGGATAGGTCTGGAGCCGCACGCAGGCCATCGCCTCGCGCGTCCAGACATCCATGATCCACGGCTCCACTTCGCCCAGCAATTCGATGCCCAGCAGCCCTCGCCCGGTGGCATCGGCCAGCGCATGAAGCATCAGCAGATTGCCGGGAGACACGCGCGAGAAGGCGGTGTCGAACCCGATCTTGAACAGCCAGTAACGGCGCTGGAATTCCACCGCGAGCTGCATCGCCACGGCCTTGCTGCCGATCCGCATGAAGGCCACGCGGCAGGCACCCTCCCCACTCGCGCGGCTCAGAAAATCGCGGAAGAACGCAGCCTTGACCGGATCGCATCCCAAAGCCGTACCCGCATCGCCCTTCCAGCCGCTCCGTTCGATCTCCACCGCCTCGTCGAACAGGGCGTCGAACGTGGCGCGGCTGGGCGCGTGCATTTCAAAAGTGACTTCGCCTTCGGCCTCCGCCCGGCGGCGGGCCCGGCGGAAATCGGAGCGGCGGCCCGCGTTGAAGCGCGCCTCGGGATCGGGCGCGGCGGGGTCTATGGCAATCGTCGGGCATCCCGTGGCGGGGCGGACGACCAGCAGGCCCCTGCCCTTCATCGCCGTGCCGAGCGCCGCCACCAGGGGAGAATCCGTCGGCACCCGCTCCAACCGCAACGGACGCCTGAGCCGCGCCAGCTCCTGCCCCAGCGCGGCGGCGGCCACATCATCGCGGCACAGCGCATCGACCGGTTCGTAGACCTGTCGCTCACCCGCCACATGCCAGCGCCCGAACCAGCCCGGCCGGCGGCACAGCGGCAGCAGCGCGATGGGCCGACCACTCTCACGGATCGCCACCACGCGTCGCACGCAGCCCGCCAGCATGGTGGCGACAAGCGCTTCGTAGAACGCGAGCATCTGCGACGGCAGCCGGGCGCTTGCCTCCAAGCGGCGCCAATCTTCCTGCGGAACGTCGCCGGATGAGCCGCGCGGGACACGCAGGCGCGCCTTCAGTCCGGACCTTTCCGGTCCGGCCCTCCGTTCGGCCTCTGGTGTTTCATGGCGCACGCAGCGATTCCCTTGGCGACATGTTGGTCGCCCCCCGCCAAAGCGATAGCGAGAATCTGCTTATCCGAAGTTAAAGCGCGTCCGCGCCGGATCACTTCGGTTGCGACTGCCGAACTTTAACATGCAGAAAACGCACCTCCGAATCGTATTGGCTTTGCGCCGGGTTGCAGTAAGGCCCAAATGCCCCCAATATTGCAGTGCAACATGACCAATCGAAACGCCTCTCATACCCACCCCGCACTCGTCACGCTCGCGCTGGCGATGGGCGCTTTCGCGATCGGCACGACCGAATTCGCGGCCATGAGCCTCGTGCCCTATTTCGCGCGCGATTTGCATCTGACTGAGCCGCAAGCGGGCCATGCGATCAGCGCCTACGCACTGGGCGTCTTCGTGGGCGCGCCGGTGATCGCGGTACTGGCGGCACGACTGGGGCGGCGGACGCTGCTGATCGGGCTGATGGCGCTGTTCGCGCTGGGCAACGGGCTTTCGGCCATGGCGCCGAGCTATCCGCTGCTGATCCTGTTCCGATTCCTCTCCGGCCTGCCGCACGGCGCCTATTTCGGCGTGGCAGCGCTGGTGGCCGCCTCCATGGTGCCGGAAAACCGGCGCGCGCAGGCCGTGGCCATGGTCATGTCGGGCCTGACGGTCGCCACCGTGATCGGTGTTCCCGCCGCCAACTGGCTGGGGCAGGCTCTGGGCTGGCGTGCAGGCTTTGCCGTCGTTTCGGTGCTGGCGCTGATTACCGTGGCTCTCGTCGCACTGTTCGCGCCGCACCAGCGGCCTTCGGAAGGCGCGAGCCCGATGCGCGAGCTGGGTGCATTGCGCCGTCCGCAAGTTCTGCTGACGCTGCTGACCGGCGCGATCGGCTTCGGCGGGCTCTTCGCGGTCTATACCTACATCGCCTCGACCATGATCGAAGTGACAAAAGTGCCCGAAACCATGGTACCGCTGGTACTGGCGGTGTTCGGCGTGGGCATGACCGTGGGCAACCTGTTCTGGGCCTGGGCGGCCGACCGCGCGCAGAGCCGCGCGGCGATCGGTGCGCTGCTGTTCAGCGCCTTCTCGCTGGCGCTGTTCCCCTTTGCGGCGGGCAATATCTGGACGCTGGTTCCGGTGATCCTGATGGTGGGCTTCTCCGGCGGCCTCGGCACAATCCTGCAAACGCGCCTGATGGACGTCGCGGGCGAGGCGCAGGCACTGGCCGCCGCCGCGCACCACAGCGCTTTCAACTTTGCCAATGCGCTGGGCCCGTGGCTGGGCGGGCTGGCGATCTCGGCGGGTTGGGGGCTGACCTCCACTGGATGGATCGGCGCGGGGCTGTCGTTGGGCGGTCTGGCAGTGTTCCTGCTGACGCTGGCGCATCACAAGCGCGGCGTGGAACTGGAAGCGGTTCCGGCCTGCGCCTGAGGCGCTCAATACGCTAGCTGCGCCCATTACTCTCCGTCATCCGCCTTCGCGGGGGCGACGAAGTAGTTTTTGATGGGGCGAGGTAGGCCGCGCCGGCCTAATTCTGGTCCCGCCGCTCCAGCCGCATGTGGACGGCGCTGGGCGTGTTCTCCATCTCGGACACGAAATAGTCCTCGAAGGGCATATCTTCATCGAACAGCGGCGCGCCCCTGCCCAGCGCACGGGACATTACGCGCAGCCAGATCTCATCCGCCTTGCCGGTGCTGAGCGCGGCACTAACCGTTCGCGCTCCGCCGATCACCAGCACCGCCCTCTCGCCCGCCACGTTCTGGGCCGCAGCGAAAGTGGAGGCGAAATCGGCGTGAAAGTGGAAGTGCAGCCGCGCATTCTCCCGCGGCGCGGGAACGGGGGCATGGTCGGTAACGACGAAGATCGGCACCTGAAGCTCGTAATTGTCGGCATACCAATCGGGATCGCCGCCCGCCGCGAAGGCATGGGCGCTCATCACCACGGCACCGCAAGTATCCGCCAGCCGCGCAACCATCTTGGCGCGCCGCGCGTCGTCGACCGGGAAAACGGTCACGCCATCGGCATCGGTCCAATATCCGTCGATGCTCGTGGCAGCCTCTACGATCATCCTGCCCATGGGTGTTTCTCCACCTGATATCCTACACCTGTGACGGTCGGTCGCAAAGATGTGAAGAATGGCGGGCCGTCCGGGTTGCCGGAAAGCGGACGAGACGGGCCTCAGCCGGGCTGCGGCGACTGTTTCCGGCGTGTTTCGTTTTCCTACAAGCGTGCGATTTGAGACTCTTGCGCCATGCGGCGCGGCACGACTCGAATTGCGGGCAGGATCAGCGGCTTGCCCTCTGGCGGCTGCTGCAAGGTGACACCGGCGAGATTTTCTCTGGACCGTGTCAACTGTGTCAACCGGCCTGTCACCTAGCGAAAACGACAACGGACCGCCCCCACGAAGGGAGCGGCCCGCCCGAGTCGCAGTGATGAAAGCGGATCAGCCGATCATCATCAGGCTGGCATTGCCGCCCGCCGCCGTGGTGTTGATCGAGGTGGAGACCTCTTCCAGCAACCAGGCACCATTGGGTCCCGCGCTGACGTGCACCGGCACAATCGGGCCGGACATCGCCGCCACGGCCTCGCAGGCGGCGCGCACGGCGGCGGCGTCACCCTCCACAAGGCAGGCCGCGAAGGCTTCGCCCGCGACGGGGTGGAACCGCGCCTCGATCTCGGCAGGCAGGCCGCCGGGGACGTCCATGCCCTCCACGGCAGCGGTGTTGCCGGTGGCCAGTACCGCTGCCATCTGCGCGAAGAGGCCGGCGCGGGTGGCCGGGCGCAGCAGCACGCGGCCGCGCGGGTGAAGCGCGTAGAGGTTGCGCTCGCCCACCGGGCCGGTCAGTTCCATCTCGGTGCCGAGGGCGGATGCCGCGCCGATCTTGCGCGCCTGGACAGCGGCGCTCGCCTCGCCCACGCTCTCAAGCCATGCGGCGAAGGCTTCCACCAGCGGCGCGCCGTGCCCTGCTGGACCGAGCACTTCGGGCGCCTTGGTGACCAGACGGCCGAGGTAGAGCGGACCGCCCGCCTTGGGGCCGGTGCCCGAAAGCCCGCGCCCGCCGAACGGCTGCACGCCGACGACCGCGCCGATGGTGTTGCGGTTGACGTAGAGATTGCCCGCCTTCACCGCCGAAGTGACGCGCTCCACCGTGGCGTCGAGGCGGGTGTGCAGGCCGAAGGTCAGGCCATAGCCGGTGCCGTTGATAGCATCGATCAGACCCGGCAGATCGTCGCGGCGGAAGCGGACGACATGGAGTACGGGGCCGAAGACCTCTCGGCCAAGCTGGGCGATGCTGTCGATCTCGACGATGGTGGGGGCGACGAACGTGCCCTTTGCACACTCGGCGGGGATCGCCACCTGCTCCACCTTGCAGCCGCGTGCCTTCATCGTCTCAATATGCGCGGCGATGTTGGTCTGCGCCTCTGCGGTGATGACCGGGCCGATGTCGGTCGCCAGCGTCTGGGTATTGCCGACGGAGAGTTCAGCCAGCGCGCCCTTCAACATCTTCAAGGTGCGGTCGGCCACGTCTTCCTGAAGGCACAGCACGCGCAGCGCCGAGCAGCGCTGACCGGCGGAGTCGAAGGCAGAGGCGATGACGTCCGCCACCACTTGCTCGGCAAGCGCGGAGGAATCGACGATCATCGCGTTCTGGCCGCCGGTCTCGGCAATCAGCGGAATGGCACGGCCATCCGCCGAGGTGCGACCCGAGAGCTGCTTCTGGATCAGGCGCGCGACCTCAGTGGAGCCCGTGAACATGACGGCGGCCACTTGCGGCGCGGCCACCAGCGCGGCGCCGACCTTGCCGTCGCCCGGAACCAGTTGCAGCGCGTCGGCCGGAACCCCGGCCTCATGCAGGATGCGGACGGCTTCGGCGGCGATCAGCGGGGTCTCTTCGGCGGGCTTGGCCAGCACGGTATTGCCGGCGACGAGCGCGGCGGCAACCTGCCCGGCGAAGATCGCCAGTGGGAAGTTCCACGGGCTGATGCAGACGACGGGGCCGAGGGCGACTTGCTCCGCACCGAACGTCGCGCGGGCCTGCTGCGCGTAATAGCGCAGGAAGTCGATCGCCTCGCGCACTTCGGCAATGGCATTGGCGGCCGACTTGCCGGCTTCGCGGATGACAAGACCCATCAGCTCGCCGATCCGCGCCTGCATCATGTCGGCAGCGGCATCGAGCATGGCGGCACGGTCGGCCACCGGCGTACCGCCCCAGCGGCTGATCGCGGCGCGCGCGACCATGACGGCGGCGGCTTCGGGCGCTACTTCCATCACCTTGCCCACCACGTCGCGGTGGTCGGCGGGGTTCAGCACGTCGCGCACCTTGCCCTGCGCATTGGCCGGCATGGCGAACCATTCGCGCGTCACGGAGGCCTGAAGTGCGGCGGTGAGCGCGGTCAGCGCCGTCTCGTCGGCCAGATCGATACCGGCGGAGTTGCGGCGACCAGCGTAGAGGCCGGCAGGTGCGGCGATCTCGCTATGGCGCGCGCCGGGCTGCGGCATGGCGCGGACGATGTCGACCGGATCGGCAACCATCTCGTCCACCGGCACCGCCGGATCGGCAATGCGGTTCACGAACGAGGAGTTCGCGCCGTTCTCCAGCAGGCGGCGCACGAGGTAGGCCAGCAGCGTCTCATGCGTGCCGACCGGCGCGTAGATGCGGCAGGGACGGTCCAGCTTGTCCTTGCCGACGACCTGCGAATAGAGCGGCTCGCCCATGCCGTGCAGGCACTGGAACTCATACTTGCCGATGGCGAAGTCCGGCCCGGCAAGCTGGTAGATCGTCGCCAGCGTCTGCGCGTTGTGGGTGGCGAACTGCGGGAACACCGCGTCCGGCGCGGCCAGCAGCTTCTGCGCGCAGGCGACGTAGGACACGTCGGTATGGACCTTGCGGGTGAACACCGGGAAATCGGCCAGCCCATCGACTTGCGCGCGCTTGATTTCGGCATCCCAGTAGGCGCCCTTGACCAGACGCACCATCATGCGGCGGCCGGCGCGGCGGGCCAGATCGATGATCCAGTCGAGCACATAGGGGCAGCGCTTGCCATAGGCCTGCACCACGAAGCCAAGGCCGTCCCAGCCTGCCAGATCGGGATCGAGCGCCAGGCTCTCTAACAGGTCGAGCGAGAGTTCGAGGCGGTCCGCTTCCTCGGCATCGATGTTGAGGCCGATGTCGTAGCCCTTGGCGATCACCGCCAGCGCCTTCACGCGCGGCAGCAGTTCGCCCATCACCCGGTCCGCCTGCGCGCGGACATAGCGCGGGTGGAGGGCGGAAAGCTTGATCGAGATGCCGGGCCCGCCATAGACGCCGCGCCCGGCGCTGGCCTTGCCGATGGCGTGGATGGCATTGACGTAATCGATGTTGTAACGGTCCGCGTCGGCGGCGGTGGTGGCGGCTTCGCCCAACATGTCGTAGCTGTACTGGAAGCCCTTTTCTTCCAGTTCGCGCGCGCGCTTCACCGCTTCGTCGATGGTTTCGCCGGTGACGAACTGTTCGCCCATCAGGCGCATCGCCATGTCGACGCCGCGACGGATCACCGGTTCACCGGCGCGCGCGACAAGGCGCGTCAGCGCGGCGCCGAGGCCCTTGTCATCGACGCTCCCGACCAGCTTGCCGGTGACGACAAGGCCCCAGGTGGCGGCATTGACGAACAGCGACTTGCCATTGCCAAGGTGCGCACCCCAGTCGCCACCGGCGATCTTGTCGCGGATCAGCGCATCGCGGGTAGCATCGTCGGGAATGCGCAGCAGCGCCTCTGCCAGACACATGAGCGCGACGCCCTCCTCGCTCGACAGCGAGTATTCCTGCACCAGACCCTCGACGCCGGTGCCCTTGTGGTTGGCACGCAGCGTGGTGACGAGATTGCTGGCGGTGGCACGGACGGCGGCGCGGGTGGCGTCGGGCAGCGTCGCGGCGGCCAGCAGCGGGGCCATGCATTCGGCCTCGTCGCGGCGGAAGGCATCGGTGATGGCGCTGCGCAGCGCGGTCGGCGCGCTGACGGCGGGGGCGAAGGCAGCAAATGGGGCGGCGAATGGCGGGGTCTGGGTCATGCGCGCACAATATCGCGGGCGCACGTGGCAATCCGCCTTTTCACGCGACTTAAACAGGCCATATGGACTTATGTTCAAGCCATACCTAGTCTGTTCGCATGGCCAAACCGATCAAATCAGTCGATCTGGACGAACACGACCGCAAGATCATCGCAACGCTCAGAAACGATGGGCGGATCAGCGTCACCGAACTCGCGCGCGTAGTCGGCCTGTCCAAGACGCCCTGTCAGGTGCGGCTGCGGCGGCTGATCGATTCGGGGGTGATCCGGGGCTTTCACGCGGCAGTCGATCCGGCTGCGCTGGGGCTGGATCACGTGGCCTTCACCGAAGTGAAACTGTCCGACACGCGCGAGCAGGCGCTGAAGGAATTCAACGCGGCGGTGCGGCGCATTCCCGAAGTGGAGGAATGCCACATGCTGGCCAGCCACTTCGACTATCTGCTGAAAGTCCGCACCCGCGACATCCGCCGCTATCGCGAGGTGCTGGGGGAGAAGCTGTCCAATCTGCCCCACGTTTCCAGCACATCGACTTACGTCGCGATGGAGACGGTGAAGGATACCGGGAACGTGTGAGGTCGGGTTTGGGCCAATCGACACCCCACCCTGCCAAAAAACACCCACGTCGTTCCCGCGAAGGCGGGAACCCCGCTTTTCTTCAGGCGTGGCGAAAAGGAAGCGGGGCCCCCGCCTTCGCGGGGGCGACGGAGTGTTTGACTGGTCGGCCTGCGGATGATCGAGAGGCCGGCCCGTAATCCTAGCCTGAAGCGAATCCTCAGGCCGCGCGAAGGCCCGGCTTGCGTCCTTCCTCGATCTGAAACAGCCCCGCCTGCACGGCCAGCGCAGTGGCATCGGACGAGAGCGACCGGGTCGCCGCCGAAGTCTGCTCCACCATCGCCGCGTTCTGCTGGGTCGAACGATCCATCATACCAACAGTCGCGTTGATCTCGCTGATGGCGATAGCCTGCGCATCGTTATCGCGCGCCATGGAGGCGACCAGCTTGTGCACCCGGTCCACCTCGCCAGCGATCCGTTCCAACTCCTGATCGACGCGGGTGACGGCCGAAGCCGCTTCCTCGATCTCGTTGCGGGTGGCCGAAAGCCCGTCGCGGGCGCGGCGTGCCTCTTCCTCGGACCGCATGGCCAGCGAACTGACGAGATCGGCCACGACCGCGAAACCGCGCCCTGCCTCACCCGCGCGGCCGGCTTCCACCGCCGCGTTCATCGCCAGAACCCGCGTTTGGAAGGCGATCTTGTCGAGGCCCTCGATCACGCCGTCGATCCCGCGCGCGCTCTCCAGCACGGTGCGCATGGCCTGCACGGCATCCACTGCCACGCCACGCCCCTGCCCAACGGCGTTGAGTGCTTCGCCCGCGATCTCCAGCGTTTCCTGCGCGCCGCCGGCGGTGACCTTCACGCGGTCCTCCACCTGCTGCAGCGTCGCCGCCGCCTGTTCCAGACTGGCGGCATTGCTCTCGGTGCGGCGGGCCAGATCTTCCGAAGCGCGTGCAATCTCGCCCGCGCCGCCCTGGATGGCGCTGGAGGTCTCCACCACCGAGCCGATGGTACCGCGCAAGTTGGCAAGGCTTTTGTTGTAGGACTGGGTGAGCGAGAGATAGGTCCGCGGCAGATCGTCGATGTCATGCACCAGATCGCCATCGGCCAGACGCGACATCGCCCGGTCCAGCGCCGTGATCGCCTGCGTGCGCTCTGCCTCTGCCTCGCGGAAATAGATCGAGATGGACAAGTCCATGTCCAGCATCGCCGCCTTCACCAGTGCGCGATTGACCTTGCCGGCATCGCTGCAGGGGCGGAACAGGCGGCGCCACGGGCTGGCGGTGCGCTCCACGGCGGCCATGATCTCCTCAAGGATCATCGCATAGCCGCCGATGTACCAGCGCGGCTCCAGCCCGATGGTCGCATGGACTTTGCCGATCCGTGAAACGGCGTCGTAGTAATCCTGATCGAACTTGCCGGTGGCGATGCGCATCCAGTGGCCCACCTGCGCGGACTTGGCGGAATCGATATGGCTGTCACCCCGGAACATGCGCACCATTTCAGGCGTCGCGCGGACACGGGCGTAGAAACGGTCGAGAGCGGGGCCGATACACTTGCGCAGGAGCGGCTGGGCAGATGCGAGCACACGCCGCTGCGCAGCATTGAACTCAAGGAACGTGAGCCGTTCCTCGATGGTCTTGATGGTCAACTTCGTCTCCTATGCCGCCGGCTACGCCGAGCGATGATGAAAGCCCCCCACACGGAGGCTATGATAGGAGAAAAGAAAGACAATCCGGGCTCTCCGCCTAGGAATTTTGGCCGCTCACGCGCCCCCGCCGCTCGCAATTCGGCCATGGCAGAACCGGGATCGCTGTGTTAGGCGAAGCCTTCACGCGCAAGGCGCTCCTCTGTTCTGACTGTTTCGGAGAAGGGCAAACGTCGGAAAGGACAAGGCGTCATCGATCGATCGCCAACTGATCTCGCTATCCCGACCGGGCCTCTTGCGGCCGTTGCCACCGCACATCGTACATTGTCGTCGGGCTGCGCCTTCTGGGCGAGCCACGCCGCGCCGTTCTCGCCACCCACCGCGAAGGGCGTGACCGCGCTCATCCGCATGAACGGGAATCGGCTGAAGGAACTGGACCGCTTCCTGTTCAACCTGCTCGACGCCATTCTGCTCGCGAGCGGCCAGCGTATCCGCGAATATGGCGAAAATCCGCCTGCCGATGCGGCCATTCGCAAACTTTCGGCGGTGCAGTCGCTGCTGGGCATGGACTTTCATGCCCTGACCCGGCTGCGCGCGTTGATGCGGATCGCATCGGCGCTGGGCCGCCAGCCCGGCGAAGAGGCCGCTCGCCAGCTTCGCGCCGACATCCGCATCGCCTCAGGCCAAAAGGATATCGGGAAGGCCATCGATCCCAGACTTTTTTCGGAATCGGCAATCCTCGGGATATGCGAATTCTACCAGACGCTTGGCGACAATCTGGTTGCCGCTCTCCCCGCCCCGGGCGCGATTCGGGCGCATTCCGCGCCTCGGAAATCGAGATTCGCCTAGGCACTCCCTCTACCCGGTGTTAGCCTCCGAAAATCGGGCGCGGAGTTCTCTCGGTCCGATCAGGGAACGCATCGTTCCCGCGAACGAGGAGAATGCCGTGGGAGCCGATCTCCTTACCCTTGAGGCCGTAATCACCGGCACGACGATTCTGGCCACATCCGTCGGCTGGCAAGCCTTCGCGGTCCAGCGGAGATCCTTCCGCCGGGCTGATACGAAGAAGAAATACTGACGTCCTCAGGAATGCAGCCACCCAAGGGTCCCTCAGTCACCGATAGGCAAAACTGACTCGGCGATTATTGATTTTGTTCCGCGAGCACCTATCTGGATAGGGGCCATGGCCGTTTCTTTGACTTGAAATTGGCCGCGTCATTCCCTATCTGGCGGGTGCTGCGTCGCTCAATGACGCGATTTTGCGCCTGAATGGCTGCGACCTCGCTTTCCTCTTCGGCTTCCTGGCATTCACTCCTGGCTTTGCATCCGTGCACTGGCAGGGCAAAACGCATATCCGAGGACCGTTAGATTGGCGAAAGAAGAATTGCTGACGATGGAAGGCTTCATTGAGGAAGTGCTTCCCGATGGACGTTTCGCCGTCCTGCTCGACAACGGGCACCGCATCATCGCCTATACGGCGGGCAAGATGCGCAAGTTCCGTATCCGCACGGTTGTCGGTGACCGCGTCCACGTCGAAATGACACCTTATGACCTGAGCAAGGGCCGCATCGTATTCCGCGAACGCACCCCCGGCCAGGCTGGACCCGGCGCACGACGCAGCGGTTTCAGACGATAAAAAAGCGGCCGAGGGCCGCGAATTTAGGACTACATGATCAATAAAATTACCGACGCCTTCAAGCGTCCCTACGATAAATCTTCCCGCGGCAGCCTGCCGTCGCCTTTCGGTCAAGCACTGGATGCGACGCGCGCCGCACTCTCCCCCGAAGAACTTCGCGTTCTTGTCGCCGCAATGGTGGACTGAACCGGTGCTGCCCACGCCACGGTGTGGGTGACGCATCCGGAGGGAGAGACATTCCGCCGCAGGATGAAGGCAAGGCCCCCATCCTGCGGCGACAGGTATCGCGGATCCGATCCGCTACTGCAATTTCCCGGAACGATCGCCTTCGGCCCCGTCATCCTTGACGGAGGCCTCGACGCGTTCCCGCTCCTTCATTTCGCGCGCTTGCTCGGTCTTGAGGATGCGTTCCGACATGGCTTGCCATGCGGAAGCGGACCTCAGTTCGCGATCCCGCACGTTGGTCAAAGTTGCCTGAGCAGCCGCCTGGTTAGCCAGGCGAGCCATCTCGTCGCAATAACTCCGGCTCATGCTCATGTCGAAATTCCTGACAATCGGCAGCGGCGTTCGATCGGCTGGCAGGGCTGGCGGGGCCGCCCTGCGCAGTCACGATCAAACCGAGCGGAGATTGACTGCCGAAGCCTTGCCGTTGCGGGCAACTTCGATCTCATACGAGACGCGCTGGTCACGCTCGAGCGTCTGCATGCCGGAATTCTGAACGGCCGAAATGTGCACGAAGCTGTCCTGGCCGCCGTCTTCAGGCGAGATGAAACCAAAACCCTTATCGACGTTGAAGAATTTAACGGTTCCGACTGGCATTTTGCGTCTCCTTTCAAGAAACGATTATTGTGCGCACGAATATCGTGCGACTTTTAGGCGTCAAATCATCGAATGAAAGGAAATCGTCGCAAGAGGAAATTGAGCCGAGAAAACCTCCGCTCAAAATGCCAATATTGCCGAGACCCGTCGCAAATTCGACGTCAGCATTTCCGAAATAGCACATGTGGATCGAAACCACCAGTCGCAGTTCCGGCGCTCACCCCGGGAATTGGGCGCAAAGCCGCCAGATAGCGGGCCAAGTCAGGCCGTTTCGACGGCAGCAAACGCCCGGCCACACGGCAGCGTCCCCATACCCTTGGAGCCGCGACCAAACAGTTGAATCGGCTACGGATATCCAAAGGACAAGAAACAAGCGACTATTGATGCTTGTAAACATCATCCGAACCCCAGCCAAAAACGCTTGACCTCCGCTTCAAATCGGGTCCTCTTGATTTCCGATATCTTTCAGCGCCGCATTCCATTCGGTGCTTGGGGTCGCCGGTAAATACCACAGGTAAATCCGCACCATGGGACATGGGCGGCGCTATCGGGGGGAAGCATGGTGACCTGCAAGAAAGTGACCTGCTACAAATTCGCTGGCCAGAAAACCGTCCTGCGCTTGTCGGTCGCGGTGTCGCTCACTGCCCTGGCCGCCTGTCATGCCGGCCCGAAGGACGAAGCGCAGCAAGCCGGCGTGCGGGACGACGTTCTCGTCCAGGCGGACGAGGACTATTTCAAGGCCATGGACGATGGCGCCCCGCTCACCCTCGATGAGGTGAAGGGACGCAACATGTGGCTCGTCTGGAGCGGCGGCAACGACCGCTTCTGGGACGGCATGAGCAAGCCCACGCTGGGCGGCTTCGACTTGCTGAAGATCGTCGCGCCGCCGCCCGGCAGTCCCAATGCCCGCCCTACGCGCTGGAAAGTGCTCGGCCTCGTCAACGAACCGTGCTTCTCGCCCGCGACAGCGCCTGACCAGTACGGCCTCTGGCGCGACCGTCGCGATCCCGCCTGCCCGCCCGACCCCTTTGCCAATGCGCAGAAGTACCCGGGCGTGAAGATCGGCGCGCGCGGCTCCAATGTCCCGGTCGGCTCCTATTTCGGGGAGCCCTCCGGCATTCTCGGCCTGCGGCTCTTTCCCAATCCCGCTTTCGACGAGAAGGCCAAGGCGCACTGGGACGCCAAGCGCTATTACACCGATCCGCGTTACTACAACGATCCGAACCTCGTCCGCCCCTATCGCGTGGGCATGAGCTGCGGGTTTTGCCATGTCGGCCCCAGCCCCACGCACCCGCCCGCGGACCCCGCCAACCCCACCTTCGCGAACCTCAACTCCACCGTAGGCGCACAGTACATGTGGGTGGACCGGCTGTTCATGTGGAACCCGGACCCATCGAACTTCATGTACCAGCTGGTCTCGACCTACCGGCCCGGCGCGATGGATACGTCGCTGGTCTCCACCGACAACATCAACAATCCGCGTACCATGAATGCCGTCTACCTGCTGGGCGACCGGCTCGACGTCGCGCGGCGCATCGGGCGCGAGAAACTCGCCGGAGGCAGCAAGAACAACGTCCAGTTCAACGACATCTTCGATTCCGGCCCGCTGACCCGCTTTTTCGAGAAGCCCGACACTGTGTGGACGCCGCATGTGCTCAAGGACGGGGCCGATGCGGTGGGCGCGCTGGGGGCGCTGAACCGGGTCTACCTCAATATCGGCCTGTTCAGCGAGGAATGGCTGAGACATTTCAACCCGGTCGTCGGCGGCAAGATCATCTCTCCGATCGAGATCAAGGTGGCCCGTCGCAACTCGGCTTACTGGCGCGCAACCGAGAAGGGCACGCCGCTGACCGCGCTGTTCTTCCTCAAGGCCGCGCGCCCCGATCCGCTGGCCAATGCGCCCGGCGGCGCGGGCTACCTGAAGGCCAGCCCGCAAGTGCTCCAGCGCGGCGCCACGGTTTTTGCCAATACGTGCGCGCGCTGCCATTCGAGCAAGCAGCCCGAGGCGCCCGCCAATGCCACGCTGGTCGATGCGATCGGGGCCGACTATGTCACTCGCTTCAAGGCGTGGTGGCACTGGACCCAGACCGAGGACTTCAAGGGCAAGATGCGCGCCATCGTCGCCCAGCCCGATTTCCGCCAGAACAACTACTTCAGCACCGACGCCCGCATCCCGGTGACGCTGCTGCGCACCAACTTGTGCAGCCCGCTCGCCACCAATGCCCTGCGCGGCAATATCTGGGACAATTTCTCCTCGGAATCCTACAAGATCCTGCCTTCGGTGGGCACGGTTTCCTATCAGGATCCGTTCACCGGCGAAGTCCGGCAATATCGCATGCCGGGCGGCGGGCGCGGCTATACGCGGGTGCCGTCGCTGGTCTCGATCTGGTCGACCGCGCCGTTCCTGCTCAACAACACTGTGGGCAAGTTCAACGGCGATCCCTCGGTCGCCGGGCGCATGGCCGCGTTCGACGACGCCATCGGCAAGATGCTCTGGCCTGAGCGGCGCGAACACGATGCGATAGTCCCGGGCGCCTGGGGCATGATCGACCGCACCACGGCGCGCAGCTACCTCTACGTTCCCGCCTCCTTCCTGCCCAAGGCGCCCGGCCCGCTGGACGAAGAGGCGCAAAAAGCCTTGCGCTCGCTGGAAGATGCCAACGGCAATATCGACCTTGGCCCGATCCCCGCCGGCATGCCGGTCAACCTGCTCGCCTCGCTCCAGCCGCTGGCCGAAAGCCGCGATCCCGGCGCCATCGCGAAGCATTACGGCGAGCTTGTGATCCTGCTCGCGCGGCTCAAGCAGAGCCTGCTGACGGTGCCGAAGGGAGCCGACGACGCGGCCCTGCGCGCGCACTTCGCCGCTCTGCGCGGACCACTTCTGGCATTGAACAAATGCCCGGACTTCATGGTCAATCGCGGCCACTATTTCGGCACCGCTCTGTTCAACCAGCAACAGCATGCCACCGGAGATGAGCGCGCATTCGGCACCGAACCGGTGCTCTCCGACGAGGACAAGCGCGCGCTGATCGAATTCCTCAAGACGATTTGAGCTGAACGATGTCCGCCCCCGCCCATGACTATATCGTGGTGGGATCGGGCGCTGCCGGAGGCACCGTGGCCGCACGGCTCGTGGAAGCAGGCATGCGGGTGCTCGTGATCGAGGCCGGCCCCGATCCCTGCGCGCCATCGGAGGAAAATGCCGAAGGGCGGGCAAAGGCGGACTATGAGATCCCGGCCTTCCATCCCTTCGCGTCCGAAAACCCCGATTTCGCGTGGGACCACCGGGTCAGGCACTTCGCGGATGAGAGCGCGGCGAAGGCCGATCCCAAGGCGGATGGCGACGGGCTGATCGCCTATCCCCGTGCCGGTTCGTTGGGCGGCTGCACCGCGCACAACGCCATGATCTTCCTGCCCCCGCCGGACAGCGACTGGGACCGACTGGCGGCGCAGACCCACGATACCGGGTGGTCCGCCAGTGCCATGCGCGCGCATCGCAAGGCGGTCGAGAACTGCCGCCACCGGCCGCTCTGGCGCGCGCTTTCCCATCTTGGCATCGATCCCACCGGCCATGGCTGGCACGGCTGGCTGCCGGTCGAAAAGGCCGTGCCATCCAGGGCGCTGCGCGATGCAGTGCTGATCCGCTCGCTCCTGTTGGCCACATTGGCGGACCTTGCCAGCGAACACGGATGGCTCGGCAAGATCGGCGTCTTCCTGCGCGACTGGGGCGATCCCAACGACAGCCGGCGTCAGGACCGCGAGCAGGTCTGCTACACCCCGCTCGCCACGCGCGGCCATGTCCGCAGCGGCGCGCGCGAGCGGCTGGAGGCTGTGCGGCGCCGCCATCCGGGCCGGCTCGACATCATGACCGACTGCCTTGCCACGCGCGTACTGTTCGACGGGACCGGGCGTGCCTGCGGCGTCGAATGGCTGCGCGGCCGGCATCTCTACCGCGCCTCTCCCCGTCCGGGCATGGCGCTGGCCGAGGGCGAGAGCCTTGCCGATAGCGAAGTGATCCTGGCCGGGGGTGCCTTCGCTACGCCGCAGCTGCTGATGCTCTCCGGCATCGGCGAGAGCGCGCAGCTTGCCGCCCACCGGATCGCGACGCGCGTGAACTTGCCCGAAGTCGGCTGCAATTTGCAGGATCGCTACGAGATCAGCCTGGTCCATCGCATGACCCGGCCCTGGGGCTCGCTGGAAGGCGCCGCTTTCGCGCCAGGCGACCCGCTCTATCGCGAATGGCAGGAGAAAAGGCGCGGCATGTACATCTCGAACGGCGCGGCACTGGCCGCCCTGCGCCGTTCGAGCACGGCGCGAGACAGGGCGCCGGACTTGTTCCTGATGGGGCTGATGGCCCGCTTCAAAGGCTATTATCCCGGTTATTCCGCCGATCTCTGGCCGGGACTCGATGGCTTCAGCTGGACCGTGCTGAAAGGCCAGACCGGCAATCGCGCGGGCACCGTGCGGCTTGCCTCGTCCGATCCGCGCGACGCGCCGCAGATTAATTTCGCGCATTTCGAGGAAAACGGCGATGCCGACCTCACCGGCCTTGTCGAAGGCGTGGAGATGGCCCGCGCGCTCGCCCGCCCGCTCGTGGCGCGCGGCGTCATTGCCGAGGAGGAACTGCCCGGCGCCACAGTGACGGGCGAGGCCCTGCGCGACTGGGTGCGCACCAATGCCTGGGGGCACCATGCCTGCGGCACCGCCGCCATCGGCCCGGTGCTCGACAGTTCCGGGCGCGTGCACGGCGTCCGCGCGCTGCGTGTCGTCGATGCCGCGATCTTTCCGCGCATTCCCGGCCTGTTCATTGCCGCGCCGATCTATCTCGCAGCCGAAAAGCTCGCCGCCGACATCCTTGCCCAGCGCAGGGAGGCGTGACCTTGCTGCTTTTCCTCCATCGCCTGCTGGAACGGGGCCTTCATTTCGAGCGCCGCTTCGATCCCTTCTTTCGCCCGCTGTTCGACCGGCCGCTACGCATGCCGCTGACGCGGCTTGTCAACGGGACCATCAATCTCACCCGCAGCCGCGACGTGCCGCCGATTGCCGGGGAACACGTCGACCCCGACGAGGATCTCAGCCTCGACACGATCATTGCCGAGATGCAGCACCACCTCGACCTCGACTTCAAGCCGGGGCATTACGAACGCGCAGGCAATACCAAGACCCACGGGCTGGTGCGCGGCACTTTCACCGTCCTGCCCGGCCTTCCCGAGCATGTGCGGCGCGGCGTCTTCGCCAGCGAGCGCAGCTTTCCCGCTTGGATCCGCTTCTCCAACCCCGGCCCCCACGTGGAGCCCGACATCGACGATGTTGGCTTCGGCAGCATGAGCGTGAAGCTGATGGACGTGCCCGGCCCCAAGCTGATGGACGACGAACGCTTCACGCAGGATTTCACCTCGGTCACCGTCATCACGTTCCCCACGCCGGATACGCGCGCGAACGCGCATCTTCAGTATTGGAGTCGGCGCGAGATGGGGATCTGGTACTTCCTCAACCTGAAGCAGCCGCATTTGCGCGACTTCATCATGCAGGCGCTGTGGAACCGCACACTCGCCAATCCGCTGGCCAACGAGTACTTCTCCTGCACGCCCTATCTGCTGGGAGAGGGGCAGGCGATGCAGTACAGTTTCCACCCCCTCACCCGCGTTTCCACGCATATTCCCCGGCTGCCCCTGCGCCCCGGCGACGACTATCTGCGTGACAATCTTGCCGCCTCGCTGCGGGAGGGCGAGGCCCAGTTCGAGATGCGACTGCGCTTGCAGAAGGACCCGTTTCTCCAGCCCGTGGAGCAAGCCGGAGTGCTGTGGGATCCGGCGCGCACGCCCTATATTCCGGTCGCCCGGATCACCATTCCGCCGCAGGAATTCCGCGCGCCCGGACAGTTCGCTTTCGCCCGGCAACTCACCTGGAATCCTTGGCACTGCGTTCCCGAACACCGCCCGCTGGGTAACCAGAACCGGGCGCGAAAACGGCTCTACTACGAGATGTCGCGCTATCGGCAGGGCAAGAACGGCGAGGTCCATCTGGAGCCGACCGGGGCCGAGCGTTTCGAGTAGCGCGGGTACCGGCAACACGAAACATCCCCGGCCCGCATGTCTGAAATTGCATTTTCCGCAAATGCAGCCTATGGCTGTCCGTGCTGACGTCGCGTGCGACGGACTATCGGGCAGCCTTTGGCTTCCCCCTTTGTCCCTTACGAGCCTCATGAAGCCGGAATGCGCCGCGACGGCGCATGCGCGCCGCGTCGGCCAAAGGATATTCCATATGACTACCGGAACCGTAAAATTCTTCAATGCCGACAAGGGCTATGGCTTCATCGCGCCCGAAACCGGCGGCAATGATGCCTTCGTGCACATCTCTGCCGTGGAGCGTGCAGGCATGGGCACGCTGACCAAGGATCAGCGCGTTTCCTACGATCTGGAAACCGACAACCGCGGCAAGACCTCGGCTGTCAATCTTCAGCCGGCCTGAAGGGCGTTCGTGCGGGTGGCTCAGGCCATCCGCACCGCTTTTCCTGGCCTTAGAGGCCTACCGTTGAACGGGAATTGAACATGTCCGATCCGAGCTCACGCCCTTTCCTTATCAATAAGGACGCGGACGGAAACTTTCGCCTGACCGTAAGAACCACACGGTACAATTCGCAAGGTTATCCGCTCGTCACGTCTTCCCTTCAGGAAGAGTTCTTCAAGACAGCCAATGCCGCCCGCGCTTTTGCAGTGGCAAACTTCAACGCCAAGCCCGGCGAATACACAACGAAGTAAGGGTTTGGACGCGGTGTGTCGGTATGCGAAAGGCGCGTACCAGCACGCTTGCGACGTCGGCTTCGAATTGCCGCTTAATCCCTGAGGATCCGCGCGAGGCCGCCGATCCCCGGCAGAAAGAAATAGGCGCCGCCCACCACTGTCACGAACCGCGGCAGTCCCGAGGCAAGGCGCGGATTACCCGCCGTATCGTGGTGCGCGAAGGCATCGGTCGGCAGCCCTCCGTTTACCGGACAGCGATTGCCGAGCAGCGGATCCTGCCCCCCCGAGAGACCCGCGAAATAGGGGCTGGCGATCCAGCTTCCCTGCACGAACTCGAACTGACGGGCGAGACTGGCGTTCAGCGCGATGAAGTGCAGCCCGCATTCCTCTTCCGAGACGCGCCCGGCCATGGCGGCCTGCGGATCCGGCGCCGGACCGTAAGGACGCCCCCGCCGCAGCACCCGGTGAAACCGCGCCGATGCGACGGCATCGTGGATGGCGCTGCCCTTGAGGCCCAGCGAAGAAATCAGATCGCCGAAAAAGCCCCGCCGCCCGCGCGGATCGTCGCCGCTGCGCGGGTTGGCCCGGCGGATATGCGCGCCGATCGGACAGGCTATGCCGTCCGGATCTCCGCCGAAGGTGAAGCCGTTTCGGTCCACGGCACCGAGCGCCGGCAGCGGATCGCCATCGATCCGCCGTCCGACCATCCGCTCCGCCAGCGCCACGGCTTCGCCCTCGCCCGCCGCCCGCGCAGCCCAGCCCCAGAAACCGGCGACATCCTGCACAAGCTGGCGATAGACGAGATAGGTCCCGTTCAGGCCGATGCCGTCCTCGACCGGATAATCGGCGATGAACCCATACTCGTTGCCGTGGCCGAGCAGGAATTCGCCCCGCGCTATGCGCGCTCGATAGAGCCGGTCCTTCGCTCCCCCCGGCGCGAGCGCTCCCTCCCAGTCGATCTCCGGCTGCGAAATGCCGTCTACAAAGCCGAACGGCTCACGCTCGACATGCGTGCTCGCCGCGTTGGCAAGCATGAGCGAACAGGCATTCGCGAGCATGCCCGCGAGCATCTCGGCCATGAAGCCCGCGATGTCATCTGCTTCGGCCAGCAGGATCAGCAGGACATGCGGTTCTCTCTCGCCGCTGCCCCAGCGCCACTGCGACGGCGCGCTGTCCCCGATGTCTCCCAACCGGCGCGACCGCGCGGGATCGCCCGCCAAACCGTCAAGAAATTCGGGCGCAAAGCCGGGTATGGCGTCCACCGGCAGCCCAAGTGCCCGAAGCCCTGCCGCCGTGAAAGCGATCTGGCACACCCGCGGCAGACGTCGCGCCCGCGCATCGGCCAGCGTGGTGACGGCAAGGCCGCGCAGCCATGCCCGCGCCGCGCCTGCCTCCTCCACTCGCAGCAGCAGATAGCGCGATCCGTCGAGCGAGCCGAACCCGCGATCAACCAGAGCTTGCACATCTCCGGGCGCGAAGGCGGATTGGCCGCTCATATCTCGGCGATCCAACGGCGCAACGCATCCCCCTTGGGCACTGCCTCGAACCCCGCGCGGATACGGGCATTGCGCGCCATGTCGTAGTTCGAAAGGCCGGGAAACGCCTTGTACCAGACCTGTGTCGGGATCTGGTGGTGGAACAGATATCGTTTGAAATCCTGCTCGTGCCGCGCCCCGCCGACAATCAGCCAATCGGTGCGCGGATAGCCAAGCCCGTTCGAAAACGAGAGGTTGAGCCCGAAGGCCACCTTGTTGATGAAATCGTCGTTATAGGCCTCGCGGCTGCCGTCGTAATTGCTGGCGAAATAGACGCGGCGGCGGTCGTCGAGGAACGTCCAACTGGCGAAATGGATCGTGTTCACCCGCGCCAACCGTCCCTTGCAGTACAGATGACGCGCGCCCCAGTTGATTACCCAGAGGACGGCAATGGTCAGCCAGCGCCGAAACAGGCCGGGCTTGAGCGAGCCGATTGCGCTGTACTGGTTGGTCACGTCGTGATCCTCCAGCGCCGAAAGCATGCGGTTGCGCGCGCGGTCCGGTACCGGGACGAGGACCGGGTCGGTCTTCTCGCGATGGCGGAGCACGAGGATGAAGGGGATCAGGCCCAACACGATGAACGGCAGCAGAATCAGTCCGATCACGGGCAGCAGCAGGAGATGAGCAAGATGGCGCAGTTTCTGGCCGAACGTCGCGCCTTCCAAAGGCGTCAGCGACACCCGCCTCCCCGCCTCTGCCATGATCGGCCAAAGATCCTCGGGGCAGCCGGTGCCATGGGCGAGCCTTACGCTCCGCAGCACGCGGTGTAATTCGGCCTCTTCCGCGATCTGCCGCGTGCTCCGGCCGGGCCAGTTGATATAGTTCGCCGCCGTCGGCAGGCGATGGCCCAGCATCCACGAGGCAAGGTCTGTGTCCTCCTCGAAATCGATGCAGAAGGCAAAGATGCGCCGCAGCCCTGCCCCGGCCACCGCCACCAGCGCTTCGATAAAGGCCACATCCGAACCGTCGAAATCCGCAATAAAAGCCAGTCGCTCCGGCTCGTTCACCGGCAGGCTCTCTGCCAACGCGATCCGGTCAGGCAGCGAGGGATCGTCCAGCACCACGAAGCGTGCGACGTGGATCTGCTCCAGACGGCTGAAGGGAACGAGCGCGTTGTCGGGATCGGCTTGCCCGGGAAGCGCCGTCATCGTCGCCAGCAGAGCCTCCAGTTCCTCCCGCGCACCATGGCGGACCGGCGCGGCAATAAAGACGTGTCCTTGAGAGATCAGGCGTTTCCGGACCACCGGGCCGCGCTCAGCCGCCGAATTCCAGTGCGAAGTCGATCAGGCGCTTCTTGTCCCAGTAGACTTTGCCGAGATAGACTCCCGGTTCGATCATCCTGATCTCGTCGCGAATATGCGAAGCAAGCAGCGAGGTTTCCGAATAGTCCAGCACTATGCATTCCTTGCCATCGAGCCAGCTTGGATCCTTGTAGACTTTCGCGACGATCGCCTTCAGCCCGAATGGCAGGATCGTATTGCGCAGAAAGCCGCGCTCGGCATCGAAGTCCTTCCCCTGCCAGGCGAAGATATTGATGACTTTGGCGATTTCGTCGGAAACCGCTGTGCCGGGAACGATGATCGCGGTGCCCTTGGCCTCTCCATTAGGGATCGGCCCCGCCTCATGGGCCGAAAACAGCGCATCAAGTTCGTCCTGCGACATCTTGAGCCAATTCGAAACCGTCTGTCCCATCGCCGTCCTCCCAAGTCGATCGTGCGTACGAAAAGGAAAAGCAGAGCTTGAGCTTCTTCGGAAAACTTTACGTCACCTACCATAAACACTTGGACTCCGTAGAATCGCACATGAGTTTTCCGACGCTGACGCGAATGTATCATATGGGGAACAAACTACCATGCGGGCGCACATTGACTCCTGCCGGCGCACTCCCATCTTTCAGAAATGAGCAACATTTACCGCATGACCAAGCCAGTCGACGCGGTCACTGGCCTATTCCACGCCCCCGCAGGGGATTTGCCGCGCTTTGCAGCAGAGGTGCATCCGGGCAACCTCGGCCTTGTTGTCGCAGACGGAACGGTTCACGCCATGCGCTGGGGCTTTCCGGTTGCGCCCAAGAACATGATCGCGGCGCTGCCCTTAAGGCCCAACCCGGTCACCAGCGTCCGTGACGGCGAGTTGGAAACCGGCATGTGGGCGGACAGCTTCCACCATCGTCGCTGCCTGATCCCCATGACAGCCTGGGCCGAGCCGGAAGGTGCCGAAGGCGCCATGACGCGCACGTGGTATTCGCCGCTGGAGGAATCGCTCTTCGCCGTTGCCGGAATCTGGCGCCCCACCGTCGAATGGGGCCATGCCTTTTCCGTGGTGATGGTCGGCGGTCCTGACGCCCACGACGGCGAACAAAATCACATGCCGGTGATCCTCGCTCCGGAAGATTGGGAACAATGGACGCATGGCACCCCTGACGACGCCATCGAGCTTTGCCGGGTATACGGCGACGCGCTGATCGTCGACCGCACGGACGAACCATGGTTCAAGCTCACGGACCTCACGGGATCGACTGCGGCGCCTTTTTCCTGAGGTACGCCAAAGCACCTAGCCGCCGCCAAGTGTGCATTGCTTCGTTCGTCACTAAACGACTTTGCGCAAGGATTTCTCGATTTCCCCGCCGCAATAGGCATCGCCATAAGCATGCCTGGAATCCTGCGCGAGGCGGGCCAATTGCGGCAATTCGCGGGTCCTGCGCATCAAGCCCGCGACGCGAGGCGCGACCTCCTCCAGCAAGGACGCAATTGAGTCGAAGCGCTCGGCCATCGTCGACCACAGGACCGAGGTGACAATGTCGGCGACCCCAAACGCTTCCGTTCCGAGCAATGTGCCCGCCCGTGCTTCGAGCCCATGCGCTCGTCCCGTGGCTTCCCAGATTTCCATCCACCGCGTCAGGCGCGGAACGAATTCGTGCCACTTACGCACCGTCCACATCTCGCGCCCGCCATCGAGAGTGATTTCATCGAGCACATCGTTGGCATCGTTGACGACCTTCAGCGAAGATGCGCGGTCTTCCGGAGTGGACGGCAAAAGTTCCAGTCGTTCTCCGAGATAGAAGGCAATCGCGGGCATTTCCGCAATGGCAAAGCCGCTCGTATTGTCGATCAGGAGCGGCGGCCCCATGAACGGCGCCGGCTGATCGGCCGGCGCACGGCTCATGAGTTGGGCGATCTCGCCGCTGTCATGCTCAGTCCAACTCTTCCCCGCGAAAGCGAGAATGCCCCGGATGAACTGCCCGCGAAACGGGACCGGCCAATAGTAGAGTTCGAAGTCGGACATCACACGGCCTCCTCAGCGCGGGCACCGAGTTCAAAGCGCCGGACGAGCCGTCGTTCCCTGAAAAGGCTTCAGACTGACCTGCCAGGTTACCAATGGCGAGAAGGCGCCGGCCCCATAGTCCCTCGTTCACGCCGCACCATCGCGGCATCGATTCGATGCAAGGATTGCGTGCGATCCAGCTCCGATCGAAGCGGCATTAAACCATGAATTTTCGGTGGGTTTCGTCAATCCCAGTGCCGTACTGGGGCCCCGACGGAGGGGCTCTTGGCGGAGAGGGTGGGATTCGAACCCACGGTACGGTTTCCCGTACACTGCATTTCGAGTGCAGCGCATTCGACCACTCTGCCACCTCTCCGCTAGAGATGCGATAGCGATGGAAGGTCTCCATCGGGTCGGGAAGCGCGCCACTAGCCGGTGTTATCGGACTTGCCAAGCCCTCTTTTTACGAATTGTGGGGAACAATCCACAGGCAAGCTTGCCCGCCCTCTCCCGGAAACCTATATTCGGCCCATGAACAGGGCTTCGTTCTTTTCACCCCAGGCCGGCCGCGTCATCGACGCGCCCCGCCAGACCAGGGCCCGCTTCGCCATCGGCGATGTTGTCCGTCATCGTAATCACGACTTCCGCGGCGTCGTTTTCGACATCGACCCGGTCTTCGCCAACAGTGAGGAATGGTACGAATCGATCCCGGTCGATGTCCGCCCCAAGCGTGACCAGCCTTATTACCACCTCCTCGCCGAGAACGAGGATTCAAGCTATGTCGCCTATGTCAGCCAGCAGAACTTGATGGATGATGCAGAGGGCGGTCCGGTGGATCATCCTTCCGTCCCCCAGTTGTTCGACGCTTTCAACAACGGGCACTACCGGCTGCGGCGCGGCCTCGCGCACTGATCCGGCTGGTCAGGATACAAGAACGCCGGCGTGACAGGGTCACGCCGGCGTTCTTGTTTGTATCAAAGTGTGGAGCCGCTCAGCCCTTCAGCTTCCAGCCCGAGCGCAGCACCCAATAGACCACCAGCGCGAAGGCGGCATTGAGCACGCCCAACCCGATCGCGCTGTGCAGCACGGCAAGGTTGGAATTGCCGATGTCGCTCTGCCCCAGGAAGCCGAAGCGGAAGCCCGAGATCACATAGAAGAACGGGTTGAAGCGGCTCACCGTCTGGAACGCCGGCGCAAGGTTGTCGATAACATAGAACGTGCCCGACAGCAGCGAAAGCGGCGCGATCACGAAGTTGGTGACGGCGGCGTTGTGATCGAACTTCTCGGCCCAGATCGACGAGAGCAGGCCCAGCAGCGCCAGGAACACCGAACCGTTCAGTCCGAACCAGACGACCGCCCAGGGATGATGGAGCGTAAGGTCCACGCCCGGCCAGAGCAGCATGGCGCCGCCCAGCGCCAGTCCGACGAGCACCGCGCGCGTCACTGCCGCGCCGATCATCGCCAGCATCAGTTCGCCCTCGCTCAGCGGCGGCATCAGATAGTCGATGATGGTGCCCTGGATCTTGCCCGCCAGGAACGAGAAGCTGGAATTGGCGAAAGCGTTCTGCATCATCCCCATGACGATGAGGCCCGGCGCCACGAACGTCGCGAAGTTGACTCCCAGTACCTCGCGCCCGCCGCGACCCAGCGCGACGGTAAAGATCACCAGAAACAGCATCGTCGTGATCGCCGGTGCCCAGATCGTCTGGGTCTGGACCTTGAAGAAGCGCTTCACCTCCTTCATATAAAGGGTCTTGAGCCCCAACCAGTTTACCTGGTGTATCAGGGGCTCTCCCTTTGCCGGGAAGTGGCGGGGCTGCACAATCCCCTCGGGGGTCTGCAGAGCGGTCGAATTCGTTTGATCGGCCATGCCCCCGCGAGTATCGGCTGCGGCTTTCCAAGGCAAGCCGTGCGACGGAATTTCGGGGCGATTCTCCTGTATCGCTCCCCTGTAGAGATGGAAATGGAATGAGCTGGACGGACGAGCGGATCGAGAAGCTGACCAAGATGTGGGAGGGCGGTGCCACTGCCAGCCAGATCGCGGACGAGCTTGGCGGCGTCAGCCGCAACGCGGTGATCGGCAAGGCCCACCGCCTCGGCCTCAAGGCACGCCCTTCCCCGGTCAAGGCCAATGAGAAGCCTGCGCGCCCGGCGCCCGCCCCCAAGAAGGCGAAGCCCGCGGCCGAAGCGCAACCTGCCGCGCCCGAGCCCAAGGCGGAGCCCGTGGTTGCACGCGCTGCGCCGCAGGCCCCGGCAGCACCCGCACCGCGCGCAGCCGAACCGGTTGCGCCGCAGGCTGCCGCCCCGGCGGCCGACGATGCCGTCGTGAAGCCGAGCGGCCCGCGCGTCGTTTCGGTCGGCCCCGGCGGCTTCCTGCGCCAGGGCCCCGGCGATCAGCAGCAGCCGATCCCGCCAGCCCCGCCGCGCCGCCTTGTGCCCGCAAAGCCGAGCGCCGAGATTTCGGGCAAGACCAGCCTGCTCGATCTCAACGATCGCGTTTGCCGCTGGCCGATGGGTCACCCGGGCGAGCCGGACTTCCACTTCTGCGGCGCGGCCGTGAACCCCGGCTTCCCCTACTGCGTCGAGCATTGCGGCCGGGCCTATCAGGCACAGCTGCCGCGCGGCGCGCGCCGTCCCCCTCCGCCGCTGCCCTTCGGCGGCCCGCGGGTTCGCTGATCCCATGTCAACGCCAGAGTCGATGATGGCACGATGGAGCCGGCGCCTTGCCGTGCCCGTCCTTGCCGGCGCGGCTCTGGCACTGATGGCGGCACCGGCGATGGCGCAGCAGGCGCCCGCCGCTGCTGCGACCACCCCGGCTCCGGCCGCGACTCCGGTGGAATATGCCTACGTGGCCATGGTCACGAGCGAGGGCACGATCGTACTCGCGCTCGACAAGACGCATGCGCCGCTCACCACGGCGAACTTCCTCAAGTACGTCGACGGCAAGAAGTTCGACGGAACGACATTCTACCGCTCGATGCATCTCGACTGGGGCGATACCCCGGCCGGGCTGGTTCAGGGCGGCTTGCAGGGCATCAAGGTCCTGCCCCCGGTCGCGCATGAGCCGACCAGCCAGACGGGCCTGCATCACACTTCGGGCACGATCTCGATGGCGCGCTATGCGCCGGGCACCGCCACGGCTGATTTCACGATCATGGTCGGCGATGTCGTCACGCTCGACGCCAATCCCTCGTCGGACAATCCCGAGTTCAAGGCCGGATTCGCGGCCTTCGGCCATGTCGCTTCGGGCATGGACGTGGTCCACAAGATCTGGGACGCGCCGCGCTCGGCCACCAAGGGCGAAGGCGTGATGCGTGGGCAGATGCTGGATCCGCCGGTGAAGATCGTCAGCGCACGCCGGGTCCCGGCCCCGCCGACACCGGCTCAATAAGCATCCTGTAAAACCCTCCGCGGAGGCGCGCGCCTTGTTGGCAAGGCTGCCCCGCCCCCTCCAGATCTCGCGCCCAAAAGGCGCTGGATGCCGGGCGCCGCTGCGCGTTCATCGCCAGCCCGGATGACCATTCGGGCCGCGACACCTGCCCCCTCGCAATGCACCCAATGGTTAACAACAGAATTCGCAAAACTCCTGCCGAATGCCCGTTGTTATGTTTTTGTAATCGCAAATCGAGGACTTGCAGGGTTACCGTTTATTAGAGATTCCTACCTAGGCTCTTTTTAAATCGAATCTGGGTGCGAAGCGGTGCAGCAGGAAAGTATACTGTCGCCAAACGAAACGGTCACTTCTGTCCGTCGGTTTGCGGTGCATGCGATTCAGGCGACCTGCACCATCTGCGCCTTGGCCGCCCTGTTCGTCGACGGGCCGCTCGGCCACTCGCTCGCCACTGTGGCCGCTGCCTGCGCGCTCTTCACGCTCTTCGTCGGCGTCGTGTTCGGACGCCGCGCGGTTGCCGAACTGGACGACCATCTTCGCCTCATCGACGAGGCTCGCGACGCCCGCAATCAGGTCGAAGAGCTTTTCGCCATGACCGACATGCTTCAGGCGGCCGAGGATCATGACGATGCCGGCGCGGTGCTGATGGCAACTGCCGTGCGGCTGCTCCCCGGCTTCGGCGGCGCGCTCTATGTCTTCAACAACTCGCGCGACCGGCTGGATCTGGCCAAGTCATGGGGCCTTTCGGACAGGTTCGAACCGGCTGCGGCCCTGGTGCCCAGCAATTGCTGGGCGCTCAAGCGCGGCAAACCCCATATCAACGACCCCGCCGGCGGCACGCTGTGCTGCATGCACCAGATCGGCACCGGAGCGACCGTGGAAGTGCCAATGATGGCGCGCGGGCAAGTTTTCGGGTTGTTGCTGCTCGCCAGCGATGCGCCGGATGCGCTGGAGCGGTTCAACGACATCCGCCGCGTGGCGCGGGCGCTGGCCGATTCGATGTCGCTCGCGCTGTCCAATATCGCGCTGCGCGAAAAGCTGCGCACCCAATCGCTGCGCGACCCGCTGACGGGCCTCTACAACCGCCGCTACATGGAAGATGCGCTCGAACGCTATGTCAGCCTTGGCGAGCGGACCGGCACCGCCACTTCGGTGCTGATGATCGATCTCGACAACTTCAAGCGCGTCAACGACGAGTTCGGCCATGCCAAGGGCGACGCGGTGCTGCGTGACGTGGCGGCACAGCTTGTCGGCGCGCTGCGGCCCTCGGACGTGGTGGCCCGCTACGGCGGCGAGGAACTCGTGGTGATCATGCCCAAGTGCACGCTCGAGGACGCCGCCGACAAGGCCGAGATCCTGCGCAAGCGCATCGAGAGCCTCTCCGAAGCGCACGGCGCCGCGATCAGCGCCTCATTCGGCGTCGCCACCGTCCCCGAAACCGCGACCAATGCCTCCGACGTGGTGCCCTGCGCGGACAGCGCGCTCTACGTAGCCAAGCAGAGCGGGAAGAACCGCGTCAACCTCTCCGAGCGCCGCGCCAAGCGCGACGATGCTCCGGCACCGCGCCTCGCCGTTACGAACTGACCGATTTCGGCAGCGCGGGCAGGAATAACACCTCTCCTTACCTGCTCGCTACTAATATCCGACTTACGCGTCCAAAGCCGCGCGAAGTTTAGGTCTCACAGGCAACACCACACCATCTCGTCGCCCCCGCGGAGGCGGGGGCCCCGCTGCCTTCTCTCCGCGTCCGCAAAAGAAAGCGGGGTCCCCGCCTTCGCGGGGACGACGGGGCTTTGATTGCCGCGATAGAATTGGCCTCATCGGTAGAATTGGCCCCACTGGTAGAATTGGCTGTGCTGGCGAGAATCCGCGAGCGCCGTTCGCTTCGCGCAAAGAAAAAGGGGCCGCATTGCTGCGGCCCCTTCGTCATTTCAGCTCATGCGAGCCCTGAAGGATCAATCTTCCTTCAGGGCACTGATCGCTTGGCGATCAGTCTTCCTTCAGGAACGCCGGCATGTGGTCGGGATCGCCGCCGCCGTCGCGAGGACCGCGGGGACCGCGATCGCCGCGGGGACCACGATCGTTGCCGCCACGGCCACCGTCACGGCGCGGACCACGACGGTCACCGCCGCGATCGTCGCGGGGACCACGATCGCCGCGCGGTTCGCGCGGTTCGCGGGCTGGACGGGTGTCTTCCAGCTCGGCGCCGGTTTCCTGGTCGACGACGCGCATCGACAGGCGAACCTTGCCGCGCGGATCGATCTCGAGGACCTTGACCTTAACTTCCTGGCCTTCCTTGACGACATCGGTCGGCTTTTCGACGCGCTCGTTCTTCATTTCGGAGACGTGGACGAGACCGTCCTTGCCGCCCATGAAGTTCACGAAGGCACCGAAGTCGACGATGTTGACGACCTTGCCGTTGTAGATCTTGCCGACTTCCGCTTCCTCGACGATGCCGAGGATCCACTTCTTGGCGGCTTCGATCTGGGCGATGTCGGAAGACGAGATCTTGATCATGCCTTCGTCGTCGATGTCGACCTTGGCGCCGGTTTCGGCCACGATCTCGCGGATCACCTTGCCGCCGGTGCCGATGACGTCACGGATCTTCGACTTGTCGATCTGGATCGTCTCGATACGCGGTGCGTGGGCCGACAGTTCGGTGCGAGCCGAGCCGAGAGCCTTGTTCATCTCACCCAGGATGTGCGCGCGGCCGGCCTTCGCCTGCTCCAGCGCCTTGCCCATGATTTCCTTGGTGATGCCGGCGATCTTGATGTCCATCTGCATCGTGGTGATGCCGAGTTCGGTGCCAGCCACCTTGAAGTCCATGTCGCCGAGGTGATCCTCGTCGCCCAGGATGTCCGAGAGGACTGCGAACTCGTCGCCTTCCAGGATCAGGCCCATGGCGATGCCCGAAACCGGGCGGGCCAGCGGCACGCCGGCGTCCATCATCGAAAGGCAGCCGCCGCAGATCGTCGCCATCGAGGACGAGCCGTTGGACTCGGTGATGTCCGACAGGATGCGGATGGTGTAGGGGAAGTCTTCCTTAGCGGGCAGCACCGGGTGCAGCGCGCGCCATGCCAACTTGCCGTGGCCGATCTCGCGACGGCCCGGGGCGCCGAAACGACCCACTTCGCCGACCGAGTAGGGCGGGAAGTTGTAGTGCAGCATGAACGACGAGTACGACAGGCCTTCCAGGCCATCGATCATCTGCTCGGCGTCCTTGGTGCCCAGCGTGGTGGTGCAGATCGCCTGCGTTTCACCGCGGGTGAACAGCGCCGAACCGTGGGTGCGCGGCAGGAAACCGACCATCGATTCGATGGGGCGAACCTGATCGAGCTTGCGGCCGTCGATGCGCTTGCCGTCCTTGAGGATGGCGCCGCGAACGATTTCCGCTTCCAGCTTCTTCATGGTCTTGATGGCGACCATCTGCAGCTGCGGCGTTTCGCCGGCGAAAGCTTCCTTGGCCTTGGCGCGAGCGGCGTTCAGCGCGTTCGAGCGGGCCGACTTGTCGGTCAGCTTGTAGGCAGCGGTAACGTCCTTGCCGACGGCCTTCTTGAGCTTCGCCTTAACGTCGGCCGTGTTGTCCGACAGGTCGATTTCCCAAGGTTCCTTGGCAGCCTTTTCGGCCAGGTCGATCACGAGGTTCACGACCTTGCGGCATTCGTCATGCGCGAACATGACGGCGCCGAGCATCTCTTCCTCGGTCAGCTCCTTGGCTTCCGATTCCACCATCATCACGGCATCGCCGGTGGCGGCGACGACGAGATCGAGGCGGCCATCGGCCAGCGCGGCGGTCTGCTTCGGGTTCAGCGTGTATTCGCCATCGACGAAGCCGACGCGGCAAGCGCCGATCGGGCCCATGAAGGGCACGCCCGAGATGGTCAGCGCGGCCGAAGCGGCGATCATCGCAACGATGTCGGCCTCGGTCTCGCCATCAAAGCTCAGAACCTGGGCGATGACGTTGATTTCGTTGTAGAAACCTTCGGGGAACAGCGGACGGACCGGACGGTCGATCAGGCGGCTGGTCAGCGTTTCCTTTTCGGTGGCGCCGCGTTCACGCTTGAAGAAGCCACCCGGGATGCGTCCTGCGGACGAAAACTTTTCCTGGTAGTGCACGGTCAGCGGGAAGAAGTCCTGGCCTTCCTTCACCGACTTGGCGGCGGTAACCGCGCAGAGCACAACCGTTTCGCCATAGGTGGCAAGGACGGCGCCGTCGGCCTGACGGGCCACGCGGCCGGTTTCCAGAGTGAGCGTCTTGCCGCCCCACTCCATGCTTACGGTTTTGACGTCGAACATAAGAGGTTTTCCTCAGCCCACCGGCCCTATTGCGCGGCGGGGTTTACTGCCGGGTATGCCGTCCCGGTCCGGTGTGAGGCCGCTTTGGGGCCCCCGGGTCTGCCGCCGAATTGCGGACGGACCCCTGATGCAAGAAGCGGCCCGCTGAGGGGCCGCTTCCCATTAGTTCTTACTTACGCAGACCCAGCTTCTGGATCAGCGAGTTGTACCGCGCGACGTCCTTCTTCTTAAGGTAGTCGAGCAGCGAGCGGCGCTTGTTGACCATGGCCAGCAGACCGCGACGCGAGTGGTTGTCCTTGTGGTGAGCCTTGAAGTGCTCGGTCAGGTTGCGGATGCGCTCGGTGAGGATCGCGACCTGAACTTCCGGGCTGCCCGTGTCGCCAGCGACGCGTGCGTTGTCCGAAATGATGTCCTGCTTCTTTTCAGCGGTAACCGACATAGTACTTTACTCCGCGACATCTGATAGATTGAATCCCCTGACGACGCGGGCTTCTCCGCCCGAAAGCTCCATCAGCGCGACGGGAATGGTTCCCTCTCGCGCCCAGTAGAGCCCGTCTTCATGGGGCAGTTCGGTCAGAACGCGGCCCTGTCGGACCGCTCTTGCCTGCTCCGAACCGAGGTCGATGGCCGGGATGTCGTCCAGCCCCACCTCTAGTGGCAAGAGTATCTGTTCAAGCGGTGCGCCCTTGCCGATTTCGTTCAATTTGTCCAGCGAAATCGCCCGGGACAGGTCGAACGGACCGGCCTTGATGCGGCGTAACATGGTGACATGGCCCACCGTTCCGAGAGCAATCGCGATGTCGCGCGCGAGGCTGCGAATGTACGTTCCCTTGGAAACTTTTACCCGCAACGTAACGTATTGCTCACTCGCATCCCATTCGCCGACGAACCCCTCGGCGACGTACTCCCATTCGAAAATCGTCACCCTGCGGGATTTGAGCTGAACCTCTTCCCCAGCCCTCGCCAGGTCATAAGCCCGCTCGCCATCCACCTTGATCGCCGAGTACACTGGAGGGATCTGCTCAATTTCACCGGTGAAGCGCTCTTGCACGATCGATTCGACCGCGCCGAAGCCCGGCTGAAAGTCGCTCGTGGCTACTACCTCACCCTCAAGATCCAACGTATCGGTTTGTCGGCCAAACTGAATGGTGAACTCATAAATCTTGCTGGCATCGAGCATACGGCCGGCCAGCTTGGTCGCCTCGCCCAGCGCAACCGGTAACACGCCGGTCGCCAACGGATCGAGCGTGCCGCCGTGGCCGACCTTGACCTTCTTGCCATACCCCGCCTCGCGCAAGTTGCGCTTCACGGCGGCGACGGCCTGCGTCGAGCCCAGCCCGAGCGGCTTGTCGAGGATGATCCAGCCATGAGGGGCGGGGCGGGTTGCGGGAGTGGAAGTCATGCCCTCCCCCCAAGTCCCGCCGGGTCGGTTTGTCAACGTTAGTGCGGCTTTCGCGCCGTCAAATGCCGGCGACGGCGTGGGCCAGCGCATAGTAATGGTCGGTCATCCAGATCACTGGCGGCAGGACGAGGTGACGGACCAGCGCCCACTGCGGGAAGAAATAGGGCACCACGATCAAGAGCAGGATCAGCAGCGGAAATCCGTAAGGCCGCAACCGCGCATAGCTCGCCGCCAAGCGATCCGGCAGCAGCCCCTCGACGATGTGCGAACCGTCGAACGGCGGGATCGGCAGCAGGTTGAACAGCGCCAGGAACACGTTGATCATGATGAAATTGTTGAAGTTCATCGCGATGAACTGGAGCGCCGCGCTCTCGGAAGACCCGGCCACGCGCACCAGCAGTCCCAGCAACACCGCGCCGATCGCCGCCAGCACCAGATTGCTGCCCGGACCGGCTGCGGCCACCACCATCATCCCGCGCCGGGGATCGCGCAGCCGCCAGCGGTTGACCGGCACCGGCTTGGCCCAGCCGAACACAGGCGCTCCCGCCAGCGCAAGCGAGCCCGGAAGCAGCACCGTGCCGATGGGATCGACATGTCGCAGCGGATTGAGCGAAAGCCGCCGCTGTTCCAGCGCGGTGGGATCGCCAAGCGCCAGCGCGGTCCAGCCATGGGCAACCTCGTGGAAGACGATCGCAAGGATAAGGGGAACGATGAGCGCCGCGGCTTGCAGCAGGGTATTGTCCATGCCGCCGATCTAGGGTGCCGGGGTGCTCATCGCAATGGGCCCTCGGACTTACTCCAGATAGAACTTGCGAAGCTGGGCAATGTCTTCCTTGTGCAGGCCGATCCCCTGATCGAGGAAGGCATCAACCGATCCCCATTTCGCCTCGATCGCCTGGAAAGCAGCGGCGATGAACGGCACGCCGTCCGCGCCGGTCAGCGGAAACGGTTTCGCAAAGGCGGGTTCGCTCTGCATGGCCGCCCACATCGCCGCTGCCGGATGCTCCTTGACCGTCTCGGCCGAAATCGGCGGCATTTCCCAATGGGGATTGCGGGACTTCGTGGTCAGGACGTAATCGGCATAGATCTGGTCACGCGGCACGCCCAATGCAGAGAGCACCAGCGCGCTCACGATGCCGGTTCGATCCTGCCCCGCCGTGCAATTCCAGACGAGCGGCCCCTGATGATCGAGCATCGTGCGGAACACCATGCGGATCTGCGGCGTGATCATCTCCGGCATCGTGCGATAGGCCGCCATCAGGCCGGCGCCGGGATTTTCCTTCATTTTCTGAAGCTGATCGGGGCCGATGTTGATCGCGTTCATCGAATAGCCCATCGCCTGATAGCGAATGCCGTCGAGACGCGTGGGCGCGAGCACGCGCTCGTCGTTCGAGCGAAGGTCGGTGAGATTGACGATACCAAGGCCCTTGATCTCGCGCACGTCGTCGTCGGTCAGCATCGCCTGACCGCCCGACCGGTAGAGCATGCCCCAGCGGACATGCTTGCCGTCGGCACCCGGATAGCCGCCCAGATCGCGGAAGTTGGTGCCCTGCTCCAGTTGCAGAACGCGTTCGGCGACATGGACTGTCTGGCCCGTGCGCGTGTCGCGAAGCAGGTAGATCGGCCGCTCATGCTGGCCGGGATGCGCCTCGAACCGGCCGCCCGCATCCTTGGATACGAGCAGGCTGGCGGCGCTGTCCGGCGTGTCGAAGCCATTCGCAGCCAAGACGTCGACGGGATCGCCGCCGTTCCAGCGCACCGCGACCGTATCGGGCGACAGGCGCTCCACGACCGGAGCGTCGATCGTCGCGGCCAGCACCGGAGAGGCCGCCAGGCTGGTAGCAGCCGCCAGCGTCGCCAGAAGGATTGCACGTGTCATGGTCATGTTCCCCGTTTCAGAGCGTCATGGCGGGCCTGCCGCCATGATTACCCAACTCCTCTGGAACGGTTGTGTGTAGAGTTTATGACGCGTGCGATAGCTTAAGCATCACCGTTTCCACATTTTGAAACGATTGTATTCACAGCCCAACACCCGCCTAGAGCGGGTAGCCCAGCTCTTCCAGCGGCAGATCGCGCAGGGCCATGAGGCGCCGGTTGCTGTCCGGGTAGTGCCCGGCGATGCGCTCACGCAGGCGCGGAGCGATGCGGGCCGGGCGCATGGTGATCGCCGGCATGCGCCTACACAGCCACTTGGCACCGTGGCGCAGCACCTGTCCGCCGGGCAGGTCGACGATGTGGTCCTTGTTCACCACCGACTGCCGCGTGAAGAGGTTGACGCCGCGCATCACCGCCAGCCCGGCCGCCCCCAACGAGATATTCGCACGCGATCCCTCCGGCGGCATGTCCTCGATAGACAGACCCAGATCCTGCTGCATCCGTTCGATCAGGGCGTTGCGGTCGCACAGCCACTCGTAGGGATAGACGTGGACATGCTCGCGCCCGAACAGGTCGTCGTAATAGGCGACAAGGCGGTCGTACTCGAAATGCTCGAATTCGAAGACCGGCGCCTTCCACGGCCGCGTCAATGCGCCGCGCACCATGCGCGCGGTCTCGAAATAGCGGCGCTGGCCCCATGTCCCGCCCCCGGAGACATACTGCGCATAGCTTGCGCGGCAGATCTCGAACTGATTGCGGATGAAGATCACGATATGTGCATCGGGCAGGACCGCCTTGATGCGCCGCGCCACCTCGGGCGCCACGAAACCGTGGAGGCCGCCGTTATGGATATAGCCGGAGAGGTTTTCCTCGCTCAGCAACACCGGCCGATTGCGCCCGCGCAGTGAGAGTACCTCGCTGGCCTGTCGGGGACAGAAATGCATGCCGGTAGGCTTGAGAAAGGCCTCCTGAACGGCCTGCCGCGGAAGGAAATCGTGGCTGGTCGCATTGGGAAACAGCTGCTTCTGCAGCCATGTGGTGGCCGTCTTGTGATATCCCAGATGGACTATCGCATTCTGCATCAAAACCCGTCGCCTGCACCCGTTGTCGCACTCCGAACGAGAGAAAGAGACAATCGTTGCCTGCCGATTTCGCCCAGATTGCCACCGGGGGACAGGCCGCAGCGGGGAGTCGCCCGACTAACGGGACGGCTTGAGCCAGCGGCGCGGAGGCCGCCCGCGAATTCGGCGCTGAATTGAAGCCGTTTTCAACCCGCGACCAACGCGCTCAATATCGAGGCCGGACCACCAACCCAAAAGCTCGTCGCCCCCGCGAAGGCGGGGGCCCCGCTTCCTTTTGCCACGCTCGCCAAGAAAAGCGGGATCCCCGCCTTCGCGGGGATGACGGGTTGGAGTTGGCAGCCTTGTTCCTGTCTGAATTGGTCGTTCGCCTACAACCCCAGCGATTCCCCGAAATGGCGGCGACACAGCGCAACGTAGCGATCGTTGCCGCCGATCTCGGTCTGCGCGCCCTCGCGCACGCCCGCCCCGGAGGCATCAACCCGCAGGTTCATCGTCGCCTTGCGGCCGCAATGGCAGACCGCCTTCAGCTCGACGAGGGAATCGGCAATCCCCAGCAGCACGGCGGAGCCCGGAAACAGCTCTCCGCGAAAATCGGTCCGTAGCCCGTAGCAGAGCACCGGGATGCCCGACCGGTCGGCAATCCGCGCGCATTGCCAGACCTGTTCGGGGGTGAGGAACTGCGCCTCATCGATCAGCACGCAGGCCAGCGGCTCCACCGCGTGGACGGCGCCGACCCGTGCGGCCAGGTCGGTCTCGGGCGTGAAGCGGTGGGCGGCGGCATGGAGGCCGATGCGGCTTTCGATGGCGTGCTCGTCACCGCTTTCGCCGCTGCCACGGTCGTCCAGCGCGGCCGTCCAGAGCATCGTGCGCATGCCGCGTTCGTGGTAATTGAAGTTCGCCTGAAGCAAGGTCGCCGACTTCCCGGCATTCATGCTGGCATAGTAAAAATAGAGTTTAGCCATCTAACTGGGGATAACATGCCCACTTGCCCTCCGCACGGGCATGAACTGCATTTGTCCCCGCTTGAATGGAAGCCAGCAAGGTTCTCTAAGACACTATGGCGACAACTCGAAGCTGACGGTGGCCGAGGCTGAGTTGGCCCTTGCTGGAGGTGGTGATGAGGAGATGGATCGCCGTCTTCGCGGTCTTCACGCTGACCGCGATCGTAGCTGCATATGTCGCGCTGTTCCCGCTGGCACCGTTGGGTCCCCCCGCTGCGCGACCTGCTCTCGAAACGCTTGACCAGACCGCCGCACGCGCCTCCGCGCTGTCCGGGCGAGACGCCGCCGTGATCGCGCCGCTCGCAACCGGCATGGTGCTGGCCCTGCTGTTGGCGGTGGTAGGGCGTGGCAGCGGGCGCACAGCGCTTGTCCCGATGTCCGATGTCGAGCCCTCGCGGTCCCGGCAGGGGCGTCGGCGCAAGCTGGTGCATCCCGATCCCGAACTGGTCTGGCGGCCTGAACCCGATCCGGTCGAACCCGAAATGGACCGCGTGCCCGGCCTCCTGCGGGGTGAGGGCTACGAAGAAGTCGCGGATGTCGTCGGCGAGGCCATTCCGGCAGAGCCCGAATTTCCCCCGGTGCCCGATCCCGAACCCGTGGCGGTGGAGCCGCGACGGGCCGGCACCGTTCCGGCGCTTTCGCTCACCCCCATCGTGCTCTCCCGCCGCCCCCGCGAACGCGACATCGACGAGCAGACATGGTTCGACAGCACCAGCTGGCTGGGCGGCCTGCCCCGGCTCGGCGCACTGTCATGGCCGCGCGACGAACACGGCGCCCTGCCCTTCGCCGCGCAGATAGACCTTGCCGAACTGGCTGCCGCCTGCCCCGAAAGCCCGTTGCCCTGCTCGGGAGCCCTCGCGTTCTTCCTGGGCACCGGCGCGGTGATCGAGGTGCCCAGCGGCGATCACGTCTTCACCGAACCGCCCGCCGATCTGCCGCCCGCGTTCGACGAGGGCGGCTATCCGCTCCCCGAGCATGTTTCGCGGCTGTCCCGGCCCTACTTCCCGTTCTGGCCGGTGGCGCCAATGGTCGCGGAACGGCCTGCCGGTGTGCTGGCTCCGGTCGGCGGCGACTTGGCGGACGAGGACTACGAGCACCCGGTCGCGGAAGAGCCTGCGGTAGATGCAGGCGAAACCGCCTGGCTCACCGCCCGCGTGGCAACGCGCGAGAGCGCCTATACAGTGCGCGAACCGGTGCAGCGGCTGTGGTGGCACGGCGTTATGTATCTGGCTGACTGCCTGCACGCCGCCATGGATGGCGCCGCGCGGGAAATGGCAATGGAGCAGGAGCGCCTGACCCACGCCGAGGCCCGTCTGGCCACCCTGCAAGCAACGCCGACAGCCGCGCGCGGCGATCTCGACGAAGCGCGCGCCGCACTCGCTGCGAGCGAAGCGGAGCTACCCGCGCTTCAGGCCGAGCGTGCCAGCCTCGCGCGGATGATCGCCGCCATGGATGGCTTCATCGCCGGACGCGATGCGTGGAGCCCGCTCGATCCCGACGAGATGGATGTGATCGAGGAAGTGCTCGCGCAGGTCCATCACGACTGTGCGCGATTGGTGCGCTTCTGCGTGCCCCAGACGCTGGGTGATCTGGCGACGGTCTCGCTGCGCGCCATGGTCACCGGCGATGACGGCGCCTTTGCGCAAGTGCCCGACGAGGAACTGGCGCGGATCAATTCCGGCCATCTGCTGGCGATCCGCCACCAGCACCAGTTGTTCGGCGCCGGTGTAGCGGGCTCGCTGGTCCACCCCGGTCAGGTGATGCTGCTTCAGCTCGGCTGCGACGATATGATCGAGTGGAACTGGGGAGATACGGGGCTGTTCCAGTTCTGGATCACGCCCGAGGATCTCGCCGCCGCGCGCTGGGACCGCGTCACGCTGACATTCGCGCCGGGCTGACCCGGCGCGGGAGTATCGGGGGACGGAGGGCCACACGGCCCTCCCGCGCCTCACTCTTCCTCGTCGATCGGATCGCTTCCGGCAGCATCGAGATCGCGCTTCACGCGCGGGTCGCTGAGCAACGCATCGATGCGGCTCGCTTCCTCGAACGTCTCATCCTGACGGAAGCGGATCTTGGCCGCCGACCGCAGCTTCAGCCGCTGGGCGACTTCGCGCTGGAAGAAGGCGGTGTTGGTGCGCAGCGCCTTGAGCACCTCTTCCTCGTCCACACCGAGCAGCGGCTTCACGAAAACCGTGGCCTGCCGCAGATCGGGTGTCATCCGCACTTCGGTAACGGAAACGAGATGCCCGCTCAGCGTCTGGTCGTGGACCTGCTGGCGCGAGAGAATCTCGGAAATGATGTGACGCACTTGCTCACCCACCTTGAGAAGGCGGACGGAGTGCTGTTCGGGCGTGATCTGCTGGCGGGCCATGGAAGTCTCCATGTGGGCGGCCGGCGACAATTTGCAACAATTGTTTCTGACACCATTCGCCGTTCCTGTGGTTAAGACACCGTCCCCCCACGCTTCAAGGAGCTGACAAAATGCGAAAGTTCACCGCCACCCTGCTCGTCGCCGCGCTTGCGATGCCCGGCCTCGCAGCACCCGCGATGGCGGCGCCCGACTATCATGGCCAGCAGGGCCATGGTCCGCAGGGCCACTCCGAGCCCCACAAGCAGGCCCCCGCGCCGCACCGTTTCCAGAAGGGCGAGCGGTTCGACCGCAATCGCGCGACCAACTACCAGGTCGTCGACTATCGCCACTACCACAACGTGAAGGCCCCGCCGAAGGGCTACCACTACGTCCGTTCGGGCAATGACATGCTGCTCGTGGGCATCACCAGCGGCGTCATTGCCGCTGTGACCATGAACATGTTCCACTGATCCCCGATCACGGAACCAAATAGGAAGGGCGGTGCGCATCTGGCGCGCCGCCCTTTTTCATGCCCGACGCGGATGCGCCGGAGGCTCACATCTTGGCGACGATACGCGCCAGCGAGCGCACATTGCGTGCAGTGCCCCGGCAGCCAAGCTTGCGCTCGATGAAGGCCGAGGTCAGCCGGCTCTCGGCCACGCCATGGACGAAATCGACGTAGAGGCTGCGCGGCCCCAGCGCGAGAGTCTCGTCCCCGCGCCCGGCGTAATCGGCCACCAGCTTGTCGAACTGCGCCTGGGTGGGCTGACGTTCGAGCAGGAAGGTATGGACAAACTTGTCCTCGCTCCCGCCGACGAAGGGGTTTTGCTCCACTGCCGCCAGCACTTCGGCGCGATTGCGGACGGCCGCGAAGGTCTGCATGTCGAAGCGTTCGCGCATCACGTATTCGAACAGCTCTTCCAGGCCTTCGGTCGGGCGGTCGTCGTAGTCGAACAGGACATTGCCGCTGGCGATGACGGTTTCGACATTGGCGATATCCTCGCGCTCAAGCGCATAGCGCAAGTCGGCCATGGTCAGCCGGTTTCCGCCGACGTTGATCGAGGCGAAGAAGGCACAGTAACGGGTCATCGGTCCACCATCATAACCAGAGGTTCCGGCACTTAATCCGGCTGCCGGAAGATACAAACTGCTGCGGGTCCGGGAAGCCCCAACGGCGGACGGCCACCGCCGGGCTATTCGCCCGACGATGGCCGTCTGTTCGCGTTGAGCTTTCGCCCGCGTGAGAACGGCAGGCGTTAGCCGACCGTACGCTCGCGATGGCTGACCTCGAAGACTTCGAGGTGGTCGCCCGGCTTGATGTCGTTGGTATCCGCCAGCACGACACCGCATTCCAGACCGGCGCGCACTTCGTCCACGTCGTCCTTGAAGCGGCGCAGCGAGGAGATCGTCGTTGCCGAAACGATGACGTCGTTGCGGGTAAGACGGGCGCTGAGACCCTTGCGGATGAACCCTTCGACCACCAGCAGACCAGCGGCCTTGTCGCGCTTGCCGGCCGGGAAGACCTGCTTGACCTCGGCGCGGCCGACGACGGTTTCGATGCGTTCCGGACCCCAGATGCCGGCCATCTGCTTCGCGACCTCTGCGGTCAGCTCATAGATGACGTCGTAGTACATCATCGGCGTCTTGGTCTTCTCGATCTGCTCGCGCGACTTGGCGTTCGGGCGGACGTTGAAGCCGACGATCGGCGCCCCCGAAGCCGAAGCCAGAGCCACGTCGGTCTCGGTGATGGCACCGACGCCCGAGTGCAGGATGCGGACCTTGATCTCGTCGTTCGACAGGGCGTGGAGCGCCGAGTTGATCGCTTCGACCGAACCCTGCACGTCTGCCTTGACCACCACCGGGTACTCGATGACGTTCTGCTTGGCGGCAAGCGCCGAGAACATCGTGTCGATGCTGGCGGGCGCCGTCGCGGTGCGCTTGGCAGTCGCCTGTTCCTGACGGTAGGCCGAGACTTCGCGGGCACGCTGCTCGCTTTCGACCACGGTCAGCTTGTCACCGGCCATCGGCACGCCGCCGATACCGAGGACTTCGACCGGCATCGAAGGCGGTGCGGCCTTCACCTGACGGCCCTTGTCGTCGAGCATGGCGCGCACGCGGCCGCTCTCGGTACCGACGACGAGGATGTCGCCGACCTTGAGCGTGCCACGGTTGACCAGCACGGTCGCGAGCGGACCCTTGCCCTTGTCGAGCTTGGCTTCGATCACGGTCGCCTCGGCCTCACGGTCCGGGTTGGCCTTCAGCTCCATCAGTTCGGCCTGGAGCAGGATCTTCTCGATCAGCTCGTCCAGACCGGCGCCGGACTTCGCCGAGACTTCCACGTCCTGCACTTCACCCGACATCGCCTCGACGACGATCTCGTGCTCAAGCAGACGTTCGCGGACGCGCTGCGGGTTGGCCTCGTGCTTGTCCATCTTATTGATGGCCACGATCATCGGCACGCCCGCCGCGCGGGTGTGATTGATGGCCTCGATGGTCTGCGGCATGATGCCGTCGTCGGCAGCGACCACCAGGATCACGATGTCGGTCACATTGGCGCCGCGCATACGCATCTGCGTGAAGGCGGCGTGGCCCGGCGTGTCGAGGAAGGTGATCAGCTCACCGCCCTTGGTCTTGATCTGGTAGGCGCCCATGTGCTGGGTGATGCCACCGGCTTCACCCTTCACCACGTCGGTGCCGCGCAGGGCATCGAGCAGCGAGGTCTTGCCGTGGTCGACGTGGCCCATGATCGCGACGACCGGCGGACGCGGCTTCAGCGTCTCGGTCGCATCGACGTCGGTCGAGCTGTCGATGTCGACATCGCTTTCCGACACGCGCTGGATGTTGTGGCCGAATTCGGTCACGAGCAGCTCGGCGGTGTCCTGATCGATCGTCTGGTTGACGGTGACCATCATGCCCATCTTGAAGAGCGACTTGACGAGGTCGGCGCCCTTCTCGGCCATGCGGTTCGCCAGTTCCTGAACGGTGATCGCCTCGGGGACGACCACGTCGCGGACCTGCTTCTCGCGCTGCTGGTTGTAGCCCGAGAAGTGCGCACGGCGCTCCTTCTCACGGGCACGCTTCAGCGCGGCGAGCGAACGGGCGCGGGCGCCCTCGTCGTCGTTCAGAGCGCGGTTGACGGTCAGCTTGCCCGACTGGCGGCGGTCGCCGCCCTTGCGGTCACGCTCGGGCGTGCTGCGCGGCGGCGGCGGAGCGCCCTTCTTGGGTGCGGCCGGACCACGGGGAGCAGCGCTGCCCGCGTTCGCGGTTGCGGCAGGTGCCGAAGCCGTAGCCTGCGCGGCGGGCGCGGGAGCAGCAGCCGGAGCGGCAGCAGCGGGCTCGGCAGCAGCCGGAGCAGGCTCGGGACGACGCACCGGCTCGGGGCGCTTCACCGGGGTGAAACGACGCGGCGCGGGAGCCGGAGCGGGCGTTGCAGCAACAGGTGCGGCAGGCTGCGAAGCAGCCTTGGCTTCGACAGGCGCTTCAACGGAAGCCTCGGCAGGCGTTTCAACCGGAGCAGCGGCTTCGGCAGCCGGAGCGGCGACTGCTTCAGGCGCAGCCGATTCGGCAGCAACGGCTTCCGGGGCAGCAGGCTCGGGGGCCTGTTCGGTCTCGACCGGTGCGGCAGCCTCGCTCTGGGCGGCGCGGGCGGCTTCCTCTTCGGCGCGACGGTTATCTTCCGCGCGGCGCTTTTCATCCTCAAGCGCGCGCAGCTTCTCTTCCTGCTCGCGGCGATTGGCTTCTTCGAGCGCGGCAAAGCGATCGGCCTCAGCCTCGCGCTGGAGGCGGGCAACGCGCTCCTGCGGGGTCTCGCCCGGAATGATCGTCGGACGCGGAGCCGGCGGCGGCGTCGGCGCGGGGCGCTGCTGCACGGGGGCGGCAGCCTGCGGCGCAGGCGCCGGAGCGGCCTCTACTGCGCCTTCGGACCCGGGCTTGCCGATCAGCTTCTTACGCTTCACCTCGACCACCACCTTGTTGGTGCGGCCGTGGCTGAAGGTCTGCTTGACCTCACCCGCTTCCACCGAGCGCTTAAGCCCAAGCGGCTTGCGGCCCAGGGTCGGTTTGTTGTCGGTCTCGCTCATATCTCTCGTCTTGCCCTTCGGTCTCAATTCGTCGTCGCGGATGCAGCAGCCTGTGCCGTATCCGTGCCACTAGCCATATCGCCCCCGTGCTCATCGGCGGTTTCGCCGGCACGGGGTTGCCCCTGGAAATGCAGGAGGCGCTGCAACTGCGCCGCGACTCGGTTGGCCGAGCCGCGATCGTTGAGCGCCAGGTGAACGACGTTGTCGCGGCCCAATGCCACAGACAGCGTCTCCCGGTCCAGTGGCAAGCGTGTGCCCTTGAGACCGCTTCCTTCCGCCTCGCTCCCGACTCTCCAGGCCTGGTCGAGCTTTCGCGAGCCATCTTCGCTCGCATCGGCGGCATGGGCGAGCCACTCCACCCGGCCCTCACGCGCGTTCTGCGCGATACGGTCCGAGCCCATGAGCAACTTGCCCGATTTCAGTTCGAGTCCCAGCCGATCAGTCAGTGCGCGGATCAGCGCCTGTTCGATCCTGTCTGCCAGGTCTTCGGGGATGGTGAGTTGGGCGCCTTTATAAGCGCGCGCCATCGCTCCCTTAAGTTTGCCCTTCGCGAGGGCAATTTCAAGGGTCTCGCGCGAAACGCCAAGCCACGCGCCGCGCCCGGGGGCACGCGCGTGGACGTCGGGAAGCACCAGTCCGTCAGGCGAAATCGCCAGACGGACGAACGCTTCACGCGCACCGGTCTGGCCGGAGAGGATGCAAGTCCTCTCCGGGCCGGAACCGTCGATGTCGGAGCTTACGCGCTCATTGCGAGGATTCCGCATCGGCGGCCTCCTCGGTAGCCGGTTCGTCTTCGAACCAGTGGGCACGGGCAGCCATGATGATCTCGTTGCCCTGTTCTTCGTTCAGGCCGTACTCGCCGAGCACGCCGCCCTTGTCTTCGTCGCGGGCGCGCTTGTTCACGGAACCGTCGCGGCGACGCTGTTCGGTGCGCTTCTTGGCGATCAGCTCGTCGGTGGCGAGGTCCGCCAGATCGTCGAGCGTCTTGATCCCGGCCTTGCCGAGAACCACCAGCATCGCCTCGGTGAGGTACGGCAGTTCGGCCAGCGCGTCTTCGACGCCCAGACCGCGACGTTCCTCGCGGCTCGCTTCCTCGCGGCGCTCAAGCGCTTCCTGCGCGCGGCTCTGAAGTTCCTCGGCGAGTTCTTCGTCGAAGCCTTCGATTCCGGCCAGTTCGGCAACCTCGATATAGGCCACTTCTTCCAGCTCGCTGAAGCCTTCGGCCACCAGCAGCTGCGAGAGGGTTTCGTCGACGTCCAGTTCTTCCTCGAACATCTTCGAGCGCTCGGTGAATTCCTTCTGGCGCTTCTCCGAAGCTTCCGCCTCGGTCATGATGTCGATCTGCGAGCCGGTCAGCTGCGAAGCCAGACGCACGTTCTGACCGCGGCGGCCGATTGCCAGCGAAAGCTGGTCATCGGGCACGACGACTTCAATGCGGCTTTCTTCCTCGTCGATGACGACGCGGCTGACGGTCGCGGGCTGAAGCGCGTTGACCACGAAGGTCGCGGTGTCTTCGCTCCAGGGGATGATGTCGATCTTCTCGCCCTGCAGTTCCTGCACGACGGCCTGCACGCGGCTGCCCTTCATGCCGACGCAGGCGCCGACCGGGTCGATCGAGTGATCATGGCTGATCACGCCGATCTTGGCGCGCGAGCCCGGGTCGCGGGCTGCGGCCTTGATCTCGATGATGTTGTCGTAGATCTCGGGCACTTCCTGCGCGAAGAGCTTCTTCATGAAGTCCGGGTGCGCACGGCTGAGGAAGATCTGCGGACCGCGGTTCTGACGCTCGACGCGCATCACCAGCGCGCGGACGCGCTCGCCGACGCGGGCGGCTTCGCGCGGGATCTGCTGATCGCGGCGGATCACGCCCTCGGCGCGGCCGAGGTTCACGATCACGTGGCCGAATTCGACCGACTTGATCACGCCGGTGATGATCTCACCCACGCGGTCCTTGAATTCTTCGTACTGACGGTCACGCTCGGCATCGCGGACCTTCTGGAAGATCACCTGCTTGGCCGACTGCGCGTCGATACGGCCGAGGTCCACCGGCGGCAGCGGATCGACGATGAAGTCGCCGAGCTGCGCGCCCTTCTGGAGCTTTTCGGCCTGCTTGAGGTCAACCTGCTTGAAGTAGTCCTCGACGTGCTCGACCACCTCGACGACGCGCCACAGGCGCAGGTCGCCGGTCCGCGGATCGAGCTTGGCGCGAATGTCGTTCTCGGCGCCGTAACGGTTACGGGCCGACTTCTGGATAGCTTCCTCCATCGCCTCGATGACGATCGACTTGTCGATCATCTTCTCCGAAGCGACGGAATTCGCGATTGCAAGCAGCTCGGCGCGGTTGGCGGAAATCGCACTGGCCATTGGCTTAGTCTTCCTGTTCCTCGACGATCTCGTCGGCCCCGCTGACATCCAGCGGGCGGGTTGCGGCGATCAGCTTGTCCGTGAGGACCAGCCTTGCGGAATGAATATCGCCGAGCGGGAAAGTCACCCGGCCAGACTTGCGCTCGTCGAGCGTCACCACATCGCCTTCGATCCCGACCAGATCGCCTTGCAGCGTCTTGCGGTTACCTTCGATGGCAACGGTGAGAGTGATCTTGGCTTCCTGCCCTGCCCAGTTGGCAAAGTCCTTCGGGCGGGTAAGCGGACGGTCGATACCGGGCGAGCTGACTTCGAGGCGGTAAGCCTCCTCGATCAGCACTTCACCGGCTTCCTCAAGCGCGTCCATGCGGTCGGAAATGCGGTGAGACAGCTTCACGCAGTCCTCGATCACAAGCTGGCCGGTTTCCGGATTCTCAGCCATGATCTGGAGCGCGATTTCATCGTCACCCACTTCGCTTTTGCCGAAGATCCGCACGCGCACGAGATCGAAGCCGAGAGCGGTAACTTCCGGTTCGATGACTTCAGTAATGCGCGCGATGTCGGCCAAGCCGTGTTCTCCGGATCGATTCGTTGAGTCTGCAAACTGGACATTCGGTACAACGCGGTTTCGCGCCGGCCCCTTCCGGCGCCAGCCCGAACCTTGTTTCACCAATGTCGGGATGAGGCGCAGATAATCCCATTGCCGCAAAAAGGCAAGGCCGGAAAACGCCGCCGACACGCTCTCTATACAGCCCCGCAATCTTCGCGACAGAGCCTGTTTGAAAATACTCCGAGGCGCATTTTGAATGCGGCATCGACCCGCTCCGGGGCCCGGAATTTCGGAAAAAAGAGCAGGCCGGGCGGATGTTGTGGGTGGGGGGTGGGGCCCGCCCGGCCTGCGTCCGGCGACGGAGGGATTGTCGCCGAACCTTGTCGTCGGTCATCGGGTGGGCCGCTGGGACGGACAGATCGGGAGTGGATCAGGCCGATTGCGCCTGCGCCGTCCCCACGATCAGTCCAGCCTGGCGCATGCTTGCAACGCAGCGCCCGCCAATCACCAGATGGTCGAACAATTCCAGATCCACAGCCCGGCACACCGCCGCCAACTGGCGCGTCGCGGCAACATCGGCACGGCTTGGCCGATGACTGCCCGAGGGGTGGTTATGCGCAAGCACGATACCCGCCGCGTCACGCTCCAGCGCGCGATGGACAAGCATCCGATAACTGCCGCTGATCGAGTCGACACCTCCGGCGATGCACAAGGCCTCGCCGACCAGCCGCCCCTCGCGGTCGTATGGCAATTCCACCAGTATCTCCCGGCCAAGGCAGCCGAGCTGGATCACCAGTGTTTCGAGTAACTGGCGCGATAGGGGTCTGACCCGGCAGTATCCGGGGACCAGTCCTGCCAGGAGCGATCGCTGCCATCGCGACGCAGGCGCCGCAGGTGCAGTATCGTCCCGAAGATCAACGCCAGCAACGCGAAGGCCGTCGGCGTCCCACGCATCACCGCATAGACCAGGGGCGGAATGCCCAGGTCCGCCCACCGCGCGAAGTGCGCGCTCAGGCTCAGCAGTTGCAGGGAAGTAGCCCATAGCGGCCAGATCCTCAGTGCCTGGATGGCAAGCCAGCCGAAGCCGACAGTGCCCACCAGATCGGTCAGCAGGGAGAACGGATCGACTCGCCGGAACCCGCTGGGGAGGACGACCTCCGCCAGGGCTTCGATGCCGACCATGGCGAGGATCACGACGGCACCCCATCTCTCGGGGGCACCACCCTTCCACAACGCCAGCCCGACCGAGCCGATAAGGAGCAGGAAAAACACCACCTGTTCGGTATTGATCACGCTGCCCCTCCTCCGGGCTCAAGCGGCGATTGCCGCCTCCATCGTCGCGGGCTCATCCGCGACACGTGCCTGATCGGGGCAACGGATCGGAATGTCCATGGTCTCTGCAACCTTGGTCAGGTCACGGTGTGCCTTCACGAGTTCGAGACGCGCGTCCATCAGGCTCTTCTGCATGCTGGCAACGCGGGCCATCGGCTGGTGAACCAGACGGGCGGCTTCCTCGGTGGCAACGCGGGCGCGGGCGATCTCGGCCAGCAGTTCACCTGCCTTGGCGAGCAACTCGTCCATGTCGTCTTCTACCGAACGGATGCTGCGGGTAATGCGCAGGCTGGCAATTTCCGGTGTCATCGCTTCGATTCCTCGATGGCGCTCATGCGCCGAGTAAAGACCGAAGGCTTTGCGGGAAGATCCGCCAGACCGGCGCGCCGCTAGATCAGGCGTCCCAGCGCGGCTGCGATGGACAGTGCTGCAGCAAGTGTCAGCGCCATCATCAAGGCCAGGACGATCACAGCGGCAAGGCGCCCGGCACGGCCGAACCTTGCATCAAAAGCCTCCAGGCCCGCCAACCCCGATGGCTGCACCCCCGTCCAGTCCGGATGCCGCGTCAGAGGGCGGGCATCTGAAAGAACGAAGACCGGATCGACCGGCAGGTCCTGATCCATCTCATCCGCTTGCTCGTCCCCGTCGTCGACACGGGAAAACTCATATGGGGGTTTGCCACATAGCTCCACCAGCCGTCCGTAAAGGCGGGCGGTGTCCTTGCGGTTGATCGTGCCCCACTTGTCGCGGACGGCGGTGATGCGCTGGTCCACGGTATTGGGAGCGATCGTCAGCTCGCGCGCGATTTCCTTGGTCGTGCGGTGCAGCACCAGACGGTCGAGAACCTCGACCTGCTTGCCAGTCAGGCTGTCGAGCATGGCCCTGGCCTGCGCAATGTCGGTCACGTCGTACACGCCGGCCCTCAAAACAACACCTCGCACGGACTATAACAGAGCGCGCCGCTTAGCGAGCAGCCCCTTAAGCAAAATTTCCTACAGAATTGAAGCCAGGCACGTGATTCTGTCGACAATCACGGCATTTGCGGGCCCGCATTTTCGGGGCGATACTTTCCGCCACCCCGAAAAGGTTGATCGAGCAATCGATTGTACGCCCGATTCGCATCACACCCGCTCGCGAATCGAAGGCTCGGCCGAGAGCCGGTGCCGCTTCATCGCGTGACGAAGCTGATCGTAGCTGAGACCGAGCGCGGCGGCGGCACGGCGTTGATTCCAGCGATGCGCTTCCAGCGCTTCCACCAGCAGCCGGCGCTCGAAGCCATCGACCGCCGCGCGCAGGCTGCCGCCGCCAAGGGCATCCTTGAGATCCTCACGCGGCGGAGCAGTCGGCGCCGCCGGACGTTCGGCCGGGGTCGCCGTCGTGGAGACAGTCACGGCGCGCGCTTCGATTCGCCGCCAGGGATAGTCGAAGGGATCGAAGACGATTCGCCCGATCGCCTCGCCGCCGAAGCCCCAGCGATAGACCGCCCGCTCAACGACATTGCGCAGTTCGCGCACATTGCCCGGCCAGTCATAGGCCTCCAGCGTGGCCATCGCTTCGGGCGAGAAGCCCGGCCAGCCCTCCCACTCCAGTTCCGACGCCATGCGCCGCCCGTAATAGTCGGCCAGTTCGTGGACATCGCCTTCGCGCGCGCGCAGCGGCGGCAGGTTGATGACCTCGAAACTCAGCCGGTCGAGCAAGTCGGCGCGGAAAGTGCCCTCGTCCACCATTCGCGGCAGATCGGCATTGGTGGCGCCGACGATCCGCACATCAACCTGCGCCGGGCGCGAGGCACCGATTCGGGAAACCTCGCCATATTCGATCGCGCGCAGCAGCCGCTCCTGCGCCGCCATCGACAACGTACCCAGTTCGTCGAGGAACAGCGTCCCGCGATCCGCCTCCTCGAAACGCCCTGCCCGCGCCCGCACCGCGCCGGTGAAGGCCCCCGCCTCGTGCCCGAACAGTTCGGCCTCGATCAATGTCTCAGGCAGCGCCGCGCAATTGAGCGTGATCAGCGGCTCCCCCCAGCGCGGAGAAAGGTGATGAAGCCGCTGGGCGATCAGTTCCTTGCCGGTCCCCCGCTCGCCGATCACCAGCACCGGACGACGCACCGCGGCGGCGCGACTGGCCCGCTCGACCGCGTCGAGAAAGGCAGTGGATTGGCCGATGAACTGGACTTCGCGCTCCATTCCCAACTTTTAGCGAATTTCACCATTCATTGGCAATTCATATTTCGAACCCCGTCGGCGCAACACGCTGGAATCGAGGGATTCCGCCACTCACGCAATTTGGCACGCCCTTTGCGATAAGGCCCGCAACCCCCTTGGGGAATTTCACCGATCCAATCGAAGGACCGAAGCCATGCCGTTCCACGAAGCCCCTGCCGCCAGCCGCGCCGCTCCCCGCGCTCCGGTCCGCAGCAAGCTCGACTGGGCCATCATCGCCAGCATCCTGGCGATGGGCACGCTCAACCTGATCGTGATGAGCGACCAGTTCGCGACCAAGGCTTACGCCGCGGCCCCGATCTGCACTTCGGCCCACCTGCAATGAGCAGGCTCGACGCGGAGATCGAAATTCTCCAGACTTCGGCCAACGGCGCCAACGGCTCTTCCGGGCGGGCGCGCCCCTTCAACCCGGCCTCGCTGGGTTTCGAGGATACGGCGCGCGCCCCCCGGTTCAGCAGCTATGGTTCGGCCCATACCAAAGGAATTGCCACGATGGGTATCTTCTCCCGCACCCGCGACATCATCGCCGCCAACTTCAACGACATGCTCGACAAGGCCGAAGACCCGGCCAAGATGATCCGCCTGATCATCCTCGAGATGGAAGAGACGCTGGTCGAAGTGCGCACCAGCAGCGCGCGCACCATTGCGGACCAGAAGGAACTGCGCCGCCACGTCGCCAAGCTGGACAAGCTTCAGGCCGACTGGGGCGAGAAGGCTCAGCTCGCGCTCAGCAAGAATCGCGAGGATCTGGCCCGCGCCGCGCTTCTGGAAAAGAAGAAGGCCGGCGACATGGCCGAGCAGCTCAATGCCGAGGTCTTCGTGCTCGATGACGCTCTTCGCGCTTACGAGGAAGATATCGAGAAGCTCCAGAGCCGCCTGCGCGAAGCCCGCAGCCGCCAGTCGTCGATTGCCGCGCGCTTGCAGAGCGCCGAGAATCGCGTCAAACTGCGGACCTTGCTGTCGAGCGAACGCGTGGACGAGGCGCTGGTGCGCTTCGAGCAGCTCGAACGCCGCGTCGACTATGCGGAAGGCCGCGCCGAGGCGATGAGCCTGGCCGACAAGCGCCAGCCCTCACTCGCCGAGGAAATCGCCGCACTCGCCGATGGCGACACGATCGAGGCCGAACTGGCCGAGATGAAGCGCGCGATGGGCACTCCGGCGAAAGCCCCCGAAAAGGCGGCCGACGAGGAAGCCTGACCCAAACCGGCGCCTGCCCGGCATCCCGGCGAGCAGGCACCGCCCACCCGACCGGGAGCGGGGGCCCAGCCTCCACCAGTGTCTTTCAGGGAAGGGAAAACACAGTGTCACGCGGACATTTCTATATCGACAAGTCGAACGCCAAAGTGGCGGGGGTATGCTCGGGAATTGCCGAATATACCGGGGTAGACACGTTCTGGGTGCGTCTCGGCGCCGTGCTGCTCACGCTCTTCGGCTTCTACCTGACGATCCCGATCTACATCGCGCTCGCCCTGCTGGCCGACAAGAAGCCGATGTACCTCTTTTCGGACGAGGAAGAAGAACGCCTGCTGCGCCGCATGGAACGCCGCCGCGTGCGCCAGAGCCGCGGGCTTGACCGGGGGCTTAGCTTGGGCGGGGGCCGTTCCAGCCGCCTGCGCTCGGACATTTCGGACATCGACCGCCGCGTCGCCGAAATGGAAGAGCACTACGCCGGTACCAACGCGCGCCTTGCCGCCGAAATCGACAGCCTGCGCTGAACCTCACGACGTCGGGAAACGACGTCGTGAAAATGGGACACGACCACATGGATACCGCAAACCTCGCCCTCATGATCCCGCTGGCACCGTTCATCATCGGCGGCATCGCGATCTGGACGCGGCACCAGCACAAGATGGCCGAGCTTCAGCTCAAGGCCACCGCCGAAAAGGCCGCGCAATACGCCTCGGGCTCGCGCGAGCTGGAAGAGCGGGTCCGCGTGCTCGAACGCATCATCACCGACGGCGGCTACGACACCGCGCTCCAGATCGAGGCCCTGCGCGACGTTCGCCAGAGCGAGGGGCGCGTGGCCGAGGAAACCGCGCCTGAAAAGGAAACCCGCCAGTGAGCTTCGGAGATGTCATGGGCCTTGCGGCCGTGGTGGGCGGAATGATCGCCATCGCCGCCATCCTTGCCGGGGTCTACAAGCGCCGCCTTACCTATCTCGAACGCAAGCTGGAGCTGACCGCCGGACAGGCCGCCGAAAAGGCCGCCCAGTACGCCACCCACAATGCCGAGATCGAGAACCGCCTGCGCTCGCTGGAAACCATCGTCACCGATGGTGCCTGGGATACCGCGCGCCAGATCGAGACGCTGCGCGACGGCGAGCCCCGCACCAACTGAGCTTGAGGACACATCGCACATGGCTTTCGATACTCACGTTCTCGAATTGCTCTCGCCCGTGGTCGTGGTCGTCACTGCGGTGGTGATCGGCGGCTGGATCTTCAACAACTGGCTGCGCATGCGCCACGGCTATCCGTTGGAGAATTCTTGGGGCCGGGCGATCTATCCGAAGGACGACGGGCAGGCGCAGGCCCGCGTGCAATTGCTGACGCAGGAAAACGCCCAGCTTCGTGCCGAGATCGGCTCGATCAAGGACCGTCTGGCCAGCGTCGAGCGGATTGTCACCGACCAGGGTTATGATGTAGCTCGCCAGATCGAAAGCCTGCGCGATGCGCGACATGAGGTGACGCAACAATGAGCTTCTGGAATGCCGTCGTCGTTCTCTTCGCGATTGCCTGCGTGACCTGGCTGCGCGCCCAGAAGCTGCGCGGCGAGAAGCTGGGCTTCCACTTCGGCTCGGACGACCACAGCGCGCGCGAGCACGAGCTGGAAAAGGAAGTCGAGAACTTGCGCAAGCGCATCGCCGTCCTCGAACGCATCGCCACCGACGACAAGCGCGGCAGCGACCTCGCCCGGCAGATCGAGTCCCTCAGGGACTGAGGAAATCAGGCCGCGACGGGAACAAGGTGCTGCGCATCGGCATCGTAACGACACAACGTCAGGCTAGCATCCGTACCGATTACCGCCAGCGGAGCGGAATGGATGCGCGCCTCTCCGGAAGCGATGCGACGGTCCGCCGTGCTGATGACATTGGCGATATCCGTGAAATCGGCACCTTCCAGGGCGGTCAGGCCGTAATTCCACCATTGCAGGCGCAGCAGTTCGCCGACCACCTCGGGCTCGAACCGGTAGCGGATGATGCGCGCAGGGGAACCGCCGACGATGGCATAAGGCGGCACATCTCGGGTCACGACGGCGCGCGCGGCGATCACGGCACCATCTCCGATGGTAACACCGCGCCGGATGAAGGCCCCCTCCCCGATCCAGACGTCATTGCCGATGCGGACTTTGTCGGCACGGTCGCCCAGAGCCGAGGCCAGCTTGCGCCCCGCTAGGGCGATGCCCTCTTGGTTGCGCGCCTTGAATTCGTCGACATCCCGCCCCTTCATCGGGAAGCCTACGAATATCGGACTGGCCGAAACGAAATCGGTAGGATGCTCCGACGCGCCGCACAGGACGTTGGCCGCGATGGAGCAGAAACGGCCGATCGAATCGATATGCGTCATGAACGTGTGCGAACCGTCGATGCCGATATAGCTGAACGCGCCCATGAAACCGAACTTGTAGGTGCCTAGCTCCAGCCGGGCGGGGCTTTCGATGATCGTCTCGGTCGTGTCATGATGCGAGAATACGAATTTCGTGTTGTCCCGAACCGCGATATCCACGGCGTCCAGCATGGCGATCTGGTCATCGGAAAGCGCGGAAATCATCGGGGAGCCTCAAGTTGTTGCGGTATCATTATAGGCCGCCCGCCCCGATCCGCGTCCCGGAGCGCTTTTCCATTTTCCTACATGAGGGTCCGTCCATACCCTCGGCGACATGATATCGCCGCCAGCCTTCCTTCACTCCTCAGCCCGCTGTCACCTTGCGCCGACACAAGGTGACAGGTCATGGCATAAGGTGACACTTTCCGGTCGTGAAGTGTCACCTTGGACCCGCAAGGTGACAGGTTTTTCGCCTGGACCGTGTCAACTGTGTCAACCGCCGCTTCAGCGGATGGGCACCCTCGCTTCCAGTTCGGCCAGCCAAACCGCTGCGCTGGCATCAGAGGGCGCGCGCCAGTCGCCGCGCGGGCTGAGGGCGCCGCCGGAGGAGACCTTCGGGCCATTTGGCACGGCCGAGCGCTTGAACTGGCTGAAGGCGAAGAAGCGCCGCACGAACTTCTCCAGCCAGGAACGGATCGTAGCGAGGTCGTACTCGTTCTTGCGGTCCTCCGGGAAGCCCGCCGGCCATGCGCCCAACGCGGCATCGCGCCAGGCATGGAGCGCAAGGAAGGCGACTTTCGACGGCTTCTGCCCGAAGCGCATCACGTGATGGAGGAAGAAGTCGTTCAGCTCGTAAGGCCCGATCTTCGCCTCGGTGCTCTGGATCGCGCCGTCCGCGCCGGCGGGCACGAGTTCGGGCGAGATCTCGGTGCCGAGAATGGCGAGCAGCACCTCCTCGGTCTCGGCGCCGAACTGGTCGGTCGTCGCGCACCAGCGGATCAGGTACTGGATCAGCGTCTTGGGTACGCCGGCGTTGACCGTGTAGTGGCTCATCTGATCGCCGACGCCGTATGTGCACCAGCCGAGCGCGAGTTCGGACAAGTCGCCGGTGCCGATCACGAAGCCGTCGTGCTGGTTGGCAAGGCGGAACAGGTAATCGGTGCGCAGGCCCGCCTGCACGTTCTCGAACGTCACGTCATAGACCGGCTCTCCGTTCGAGAAGGCGTGGCCGATGTTCTGGAGCATCGTCGTCGCCGTGGGGCGGATGTCGATCTCTTCGGCGGTAATGCCGACGGCGTTCATCAACTTCCAGGCGTTGGACTTGGTGCCATCGCTGGTGGCGAAGCCGGGCATCGTATAGCCGCGAATGAAGGTGCGCGGCAGGCCAAGCCGGTCGCAAGCGCGGGCGGCGACGATCAGCGCATGGGTCGAATCGAGCCCGCCCGAGATGCCGATCACCATCGACTTGGCCCCGGTCGCCTCGATGCGGCGCATCAGGCCGTCGACCTGGATGTTGAACGCCTCGTAGCAGTCGGCATCCAGCTTGTCGGCGCGCGAGGGCACAAAGGGGAAGCGCGAGACCGGGCGGATCAGAGCGATGTCGCCGCCCGCCGGGGCATGGCGGAAGCGCACGGTGCGGAAGGTCTCGTCGGGATTGCCCGCCACTTCGGCCGCGTCGTTGAAGGTGGGCACACGCATCCGGTCGTTGACGATGCGGTCCACATCGACGTCGGCGATGCAGAGTTCCGCCTCCAGCGAGAAGCGCTCGCTCTCCGCCAGCAGGTCGCCCAGTTCGTAGACGATGCCCTGCCCGTCCCAGGCAAGGTCGGTCGTGCTCTCGCCATGCCCGGCGGCGGAGTAGACGTAGGCCGCCGTGGCGCGGGCCGACTGCGAGCGGCAGAGCAAGTGCCGTTCGTCCGACTTGCCGATGACGATGTTGGAGGCGGAAAGGTTGCACAGGATCGTCGCCCCGGCGAGCGCGCCGTGCGAGCTGGGCGGGGTGGCGGCCCAGATATCCTCGCAGATCTCGATGAAGAAGCGGAAGTTCGGCAGCACTTCGGAGGCGAAGACCAGGTCGACGCCGAAGGGCACGTCCTGCCCGTTCACGCGGATGGTCTGGCCCTTCAGCGTCTTGCCACTGGCGAACCAGCGCTTTTCGTAGAACTCGCGGTAGTTCGGCAGGTAGGACTTGGGCACCACGCCCAGCAGCCGCCCATGCGCGATGGCGAGCGCGCAGTTATAGAGCCGCCCCTTGTGCGGCAGCGCCGCGCCCACCAGCAGCACGGGCGAAAGATCGGCGCTGGCGTGGACGATTTCCGCCAAGGCCGCTTCCACCGCCTCGATCATCGCCGCCTGCAAGTGCAGATCGTCGATCGCGTAGGAAGAGAGGCACAGTTCGGGGAAAACCAGCAGGTCCACATGCGCCTCATGCGCGCGCTGCGCCTCTACCAGCACGGCGTCGCGATTGAAGGCGACATCGGCAGTGCGGACCTTGGGCGTGGAAGTGGCGACGCGCACGAAGCCGTGTTCGTGCATGGAGAAAAAGGGATGTGCACTCATGGGCAAATCCCTGACAGGATCGGACGCGAGAGGCAACTTCCCCTTGCCCTCCCCCGCGTCGCGCTTAAATGGCAGGTCATGCGCAGCCTCGACGACATCCGCGAAGAATACGAGTTTTCCGAAGGCGATGAACGCTATCGCCTGTTGATCGGCCTCGGTTCCGAACTCGATCCCATGCCCGACGCGCTGAAGACGGACGCGACCAAGGTGCGCGGCTGCTCGGCCAGCGTCTGGGTCTATCCGATGGCGCGCGAGGACGGCACGCTGCACTTTCTGGCGGACAGCAATGCGGCGATCACCAAGGGCATCGTCTCACTGGTGATCTCTGCCGTGCAGGATCGGCCCGCCGCCGAAGTGGCCGAAACCGACATCGCCGCCGCGCTGGAGCCGTTCGACCTGAAGAACCAGCTCTCGTCCAACCGCACGCAGGGCGTGCCGAACATGATCGCGCTGATCCGCGAGACCGCCGCGCGCTACGCGAGCACTGCATGAAGCACGTCAGCCGCCACGCATGGATGGCGGCGGGGCTGTTCTTCGTGGCGCTTGGCACGATCGGCATCTTCCTGCCGGTGATGCCGACGGTGGTGTTCTACCTGCTGGCGGCATGGTGCTTCGGCAAAAGCCACCCGGAATGGGCGGAGCGGCTCTACAACCACCCGCATTACGGCCACAACTTGCGCGAATGGCGCGATCGGCGGGCGATCAGCCGCAAGGGCAAGGTCTCCGCGATTCTGGCGATGAGCGCCTCGATCCCGTTCACCTGGTTTACGGTAGGCTGGCCCTGGGTGCTGATCCCGGCGGGAGTGCTGGCCGTGATCGGCCCGTGGATCTGGACGCGGGCGGAGTAACGTCAGACGGCGTCGCGCAGCACCGCAATGCCGTTCTTGCGCTGTTCGCGCAGTTCGCGCCGGAGCGCCGCAGGGTCACGCGCGATCAGGAAGCCAAAGCTCACGCCGCCCTCGCGGCCCAAAGTCGCATGGTGCAACCGGTGCGCCTGCACCAGCCGCTTCGCATAGCCCCGCTTCGGCACCCAGACGAAGTACCGCTGGTGGACAAGGCCATCGTGCACCAGCGTATATATAATGCCGTAGATCAGCACGCCGAGGCCCAGCCAGGTCCCCGGCTCCCACGCGCTCGGCCCCATCAGCATCGGCGAACCCACCGCGAAAAGGGCAATGCTGAACGCTGCGCCGAACAGGGCGAAGCGGTCGTTCCGTTCGAGGCGATTGTCGTGTGGCTCATGATGATCGCGGTGCCAGCCCCACGCGAAGCCGTGCATGATGTACTTGTGGCTGGCCCAAGCCACACTCTCCATCGCAGCGACGGTGGCAAGCACGATAAGGGCAGCAAGCAACGTGGACATGGCCGCCAGTCTAGCCGCCGTGAGGCCGCTTGTCAGCGCCGTCGCGCAAGCACGTATTCCGCAACGATTCGCGGCCAAAAAAAAGGCCGGTCACAAGGACCGGCCTGAAAAAGTTTTGGGAGAGGATGCCTGAAAGGCCCGATCCTTTTGCGTCATGTTGCGTCGCAGCACAAATGAATAGGGCGAACCCGGTGTTGCAAATCATGCAACCTTATTGTGCGCGCTTCATGCAACCGCCGCCGGTTTCGAACGCCGACTCGAACATCCTTCCCAGAAATGGGCTCTCAGCGACAATTGGTTACAAAAGCCGACAGGACTGTGACGTTTCAGTCGTCTGACGTTCAGGTTCACTCTCTTAAGTCTGAATGGACGGGAGCAAGTCCCGGAAGAGAAAACCAAAAAAAGGAACGCTTCATGCGCAAGACCGCCCGCTTCATCGTCCCCGCCCTGGTCGCCGCTCTGGGCATCTCGGCCATTGCCCCGGGCATTGCTGAAGCCGCTGCACCCCGCCACGAGGCTGCCCGCATCACCCCCAACCGCGAAGCCTCGATCCGCGCCGATATCGCCGGCCTGCGCGGCCAGATCGACCGTGCTGCCGCCCACCGTACGATCAGCCCGCGCGAAGCCGACGGCTTGCGCCGCGACGCAGCGGATATCCAGCGCCTCCATGCCTCTTACGCCCGTGGCGGCCTGAACGCCCGCGAGATGCAGACGCTCCAGACCCGCATCGACAAGGTTCACTTCGCCCTGCGTGCGGAACGCGGCGATCGCAACGGCCATCGCGGCTAAGCGCCAACCTCGATTGACCCCATAACGAATAAAGTTGCGTGAAAAGGCGTGCCCGTCCCCCTTGAATTGCCGGGCGGGCACGCCTAATCGCCCTTTCATCATGACCAACACGCCGCGCACCCTTTACCAGAAGATCTGGGACGCCCACGTCGTCGACACGCGCGATGACGGCACCAGCCTCGTCTACATTGACCGTCACCTCGTTCACGAAGTGACCAGCCCGCAGGCCTTCGAAAGCCTTCGCGTGGCCGGACGCCCGGTGCGCCGCCCCGACCTTACGCTCGCGGTGCCCGACCACAACCTGCCGACCACGGCCCGCAAGGACGCGGAAGGCCACGTGCTGCCCATCGCGGATCCCGAGAGCGCGCAGCAGCTGGCCACGCTCAAGAAGAACGCGCCTGAATTCGGCATTCGCTATATCGATTCGACCGATGCCGAACAGGGCATCGTCCATGTCGTCGGCCCCGAGCAGGGCTTCTCGCTGCCCGGCGCGACGATCGTCTGTGGTGACAGCCACACCGCCTGCCACGGCGGCATCGGCGCCCTCGCCTTCGGTATCGGCACCAGCGAGGTGGAGCACGTGCTCGCCACGCAGACGCTGCTCCTCAAGCGCTCGAAGAGCTTCGAAGTCCGCGTCGAGGGTACGCTGGGCGCCGGCGTCACGCCCAAGGACGTGATCCTGCACGTGATCGGCGTGATCGGCACGGCCGGCGGCACCGGCTACGTGATCGAGTATCGCGGCAACGTCTTCGAGGAAATGTCCGTCGAAGGCCGCCTGACGGTCTGCAACATGTCGATCGAGGGCGGTGCCCGCGCCGGCCTGATCGCGCCGGACGACATCACGTTCGAATATCTGAAAGGCCGCCCCTACACGCCCGTTGGCGAGGACTGGGACAAGGCCGTCACCTGGTGGAAGAGCCTGGCGACGGACGAAGGCGCGACGTTCGACAAGTCCGTCTTCATCCGTGCCGAGGAAATCCAGCCCACCGTGACCTGGGGCACCAGCCCCGAGGATACGTCTGCCATCGGCGGCATCGTCCCCGCGCCGGAAGACTTCGCCGACGCGTCCAAGCGCGACGCGGTGAAGGTCAGCCTCGACTACATGGGCCTGACGCCGGGCACCCGGCTGACCGACGTGGAAGTGCAGAACGTCTTCATCGGCTCCTGCACCAACAGCCGCATCGAGGATATCCGCGCCGCTGCCGAAGTGCTCAAGGGCCGCCACAAGGCCGATAACGTGAAGTGGGCGATCGTCGTCCCCGGATCGGGCCTCGTGAAGGCGCAGGCCGAAGCCGAAGGGCTCGACAAGATCATCATCGACGCGGGCCTGGAATGGCGCGAACCGGGCTGCTCGGCCTGCCTCGCCATGAACCCGGACAAGGTTCCGGCGGGCGAACGCTGCGCCTCGACCAGCAACCGCAACTTCACTGGCCGCCAGGGCCCCGGCAGCCGTACCCACCTGATGAGCCCCGCCATGGCCGCCGCCGCGGCCGTGACCGGCAAGCTCACCGATGTGCGCGAACTGATGGGATAAAGCACGATATGTCCGACGAAACCAAGAACGACCTCGCCGGCAAGGCCGCGATTGCCGCCGGCGCCGCCATCGGTTCGGCCGCCATCGCCGCCGCCCTGCTCTTCGTGAAGCGCCGGAAGGCGCGCGCCGAAAAGCCGCTTCACCCCGAGAAGGCACCAGAGACCGATTGATGCAGCCGATCTCCCATGTCGCCGGACGGGCCATCCCGTTCGGGCGCAAGAACGTCGATACCGACGTCATCATTCCCGCCCACTGGCTCAAGACAATCACCCGCGAAGGCCTTGGCCGAGGCGCGTTCGAGGCGGTCAAGAAAGAGCCGGGCAACGTCTTCACCGATCCCGACTATGCGGGCGCCCCGATCCTGATCGCGGGTGACAACTTCGGTTGCGGATCGAGCCGCGAGCATGCCGCCTGGGCCCTGCTCGACATGGGCGTGACCTGCGTGATCGCGCCCAGCTTCTCGGACATCTTCTCGGGCAATGCGTTCAAGAACGGCATCCTGACCGTGGCACTGCCGCAGGACGCGATCGACCGCTTGATGGAAGTCGCGCCGGAGCAGCCGATCGACATCGATCTGGAGACGCAGTCGGTAACGACGCCGTTCCAGGACCGCTGGACGTTCGAAATCGACGCCTTCCGCAAGCACTGCCTGCTCTTGGGGCTGGACGAAGTCGGCCTGACGATGGCGCAGGGCAAGCAGATTTCGGGTTACGAGGCGAAGGCCAAGGCGGATCTTCCGTTCCTCGCCCGCACGCCGGCGACAGCGTAAGATAAAGACACCTTTCGCGGCACCGGCCCACGCCCCCTCCCGACCTTCCTATGGGATATACTCTGGGAAGTCGGGTGGGGGCGTGGGCCGGTGCCGCAGCTCGTCACGGATGTGACGAGCCCACCCGACAAAGCCGCTTTTGCGACTCATTCTGCGAAACAGGATTGAACGCAATCCGTCCCCGCCCTATCGGCACGTGCTAATCCTACCGTGGCAGTGTATTACCAAAGGGTGCCTGATGACGAGTTTCCAGGATCGCGAGCGGGCAGAGGAGGCCAAGTTCGTGCATGATGCCGACATCCAGTTCCGCATTCAGGCCCGCCGCAACCGCCTTCTGGGCGAATGGGCGGCCGAGCGCATGGCGCTTTCCCACGCGGAGACCGAGGCTTACGCCAAGGCCGTAGTCCAGGCCGATTTCGAGGAAGCCGGTGACGAAGACGTGATCCGCAAGCTCATCGGCGACCTTACCGCCGCTGGCGTGGACACCAGCGAAGCCGAAGTGCGCACCGCGCTTGAGGCCAAGCAGGTCGAAGCCCGCCGCGCTTTCCTCGGCTGAAGGAACCCCGCCATGGCTATGTCCGCAACCGAGATCGAGGCGCTCATCCGTGAGGCCCTGCCCGACGCTCAGGTCGAAATCACCGATCTCGCCGGCGACGGCGATCACTACGCCGCGCGCGTAACCAGCGCCGCTTTCGTCGGCAAACCGCGTGTAGCCCAGCACAAGATGGTCTACGAAGCACTGGGCGGCCGCATGGGCGGCGTGCTCCATGCCTTGCAACTTACCACCGCCGTTCCCAACTGACGTCGGTACGTTTCTGAAGGTTTCGAACAATGTCCGACGTCAACGCCCGCATCGGCGAGATTGTAAACAATAACGACATCGTCCTTTTCATGAAGGGCACCCCGCTGTTCCCGCAGTGCGGCTTCTCCAGCCGCGCGATCGCGATCCTCGATCACCTCGGCGCCACGTATGAGAGCGTCGACGTGTTGCAGGACATGGAAATCCGCCAGGGCATCAAGGCCTTCTCGGATTGGCCGACGATCCCCCAGCTTTACGTGAAGGGCGAATTCGTCGGCGGCAGCGACATCATGATGGAGATGTATGAAGCTGGCGAACTGCATCAGCTCTTCATCGACGCCGGGCTTGCCACGCAGGGCTGATCCCCCGCCACAAGCCAGCATCGCATTCACGAACGCCCGGGAGGAAACTTCCGGGCGTTTTTGTATGCGCGCAGCAGGACGACGTCCTGCCAGAGGCCCGGTTTCAGCGATTTCGGGGGAGAGGCTCGGGGAGACGGGGCCGGGAGACATTCGGCCCCGTCTCAGTCGAGACTACTCGGGGGTACGAAAGTATATAAGCACAAGGCGTGCCAAGTCCATAAATCGGCCAAATTCAGCCATTTTCACTTTTGCGCCCGCCCCTTCGGGAACGCCTGTTGTAAAGATCACCGACAATGGTTGCCGGATATGGTTGCCGCCGTGGCGACGAATTGCCGCCCTGCCGACCCCGGCGGACAATTCGGCTTGCCAGCCCCGCGCGCGCGCGCGAGGCTGGGGCCATGGATACATCACCGCCCAGCGATCAACCGATGCCGCCAGACGGCCCGAAAGTGATACCCGCCTCCACGCTCGTCATTTTTCGAACTTCGGCTGAAGGACCGCCCGAACTCCTGATGGTCCAGCGCGCCAAGGAAATGCGCTTCGCCGGCGGTGCGGCGGTGTTCCCCGGCGGCCGGGTCGACGAAGCTGACCGCGAACTGGCCCGCGCCATTCTGCCCGACGAACCCATCGAGATCGCCGCAGGACGCATCGCCGCCATTCGCGAGACCTTGGAAGAAACAGGGTTGATGGTGGCCACGCATGCACCCGTCACCGCCGCAGAAGCGGCCGAGGCACGGCGCATGCTGCTTGAAGACGGGAGACTGGCGCCCGTGCTCGATCATTTCGGATGGCAGCTCGCGCCCGAGCGGCTCGCCTTCTTCGCGCATTGGTGCCCGCCATGGGAAGGCGCTTTCGACACCCGCTTCTTCGTAATCGACCTTGGCACCGGCGCGGTCGATGTGCAGGTGGACGCCACCGAGAACACCCGCCTGTTCTGGGCCAGCGCAGCCGAAGCGCTCGCCATGGCCGACCGGGGCGAGATCTCGGTGATCTTCCCGACCCGCCGCAATCTCGAACGCCTGGCCGGCTTCGCCTGCCATGCCGAAGCGCTCAGCGACATCGCGAGCCACCCGGTCCGCCGCATTCATCCCCGGATCGAGATCCGTGACGGGGCCGAGTGGCTGACGATCCCGGCCGACCGCGGCTACCCGGTGGACGGGCAGCCGAGAGCGACCGCACAACGCGGTTGAGCGCGCGCCGTCAGGCCGGCGCGACTTCCACTGCCGGGCGGGCGATGCGCCCCCCGGCGGCATAAAGACCCAGCAACATGGCCACCGCGAAGAAGCCAGCCATCGCCATGATCGCGCCGTCGTAGCTGCCGCTCGCCGTGAAGACCTTGGCCGAGCCGATCACCGAGAATGCGATGAACGGCAAGCCGATCAGCGTGTTGAGCCCGAAACCACGGCTGTAGCTCGCCTGCCCGAAGGCATCCGAAAGGCCGCGCCCAAGCGTCGGGATCGCCCCTGCCCCGTGCAGGCCGATCAGGCCGATCACGATGGCCGTAACCGCGAAGGGCGGGTGCAGCAGCAGCAGACCCCACAGCAGCGCACAGTCGAAGCCGATCAGCGCCAGCGAACGGCCGCCACCGAGCCGGTCCGCGATCCAGCCGAACAGGATCGAACCGGCAATCCCCACAAGCGACATCAGCGACTGAAGCAGCGCCGATTCGGCACGGGTGAAGCCCCAGGACTGGCCCATCGGCACCAGCAGCGAGCCAAGCATGACCGAACTGGCCATGCTGGCGATGGCCGCGAGGCACATCGCCCAGAAACGCGGGCGGCCGAGCAACTGGCCAACGCTGAGCGAGCCGTCCGATGTCCGCTTGCCGGCCGCCACCGGGGCGACCGTCTCGCCGCCCGGAGGATGGTCGATCGCGAAGAGACTGGCAGGAACCAGCACCAGAGCAATAGCAGCGGCGATCGCAAAGTAGATCGTTTGCGCGTCGAAGACCCGCAGCCCGCGCTCCGCCAGCCAAGGGGTGATCGCGATCACCACCGGCAAGTGCACAAGGCCAAGCGCCAAGCCCCGGTTGCGGCCGAACCAGCGCGTCACCAGCGTTGCCGGGGCGATCGAGCCGGCAAGGCTCATCGCCGGGCCCAGCAACAACCCGTAAGCAACGAGATAGAGCACATAACTATGCGTCAGCCCCAGCAGCGCGAAGCCGCAGGCTGCCAGCAGCGCACCGATCAGCATGATCAGCCGAAGCGAAACCTTGGCGATCAACACCCCGACGAAAGGCGCCAGAATGGAGGAGCCGACCAGCACCAGCGGAATACCGGCAGCTGCCGCCTCCGCGCTGATGCCGAGGCGCTGCTCGGCGGGCGCGAGCATGATGCTGAAGGCGCCCATGATCGTGCCGATCACGAAGTTATGCGATAGTCCCGCAATCACACCCATGCGCTTTGCCAGCGGATGGTTGGGGGATGCGTCCGTGAGCATGCCCCCGGCGTTGTCGGCATCCAGTGCCATTACTCTCTCCCGACTCGCCGGCTTGTTGCCGGGCTGCTTGCCTTTGGAAGAGGGGAGCCTAGGCGCTCACCGCCGCGTGGCGAGCGTGTTCACCAGCGGTGCGGCAAATACCGCCGCAGCGAAGCGCCGTGTACTGGGAAGGTGATGTCGCCCGGACGGAGTCTACGTCCTAAAGCCACTCGACCGTGGCAAGTCCGTGCTGGCGCAACAGATGATCGACGACCGGCTGATAGATGGCGCGGTCGAACTCGATTCCGGCAAAATCACGGTCTACCCAACGCACTATGCCGGTCAGGCCTTCAAGCCCCTGCGGGCGGATCACCACGCGGGTACCCACGCGAAACAGCAGCCCGCGTACGCGCACGCAGCACCCCTGAGCGGAAATGTCGGAAATCTCACCCTGATCGCGCAGCCCGTTCTGCGTCCGACACTGTGCTGTCAGCGAAATGGCCCGACGATACGCCTGCCGAGGGAGATCCGAGGAAGACATGTCGGAAATCTAGCACGTCCACGGTTTAACAAGTGTTAATCGCCGGACAAGACCGAATATCGGCAAGAGTTTCTTCAGAAAACCACATCAATAAATTGATATTTAAAGAAACTTTAGAGGCTGTTACTGGACCTCAAGGGGGCGGCGGGCACTCCAGCCAAACAGCGCGATTACCGCATAGCACAGCGCCGGCAACACCAGAGCGAGCGAGAGGCTACCGCTGCTGTCAGCAAGGACCCCGGTCAGCGGCGGGATCACGGCACCGCCCACCACCATCGTGCAGATCACGCCGGAGCCCTCCGGCGTGCGCTCTCCCAACCCTTCGCAGGCAAGGCTGAAGATCGTAGGGAACATGATCGCGTTCGTCAGGCCTGTGGCAAGGAACGCCACGCCCGCGACGGTGCCGGTGGAACCCACCGCGATCGCGAGCAGCACCACGGCGCCGATCGCGACGGTCGCCAGCGCCTTGCCGGCACTGACGTAGCGCAGCGCCCATGAGCCCACGAAGCGCCCGATCAGCGCCCCGCCCCAGTACCAGGGTAGCAGCGTGCCGGCCGTCTGCGGATCGAGCGAAAGCACCTGCGACTGCCCCATCCAGCTCACCACCAGCGAAGCAATGGCGTTCTCGACGCCGACGTAGAGGAAGATGCAGACTGCGCCGAAAGCGAAACGCGGGCGCAGCAGGAGGTTGAAGCTCCGGAAGATCGGCCCACCCTCACGCTTCTCACCCGGGATGCGGTTGCGGTTGAACCATACGGCCGCCGTGATGACCGCAAGGGCGGCGGCCACCATCAAGTAGCCGTGGGCGATGGCCTGCGTCGCGGCCGAGCGATAGGCCTCCAGTTCCGCGCCCGAAAGCGCGGTCTCGTTCACGGAGGCCAGCCCGCCCAGCATCAGCACGGCGCCGAAATGCGGGAAGACCGTGGCGCCGAGAGCATTGAATCCTTGTGCGAAATTCAACCGCGACGATGCCGTGCGCGATGGCCCCAGGAGCGAGATCAGCGGATTGGCGACGACCTGAATCAGCGTGACTCCGCTCGCCAGCACGAACAGCGCGAGGAGGAAGAGCGCGAAAGTCGCTCCGGTGGCGGCAGGTACGAAAAGCAGGCACCCGGCCAGCATCGCCAGCAGCCCCAGCGCTGCGCCGCGCATGTAGCCGATGCGTTTGACCAGTCCGGCACCGGGCACGCTCAACACGGCATACGCTGCAAAGAAGGCGGTATTGACGAGCATCGCCTCGGTATAGTCGAGCACGAAGATCGCCTTGAGCTTCGGCATCAGCACGCCGTTAAGCGCGGTTACGCCGCCGAATATGAAGAACAGCGCGAAGACAAAAACCTGAAGTCCCGGAGCATTGATATGGCCGGAACTGGCGACTTCGGCTCCCGGATCGGCGTCAGGGTCAGTGCTGGTCGGAGCGAAATCCTTCAGGGCCATGGACGCCTGCCTCGAATTGGAGGGATTCGTTTCTGGACTCCTGTCTGCGCATTTAGCGGTCGGCGGGCAAGTCTTTGTTGCCGGGGCGTTCTTTTGCGGTGCGCTGGCGGGCTACTCACCTGACCTCACCTCACCCCTATCCCATCCCGCTCAGGCTGAGCTTGTCGAAGCCCCCGCGGGCGTGGCGCAAGGCCTCCATCCTTCGACAGGCTCAGGATGAGCGGAGTGGAATGGACGGGAGTGGAGGAAGCTAATCTACTCAGCCGCCACCGGCTCCCCTGCAGCCTCGGCCTGCGCCGCCATCCGGCGCGCCAGCACCGCACAGACCATCAACTGGATCTGATGGAAGAACATCAGCGGCAGGATGATCGCCCCCACCTGAGCAGGCGGAAACAGTACCCCTGCCAGCGGCACGCCGGTCGCCAGACTCTTCTTCGAACCGCAGAACAGGATCACGATCCGGTCCGCGTGGTTGAAGCCCAGCACCCGCCCGAGCACATTGCCCACCACCATCACGACCGCAAGAATCCCCAGCGACAGCGCCGCGATCAGCCCGAGTTCGGCCAAAGTCACCTTCTGCCACAGCCCTTCGAGCACGGCCGCACCGAACGCCGTGTAGACCACCAGCAGGATCGAACCGCGATCGGTATAGCCCACCAGCTTTTTGTGCTTCTGCACGAAGCCGCCGATCCACGGCCGCAGCAGATGCCCGGCGACGAACGGCAGCAGCAACTGGACGGCGATGGCGATGATCGGATCGGTCGAGAAGCCCTGCGTCTTGCCGGTGATGAACACCGCCGTCAGCACCGGGGTCACGAAAATCCCAGCAAGGTTGGAGAACGAGGCACTGCACACTGCCGCTGCCACATTGCCCCCGGCAATAGCGGTGAAGGCGATCGATGACTGCACCGTCGAAGGCAGCAGCGTCAGGTAGAGCACGCCCATCGCCAGCGAGGGCTCCAGCCCCGGTATCGCGCTGACGCCCAACCCGATCAGCGGGAAGATCCCGAAGGTCAGGCTCGCCACGGTCAGGTGCAGCTTCCACGCCCGCGCCCCGTCGAGGATCGCCTGGCGCGAGAGCTTGGCGCCGTGAAGGAAGAACAGCAGCGCGATGCCTGCGTCCGCCGCGCCGCCCGCGATCCCCGCCCACATGCCGCGCGCCGGAAGCACCGAGGCAAGACCCACGGTCGAGATCAGCAGCAAGAGATAGGGATCGATGTTCAGGCGGGCGAGAAGGCGGTTCATACCCGCCCCTCTAGGACTTCGCGGCGCGCTGCAAAAGCCCCTGCTTTCCGGCCTTTGCATGCCGAGCCTTGCCATGTATCCTGCACGGCACCGCCCATCCCCCCGATGGCGGCCTCCTCACGGACGTGCGACCGGGAGAACAATATGCAGCCCAAGGCTCGACTGGACAAACTGTCCGCCATCCGATTTCCCGGAGCCGGAGACGAGCCCGGTTAGTGCCCCAGTCCCGGACCGGCATGCGACTGTTGCACGCCGCCTTACTGAATGCTGGGGGTGGTCTTCGCCGCCTCGCCGGTCGGGCGCGGCCGGATGCCTCCGAACAGCAGCGCGGCACCGCGCGCATAGGAGACGTCTTCCGGCACCACGCTTTTCGAACCGCGCGCCATGCTGAGCATCTCGATAGCCAGCTTGAGATCCTCGACGCCGAGGTCCGAATGGACCTGATCCAGAGCCTTGGCCGTTTCCAGCACCATGGCAATGATGCGATCGAACGTCGGGCCAACCGATTCGACGAAAGCCGCCAATCGCCCCTCGTCGAAGTTCATGAAGACCGGCATGTGGACGGCGAAAGCCCGGCTCTGACTTTCGAGGAAATCCTCGAAAAGCGCGGGATCACCCTTGCGGGTCTCCACTTCGGCCAAAGTGCGGAACACCTCGAATTCGATAACCGCCATGATCAGCGCCTCGCGGTCGGCAAAGTGGCGGTAGAGCGTGCCCCGGCCCAGCCCGGCCACCGCCAGAACGTCCTGCAAAGGCGCGGAAGGGCCCTTCGCGGCAAAAACGAGCGCGGCCGCCTCGATCAGATCCTGTCGATGTTTTCTCGCGTCGGCGCGCATGATTCTCCGTCCCCACGCCCATTCTCACCCTGGTGGTCCCATACCATGCCGACACAATTTGGCAACGCAAGCGGACACCCCTTGTCCGCTTACCGCAACTGCGATATGGACGCCGCTCAGAGCCCCCCGAAACCAGCTCATGGTGAAAATTTGTCTTCCAAAATCAGCAGGCTGCGCCACGTTGCGCTCCTGAGTGCCTTCGTCCTCACTGCGTGCGGTGGCGAACAAAAGCAGGGCGAAGCGCCCCCGGTTGCAGTGGAATCGATGGTGATCCGGGCTCAGCCCGTCCCCAATATCGTCGAACTGCCGGGCCGCATCGAAGCCGTGCGTTCCGCCGAAGTGCGCGCGCGGACCGACGGTATCGTGCTGCGCCGCCTCTATGACGAAGGCGCCTTCGTCACCGCCGGCACGCCGCTGTTTCAGATCGATCCGCGCGATTATCAGGCACAGGTCAAATCGGCCTCCGCCTCGCTCCAGCGCTCGATAGCGGCGGAGCAGAACGCCCGCTCGATCGTGCTGCGCTATGGCCCGCTGATCGACGAACGCGCCGTTTCCGCGCAGGAATACGATCAGGCGCAGTCCGATCTCCGCCAGGCTTCCGCGCAAGTCGCCGAGGCCCGCGCCGCGCTGGACCGGGCCAAGCTGCAATTGGGCTACACCACGGTCGATGCGCCGATTTCGGGCCGCGTTTCCGCCGCCGAAGTGACCGAAGGCGCGCTCGTCAGTGGCGCTTCGGGCACACTGATGACGCGCGTGGACCAGACGAGCCCGGTCTATGCGGTGTTCTCCGCCTCGAACGCCTCGATCCTCGACCTGCTTGCCAAAGTCCGCAACGGGGAGTTGAACCTGCCCGCGCTCGAGACCATCGAGGTCAAGCTGGTGCTGGAAAACGGGCAGGAATACGGTCCGGTCGGCCACCTCAACTTCACCAGCCCGGTGGTCGCGCCCGAAACGGGCAGCCAGACCGTACGCGCCACGTTCGTCAACAATTCGCAGGGCCTGCTGTTCCCCGGCCAGTTCGTGCGCGGCCGCCTCAGGCTCGGCACGCTGGAGGGCGGCATTCTCGTGCCTGCCCGCGCCATCCAGTTCAGGGGCGATGAGGCGCAAGTCTCCGTCATGGGCAAGGACGGCACCGTGACCGCGCGCACTATCCGGCTCGGCACCCTGCTCGGCAAGCAGTGGATCGTCACGTCGGGCCTCCGGCCGGGCGAGCGCATCATCGTCGACGGCTGGGCCAAGCTGCACCCGGGGCAGAAGGCAGTGGACGCGGCACAAGCGCAGAAGCCCGCCGCGCAGCAGCCCCAGCAGGGGCACTGAGGCATGAACCGCTTCTTCGTATACCGGCCGGTCTTCGGCTGGGTCATCGCTGCATTCATCGCGCTGGGCGGCCTGATCGCGCTGCTCAACCTGCCGATCGAACAGTATCCCTCCGTCGCCCCGCCGGCGCTCAACCTTGCCTACACGTACACCGGCGCCGATTCCGAAACGCTCGACAAGAACGTCACTTCGGTGATCGAGCGCGAGATGAACGGCATCGACGGCTTCCTCTACATGAGTTCGGCCAGCCGCTCGAACGGCACCGGGCAGATCACGCTGACGTTCAAGTCAGGCACCGATCTCAATGCCGCCCGCGTGGAGGTGCAGGATCGCCTCAATCGCGCGGAATCCCGCCTGCCCGCCGAAGTGCGCGCGCTGGGCATTCAGGTGACGGACAATACCGCCGGCTTCCTGATGGTGCTGGGTGTCTCGTCGGGCGACAATTCACTCAGCCCGCTGGAGATCGGCAACTACACGAACAACAACATCGTCAATGAGATCCGGCGCGTGCCGGGCGTCGGCGATGTCCAGTTGTTCGGTTCGCAATATGCAATGCGAATCTGGCTCGATCCGGTCAAGCTCACGTCCTTTTCGCTGACTCCCGGCGAAGTGCTGAGCGCGGTGCAGGAACAGAACAGCCAGGTGGCCGGCGGCGGCATCGGCGAGCAGCCGATTTCGCAGGAGACTGAGTTCACTGCCAAGATCGTGACGCGCGGCCGCTTTTCCACGCCCACCCAGTTCCAGGAAATCATCGTCAAGTCGAACCAGGACGGTTCGACCGTGCGTCTGGGCGACGTCGCCCGCGTCGAACTGGGCGCCGAAAACTACACATTCAAGGCACGCCTCAACGGCAAGGAAATCGCCGGCATGGGCGTGCAGCTTGCCTCGGGCGCCAATGCCGTGGCCACCGCCACTGCGGTCCGCGCGCGCATGGCGCAGCTTCAGGAGAACTTCCCGCCGGGCATGGAATGGCACGTCGCTTTCGATTCGACGCCGTTCATCAATGCCTCCATCGATTCGGTGATCCACACCCTGGTCGAAGCCATGGTGTTGGTCTTCCTCGTGATGTACCTGTTCCTGCAATCCTGGCGGGCGACGATCATCCCCGCCGTGGTGGTACCGATCGCGTTGCTCGGTGCCTGTCTGGGCCTGCTGCTGTTCGGGTTCTCCATCAACACGCTCTCGCTATTCGCCATGGTGGTGGCGATCGGCATCCTCGTCGATGACGCCATCGTCGTGGTCGAGAATGTCGAACGTATCATGACCGAGGAGAATCTTCCGCCTCGCCTCGCCACGATCAAGGCGATGGGCCAGATTCGCGGCGCGATCATCGGCATCACGCTGGTGCTGATCGCGGTGTTCATCCCGATGGCCTTCTTCCCCGGATCGACCGGCGGCATCTACCGCCAGTTCTCGGTCACGCTGGCCGTCTCGATCTTCTTTTCGGCGCTGCTGGCGCTCACGTTCACCCCCGCGCTCTGCGCCACCCTGCTCAAGCACCACACGGATGCGCCCCACAACGCCGAGCCTCTCGCGGGCTGGCGCGGCGCGCTGCCGCGCTTCTTCCGCTGGTTCAACGACCGGTTCGGCCGTGCCACCGACAACTACACCCACCGCGTCGGCGGCATGATGCGCGCGCCCGTGCGCTGGCTGGCAGTCTTCGCGGTCATGGCGGTGATGACCGGGCTGCTGTTCACGCGCCTGCCCGGCGGCTTCCTGCCGGACGAGGACCAAGGCTACTTCATAATCAACTTCGACGCCCCCGTCGGCGCCACCATGCAACGCACACAGGCGGTGGTGGAGCAGACCGAGGCGTTCCTCAAGAAGCAGCCGCAAGTGCGCGGCGTGGTCTCGCTGATCGGCTTCAACTTCTACGGCCAGAGCCAGAGCGCGGCGCTGTCCTTCGTCGATCTCCAGCCCTGGGAAGACCGCAAGCACTCGGACGACAAGGTCACTTCGCTGATCGGCAAGACGCAGAAGTTCGTGTCCGGCCTCACCGGCGCCACGGTCTTTGCGCTCAACCCGCCGGCGATCCAGGCGCTCGGCAATGCCACCGGCTTCTCGATGAAGATCGAGGACCGCTCGGGCACCGACCGCGCCGGGCTTGTCGCCGCGCGCGATGCGATCATCGCCGAAGCCGCGCAGAACCCCGTGCTCGCACAGGTCCGTCCTGACGGACAGGGCGACGCGCCCCAGCTCTATGTCGATATCGACCGGGTCAAGGCACGCGCCATGGGCCTGTCGATCAACGACGTGAACCAGACGCTGGCGATCAGCTTCGGCTCCTACTACGCCAACGACTTCACCCGCGACGGCAATACCCTGCGCGTCTATCTGCAGGCTGATGCCAATGCCCGCATGACGCCGGACGACATCATGGCCCTGCAGGTGCGCGGCAGTAACGGGCAAATGGTGCCGTTCAGCGCCTTCGCCCGCGCGCAGTGGGAATCCGGGCCGATCCAGGTGGAGCGCTACAACGGCTATCCGTCGCTGACGATCTCGGGCACGGCCGCCCCCGGCCAGTCCTCGGGCAAGGCGCTGGAGATCATGGAAGAGATCGCGAACCGGCATCTCTCGGGCAATTTCAGCTTCGAGTGGACCGGTACCGCGTTCGAGGAAAAGCAGGCCGGCGGACAAGTCGGCGCGCTGCTGGGCCTCTCCGTCATCGTCGTGTTCCTGCTGCTGGCGGCGCTCTACAATTCGTGGGGCATCCCGATCTCGGTGCTGATGGTCGTCCCGTTCGGCATCCTCGGCGCCGTGGTCTTCACGCTGCTGAGAGGATTGTCGGCCGACGTCTACTTCAACATCGGCCTCATCACGATCATCGGCCTTGCCGCGAAGAACGCGATCCTGATCGTCGAATTCGCGATCGAGGACGAGGACGCGGGCAGATCGCCAGACGATGCCACCGTGGAAGCGGCGCGCCAGCGCCTGCGGCCGATCCTGATGACCAGCCTTGCCTTCATCCTCGGCATGGTGCCACTGGTGATCTCGAGCGGCGCGGGTGCGGCCAGCCGTCAGGCGGTGGGTACCGGCGTCATGGGCGGCATGATCGCGGCAACCCTGCTGGGCGTGTTCTTCACGCCGGTATTCTACAACTTCGCACGCAAGCACCTTAGCAAACGACGCGACCCCGAAGGGGAAGACGCCATCTGGCTTGAACAGAACAAGCGGGAAGGAGGCGAACATGCGTAAGCAGGCCCTCCTCCTTTCCGCCGCGATCTCCACTGTGCTGTCCGGGTGCAATTTCGCGCCGCAGTACCATCAGCCGGTCGCGCCGGTTTCGAGCAGTTTCCCGAATGCCCCTTCGCGCGAAGAACTCACGCCTCTCGCCACCGAGCTCGGCTGGCGCGAGTTCTTCCGCGATCCGCGTCTCCAGACGCTGATTGCCACTGCCCTCGATCGCAACCGCGATCTCGCGCAGTCCTACGCCCGCATCGACCAGGCGCGCGCGCAGTACCGCATCCAGGCCGCCGACCGCCTTCCCGCGGTCGGTGTCAACGGCACGGGTACCCGCCAGCGCACACCGACATCGGTTCTGGGCGCGACCGGGCAGACGACGGGCGCCGACCTGCCGAACGGGATCGACTACTCGGAATTCGACGCCAAGGTCGGCGTGACCTCGTTCGAGCTGGATCTCTGGGGCCGGGTGCGCAACCTCACCGATGCGCAGCGCCAGTCGTGGCTGGCCTCGGTCCAGGGCGCGCGCGCCTTCCGCATCTCGCTGATCTCGCAAGTCGCTGCCACGTACTTCGACATCCGCAGCGGAGAGGATCGCATCGAGCTTGCCCGCCGCAGTATCGACGTGCGGCGCGAAGGCGTGCGCATTGCCAAGCTGCGGCTCGACGCGGGCGTTACCTCCACGGTCGACTACGATCAGGCGGTCCTGCTTCAGACGCAGGCCGAAAGCGAACTGGCCGATCTCCAGCGTACGACAGAACAGGCGCGCAACCTGCTCGACGTGCTGGTTGGCGGCCCGGTCGAAGCGACGCTGCCCACCGGCCTTGGCCTGTCCGACCAGCTCCTGCCGATCGCACCGGGCCTGCCCTCGGACTTGCTGATCAACCGGCCGGACGTGTTGCAGGCCGAACACAACCTGCGCGCGGCGGACGCCAATATCGGCGCGGCGCGGGCGGCGTTCTTCCCGAAGATCTCGCTGACCGCCGCCTTCGGCTTCGCGTCCACCGGACTGTCGAGCTTGTTCACCGGCGCGAACCAGAGCTGGAGCTATGGCGGATCGGTGGACCTGCCGATCTTCGACTGGGGCAAGCGCGAGGCGGAGCTGAGGCTGAGCAAGGCGCAGGCGAAGGAACTTACCGCCGCTTACCAGAAGGCCGTGCAGACCGCGTTCCGTGAAGTCTCCGACGGCCTCGTCGCCCGCCAGCACTACGCCGAGCAGATCGAGATCCAGCAGCGCACGGTAGAGGCCCAGCAACGCCTCGCCCACGCCGCGCGCCTGCGGTACGACAACGGCATCTCGATCTACCTCGAAGTGCTGGACGCCGAGCGCAGTCTGTTCTCGGCCAACCAGACACTGATCCAGCTGCGCGCCACCGAATTGCAGAACGCCGTCAGCCTCTACGCCGCACTGGGCGGCGGGCAGGAGGAAATTGCGCAAAAACCAGCGGGCGAGCAGCCGGAGCAATAGCTTTGTAGCTGAGGTCCGGATCACCCTGTTCCGCCGGGCTTCGTTCGACCTGACAGATCCCGCGTGGACCCGCCCCATACTGGTTCTGGCCGCGCGAATACCATTAGGGCGTAGGGATCAGCCATCCCTGCGCCCTATTCATTTCGCCCCGTCATGCGTGCCGAGTGCCTCCTGACCGGCAGGGTATCCGGCGTTGATGAGACTTGCCGGACCAAGGAGCACCTGTCTGTCGAGGGGCGCTCACGCCCGCGCGAAACGGTGTTAAATCGCGAATCGCCATTCTCGGAGTGATAGCGGTATCGCAACCGCCCCTCAGGCCACATCATCGATCATAAATATCTGTAAAATAGCGATTTAACGCTACACCAAAAGGCCGTAACGGCCCGCCCCGTTGACTTTCATGTCCGACAAATATAATTATCTTATAAATAAGACAGCAGTCTATCGGGAGGGATACGTGTACCTGCATCTTCGCAACGCCTTGCGTGCGTCCAGCGCGCTCGCCATCGCGCTTTTTGCCCAAACCACTTTCATCGAGCCTGCCTTTGCGCAGTCGACCAATTCCGGGGCGGCCGACGCGGCAGCTGACCAGAATTCGGGCCAGGACTCGAACAGCGACGCCATCGTCGTCACCGGGCTGCGCGCTTCGCTGCGCGACGCCATCAACGCCAAGCGCAACGCCACCGTCGTCACCGAAACGATCAGCGCGAAGGACATCGGCGTCCTGCCCGACGTTACCATCGCGGATTCGCTGGCCCGCCTGCCGGGCGTGACGGCCACGCGCGATCGCGGCAATGCCAGCCAGGCTGCCGTTCGCGGCCTTGGCCCGCGCCTCGTGCTCGGCCTCATCAACGGCCGCGAAGTCGCCTCGTCGGAGCCGGACCGCAACGTTCGCTGGGAAATCTATCCGTCCGAAATCGTCTCGGGCGTGACCGTTTACAAGTCGCAGCAGGCCGATCTGATCGCCGGCGGCGTCGCCGCCACGATCGACATCCGCACCGTGCGCCCGCTCGACTACTCGGGCCCCGCGCTCACCGTGCGCGCCGGCGCGCTCTACAACGACGGCGGCAAGGACATTCCGGACTACTCGGGCTGGGGCTCGCGCGGCAGCGCGCAGTATGTCGGCCGCCTGACCGACAACCTCGCCGTGGTCGTCGGGGGCACCTTCCAGCGCCAGAAGAACGGCTTCAACTCGTTCCAGGGCTGGGGCTACAACACGGTCGACACCGGCAGCCCGCCGACCCTCAATGGCGAGCCGATCAACGCTCCCTGGGGCGCGCAGACCGAGGTCAACGGCCTCAAGGAAACCCGCTGGTCGACCACCGGCGCGTTGCAGTGGAAGCCGACCACCGAGTGGGACATCAACCTCGATGTCCTCTATTCCAAGGTGAAGATCGACGAGAACCAGGCTCAGCAGTGGTACGGCCGTTCGAACGGCTGGGGCGACTGGGGCGGCACCATCGGCGGCCCGGACGATATCTATCAGGACGGCAACTACACGCTGTCCGGCAACACGATCACCGGCGCGACGCTGAACAACTTCTCCTCGGTCACCAACGCGATCGCCAAGTACACCGAGGACAAGAACCTCTTCGTCACCGGCTTCAACGCCAAGTACGACGATGGCGACTGGACCGCGAAGTTCGACGCGTCCTATTCGCGTGCACGCCGTGACAACACCTGGGGCGCGATTTACACCGAGTCCTACCCCGACACGACGACGTTCTCGACGGGCCGCAACGTGGTACCGACGGTCTCCGTCAGCAACAACCCGGGCGACATCACCAACCAGACGGTGCCGAGCTACTTCGCCGGCCAGTTCGACGGCCCGCAGCGCCTCCAGGACGACCTCGGCGCCGCGCAGTTCGACGCCTATCGCCACCTCGACAACGGCTTCTTCACCGGCTTCGGCGTGGGCATGCGCTATTCGAACCGCGTAAAGAGCTATCACGCCTCGACCGCGGCGGTTTCGACCAACACCGGCGGCGATCTCTCGATCGATCCCACGCAGCTCACCGAGTTCTCGGTCGGTACCTTCAATGTGCCCAACCTCATCTGGGGCAACTACAAGGATCTGGCGGCCGCTTACCTCACGCTCGCCGATCCGGTCGAGGACCAGTCCCAGTACTGGCGCGTGAAGGAGGACAACTTCGAAGGCTACGTGATGACGGACTTCAAGGGTTCGTTCTTCACCGGTAACCTCGGCGTGCGCTTCGTCAACGTCTCGACCCATTCGGACGCGATCTCATCCGTCACCTCGTGGGACGATGCTCTCCAGGAGAACGTCACCACGACGGCGCCGATCCGCGAGAACAACACCTACTTCCGCGCGCTGCCGAGCCTCAACCTCAACTTCGACCTGACCGACACGCTCAAGCTGCGCGCCGGCATTGCCCGCGTGATGTCGCGTCCGCCGCTCGACGAGCTGCGCGCCAACCTTGCGCTCAGCTACTTCCCGCCGACCAACACCGGCTCGGGCGGCAACCCGCAGCTCAAGCCGTTCATGGCGAACCAGGCGGACCTCTCGCTTGAGTGGTACTTCCACAAGGATTCGCTCTTCGCGCTGGCGGGCTACTACAAGGATGTGTCGAGCAACATCGGCTACACCCAGACGCAGCAGATCATCGGCGGCAACAGCTACCAGATCACCGCGCCGGCCAACGGCAAGGGCGGCCACATCGCCGGCGTCGAAGGCACGATCCAGACCCCGTTCTACTTCATCGGGCTCAACAACTTCGGCATCTACGCCAACGCCAGCTACGTCGATTCGAACATCAAGGAACTGGCACCCGCCAGCAATCCGTTCCCCGGCGTCGGCCTGACCAAGTTCACCAGCGAGGTCGATCTCTGGTACTCGGCGCACGGCATCGATGCCCGCGTGGCGCTCAAGCATCACAGCCCGTACACCGTGATCTACGGCTGGGATTCCTCGCAGCTGACCCGCCTCGAATCCGAGACGACGCTGGGTGCGAGCATCTCCTACGCGATCAACAAGAGCATCTCGGTCCGCCTCCAGGCCAACAACCTGACCAACCAGGCAGCGCGGTTCTACTGGAACAACGATCCCGACCAGATCGCCCGTTACGAGAAGTACGGCCGCAGCTACCTCGCGGACGTCACCTTCAAGTACTAACACCGATCACGGTTTGGGCCCCGCCTCCATCGGGGCCCGATACCCGGCCTGCCCAAGCGGGCCCAACCTCGAAAAGGGGCGCCACTCCTCCCGGCGCCCCTTTTTTCTTGGCCTTTTCCCGGCCCTGCTTCAGCCCGCACAAGGTGACACAGTTGACACTGTTGACACGGTCCTGGCCCAAAACCGTCACCTTGCGCCGCGCCTGTCACCTTGCATCGAAACTGTCACCTTGCGGGCGGCGCCGAGGCGCAGGCCCTCGTCCCACACATCGGCGAACTCCTTCCCCAACCGCGCGCGCAGACGATAGGCGGACTGGCGGCTCATGCCGACATGCCGGGCCGCCGCAGCGACCGAGGTCGTGCGCGCCAGCGCATGCAGAAAGGTGAGGATCTTCGCCCGGGTCCACCGATAGTCGGCATTGGAGCGGCGGGACTTGGGAGCGGCGCTGTCTGTCGGGATCATGCCCGCGAAATTATCGCAGCGGCCTGCCTGTAGGAAAACGGAATATGCGGATCGCAAAACGCGCGCCGGGTGCCCCGAAGAGCCACCCGGCGACGTTGGCCTTCACCCCGCGGCAGCCACGGAGGCCGGAGCCCCTGCCCTGTCACGCCGCGCCATAGCGAATTGCATGCGCTCGTAGAAACCGATCAGAGCCAGCGACACCACCGCCACAACCGCGCCCAGCAGCATATCGATCAGATAATGCGTGCCCTCTACCGGCGTGGACAGCAGCATCGCGACATTGAGCGCCACGATCGGCCAGCGCATCGACGGTATGCGCCACGCCGCAACGATGTAGAGCACCGCCGCCGCCGTGTGGAAGCTGGGCGCCGACACGATGCCGCGCAGCTTCGCCAGATCGACGATATGCACGCTGTGCGCCCGCAGCGCGGGGATCAGGCCGGACTGCCAAAGCTCGCTCTCAGGCATGTAGGGGATCGAGCCATGCCACAGGTGGGAGAACGGCCCGACCGCCGGCATCAGGCTGAACACGGCCAGGGTAATGACCGCCGCCAGCCAGAACCCGGCAATGAACCGATAGGCCTCTGCATGCTGCCCGGCCCGTGCCTTGGCCCATAGCAACAGCGCGGGCGTGACATAGATGCTGCGATAGGCCGCCGTCCCCAACAGTTGGAGCACGGGATGGGCGGCCACCGTGCGGTACCAGCCCAGCCAGTTGAACCCCAGAGCCTCATCCACGCGCTGCAAGGCGACATCCGCATAGCCGTGCGTCAGCGCCGCCACCGGATAGCTCGCGGTGGCGCCCATCAGCGAAATCAGCGTGAACAGCCCGGCATATTCGCAGAAGCGCGCGACCGGCACCGCGTGCTGCCACGCCGTGCGCGGCAGCCCGAAACGCAGCGCCAACAACACCACCCCGGCGGCATAGTACGGCAGATTACCCGCACGCCAGGGGTCGATGTGCAGCCCGGCGGCATGCATCAAGGCAGAGAGCGCGAACAGGCTGAGCAGCAGCGCGGTCAGGAAATGCCGCGTGATGGACGGCCCGGTCTCTCTCACGGCGGCCAGCGCGGGCGTAACAAGCTCATCGGCCATTGCTGAATCCACGCCTGCGGTGGAGGGCACGGGCCAGGACGGCTGCATCAAAGTCATTACGGTATGTCCAGGGCAGGTATGAGGGCAGACGGCGACGTGGGTGGCGACCAGCCCGAGTCACGCTTAAGGATGGATGAACCGGATACTCGAAGGCGCTCGAAACCGGCAGCTGAAATGTATGTTGGGGGAAACCGGGCGCTTCGGCAAGACCGTGTTGCAGTTCGTCCGGCGCATCGGGGCGATGCCCTCCGACATCCCTTTCACAACCCTGACGTTTCCGGATTTTACCGACCGGCGCATCGGCAAGTGCGCGCGCCGAACATACCGGAATCCGCGCCTTTCCGGGCAAGAGCAGTCCGGCCGAAGCCAAAGTTCATGAAATTTTTGACATGTTCTGTCCGCCTGCACTTCAACTGCCGAGAGATCCAGAACTGACGCCATCGGCGCTGCGCGGCCATGCGTTGACGCGCTGCGCGAATTGCATGCCCGGCTCCACGGAGTAATCGATCCGGCGAGATGCAAACCGGCCTATCGCCGCGAAGCCTGAGTGCCTCACGGCACGATCGCCATGCGCGTGTCCGCTCGCTACCGCGACGTCGCGAATAGCTGTTGGCGACGGAATCACCCCCTTCACCCTCACCTTCGATGTGGCGGATTGCGTCTCGTCGCCGCCGATTGTCGTCATCGCCGAACACATGCTTCAAGACGCTTCGCTGAGCACACTTTGATGCCGCCCACTCAGGACTGCCCCGCTTAGGACTGCCCTGCCGAACCCTCTCCCATCCCCGTCATCCCCGCGAAGGCGGGGATCCCGCTTGTTCTTGCGGCGGGGAAAAAAGGAAGCGGGGCCCCGCCTTCGCGGGGGCGACGGTGTTGTCAGGCCGCTCGCTCGTTACCAATATCCAACGCATTGGCACCGAGGCTTTGGCGCCCTACTTCGCGGACTTCGTGTAAGTCTTCGAGAGGAAGTCCATCACCGGCAGCACGTCGTGGCGCTTGAGATCGAACCACGCGGCGTTTTCCCAGTTGGAGCCGGTGCCCCAGCGCGTCTTGCACTGGGTCGAGACCCAGTCCGGCGCCCAGTAGACGACGCCGTTGCCGCCCGCATCGACCACCGTCTGCGTCAGGTCTTCCAGATACTTGAGCTGGCCCTGCGGGGTCGCCGGATAGCCCGGAACCAGCGAGTCCGTACCCAGCAGGTTGGGCGAGGCATCGGCGCTCTCCTCGGTAAAGGGATAGGCCGTCTCCACCACCATGACATCGGCGCCGTAGCGCTGGTGCGCGGCGGTGATCACCTTGCTCAGACCGGCGAAGTTATATTTCGACCACTTCGAATAGTAGCTGATGCCGATGATGTCGTAATCGAGCACACCCGCCGCCGTGGCATCGTCGAACCACGGCAGGACGTTTTCGGGCTGGGCGATGTGGAGCATCACCTTGATCGGCTTGCCCGCCGCCTTCGATGCCTCGCGCACGGCGGCGACACCGGCATTGATGAGGCGCGCGTTGCGCTTCCAGTCGATCGGCTTGTCCTTGGTGCCGCCCATGACTTCGGGGTTGGTCTCGTTGCCGACCTGCACCAGTTCGGGCAGTTCACCCGCAGCGTTCAACTTCGCGAGGACATCGCGCGTATAGTCATGGACCGCGCGGACCTGATCGTCCGTGCTCAGCCCGGCCCAGGCCTTGGGGGCGATCTGCTTGTCACCGTCGGCCCAGTCGTCCGAGTAATGGAAGTCCAGCAGAACCTGCAGGCCCGTCGCATGGGCACGGCGAATGGTCTTCAGCACGTCTTCGTAGTTCGAATAGTGCGTCCAATCCGGATTGTTCCAGATGCGCACGCGCATGATGTTGCCGCCCTTCTGCTTGAGCAGCACGAAAGGATCGACCGGCTTACCGTTCTGGCGGAACACCGCCCCGCAATCCGCCATCTCGTTGGCGAAGGAAAGGTCGGCGCCAAGGTAGAGCGTGCGGCCGGTTTCGGCGGCATGGGCCTGTGCGGCGGTCAACAGCGCGGCGGATGCCAGCATGGTGGCCAGCACGGGGCGAAGGGACTTCATGGAACCGGTGTCCTTCAGGAGTGGAAGCTGAGATCGATCGATGCGGGCGCCAGCCCGGCGCCGGAGACAGTGACGCGTACGGCGCCACTTTGCCCCGTGCCTTGCACGATCGCTTGCGCGAGGCCGTTGAAGGCCTTGCGCGTGGTGCCCTTGTCAGGCTCCGTCGACGTCGGATTGCCGTTGCCTAGGCCGATGATCCGGCCCGGTCCGGAAACCGCGAAGCTGAGAGCATCGTCGGCGGTGGGGACGGGGTTGCCCGCCCGGTCGAGCACTTCGATGCGCAGCATGGCCGCATCCGCAATGGCAGCGGTGTAACGCTTGCGATCGGCGGTGAGGCGCAGCTTTGCGGGGGCTCCGGCGGTCATCCGCGTGTCGCTGGCCGCCAGACGGCCGCCGTTGTAGCCGCGCGCCTCCAGTTTGCCGGGTGCGTAAGGCACCTGCCATTCGAGATGGCCGTTGCGCGGCATCGGCTTGCGGCCAAGGCTCTTGCCGTTGAGGAGAAGCTCGATCTCCTCGCAGTTGCCGTGTGCCCAGACCGGGATCGCCTGCCCGTCTCGCCCCGCCCAGTTCCAGTGCGGCAGCAAGTGGACCAGCGGCTGGTCCGGACGCCACCACGCGCGGTAGTAGAAGTAGTTGTCCTTGGCGAAACCGCACAAATCCATCGCGCCGAAGTAGCTGGAAACGCTGGGGAACGCCGGATAGGGCGTGGGCTCACCGCGATAGTCGAACCCGGTCCAGATGAAGCCGCCGGCGATATAGGGCGCATTGGCAACGATGGTCCACCACTCCTCGGCGGTGGAGGCCCACCAGGGGTGTTCGGTGTCGTAGGCCTTCACGATATGGCGCGCGGCATCGTTCTCGTAAGCGCCGCGCGTGGAGACGGTGCTGCCCGTCTCGGTGCCGATCACCGGCTTGTTCGGGTGGCGTTCGTGCCAGGCCGGGATCTTGTCGGTACGGTAGTTGAAGCCAACCACGTCCACCGCATCGGCGGCGCCGCTGTCCCAGCCCTGGTCCATCGCCTGCGTGGTAAGGCGCGTGGGATCGAGCGCCTTGCAGCGCGCGACCAGCTCCGCCGAAATGCGACGGCCGCGCTCGGTGCCCTGATGGCCTTCCTCGTTGCCCACCGACCACAGGATCACCGAAGGGTGGTTGCGCGAGGAGAGGATCATCCGCTCCAGCTCGTCCATCGCTTCGGGATTGGTGGTGTTGAGCCGCGTTTCGGCGAGTATCATCATGCCCTTGCGGTCACACAGGTCGAGCAGCGCCTGCGCGGGCGGGTTGTGTGCGCTGCGCCAGGCGTTGACGCCCATCTCGATCGAGCGGTCCACCCGCCATTCGTGCAGCGCATCGGGGATCGCGGTGCCGACGCCCGCGTGGTCCTGATGGTTGCAGACGCCCATCAGCTTCACGTTGCGGCCGTTGATGATGAAGCCCTTCACCGCGTCGAAAGTGACGGTGCGCACGCCGAAGGTGGTTTCATAGCGGTCCACCGGTGCGCCATCGCGCAGTACTTCGGTGAGCAGCGTGTAGAGGTTGGGCGAAGCGGGAGACCAGAGCTGCGGCGCGCGGATGTGCAGGTCCTGCCCGATCTCGGTGCTGGCAAGCGGCTCCAGCGCAACCTGCCGGTCGTCCGCCCGTGCCACTTCCCGTCCGGCGCCATCGCGGATGCTCTGGCGCAGCGTGACGGCGGACTTGCCCTCCCCGGCATTGGCCAGCGTGGTCAGCAGCGACACCTCGGCACCGGCCGCGTCGATGGCGGTGCGCACGCACGTGCCCCACTGCGGCACGTGGGCCGCATCGGCGCTGACGAGGCGGACATTGCGGTAGATCCCCGCGCCTTCGTAGAACCAGCCCTCCCCCAGCGAGGCGTCCACGCGCAGGGCAAGCTGGTTGGGGCCCCCGTCATAGTCGAGGAAATCGGCGATATTGACGCGGAACGGCGCATAGCCGCTCTCGCTCCCACCGGCCTCGAAGCCGTTGACGAAAACCTTGCTGGCGCGGAACACGCCGTCGAATTCAAGCCAGACCGCGCGGCCCTTATCGGCGGCGCCGACCGGCAGGCGCAGGCGGTACCAACCGACGCTGTTCTGCGGGAAAGCACGGCCAATCGCCTTGAACCCATGCGCGGCGACGGCATCGGCCTTGTCCTCGGGCGCGGGCGTCGCTGGAGGCGCATAGGGCAGGTCCACCGCCCAGTCGTGCGGAACCGAGACTTCCGCCCAGCCGCTCTCGTCGAAGTCGGCCACGGCAGCCGGCGAGGTGACGAGGCCGGGCTTGGCGTAAGTCCGCTGGTTAATTCCCCAGTCGAAGTCCTTGCTCATGTCCGCCGCATGGCCGCGATGGAAGCGCCAGCCGCGATCGAGCAGCCATGTGCGGCGCGGGCTCGGCACGGCGACAGGCGTATTCTCGGGAAGAGCCAGAGCGGTCTGCGGCAGGCTGGCAGCGGCCACGCCCGCTACGCCCAACACCATGGCATGGCGACGGTCGGTACGCATTCCAGCGACTTCTACGGGGGAAATTCCGGGGACTTCGGTCATTGCTTGCAGGGGCTCTCGTAGCTGTTTCCGGCGCGAATGGGGAGTCCACCCCGTCGCGCACGGGCCGGACTCATCGCCGCTCTGCCATTTTTTCGGATTTATATGATATATACGCTCAATGGGTCAATCCGGCGCGATACCGGCCTCGATCAGACCCGATTGGCGGCGCTTTCGTTGTGGTCGATAGCGACAAGAGCCTCGACGATGATACGCTCCATCCGCTCGCGCGCGCGCTGCGGATCGCGGGCGAGGATCGCCTCCATCACGCCCTCGTGCGCATCAAGGTCCCCACTGCGACCGACGATCCGGTTGGTATAACGGATCGAGGTCTTGAGCGCGGTGGAGACGACATCGCGGAACTGGCCGAAGAACGGATTGCCCGAGGCCTTGAGGATGGCGACATGAAACGCCACGTCGGCTTCCAACACGTCATCACGCCCGGCCTCGGCCGCCTGCATCCGCGCGAAGCCCGCCTCGATCAGCGCCCGGCCATCGTCGTCGGCAGCCTGTGCGGCCAGCGCGGCGGCGGCGGGCTCAATGGCGACACGCAGCTGGCTGAACTGCTTGAGCAGATCGATGGAAAAGCTGCGGTCGAGCATCCAGCGCAGCACGTCGGTGTCGAACAGGTTCCACTGGCTGACCGGCTGGATCATCGTCCCCTGACGCGGCCGCGCGGTGACAAGGCCCTTGGCCGTGAGCATCTTGACCGCCTCTCGCGTGACCGAGCGGCTTACGCCGTGCTGCTGCGAGAGTTCCGCCTCGGTGGGAAAGGAGCGCCCCTCGTAGGCATGGCCCACTATCTGCGACCCCAGCCGGTCCAGCAGTCCGTAAGTCAGATTGCGCCCGAGCGCCTCGCGATTTTCATGCGGATCGATGGGCATGCGTAGTCCCGGCACCTCTCAGTCTATTTAATCATATAAATAGGCAAAGACCGGGGATGGGCAAGCGGAAACACCCTTGGATGCGCCAAGGAAATCGGATCTTTTGCGTCGCCACAAGTATTTGATGCGGCAGCCATTTGAACGCCGGAATACCGAAGGCCCGGCGCGAGACGGTTCGCGCCGGGCCCTCTCCTGTCGGGACATTACTGCCGTGCTGGCCCGAGCCCCCACGGGCCGGCACGGCAGGCGGTATCCGCGATCAGGCCATCAGGATCTTGTCGAGCGCGAGGCGGAACTTCTGCATGTCCTCTGCCGAACCCACGGTGACGCGCGACATGCTGGGGTAAGCGCTCCAGCCACGCCCGATCTGCACGCCTTGCGCAAGGAAGGCGGCCATCATGTCCTTGGGCGTCTTCCCGTTCCAGTCGACCATGAACATGTTCGCGTGGCTGCCGGGCAGAACCTTGAGGCCGCGTCGCTCGATATGGGCGATGGTCTCCTCGCGCGCGGCGATCATCTGGTCGCGGCGGGCCTTGATCTGGTCGGCCAGCGGCAGCGAGGCGGTTCCGCAGGCGACCGCCGTCATCGGCAGCATCGACGTGACCTGACCGCCATCGTAACGCATCATCTTCTCGTGCAGGGACTTCGCGCCGAGCGTCAGGCCAAGGCGCATGCCCGCCATGCCGAACAGCTTGGAGAACGTGCGCATCACCAGCACATCGTCGCGCGAGGCGGCGAGTTTGGCGGCGTTTTCGGTCCCTGCGAAGTGGATATAGGCCTCGTCCACCAGCAGGATCGCGTCCTTGGGCTTGTTCTCGGCCAGCCAGGTGATGTCGGCGATGGGCGTCAGCGTGCCGGTCGGGTTGTTGGGCGAGCAGATGTAGTAGAGCCCGGCGTTGGGATCGGCGGCCAGCATGGCTTTCACGTCATGGCGATAGTCCGAGGTGAGCGGCACTTTGGTCACCTTGGCGCCGATCCATGCGCCGGTGCGCCAGATCGCTTCGTAGGTCGGGTCCGCCGTGACGATCCCGCGTGAGGGCGAGGCGAACGTGATCGCGGTGCGGCTGAGCGGGTCGCTCGATCCCGGCCAGGCGACCACATGGTCCTGCGGGATGCCCTCCACTTGCGCGACAGTGGCGAAGAGCTTGGCGTGCTCGTCATTGGGTTCGTAGCGGTTGCCCTGCATGACGATGGCCATGGCCGCCTGCGCGCCGGCGGGCAGCGGGCCGGTCCAGCACTCGTTGGCGCCGATCCGCACCGCGCCGGCCACGGCCTTGGCGGCCTGCTGCGCGGAGGCGGGCATGGCCTGCGCCACGGCCAGGCCGCCGCCCAGCAGCGCCGCGATCTTGCCTATGTTGCGGCGCGAATAGCCGCGCTCCAAAAGGTCCTGCGTGACCTCTTCGCCGCCGATCCGTTCGGCCAGCATGTCTTTCTCAAGCTGCATCCATCGAACTCCTTCCAGCCAATTTACGTCAGATTTTCAGTGCGTTGTGGAACATGACCATGGAGATCACGATCAGGTAGATGCCAAACACGCGCTTCAGCATGCGCGGCTCCAGCCAATGGGCGGCCGCCACGCCCAGCGGCGCTGTCAGGAGCGACATCGAGGCGATGGCCAGCGTCGCGGGCATGTTGACGAAGCCGAGCGAGCCCCATGGCAGCCCCTTCTCGTGCATGCCGATGATGGCGAAGCCGATGGCGCTGGGAATGGCGATCAGCGTGCCCACCCCCGATGCCGTGCCGACCGCGCGGTGGATCGAGCGGCCGCAGAGCGTCATCACCATGATCGCGATGGTGCCGCCGCCGATGCCCAGCAGCGAGGAAAAGGTACCCAGCCCGCCCGCGATGCCGACGCGCAGGATGCCCGAAGGCATCTGGTCGGTGATGACCTTGTCACCCACGCGCGGGACCAGGAAGTTCAGGCTCATGAGCAGCACGCCCGAGGCGAAGACCATGGTCAGCACTTTGCCGTCCACATGGCTCGCCAGCACCACGCCCACGCCGTCCCCCAGCACCACCCAGGGCGCCCATGACTTGAGGATCTCGAAATCGACCGACCCGCGCTTGGAATGGCTCATGACCGAGCGGATCGAGGTAACGATGATCGTCGCTGCCGACGTGCCGATGGCAACGTGTGCGTACTGTGCGTGATCGCCGCCCAGCAGCGGCAGCATCAGCAGAAGCGCGGGGACGACGATGAAGCCGCCGCCGATCCCGAAGACGCCCCCTGCGAAGCCGGCGACGAGACCGGCTGCCAGCAGACCGAGCGCCGGGACCAGCCAACTCAAGTCAGATACCATCACTATCGCAACTCCCTGAATGATCCTGGTTGTGGACTCTGCCTCCGGACGAACCGGGAGCAGTGCCTATGCAAACACTATTCATCAGAACTTCACCAAAACCCGGCCGTAGTAATAACCGCCATTGATTCCGTAAGGTGAAATGGTGGGGTAGATATTTGACGCGTACGTGCTTGAACCCGACGCCAACTGTGCGGCACGAATATTTTCGTAGGAACGCTTGGTCGGATACTTGTTGAACAGGTTGTTTGCGCCGATCGAAAGCTTGATGTTCTCGGTCGCCTTGAAGCCCAGTTCGAGATCGGTGATGAAGGCGGACTTGACCGGAACCTCAAGGTCCTGCCCGGCGATCGGGCTGCCGCCCGGCGCGGTTTCGAGGGCGAAGACCTTCGAATAGTAGCTTTCGCGCAAGTTCACCGAGAACCGGCTCGATTCCCAGAATGCCCCCAGCGTGGCGCGGACCTTGGGCGTGCTGTGCTCCAGCGTGACGACGTTATACTTGCTGATGAGCGCCGATTTCGAGGGATCGACCGTGCTGGTGTAAAGCGCGTCGGGCAGGTCCGCGATCTTCTTGACCTTGTTGTCATTGTAATTGGCGGAGAAGGTCCAGTTGATCTCGCCGATGCCGGTCGGCATGTCGTAGCTGGCCATGAAGTCCACGCCGCGCGTGCGCATGTCCGCGCCGTTGACGAAGGACTGGACCGAAACCGTGCCGCTGGTGTTGCGATAGCCGTTGACGTCGGTCAGCACGTAGCTGGGGATTTCGCCGCCCAGCGCCGAAGCCACCGCGTCGAACACCGCCTGCTGGTTGTAGAGATTGTAGTTGTCGGTGGTGTAGGGCACGCAACTGGCGGCATTGGAACCGGCATAGCCCGCCGGGCAGTACTGGCCGTTGAAGCCGTAGAACGAGCTGGAGATCATGATGCGGTCGCGGATCTCGATCCAGTAGGCATCGAGCGTGATGCTGACCCGCGAGTCCGGGGTGAAGACCACACCGGCACTGAAGTTGGTCGATTTCTCAGGCTTGAGGCCGCCGAACCCGAGCGAGGCTGCTGCGGCAGAGTTGGCAGGCAACACGCCCGAAACCGAGCTTGGGCCGACGTTGATGCCCGAATAAAAGCCTTCCGCCAAAGTCGGCGCGCGGAAGCCGGTCGATACGGTGCCGCGCACTGCGAAGGCGTCGGAGATGTCGTAGCGCGAGGTCAGCTTGAACACGGTGGTCGAGCCGAAGTCGCTGTAGTGCTCGTGGCGGACCGCGCCGTCGACCAGCCACCCCGGCACCGGTTTGAGCGAAATATCGAGGTATTGCGAGAAGTTGGTGCGGTTGTAATTGCCCGCGTCGTTCGGGCTGTAGCCGAAGAACGACTGGGCGCCGCTGCCGTAATAGGACGCCGGATCGCCCGCGACGATGCCGTACGTCTCGCGCCGCCACTCAAGGCCGCCGGCAATGTTCATCGGTTCAGACAGGCCGATGTCGAGCGGGTAGGTCAGGTCAAGCGTGTTGCTCCACTGCGATGCCTTGAAATCGCCGTTGTGGAACTCGGTCGGCGTGAAGCCGGTATTCTTGTAGAGCGAGGCGTTGGCCGAATTCTCGACATAGACGCCCACGAAATCGTCGCCGTACGTGGAGGAGAGATCGAAATCGAGATCGCCGAACTTGCCCTTGAGGCCCCCTGCCACCGAGTAATCGGTCTCGCGAATGGCCTCGAACGGAGCGAAGCCGGTCGGGAACAGCGGAACCCCGGCCGCCGATACGACGATGCCCGGCGTGCGATAGTTCTCATAGGCGCGGGCATATTTGTGGCCGTAGCTGCCGAAGCTGTAGAGTTCGAAATCGCCCGAGGTCCAGCCGGCGTTGTACATCGCCGTGGTCTGTTCGATCTGCGGATCGCCGGCGATGCGATTGACGTAAGGGTAGTACTTCTGGTCCACCAGATCGGGGAACTTGGTCAGGTTGCCCTGCGCCACCGCGTTGTCGCCGTAGACGCGCGGGTCGATGTCGCCCCGGAAGCTGAAGCCTTTCTTCTTTTTCTGGACGGTCAGGCTGACGTAGGAATTCTCGATCGGTGCGAAACCGACGTTACCCGAAACGCTGTAGGTATCGCCGCCCTGGTCCATGTATTGGCCAAGAGTGCCGTTCAGCACGCCGCCGTGGTCGTTGTCCTTGAGGATGATGTTGATGACGCCGGCGATGGCATCGGTGCCGTACTGCGCGGCCGCGCCGTCCTGAAGCACCTCGATATGAGCGATGGCATCGTTCGGAATGAAGCTCATGTCTGGCGCGGCGCTGCCGCCGAAGGGGCCTCCCGCGACCGAGACGTTGGCGGTGCCGTGGCGACGCTTGCCGTTGATGAGGATCAGCGTGTGGTTGGGGCTCAGCCCGCGCAGCTTCATTTGCAGGTTGTGCGCCTGAAGATCGCTGCCGAAGGCTTGCGCCTGGATCGATGGCAGGTTCTGCGAAAGGCTCTGGATCAGGTCCGGCTGGCCGGTGCGGGCGAGCGCTTCGCTGGTCATGATCTGGATCGGCGCCGGGCTCTCGGTCGCCTTCATGCCGATGGTGCGCGTGCCGGTGACGATGATCGCGCCGCCCGAAGCGTCCGCAGTGGAAGCCTCCGGTGCGGGCTCGGCCGGTTCTTCGGCCAAGGCCGGTGTTGCCCCGAATAGAAGCGCTGCCGCCAGCGCCGTTGCCGATACGGATACCCTGTCTGTCATCTAGGCCCCCTTGCCTGGTTTTGCTCCACGGTTGCGGCCTCTCCCTGTTTTCCCGCGGTCATCGCCGCCCCTGCACCTGCCAGACGCACGCCTTCCCCCTCGGGCCCGACGAATGGGCCAGAGGCCGGTCAACGGCCTGAAGCCGTCCGGAAATGACGTGCGCGCGAATGCCCCCGGCCCACCCCCCGGGGACCGGAACTGACTGTGCCCGGGCAAACGTGCCGCGAGTTCAGCGCGTTTTTGGAAACGGTGCGACCCGATGGCGGCCCCTCGAAGCAGTTCGAGTGGGCGGCGATACGGCGATCACGTCATGGCATGAGTCCCGATCTCGGCTGACGCCGACAATCGCTGCGGCCGGGCAAACGCGCCCCGCCCCACGGACACGCTTAGCGTGACCACGTTCCCAGAATTAAATTCGGATAATCAGAAAGCCCCAAGAAACGATTTCTGCTATTCGTTCTTAAAATCAGCACAGGTACGCGAATTCATGACGAACATTGACCAGCCCCCTCATAAGTTGGTCCAGCGCGTTCCTATCTGACATCGACCCCGAGAAATTTTATTTCATTTCTGTTTCACGACCGTATGTGAAATTGGCTGCATGTCAACGGCATCTCGCGCCCTCAAGATTATGTGCGCGAGGCGTCAATTTTGCCTCTCGCGCACAGTTCCGACAGAGGTGACGCAAATCCGCCAAAACTGCGTTTTAAGCTGGCAAGATCGTCCCATGAATGAAACATTCGGAGCCGCTGCCGGACTCGCGCACAATTGCATAGCGCCCGTGCCGACCTCAGGTTCAGCTATCGAGATGAACCGGGCGGCAGAGCAATGCAGCCGGATTCGTTCCGGTCAAAAGGCCGGCGGAGAGGACGAAAACAATGGCCAGCGACAGGCTCAATCACAGCGACCGGGTCATGGATACCGTGAAGCGGGGCAATGCCGCGGCGACATCGTCGCTGGCCGCGTCGTGGTGCCGGTCCGCCCTGCACCATGGGCTTGACCCCGCCGCTTCGCGCACGCGTGAGCGGATCGGCGGCAACATGCTGGCGGGCCTGCGCGACAGCAATGGAGAACTGCTCGCCGCCGCAACGCCGGTGCTGGACCAGCTGTTCGGCAACGTGGGGCGGACCGGCTGCTGCGTGGTGCTGTCCGATATCGACGGCGTGGTGCTCGAAGCGCGCACGGGCGCGGGCGATTCCTCGCTGTTCGACGCCATCGGCCTCGTCCCCGGCGGGCTCTGGGGCGAAGCGGCCGAAGGCACCAACGGGATCGGCACCTGTCTGGTCGAGCAGCGCCCGGTGACGATCCTGCGGCACGAGCACTTCGCGAGCCGCAACATCGGCGTAAGCTGCATGGACGCCCCTGTCTTCGATCCCGAGGGCCATCTTGTCGCCGCGCTCGACGTATCGAGCGCCCGCGCCGAACATGGCGAGGCGACAGCGGCACTCGTCGCCGCGCTGGTGCAGGATGCCGCACGCCAGATCGAGCGGGACTTCTTCTGCATGCGCTATGCCGGGGCGCGGATCGTCTACAGCCCGGATAGGAACGGTAATGGTGGGCGCGGTCTGGCACTGCTGGCGGTCGACCGTGACGATCTCGTCATCGGCGCCACGCGCGCCGCGCGCCTGACTCTCGACCTTGGCAACCGGCCTTTCGAGCGGCCGAGGCCGCTGGCCGATGTCATGGGCGATGTATCGAGCGGCTTCGACGACAGCGAGCGCGCGGTGCTGCGTCAGGCCCTCGCGCGGTCGGGCGGCAATGTCACCCGCGCCGCCCGCGAACTGCGGATCGGCCGCGCCACGATGTACCGGCGGATGGAGCGGGTGGGGGTCTCGCCCAATCAATAAGCGGGGCCAATAACGGGGATCAGTAACGGGGGCAAAAGCGGACGGATCTCCGTGTCTCACCGGCGATACACCGGGAGGCACGGCTTTCGCCCTCCCCCTGTCGCACCGGTACGACCAGCGGCAGGTTAATACCCAAGGCCGGACACCCGCGCCGACCCGTAACGAGAGGATCCAGTCATGGCAGATATTCAGGTTACCGAGAGGCCCCCGGTATTCGCCGCGCCCTTCGCGGCGAGCTACGACAACTTCATCGGCGGCGCATGGGTACCGCCCGTGGCCGGCCGCTATTTCGACAATGTCAGCCCGATCACCGGCAAGCCGGTCTGCCGCGTCGCCCGCTCGGACAGCGACGATATCGAGCTGGCGCTCGACGCCGCCCATGCCGCCAAGGACGGCTGGGGCCGCACGCCGCCTGCCGAACGCTCGCTGATCCTGTTGCGCATTGCCGACCGCATGGAACAGAACCTCGCCAGGCTGGCCACTGCCGAGACATGGGACAACGGCAAGCCGATCCGCGAGACCACTGCCGCCGACATTCCGCTCGCCATCGATCACTTCCGCTATTTCGCGGGCTGCATCCGCGCACAGGAAGGCTCCATCGGCGAGATCGACGACGACACCATGGCCTATCACTTCCACGAGCCGCTGGGCGTGGTCGGCCAGATCATCCCGTGGAACTTCCCGATCCTGATGGCGGCGTGGAAGCTGGCCCCCGCTTTGGCGGCGGGCAATTGCGTGGTCCTCAAGCCTGCCGAGCAGACCCCGGCCTCGATCCTCGTACTGGCCGAACTGATCGCCGATCTGCTGCCGCCGGGCGTGCTCAACATCGTCAACGGCTTCGGGATCGAGGCGGGCAAGCCGCTCGCCAGTTCCACGCGCATCGCCAAGATCGCCTTCACCGGCGAAACCTCCACCGGGCGCCTCATCATGCAGTACGCCAGCGCGAACCTGATCCCCGTCTCGCTGGAACTGGGCGGCAAGAGCCCCAACATCTTCTTCGCCGATGTCTGCGCCGAGGATGACGACTTCCTCGACAAGGCGATCGAGGGCTTCGTGATGTTCGCGCTCAATCAGGGCGAGGTCTGCACGTGCCCCAGCCGCGCGCTGATCCAGGAATCGATCTACGACAAGTTCATGGAAAAGGCGCTGAAGCGCGTCGCCGCGATCCGGCAGGGCAGCCCGCTGGAGATGGAAACGATGATCGGCGCGCAGGCCTCGCAGGAGCAGCAGGAGAAGATCCTGCGCTACCTCGACATCGGCCGCGAGGAAGGCGCGACGGTGCTGATCGGCGGCGATGCGGCCCATCTGGGCGGGGACCTGTCCGGCGGCTTCTATATCCAGCCGACCGTGTTCAAGGGCCACAACAAGATGCGGATCTTTCAGGAGGAGATCTTCGGCCCGGTGGTTTCCACCACCACGTTCCGCGATGCCGAGGAGGCGCTGGAGATCGCCAATGACACGATGTTCGGCCTTGGCGCGGGCGTGTGGAGCCGCGACATCAACACCTGTTACCGCTTCGGCCGCGCCATTCAGGCCGGGCGCGTCTGGACCAACTGCTATCACGCCTATCCTGCCCACGCGGCGTTCGGCGGCTACAAGCAGTCCGGCATCGGGCGTGAAAATCACAAGATGATGCTGGAGCACTACCAGCAAACCAAGAACCTGCTGGTCAGCTACAGCCCCAAGAAGCTCGGCTTCTTCTGAAGGACCAGTTGCCCGGTGCGGCCATGCTCCGCGCCGGGCAGCTCAGGCCGGGGGCGCGTCGGGCAGCGGTCTTGTCGGCAGGATCAGCGGCTCCGGAGCGGGCCGCGACCGAATGGCGCGCGCCAGACGGTGCGAGGGACGCTCGATCGCGTGATAGAGCAGCACGGCGGCGGTGATGCTCGCGGCCAGAATGAGCACGAGGCAGATAAGATCGGCCGCCATCCCGTGCCCGAACAGCCGGTGCACTATCGAATCCACCGCCTGCATCAGCGGCACGTGAACGAGATAGAGGCTGTAGGAAATCGCGCCCAGAAACTGCAGCCAGCGCCAGTTGAGGCCGGTCTCGGCCCAACCCGTCCACGCCGAGACGAACAGCAGCAAAGCAACCAGCGCCGGCATGCGCTCGAACCCGGAACCGCACAGCAGCGCCACGACCAGCAGCGCAAGGCCCACCCGCGCAATCTGCGAATCCAGCGCGCGCCGGGCAATGACGCCCACATAGAACACCGCCCAGTGCTCGACGAAGAAGCCGTGCCAATGCGTGCCGACCAGACCGAGCGCCGAAAGCATCGCCAGCGCCCATGTCCCGCCCTCCATCCACCTGGACCGGATCGTCAGCGAGAGCGCGAAGATCAGATAGAACTGGAACTCGTACGTCAGCGTCCAGTAGACGATGTTGATCTCCGGAATGCCGAGCATCTCTTGCAGGTAGAATACGTGGGCGAGCAGTTCGCCGATCGTCGGCAGATGGAAAATCCGGCCGTGAACGATTGCCGCCAGCAAGACGAAGGCGATGGCCACCAGCATCGAGGCCCAATAGGCGGGGTCCAGACGAATGGACCGGCCCAGCATGAACCTGCCGACCATGGCCGGCGTCATGTTCACACCGGCAAGGCCATGCGCGGTAACGAAGCCGCTCAACGTGAAGAACACGGAGACGGCGAAGAAATCGTTGATCAGCGAAAACGGTAATGCGGCCAATATGCTTGGCACATGCCCGCCCTGAATGGCGTGGAACAAGAGCACTGCAATCGAGGCAAATCCCCGCAGTCCCTGAACGATGGTGTAGTTAACCCGCTTTGTCGCCATCCGGTCATCATGACAGTGTGCCGGTGGGGTGTTCAATTTACCGGACCGTGAACAGGGATCGCGGACCTAAAAAATAAGCATGCCTCCCAATACCTCCCCGCCAGCAGGTTTTTCGCGGCCCTTTTCAGCCGTTCCAACGATCGATCGGCTACAATGAAGGCATCCGTTGGACGCACACGCATGGGGATTACTCTTGACCTTTCAGGATGACGCGATCGAAGCAGCCGAACCGATCCTGGTCGACGGCGAAACCGCCGCATCGCAAGCCTGCGACATCATGCTCGGTGTGCTGGGCGACCGTCTCGATCATCCCGAGCTGTGGGCGCTCGTGCCGTCGCTGATCGCTGAAAACCCGCTGGTGCCGAGTACACTACAGCACCGCGCCGCCAACGAACCCGATCCGCTGATCCGCATCCGCCTCCAGCTTCTGATCGGTATATGCATTGCTGGAGCCGGCGCTCCTGAAAAAGCGCTCAACATGCTCACGCCACTGAGTGTCGACCACAGCCAGAACGTGCAGGTCCAGGGCGCCCTCTTCCATGTCGAAGGCCTGATCGACCCCGAGAACCCGAAGTACAACCTTGCCGGCAAGATCTGTCTCTCGCCCTTCCTCCAGCTCGATGTGCTGGAATACTCTACCCACCAGTGCTGCGCGAGCTGGCTGCCCACTTCAGCGGGCAACCTGGCGTTCACGCCATGGCAGCAGGTCTGGAACGGCCGCGCCGCGCAGTCGATCCGCGAAAGCATGTTCGACGGGTCGTTCCGCCACTGCAACAAGCGCACCTGCCCGGCAATCCAGAGCAATCACCTGCACAAGATTGCGGACCTAGAGGAAAATCCCCGGTGGGGTGACATCGTGACCGCCCGCAGCACGGCAATGCCGCGCGGGCCGGAGAAGGTGAACCTCTCCTACGACCGTACCTGCAACCTTTCCTGTCCGAGTTGCCGGACGAGCCGCTATGCGGCCGATGATGCCGCCCGCGCACGGTACGAAACGATGCAGGACCGTGAAATCCTGCCCCTGCTCAAGAACGCCACGACAGTTTTCGTGACGAGCTCGGGCGATCCTTTCGCCAGCAAGAACTTCCGCCGGCTGATCGAACAGCTAAATGCCGAGGACTATCCCGACCTGAAGTTCATGCTGATGACCAACGGCATGCTGTTCACGCCGCGGCAGTGGGAGGCTTTCCCCAGTCTGCACCGCCGCGTGAAGTCTCTGCGCATCAGCCTCGATGCAGCGACCGGCCCCACGCACGAACTGCTGCGCCGCGGCGCGCGCTGGTCGGTGATGGAAGAGAACCTGAAGTTCGCAGGCGAATTGCTGGCGGCCGGCCTGATCGACGATTTCACCCTGCCCTTTACCGTTCAGACCGAGAATTTCCGGGAAATGGGGGATGTGGTCGACCTCGCGTATCGCGTCGGTGCGAATCACATATCCTTCTCGCGCATGACGAACTGGGGAACGTTCAGCGCCGAAGAATACGCGCGTAAGGCGGTCTTCGTACCGGGGCACCCCGAGCATGAGGACTTCCTTGCCGTATGCCGCGATCCGCGCCTGCGCGATCCGGTCGTGCAGGCCAGCGACCTTGACGAGTTCATCCGTCGGGATTGATGAAGGTGGCCAAGCCGGCAGATGTCCCCGCCGGCGCCCAACGGACTCTGCGGCCAAAGGCAAAAGTGGCGCGCCCGGCAGGGTTCGAACCTGCGACCCCAAGCTTAGAAGGCTCGTGCTCTATCCAGCTGAGCTACGGGCGCGCGCCGCGCTCCCCATAGCGTGGTTCGTCGCGCACGCAAACTGCACATCGGATCGAACTCCACACAACTTGTGCTTTGCCGAACGATCCCGGCAGGTTACGCATGCAGCCGATGAGCAACGCACCCCTTTCCCGTATCGACGGCATGACCGGCGCCCGGCGCCATTTCCGCTATTTCGATTTCGTGATGGTCGCCTTCGTGGTGATACTGTTGCTCTCCAACCTGATCGGCGCGGCCAAGCAGGCGCAAGTCGATTTTCCGCTGGTCGGCTCGGTCACGTTCGGCGCGGGCGTGCTGTTCTTCCCGGTGTCCTACATCATCGGCGACGTGCTGACCGAGGTCTACGGCTATGCCAACGCGCGCCGCTGCATCTGGGCGGGCTTCTTCGCGCTGCTGTTCATGGTGCTGATGAGCGTGGTGGTCGTCGAAATCCCCGCCAACCCCGAATGGGCGCTCGCCTCGGCAACATATGTGATCGACGGCAAGCAGGTGACTGCACCGAATCAGGCCGCCTATTATTCGATCTTCGGACAGACGCCGCGCATCGTCTTTGCTTCGGTCTGCGCGTTCTGGGCGGGCGAGTTCGTCAATTCCTTCGTGCTCGCGCGGATGAAGGTGATGACGCAGGGCAAGCACTTGTGGACCCGCACTATCGGATCGACGATCTTCGGCGAAGGCGTAGACAGCGCGCTGTTCTATCCCCTCGCCTTCCTGGGCGTGGCCGGCTTCACGCCGCACTCGATCGCGCTGCTGGCGCTGACCCAGTGGGTGATCAAGACCGGCTGGGAAGTGCTGCTTACCCCCGTGACTTATGTCGTCGTCGGCTGGCTCAAGCGCCGCGAGGGCGTGGACGTGTTCGACAACAACGTGAACTTCTCGCCCTTCGCCAAGGCCCGCAAAGCGGCAGCCCTCCCCGATTAACCTGCGCCCGAAGCTTGGCATGACCCGCCCACCCCGGTAGGTCCGCCAGCGATCATGCTCGACCGCATCCTCCTGTCCCGTTTCCGCAACCACCGTGAGACCGCGGTGGAAGGCACGGCGCAGTTCAACCTGCTCGTCGGGGAAAACGGCGCGGGCAAGACCAATGTGCTGGAGGCGATCTCGCTGCTCTCGCCGGGGCGAGGCCTGAGGCGCGCGAGCCTTGCCGACATGCCGGGGCAGGAATTCGACGGCGGCTTCGCGGTTAGCGCCGCGCTCATGGTGCCGGGCGCCGAACCCGTCCGCCTTGGCACCGGCGTCACGGCAGAGCGGCCGGGACGGCGGCTGGTGCAGGTCAACGGAGCAGAAGCGCCTGCGGTGCGCCTTGCCGAATGGCTCTCGATCGGTTGGCTGACCCCGGCGATGGACCGCCTTTTCGTGGAAGGCGCAGGGGCGCGGCGGCGTTTTCTCGACCGGCTGGTGCTCGCCGTTCGCCCGGACCATGCCAGCCACGCCACGCGCCTGGAAAATGCCCTGCGCGAACGCAACCGTCTGCTTTCGGACGAGCGGACGCCCGATCCGCGCTGGCTCGACGCTATCGAGACGCAATTGGCCGAGGCCGGCGCGATGGTTGCCAGTGCGCGCGCCGAACTGGTCGAGCGGCTGGAACGGACGCTGGCCAGACTGCCGGAGTCGCCGTTCGCGCGTCCTTCGCTCGCCTATCAGCCGGGCGGACCGATCGCTGCCGAGGCGCTCGCCCGCGCCTTGCGCGACGGCCGTGCCCGCGAGCGCGCGGCGCAGCGCACGCTCACCGGGCCGCACCGCGACGAGCTTCTCGTCACCATGGCGGGCAAGGGCCAGCCCGCCGCCGATTGCTCGACCGGCGAGCAGAAGGCCATGCTGATCGCGATCACGCTCGCCCACTCGCAACTGCTTGAACAGGGCACCGAACAGCGCCCGCGCCTGCTGCTGCTCGATGAAGTGGCCGCGCATCTCGATCCCGTGCGCCGCGAAGCCCTGTTCGACCGCCTGCGCGCCGGTTCCGCGCAAGTCTGGCTGACCGGCACCGAACTGGCTCCGTTCGAAGCGATTGTCGGAGAAGCGGCGGTCTGGGAAGTCACTGCGGGCTCCGTGCGGCGACTGGGGCAGCATTAAGCGCGCCGCAAACCTCCGCCAAATTCTTCAAATCGCACCATCACCAAAACACCCCGTCGCCCCCGCGAAGGCGGGGGACCCGCTTCCTTTTCTTCCTGCTCGCCAAGAACAAGCAGGGTCCCCGCCTTCGCGGGGACGACGAGGGTCAGTTTCAATGAGAGCCCGGCACTTTCGGCAGTGCATCGGCCACATCGTCAACCGTCGCGGTAACGATTTCCTCGACGCCAATGGCCGTCGGATGGACATGATCCGGTTGAAGCAGGTCTGGCTTGTCGATCACCGGCTGAAGGAAGAACGGGACCAGCACCGCGCCATATTCCTGCGCAAGCTGCGGATAGATCGGGTTGAACTGAGCGGCAAAATCCTTGCCGAGATTGGGCGCCGCCATCATCCCGAGCAGGACGACGCGGATATTATCCTGCTTGAACCGCTTCAGGATCGCCTCAAGGTTCTGGCGCGTCTGCTCGGGCGGGAGGCTGCGCAGCATGTCATTGCCGCCCAGGCTGATAATAACGAGTTCGGGCTTTTCGCTCTGGCTCTTGAGCGTGAAATCCAGCCGTTCGAGCCCCGCCGCCGTGGTGTCCCCCGAAACCCCGGCATTAGTGATCCGCGCATTGATCCCGCGTGCACGCAAGGCATTCTGCAGCCGCGCCGGATAGCTCTCGCCGTCTTCAAGACCATAGCCCGCCAGCAGCGAATCGCCGAAGGCCAGGATCCGCCGCTCGGGGCCCATGACCGGGATCGCCGGCGGCGCATCGAGCGCGCCGGTGCTCTGCTCGGGCGCGGGCGGCGCGCCTTTCTGGCACCCCGCAAGCACCAGCGGAATGAACAGCACGGGGGCGAGAACGGCAATCGCTTTGGCGCGCAAGGCTTTGTCCTTGTGAAACGACGGGTTGCGCACCCATATGGGGCACGTGAGCGATCCTTCCCAGCCCCCCGCCCTTTCGATTCATGCGCAGGACCTGCGCCTCACTCTCGGCAGCGGCGAAAGCGCGGTTGAGATCCTGAAAGGCGTCGACCTTGCAGTGCCGCAGGGCCAGACGCTGGCCCTGCTCGGCCCCTCGGGCTCGGGCAAGAGTTCGCTGATGGCCGTGCTCTCGGGGCTGGAACGCGCGTCATCGGGCGCGCTGCACGTGGCCGGGCAGGACTTTTCGGCAATGGACGAGGACGCGCTGGCCCGCGCGCGGCGCGGCCGGATCGGCGTTGTGCTTCAGGCTTTCCACCTGCTGCCGACGATGACGGCGCTGGAAAACGTGATGACGCCGCTCGAACTCGCCGGGATCGGCGGCGCGCGCGAACGGGCTGAGGCGGAACTGGTCGCGGTCGGGCTCGGCCACCGCCTTTCCCACTATCCGGCGCAGCTTTCGGGCGGCGAACAACAGCGCGTGGCGATTGCCCGCGCCCTCGCGCCGCGCCCCGCGCTGGTCTTCGCCGACGAGCCAACCGGCAATCTCGACGCCGCAACCGGCGCCACCATCATCGACCTGCTCTTCGCCCGCCGCGAGGAAGCGGGCGCGACGCTGCTCATCATCACCCACGACGAAAGCCTCGCCACGCACTGCGAGCGCGTGGTCTCGCTGGCCGACGGCCGCATCGCGAGCGACACGCTTGGCTGAGCGCGCGCCGCCTCCCACTTTGGCCTGGCGCACCGCCTGGACGCTGGCCCGGCGCGACCTCTCGGCGCGGTTCCGGGGGCTGCGGCTGCTGCTCGTCTGCCTGTTCCTCGGGGTCGGCGCGCTGGCCGCGATCGGCAGCCTGACCGGGTCGATCGAGCACGAACTGGTCGCGCGCGGACGGCAAGTGCTGGGCGGCGATGTCGAACTGAGGGCGTGGCAGCGCAAGCCCGCCGACGCCGAACTGAAGGCGCTGGCAAGCTACGGCACCGTCTCGCAGGGACTTCGCCTGCAAGCCATCGTGCGCAAGGGCGATCTCACCGCGCCGGTGGCGCTCAAGGCCGTGGACGCGCGCTGGCCGCTCTTCGGAAGGCTTGCACTGAAGGACGGCCGCACCGTCGGCGCACCGCCCACCGGCACGATCTGGCTGGCCGAAGGCACTGCCGCGCGGCTGGGCGTGACGACCGGCGACACCGTAACCGTGGGCGACATGCCGCAGCGCGTGGGCGGGATCATCGCGTCCGATCCCGAAACGCTGTCCGAAGGTTTCTCCTTCGGCGACACCGCGATCTCAGGGCTCGACTTGCCCGAACGCGCGGGGCTGACCGCACCCGGCGCCATGTTCCGCAGCGCCGTGCGCGTGAAGTTCATGCAAAGCGAGCGCGATCCGGACGCCGTGATCGACGCGCTCAAGAAGAAATTCGGCGACAGCGCCTTCGACACCCGCACCCGCAACGCCGCCTCGCCCTCCACCCAGCGCTTCGTCAGCCGCATGGGCCAGTTCCTCTCGCTCGTCGGCCTTGCCGCGCTGGTGATCGCCGGAATCGGCATCGGCGGCGGCGTATCGTCCTACCTAGAGGCACGGCGGACCAGCATTGCCACGCTCAAGGTGCTCGGGGCCACGAGCGGCGACATCGCCCGGGTCTATGTGTTGCAAGTGGGATCGGCGGCGCTGGCGGGGAGCCTTGCCGGGCTCTGCGCGGGCGTCTTGGTGACGCCGCTGCTGGCCCGCGCGCTCGGCACGCTGCTGCCGGTCCAGACCGGGTTCACGCTCTCGCCCGCGGCGCTCTTCACAGCGGCAGCCTATGGCCTGCTGGTCGCGCTCGTCTTCGCCGCCCCTCCCCTTGCCCGGGCGCGCGGTTTTCCGGCCATGGCGCTGATGCGCGCGCGTGTGAGTCCGCTGGCAGCGCGACGACGTGCTTGGGCCTTGCCGGTCGGCCTCGGCCTTGCCGCCATGGCCGGGCTCGCCATGGTCAATGCCGCGCAGCCGCTCGTGACGGCAGGGTTCCTGGGCGGTGCAGCGGTCATGCTGGGCCTGCTGGCACTGCTCGGCACCGGCATCCGCCGCCTTGCCGCCCGCCTGCCGCGACCCCGCGATCCGGTGCTGCGTGCCGGGCTCGCCAACCTCCACCGCCCCGGCGCGCAGACCGGCGCGCTGGTGACGGCGCTGGGCTTCGGGCTCTCCGCCTTCGTGCTGATCGCCGGGGTCCAGACCAGCCTCGACGCCAATATCCGCAAGACCGTGCCCGACCGCGCGCCCGACTATTTCGTGCTCGATATCCCGCAGGACGGCGCCCAGTCCTTCAACGACCTTGTCACGCGCCAGATCCCCGGCGCCACCGTGTACATCGTCCCCAACTTGCGCGGACGCATCCTTGCCTTCGGGCCCAAGGACCGCATGACCCGCGTCGCGGATCTCAAGAACCTGCCCGACGATGCCTGGGCGCTGCAAGGCGAGCGCGGCCTGACTTATTCGGCCAATATACCCGAGGGCAGCACGATCACCTCCGGCGCATGGTGGCCGCCCGTCTGGCACGGCGAGCCGCTCGTCTCGCTGGACGAGAAGCTGGCGCAGGCGGTGGGCATCAAGGTGGGCGACTATATCACCGTCAGCCTGCTCGGCGTCGAGCGCACCGCACGGGTGGCGGCGCTGCGGCGGATCGACTGGGATACGATGGGTCTCAACTTCGTGCTGGTGTTCTCGCCCAACACGCTGGCCGACGCCCCGCACAAGCTGGCCGCGACGATTCAAGCGCCCCCGGGCACGCCGACGACCGCGCTGCTGCCGCGCCTTGCCCGCGCTTTCCCGTCAAGCTCGGTGATCGAGACCGGCACCGTGCTGGGCCAGGCGCGCGACCTGCTCGACCAGATGAGCATGGCGATTCTGGCCGCCGCCTCGGTCGCGGTGCTGGCGGGGCTTGCCGTGCTGCTCGGCGCCATTGCCGCCGCGCGGGCGAGCCGGACCTATGACAATGTGATTCTGCGCGTGCTGGGCGCCAGCCGGGGCCAGCTCCTGCTGCTCCAGCTTGTCGAATATGGCGTCTTGTCGCTGGTGCTGGCGCTTGTCGCGCTGGTGCTCGGTAGCACGATGGCATGGGCCGTGACCGTGAAGCTGTTCGAATTCGACTGGCTACCCGACTGGCCGCGCGTGCTGGCCGTGCTGGGCGCCGGCCTCGTCCTCGTGATCGCCTTCGCGCTGGCCGGTTCGCTGCCGCTGCTGCGGGCGAAACCGGCGCGTGCGCTGAGGGAGCTTTAGGCGAAGACGCCCTCGTCGATATGCCGGGCTTCACGCGGGTCGCGTGTCTTGTAGACGAGCGTGCTGGCGATAATATCGTGCAGGCCCTGCTTGCGCTCCGTAAACCCGACCATGGCGTAGCCGATAAGCAGGATCAGGCTCGACAGGATCTTCGCGAAATAGCGTCCGGTCGCGCGCAGGAAGCTGATCCGGTTGCCATTCAGGTCGGTAACCACCAGACCGATGGCAAGCTTGCCGATAGTGCCTTGCAAAGGCGAGCTTTCGAGCACCGCGAAGTAAAGCCAGTTCAGGATCAGCGACACGATGGAGTTGATAATGATCAATCCGATCATCGCGGACGGATCCGCTTGAAGGTTCGCCATCGATGACATCATGCCGATGCCGAAAACCATCCCGACGATCATCATCGCGATGTAAAGGATCACGGCATCAATGAAATAGGCCAGAACCCGCCACCAGAAGCCCCCGTACGGTACCACGTTGCATTCCCCCTTGAAAAAGTCAGGGCACAATAGCGCCCGGTGTGGGGACCGCAAGTTCTGCGAAAACGCGCAAAAAAACAGGAAAATGGGGCGCGCATTGCTGCGCGCCCCTTACCAGTCTGCGATCCTTCGCGTCTCCTCCCAGCCGCGTCGGGACCGCTTTCACGCTCCGACTTTGAGCCGGTAACGCGCCGCCGCGTCCGAAAACGCGGCTGGTTCCTCCTGATTCCACAAAGTCTGAAGAAATTCCCGTTTCGGGGAACCCCAGTCTTCCTCTCGACCGGCGCCCGGGATTTTTTCGCTTCCCGATCCGCCAAAATCTATGCCTTGGAGGCTAAGCGGATTGCGTAGCAGTTACAATGACTCGAAAGTCGCAAAAGACGACATTTCGTCATCTGTGACGGGAATGTCACATTTCGTACCATGCGCGTGGTGCTTGCCGAAAAGCATGGTTTCAGGTAAGGGCGCCCAAATTTTGCGGTGCAGCATGCGCCGCTGGCAACTCCTCGAACCGATAGGCACTGCATGTCAGCCCCGCTTCCCCTGCGCAATATTGCGATTATTGCGCACGTCGACCACGGTAAGACCACGCTCGTCGACCAGCTTTTCCGCCAGTCCGGCACGTTCCGTGACAACCAGCGCGTCGAAGAACGCGCGATGGACTCCAACGACCTCGAAAAGGAACGCGGGATCACCATCCTTGCGAAGCCGACTTCGATCGAGTGGAACGGCTACCGCATCAACATCGTCGACACGCCCGGCCACGCCGACTTCGGCGCCGAAGTGGAACGCATCCTCTCGATGGTCGACGGCGTTGTGCTGCTGGTCGACAGCTCGGAAGGCGCGATGCCGCAGACGAAGTTCGTCACCGGCAAGGCGCTCGGCCTTGGCCTGAAGCCGATCGTCGTCGTCAACAAGATCGACCGTCCCGACGGCCGTCACGCCGAAGTGCTGGACGAAGTGTTCGACCTGTTCGTCAGCCTCGACGCCAATGACGAGCAGCTGGACTTCCCCGTGCTCTACGCTTCGGGCCGTAACGGCTACGCCAGCTACGATCCCGATCTGCGCGAAGGCACGCTGACCCCGCTGTTCGAAAAGATCGTCGAGCACGTGCCCGCGCCCGACCTCGACGTCGACGCGCCGTTCTCGTTCCTCGCCACCCTGCTCGACCGTGACAACTTCATGGGCCGCGTCCTCACCGGCCGCGTCCAGTCGGGCACGCTGAAGGTCAACGATCCGATCCGCGCCATCGACATGGACGGCAAGGTGATCGAAGTGGGCCGCGCCACCAAGGTGCTGTCGTTCCGTGGCCTCGAGCGCGTTCCCGTGGAAGAAGCCCGCGCCGGTGACATCATCGCGCTGGCCGGCCTCGAAAAGGCCACCGTGTCGAACACCATCGCCGACCCGCAGGTCACCGAGCCGATCCAGGCCCAGCCGATCGATCCGCCGACCCTGGCGATGCGCTTTGCCGTCAACGACTCGCCGCTCGCGGGCCGTGAGGGCGACAAGGTCACCAGCCGCATGATCCGTGACCGCCTGATGCGCGAAGCGGAAACCAACGTTGCCATCCGCGTTACCGAATCGGCCGAGAAGGACAGCTTCGAAGTCGCCGGTCGTGGTGAACTTCAGCTGGGCGTCGTGATCGAAACGATGCGCCGCGAAGGCTTCGAACTGGGCATCAGCCGTCCGCGCGTGCTGTTCGGCACCGACGAGAAGGGTGGCCGTACCGAGCCGTACGAAACCGTCGTGATCGACGTGGACGACGAATACTCGGGCACGGTCGTCGAGAAGATGCAGCGCCGCAAGGCTGAACTTACCGACATGCGTCCTTCGGGCGCCGGCAAGACCCGCATCACCTTCTCGGCCCCGTCGCGCGGCCTGATCGGTTACCACGGCGAGTTCCTTTCGGACACGCGCGGTACCGGCATCATGAACCGCCTGTTCGAGAAGTACGACAGCCACAAGGGCCCCATCGAAGGCCGCCAGAACGGCGTGCTGATTTCGAACGGCACCGGTGAAGCGGTCGGCTACGCGCTGAACAGCCTCGAAGATCGCGGCATCCTGTTCGTGAAGCCGCAGGAAAAGATCTACGAGGGCATGATCATCGGCGAAAACGCCAAGCCCGACGATCTCGAAGTGAACCCGATGAAGTCGAAGCAGCTGACGAACTTCCGTTCAACCGGCAAGGACGACGCCATCCGCCTCACCCCGCCCAAGATCATGACGCTGGAACAGGCGATCGCCTACATCGACGACGACGAGATGGTTGAAGTGACCCCGCAGTCGATCCGTTTGCGCAAGGCGTACCTCGACCCGAACGAGCGCAAGAAGCAGAGCCGCAAGAAGGAATCTGCCTGATCTTGAAAACCCCGCCGCAGCAATGCGGCGGGGTTTTTCATATGTGAGGTTCTGAAATGCCGCGTCGGCGGCGCCTTACAGCCGCGTCTTGCCCCGCACCCAGCTCTGCGCCACTTCGCGCACCAGATCGCGGTCGGCAGGCAGATGTGCCTTGTCGTCAAGGTCGCGGGTGGCGATCAGGGTCGCGGTCGGGATCATGTCGAAGAAGGCGATCCCGCAATATTGGCCCCGGCACCAGACCACTTCGCCAAAGGCTTCGAAGCGGCCCCATTCCAGTACCACTTCGGCACCGGGCTTTAGTTCGGCCTCGGTAGCGATCCGGGCCCCGGTGAGCGAAAGATCGGCCAGCACGGCGGGCTTGGTCTGCGTGCGCGTTATCACCCGGGCCGTCAGCCTGACCCGCAGGCGGCTGCGCCCGCGCCGGCCATGATCGGCGCCTTGCGCTGCCATCGATGGACGTTCCGAACCGGAAGGACCGTTGCTCATCTCGCTTCCTTGCCATCAGGCCAGCCCACCACGCGTTTACAGGGGCCTGGTGGATTTCCCCTGCCGACCGCTGGCGCCGCGCCCGTCCGGGGGGAAATGCGTCAGGGACCGCGCGGTTTCGTCCCCGGTCGATCGGCAGTTCATTATAGGGGCCGGGTTGTGAGTGTGGTCGCGCGCGGCAGGGAAAATCGAGCCTTGGCTGCCCTTTGCGAGCATCCGCGAACGCGCGCCCGCTACTACAGTCGGAGAGGGGAACGGTCCTCAGCTCCAATCGCCGTCGCCCCCACGAAGACGGGAGACCCGCCGCCTTTGTCTCGTTATGCGCAAGAGAAGTGGAGTTCTCCGATCAGGCGATGGCCATGATCGACTTCTTCAACCCATAGACCCGTTCGAACTCGATCCCGGCATTCGGGAACAACGCACGCATCTGATCAGCGTTGAGGAGGCAATTGGCCTGAATCTGCTGCATCGCATCGTCCAGCGTCACCTTGCGGTCACCAAATCCCCGAGGGCGGCGCATCATCATTTTGGCGCGGGTGATCTCCGGATACCAGTGGAAGAACAGCGAACGGAAATGCGGCTCGACCGGGAAGCCGAAATTGGGCGTCTGCACGAAATAGTGCGGCGCCACGCGGCGAATTTCCCGCGCCATCCGCATCATGTTGTTCCAGACGCCGACATGCTCGATCACGCTGTTGGAATGGACCATGTCGAACGCGTTGTCGCCGAACTGCGCAAGGTCGCAGGCATTCCCCGGCCGCACGCGAATGGCGCCGTGGTCTTCCTCCGGCGCGTCGAGATTGACGACCGTGATATCGAGATTGAGCCCGCCCCACAGGTCTCGCGTGGCCTGCCAGTAATCGACCACGCCGCCGATATCGATCACGCTCACCTTGCGGCCCGCCGGGAAGCATTGCCGCACGTGATCGGTGAACCGACCGAACCGCTTGCGGCGGAACCGGTTCATGTTCATCCCGTCTATCGGCGTGGAAGGCGCTTCGGCGGCGACCACTTCGGTCGAAACCACTTCCGCCGGATAGGCACGCGCGCCCGGCGCACTGGTGATCGCGAAATCTCGCGCGGGATCGATCCCGAGCCGGCTGAAAATTCCCACGCGTCTACTCCTGCGAAACCATCGCAGAGTGCGAACAATGCCGCATCGCATCAATTGTGAGAAAACCGCACAGGAATTGCGCTAAACGTCTGGAAGGCGGTGGTGCCGGCTACAGGATTCGAACCCGTGGCCCCCTGATTACAAATCAGGTGCTCTACCAACTGAGCTAAGCCGGCCCTTGTGCCTCGACTGGGGTGCCCCGCGAAACAAGTCCGGCGCCCTTACCGCGAGGCAGGGGCGCCGGTCCAGTGGTTTTCTTGCAGGCCCGGTTCAGAATACCGCGTGCGGGGCGTCTTCGTTCATCATCGCCTGACGAACCAGCGGAATCGGCGGGCCGCCGTAGCTGAGGAATTCGTCATGGAACGGCTTCCATGCCGCACGGCCGCCGCGCGTGGCGGTCCAGTCATCGCGCAGCTTGCGGATCATCAGCTTGCCCAGCGTATAGTTGAGATAGGCCGGATCGTAGGTGCCGCGTGCAGCCTGCTGTTCGGCAGTGCCTTCGTCCTGATAGCACTCGGTCATGAACATGCGCTTGGATTGCTCCTGCGTCATCCCGCGCGCGTGCAGGCCGATGGCCGAGAGGTAGCGACAATTGCGCAGCAGCGCGTTGGAAAGCTGGCCGACATGGACGCCGGCATCGCCGTTCCCAAGGCCCGCATCCCACATCATTTCCTCGGCATAATGCGCCCAGCCCTCGGCAAAGGCATAGCCGACGAACAGGCGCCCCACCCACGAAGGCGAGCGGTTCGAGTGGAGGAACTGCAGGAAGTGGCCCGGCATCACCTCATGGACCGAGGTGAACAGCAGGTCGTTCTTCCCCGGAATGTAGTCCTGCTGCATCTGCTGCGACCACGCAGGATCGGGCGGCGAGATGTAGTAGACCGAGGCGATGCCCTTATCGAGCGGACCGGCCGGATCGATATAGGCCGAGTTCTGGCGGTTGTAGGGCGGGCTTTCCTCCACCTTCGCCTGCTCGGTGCCGGGGATCGTCACGATGTCATGCTGGCGCACGAAGGCGGTGAGATCGGGGATTTCCTTGCGCGCCTCGGTAACGGGTCCGCCGTCGGGCTTATCCGCGCGCATCTTGTCGAAGCAGCCGGCGATGTCCTTGCCCGGAGCATATTCGGCGCAGGCCGTCGTCAGCAGGTCCTGATTGCGCTTGAGGTCGGCGCGGCCCACGGCTTCGAGCTGGTCGAGCGGGGCGTCGACGGCCTCGGTTGCCGCCAGCATGCGCGAGAAGCGGTCCGCGCCCATCGCGAAGTCCTGCGTCGGCGTCGCCTTGGCCAGCCAGTCGGCCAAGCCCTGCATGGACTGGGCGGCGGCCTCCGAACTCGCCTTGAATTCGGCCTGAAGCTTTGCATCCTTCACATCGGCGAAGGCGGCGCGGGCGTCGCCCCGGTAGTATTCGGCAAAGCCCTTGAACCCGGCGACGCCCAGCTTGATGAAGCTGGCGGGCATCGCGGTCTTCAGGTTGCCGCGAATCTGCGTGGCGGCCTTGGGAACGGCATTGAAGAAGGCGATCATCGCCTTCATCCGCGTCGGCTTGTCGGCATAGTCGCGGCTGACATAGACGTTCGGGTCGAGGCCGTTCTCGATGTAGAAGCCGGGATTGTTGTGCGGCTTGTCGGCATCGACCAGCCAGAACAGCTGGCCCTTGGCGACCTGCACCAGATAGTCACGCTCGAACCGGTCGGCGGCGGACAGGTCGGTGAACTTGCCGGCATCGGCGATCACGCCGCGCAGGAAGTCGGCACGGGCCTTGAGCCCGGCCGCGCTCCAGTCAGGCAGCTTGCCGTCGAACTGGTGTGCGCCCTGGTAAATCGCGAATGCCGGGTCCTGCGCCATCCATGCGTCGAGCGTCTTGCCGACATAGGCCTTCCACGGCGTGGCGGGCGTGCCCATGGCGGCGGTAACCGGAGTCGGATTGGCGGGTGCCTGGGCGGATGCGGCCCCCGCGCCAACGGCGAGAGCGAGGCAGGCCATACCTGCCAGCAGCGTGTGCTTCATGTCTTCGAGCGATCCCTGTCCATTTTAAGGCTGCGCCCGGCCGGGCGCGCCGTGATGGGCAAGGTTGTGCGTCAGAGCGCGCCGAAGGTCCAGCCCTCGGTACGGGCGAGTTCCGGGGTCATTCCGGCGGGTTTCCACAAGTCTGCGCGCGGCGCGGCGGTGCGCAGCCACGCGGCAGTGAGCAAGGCATCGGCGCTGTGATCGTCGATGGGCCCTTCCCCTGCCACGGGCGGCGATCCCAACACGGCCAGCGCGGCGTTGAGCGCGGCGTAATCGGTCATCTTGGCGCGTCCGGCCGAGCGTCCTGCGGCCACGGCGGCGAGCGTCGTGTAGATCTCGGTCACTACCGATCCGCTTTCCGGCAGCGGATCGACCGGCCAGACCGGCACCGCTCCGCCCAGCCGGTGGAGCAGCCGCATCCCGGTGAGGCTGGACTTGCCGACTTGCGCCGCGCCGACGAGGTTGAAGTTCGAGTACGGCTTGCACCCCGAACGCGCCTGCGCTTCCTCGGTCACGCGCATGCGGCCCCGACGGTGGCGCGCACCGGGCAAGTGGAACCGCTCCCCCTCGCGCCCGCCATGGCGTCGGAAATAGGCGCTGAGATCGGGATGATCGACGAAGCTGGTGGCGGAAAGATGCTCATCCGCCGCGCAGATCGCATCGATCATGGCCCAGAGCGCATGGGCATCGGCGGGGCTCTGGGCCCAGCCGGGAAAGAAAGCCCCTGCATCGGCAAAGGGCAGCGACACGCCAAGGTCGAGCCCGACCAGCGTGTCCTCCGGCAGTCCATCGCGCAGCAAGGCCAGCACGTCCCCGCGCGACCAATGCGCCTGACCCGCCGGACGCAGCAGCGCCGGCGCGCCGTCCAGACCGCAGAGGGCCACGGCAATACCCTTCTGGCGCGGGCCCAGCGCGCCGGACCAGTCGATCGCCATGAAATGCCGGAAGCGCGGCCTCACCCCCCTGCCCTTTGGCGCCCGCCTTTGGGCCGCGCCGGCTTGCGCGCCGCCGCCTGATCGCGGGACAGCGCGATCATCGCCGCAACACGCTCCGGATCGGCAGGCCCGAAGCGCACCAGCACGGCGGGCCAGCCCTGATAATGCGGGGTCTGCCAATAGGTCTCGGGCTCGGTGGCCATGAGCAACTCGACCGTGTCGAGGTCCACCTGCAAGACAAACGAACTTTCCGGCTCATGCCCGACCGCGAGGAACGAACGCCCGTTCGCCGCCACTTTGACCGCAGGCTTGCCGTAGCTGGCGCTCAGCACGGTGCCCTCCAGCGAAAGCGCATGGGCGACGACCCCATCCCAGTCGGCAAAGCCGGTCACCGCCGCCTCACTCGCCCCGGCGCTCGGCGCGTTTGCGGTCCCACCATTCCATGCGCTTCAGCACCTCACGCTCGAACCCGCGTTCGACGGGCTGGTAGTACGTCTGCGGCTCCATGCCCTCGGGCCAGTAATTGTCGCCCGAAAAGCCGTCCGGTGCATCGTGGTCGTAGGCATAGTCCTTGCCGTAGCCGATATCCTTCATCAGCTTGGTCGGCGCGTTCAGGATATTGGCGGGCGGGGCCAGCGAGCCGGTCTCCCGCGCACTGCGGAACGAGGACTTGAACGCCGTATAGGCCGCGTTCGATTTGGGCGCGGTGGCCAGGTAGAGGCAGGCCTGCACGATCGCCAGTTCCCCTTCGGGCGAGCCGAGGAACTCGTAGGCATCCTTGGCGGCAAGGCACTGGACCAGCGCCTGCGGATCGGCCAGCCCGACATCCTCGCTGGCGAACCGCACGAGCCGGCGCAGCACGTAGAGCGGCTCCTCCCCCGCCGTCAGCATCCGCGCCATGTAGTAAAGCGCGGCCTGCGGGTCGGACCCGCGCAGCGATTTGTGCAGAGCCGAGATCAGGTTGTAATGGCCGTCCCGATCCTTGTCGTAGACCGCCACGCGGCGTTGCAGGAAGGCGCCCAGCCCCGCCGGATCGAGCGCCTCCGGAATGTTGGCCGAATAGAGCGTCTCGGCCTGATTGAGCAGGAACCGCCCGTCGCCATCGGCCGAAGCCACCAGTGCGGCGCGCGCATCGCCGTCCAGCGGCAGCGGACCTTCCAGTGCCTCGGCCTTGTCCAGCAGCGCCTCCAGCGCCTCGGGGCCAAGGCGGTGCAGGATCAGCACTTGCGCGCGGCTGAGCAATGCGGCGTTGAGCGCGAAGCTGGGATTCTCGGTGGTCGCCCCCACAAGGGTAACTGTGCCGCGCTCCACGAAGGGCAGGAAACCGTCCTGCTGTGCCCGGTTGAACCGGTGGATCTCGTCCACGAACAGCAGCGTGCGCTGCCCGGCCCGCGCCGCGACATCCGCCTCCGCGAAGGCTTTCTTGAGATCGGCAACGCCCGAGAACACGGCGGAGACCGCCGCGAAGCGCATGCCCACCGCCGCCGCCAACAGGCGCGCGATACTGGTCTTGCCGGTGCCCGGCGGCCCCCAGAGGATCATCGAGGAAAGCCGCCCCGCCGCCACCATGCGGCCGATCGCGCCTTCGGGGCCGGTCAGGTGCTCCTGCCCCACCACATCGTCCAGCGTGCGCGGCCGCAGCCGGTCGGCAAGAGGGGCATCCTCACCCGGAGCATCAGGGGCACGCGAAGGCGGAAGATCGTCGGCAAAAAGGTCGGCCATGGGGACTATCTAGCAATTGCGACCGGCAATTGCATCGGCCCTGCGGGACGCGTAGCAGGTTGCCGTCACAGGGGAGAGCAACGATGATCGGATCCACGCAAGCGCGCGCCCCGTGGCACCTCTGGGTGATCGGCGTGGCCGCCACCCTGTGGAGCGCCATGGCCTGTCTGGACTACTGGAAGACGGTCACGCGCGACATGAACTGGCTCGCCGCCGTCCCGCCGGACATGATGGACTGGCTGGACGCCACCCCCACATGGGCGATGGCCGGCTGGGCGATGGGCGTCGGATGCGCGCTGGCGGGGTCGTTGCTGCTGCTGATGCGGTCGCGCTGGGCCGTGCCCTTCTTCGCGCTTTCGCTGGTCGGACTGGCAGTCAATCAGGTCCATCTGTTCGTTTCGGATGCCCCGGCGGCTATACGGTCGCCCTCCGGAATCGCCTTGCGCGTGGTGATCTGGATCGTGGGACTGGCACTGCTCTGGTACGCCGTGCAGATGCGAGGCCGCCGGGTTCTCGCCTAGCTTCGGGTAAAAGTGTTCATACAATCTCGTACAAACCTGAACCGAATCTGCCGAACCCGCTCCCATCCCGTTCAGCCAGGTCCTTGTAGAACAGGCTTCAAGAGATGGCGGAAACCTTCCGAATAACCGGATGCTTCCGCCACGAAAGGAGCAAAAACCATGACCATTATGCGCAAGATCGGCCTTACCGGCGCGCTGGCGGCAACGGCACTCGCCGCAGCAACCCCGGCCATGGCCCAGGACTATCGTCGCGGTGGCGACAACACGGCCGCAGTCGCCATCGGCGCCGGCGTGATCGGCCTTGCACTGGGCGCCATCGTCGCCTCGGGCAATGACCATTACCGCGACTATCCGGGCTATGCCTACGGCACAGCCTATGGGCCGAGCTGGAGCAGCTGGGAATATCGCGACGGTTGGTACTACGACCATGACGGTCGCCGCCACAGCCGGGACGAATATGCCCGCTACCAGCGGAACGACCGTCCCGATGCCCGTCGCGGATACGACCACGATCGCGGTGATTTCCGCCGCGGGTACTGAGCCGTAAACATAGACGGCACCACTGACCACCGAGCTGCCGGGTAATACCCCTCACCCGGCAGCCACGAGACGCCCGGCCCTCCCTCCTGGCCGGGCGTCTTTTTTTTTCGGCCGGGGCGAATCTGAAACATAAGCGAAATGTGAAGTTCACGATCGGTTCAGTGGCACCCGGGCAAAACAGACCCAAGCCCACCGGAACCGCCGTTAACTGGTTGGCCGGATAGGGAGTTCAATGAAATGAATGTGAAGCTCAGAAATCTCGGACTCGGTGCGGCCCTCGCGGCCTCTGCCCTGACCGCATCGGCCCCGGCCATGGCCCAGGACTACGGTCGCGGCAACGACGCCGCCATCGCGGTGGGCGCCGGGATCCTCGGCCTCGCCATCGGCGCGGCCATCGCCGACCATGGCGACCGTTACTATTACGACCGGCGCTACTACGGCGCGCGTCGCTACGTGACCGTGCGCGATCGGCCGGGCTATTACTACTACTATGAAGGCGCGCCGGGCCGCTACTATCAGGATCGTTATTACGACCGGTACTATGCCCCCTACTGGCGCGGCGCCCATGGCCCCAGCTGGCGCAACGATGCCCGCTACGGACGCTATGACGACCGGCGCGGATACTACCAGCGTTATGACAACCACCGGGGCAATGCCTGGGGCCGGGACCGCCACGACAATCGCGGGCATGACGACCATCGCGGCCACGACGACCGTCGCGGCTACTGGCACCGCTGATCGCCTTCGGGTCGCGACGGTAGTTCCAGAATGAATGCGCGCACGTGGCGGCATCGCTGAAAGGGTGATGCCGCCACGTGCCGAACGCTGCATGGGGCATTCCATGATCCGCACTCGCCAAGCCGGGTGGGGGAGGCTATGGGGCACCCCATCATGGATATCGCCGAGCTTCGTATCGCCCTGTTCTCGGGCAACTACAATTATGTGCGTGATGGCGCCAATCAGGCGCTCAACCGACTGGTCGGCTACCTGCTGAAGCAGGGCGCGCAAGTGCGCGTCTACGCCCCGGTCGTCGCCAATCCCGCTTTCGAGCCCACCGGCGACCTTGTCGGGATCCGCTCGCTGCCGATCCCGACCCGTTCCGAGTACCGCATTCCGCTGGCGATCTCCGGCAAGGCGCGCCGCGATCTGGAGGCGTTCGCGCCGCATGTCGTGCACCTTTCCTCGCCCGATCCGGTAGGACATCAGGCGCTGAAGTGGGCGCGCGATCGCCATCTGCCGGTGTTGGCATCGGTGCACACGCGCTTCGAAACCTATTTGCGCTATTACAACATGGCCTGGGGCGAGCCGCTCATCGAAGCGATCCTGCGCCGCTTCTACCGCCGCTGCGACGCACTGGTGGCGCCGTCCGAATCGATGGCGCAGCTGCTGCGCGAACAGCGCATGAACTACGACGTGTCGATCTGGTCGCGCGGCGTTGACCGCGAGATCTTCAACCCCGCCCGCCGCGATCTTGCGTGGCGCCGCGCCAAGGGCATCGGCGACAACGAAGTGACGATCGGCTTCCTCGGCCGCCTTGTCATGGAAAAGGGCCTCGACGTCTTTTCGGACACTCTGGACGACCTTACCCGGCGCGGCGTTGCCCACCGGGTTCTGGTGGTGGGCGAAGGCCCGGCCCGCGAATGGTTCGAAGCGCGCCTGCCGCAGGCTGTCTTCGTGGGCTTCCAGCAGGGCGAAGACCTTGCCCGCGCGGTGGCCAGCATGGACATGCTGTTCAACCCTTCGGTCACCGAGACGTTCGGCAACGTCACGCTGGAGGCCATGGCCTGCGGATTGCCGGTGATCGCCGCTGCCGCCACCGGCAGCCAGAGCCTCGTCGACGACCGCGCCTCGGGCCGCCTTGTCCCGCCGGGCGCGATCCATCAGTTCGCCGAGGCGATCAAGGGTTACATCGAGGACCCGGCAATGCGCGAAGCCCACGGCCTTGCCGGCGAAAACCGCGCGCTGGAATTCAGCTGGGACCGCATCAATCAGGAAGTCGCAGATACGTATCTGAGGCTGATCCGCCAGCGCACCCGCGGCTGAGTTTTTGGGAGGATTGCGATCCCGCTACCCATCCTGACGGCACCAGTGTTGCAAGCGAATTCGCTACCTGCTCCTCCCCCTTAGGGGGAGGGGGACCACCCGCAGGGTGGTGGAGGGGTATCCCCCTCGGTACGCATCACCGCCGGCGGTTACACCCCTCCGTCAGCGCCCCAATAACAGGATGGGCGCTGCCACCTCCCCTTGCAGGGGAGGAAATGCAACTACTGGCCCTGCCTCAAACCGGCGCCGGGGCCGTCAGCCCGATTTCGCCGAAGTAGCGGCCCAATGCATCCACCGCCTTGTCGGTCAATTCGATGAACGCTCGCCGCCGGTCGCTGTCATCGCAGACGCGGCGGAACAGGCCGTTTTCAACCATCTGGCCGATCCACCGTAGCGCCGTCGTCGGCGGAACGGCCGCGGCAATGCAGAGCGAGGTCACCGAAACCTGCTTGCGCTCAACCCGCGCGGCGGCGAGGTCCAGCAGCATGTCCCACGCCGGATCGGCGAACAGGTCACCCTCGATGAACCGCCCCCGCAACTGCCGCTGGCGCAGGATCTTGCGCACAAGCCGTGCTTCCGGCAGCCGCGCAGGCCTTTCGAGAACCTCCTGCATGGTGTCCACCTGAACCGGAGGCGCCACGAAAGGCGCCACCGTCGGCTCGGAAACACGGCTGGAGCGCCCCCATTCTACCCCGGCTGGGCCGGTAGGCGCCAGCCGCTCGATCCGACCCGCGATTTCGCCGACCTGCTCGGTCAGCCGCAGGATCATCAACCGATCGTCCTCGGAAAGCTCGCGCACACGGCCTTGCGACAGCGTGGCCAGCGCACGGCCCAGCGCGACGACGCGCTCGCCGCGACTGGGATCGACCAGCAGGATCGGATTCGAACAGTCCATGCAGGCAAAGACGTCATCGAGCGCGTCGACGCTGGTCGAGACGATCAGCCGCACCCCGGCGTCCGCCACGCGGATGTCCAGACGGGCCAGCGCGGCGATGGTCCGGGCATCGGCCCGCGGACAATCCACGAGCACTACATCGCCCAGCATAAGCCCGCCGTCGGCGAACGAGTCGTCCGCGAGTTCGCTCAGCCCGCTGTCGGTAAAATAGAGCCCGGCCGCAGCCCCATCCTCACGCATCGCGGCGCGCACATGGTCGCGGTCGGCGAAAATCGTGAGCCTGGGCATGGGCCCCGGCCTGCGCGATCGTCGCTGCGATCCGTCAGCGGTACTGCCATAGGTGAAATCGGCCGGATTACCCGGGCTATAATGCCTGTCGTCGATACGCTCCCCTCAGCGCTTCAATGGAGAGGAACATGACTAGAACAGAAGGTCTGCAAGTCAAGGAAACCAGCCGTTAAATCCTTGTCATGGCATGCGCGGCCTTGGCCTCACCAACCCGAGAGTTCGCGCCTGACCAGCGCCTCCAGCATGTCCATGCCGGGAATCGAATCGTTCAGGCAGGCGAGCACGGCAAGCTGCTCTCCGCCCGCTTCCGTGAAGACTTCACGCCCGCGGATCGCCAGTTCCTCCAGCGTCTCCACACAGTCGGCCGAAAAGCCGGGGGCGGCCACGGCGATACGCCGCGTGCCTGCCTTTGCCTCGGCCGCGAGCACCGTTTCGGTCGAGGGTTCGAGCCATTTGGCGCGGCCGAAACGCGATTGGAAGCTGGTTTCGATCCGCAGCGCCGGGAAGCGCTCGGTCAGGCGGGCCGACAGCAGGCGCGCGGTTTCGCGGCACTGGTCGTGATAGGGATCGCCAAGGTCTCGCGTGCGCTGCGGCATGCCGTGGAAGGACAGCAGCAGCACTTCGGGCACGAAATCGAGGGTCTCCAACTGGCCCGCGAGATCGGCCTCCAGCGCGCCGATATGCGCGGGATCGTCGTAGTAAGGCGGCAGGCTGCGCAGCGTCGGCTGCCAGCGCAGCGCTGCCATCGCCTCTCCCACGCGGTCGGTGACCGACGCCGTGGTCGCCCCCGAATATTGCGGATAGAGCGGCACCACCAGAATGCGCTCGCACCCGGCCGCCTTCATGGCCGAGAGCCGCGCGGGGATCGCCGGATTGCCGTAACGCATCGCCCAGTCGACATGGGCGCGTGCGCCCAGCCGTTCCTGTAGCGCCTTGGCCTGCGCGGCAGTGATGACTGCGAGCGGAGAGCCCCCCTCGGTCCAGACTTGCGCATAGGCATGGGCGGACTTGGCGGGACGCGTGCGCAGGATCACGCCGTGGAGGATCGGCTTCCACAGCGCGGCCGGGATCTCCACCACGCGCGGGTCGGAGAGGAATTCGGCCAGATATCGGCGCACGGCGGGCGCCGTGGGCGCGTCGGGCGTGCCGAGATTGACCAGCAGCACGCCGATCCGGCCGGAACTGGCTTTGGGGTGTTCAGCAGCCATCACAGCTCCTCGGCAAACAGGGGAAGGCGGCGAAACCGGAGCCCGGTGGCCGAATAGAGCGCATTGGCGACCGCGGGCGCCACCGCCGCCACGCCCAGTTCGCCCGGATCGGCGGGATCGGCCTTGCTCTCGATGAATTCGACCTCGATACGCGGGCAATCGGCCAGCACCGGCAGTGCCATCTCGCCCAGCCGGTCGCTGTCGGGCCGTCCGCCGACGTAGCGCGGTGCGCAGCCGAGCGTCAGCCCCAGCCCGAACACCAGTCCGCCTTCGATCTGCTGGCGGGCGATGTCGAAATTGACCACGCGCCCCACGTCGGCAACCGCGCTCAGCCGGTCCACGCGCACGCCGTTCTCGTCCCGCCGCGCGCTGGCGACGACGGCGATGCGGCCCTCACCGATCACATGACAGGCGATGCCCTGTCCGCTGTTGTCTCCGCCGCCGCCCCATTCGGACAGCGCGGCCACGCGCTGAAGGCATTCGGCAAGGCGGGCATCGCGCCCGAGCATCGCCATGCGATAGGACAAGGGCTCGCGACCGGCGCGGTGGGCCAGTTCGTCGATGAAGCTCTCGTTGAAGAAGGCCGTGTAGCCGTGCGCATTGCCGCGCATCCGCGCGGTCGGCAGGTCTATCGCGGCGGGCAGATGGTCGACCGCAATCGCGGGGATCGCATAGGCGGGCACGGCGCCCGCCAGCGCCATCGGGTCTGCCTTCCCGGCGACGGCGGCGATGGCCTCGCCCGGCGTGTCGCCATGAAAGAAGCGGCGACCGAACGAACGCATGCCCGGCGGGGCGGCGATGCGGGCGCGCCATCCGGCAATGTTGCCCTCCGCATCGGGGCGCGCCGCCATCACGGCAACCGCCGGCATCCGCGGAAATGCCGCGCGAAATTCCTCGCCGCGCGGCCAGGTGAGCTGCACCGGCCGTCCCGCTTCCTTGGCCAGCAGCGCGACTTGCGCGGCGTGGGCGCATTCCAGCCGCAAGTCGAAACTGCCGCCCAGTGCCATCGGATAGTGCACGACCTTGCCGATACCGATGCCGATCGCCTCGGCCGCCGCCGCGCGGGCGGCCTCGGGCGCCTGCGTACCGATCCAGAGGTCCAGCGTACCGTTCTCGAACCGCGCGGTGGCACAGGCCGTCTCGATCACCGCATGCGTGGCCGGGGCGACCTCGTAGCGGATCTGGACCGGCAGCAACCCGTCCACGGCGGCACTGTCGCCGGTAAGGTGGATGCGCTCGCCCGCGCCCGTGCGCATGGCGCTATCCAGCGCATTGTCGATCGCATCGCTGTCCAGCGCGCCGATCACCCGGTAACGCGGCTGGGCACGGACGAGAGCCGTCTCCGCGCTCCACCAGTCGTCGGCCAGCGCGGCGACCCAGCCGGGCCCCTGAACGAACCGCCGAAAGCCGCGCACCGTCTTCGCGGCCTGTTCGTTGAGCCCCGAGACTTCGGCCATTGCCCCCTGCCCGCCGACCAGCGGCGCATGGCGGATCGAGGCGCGCAACATGTCCGGCAGGCGCACGTCGCCCGCGAAGACCCATGAACCGTCGACTTTCGACGGCAAGTCCAGTCGGGGATAGCGCAAGGGCGCACCGGGCGGGAACTCGCCCGGCTTCTCGGCGGGAAAATCGGGCCGCAGCGGCGGCGGGTCGGGCGGCGAGAATGTCGCCGCATCTTCCGCGAGCGCGCCGAACGACAGCACCTTGCCCGCGTGATGGACCAGCCCGCCGCTGACTTCGCATTCTTCTGCGGAGACACCCCAGCGCTTCGCGGCGGCCTGCGCCAACAGTGCACGGGCTGAGGCGGCGGCAGCCCGTATCGGCGCCTCGTAAGCCGCGAGCGAGGTGCCGTCGGCAGTCACGTTGAAGCGATTGTCCTCGGCCCAGCGGCGGGCGAGAAAGCTGTCGGGCGCTTCGGCGGCCGAAGGCGCAAGCGGCATCCACAGCGGCGCCCACTTCGCGGCAAGCACCGCATTGGCATAAATCGCACTGACCGGCGCGGATTCCACCGCGATCTGCCGCCAATCCGCCCCGAGTTCCCAGGCGACAACTTGCGGCAGCAGCGTTGTCACGCCCTGCCCCATCTCCACTTGCGGCACCGCCACGCTGACCACGCCATCGGCGGCGATCTTGATCCACGCTCCGAAAGCATATTCGTCCTGCTCCGGCTCCAGCGGCAGCGGAAACCGGCGCGGGCGCAGCAGATAACCGACCGCGAGGCCGCCGCCCGCCAGCGCACCGATCAGAACGCCGCGCCGGGAGACCTGCATCAGAGGCGGTCCAGCCAGTCACCCACCTTGCGGGCGAGGGCGATGAAGGACTCCGCTTGCGGTCCGCTGCCGGCAGCCGTTGGCGTGCCCGCATCGCCCTCACGCCGGATCGCGATGTCGAGCGGGATGCGGCCGAGGAAATCGAGGCCCATGGTCTTCGCTGCTGCCTCGGCGCCGCCTGCGCCGAAGGGATCGCTCACTTCGCCGCAGTGGGGGCAGGCATAGCCCGCCATGTTCTCCACCACGCCGACCAGTGGCACACCGCTCTTCTCGAACAGCGAGACGGCGCGGGTGGCATCGATCAGGGCAAGGTCCTGCGGGGTGGAGACGATCACCGCCCCGGCGGGCTTGAACTTTTGCAGCATCGTCAGTTGAACGTCGCCGGTGCCGGGCGGCAGGTCGACGACGATGATCTCGGCATTGTCCCAATGCGCTTCGAGGAACTGGGTGAGCGCGCCCGCCACCATCGATCCGCGCCAGGCAATCGCCTGACCAGGCTCGGACAGCTGCGCCATCGACAGCACCGGCACGCCCCAGGCGCTTGCCACCGGCACCAGCCGGCTTTCGTGCGCGACCGGGCGCTGGTCGCCGGTGCCCATCAGGCGTCCTTGCGAGGGCCCGGAGATATCGGCATCGACCAGCCCGACCTTGCGACCAAGCCGGGCCAGCGCCACGGCAAGGTTGGCGGCCAATGTGGACTTGCCGACCCCGCCCTTGCCCGAACCCACCGCAAGGATGTGCTGGCGCGGCTTGTCGGCCATGACGGCGACGTGAACCTCGCTCACGCCCTCTGCCCCTTCGAGCGCGGCGCGCACGGTGGGCTCTATGGCAGCATGTTCCTGCACCGAAAGCCCGGTGCCGTCGATCACCGCGACGACCCGTCCGTCGGTCACCCGCAGGGACCTTATCCGCGCCGCCAAATCGGGCGTCAGCAGGGATTTCAGGCGGTCAGCGTCGGGGCTGGCGGCATCGGGGCTGGTCATGGCATCCTGTCGGGAAATCGGGAGAAGAGGCGGCGCGAATGCCGCTCAGGTGGCGCAGTCGAGGAAAAAGGGCAAGAGAGGCACTGTTTTTGACGAAAAAGGGTTCCTATAGATGGTGCCATGAGAACAATCGGTGACGCCACCTCCAGCGCCGGCCTCGGCACTGATCCGGACATCCGGTCCGGACCCCTTTCCGGCAATACGCTCGCCATGACCGGCCGCAAGAGCCCCTGGGGCTCCGGCGGTGACGGCGGAGATGACGGCGACGGCCCGCCGCGTACGGGTCCTTTGGCCGGTCCGCAAAGCGGCAACGAGGGCGGCGCGCCTTCGGGCGGAGACGGCGAACCCGAAAGCGGTGAAGGTCGGCAGGAGCCCGGCGCTACGCCGCCCGGCCCTGCCACGCCCGGCACTTCTGCTCCCGAAGGCAAGGGCGCGCCCAGCGAGCCGCGTGGCCCGCGCAATCCCTGGCTGCCCAGCGGCGGCACTCCGCCGCGCCGCTCCGCCAGCATCGAAGACATCTTCCGCCCCCGCGATCCGCGTCGCACCTCCGGCGGTGGAAATGGCGGCGGCCTTGGCGGCTTACCGAACCTGCCGCGCCGGTCCGATGGCAAATCGTGGCTGCCGCTCGGCATCGGCGCCGCGGTCGTGGTGCTGCTGGGCATTTCCAGCGTGCACGTGCTCGGCCCCACCGAGCAAGGCGTCGTCACCCGTGTCGGCCAGTTCTCGCGCGTGATCGATCACGGCTTCTCGCTGACCTTGCCCTGGCCCATCGAGCAAGTCGAAAAGACCGACGTGCGCAGCTTCTCGGTCGACCAGATTCCGGACGGCGAGGGTGAGAAGCTGATGCTGACGGCGGACAAGAACCTTGTCGACCTCAGCTATCAGGTGCGTTGGAACATCAAGGATCTGAAGGACTATTCCTTCCGCCTGACCGATCCGAAGGATACCGTGCGCGAAGTGGCGGAAGCCGCGATGCGCGCCTCGATCGGGCAGATCTCGCTCAACGACGCGCTTTCGGGTGCCGGGCGCGCGCGGGTCGAACAGGACGTGCGGGACCGCACGCAGCGCATTCTCGACTATTACCGTGCCGGCGTCGCCATTCAGGGCGTTGAGATCAAGAAGGCCGATCCGCCGTCGAAGACCCGCGCGGCGTTCGATCAGGTCAATGTCGCCCAGCAGGAGGCCGACCGCGACCGTTCAAACGCGCGCGCCAGCGCCCAGCAGGTGATCGCCCGCGCCCAGGGCGATGCCGCGCAGTTCGACAAGGTTTACGAGGAATACAAGCTCGCGCCCGAAGTGACGCGGCGCCGCATGTACTACGAAACGATGGAACGCGTGATCTCCGACAACGACACCATTGTCGCCGAACCCAAGAACATGAACAGCTTCCTGTCGCTTCCCGAGATGAAGCGCCGTGCCGATCCGGCCGCCGGTGACATCACCGTCACGGCCGGGCCGACCGCTTCCGCCACGCAGGGAGGCCAGTGATGAACAGCGTCTGGCAAGACTACAAGCCGGCCTGGATCGCCCTTGGCGCGGTCGTGATCGGCGCGATGCTGAGCGTGATCGTGGTGCCCGAGACCGAGCAGGTCGTGATCGTGCGCTCCGGCAGCCCGGACCGCGTGTTCAACGCCTATGTTCCCGGCGCGCCGTTCGGCGCCACCGATGCCGGCATCCACTGGCGCATCCCGGTCTTCGAGCGCGCGGTGCGCATCGACAAGCGCCTGCTTTCGGTGGACATGCAGCAGGAGCAGGTCCTCTCCACCGACCAGTTGCGCCTGAACGTGGATGCCTTCGCGCGCTTCCGCATCATCGATCCGGTGAAGATGGTGCAAACCGCCGGCACGACCGAGGGTGTGACCGAACAGCTTCAGCCGATCCTCTCCTCGGTGGTCCGCCAGGAGCTGGGCAAGCGGACGTTCGAATCGCTGCTCACTGCCGAGCGCGGTGAGGCGATGGCCCATATCCGCGACGGGCTGGACCGCGAGGCGCGCGAATATGGCGCGCAAGTCGTGGACGTGCAGATCAAGCGCGCCGACCTTCCCGAGGGCGCGCTCGAAAGCGCCTTCGCCCGCATGCAGGCGGCCCGTCAGGAAGAGGCCAAGACGATCACCGCGCAGGGCCAGAAGGACGCGCAGATCATCCGCGCCGATGCCGAGGCGCAGGCCGCGCGGATCTATGCCGACGCGTTCGGCAAGGATCCCAAGTTCTACGACTTCTACCGCGCGATGCAGAGCTATTCGATCTCGTTCGCCAAGGGCGAGGCCGGAAAGACCATTCTGCTTTCGCCGGATAACGCGTATCTTCAGCATTTCCGGGAACCATAAGGCTTCCCGAGCCATCAACCGGTCGGGGCTTTCGCCCAACGGCCTCACGCATTAGACACCATTCAAACCCGGTTAAGCTCACCAAGCGTCAATCGGGACCGGTGTCGACAGGACGTTGATCCGGCACCCCCGCCAGGATGGAGGAATCAAAGGACGTGAAGCCCGTGCGATATGCTTATGGATTGACCACCGCGCTCCTGCTCGGAGGCGCCACGCTCACCCTCGTCACAGGCTATCCTGCCGGGGCCCAGGTTGCGCAGAACGAAGCCAGCCAGATCGCCCGCGTCGCCCCGCGATCCGGCGCTCCGGCCAGCTTCGCCGACCTGACCGAACAACTCGCGCCCGCCGTCGTGAACATCTCGACGCGTCAGCGCGTGCAGGTTCAGGGCGGCGGCAACAACCCCTTCGCGGGCACGCCGTTCGAAGGCCTGTTCGGCGGCGGCGGTGGCGGCGGCAGCGGTGCCCCGCAAACGCGTGAGGCGCAGTCGCTCGGTTCGGGCTTCATCATTTCGGCCGATGGCTACATCGTCACCAACAACCACGTGATCACCGCAGAGGGCAAGGGCGAGGTCGAATCGATCACGGTCATCATGCCCGACGGTACCGAGCTTCCCGCCAAGCTGATCGGCAAGGATGCCGCATCCGACCTTGCGGTGCTCAAGATCACTGCCCCCAAGGCGCTGCCCTTCGTGAAGTTCGGAGACAGCTCCAAGGCGCGCGTGGGTGACTGGGTGGTCGCGATCGGCAACCCGTTCGGCCTGGGCGGCACGGTTACGGCGGGCATCGTCTCGGCCGTGTACCGCAACACCGGCGCCGGCGGCGCTTACGACCGCTATCTCCAGACCGACGCCTCGATCAACCGCGGCAATTCGGGCGGCCCGATGTTCGACATGAACGGGCAGGTCATCGGCATCAACAACGCCATCTTCTCGCCCACCGGCGGCAGTGTCGGCATCGGCTTCGCGATCCCCTCGGAGATCGCCGCGCCGATCGTCAACCAGCTCATCAAGGGTGAAAAGATCCAGCGCGGCTACCTGGGCGTGCAGATCCAGCAGCTCAACGAAGACCTCGCCGATTCGCTGGGCCTTGAGCACAACAAGGGCGAGTTCATCCAGAGCGTCGTCGCCGATGGTGCCGCCGCCAAGGCGGGCATCCAGGCCGGCGACGTGGTGGTGAAGGTTGGCGGCAAGGAAGTGACGCGCGACCAGAGCCTGTCGTTCATCGTCGCCAATACACCGCCGGGCACCAAGGTTCCCATCGAACTGATCCGCAACGGCCGCCACATGACGGTGACCGCCACGATCGACCAGCGCCCGAGCGAGGATGATCTGGCCCAGAGCCAGAACTTCGACGACAACAGCGGCGATCAGGACAGCGACGCCTTCAACAATCCGCCCGCGCAGCAGGCGCAGGGCGTGATCGAGAAGGCAACCGGCCTTTCGGTGACCCCGCTCACCGCGCCGATCGCCCGCCAGCTTGGCGCTGCGGAAGGGACCAAGGGCCTTGTCATCGTCTCGGTCGATCCCAGCTCGGATGCCGGCCAGAAGGGCTTTGCCCGCGGCTTCATCATTCTCTCGGCGAACAATCAGCCGGTCAACACGAAGGCGGATCTGGAGAACGTGATCAAGGCCGCCAAGGCAGACGGCCGCAGCGCGATCCTGCTGCGCGTCCAGCCGCGCGGCCAGTCCCCGGCATTCGTGCCGGTGCGCCTGCGCTAAGCACCGCTCTTCCGACAAAACAAAAACGCCCGCCGGGAGACCGGCGGGCGTTTTCGTATCAGGCGCACCTCTCTCCCTGTCGCCCCCGCGAAGGCGGGGGCCCCGCTTTTCTTGAGTTCACGCAGAAAGACCGTGCAGCAATCCGCCGTTCTCTCTGCGTCTCTGCGTCCTAAAAAAGAACAAGCGGGATCCTCGCCTTCGCGGGGATGACGGAATTTGATGCATTAGATTTCATCGGGCCAGACTCATATGGAGCCCGCCCACCACGCCGCTATAACAGGTCCATGCCATCGGCCGAACATGCACGCGAAGAGGAGGAAGCCGACGGCCTGCGCAAGGTGATCCACGTCGACATGGATGCCTTTTTCGCCAGCGTCGAACAGCGCGACGATACTTCATTGCGCGGCAAACCCGTGGCGGTGGGCGGTTCCTCGCAGCGCGGCGTGGTCGCCGCCGCCAGTTACGAGGCGCGCAAGTTCGGCGTGCGCTCGGCCATGCCCTCGGCCCGGGCCGTGCGGCTCTGCCCGGATCTGATCTTCCGGAAGGCCCGCTTCGACGTCTACCGGCAAGTCAGTGAACAGATCCGCGCGATCTTCCTCGATTACACGCCCCACGTCGAACCGCTCTCGCTCGACGAGGCCTATCTCGATGTCACCGCAGATCTCAAAGGCATCGGCTCGGCCACCCGCATTGCCGAGGAAATCCGCCGCCGCATCAAGGCTGAAACCGGCCTGACCGCCAGCGCCGGGGTGTCCTACAACAAGTTCCTCGCCAAGCTGGCAAGCGACCAGAACAAGCCGGATGGCCTCTGCGTGATCCGTCCCGGAGAGGGCGTGCAGTTCGTGGCCGCGCTGCCCGTGCGGCGCTTCCACGGCGTCGGCCCGCGTGGAGCGGAGAAGATGGCGCGGCTGGGCATCGAGACCGGCGCCGATCTTGCCAAGAAGGACCTCGCCTTCCTGCGCGCCCATTTCGGCAGCTTCGCCGAATACCTGTTCCGCGCCGCGCGTGGGGTGGACCTCAGGCAGGTCCGCGCCGATCGGCCGCGCAAGTCGGTAGGGGGAGAGCGCACGTTCTTCGAGAACATTGCCGGTGCCGATGCCCTGCGCACGACCATGGACGATATCATCGAGATCGTCTGGACCCGCATCGAGCGTGCCGACACGCGCGGCCGCACCGTGACGCTGAAGCTGCGCTACGCCGATTTCACAACGCTTACCCGTGCCCGGTCATTGCACCATTTCGTTGCCGACAAGGCCGAATTCGGCGCGATCGGCCATGCCCTGCTGGAAGACCTGATGCCCCTGCCCCAGCCGATCCGGCTGATGGGCCTGACCCTCTCCGCTCTCGAACGCGGTGAGGAAGAGGTCCGCGAAACACGCGGCGGCCAACTTTCGCTGCTCTGATCCGAAATCCGCCTGCTCAGGCGTCCCTCATCTGAAGCGCCCATTCGCCGATCTTGCGGGCAAGCCCGGCTGGCATCGCCTCTGGCAGTGCATCCAGCGCGAAGAAGGCGACTTCCACGATCTCACGCCCATCGGCGCGCGGCGTCCCTTCGACATGCCCCGCCACCATATGAACGCGGTTGCTGGCCCCTTGCAGGTCCTCGTCGATGGTCAGCAGGACTTTGCCGCCGAGCAACTCGCAGCTCGTTTCCTCGACGAATTCGCGCATTCCGGCCGCCAGCGGGTCTTCCGCCCGGTTCATCCCCCCGCCCGGCGGCATCCATTTCCCCGAACCGTAGGAATGGCGCAGCAGCAGGATCCGGCCCTGCGGGTCGAACGCAAGCACCCGCACGCCTTCAAGCCGGGGGCGACGGATCGACCACACGACCATCCGCGCCCGGTGCGCCACCCGATAGAGGGCCCGATGGAGGCCGGCGGGCAGGAAGTTCAGCAGAAGCAGGTGACCTTGTGTCGCGCCGCGCGCAGCAGCCGGGCGACAGGCAGGTCGTGGCCGCCTTTCACCGCATCCTCGAAAATCGCGCGCTTGTCGTCGCCGCGAATCACGAAAACGATCTCGTCGCTGTCCGTCAGCGCGGGGATGGTGAGGCTGATGCGATCGAATGGCGCCTCGGGCGGGAGCGGATCGGGCGTGAGCCGGCGCACCGCGTAAGGATCATCGATCTGCGGATCGGTATTGGGGAACAGCGAGGCGATGTGCCCGTCCCCGCCCATGCCGAGCCAGGCGATAGCGAAGTGCGGCGGCTGCGCATCCTCTGCCAGCGGTACGATCCGCGCGCCCACTGGCTCCAGACGAGCGCGTATCTTGCCGACATTGCTGGCAGGATGATCCTCGTCGACGATGCGATCATCGCCCGGCCACACCGCGATGCGGTGCCAGGGGATATCCTCCTTCGCGAGCAGGTCGAAGATCGGGAATGGCGTGGAACCGCCGGGAACGGTGATCGCGATATCGTCGGGACTGGTGGCGAGCGCGGCTTTCAGGCGCTCGGTAAACCATTGGGCGATCACCGCATTGTCGGCGTTTTCGATGATTTCAAGCTTCGGCATGGGAGGAGCCTAGCACCCCCCACGCCTGTCAAAAAGCAATCATTGGAAACGATAATCAGGCAATGATCTCGCGCAGGAACCAGGCGCGCTGTTCGGCCTGATCGGTCCAGTCGTCGATGATGCCGTCGGTGGCATTGTCACCGGCCTCACCGGCCAGTTCCTTGGTCGCCTTGAGCGTCGCGACATAGGCGGAATTGTCCTCGAACAGTTCCTTGACCATCGCCATCGCGTCCAGCGAAGTGTCGTCCTGATTGGCAATCGAGGTCTTGGCACCGATCGCGCCGATAGAGGTCAGCGTCTTGCCGCCCAGCTTGCGCACCCGTTCGGCAATCAGGTCGGTCAGGCCGAAAATCTCGGTCGCCTGCGTATCGAACAGCAAGTGCAGGTCATGGAACTGGGGCCCCTTGACGTGCCAGTGGAAGTTTTTGGTCTTCACGTAGAGCGCAAAAGTATCGGCCAGCAGCCCGTTCAGGCTGTCGATCAGCGCGGCCTTCGAATTGTCGTCCTTGGAAGTCATGCCTGGTTTCCTCGTTGGTCCGTCGTGGTGGAATGTAGAGTGGTGAACGTATGAAGAGAAGCCCGCTTCGAACGCGATTTCCGATCAGAGCAGTGAGAATTCCCGCAGAAACAGCACGATTGCCGCCAAGAGCAGCACGCCGCCGAGCGCTCGCCTGACCGTGCGCAGTCCCTTGAAGTCCAGCGCCTGCGGGCAGGCCCAGGCGAGCCCGGCGAGAACCGCGCCGCCGAGCGCCCCGCCCGCTCCCGCCGCATAAGGCGCAGCAAGGCCGACGCCGAGGCCGAAGACCAGGAACCTCGCCGCGTCGGTCAGTTGCTGTGCGAAAAGAACCAGCGCCAGCGCGCCCAGCGAGTTCGTCGGCTCCTTCGGATCGCGCCGGGGGACGAGCAGCATGAGTTCGGCGCCCGCCAAAGCCAAAGCCATCCCCGCAAAGATCGCGCGCGCCGGAGGCGGAAGCTGCAGGAGCAACACGCTCGCCGCCCATGCTGCGATGGCCGCCGTCAGCACCGCGCAGGCCAATGCGACCATAAGGACGCCGGGCCGCGCGCCCTGCCGCCGGGCGAGCCCCGCCACGGTCACCTGATCGCGCGCACCAAACCCGGCCAGCAGCACCGCGATCCATGTCAGATAAAACGCGGGCATCGACTCGGCGTCCGTAAAATTCCTGCAATCTCACGGTCACTTACGGGAAGCGGGCGAGAATGTCCCGCCCCATGACCGGGCCTCAACTCCTGCCGTCGTCAGCCCGCGCGATCAACGCGTCGAGCGAGGCCCGACCCTGCCGCAGTTCGGGCAGAATCTTGCCCAGTTCCGCGCGCGTGATTCGCTTGCCCCCGTCGCTGTCCACCGCCTGCGCCTCGACCAGTCGGTGCAACGCCTCCACCAGCGCGAGGATCGGGTCGACGCCGATCACCCGCTCCGGCAACGCCACCGCCCGCACTTGCGCCAGCGCAAGGCACCGGTCGATGGCGCCGGGGCCGAAACCCCGTTCTATCGCCAGCAGGAGGATGGGATCGAGGCTGGTCGCTTCCGACTTCGCATTGCGGATCGTGCCGGGCGAACATCCAAGCTGGTCGGCCAATTGCCGGTCGTTCAGCCCCTGCCCTTTCTGAATGCTCCGGATGATCGCTGAAACGGCCTTGCGATACTCGTCGCTGGTGGGCGGACCGGATCGGCTAGCAGTCATGCGAGGGTTTCCTGGAGTTTTCGGGGCAAGGGCGCGAATACAGCACGTTGTGCCGATTTATGTGAATCTCTCCAAGACGTTGTCGATGAATCTGGCCTATTGGGACGACGATATGAGATTCAGCCGACGTAACTTCATCGTCGCCGCGACGGCATTTGCGGCGAGTTCCTCGACTGCGGTCAGCGCAATATCCGCCTCAACCCTCGGTTCAGGCGGCTTTCCTGTGCCCGGGTCGCCCCCTCCCGGCTCTTTGCCGATGGGTCCGGCGACGATAGGGGGAGTGGCGCCAACCGTCCCCGCCGCGCCGCGCACGATTCCCGAACTCCATCCCGCGATGGCGCCCGGACTCTACGCCGCCGCCCTGTCCGCCCTCGACCGACATGCCGGTCGCGCTCAGCGCGACCGCATCGGTATTGTCGACTTCGCGGTGTCCTCGTCGGATCCGCGCCTTCATCTCATCGACCTTGCCAACGGGACGGCCGCGTCGCTGCACGTCGCGCACGGCAGCGGCTCGGACCCGGGACACACCGGCTGGCTCCAGCGTTTCTCGAACAGTCCAGGTTCTAACGCCACCAGCGAGGGTGCGTTCCTGACCGGCGATTATTATTTCGGCCACCATGGCCGCTCGCAGCGGCTGATCGGGCTCGACCAGACCAATGACAACGCGCTGGAACGCGCCATCGTCATCCACGGCGCCTGGTATGCCGAGCCGACGATGATCGGCGCGCACGGCAAGCTGGGCCGCAGTCAGGGTTGCCTTGCGGTGGGAGACAGCCTGCTCAACCAGGCCTTCAACCACCTCGGCACCGGCCGGCTGATTTACGCTGCCAAGATGGCGTGAACGGCCCGGACTGAAGTCCCCGAAGATTGTACCGGCCCACTCTCGGCTGGAAAATGCCGCGCGATAACCGTCGACCGGACGCCCCACGGCCTCGGCACGTCTCATATTCCTTTTCTCTACTATATTAGTTGAGATAAGATGCTGTCGCCCCGGGACGTAAACCGAGTCGACCGGTTGCATCGCTATCGCGGAGATACGTGATGAACGATCACAGATGGGCTAGATCGACCCCGCGCGGCAATGTGCCTAGCCTCGCCATGCCACGCGATGGGCGGCCGACATGGCGGCGGCCGGATATCCGGGCCGACAACGACGATGTGTTCGCAACCGCCCACGACCTTGGCCAACGGCGCGGCCGGCGACTGGGCGCGTTGATCTGCCTGTTCGTGCCGCTGGTGTTCTGGGGCGCGCTGGCTGTCTTCGCCTTGGCGCAATCACTGTAGGCCGACCTCAAAACGCCGAGAACGAGGCGCCTGTCCGCAAGCCTGTAGGGCGCGCAGCAGGCAATCCGCCGCTCCAACAAGCGCACCCGCACACCGCAGATCAGTCCGCGCCGAACAAGTCGCGAGAGAAAACCTTGTCCATCACGTCCTCGATTTCGCCGGTCATGCGATTGGCGATAATAACGTCAACATCGCGCTTGAACGCATCGAGATCACGAACGACTTTGGAATTGTAGAATTCTTCCTCCGCCATCGCCGGTTCGTAGATCACGACCTCGATGCCCTTGGCCTTGATACGCTTCATGATGCCCTGGATGGAGGACTGGCGGAAATTGTCCGATCCCGCCTTCATGACCAGCCGGAACACGCCGACCTTCTTCGGCTTCCGCGCGATGATCTGGTCAGCCAGGAAGTCCTTCCGGGTGCGATTGGCATCCACGATCGCACGGATGAGGTTCTGCGGAACCTCCGAATAGTTCGCCAGCAGCTGCTTGGTGTCCTTCGGCAGGCAATAGCCGCCGTAGCCGAAGCTGGGATTGTTGTAGTGCATGCCAATGCGCGGATCGAGGCCGACGCCCTGGATGATCTGGCGCGTGTCCATGCCGCCGGCGATGGCATAGCTGTCCAGCTCGTTGAAAAACGCCACCCGCATTGCAAGGTAGGTATTGGCGAACAGCTTGATCGCCTCGGCCTCGCGGGTGTCCGTGAAGAGGACTTCAACGTCCTTCTTCTCCGCCCCGCCCAGGAGCAGATCGGCGAAAATGCGCGCACGTTCAGAGCGTTCGCCCACGATGACGCGAGACGGGTAAAGGTTGTCGTGCAGGGCACGCCCTTCCCGCAGAAACTCGGGGCTGAAAATCACCTGATCGGTCCGATAGCGCTCACGCACATCGTCGACGAAGCCGACCGGGATGGTGGATTTGACCACGATAGTCGCGGCCGGGTTCAGCTTTACCGCGGCCTGGATGACCACTTCGACCGACGACGTGTCGAACTTGTTCGTGTCCGCATCGTAATTGGTGGGCGTGGCGACAATGACGTAGTCCGCGCCCTTCAGAGCCTCCGCCTGATCCAGCGTGGCCGTGAGGTTGAGCGACCTTTCGGCAAGGAAGGTCTCAAGCTCGGGATCCGCGATCGGGGATTTTCTCGCGGCAAGCATCGCCACCCGTTCCGCCGAAATATCGACGGCAAAGACCTCATTGTGCTGCGCCAGCAACACGGCGTTGGAGAGACCAACATAACCAAGGCCAAAAACCGCGATCTTCATGTAGGTCACTCACGTTATCAGTGTATTCAATCACGGGAAAGCGCGCGCCAAGGCCGCCCGCAGCCCCGGGGTCATGTGTTCTATTGAGGGCCCGGCTGGCCGCGTCAACGAGATAGTGCTGCAACTGCACATTCCGGGATAAACCGAAGATTTTCAGCAGTCGAAGCGAAAAACCGGCATGTCCGGCGCCACAAAACGCCCGCCGCTGGCCCCGCATCGGACGAAGGAACCGTCCCCCATCCGGTGGAAAATGCGCGAGCGCTTACTTCTGGCAGGCAACGATGGCGTCGATGACGTTGAGCGTATCGGCCGGATCGCGCACGCAGATAGTATCCAGACCCATGGTCTTGGCCGGGTAGTCGTTACCGCCCGGGAAGATGGCGTCGCCGATGAACAGCATCTCCCCATGGGCGAAATTGCCGCGCTCGGACAGACGCTGAAGGCCCCAGGCCTTGTCGACGCCAGGCTGCGTCACATCGACCGAGGTCGCCCCGCCGAGATTGACCGAAACGCCGGGCAGGCGTGCCATGAGGTCGGCCTGGATCACCTTGCGCTTGGCGAAATTCGGGTCCCAGACTTCCTTGGCTTCGAGCGGCGCCTGCTGTCCCAGCGCCGAGAACGTGATCTGGCTGCCGCGATCCTCGATCCGCTCGCCCCAGGTTTCCTCGGGCGTGAAGCCGGTGGCGGCCAGCGCTGCGTCGAAAGCGTCGAGGATCTCGCGCTTCTGCTGATCGGTGAAAAGCTCGGCATAGACCGGGTTCCAGGCACCGTCGCCGTGAACGTAGAGCTTGGCCCCGCTAGTCGGCATCAGCCACAGGCGCTTGCGGTCGGCATGGGCCGGGAGACGGCTTGCCACCTGCTTGTCGAACTGCGGCCAGTCGCCGCCGGAGATCACGGCGACATCGGTGACCTGAAGCAGCCGGGCCATCGCCTCGGCCATCTCGTCGGTGAGCGGCTGCTTGCTCTTGGCCAGCGTACCGTCGAGATCGAAGGCAACGAGTTTCTTCATTTCCGGTCTGTCCCTGTAATTCGGAGCACTTGGCGGAGCCATCTGGTGCGCGCACCTGCCACCGGACGCATGACTTGAAAATCCCCTTTGCGCCGAATCCGTGGCAATCGGGGGACAATTGGCGTCTTACTGATTCACGGCGCCGGAAAGCTTGCCGACTTTCTGCACGCCTTCAACGGTGGTGACGAGCACCTCGTTCCCGTCAATCACGACGACCACGTTCGACAGCCCGATCACCGAGACACGCGGCCCGTCGCTGTCGACCAGCACATTGGTACAGTCGACCAGTTCGGCCTCACCCGCACCGCGCACCGAATTGCCGCTGCCGTCACGGTCGAGCGCGTCGTGCAGCGCCTGCCAGTTGCCGATGTCCGACCAGTCCATGTCGGCAGGCACCATGGCGGCGCGACTGGTGTTCTCCATTACCGCATAGTCGACCGAATCGCTCTCGACGTCCGCGAAAGTGGCGGCATCGGGATGGAAGCGGTGGCCGTCCGCCGCGCCCTTCTCGACCGCTTCGCGGACCTTGGCGGCGATCTCGGGCCGGTGTGCGGCGAGTTCGGCCATGAAGTCGCCCACGCGGAAGGCGAAGATGCCGCCGTTCCAGGCGTAGTTGCCGTCCTCAAGGAAGGCCTGCGCACGGGCGAGGTCGGGCTTCTCGACGAACTGGGCGGTGCGGAAACCGGACGTGCCTTCGATGGGCTCGCCGCGCTTCAGATAACCGAAGCCGGTCTCGGGCCGGGTCGCCTCGATGCCGAACGAGACCAGCCAGCCCTCGGCGGCAAGCGCCGCCGCTGCGCAGGCGACATCGGCGAAGACCTCGGGACGGCCGATATGGTGATCGCTCGGGCAGACCAGCATCACCGCGTCCTCGGGCAGGCGGCAGGCGGCCAGCGCGATGGCGGCGGCAGTGTTGCGCGCGGCAGGCTCGACAATCACGGTCGCCCCCGGCGCGCCGGCCAGCTGCGCCTCGACATGTTCAAGGTGCTTGGCGCCCGTCACCACCACCGGCGCGGCAAAGCCCTGCGCTGCCGGGCAGCGCGCGAGGCTCGCCTCGAACAGCGTGGTCTCGCCCACCAGCGGCAAGAACGGCTTGGGACGATCGGCACGGCTGCGCGGCCACAGCCGCGTACCGTTGCCGCCGCAGAGAATGACCGGAACTATCTGGGGCATGGGGCGTGATGTACTCGATGAAGGCCGCGTCACGGGCCACTGGTGATACCGGGTGAGTAACGTGTTGCAACCGCGATTTGCTCCCGCCGGCGCGGCCTGTCGCACGCAGCTGTACGCGGAACCTATTCGGTGCCGGTGCGTTGCCCCCACCATGCCTTTATCCGCGCCGAATTCCGCGCCCATTTTCTCAAACCGCCTTCGTTGCGCCACGACTTTTCAAGGGGTGGCCATTGCCGCTGCGAAGTGAGAGACTGCCGCCAATGACCAGCCCGAGCGAACGCGTTCCTCCGGCGGACCATGGCGAGATCCGGCGCGATCTCCCGCCGCCGCCGCCCTTGCGTTTCGCGCGCATCGGCGCACCGCCGCCCTCGCTCTTTCTCGATTTCGACGGCACGCTGGTAGAGATCGCCGACCATCCGGACGACGTGGTGGTGGCGACCACCCTGCCCAGCCTGATCGCACGGATTGCCGACGCCCTCGATGGACGGCTCGCGCTGGTGACGGGACGCTCGATCGCGTCGATAGAAGCGCTGGTGGGCCCGCTTGAGGTGGCCGTTGCCGGATCGCACGGCGGCGAATTCCGCCCCGCCGGGCAGCACGAGGCCCTCGCGCTCGCCGCCCCGCTCCCGCCGCTGGTGGTCGACCGGCTCACCGCCTTCGCACAAGACAACGGCGGCCTGCTGGTCGAACCCAAGCCCCACAGCATCGCCGTCCACTATCGCCGCCATCCCGAGGCGCTCGAACCGCTGCTCGCCTGCGCGGGCGCGCTGGGCGACGAGCTTGGCCTTGCCCTCAAGCACGGCAAGCAAGTGATCGAACTCGCCATGCCGGGATCGGACAAGGGCAGCGCGGTCGCCCGGTTCATGGGAACGCCGCCTTTCGCAGGCTCGCAGGCATTGTTCGTGGGCGACGATGTGACCGACGAAGACGCATTCGCCGCCGTTATCCGCCTTGGCGGCCACGGTGTGCTGGTGGGTCCGATGCGCGCAACGGCGGCGACATGGCGCCTCGACACCGTCGGCGCCGTCCATCGCTGGCTCGAAGAGGCCCTTGGGGCCACAAGGCAGGAGAATGTCCCGGCATGAGCGCGCTTGAACTCTGGCCCATCGGCAATTGTCAGGTCTCCGGCCTTATCGATACATCGGGCGCGCTGGTCTGGGGCTGCGTGCCGCGCGTGGACGGCGATCCCACGTTCTGTGCCCTCCTGCGCGGCGAAACCGGGCAGGACGCCGGCACCTGGCGCTTCGAGCTGGAGAACCAGGCCACCGTCCACCAGGGCTACTTGCGTAACACCCCGATCCTCGTCACCCGGCTTGAGGATGCGACCGGCGGCGCGGTCGACGTGATCGATTTCTGCCCCCGCCACGAACGCATGGGGCGGATGTACCGGCCGGTCGCCTATGCGCGCATCGTCCGCCCGGTCAGCGGATCGCCGCGCATCCGCTGCTTGCTGACGCCGATGAGCGGCTACGGAGCGCAAATGGCCGCCACGACGCGCGGTTCCAACCACATCCGCTACCTTGTCGAGCGCAATACCATGCGTCTCACCACCGATGCCCCGATCGGCTACGTGCAGGACGAGCGCTATTTCCGCCTCGAAACCCCGCTGCATTTCTTCCTCGGCCCCGACGAGCCCTTCGACGGCGATGTCGAGCACCGGCTGGAATCGATGCTGCGCCATACCGGCGACTACTGGCGGCTGTGGGTGCGCGGGCTCGCCACCCCGCTCGACTGGCAGGACGCGGTGATCCGCGCGGCGATCACCCTCAAGCTCTGCCAGCATGAGGATACCGGCGCGATCGTCGCCGCGCTGACCACCTCGATTCCCGAAGCGCCCGGCAGCCAGCGCAACTGGGACTATCGCTACTGCTGGATCCGCGATGCCTATTACACCGTACAGGCGCTGAACGATCTGGGCGCGCTGGACGTGCTGGAAAAGTACCTCGGCTACTTGCGCAATATCATCGACGATGCCGAAGGCGGCGCGATCCAGCCGCTCTATGCGGTCAGCGGCGCGCGCGAGATCATCGAGTGGGAAGCGCCGGACCTACCCGGCTATCGCGGCATGGGCCCGGTGCGCGTGGGCAATGCCGCCTACTATCAGGTGCAGAACGACTGTTACGGCCAGATCGTCCTGCCGGCGATCCAGGCTTTCTCCGACCAGCGCCTGTTGCGGATGGCCTCGGCAGACGATTTCGCCAGCCTCGAACAAGTCGGCGAACTGGCCTGGAAGACCCACGACCAGCCCGACGCGGGCCTGTGGGAACTGCGCACACGCACCGCGGTCCATACCTATTCTACCGTGATGAGCTGGGCCGCCTGCGACCGCCTTGCCAATGCCGCCGAGCATCTGGGCCTGCACGAGCGTGCGGACTTGTGGCGGGAGCGCGCAGAAACCGTGCGCCGGAACATCGACGAGCAGAGCTGGCACACGATCGAAGGGCCCGATTTCGACGATGGCGGCGCCGGCGGCCACTATGCCGCCACCTTCGGCGGGGACCAGCTCGACGCCAGCCTGTTGCAGATGGTCGAACTGCGCTTCGTCGCGGCCGACGATCCCCGGTTCAAGGCAACGCTGGCCGCCGTGCAGAAGGCCCTGCGGCGCGGCGAGCACATGCTGCGCTACGATAGCGAGGACGATTTCGGCCTGCCCGAAACCGCCTTCAATATCTGCACCTTCTGGCTGATCGAGGCGCTCCACCGGTCCGGGCAGGACGAGGAGGCACGACGCCTGTTCGAGGCGATGCTGGCCCATCGGACCCGGTCCGGCCTGCTGTCCGAAGACATGGATTTCGAGACCGGCGAGCTGTGGGGGAACTTTCCGCAGACCTATTCGCTGGTCGGTATCATCAACTGCGCCGGGCAACTGTCCCGGTCGTGGCGGGACTGGCGCTAACGCCCGTTCCACAAGAGCGCGTCAGGAGGCGCGCTACTGGGGATAATGCAATGAGTAGTAGATTGATCGTCATTTCGAACCGGGTCTCGGTGCCCAAGGCGGCGGGTGCCGCTGGGGCACAAGGGGGACTTGCGGTGGCGCTCAATGCCGCGCTGCTGGAACATGGCGGCATCTGGTTCGGCTGGTCCGGCCAGGAGACCGACGAATTCACCGGCCACCTCGACATGCAGCGCAACGACGGGATCACCACGGCCACGATCGACCTCGAACCGCAGGACATCGACGAATACTACAACGGCTATGCCAACCGCACGCTCTGGCCGCTGTTCCACTACCGGATCGACCTGACCGAGTACGACCGCAATTTCGGCGAAGGCTACGAGCGTGTGAACGAGCGCTTCGCCGATGCCGTGCTGCCGCTGATCGAGGGCGAGGACCTTGTCTGGGTCCATGACTACCATCTGCTGCCGCTGGGCTCGATGCTGCGGCAGAAGGGTGTGAAGAACCGGATGGGCCTGTTCCTCCACACGCCCTGGCCGCCGACGCGGCTGCTGGTCTCGCTGCCGCTGCACGAGCGGCTGGTGGCCTCGATGCTGGAATTCGACGTGATCGGCTTCCAGACCTCCGAGTGGCTCGAAAGCTTCCTGCACTATGTCCAGAAAGAGATGGGCCTGAAGGTCAATCCCGACAATTCGATCGACTATCAGGGCCGCCGCGTGGTCGCCCGCGCCTTCCCGATCGGCATCGATTTCGACGAATTCGTCGAGGGCGCCGCCGGTCCCGAGGCGCGCGACGCGCACGACCGTCTCAAGCAGAGCGTGCGCGGGCGCAAGATCCTGATCGGCGTCGACCGGCTCGATTACTCGAAGGGCCTGGGCGAGCGGATGGAAGCCTTCGGCCGCTTCCTGGCCGATAATCCCGAACAGGCGGGCAGCGCCGTGCTGCTCCAGATCGCGCCGCCGTCACGCGGGGATGTCGCCAGCTACCAGATGATCCGCGAGGATCTGGAGCGCAAGACCGGCCACCTCAACGGCGCCTATGCGGACGTCGCCTTCGTGCCGATCCGCTACGTCAACCGTGGCTATCCGCGCGAGCAACTTGCCGGGTTCTACCGCGCCGCCGACATCGGCCTCGTCACGCCTCTTCGCGACGGCATGAACCTTGTCGCCAAGGAATATATCGCCGCGCAGGATCCCGAGAATCCCGGTGTGCTGATCCTCTCGCAATTCGCCGGGGCCGCGCATCAGTTGAAGGATGCGCTGCTGGTCAACCCGCACTCGATCGAGCATGTCAGCGAGGCTATCAAGCGCGCGCTCGAAATGCCGCTCGATGAACGCCGCGAACGGCACCGGAAATTGCTCGCTTCCGTGCGCAATCACGATGTGCGCCGCTGGCGGCAGGATTTCGTGAGCGCCCTATTCGGCGATGAGGCCCCGCCCCTGCTGGACGATGCTTCTCCCGAAGATTCCAGCGAACCACAGGACCAGACGGCGTAGGAACCGACCGTCGCAGGCCCGGCACGGGTCCACCGGGAAAATTCGTGGTACCGCCAAAACATCCCTCGCCTGCAACCAATCTGACCACTAAGTCGGATATCGAGAGGGTGTGGACGACGGGAATCGGGCCATCGGCAAGATGCCCGGACGTTCTATAGTACACTGGAAAGCCCGAAGAAGCGGGCGACATGGTGAGATGATGGGCCAAGTTCTTTACGGCGAATGCGTTCGCTCCGGCGAGACGACGATCGTGCGCATATCGGAACTAGCCAGCCGCAGCTGCGCGGTTGAAACCGATTTGCCGGTTGTCGACATGGAAGGCGACCTGAGCCTGTGGATCGGTGCGATAGGCCCGCTCGCAGCCAGGGCGACGCGCCGGGATGACACCAATCTGGCCGTCCACTTCGTGCAGCCGCTCGACGCCCAGATCCTGCACCATTTCTCCCGCTCCTGACCGATCCCGGTCAGAGCGGGCTTGGTCAGAGCGGCCGGACGGTAACCGAGCGGATTGAACCTTCGCCGCGACCGGTCATGAGCGTCAGTTGCTGCGAGGTGCAGTCCTGCGCGGGAACGGTGAATTCGTTCGCCGCCGAATGCAGATCCAGATCGGCAACGGTGCCCCCCTCGCCGGTCGGAGCGAAGCAGGTAACCCTGAGCACGAGCGGCCGGAAACCCGCCTCACCCTTGGCATCGGCGTCGATCGTGACCGCATAACCACCTGCCGGAAAAGCCGCGTTGCGCGTGGCGATCGGACCACGTGCCGCATTCCGGTTGGTGTAGCGGATTGCGATACCGGTGCCTTGCGAGACGAACTCCCGCTCCATGCCGTCCACTTCGGGATATTGCCAATCAAACGGGCCGGGAAGGCTGCCTTCGGCATCGCTTCTGAAGGCAAAGTCGTTCGCCTTCGTCATCCGCCCCGCCGCGCAGAGGTCCTGCCACAGGATCACCGCCGCGCCCACTCGTCCTTCGCGGACAAGGCCGGGCAACGTTGCCGAGAGCGCCGCGCAATCGACCCGCGCACCGTGACGGGCCATCGCGCCAACGGTCTGGGTCAGCGGACCGTCCGCCAACGTTTCTCCGGCCCAGGATATGAAGGCAGTGGCCCAATTCTTTTCCTGGCCAAGCTGATTTGCGAAAGCCTTGGCGCCGTCCGGTTCGGACAGAAGCTGCGCGGTCATGTCCTTCAGGCGATCATCGGTGATGCCGACGCGCCAGAGGGCGAGGCTCCGCTGGGCCGCTACGCTCCATTCCCGTGACTGAAGCGCCATGACGATCAGCATGTCCTGCGTGAACCGATTGCGCCATCCGCGCTGACCGGCCAGCAGCAACGATTGGACAGCGCCGTTCTCGTCGCCCTTTTGCAACTGCCCGTAGGCCAGCAGGGCGAGTCCGTCCGAAGGCACGGGACTGCGGCGTACCAGTTCGCGCGACAGTGCCACACCGGCCGCACTGTCATGGCGATCGTAGGCATCGTCAATCAGCGGTTGCAGCGCGAAATACCGGAACGGCTCCGGAACCCGGGACGCCACGGCGCTGTCTTGCCGCGCCTCCCGGTCGAGCTGGAGCCCCGTGACCAGGACCGCGGCGATCGCAAACCCTGCGAACCAGGCAGTCTTTCCGATCGCCGCCATCATGGTCAGGTCAGTCCTGCTTTTCGCCGTAGCTATAGTAGTTGTACGTATAGTAGCTGTAATCGTCACCGCCGACCTTCGGATCGAAGCGGTTGAGCACAACGCCCAGAATGTTCGCCTTGATCAGGGCAAGGCGGCGAAGCGCCGATTTGACCGCACCGCGATGGAATTCGAGTGCGTCGATCACGAACAGCACGCCATCGGCATGGTTGGCAAGCAGCGCGGCATCCGACAAGCCAAGCAACGGCGGGCAGTCAAGAACGACAGTATCGAACCGCTTGCGCGCTTCTTCGATGAAGCCATAGAGACCTTCACCAGCCAGAATGAGCGCCGGATCGGGCGGCATCGGCAGCGCCGACATGTAGCTGAGCGTCGGCACGTTGGAGCTGTAAACGGCGTCGTCAAAGCTCTTCTGGCCTGTCAGCACATCGGCAAGGCCGGTGGCCTTCTGATCGCTCATCACACGGTGAAGCGTGGGACGGCGCAAGTCGGCATCAACCAGCAGCACGCGCTTGCCAAGCTGCGCGATATCGCTGGCGACAGCACGGGCGGTCGTCGATTTACCTTCCGATTCCCGCGAACTGGTGACCATCAGAACGTGCGGCAAACCAGTGGCGGTCGAATAGCGCAGATTGGTGACAAGCGAGCGATAGGCTTCGCTGACCTTCGAGCGACGGTCTCCGAAATGCGCCTCGACATCGCCATCCTTCTCGAGCGGGATAAGCCCGAGAAGCGGCATGCCCAGCTTGCGCTCGACATCGTCGGGCGAGCGGATCGTATCGTCGAAGATTTCGCGCAGGAACACTGCGCCGGCCGCGACGATGATGCCAAGCACCAGCGAAATGAGCACATTGATGAGCAATCGCGGCGAATAGGGTTTGGTGGGAACCTCTGCCTGATCCACGATCGTCAGGTTGTTGGACGATGCCCCGGCAGCCGCATTGAGCTGATTGTAACGCGACAGCAGGGTATCATAGAGCGTCCGGTTGGTATCGGCCACGCGCTTGAGCACCGCATACTGGACACCGCGATCCTGCTCCTTGAGCGCATCGCCGCGCAAGCTGCCGACATGGGCCTGAAGGGAATTTTCCTGCTGGAGCGCTGCCTGATATTCGAGCCAGGCCGACTTCTTGAGCGAATCCGCGATCACGCTGATGCGCTGATCGTATTCGGCAATCTCGGCCTTCTTCGACTTGACTGTCACGAAATCGTCGCGGTGGCGCGATTGCTCTTCGGCAAGATCGGCTTGGACTTTGGCCTTTTCGCTGACGAGCGTCGAAATCGCGGGGTTTGCGTTGACTTCGGGAATCGAAAGCGGCGCCGCATTCGCAAGCGTATGCCAACGGTCCTCAGCCTCGATCCGCGCCGCGGTCGCTTTGGAGGCAGCGTCGTTCAGCTGAACGAGCGTGCTGTTGGTAACCGAAAGTACCGATTCCTCATTGCCGTTCTCACCTTGGCTGGTGATACGGATGAGCCCTGCCGCGCGCGCGTACTGGTTCAGATCGCGCTCCGACTGCGTCACCTTTTCCCGTGCTTCGTCGAGCTGATCGGAAAGGAAGCGACGCGCGTAGGACGAGCTGTTGTACTTCTGGTCAAGATTGCGGTCGATGAAGCGCTGGCCATATAGCTGGGCCAGCTTCGCAGAATAGGCGGCGTTCCGGCTGCTGACACTGATCGAGACGATGCGGCTGTCCGGCGGAAGATCGACAGTCAGATTATCGAGGAGGGCCTCAATGGCGGCCTCCTTGCGAAGCTGGTCGAGAGTTTTCTTGCCGCCGACTTCGGCGAGGTCCTGTTCGGTGGGGAATTCCACGCCCATCGCCTCGAAGAACGCAGGGTCGCGATTGAGACGGCCGCTTTCGACGACGCTCTGCGCCAGCGAACGGCTCTGGATAATGCCGACCTGGGTCTGAAGGAAGCGATCCGTATCCTGGACGTTGTTGACCTTTTGCAGGTCCGTGCCTTCGATGATCTGATCTGCCTGATCTTCAATCAGGACACGTACCTGAGCACTATACTTGGGAGCGACAAGCAAGGTTACAATAATGCCGAGCACCAGAACAGTGGCGATCACCCCTGCAATGAGAGCCCAATTGCGCCGCATGGCGCCCATTACCATCTTCAGTATGGCAGTCAGATCCGGGCCCGTTTCCTCAACGGCGGGATAACCCTCCAGATCGTCCCTATCGAGATATGCGTCACTCAAGATTTCTTCCCGCCATATATTCTGTTTCGGTTCATGACCGAACGAGACCCATCACTCGCCCCGTAAGGGCTGCTTCCGACAACCACCGGTTGCACGGCTTGGACAATAAAACTTCGCCTGATCAGCTGACTGCCGCGTCAATCTTCAAATGCGATCGGGCAGGCCTCCCTCATGCGCAGGCCTTCCCTCTCGCGTGCCCAGAAGCAACGCGAACATTAAGGCGGCAATGCACAGCAAGGTCTGACTCCGCAAGGGGTAGTCAGTGAGCGATTGAAGCGCCAGCTGTACCAACACGCCAACAGCGGCAAGAGGCACACCTCCATGCCGCGCCGAAAAACCGAGCGTTGCCACGGCAACCATCCAGCCGCCGATCAGCAGAATTCCGATAATCCCGGATTCCAGTGTGACCTCCAGAAAATCGTTATGCGCACGTCCGGCGCGGCCGAGGCTGACGTTTTCAAGCGCTTCATCGACCTGGAAGACTTCGTCAAACGATCCAATTCCCGCCCCAAGCGGCCAATAGCGCTTGATGGCGACAACCGTGTCCGCCCAGATTTTCGGGCGCTCCTCATCCTCTACGGAATCGAAACGCGTCAAACTCTGGTGGACACGCTGATTTCCGCTCAACAAGAAACTCCCACCCCCAATCACCAGCGCCACGGCGAGCACCGCTCCCACGACCACCTTTCGGCTATGGGCAGCCCCCCTCCTGATCCACCAATTCCATATTGCGACCAAAGCCGGAACTGTCAGAAGCGTCATGCTTGAGCGAGACCCCGTCAACACGACACCAACCACAAGAAGGATCGCGACGGCTACTGAACCAAGCTTCCATACGGGTCCAGCCCGATGCCACGGAACCGCGCCGACAAGTGCAACAAGGGCGATACCCAGCATGAGACCGGCGGTATTGCGATTGGCAAAGGTGCCCTGCAAGTTCCTGGATCCCGCGACTTCGTCATAGAAAACCAGCAACCGATTGTTCGTCGCAAGCTGTTGGGCGCCAAGCAGCATGACGATAATGCCGGCGACAACCACCGCCTGAAGCATCAGGCGCTTCTGCCGTTCCGGAAGATCCCACGACAGGACCAGAATCGCCAAAGGAGGCAAAAGAGCGAAAAAGGCCATCGCCGTTCGGTTGACGCTCAGCGTGAACGGGCGCCACGCGCCTTGCACCCCGATCAGGTCATAGGATTGCACCGCCAGGTCGCGCCCCGGGAGGGACTGCCAAATCGCAGGCGGCAAAGGCAGGAGTTGCAGCAAAGGCAACAGCAGCGTAGCTGCGACAAGAATGACAGGCATTCTCGGAGCTTGCGCAAAAAAGGCAAAGATAGCCTGCCGGTTGAAGGCAAGCACGGCAAGGCCAGCCAATTGCACAACCAGATTGGCCAAACCCGCAGCGGATCCCCCACCCCCGAAAATGAGTGCGACGAGAAGCAGCAGGACCGCGTACCCGGCCCGGCCCTGCGGGATAAAACCGACCGATGGCGGCCTTTTACGCTTTGTTCGCGACCCGGACAGAGCGTCACCTTTTAAATTATTATTCAGGACATAAAAAATCCTGCCCCTGGATTTCTCAAGGGCAGGACTCTTACGAAGTCAGGCGAATCAGACGCCCTTCGACTTCGAATTGCCGCTGGTGGCAGCCACGATACCGCCGATAGCAGCAGCACCACCAAGAGCGGCAAGCGCATAAACGCCGGCTTCAGCCTTCTGGCGGCCCTTGACGGCAACCGAGCTACGCTGGCCAACGCTCGACAGGCTGGCAGCCTTCGGAAGCGCGGCCGAAGCTGCGGTCCCTGCCTGAGCGGCCATCGGAGCTACGATCGCGCTGGCAGCAGCCACGGCCACGAGCACATTCTTCAGCTTCATGTGTCCTCCTTGAACAACTATAGACGAAGTGTCCTTTCTGGATGTACCGCCCTGCACAATGCAGCGCAATCGTATATCTGTGTTTTTCCGTAGCCTTGCGCTTCTCGCCGCCTCTTGCGGGCTATTCATCGCAAAGGGTCATGCAAATGCGGCGGAAGCTCCCTGGCCGGTCGCGATTCGGTCCGAAATGGACCGACTTGCGGACGTTGGATTCAGACTGAACCTGGCGGCTGCCCCTTTATGCAGCACCTCCGCAGCAGGCACCGGAATCGTCCTGGACCATATCGAAGCCTATTCGCCCGCGGACCGTGACGCGGTACGCGCGTTGCTTTCCATGACGGACGCTCCGCAAATTGCAGCACTGGCCATGAACAGCCCCGCATCGCGCGCCGGTGCGCGGGTTGGGGACGATATCCTTGCGATCGACGGGCAATTGACCAGCGATCTCCTTGCCGTATCGCCGGATCGCTCCATCTTCGCGGACGAACTTGAGACACGCCTTGCCCTGACACCACCCGGCAGGATGATTCACCTATTGTTGCGGCGGGATTCCAGGTCATTCGAAGTGGAGATTGCGCCCGTGCGAACCTGCTCCGCGCGCTTCGTCATCAAGACGGACAAAGGTTTCGATGCCTTCAGCGACGGCAAAAACGTCGCCCTCTCTCGAAAACTGATCGACTTTGCCCGCAACGACGATGAACTCGCGCTAATTGCCGGCCATGAACTGGGCCATATCGTCAACAAGGACGGTGACGCCCACTCTTTGGGAGAAAGGCGCAATATGGAAGATCGCGCCGATCTTCTGGGGGCGGGCCTTGCAAGATGTGCTGGATACGACCCTCAGGCGGGCGTCGAGTTCTGGCTCCGCCGTGGCAGGCAGGACCCCTTTCGCATGTTTCGCGCGCCTACCCACCGCAAACCTGAGGACAGGGTTGCTCTGATGCGGGAGAAGGCCATGACCGGGCCATGCCCGCCAAATGAGGTCAAGTGAGCAGGCACTGCTTGGAAACGAAATCCCAGACCTTGCGTGCGCCCCCCCGCCCGATTACCCGGTGACCAAATGCGTTTAAGGCCATGGAGACCCTCGAAGGTGCACAGTTCAAACAAGGCCCTTGTTCTTACCCCCCTAATGGTCGCGGTCTCTCTGACCGGCTGTACCGCCACGGCTACACATAATCCCGCGCTTCCTGTCGGCGAGGCTGCCTATCAGGTCATTCCCGCCACTGTCCCCGCTCCCAGTGTCTATACGATCGTGCCGCGCGACGTTCTGCAGGTGCGCGTCTACGGCGAGCCGGACCTTTCCGTCGAAAAGGCCCGGGTGGACGATGCCGGCTTCATCCAGCTTCCCATGGCCGGACAGATCAGCGCCGCCGGCCTGAGCGCGGACGAGTTGACCAAGCAGGTCACCGCAGTGCTGGGGCGCAAATACCTGCGCAATCCGCAAGTCGCCGTCTCCGTGGACGAGGCAGCTCCGCGCTACGTCTCGGTCGAGGGCGAAGTGAAGATGCCCGGCGTCTACGAGCTGACCACGAACACCACGCTGCTGGGCGCATTGGCGCGCGCGCAAAGCCCGCTCGTTACGGCGAAGCTGGATCAGATCGTGATCTTCCGCACGATCAATGGGCAGCGCATGGCCGCACGCTTCAACGTGAAGGACATTCGCACGGGCATCAGCCCCGATCCGATCGTCATGGACGGCGATGTCGTCATGGTCGGCTATTCGCGGATCAGCGGAGCCTGGCAGGACTTCCTGAAGATGGCGCCGATCTTCAATATCTTTGCAGTCGTGGCCACCCGGAACTGATCCGGGTCACTCGCTCAATCCGGCAAATAGGCCCGATACCATTCCACGAAACGCGGCACGCCCACTTCGATGGGCGTGCTGGGCGCATAGCCGGTATCCCGCGTCAGCGCGGTGATATCGGCATATGTCGCGGGCACATCGCCCGGCTGCATCGGCAGCAGCCGCAGTTCGGCCTTCACCCCGCAGGCACCTTCCAGCACTTCGATCATCCGCATCAGTTGCTCGCTGCGGTTGTTGCCGATATTGTAGAGCGCGTGCGGCTTGACGCTGCCGCCGGCCTTGGCTTGTCCGTCATCCGCCGGAGGCTGATCGAGACAGGCGAGCACGCCGCCGACGATATCGTCGATATAGGTGAAGTCCCGGTACATCTCGCCGTTGTTGTAGACCTCGATCGGGCGCCCCGAGAGCATGCGCTCGGTGAATTTCCAGAGCGCCATGTCCGGCCTTCCCCACGGCCCGTAGACGGTGAAGAAGCGGAGGCCGGTCAGCGGAATGCGGAACAGGTGCGCATAAGTCTCGCTCATCAGTTCGTCCGCCTTCTTGGTGGCGGCATAGAGCGAGACGGGATGATCGACACGATCCTCGACCGCGAAGGGCAGCTTTGCATTGCCGCCGTAGACCGAGCTGGAGCTGGCATAGACCATATGCGCGACCTGCCGGGCCCGGGCGATCTCCAGCATGTTGACGTGCCCGGCAAGGTTCGCGGCGACGTAGGCCTGCGGGTTCTCCAGCGAATAGCGCACGCCCGCCTGCGCGCCGAGGTGGACGATCGTGTCGAAGCGATGCGGTTCGAGCGCGGCCGTCAGCGCCGCCATGTCCGAGAAGTCCAGCCGATGGAACGTGAAAAGGTTGCCATGCCGCGCCGTCAACCGGTCCCGCCGGGCCTCCTTGAGCGAGACCGGGTAGTAATCGTTCATGCTGTCGATACCGATTACCGGCGTGCCGCGCGCCATCAGCGCTTCGGCAACCGCCGCGCCGATGAAGCCGGCCGCACCGGTGACGATCGTCGGGTATTGGGACAAGCTGGAAATCTCCGGTCTGGTGCCATCGGGGCCGGACGGTCCCTTCACGAAATGGCATGGTGGAGCAAGGCCTGTCGCTTGAACAGCACTCACTTGCGCCAGGTCGGCGCGAATCGTTGCATTTCAATGGCAGCGGAAGCGTTTGACGCAGTGCAACACGCACCATATCGAAACAGCAAATCATGCAAAGGCCGGCCGCGAAGCCCGGCGTGAATGAGCGGAGATCCATGACAAGCAAAGTCCCCGTCCTCGTTACCGGCGGCGCCGGCTACATCGGCAGCCACGCGGTCCTCGCGCTCAAGGATGCGGGTTGGCCGGTCGCCGTGATCGACAACCTGACCACCGGCTTCCGCTTCGCCATTCCCGACGGCGTGCCGCTCTACCAGGGCGACATCGAGGATGCCGACCTGCTCGCACGCATTTTCGCCGAGCGGGGCACGAAGGCGGTCATGCACTTCGCAGGCTCGATCATCGTGCCGGAATCGGTGGAGAATCCGCTCAAGTACTACCACAACAACACGGCCAAGAGCCGCGCGCTGATCGATGCGGCGGTGAAGGCGGGCGTCTCGCACTTCATCTTCAGTTCGACCGCGGCGACTTACGGCATCCCCGAAGTCTCGCCGGTGACCGAGGACAGCCCGAAGCTGCCGATCAATCCCTACGGCATGTCCAAGCTGATGACCGAGATCATGCTGGGCGACGTGGCGAAAGCCCATCCGCTCAACTTCTGCGCGCTGCGCTATTTCAACGTGGCCGGTGCCGATCCGCAGGCGCGCACTGGCCAGTCGACGGCGGGGGCGACGCATCTCATCAAGGTCGCGGTCGAGGCGGCGCTGGGCAAGCGCAGCCATGTCGGCGTGTTCGGGACCGACTTCGACACGCCTGACGGGACGGGCGTGCGGGATTACATCCACGTCTCCGACCTGGCCGCCGCGCACGTCCTCGCGCTGGAAGCGCTGATCGCGGAGCCTGCCCGCTCGCTGACGATGAATTGCGGCTATGGTCAGGGCTTCTCGGTGCTGGATGTGCTGGACGCCGTGGACCGCGTCACCAACCGCACGATCGAGCGCCGCCTCGAAGGTCGCCGCGCGGGCGACCCGGATTCGCTGATCTCGGACAACAGCCGGATCAAGGCGACGCTGCCGTGGGTGCCGAAGTACGCGGACTTGCCCACCATCGTCGAACACGCGCTCGCCTGGGAGCGCAAGCTGGGCGAGCTTCGCCCGGAATAGAACCAAAAAAAGGGCGTGGCCGGACCGAAGTCCGACCACGCCCGCAGCCGTATAGGTTTCCGTCAGAACGCGACGCTAAGCGAAGCGCGCGCCGACAAGTCGGTGGACCAGGTGGTCTGCTCCGCCCGGGCCGAGATCTTCCAGGTGAAGTCGTAACCACCCGCCAGCATCGAGACTTCGCCGATCCATGCGCCCTTCAGGCTTTCCGGCGTGATCGTGAAGCTGGAACCGGCGTCGTAGGTGTCGCCGCCGTTGAAGTAGGCGGTGGTGCTGCCAAGCTGGCCCGCAAGCACCTCGCGGCGGCCGGCTTCCAGCTGGAATGTCAGCGGGCGCCAGTCGGGCGAGATCTTGCCCAGCGAATAGGCGGCGGTGACGGTCGGCGTGACGGTCGTCTCCTTGCTGGTGCGGCTGTCGACGGTCAGCGCCATGGCCTCGCTGGTGCTGGTTTCGCTGTAGCCGTTCTCCTTCAGCCAGTACTGCTCCAGTTCGATCTTGGGCTTCAGGCTGAAGCGGGTCGAGGCCTGGTACTTGTACGAGGCTCCGGCGATGCCCGAGATCAGCCAGCCGTTCCACTTGCCGTTGGCGGTATCGGTGAAGTCCACATCGTCCACCGTACCGGTGAACGTGCGCTTGGAATCGACCGAAATGCGCGAGCCGCCAATGCGGGCCCAGGCCATGATCGGCCCCTTGGCCGTGCGCCAGAAGGCGCCGAGGTCATGCTGGCCGGTGCTCAGGTCTCCGGTTCCACCATTGTCCTTCACCGTGCCCTGCAACCAGGCATAGGACACGCCGAAGTAACCGAGATCGGTGTGCTTTTCGAAGCCCGCCGACAGGCCCCAGCCGCTGGTCTTGTAACCGGCGGTGCTGCCCGCATCCTTGCTCGTGCGCCAGTAGACCGGCTCGAACCAGCCGCCGACATCCGAGATGGTGAACATCGAGCTTTCGTCGGAGAGGTGCTGGGTGACGAGGCGGTCGGCGCTGGTCACGGCATCGAAGACGCCGCCGGCGTGGTCAGGCAACAGCGCCGAAACCTGCGACTTGAGCGTGGTCGAATCGCCGACCTCAAGCAGGCTCTCGGTAAGCTGGGTGTCGTTCTGCGCGGTGGCGTAGATCGCGTCCCAGGCGGAGGCCTGGCTGCGGGTCAGGCCCAGTTCGTCGGTCGTCTTGCGGGCGATCGTCAGGTAGATGTTGTTGGCATCGTTGCTGACGGCACCGTTATAGATGAACGGCAGGTTGGTTTCGGTCGAATCCAGCGTTCCCTGCACATTGAGGCTGCCCGCGGTCAGCACGGTATAAGTGCCTTCCGCTTCGCCGAGCGCGGTGACCGTCGCAGTGATCTTGGCGCCGTCCGCCAGCGTGGCATTGGCCACGTTGAACAGCGAACTCTTGCCCGCCGCCGTATCGATATAGACGCCGAGCACGCCGCCCGAATTCACCGTGAGCGAGCCGAAGTTGATCGTCTCGGCCTTCCTCGCGGTCAGCGTCGCGCCGCTGTTCACCGTGACGCCAAGGTTGCCCGCGTTCGTGAAGCTGCCGGTATAGACCGACGAACCCGACAGCGTCAGCGCGCCGCTCTCACCCGCGAAGTCCATCGTGCCGGTGAACGTCGCGGAATCGGCGAGCGAGGCGGTTCCCAAGCCGGTGCCGAAATAGACGTTGCCGGTGTAGACGCTCGTGCCCGACAGCGCGAGCGTATCGTCACCGGCCCCGAACTGGGTGGCGCCGGTGATCGTGCCCGCGGAGGCACTGAGCGTGTCATTGCCGGAACCGAACAGGATGTTGCCCTGGATGCTGGTGTAGACGGTGGGGTCGGTGGTGACCTTGTTCGTCGTGAGGTAGGTCGCGCTGGCCTTGATGTCGTCCGAATTCATGTACTGGTTGATCGTCACGCCGGTGGTGTTGGTGGACAGGTCGATCGCGGTAAGCGTGTCCGTGCTCGAACCCGTCGCCTTGATGAAGCCGGTGTTGTTGATCGTCGTCAGCGTGCCCGAAAGGTCCTGAAGCGCAACCGCCGTGCCCGCGCCCGGCGAAGAGATCACCGCCGAAATCGTGCCCGAGTTGTAGAGGCTGGCCGCCGTGCTGCCGGCGTTGATCGTCAGGCCATAGGCCGCCGTGTCGTACGTCGTCGCGTTGACGGTACCGGTCACGCCGATGCCGTTGGTCAGGTTGACGTTGCCGCCCTGCCCGCCGATCACCACGCCATAGGCATTCATCTTGGAATAGTAGGAGTTTCCGGTCGCCGAACCGTCGATGGCCAGCGAGTAGGTGCCCGAGTTGCTGGATACGCCGCCCACGGTGATGTCGGTGGCGCCGCCGACCTGCAAGGCAGGCGAGGTGCCGTAGGAGGTGATCACGCCCGTACCCTCGCTGGCATCGGCCACGCCGTCGCCGTCTTCGTCGGGATTGGAGCTGTCTTCGTCCACCGGCGGGGCCGCGATATAGATGCCGCCCGCAACGTTGCCGTCGATTTCCACGGCAGCCTTGCCGGTTTGCAGCGCCGTGCGAGACAGCGCGAGCGTGGCGCTGTTGTCATCGGTGAAGGACGTGGCCTGCGAAACGGTACCCTGTACGGTGACCGTGCCGCTGACATCGCCCTTGACGACCAGTCCCTGCGCGCCCGCGCCGACGACCGATACAGTGCCGTCCACCGTCACGTTGCCGTTGACCGCCTGAGTCGAGACGCCGACCGAATTGTCGCCGGTCACCTTGATCGTGCCGCTGTTGACGATGTTGCCGGTGTAGGCCGAATCGACGACGATGCCGCCCGAATTGAGACCCTCGACCGTGATCGTGCCCGCGTTCGAAATCGAACCGCTGGTTGCACCGCCGGACAGGACGTGAATGCCGTAACGATTGCTGGCCGATGCGATGGCGCCGTCGGCAATGCCGTCGGCCACGCCGTTGGCGTCTTCATCGGAAGGCACGAAGTTCTCGGTAACCGCGATCGTCCCGGTGGAACCCACAGTGACGGTTGCGTTGGTGCCGGCATTCACGGCCACGCCCGTCGCGTTATCCGCGCCGCCAACCGCCAGCGCGCCTTCGACATCCACCGTGTTGGTGCTGTCGGCCGTCACGGCATTCCCGCTCGCCACCGTGACGGTGCCGCCCGAAGCCACCGTTACGTCGCCCGCGCTGGACGTGACCAGCGGCGTGGTGGTGGCGGTGGAAACGGTGGTGGCGGCAAGCACCGGGGTCGCGGCCAGAGCCAGGACCAGCGCGCCCAGGCTGGTGGACGATTGCAAGGAATTCATATGGTTATCGCACTCTTTTACGGGAGGAAAAAACAGGAGCGGGCGCCCCCGGGTCAGACGGCGATGCCGATCAGGGCAGAGCCGGTGTAACCGGAGGAAACCGTGCCGGTGAGGCTGGGGGTCATCTGCGCGAGCTGCGCGGAAGTGTTGTCTCCGAACACACCGTCGGACGAGAGCGTGATCGCGTTGTAGTTCGCGATGCTGGCGGTGTAGCGGGAGTCGCCGGTGAAGACGGCGGTGTTGATCGCCGCCGGCATGGCCAGCTGCGAGATCAGGCTGGCGGTGCGGCCGGTGCTGGCGGCGGTGAGGCCGCCGGTGAAGATCTCGAAATGGATGTGCGGCCAGCGGCCCGAGTAACAGGCAGGATAGATCGTCGTGAACGTGACTTTGCCGTCGGCATCGGTCACCTGAACGCCGCGCAGATAGCTCTCGGTCGTCACCCCGCTCGAATAGAGCGAGTAGCGGCCATAGGCATCGCAGTGCCAGACATAGATGGCCGCGCCCGCGATCGCCGCGCAGCCGTTGTTCACGTCCACCAGTTGCAGCGTGATCTCCAGCGGCACTCCGGTCGCGGTGGTGGCGGAACCGATGAAGCTTGAGCGGATGTCCGAGCGGACGATCCCGCTGATGGTGAGGACGTTGGAGGTCGATCCGCTCGCGGTGTTGGTGCCGTCGGCGGGATAGGGCCCGTTGGTCTCGGTGGGATCGGCAATGCAGCTTGCGCCGGACGTCCCCCCTGAGGTGGAACCGGTGCTGGAGGTCGAGGATGACGTGGTGGAACTCGATCCGCTCGACGTCGAGGTGGTGGAAGCGGCCGAGCCCGTGCTGGACAGGTTCGACGCGGCATCGTCACCGCCGCCACATGCGGCCACCGTCACGGCGGTTCCGGCACTGGCAAGGAAGGCAAGCGCACGGCGCCGGGCCATGAACTTTTCGGAAATGACATCGATGTCGTGGCTCAGGCCGCGATCATGCTCGTCCTGTTCCGGCCCCTGATGTTCCAACCCAACCTCCCTCGTGCAGGCGTTGTGGTGACCGTTGGTCGGCCAGACAGGCGCTTGCAGGGGAGCAGGACTGGAAGCTCGCGTTTGCCGCGAGATTTCAGTCTGATTTCAGGGTTGTATCGGGGTGTTACAGATTGTCGCGAAGTGTCTCAGGGATCGCCGGGAAACACGCCTCGGGCGCATTTCCCGGCCATTTCCTGGGCCGATTCTCAGGCGACCACGGACGGCACGAAGAGATAACCTTCGTTGCGCACGGTGCGAATAATGTCACCGCCGCCTTCGCCGTCCGAAAGTTTTCGGCGCAAGCGCGAGAGCTGCACGTCGATCGCCCGGTCGTAAAGCTCGCTGTCCTCGCCGCGCGACCAATCCAGAAGCTGGTCGCGTGTCAGCACCCGGCGCGGATGCTGGGCGAACGCACGCAACAAACGAAATTCACCGTCGGACAGAGAGATGAGCCGATTCTGCGGATCGAACAGCAGGCGCAGGCCCAGATCCATGCGCCAGCCGGCGAAGCGCAGCACTTCGCTGGACTGCACATCCCCGTCGAGCGGCGGCCGCTCGTCATTGGCCGCCACGCCCGGCAGCGTTATCGCCTCAACGATACCGGCAGCAGGCGCACCATAGGCACGCCGCCTTAGAACCGTGCGGATGCGGGCCAACAATTCGCGCGGATTGCAGGGTTTGGCCAGATAGTCGTCGGCGCCCATTTCAAGGCCGACGATCCGGTCGACATCGCTGCCGACCGCCGAAAGCATGATAACCGGCGGCGCATCGGGGCCAAGCTGGCGCAGCGCCGTAAGCCCGTCCTCACGCGGCATCATCACGTCCAGCACGATCAGGTCGAAATGCCGCTGCGCCAGCAGCGTGCGCATGGCGTCGGGATCGGCCGCGGTTTCGGTGGCGTAACCGTGCTTGCCGAGAAATTCGCCGATGAGTGAGCGAATGCCCTCGTCATCGTCGACGATGAGGATGCGAGTTTGCAGGTCCATCGCAGGATGTTCTAGGATCATTGCAGCACGATAGAAACCCCGTGTTCCACCCACATTTCAATACATATTTCAGTCGCGCGCCGGTCGCCGCCAGATTGCAACAGGATTGCAACCTCGCTGAAATCGCGAAGCAAACTCCAGCCCCGACCTAGCTCTTCATGAATAGTCGAGTTCGCCAGGTTCTGCCTCGGGCGACAGGAGGCTTGGACTACATGGCATCCCCCGCCAGGTCCGCCGGCCATATTCCTGTCGCCCGAGAGGCCGGCAACACCGTCCGTCATGCCACCGCCAAGGCACCGGACGGTGCCGGGACCATCGGCGTCGCAGGTCACGTAGTCGCACCCGCCCTGCCCGCCGATGGTCCCGGATCATTTCCGCCCGAATCACGCCCGGACGACACGGTTGGTGTCAGTTCAGCTTGGCTGGTATATAAGGAGCGCACGGCGGACGGTCCGAGTAGTGTCATATGTGGCTGCTACCCGGCTCCGCGAGACGAATCGCGGTCGGCGGACAAGAACTTTCGGCCCGATATCAGGAATTTCCTTCCAGCCCCGGATCAGGGGACAAGGTTGCTGGACAGGATCCGGGGTGACCGTCTCCACCGATCGGCTTTGTGCCGCGCGGTGGGGACGCGGAGCGGGTTCGAAAGGGACGTGTCCCTCCCTTTCGAGCCTGCTCCGCAAATTTTCCGCTACAGCTTGCCCGAAACTCGGCCCGAACGTAGCCTCGCCGAAATGCGTGCGTCTCGAATTCGCCGCGAAATCGTGGCAAGGGCGCGGCCATGATGCTGCCCCGCCTCACCAATCGAATCGGCCTGCCGCTGGCGATCCAGATGATCGCCATCCTCGTCTGCGCGCTTATCGGCGCGCAGTTGGTGACGCTGGCGCTTACCGTCATTCTCCCGCCAAGCCCCACAGCGCGCTGGAATATCGACGAAGTTGCCTTCGCGCTCAAGAACGCCGGGGCGGACAAGGAGATTGCCGAGCGCCTGGAACGCAAGACCATGATCGGGCCGCCCGATGTCAGCGGTCAGGGCTGGCTGGTCTCCGAATCCTCGCGCGAGGCGCTGGCCGGACGGCTGGGCCGGGAAAGCAAGGACGTGGTGCTGGCGTTCTACACGCAGCTTCCGGTCGGCGGCGTTGCGGTGCCAAGCTCGTCGCGCTCGCCGCTGGCGCTGCGCGACAATCCCGCGGCGCCTTCCGCGCTCTCGACCATGCTGATCGGCAAGGCCGATGCCCAGTCGATCCCCGGCGGGCCGCCCCCCGGCGGCATGCCGGGGCCGAGCGGCATGCCGGGCGGCCATTTCCCGGGCGGACAGATGCCCGGTGGACACCCCGGCGGCCAGATGCCGGGCGGTCGGCCCGGTGGGCAGATGCCCGGCAGCCGGATGCCCGGCGGCCATATCCCGGGCGGCCGTCCCGGTGGACATACGCCGGGTGGCTCCGGCACCGAAGCAGGTAATCCCAGCCCCGGTGGCGGCAACTCCGGTACCACCAAGCCGGGCGGCGGGACTTCGGCGCCCGGCGCCGGACAGCAGGGTATCGGCGAGCAAGGCAACGGCCAGCCCGGCATCGGCGGCGGGCAGGAAGGCTTTCGGCCCGGTGGCAACGGCGGCTTCAATGCGGGCGACTTCGGGCGCCCCGGCGGGCTGATCCCGGCGCTTCCCGCGATGAACGACCTTCCGCGCGTGACTCTGCCGCAGCCAGCGCCCGTTCCCAGCGCGGTGCCCTCTCCCGAAGTGACGCGCGCGCCCGCGCAGGCCCCCGCGCAGTCCAGCGCCACTGCCACGCCGGAAGCGATCGAACTCCCCGCGCAGCATACCGTCGTTTCGGTGGCCCCGCTGCCGGTCCCAGCCGCCGCGCAGCCCTTGCCCGCAGTGCCCGGCACACCGCAGCCGATCCCCTTCCGGCATGCGACCGGCAATATCTTCGCGCTAACCTCGCCTCCCTTCATCGAGGGTGACTTCGTGGCCGCGCTGCGTCAGCCGGACGGGCAATGGATCGCCGTCGCCCCGCGCGCCGAGCCTTTCCCCAATGCCTGGCAGAAGCGGGTCATGCTGTGGTTCGCGCTGAGCCTGGCGATCATCAGCCCGTTCGCGTGGCTCTTCGCGCGCCGCATCGTGCTGCCGCTGCGGGACTTCGCGCGCGCCGCCGAACAGCTTGGGCGCGATCCCTCGGCCACCATTCTGCCGCTGCGTGGCCCCGCCGAGATCGGCCGTGCCGCCAATGCCTTCAACCAGATGCGCAACCGCCTGCGCGCCTTTGTCGACGATCGCACCGCCATGGTCGGCGCGATCAGCCATGACTTGCGCACCCCGCTCACCCGCCTGCGCTTCCGCATCGAGGATGTGCCCGACGAGCAGCGCGAGGGCCTGCTGAAGGAAGTGACCGAAATGGAAGCGATGATCAGCCAGGTCATCGGCTTCATCCGCGACGCCTCCACGCCCGGCCCGCGCGAACGCACCGATTTTGCCGAACTTATCGCCAGCAGCGTGGCCGATGCCCGTCTGGTGGGCGGCGACGTGACGATCGAGCGCAACATCCACATCCCGGTGGACGTCGATCCGATGGGCATCCGCCGCCTGCTCGACAACCTGCTGGAAAACGCGGTGAAGTACGGCGAACGCGCCCGCGTGCGCGTCAGCCTCAACGAGGGCGAGGCGGTGGCCGAGATCGTCGACACCGGCCCGGGCATTCCCGAGGAAGAGTACGACCGCGCTTTCGAGCCGTTCTACCGCACCGATTCGGCGCGCAAGTCCGGGCAGAAGGGATCGGGCCTTGGCCTTGCCGTCTGCCGCTCGATCGCCCGCGCACATGGCGGCGACGTCAGCTTCACGCAGGAGCGCGACGGCTTCACTGTCCGCCTTGCGGTTCCCGCCGCGTTCGACCAGAGCCTCAAGGCCGTCGCCTGATGCGCCAAAACCGCATGGCGGGGCCGCTGCTGGCGGCCTCACTGGCGCTCGCGGCGATACCCGCGCAGGCTCAGGACACAGCGGGCGGCACCGCGCCGGTCGTGACGGCAGTGGCTGCACAGCCCACATCGACCACCGTCTCCGCTGAGACGCAGGCCGATACTCCCGCCCCCGACAAGCCCTGGAGCTTCGCGCTCGCGGCTGGCGTCAGCGACCGCGACCATGGCTCCGACGGTTCATGGCAATCGATGGCGCTGAGCCGGCAGGTCGGGCGCGGCTATCTGCGGGCCGCGCTGATGCGCTATCACGGCACTCTGCTACAGGCGAATACCGCGCTGCCGTCCGACTATCTTGTCGGCACGATCGGCGCGGGCGGCAATTTCGACAACTGGGTGGTGGATGGCTGGGCCAGCTACGGCTGGCAGGACTACGGCCGCATCAGTACCGACGCCGGCAAACGCGACAGCACCGGTGCCACGGGCAGCCCCTACTATTCGGTCGGCGGCGATTTCGGGCGGGTTTTCCCGCTGGGCGACCGGATCTTCGCGACGCCCACGGTGACGATGTCCTACGCCCACGGCCGCTTGCTCCATCCGGCTCCGGACGAGACCGGGCTGGTCGACCTGGAGACCGAGGAGCCGACCTGGAGTTCGGCCGCCACCCTGCGGATCGACCACGCGTTCGGCAGCGAGGGCAAGCAATATGTCGGGCTCTCCGTCGCCCGCGCCTGGACCAGCAATGCCGTTTCCGAAGTGCTCGTGCGCGATTATGCGGACGTTCTGGAAGCGAGGCGGACCGGCGTCATGCCCGCGCGGCATATCGACGACGGCTGGTGGGAAATCGGCGCGACGGCCAACATGCGCCTGTCCGACAGCATGAGCCTCGACCTCTACGCGACGCGCAGCTTCGAGGCACTGGCCGGCAATACGACTTCGGCCGGCATATCGCTGCGACGCTCGTTCTGAAAAGACAACGCGCGCGCCTTCTTACGGCAGTTTCACTTCGCCGCGAGCTTGCTGGCCCATTGGAAGCGCGGGCGGATTGCTATCGATGTTTAGCAGGTAGACGGTGTAGGATTCGTCGGTAACCGCACCATCATAGCGCGCCAGCATCCGCGTGCGCTCCAGAAAGCGCCGCGCCATTTCGGGCGTGTGGTGGGTCGTCCAGTTATAGCCGCTGGCAATCGTGGCCGTGCAGCACGCATCGGGCGCGTGCTGGAGCAGGATCAGCACCGGCCGGTGATAACGGCGATGGAGCGCCTCGGCAGTCTGCGTCACCTGATCGAGCGTGATGTCGAGCTGCGCGTTCTTCGTGAAGTGATTGACCGCCCCGAACCTTGCACGGCGGATCTGCCAGACCGGGTTGTGCGGCGCATAATAGGGCAATGCCTCGATCAGATAGTCGGGGTCGGCCATGATGATCGCCCGCGAAAGCTCCGGCCGCTGTGCGATCAGCGCGCCGAGGTCGGCGGCGCGACTGTACGGGGCGTGAAATGACGCCGCGACTTCCGCAAAGGTCAGCACGATCTGGCGCAACAACAAGGCGACAAGGCCATAGTGCCCGACCTTCCGCAACACGGCGTCACGCCCCTTGGCGGGCTCATCCACACCGTCACGCCTGTCGGCATCAAGCCGCATCCACCACAGCGTCAACAGCAGAACCAGCCAGAGCGCCTGATGCCGCTCGCCACCCGGATAGATGACCGCGAAGAACAGCGACATCCCGCAAAGCCCCGCCAGCGCGGCCAGGAAGTGAAGCGGCCTCCCCCAGAGTACGAACAGGCTGGCAAGCAACGCCGCCGAAAACGGCAGCTGGATCCACAGACCCGCGTCGGCATCCAGCATGAAGCCAATGCCGGGAAGCCCCACCGCAGCGATAGCGCGGAGCAGGTTGTGACCGCCGGCGCCCTGCGCGGCATCGTTGAACGGCGGCCAGACGGTGAGGAAGCAGGCCAGCGAAGCCAGCGCCAGAATCGCCCCCACCGGCAGCACGAGACGCAGCGTCCAGTCCCGCACTTCCGCACGGCCTCCGCCTCTCGGCCAGCGCTCCAGCAGCCAAACGCCCAGCAGCAGCCAGGACAGCAGCATGGAATGGACGTTAGTGTTGGCAAGCAGCACCAGCGGAAGCACCAGCCAGATCCCCCGCAATCGCCAGCGCGGATAGGCCGCCGCAAACACGAACATCAGCAACATGCTGATGCCATAGTTGCGCGCCATCACGACATATTCCCAGAGCGCGAAGTGCCCGAAAACGATGAGCAGCCGCATGCCCCACGACAAGGGCGCGCGCCAGATCAGCAACACCACCGCCGCCAGGCCAATCAGCCACGAGATCACCGGCAGCGCTGCTTTGCCGATCAAGGCATGCCCAGAACGCAGCAGAAGATACCAGAGCATCGGATGGCCATCGCCGCGCAGGGCAAGGAACATCTCGGAGACCGTATCGCCGGTCGTGGCGATCGTCAGCGCCCGCACTTCGTCGCGCCAGAACACGTGCTGCGCCGCAAGCAACCCGACCGCACCCAGCCAGAGCGCCAACAGGACCCAATTACCGACGGCCCGGGATTTCAGAAGAGGCATGGACAGACGGCTCACACGCAAACCGCGCAGCTTCGCACGATCTGCCCTTCATCACGCTTCATAATGCCACCCCATATGACCCCGCGCCCCCGGCGCCCGGTCGGCTCTGACAAGTGTCATTAACCATGACACTTGTCAGAAACGTAAACGCGCCGAACACGGCAGAGCGAGAAGCCCAAGCGAGACACGAAGGCAAGCGTGGGATGCGTGTTGAAGTAGCGATAATTGAGGCGCCATCCTGAAGTCACTAAGTCAGGAGAGCAGAGAATGCCTGCCGCCATCGGACACGAACCGTCCTTGCGGCAAGGCGGATTTCGATATCCAAGGGGATACCAAGCTTGTTCCCGATTGGAGCCGGATTCGCCTGAATTTGAGCGGGTGATTATAGCGGGAAAAGTGGGTTTTCCAGCCTCTCCGGGGACGTCTGCGGACGTCCCCGGATGAGTGCTTGGTGCCCAGAAGAGGACTCGAACCTCCACGCCCTTGCGAGCGCCAGCACCTGAAGCTGGTGCGTCTACCAATTCCGCCATCTGGGCACGGAAGCGAGGGGGCCGTTGTTGCCGTCCTCGCCGGGTAGGAGGGCGCCTCTAAGGGGCGGCCGAGAGGTTGTCAACGCTCTTCCAAAAACATTTTTCACACAATCGCTTTTATTGCCCGCGTCCCGCCGATCCCGGTCGCGCCACGTCCCGGTTGAACCTGCAGGAACCTTGTGCCAAGCCCAGCTTTACGCGCTAATTCGGCGCGCGGCAGGATTTGCCTCCCTCCCCTGCCCGGCGCCCTGCGAAGGACGAGACCATGAGCCAAGACACCACCGATTCCCTTTTCGGCAAGATCGTCACGCTGCTGGGCGGCAGCGGGTTTCTCGGCAGGCATGTGGCGCAGGAGCTGCTGGCGCGCGGTGCGCGCGTGCGCATCGCCAGCCGCAATCCGGACAAGGCCTGGTCGATCAAGCCGCTGGGCAACCTGGGCCAGATGCAGTTCGGCCGCGTTGACGTGACCAAGCTCGATTCCCTCGCCCGGGTGCTGACCGGTTCGGATGCGGTGGTAAACCTCGTGGGTGCCTTCGCGGGCAATCTCGATGCGGTGCAAGGCCATGGCGCCGGCCGCATCGCGGCGGCCGCCAAGGCTGCCGGAGCGCAGGCTTTCGTCCATGTTTCGGCGATCGGTGCCGATACCGCCTCCGATGTCGCCTATGCCCACACCAAGGCGACCGGCGAGCAGGCCGTGCTGGCCGAATTCCCGACAGCCACAATCGTCCGCCCCGCAATCATGTTCGGGCCCGACGACAACTTCGTGATGATGTTCGCCGACATGATCTCACGCGCGCCGTTGCTGCCGGTCTTCGTGCCCGAGGCGAAGTTGCAGCCGGTCTTCGTTGACGACGTGGCCGAATCGATCGCCATCGCCCTTGGCGCGCCGGAGGTTCACGGCGGCAGGACTTACGAGCTGGCCGGTCCCGAAGTCCTCACCATGCTCGATCTCAACAAGCGCATCATGGCTGCCGAAAGCCGCCATCGTATGATCGTTCCGCTGCCGGATGGCCTTGCCGGCTTCATTGCCGCCCTGCCCGGCACGCCAATCAGCACCGACCAGTTCAAGCTGCTCAAGGCCGGCAACGTCGCCAGTGGCACGCTGCCCGGCCTTGCCGAGTTCGGCGTGACGGCGCGTCCGCTGGAACTGTTCCTGGACCGCTGGATGACGCGCTTCCGCAACCACGGCCGTTTCGGGACCAAGATCGTGGCCCCGGTCTGAGCCATCACGGCACGCGCCTGCAAACGCAAAAGGGCCGCCCCATCGGGCGGCCCTTTTCATATCGCGATCAGACGACCAAAGTCAGGTCGGCGAAATCAGGCGTCGACTTCAGCGTAGTGGCTGGGCGGCTGGATCACTTCCATGCGTTCGCTGAGCAGCGGGCGGAACGAGGGGCGCGACTTCATCACCAGATACCAGCCGCGCGCCTGTTCATGGCTCGACCAGTCGAGGCCGCCCAGATAGTCCGCTACCGAAATCTGCGCGGCGGCGGCAAGGTCGGCCAGCGTCATCGTCGAGCCCGCCAGCCACGGGCGATTGTCGATCAGGTAATCGATGTAGTCGAGATAATCGTGCGCGAGCTTCATCGATTCGCGCAGGATCTTGGCGTCGGGCGACTGGCGCAGGACGAGGCGCTTCTTCATGCGTTCGTGGAGCAGCGGCCCCGAAACATCGTTGAAGAAATTCTCGTCGAACATCGCGATCAGGCGGCGAATCTCTGCACGCTGCTGGGCAGTGCCGCTGATCTGCGGGTTACGATCGACCGTTTCCTCGAAGTATTCGCAGATCGCCCGGCTGTCCGACAGGACGATGTTGCGCTCGGTCTCCTTGACCACGGGCGTGCGCCCGGCTGGGTTCATCGCGAAGAGCCGGTCCTCACCCTCCCACGGACGCGCGGTCTGGAGTTCGTAGGCGATGCCCTTCTCGGCCATCAGCAACCTGACCTTGCGGCTGAACGGACAGAGCGGGAACTGGAAGATGTGCCACATGGCGATTTTGAATGCCAAACCCGCCCGCGAGCGTCCACCCGAAGCCCCGCCGAGTGGCCGCCCGCAGGCCGAAACGCGTGGATAACTGCCCGCTCCATCGAAGGACAGCGGCAAGCATCAACGCGGCGATCCGCCCGCCACCGCCGACTTGGGGGAGGCACGAGCACAGCCGCGATATTTCGGGCCTGATGCCGCGTACCGATTGACCCCGGCGCACGACATCGCGAAACCATCGGCCACCCGAAATACCGGACCACTTCAAGGAGCCCTGCTATGTTCAGCCATATCTGCGTCGGCAGCAACGACCTCAACGCCGCCAAGACTTTCTATGACGCCGTTTTCGGCACCATGGGCGCCACGCCGTTGATGGCCGATCCGGCCGCCGGCCGCCTTGCCTACAGCCACAACGGCGCGAACTTCATGGTGGTCAACCCGATCGACGGCAACACCGCCACTTTCGCCAATGGCGGCACCATCGGCTTCTCCATGGACAGCGCCGAGGCGGTCGACGCCTGGCACGCCGCAGGCTGTGCGGCCGGCGGCACGAGCTGCGAGAATGCGCCCGGTCCGCGCGAATTCCCGTTCGGTACGCTGCACCTCGCCTACTTGCGCGATCCCGACAACAACAAGCTATGCGCGATGTTCCGCGTGGCCTGATCGGGGACTTTCACCGGCCCGCACAACGAGGCGGGCCTGTTTTCACGGGAGAGAGACAATGATCCTGAAGAGCCTGCGCCTCGGCACCAACGACCTTGAAAAGGCCCGCAGTTTCTACGACGCCACGTTCGCGACGCTGGGCGTCACCCCGTGCCAGTCGACGCCCGATTGGCCGATCGTCATGTGGGACCTCGATGGCCTGAAGTTCCTGCTAGGCCCTGCGCGGGACGGCAATTCCGCCACCCATGCCAATGGCGGCACGATCATCTTCGAGGCTCCGGACGAGGAAACGGTGCGCGCCTGGCACGCAGCGGGCATGGCCCATGGCGGCACCTGCGAGGGCCAGCCCGAAGCCAAGCCGCAGGCGCGCGGCGCGTTCGGCGCCTATATGCGCGATCCCGACGGCAACAAGCTGGGCATCTACGCCGGGCTCAACATGGGCGGCTGAACACGGAAGCGGGAGTTTGCCGGGTCTGCATCTGCATGCGGCCCCGGCAACGCTTTCACAAAGGGCACTCGCCCCCTCTCAGCGTGAGAGCAGGAACACCGCATGCTCGGCGCGGAAGTTCGCAGCCGCGTCGCTGCACTGCTTGTCGCCGGAGAGGAACCACGCGCCTTCGACGGTAATGCCGCGCGCCTTTACGAACTCCCGGAAATCCTCGACCGTGAGGTGGTGGATGTTCGGCGTCTGGTACCACGGGATCGGCAGCAGTCGCGTTACCGGCATGCGCCCGCCCCACAGCAGCGAGACCCGCACGCGCCAGTGCCCGAAGTTGGGGAAGCTGACGAAGGCGCGGCGGCCGATGCGCAGCAGTTCCTCCATCACGATATCGGGCCGCATCGTCGTTTGCAGCGTCTGCGAGAGGATCGCGTAGTCCACCGACTGATCCGGATAGAACGCCAGATCCTTGTCGGCATCGCCCTGGATCACCGAGAGGCCCTTGCCGACGCAGAGGCCCACGTCGGCGGGATCGAGTTCCATCCCGCGCGCATCGCAGCGCTTGTCGTTACGCAGCGCCTGCATCAGCGTGCCGTCGCCGCAGCCCACATCGAGCACGCGCGAGCCGGGCGCCACATTGGCGGCGATCACCGCAAGGTCGGGGCGCAGCATGGTCAGGAATCCGTTGCAAGAACGGCAGCGAAGGCGCCGGAGAGCTTTTCCATCAGCCGGTCCGGCCGGACCAACTCATCGAAACCCAGCTTCGCATAGACGCCGTGGGCATCGCGCGTGGCGAGCATGAAACGGCGAATGTCGGCATAGTCGGGGTGATCGAGGTACCAGCCGACCATGCGGCGCCCCAGCCCCTGCCCGCGCGCCGGCTCATCCACCCAGACGTCGGCCAGCCATGCGAAGCTCGCCCGGTCCGAGATCACGCGTGCGAAGCCGACTTGCGTGCCGTCCGGCAGATAGGCGCCGAGGCAGTGCGAGCCGGCGATCTGCCGTTCCACCTGCGCGCGCTCAACACCGGGCGTCCAGTAGCTTGACGCCAGCCAGCCGTGGATGCGCGCTACGTCCAGCCGCGAAGGATCGTCGGACAATTCGATTTCGGGCATCCTAGCGACCTTCTCCCAGAAATCCTTCGACCACGCGGTCAAGCGCGGGCACGTCCAGCAGGAACGAGTCGTGCCCGAACGGAGCCGAAAGCTCGACGAAGCTCACCGGCAGTCCGGCGGCATTGAGGGCATGGACCACATTGCGCGAATCCGCCGTGGGATAGAGCCAGTCGGTATCGAAGCTGACGAGGCAGTAGCGCGCCTTCGATTTCGCGAAGGCATTGGCGAGCAGGCCGCCATGTTCCTCGGCAAGGTCGAAGTAGTCCATGGCGCGGGTGATGTAGAGGTACGAGTTCGCATCGAAGCGGTCGGTGAAGGCCAGTCCCTGATAGCGCAGGTAGCTTTCGATCTGGAAATCGGCGTCGAACCCGAAGGTCTTTTCCTCGCGGTTCTGGAGGCGGCGGCCGAACTTCTCGGTCAGGCCCGCTTCGGACAGATAGGTGATATGCGCGGCCATACGGGCGACCGAGAGACCCTTTTCGGGGCCTTTGCCGCCGTTTTCCTTGGCCTCGTAATAGTCCCCGTCGCGCCAGGCCGGGTCGGCCATGATCGACTGGCGGCCCACTTCGTGGAACGCGATGTTCTGCGCCGAGTGGCGCGCGGTCGAGGCGATCACCAATGCGGCGCGGGTGCGGTCCGGGAAATTGGAGGCAAGGCTGAGCGCCTGCATGCCCCCCATCGATCCGCCGACGACGGCGTAGAGGCTCTCGATCCCCAGCGCGTCGAGCAGGGCGACGTGGCCGCGCACCATGTCGCGAATGGTGATGACCGGGAAGCGCATGCCCCAGGGCTTGCCGTCGCCCGCAAGGCTGGCGGGCCCGGTCGAGCCCATGCACGATCCGATCACGTTGGCGCAGATCACGAAAAAGCGGTCGGTATCGATCGGCTTGCCGGGGCCGACCATGCGCAGCCACCAGCCGGGCTTGCCGGTCTTCGGATGGTTGGAGACCACGTGATGGTCGCCGGTGAGCGCGTGGCAGATCAGGATCGCATTGTCCTTCGCCGCGTTCAGCGTGCCGTGCGTCTCGTAGGCGATGCGGGCATTCGGCAGGCTCTGCCCGCCGTCGAGCGGGAGCGGCTGGGTGAGGTCCAGGACCTGGCTGGAGTCGGTGATCTGCGCAGTGGACATGATGATACTATGCCAAGTGGGGGACCCTCGGTTTCCTGTCAATTGTCGGCATTCGTTTGAATAGTGCGCGGGCGCGCACTTTCATTACGAGGCAGCGGGATTTCCTGCCCCGACCCTCCCCTCAATCCCGCTCGGGCTGAGCTTGTCGAACCCCTGGCGGCGGGGCGCTAATCCACATCCTTCGACAAGCTCAGGATGAGCGGGGTGGGTGTGGACAGGCAGTGCGGGTACAGGAGGAAATGAGCGGTTGGACATAACCAGATGCCAGTCCTCCCGAAAACCCGTCATTCCCGCGAAGGCGGGGATCCCGCTTCTTTTTATAACCTCATGAGAAAGAATAAGCGGGCCCCCGCCTCCGCGGGGGCGACGGAGGTGCATAGCCATAGGACCGATCAGCCTCTCGCCCCTAAATCGCCCCCTGTCCTTCGCCGCTCTGCTGGGTTAAAGGCCGGCGCGTCATGACCGATAGCTCGACCCTCAGCACGCCCGCCCCGCAACCCAAGCCGTGGATCGAAGCGATTCATGCCTATGTGCCCGGCAAGTCGAAGGGCAAGGACGGCCGTCCGCTGATCAAGCTTTCGGCCAACGAGAACCCGCTCGGCACCAGCGCCGCCGCGCTTGAGGCGCGCGCGCAGGCCCCGGCGCTCTATCCGGATCCCGACAGCACCGCGCTGCGCGCCGCCATCGCCGCCAGGCACGGGCTCGACGCCGCGCGCGTGGTGATGGGCACTGGCTCGGACGAATTGCTCAACCTGGCCGCGCAAGGCTATGCCGGGCCGGGGGACGACGTGATCTACGTGCGCTACGGCTTCTCGGTCTACGACATCGCCGCGCGCCGCTGCGGCGCGACGCCGGTGGTGGCTCCGGACCTCGATTTCGGCACGGACGTCGATGCGCTGCTGGCGTTGGTGACCGAGCGGACGCGCGTGGTCTTCGTCGCCAATCCCAACAACCCCACCGGCTCCTACCTGCCGGGCGGAGAGATCGCGCGGCTGCACGCCGGCCTGCCAGCCGATGTGCTGCTGGTGATCGATCAGGCCTATGGTGAATATGTCGCGGCCGAGGACGACGACGGCGCCCTGGCCCTCGCCGAAGCGCACGGCAACGTGCTGGTGACGCGCACTTTCTCCAAGATCTTCGGTCTTGCCGGCGAACGCATTGGCTGGGCCACCGGCGCACCGGGGCTGATCGCCACGCTCAACCGCATTCGCGGGCCGTTCAACGTCTCCTCGACCGGGCAGGCCATGGCGCTTGCGGCGCTGGCCGACGACGCTTTCGTGGAGGCCAGCCGCGTCCATAACCGCGACGAGCGCGCCCGCTTCGTGGCCAAGCTGGAAGCACTCGGCAACCACGGCCTGCGTCCGCTGCCGAGCGAGGCCAATTTCGTGCTCGTGCTGTTCGAGGGCGCGCTGACCGCCGAAGCCGCTTTCGACGGACTGGCCGAGCGTGGCTATGTCGTCCGCTGGTTGCCGGGACAGGGCCTGCCGCAGGCACTGCGCATCACCATCGGCAAACCCGAGGACATGGACGTGATCGCCGAGGGTCTGCGCGAAATGGCGGAAGCCGCGCAATGAGCCTTGCCAATATCGCGATCATCGGCCTCGGCCTTCAGGGTGGTTCGATCGGGCTTGCCGTGCGCGAGTACCTGCCGGATGCCCGCACCACCGGCTACGACCTCAGCCCCGCCCACCGCGCCCGCGCGGCCGAGCGCCAGCTGGTCGACGAAGTCTGCGAAAGCCCGGCAGAGGCCGTGCGCAATGCCGATCTGGTGATCTTCTGCGTGCCGCCCGGCGCCATGGGCATGGCCGCCGAGCAAGTGCGCGAGGCGCTGCCCGCCCATGCGATCGTCAGCGATGTCGGCTCCAGCAAGCAGGCCATCGCCCGCGACCTTGGCGCCGCGCTGCCGGATCACATGGTGATCCCCGCGCACCCGGTGGCGGGCACCGAGAACTCGGGCCCCGACGCGGGCTTCGCGCATCTGTTCCGCAACCGCTGGTGCATCGTCACCCCGCCCGCCACCACCGACATGGTGAAGCTGAGCGAGCTGGTCTCGTTCTGGGAAGCATTGGGCGCCAATGTCGAGATCATGACGCCCGAGCATCATGACCTCGTGCTCGCCGTCACCAGCCACTTGCCGCACCTGATCGCCTATACCATCGTCGGCACCGCTTCCGACCTTGAGGACGTGACGCAGAGCGAAGTCATCAAGTATTCGGCCGGCGGCTTCCGTGACTTCACCCGCATCGCGGCCTCGGACCCGACGATGTGGCGCGATGTGTTCCTGTCGAACAAGGAAGCGGTGCTGACGATGCTCCAGCGCTTCACGGAGGACCTCACCGCCTTGCAGCGCGCGATCCGCGTGGGGGATGGCGATGCGCTGTTCGAGCAGTTCAAGCGCACCCGCACGATCCGCCGCTCGATCATCGACGAAGGTCAGGACGATTCCCGCCCCGACTTCGGCCGCCGCGATCACGAGAACGGCGAGAAGAAGGCCTGACGGGTCCGCGCTCCCGCGCGGATTTTATACGTTGAGGGCATTGATCGCGGCCTGAACCTGCGCCTCGACCTCATCACGGGGCAGGCCCGGCTCGATACGCGCGCCCACACGGACGACGATGGTTCCGGGCTTCTTCCAGCGCCGGTGATAGAAGCGCCCTGAATCGACCGCCACGGGCACCACCGGCAGGTTCAGCAATTTGTAGAGCCCCGCAAAGCCCGCCTGTAGCGGCACTACGCGGCCATGCGGCACGCGGGTTCCTTCCGGGAAGATCGCCAGCGGGCGCCCCACCGCCGCGAATCCGCGGGCCGAGGAAACCATCGCGCGCAGCGCCTTGGCCCCGTCCCCACGCGCCACGGTGACCGCGCCATAGCGGTTCGCCGCCCAGCCCCAGCCGGGAATGTCCATCAGTTCGGCCTTGGGGAATGGAGCCGGGTTGTTCAGAAGCATCGGCAGGTCGATCGCCTCGTAGAAGCTCTCGTGCTTGAGCGCGACCAGCACGCCCTCGTCAGGCATCTCACCCTCGATCCGCAGCTTGATGCCCAGCAGCCAGCGGCAGCACAGGCGGTGATACCGCGACCAGCCGCGCACCACGCGGCGCATCGGCGCGTTGCCGACCAGCGAGGTCAGCCAGACCAGCGCCACGAACACCGGCGTGCCCAGATAGAACGCCACATAGAACGCGAGGCTGCGGATCACGTCCAGTGGTGTGGTGCGCGTTCTGGGGTTCAAGACTTCTTCCAAGGTGGGCGGTTCCAGAAATCGAGCGCCATGCGCCCGATGTACTTGTGAAATTCGAGAAACAGCGTGCTGAAGCTGGGATGGGAAGACACCGCATCGCGCTCGATCACGACCGTTTTCGGCAATTCCCGCGCCAGTTCGTAAGCCGCGCGGCGCATGTGCCAGTCGGCCGTGACCAGCCGGATCGAGCGAAGCTTGTGCCGCTTTACCCAGTCCGCCGCCTCCACCGCGTTGGAGCGCGTGTCGTAAGCCTCGTAGCCGAGCGTGATGCAACACTTCATCAGCGCGTCGGGAATGCGATATTCCGCCGCCAGTTCGCCGGGGCGCACCTCGCGGTCTACGCCCGATATCAGCATATGCGGCGCGCGTCCCTGCTCCAGCACCGCCAGCGACCGTTCGATCCGCCCCCGGCTGCCGGTCAGCACGATCACCGCGTCGGTCCGCACGGACATGTCGAGCGGCCCCGGAAGCGCAACGGCGAACCAGATGAAGGCAAAGAGCCAGATCAGCAGCAGGAAGGCGGCAGTGCGACGGAACATGGTGAAGGACTTTAACGACTTGTGCGCACTATAGCATCTTGCGCAGTGCATGCAGCACTGTGAAACGTGCCGTGAGCATGGCGAGCAGGGTGGAAAGCAGCGGCACCAGCGCCAGCAGCAGCCAATCGCTCCAGACCAGCGCGCCACTGTCGACCAGACCCGCGCCGAGTCCGCCGAAGCGCCGCCCGATGGAAAGGATCACCACCATCGCCAGCGCCAGCCCCACCGTGCCGCCGCCCGCCGCGTCGAACCCGATCGAGCGCTGGAATACGCGGGCGACCTGTGTGTCGGTGCCGCCCAGCAAGTGGACGATCTCGATCACCTCGCGGTTGGCACCCAGCGCCGAACGAGCCGCCAGCAGAACCGCCGCCGCCAGCGCGAAAGCCAACAGCGCAACCAGCGCGATGGCCAGCACCTGCAGCGAAATCATCGCGTCGAACACCGGCTTCAGCCAGCCCGACTGCGCATCGACGCGGGCCGACGGCGCCACCGGCTTCAGCACTTGCTCGATGGCCTTCAGCCGCGCGGGCGTCGCCGGACCGTCAAGGCGCACGTCGATCAGCGCAGGCACCGGGATCGAGGCCCCGGCGTTTCCGCCGCCGGGTACGCCGCCGCCGACGGCCTCGCCAATCTCGCTGCCGAGCCACGGCTCGATCAGCGCGTCCAGTTCGGCCTGCGGAACCTGACGCAGCCCGGCGATGTGCGGCTGCCGCGTCAGCGCCCCAACCGCCGCACGGGCCTCATGCGCGCGCACGTCCTCGCGCGGTTCGAGCACCTGCACGGTGACGCCGCCCTCGATCTCGGCGCGGGCAGAGGTAATCGCATTGCCGAGCGCGAGCCCGGCAGCGAGCGCAATCGCGGTCAGCGCCACCATGATCGCGATGACCCACGGCATCGGCCCGGACATGCGCGCCTGCGGCACCAGTTCGGCGCCGCGCACGCCCAGCCGCCGCCAGCCGAGGCGCGGCGTGGCTTCACCCGATACGGTGGCAATGCCGAACATCACGCGGGCTTTCGCGGCGGATAGCGCAGCGCGCCGGTGGGATCGGACAGGCGCCCCCGGTCCAGCCGCATGATCAGGCTGTCGGACACCTTGCGCAGCAGATCGAGATCGTGCGTGGCGACGACGACCGTGGTGCCCTGCCGATTGAGCATCTCGAACAGGCGCATCAGCTTCTGCGCCATCTCGGGATCGACGTTGCCGGTGGGCTCGTCCGCCACCAGCATGGCGGGCCGCGCGATCACCGCACGGGCGATGGCGACGCGCTGCTGCTCGCCGCCCGAGAGCGTGGCCGGGCGCGCGTCCAGCCGATCGGCCAGCCCCACCCAGTCGAGAATGTCGCGCACCGGGCCGAAGATGTCGCGTTCCTGATGCCCCGCGACGCGCAAGGGCAGCGCCACATTGTCAAACGCCGACAAGTGCGGGATCAGGCGGAAGTCCTGAAACACCACGCCGATCCGCCGCCGCAGCATTGGCAGGCGGCTGCGCGGCAGGGTGATGGCATCGGTGCCGAACATGCGGATCGCCCCGCGCGAGGGCCGCTGCGCAAGGAAAAGCAGCCGCAAGAGCGAGGTCTTGCCCGCGCCGCTGGCACCGGTGAGGAAATAGAAGCGCCCGGCGAACAGCGTGAATGTCAGGTCGCTCAGCACCTCGCGATCGGTGCTGTAGCGCAGGCCGACATTGTCGAAGTGGATGATTTCCCCGTCCGCGGTCATGCTCGTCTGGTCTTTGGCCCGATCTTTCGGCCTGATCTGTGAAAGGTCGGATCCGAACGGGCGACGAAAACGGCTATAGCGAGCATTCAATGTGGAAAAAAGGGCACTCCAGCCTGTGCCCACAGGTCTGGCGCTTGTCGCGCACAAGCCAGTCGTGCTTATAGCTTTACGATCATGATTATCGCGTGCCCTGCCTGCTCTACGCGTTACGCCGTCCCCGACAGCGCAATCGGCGTGGACGGCCGCACCGTGCGTTGCGCCAAGTGCCGCCATAGCTGGTTCCAGGAAGGTTCAACGGACATTGCGGCACCTGTTGCCGCGGCCGCAGCGGCACCCATGGCCGAGCCTGCCGCCGAACCGCAGCAGCCCGAAGCCGTGTCAGAGCCGGTTGCAGCCCCTGCCCCCCGCGCCGCTTCCGAGCCCGCACCGGCGCCCGGCTTCACGACGCCGCCGATAGTCCCTCCACGCGCACCCGCTGTTCGCGTTCCGGCACCGCAGCCTGCCGCCACCGGCGCGGTCGAGCACGACCCGCTGCCCGTGGCGCCTCCCGCACCTCCGGGTACGACACCGGGCAGCAAAGGTCAGGGCGGCTATTACGACGACACCACCATGCCGCACTATGCGGACGAGGGCCCGTCGAGCTTCGATTTCGCGCCGCCGTTCCGCCCGCGCCGCAACTGGGCCAAGCTGGCGACGATCGCCTCGGTGGTCTTTGCCGGGGCAACGCTGGCGCTGACCGGCGCGGTCGCATTCGGCGGCTTGCCGGACTGGCTGCCGATCCCGCGCCAGACATTCTCGCAGGCCCAGCCGGACCTTCAGCTCGACTTCCCGCGCAAGCGGCAGGATCGCAAGCCCCTGCCCGACGGCAGCGAGTTCTTCTCGGTCAGCGGTACGATCAGCAATATCGGCAGCGAGACGCGCTACGTGCCTTCGCTGCTCGTAGTGCTGCGCGACCAGCGCGACCGCATCGTTTATGAAAAGGAAGTCGTTCCCTCGAAACGGCGTCTGAAGCCGGGCGAGGCGATCACGGTCAACGAAGCGCTGACCGACATTCCCAAGTCTGCCGCTGCGGCCGAGATCGGCTGGAAGCCGGAGTAAGCGGACTCAGGTCGCATCGAACCCGAGATCGCATCAATAACACCGTCGTCCCCGCGAAGGCGGGGCCCCCGCTTCCTTTTCCAACCTCGCGAGAAAGAACAAGCGGGGCCCCCGCCTTCGCGGGGGCGACGGGGTATGATGGGCCCTGCCCGCGCTCAATTCACGCCGGAGTTAAACCCGCCGCAGCGCTCAGACCGATATCTCGCGCCATTCACCCTGCGCAATACCGTCAAGCGACCATTCGCCGATAGACCAGCGCACCAATCGCAGGGTCGGATGACCAACCGCCGCCGTCATCCGGCGGACCTGCCGATTGCGCCCTTCCCGAATGGCGAGTTCGATCCAGCAATCCGCCACGGTCTTGCGGAACCGCACCGGTGGGTTGCGCGGCCAGAGTTCGGGCGGATCGATCCGCCGCGCCTCGGCCGGCAGAGTCGGCCCGTCGTTCAACACCACGCCCTTGCGCAAGGCATCGAGCGCCGCCTCGTCCGGCTCGCCCTCGACCTGAATCAGGTAGCGCTTGGCCACCTTGAAGCGCGGATCGGAGATGCGCGATTGCAGCCGCCCATCGTCGGTCAGCAACATCAGCCCCTCGCTGTCGCGGTCCAGCCGCCCGGCGGGATAGACGCCGGGTACCTGGATATAGTCCGACAGCGTCGCGCGCGGCGTCGGCGAACGCACGTCGGTGAACTGCGGCAGGACGTCGAAGGGCTTGTTGAACAGGATGAGGCGCGTCATGGGATCACCCCTAGCAGCGCCCCTCTCCCGTACAAGCGCCGCATCAATGCCCGCCGTGCGGCGCCTGCCCCCGCGTCTTCCACAGCGACCAGCCGATACCGCCGCCGATCAGACCAACCGTAACGCCAAGGCTCAGCAGCGGCGGGAACTTGGCGCCGCCCAGCAGCAGCTCGGCAACCAGAATCTTGCCGCCGATGAACACCAGCACCATGGCCAGCGCATATTTCAGGTAGTGGAAGCGGTGCACCATTGCCGCCAGCGCGAAATAGAGCGCGCGCAGGCCAAGGATCGCCATGATGTTCGAGGTGTAGACGATGAAAGTGTCGGTGGTGATCGAGAAGATCGCCGGCACCGAGTCCACCGCGAAAACGAGGTCGGCGAGGTTGATGACCACCAGCGCCAGAAACAGCGGCGTCGCGGCCCAGACCATCCGGCCGCCCGCGCCCATCTCGCGCACGAAGAAGTGCTCGCCGTGGTGTTCCCTGGTCACGCGCATGTGGCGGGAGATCCAGCGGATCACGGGATTGTTCGCGACATCCGGCTCGTGATCGCCGGAAAACAGCATCTTCACGCCGGTAAACACCAGAAACGCCGCGAACAGGTACATCACCCAGTGCGCCTGCGACACCAGCGCCACGCCGCCCGCGATCATCACACCGCGCAGCACGATCACTGCGATGATGCCCCAGAGAAGCGCGCGGTACTGGTACTTCGGCGCAATCGCGAAGAAGCCGAAGATCATCGAAATGACGAAGACGTTGTCGATCGAGAGCGCCTTCTCAAGGAAGTAGCCGGTGTACCACGCCACGCCGTCCGCAGAGCCCTTGGCCCACCAGACCCAGCCGCCGAACGCCACGGCCACGGCAATGTAGAACACCGAAAGCCTGAGCGATTCGGCGATGCCCATCTCCCGGTCCTCCTTGTGCAGGAAACCGAGGTCGAAGGCGGTGAGAACGAAAACGAGGCCGGCAAAGGCCAGCCAGAACCAGGCCGGGGTGCCCAGCCAGTCAGCAAACAGGAATTCCATGGCTCACAGTCCCTGAGGAAAGGAAGGAGGCGCCGGCGCGTACAATGGGGGGAGCATCGCGCCGGCGCGAGGGTTACAGGCTGGGCGCGGCGGCTGCCGGGGGGACGAACAGCCGGGCCAGCCTGGCCCTTATTCTCAATTTCCTTCGCTCCAGCGTCACGATCTCCAACAGATTGCGACGCACAGAGCCCTGAGCACGGCGCAGCTGGGCGTCGAGCTTCTGGTAACGCTCAAGCAGGAGGAACATACGGTCGGTCATCTTGATATCCCTATCGAACAAGTATGGGTTCGATCGGGTGATCCGACGGTGGGCTCCGGTTTGCCGAGCTGTCAGGGGCCTTGGGGGGCACTCGAAAACCTGCACCGGGGATCAACCCGATGCGGTCCGACATCACGTGGCGCCTGTACTGGCGGCCTGTCCCGAAAGACAGCCGCAAGAGGCGCCGCGCCAGAGGGGCCCGGCCCGCAGGGGCTCCATTATGACCGAATCGCTCCGATTTCAACCCCGGATCGGGATTCGTTTGACCCTTCGCATGAATGCGATATTAAAGTGATATCATATTAACCGGAGAGTCCAGCCGATGTCCGAGTCGCACCTTCCGATCAATTCGAGCCGGGAACGTCCGGCCGGCAGCATGAGCGGCTACTTCATGCTGCTGGTGTTCATGGCGGTGGTCGCGGCCGTGGTGTTCAGCGTCATCACGCTTGCCAGCGGCGAGCCTTCGGCCGGTACCGTGCTGGGCTTCCTCGCCTTCATCCTGCCGGCAGTCGTCTGCGCGGTGCTGATCGCCTCCGGCTTCTACATGATCCAGCCCAACCAGGCGGTGGCCGTCACGCTGTTCGGCTCCTATCGCGGCACCGACCGCACCGCCGGGCTGCGCTGGACATGGCCGTGGATGGCCAAGCGCAAGATCTCCGTGCGCGCGAACAACGTCGTCTCCGAAAAGCTGAAAGTGAACGACTTGCGCGGCAATCCGATCGAGATCGCCACCAACGTGGTCTGGCGCGTGGCCGATACCGCGCAGGCGCTCTACGATGTCGACGACTACCGGGCCTTCGTGGAAGTGCAGATCGAGGCGGCCGTGCGCTCGATCGGTTCGCGCTACCCCTACGACGATGTCGAACACAGCGAGACCACGCTGCGCGGCAGCCATGAGCAAGTGAACGGCGAACTGCGCACCGAACTGATCGAGCGCCTGCGCGTCGCCGGCATCACGGTGGACGAATGCGGCCTCACCCACCTTGCCTATGCCCCCGAAATCGCCGGCGCCATGCTGCGCCGCCAGCAGGCGGAGGCGGTGATCGGCGCCCGCCGCAAGCTGGTGGAGGGCGCAGTCTCGATGGTGGAGATGGCGCTGACCCAGCTGTCCGAGAAGAACGTGGTGGAACTCGACGACGAGCGGCGGGCGGCGATGGTCTCGAACCTGATGGTCGTGCTCTGCGGCGAGCGGGACACCCAGCCGGTGGTCAATACCGGCACGCTGTACCAGTAAGCGCGCGCGGCCGAAAAGCATGGCTAGCCCCGGAAAGAAGGCATTTCCGCTGCGGATCGATCCGGCGCTCTACGCCGCGCTCGAACGCAGCGCGGCGGCCGATTTCCGCTCGGTGAATGCGCAAGTTGAAGTGCTGCTGCGCGAGGCGCTGGCCCGGCGCGGCGCCAAGCTGGCGGCCAGCGAGCCCGCAAAGCGCGGACGCCCGCCGAAGCAGGAGGATGAAGCATGATGGACAAGGCTCCAGAGGACGGCGCGTGGTTCGCCCCCAAGCGCTTCGGCTATGGCGCCAGTTGGCCGATCGCGTGGCAGGGCTGGCTGCTGATGGTCTGCTACTTCGGCGTGCTCGGCGGCATCGCCCTGCTCGGCAAGACCGGCACCATCGGCGGACGCGCCGGAGCCTTCACCTTGTTCCTTCTGGCAACCGGCCTGTTCCTCATCATCGCCGCCCGCCGCACGCGCGGCGGCTGGAAATGGCGCTGGGGCGAGCAGGATTAAAAATCGGAAACTCGGCGAGCCGTTTAAACGCCCGTCAATTCTTCCGGTCGATGACTACCGATCGCACCAATGCCCACGTTCTTCTTGGCCAACATCCATGACATCACGTTCCAACCGCACCCGTCAAATGTTCGCAGATCGCTTCGAAGCCGATGGAACTTCGTTTCTGTACCGGAGCACGATCAAGGCAGCCCCCATCCGCGTAACGCGGGCCGAGCGGGACCGCTTCGTCGACGATTACAATCGCCACGCGCGATATGCGACTTGGAGCGTCGCCGTCGCCACGGTCCTGCTTATAGGATTGCTGGCACTGCTGATTCCGGTTGCAGAAAGCCCAATCCCCACAGTCGCCATATGGGTCGGTTTCACGCTCATCATCGGGGTTTTTGCAGTGCTCCAGCGGCGAGCCTGGAATGCACCGACCCGCGAACTCCAATTCCGGCCAACGGCCGGCGCAGCGCCGTCCCCCGAAGACGTTCGTCGTATCGCGTTCGCCAAAATGACTTATGGGCGGCTGGGCTCGTCGGTTCTCGTCGCCGTGGGTATTACGATGAAATATTTGGGGAGGGGCGCTCTGCACGGCAGGGGCGTCTTTTGGCTAATCATCCCCGGAGGCCTGCTCGCCACTGCCGGAATTCAGGCCCTCCGCAAGTGGAACTATGAGCGCAGTCGGTAACGCGCTTGTCCCGCAAAGAGACGCTGCCAAAGTGACTTGCGCCAACCTTCGCGCAAGTCGCTAGGCTCGCTTCCATGAACCGTCTCGCCCGAATCGCGCTTGCGATCCTGCCGCTCGTCGCCCTGCCCGCTTCGGCGTCGCAGGCCCAGAATGCGCCTACGACCGCACCCTACACGGTGGCCGAAACCGGGCGCAGCTACGTCCGCTTGCAGGACGCCGTGGATGCCATCGGCGATGGGCGGGGTACCATCCGTTTCGCCTCGCTGCGCTTCGCCGACTGTGCGGTGCAGTCGAAGGGCGAGATCACCTATCAGGCCTCCGTCCCCGGCCAGTCGATCCTCGACGGCGTCGCCTGCGAGGACAAGGCGGCGCTGGTGCTGCGCGGGCGCGGCGCGCATGTCGACGGCATGGTCTTCGCCAACATTCGCGTGGGTGACAAGAACGGCGCGGGCATCCGGCTCGAACACGGCAACCTTACCATCTCGCAGGCATGGTTCCGTGACAGCGAGCAAGGCCTGCTCACCGGCGACGACCCGCAAGGCACCGTCGCCATCGACAAGTCCACGTTCAGCCGCCTCGGCACGTGCGAGGGCTCGGGCTGCGCGCATTCGATCTATGTCGGCAACTACGGCGCCCTGACCGTCACGCGCAGCCGCTTCGAAGCGGGCACAGGTGGGCATTACCTCAAAAGCCGCGCGGCGCGGATCGATGTCACCGGCAGCAGCTTCGACGATTCGGCCGGGCGCGGCACCAATTACATGATCGACCTTCCCGACGGCGCCACCGGGCGCATCGCCGGCAACTGGTTCGTGCAAGGGCGCGACAAGGAGAATTATTCCGCCTTCATCGCCGTCGCAGCCGAGCATCGCAACCATACCTCGCAAGGGCTGGTGGTGGACGGCAACAATGCGCGCTTCGTCCCCGGAATGGACCGCAAGAGCGCGTTCGTGGCCAATTGGTCGGGCGACGCGATCAAGCTGGGTGCCAACAATCTCGGCCCCGGCCTCGTGCCGTTCGAGAAGCGCTGACGCCCTCGTCCAGCCAAGGCGCGTACATGGCAGTGCCCGAGCCGTAGACGCCGGCTTCATCGCTTCGTCGCCCCCGCGAAGGCGCGGGCCCCGCTTCCTTGCGACGTCTCGGACCACGCTAAAGAAGCGGGATCCCCGCCTTCGCGGGGATGACGGGCTGGATTTCAGGGGCGGGAAATAGGTCTTCCCAATAACGGAACCCGAATTTATCGGCGCCCCGGGGTCATCTGTCGCAAGGTTGAAACACTCCGGACCGCCCGCCATGCGGCGCCTCGCCCATTGCTGTTGCCTTGCCTGCCCCTTGACCTAAGAATGTCGACAAATGGGTCGCAGCCTGCCCGGGCCTGATTTTCGCAGCCTTTCCAAGACGAAGCTGCCCGGCGTTTTCCGAAGCCCGCGAATCCCCCCTCGCGGCGCGAAAGCAAGGAGCAGATCCGATGCAGACCATGCGCGCAGCGATCGCGCGGGCATACAAGGCCCCGCTCACGATCGAGGAAGTGCCCGTCCCCACCCCAGGCCCCGGCGAAGTGCTCGTCAAGGTCGTGGCCAGCGGCGTGTGCCACACCGACCTTCACGCCATAGACGGTGACTGGCCGGTCAAGGCAGCGCTGCCGCTGATCCCAGGGCACGAGGGCGTGGGCCATGTCGTCGCGCTGGGCGAAGGCGTCACCGATCTCAAGGAAGGTGACGCGGTGGGCGTGCCGTGGCTGCACCACGCCTGCCGCGCCTGCGAATATTGCGAGACCGGCTGGGAAACGCTCTGCGAGAAGCAGGCCAACACCGGCTACTCCGTGAACGGCGGCTATGCCGAATATGTGATCGCCGCCGCGCCCTTCGTCGGCCGCTTGCCCGCCGATGTCGATTTCGTCTCGATGGCGCCGATCCTCTGCGCGGGCGTCACCGTCTACAAGGGCCTCAAGGAAACCGAGGCGCGGCCCGGCGAGTGGGTGGTCTGCTCCGGCGTCGGCGGGCTCGGCCACGTGGCGGTGCAATATGCCAAGGCCATGGGCCTGCACGTGATCGGCATCGACATTGGCGAATCGAAGCTGAAGCTGGCGCGGGACCTTGGCGCCGATCTCGCCTTCGATGCCACCGATCCCGAATTGATCGCGAAAGTCACGCGCGAGACCGGCGGCGGCGCGCATGGCGTGCTTGTCACGGCCGTGTCGCCCCCGGCCTTCTCGCAAGCCATCGCCTGCGCCCGTCGACGCGGCACTGTCAGCCTGATCGGCCTGCCACCGGGCGACTTTCCGACGCCGATCTTCGACGTCGTCCTGAAGCGCATCACCATTCGCGGCTCGATCGTCGGCACCCGCCGCGATCTGGACGAGGCCATCGCTTTCGCCTCGCAAGGTAAAGTGAAAGCAAGAGTCGCCGCGCGACCGCTGGAGGACGTGAACGATGTGCTCGACGCGCTGCGCCACGGCAAGATCGACGGCCGGGTAGCGCTGACGCTCTGAAAACGGTGCGGCGGGCGCGCGCGAGCACCCGCCGCTTCACCCGCCCGACTTGCGCCGCGCCCGCCGAAGCACTAGCTCGGGCCTATGGGAACCGCGATTTCCTCTCTCCTGCGCTTCCGCCTCTGGGCGGTGCTCCTGCTGGCCGCAATCGGCCTTCAGGCGGGCGAGCCGATTCGCGCGCCCCTCGAACGCATCCACGGTTCGGCGTTCAGCGCCGCGACCATGGAACTCGCGCTCGCCTCGCGGCGCGGAGATACGTCCGTCACGCAGCAGATCCCGACGCCACCCCCGCCTCCGCCGGTGGTTGTCGAAACCGAGCGGCTGCACCTCGCTGCCGCAGAGCCTGCCAGCACCTCGCGCCTGCACTTCGAAGCGCGCGGACCGCCGCCGCGCTCGCACCCGGCCCGCCTGCCCGACAGCACTGCACCGCCCTTCGCCTGATCCGCTTTCCATCGGGCGCGCTTCCGCGCGTCCACACCGAATGCTGATTCAGGATCCAATTTCATGTCCGCTACAGAAACCGACGCCCGCGATCGCATCGCGGCGCTGCTGAAGGGCTATCCCGCCCTCGACGAGGCCGAATTGGCCGAACTCAACCACCTGTTCACCCGCAAGGCCACCGCGCTCGACCTTGGCCTACTGGCCGGAGATCCCGCGATCGCCGAGCAATTCCGAACCTACCGCACCGAACACCACGACCGCTTCAAACCGAGAGACATCGGCAAAGTGGCGTTCTTCGTGGGTGCGGCAGCCGCCGTTGTCGGCACGATCATCTTCATGGTCCCCTGACGACGGCTGTCGGGGCGCGGGTTCCCTACCCCACACCCGCCCGCGCCCCGGCTTTTTGTTTCGATCCGAAGGCCCCAAAAGCCACCCTTGGCAATTCGCCATACGAACCATATACGGTCCATATACGAATCGCATATGGAGGCCCCGTGGGCATCGTAAACATAGATGACGATCTGCACGATCAACTGCGCCGGACAAGCAAGGTATCGTGCCGCTCGATCAACGCGCAGGCTGCCTATTGGATCAAAGTCGGGATGCTGTGCGAGACCAATCCGACGCTGAGTTTCTCGGAAATCATGGAGCGGGAACTCAATGCGGCCGGAGTGGCCGCCCCGCCGCCGGGCTTGATCGACGCATGACGAAGGCTCCTTGGGAACTGGCGCTCATGGCGGAAGCCGGCCAGCTTCTGGCATCGGTTTTCGGACTGCTGGACCGGACCTCGCTGATCGGCAAGTCCACCCTTCAGATCGACGAAATGGTCGAGCGCTTCATCGTCGACGACCTGAAGGCCCGCCCCGCGAGCAAAGGCCAGTACGGCTACGGCTTCGTGCTCAATTCCTCGGTGAATCACGTGGTCTGCCACGGCGTTCCCTCGCAATCGGACGTGCTGCGGGACGGCGACATCGTCAATTTCGACATCACGCTCGAAAAGAACGACTACATTGCGGACTCCAACAAGACCTACCTTGTTGGGGACGTGCATCCGGCCGCCCGGAAGCTGGTTCAGGCCACGTACGACGCCATGTGGGCGGGCATCCGCACCGTTCGCCCGGGTGCGCGGCTGGGGGATATTGGCTGGGCCATTGAGCGCCATGCCAAGCGCCATGGCTACTCGGTAGTGCGCGAATATTGCGGGCACGGCATTGGCCGGGAGATGCACGAGGATCCGCAGATCCTGCACTTCGGAAAGCCGGGGACCGGGCTCACCTTGCGCGAAGGGATGGTTTTCACCATCGAGCCGATGCTCAATCGCGGCAGGCGGAGCGTGAGAACCGAGGCTGACGGCTGGACCGTGGTGACGCAGGACGGCTCGCTTTCCGCGCAGTTCGAGCACACCGTGGCGGTTACGGCATCGGGCGTTTCGGTGCTGACGCTGCGCCCGGAGGAACGGGACATGGTGGGCAAGTTGAAGGCAGTCGCCTGAACAACAGGCGTGGCGCCACACCATCATTCCAACAGCTACCGGGAACCTCATTCCCCCAAATCCGTCATCCCCGCGTAGGCGGGGATCCCGCTTTTCTTTGCGCTCGGTGCTGAGGCCTCAAGGAAGCGGGGCCCCCGCCTGCGCAGGGGCGACGGAGTTTTCGTTTGTTACGGCGGGTTGTGGCTGCAAATCTGGCTGGGCGCTGTGCCGCTAGTCCGGCGCAAATCACCGTGATCGCTAGAGAATGTGCCCCGTACGGTCGCGCTTGGTATCCAGATAGCGAGCGTTGTGCGGGTTGGGCGGCAGCTTGTGCGGCACGCGCTCGTCCACCGTCACGCCCACACCTTCCAGCGCGGCGACTTTGGCCGGATTGTTGGTCATCAGCCGGATCGCGTGAACGCCCAGCAGATCCAGCATCCGCGCCGCCACCGGGAAGTCGCGCGCCTCTGTCGGCAGGCCGAGGCGGTTGTTGGCATCGACCGTGTCGAAGCCCTGATCCTGCAACTGATAGGCACGCAGCTTGTTCACGAGGCCGATGCCGCGTCCTTCCTGCCGCAGATAGAGTAGCACGCCCCAGCCGCCGTTCGCGGCCTCGTCCGCCATCGCCCGCAGCGCCGCGTCGAGCTGCGGGCCGCAGTCGCACTTGAGGCTGCCGAGGATGTCGCCGGTCAGGCATTCGGAATGGAGCCGTACCAGCGGCGCACGGTCACCGTCCTGCGTGCCGATCACCAGTGCGACATGCTCGCGAAGATCGTCCAGCGCGCGGAAGGCGACGATCTCGGCATCCTCGGCTGCCGCCACCGGCAGATGCGCACGCGAGGCGATCACGAGGTTGCCGGTGTCCTTCCACGCCGCGAGGTCTGCGGGTGAGACGGGCTGCGCCTCGCCTACCGGTTCCGGGGCGACAAGGAAGGCAGGCAGGATCCCGGCGAGCCGCGCCAGTTCCATCGCCGTACGCGCCGCTTCGCCATCGTCGATATGTTCGGCCGCAAACGGGCCTTTCATCGGATGGACCAGATCGAGCGCAGGATCGGCAATGGCGCGTGCTGCGGCCAGATCGAAAGGCTCTGCCGCGCGGATCAGTACCGGCGCCTCGGGCACGGCCGCCTCGCGCTGGTTGGCCAGCTTCAGCGTCACCGCCCGCGCGGCCGAGATCAGCATGCGCGGCGCGGTCACGCCGGGCGCGAAGCCGGTTTCGGCAGGCAGCAGCACGGAATGCTCGCCCACCCGGATCGGCCAGCCATGGCGCAGCGCATCGAGCGCCAGCGCCACGCGGCGGGAAGAGCCCTGCTCGCTCAGAGTTCGAACTCGGTGATCAGCGGCACGTGGTCGCTCGGCTGCTCCCAGCGGCGGGTTTCTTCCACGAAGCTGTGCGCGCGCGCCTGCTTGGCAAGGTCGGGGGAGGCCCACATGTGGTCCAGACGGCGGCCCTGGTCCTTCTGGCGCCAGTAGCTGCGGTAGGACCACCAGGAGTAATTGCGCTCCGGCGCGGGGATGAACTGGCGGCCAAGGTCGACCCAGCCGTGCGCATCCTGAAAGCGGGTGAGCGTCTCGACCTCGATCGGCGTGTGGCTGACGACCTTGAGCAATGCCTTGTGGTCGTAGACGTCCGATGCCAGCGGGGCGATGTTGAAGTCACCGACTATCAGCGTGGGCCGATCAATCTTGTCCGCCCAGCGCGTCATGCGCTCCAGGAAGTCCAGCTTCTGGCCGAACTTGGGATTGACCGTGCGATCGGCGATGTCGCCGCCGGCGGGGATGTAGACGTTTTCGAGGATCAGGCCCTGTCCTGCTCCCTGAAGCTCGACTCCGACGTGGCGGGCCTCGCCATTGTCCTGCCAGTCGTGGCGGCTGAATTCGGTGAAGGGCACTTTCGAGACGGTGGCGACGCCGTGATAGCCCTTTTGCCCATGGATCGCGCGGTGCGTGTAGCCCAAGCGTTCGAACATCTCATGCGGGAAGAGATGTTCGGCGACCTTGATCTCCTGAAGGCAGAGCACGTCGGGGGCCTGCTCGGTAAGGAAACGCTCTACCTGATCGAGACGCAGGCGGACCGAGTTGATGTTCCAGGTGGCAATTTTCATGGGCTTGGCTTTAGGGATGCCACCCGCGAATTGCCAGAGGTGCGCATGACGCATGGGCGGTCGGGGAAGAAAAAAGGAAGCGAGGCCCCCGCCTTCGCGGGGGCGACGGTAGTTTTAGATTTCGAACGCTTTACGCGGCGCCCGCGTTTTTCGGGTCGAATTTTTCGTCCAGCCGGAGCGAGAATGCTGCCGATCGAGAACCGGAGCGGAGCGGCCTGAATGGCCGTGAGCACCGGAAGCGCAGAGCGGTAGCGTTCGCAGCCCGGCTAGGCGGAAAAGGCGACCCGAAAAAACAAAAACCCTCGGTCCGGGGGCAGTGGACCGAGGGTTCCTGTAAGCGTTCGTCACGCTAATATCAGAGCGGCTCACTCAGGAGGCGTGGGCAACAGGGGGGAAACCCGCCTCGAACCGTTCTGACCATTCCTATGTAGGTACTCTTGGCTTGCTGCCAAGTGAACGAACTGAAGGATTCTGTCGCACTTTGTCGCTCTGAGGGGGCAAATCACGACCAAGCGTTTCCCCCTATCGACGAGTTCCTCAGCGCCGCGAGGCGGGGCGCGGGTCGACCCAGCGGAAATCGTTGTCGGTCACCGGAACACCGTAGCGGTGGTTGGAAAGCGCGATCGTGGTGCGCTGATTCTGCGAATCGAGCGCCACCCAGTAGCTCAGCTCCAGCCCGCCGGGCGCGGCCGAATTGCGCGTGAAGATCAGGGTGATGATGCCGTATTCGGGGTGCGAAGGAACACGCACTTCCACCGAGATCACGTTGGGATTGCCGGTAGGTCGCACGGTGCCGTATTGCGCCACATCGCGCTTGGGGTCGAGAAGCGCACCCAGCGGACTGTTGCCGATCGGCCAACGCTGAACCTGATTGACCGCATAGTCGACCATGGTCAGCGCCTTGCCGTCTCCGACGATAAGCAGGCGGGCGCTCTTCTCGTACTGGAAGCGGATCCGCCCGGGGCGCTTGAGCGTGAGCTGGCCGCGGACCGACTGGCCGTTGCGGTCAGTCTGCACGAAGTCGGCCTTGACCGTCGTGATCGCGCGAAGCGCAGCCACGGCCTGGTCAAGCTGCTGCTGCTCGGCGGGAGATGCCGCCAGCGCAGTGCTTGCCGGAAGGAAGGCAGGAACGGAAAGCGCGGCCAAAGCGGCCGCGCCAACGCAAGAGCGAAAGATCTTGAAGGTGCGGGTCATAAGGCTCCCATTGGGTTCACAGCCTTGAACCGCACCTGAAGCATTAGGTTCCGATTCGGACCGGAACCCGTTGCTTACTTGATCTTGGCTTCCTTGAACTCGACGTGCTTGCGCACGACGGGATCGTACTTGCGGAAGTTCATCTTCTCGGTCGTGTTGCGCGGGTTCTTCTTCGTAACGTAGAAGAAGCCGGTGTCGGCGGTCGAGACAAGACGGATCTTGACGGTTGCGGGCTTCGCCATGGCGGTTTCCTGTATCTCTCGTTTCAGCCGCCCTGGCAGGCCGGCGTGTCGTTGAAAAGCACAGGGACAGCAACCAGGCCGTCCCTCAAGGCTGGGCCCCTTGCGGTAGATACGGCCCAGAGTCAAGGGGCCGGAGTGATTCGGACACCCCTTTGCGGGCTTTCCGAACCGCGATCCCTCCGCCGTCAGTCGATGTCGAACGGCTTGATGGGCTTGAGCACGCCGAACTTCTCCGTGAAAGGCTCGTGCCCCAGCTTGTCCATCTGGATCGTCATCGGATCGACCTTGGTATCGGGCAGGCGGTCCAGCAGGTCGCGCACCAGCGTCAGGCGGCCAAGGCGCTGGTCGTTGAAGTCCACCACCGTCCACGGCGCATGCTTCTTGTGGGTGGCGTCCAGCATGGTTTCGCGCGCCTTGGTGTAATCCTCGTACCGCTCGCGCGCGGCAACATCGATCGGCGAGAGCTTCCAGCGCTTGAGCGGATCGATCAGGCGTTCGTGCAGCCGCTCCTCCTGCTTGTCCTGATCGCAGGAGAGCCAGTACTTGAACAGCAGGATGCCGTCGTCCACCAGCATGCGCTCGAACACCGGCACTTGCTGAAGGAATCGCTTCACCTCGCTGGAGGTGGCGAAGCCCATGACCTTCTCCACGCCCGCGCGGTTGTACCAACTGCGGTCGAACAGCACGATCTCCCCGCGCGCGGGGAGATGTTCGATATAGCGCTGGAAATACCACTGGCCGCGCTCCCGCTCGCTGGGGGCACCCAGGGCGACGGTGCGGCACTGGCGGGGGTTGAGCTGTCCGGAAACCGCCTTGATCGCCCCGCCCTTGCCCGCGGTGTCGCGCCCCTCGAACAGGACGACGAGGCGCACACCGGTGGTCGAGGCCCAGCGGGCCATGCCGACCAGTTCCTCAAGCATGGGCTCAAGCAGGTTTTCGTAATCCTTGCGACCGAGTTTCTTGTTCTTGTCCTCGGCCATATTCGGTCAGCCCTTTGTTCAGACCCGCGAGAGAAGGAACACCGCGAGCGCGCCCACTACAATACGATACCATGCAAAAGGCGCAAAGCCCGAGCGGCTTACAAATGTCATAAACGCCTTGATGACCACCAGCGCCACCACGAAGGCAACCGCGAAGCCGATGCCGATCTGGGTCCAGCCGACCGGGCCGGTACCCGCCATCAGTTCGTGACGCGCGCCGAGCAGTTCCAGCGTGGTTGCGCCCAGCATTGTCGGCACGGCCAGGAAGAAGCTGAATTCTGCCGCGGTACGGCGCTCTACGCCCATCGCCAGTGCACCCATGATCGTCGCGCCCGAGCGGCTGACACCGGGGACCATGGCCAGGCACTGCGCAAGGCCGACGCCAAGGCAGGTCATGGCCGGAAGCTGCGCCACGCCGCTGGGCGCGCCGGGTTTGGCGACGCGCTCGATGCCGAGGATGGCGATGCCGCCCACGATCAGTGCCCAGGCAACGACCATCGGCTGACCCAGCAGCCCCTCGATATAGTGCTTGAGCAGCAGGCCCAGCACGGCAGAGGGCAGGAAGGCCAGCAGCACGTTGCGCACGAAGCGGATCGACACCGGATCGAGCTTGAGCAGGCCCGCGCCCACCGCCCAGAACGTGCGCCAGAACTGCACGATCACGGCCAGGATCGCGCCCAGCTGGATGACGATGTTGAACGTCGCCCACTGCGCGGCGTCGAAGCCGAACAATTCGGTGGCGAGAATGAGATGCCCGGTCGAGGAGACCGGCAGAAACTCGGTGAGGCCCTCGACAATGCCGAGGAGGATAGCGGTAAGGGTCAGGTCCATCGGCGAGAGGTCATGCCGTACGGGCAGGCCAAGTCAAGCGGGTCCGTGCGACGTGACGGTTTATAATCGTTCGGAAAATGCGCTTGGGCGCAAATTGGGTGGATTGGGGCTGCGAGAGGCGCGTGGCGGCGGTGTTGTGGATGGCCCGGCGTTGGGGTCATTTCCCCTCACCGGGATGACGGTGATCCGAAAAGGTCCCCGTCCGACCATCACCCTGAACTTGTTTCAGGGTCTATCGGGCCGATAGCGCGGTGCTGGAGATTATGGCCGAGAGGGCGGCGCGACCGGCCACGCCTCGGCATTGGCTGCTCGATGGATCCTGAAACAAGTTCAGGATGACGTGGGGTGGGAGGAAATCTCATTCTCCAGCACATCACTGCCCCAGCCCTCCCATCCCGCTCAGGCTGAGCTTGTCGAAGCCCCCTGAGGCGTGGCGCGAGGCCTCCCATTCTTCGACAGGCTCAGGATGAGCGGTGTGTGGGGGGCGGGATGCGTGGGAGGAAGTGCGCGCGCTCCGCTCAAAAACAACACGGCCCGCCCCGGACAAGTCCGGATCGGGCCGCGCAGTGTCATGCAAACCGAATTACCAGATGCGCACGCGATCCGCAGGCGCCTGATAGAGCTTGTCGCCCGGCTTCACGTCGAAGGCCTTGTACCATTCGTCAAAGTTACGAACGAGGCCGTTGATGCGGTAGTGCGCCGGCGAGTGATAGTCGGTTTTGAGCTGCTGGCGCACCGCTTCCTCGCGGTACTTGCTGCGCCAGACTTGCGCCCAGGCCATGAAGAAGCGCTGGTCGCCGGTCAGGCCGTCGATCACCGGGGCTTCCTTGCCGCCGAGCGAGAGCTTGTAGGCGCGGTAGGCCAGGCTGAGGCCGCCCAGATCGCCGATGTTCTCGCCCATCGTCAGCTTGCCGTTCACGCAGGTCTTGCCGTCGTCATAAGGGCAGAAGCTGTTGTACTGGGCGGCAAGGCGGTCCTGGAGCTTCTGGAAGTTGGCCTTGTCCGAAGGCGTCCACCAGTCGCGCAGGTTGCCCGAGCCGTCCGACTTGGCACCCTGATCGTCGAAGCCGTGGCCCATTTCGTGGCCGATTACCGCGCCGATGGCGCCGTAATTGACGGCCGCGTCAGCCGAGACGTTGAAGAACGGCGGCTGGAGGATCGCAGCGGGGAAGACGATCTCGTTGAACGAGGGATTGTAGTAGGCGTTGATCGTCTCGGGCAGCATGAACCACTCGGTGCGGTCGACCGGCTGGCCAAGGCGGCGCATCTGGTCGCCGTTCGCCCAAGTCTGGGCCGCCATCAGGTTGCCCAGCGGATCGGTCGCCGAGAACGTCAGCCCTTCGTATTCCTTGAACTTGGCGGGCGTGCCGATCTTGGGAGTGAAGGCGTCAAGCTTGGCAACGGCTTCCTTGCGGGTTTCCGGGCCCATCCAGGCAAGCTGCTCAAGGTTGGAGGCCATCGCCTTGCGCAAGTTGCCGACCAGCGATTCCATCGCCGCCTTGGCTTCGGGCGGATAGTACTTCTCGGCATAGATCTTGCCGAGAAGTTCGCCGGACATGCCCTCAACCGCCGAAATGCCGCGCTTCCAGCGTGCGCGCTGTTCGGGCTGGCCGCTCATGACCTTGCCGTAGAAAGCGAAGTTGGCATCATCGATGTCGCTGGGCAGCACGGAGGCGTGGCTACGCAGGAACTGCGCGGCCAGCCAGGCCTGCCAGGTGGCGACGGGCACGGTCTCGATCAGCTTGGCGGCTTCGGGCACGCCGCCGCCGAACAGCGCGGCAGCCTGGGCGGGATCGATGCGCGCGGTCTTCAGTTCCTCGGCCGTCGGCGGCATTTCGTCGACCAGCACGTAGGTCGCCTTGCCGGCGCCCATGGTCTCGATGAACGAGCGCAGCAGGCCGGGCGAGGCCAGCCCCTCGAACTCGGCCAGCGATAGCTTGTTGTAGGTCAGGTCCGGATCGCGGCTGGCGGCGCGGTCCCAGTCGGCCTGCGCAAGGCGGGTCTCAAGCGAGAGCACGGCCTTGGCCGAAGCGGCGGGATCCGTGTAGCCGGCCTTGCCGAGCAGGAAGGTCAGGTAATCGAGATACTTGGCGCGGATTTCCTGCGAACGCGGGTCGTTCTTCAGGTAGTAATCGCGATCCGGCAGGCCCAGCCCGCCCAGGCTCACTTGCAGCGCGTTGACGTCGCTCTGCTTGGCGTCGGGGCCGATGCTGGCGTCCAGCGGCGAGGCAAAGCCCGGCGCCGCGAACAGCTTGATCAGGTCTGCGGGCGTCTGCGCGGCGAAAATGCGCTGAAGATAAGGCTGTGCCGGGGCTAGACCCGCCTTGTTGATCGCATCGACGTCCATGAACGCCTGATAGGCAGCCGCCACGCGCGCCGCGTCGCTGCCGGGGGCCGGATGCGAGGCGACCAGTTCGTCCATGATGCCATGGAGGCGCAGTTCGGACAGATTCGCCAGCGCGGCGAACGAGCCCCAGTTGGTGCGGTCGGACGGAAGCACCACGGCATCGGCCCACTTGCCGTTGACGAAGCGGTCGAAGTCGTCACCCGGCTTCACGCTCTTGTCCTGCCACTGGGTCTGGATGCCCGAAGCGCCCCACGAGACCTTGGCCGGGTCCACTTCCATCGGACCGGCAGTCGCGCTGACCGCGGTGACGGCAGGCGCGTCCTGCGCGAAAGCGGGAGCCGCGACGAGAACGAGTGCGGGGACGAGCGCCGTGGTAGCGAGCGCCCTCAGGAGGGTGCGAGGCATGAACAAGCCTTTCCGAGGTATGACACGCATGGATCATGCATGAGGACGGGCGCGGGCCAGAAAGACCCGCCAATCGGCGCAACATAATTGCCAGATTTGGTAATGCCAGCCCTCTGATGCTGTTTGTCGGTCCCGATAAGACGTTCGTCGAAAGTCAGCCCTCGGTCGTGAAAGCCGGGGAACCGGATGACAGCGGGGCGGCGTGCATGTCGAATTGCAATGCGGCCAGTCGCGCATAGAGGCCGCTGGCGCGGGTCAGGCTCTCGTGCGTGCCTTCCTCGACAATACGGCCGCCGTCCATCACGATGATACGGTCGGCCTGACGCACGGTGGCAAGGCGGTGGGCGATGACCAGCGTGGTACGGCTGCGCATCAGCCGGTCGAGCGCGTCCTGCACCAGCCGCTCGCTCTCGGCATCGAGCGCGCTGGTCGCCTCGTCGAGCAGCAGGATCGGGGCCTCGCGCAGAAGCGCGCGGGCGATTGCCAGCCGCTGGCGCTGGCCGCCGGACAGCCGCGCGCCGTCCTCGCCGAGGAACGTGTCGAGTCCCTGCGGCAATGCCCGCAGAAACTGTTCGGCATTGGCCGCGCGGGCCGCTTCCCAGATCGCCTCGTCATCGGCGGCGGCATTGCCGTAGCGCAGGTTCTCCCGCGCGGAGGCAGCGAAAAGCACGCCCTCCTGCGGCACCAGCGCGATGCGGCGGCGCACCTCGGAGGGATCGGCGGACGTCAGTGGCACACCGTCGATCTTGATGGCGCCGCTCTGCGGATCGTAGAAACGCTCGGCCAGCTGGAACAAAGTCGATTTGCCGGCACCCGAAGGGCCGACAATGGCGACCGTCTCGCCCGGCTCCACCGTCAGGCTAAAGTCGTGCAGCGCGGGCATGTCGGGCCGTGCCGGATAGCGGAAGGTCACGCGCTCGAACGCGATCTTGCCCCGCGCGGGCTCGGGCAAGGCCTGCGGCCGTGCCGGCGGTGCGATCGAGGGACGTTCCCCCAAGAGTTCGGCAAGGCGGCTGGCCGCGCCGGCCCCGCGCACAAGGTCGCCATAGACCTCGGTCAGCGAGCCGAAAGCACCCGCGACAATGCCCGCCGTGACGACGAAAGCGGCGATAGTGCCGCCGCTGATCGCCCCTTCGGCAACCGAAATCGCGCCGCGCCACAGTATCACCGTGATCGACCCGAAGATGAGGAACATGATGACGGCGGTCATCGCCGCGCGCAGGATGATACGGCGCTTGCCGGTCTCGAAAGTCCGCTCCACCGTGGCGGTGAAGCGGTTCATCTCGTGGCCTTCCTGATTGAAGGCCTGAACCACACGCAGCGCGCCGAAGACCTCGCTGGTCATCGCGCCGATATCGGCCACGCGGTCCTGGCTCGACCGCGCGACCGCGCGCAGGCGGCGGCCGAACGCGGCGATCGGCACGATCACCACGGGAATGGCGATGACAAGACCGAATGTCAGGTGCGGCGCCAGCATGAACAGGTAGATCACCCCGCCCACCGCCATGATCGCATTGCGCAGCGCCACCGAGACGGTCGTGCCCACCACCGTCTCGATGATCGAGGTATCGGCGGTCATGCGCGAGGCGATCTCCTTCGGGCTGTTCTCCTCGAAGAAGCTGGGCGAGAGGGTAACGAGGTGGCGCTGCACCCGCAGGCGGATGTCGGCGACCACGCGCTCACCCAGCCAGGAGACCGAATAGAAACGTATCGCTGTCGCGATAGACAGCACGGTCACGGTGCCCATCAGCATCGCGAACCACCAGCGGATTGCCGAAGGATCGGCGCCTTTCGCGAATCCCTGGTCGACGATCTGGCGGAAACCGTAGGGAATCGCGAGAGTCGCGGTGGCCGTGGTGATCAGGGCCGCACCGGCAATGGCCATCCGCCCGGGATAATGGAACAGTTCCCGCCAGACCATGCCGAGCGCAGTCAGGCTTTTGCGCCGAGGCGCCTCGTTTTCCATCGTTTCGGCGCCGCTGGGGTGCGCCTTGCCCTGTTCCGGATCGGCCTGCATGGCCAGCGCCTTATCCCTTTGCCGCGCTCGGGAAAAGGCCCCCGTCGGATGAAGGATAAGCGATCTGACGGAACCCGCGATCGGCAATAGCGCCGAAATGAATCGACATTGCCGCATTGCACAAGAGGCGTTTCGAGCCCAGATACACCGCAACACCCACGGTAGAGTGGCCCGAAAGAGGCTGACAGTGGCGTCGCGGTCAGGAGAACAGCCTTGCTTTACAATGCCTACGAACTGCAACGCACCATGCTGAGCGGCGCCGCCGCCTGGGCATCGGTGGGCGCGGAACTGCTTTCGAATCCCTCCACGCCTTTCGGTTACTTCGGATTCGGAACCGTCATGGCCTCTGCACTCGACGTTTTCGCCCATGCGACGATGTCACGCGGCAAGCCCGATTTCGACATCGAGGACGTGACCGTAGGAGGCAAGACCTTCCCCGTCACCGAGTCGATCGTGCTCCACCGCGCCTATGGCAACCTGCTGCGCTTCGATCACCCCGGCCTGCCGAAGAACGCGCCGAAGCTGCTGATCGTGGCCCCGATGAGCGGCCACTTCGCGACGCTGCTGCGCGGCACCGTCGCGCGCATGCTGGAAGGCTGCGAGGTCTACATCACCGACTGGGCCGACGCGAAGCTGGTGCCGACGAGCGCCGGGCGCTTCGACCTTGACGACTATATCGACTACCTGATCGCCTTCCTTGAGCACATCGGCCCCGGCACGCACATGCTGGCGGTGTGCCAGCCCTCGGTCCCGGCGCTGGCAGCAGCGGCGATCATGGGCAAGCAGGGCCATCCCTGTCGCCCGGCCACGCTGACGATGATGGGCGGCCCGATCGACACGCGCGAGGCGCCCACCAGCGTCAACGACGTCGCGATGGACCAGCCGCTTTCGTGGTTCGAAAACAATGTCATCGCCACCGTGCCGCTGACTTACCCGGGCGCGGGCCGCAAGGTCTATCCGGGCTTCCTCCAGCTTGCCGGATTCATGGCGATGAACCTCGGCAGCCACATGATGAGCCACTACGGCATGTTCAAGCATCTGGTGGACGGCGACGGCGAAAGCGCCGCCTCCACCAAGGCGTTCTACGACGAGTACCGCGCCGTCTGCGACATGACCGCCGAATATTACCTGCAAACCGTGGAGCACGTGTTCCAGAAGCACTCGCTGCCCAATGGCGAATTCTTCCATCGCGGCGAGCGGATCGACATCGGCGCGATCCGCGATACCGCGCTGCTCGCGGTAGAGGGCGAGCGCGACGATATCTCGGGCATCGGCCAGACCAAGGCCGCGTTGCACCTTGCCACCAGCCTGCCGGAGGACCGCAAGCAGTACCTCCTGGCCGAAAGCGTGGGCCACTACGGCATCTTCAACGGCAGCAAGTGGCGCACCCGCATTGCCCCGGTAGTGGAAGACTGGATCCGCCAGCACCAGAAAAAGCCTCTGAAGGTCGTCGCCTGACGCATTGCTCCGGGCCTCCTGCGCCGATCGGCGCGGGAAGCCCGGAGACACAGGATGCAAATTTTTCAACCTGTTAAAGCCCACGACTCGCCTTATCGGTGAGACGTTTTCTGGGCGCGACGACCCGTTCGGTATCCGGGAACCACCCAGACGACTCTTATGGCGCCATTAACCTAAATCGGTTAGTCTACGCCGATGGAACACACGTTGGGTCGGCGTGCTGTCCTCATGGGCGGATTGGCAGCGGGGGTAAGTCTCACGCTCCCCGCGCGCGTGCTGGCAGCAGAAAACACTTCAGTTAACGCAACTGCCGGATACGGCGTAACGCCGCTTATCCAGACGCCTTACGAGCGCCGAATTCTCGAAGTCGCCGCAAGGCAGGTGCAGCGCGTCCAGCCCAGTCTCTGGCGGACCGATCTGGTGGGCATCGCCGATTTCGCGCAGCCTTCGTGGAAGCCTCGCCTGCATTTCGCCAATCTGGAGAACGGCTCGGTCCGCTCGTTCCTGCTCGCGCATGGACGCGGTTCGGATCCGATGCACAGCGGCTGGCTCCAGAGCTTCTCCAACCTGCCCGGCTCCGAAGCCACCTCGCGCGGGGCCTTCCTCACGTGCGAATGGTATCAGGGCAAGTACGGTACCTCGATCCGCCTCAAGGGCCTCGACACAGACAATTCCGCCGCGCTGGAGCGGGCCATCGTTATGCATCCGGCGTGGTACGTTGATGCCTCGCTGATTTCCAAGTGGGGCAAGATCGGCCGCAGCGAAGGCTGCTTCGCGATGAGCACCGAGGACTTCAACGAGGCGCTTATCCATCTCTCCGGCGGGCGCCTGCTGTTCTCCGATCGCATCGGCGAAGGTTGACGGCCCGCGCGGCAAGTACCGGCCCCGCGTTAGACCCAAGTTAGACAGGGCCGCGCAGGGGTGTTACGGATCTCTCATGGATGGACATCTAGCGGGGTTCAGGAAAGACGCGCCCACTGACGCGCGGCAGGTGCGTTCGCGCAAGGCGCTGAACGCAACCATGCTGGCGCTGCTGGAAGAGCGGCCTTTCGATCAGATCACCATACGTGAAATCGCCGCGCATGCCGGGATCGGCTATGCCACTTTCTTCCGGCACTATCCCACCAAGGAAGCGCTGCTGGGCGATGTCGCCTCGGAAGAGATCGCCGGTCTTCTGGAAATGACATTGCCGGTGCTGCGCGATGCCGACAGCTTCGAATCCACGCTGGCGCTGTGCCGCTATGTCGATGCCCACCGGCCGCTGTGGTCGGCCCTGCTCGCGGGCGGCGCCGCCGCCATCGTGCGCGTGGAGTTCATCCGGCAGGCGCGCGGCCTGGTCGGTCAGGTCGACGATCCGGTGCAATGGCTGCCCGCCGATCTTGGCGTCGTGCATGGCACCGGTGCGACATTCGACATCCTTGCCTGGTGGCTTGGCCACGGCCCGGACATGTCGCCAGAGGCGATCGCGCCAATTCTGCACCGGCTGGTGATCGCACCGCTGCTGGGGGACAACGGCCGGGCCGAGGCACGCGCCGTGGTCGGCTGAGATGGTCGCGGCCGAAACCCTCGGCGAAATCGCAAATGCGGACTGGCCGCTGTTCGGCTGGATCGACGATATCCGCGCGCCGCTTTCCGCCTCCCGCGCCGCCGGACTGCCCTGCGTTCTCGCCACGCTCTATCGGGTCGAAGGCAGCGCCCCGCGCGGGCCCGGCGCCCAGATGCTGTTCACCCCAACCCCCGACGGCACGATCGACGCGAGCGGGTACTTCTCGGGCGACTGCATCGAGGGCGACGTGGCCCATCACGCCGCCGAGGTGCTGGCCGATGGCCGCCCTCGCCAGCTCCACTACGGGATGGGCAGCCCGTGGATCGACATCCGCCTGCGCTGCGGCGGCGCGCTTTACCTGCTGCTCGAACGTATCGCGCCCGATTGCCGCGCTGCCGCAGACCTGCTCCGCCATACCGCCGAGCGCCGCCCCTGCCGCTGGCACAGCGACGGATCGCAGCGCCGCGTCACGCTGGACGATGGCCCCCTGCTCGAATGGAGCGCCGAGCCCTTCGCACTGTCCCGCCGCCATGATCCCCCGCGCCGCCTGATCGTTTCGGGCGGCGACCCCGGTTCACTTGCGGCGGCCCGGCTCGGCGCGCTGGCCGGGTTCGAGACGGTGCTGGTGCGCCCCGACGGCCCCCGCTCACCGCCGCCCTTCCCGCTTGCCCGCTACATGCGCATGAGCCCGACCGACGCGCTGGGCGAACTCGGCGTTGACCGCTGGACCGCCTACCTTGGCGCCACGCATGAGGACCACCACGATCTTGGCGGCTGCCTTAACGCTCTGCGCGGCAGCGCCGGCTGGGTGGGCATGATCGGCGCGAAATCACGGACTGCCGGGCGGATCGCCGCACTGAAAGCCCTAGGCGCGACCGACGAGGAACTGGCGCGGCTACACCTTTCGCCGGGCGTCATCGGGCTCGGCAAGTCGCCGTTCGAAGTGGCGACGGGCATCCTTGCCCAGATCATGCAGGCGATGAACCCCGGCAGCGAACGGGCGTGAGCGAAATCGCCGCTTATGTCGCAATCGTCCTGGCGGCCGGGCGTGCCAGCCGTTTCGGCAGCGACAAGCTGGCCGCCCCGCTCGATGGTGAGCCGCTGCTGTTCCACGCCATCCGCGCCGCCCGCGCCGCGCCCGTCTCCCGCGTGATCGTGGTCGCCCGGTCGGGGCTCGAAATCGGCGACTGGCCGGGCGAACCGGCGGTCGAAGCGGTCCGCATCGAGAGCACGGAACTGTCGCAATCGCTCAAGGCGGGGATCCGGGCCGCGGCCGGAACCGGAGGCGCATTCATCTTCCTCGGCGATATGCCGCGAGTCCCGCATGGAGAGGCTGCAAGGCTGGCCGCACGGATCAGCGATGCCGCCGTAGCCCTGCCTCGCCACGAAGGACGGCCGGGCCACCCCGCCCTGCTCTCCGCGCGGCTATTTCCCGAGATCGCCGCATTGACCGGCGACGAAGGCGCCGGGCGACTGCTGCGCGCGCGCGAAGACGTGGTATTCGATGAAGTGAGCGATCCGGCGATCCTGCTGGACATCGACCGCCCGGAAGATCTCGCCCGATTGCAGAAAAGCTAGGCCCGGCCCGTCTCGCTGGCGAGCAGCGAGGGATCGATGCCCTCCGCCCGCCAGCTGGCGCTCCAGCGGGCATCGACCGGCGTGTCGAAGAGTATCTCGGGATGCGGATCGGCGGCGTACCAGCCGTGGTGGCGCATTTCGCCTTCAAGCTGGCCCGGTCCCCAACCGGCATAGCCCAGCGCCATCAGCCACTGCTTCGGCCCGCGCCCTGCAGCAATCGCGCGCAGTACGTCCATCGAGGCCGAGAGCGCGCAAAGCGGCTGCACTTCCAGCGTGTCCGCCCCGCCCCAGTCGGTCGAATGCAGGATGAAGCCGCGCCCGGGCTCGACCGGGCCGCCCTCGTGAACTTCGCAATTCGGGGCCTTGCCGGGATCGATGTCCAGCTCTTCGAGAATATCGTGGAAGCGAACGCCGTCGCGCAGACGGCCGATGCCGATGCCAAGCGCACCGTTCTCGTCATGCACGCACATCACGCTGACCGAGCGTTCGAAGCGCTGGTCGAACATGCCCGGCATGGCGAGCAGCAGCCGTCCGGCAAGGTATTGTCTCTCGGTCACCCGGCGAATGTAAGCGCTTGGGCGGGGACGGCAAGGCGCTTGGCGCTTTTCGTACAGATCGAACAACTCTATGCCATGCCGAAATCGAGGAGTGACATGGTCGTGAGCCTGCTTTTTCAATTGCCCGAAGGCCCCACCGTTGCCGTAAGCGGCGAAGAAGCCCGCTATCCGGTGCGACGGATCTTCTGCGTGGGCCGCAATTACGCCGCGCATGCCCGCGAATTGGGCAACGCAGTCGACCGCGAGGCGCCGATCTGGTTCACCAAAGCCCCCGCCGCGCTCTGCCACGCTCCCGCCCGGATTCCCTATCCGCCCGGCACGCAGGATTGCCACTACGAGATGGAACTGGTCGTCGCCATCGGCGGCACCGGCTTCAGAGTGGCGCCCGAGGCGGCGATGGATCTCGTCTACGGCTATGCCTGCGGGATCGACCTCACGCGGCGCGATCTCCAGAACGCGGCCAAGGCCAAGGGCTATCCGTGGGACACCGGCAAGGACTTCGAGAATGCCGCCGTGATCGCCGCGATCACCCCCGCAGCCGCCTTCGGCACACCGGCGGCGCAGCGCATTTCGCTCGCGAAGAACGGCGCGGTGAAGCAGGACGCGCCGCTGGACGAGATGATCTGGTCGATCCCCGAACTGATCGCTGACCTTTCGCGCCTCTATCACCTTGCGCCGGGCGACCTGATCTACACCGGCACGCCGGCGGGTGTTGGCCCGATCTCGGCCGGAGACCGACTCGAAGGGCATGTTGAAGGGCTGGAACCGCTCATTCTCGATATCGCGCCCGCCGAGTGAGGCCGTCCATGCGCGGCGTCCTGCGCCTTTCGCTGCTTTCGGGCGCGTCGTTGCTTGCTGCGCAGCCGGCGCTGGCGGAAGACGCGGGTGACCAGCCGATCATCGTCACCGGGCACGGGCTCGATTCCGGCCCGGCGACGCCTGCCTACGATGTCGAGACGATCGACCGCGACTCCGTGACCGCCAGCGCCTCCGGCCGGATCGAGGACGTGCTGTCCTCGGTCGCGGGCTTCTCGCAGTTCCGCCGTTCGGACAGCCGCTCCGCCAATCCGTCCGCACAGGGCGCCAATCTGCGCGCGCTCGGCGGCAATGCCGCGAGCCGAACGCTGGTGCTGCTCGACAGCGTGCCGGTGGCCAACCCCTTCTTCGGCTACATCCCCTATAGCGCCATCGCGCCCGAGCGCATCGGCTCGGTGCGGGTGACGCGCGGCGGCGGTTCGGGCGCGTTCGGATCGGGCGCGGTGGCCGGCACGATCGAACTGCTGAGCGCGGGACCGGCCGAGATCGGCGCGCTTCAGGGCACCGCGCTCGTCGACGACCGGGGCGAAACGCAGGCCTCGCTCACCGCCGCGCCGAAGCTGGGCGAGGGTTTCGTGGTCGCCAGCGTCCAGTGGGATCGCGGCGACGGCTTCTGGACGACGCCGAAGGACCAGCGCGTCCCCGCCTCTGCCCGCGCCGCTTTCGAGAGCCTGTCGGGCTCGCTGCGCGCCGTCGCCCCGCTGACTGCGGATGTCGAGGTGCAGGCGGCCGTGCTCGCCTACGACGATTCGCGCACGCTGCGCTTCAAAGGCGCTGATTCGACCTCGAACGGACAGCAGGCCTCGCTGCGCTTCGTCGGCCGGGGCGACTGGCAGTTCGACGTGCTCGGCTATGTTCAGGCGCAGGACTTCTCGAACATCGTCATCAGTTCGACGAACTTCAAAAAGACGCTCGACCAGCACAGCACGCCCACCACCGCAGTCGGCGGCAAGGCGGAACTGCGCCCGCCCATTGGCGAGGATCACGTGCTGCGGATCGGCACCGACGTGAAGCTCGCGTCCGGCCACTTGCTGGAACTACCCTATTCGACCGTGACCGGCCTGCCGACCGCCGTGCGCCACGCTGGCGGCGACCAGTCCGACCTTGGCTTCTATCTGCAAGACGACTGGACGCTGGGCGATCTGGTGCTCACCGCCGGAGCGCGGGCCGACCGCTGGACCATCCGCAACGGCTTCTACCGTCAGGCCTCGCCCGGCGGCGCGGTGACGCAGGATGATACTTTCGCCAATCGCTCGGGCTGGGAAGGCAACGCGCGCGGCGGCCTGGTGTGGAAGGTGGCCAAGGCCGTAAGTCTGCGCGCCGCCGCCTATACCGGCATGCGCTTGCCGACGCTGAACGAACTCTACCGCCCCTATGTCGTGTTCCCGGTGACGACCAATGCCAACCCGAACCTCAAGCCCGAACGCCTGCGCGGCTACGAGGCGGGGGTCGACGTCACGCCGATCTCGGCGCTCACGCTCTCGCTGACCGCCTTCGACAACAAGCTGAAGGACGCCATCGCCAACGTCACCGTGGCCACCAATGTCCAGCAGCGCCAGAATGTCGATGCGATCCGCGCCAAGGGTATCGAGGCCAGCGCCGCGCTCGCCTTGGGCACGGTGCGGCTGGACGGGTCGTTGGCATGGACCGATTCGAAGGTGGAGGCGATAGGACAGCCACTCGACGGGATGCGGCCGGCACAAGTGCCCAGGCTAGCCGCCAGCGCCACGCTCGCCTGGTTGCCGCATGAAGGCTGGCGCTTTGCCGCCACCGTCAGCCACACCGGCGCCGAGTACGAGGACGATCTGGAGCAATACGTACTGCCCGCCGCGACGACGCTCGATGCCTATGTGCAAGTGCCCGTCGCCGGCCCCGTCTCGCTGGTGCTGCGCGGCGAGAACCTGACCGACGAGACCGTGGTGACGCGCAATCAGGCCGGATCGATGGACCTTGGCGTGCCCCGCACGGTCTGGGCCGGTCTGAAAGTCATGCTCTGATGAAAGTGGCCGTCCTCTCCGACATCCACGGCAACTTGCGCGCGCTCGACGCGGTGCTGGCGGATGCGGAGCGGCGCGGGATCGGGCGGATCGTCAATCTGGGCGACATCCTCAGCGGCCCGCTCGATCCAGCGGGGACGGCGGACCGGTTGATGGCGCTCGGCCTCGAAACCATTCGCGGCAACCATGAGCGGCAATTGCTCGAACTCTCGCCCGAGCGGATGGGACTTTCGGATGCCGCAACCATCGACCGGCTGGAACGGCGCCACCTTGAGTGGCTGGCTAGTCTGCCCGAAACGCTGTGGCTGGAGCCCGATCTCTACGCCTGCCACGGCTCGCCGGGCTCGGACCTTGAGTACCTATTGGAAACGGTCGATCCCGAAGGCTGCCGCCCAGCACGCGAGGTGGAAATCACCGCGCGCTTGCCTGCCATAGCGGCACCGATGATCCTTTGCGGCCATACCCATCTGCCGCGCCATGTACGGCTGGCGGACGGGCGGCAGGTGGTCAATCCCGGCTCGGTAGGCCTGCCCGCCTATGCCGACGATCACCCTTTCCCGCATGTGATGGAGACCGGCACACCGCACGCGCGCTACGCCGTGATCGAGCGCACGGCAGAGGGCTGGACTGTCGAACGCATCGCCGTCGCTTACGACTGGCAGGCCGCTGCCGCCGATGCCTCCGCTGCGGGGCGCGACGACTGGGCCCGTGCGCTCCTGACCGGACGCGCATGACCGTGGACAGCCCATTGTTCCGGGGCTGGAATCCCGCCTCTGCCATAGTTAAGGAAAGCCGATGGCGCGCCTGACCCTCAACGAGCATCCGGTCGAGATCGGCATGGATCCGCAGACGCCGCTGCTCTGGGCCCTGCGCGAAGGCGCCAACCTCACCGGCACCAAGTACGGCTGCGGCACCGGCGATTGCGGGGCCTGCACCGTCATCGTCGACGGTGCCGCACTGCGATCCTGCCTTGTCACGCTGAGTGAGTGCGAGGGGCGATTCGTCACCACCATCGAAGGACTCTCGCAGGACCGGTCGCACCCGGTGCAGCAGGCCATGGTGGCCGAGCAGGCCGTCCAGTGCGGCTTCTGCACGCCGGGCATCGTCATGGCCGCCGCCGCGCTGCTCGGCCGCAATGCGAATCCGTCGGAGGCCGAGATCGGCACCGCCATTCCGAATCTCTGCCGCTGCGGCGTCCATCCGCGCCTGCTCTCGGCCGTCCAGCGTGCCGGGCGCGTGATGCGGCGCGAGGAAACGATCAGCGCGGCGCCTGCCTCCGGCATCGCCCCGCAGGATGCGGCACGCGCGGTTCCGGCGCTCGGCCGGGAACCCGGCGGCGCCCTTACCACTTCATCTGAATAAAGAGGACAAACCCATGAAGGCCACCATCTGGCACAACCCCAAGTGCGGCACATCGCGCAAGACGCTTGCCGTGCTGGAGGAAGCGCCCGGCGTCGAGGTCACCGTGATCGAATATCTCAAGACCCCGCCGAGCGCCGAAAAGCTTGCGCAGCTCTACAAGGACGCGGGCATCACGCCGCAGCAGGGCCTGCGCGTGAAGGGTACCGACGCCGCCGAACGTGGCCTGCCCGAGGCGGACGATGCGACGGTGCTCACCGCCATGGCCGCCGAGCCGATCCTGATCGAACGCCCGCTGGTTGAGACCGACAAGGGCGTGCGCCTGTGCCGCCCTATGGAAAAGGTCCACGAGATTTTGTAATTGCTCTGCAACATTGCCTAGCGGCTTGCTTGCAATGTGCACCCCGATCTGCCACGCCTTCGCCCTTCGCAGGACGACAACAACGCGAGAGTCTTCGCCAGCATGACCAGTACCGAGCTTGCCCGAGAGGCGCTCCCCGAGCGAATCAAGCGAAAGATCAAGCACAGCCTCGGACCTTGGGGTGTGTTCATTGAAGGGTTCCTGCGCAACCCGGTGATGGTCGGTTCGATCGTCCCCTCATCGCGCTTCACCATCAATCGCATGTTGGCTCCCGTCGACTGGGCGAACACCAAGCTGTTCGTCGAGTACGGACCCGGCGTCGGCACGTTCTGCCGCCCGGTGCTGGACCGACTCGGCCGCGACGCGCAGCTCATCGTGATCGACACGAACCCGCTGTTCATCGACTATCTGCGCCGCACGATCACCGACAGCCGCTTCATCGCGGTGCTGGGATCGGCCGCCGATGTCGAGGACATCGTGCGTGCACACGGCCATGAAAAGGCGGACTACGTGTTGTCCGGCCTGCCGTTCTCGACCCTGCCTGACGGTGTCGGCCCGGCCATCGCCGCTGCCACCTACCGCGTGATCCGCAAGGGCGGCGCGTTCCTGGTCTACCAGTTCACGCCCAAGGCCAAGAGCTTCATGGCGCGCCACTTCAAGCGCATCGACGACGCCATCGAGCCGATCAACGTCCCGCCCTGCTTCATGTGGTGGGGCTGGAAGGACGAGGACTGAGAAGTCCCGCTCCGGCAAGACAAACAAAACAAAAAGGCCGGCGCACCACGCGCCGGCCTTTTTTGTTTGTGGGCTGTGATGAATGCGGCCGCTTATTCGAACGGGCTGGTGAGCGTCTCTGCCGAACCGCCGGAAAGCTGGCGGTGGATCTGCCCGATCACCGCCACGAAATAGAGCACCATGACAGTCGCCAGGATCGATCCGATCACCGCGCCCGCCAGCTCGGCAATCGCCTTGGGCGCCAGCAGTGCGATCGGCAGGGTCGCAACATTGCCCAGAATGAGCAGGGCCATCATTGCCAGCGACAGCAAGGCGTAGAACCCGAAAATCCGCGCCGTATTGCCGCGCGTAAGCTGCCACGACCGCGTCAGTGCATGCAACGGGTTGAACACCCCGTCGACCGCGATCACCGGCGACGTCAGCGACAGCCGCACGGCAACGGGAATGACGAGGACGAACCCCAGCGCCAGCCCGATCACCGCACCCGCCGTGCCGCCCACCGCCAGCAGCATGGCCGGCGCGAGCAGGACCGCGGTAAGCCCGATGCCCATCAGGATCTGCGCGGCAAGATAGGGCAGCAGCCCCTTCAGCCCACTGCCGATCGCCTCGCCCACGGTCGGGCGGCGGTCGGTATCGAGCAGGCAGAGCAGCGAGAGCGTGCCCAGCGCCTGACAGAGGAACACGGGAATCATCACCGGAAGAATCGACGTGTAATAGGTCTTCGCCGCGTCGATCACCTGCTGCTCGGTCATTCCGCTGGCCATTTCGGGCGCCGGGAAGAAGGTCGTGAAGGCCAGTTGCGGCAGCAGGAAGAAGACCCCCGCGATGGCAAGGACCACTTCCTTGTTGGCGGAAACCGCGCGGCTTGCCTCGTTCCAGGCCCGGTTGCTGTCGAACGTCATTGCTGCTCCTGCACCGCCATGATGAGGCGGTCATCTCAAAGTGGCTTGATAACCGCAGGGAATGACGCCACGCAACGCAGCATGACTTTCCCTACGACTTTGGCCGGTGATATCGAACTGCGCGTCAGCACCGAACAAGTGCCATACCGCGCCGCCCTTGAAGAAATGACCGCCCGCAACGCCGCGATTGCCGCGGGCGAGGCGCGCGAGTTGATCTGGCTGCTCGAACATCCTCCCGTCTACACCGCCGGCACCAGCGCGGCCGTGGCCGAACTGCTCGATCCGCGCTTCGAGGTTGTCGAAGCCGGACGCGGCGGCCGCTATACCTACCACGGTCCGGGCCAACGCATCGCCTACGTTCTGCTGGACTTGCGCAAGCGCGCCCGCGACGCGCGCGGTTTCGTCCACGGCCTTGAGGGGTGGGTGATCGACACGCTGCGCGACTTCGGCGTCGAAAGCTTCCGCAGCGAAGGCCGCATCGGCATCTGGACCAAGGATATCGATGGGCGCGAGGCCAAGATCGGCGCCATCGGCGTGCGCATCCGCAAGTGGGTGACGATGCACGGCTTCGCGGTGAACATCCGCCCCGATCTGGCGCACTTCACCGGCATCGTACCTTGCGGGATCGAGGAATTCGGCGTCACCAGTCTGGCGCGGCTTGGCCACGACGTCGATTTCGCGCGCTGGGACGCGGCACTGCTGGCCCACGCCGATTCCTTCCTGGCCGCGCTAGACCGCCCCTGCCCTCCGGAGAAGCCTGCATGAGCCTGCTGTATCGTCCTGCCGCCATCGTGCTCCCCGCGCTGGCCGCGCTGGCCCTCTCCGGGTGCCACAAGCAGGAAGCGGCCAGCAACAAGGCCGCCAGCGGCGTCGCGCTGCTGTCCCGCTCGGTGACCGACGACATGCCGCCCTACGACACCGTGCGCTCGCAGAACCCGCATATGGCGCCCGAGGAGAGCGCACCGTCCGCCCGTTCGGCAGCCCCTGCCGAGGCCAGCGAAGCGCCCGCCGACAGCGATGCGGACGCGGCGGCCGCTGCCGCCGCCGATGTCGAGGCCGCGCAGGTCAAGCCGGCCGGAGAATAGCCCCGCGCCGCAAGTCCTCGCCTGAACTGGCAGCGATGCCGACAGGCCTGTCCGCCTGCGTCAGGGTGAGCTGGGCCAGCGCAAGATCCGCCCGGTCCACCATGCGGCCGCAGACCGCCAGCGAACCGAGATGCGGGCTAGCGGCAAAGGCTGCGACGATCTCGCGCGCTTCGTCGAATTCCTCGGCTGGCGGCGCGAAAGCGCGGTTGATCACGGCGACTTGCGCCGGGTGAACCGCAAACATTCCCGTGAAACCATCCGCTCGGGCGCGCAGGGCCGCTCGCTCCAGCCCCACCTCATCCTCGAAATGCTCGAACGGTGCCTCGATCGCGCGGATGGTCGAGGCGTGCGCCGTGAGCAGGACTTGCGCCCGCACGAAACGGCAGGCGTCGCTCCAGCCGCCCTGCCCGTCACGCCGCTGCCGCACGCCCAAGGCGGCGCCGAGCCCGCCCGCGCTCCAGGCAAGGCCGTCGAGCCGCTGGTGCGTCGATTCCAGATAGTCGGAGATGTGCAGCGCCGCCGTCGGCGTTTCGCCGGCGACGGGCATGATCCGCGTCGAGCCGGGCGCAAGGCCATTGCGCTCCTCATGCCCGTAGATCTCGCTGGCGAGTTCGCGCACGGCGTCCGGGCCACTCGCACGCGGCAGGATCACGCCTTCGGGGCCCGAGCCCATGATCGCGGCAAGGTCTTCGCGCCATAGGCCCGATTCGAAACTGTTGATCCGAACCCAGCGCGCGGCCGGCCGTTGCCCGGCGCCGGACTGGCGGCTCGCGGCCAGCCACTGGGCAGCATGGCGGCGCCCGGTCTCCCGCGCCTCGCGCGGGACGGTATCGCCGAGATCGACCACCACCACGTCGGCCCCGACGCCTTGCGTCATGCCGAGCCGCTTTTCGTTGTTCCCGGGTACGATCAGCCAGGATCGATACTTCATCGCGCGCCCCTCATTCTTCCTGTGCGAAAGCCTAGGAGGCGAGCAATTAAGAAATGCTCTTTGCGCGGCAGGTTACGTCGATGCCAGAATGAAAATTGGTTCACGCGGAGGTGCGAAGACGCGGAGAAACGGGCCGTCGGATCTCTACGGCCTGCGCTGCGCAAGGACGGCAGGGAAAGGTCGGCCGAAACGCAACATCTTCGCGCCTCCGCGCGAACCCCGAAAAAACGAAGCCCCCGCTTTCGCGGGGGCGACATGAACCATGACAAGGAAAGGACGCGATACCCGCCCTCAAAGCGCCTTTTCGTAGATCACGTATTCGCGGTTGACCTTGCTGTTGATGGCATCGGCAATCGCGACCATTCCCTGATTGTCCTCAAGGATCCAGCCGATCTCACCGCGCTTCGCACCGAACTTGGCCGTGGCCGAACGGCGGATGTACTCGATCATCATGAAAGCCAGCTGGCTGGCCAGACGCGAGGATTGCAGCTTCTTGCGCACGCCCATCAGCGGCACGCGCATGTCGGCCGGATTGGGCTTGCGCAGCCACAGCAGCAGCTTGATCAGGCCGAACAAGCCCGGCTTGCCCTTGGGACCGTTGAACCGCTTCTGCGCCTGATTGAGATCGGGCCAGGTCATCATGAAGGCCACGGGCTCGCCCTCGTATTCCGCAATGCGGATCAGTTCGGGGTGAACCAGCGGCTTCAGCGCCTTGCCGGTGTACTCGATTTCCTTCTCGGTGAAGGGAACGAAGCCCCAGTTGTCCGACCAGGCATCGTTGAGGATGTCGCAGATCAGCGCCGCTTCCTCGTTGAAACGCTTAGGATCGACTTCGCGGATGCGGATCTTGGCGTTCTTCTCGCCCGAGGAGACGATGCGCTGGACCAGCGGCGGGAACTGCTGGGTCACGTCCAGATCGTAAGTATAGAGCGTCTTGGCGGGCGTATAACCGCTGCCTTCGATCCACGGCTGGTAAGCCGAATCGTGGTGCGCCATCATCACCATCGGCGCATGGTCGAACCCGCGCACCTGAAGGCCGGGCTCTTCCCAGACCGAGAGATTCATCGGCGCCAGAACGCGGGTCATGCCTTCCGCCCGCAGCCAGTCCTCGGCGGTGGCGATCAGGGCCTTGGCGACATCTTCGTCCTCGGCCTCGATCGCGCCCCAGTTGCCGGTGCCCGGGCCCATGCCCTGCTCCAGCGGCTGTTTCACCGCCAGTTCATCGATATGCGCCGATATGCGCCCGACAACCTCATTCCCGCGCTTTGCCAGGAACAGCTGGCCCCGCGCGTGATCCCAGAACGGGTTCTTGCCGGGGGTGAACTTGGACACTTCCTCCGAGCGCAGGTTGGGCACCCAGTTTTGATCTGACGCATTGTGCCGATAAGCGTAATCGACAAAGGCGTTCCTGTCGGCCTTGCTGGAAACGGGTGTGATGACTAGTTCGGCTTTGGCCACGATCCTGCCTTTGTTCCGCGTTATGGGACTTTCAGGATCGCGACCTGCGGCCGGTGCCTGCACCTTGTCAAGCAGATGCAAGGTGAAATCCGGGGCCCGCCGCTCGCAAAACCCGTACCGGGCCGGCTTTTTGCCCGATGACTTTGGAATTTTGATCGTATGACCGCCCAGGAAGCCATCGACCTGTCCCCCAGCGCCCCGCGCGAAGCGGCCGGACACGTGCGCTCTTCGCAGATCCCCGACGACAAGGAGATGCTGCGCGCCGCCGTGGAATTGACCCGCGATATCGCCACCGCGCGCCCGGCGATCTACTGGCCCGACATGCTGGGCTCTGCCCTGGTAGGCTACGCCGCGCTGGCCGCCACGATTCTGGCGAGCAATCCCTGGGTCGCGCTGGCCTGCGGCGTGCTCTCGGCGCTCGCGCTCTACCGCGCGCTGCTGTTCATTCATGAGCTGACGCATATCCACCGCGATGCACTGCCCGGCTTCCGCTTTGCGTGGAATCTGCTGGTGGGCATCCCGATGCTGATCCCCTCGCTGATGTACGAGGGCGTGCACACGATCCATCACACCCGCACCCGCTACGGCACCGTGGAAGACCCGGAATACCTGCCGCTGGCGCTGATGAAGCCGTGGAGCCTGCCGGTGTTTGCGCTCACCGCGATCCTGCTGCCCGTGGCGCTGCTGATCCGCTCGGCCGTGCTGGTGCCGCTGGGCGCGATCGTTCCGCCAGTACGCAAGCTGGTCTGGGAACGGGCCTCTGCCCTCGCGATCAACCCGCAGTTCGGCCGCCGCCCGGCCGAGGGCCCGTTCGCGCGCATGGTGTTCTGGCAGGAACTGGGCTGTTCGGTCTGGGCAATCGCCGTGCTGGCCGCCAGCTACGCCTATGGCTGGCGGCCGCTGATCATCGCGCTCTGTGTCGTGTCGGTGACCGCCTTCCTCAATCAGGTCCGCACGCTGGTCGCGCACCTGTGGGAGAACGACGGCGATGCCATGACCGTGACCGCGCAGTACCTAGATTCGGTCAACGTGCCGCCGCCCGCGAAGTTCTCCGAGCTGTGGGCGCCGGTGGGGCTGCGCTATCACGCGCTGCACCACCTGCTGCCCTCGATGCCCTACCACTCGCTGGCCGAGGCGCACCGCCGCCTTGCCGCGCAGTTCGGCTCAGGATCGACCTATTCGAAGGCGAACTACCCCGGCCTGATGCCGCTACTGGAACGCCTCGCGAAGAGCACGATGCAGGCGCGCTGATTGACGGTGTTGGATATGAAAAAGGCCTCGCGGATTGCGGGGCCTTTTTTGTTTGGGGAAGGAAGAGGAGATTCTGGGGCCCTTCGACAAGCTCAGGAGATCCCCCAGACCCGCGAAATGTCTGCGTTGCGGCCTGCTCTATCCGTTCTGCGCCCACTTCGAGCCGGGAGACATTAATGGCCTGCGGCCGCAAGGGGCGCACGTCGCCTTAGGCACGCGCGACGAAGACGGTAATGGGAGTGCAGGGGGGCCATGCTCCCCTGCTTTAACCTTCTACTCTTCGGTCCGTATCAGCACCGTCTCGCCAATCAGCGCAAACAGCACGAACGGCGCCCATGCCGCGATCAATGGCGGATACCCACCGAAGTTACCCATCGCCAGCGCCGCATTGTCGAGCACGAAGTAGGCAAAGCCCAGCGCCATACCGATCACAGCGCGAATCAGCAGCTGGCCCGAGCGGGCAAGACCGAACGCGGTCACCGCGCCCAGCAGCGGCATCAGCACCGAGGAGAACGGCCCCGACAGCTTGTGCCACCACGCCGCCTCAAGCTCGCTGGTGCGGCGACCGGCCGCCTTCAGCGCCTCGATAGAGCGCGTCAGCTGAAAGATGTTTTGCGAATCCGCATCCACGTTCGCGAGCATGATCTTGGCGGGCGTAATCCCCGGCGCCACGGTCACCGCGGCGGACCGCGACGTCGTGATCGTGGCCACGTCAAAGCGGACCGGATTTTCGAAACGCCAGCCCGGATTGGCAAATGTCGCGCGATCGGCGCGAAGCTTTTCGGTGACGATGGCGGTGTCGTCACGATGGTAGAAAGTCACATCGTGCAGCACCATCGCGTTGCCATCGCCGTCGATATTCCCCGCGATCAGCAGATCGCGCCCATCGGACATATAGAGGTTGGCCTTGGCGTTGGAACTCTTGGGGATCGGCCCGTACTTCACGGCCTGCCAGGCATTGAGCATCGCCGTCGCGCGCGTGACCACGCGCTCGTTGAAGGCAAGGCTTCCGGCCGAGATCACCAGCGCGGACAGGAACAGCGGCGCCAGCACCTGATGCGCGGAAAGGCCCGCCGCCTTCATCGAGATGACTTCGCTGTTCTGGTTCAGCGTGGCCAGCGTGATGATCGTCGCCAGTAGCACCGAATAGGGCAGGAACCGCGCGATCAGCTGCGGAACGCGCAAAGTGACGTAGTAGAGCAACTGCGCCTGACCATTGCCGTGATAGGCAAGGATATCGCCGCTCTCACCCAGCAGGTCGAGCACCTGGAGCACCAGCACCAGCATCAGCAAGACCGCGAAGATGCGGGTGACAAACAGGCGCGCGAGATACCAGGTCAGCGAGCGCGAAGGGAAGAATTCCATCTGCATCCGGGATCAGGCCCCGCTTTCGGGGGCGGGTTCAGGCAGGATCGGCCCATGCCGCCGCCGTTTGAGCAGCGACTTGAACCATTTGATGACGACGTCCGAGCCCTTTTCAAGCCAGCCGATCGCCTGTCCGCCGGGAACATAGGCAACGCGCCAGTACATCCACACGATCAGCGCACCGAACAGCGCGAACGGCCCCCAAAGGCCAAGGATCGGATTGATCCGGCCCAGCGAGGCCACATCGGCCGCGTACTGGTTCACCTTGTGATAGGCGACCACCATCACGATCGAAACGAACAGGCCGAGCGCAGAAGTCGAGCGTTTGGGCGGGATCGCCAGAGCCACTGCCAGCAAGGGCAGCAGCAGCATCATGATGACTTCCACCATGCGGAAATTGAAATTGGCCTGACTGGAAATCCGTTCCTCGCGCGGAAGGCTCTTGTTCCAGCCGAGTCGCATCAGTTCGGGCAGCAGGTACTCGCGGTCCTGCCCGCCGCGCTGACGGAAACGCTCCACCTGCGGAAGCTCGATCGGCAGGTCATGCCGCGTAAAGCTCAGCACGCGGGGGTCCCTGCCCGGCATGTCCTGAATGATCTGGCCATTGTTGAGCCGCAGGATGATGGTGTCCGGCTGGCCCTTCAGCGCAAGGAACTGGCCCTCGCGCGCGGAGATCGACATGACTTGCCCGTTCCTGTCGGCAACGCGCGCAAAGATGCCGATCAGTCGGCGGCCGTCATCCTGACTCTCGTCGATGCGAAGGGCGATGCGGTCCTTGAGCGACGTGAACTCGCCCACCTTGATCGAGGCACCGAGCGCGCCCGACTTCAGCTCGTAATTCAGCTCTTCGTAGGCGTAGCGCGCGAGCGGCTGGAGATAGCCGACAATCGCGAAGTTCGCCCCGGCCAGCAGGATCGCAAGGATGTAGGGCACCCGCAGCAGACGCGTATAGCTCAGCCCGACAGCGCGCATGACGTCCAGTTCGCTGGATGTCGCCAGCTTGCGGAACGCCAGCAGGATGCCGAGCATCAGCCCGAGCGGAATCGCCAGGCTTGCATATTCGGGAAGCAGGTTGATCAGCATCTTGAAGACGACCCCGATCGGGCCGCCCTCCGTCGCGACAAAGTCGAACAATCTCAGCATCTTGTCCATGACAAGCAGAGACGCCGCGAGAAGGAAGATGCCGATCATGGGCATCAACACCAAGCGGAAGATATATCGGTCGATGGCGTTGAGGAATTTCACGCTGGTAGGTTCACCGGAATGTCGTCACAAAACCGTGCACTTGAGGCCCTTAAACGCTTGCCGCAGGTGGGCAAAGCGAATTGTCCACCGCTGCGTGCACAACACGCCTCTGCGGGGTCGCAAAGCGGCGGAAGGCCACGGATCTGCGGCAGAATGAAGCCGGCAGAGCGGTAGCGACCCCAAAGCTGCCCATCATCGATTAACTATCTGTTATCCAACGATTTAACTGTTAAACGGTGCCGTTTCACGATTGCGCGTGCGCCCCAAGCTCCGAAGAGCGGCGGCGAATTGGCCTCCTGCAAACGGCGGGCGGCCCACTGCAATTTCCTGAAAACAGGCTCCCCCCCGATGCCGCCAGAACTGCCGCCGACAGAATTTTTCGATACCGAAGCACTCTTCCTTGCCGAGCGCGAGGTCCTGGGATCGACCGGTGCCGATTTCGTACGAGACCTTGAACGCTTCGCCCTGCGTGCCGAAATGGCCGAGAAATCCCAGGCCGGGATCGTCGTGCTCGAAGCGCTGGTGATCTTCGGACGGGCCGGCAGGACGCTTGACGAGGATCGCTGGAACCTTCTTGCCAACGAGGCCGCCGCCCACGTGCGCAAGGGCGAGGAAGAGGCGGCGGCGAGGCTGCTGACACCCCATGACGCGGAGCTTTCCGTCGAGACACTGGCGCCGACGGTGGAACTTGCCCGAATGGTGAGGGTCGAAGGAGCGACAGACTCGCAGAGCACGGGACGGTCGCGCTGTGCCGCCATCATCGCGGCACTGTTCCGCGCGCTGGCCAGCCATTTCGCCGGGATCTGCATCGAGGATTGCCCCGCGGATGCCGGTGCGGTCGACGATTGTGCCGCCAATGCCGGTGCGCCCGAGTCGGTGTCCGAAACCGACACCTGATCCAGGTCATCTCAAGGGAGGTGGCGCAACCGCGTCACCTCTCAAAAAAGCCCGATCAGGCCTTTTCGAGCGTGCACTGAAGCGGGTGCTGATTCTGCCGGGCGAAGTCCATGACCTGGTTCACCTTGGTTTCGGCGATCTCGTAAGGAAAGATGCCGCAGACCCCCACGCCCTTCTGGTGGACATGGAGCATGACGCGCGTCGCCTGCTCAAGATCCATATGGAAGAAGCGCTTGAGGACCATCACCACGAATTCCATCGGGGTGTAGTCGTCATTGAGCATCAGCACCTTGAACTGGCTGGGCTTCTTGGGCTTGGCGCGGGTCTTGGTGGCAATGCCGACCTGCTCGCTGCCATCGGTATCGCCCCCTTCCGAATCGGGGCCGCCGACCGTGAGGCCGGCAGTGGCCGCAAGCGTGCCTGGAACGTCAGCATGCGCCAAAACGGCGCACAGGGACGCAGGAAGGCTCGGGCAGGAATCGGACGTGGGGGAATTCATGGGAACAGAATATCGTATCGCCCCCCCGGGAAACAAGGTCTGCGTCGAACATTGTCGCCTTTGGGCGAACTACGACCGGATGGATCGCTCCATCCGGTCGCTGGATCGACGTCGACAGGACTGCCCGGGGACGGTTCAGCCCGCCTGATTCAGGGTGAACCCGAAATCAGGTCGGCCGAAGATCAGACCGATACGTGGCGGGCCTTTTCCATGGCCACGCTGACGCGGCCCGAGATCGGGGCGATCGCATCGCTCACCAGCTTGAGCATCGTTTCGCTGTTCTTCGAGCCGTAAGCGACGGCGGTGTCGAAGTTCTTGCGCAGGATGTCGCCCTGAAGCTTGAAGAAGTCGGTCGGCGACTTGACGGCCGCGAGTTCCTTGATGTCGCCCGAGAAGGTCGCGAACGAGGTGCGGCCTTCGGCAACCAGTTCCGAGCTGATGCCCTGAAGGCCCTCGGCGAGGATCTTGCCCGATTCCACCACGGCCTCGAGGTTGCCCTTGGTGAAGTCACCCAGCTCGCCCATCAGGCTGGAGCTCTTTTCGAAAGCAGCCTTGGCCTTGCCCTGGGCCTCGGTAACGGCATCCTGGAAAGCATTGATATTAGCGCTCATGTCCATCGTGGTATCCTCGAGCATGAAGTTGGAGATCAGTCCTGCGAAGCTAGTCTTGGCGGCCCCTGTTGTTCCGGGGCCTGTCTTGGTCGCGCTGCCGGGCGTGGCCTTTGGCTGGTCCGGCTTGCCGGCCACCGGGGCCGGTTTGGGAACGACAGGCGCGCGCGCAGCGACTGCCGGTTTGGTAATGATCTTGACCTTGCTAGCCGTCAGCTGCGGAGTCGCCTTTTTCGCGGCAACGGCTGCGGGCTTGGCCGAGGCAAGCTTGGCTGCTGCAGCCTTGGCCGGGGTCTTCGGCGCGGCCTTGGGCTTTACGGAGCCCTTGGGCTTGGCCGCGACTTTCGGCTTCACCGGCGCCTTGACAGCAGGTGACTTCACGGGAGCAGCCTTGGCCGCGACGGGAGCCACCGGGGTCGGTACAGCCTTGATCGGCGCTGCCACGACGGGTTCGGGAACCGCAGGCGAAACCGGTGCCGGCTTGGCGCTCTCCACCGGAGCCGTTTTGGCTTCGGCGGGCGCCAGCGGCGTAGTGACAGGCGCAGATGCCGCTTTCGCTTCGGGCATCGGGGCAGTTACCGGCTTGGCTTCGGAAGCAGCCTTCGCAGGCGCGGCCTTGCCACTGCCGATTTTCGTTACATTCTTGGCCGAGAGGTCTTTCGCAACCGCACCCTTATCGACCTCGGCCTTTAGAGCGGTCGGGGCCTTTTCAGCCGCAGCCGCATAGGCCTTTTCAGCCAACGCGTCGTCCTTGTCTTCGTTGCCGGCCATCTGACTGTTCCTGCGTTCCTGGCGAGAAATCGTACTGATAGACGATGTCCGAGCCATGGGCGCCACGTGACCGTTATATCGATCCGCATGCCCTGCCAGCCCGGCGTGACTGCAAACTTGGAAGTCCCTGCGATTCGTTAATTCGTTTGTTGCGTTGCACAATATGCGTTCGCGAAGGCGGTGTCAATCGCCTTATGTTGCACTGCAGCATAAATGCTGCAGTGCAACTAATCTCCGATTTAAGGTGAGTTCGCGCGCCTGCCTGCAGCCCCAAATCTGGCCGGCCGCAGTCCGTTGGCGCCGGTTCTAAGCCACTGAAACGCTCATGCAAAACGCGATTGCACCCGAAATGGAGCAAGCGCGCCGATGCTTCATCGGCGCCTGCCGCGCCGCTTCAGAACCCCAATCGACCGGCCGACACGGGCCGATCGGGAGCCGATACACGGCAAACCAAGTCGGCATACCGTTTGAGATGCAAGGCGAAACGTTGGAAAGCGCTCGGTGTCTGTCTGGAAATCCGGCCGGTGCCGTGCCGAACTGCTCGGACGGGCATTTTCCGGGCAGCCTCTCAGCGCATCGTGACGTAGCGGCCCGGCGCGTCCTCTATCGCCTGATCGCCGCGCCCTCCCGGCCGGCGCTTTCCGCGTGCGGGCACTTCCGCCGGGTCGAGCGCGCGCAGCCACTCGGCCCAGTGCGGCCACCAGCTTCCCGGATGGACCTCGGCACCATCGACGAAGGCCTCAAGCGTGTCCGCACCGGCATCGTTGGTCCAGTACTGATACTTGTTGGCCGAGGGCGGATTGACGACGCCGGCGATGTGGCCGGAACCAGCCAGCACGAAGGTCGAGGGACCGGAAAGGTAATGCGTCAGCTTCCAGACGCTCTCCGGCGGCGCAATGTGATCCTCGCGGCCCGCCTGAATGTACGTGGGCGTCGCGATGCGGTGGAGGTCGATCGGCACGCCGCAGGCCTGCAGCGAATCCGCCACAACCATCCGGTTGTCGCGATAGAGATCGCGCAGATAGCTGCGGTGCCAGCCTGCCGGCAGATTGGTCACGTCGGCATTCCAGTGGAGCAGGTCGAAGGCGGGATACTGCTCGCCCATCAGGTAGTTCTTCTCGACCGTGCTCCAGATCAGGTCGTTGCCGCGCAGGATATTGAACGTGGCGGCAAGATAGCGCCCGTCGAGATAGCCTTCGGGCGAGAGCTTGCCGATCGTCTCGATCTGCTGGTCGTCGATGAAGTTGCGAAGATCGCCCGCATCCTCGAAATCGACTTGGGCGGTGAAGAACGTGGCGCTGGCGACCTTGTCAGCCTCGCCCTTGCGCGCCAGCACGGCCAGCGTCGCCGCCAGCGTGGTCCCCGCCACGCAGTAGCCGATGGTGTGCACAGCGGGCACGCCCAGCCGCGCGCGCACATGATCGATCGCCTCGATCTGCGCGGCGATGTAATCGTCCCACACCAGATCCGCCATCGACGCATCGGCAGACTTCCACGAGACCATGAACACCGTCACGCCCTGCTCCACCGCCCAGCGCACGAAGCTTTTCTTGGCGTTGAGGTCGAGGATGTAGAACCGGTTGATCCACGGCGGGAAGATCAGCAGCGGGGTCTTGAGCACCTTGTCGGTGGTCGGCGTGTACTGGATGAGCTGGTAGAGCGGGGTCTCGAACACGACCTTGCCCGGCGTCACCGCAATGTTCTCGCCCAGCACGAAGGCGCCGGGGCGCGTATGGGTAAGCTGGCCCTTGCGCATGTCGTCGAGCATGTTCTCGAAACCGCGGATCAGGCTTTCGCCCTGCGAGTTGCGGGCGGCCTCCAGCGCGACCGGATTGGTCAGCGGGAAGTTCGCCGGGCTCAGCGCATCGGCAATCGTCTGTGCCGCGAATACCAGCTGCATCTTGCGCGCGGGCTCCAGACCTTCGGCCTTCTCGGCCATGCCGACGAACTGCTCGGTCAGCATCAGGTAGAGTTGGTGAATCACCGCGAAAAACGGCTGGCGGCGCCATTCCGGATCGGCAAAGCGGCGGTCCGATCGCGGCAGGTCCGGACCGTCGGCGCCGCGCGCCTCTTGTGCTTCGGCCTGCGGGCCAAGGCCGTATTGGCCCAACACCGCATTGATTAGTTCCGCCGCATCGTTCCAGAGACGCTGCTGGATCGCCGGATCGGACAGCGGCAACTGACGCACCACCGATTCCGCCGTGGCGACCCACTTGGCCGGATCGGACCAGTGCGCCTTGCCCTCCTTCGCCTTGCCGAGCTGTTCGACCTGAAAGTCCGTCCAGATCGAATGCATGCGGCTGGCGATCTCCGCCCAGTGCACCGCGTTTTCGGCTTCGGGCGTGCCTTCCTTGGGCACGAGCCCGCCGAACAGGCCGGTAACCTGGCTAGCGTGGTCGCGCAGGAGATTGGCCATGAAGTTGGCGGCCAGATCGGGGGCAAGATCGTTGGCGTCGGTCGCCATGTGCGGTCGAACTCCAGTGCGGGGCGGGATCCAGAGCGAATCCCTCGCCCGCCATTCCTATCGATTGGGCCGCCGCTCGCCAACCAGACAAAACTTGCGCGTTACCGCGATTTCCCAACACACGATTGCGCAAGCCCCATTTGCGCTGCGCCTTTATTCCCCTACAGGGACCGGCGCGGCACTTTCCGCCGCAAGCATCATGGATTCTCAGAGGTCATGGAAGACGAGTTCTACCGCATCAAGCGACTGCCGCCCTACGTTATCGCCGAAGTCAACGCGATGCGTCATGCGGCCCGCCAGGCGGGTAAGGACATCATCGACCTCGGCATGGGCAACCCGGACCTGCCGCCGCCCGCCCACGTGATCGACAAGCTGTGCGAAGTGGCCCGCAAGGAAGACGCGCACGGCTATTCGGCCTCCTCGGGCATTCCCGGCATCCGCAAGGCCCAGGCGAACTACTACGGCCGCCGCTTCAACGTCGATCTCGATCCCGAGACCGAAGTGGTGATGACGATGGGGTCTAAGGAAGGCCTCGCCAGCCTCGCCACCGCGATCACCGCGCCGGGCGACGTGGTGCTGGCGCCCAACCCCAGCTACCCGATCCATACGTTCGGCTTCATCATCGCCGGCGCCACGATCCGCTCGGTGCCGACCACGCCGGACGAGCGCTATTGGGAATCGCTGAACCGCGCGATGGCCTTCACGGTGCCGCGCCCGTCGATCCTGATCGTCAACTACCCCTCGAACCCCACGGCCGAGACGGTGGATCTCGCATTCTACGAACGTCTCGTCGCCTGGGCGAAGGAGAACAAGGTCTGGATCCTGTCCGACCTTGCCTATTCGGAACTCTATTTCGACGGCAACCCGACGCGCTCGATCCTCGAAGTGCCGGGTGCCAAGGACGTGGCGGTGGAATTCACCTCGATGTCGAAGACGTTCTCCATGGCCGGCTGGCGCGTCGGCTTCGCGGTGGGCAACCCGAAGCTGATCGCCGCGCTGAAGCGCGTGAAGTCCTATCTCGACTACGGTGCCTTCACGCCCATTCAGGCCGCTGCCTGCGCCGCACTGAACGGCCCGCAGGACATCGTCGAGAAGAACCGCAACCTCTACCAGAAGCGCCGCGACGTGATGGTCGAAGCGTTCGGCCGCGCCGGTTGGGACATCCCCAGCCCCAAGGCATCGATGTTCGCCTGGGCCCCGCTGCCGCCGGCACTGAAGGACATGGGCAGTCTCGAATTCTCGAAACAATTGCTCACCCATGCCGAAGTCGCGGTCGCACCGGGCGTCGGCTATGGCGAGGATGGCGAAGGTTTCGTGCGCATCGCCATGGTCGAAAACGAGCAGCGGCTGCGTCAGGCGGCGCGCAACATCAAACGATACCTTGCGTCGATGGGCGTCAACACACCGGCGGGGTGATGTCGGACAAAATTATACCGACCTAAAGGCTGAAGCACGTAAAACTGGGGAATTTCAGCCTACAATATACTCGTACTGTAAAATTATAGGTATTGTTCCGAGGCCTTCATCCGCTCAGGGTGCGGGCTTCGGAACCACCATCGACCTTGCGGAATAGGGGGGGGAATGACCTATCTGGGCAAGAGCGACTGCCATGCGCCACGTTTTCGTTGGCTGGCACAGCAAACAATACCGGCTGAGCTGGATCTGCGCCGGTGCGGCTGGATCCTTGAGCCGGAACAACTGCCGTCGGCCGATTGCATCGGCATGATCGACGCACTCCATCTCGATTCCGGGCAATGGTTGACCTTGCTCAACGCATTGCCACAGGACCAGCGCCGCACGGTGCTGGTAACGGGCGTGAGCGAGGCCTGCGAACGCGCCTCGCTGCTTCATGTCGGCTTCGGCGATGTGCTGTCGGAGGCGATCGAACTGAACGAGTTGGACGCCCGCGCCAGCCGCCTCTCCCAATTCGCGCAGTGCCTGCCGCGTCGGCGCCGCATCGGCCGCCTCACGCTCGACCTGCTCGCGCGGGAGGCATTCGGAGACGGCGAACCGCTGAACCTCAACCCGCGTGAGTTCGCCCTGATCTGGCGCCTTGCTGATTCGCTCAATGACACCGTTAGCAAAGAGACATTGATCTACGACGTCTGGCGCATGGGCTTCGTTCCCGAGACCAACAGCGTGGCCGTCCACATGTCACGCCTGCGGCGCAAGCTGGCTTTCGTCGGACTTGCGGGCGTGATCGAGACATCGGCCAATGGCGGCTACCGCCTGCTGACGCCTTCGGTCGACGTTCCGGCCATTGATCGCCCCCTCCACGCAAGCGCCGAAACGCTCTCGCACTAAAGGCCGCACATTACCGTTTCTTCAGCGCGGCAAGATCCTCCGGCGTGTTGATATTGGCGATGGCCATCGGCAGTTCGATGGCCATCGCGCCGATGCGTTCGGCAAAACGCCGCATCGCATGCGGCTCGTCGCTGTGCAGCAGGGCCTCCAGCGTCGCCGTGGCCGAAACCGGCCAGATGCCGATCACCGGCTGCGCGGCCAGGTAGGCTGGAGCGCGGCCAAGCCGTTCCGGCAGATCGTCGGGCAAGGGCCCCGAATCCACCCCGCACGTCAGCACTTCCGTATAGCCCTCATCCTGCGCATGGCGCATCGCGGCGGCCAGCCCGCCCAGCGGCCCCATGCCCGCGGCAGGCCAGTCGGGCAGCGTCGGCGCCGGAGCCGTCTCCCGCCCTGTCACCACGACATATTCGCACCAGCCCGAAAGCGTATCGACGGCCAGTGCCAGCAGACTGTGCCCGTCCAGCATGGCCAGCGCCTTGTCGCTGCCGAACCGGGACGACTGCCCTCCGGCTAGAACCGCTCCGAGAATCATGGCCAGGCTCCTTGGTAAGACGGGGTATGAAGACAGGAAATCCCAGCGGGCGACCCCCCTATCGCGAAAGCACCCAGCGTTGGCTAGGTTCCCACGCCCACGCGAACCTGTCGATGAAATTCGCCGGAGGTGTGAATCCCGGTTGCGTCCGACCGAATCCGTTGTTAGGGGCGCCTCTCTCCACACGGATGGCCCGATGGCGGAGTGGTGACGCAGAGGACTGCAAATCCTTGCACGCCGGTTCGATTCCGGCTCGGGCCTCCATCTCTTTCTCTCGGCATGGACTGAGAGCAACTCGTAAAAGCCTGTTTTCAGGCGCTTTACGCGGTACTGTGGACACCATTCCCCCCATAGCCCCTCGATACCGATTCCGCCGCTTTCGGCCCGGAGGTATCTCCCATGAACAGATTCATCGTGATTTCCGGCTGCTCCGGAGGCGGCAAGTCAACGCTGCTCTCCGAACTGGCGCGGCGCGGGCATGCGATTGTCGAAGAACCCGGCCGCCGCATCGTCGCCGAAGCGCGCGAAGGCGATGGATTGATGCTGCCATGGGTGGACCCGGCCGCCTTTGCCGAACGCGCGAATGCCCTCTCCTTGCAGGATCGCCAGGACGCTGCGCATCATCCGGGCCGGGTTTTCTTCGATCGCGGGCTGATCGACGCCGCCGTTGCCCTCGAACATGCTCGGGGTACGCCGCTGATCAATCGGCTCGGCGGCGAGCATCGTTATCACCGGCAGGTCTTCTTCACGCCGCCCTGGCCGGAAATCTACCGGCAGGATGACGAGCGTCGGCACGGCATCGACGCTGCAGTAGCCGAGTACAACCGGCTACTGGAGGCCTACCCCCGCCTCGGATACGAAGTCGTCATCCTGCCCAAGGCCCCGGTCGAAGAGCGGGCCGATTTCCTGCTGGATCGACTGGACAACAGCCCGGCCGAATGACCTGTCAGGGGCGCAGCAGGTCGTAGCTCTGGATCATGCCGGCGAGCCGCCCTTCTTGGTCCACGACGGGCACCACCGACAGCGGCCGCCCCGCTTCCTGAAGCAGCAGCAGCACATCGGCGATCACCGCGCCTGCTTCGGCCACGACCGGTTCGGTCTGCATGATCTCGCCAGTGCGCGTGGCGTAGATGTCGCGGCGCGATTCGATCACGCGGCGTACATCGCCGTCGACGACGATGCCGAGCAGCTTGCCAGCCGGATCGACCACGCAGGCTGCCCCCATGCATCCGGCGGAGATCACCGTTATCATGTCCGCCACACTCGCATCCGGGCTGACAATGGGCAGGTCTGCACCCTTGCGCATCACGTGGCGGATCGGGATCATGTGGCGGCCGAGCAGGCCGGCCGGGTGATGGCGCAGGAAATCCTCCCGCGTGAAGCCGCGCGCGCGGCTGACCGCGACGGCGAGCGCGTCGCCGATCGCCATCTGCAACGTGGTGCTGGACGTGGGCGCCATGCCGATATGATCGGCCTCGCCCTGCACATCCATCGGGATCAGATGTTCGACCACGTGCGCCAGCGGCGATTCCGCGCGGCCGATAATGCCGATCAACCGGCATCCGCGTGCCTTGAGGATCGGCAGGATGCGCATGATCTCCTCGGTCGAGCCGCTGTTGGAGAACAGCAGCACGACATTCTCGGTCTGCACCGCGCCCAGATCACCATGGGCCGCCTCCGCCGCATTGAGGAAGAAGGCGGAAGTGCCCAGGCTGGAGAACGTCGCCGCCACTTTCGCCGCCACCAGGCCGGACTTGCCGATGCCAAGGCACACGATCGGCCTCTCCTGCGCGGCGATCAGCGCGACTATGGCAGGAATGGCGCTGTGATCGGCCGTCAGATAGTGACCGAGCGCATCGCGTTCGGCCGCCAGCACGTTACGGAACCAGAGGGTTTCCACATCGCCGACGGATCCCGGCTCGTTCATGACCCGGAAGTGGGCGATAGTATTGTTCAGCATATCTTTCTCCGCCCTGCCCCGTCACGCGCCCTTCTGCAAGAGCGCCGAGCGAAGCTGCCGGTTTTCCCGCTCCACATCGCCGTTCCACGTCGCCAGACCGAAGCGGCGCACATCGACCTGACGCCAGAACAGCCCCGGATCGCTATCGAGCAAATGGAATTTGCTTAGAGCATTGGCGCATTGCGATCCCATGTCGATCACCTCGGCCAGTTCGGTGAGGTAGAAATGAAGCGGCCGCGCAGGATCGCCCATGTGCTCGCGGTGAGGGCTGGCCGCAGCGCGCAGGGCGGTATCGACCCCCTGCTGGAGCGCGCGCCGTGCCTCGTCGCGGTGGCCGTTGGCGATATGGATCCGCGCCTCGTGGAAAGCGGCGCCCACTGCCTTGGTGGCGAGAATCGGGGAGAACGCCTGCCAGTTCGCCTCGGCCGCGGTCCGGTACCAGTTCAGCGCCTCATCGCGGTCTCCGACAAGTTCACAGAGCCGCCCGGCAAGGAACGAGAGCGAGATCGCCCAGCGGCCCACATGCGGCGGTGCATCGGCTCCGGCGGCCGCGACATAGCCCCGAATGGCCTCGATCAGCGCCCCAACCGCGCTGCCCGCGCGCGTTTCCAGCACGCGGTAGCCATAGACGGTCAGCGCCGCGCCCTGATCGGCCGAGCCGGGACGTGCATTGGCGATCACATATTCGGCCAGCCGGGTCAGCGTTTCCTCGTTACCGAGCCGCTCGCCCATCTGCACCATCGAGCGATAGAGCCAGGGATTGTCATAGGCATTGCCGAAGTCCGCGAGCGTCGCCGTTTTCATCTCCACACCCTCGAAGGCGGGATGGCGGAACGCGGCGGCATGGTCGGCACCCGCCAGCGGATTGGCAGAGACGACCACGAAGAACCATGGGCCGTTCGATGCCTGATCCAGCGGCACCGGCGCAATCATCCGCGCGCCCATCGGATCCTGCGTGAGCGGGGTCAATTCGTAGCGGCTCTCGACCAGAAAACGGCTGGACAGCGCGGCATTCAGGGCAGGCCAATCCGCCGGCAGCGCTTCGCCGGGCTGCTGCGCGCTTCGGATCACCAGGACCAGCCGGCCGTCGGCCTTGAGCACGCGCATATAGTCGTCGAGCCGCGCTTCCCAGCCGCGCGGCATCGCGGGCTGCATCGCCACCACCAGGTCGAGCGACCGGTCCGCAACAGTGCGCAGCGTGGGATCGACGCGGGCGACGCCGTTCTCGTCACCCGCACTGCCACCGTGTGCATCCGCGACCTGCCGGACCGTCGCGGCCTGCGACAGCGCCTCCAGAATACGCGCACCATCGGCCGCATAAGCACCGTCGACCAGTACTGCGTCACCCAGCCGGACGTGATTGGCCGCCTGCGCGTAACGGGCGATCACCGCATCCCCCTCCACACCGCCACGGCCGAGCAGGCTCTCTCCCGAAACGGCCGGCGCGCGGCAATAATAGCTGAGCGGCGGCAGCGCATGGCCGTTCCACGCGGCATATTCGGCGTGGTTCATGCCGCCGGGATGGCGGCTCCAGCCCCCGGCGAAGAGCGCGCGCTCCACTTCGTCGCGGCTCTTGCCCGCTGATTGGAGGACGAGCGTGTCCACGCCGCGATAGGGCGCGACGGCTTCGGCCAGCGTCCCGGCCCCGCCGATGCGCGGCCATTCGATGAAGCCGACCACAGTGCGCTCATCCGGCGCGGTGTGGAGTTCGCAGCCCAGCAGCGCCAGTTCCTGCGCCAGCCGACCATGGGCCGAAAGATCGAGCGCGATGCGGCAGGGTCCGAGACGCGCAACGATTGCAGCGGCGTTGTGGATGCTCATGGCGGCTTTCTCACTCCAATGACGTGGGCTGCTCCGCCACCTTGCGAAAGCGCTGGTGGGGCGGCGTGGGGGGCGGCGGGACGGCCTCGGATCGCATCCGGGATCGCCTCGCGATCATGGTATTTATAGGATAACTCCCGCCCGTTTCGACGAGGGGACCCGGCAATTCCTTCCCCTATCCCTTCCCGCGCCCCGGATGCCTTCGTTTCCCTCTATATTTAGGCATGGCCGCGCATCGGCCTCGATCCGCCTTCCGTCCATTTCCCGAGGGATGCCATGTCCACAAACTCCATCCGCGCTGCGGCCCTGCCCAATTTCCTGGACGCGCTGCCGGCGGACCTGCCGATCACCCATCTCTCACTCGACTGTTTCGACACGCTGATCTGGCGCAACACGCAGGCTCCGTACGATCTGTTCGCCGATCTGCCGGTCACCGGCGGCGCGCTGGTGCCGCGTCAGCAGGCCGAATCGCGCGCCCGCATGAATGCGCCGCATACGCAGGGCCGGTACGAAGTCACGCTAGACGAGATCCACGCCGAACTGCTGCCCCGCCACAGCAAGGAAGAACGCGCGGCGATGGTGCAAGCCGAACTGGACGCCGAGTCGCGCCACTGCTTCGCTTTCGGGCCGACGCGCGACCTGATCGTCGACGCCAAGCGGCGCGGCCTCAAGGTCGTGATCGTGTCCGACACCTATCTGTCCGAACCGCGCCTGCGCAATCTGATCGCCGAAGTGGGCGGTGCCGATCTTGCCGCGATGATCGACCGCATCTTCTGCTCCTGCGAATATGGCGTCGGCAAGGCGGGCGGCCTGTTCAAGCCGGTGCTCAAGGCGCTCGGCATCCGGCCGCAGCAGATGCTGCACATCGGCGACAACCTGATCGCCGACCTCGAAGCGCCGCGACTGCTCGGCATCCCGAGCATGCATCTGACGCAGTTCGATACGCAGGCCCAGCAGCGCCTGCGCATGGAAGCCGCCGCCGCCAGCATGATCGATCCGGCCACGCGCGTAACCGTCCCGGTCTACCAGCCGCACCGCGCGCAGATCGCGATGCGCACCGATGGCGATCCAACCACAGCGTTCGGCCATGACGTGCTCGGCCCGCTGATGCACGGCTTCGCTTCGTGGGTCCGCGACGAGGCCGAGGCGATGGAGCGCGCCACCGGCCGGCGCGTGAAGCTGCTGTTCCTCCAGCGCGACGGACACTTGCCCGCCCGCGCCTTCAGCGCGCTCTATCCCGACTGGGCAGACCGCGTGGCCGAACCGGCGATCAGCCGCGTGATCGCCGTCGCCGCCAGCTTCGTCGACGAGGCGGCGATCCGCGAATTCATGGCCCCGTGGCTGTCACCCAATGTCGAAAAGACGCTCGCCAAGGCGAAGATCTGCCTGCGCCAACTGCTCTTCGACGATCGCGAGATCGAGAAGCTGCTGCAAGGCAAGCCCCTTGAAGGCTTCGGCGCGCGCGTGCTCCAGCCCGTCAATATCGCCAGGATCCTGAAGCGCTCCGCCGCATTGGGCGAGCGCATGTTCCAGCATTTGCGCAATCTCGGCGTCGAGCAGGACGACGCGGTCATGATGATCGACCTTGGCTATAACGGATCGGTCCAGAACGCCGCCGAACCGCGCCTGCGCAAAGGCATGGGGCTGGAGGTCGTGGGCCGCTATCTCCTGCTGCGCGAAAACACGCCCTCCGGTCTCGACAAGAAGGGCTACTTCGACACGCGCCACTACGATTACAACGTGCTGTCGACCCTGTTCAGTTCCATCGCCGTGGTCGAGCAGTTCTGCACGATGTCGATCGGCTCCGCCGTCGACTACCAGGCCGATGGCACCGCGATCCGCGATGCCGTGAACGTCGATCAGGCGCAGAGCGAATGCCGCGAACTGGCGCAGGAGGCCTGCCTCGTGTTCCTGCGCGGCATCGGCTCGGCCTTCGTCAAACCGCCCCGCTCGGACAATGCCGAAAGCCGCCGCATGGCTGCCATGGGCGTGATCGGCCGGCTGGTGACGATGCCGATCGACCAGGAAGTCGAACTGCTGAAGACGTTCAGCCACGACGCCAACTTCGGCGTCGACGACCTGATCCAGATGTCCGACCTTGAAGGCGCCCAGCAGAGCATCCGCCGGCGCGGCTTCTTCTACACGCGCCATGCCGAACGCATGTACCTGCCGGGCGAGCTTCAGCAGTTCGGCCTGCCGCTGAACCTGTCGATCTTCGGCATCCGCCGCTTCAATCTCGATTTCGCAAAGGGCGATATCGATATCGAGGCGCTGGAACTGCCCATCCAGGTCTATGGCGGCGGCGATTCCGCGGCCCAGACGGTGGGCGCCCACCGCACCGCCGATGGCTATTTCCGCGCCATCATTCCCATCGGCATGGGTCAGTACTCGATCGGCGTGTTCCTTGGCCGCCTGTTCGAATACGTGCAGTTCGAGGAAATCAGCGTGCAGCCGGTCAAGGCCCTGACCGACGAGGACGTTACCCCCGCGACCGTGGCAACCGACGGCATGGAGGAACTCTCGCCGGGCCTCTACCGGATCGACGGGCCGCAGGGCTTCATGGTCGTGCCTGCCGTCGCCAGCGATGAGCAGATGCTGCTGAACCTTGTCTTCCGCCCTATCGTCACCCGGTCGGAAGCGCAGGCCCGCGCGAACCGCCAAGCGGCCTGATCGAGATCCGGCGCCGCCCTTTCGGGCAGGCGCCGGACAGCCTTCCCGAGGCGAATGACAAGACGCCCGTCGCACACGCGGCGGGCGTCTTGTCGTGTATACCTTCCGGACAAGAAGCCATGCCGGGCTCTCCCGCCCGGCGGTCATATATCGGTCACGCCCGGTCGTTAGGGGCGACGCTCCGAAACGGTCTGCGGGGCGTAATTTTCGGGTCGGTAACGATATAGGGAAAAACCCCCATATGCGGGGATAACCATCCATAAAATATACATTTTTAACGCCGCCACCCCCCTCATAAAACCCATAAGGGAAATCCCTTAGTTGGTTGCGTAGTATACGAAAGCCATTGGTCATTCGTGATGATCAAACACTCCCAGGGTCCGAGGGGCGCGGACACATCAAGCACAGCGGGATGTATTCTTGAGAGTATAATGACGAAAAATTTACCTTCGGGGCGCGTGGAAAACATCGACTGTTATGCAATGTCGCAGATCGAATACTGGTTCTCTCTCAAACTGAGAGTCGATTCTCCTGGCAAGCTCTGGCAGGCAGCCGCATTGCGCTGTCTGGCTCAACCCGGAATTTGCGAGGATGATGTCGCCGAGATGATCGGCCCTGCCGATGATCCGTCGATCGCCGATTGCCTCATGGTGTTGGCGCTGCCCGAGCATGTGCCCGGTTGCACACGCCTTGATGTGGCGCTCGGCAATGAGGGAACCGACGATGGCGCAGACCTTGTGGCGATGACCGCATCGCGCTGACGTCGCCCGCTACAGACACGATCAAGGCCGGCGTTGGGCAACGCCGGCCTTGATAGATACGAAGCCCGAGGGTCGCAAACCGGGCTGGTAGATGTGCGCCGCGACGGCGCTGCCTATATGCTGTCGAACAGCCTCCACCCATCTTGAACGCCAATGCGGCGACGGGGCCCGCCAGCCCCGTCGCCGCCGGCGGGCATCAGATGTTGGTGCCGGACGCGGCGATTGCCACCAGCCCGTCGACCGACATGCGGATGCCGTTGACGCCCAGCATGATCGTCGAACCATCCGTCACCACGTCGGAGACCTTCGCCACCGAGTTGATCGTCGTATCGAGCGTGTCGCCCGCCGCATCGGTTGCGGTGACCGCCAGCGTATAGGCGCCGTTCGCCGCCTTGGTGCCGTCGGCCTGGGTACCGTCCCACTCGTAAGTGCCCTGCGCGGTGGGATCGAGCGTGACCGTCTGGACGACCTTGCCGTTAGAATCGGAGATCGTCGCGGTGACCGCCGTGGGCGTGCCATCCACATAATACGTCCAGTGCGCCGGATCGTCGCCCAGACCCGCCACCGGGGAATCGAAGCGCGCTTCCTTGCCGATGAAGCTGGAAGCCTGCGCCATGTCCTGCGAGCTGAGCTGGGTGAGGATGTCGCTCAGCTTCGAGTTCTGCTGGATCGACTGCTCCACCTGCGAATACTGCACCAGCTGCTGCGTATATTCCGAGGTGTCGGTCGGGTTGAGCGGATCCTGGTTGGTCATCTGCGTGGTCAGCAGCTTGAGGAACAGGTTGTAGTCCGACAGCAGGCTCGTGGTGGAGGCCGCAGTCGGATCGGTCGTCGAGGACGAGCCGCTTGAGGACGAAGTGTTCGAGATCGTGGTCATGCTGCTGGTGTCCTATGCCATGAGATCGACGTGGCCGCTGCTCCTGAGCGACCGGTAGGCCGGGTCGTCGCCCCCGCTGAATCCATCCGATTGGGCCTGCTGGCCCTGCCAGCGCTGACCGCCCTGACTGCCGCTCTGGCCATTGCCCTGACCGGCGCCCTGCCCCATGCCCTGACCGCCGGCGCGCGTATCGAAACGCAGCGACTGGCTGTCGGCACGGATCCCGGCATCGGCCAGCGCGCGGTTGAGATCGGTGCTTTCACGGCGGAGCATGTCGGTGGCAGTGGTGGTGTCCGCCGACATGACCGCGCGCAGGACGCCCTGATGGTCGAACGAGAGGCGCACATCGATGCGGCCCATGTCGCGCGGGTCCAGCTTGATCAGGAGGTCGTTGCCGCCCTTGTCCAGCGCGCGGGCGATTTGCACGCCCATGTCGGTGCCGAACTGTCCCTCGCGCACGGTCACCGTCGCGGACTGCGCGGCATTCTGCGCGGCGGCAGGATAAGGCAGCGCCGCCGGACGGCTCACAGCGGCTGCGAATGTCTGCGACAGCACCGGGGCCGACAATGTCGAACCGTTCGCCGGAGCCGGATCGGCAGTCGCCAAACCGGCGTCATGAGTGGTCGCAGCGGCGCCTCCCGCAGCGTGCCCCGTGCTGGTGCTGGTGCTCGTACCGCTTCCCGTACCGGTTGCCTCGGTCGTGGCACCGAACGCTGCCTGCTTTGCGGGTCCGCGCGCGGATGCTGCCGAGGCGAGCGTGACAGCGGGACCGCCTTCGACCTTGCCCTTGGCGTCCTTGCCCTCCGAAGCGTCGGCCGTGTTCCCGGCTACAGCCTGTGGCGCGCCGGTCAGAGCCGCTTGCGCCGTGGTGGCAGAGGTGGGCGTCGTGGCGGCCAGTTGGGCACCGGCCTGCGGCAGGATCGGCAGCGGCACGGTCTGATCGTCCGCATCGGCGGAACGGGCGCGGTCATCGGTCTTGCCCGGCTCTGCGGTTTCGCCCGCCTTGGCATCACCGGTGCCGGTGGTTTCGGCAGGTGCCGCATCAGCGGCGGCGGCGGGCTCGGCGGCTCCGGCCAATGCCAGTGCCGCCTGCTTCCCGGGCGCGGCCTTGTGCGAGGCCATGTTCATCGGCTTGGCCGCGAGCGGCGTCGCAGCCTGCGCGCCGTTCTGAACCAATGTCGCGGCGGGGTCCGGCGTCAGCGCCGCGCCCGCATCTTCAGCAGGTACGGTCTCGATAGCGGGCACCGTTTCCTCGGCGGCCGCCAGCGTATCGGCAGCGACATCGGCGGTTGCCGTCTCGGCCGGGGCGGCTTGCGTGGCCGCATCGTCCTTCCCGGAGGCCGCATCCTTGGACGCCGTGGAACCGGACTTTGCAGGGGAATCAGATTTGGACTGAGCCGCCTTGGCAGGCCGGTCGCTTTTTACCGGGCGACTGGACGCCGGGCGGCTGTCGTTATCGTCGGCCGCGTGGTCGACCATCGTTCCGAACGAAGAGGCCTTGCCATCATCGCCGCCCGCCGCGTTGTCGGCCGGACGGGGCGCGCTGGCAGCGCTCGCAGCGGGTGCGGCCATCGGAAACGCGGGATTGATGGAAACTGTCATGTGTCGCTACCCTGCGCCGGCGTCGACCGGCTACTTCCTATAATAGAGCGGTTTGCGCCTTTCCGGTCGAAAGGCCCTCCCCTCACCCGATCGTGCCGAGGCTGCGCAGACGCGCGCGCGGGTGGATCTCGTTTTGCGAGAGCACCACGGTCGCCGGGCGCACGCGCTCGATGATCGAGCGGACGAAAGGCCGCAGCGGCGGGCTGGTGAGCAGGCACGGGATCTCGCCCTGCGCGGCGAAGCGGTCGTAGGACTCGCGCACGGCGGCAATGAAGGCTTGCAGGCTGGAGGGCGCCATGGCCAGATGGCGGTCGTCGCCCTGCCCGACGATGGCCTCGCCGAAGGCCTCGTCCCATTCGCCGCCCAGCGTGACGATGGGGATCATCCCGTCGAATGTCTGCTGGGCCGAGATCTGGCGGGCAAGACGGGCGCGTACATGCTCGGTCACTTGCGTCAGATTGTTGGTCATCGCGGTCGATTCCGCGATGCCTTCGAGGATTGTCGGCACGTCGCGGATAGAGACGCTTTCCGAAAGCAGGTTCTGCAGGATCCGCTGCACGCCCGAGATCGAGATCTTGGCCGGGATCAGGTCCGCGATCAGCTTCTCGGTTTCCTTGTGGACTTCGCTCAGCAGCTTCTGCGTCTCGGTATAGGAGAGCAGGTCGGCGATGTTGTCCTTGACGATCTCGGTCAGGTGGGTGGTGACGATAGTGCCGCAGTCGACCACGGTGAGGCCGCGGAAACCCGCTTCCTCGCGCATCTCGCGGTCGATCCACAGCGCCGGAAGCTGGAACACCGGCTCCTTGGTCGGCTCGCCGCGCAGGCCCGTCTCGCCGCCCGCCGCATTGATGACGAGCAGCTTGCCGATGCGCAGTTCGCCGCGCGCGATCTCGGTCTCCTTGACGAAGACGATATATTCGTTGGGCTGGAGCGCCATGTTGTCGAGAATGCGGACGGCGGGCAGCACGAAGCCGAAATCGATCGCCATCTGGCGGCGCAGCGCCTTGACCTGATCGTCCAGACGCGGCTCGGCGCTGGCATCGTTGATGAGCGGCAGCAGTCCGTAGCCCAATTCGATGCGCAGCGCGTCGATGGCGAGCGTGCGGGCGATCGGCTCTTCCGCCTGCGCCGCCTCGCGCTGCTTGTTCTGCGCGGCTTCGATCCGCTCGCGCACGACTTCAGCTTCGGCCTTCTTGGTCATCGTCCAGGCCGCCCAGCCGCAGAGCCCGGCCAGCGTGGCGAAGGGGATGAACGGCAGGCCGGGCATCAGCGACAGCGTGCCCATCAGCGCGGCCACGATGCCGAAGGCCTTGGGATAGCGGCCAAGCTGCTCGCCCAGCGCCGCGCCGGTCTTGCCGGTGACGCCGCCCTTCGAAACCAGCAGGCCCGCCGCCGTCGAGACGATCAGCGCCGGGATCTGGCTGACAAGGCCGTCGCCGACCGTGAGGATCGTGTAAGTCTTGAAGGCTTCGCTGAACGGCACGCCGTGGATGGCCACGCCGATGATGAGGCCGACGACGATGTTGATCGCGGTGATCAGCAGGCCGGCGACGGCATCGCCCTTCACGAACTTGGAGGCACCGTCCATGGCGCCGTAGAAGCCGCTCTCGGCCTCGATCTCGGCGCGGCGTTCGCGGGCCTGCGCCTCGGTGATGGTGCCGGCGTTGAGATCGGCGTCGATCGCCATCTGCTTGCCGGGCATGGCATCGAGGCTGAAGCGCGCCGCCACTTCGGCGATGCGGCCCGCACCCTTGGTGATGACCACGAAGTTGATGACGACGAGGATCGCGAAGATGGTGAGGCCGATGACGGTCTCGCCGCCCATCAGGAACTCGCCGAAGGCCGCGATCACGCCGCCCGCCGCATGGTGCCCCTCATGCCCGTGGCCGAGGATCAGGCGGGTGGAAGCGAGGTTGAGGCCAAGCCGCAGCATCGTCACGATCAGCAGGATCGTCGGGAAGCTGGAAAGCTGGAGCGGCTTTTCGATGAACAGCGCCGTCATCAGGATCAACACCGAGGCGGTGATCGAGAGGGCAAGGCCCATGTCGAGCATCCAGCCGGGCATCGGCAGGATGAGCATGGCGATGATCGCCGTGACGCCGAGCGCCAGCGCAAGATCGCGGCTGGGGCCCAATCGCGCCATCAACTGGTCTAGCCTGGGAAGGACAAGGGCTTTCATCGCGTTACCCGATATATGGACGGCGGTTGGAAGCGGACCGGACGGCGCCCGGCAGCATCACGACAGGATGGGCGGAACTGAAGTGGCACCGCGGGCGGCCGCTAGTGGCGGACCAGCCCCGGCGGCAGCACTTGCCCGTCGGCCAGGAAGGTGCGCAGCTTGTTGCGCATGGTGCGCACCGAAATGCCGAGCATCGACGCCGCGCTGGTGCGGTTGCCCGCGCAGCGTTCCAGCGTCTGGAGGATCAGCTCGCGCTCGACATGGTCGATGCTGTGACCGACCAGCCCGCTGACCGCGCGGCGGAACACCAGCTTGCCCGGCCTTTCGCCGCGCAGGCGCGCCATCACGTCGGGCAGGTCTACCGCGAATTCGATCACCGCGACATCGCCGCCGCAGCGCCAGGTCTCGCGGATCGCGCCGCCGGCCGTGCCGACCGCGATGCTGGCGGCCGAGCCGCGCACCATCTCCACCGCCAGCCCCATCGCCGTGCCCAGCTCTCCGACCAGCATGAGCCGGGTGGCATCGGCAGGTGGCGCCTCGGCGCTCAGCTCGGTTCCGGGTTCGGGGCCGGGATCGACAACCGCGTCGGATTTGCCGGACGGTATCATCCGTCCTGCCTCACGATCTCGGTGAGCGTCACGCCCAGCGTGCTGTCGATCAGCACCACTTCGCCGCGCGCAATCAGGCGGTTGTTGACGAAGATGTCCACCGGCTCACCCACGCGGCGGTCGAGTTCGACCACCATGCCGGGCTTGAGCCGCAGCAGATCGCCGATGTCCATCCGCGAGCGGCCGAGCACGGCCTGCACTTTCACCGGCACGTCGAACACGGCCTGAAGATCGTCGGGCGTCGGCGGCGTCTCGGGACGCGGGGTCCAGGGGCGGGCTTCGGTGAAATCACCGGCAGGCGCATCGTCGTCGTTCAGGAACGCCGGGGCGAGCTGGCGGGGTTCGAGGTCGTCGCTCATGCGGGGGCCTTTCAACTGTTCATCCATTGGCGGATCACCGAAGCGGATTCGGCGGGACTGGAGGAGATGGCATCACCGATGCGGCGCAAGGCGGAGAGCTTGATGCGGCCATCGACCTGAGCCAGCGCGATTTCCTGATCGAGCAGCGGCTCGCCATTCTCTCCGCGCAGCTCTTCAAGGCGGCGCAGCGCATCGGGATCGCCGTCGGCCGCGCGTTCGCCCAGCGACAGCATCTCGCCATCGGCCAGACGCGGTTCGACCACGCCTTCAAGCAGCGGCGGCGGCGGCATCAGCTTGGGCTTCAGCATGCGCAGGCCGATCAGGACGATACCGCCGACAAGCACGATCTTGAACACGTCGAACAGACGGTCCCAGGTCAGGCCGAACGGCAGACCGGCGGACGCGCCATCGACATCCTGCGGCGCGTTGAACGCCATGTTCTCCACGACCACGCTGTCCCCGCGCGAGGCATCGAAGCCCACCGCGTTCTCGACCAGTCGCTGCAGGCGCTGGATCTGCGGGGCAGGCAGGCCCTGCGGCCCACCGTCCACCATCACGGCCACGGTCAGGCGGCTGAGCTGGCCGGGATTGCGCACCGCGACCTTCTGGGTGCGGCTGTTCTGGTAAGTGGTATCTTCCGAGGTCTCGTTGCGGGCGGCGCGGCGGTTGCTGCCGCCGCTGCCGGCAATATTGGCCTGGTTGTCGGGAAGCTGCGTGCTCACGGAAGCGCCCTGTGCGCTGGCGCCGTTCTCGTCGTTCTGGTCGTTCGATTCGACCGTGACCTGATGCGCGACGACCTGCTTGTCGGGATCGTAGGATTCCGATTCCTCGCGGACCTGATCGCGTTCCAGCACGGCGGCGACTTCGGCGCGCACCTTGCCCTGGCCGACGATCGGCGCAAGCATCGCCTCGATCTCGTCGCGCAGACGTCCCTCGATAGCCGACTGGCGCTCTTCGAGATCGCCCGAGCCACCGGCCCCGGCATCGCCCGCGCGCGCCAACAGCGCACCGGTCTGATCGACGATCGACACCGCATCGGGCGTGAGATCGGGGACCGAGGAGGACACGAGATAACGGATCGCCTGCACCGTCTCGTTCGGCAGGCGGCCCATCGTCTTCACGGTCACGGCGGCGCTGGCCTTGCGCGGTTCGGTCTCGAACATCGCGCGCTCGGGCATGACGATGTGGACGCGGGCCTTGCTCACTTTCTCCACCGTCTCGATCGAGCGGGCGAGTTCGCCTTCGATCGCGCGGGTTTCGTTGAGCTTGGCGCGCGAGGAGGAAACCCCGAAAGGCTCCTCGGAATCGAGCACTTCGTAACCGATCTTGCCGCCAAGCTGTTCACCGGCCAGCGACATCCGCAGCTCGGCCAGCTTGTCCACCGGGGCCATGACCGCGCTGCCATCGGCCGAAAGCTGGAAGGGCACGTTTTGCGCCTTCAGCTTTTCGGTGATCGACTGGGCAGCGGCGGGATCGAGATCGGAGTAGAGGTAGCCCATCTCGCTCGCGGGCGTGCGCAGCGCCATCCAGGCGAGCCCCCCGAGCATTGCGAGGGCCACGCCCCCCATCAGCAGGGCCCGGCGCAGGCCTATCTGCTCGATAAAGTTGCGCAACGCGTTCAAGATCGCCTCTTAATCCCGGCGAGGCCCCCCTGGCTTCGCTCACGCTCATTATAGGATAAGAGACTAGGCAACTCTTGCCGGTCGCCGGAAAAGTTTACGCGGCGGCGTCGAGCCCCGAAATCTGCCCATGATCGGTGTCCGGATGGGCTGCTTCAAAGCCGTGTTCGGCAGCTTCGGAACCGACATCTTCCGCCATTTCCGACACTTCTGCCACTTCGCTCCGGGTTTCCACCGCAGCCAGCACCGGCGCATCGCGTCCCGGGCCGAGCAGACCGGCCAGTTCGGCCAGCACCGCCGCGCGGCGCGCACCGGCATCGACGCCAAGACCACCCTCGACCCAGCCGATGCGGGCATCGGCGGGCGAGACGGCCGGATCTTCGACCACCAGCACCTGAAGCGTCCGGCGTTCTGCCGCCTGACGCGCGGCCACGACATGTTCGACCAGTTCGCGCATCGAGGGATGGACGCGCACCGTGATCTGGGTGCTGCGCGCGACTTGTTCGAGCGCGCGGGACAGCGCCTCGTCAATGGCGCGCGCGGGTTCCAGCGAAACGGCATGGCCGGCCAGCATCTCGGCAGCGAGCAGCGCGACCGAGGCCGCCTCGCGCGCGACCAGATCGGTCACTTCGTCGAAACGGCGGGCCACGTCGTCAAGCCCGGCATGGAGCGCGTCGGTCGCGGCGAGCAGCGCGGCATCGCGTTCGTGGCGCGCCTGCGCCAGCCCGGCCTCGAAACCGTCGGCGCGCGCGCGGGCGAGTTCGGCGGCATGGTCTTCACGCATCCGTTCGATACGCGCCTCCATTGCCGCCAGTTCCTCGTGCAGCGCTTCGCCGCCTTCCTTTTCCTCAGCCTCCGCCGAGGAAAAGCGGAAGACCCTGTCGAAGCCGAAGGGCTGAATGCTCATGGCCATCTCCATTGGCGCGAATCCGCTCTCACTTATCGTTAACGAACTGCTAAGTCTCAGTAAATCATCGCATCATCGCTCTTGGGATCGACCAGCATGATCTCGCCGCGATCTCCAAGCGACTTGGCCAGACGCACCAGCGCGGTCTGCGCTTCTTCGCATTCGCGCGCGCGCACGGGGCCCATCGCGGCCATGTCGTCGCGCATCAGCTTGGCGGCACGTTCGGTCATGGCGTTGAAGAACACCTTCTTCATGTCGTCCGGCGCGCCCTTGAGCGCCAGCGCCAGCTCGCGCTTGTTGCAATTGCGCACGATCGTCTGGATCGCGCCGGGCAACAGGTTGGCCAGATCCTCGAACGTGAACATCAGCGCGCGGATGCGTTCGGCCGATTCCGGTGCCTTTTCGTCCAGCTCGCCCAACATGGCCTCTTCGGTCGAACGGTCGAGCGCGTTGAACAGCTCTGCCATCATCTCGTGGGGATCGCGGCGCTGCGCGCGCGAGAGATTGGTCATGAACTCGCTCTTCAGCGTCTGCTCCACCTGGACCAGCACGTCCTTCTGCACCGTGTCCATCCGCAGCATGCGCATGACCACATCGGTGGCGAAATCGCGCGGCAGTTCGGCCAGCACGCGCGCGGCGTGATCGGGGCGCAGCTTGTGCAGGATCACCGCCACGGTCTGCGGATATTCGTTCTTGAGGTACCCCGCGAGCACGGCTTCGCTGACGTTGGACAGCTTGTCCCACATCGTGCGGCCGGACGGACCGCGGATATCCTCCATGATCTCCTTGACCTTGTCGACCGGGAGAATTCCCTCCAGCAGCCGCTCCGTGCTCTCGAACGAGCCGTGGAGCGAGGCCATGCTGGAAACTTCGCCGGAGAACTGCACCAGCAGGTGCTCGACCACCACCGAAGGCACGCGGCCGAGCTGGGCGATAGTTGCCGAAAGCTCCTTTATTTCCTCGGTCGTCAGCTGTTCCCAGATCGGACCGCCCTGCTCGTGCCCAAGCGACAGCATCAACGCGGCAGCGCGTTGAATTCCCGAATACTTCTTCAGCTCGGGTGGTTCGCCGATGGCGGCCATCATCGTCACGTCTTTCATCCCCAAAAAAGTCCGCAATACCGACCTGTCGGCGAATGCAACCGTCTATCTTATAGGATGATAGTGGGCGGGTGCGAAGCCCGGGAGGCAGTTTTGACGATAAACACCAACAATGCGCTGATCGGTCTTTCGATCCTGGGCGGAACCAGCGCCTATTCGAGCGCCCTCTCGTCAACCAGTTCGACGGATACCCCGGCGGTGACCAAGGCCAAGGCGGCCTTCACGATGGCGGCGACGACCCCACCGTGGAAGTTGGACGATCCCAGCGCCTCCACCTCCACCAGCGCGCAAGTCACCGCGATCCAGAAGTTGCTGTCGATCGTGGACGAAAAGACCTACGACCGTGACAGCACGCTGGACAACCTGCCCGACGTCAAGGCCACCTTCACGATCTACAAGGCGCTGGACCGGTTGCAAACGCTGGCCGAAAGCGCCGCCAGCACCAGCACCTCGGCCGCTCAACGCGCCTCGCTCGAAAAGACTTTCGCCAAGGGCCTCAGCGACCTTCAGAGCTATATCGGCTCGGCCGATACCGATCTGCTGACGCTCAACTTCGGCACTTCGGCCAGCCAGGCCAAGACGATCGCGGTGGACAAGCCCGATGTCACCGGCGCGGTCGCCGGCAATCCCATTTCCACCAAGGAAGGCGATGCGATCGCCGGCCTGACCGGCAACGAGATCTTCCAGGTCACCATGACCAAGGGTGCGACCACCCAGACGGTCAATGTCGACCTGTCGCAGTCCACCCAGCCGCCGACGCTCGATTCGGTGGCCGCCGTGCTCAATGCCGCGATCGGCGCCCAGCCGCAGCTCGACGCCAATGGCGATCCGGTGCTCGACGCGGACGGCAAGCCCGTCAGCGAGTGGCAGTCCAACTTCACCGTCAAGTACGACAGCGACTCCGAAAAGTGGGGCCTCGTCTTCAACCCGTCGGGCATTGAGAAGGTCTCGCTCGAACAAGTCGGCGCCGGCGATTCGATCATGGTCGCCAGCGGCGAGACCCGCAAGGATTCGACCACCGACGCCAGCGTCTACCGCTTCGGAGACATCGACGGCTCGCTGAGCTGGTCGCGCCTCGGCTCGATCAACGCCGTCGACGCCGCCGCCACCGCGCAGGCCCAGACCGCCGCGGCCGCCAGCACGACGACCACCACGTCCAGCAGTTCGTCCGGCAGCACCGCCACCCCCGACTACACGGTTGATGCCGCCACCTCGGCGCGCGGGATGGTGACCGACGCCGATGGCTTCAGCTACGTCGTCGGCACTACCAATGGCGACCTTGGCAGCCAGGTCACCGACGGTTCGAACGACATGTTCCTCACCAAGATCGATTCCGAAGGTCAGGTGGTGTGGCAACGCAATCTGGGCGCTGCCGGCTCGGCCTCGGGCTCGGCCGTCACGATCGCGCCCAACGGCGACATCGTCGTGGCCGGCTCGGTCAGCGGCGATTTCAACAACAGCGATCCAAGCCAGACCGACCTGCTGGTGGCGCGCTTCAGCAATACCGGCAACGAACTTTCGACCACCGCGATCCGCCAAACCGGCACCGAAAGCGCCAATGCGGTGACGGTCGGCAATGACGGCAGCATCTACATCGCCGGCCGCGCATCGACCGGCGGCGGCGATGCCGTCATCGTCAAGCTCGATTCCACCGGCAAGTTCGTCGAGCGCCGCACGATCGACAGCGGCGGCAACGACATGGTCAACTCGCTCGCCATCGACGGCTCGGGCAACCTGCTGGCGCTGACCAACGAGGACGGCGTTGCCAAGCTGCGCCAGATCGATGCAAGCTCGCTGTCGAACGACCTCAACTCGGTCACGCTCGGCAATGTCGAGGCGCGCGCAATTTCGGTGTCCGATACCGGCGAGATCGCGGTGGTAGGTGCCGCCAGCACCCCGGTAGGTGGCGATCAGGTCAATACGATCAGCGGATCGCGCGATGCTTTCGTCACCCGCATCGATTCCGGCCTGACTTCCGCCAGCACGACCTATATCGGCACCTCGGACGACGATCAGGCCGATAGCGTTACCTGGCTCAACGGCACGCTCTATGTCGGCGGCCGCACGGCCGGTACGCTGAGCGGGACCAAGGCCGGCACGGTGGACGGCTTCATCGCCCGCGTCGATGGGGACACCGGCGCGGTGCAGACGGTTTCGCAATGGGGCCTCGTCGCCTCGACCGTGGAGCCGGTGCGCATCACCACGCTGGCGGGCGGCGACAACGCCCTCGGCGCGCTCGGCCTGCACAGCGGAACGCTGAACCCGACGACGTCGGCAACGCTGGTCTCGGAGACCAGCCTGCGCGCGGGCGACGAGTTCTCGGTCATGGTCGACGGCGGCGACGCCCGCAAAATCACGATCGACGAAAACGAGACGATGACCACGCTCGCCGCCAAGATCAAGAAGATCACCGGCACCAACGCCACGGTCACGACCTCGCTGGTCGATGGCCAGACGACGCTCAAGATCACCGTCGCCGCCGGGCATACGCTGGTGCTGGGCGCCGGGGGCGACGGCAAGGACGCGCTGGCCAAGCTCGGGCTTTCGCCGGTCAAGCTGAGCACGCCCAAGGTCAAGACCGCGACAGATGCCAAAGTGACGCCGGGCGGCGCGTATAGCCTCGCGCTCACCAGCGCGCTGAGCCTGACCGACTCCAAGGCCGCCTCCGTCGCGCTGACCAAGGTCAAGTCGGCGCTTTCGATGATCCAGACCGCCTATCGCTCGCTTTACTGGGACTCGGGCAAGGCGTCGCTGGTCAACGGCACGCTCTCCACCGGCAGCGGATCGGCCTATCAGCAGAAACAGCTCGCCAACTATCAGGCCGCCCTGACGCGCCTCACCAGTTCCTGATTCTCCGGCTCTTTTCGAGGAATATTCGATGTCTTCGCTTCCCCCTCTGCTGGATGGCATGGCCGCCTCGATGAAGGCGATGGCCGAGCACCAGCGCGTCATTTCCGAGAACATCGCCAACAGCGAGACCCCCGGATACAAGGCCCGCACCGTAACCGCGCCCGACTTCTCGTCGCTGGTCGCGCAATATGGAGAAGCCACCGGGGCGCCGCATGTCTCGCGCCCGCATATAGAATTGTCCGCCTCGATGTCGGCGCTGGGGGCGCGCCCCCCGCAGGGCGGAGGACGCATCGTTCTCGACAGCGAGACCAGCGAGACCAAGCCGGACGGCAACAATGTCACGCTGGAAGACCAACTGCTGACACTTGGCCAGGTCCAGGCGGACTACACAGCCATGACCAACATCTACAAAAAGCAGATCGGCCTTCTCAAGTTGGCCCTTGGACGCGGCTAAAATCGCGCGCGGCTGAACGGAACTGACCGTCCGCCCATCCCCATATAGAATCGGACGGGATTACTCTGGGCGCGCTCCTTCGGGAGTGCGCCCTGTTTTGTTACAAAGATGCAATTCACGTCGAAATTACAGGAACAAAAGAACGATTTCGGCGTTCATTCAATAAGATGCGCAATTTCCAGAATTCCGAGCCTGTCAGGCCTTGGTCCCCCTCCGGCGTGCCCGACGCCCGTTACGCGCGCGCGCATTTCCGCAAGTTCTCACAGTATTATGCACTTTATTTCAAAGATTTGCTGGTAGCGCTCTCAATCAGGCCGCTGTCCCAAAATGGACGTTACAGGGTCCAGGTAACCGTTAAAAACCTGCAATCGGTGCGATACAATGACCATTCACCCTAAAGTCATCATACTAGAAGGCATGGGGTCATCCGCGAACGCGCCCTAACTTGACCCGTTTTGAACCATCATCCCAAGAGCGATATTGACCCTGTTTAAGGATCATGAAACATCTTGGGCATTGCAATGAAATTCGAGCTTCAATGACCGAAAAATCAGTTCGATCTGGCAGGCGGGCAAGGACGGCTACTGCATCCGTACCCGCAACCCTTGAGATCGACGCCTGCCGCAGTCTGGTATTTCCAAACGGGATAAGGAAATTTCGCAAGCAACAAAATATAGGCTCATTGCTGGAACTGGCCGAACGCCTTCCGGACATTACCTATATTCGACTTTCCAAGATCGAACGTGGCGAGGTTTTCGCTCGTGCCCCGGAAATGCGCGCCATCGCAGCCGCACTCCAGGTCGATCCGCTGGATCTGCTTGTGGACATCGACGATCCCGCTTTCGATATCGAGGACTGGGCAGAGCCGATCATGGGTAACGACCGCACCGATCCGGAGGCTGACCGCCTCGCGGTTCTGGTGGCGGCGGCCGTACGCGCCCGCCGCGTTGCCGACGATACGCTGACCATCGCCGTACTCGAAGAACAGTACGGGATTGCGCCGGTGATCCTCTCGCGCATCGAAAACGCCCACAAGCCCTACGACCGCTGGAACGACGAAGTGCGCGGCTCGCTACGCCGCCTGTTCGGCGTGGCCGACGATGCCGCGCTCGCGGCCGCCGTCGTCGCAGCCTGCGCGCGCGGCGAACTCGACGCGTTCCTGTCGCTGGTGGCCAATCCGCAGATCCGCATTACCAAGACCCGCACCCGCACCGCCGCGCTGCGCGCCGAACTGGGTGGTTCACCGGGCGCTTCTGCCGAGGCCCCTGCGATGCGGCAGACCGGCGCTTCCGACGCAAGGGTGCTCAACGCATCCATCGGTTCTTCGCTGGAGACATCCGTGCTCGAACGCCCGGTTCCCGTGCTCGATGCCGCCAGCCCTCCGGCGTTCGCGCCGAAAGCTCCCGAGAGCCCGGCGCCCGCGCAGTCGGTTGGGGAGGACGCATCGGTCCGGCTGGTTCCCGTCTTCGGATCGCCGCTTCCCGATGGCCTGCTCGCCCGCACGCCGACCGGTACATTCGTGGAAGTGCCGCGCAGCGCCGGGCCGAACGCCTATGGCTTGCGCATCGGCCGCTCGACGCTCGGCGCCGGGCTGCCCGGCCGCGCCGTGCTGGTGGTCGATCCCGATCGCTTCCCCTCGGCCGGCGGTCTCGCCGTGATCGAACAGGATACCGGCCTGCGAGTAATCGCCATCACGTTCGACCGGCAGGGCCACACCCTGGGCTTCAGCCTCAATCCCGATTTCGAAGTGGCGCTTGACGCATTCGACCCGGCCCGCATCGCCACGGTGCTGTCGGCTATGTTCGAATAGGCGCTAATTGTAGGACAACCCGGCCGTTGCGCACTCCAATCCCATATAATGGATTAAGGAGACAAGTTGACAGACGATGCGCAGCGCCAGCCAGCGAGATACGACCGCAGGGCACGAACGGAGACCGGGAAGCGATAGCCCGGAATTCGGGAGCGCCGGCGAGTCCCCGTTTGACGGGCACGAACCGCCGCTGCGGAGTGTCGAACGGGCCGTGGCGTTCCTGCGCGGAGAAGACGGCGCTCCGCAGCCGCTTTCCCTGCTGATCCTCGATCTCGACAGGTTCAAGCTGGTCAATGACTTGTGCGGCCACGCCGCCGGGGACGAAGTCATCGCCATCGCCGCCGGACGCTGCGGGCGGATCGCGGCCAAAGTCTCGGGCCGGGTCGTCCATGTCGGCGGGGACGAGTTCGCCTGCGTCCTGCCCCTGAACGACGGCGCCGACCTCTCCGAGGCTGTGGCTGCAGACCTGCTGGACGTACTGGCCTCGCCCATCGTGCTGGGGCGGCACATGATCCACCTGACCGCCTCGATCGGCATCGCCAGCGATCCCTCGGGCACTACCACGCCCGAGCGACTGCTGCGCGGCGCCTCGATCGCGATGTCGCGCGCCAAGGCTTCGGGCGGAGCCGCCGTGCGTCGCTTCACGCCTGAAATGCTTGCCACCCTGACCGACCGTGCGGCGCTGGAAGAGGCCCTGCGCTCGGCCCTGCTGCGCGGCGAACTGGTTCCGCATTACCAGCCCATCGTCGCCCTGCCCTCGCGCAAGATCGCGCGCTTCGAGGTGCTGGCCCGCTGGGAGCATCCGCATCGCGGCCTGCTGGGCCCCGACTTGTTCCTGCAAGTGGGCGAAGACCTCCGGCTGATCGACGAGATGCTGTTCGGCCTGCTGCGTCAGGCCTGCCGCGACGCGCGCGAATGGCCGGACGAGGTGGGCCTTTCCGTCAACATGTCGCCGCAGCAAGTCTGCGATCCGGGCGTTGCCGCAAGGCTGCTCCAGATCGTCTTCGCCTGCGGCCTGCCGCCCGAGCGGCTGACGGTGGAAATCACCGAGAACGCGATGGTGGACAATCTCGCCGATGCGCGCGCGACGATCGACACGCTGCGGGGGGCCGGTGCGCGCATCGCGCTGGACGATTTCGGCACGGGCTATGCCAGCCTTGCGCGGCTGTGCCACTTGCCGCTGGACACCATCAAGATCGACCGCACGCTGATCCAGGCGCTCGACAGCGACCCCGGGCGCAAGCTGGTCAACACGGTGCTCGACCTTGGCCGCAGCCTTGGCATGCCGGTGACGGCAGAAGGCATCGAGACCGAGGAGCAAGCCCACTTCCTCGTCGAACGCGGCTGCGCCTTCGGGCAGGGCTTCCTGTTCGGCCGCGCGGCACCGGCTTCGGCGACCCTTGGTATGCTGGAAAAGGCCGATAAGCTGGAAAAGGTGGGCGGCCCGGACGGCGAGGTCTGACTGCACTTTCGCCGGCGATTGCTGATGCCTCGGAGGTGCTACCCACGGGCTAGATATTGACCGTGAGCTAGCAGCCTCAGACCCCGTCGCCCCCGCGAAGGCGGGGGCCCCGCTTCTTGGCGACGTCCAGCCCCGCACAACAGAAGCGGGATCCCCGCCTTCGCGGGGATGACGGAGTTTGTGTTCGTAACCCGCTCCGTATTCGGGGGAATGGGTCCGTCGCCCAGTATTCCGCTCTGGTATTCCGCCTTAGTATTCGCCGTTGAACGAGATCGGCGTCGCCGCCTCCACGCGGGCCATGTCGCCGCTGGCGCCGTAGGTATAGGAACGGTTGCCGCTCAGCCGCTTGGCTTCCTCGGCGATGGCCGTCATCATTTCCATCGACAGTTCGATCTGCCGCTCCAGCAGCGCCGCATTGGCGATCGAGGCCGCGCGCAGTTCGCTCAGGCAGTCCGACAGGCGCTCGCGCGTTTCCTCGTCCATCTGCTCGGTCCACTCCGGCTCACGGCGGTTGCGGCGGGCCAGCATTTCCTCCAGCGAGGCGACCAGGCGCGCTTTCGCCGCTGCCAGCGAGGCAAGGTCGAGCACGCGCTCGCGGCGTTCCAGACGCTCGGTTTCCTCACGCATGACCAGCGAGAGCGAGGTCATGATCTCGATCATTTCATTCGGCATTGCCGGTCACTCCCTGAGGGTTGCCGCCCTGCATGCGGATGATCTGGGCCTGGACGGCCGAGGCGATGCCCAGCCCCTTGCCCTTGGCGATCTGGTTACCGACCTGCTCGGCCAGGACCCCGCGGAACATTTCCTCGCCGTGGCCGCCCGAGAATTCATCGCCCTGATCGACGCTTTCGAGCATCATCTTGGCGACCTGCCCGGCGAACACGCCTTCGAACTGGCGGGCCACGCTGGCCGGAGACTTGTCCGGCGAAGGAGAAACCTGCGGCGCCGGAAGCGACGTGATGGTGGTGTCGGTCATCTTGCTGCCTCCTTTTCTTATTGCACGGTGATCTCGGCCTGAAGCGCACCCGCGCTCTGCAAGGCCTGAAGGATGGTGATGAGGTCACGCGGGCTGACGCCCAGCGCATTGAGCCCCGAGACCAGATTCTGGAGCGAGGTGCCCCCGGTCAGCATCGCCAGCGAGGCGCCGTTGCCGTCGTTCGCCTCGATCCGGGTGCGCGGCACGGTGGTCGTCTGCCCGCTGGACAGCGGCCCGGGCTGCGAGACTACAGGGGTTTCGGTCACGCTGATGGTAAGCCCGCCCTGCGCGATCGCGACCGGGCTCACGCGCACGTCCGCGCCCATGACCACGGTTCCCGCCGCCTCGTTGATGACGATGCGCGCGGGCTGGTCGACCGGCACGGTCAGGTTCTCGATCCGGGTGACCAGCTCGATCACCGAGCCGCCGTGCGGCGTGATCTCAACCGTCGCGGGATCGAGCACGGTGGCAGCTCCCGAAACTTCGTTGTTGATCCGTTCGGCGATCCGCCGCGCGGTGGTGAAATCGGGGTTCTTGAGCGCCAGCTTGAGGCTCTGCGCAGAGCGCAAATCGTAAGGCACCTCACGCTCGACGATGGCGCCGCCGGCAATCCGCGCGGTGGTCATCACGCCGCGGCTAAGCTTGGCCGCCGCGCCTTGCGCCTTGAAGCCGGAGACCGCGACGGGGCCTTGCGCCACCGCGTAGATCTCGCCGTCCAGCGCGCGCAGCGAGGAGACCAGCAGGATGCCGCCCTGAAGGCTGGTGGAATCGCCCAGCGCCGAGACCTGCACGTCGATCGTCGAGCCCGATCGGGCAAACGGCGGCATCGTCGCGGTCACGGTCACGGCCGCGACGTTCTGGGTCAGCATCTGGTCGCCGCGAATGTTGACGCCCATGCGTTCGAGCATGGCCTGCAACGTCTCTTCGGTGAACGGCACGTTGCGGATACGGTCGCCGGTGCCCTGGAGGCCGACGACGAGACCATAGCCGACCAACTGGTTCGGCCGCACGTTCTCGACATCGACGATGTCCTTGATGCGCGGCTGCGAGTCCGCAAAGGCGGTGGCCGGCGCGGCCAGCGCCAGCACGGCGGCAAGGGCTGGAGCCAGGACAGCGAGCGACGCGCGCTTCCGCGATTTCAGGGGCATCTGCATCAGTGTCCTTATAGGAAGGTGGTTGAGCGCGCCGGAGCGGGTCATCGGCCTTTTTCCCTTCACCGCACGCTGCTCCCGGCAGGGCGTCCGGCGCCGCGACGGGCGAGGCGCATGACGTAGCCGATGATCTCCGCCACGGCGGCGTAGTGCTCAATGGGGATCGGCCGGTCGATCTCGACCGAGGCGAAAAGCGCACGCGCAAGCGGCGGGCTCTCCACGATCGGGACATTGGCCTCGGTGGCGATCTCACGGATCCTGAGCGCGATGGCATCGACGCCCTTGGCAATGACCAGCGGCGCGGCCATCTGCCCGTGGTCGTACTTGAGCGCGACAGCATAGTGGGTGGGATTGGTGACGATCACGCTGGCGGTCGGCACTGCCGCCATCATGCGCTGGCGCGATCGCCGCATCTGGATCTGGCGGATCTTGCCCTTGATCTTGGGATCGCCCTCGCTCTGCTTGTGCTCGTCCTTCACTTCCTGAAGAGTCATGCGCATGCGCTTGAGGAAGGCGCGCTTCTGGTAGACATAGTCGGCCAGCGCCAGCAGCGAGACCGAGATCGCCGCCGCGCGCACCGCGTCGAACATCAATTCGGCCGCCGCCCTGGCTACCGCGCCGGGCGCATAGCCGACCAGCTGGTCGAGCCCGACAATGCGCGGGCTCAGCACCTTGAACACGACGAAGGCAATGCCCAGGAACTTGGCAAGCGTCTTGGCGAATTCGATCAGCGCGCGCTTGCCGAACATGCGCGAGAGGCCGGAGACGGGATTGAACTTGGACCATTTCGGCGCGAGCCGGGCCCAGGCGATGGTGAAGCGGCCCTGCACCATGGCCATCACCGCGATACAGGCCAGCAGCACCGCGAAGACCGGCAGGAGCGACCAGATGAAGTGAATGGCGAGCCCGGTCATAAGGCTCTGCGCTCCGTTGGAATCGAGCCGATATTCGTCGGCATTGCCCCAAAGGCGCACCATCAGCGGGCCCAGCGAGGCAAAGGCGCTGGCACCCACGCCGCCGGTGACGATCAGCGCGCCAATCAACATCGCCGCGTGGCGGACTTCGGTGGCCATCGCCACTTCGCCGCGCTGGCGGGCATCCTCAAGGCGCTTGGGTGTCGCCTCCTGTGTCCGCTGGTCCTTTTCGCTTTCGGCCATGGCGTCAGAACTTCCATCCGTCCTGCATGAACGCGGTCATGGCCGAGGCGAAGGCGGTGAGCATGGAGCCCAGCGTCACGCCGACCAGCGAAATACCCAGCATCAGGTTGAGCGGCTGGGTGATGAAGAAGACCTGGATCTGCGGCGCCACGCGGGCAGCAAGGCCAAGGCCGAGGTTGAACAGCGCGCCGTAGAGGATCAGCGGCGCGGCCAGGCTGACACCCAGCGCCATCGCCTGCCCGGTCACGTGGATCGCCAGTTGCGCGAAGTCCGCCGCAGGCGGCATCCCGCCGACCGGGAAAGTAGAATAGGACCGGACGATCGCCTCGATCCACAAGTGGTGCACGCCGAACGCCATGCAGACGAGCACCGCCGCCAGCCCGAACAGGCGCGACAGCAGCGGTGACTGCCCGCCCATCGAGGGATCGTTGACCAGCGCGGAGGAAAGCCCGACCTGCTGCGTCGCCATGGAACCGGCAATAGCTGCGGCAGTGAACATGATCTTGACGATAGAGCCGAACGCCAGCCCCACCAGCATCTCCGCGATCACGATGATCGGCAGGTTGGCCATGCCGCCCTGCGGGCCCTGCAATACCGGGCCAATGCGCGGGGCAAGCAGCCCGTAAAGCCCGACGGAAAGGCCCAGCGCCATCACCAGCCGGATCTGCGCGGGCACCGATTCCTCGGAAAAGGCCGGAAGCAGCATGACCACCGCACCTACCCGCGTGAACAGGATCAGGAAGGTGGTCGCATCAACCGGCAGCGCGGCAAGGAGGGCGGCGTCCATCGCCTCAACCCGCGACGATGAGGTCGGCTATACGCTCCATGAAAGCCGAAAGCGCATGGCCGATCATCGGCAGGGAAAGCAGCAGCACCGTGCCCACCACCACCAGCTTGGGCACGAAAGTCAGGGTCATTTCCTGCACTTGCGTCAACGCCTGAAGCAGGCCGACCAGAACGCCGACGATCAGCCCCGCGATCAGCATGGGGCCGGCGACCGTCAGCACCAGCACCATCGCGGTGCGCGCAATCTCGATGGTGGAAGCCGAGTCCATGACGCGCCCCTGCCCTTCCGGCTAGATCTGCATCCGCATGATTTCGGAATAGGCGTTGACCACACGATCACGCACCGAAACCACGGTGTCGAGAGCGGTTTCGGCGGCGCCGATGGCGGTGACGACGTCGATCAGGTCACCCTTGCCCGCCACTTGCTTGGCACTCTGCGTCTCGGCGTTGCGCAGCGAGTTGGCAGTATCGCCGACCATCGATTCCACCATCGAACCGAAGGTGCCGCCGCCACTGGCAGCACCGTCGACCGAGGTGGAGCTGTCGTCCGACGTGCCGAACGTAGGCGCAGTGTTCTTGATCGCGCGGCCATAGGCGGCGGCCGCGTCGAGGGCTCCGATTGCCATGGTCTGGTTCCTTACTTGAGCAGGTCGATCGTGCGCATGGTCATGCCGCGCGCGGATTCGATAGCGTTGAGATTGGCTTCGTAAGAGCGCTGGGCGGCCTTCATGTCGGCCGCCTCAATCAGCGGATTGACGTTCGGCTGCTCAACATAACCGCTGGCGTCGGCAGCGGGGCTGCCCGGCTGGTAGACGCGGGTGAACTCGCTCTTGTCGCCCTCGATCGACTTGATCGAGACTTTGGTGGCCCCGGTCGCACGGTCGACTTCGGAGGCGAAAGTGGCGACGCGGCGGCGATAGGGATCACCGCCCGCAGTGGTCGCGACCGAGTCCGAGTTCGCGAGGTTTTCCGCGATCACGCGCATGCGCAGCGACTGGGCACGCAGGCCGGACGCCGATACGTCGATCGAGTCTTGCAATTCCATCGTGTTAGCTCCCCTGTCCGCAGTCAGCCTGCGGTGCAGACAGCTTCCTTATAGGCATTTTTTGCCTAGTTCGGATCACTCCTATATTTTTCTTTCCTATAACGAGGGCGAAAGGAGACGCACTGCAATGTCCGTCCTCGAAGGTATTCCCATCGACCTGTCGATCGTGCTGGGTTCCACCAGCATTCCCATCCGGCAGGTTCTCAAGATGAGCCGCGGCGCGGTGATCCCGCTCGACTGCGGCCACAGCGACCCCACCCGCGTCTACGTGAACGAAGAGCTGGTGGCCGAAGGCAAGATCCTGGTGAACGGCGAGCACATGTCGCTCGAAATCACCAAGGTCGTCGAGCGCGAGGGTTGATCGGTGGAGTTTCTTGCCCTGCTGCGCACGCTGGGCGCGCTGGCCGTGGTGCTGGGGCTGCTGGTCGGCGCGCTCTGGGTGGTGCGCCGATACGACTTGCGGCTGCCGCAGAAATGGCTCGCCAACCTGGGCGACAAGGACACCACGCGCCGTCTGGAACTGGTCGAGCGCCTCTCGCTCGATCCGCGCCGTCAGGTCGTGCTGATCCGGCGCGACTACAAGGAAATCAGCCTGCTGATCGCCCCGGAAGGCGTGATCATGCTGGATTCGGCTCCATGCAGCGGCATCAGCCGGAACAGGGACGCGGGCGAATGAACCGGCGTATCGCACTTGTCGCGGCGCTGGGCTGTGCCGCTCTCGTATTCGTCGTGCCCGAACTCGCCATGGCCAAGGCCGCCGCTGCGGCAGCCGCGCCCGACGCATTAGGCGGGCTTGGTGGCGGCGGTGCCGGCGGCGGCGCGGTGTCGAGCCGGGTGATCCAGCTTGTCCTGCTGATGACGGTGCTGAGCCTTGCGCCCGGCATCCTGATGACAGTCACTTCGTTTACCCGCATCGTCGTCGCGCTCTCGCTGCTGCGCTCGGGCCTTGGCGCGCAGGGCGTACCGCCGAACCCGGTGATCATCAGTCTGGCGCTGTTCCTCAGCTTCTTCGTCATGGCCCCGACGTTCGACGCGGCGTACAAGGATGCCATGGTCCCGTACAACCAGGGCCGCATCAATGAGACGCAGGCGCTGGACCGGGCGCAGAAGCCGTTCCACACCTTCATGCTGAAGCAAGTGCGCGACGAGGACGTGAAGCTGTTCGTCTCGCTCTCCGGCAAAGTCCCCGCCTCGCGCGAGGCGCTGCCGATGTCGACGCTGATGCCCGCCTTCATGATCTCCGAACTGCGCCGCGCTTTCGAGATCGGCTTCCTGCTGCTGCTGCCGTTCCTCGTGATCGACCTTGCCGTGGCCGCCGTGCTGATGGCGATGGGCATGATGATGCTGCCGCCCGCGACAGTGTCCTTGCCGATGAAGATCATCTTCTTCGTGCTGGTGGACGGCTGGGCACTGGTGGCGGGGTCGCTGGTCAAAAGCTTCGGTGGGCCGGGATAAACTCCGGCCCCGATTTCCCCGTTACGATCCGTCTTCCTGCTTCCCGAACCGGGCGCGCATGTCGAGCAGCCAGGGGCCCAGCTCCGCAAACGCGAGCGGTTCGAGGAAGACCAGCCCGCAGGCCTCCTCCCCCACCCAGCGCACCGCCGCCTCGTGCTCGCCAAGGCCTGGGATGGCGATGCCGAGCAACTGGTCGCGCGGCATGGCGCTGGCCACGGTCACGCGAGCGCCGCCCTGCGAGATATCGACCAGACGCGCCGGATGGCGATAGCCCACCACCAGCAGCGCTACCGGGCAATCGGCGGTAAAGCGGGGCCCGCGCGCGATGCCCTCGGCGCCGCTGCGCATCGCCGCATGGGCCAGCAGTTCGGGCACATCGACCTTTTCGTCGAACGCCACGCCGATCCGGCCCGCGCGGTTCCAGCGCACGGTGCCGGCCAGCGTGTCCCCGGCCTTGAGCGTGACTTCGACCGCTTCGTTGACCGCGAAGCTGCCGTGGACTTCGGCCATCATCCCGGTTTCCGAGATGTTGCGCACGCGGCACAGGGTTTCGCGGTCGCCCGCCGCCAGCTTGCCGATCAGCAGGATCGTGGTGACGCGCGGCGCGCGGGCAACGAGATCGCGCGGGTTCATGGCTTCCGGTCCGGAATCGGGTGCAACCTCGACCGCATGGTCGGGGGCAGCACCGAGCGAGCCCGAAAGCTCGTCGGCGGCACCGAGGCGGGATGAAGGCGGCAACGGCATGTACGTGTCCTTGAAGGTGTCAGATCGGTGCTGCCTGGGTGATGACCGCCCGGCGCACGAGTTCGGGTCCGTAGACTTCGCGCGCGGCATCCATCACCACGCGGCGGAATACGTCGAGATTGGGGATCATCCCGTCGGGCCCGCTCGCCAGCGGCTGGCGATAGCTGCGCATGTTGACCGCGTTGAGCAGCACCGGCAGCTGCTTCGTCACTTCCTCGCCCTTGCCCTTGGGCACTTCGAGCTGACACTCGAACGAGACGTAGCCCGAAAGGCGCCCGTCGGCGAACGTGATCGGCGCCAGGATCGTGCCCGTCGGCACGAATTCGCTGGCTGCGGGCTGCTTGTGCATCCCCGGCAGCCATTGCGGCGCCCATTGTACAACGCCATAAGCCGCGCCCCCGCCGATGGCGGTGCCACCGACCAGCGCGGCCACTGCGATCATGATCTTCCTGATCACCTGCTGCTCCAAACTTGCATCATCGTGCCCCGGTAGATCCTTCAGAACCGGAAACTGGCATCCTGCGGCAATGCCGAGGATGCGGCCATCACGACGATCGTGATGCGCCGGTTCTCGGGCCGCTCGGGATGGTCGGGATAGACCGGCTCGGTCCCCGCCTTGGCGACGACTTCGGCGAAACGGTCGGCCGGCAGGCCCGCGCCTACCATGGCCGCGCGCGCGGCAAGCGCACGCTGGGCGGACAGCGACCAGTTGGCCTCGCTCTGCCCGCCGGTGGAATCGGTGTGGCCTTCGATCGCGATCTGCGCGCCGGTTCCGGCCAGCTTGCGGGCGATCCGCACGAGCATGTCGCGCGCATAGTCATTGAGCTGGGCCGTGGCGCCCTTGAACATCGAACGCTGGGCCGTGTCGACAAGGTGGATCCGCAGGCCATCGCGCTCTTGCTCGACATCGACGTTTTGCTTGCCTTCGGAAGCATCGACCGGCTGTTCGAGCGAGAGCTGCATTTCCTGCGCCATCACCCGCAGCGCGGCTTCCGGCACATCGGCCGTGCCCCCGCGCGAGGCGCCCTTCACGCCGGATTCGGCGGAGGGCTGGCCCAGCGCCTTCTGGTCCTCGGCCTGGGCGCGGCGGGTATGCCCGCCAAGGCCCGGCTGCGGGCCCGGCGTGCTGGTCAGCGTCGAAGGCTGGGCGTTGCGTTCGGCGGCCGGTGAGAAGTATTCGGCCAGCCCCTTGAGCTGCGCCTTATCCGGGTTCGCCAGCAGCCAGAGTAGCATGAAGAAGGCCATCATCGCGGTCACGAAGTCGGCATAGGCCACCTTCCACGCCCCGCCGTGATGAGCCGGTCGGGCCATCTTCTTGACCTTGCGGATGACGATCGTCGTATCGCCGTTGCCCTGCGCCACTCAGGTATTCCTTCAGTCGAGCGCGGCGCGGAGGCGCGCCTGCATGACATTGAGCCGGACCTGGCCCAGCGCATCGGGCAGCGGCTGCCCGGCCGCCACGCGTTCGAGCAGTGCCGCGCTCTCGTCCACGTGCTGGGCGATGAGGTCGAAGGCCTGGAGCTGGTCGAGGTAGTCGGCCACGAAGCGCTCGTCGGACACCAGCACTCCGGCCAGTTCCTCCAGCAGTTCGCGCGCCACGCGCATCTCGTGCGCGAGTGCGTGGCCAAACGGCGCCTGGCACAGCGGCGCGCCATCGCCTTCCATCATGATCGTCACTTCTTCGGTCCCCCTGTAGTCGCTCGCCGGCCGATCGAGCGACGCCGTCATCAGAAAAGTTCGAGTTCGCCCGTGCGCTGCGGCGCGGCGAGGGGCGCGGGCCGCAGAGCGACGGGCAGCGGCTGGTCCTTGACCAGCATCGCGCGGACCCGCCCCTCGAACGGCATGAATTCCACCTTGCGGGCCTGCGTGCCGCCCAGGTCGCAGCGGTCGACCGCGATCCCTTCGGTGCGCATGAAGTTGCGGGCGAATTCGCCGTTCTTCGTGCCGATGCCGCCAAGCCCGGCCACGATGTTCGCACCGCCGTAAAGATGCCCCCGCAGCCGCGAGCGCTGGGCGCCGCGCTGCATCAGGGCGTTGATCAGCAGTTCCATCGCATGAACGCCGTATCGCTGCATTTCGACGCCGGTGACCGGGCTATCCGCACCCGGCTCACCCAGCAAGAAATGGTTCATGCCCCCCACCCGCGCCACCGGGTCCTGAAGGCATGCGGCGATGCACGAGCCGAGCAGCGTGGAAATGACCACGCCTTCCTGGCTCGCGACATGGAATTCGCCCTGGACGATGGAGACGCGGCGCATGGAGATCAGACGAGCTCACCGAAGACGCGCTCGATCTTCTCCTTCAGCGCAGCGGGCGCGAAAGGCTTGACCACGTAGTTGTTGACGCCCAGCGCGGCGGCCTTCTGGACGACCTCCTTGTCGGCCGAGCCGGTGAGCATGATAAACACGGTCTTGCCGATCACCGGATCGTTACGCACCGCCTCGAGGAATTCGAGGCCGTCCATGTCCGGCATGTTGTAGTCCGAGATGACGAGATGCACGCGGTCCGATTTGATTGCCGCCAGCGCCTCGCCCGCCCCGGCCTTGTCACGAATGTCCTTGAAACCCAGATCCTGCAATGCGCGGCGGATCATCGCGCGCATGCTTGTCTGGTCGTCGACCACCATTACCTTGATTGCAGCCGCTGCCGGCATGTGACGCGCTCCATTTACCTTCGGCACGCCGCGAGGATAGCCTCGGGCATTGCCGACAAATTCACTTCCTTCTCAACCGCGCCCCGCTCGAAAGCGGCACGCGGCATCCCGTAGACCACGCAGGTCTCGCGGCTCTGGCCGAGCGTGCGGGCACCTCCGGCACGCATCGCCGAAAGCCCCTCGGCCCCGTCCGCGCCCATGCCGGTGAGGATGACCCCCACCGCCCGCGAGCCGAGCCGGGCAACCGAATTGAACAGCACGTCCACCGAGGGCCGATGGCCGCCGACGGGGTCCGACGCGACCAGTCGCACGTGGCCGCTGGTCCCGCCGACCAATTCCATGTGATGGCTGCCGCCGGGCGCGAGGTAGACTGTCCCGCGCTTCAACGGCATGCCGTCCTTGGCCTCCACCACGGTCACCCGCGCCTCGCGGTCGAGCCGCGCGGCGAAGCCACCGGTGAAGATCGCGGGCATGTGCTGAACCACCAGCACCGGCGGGCAATCGACCGGCAGCGCGCCGATGATCGTGAACAGGGCCTCGACGCCGCCGGTGGAGGCGCCGATGGCGATCACCACGTCGCGCATGGGACCGGCCGTAGGCGCCGGATTGGCCGGGACCACGCGCCCCGGAACCGGGCGGGCCACGGCCGCACGCACCGAAGAGCGCGCGGCGGTCTTGACCATCTTGCGCAGCAGCGCGCCATCCTGGGCGATTTCCAGCGGGTTGCCCGAAGGCTTGGCGATGCAGTCCACCGCGCCGAGGCGCAGCGCCTCGATCGTCGCTTCGGTACCGCGCGCGGTCAGCGTCGAGCACATGACCACCGGCATCGGCCGCAGGCGCATGATCCGTTCAAGGAACGAAAGCCCGTCCATCCCCGGCATCTCGACATCGAGCGTGACGACATCGGGGTTGAGCGCCTTGATCATCTCGCGCGCGGCGTGCGGTTCGGGGGCCTGCCCCACCACCTCGATCATCGGATCGTGGTTGAGCAGCTTGGTCAGCAGCGCGCGCATCGCCGCGCTGTCATCGACGACGACGACGCGGACTTTGTCGGTTGTTTCGGTCATGCCGCCCCCGCGCCGTCGATGCGGGCATAGGCGGTCTGCGCAACCGGCTTCATGCGGGTGGCGGCAGGGCCGATCAGGCGTTCGGAATGACCGATGTAGAGCATGCCGCCCGGCACCAGCATGTCGACGAGACGCGCCTCCAGCTCGGCCTTGGCGGTATCGTCGAAGTAGATCATCACGTTGCGACAGAAGATCACGTCGTACTTCTGGCGCATCGGCCAGCTGTCGAAGAGATTGAGCACGCGGGCCGCAACCAGCTTGCGCAGCGGCTCGGCAACGGTGTTGTAGCCGGCGCCCGCCGGGCGCAGCCAACGCTGGCGATAGGCGGCCGGGATCGGCTCCACCGCCGCGTCGGGATAGGTCGCCAGCCTCACCGCCTCGACCACCGGGGGCGAGATGTCGGTGGCGAGCAGACGCACATCGCCCTGCTCCAGCCAGGCCGCACCCGCAGGCGTATCGCCCGCCAGGCACATGGCGATCGAATAGACTTCCTCGCCGCTCGAACAGCCTGCCGACCAGATCCGCACTTTCTCGCCGCGCCGCGCGCGTTCCTGCAACTGCGGCACCACGGCCGAGCGCAAGTGATCGAAGTGATGGACTTCGCGGAAGAAGTGCGTGTGGTTGGTGGTCAGCGCCACGACCATGGCATGACGCTCGGTCGCATCGCGCTGCACCAGCGAAACATAGTCGGCGAAGCTGGTCAGCCCGTGCTCGCGCAGACGGCGGCTAAGGCGCGAATGCACCAGCGTCGTCTTGGCTTCGACAAGATGGATGCGTGCCTCGCGCTGCATGATCGCGGCGATCTCGTGGAACTGCGCGGGGCGCAGCTCCGCGTTCGCCGCGAGCGTGCCCGCAGAAGCAGTGCCGGTGCTCACGCAGCCAGTTCCGGGATATGACGCGTCAGGCTCAGCGCTTCGAGGTCGAGCAGCAGGCACATCGCTTCCGGGTTCGACGCGTCCGAGGTGCGGCGCTCGATCTTGACGAGACCGGCGATAGCGCTCTGGTCATTGACCTCTGTATCGGGCGCGGGCTGAATCTCGCTGCCCTTGATCGAGACGATGTCCTGCACTTCGTCCACCAGGAACCCGGCATTGCGGCCGCCGATGGTGACGACCAGCACGCACGAGCGCGAGTGCAGCACGCTGGGCTCCCAGCCCAGACGCTCGGACAGGCCGACGATCGGGATCACCGAACCGCGCAGGTTGGCGACGCCCAGAACATAGGACGGCACGCTGGGCAGCGGGGTCGGCTCTTCCCACTCGCGGATCTCGATCAGCGAGGCCATCTCGATCCCGAACAGCTGGTTGCCCAGCGTGAACGTGACGATCTTGCGTTCGTCGTTTGCAATCGCTTCGGTGCTCATGCCGCCAGTCCTTTCAGTACATATTTGGAAAAGCCGCCTCCGGGCACGACCAGTGCGTCGACATCGAGGATCAGCGCGATGGCGCCGTCGCCCAGGATGGTCGCGCCGCCGAGGCCGCGGATCGGGTGGAGGTTGTCCTCCAGGCTCTTGATGACCACCTCGCGGCGGTTGTCGATCGTGTCGACCATCAGCCCGACATGGCCCGCCGTGTCACTTTCGACGATGATGACGAGCGAGTCCTCGGGCGCCCGCTGCGAGCGCAGGCCGAACATCTCGCCCACGCGCCGCACCGGCAGGTATTGGCCGCGCAGCTCGATCACTTCGGACGTCGGCGAAGTCGCCTGGACCTGGCCCCGCTCGGGCTGGACGGTCTCGATCACATTGGCCAGCGGCAGCACGAAGCGCTGTTCGCCAAGCCGCACGATCATGCCGTCGAGAATGGCGAGCGTGAGCGGCAGCGCCATCGAGAAGGTCGTCCCCTCGCCCGGCACCGAATTGATTTCCAGTCGGCCGCCCAGTGACTCGACGTTCGAGCGCACCACGTCCATGCCGACACCGCGACCCGAGATGTTCGAGATCGTCTCGGCGGTGGAGAAGCCCGGCGCACAGATCAGGCCGTCGATTTCCTCGTCGGAAAGCTGGGCGTCGGCGGTGATGATGCCGCGCTCGATCGCCTTGGCGCGCACGCGCTCGCGGTTGATGCCGCGCCCGTCGTCACGCACCCGCACGATGATGCGGCCGCCCTTCTGCTCGGCGGAGAGATGGATCGTGCCCTCGGCCGGCTTGCCGGCGGCCTCGCGCTCCTCGGGCCCCTCGATGCCGTGATCCACGGCATTGCGGATCATGTGCGTCAGCGGGTCTCCGATCTTCTCGATCACGCCCTTGTCGACTTCGGTCATCTCGCCGGTGGTTTCGAGCTGAACGCGCTTGCCGGTCTCTGCCATCAGGTCGCGCAGCATGCGCGGCACGCGGGAGAACGCCTGCTTGATCGGCTGCGCGCGCAGCGACATGACGTTGTCCTGGATCTGGCGGATCAGGCGCGAAAGCTCGGGAAGCTCGACGCGCTCCTGGTCGGCGGGCGGTAGGCGGTCCGAGAGGATCGAGCTGCGGATCACCAGTTCGCCGACGAGATTGAGCAGCTGGTCCAGCTTGCCGAGATCGACGCGGATCGATTGCGCCACCTCGACACCGCCGGACTTGGCTTCCGGCTTCGGCGCCTCCGCCTTCCGGACCGCGACCGTGGGCCGGGGCGCCTCGACCGGCGTGGCAACGGCGACCGGCGCGGGGGGCGAGACAGGTTCGGCGAGAACCGGCTCGGCCTCGAACGACACCGGTTCGAACGGGATCGGCTCGAACGGCAATTCCTCGAACGCTGCGGCGACCGGCTCGGCGCCACCGACAACGGTGTCTTCCGCGCGCACGACTTCGATCAGCGAGTCCGGTGCAACGAAGTCGAAGCAGTCGCGAATGTCGCGCTCGTCCACGCTGGCGGGAACCGTCAGCGTCCAGACGAAGTAACTGTCCTCGGGATCGAGTTCGGCCAGCGGCGGCAGGGCCTCGCTATCGACGGCGGTCACTTCGCCGCCCATCGATTCCAGCTCGCGGATCACCAGCAGCGGTTCGCCGCCATTGGCCATGGCCGCGCGCGAGGGACCGAAGCGGACCGTCCAGCCCGCCGGTTCGGCAGCCTCGGGCGCATCGAAATCGTCGAGAGCAACGGCCACCGGCTCGAAACCGAAGGGATCGAAATCGGCATCCAGATCGATGATCGGCGCCGCGACCGGGACGAAGCCGAACTCGTCCTCCGCTACCGCAACGGGCTCCGGCGCGACGGGCTCCGGTTCCGGCTGGGCGGCCGGCGCGCCGCCGCCCGCGAGAATGGCGTCCAGCTGCTCCAGCATCAGCCCGTCGTCCGGCGTATCGCCACCGGTCTGCGCGGCGGAAACATGATCGGACAGGATATCGAATGCGCCCAGCAGGCACTGCGTCACTTCGAGCGTCGGCGCGATACGGCCGGCGCGCACTTCGTCCAGCACGTTCTCGAACCGGTGCGAGAAGCCGAGCAGCGCAGTGTGTCCGAACGCGCCCGAGCCACCCTTGATCGAGTGGACGGCGCGGAACACGCCAGCGATCACGCCTGACGAGGTATCACCGGCGGCCATGGCGGAAAGGCCTTCCTCGGCCACCGCCAGACCCTCGACGCACTCCTCGAAGAAGATCGCCTGGATTTCGTCGAGTTCGTCGCTCACGGGCAGACGCGGCGGATCGCCGCTCCCAGACGGTCGGCGTCGAACGGCTTGGTGATCCAGCCGGTGGCCCCGGCCTCACGGGCGCGGGTCTTCTTCTCGTCCGAGAACTCGGTCGAGAGCACCAGGATCGGCGTGCCCTTGAACTCGTTGGTCTTGCGCACGGCCTCGATCAGTTCGAAGCCGTCCATCTTGGGCATGTTGATGTCGGTGATCAGCAGGTCCGGCTTCACCTCGTGCATGCGCTCCAGCCCGTGCTCGCCGTCATTGGCGCTCTCGATGCGGAAGCCCTGCGCGCTCAGCGATGCCTTCAGCAGCATGCGGATCGTGGCGGAATCGTCGACAGTCAGGATGAGTTTGCTCACGCGGGAAATTCCTCTTCAACGAGCCCCAGCGGCGCCGCCAGTCCGCAAGCGCGGACGCGGTCGACAAAGGGCTGGCTGGGATTGACGATGGCGAACGGGCGACCCGTCGCATCCGCCTCGTTCCGGGCGGCGAGAAGTAGCTGGAGCACGGCCTGCCCCACGGATTCCACGTTCGCGGCATCGATCTCGATGGCGCCGATGGTGGCAACCAGACGGTCGCGCAGTTCCTCGGCCGTCACGGTCGAAGCGTGAGTAGGCAGTGCGAGCGGCCCTTCGCCGCTCGTGCCTTCAGGCAGGCTTGGCATTGAGCTGGTCCTTCACTTCGTCGAGCGCCGCTTCAAGCTGGGTGAACGAGGGCGCGTAAGGCGAGGGGGTCATGCGGCGGGCGAGTTCGATGGCGACTTCGGTGGGCTGCCCCTGCGCGTGGCCGATGATCGCGGTCTTGACGATCATGTAGGGCTTGAAGTCGGAATCGATGACCTGCTGGAGCTTCTGCGCGATCGGGCCGACCAGGCAGTAGGCGAGCAACACGCCCAGGAACGTACCGACCAGCGCGCCGCCGATCATCGCGCCCAGAATCTCGGTGGGCTGGTCGATCGAGCTCATCGTCTTGATGACGCCGAGAACGGCGGCGACGATGCCGAGCGCGGGCAGGCCGTCGGCCATCATCTGGAGCGAGTGCTGCGGCAGCATTTCCTCATGATGATGGCGCTCGATATCGTGCTCCATCGCTTCGGCCAGCTGGTGCGGGTCCTCGAAGTTGACGGTCATCATGCGCAAGTAGTCGCAGGTGAACTCGATCAGCCCGGCATCGATCAGCAGGCGCGGATAGCGCTGGAAGATGCTGCTCTCGGCCGGCTCATCCAGATGGCGCTCGATCGCATTGGCGCCTTCCTTGCGGAACGTGGCGAGCAACGTGAACAGCAGCGTCAGCAGGTCGCGGAAGTCGCCCTCGCTCCAGTGCGAGCCCTTGAATACGCGCAGCACGCCCTTCCAGGCCTTCTTGACCGTTTCGAGCGAGTTTCCAAGGATGAAGGCGCCGATCGCGGCACCCGCGATCGCCATCATTTCGTGCGGCAGGGCATGGAAGATGACCATGATGTTACCGCCCGACATCAGGAAGCTGCCGAAGACGCACAGCAGAATGACGACAAGGCCGATGGCGTTGAGCATGAATGGGTCCGCGAATGATGAATGGCCGAAGCCTTGCCGTGATTATAGGAAGAAGTTCACACTCCCCGGATGCGGCACGCGGGTTTTTGAAGGACGAGGGGCGACAGACCACGCCGCACGACCGTCCGCCGCGATTTCGTCCTATATTGATGGGCGCGCATCGGCGCGGACGACATTCGCTGGAGCCACCATGTCAATCAATGCCTATCGCCGCGTGCAGGAAGTCGCCGCCTCGCCGCGCAGCACCGAGTACCGGCTGATGACCCAGATCACTTCAGAGATGATCGCGGCGCGCGACGCCGGGCTCAGGGGCGCCAAGCTCATGCCCGCCTTGCACCGCAACCGCATGGTCTGGGGCACGTTCGCAAATATCTGTGCGATACCGGGAAATCGCCTTCCGGACGATCTGCGGGCAACGATCATTTCCATTGGCCTGTGGGTGAGCAGATACACCTCGGACGTGATGGCCGGACGCGATGAAATCGACGACCTGATCGACGTCAACCGCGCCATTCTCAACGGTCTTTCCAACGAGAACGGCGTGGTCGGCCAGGGCCTACCGCCGGTCTAAGCCCATCCGGATTCGGCCCGCGCGGGCCCCACAAGAATTCTGGCCCCCGAATTCTGGCCAGCGAATTCTGGCCGGGATTTCGCGGCATCCGCGCGTGCCCCAAAATGCGCTTCATCGCATTTTTGAAAAACTCTTCAGGAAATATCCGGAAAACACCGGTTTCGGGAAACCGAATATCAACCGGTTATCCGCAAACCGGGCCGCATGTCGCGCCCGGCCCCTTCCCCGTCTATTTACAAACCCGCGCGACGCGATAATGCGGCCCTCGCCTTGGAGCCTGAGATTCTAGGCGGAAACAGCGGACCCGGATGCAGGAACTGAATCCTCCTCCGCCGCGCTGGAGCGGGTTGCCTCCTGCCACGTTGGCACCGGCTGTGCCTGCCCTTGTCGCGGTGGCGCAAATCATCGGCATGGTCGTTCTGATGGGCTGGTTCTCGGGGAACCTCAGCCTGACGGGACAGCCCGCCACCGGCTATCTCATGCAGCCGCTTACCGCGGTATCCTGCATGGCGATCGGCATGGCCGTGTGGGCAACCGCGCGCGGCAGGCGTAGTGCTGCCCTTGTCATTCTGCTGCTTCCCATGCTCGTCGGCGTGATCGCGCTGGTCGAAGAGGCCTGCGGACGCGCGCTCGGGATAGACACGCTGCTGTTTCCCGATGCCGTCGCCGCGCAGCTTCGTCCATCGCCGGGCCGGCCGGGCGTACTGCCCGCCATCGCCCTGCTGCTGCTCAGCCTTGCCACGTTCTCGGTCGCCTCGCCGCGCCAGATAATGCGCCGCGCGACCGTGACATTCGCCTGCGTCTCCATCGCAATCGCGGCGATTTCCGGCAGCCTCCTGCCCACCGGCGTCAGCCGGCCGGACGAAGCGACCCGCCATGCGCTGATGTCGGTGCCGACGATGCTTTCGGTCTGCCTGCTGGCCATCGCCATCGTGCTGATGCGCCGCGAATATGCCTGGCCGCGCAAACCGGCTTGCGGGTTCGGCGCCTCCACGCTGCAATGGACGCTGGCGCTGTCGGTCATCCTGCCGGTCGCCTCGGCGCTCACCCACTTCTGGGCCCACAAGCATACCGCGCTCGCGCCCGAGGCGGTGGTGATCTTCCTGGCGGCGCTGCAAGTGACGGCCTCCTGCGCGGTGATCGCCTGGGCGTGGCTGCGCATCGGCCGCGAGAGCAGCGCGCGCTGGGCCATCGATGCCGCGCTCGATTCCGCCCCTATCGCCATCACCGACCTCGAAGGGCGCGTGCTGCGCTGGTCGGACGGTTGCACGCGGCTTTACGGCTGGACCGCCGAACAGGCCATCGGGCTCAACAAGCACGAACTGACCGGCGCGGTGAAAGTCACCGGGCGCGACTACCTGCGCACGCACCCCGCCGCGCTGCAGGAGACTGAGCTGACCGAACTGCGCAGCGACGGCACCCGCCTGCGCGTGTTCGAGACTCGCCAGATCGTGCAGCCGCGCAGCGACCTGCCGCCGATGATGGTGCTCTCGATGACCGACGTCACCGCTCGCCAGCAGGCCGAACAGGCCATGCTGGCGAGCGAGGCCCGCCTGTCACTGGCCGTCGACCTCCACGGCCTCGGCATTTTCGAATGGTCCAGCGATACGGACCGGTTCTGCTTCCACGGCCAGGCGGAAACGCTGTTCGGGCTTGTTCCAGGTGCTTTCACGGGCGGGATGGAGCAGTGGCGCGCGCATCTGGGCGATGCGTTCACGCGCGAAGTTGCGCCGCCCGACACGTGGCAGCCCGGCCGCTACGCCTTCCGCCTCCAGTCGCGCCGCCCCGACCAGCCGCATGTCATCGAGGGCACCGTGCTGGTCCACCGCGACTCCGGCTCCGGCGGCATCGGCGTGATCGGCATCGTGATGGATTCGACCGAGCGCGAGCAGCGCGCCGAAATGCTGGAATCGCGCGAATCCGAACTGCGCTCGATCCTTGAAACCGTGCCCGAGGCGATGATTACCATCGACGAGCACGGCCATGTCCGCAGCTTCTCCGCCACGGCCGAGGCGCTGTTCGGCTACGCCGCGCACGAAGTTCTGGGCGAGGACGTACGCGTTGTGCTGCCGCAGTACTTCCAGCCGATCGCCGAAGTCGAACCGCCTTCCGGACCGGGCGCCGGTGCGGACAAAATGCAGCAGCCACCCACTCGCGCGCCCGCCCAGCCCAGTGCGGCCGAGCGCTGGCAGGGCCGCCCGACGCGCACGCGCATTACCGCCGGGCTGGATCGCTCGGGCAATCAGGTTCCCGTAGAACTCGCCGTGGGCGCCGCCAATGTCGGTAACGAGCAGATCTCGATCGCCTTCGTGCGCAACTTGCGCGAGCAACTCGATACCGAGGCACGCATTCACGAACTGCGCGAACAGTTCCTCCACGCCTCGCGCGTCAGCGCCATGGGCGAGATGGGCGCGGAACTGGCGCACGAGTTGAACCAGCCGCTCACCGCCACCTCGAACTTCCTTGGCGCCATCGAACTGCAATTGCAGCGCGACTGGCGCCCGGACCAGCTCCGCCGCCTGCTGCGCCTCGCCAGCCAGGAAGTGCTCCGCGCGGGCGACATCATCCGCCGCATGCGCGCCTTCGTCTCCAAGGGCGAACTCGACATCCGCGCCGAGCCGCTCGACGATGTGATTGCCGATACGCTCCAGCTTGCCCGCTCGCGCAGCCGGGCGCCCGGGGTGCTGCTCGAATACCGGCCTTGCGGCACCTCGCCGCTGATCCTGGCGGACCGCATCCATGTCCAGCAGGTCTTGGTGAACCTCATCAACAATGCGTTCGACGCGCTTGAGGCGCACGACGTCTCCACCCCCGCCGTGACCATTACCACGCTCACACCGGGCGAGGGCCAGATCATGATCCGCGTCATCGACAACGGGCCCGGTTTCCCCGAACAGGTCATCAACCGCCCGTTCGAGGCATTCAGCTCGACCAAGGCCAATGGCATGGGCCTAGGCCTCTCGATCTGCCGCCGTATCGTCGAGACGCATGGCGGCAGCCTGTCGCTCCGCAACATCGAAGGCGGCGGCGCGGCCATCGAATTTACGCTGCCGACGTATTGCGAGCAGGAGTTGAAGGCCGGATGACCGTGCGCCGGATCTATATCGTCGACGACGACTATGCAGTGCGGACTTCGCTGGAGTACCTGCTCTCGCTGATCGTCGACAGCCGCATCATGTGCTTTGAATCGGGCGACGCGTTTCTGGAGGCAGCGCCCTCGCTCGAACCGGGATGCCTGCTGCTGGACCTGCACATGCCCGGCACGCCCGGCCTCCAGGTTCTCTCGGCCATCGGCGATGCGCCCGCGCGTTTCGTGCCGATCGTGCTCACCGGAGAAGGCGACGTTTCAGTCGCGGTGCAGGCGATGAAGTTCGGCGCTGCCGACTTTATCGAGAAGCCCTGCGACCACCTCAAGCTGATCGCTGCGCTGGAATCCGCCTTTTCGCATCAGGCCGCCTCGCGCGCCGCCGCGCAGCGCAAGGAGCAGGCGATTGCCATGCTCGAACAACTTTCGCCGCGTGAGCACGACGTGCTGATGGGATTGATCGATGGGCAGTCGAACAAGGTGATCGCGCACGATCTCGACATCAGCCCGCGCACGGTGGAGATCTATCGCGCCAAGCTGATGGAAAAGCTCGGCGTGCGCAGCCTGTCCGAAGCGCTGCGCATTGCCTTTTCGGCCGGACTGGTCCCGATGGATTGAGGTCCGGCCCGCAACGGACCGGAGCTCACACCGTCCTCAAAAATCGAAATACATGTCGAAGTAGCCGTACTTCGTATCGCCCGTCTGCGGCGCATTGGGCGCTTCGGTCAGGAACCGGCCCTTGTCGAGATAGGCCACGCCGGTATCGAAATGCAGCACGTTGGGCACCAGCGTACGGCGATAGCGCAGTTCGAACTGGTTACCCGCGAACCGGCCGCTGTCACCCTTGCCATCCTTGACGCTGGTCGAGGCGAAGCTGTCCGTGCGCGAGGCAAGCCACAGCGCGCGGTACATGAACATCACGTCCGACTTCTTGTCCGGCTTGGCTTCCGCGCGCACGCCGCCCGACAGCAGGTTGGAGCGCCCGACCGGGCCATAGAGCCCCGTCGGCCCGAAGTCGAAGCGGCGCGCGCCGTAGAGCGTGTCGAAACGGTTATAGCTCTTCGACCCGGCCTGATCGCCGCTGGCAATATCGAAATCGAGCGAGAGGCGCGGCTGCCAGCTGCTCTTGAAGGTCTGCCCGGCCTCGGCATGGATCATGTAGGCCGAGACGCTCACGTCCTTCATGTCGCTGGCAGCCGTGGTCAGACGGGTCGAGCCCATCTGGTAGGCGCCTTCCAGATCCCAGTCGACCTGCCCCGCCTTGGGCTTGCGATAGAGGCGCATGCCGGGGGTGAAGAGGTGGCGGTTCTTGGTCAACACATCGGGGCTGTCCCGCTCGTCCAGGCCGAAACCGTAGACTTCCATGACGCCGCCGAAGATCCCGGCCTTGGTGAGATGCGCGCCCCAGAGTTGCAGGTCGGTGCTCTCCCGGTCCCACACCACCTTGTTGTCGCGAATGCCGTCGGCATCGTCGGGCAGGCGCTGCTGCGGCATCGACCAGAGCGCGATCAGCTGGTCGCCCTTGCTGTCCTTCCACACGAAGTTCACGCCGGTATAGGCATTGGTGGAGTTGCGGAACTGCTGCCGGGCGACAAGGCGGCGAGAACCGATGTTCATGGTGAAGCGTCCGGCAGTCAGCCTGGCCTCGCTTTTGTCGCCAGTCTTGAAATCGAGCCCGACATAGGCCTGCACCAGCTCCATCGCATTGACTTCGGTGGTGCCGGCCGAGGAATCGTGGTGCTGGCCATAGGCGCGCGCATCCCACAATTCGCCGCCGATGCGGAAGGGACCACCGTCGTAGTCGACCAGCAGCGTGGTCTTCAGCGAGAACATCACGTCGTCCTGAGCCTTGTCCGGCCGGAACTGCCCGTCGATCCCCTCGACACGCGCACGCACGCCGCCGGTGATGGTAAGGCCGTCGGGCCCGCCGACCGCCTGCTTCAGCAGGCCGTCATCGGCATGCGCGGTGCCGGACAATCCGGCCAGCAGCGCCGCCGCGCCGATCAAAGTCCCTGTTCCTTGCGCGATACGGCGTGCGGCACGCGCAGCCACAACAGGAACGGTCGCCTGGGTTGTCCCGTGGGCGAGGGCCTGACGGCCCGATAGACGGTTCATGGTCTTGGAAAGCTCCCTCACTGGCTTCCGGCGCCCTGCTGTTTGCAGGGTTACGCCGGGCTAACCACAATCTAGCACCGATTGGGCGCCAAGTGCGCGGGCCTTCGTTAAAATTCGGCGGGGCGAAGCGGCATCTGCACAAACGATTGGGGAGGAGGCACGCAAGGCACCTCCTCCCCAATCGTTTGTGCAGATGCCTGCGATCGGGCGGGCCCGTCGCCCCGACCGGCAGATCAGTGCGCGCAGAGCAGGCGCCCGTATTCCGCCATCATCGCGAAGCGGGGATCGAGCCCGGCCAGTTCGCACATCGTGCGCGCGGCGCGCTTGGCGATCTGGCGCGCGCGCTCGCGCAGCAGACCGGATTCGTCCTCGAAGATGTCGCCGGGAACGAGGTCGAACAACCGGTTCTCCACCACCATGCGGTTGTGGAGCAGGCGCTCTTCCAGCTCGGCGAGATCGGCGGGATCGATCGGCGCATTCTCGGCGCGCCAGACGCGGCGGGCCTGACGCTCACCGGAACCCTCCGCGGCCTCGGCCTCCTCCGTGCCCTTGCGGGCCTTCTTCGGACGGGCCTGACGGCGCAGACGATCGACGCCCAGCTTGCGCAAATGCTCGATATAACTGTCGGTAAGAGAGAGCATGGCCTCGCGCGCCAGATAGTCCGACGCGGCCGCCTCGGTGCGGCCCAGTGCTTCCTCGTCCTCGATGGAGGCAACGATCGAGATTTCCTCGCCGTCCTCGCCGCTGCCGATCGCGTCGAGCGAGACGGTCACCGCCTCCACCTTCTTCGCCGAAGGGCGCTGGTCGGTCATCAGGCGAAAGCGCAGGCTCTGAAGCTCGCCCCGGATCTGCCAGTTCACGAACGTCGTGAACTGCGCCTTTTCCGGATCGTAGGCCTGGATCGCACGGTGAACGGCGATGGCGCAGGCCTGCTCGGCATCGTCCCAATGGGCGGTGAGGCCGTACTGGCGGATGAAGTGGCGGATGCGCGGTGCAATCAAGCGCAGGATATGCGCGAAAGCACGATCCACTCCGGCGCGTTGCCGTGCGGACGGTGCCTCCCCTTCAGGCGCTGTATTGGCCTTCACGCTGGCCACTGCGGATTCCAGTGCAATAGTGATCTTAGACACGTTGAGCCCCCAAGCACGGGACGGTGCTGCACCCCTGCGGCAACCGTCCGTCAACCAGTCAATCGGTGCTCAATGTCTTAACGCGTCATCAATCCTATAACAAGAAATCTTTTATCCTATATTTTCTCAAAATTAAGCACTAGCCCCGAGGCCCTCGGCCAGTCGCTCAAAATGCCCGTCAGGCCGCGAAATTTGCTGGTTTTATAGTGCGTCCGACATAATCGAGCAGCCACGAACGGTGCGCCGCGACGGCGCTTCCGGCGGCGGCAATGCGGCGGCTGGCCTGCGCCGCGCCGATCTGGGCGTCCAGCAAACGGCGCGCACGGTCGGGATCGAGACTGCCGGTCAGGAAGCGCACCGCGTCGCCGCGGCCGAGGTGATGGCCGATATAGGCAGCCTTGGCAATGTCCTCGACGCCCTCGCCGATGCGCACCCCGGCGCGGCGCAAACCGTCGAGATTGGCGCGCGCATAGTCGGCAGTGGTCTCGATCGCCGCTTGCGGATCGTAGCGCAGCGACAGCAACTCCGCACGGGCATCACCGCGCACATGGCCGCGATCGTCCAGCCAGCCATTGGCGCGGGCGGTGGCGTGCAGCCAGGTGCCTTCGCGCTCGGCCTCGCCCTCCCAGGTGCCCGAGAGAAACTGGCCGAGGCCCGCCGCGCTCGAACGCGGATTGCGGGAATAGGGCAGCCAGCGGCCGTCACCGTCCTTGGCCGCCTCGGCATGGACGATGGTGGCGAGCACCGGCGCCGGCAGCCCGGTGCGCGACGCCGCCGCGCTGAGCGTGGGCGCATAGCGTGCATTGGGGCCGTGGCCGAGCGACAGCGTGCTGCCGTCGTCGTCACCACCCTCGCCCGAGCCGTTCCGGCGCCTGCCATTGCCGCCGCCCTCGCCCAGATCGTCGCCCTGCTGCGGCATTGGCACGGTGCCCGCGAAAGGCCCTTGCGGTGCGGTCTTACCGTCCCCCTCCAGCAGGCCGATCAGCGCCTCAAGACTCATCGGCATGCCGTGCCGGTCGGTCGGACGCGTCTTGTCGCCATCGGCATCGCTGCCCTGCGAACCACCATCGCCCAGCGCGGCGCGCCAGAGCCGGTCGGACATTTCGCTGCGGGCCTGTGCGTAGATCAGCCGCGCCTTGCTGGCCGGATCGAGCGCGCGCACTTGCGCCGCCGCCTGCCCGGCCGCATGCGGAGAAGGTCCGGCAACCGGATCGCTCATGTCCGCTGTCCGTCGCGCATGGCGCGCTGGGCCTTGAGGAAGGCGACTGCGGCAAGATCGTCGATACCGGCCTGCTCGGCGCTGGCCTGAACGCGCTCGGCTTCCTGCCGGAAGGCGTCGGCAGCGCTTTCGATGGTGCGGAAGGTGCCGAAAGCCTCGACCGCTTCCGAACGCAGGGTTTCCAGCCGGGTGCTGAGTTCGGCCTGAAGGCTGGTGAGCTGGCGCCGCTCGTCCCGCTTGCGGGCGAAATAGCCGTGCGAGGGAATGCCGAGGCCTTCGCTCATGTCGGTGCCCGCCAGATCGGCCTCGCGGCGCACGGCGGCGCTGGCCTCGGCCTGCGCCTGCTCGACGGCGGCCAGCACGCCCGCTTCGCGGCTGATGGCGACGCTCATCTCATCGATCTCACGCTGCTGCACGCGCAGCGCGGCATCATACGGTGTTTTCATCGGAGCCCTCCATGATCGCCGCGAGCGCCGCGAAGCTCTCTTCGGCATGGCCGCGTTCGTTCTTGCCCTGCTTGAGCAGGTCCTCGATCCGCGGCGCCAGCGCGACCGCGCGGTCCACCACCTCACTCGATCCGGCGCGATAGGCGCCCAGGCGGACCATCTCTTCCATGTCGCGATAGGTCGAAAGCTCGCGTCGCGCGGCAAGGCGCAAGTGGTTCTCGTTCTCTCCCAGCGCGTGCGGCAGGGTGCGCGAGACCGACTTCAACACGTCGATCGCCGGATAGCGGCCGCGCTCGGCGATCTGGCGGGTAATGACCACGTGCCCGTCGAGAATGCCGCGCACGGCGTCGGCCACCGGCTCGTTGTGATCGTCGCCGTCGACCAGCACGGTGAACAGGCCGGTGATCGTCCCCTGCCCCGGCAGCCCCGGCCCGGCGCGCTCCAGCAGGCGCGGCAGTTCGGCGAAGACGGTAGGGGTGTACCCCTTGGTGGCGGGCGGCTCGCCGCTGGCCAGGCCGATCTCGCGCTGCGCCATGGCGAAGCGGGTGACCGAGTCCATCAGGCACAGCACATTGAGCCCCTGATCGCGGAAATGCTCGGCCACGCTGAGCGTGGTCCACGCCGCCTGACGGCGCATCAGCGCGGGTTCGTCCGAGGTGGCGACGACGACGACACTGCGTGCGAGGCCTTCCTCGCCCAGATCGTCCTGCACGAATTCCTGCACTTCGCGGCCGCGTTCGCCGATCAGGCCGATCACCGCCACGTCGCACTCGGTCCAGCGTGCCAGCATCGAGAGCAGGACGGACTTGCCGACGCCCGATCCCGCGAACAGGCCAAGCCGCTGCCCCTTGCAGAGCGGCGCGAAGATATCGAGCGCACGCACCCCGGTCGACACGCAAGTCCCCACCCGCGCGCGGGATGAGGCCGGCGGCGGCGAGGCCTTGATCTTGCGCAGGATCGCGCCTTGCGCCAGCGGGCCCTTGTCGTCCACCGGGCGGCCGAGCCCGTCGATCATGCGCCCGAGCCACTCGCCCGAGGGGCGCAGCGCGAACTGGCTGGCGGAAAGATTGGCCTTTGCGCCCGAGGCGATGCCCTGCGGATCACTGAACGGCAGGCAATGGGCAATGCCGCGATCGAGCCCGGTCACTTCCGCCTCGACGCCGCCGCCCGGTGCCTGCAACGTCACGCGTGAGCCGATCTGCGCGGCTCCGGCAAGGCCCTCGACCTCGATCAGCGCCCCGCGCACCGCCACAACCCGGCCATGACGCTGGTCGGGCGTGAGCAGGCGCAAGCCGGCAGCGGCAGCAGCAAGACTGGCCATGACGGCGCCCCGTTCAGGCGGCCGGAGCGGCTTCGTCGGCGACTTCGGCCGGTGCGAAGCGAGCGATGGCGTCGGATTCGTAAGCGATCAGCCAGCGGCAGTCGACAAGCGCGGCGTAGAACTGCCCCACCGCGACTTTCTGGGCGAAGCGGATGCAGACGGCCTTGGCCTCATGCGATTCCAGCGCGTCCATCAGCGCTTCCAGCCGCTCCAGCACCGATTGCTGATGGCGCGGCAGATCGGCCTGATCGATATAGGCCATCATGCAGGCGAAATAGAGAGCGCGGGCCGGAGTCACCGCTTCCTCGGGCTGCATCACATCGCGGCCACGCAGGATCGTCGCGGAATTCTCGACGACGAGGTCGGTCCGCGACTGGGCGCGCAGCACCGCGCCGTTGACGATCACCGGCTCGCCCTTCTTGAGCGAAATGCGAAGAGTCATGTGTGCAGCCCCCGAAACACGTTTCACAAATTATAGGATGATGTGAGTCATCCCGGTGACGGTCCCGAGGCTTTTTTCATGCACATCCGCACGGTTGAGCGTGCAGTTCATCCTACAATGCTCTGTCCGTATGCCGGTACCGCCATTTTCCGGCCCGGACGCAAGGAGAATGACATGAGCCTCTATTCAGCTCTTTACGCGGGCGTGTCGGGCCTCGGCGCTCAAGCCAGCGCGATGGCGACCGTTGCGGACAACATCACCAACGTCAACACCGTGGGCTACAAGGGCGTCTCGGCACAGTTCCAGACGCTCGTCACCGACGGCAAGGTCAAGAGCAGCTACTCGGCCGGCGGTGTTACCGCCACGCCCAAGGCACTGATCTCGAAGCAGGGCCTGCTGCAGGCCTCGACCAGCCTGACCGATATCGGCATCGACGGCGCCGGCTTCTTCGTCGTGCGTTCCAGCCCCGACGCCAGCGGCACGATCGCCTATACCCGCGCCGGTTCGTTCACGACCGACCCCCAGGGCTATCTGGTCAACACCGCCGGGTATTACCTGACCGGCTGGCCGCTCGATGCCGACGGCAACTACGTCAACAACGGCAGCATGTCGTCGCTTCAGCCGATCAAGCCGAATGCGCTGACCGGCGCCGCCACGCCGACCACCACGGTCTCGATGCGGGCCAACCTCGATTCCACCGCGGATCCCGTCACCGGCTACACCGCCGGCGACATGACCTCGGGCGCGGTGACGCCGCAGTTCTCGCGCTCGGTCGTCGTCTATGACGCGCAGGGCACGTCGCACTCGCTGACGTTCAACTACACCAAGACCGGCACGAACCAGTGGGCCGCCGAAATCTCGGGCGATCCCGCCGATGTGGCCAGCGTTGGCGGCACTGCCACCACCACCGGCCTGCTTGCCAGCGGCACGATCAGCTTCAATGCCGACGGCAGCCTCGACGTTGCCGGTTCGAGCCCCGCGCTGTTCTCCGACCTCGACATCGGCTGGGCCAACGGCGCCGGTTCGGAACCGATCAGCCTCAAGCTCGGCAGCGATGACGGTCTCGACGGCCTGACCCAGTTCGGCAGCGCTTCGGCCCTGCTCAACTCCAGCGCCAACGGCGGCATGCTCGGCACCGTTTCGTCGGTCAACATTTCGAAGGACGGCGTTGTCAGCGCGGTGTTCGACGACGGCACCTCGCGCGCGATCTACCAGCTTCCGCTGGCGACGTTCGCCAACCCGGACGGCCTGACGCGCATCAGCGGCAATGCCTACGCGGCCTCGCAGGATTCGGGCAATGCCTCGATCAACGAGCCCGGCTCGCTGGGCGGCGGCGATCTGTCGGCCGGTACGCTCGAAGCCTCGAACGTCGATCTCGCGTCCGAGTTCTCGAACATGATCATCTACCAGCGCGCCTACAGCGCCTCGTCGAAGATCATCACGACCGTCGACGACATGCTTCAGGAAGTCAGCAACCTGAAGAGGTGATTTAGTCTGGCTGGAAATGCGCCAAGGCGCATTTCCAGCCGGTACTCCAAAATCCCATCCCCATCCCTTCACGAGACTTGCAGGAAACCGAAACGTGTCCCTCAACCAGATTCTCAGTTCCGCCATGTCCGGCCTTTCGGCGTCGCAGGCGGGGATGCAAACGGTCTCCAACAACATCGCCAACGTCAACACCCCCGGCTACGCCCGGCAGAAGGTGTCGCTGGCGACGTCCGTATCGGGAGGCCAGGTCAGCGGCGTCGTCGTCGGCGAGCCATCGCGCGTGGCAGACAAGTTCCTTGAGAACGCGGTCTATCAGCGTGCAGGCGCGGCCGGCCGGAGCGATGCGGCCAATTCCTATCTCGACCGGCTCCAGTCGCTGCTGGGGGCCACCGATTCCACGTCCAGCCTCACGGCGCAGTTGTCGTCCATTTCCAGCGCGGTCTCCCAGATCAGCGGACTTCAGGGCACCTCGCAGTCGATCGCGCTGTTCACGAGCAATATTTCGAACACGCTGGACACGCTGAACGGCCTGACCAAGGACGTCTCGAGCCTCCAGTCCGACGTCGAGAGCGAAGTCAGCGACACGGTCGCCCGCTCCAACGTGTTGCTGCAAAAGATCAACGACCTCAACGACCAGGTCGCCCGCCTCCAGGGCCTTGGCCAGAGCACGTCCGGCCCCGCCGACGAGCGCATGTCCGCGCTTCAGGAACTGAGCGGGCTGATGAGCGTGAACGTGCGCGAACAGAGCGACGGGCGCGTCTTCATCGACACCGCCTCGGGCCAGACCTTGCTCGACACGCGCCTGCGCCAGCTGTCCTACAATTCGGGCGCGGGTGCCGCGCAGGCGACGTACCCCTCGATCGATATCCGCTTCGCCGCCGATGACGGCACGATGGGCGCCGCCACCGGCGAGAAGATTGATTCCACCTCGGTGGGCGGCAAGCTCGGCGGGCTGCTGGACATGCGCGACCGCGTGCTGCCGCAGTTCAACGAACAGCTCGGCCAGCTTTTCAGCGGCCTGTCACAGCAGCTCAACAAGGTTTCCAACGAGGGCACCACCCTGCCCCCGCCCAACACCATGACCGGACAGGCCAACGGCCTTGTCGGCAGCGACCGCCTCGGCTTTACCGGCAAGGCGACGTTCGCGGTGGTGGGCAAGGACGGCACGCTGGTCAACAAGACCACCATCGACTTCGACGCCCTGGGCGCCGGCGCCACGGTGGATGACGCGGTGGCGGCGATCAACGCGGGCCTCTCGCCCGATGCCACCGCCAGCATCGACGCCAAGGGCGTGCTGTCGATCAGTGCGGCGTCGAGCAGCAACGGCATCGCCATCGCGCAGGATCCCGATACCCCCAGCGACCGCGCGGGGGTGGGCTTCTCGCAGTTCTTCGGGCTGAACAACATCATCCGCTCGGACAGCAGTGCGCTGGCCCCGTCGGGCTTCACGTCCAGCGATCCGACCGGCTTCACCGCCGGCCAGACCTCTCAGATCGTGCTGCGCGATTCCAACGGCAAAGTGCTGTCCCAGTACACGCTGACCAGTGCCGCAGGTGACACTTGGGGCGATACGATCAACAACCTGAACGCCAGTCCGTTGGCCAAGTACGGCAGCTTCGCGCTGGACGACAGCGGCCGGGTGGCGTTCACCCCCAATGCCTCCAGCGCCGGATCGTCGATCTCGATCCCATCGGATTCGACCAACCGCAACGGCACCGGCCTTTCGTTCTCGGCACTTTCGGGCCTTACCGGCAATGCCAGCGGGCTGGCGAACGCAGAAGTCGATCCGGCGATGCTGGCGGATACCTCCAAGGTGCCGCTCGCCCAGCTCCAGCTCACTGCCGCCGTGGGCGAAAAGGCCGTGGGCGCGGGCGACTTCCGCAATTCCACCGCCTTCATCGACGCGCTGTCCTCCAATGCCGATTTCGGCAAGAACGGCAGCAAGACGATCGACAACTTCGCCAACGCCCTGCTCGGCGGCATCGGATCGATGGCCTCGCAGGCCTCCGACGCCAACGACGATGCCTCGGCCCGTCTCAATGACGCGGTCAGCCGCCGCGACAGCTATGCCGGCGTCAACATCGACGAAGAGCTGGCCCAGATGGTGGTGCTCCAGAACAGCTACAGCGCCGCCGCCCGTGTGATGACCACCGCCTCGGACATGTACGACGCCCTGCTCGGCATGATCAGATAAGGAAGCAGCAGATGACCCGCGTTGCCACCATTCCCATGCAGAACACGCTTGCGAGCGCGATCGCGCGTTCGCAGGAAAGCCTGTCCGTCAGCCAGATGCAGCTTGCCACGGGCTCCAAGGCGCCCGACTATGCCAGCCTCGGCCTCGACGCCGTGCGCACGCTGTCGGCGCACTCGATGCTGGCCCAGCAGCAGAGCTACAAGGCGGTCGCCAGCACCGTTTCGACCACGCTGTCGCTTTACGATGCCAATCTCAACCAGATCGACTCCTCGCTCTCCGACTTGCGCACCCAGCTGATGACGGCGCTGGGCACCGGCGATTCGCCCAGCCTCCAGTCGACCGTCGAAAGCGCCTTTGGCGATGTCCGCGCATCGCTCAATGCCACGTCGGGCGGCGTGCCGCTGTTCGCCGGTTCGCAGACCTCGACCTCGCCGTTCCTGCCCAAGACGCTGGACGACACCAAGGGTCTGGATGCCGCCGACGCCTTCGCCAATGACGATGTGCACCAGTCGGCCCGCATGGGCGACGGCGTGGACGTGCAGTACGGCATCACCGCCAGCGACGCCGGCTCGGGCCTGATCCCGGCGTTCCGCACGCTGGCCGAGGCCGGCCCCTTCGGCGACAAGCTGACCGACGACCAGAAGACCGCGATCCAGACCGCGCTCAGCCAGCTGGACACCGGGCTTGCGCAAGTGCGCAATGTCAACGCCGTCAACGGCCAGCGCCAGAACCAGGTGGACACGCTGTCGACGCGCGCCGACGACCGCTCCAACCTGCTCACCGAAGTGATCGGCGGCGTCGAGGACGCGGACCTTGGCCAAGTCGCGATCGACATCACGCAGCGCCAGACCATCCTGGAAGCGAGCTACTCGGTGTTCTCGCAGCTTTCGAGCATGTCGCTCACGAACTACCTCACCTGAGCTTCAGGCTCGCGGAGGGCCCGGCAACCGGCGCAAAAAAGAAGGGCAGGAGGTCGAACCTCCTGCCCTTTTTGTTTGGCTATCTGCCCGCTGCTCTCAGTGCTTGGCCTGCTTGGTCGGAACCGGGGCCACATCGGGCGCGCGGTCGATCAGGTCGGCAAGGTCGCCAGCCGGGCTGGCCGAGGGCAGAGCCGCCATCGCCCGGCCGAGCGCACCGGCATCGGCGCCCATCGGATGGGCGGTAAGCATCTCGAACACCGGCGCGGTCGTCAGCCCATTGAACGCCCCGGCATAGCGCGCATGCAGCGCCGTCAGCGCATCCTCGTGGCCAAGCATGGCCAGCGAGATCGCATGGCGCAGCACCACCGCCTGCCCGACCTGATCGAGCGCACGCGGCGGCGGCAGGCTGGACGCGGACTTATCTGCATAGCGCTGCCAGTCGCGGTGCTTCCACAGGATCTCCGCCTGTAGCGGCGTGCTGCCGGGCACCGTGTCGAGCACCGCCAGCGCCTCGTCGATGCGGCCGATCTGGCTGAGCGCCACGGCCTCCACCCGGTCGCGCTCACCGATCATGGCGTCGGGGAAGCTCGGATCCTCGGACTTGCGCAGCGCCTCCAGCGCCTTGTCGGGACGGCCGGCAAGGATGTAGAGGCTCGCCACCCGGGCCGAGAGCGGCCCGCGCGCAAGATCACCCGCGCGCACGAAAAGCTGGTAATCGAGCAGGTCTGCCGCACGCTCGTAAAGCCCGGCAGCCTGCAAGCGCTCGGCCAGACGGCTCGACAGCAGGTCGCCCTCGGCACCGCCGGGCGCCAGGTCGCGATAGTCCCAGTAAAGCCCCGCGGCCTGATCGAGCGGCAGGTTGCGAGCAGGATCGAGCGCGGCGGTGAGCTTGGCGCGCAGTGCGGGCAGAATCGCCGCATCCTGCCCCTCCAGCCCGAAACCGCGCAGCAGGGCGGCGCCGCTTTCCAGCGCGCCGGCAATGTCGCCGCGCGCGTCCTGAAGCCGGTAGGTCAGCCGCAGCGCGCGCTGCTCGATCGCATCGCCGCGCCAGCCGTAGCGCAGCGCTTCAAGCTGGCGCAGTGCGTCGTTCATGCCGATCGTATGCGCAGCCACGCGCGCCTCGATCTCGCTGAGCTGCGCATCGGTGCGCTGCTCCATCGTGCCCGAGTGGGCGACGCGGGCGAAGCGCAGCCGCGCCTCGTCGCCATGCCCTTGCTGCAGCTGGGCGCGCCCGCGCAGCAGGTTGGCGGCGGGATCGCTGTCCGGCATCGGCTGGAGCCATTCCATCGCCTTGTCCGGCTGCCCGCCCTCGACCGCCGATAATGCGGCAGCCAGCACGAACGACTTGGGCCGCGCCGCGCGAAGGGCCGGGCGGGCGCAGGCCACTTGCCCCAGCGCTTGTTCGGCCAGATGGCTCGCGGCCAGCGCGCGCAGGCGCCAGGCACAAGCCTCGGGATTGATCGCAAGGCCGGACGAGGACAGCGCGGCAACCGCGTCAGCATTGCGATCAAGCAGCGTCAAGGCCGCCCCGCGCGCAAGGCGGTAGCTGTCGACCATCGCAAGGTCGGGATCGTCCTGCACCATGACTTCGAGCACACCGAAAGCCTCCGCGCCGCGCTCGGCGCCGACAAGGCTGCGCGCATAGTCCCAGCGCGCCTGCTGAAGTTGCGGTTGCGGCACGCGGGAGATCCGGTCCCACGCCGCCGCCTGCGTCATCGCGCCCCAGGCCGAAGGGCCCAGGATCACCGGTTGCTGGGCAAGGTCCGCCGCAAAGCCGGGCAGGCGCGAGGCGGGGGGAAGCGCCGGAGGACCGGCCTCGGGAGCCGCGAGGGCAGCCGGTAACGCGGTGGGCGATGCGGTAGGCGATGCAGCGGGAACAACCGAAACCGCCGTGGCACCGGGCAAGAGCGCGGCGCTGGCCGCGAGCAGCAATGCCTTCGTCGAACGCGAACGCGTCATGGCGGAACGGATCACTGGAATATGCCGGGGAACAGCAGCGACGTGGTCACGAACAGCCCGCCCAGCGTGCTGCCGATCACGAAAAGAACGATGGCACCGGCAACCCACAACAAGCTTGGGCTCGCATTGTCATCCTGACCCGCTTTGGCATTGGCAACGACAGACGGGACCGAAGCGCCCTGCTCGCCCTTGTCAGATCCGCCAGTATTGCCGGGATCGCCGCGCCGACGCGCAGGCTCCGCAGCCGGAATGCCCGAGGACAAGACCCGGACTTTGGCCGGGCTGGTATTGGTGTTCATTCTTGGCGCCCCCTGCGACGTTTACCGCATGTTACCGAATCCACTCTATTATAGAGGAGCAGGCTCCCTCGTGGGCCATGCGCTATCCGTATTCGTCCTGCCTATCAGACGCATACATGCAACTGGAGTTCCGCATGTCCTTAAGCGCCCTCAATGCCACCGCGGCCCTCGCCGTGGCCCTTGCTGCGGCTGCCGGACTCGCGCCCGCGTCCACACAGGCCGCGAAGCAAGTCGATCCCGCCAATCTCATCACGCTCGAACAGATCGATACCCCGATCGTCGACGCCGGACGGATCGACGGCGTGATGCACGTACGCGTGGTGGTTGAGGCTCAATCCGCCTCCACGGCCACCGAACTGACGCGGCGGATGCCGGAACTGCGCGCCGCATCGCTGGCCGCCTCCATCGAATTCGCCCGGCTCCGCGCCTCGCCGTTCGCCGCGCTGGATGTCGAGCGGCTGTCGCAGACGCTCACGCCCGCACTCAAGCGCGTCGATCCGAGCGTGGCCCGCGTCCTCATCGTGCGCGCCACCGCCTTCCGCAGCTGATCCGCGCTACCGCAAATACAACAAAGGGGCCCCACGCGCAGCGTGTGCCCCTTCGTCACATCTCCCCCTAAGGGGAGCGCTTTACCCCCAAATCAGTGGGCGGCGGCAGCCTGAGGCGGAGTGCCTTGGCCCACCGGCCCCGCAAGCTTCGCCTGCGGCTTGAGCCGCGTCTGCGGCGGCGTCTGCGCCACCGGCGGCGGAGTCCGCACATGCACCACCTTGCGCCCTGCCAGCGACATCGAGAGTTCGACCGCCGCAGCCGGCGTCATGTAGGACAGGATCTGCGCGGTCACCTGATCGCGCATGCGGCGCGCAACCTGGGTCTGCACTTCCAGATCGAGCTTCTCGAAGATCGGCGCGGCGCGCTGCGGCTTCATGCGCTGGTAGATCTGGGCGAGCGTGTCGTAAGGCACCTCGGGCTGGTCCTGTCCGGGACGGCCGGGCGTCGGCGTGCCCGGCTGCGCCGGCTGCCCGGGCTGCTGGCCCTGAAGCTGACCGGCCAACCGCGTCTCACCGGCGCGGACGGCCTGCTCGCGCATTTCGAGCTTGCGACGTTCGGCCGCCGCATCGCGGTCCCGCTTGCCAAGCGCGTCCTGAAGCGAAGCGCCAAGGCGGCCCGAAGACGCGCCCCCCGCTGCCGCATTGGGCTCGGGCGCGGCGCCAAGCGCCATGGCATTGGCCACGACCGCCACCCCGGCGACACCGAACAACAGGCGCGAAGGCCGGGTCATCCCGCGCAGCGCGTTCATCAGCCGGCTCATTCCGGTAACCGGAACGGGCAGATTGGCGGTTGCCGTGGTCATGCCGCGGCGCGCTGGGCGTTCGCGGCGCGTGCCGGGTGCATGACGATTTCGGCCGAAAGCTCACCGGCCTCGGCGATGGCAGCGGCAATGGCGGCCTCGACGAGCGGATCTGCCTTCTGGATCGGCGCGGTCGTGCGGGCGGGCGCCTTGCGGGCACGGCTCTTGCGGGGAGCCGCCGCCTTGCGGGCGGGAGCCTTTTCGGCGGCCTTTTCGGCGACCTTCTCGCCGGTCGCCGCATCGGTCGCGGCCTCGGCCTTGACGGCGCGCTTGCGGCCGGTGCGGGCAGCGGCCTTCTGTTCCGGCTGCGCGGCGGCGGCGACAATGCGCTCGGCCACGGCATTGCCGATCCCGACCATCATCGAAAGCTCATCGCGCATGGCTTCGGCTTCCGCAATCGTGTTGGCCTGCGCGATGCCGTCGGTCGCCAGCACGCGCTTCAGTTCGCCCAGCACGCCGCGCGCCTGCGCGGTGGCATGTTCCAGGCTCATGATGCCATCGGTCAGCGTGGCATTGCGGAAGGCCTTCATCCGGCGGTCGATCCGCCAGCCCTGCACCAGCACGGCCATGCACAGCGGAACCAGCGAAAGGTTGATCATGGTGGCAGTGTTCACTTCGGATACCCCCTTGAGATGTCGTTCGCCATGCGCACGGCGATGTTTCTCGAACGTTGCCCGATATGCGCGATCCCCAGCGGCACACCGCCGCACTGGACCTGAAGCGCATCATTCGGGCTCTGACTGAAAGCGATGGTCTGGCCGACCTTGAGGTTCATCACCTCTCGCAGCTTCATCTGTTTCTCGCCCAGCACCACGTCCACGGTGACTTCGGTGTGGGTGAGTTCGCTGGCCATGTGCGCGGCCCACATGCGGTCACGCCCGAGCTTTTCGCCCATGAAGCGTTGCAGCAGCTTGTTACGCACCGGCTCGATCGTGGCATAAGGCAGCAGCACGCTGAACTTGCCGCCGCGCCCTTCCATGTCGACGCGGAAAGTCGCGACCGCGGCGATGTTGCTCGGCCCGGCAATGGCGGCGAAGCGCGGACTCGATTCCATGCGCTCTACCCGCATGTTCACCTGCTCGATCGCCTCGAACGCCTGCGACAGGTCGTCGAGCGCCAGTTGCACCATCTTGGAAACCAGCATGGTCTCGATCGTGGTGAAGGCGCGGCCCTCCACGCGCATCGGGCGGCTGCCCTTGCGTCCGCCCAGCAGGGCATCGACCACCGCGTAGATCAGGCTCGATTCCACCGTGACGACGCCGTAGTTCTCCCACTCGGTCACCTGGAACACGCCGAACATGGCGGGCAGCGCCACGCGGTTCATGAACTCGCCGAAGCGGGTGGAGGTGATCTCCTCAAGGCTGACGTCGATGGCGTCCGACGTGAGGTTGCGCATGCTGGTGGCAAACGTGCGCACCATGCGTTCGCAGACCACCTCGAGCATCGGCAGACGCTCGTGGCTGATCACATTGGATTCGATGACCGCCTTGAGGCCGCTCTTGGGCTGTGCGGGCGCATCGCCGTCGAAGCCGAACAGCGCATCGATGCCCGCCTGGTCGAAGGTATCGTCGCCCGACGCCTCCATCTTCGGCGGATCGGGCAGCAGGAAGTCGTCGAAATCGTCGATCATTGCTGGATCAGGTCCTGAATGAGTACGTCGCTGACCATGCCGGGCCCAAGCGCCTGCGTGGTCCGGCGCATCATCTCTTCCTTGATGCGGAACACCGCCGCCGACCCGTCAAGGTCGTCCGGGCGCAATTCGCGCAGGAAGGGCTGGAGCGCGTCGAGCACCACCGGCAGCTTTTCCTTGACCTTGGCGGCCTTGCCCTCGTCCGCGGCGACAATGATGAAGCGCAGCTTGAGGAAGCGCGCAGAGGCATCGCTGCCGCGCAAGTTGACCACCAGCGGCGGCACTTCGACATAGGAGGAGACGCCGGCCTTCGAGGCCTCCGAACCGCTCTCCGACGAAGCGCTTTCGCTGCTGCCGGCACTGCTGCTGCCACCGGCGAACTGGCGATAGGCGAAATAGCCGCCCACCCCGCCGACAAGCAGCACGGCCACGGCCGCGCCGATCACGATCAGCCGCTTGCGCGACGATGACGTGGTCTTGTCCGCATCGACGGGCGCGACGTCGATGATCTCTTCACTGGACACTGTGAACCCCCTTGGCTCTCGCGAAGGCGGACCGGAAAAGTGAAATCCTTCATTCCGACCGCATTCGCGTTTTCGCCTCTATTATAGGATGACAATGCGGCAAATTTTGCCTTGTGCAGAAATCCGCGAACTTTTTCCCGAGGTACCGGAAATGGACGTTTCCTCCTTCGTTTTGCTGAGCCACGAACAGGCCTTGCGCCGCCAGTTGGACATCGTTGCCAACAACATGGCGAACACCAGCACGGTGGGCTTCAAGCGCGAACGGGCGCTGTTCCACGAATATGTTGAGACCGCGCAGGAAGCGCCGGTGGACGATGCGCGCAAGACGTCCTTCGTGCTCGACTTCGGTACCGTGCATGACACCTCGCAGGGCTCCTTCCAGGCCACCGGCAATCCGCTCGACGTGATGATCGACGGTGACGGCTACCTCAATGTGGAGAGCCCGGACGGCGGCGTGGTCTATACCCGCGCCGGGTTCATCAAGGTGCTTCAGAACGGCGATCTGGCCACGTCGGGCGGACAGCGCCTGCTGGACGAGAACGGCCGCCCGATCAATGTGCCGGCCGACCAGATGAGCGGCATGTCAATCGCCGAGGACGGCACCGTGATGGGCAAGAACGGCCCGCTCGGCCGCCTTGCCGTGACCACGTTCGCCGATGAAAACATGGTCGACCCGCGCGGCGACGGCCTGTTCACCGGCACCGGCGGCAATATGCTGGCGGCCACGCAGACCAAGCTCAAGAGCGGCGGCGTCGAAGCCTCCAATGTCGAGCCGATCACCGAGACCACCCACATGGTGGAGATCCTGCGGTCATACCAGACCAGCCAGCGGATGACGGCCGACCTTGCCGACATGCGCAAGCGCGCGATCGACCGGCTGAGCAAGGTCAGCTGACCCAGAATAACCGCCGACCACCCATTCTCACGAAGGAGCCATCATGCGTTCGCTCTCCATTGCCTCGACCGGCATGCTTGCACAGCAGACCAACGTCGACGTCATTTCGAACAACATCGCCAACATGAACACCACCGCGTACAAGCGCCAGCGCGCGGAGTTCCAGGACCTGCTCTACCAGCAAGTCTCGCGCCCCGGCGCGGCCACCAGCGCGGACGGCACGCAAGTCCCCTCGGGCATCCAGCTCGGCGCGGGTGTGAAGACCGGCGGCATCTACCGCATCACCGAACAGGGCGCGCTGACCAACACCGGCAATACCTATGACCTCGCGGTCGACGGTCAGGGCTATTTCCAGGTCATGCAGCCCTCGGGCGAGCTGGCCTATACCCGCGCCGGCTCGTTCCAGCTTTCGGACCAGGGCGAACTCGTCACCACCGACGGCTACCGCGTCCAGCCCGATATCACCATTCCGCAGGGCGCCGTCAGCGTCACTGTCTCGAAGACCGGCGAAGTGCAGGTCAAGATGGACGGCCAGACCAACCTGCAGACGGTTGGCCAGCTCCAGCTCGCCACGTTTGTCAACGAAGCGGGCCTCGAAGCGATCGGCTCGAACCTCTATCTGGAAACCGGCGCTTCGGGCCAGCCGACCGTCGGCAACCCGGCCGATCCCTCGTTCGGCTCGATCAACCAGGGCTTCGTCGAGGCATCGAACGTCAACCCGGTTTCGGAAATCACCTCGCTCATCACCGCGCAGCGCGCTTATGAGATGAACAGCCGCGTGGTGAAGACCTCCGACGAGATGCTCCAGACCTCCACGCAGACCGGCGGCTAAGGTCATGGCGGCGGCGATCCTGTTCATGCTGGCGGCAGCGGCTCCGGTCGCCGCTCCGGCCGTACCGGAAATGGTCAAGGCCCCGGTGCTCGTCCGCACGGTCGAGCGCGGCGAGACGCTGGCCGCCGGGGACTTCACCCAGTCCCCGCTCGCCCCTGGCTCGGCGCGCGGCGCACTGTCTCCGGCGCAGGCCGCCGGGCAGCAAGCGACGCGCCGCCTGAACCAGGGCGCGCCGGTGCGGGCCGGGGACGTTGCCGCCCCGCGCCTCATCCACCGGGGCGAGGCGGTGACGATCTCGGTCTCCACCGCCACCATGCACATTTCCTCGGCCGGCCGCGCGCTGGCCGATGCCGGCAAGGGCGAGCCCGTACGTGTGCTCAACCTTGCCACCAACCGCACGCTCGACGCCGTCGCCGACGGGCCCGGGCAAGTCAGTATCCCGATGCGTTGATCGCTGTGAGCGGCACCGGCCCACTCCCCCACCCGACCACTCATCAGGATACACTCGTGGGTGGTCGGGCGGGAGAGTGGGCCGGTGCCGCAGGCCTTCGACGGATGTCGAAGACATGCCAAGCCAAGGACATTCTCATCATGAAACCGACTTACACCCGTCTCGTGCCCGTCTTGATGGCCGCCACGCTGTTGACCGGCTGCGGCGCCGTGGGCCGGCTCAAGAACGTGGGCAAGGCACCCAAGCTGAGCGCCGCGGAGGTCCCGGTGGCCCCGCGCGTCGAACCTTCCATCGGCAACCAGGGCATCGCCGAGCGCGGCGCCGTGGATGATCCCTCGCTGACCCAGGGCGAGCGCGGCGCATCGCTGTTCCGCACCGGCGCGGGCGCGTTCTTCCACGACCAGCGCGCCTCGCGCGTGGGCGACATCGTCACCATCCGCATCAACATCGCGGACAATGCGCAAGTCGACAACACGACCACGCGCACCCGCGACGGTACGGAAACCGCCGGTATCGCCCACCTGCTGGGGCTGGAGAACAATATCCAGAAGATAACCGGCTCCGACCCCTCGAAGCTGGTCGACACCAACTCGGCATCGAGCGCGGTGGGCGTGGGCAAGACCGCGCGCAGCGAGCAGATCAACATGACCATCGCCGCATCGGTGGTGGGGGTGCTGCCCAACGGCAATCTCCAGATCCGTGGCCGGCAGGAAGTGCGCGTGAACTACGAGCTGCGCGAACTCGTCGTTACCGGCGTGATCCGGCCCGAGGACATCGCGCGTGACAACTCGATCAAGCACTCGCAGATCGCCGATGCCCGCATCAGCTACGGCGGCCGCGGCCAGTTGACCGATGCACAACAGGCTCGTTGGGGCCAGCAGATCTACGACGCGCTGTTCCCATTCTGATGGGTTTCAGGGGCGCATCGAATTCGGAGCTAAGCCCCCCATTCTGCACCTCAGACCCAATACATCGTCGCCCCCGCGAAGGCTGGGGCCCCGCTTCCTTCTTCCTTGCGCTCGAAGAACAAGCGGGATCACCGCCTTCGCGGGGATGACGGGGTTGGGTTGGGGACAGCGGTTTTTAGATAGGGGTGCGACGGCCTTTACATAGGCAGCATCCGCCGTCCGGTCCGGAAATCCGCCTGCTGCTTCTGACAGGATTTGAAAAATAAAGGAGGGGGTGCTGCCACGTGCGGCGCCCCTCTTTGTTTTGAGGCCCCTCCCGCGTTGAAAAAGGCCCGAAAGCGCCTTTCCATCTGCTTCAGCTAGGCAAATTTTGCCGCCCTCTCAAATAAATAGCGCGGATCGCGTCCGGTCTCCCCAAGCACGTTCCTAGAAGAGTCTTGCGGGCCTGAAGAAGCAGGTCTGCACGGGGACCGGCGTACTCCGGTTCAGGCCGCAGAATTCGGCCTTAATATTCTAGAAGGAATGAAAACGATGTCGTTTTCCGTCAAGACCAATGCCGGCGCAATGGCCGCCCTTCAGTCCCTGAATGCCACCAACCAGTCGCTGTCCACGACCCAGAGCCGCATCAACACCGGCCTGAACGTGTCCTCGACCAAGGATGACTCGGCAAAGTACACCGTCGCGCAGACCCTGCGTGGCGACCAGGGTGGTCTGGCCTCGGTAACCTCGTCGCTCAACAACGCCAAGAGCGTTGTCGACGTCGCGGTTTCGGGCGCAGAGCAGATCTCGGACCTCATGAACGACATGAAGTCCAAGGCCTACGAAGCTGCCTCGGCAACCGACTCGGGCACGCTCAGCGCGCTCCAGAAGGACTACGACGGCCTGAAGTCGCAGATCGACTCGATCATCAAGTCGTCGGACTTCAACGGCGTCAACCTGCTCGACAGCAGCGGCGGTTCGGTCAGCTCGCTGCAGACCCTCGACACCAGCAACCTGCTGAAGGTCGGCAGCGTTGACCTTACCACGCTGAAGGGCACGTCGTCTGTCACCCTGGGCTCGCTCAGCGGCAGCACCGACCTTGCCTCCGCTTCGTCGGCAGCTACCGCGGTCACCAACCTCGATGCCCTGTCGACGGCTCTGAACGACAAGCTCAGCACCCTCGGTGCCGCTTCGCGTCAGATCGACGGCCAGCTGGACTTCACCAGCAAGCTCAGCGACACCATCGAGACCGGCATCGGCAACCTTGTCGACGCCGACCTCGCCAAGGAATCGGCGAAGCTTCAGGCCCTGCAGGTCCAGCAGCAGCTGGGCGTTCAGGCTCTGTCGATCGCCAACCAGGCGCCGCAGACGATCCTGTCGCTCTTCCGTTAAGAGTCGACCGGCGGCCTTTCAGCCCCCAAGCAGAAGGCCGACACGTCATGGAGGCCAGGGTGGTTCGCCATCCTGGCCTCTTTTTTTAATTCGGTCCGCAGTCGCCGGAACAGACGCGAATTCCCCTTGATCGGGGTCACTTTGAATAATGCGCAAAAGCGCATGCCTGGCGCGGCGCCGGCCGCCCCCCATCCGACCGCCCGGCGGACCTACGCTCGGACGGTGGGATGGGGAGCGGATCGCCGCCGCAGGTCCGGTCATGGCCGGATTTTCAAACAGTCTCGCAGCCTGCCCGAATTCGATGCGAAGCCGATGAATTCTTGACCGGATCGTTTCCCCAAGCCGCCCGAACCGCGCCGTCATCCTATAATATTCATGGCGCGCCGATGGCGGGGCCGACCCCTTCAAGCTGGAATTGGACCTAAGATGCTTGATTCTCTAAATAATTGGCGGTTGCCCAAAAAGCTTCTGGCCGCCTTTATCGTTCTCGGCGTCATGCTCGGCGCTGTGGGACTCAACGGATTTCTTTCGACGCGCACGCTGAATACCATCGCGCAGACGCATGTTCAGCGCGGCGTCGGCGGCATGTCCGCGCTTGCCGACGTGATCAGCAACGTCAAGGAACTGCGGATCATCGTTTACAGCTACTACAACGCCGCCGATGCCGACGATGCCGCCAAGCTGCGTGACCGCGTGAAGAGCGGCAATGACGAACTGCTCAAGTCCATCGACGCGTTCGACAACATTGCCGATGACTCGCTCAAGCCCGATATCGCCGAAATGCGGCGCGTGGCCGGCGAGCTTACCCAGGTCAACGATCGCATCTTCGATCTGCGCACCAAGGGCGATTTCCCGGGCGCGATGGCGATGATCAAGAGCGAAGGCAAGCAGGCCTCGCACGACACCATCGCACAGGCCCAGAAGCTCATCGACATGATGCGCAAGCGCACTGCCCAGAAGGCCGCCGAAGGCGAAGCGACCGCCGATACCGCGATCTTCCTTGCCATCAGCCTGGCCACCACCGGCATCATTGCCATCATCCTCGTCTGGCTGGCAATCAACCGCTCGGTCGCGGTGCCGATGGGCCGCATTGCCGAAGTGACCACCACGCTGGCCGAAGGCGGCAAGGTCGACGTGCCCTTCCGCGACCGCCGCGACGAGATCGGCGAGATCGCCGAAGCCGTCGAGCAGTTCCGCGCCGCCGCCGAAGCCCGCGCCGAGATCGACGCGCGCATCGCCGCCGAACAGGAAATCGTCACCACCACGCTGCGCTCCAGCCTTCAGGCGATCCGCGAAGGCGATCTGACGCAGACCATCTCGGCCGAGTTCCCCGCCACTTATGCGGAGCTGAAGACGAACTTCAACGCCGCCCTTGCCGCGCTGCGCGACCTGATCGGCGCCGTGGCCGAAAGCGCCGTCGCCATCCGCACCGGCTCGGGCGAGATCGCCCAGGCTTCCGAAGACCTTGCCCGCCGCACCGAAAGCAATGCCGCGAGCCTTGAAGAGACGTCGGCCGCGATCACCCAGATGGACGACCGCCTGCGCGCCACTGCCGCCGCCGCCGGCCGCACCGTGCAGCGCGCCGACGGGGCGATGGGCGTGGTCGAATCCGGCCGCTCGATCGCCGATGAGGCCGTGCAGGCCATGGGCCGCGTGAGCGAAAGCGCCAAGGGCATCGACTCGGTTATCGAAGGTCTCGACAAGATCGCCTTCCAGACCCGCGTGCTTGCCATGAACGCCGCCGTCGAGGCGGGCCGTGCCGGTGATGCAGGTCGCGGCTTCGCAGTCGTCGCCGATCTCGTTTCGGCCCTTGCCATGCGTTCGGAAGAAGAAGCCAAGCGCGCCCGCGAGCAGCTCACCGCCACGCAGACCGACATCGGCACTGCGGTGGAAGCCGTGCAGCGCGTCGATGGGGCGCTCCAGAACATCTCGGGCGACGTGACCGAGGTGCATACGCTGCTGAGCGACATCGCCACCGACAACCAGGCGCAGTCCTCGACGATCACCCAGATCAGCGCCGCCATCGGCACGATGGATCAGGCGACGCAGCAGAACGCCGCTATGGTGGAGGAAACCTCGGCCGCCGCGCGCAACCTCAACAGCGAGGTCACCGCGTTGTCGGACCGCGCCGCGATGTTCCGCATCGGCAACGAGCCGCGCGGCGCCGCCCCGGCCCGCCCGGCCGCGCGCCCTGTCCCGGCCGCCATCACCACCAGCCAGGTCGCGCCGCAAGTCAGCGCTGTCCGCAAGCCCGCCATCGCACTGGCGACCGGGCAGGACGACTGGGTGGATTTCTGACGCATTGATCTTCGGCGGGCTGCCCTTTGGGCTGCCGCCGCATCCTGAAAAGGCCGCCTCTTCGCAGGCGGCCTTTTTTGTGCGCGGCTACTTCAGCCGCAGCGGCAGACCGGCCGCGACGAAGACCACGGAATCGGCAATCGCGGCGATCCGCTGGTTGAGCCGCCCCGCCTCATCGCGAAAAGCGCGGCCCAGCGGGGTTTCCGGCACGAGGCCCAGCCCGACCTCATTGGCCACCAGCGCAATCGGGCAAGGACAGGCGGCTACGGCGGCGCAGAGCGCATCGAACCGGGGCGCGAGCGCGATCTCGGCCAGAATCAGGTTGGACAGCCAGAGCGTGAGGCAATCGACCAGCACGGCATCGGCCTCATCGGCCGCGCGCGCGATGGCGCCGACGAGATCGAGCGGTGCCTCGATCGTGCTCCAGCGCGGGCCCCGCTCTTCGCGGTGGCGGGCGATACGCGCTTCCATCTCAAGGTCGAGCCCCTCGCCGGTCGCGATATAGGCAAGCTTGCCGGGAAAGCCCTCGATCAGGGATTGCGCATGGCGGCTCTTGCCCGACCGCGCGCCGCCGAGGACGAGAGTGCTCAGGGTCATGGGCGATACTCCGTAAGGGCAAGAAGGCCATCGATGTCGAGATGCGCCTCCATGGCGGCGGCGAGTTCGTTCAGCGCGGCATCGACGTCGGCATGGTGGTCGCGCCGGTCGCTCATCGCGCCGAGGCGGGCGAGCAGTTCGGCACGCAGATCGGTCGAGGCGAGCAGGCCGTGGCAATAGGTTCCGATCACGCGCCCACCAGCATCGACGGCACCGTCCGGCCGGTCCCCGTCCAGCATGGCGAACGGCGCCGCCATGTCACGTTCTGTGACGCCCATATGCATCTCGTAACCGGTCAGGTTCACGCCAAGTGCGGTGCCCGAAACCTCGCGCAAAGCCTTGCGATTGCCCAGCACCGTCGTGACATCGAGCAGGCCGAGCCCCGCCATTTCGCCGGGCTCGCCCTCGATCCCCAGCGGGTCGGCAATGGTCCTGCCCAGCATCTGGAAACCGCCACAGATGCCCAGGATCATGCCCCCGCGCCGATGATGCGCCAGCACATCGATATCCCAGCCCTCGGCCCGCATGAAGGCCAGATCCGCCATTGTAGCCTTGGAGCCCGGCAACACGATCAGCGCGGCCTGCGCCGGGATCGGCGTGCCCGGCGGGATCATCGCGACTTCGACGGCTGACTCCTGCCGCAGCGGGTCGAGATCGTCGAAATTGGCGATGCGCGGCAGGATCGGGCAGGCGACGAGCAGCTTTCCGGAACCGCCGCCCAGCCCGCGTTCGAGCACCACGGCGTCCTCGCTCGGCAGGCGGCCGACCGCGCTCTGCCACGGCAGCACTCCATAGCCGCGCCAGCCCGAACGCTGCTCGATGGCGGCGTAGCCATCGGCGAAAAGCGCCGGATCGCCGCGGAACTTGTTGATGAGAAAACCCCGGATCTGCGCGGCATCCTCGGGCTCGATCACCGCGCGGGTACCCACCAGCGAGGCGATCACCCCGCCCCGGTCGATATCCCCGATCAGCACCACGGGAACGTCCGCCTCGCGCGCAAAGCCCATGTTCGCGATGTCCCCGGCGCGCAAGTTGATCTCGGCCGGAGAGCCCGCGCCTTCGACCACGACGAGATCGCAGCGCGCCTCCAGCCGGCGGTAGCTGGCCATGACTTCGGGCAGCAGCCTGCGCCGCGCCTCGCGGAAATTGGCGCTTCCCAGCGTGCCGCGCACTTCGCCGTGGACCACCAGTTGCGAAGTCCGGTCGGCCTGCGGCTTCAGCAGCACGGGGTTCATGTCGACATGGAGGGGCGCCCGCGCCGCCAGTGCCTGAAGCGCCTGAGCACGGCCGATCTCGCCGCCTTCCGGGGTGACGGCGGCATTGTTGGACATGTTCTGCGGCTTGAACGGAAGCACGCGCAGACCCCGGTTGGCCAGCGCACGGCACAGCCCCGCGACCATGACCGACTTGCCCACGTCGGAGCCGGTTCCCTGCAACATCAAGCCAGCCATGCTACTCCTAACGCGATAAGTCCCAGCAGCACGCAGGCCCAGCGGTAGATCGCCAGTGCCCGCCGCAAATCCGCCGCCTGCGCTTCGGCGCCCTCCTCCCCGATCCACGGCTTGGCCGCAAGCACGCCGTCATAGGTGACCGGCCCGGCCAGCCGCACGCCCAGCGCGCCCGCCATCGCCGCCTCCGGCCATCCGGCATTGGGCGAGGCATGGCGGCCATGGTCGCGCGCCAAAACGCGCCAGCCGCCCGCTCCGGCAAGGCAGAGCAGCACGCCCGCCAGCCGCGCCGGGATCAGGTTCGCGAGATCATCGATCCGCGCCGCCGCCCAGCCATAGGCGCGGAGCGGTTCCTCCGGATGGCCGATCAGGCTGTCCGCCGTGTTGATCGCCTTGTAGGCCCAGACGCCCGGAAGTCCGCCGACCAGCAGCCAGAACAGCGGGGCGGCGACGCCGTCGCAGAAGCTTTCGGCAAGGCTTTCGATGGCGGCGCGGACGACGCCCGCCTCGTCAAGTTGCGCGGTCTCGCGGCCGACGATCATGCCCACGGAGCGCCGCGCGGCGGCGAGATCTCCAGCCTCCAGCGCGGCCAGCACTGGGCGCACGTGATCGTCGAGGCTGCGCGCGGCCAGCGCGGGCCACGCCAACAAAGCGAGCACAATCCATGCGAAGTTCCCGGCTACGGCGCGGACGGCGAATTTGACCAGCAGCGCCGCGCCGACAACGCCGCCGATCAGCGCGAGCATCGCGCCAAGCCCCGCCATGCGGCGCAGCGACGCGGGCCATGCCGCACGGTTCAGCATGCGCTCGCAGGCGCCGATCGCCTTCGCGAAAAAGCCCACCGGATGGCCGGTCAGCGCATGCAGTCGCGACGGCCAGCCCAGCAGCGCCTCAAGCACCAGCGCCGCGACGGCGACCGGCTCAGCCATGGCCCAGCGCCGCGTCGAGACGTGCCAGCGCGGCGGCATCGGCCGGTACGCCGAAGCGCAGCCAATCGGGGAATTGCTCGAAGGGGCGCACCAGTATCCGCGCGCGGGCAAGGCGCTCGAAAACCTCTCCGGCCGCGCAGCCGGTGACCAAGCGGAACAGCGGGCAATCGCCGCGCGGTTCGAGGTCGTGACGCCGCAGCACCGCATCCAGCTTGGCGGCGCGGGGGGGAAGCTCCTGCCGGGTCCTGGCGATCCAGTCGATATCGCGATAGGCGGCCGCGCCGATAGTCAGCGCCGCCGTGTGGAGCGGCCAGCTTCCCATCAGCGCGCGCAGCGTGGACAGGATCTTCGGCGGCGCCAGCACGAAGCCGAGGCGCAGCCCGGCGAGTCCGAAGAACTTGCCGAACGAGCGCAGGACGATGAGCCGGCCCCCGTCCACCGCATCGGCCACGCTCGTTTCCGGGCGGCAATCGGCGAAGGCTTCGTCGACGATCAGCCAGCCGCCCTGCCGTTCGATCCGGTCAGCCCAGTCCAGCACATCGCCGCGCGCGTGCAGGGCGCCGTCCGGATTGTTCGGATTGGCCATGACGACCACTTCGGGCGTGGCAGGGTCCTCGCCAAAGCGCACCGGACGGGATTCCGCGAAAGCCTCGACATGGCTGCGATAGCACGGCACCACCGCGCGGCCCGGCAGGCCTAGCACATGCCCGAGCAGGCGCAGCGCCGTCTCGCTGCCGGGGACCGCACAGCACAGCGCCGGATCGACGCCATAGTGGCGAGCGGCGACGGTCTCCAGCCGAGCGAGCCAATCCGGGTCGGGCAAGGCGCTCCAGTCCGGCGCCAATGCGTATGGGATCGGCCAGGGCGCGGGATTGAGGCCGGTGGACAGGTCGAGCCAGTCCTCCTGCGCGCCGCCGAACAGCCGCGCCGCCTCCGCCACGCGGCCGCCATGGTGCAGGAACCGCGCGATCACCGCAGCACCACCAGCGCGGCGAGCAGCGCGGTTTCGACAAGCTCGATGCCCGCGCCGTGCCCGTCGCCCGAAATGCCGCCGATCCGGCTCCTCAGCCAGTAGCCCCAGAGAGGCACGGCAAGGAACAAAACGAGCAGCGGCGGCGCGATCAGGACTCCGGCAAGCACTGCGGGCACGCACCAGCAGGCAAGATGCGGCCAGCGGATCGCGCTGCGAAAGCGGCTTCCGAGCCCTTCATGCAGCGGCGGCAGGGCCATGGTCCAGAACAGCGGCCCGATCCGCGCCAGCGCGGGCACCAGCAGCAGCGCCCAGACCTGCCCCGGCATCAGCGCATGAAGTAGCACCAGCTTGGCCAGCAGTTGCAGCACGATAGTGACGACCGCAAAGCTGCCGACATGGGGGTCGGCCAGAACCGCCGAAAGCCGCGCCCGGTCCTTGTGCGCGGCGCCCGTGGCATCGGCGATGTCGCCAAGCCCGTCGAGATGGAGCGCGCCCGTCACCGCTACCCAGGCGACAAGCGCGGCCAGCGCCGCCAGCCAGTCCGGCCCGGCCTTCGCGCCGAGCCACCAGCATCCGGCGACCAATGCCCCCACCATCAGACCCGCCAGCGGAAACCAGCGCATCGATTTCGCAAAGTCGTCATCATCCGCGCGCACGGCCGGCAGCGGCAGGCGCGTCAGGAACTGAAGCGCGAGGACGACTTGCCGGATCACGCGCTGCCCCGGTCCAGCGAAACGATCTGCGCGGCCGGCAGCCGTCCGCCGGTTTCCGGCCAGAGCCGCAGGCTGAGCAGCGCGCTATAGCCCAGTTCGAAAGCCCAGACTTGCCGGTGGTCGAAGCCAAACAGCACCGAGAGCACCGCGCGCATGGCACCGGCGTGGGTGACGACCAGCGTGGCGCGGTCAATGCCGCGCAGGGCCTCGGCAATGCGGTTGCGCAGTTGCGACCAGCGCTCGCCACCGGGCGGGGCGGAGCCTTCCGGATCGTCCCAGAACCGCGTCTGCACGGCGGGGTCCAGCTCATGCGGGGCCATGCCGTCCCACTCGCCGAAATCGAGTTCGCGCCAGCGCCGGTCGGAGCGATGCGGCAGTTTCCGCTGCCCAGCGATCTGCCGCGCGGGGACTTGCGAGCGCGAGAGGTCCGAACTCAGCACCTGGGCGAAGTCCAACCCGTCCGCCCGCAGCACGCAGCGCGCAGTACCCGAGGGAAGCGGCGGATCGTCGCGATGGCCGAGCAGGAGGCCCGGTTCGCGCGGCTCGCCGTGGCGCATCAGGTGAAGGACAATGCCGTTCACGCGGTCTCCGTTCCGGCGCCAACTCCGGCCTGCGCCCCGGCAACGGCGGCTTCGGCAAACGTCGCCATGCCTTCATGGGCCGCCAGGGCCGAGAGCACCACTTGCGCCGCCACCGCCGCGCCGGAGCCTTCGCCAAGGCGCATGCCAAGGTGGAGCAGCGGATCGAGGCCCAGCTTATCCAGCAGCCGCACGTGCCCCGCCTCGGCCGAGCAATGCGCGGCCAGACAGTGGTCCAGCACGCCGCCATTGTCCGCGAAGAGCGGCGCCAGCGAGGCGCAGCAGATGAACCCGTCGAGCAGGACCGGAACGCGGTGATGCCGTGCGGCCAGCACGGCGCCCGCCATCGCGGCGATCTCGCGACCGCCAAGGCGGCGCAGCGTCTCGAAAGCGTCGGTGCAATCGGCGCCGTGGAGCGCCAGTGCTGCCGCGACCGCCTCGGCCTTGCGCGCCACGCCCGCATCGTCGAGCCCGGTGCCACGGCCGGTCCAGTCGCGCGCCTCGCCGCCGAAGACTTGTGCCGAAAGCGCGGCGGCGGGGGTGGTGTTGCCGATGCCCATCTCGCCCACGAACAGCAGGTCGGTTTCGGGACGGACCACGGCGGCGCCAATGTTGATCGCCTGAAGGCATTCGGCCGCGCTCATGGCCGGCTCACGCGTGATGTCGCCGGTCGGCCGGTCGAGATCGAGCGGCACCACGCCCAGTTCCGCCCCACAGGCGCGCGTCAGCGCATTGATCGCTGCCCCGCCCGCACGGAAATTGGCGACCATCTGGTGAGTGACTTCGGGCGGATAGGCGCTCACCCCGCGCGCGGCGACGCCGTGGTTGCCCGCGAAGATCACGGCGTGGATCCGCTCGGCGCGGGGGATTTCCTGGCCCTGCCAGCCGGCCATGAAGACCGCGATCTCCTCCAGCCGGCCCAGCGAACCGGCGGGCTTGGTCAGCTCCGCCTGCCGCCGCGCCGCCGCATCGGCGGCCCCGGCATCGGGCGCGGGAAGATCGGCAAGCGCGGCGGCGAAAGCCGCGCTGTCGGCGAACATGGTCATGTGCAGATATACCCTTCGGGGGGAGTGCGGGTGATGAAGTGGCCTTTCACGCCCTGCGGCCATTCGCGATAAGGGACCTGCCCTTCCTCACTGGCCGCGTGGCGCACGGCATATTCGAGGATCGCACGCGCGGCCTCTTCGTCGGGCGTGAAGTCGCCCAGCACATAGCCCACCTTGCCCGGCGCGCGCAGATGGACGGCGCAGTGGCGCTGGCAGGCGAACAGGCAGGGCATCTCCTGGACCGCCACGCCTTGCAGGCCCGGTTCGGCGGCCTGCACCGTGCGCATGGCCTCGGCCAGCAGCGCGCCGCCGCGCTGCCCGCCTTCGTCCTCGCGTGCAGCGGCCGAGAACCGGCAGGTGCTGCAAACCACCACCGACGGTCCCGGCTCGACTGCGTTCAACATCAGAACTGGCTCCTCAGGCCCAGGTAAACCGTACGGCCGAGCGAATTGTAGCCGGCCGCCGTCTCGTAGTCCTTGTCGGTCAGGTTTTCGATGCGGCCCTGAAGCATGAGCCCGGGCGCGACTGTCCACTGGGCGCGCAAGTCGAGCAACCAGTAATCGTCAAGCTTCGCCGTGCCGGTGGCGGCGTTGTAGCTCCCGCCCGAATAACGCGCGGCGATGCTGGCGCGGATGCCCTGCGGCAGGTCCACGCCGCCCTCGATATTGGCGAGATGGCGCGGCACGCGCTGAAGTTGGCGGCCATAGGTGCTGCTGTCCGGCGTGCGGTCCTCCGCCTCGATCAGGCTGTAATTGCCTTCGGCGAAGAGCACCTTCCACTTGGCGGACGCCGCCAGTTCGAGGCCCTGCGCATGGGCCTTGCGAACATTGGCGTAGTAGCCGAAGCGCTCGGTGGTGGTGCCCGGGATGTAGCAGATGTCCGGCAGGGTGCCGCTGGTCGGGCAATAGGCGAAGTCGATCAGGTTGTCGGTATCGCGCTGGAACCAGGTGGCCGAGACGTGGAACAGGTCGCCAAGCCCCTGCTCGGCGCCCACCTGCCAGCCCTTGGCCTTTTCAGGCTGGAGGTTGGCCGCGCCGTAGTCGCTGAACAGCTGGTAGAGCGACGGAGCCTTGTAGCCCTGATCGTAGCTGGCGCGGATCACGGTCTTGCCCGCGTTCGGCGTATAGGCCGCACCGGCGCTGAACACCGTGTTGCCACCGAAGCGCGACTGATGGTCGTAACGCGCGCCGCCGCTCACGGTGAGCCCGGTCACAGGGCTGACGCGCAGTTCGCCGTAGACGCTGTTGGTATCCGCCTTGCTGGGCGTCAACACGTAAGGATCCGTGCTGTCCGTGGGCGAGGCGGTGGTCATCCGCTGCTCCTCGCGCTCGGCGCCGAAGACGGCCTGCACCGCGTCCGAGAAGCTGTAGGTGCCCTGATACTCGTAGCGACGCACGCGGCCATGCGCATCGAACGTGAGCTGCCGAATGGTCTGCGCGGGATCGAAGTTCTGGCGGTCGGTCTCGGTCTGGGTCACGGCCACGCGGTTGACCAGCTTGCCATCGAGCAGCGCGAAGTTGAGCCCGGCGTAGCCCGCCCACTCCTTGTTCACGCCATAGGCGAGCGAGTCCCCTCCAAAGCCGTCGAAGTCGTTATGCGAATCCGACCAATAGCCCTTGAGATCGATCGAAACGCCCGGCGCGACGCGATATGTGAACGACCCGTTGGCCGCAGACCGGCGATAGCCATCGGGCTCGGTGCCCTGATCGCTGGCCGAGATGCCGTCGGTGGTGAAGCGCGAGGCGGAGACACGCCAATCGATCGAATCCGACGTGCCGCCCACGCCGGCACGCGCCGAGACGGTATCGTGCGTGCCCGCTTCCACCGCGAAGCTGCCTTCCAGCGGCTTGGTCGGGGCACGGGTGGTGACATTGATGACGCCGCCGATGGCATCGCTACCCCAGAGGATCGACTGCGGACCGCGCAGGATCTCGATGTGATCGATATCGTCGGTGAAGAGGTTGGAGAAGGCATAGCCGCCCGCCGTCGAAGACGGATCGGCGAGGCGCATGCCGTCGATCACCATCACGCTCTGACCGGCATCGGCGCCGCGAATGCGTAGGCTGGTGGTCGTGCCGTAGCCGCCGTTGCGCGAAAGGCTGATGCCCGGCGTGCGCAGCAGCATGTCGGTGAGGGCGATCGGCTGCGCGGAAACGATGTGTGCGTCGTCGAGGACGGTCACCGTCTGGGCGACGCGATCGGCCGCCAGCGGGGTGCGCAGCGCGGTAACGACGATGCTGTCGCCACTATCTGCTTCGTCGGCGAAAGCCATCGTCGGGCAGGCCGCCGCGAGGGCCGCGAGCGAAACCGTGGTGGCGAAAATCCGGAACGTCATGGGTTTTCCTTCAAACAAGCATCGAAGACCCCCGCCGAAGCGCGAGCACCGGCAAGGCAATGGCTGTCGTTGCGCGAGGAAAAAGCCCCCTCGTTCACCCGGCACACCCTGTCCGGACGAAGAACGACTGCGTCAGGCAGGTCTCCTGGCTTGCGGGTCAATGCCGTCTCGGCCGCCTTCTCAGAATCCTGCCAAGTCAATGGCTTCGGCTCCAATGGCGAAATGGCCGCACGGCTCGCCGCTCACAGTTGCAGGGGCAGCCCGGGTCTTGAACCCGTGTTCCCTTTTGATCCTCTTACGAGGAACCTGTCGCGGCGCGGCAACTATCGTGCGGGCGCCCCGCTGGCAAGTGCCCGAAGCTTGCGCGCGCCCGCGAAGTGCCATAGGTCCGCCCCTGCAAAGGGTGCCCGAGAGGGCTTAATCGGGAAGTCCGGACCTGCGGGGAAACTCGCGGGACAGGCCGGCACTGCTCCCGCAACTGTAACCGGGGATGCGCCCCGCCACGCGCCATTGGGACCGGACGGTTCCGAGAAGGCGGCGGAAGGCGCGACGATCCGGGAAGTCAGGAAACCGGCCCCTTGCCGTCGTTCCTCTGCGCGGGCGGGATGCACCGGGCGGACGAGGGCATGGTTCCCGTAGCGGGAAGCAGCCCTGGCGAGACGACAGTCGAAGTCGTGTCGAAAGGAGCCTGCCAGAGTGACACCGATCCGCTGATCCTCTCGCCGGGGCGATATCGCCCGGGGCCTTTCCTGCACGCCTTTCCCCAACCGCCTTGGGAGATCCCAGACCATGAACCGTTCCGCCAATCCGCCATCCGCCCGCGTCAGCCTCTTCGTGTTTGCCGCGCTCGCCGCCGTCATGCTGGTGACGCGCACCAATTCGCTGAGTCAGGTCGTCCACTTGCCAGACACCGACCTTGCGAGCTTCTTCGTGCTCGGCTTCTTCGTCCGCCGTGTCATCGGTTTCGCCGCGCTGTTCGCGCTCGGCTATGCGATCGATGTCGTGGTGATCTCGGTGCTGGGCGGTTCCGGATTCTGCTTTACCCCGGCCTACGCGATGCTGGTCCCGGCCTATGGCGTGATGTGGCTCGCCGGGCGCGTGGCGGCGGCGAAGCTCGGTGACCGCCTTGCCGCCCTGCCTGCCATGGCCGTGCTGCTGATCGCCGCCACTTTCACCTCGCACTTGCTGTCGAGTGGCGGGTTCTACTTCCTTGGCGGCCGTTTCCCCGATCCGACGCTGGCCGGGTTCCTGCCGCGTATCGGGCGCTATTTCCCGACAACGCTCCTCTCCACGCTGCTGTGGTCGGGCATCGCCGCCGCGCTCTGGGCGCTGGCTGTGACGGTGCGTCCGGCTCTGCACGAGGGCCGCAAGTGACCGCCTGCCCTGCCCTGCTGGTCGCCGCGCCCGCCTCGGGGCAGGGCAAGACGCTCGTCACCGCCGCGCTCGCCCGCCGCCACGCCCGCGAGGGGCGGCGCGTGCGCGTGTTCAAGTGCGGGCCCGACTTCCTCGATCCCATGATCCTCGAAGCAGCGAGCGGTGCCCCGGTGCATCAGCTCGACCTCTTCATGGTGGGCGAGGCCGAGTGCCGCGCCCTGCTGTATGACGCCGCTTGCGAGGCGGACCTGATCCTTGTCGAAGGGGTGATGGGCCTGCACGATGGCGATCCCTCCGCCGCCGATCTCGCGCGGCGCTTCGGCCTGCCGGTGCTCGCGGTGATCGACGGATCATCCATGGCGCAGACTTTCGGCGCGCTCGTCCATGGCCTCGCGACCTATCGCGCGGGCGTGAACCTTACCGCCGTGCTCGCCAACCGCGTGGGCAGCGCAAGGCATTCGGACCTGTTGGAGCAAAGCGTACCCAGTGACATCCGCTGGCTGGGCGCACTGGGCCGAGACGCCGCAATCGGCCTGCCCGAACGGCACCTCGGGCTGGTGCAGGCGGGCGAAGTGGCCGACCTTTCCGCCCGGTTGGACCGGGCGGCGGACCTCCTGCCGGAAAGCGCACTCTGGCTGCCGGAGCCCGTGAGCTTCGCCGCGCCGGAGGACATTCCTCCACCGCCATCGCTCGCCGGAAAACGCATCGCCATTGCCCGCGACAAAGCTTTCGCCTTCATCTACCCGGCCAACCTCGCCTTCCTCGAAAAGGCAGGCGCGCAGGGCGTGCTTTTCTCGCCGCTGACCGACGCGGCCCTGCCCGCATGCGATGCGCTCTGGCTGCCGGGCGGTTATCCCGAACTGCATCTGGACCGCCTTGCCGCCAATGCTGCGATGCTGGCCTCGATCCGCGCGCATCACGCCGCCGGTCGCCCGATCCTCGCCGAGTGCGGCGGCATGCTCTACACGTGCGAGACGCTGGATGACGGCAAGGGCACCCGCGCCGCCCTGCTCGGCCTGCTAGCGGCCCAAGCGACAATGCAGCCTCGACTGGCTGCTCTGGGAATGCAGGAGGCCGAGATCGACGGCCATCCCGTGCGCGGCCATACGTTCCACTATTCGACGCTGGAAACCGCGCTTTCCCCCATAGCCCATGCCGACACACCCGATGGGCGCCCCGGCGAGCGCGTGTTCCGCCGTGGGTCGCTGACGGCCAGCTACATGCACCTCTACTTTCCCTCGGGACCGGAGCTGGTGGCCGCGCTGTTCACCGGGACCGCCCTGAAGTCAGCCGCAAAGCCCGGTTGACACCGCGCCGCGCAAGCGCCCTAAGCTGCCGGCATGTCCGCCGATATGCAGACCATTGCCGATGCCCGACAGGCCCTGTCCTCGGGCGATCTCGACCGCGCCGAGGCGCTGGCCGAAACGGCCCGCGCGCAGCCCGCGCTGGCACTCGACGCGATCGAGGTGCTGGCCCTTGCCGCCAAGGCGCGCGGCGCGGACGACCGCCACGAAGCCCTGTTGCGCGAGGCTATCGCCCTCGTTCCCGAGAGCGCCTGGCCGCGCGACGCACTGGCCGAGGAACTGCATGGCACCGGCCGCCTGCATGACGCCGAGACGGTCCAGCGCGAAACGATTGCCGCCCAGCCCGACAACCCCGATGCCCACACGCGCCTCGGCCATATGCTGAGCGAGCGCGACGAACTGGTCGAAGGCACGCACCACCTTTCCGAGGCCATCCGCATCGCCGGACGGCAGCCCCAGTTGCTCGCCGATCTCGGCCGCAATCTTCAGCGTCAGGGGCGGCTCGACGAAGCTGCCCCTCTACTGGAAGAAGCCGTGCAGGCCATGCCCGAAGCGCTGCCGCCGCTGCTCTGGCTGGCGGAGTTGGAGGAACAGGCCGGCCGTTTCGACCGCGCCGGCGCCCTGCTCGGCGGCGCGGAAACACTGGCCCAGCGACAGGGCACCGACCTGACGCTCCAGCGCGTGACGCTGCTTTCGCACACGGTGGACTGGCCGAAAGGCCTCGCCATGCTGGAAGCCGAACCCGAGCCTTCCGGCCCCGCCCTGCTGCTGCGCGGCCGCCTGCGCGACCGGGCCGGGTGTAAGGCCGAGGCATGGGATGATTTCGTCGCGGGCAAGGCCGCGCTCGCCCATGCCGCCAGCCGCAGCTATCCGGCCCGCGCGGTGGGCGAACTCGTCGCGCAATGGCGGGACTTCTTCACGCCCGAGCGCTTCGCCGATTTCCTGCCCGCCTCGCGCCGCAAGGGGGTGCCGCAGCCGGTGTTCATCCTCGGTTTTCCGCGCTCCGGCACCGCGCTGATCGAGCAAGTGGCAGCGAGCCATTCCGAAGTCCGGGCGGGCGGCGAATTGCCCTTCGGCCGCGAGCTGGCGGACAAGGCGGCCTTGTGGACTGCGGGCGCGTTCCCTCGCCACGCCGAGGCCGTAACCGAGGAACAGCGCGACACGCTGGGCGTACAACTGCGCGACCATTACTTCGCGCTTGCCGAACGCCATGGCCTGCTGCGCGATGGCGCCACGCTCTTCACCGACCGGATGGCGCTGAACGAGCTTTACCTGCCGCTGCTGCAACTGGCGTTCCCGCAATCACCGGTCGTGGTGGTGGCCCGCGATCCGCGCGACGTGATGGTCTCGGCGATGGGCCATGACTTCACGCACGGCTTTTCCTGCGGTTACCGGATCGAGGACCTCGCACAGCACTATGCGCGGATGGAGGAACTGACCAGACACTGGCTGGAAAGCTTGCCGGTCCCCGCGCACGAACTGCGTTACGAGCATTTCGTGGCCGATCAGCACGCCCAGACCGCAGAGCTGATGGCGTGGCTGGGGCTCGACATGGAACCGGCGCAGCTTGAATTCCACACCTTCGCCCATCACAGTCCGACGCCCAGCCACGCGCGCATTCGCGAGCCGCTCAGCACCCGGTCGATTGGGCGCTGGACGGGCTACGCGCGGGAACTCAACGATGTGCTGCCGGTGCTGGCCGAGGCCATCGAACGCGGCGGTTATGCAGCCCCCGATGCCGACGCACGCGAGAGCGGGCCGACAATCAACTGAGCCCTTCCGCGCCGCGTGGAACCCTGCGCGCCGCCATGCCCAAAGGCCATCGTTGCCCGTTCCCGCCCTCGGGGAGCGCTCATCCTGCTTGCGCATTAGTAGTACAAACTTAATACCAAAATTTGCCTATCCGCAAAATCCATGATTTTTGGTATTGAAGTGGCATTGTCCTTTGCCGTAGAAAACGGGCCACTGAATGGAGACAAAGGCAATGTTCGTCGATCGCGTCGGCAGGCTTCCGGAGGGGGATACCGCCCCGCTCTACCGGCAATTCGAGCGCCTTTTGCGCCAGGCGATCGAGCATCAGGTCCTCCTGCCGGACGAGGCCCTGCCGCCCGAGCGCGACCTTGCCGCCGCCTACAACCTTTCCCGCGTGACGGTACGCAAGGCGCTCGACGGCCTTGTCGAAGCGCGCATGCTCACGCGCCGTCAGGGGGCCGGCACCTTCGTTGCCCCGCGCGTCGAGAAGAACTTCGCGGCGATCTCCTCGTTCACCGAGGACATGCTGTCGCGAGGCCGCGCGCCGCACAGCAGATGGATCTCGCGCACCGAAGCGGTGGTCTCGCCCGAAGAGGCGATGGCGCTGGGGCTGAGCCCGGGCAGCACGGTCTACCGCTTCACCCGGATCCGTTATGCGGACGGCGTTTCGATGGCGCTGGAATCGGCCACGGTTCCGGCCTCCTCGCTGCCTTCGCCCGATGCCGTAGAGGATTCGCTCTACGATGCGCTGGGCGATGATCGGCCCGTCCGCGTGCTCCAGCGCTTCCGTGCGGTGCTGTTCACCGACGAGCAGGCCGCCCTGCTCAAGATCCCGAAGAATTCGCCGGGCCTCGCCATCGAACGCCGCGGATATAATGCCGAAGGGCGCCCGGTGGAGCTGACCCGGTCGTGGTATCGCGGCGATGCCTATGACTTCGTCGCCGAACTCAACGTGCCACGCGCCGGATAGCAGGACCATGATCGACAATCCTGAAACCACCCTGATGTTCGCCGAGACCGCCGAAGCTGCCGAGGCCGTGGCTCGCCAGCGCGCACGCAACGCGCCTGCCCTTGCCGCGCTGGCCGAAAGTTTGCGCGCGGCCCCACCCCGCGCAGTGGCGACACTGGCGCGCGGCAGCTCTGACAATGCCGCCACGCTCGCCCGCTATCTGGTGGAGACGCAGCTAAGGCTGCTGACCACTTCGGTCGCGCCTTCGGTCAGCTCGGTCTACGATTCGCCACCCGACTATGCCGAGACGCTGATGATCGCGATCTCGCAATCCGGCCGTAGCCCGGACCTGATCGCCGCCGCCGAACATGCCCGCGCGGGCGGCGCGCGTCTGATCTCACTGGTCAACGACGAAGCCTCGCCGCTGGCGACCGATGCCGAAGTGCTGCTGCCGCTCTGCGCGGGGCCGGAGCGTTCGGTTGCGGCGACGAAGTCCTACATCACCAGCATTGCTGGCATTCTCGACCTGATCGCGGCGTGGAGCGAGGACGCGGACCTCACTGCCGCGCTGAGCGCATTGCCGAGCCTGCTCGCGCAGGCGTGGCAGCTTGACTGGACGCCCGCGCTCGAACCGCTGCGCGAGGCGCGCAATCTCTTCGTCGTCGCGCGCGGTCCCGCGTTCGGCGTGGCGCAGGAGATGGCCCTCAAGATCAAGGAAACCTGCGGCTTCCATGCCGAGGCCTTCAGCGCCGCCGAAGTGCGCCATGGACCGATGGCCATCGTCGAGAACGGCTTCCCGGTGATCCTGCTGGGTCAGGACGACGAATCGAACGAAAGCGTCGCCGCCCTCGCCCCGATGTTCGCCGAGCGCGGTGCCACCGTGATCGGCGCGGGCATCGGCCCGAGCATCGGCAAATTTCCCGGCATCACCCTGCCCACGCTAACCGCGCATCCGATGCTCCAACCGGTGCTGGCAGCGCAGAGTTTCTACCGCCTTGCCAACGCCCTTTCGGTCGCGCGCGGCCGCGATCCCGACAGCCCGCCGCATCTCGCGAAAGTGACCCGTACTCTTTGACAGGGCCCGTAGAGGCCGAGGAAAAAGTCCGCGCCCGGAATGAGGCGGTTATCGAGCGTCTTAACCACCGTCCGCCAAGAAGATGCGGCCGCTCAACGGGTTGTATGGTCAACAAAATCAACCTTGCCGCCCCCGTCTTCGAACCGCGCCTCCACTATGTATTTTGATACATTTTTTGTTCTCCCGCAGGGGCAAATGCTCTGCTACAGGGGCGCCGAACTAGATATCGTATATTTTCATAAGATAGACGAAATCCCGGGGGTCTCGCTTGTCCACGTCCGTTTTCCGCCTCGCAACCGCCATTCTGCTGGCAGGCGCGGCGCTTCCTTGTCTCGCTCAGGCGGCGACTCCGGCAGCGGCCCCGTCGCCTGACGCCGGCGCAACGGCCGACGCGCGCTTCAAGGCGATCACCGACAAGGAATGGGCCTGGCGCAGCGAGCAACTGGGTGAGGACGATGACGGCCCGGGCCATTTGCGCGCGCATCTGCCGGACGTCACCCCCAAGACCCAGGCCGCGCGGCTCGCCTACTGGCAGGACGTGCGCAAGCAGGTTGCCGCGATCCCCGCCGACCAGCTTTCGCCCACCGTGCGTATCGACCAGCAAGTCTACCTCGTGCAGATCGATGCGCTGATCGCCCAGCAGCAGTTCCGCGAGTGGGAAAAGCCGCTCAATTCGGACTCCAGCTTCTGGAGCGATCTTGCCAGCGTTGGCCGCCGCACGTTCTCCAGCGAAGACGAATACCGGCGCTACATCGCGCTGATGAACGAATTCCCGCGCTATTTCCACGACCAGATCGCCAACATGCAGGCCGGTCTGGCGCGCGGCTTCACCTCGCCGCATGTCACCTTGTACGGCCGCGACGATTCGATTGCCTCGGTGGCCGACAAGGCGGCCGAGGACACGGCCTACTTCGAGCCGTTCAGGGCCATGCCCGCGACCATTCCCGCCGCGACGCAGGCCGAACTGCGCGAGGCAGGGCTGAAGGCGATCCGGGAATCGGTGATCCCCGCGCACAAGGAACTGCTGGCCTACGTACGCGGCAAGTACATTCCCGGCGCCCGCAAGACGCTCGCCGCCGAGGCCCTGCCCGACGGCAAGGCCTACTACCGCTCGGTCATCAAGGAATACGCGACGACCGACATGAGCCCCGAGCAAATCCATCAGCTCGGCCTGTCGGAAATGGCCAAGATCCGCGCGGAAATGCTGGAGACCATGAAGGAGGCCAAGTTCGACGGCGACTTGCCCGCCTTCCTCGAATTCCTGCGCACCGATCCGCAATTCTACGCCAAGACCCCGCAGGACCTGCTGGACCGCGCCGCCTGGACCGCCAAGGAAGTGGACCGCAAGGTCGGCCGCTTCATCGGCCACCTGCCGCGCCAGCGCTTCGGCATCATCCCCGTGCCGGCGGATATCGCGCCCTTCTACACCGCCGGTCGCGGCGGCCCGGGCGTCTACCTCGTCAACACTTACGACCTGCCGAGCCGCCCGCTCTATTCGCTGCCGGCGCTGACGCTGCACGAATCGGCGCCGGGTCACGCCTTCCAGATGCCGGTCGCCGCCGAGAACAAGGATCAGCCTGACTTCCGCCGGGGAACGTACATCTCGGCCTTCGGCGAAGGCTGGGCGCTCTATTGCGAACGCCTCGGCACCGAGATGGGCATCTATCAGACGCCTTACGAGAAGTTCGGCATGCTGAGCTACCAGGCCTGGCGCGCGGCGCGGCTCGTGGTCGATACCGGCGTCCACCACTATGGCTGGACCCGCGAGCGGGCGCAGCAGTACCTCTACGACAACACCGCGCTCTCCAATCACGAGATCGAGACCGAGGTGGACCGCTACATCGCGTGGCCGGGGCAGGCGCTGTCCTATTACCTCGGCGAAATGGCGATCATGGACGGCCGCCACAAGGCCGAGGCCGCGCTCGGCCCCAAGTTCAACATCCGCGCCTTCCACGACACGGTACTGGCGCTCGGCTCGGTGCCGCTGCCGGTACTGTCCGCGCGGATCGACCAGTTCATCGCCGAAGGCGGCAAGGGTCCCTATCCCGACGAGGAGTCCTGACGATCACGAGAGGGGCGACAGCGATTGCCCCCCGGATCAGAAGAGCCCGACGGGTCGCAAGGAGGGGGCGGGAAACCGCCCCCTCCGTTTATTTAGGGGTTGAGGGTGAGGGTCCGGTCCAGCCGCGATTACCGAAACCCAAGCCTCGACAGTCAAAACGCTCCGTCAGCCCAAAGCACTCCGTCGCCCCCGCGTAGGCGGGGCCCCGCTATCTTTCTCGCCACGCAGCCAAGAAAAGCGGGTCCCCGTCTATGCGGGGACGACGAGGTTTGGGCCAAGGAAACTGCTTTCGATTTATTCCGGCCCGTTCAACCGAACGGCTGATCGATCGACGGCTGCGGCTCGGTGAACCACTTTGCGCCGTTCTCCGTCACGTAGAAGTGGTCTTCCAGACGCACACCGAAACGATCGGGAATGACGATCATCGGCTCGTTTGAGAAGCACATGCCCGGCGCCAGCGGCGTCTTGTCGCCACGCACCAGATAGGCCGGCTCATGGATCGAAAGCCCGATGCCATGCCCGGTGCGATGCGGCAGGCCGGGCAGCTTGTAGTCCGGCCCCAGCCCCGCCTTCTCCAGCACCGCACGCGCCGCGTAGTCGACCAGTTCGCAAGGCTTGCCGGGCTCGACCGCGTCGAAGGCCGCCTGCTGCGCGGTGCGTTCCAGTTCCCAGATCGCACGCTGCTCGTCGTTCGCCTCGCCGTAGACATATGTGCGGGTGATGTCCGAGTGATAACCGGCCACGCGGCAGCCCGTATCGATCAGCACGATCTCGCCCTCATGCAGTTCGCGGTCCCCCGGCAGTCCATGCGGATAGGCACTGGCAAGGCCGAACTGGACAATCACGAAAGCATTGCCGCCGGGCGCACCAATGGCGCGATGAGCCTCGTCGATGAAGCGGGCGACCTCGCTGGCGCGGATGCCGGGACGCAGTATGCTGGCGGCGCGGCGATGCACTTCCAGCGTCATCGACTTGGCCTGCTGCATCAGCGCCAGTTCGGCAGCGGACTTGAACATGCGGCACCCATCGATCACGGGCGCACCGGACACGAGCGTGGCCGACGGTGCATCCTTGGCGATACGGTCGACGAAGAGGTAGCTCATCGCCGGATCGATCGCGAGGCGCGATACGCCCTTCTCACGCAGCGCGGCGGCCAAAAGCGCGGTCGGGCTCTCATCTTCTTCCCAAAGGCGGAAGTCCGCCTCAATCAGCAGACCCGCTTCCAGCGTGCCCAGTTCGAAGCGCGGCGCGATCAGGATCGGCGCGCCATCGACCGGCAGCAGCATCGCCACCAGACGCTCGGATTCACTCCAGGCAAGGCCTGCAAAATAGTTGAGGCTGGCTCCGGCCGTCACAAGCAGCGCCTCGGCACCGATATCGCGCGTCAGGCGGCGGGCCTTTTCAATGCGGGCCATGCGCTCATCCAGCGCGATCGCCGGCGCGGGATCGGCCCAAGGGCGAATTTCCGCCAGCTGCTCGACCGCATTCGATCCGCCGATTGCCTGTGCCACCTAGAACTCCTGTAATGTTGAACCGCCGCGCTAGCACAAAGCCGTTGCTGACACAGATTATATATCGTATACGAATTGTTCCGTCAATTTTCAGGAACACCGCAAGATGCCTTCGACCAAGACGCTCTGGACCGGGGTCTATCCCGCCGCGACCACGCAATTTGCTCCGGACTACTCGGTCGATCACGATGCCACGCAGGCTGTCCAGACCGCGCTCGTGGACGACGGAGTCGACGGCCTGATCCTGCTCGGCACCTGCGGCGAGAACAACTCGCTGGAAGGCGATGAAAAGCGCAAGATCCTGACCGGCGCAGTGGAAGCCGTGGGCGCGCGCGTGCCGCTGGTGGCGGGCGTTTCCGAATTCACCACCGAACGCGCCGTCGCCTACGCCAAGGATGCCGAAAAGATCGGCGTGGACGCGCTGATGCTGCTGCCGGCGATGGTCTACGTGCCCACCACCGAGGAACTGGTCGCCCATTTCCGCACCGTGGCCGAGGCAACCTCGCTGCCGATCATGCTCTACAACAACCCGCCGGCCTACCGCGTGAACGTCAGCGCCGAAGCACTGGAAGCGCTGGCCGACGTGCCGAACATCGTCGCAGTCAAGGAAAGCGCGCCCGACACCCGCCGCTTCACCGACCTCATCAACCGCTTCGGTGACCGTTACTCGGTCATGGCCGGCCTCGACGACGTGGCGCTGGAAGGCATGATGCTGGGCGCGAGTGGCTGGGTCTCGGGCCTCACCAGCGCCTTCCCGCGTGAATCGGTGCGCCTGATCGCCGCCTTCAACGAAGGCAATATAGAGGAGGCCCGCGCGATCTACCGCTGGTTCATGCCGTTGCTACACCTCGATGCCGAGCATGATCTCGTGCAATCGATCAAGCTGGCCGAAACGATCATGGGTCGCGGCACCGAACGCGTCCGCATGCCGCGCCTTCCCCTCTCCGGCAAGCGCCGCGAGGACGTGATCCAGTGGGTCGAAACCTGCAAGGCCACCCGCCCTTGCCCTGACGCCTGATCCGTCAAAAGACTTGAGCGTGCGCGATACCAACGGCGTCGCGCACGCCTCACTTCAAAACCTTCGCGACACACCGAAGTACAGTTCCAGATCCGGGGCATCGCGGTCCAGCCCGACATTCCCGCCCGCATCGAGCTGAAGGTCGTCCGTCGGCTGCCAGCCGAGTGACAAGCCTGAAAGGTGTGCGACACTGTGCCCCTGCGGATCGTGATCCGCCGTGATCTGGTATTCGGCCGTGGCCGTCACGGCTGTGCCGAGTTGCAGGGACGCCCCGATCACCTGACTGAACGCAAAGTGTCGGCCATCGCGGTCCTGGTCCACCGCCGCATCGAACTCGGTCGTCGATGTGAGGCTCCACTTGTCCGAGAGTTCATAGGACAATGGCATCAGCACCCCGGCGCCCCAGTCCCCCGCTCCGGACGGCTGCCCCCCTGTCGGCAGCGATACGTAAGGCATGAGTGCAACCGACAGGCCCGAGCCATCAGGACTGACGAGATTACGCCGCAACGCCAGAGTGACATCCCCCGTACCGCTGCGATGTTGGACCTCCCCGGTCGCCCGATCGCGCGTGCGGGAAAAACCAAGCATGGTCCAACCGACCTGCACCTCGGCATGCTCGGCAATGCCGTAACGGACAAGCAGGTCGCCCACGCCAAAGTCGTCCTCCCGTTCGGCCGAACTCCTGTCGAGCGTCCAGTCCCCAATTCCGAGCTCAACCGAGGCCTGCCCAGGAGAGATAGTACAAGGCGGCGTACCGATACCCGGCCGATCGGGGCAATAAGGACGCCCGTCAGCAAGCGCGGCCGACGGAACAAGGGCAAGACATAGGAAAGCGGCTGCGCGAAAATGCATCACGGGAGTCTCTCGAAGGATTACAAGCGCATATATCGCCGCATTCTAGCCAGTTCCCCAGCGCTTTGTCTCGGCGGCAACACTGCGTCGCCACAGATGCCGTCCAGCGACAGATAGTGCAATGGCGAGAACCCCTCACATGCCCGCTAACGCGGACGCCTGATTTCATGAATCCTTGAAATAGCCCTCTGGCGCAGCGCGGGAGGGATTATAAGTATTGTTAAATACATTTTTTAATACAAAATCTTATTCCAACAATCACTTACAGCCGCCACGCCCTTACCCACACGAACAAAAATCATAAAATTGGTGACACTGTTCGCTCTATTTTATGGACGCCGAGGGCCTTGTCCATAGGTAATTTTCAATTTCGTCCATCCTATTGCATCCATGCAAATCCACACCCGTCTAGATATATAACGGACACCTCCAAGAACCGACTGTTCGGGCGTGATGGGGCACAGATTGGGGAACAAGGCCATCTAGGCCTTTCCCATTCGGTAAGTTTTGGCGGTTCGGGAAAGGCTTTTGACGCCAACTCGAAGCCGTTTCCCTGTCGGCCTAGCGCAGTGGCCTGCGGCGCAGCGACCAGCTTCGCGCAAAACCTCGAAGTCCACGACAGCGCCAGGGCGATCCAGTGGGTCGCCCGCAGCGCTCAATGCCAGCATCGCCCGAAAGATCGAACAAATCCGGATGCCCAACCATCCCCTACCTCCGCCCTCGCGCTCCGGAAGTGAAACACCACACGCCACCAGAGCCTACCGGCTTTTCGAGGTGTCCAGCTTCTTCGCCAGTGCGACCTTCAAACTCAACTACGTTCCATCTTCGGGCGGCAATGGCTGTGGGGGCTGCAATCCATCAACCATCAACAACAGACCGCTCCAGAAGGTGTGGTCGGCGTTAAGCGCACTCTAAGAGCAAGTCCCCTCAACTAGGTGACAAGCCCGACCTGCCAGAAGGCGGACCAAGGCCTCTGCAGTCCATTCGCACTGAGGTGAGGAAAATGATCCACATTTAGCAAATGTGGCCCAAATAATAACCTCACCCCGACCTCATTTTGATCCATTAAATTGGGTTATTTTCTTTGCCACAGACAATGGTATGATTGCGGTTGCTAGTGTTCTAGCCACTCCGAGAACAGAATTAATTTCAAAAATATTAAAATACTTAACTTGAGCCCGCAACCTCGCCATTATTTGTTTTTTTCTCCTGCTATTTGATATCCCATTCGGATCATCAACGTATTTTATCAAAACTTCGTCGAGAGACCGCACCTTCGACAAGCTCGCCATCCTCAAAGCCAGCTCGTAATCTTCCGCACCACAGTACGCCCGATCATATCCGCCAAATAGATCTAGAGAATCAGTCCGCATAAAGAACGTAGAGTGTTTGAAAGCCGCGTTAAAATACAACACGTCTTTCACATCGCCGATTCTATCACCATGAACAAATAGAAAGTTATCAAATTTATCAACAACCCTCGACGCCCCACCTAGAAGTGAGACATCGAGATTTTCTTCCATGAACTCGAATTGACGCTTAACTCTATCGGAAGCAGAGGCATCACCAACATCCAGGCGGCATATATATTTATATTTATTCCGCACGGCGTAATCGGTTCCCGCGATCAACGCACCGGTTATCCCTTGATTTTGTGGCAGCCTCAGAACTTTCACGAAATCAACCTGATCGGCATGCAATTCGATCGGCTCAGGAGAGCCATCATCGATAACGCAAATATCGACAACAGTTGATTGATTCAACATAGAAGCAATAGTCTGAAACAAATCTGATTTTGACGGCCTATATGCAGGAATCAAACAGACAATATCTGAATTCATTTTCACGGCCTTTCACGCAAGGCTTCCTGGTAAACTTCATCAAGCTGAGCAAACATACGGTCAGAGGCATACTCTGCCTCGAATACGGCCCTAGCCCCCCGCCCGAGCTCAGCAATATCACTATTCGATACTTTTATGATACCATCTCGAAGTGAATTAGCATTATCCGGTTCAACTATTACACCGGTCATACCATCTCTAATACATTCGTTTAATCCGCCCACATCGGTGCCAACGAGAGGCCTCCCCGCTCGCATCGCCTCAAGCGCAACGAGCGGCATACCTTCCCACCTTGATGGCATTACAACAATGTCAGAAGACGACATAATCCTTCTCACCTCATCCGGGCTCTGCCATTTCAAATGAGTAACGCTAGAAGGAATTTCTATATTGGAACCCGAACCAACGACAGAGTCACCGATAAGAGTAAGATGAAATTCATCTTCAGGGAGGTTTCCATAGGCATCCATCAAGATGTCTAGCCCCTTTTGTTTGTCAAATCTACCAACAAACAGAAGTTTGATTTTCTCTTCGTTCGGGAAGGCGGGAAGCCATCCCGTCATTCTAATTCCATTTTTAATCAGACGACATTTGGAGATATCGATTCCCGCGTTTTTTGCACGCTGCTGCTCCGCGTCCGAAATGGTAATTATAGAATCGGCTTTATGCGCCAAAAGTCTTTCGACCACCTTGTAGGCCTGACGAAAAATCCAAGGGTGCGATTTTGCGGCGAATGCCCACCCATGCGGGCAATATATTATGGCCGAATCAACCGTTCCTAGAAATAATCGACCGATTATACCCGCAAATGTACTGTGCAGGTGAATCACATCGAATTCACTACACCTGATGACTTCTCTAAATTTTGAATACGCGCCAAGTATTCCTCGAATGTTTCGAGCCGAATACCTAAACCCATGTCGAATCAAACGCCCCTCTCTCACATGGTCCATGTGAGAATCCGGACACAGCAAATGAACTTCATGCGAGGCATCGCACTGCAGACGAGCTAGCTCATCTATATATGTCGCTGGACCACCCGGAAGCGTTTCCGCAAAATGGAGTATTCTCATCATTATCTCTTATATTTTGCGACCACAATTGATTGAGTTTAGCGCACTAAATACAATGAAATCCCTCTAATTCTTGAGAACTTCATGTAGTTTTTGATAGTTTTTACGCGAACGCAGGAGAACGTCTGGAAGTGCTTTCTTCACCACATTTCGCAAGCGAGGCAAATCTGTGACGAATCTGTCTATGGCATCCTCCATCATTCCAACCTCGAGCGCACGTGAAGCGCTGATCAGCATTTCCTCGGGCAGATCGAAATGGCTAAACAGGCCCTCAAATTTGTCTTGGTAGGTCACACAAAGAACGGGCACGCCTTTGCCTAGTGCGCCGATAGCAAGGTGCATCCGCCCGGTGACCACCCCGTCGAGAATGCCAGCGATTGATTTGAGATCCGCCGCATTGCATTCGGCGGCATCGACTAGCATAAGGTTGCCCGCTTGCTCTGCCTCCAGCGCATCAAAAACTGCCTGTAATACAACAAGATCACCCACGCTTCCCCTGCGGTCATGGGGAATTAGGACCCAAGATATCCTATGCTTTTTGATACCGAAGCGCAGTGACGAAACGCTCTCTGCGATAAGCTGGCGGACCAGCAGAGGGTCCTCCTTGACCAGCATCGGGTGCAAATTGAAGCCCAGCACGCACCGCCCATTCAACCGTTGGTTAGCGACCCAATCACTGACGTCTGAACGCGGTGTAGTCGCATGCATCATGAATGCACTATCCGCAACGAGCAGCGGCTCCGCCCCTGTGAACGCCGCAAACCTTTCCAACGAAGGTTGATCCCGCAGACACAGAGTCACGTCCGGAGAAATCGCGCCAATTGCTTCAATGAGTTCGGGTCGCGGATGCTTGTTGAAGCTTGAACCAAGGATTGTCGTAGCGACACCCGCGCGCGAAGCGATATCGGCTGAATATATCATGCGCCCAGGCACTAGGACGCCGTACACTCCGTCGATAATATCGGCCCCATTGCCAACCATGGCTCCAATCCTCTCTTCGCGCAGCATGGTGCAGAATCTCGAGAGGAATTTGTCACATCGCCATAGGTCAATCGGCTTAACGCCCATCCTGCGAGCGATACCAGCAGCCTTGTCGCCGCAAACGATAATACAAATATGAGCGGAAGGGTCAGCTTCTCGCGCTTGCTGGATTGAAGCGGTGATCATCGCTTCGTCGCCAACCGAGCCAATTAGTTCCACGGGATCGCCTGGGAAAATCAGCAATCCCTTCCCCTGCACGGCTTCTTCGCCTGGCGCGACCGAGGAATGCATGGACAACCACTCGTCGCGAAGGGACACGAATCCACGCTTATCCGTCACTTCATTGACATATCCCCGCAGGCGACGCGGCGTCACTCGCTTCACCAAGCCCTTAAAGCTCATGATTTGCTTCCTTGTAGCCGCTTGAGGACAAATTCATACACCAACCTAATTTGCGGCCGACCAAGGACCAAAACGACAGGGAAATAGACGATCGCAAATAGCCCACCGAGTATCATTCCCTTTGAAAGCGCTGCCGTGATGCCATGCAACTCAAGGAAGGGACGCGTCAGCGAGACAGCTCGGTCCGCAAGCCCGCCGCCGATCGCTACCGGCAAAAGATCGCGGATCAGACGGCTGATAGGAGCGCCCAGTTCCCTTGATGTGATGTAGAAAGCCACTGGAGAAGCCAGCAGCTGCATCGCAGCGAAAACCTGAACCAACTGATAAAGCGATTTGTGCGGCAGCAAAACCAAGCCACCAATGGTGACGGAGAATTTGAACACCGCGATAATTAACACTCGTTCCGATCGACCCCGCGCGCTTAAATAGGGGCGACTGAGGAATTGGACCACGAATATCGCGCCAAGCAAAAAAAGCGGCCTCATAATGACGCCGACACCATCCCATTTAGAACCAAATACAAAACTTGTTATTTCTAACGAGATAGAGGCACATAAAATGAATATTGGAGAAAGTAGATTCGAGGCAATAATTGTCGACATCCGGTAAATTGTAGCCAAGCGCTCTCGTTCGTCTGATATTTTGGACAACACTGAGAGCGAAACGTCGCTTAGCGCGGCCTGCAACATATCGAGCATCGTCTGGCTGAGCCTAGAGCCAGCAGCGTAGAGCCCGTAGGAGTGCACGCCGTAGCGCCCAATAGTGATGATTTCCACCAGGCGTGTTGATCCAAAATCCAGCACACGCATAACTAGGATTGAAACGCCAAACCTTACGAGCTCGATAAATGTATTTAGTCTTAGCTCCAGGCCGGGTCGCCAATAAGGACGCGCCCACATCCACACGAGACCAACGATCGTCGCGGTGTATTGCTGCGCTACGAGAGCCCAAACACCGTACCCAGCGACCGCCATCGTTATCGAGATAACTCCGGAGACGCAGTTGGCCACCAAGACTCGAGCCGCCAACCGCTGGAAAGCTAGATGACGCTTATACTGCATCTCCTGGAACAATGAGACCGTCGTTATCGGAGTCAGCAAGGCCAGCGCGACGATCACCGGCCTCGCCCCCTCCACGTGAACCCAAGCCTCTAGCCACGCAGAAAACGTTACGACCAATCCAGCCATTATCGAGGACAACGCGAGCGAAAAATAGAATGGCAGATTCACATCCGCGTCTTCTAGTTCAGGGCGCTGGATAATCGCGTCAGTAAATCCGAATTCTGCGATTAGGGTAATGATAAGTACAATAATAGCTGCAGCCGAAGCGATGCCAAACTGCATAGGGTCCAGCAAGCGCGCCAAAACCACAAACAGTACGAAGGTTACTACTCGCCCACCCCAGTTCTGAACTACGGACCAAAATAGGCCGTGCATGGCCATGCCACCCACGGAACCATCATTCTTCAAGATTTTCATAGAAATCGGACGCGCGCGCAAAAATTTTGACCTTTATCTCTGCGGCGCTCCGAGACTGCTCCGCCGAGCGAAGGGCCCATTTCAGAATGCCGCACGTAAAGCGAACTAGGAGGTTGTCAATCCAGAGCGTGTCCAGCCTACAAACCCATGAAAATCTATGCCTTATGAGATGATGCGGTGGATCGACGCGACACACCGAGCAACGGAGAGCGCCTAAGCAGTTGGCGTCATTAGAGAGTCCGCCCCCGAAACGTGCGGCAGCCCGGTCCCGCAGCCGATCGATGCTCAGCACATACAGTAGCCTTCTCGGACGGATACCTGCAAAACGTGACCGGAAATGACGCGGAACATGCCGACATTTTCATGGCAGGACGCTCTCGATGGATTCACTCCCGCAAGGCCTCACGGTTGCATTTCAGCGGACACGCGCAACCAGCTTCGGGAGCGGCTGCGGCCCAAGTTCGCACTGCGACAGGACAGGAGATACCAAGCGGACCCTCCCCGAGTTTGACATGGAGGCAGTGCAGCGGACGGCAGGCGTTGCGAAGCGCGCCTCATCCGTTTTGCGCGCCCCATAATCGAGAGCCCCTCCTATGATCGAGATATGGCATGATCAATTTGTTCGGTCGGAGCATGATCTGTAGGGATTACAAAATCTCGGTACACCCCATGCGTGCCAAGCCTCATCTTCTGGCACTTGATTATTCCCTCAATCTGCAACCCATCAAAACCGATGCATTATGAGCAAGGCCGAGCCAGGCGATTCAATCAAGGAAGATCAGAGTTCGACATTTCGTAAATCCTTGTCCATCACGACCGCCAGATCGCGAAGGAGAGAATTTGACGCCCCTCACACACCTCCCATAGCTTACCCCCCAACCAGGAAACCTGATGAAATGTACTCAGCTTGCGAAATACTCCTTAGACTTATTATATACTCGCTTCCGTTTAGTGGACTAAAGACATCCGTTGGACTTGGCGAGGTCCAAGGAGAGGCAAGTTTTTATGTATCTTTCGTGTACATTTTATTCATTTTCATGCTTTTTCTTAAAAGCAAACAACTGGACACCATTCCAGCCAAATCTTATATTAAGCTACAGTCACCTTATATTATTATTATAATTTTTAGTTTCGCATTAAATTCCGGCATCATATTTTCAAATTATCATGCGGGAAAAACAGGGTTGAGTAGATACTTCTTATCTTCAGCAACTTTTATTTATTATGTTTTGTTGGGATGTTGCATAACTTGGCACGCTAGGCACATCGGCGTTTCTAGATTTACGTCTTTGATAGCATCAACATTCAGAAATTTGGGTTGGTTCCTTGTCGCGATCTCAATAATCGGCGTTATCGGCTGGTTCGCTCCAGCAGCAGAAGCTCCGCTCGTTGCATTGCGAACTCTCCTGTATCCTCGGCCAGAATCGGTCATTTTCCGCTTGTCCGGCGTCTCTGGTGAACCATCATTCCACGCGTTCACTATGCTCGCGTGCGTTCCATGGACCCTGCGCATCTCCCGCAAGGACTCTGGCGCACCCTTTCTGTTTACCGCGCTAGCCCTGTGCTGCACCCTTTCGGGCTCAAGGAGCGCCTATGTCGGCATCGTGCTCGCCATGCTTTTCTGGGCCCTGATTGCCGTTGGTGGTAAAGAGAGGCGTATTCTTTCCACAGCCCTCCCGACGAGCGTAGCATTAATTTGCGCTGTCGGAATATATATCCCGGTTTATGCCTTTAAACGACTCGCTTTTACAGCTTCTGTTTCGGATGTCACGAGATCGTATCTGTCATCCATGGCAGTTGAGGCAGGAAATGCGAACTTTTTTGGCCAAGGATTTGGGCAAGTCGCCTTTTACATAATGAAACACCCGTCTCTTATGTTCAAGGAAAGCTGGGAACTCGTCTCCTACTACAAGGGAAGCTGGTACGGAGATCTTCCTCCAATATTTTCATGGTACACACGTACACTCGGTGAGTTCGGCTGGCTTGGATTCTCTCTACTTCTCATATTTTTGTTCGGATCAGCTACACGTATCATAACGGTATCAAGAAGAACCCTCCCTTATGATTTAAAACTTCTGTCTACAATTGGAGGTGTTTCTTTTTCTCAATTCCTAGCGTCCTCATTTTCGATCGATAGTGTAAGAGTCGTTTCCTACTGGCTAACTTGGTCGATCTTAACGTTGCTTTGGATGGAGAAACGATACCCAACAACAGCCAAAAGAAATCACAATCACCATCATATTGACCCCGTCCCGGAAAATGCCTCCAGCGGAATTGCGAGAAATCTGACAAAATCGAAGCCGAGCCGAGCTCGAGATTTTGTATGAAGAAGTCGAGGTTCCCAGGCTAGCAGATCGCGTTTACGCTGCGCCAGATGGAGGCCCGCGCACCGATCGCCGAGACGTGCCCGGAGACGGGCATGTCCGATGCGTCCTACTCATGCCGGAAGCAGCTGTACGGAGAATTGGGTCCATCGGAGCTGCGCAAGATTCACCAGCTTGGAGAAGAGAACCAAAAGCTGAAGCGCCTCGTGGCGGATTTGTCGCTGGATAAGGCCATGCTCCGGGAGGTGCTGGCAAACGAAGGGAAGCGTCTGGTCGACTGCGCGAGATCGTCCACCGGGTGCAGGATCGTTGTCGGGTAAGTGAGCGGTGCAGTTGTGCCGCTCTCCGGTTCGACCGCAAGACGCACCGCTATCGATCGATCCGAAGCGACCAGCCGCCACTCAGAAAGAGGGGCAAGGAAATCGCGGCGACCCGCGTCCGCTGTGGGCATCGCCGTATCTACGTACTGCTTCAGCGCGAAGGCTGGCCGGTCAATATAAAGCGGGTGCACCGACTTCATCGTCTGGAAGGCCTTAAATTGGGCGAAAAGACCCCGCCGGCATGCCTTGGCCGCTCAGCAGGCGGAACGGCCCTTACCTTCGCGCAGGACCTAGATCTGGAGGGATGGACTTCGTGTCCGACGCCCTAATCGACGTTAAGCGCTTCCGCGCATTGACCGTTGTCGATGCCTACACCCGCGATTGCCTGACAATCCATCTCGACCAATCGATCAAGTGTGAATAGGTGGTCGCCGCCGCAGAGCAAGGGGGCGTTCGTCTGGCACCCAGACTTCCGGCAGCAATCCGGTTGAATAGAGCTTCGCCAGCACAGCGGCATCAATCGCACCTGTCTTGATCTTGGCGTGAGCGATCATCCACACCTACTTAGGGTTGGCGATTAGGACGCGGCCGACATGAGGTGTCAGAACCTCTGCAACAGCCGCAGCGTTGCCAGTGGCCTCGACGATCACGTGGTCATCGTGCGTCAGTTCCTTCCGGGCAAAGGCTTCAAGGCTGTATAGAGCCATGGGGATACGCTCCATGCGGTGGAATTGCCCATCCAGCAATGAGACGACGTCGGCCGCAACTCGGTGGATGTCCATTCCAATAATGCGCGTCTCCCCCTCCATGGTCGGTGCGAAAGGGGGCTGCGGGCAACACGACAATTACGGATCCGCGCTCGCAGCGCATCAACGGGCACCGAACTTTCCCCAGATGTGGGCGCCCAAAATTCCCTAGGTTGGCGGTTAGGGATGGTGCGGTGATCAGCCGTATTCGAGATCGGTTTTTCCCTTCATCGGTGGTCGGCCGCGCCGCTTTTGCGGCGGTGGATTGAACGCGGCGCCGTTGCCCACATTTTCGGGCACGAGCGCCGCGTGCTCGCGCATGCGATAGCTGAAACCCTCGATCTGAATGACGACGGCGTGGAGGACGGACTTAACGGGCCCCGACCTCAGACATCCTTAGGATCCATGACACCAGCCGAATTTGTTTCATGGCCGGGGTCACCCCCGGGCCGATGAAATACCGGATCTCTCGTTCTGGCCGGTGGCAGAACTGGGACAGGATCAGGTGTGGCCGTCAAGCAAGCAGATGGCAGGAAGGGAGCGACTGTCCCTCCTGTGCGCGCTCCGCCCCTGCCATCAGTCCCTCACGCTGGTTGCGACTACCGATCGAACCACGGCCGGCTGAAAAAGCGGCCGCGTTCGAAGCCGCGCACCAAAACTGGACACCTCGAAAAACCGCTGGCGCCTAGCGGCTTGAGCTGATTCACTGCCTTTGCACGACGGTGGAGGCGATGGTGGCGGGACAGCCGAGTTTCTTCGATCTTTCGGACCGATACGAGGCGTTGAGCGCGGCAGGCGATCCGCTTGAACGGCTTGCGGCTGTGGTCGACTTCGAGGTTTTCCGCGGCCCGTTGGTAGCAGCACTGCGGCGGAGTGTCCGCGGCAAGGGCGGCAGGCCGCCGTTCGATCCGGTCCTCATGTTCAAGATCCTGGTGCTGCAGGCGCTCTACTCGCTGTCTGACGAGGCCACCGAGTTCCAGATCAAGGATCGCTTGTCGTTCCAGCGCTTCCTAGGGCTCGGGCTCGACGGCACGGTGCCGGACGCAACGACGGTGTGGTTGTTCCGCGAGAGGTTGGTCAAGGCCAAGGCGATCGACAGGCTGTTCGCTCGCTTCGATGCCGCGCTCACCGAGCGGGGCTATCTCGCCATGGGTGGGCAGATCATCGACGCCACGGTCGTGCCGGCACCCAAGCAGAGGAACACCGAGGCCGAGAAGATGGCGATCAAGGAAGGCAGAGTGCCCGAAGACTGGAAGCCGGCCAAGGTCAGGCAGAAGGATCGCGATGCGCGCTGGAGCGTCAAGTACACCAAGGCCAAGGTGAAGGAGGGCGCCGATCCCAAGGCGCCGAAGCCAGTCGACCTCGCTATCCCGATGTTCGGTTACAAGAATCACATCGGCATCGACCGCGCTCATGGTCTCATCCGCACCTGGGACGCGAGCGCCGCCAATGCCCACGACGGCGCGCGACTGCCCGAGGTGGTCAGCAAGGACAACACCGGCTCGGGCGTGTGGGCCGACACCGCCTACCGGTCCAAGAAGAACGAGGCCTTCCTCGCCAAGGGCATGTTCACCAGCCACATCCATCAGAAGAAGCCGCCACGCCGGCCGATGCCCGAGCGCATCGCCAGGGCCAATGCGAAGCGCTCCGCCGTGCGCTCAGCAGTCGAGCACGTGTTTGCCGGCCAGAAACACCGCATGCGGCTTGTCGTTCGCACCATCGGCATCGCCCGCGCCCGCATCAAAATCGGAATGGCGAACCTCGCCTATAATTTCCAACGCCTCGCCTGGCTTGAGGGGCGAACTGCGCCCGCGTGACGCCGGAAACCAGCCTTCCGGCCGCCCATCACCCGAAAATCAGAAGATCAGGAGCAGGAAACTGAGGTCCACCGTCCCCTCCCGCGCGGTCACGTCAAAATCATGCCGAATTCAGACGGTTCTTCGAGGCGTCCAACTCGTCACAGGGTCGAATGCCAGGCGACGCTGCACGCGAATGCGACCCTACATTGCGGTCGCAGACTTCAGGCGCATCCAACCAAACGAGTCATTACGCAAGCGAGGTGCTTTTTGAAGGATTGGACAAGCCGTTTGCGACCCTCCTTCCAAGCCGATTAAATGGCTGCTCAACATACGTGAACAAGGCCCATGATGAAAACATAATAAGGGGGAAAGATAAAAATGTTATCCCAGCCACGGAAGCCTGACTGGCTCCGGGATTTGCCAAAGCGAAAGACCCAACTATTATTGAAAATACAGGAATATGGATCAAATATGTCGAATATGACCAAGAACCCACTTTCGACATAATGCGACTTTTAAAAAGGACATTAACCGATCCATTAATAAAAGCATTATCGAATTTTATAAGTCCCCATTCCGTCATAGCGAGGGTTACGAAAACTATCCAAATTGCTGCCTCGACGGGCCCCGCCAAGGTGGCCACTGCGATAGCGAGCACAATTAACGACTCTGCCCCAGCCTTTTTCATCTGAGGATCGCCAAGCAGGATTCTGCTTAATATGCCAATCAGGAAGTATTGGAAAGCTAACGGAAGGAAAGAGGGGAAACTCCATTTTCCAATTATCCCGAACTTCGTAATTGCAAGCAAAGCAATCATTCCGAGAGCGGTCGTCAACATCACCTTACTTCGACGAGAAAGCAAGAAAATCAACAGAGGGGCCACAATATAAAACTGCCACTCCAACGACAAACTCCAAGCCGGAGACAAAAATGTCGTAGACGAATAAGGGAGAACGCTGTCTGGAAAAATTCCGTGAATCATCAACAGGTGGAGCATTAAATATTCAGTGAAATGCCCATGCTCCAGGCCCGCCCGTTCGAGGCGCATCTCACTTCCCGCGACCCAAGGCAATGAATACGCGGAAATATATAATCTTGAGACTGCAATAGCCAGAAACAGACAAAACAGATATGCCGGAAACAACCGAAATATTCTCCGAGTCATATAGGGAATATACGGCTCTTTTTTAGATAAAACCAAATGAGTTATAACAAATCCGCTGACAATTATAAAAACATTTACAGCTATCCCAGCCCTCTCCAAAATCTCTGTGAGAAATATAGGAAGAAATCTTCCACCCCCTACCAAGTGACACGCGTGACCCACCACAACCCACCATGCCATGTAGCCACGCAAACTCTCAATGGACGTGAAATTCTTCATTATCGTTCCTACGAATTTCTCGATATATTCCGGTCCGGGAGACCCAAAATTGGAGAACGCGATACCGGCGCTTTATTCACGGCTCCACCCCTAAAATCAGCCCAAAATGCGCGAATGCGCATCCTGACACGGCACCACCCCAACACGGTCCAACTGGCCACAGGATTCACCTATGACCAATGGACAAGCGCGCTGATGCGACAAATCCCGCCTCAGCGGGATTTGAAAGCTGGCACTAATCTGGCCAAAGCCCATTGTCGAAGGCGATTTTGCAGCATCGCAACCCATCGACGCCTCACAGTAGAACATTCAGCACACACAAAATTAGAAATATTATTCGATTATCACAACCCCTCACTCCCGTTATCTACTAAAATATCTAGCCAATATCCCAGAATTTTCCGTTAAACACGGCTGGATACTATAAGGATCGCCATCCTTGTCCCATATATCCCCATCCCATGTGTAGTAGAATACGGCATAAATTGCATCGGAGTAAGGTGAATTAAGAAGCTGATCGTCTGTCGACTGGATTAACTTTGTGCGCGAATCTGGGCAATCGCCTGGCTTATGGGTATAACCCCACTCGGTCACCCAACACGGCTTCGAGGATGAATATCGGCAGGCCTCAAGCGCATATTTCGAAAACCGCTGGCTGCGCGCGGCATCTGCTCGAGGATCGCCCGGCGATGAATTCCACGGGTAACTGTGGACCGCATAACCATCAACGTATTTAGACAAGCCAAGCTTATCCAAATATTGTCTGGTTGCTATCGCATCCAGCATGCTCGGAGATTTGACATCTATAGCTTGGGGCGGGCCTTCGTGAACACTAAGTCCAGCAGATATGATCTTCACGCGCCCCGCATCGGAAGTGGCATTCACCACTTGTCGAACTTTAGCGACCAGCTCCACATACTTTTTCAATCCCAACCGAACTGAATTACCGCTTTCTGAATTAAGCCAATCATAACCATAAATTCGGCCGGTGTCATCGACTTTAAAATCACCATTAAACGGAGATATATTTATCTCGTTTCCGACTTCTATCGCAAATACAGGATTTTGCCCCTTCAACTCCCCTAAAAAGCGCCCAAGCTTGTCTCCTAAAATCTGAGAGTCCAGCGTTGAAATTGCATATCTAGACCAAAAACCGGCAATCTTCTGGCTCTTAGGCCTGAACTGAGAAGTTTTACTCGCAGCATAGTCCAGATCAACCACCATTAGTACGGATATACCGTTTTCATAGCATTGTTTAAGAAATGTCACGCCGTCTTCGTTTAATTTTACAGGAGACCTCACATACCTCACGCCTTTTTCGTGAAGATCCTGAAGCAATTTCTGACGGTCGCTCTCACTGCGATTCATCGGATTAGTGATGTTAAAGCCCGCGATTTGCCCAGCAACGACGACCTGAGGGACAAAAAAAAGACTAATCGACAACAATACGACTATTGATTTGCAGATTAATTCATATATTCGCATCATCTTTATTCACCGATATCAGGTAGCCGGTAGCTCAATCACAAACATCTATCACAAGCGCGCCACGACAAATGCAGCCCGGTCACCACGTTGCATCTTCATGAAATCTGGGCCAATCTTGATCGCGCCATCGAGCAATAGCAAGAACCAGTAAGCACATTCGCGCTGCGAAGTGGCCCAAAAGTGTCAAACCGAAAGCGATGGACTGCCATCCCTTTCGACAAGGCAGTTGTGAGCCCGCAGAGAGCCGCAGCTGCCATGTGGGCCTTCGCCACTTGCGGGGCGTCACCGCATCCGGATCGGCGGGTTCAACAAGAACTTTCACGGATTCCGCAGGTACGAATTCCATGTCGAAATTCTGAAGGTGCTGCGGAGATGTATGGTCGCCGCTTTCAGCATGCTATGATTGTTCTCGACAGAGCCGCCTCATAACCGGTCGAACCTTGATGGTTAACTCATCGGAATATATGCAGCCTGGAAATTTGGAATCCTGAGTTGTTAGCGGGGTACGGCGGTGCATATCGTGAAGCGGGCTGAGCGCCTTCTGTGGCTTGATGCCGCAAAGGCTATCGCCATCATTTTTGTGATCCTAGGCCACATATTCCGCGGGCTGAATGACGCAGGAGTTTTCGCGGATGAGCGCGCCTTCCAGATGATGGACAACGCCATCTACATGTTCCACATGCCTGCGTTCTTCCTGATTTCGGGTATGCTGTTCCGCCGCAAAGATTGGTCAACGTTTGCAAAAACTTCTGCTTGGAACATCGTGCTTCCCTACTTCCTGTGGAGCTCCGTGATCATTTTCGTTCAGATGGCTTTAAGCTCGGTTGCAAATGCCAACGCGACATGGGCGAACCTCTGGATGCTTCCCTATATGCCCTACTCAATATTTTGGTTCCTCTACGCATTACTGCTCATCCAGATCTTTGCACAGATTATTCTACCATTGACCAACGGCATGTGGCTTTTAGCTGCTCTCGGCATTGCCGCCTCAATCATCCAGGCTACCATCCTCCCGAAGGGCTTTGCCCCATTGAGCTTGGCAGCAACGTTCCTCGTGTATTTCGCGGCCGGCCAACTTCTCCACAGTGAGCTCAAAAAGAACCGATCCAATCACGCCGCAGCAGCCGGATGCCTCGCAGCACTTCTGGTAATTGACGCACTCGCAGTGTCGAGCGGGGTGGCCGTGGAAACTCTTCCTGGCCGCGCGACTGGCATTGTGCTTGCCTACCTGTTCGTCGGAGTTTTCATTTTTTCGCCGCAATTCAATGCTTGGCGGGCGTTCCGCAGGATAGGCGAAGACACAATTGCGATATACTGCATGCACACGATCTTCACGGCTGGCACACGGGCGGTTCTGTCGAAGGTCGGAATCGTATCCGTGCCCATTCATGTAATAGTTGGCTTGGCGGCTGGCTTATTAGGACCAATGATCGCAATCGAGATCGCTCGGCGGTTTGGTATGCAGCAACTGATTGGCTTTGGATCCGCCCCGTCCCTTCCGCCCACGACGCGAATTGATCTTCCCGAGCGCCAGACGACTTGAACGATTGCCTACAAATTTAATCGAAAGCAAAGCTCGATCGCAACCACGCAATTCGATTTTCTACCGCGCAGCGTTCCGACCTGATCGCGCGCAACAGAAGCGGCTGATCGTCAGTCGTCGTTCGCATCTATCTTGGCGGTTTGGTCAAGCGGCGGAGACGGCCCCAGGACCCACGTATGATTCACCGTCAAGTTCGAGCCGCTTTGCATTGCGAAAGAGACGGCCCAGGATCGCGTCGCGTAGGTCGGATCGTTTACTGTTTGATGCCAGAGAGATACTGGGAGTTCGCCAGTGCCGAGCGTGGAGCGCTAACCGTATTACCCCTTGAGCACGTCGACGAGATGATAGTGGACGCTGCCGTCGAACCGCTGAAGGCCCCAATCATCCACGATCGGCAACTCGACCTTGGCATGCGTGATCGTCGAGCTACCTTGGCTGCCGGGCGTTGAGTACGTAGCGGCCATCACGGCAAGCCAAGCGACCGATCGCACAGAACAATCAGCCTTTCCCAATGCCGATCGGGCCGAGAAGGGCCAATTTCTCGTGCCTAGTGGTTCGATTCAATCAGGATGGATCCCCAAGGATTGACGGAAATCTGCGCCTTTGAGGACCAATTCACGGGACTCATCCGTTGCGTTCATACCACTAGAGATCAATTCTCCGGCGTAACGCGTCTCGAAGAGCCGCCGATCATGTCTGCGGAGCGTTCGGTAATCGACATTTTCAGACATCGCTCGGTGCTGCGCGTTGGCGTGTCCCAGGCAGAGCGAGTCATCTGAACTTGGGATATGTGGTCGCAACTTCGAGCAGCGATGCCTGCCCTTCGACAGGGCTTAGATTGGCAACATCATCGCTGTTGGCTATCTCGACAAAGGCTGTCCATGCTGGCGAGCGGTCAAAGAGGTCGAGCGCCATTGCCTACCAGAGCACACGCCCGCTGCCTTGCTCGCAATCTAGAGATATGATGCCGACGCCATTCAAGCCAACCTTGCCGATCGGAAGATCGAGACCGTCATTCCCTGTCGGTCAATTCGTCGCGCGAAGATCGAACTTAGCCGCACGCTTTACAAGTAGCGCAATCGCATCGAGCGGATGTTCGTCCACCAGAAGGCAACTACTCCACCCCCAACCGCCACGACCAACTGTCCACCTGGTTACTCGGCGCGTTCGTCTCGTCAACGCCAAATACTGGCTGAATTTGCTCATCCGACCAGTCAGCGATTCCACACAATACTCAGACTTCCACACTTAAAAACACTATTTTAAATATAACATTCATTGACCAATTACGGATCTATAAAAATTCTCGTGGCTGTTCGATATAACCTCCCAAGAAAATCTACTTTGGTTATTTGCATCTCTATTTTTTCCCACAATCGTGGAATCATTGACTATCGCGTCAGCGAAAGCTTGAACGTCGCCTTCTTCTATTAAGCACCCGGTGTCACCATCATCAATTACGTCTACTAGTCCGCCCACCGCAAACGCGATAACAGGCCGAGAGTTTGCAAAAGCAGCTGCGACAACACCACTTTGCGTAGCACTTCGATAAGGCAAAGCAATAAGTTCGGCTTCCTGAAATGCACCTATCACTTCTGCAGGCGACAGGAACCTATCTGAGACGAAAACGTTCCTGGCCTTGTCTATTCTTTTAGAGAGCCTCTCCAGTTCTGGTCCTCGACCTGCAAAATGAAATCTTATGTCAGGTCTAACGGCGCCCACTAGATCCGCAACGTCTAAAAGCAAGTCTACCCCCTTGTAATACTCCATCCTTCCAAAAAAAAGAACGACCCCTTTATTTGGATCCTTTCTATCCTTAAGGGAAGGATTAAACAGCTCCCCATGATCAACGGAAAATAGCATCTTTCCACGAGAAACATCTAATGACGAATATAGATTTAGGCAGAAATTTCCGTGAAGGACGATCCCATTGGCCCTCCGTCGCACTTCACTAATAACCTGAGACCCCGCCTCGGCCTTGCCCACATCACTCCCTTCGTGAGGAACCGGATCGTGAACAGTCAACAAAACAGGCGCTCGGACTCCAAATATCTTTGCGATGATTCTGTTCGAGAAGTGAGGGGTTTCTTGTAAGTGAACAACTTGTGGTCTAAATATCAGAAGCATCACCAATAACTTCGCACCACCAAAAATAGTGCTCCAACGAGAGCTACCGATATCAACAGTAATGCACGAAGAAGGGAGCGGTAAATCGACGCCCTCCAACTCAGAAATTACATTTTTACGACTTCTTACGAGAAATACGCTATTATTAACGGCCAGTTCTTTAGCCAGGCGAGTGGAATACTCAGCAAACCCCTGAGAGTAAATTAACACTCTAAGCGCCTTATCACCAAACATACTACTAACCATTCCAAAAATTGAATAATAAATTTGATTTCATTGTCGCGTACTTCAAGCAAGAGACTTTATTTCGAAACATTTTAAAAAATTTAATCTAAAATATAGTGAAATATTATGACGAGCCCAAGGCGAATAGCGCGATCTTCATTTACATGGACCCACGTATATTTTTTACACTACACTAAAATCTTCTCCAATCCGTCTCCCAACCAACCGTCAATCATCAGCCCCCAATCCAAAAAATCATAGGTCTCCTATTCTGCGTGCGCAAATCGGGCGTCAATGAGATTGTACCGCACTTGCAAAATACGGCGATAAACCGTGACTTTTCAGATGTTGAGACGATGTGGCTGGTGCCGCGCTGTCCTCGCTCGTCAATCGTTTCATGGAGTCCTGCTGCCAGATTGTTACTCTTCGCCAAGTGCTTTCAGGGGCTTAGGCTCGCCGCTCAGGATACCGCCATCCACGTCCATCGGCAGTCATCCGAAGAATCTCAAGCGCATCTCGTACAATCAGCTCCGGTAGCGGGGGACACGCGGACTAATCGGCAAACTTGCGTGTTCGCCTGATCAGCCCCCGCAAGCTGTCCAGAGGCACAAGGGTCATCGATCCGATCTTGGCGATCTCGATTTGGCCGTCGGCAATAAGCTCGTAGAGCTTGGAACGGCTAATCCCCGTGAGACGGCATGCCTCGGGAATACGGACCGCCAAGGGCTCGGTCAGCGATTGATTGTCGTGTTTGTTGCTCACAGCCCGCGTCCACTCGTCGTCCATCATTTCTCTCCTTCGCCTGACGTCGAATTCCCACTCCCCCTTCCGCCTTGTCCTCTCGCCGCCTGCTCTCCAACCAGCCGGACGAATGCGTCGTAACGTGCCAGCCCAAGTTTTCGGGTCGCCGCATCGAATGCAGGATGATGCGCGGTCAGTGTCAGTTGATGCCGCACGAAGAGCCCGACCACCTCGGTAAGGTAATCGAGCCTCCGTTCCATTCGTTCGGCCGCCCTCGCCTGCCGCTCCAGCTTCTTCCCGAACTGTCGCTCGGCCTCGACGTCTTCGCGGCGCTCGAACCAGGCGCCGAGCGCCGCGGTCATGATCGACGTCTTGGAATTGTTCGGCTCCGCCGCCAATGCATCAAGCCGCGCCGAGAGGTGATCGGGCAGGTAAAGCTGATGGCGGGTCTTGCGCGTCTGCATGCACGCGAGAATGCCAGCCGGCAAATTCCGATCATAGACTCCGACGGATGCACCGAAGGTACTTTCCGGCGCCTCTCGTGACGATCACGAGATTTCCGGGCCGCCGCGATCGATCCCGCGCCGCCACGTGATCCCCGCTCCCCGCACAAGGCCGGACACCTCCTGGTTGAGATGCTTCTCCAGCTCTGATCGCCAGGGCACCAGCGTGAACTCCCGTGACTTTTCGATCAGGGCGTACTTCTCGCCGCCGACCTCAATGGCCCGGCGATAGGTCCCCTCGACATGAGCATGCCGATTTTCAGCAAATGGGAGCCCCAGTTCTTCGGAGAGTTGGCCAGCCACACGGCGAAGCTCACGCTGCTGCAGGTTGGCGAGCAGATTTGCTCTGAAACGAACCGTGCTGCCCTCCTGCTCGGCGAAGCCCTGTTCGATGAGCCATTGCCGGCGCTGCTGGAGTGCGCCACGAACTTCGCCGCCCAATCGCCCCTGAAGCTGCTCGGGATCCTGGGCGATGCACTGCCGGTCCAGCCAGGTCGGACCGTCGTGCTGAACCAACTGCTCCAGTGGACGCTCGGCCAGAACCTCCACCTTGACCGGTCGACTTTGCGCCAGGCGCAGTTCGTACTGCTCGACACGCTTCAGATGGTCTTCCGGGATCTTCCAGGTCCCATCGAGCTGGCGCTCCACCCCGCCCTGGGCTCGCCGAATGGCTTCAAGGCGGCGCACGTGGGTTTCGGCAAATTCCCGCCTGGCGGTGCGATCATGGGCCAGATGCTTTTTGACGCTGTAGATCCCGCCATTGGCAGCGGCGATCTCGGCCACGTTGCGATCTGCAATGCGGGTGCCGAACCGCGCCTGCTCGACCCTGACAAGCCGACCCTGCATGGCGCCGTCGGCCAGTTCGTGTCCGAGATCGACGTAATGGGTTCGACCATCGGTCGCCTCGACAATCATGTAGTGGCGATCCTGGTGCTCGTCGGACAGGCCTCGCGCTTCCACTCGGCCGACAATCGCGTGGTCGTTGCCAGGCTCGAAGATCGTATAGTCATGCGGCGCCAATTCGGGTCGCGCTTTCAGGCGATCATGCATGGTGGCGATGATGTCGCCGCGCTTGCCCATTATCCGCAGCGTACTCTCGAGATCGGGGTCGAGGCGGTAGCGCCCCTTCTCTTCCTCGACAGCGAGCCCCATCCGCGCGAGCGTGCCAAGCCGCGCAGCACGCACGCTTTGTTCGAACGAGTCGCGATGCCAGGCCGGTGCCAGCCCCTGCTCATCGAGCGAGGTCAACAGAGTGCGGTCGATCCGGGTGAAGCGCTCGGCTGAAATCTCGGAGCGCCGCGCTTGCTGAATTTCCAGCTCGGTGCGCGGCCCGAGATCGAGACTGACGATATCGGAAGCGCGGGCGGCGATGCCTCTGCTGATGTAATCGCGGGCGATGACGAGGTCCTTGCCCCGATCATCGACGCCGCGCACGACGATATGCGTGTGCGGATGGCCGGTGTTGTAGTGGTCGACCGCCACCCATTCGAGGCGGGTATCGAGGTCGGTTTCGACATCCTGCATCAGACGGCGCGTCAGTGGCTTCAAGTCCTCGTAATGCTGGCCGTCTTCAGGCGAGACGATGAAGCGAAACTGGTGGCGATCGCCAGCTCCGCGTTCGAGGAATGCCTTGCCATCCTCGGCATCGATTTCGCGGCCGTAGAGCGTGCCGCGCTCCCCCTCGCGGGTGGTGCCGTCGCGCTGCAGATAACGCAGATGGGCAATGGCAGCCTTCGCGCCCTTTCCGGCGAGCTTCACATAGCGAACTTTGACGATGACCCGGCGCGCACGGGACGCACCAAAGTCGTCACGATTTGCCAGCATCCGTCCTGCGGCAGCGCCGCGGCCGATCCGGCTTCCAACGAAGCGGGCTTTCCCGCTTCCCGAAGCGCGGCGGCCTCCCCCGGCCTGATTGACCGCCCGCCGCAGTGCATTTCGGAAGGAACGCTCCTTGCCAATGTGGCCAAGCCACACCAGGAAATTGTCATCCATCGCGCGTACCTCGCTTGCAAAGCCCTCGATGAGGGATTGCGCGCGCGTTGCTTCAAGGGCCTCCACTGTCAGCGAGTCCCAAGGGCGCAGGAATCCGCCATTTCTGGGGCCAAAAATCTGGCGATGGAGGCATGGCGAGGCCAGGAACCCGCCGAAATCTCGTAAAAAACGGTGTGCAGACAATGAGTTGGATCGCGGCGCGAGACTACGCCTTTTAACTTGCCCTCCCCCTTCTTACCCTCTCATGCCTTCCACACCCTCTCCCCCACCATGTTCCCCAGCAGCGCCAAGACGTCCTCGCTCGGCACGCGCGCGGCAACATCAAGCACCCTGCTCGATGCTGCTGTCTCAGGTCAGCGGAGATTTTCGCCGGTCTTTCAAGACTGGTCGTGATGGGTGATGTCGGGTCGGTGCTCCCCGATTTGGTCTCGCCTGCAGGTGCCCGCATTGACCCAAATCCAGGCGAAAACAGGTCAGGAATGAGCGGCAACTTCGAGCAACAAACCGATCGGATCACGCCGGTTTTCCGCAGCGGAACCGGACAGAAAAAGGGCGTCGCCGGTCATGGCGACGCCCTGGATTTAGCGCTCGATTTTATGGGAGCGGCCGTACCTAGGTGCGGCTGCCGGTCTTCTTGAGGTGAGCTGCGCAGATCTCCTTGGTAACCTCCTGAAGTATCTTCGCCCGATCCCCCAACCATTCCAGTTCGACATCCCTGACGTTGTAATGCGGTGAGTAGCGGGCCTTCACATAAGCCTGCTGAAGAAGCTCAAAGCAACGCCGGGCAAACTTCGTATCTCGGGGCCAGACTGGTATCAGATCGCGGGCGATATCCTCGGCCTTGTTCCGCAGGAACTCAAGGTTGTGCGACTTTGGGCTATAGAGGGTCAGAGTTAGCAAATTGCAGTGATAAAGTTGCTCCACTGCCTGGTGCAGTTCGAACACAGCCTTATTCCGCCAGTAAACATCATCCCCTTGGCTCCGTTGGAGACGGAATGTGGAAAGTGACCGGTCCGCCATGGAGAACCAACGCGTGTAGTTCTGCTCGGCCTCCAAGAAAGCCACCGCCGTATCCAGCGGCTTGGGCATTTCGAAGTGCTGCTCTTCGAGCGAGTAAAGGACCACGCCCTCGCGCACGACATCCATGAAGAAGGGCCGGCTGCGCGACAATTGGCCGTTCACGTCGGCCATACTGTGGACGACCATGCCGACCGGTGCCGAGATGCGCTTGGCGATGCTCCACTCGCGCATCAGATGTTCCTGCGCGCGGTGCCAGTATTCGGGATCGGCCAGCCGCTCGTCATTCACGATGACGAGGATATCGTAGTCCGAATAGTACCCGCCCTGGTGATCCTCGATCCAGTTCCCACGCGCATAGGAGCCATAAAGGATGATCTGGGCGATCCGCCCCTCCCGCTTCCATTTCTGCGTGGAAAGCGCGCGCGCATCCTCGAATTCCGCAAAGATGATCTGCACCACGCGTTCGAGATCGTGGCGCTTGCGGTCGGGGAGATGATCGAGATCGGTCTTCATGGGCTTGGCTCGACTGTGGGGCATAAGGGACGGCAGGCGCAAGGAAAAGACGGCGGGCTCATGGCCCGCCGCCTTCTTCCAGTATGCGCGTGATGATTCCGATTGCCCTGCTCATCCGCTTCTCGATGTCCTTCACCGAACGGCAGGTCCGCCGCGCGATTTCCACGTAGCTCATGCCGTCCAGACGCGCGGCGAGGAAAATCTCCCTATCGATTTTTGACAATGCAGCCATGGCGGCTTCCAGCCGGGCCAAAAGCTCAGGGCTCGGTTCTTTGTCCATTTGCGATCTCCCGATGGCGGGAAGCCCGGCAGCGCTCTCACGTCGCCGGGCTATTTCCCTCATGCTCCGTTCGCAGAGTCTCGAGGTTGCGCGGCTTCATCGCTGCCTTCCTTATCGAGGCCTGCACATCCGATAATGCTTCGGACGATGCGTTTGACGGCGCACCCCATGAGCCTGCGGACCTCGCGCTCGGAGAGCCCCGTCTGACGGGCGATTTCGTGCATCTCCATGTGATAGACACATCGGGCGAGGAAGATTCGCCGCTGCAATTCCGGCAGTTCGGCCAGTGCTGCTTCGATGCGTGCCAGCCCTTGCGAATTGGCGGCTTGATCGGATTTCTGTTCCATTTCCATATCTCCCGTGGAGGGAAATCCCGGCCCCGCTGCGCGCAGCCGGGCTTCCGGGTCAGGCTGCGTGCGGCAGGTTGTGGGGTTGATCGGCGTCGCCCTTGCTCGTGGCTTCCGCTGCCGGCAGCATGGCAATCCGCTGCGACCGCTCGGCACTGCCGACACCCCCGCGCGCGGTGTAAGTCGCGGTCGGAAACGCCATCCAGCGCGGTACCCAGCCCTCGACTTTCGCCCGTCCGTGCTCGCCCGCAAGGCAATCCCGAATGATTGCGCGCTGGACCTTGGTGGCAGCTTTCGCGTTCTCGGCGGCGACCGTTTCACCCGCCACTTCGGTCAGCAGCAGCCCCATGACCTCGCGGTCGCGGATACTATCGAGCAAGGCATCGTCCGCCTGCCACACAGCCGCCATGTCGACGCCCATATGCCGCCCGAGCAGGTCGACAAGGCTGGTTCCGACCGCCAGCGTTTCGCCCATGACGATAGCCAGCACGGCCATCACCTGTTCGTCACTGAGCGCAATCAGACGCAGGAGCAGACAGCAAATATCGCCGCCATCCGGATCGCTGCCGGTGACGGTGGGCGTCTCCCCGTTCAATCCCAGCAGCGCAAGAACCTGCCGCCGCCCGGCATCGAATGCCGCTTCGGAAACGCAGCCCTCGACGCTCTCCGCCACAGCATCGTTCGGAGCGCGCTGATCCGCGATCCGCACATGCCAGAGCGGCGAACCGGCAATCACGTGCGCGACCATGACCCGCAGCGACAGGCCGGGATCGCCCGCCAGCCTTGCCCGGACTGCCGCATGGCGATGCAGGTCGATGTAGGCATTGACCGTACTCGATACCTCGGGGCGAACCGGGTGCTCGATCGCCTCGCCGCGTTCCAGCCGCCGCGCTTCCCTGGCGGTGAGATAGCCTTCGTGGATCGTCACATCGCCGCGATGGCCGATAGCGATATAGACCCTGCCGCCCCTCGATTTGGCGACGTGCACGTATTCCCATGAATGGAAAGTCTCGCCCCGCGGCATCACCACGACCTCGGCCCAGCCATGCTCGCGCAGATCCGCCGCCCTGGCCTCGACCGCTTCCATCTGCGCTGCCCAGAAAGGCTCGGTGGAGGCGAAGTAGCGCTCGGCGCCGAACAGGTCCGCGACGATCTCGCCCGTGTAGGCCTCGACATCGAACAGGGCCGACGAGGTCGGGATCGATGCCCCTCCGAACAGCCACGCCTTCAGCCCAAAACCGGTGGGCGTATAGGCGCCGGGGGTATCGAACAGGGCTAGCCATTCGCGCTGCCGGGACCTCGATGCCATGGTGAGATGACGCAGCGACACGGGATCGATCTTCTCCGAGCGGTAGAGATTGCGCAGACGCGGGATCAGGTTGCCCAGCGCCAGCGTGCGCTTCACCTGCAAGGCGGTCAGCCCGAAGGTGTAGGCCACGTCCTCGACCGACCGCCCTTCCCGCATGAGGCGCACGAACGTCTCGCAGCGGGTCATCTCGTCGGGATCAAGCCGGGCAATGTTCTCGATCAGGGAGGCTTCGAGCGCGGCTGCATCATCGCCGGGTTCCAGCACCGCGCAGGGCAGGTCCTCGATGCCGCCCCCTTCCTCGGCCAAGGTCAGAGCCGCATGGTAGCGCCGCTTGCCTGCGAGGATTTCATAGGCGGGAGCGTGATCGCCGCCCTCACCTTCGCCGCTTAAACCGGCAGCATCGCCCGCCAGTTCGCGAACGATAAGCGGCACCAGCACGCCCCGTGCCCGAACCGAGGGCAGGATATTGGCGATATCGCAGGCCTTGCGGGTGCCCCGCATGTTGAGCTCGGAGACCGACAGACGGCCAAGCTCGATGTGCTTCAGTTCCATTGTCCTTCACTCCTTTTCTAACCGCGCATTGGCCGCCGGACGGCGGGGTGGGCGGCAAGAGCGATCCGGCAGGCACGCCGATCGAGGCGCGGTGCACCCGCAGGGCCGGAATGGAATGGAGGAGGCGAGCCTGCTCGCCTTGCGCCGCGCCGCGGCGGGCCTAGAGGATGAGCGACGCCCACCCCGCCAGGCCGGAAGGCCAATCAGGCGCCATCGCGCACACGCGCGATGTCTGCTTGCGGGACCGCAGGCCCCGCCCCCTGCAAGGGATCGTCACCCGAAGGGACGAGACGCCGTCAGGCGGCTCGGTCGAGCGCAAGCGAGATAGAGCCCGGCCGCGCGCCCGCGCGGGGCAGCCCGACTTTGCCTCATCACTTGCCTTGGAATTGCTCACACAGCCGCCCGGCCCCGAGCACGGCAAAGAGGCCGGTAGTGGCAGGGGGCCCATCAACCCGCCTCTCTAAACAGCGAAACCTACCCCTCGCCGAAATTCAAGAATGGGACCACCTGTTGGACTCATACGCCAGACTGTGGAACCGAAATATCGCCAAAAATTTGTCATCAAAATACCAATTAAGGATGATTTTCAGGCGGCTCGATTTGCGGGTTTTCAGTCAGAAATTTTGCGCTGCGGCAAAATGTAACCTTGTGTTAATATTAAATTTGTTCAGTCTACGGATCGACGCGGATCGCTTTGCAAGAATCCGCGTCAGAGCTATTTGAGCGTGTCTCGAAAGGATAGTCGCATGCAGATGATCCCACAGGCAGTGCGATGCCTTTTGAACCGTCACGAACCCGTTCGCCATGATGCGAAATGGGACATCTCGGGCCACTATCTGAGCTCGTGCGCAAACTGCGGCACGAGCATCAAGCGTCTGCGCAAGGGCGTGTGGCGCAGGGACGAGGCGCCCCCTCACTAATACGGCGGGGTCAGGAACTCCGACGGCTACTCCGCAAGCTTCTTTCCGCAGCCCAAGCCGCTCCGCTCGAGGCGATTCCTGCAACATTTCCTCTGCATCCAGATCGCGAACGAATCAGCCATGCTGATCTCGGCTACCGACCATTTTGCTGCAAATTTTCCGCGCAAAAAACGAAGCGCCTCTCAGGAAATCGAGCCTGAATAGTCCCTTATCGCAAATAATGACACATTTAATATTGCGATGAACGGGTGTATTATGGCGACGAATCGAGGGGAATAAAAGTGAACGGAGCGGATTTGAAGATCAAGGTCGAGCGGCTTGCCGACGGCGAGCTTCTCGGTCAGGTCGCGGATGACACCTCTTCGAACCCATGGGTCCGAACAGGGGCGGAAGTTCGCTTATATTTGAACGAGCCGGGCACCGTATTCAGAAGTCCGGACACTCTGGGTATCGGCCGGGTCTATGAGGACCGAGTGGAAGTCGACATGATCCTTCCGCCTTCCGTCATAAACAGGCTGCTCACGCAGTTGACCGACGGCAAACAGGCCTGTCTCGGCCTCGATACCCACGAGACCGGCGAATACACATTTCGCGTACTGTCCTGCACGAGCCAATCCGCGCGGCAAGAGAGCAAACCGGCTTCGAGATACGCGGCAGCAGCCAAGCACGCCGCGTAAGCGGTCTTCTAAGGAGATCGGTGCGAAGGTTCAGGCACCTGGATTAGACGAAGCGAGGCCGGGAACACCGAAACGCTCCCGCTCCTTCGCCCAATCCCGATAAGCAGGCAAACGCTACGCCGAGGCGCCTCGCATCAATTGCCCGCCTGCGTTTTGTCTGCCGGCGCAGGCACTTCGATATCCACCAGCTCCCATCCCAGGCCATCGCGCTTGAAGATGAGCGTCGGCGCCTTTTCGCCGTCCTGTGCCTTCGGATGCGCCGTGAAGCGGTCCAGCCCTCGCCGCTCGATCTGCCACTGGGCCTCTTCGCCCTTGGTCTGATCGGCTACCGGCTGCCCCGGAGTCTTCATCTTCCCGCTTTCGACCATGACCTTGATGCCTTCGGGCGAAACGGCACCATCGATCATGGGGTCGATGATAGCGCCCGCAAAAGCCATGCCCATCGCGGCAAAGGGATTGTCCTTCTCCTTCGCCAGTTCGGCGGTCACCATCGCGCGCATCTGGCTCTTCAAGGATTCGCGAATGGCGGGAAAATCGACACGCTCGCGCAATTCGTCCTTGTCGCCCGCCAGCGCCGCATCCCGCAGCCCCTTCATCGCCAGACCGGGCGACAACCAATACCAGCCACCGGCCGCGACGACGATCGCGGCCACAACCGCCAAAACAGCTTTCTTCAACTGAGCCCCCGTTCAATGTTTCGAAACGGCTAAGTGAAGCGCTATCCCGCTGTCTACATGGATTTTTTCACTCTTCGTGATCCAGATCACTTTCGCTGGCCGAAGCGGAGGCATCTAATTCGCCACTCTCGTTCTGACAACAGAACGCCGCCCAATCATCCATCATGATCCGCCGCTTCTGGAGCAGATTGCCGCGCCGGTAGGCGGCTTCGGTCTTGTCCTTCACAAGATGCGCCAGCGCGGCTTCGGCGACATCTCCGGGATGCTGGGTCTCCTCGCTGACCCAGTCCCGGAAGGACGAGCGAAATCCGTGGACCGTGGATGACTGCTTCATGTCCCTGAGAAGCTGGGTTAGGGTCATATCGGAAAGCGGCGCATTGCGCCGAAGGCCCGGAAACAGAAGCGGGCAGCGCGGGTGGCGCAGTTCGGCACAGCGCTCGAGAATCCGGATTGCGGGTTTGGAAAGCGGCACGACGTGCTCGCGCTGCGCCTTCATGCGCTGTTTGGGGATCGTCCAGAGCTTCGCCTCCAGATCGATCTCGTCCCAGGTGGCGCCTCGCACCTCGCCGGACCGGGCCGCCGTCAGGATGGCAAAGTGCAATGCGAATCTACCGTACGATTCGCGCGCGCTGAGTTTGACTAGGAACGCAGGCACCCTGTCATAATCCATGGCCTCGAAGTGAGTGTCCTTTTTGGGCTGCCGGGGCAGGCCCTTGGAGATCGCCCGCATCGGCGCTTCGCTGTCCCGGTACCCTGAGGCATAGGCCCAATCCAGCACGGTCCCGATACGCTGCCGGACGCGCCGGGCCGTTTCCGGCTTCGAGAGCCAGATTGCCATCAGCACTTCGCGAATCATGGGCCCGGTGATTTCGCTGACTTTCACGTTCCCGAGGCGCGGAAAGGCATAGACCTCGAGCGTCCTCATCCACTGGGCTTCGTGCTTTTCGTTTCGCCAGGTCTTGCGAAGCGCCGCTATCACCTGCCCAGCCATTAGTCGAAAGGTCGGAACGCCTTCCGCTTTTTGTCTCTCGAGAATCGGATCGAGCCCCATCTCCACCCAGGTGCGAATTTCGGCGGCTCGCTCGCGCGCCAGCGCCAGGGGGACCTTTGTCGCGCTGCCGAGGCCGAAATCGCGGCGCGTGCCGTTCTTTTGGACCCGGCACAGCCAGCTCTTGGTCCCGCTTGGTTGCACGACCAGAAAGAGACCGTCGCCGTCGCCCCATCGGCCGGGGCGGGTAATGGATTTCACAGCTGCCGCAGAGAGTTTTCCCATAGCCTTTTTTCCCACACTTCTTATCAAGTTACCAATCGGTCACCGATGGACAGAGAAGGACGCGTGGGGACGCGAATCGCTCGTAACGCTCTAAGAACGTGGAGCTTTTTTGATTCGCTTTGGATTTGGCTGGATCAGCCGGTGGCGGAGCGGGAGGGATTCGAACCCTCGATACGCTTTTGGCGTATACTCACTTTCCAGGCGAGCGCCTTCGACCACTCGGCCACCGCTCCGCATGCACTGGAGACGCGCGCCCTAGCGTGGGATGCGGGCTTTCGCAAGCGTTCCTGGCATGCCAAGACCCACTCATGCGCAAATTCCTTTTGACCGCCATGCTTTCCGCCGCTTTTTCCGCCCCGCCGATCGCTTCGGAGGCGCCGAAACTGCTCACGCCCAGCGATATCGTCGCCAGTTCCCCGGCCTCCGACTGGCGCCGGATCGCGCCGAAGGACCTCCTCGTCATGGACCTTGCGCCCGATGCCGCCGGAAAGCCGCGCCGGGTGGTGATCCAGCTGATTTCCGCACCTTTCTCGCAAGGTTGGGTGGACAATATCCGCAAGCTTGTGGCCGCGCGCTGGTACGACGGGATCGCCGTCGTGCGCGTGCAGGACAACTATGTCGCGCAGTGGGGCGATCCCGATGGCGAAGTTGCGGGCAAAGCGAAAGCACTGCCGGTGGGTCTGAAGGTCATGAAAGACAGCGACTACGCCGTTGCGGATAAGTCGGTCTTGGCGGCCTATTCCGCCGGGGCCAAGCTGAAGGACAGCTATGCCTCGGTGACTTCATTTCGAGATGGATGGCCGTTCGCCGGGTCTTCGCATGCGATCTGGCCTGTCCATTGCTACGGCGCGGTAGGCGTCGGCCGCAATCTCACGCCTGACGCCGGTACGGGTGCCGAGCTTTATGCCGTGATCGGCCATGCCCCGCGCCAGCTTGACCGCAATGTTGCCGTGGTTGGCCGCGTGATCGAGGGTATCGAGAATCTCTCCGCCCTGCCGCGCGGGACTGGACCGATGGGCTTCTATGCAGACCCGGCGCAGCGCGTGAAACTGCTCTCGGTCCGCATGGGCGACGAAGTGCCCGGCCTGCCCGCCTACGAATATCTTTCGACCGAGAGCCCGAGCTTCGCCGCCTATGCCGGCAAGCGGGCCAACCGAAAGGACGATTTCTACATTCAGCCGGCCGGCGGTGTGGACATCTGCAACCTGCCCGTGCCGATCCGTGTCGTGAAACCGTGACCGGCGCGCTTCATACCGAGCATGTCACGCATACCGGCCGGCTCTGGCGCTGGGCCGGGGGTGCGAACGGCACCTGGCACTTTCTCACTATCGACGGGGCCGCTGGCGAGGCGCTTTCGGGCACGGCGCTGATGCGCAAGCTTGAGGGCCAGTCGCGTGGGTTCGGCTCGCTCAAGGTCAAGGTGCAGATCGGCCAGACCGTGTTTGCCACCTCGGTCTTCCCCAGCAAGGCGGAAGGGGGCTGGCTGCTGCCCGTCAAGGCCAGCGTACGGCGCGCCGAGAGCCTTGCCGAAGGCGACGACGTGGAGGTCTCGCTCGAATTCTGAGCGAGACCTCCACGTCTTCAGATGCGTTCGGCGTTCGCCACGGCCTCGCTCGCGCGCAGGGCGCCGACGATGCGGGTGAGGTGCGCGAGGTCGTTCACCTCCAGATCGACGATATAAGTGCCGAACGGCTCGTCGCGCTGGATCATCTGCAAGTTGGTGACGTTGGCTCTGTTGGAAGCGAGGATCTGCGTCACTTCGGCCAGCGTGCCCGGCCGGTTGTAGAGGACCAACTGCAAGTGGCCGACCGCGCCGGTGGTGCGTTCGCCCCATGACAGGTCCAGCCAGTCCGCATCGACGCCGTTAGCGAGCGTCAGACAGTCGATGGTGTGAACTTCGACCTTGTGATCGGGGCGACGCAGGCCGACGATGCGGTCGCCGGGAACCGGGTGGCAGCAGGATGCCAGCTCGAAGCCCACGCCCGGCGTGAGCCCCCGGATCGAGATCGCGCGTTCGACACGGGTCCATTCGGGCTCGTCCGGCAGTTCCGCCGTGCTGCCGGGCATCAGCGCTTCCATGACCTGCCGGTCGGTCAGCCGCGCCGAGCCGACCGCGAACAGCAGGTCTTCCTCGTCACGCATACCGAGGCGCTGGATCGCACCGTCGATCGCCTTCTTGCCGATGCGGGCAGGCAGGCGTCCGGCGATCTCGTCCAGCAGCTTGGCACCGATCTCGGCGACCTCGGCGCGTTCCTTGGCCCGCACCGCACGGCGGATCGAGGCCCGCGCCTTGCCGGTGACGACGAAGCCCAGCCACGAGAGCTGCGGTTCCGAACCGGGGCTCTTGATGATCTCCACCACGTCGCCGTTGGACAGGCGCGTGCGCAGCGGCATGTGCCGCCCGTTGATCTTCACGCCGACCGCGGCATTGCCGAGATTGGTGTGCACCGCATAGGCGAAGTCTACTGCGGTCGAGCCTTTAGGAAGCTGGAACAGCGCGCCCTTGGGCGTGAAGGCGAAGATGCGGTCCTGATAGATCGCCATCTTCGTGTGTTCGAGCAGTTCCTCGGCATCGTGGCTGGCATCGACAATCTCGATAAGGTCGCGCAGCCAGCCCACTTGCCCGTCGGGGCGGGAGCCGCCCTGCTTGTAGGCCCAGTGTGCGGCGAGGCCGAACTCGTTCGTGCGGTGCATCTCCCGGGTGCGGATCTGCACTTCGACACGCATCGAATTCTCGTAGATCAGCGACGTGTGGAGCGACTGGTAGCCGTTCGACTTGGGCGTGGAGATATAGTCCTTGAAGCGCCCCGGGATCGATTGCCAGGTCGTGTGCAGCACGCCTAGCGCCTTGTAGCATTCCTCGACCGAATCGGTGAGCACGCGGAAGGCCATGATATCGGTGATCTGCTCGAAGGTGACGTGGCGCTCGGCCATCTTGTGCCAGATCGAATAGGGATGCTTCTCGCGACCGGAGACTTCCACGTTGAGCCCGGCCTCGGTCAGCGCCTGCTTCACCGACAGCGCGATGGCATCGACATGGCCGCCTTCCTGATTGCGGATCTGCGCGAGGCGGCCGGTGATCGTGGCATAGCCTTCCGGCTCAAGCTGCTCGAAAGCGAGCAGCTGCATCTCGCGCATATATTCATACATGCCCACGCGCTCGGCGAGCGGGGCGTAGATATCCATGGTCTCGCGGGCGATGCGGCGGCGCTTGTCCTCCTTCTTGATGTAATGGAGGGTGCGCATGTTGTGCAGCCGGTCGGCCAGCTTCACCAGCAGGACGCGCAAGTCCTCGCTCATGGCGAGCAGGAACTTGCGCAGGTTTTCCGCCGCGCGCTCGTTCTCGGTCATCACCTCGATCTTGGAGAGCTTGGTGACGCCGTCCACCAGCCGCGCGACATCGGGGCCGAACAGCTTCTCGATCTCCTCGATCGTCGCCAGCGTGTCCTCCACGGTATCGTGGAGCAAAGCGGTGATGATGGTCTGGGGGTCGAGTTTCAGCTCGGTCATCAGGCCCGCGACTTCGACCGGATGGCTGAAGTAGGGATCGCCCGAAGCACGCTTCTGGCTGCCATGCTTCTGTACGGTGTAAACGTAGGCACGGTTGAGCAAGGCCTCATCGGCCTGGGGTGCGTATTCCTTGACGCGTTCGACGAGTTCATATTGGCGCAGCATTTGCTACAGCATGTCAGGATTTTTCGCGGCGCGGCAAGGGGCAGATGCTGCGAATGCAACATTTGCAAGCGCGCAGACCGCGCGAACATACCTCCGGATCGCACAAGACACCAATCGTTTGCATGAGGAAACTGCGCAGCGTTTGCTTAAATTGACGTGAATTCGCCCTCCCCCATGCTCCACCAGGACAGAAGCCAAGCCGCCTTCATGGACGTCTGCCACTGGGATGTCCGGGGCCGCCCCTCCTGCATGGAGGCCGAGATGGGGAACAGCCTGGACATGGCAATCTACGCCGCAATCCTGGGCATGAGCGACGACGAGCTGCTTACCGCGTCATTCCTGCCGGAAGCCGATGACGAACACAACGATAGCGGCCGTCGCTACCCGCGCGCACCGCGACTGCACACCTTGATCCGTGCCAGCCTGATCGCCGATCACGGTACGGGCAAGAGCGGGGAACCGATGGAGGAGCTGACACTCGTCCGCAATGTCTCGGAGCGCGGCATGTGCCTCGTCCTGCGCGGAACCGCGCCGCATGCGGGCGACATGGTCTACGTGCGCCTGCCCACCGAACAGGAATTTCGCGGTCAGGTACGCTGGAGCGACGGACGGGCCTGCGGCATCCAGCTCTTCGAGAAACTCGATGTCGAGGCGCCGGTCGTCACCACGCAGCGCCGCAATGCCCCGCTGTCGCGCATGTTCAACGGTGAAGGTGACGAACCGCTAGTGGCTCCGCCCAGCATGCCGGCCCAGCCGATGCGCGCCTGCTGAAAGGCCCCGCCTGGGTCAGCTATACGAGAAGGCCGTCACCACGCCGTGGCGCGTGTCGCACTTGAACGTCTTCTTCTTCATCTTGATCGAGCCGTCCTTCTGACGGATCGCGACATCGACTTCCGCGCGCACCGAGGCGCGGCCGTCACTCTTCTTGTCGGTATCCTCGACCTTTTTCATGCTGACGTCGGCCGCGCCCAACTTGTCCCCGCGCGCCTTGGCCTCGGCCATGCAGACCGCAACGGCCTGATCGCGGGCATCGGCATCGGCCGACATTGCCGGAGGCGCAGCGGGTGCGGGAGCGGGATCCTGGCTCCACGCCTTGCTCACCACCGCAAACCCGAGCACCAGCACATTGGCGCTTGCAAAGAATTTCCACGATGGGTTGGACATCGCCGTCTCCTGCCATCGACGCCCCGCATCTTCGCGGGGGCCATCGAGAGGATAGCGTGGAGGCAAAATCGCACCGGCCCCATTGGGGCGAATCCGCACATGCCCACAGGGAAAACCCTAGGCGGTGAATGCATGAACGGATGACCTCGACAGCAATGGCGAGCCGCCAGTTTCACCTGTTCGTCGCCCCCGCGCAGGCGAGGGGGCCGCTTTCTTGAAACCTCGCCTTAAGCGGGATCCTCGCCTACGCGGGGATGACGAGTGCTAGGCCAGCGTTCAGGCTGAGAACAATTGCTGCGCCGCCCGCCGAGTCGATACGCCCCACTGCCCGCTCAGCTCCAGGTCGCCTCGGGCGGCAGGCTCATCAGGATTGCGTCGATATTGCCGCCGGTCTTGAGGCCGAACAACGTGCCCCGGTCGTAGACGAGATTGAATTCGGCATAGCGCCCGCGCCATTCGAGCTGGCGCGCCTTGTCCTCGGCCGTGAACGCCATCCCCATGCGCCGGCGCACAAGGCGCGGGAAGACGGCAAGGAACGCCTCGCCCACGGCGCGGGTGAAGGCGAAGTTCGCGTCCCATGCGTCCTCATCGGCGCATTCGAGGTGGTCGTAGAAGATCCCGCCGACGCCGCGATGGACCTTGCGGTGGGGGATGTAGAAGTAGTCGTCCGCCCAGGTCTTGTAGCGATCGTGGTCCGCCCCGTGCGCGTCGCAGGCGGCCTTCAGCTCGGCGTGAAACTCGGCGGTGTCTTCGTCATAGGGGATCGGCGGGTTGAGATCGGCGCCGCCGCCAAACCACGCCTTGGTCGTGGTCAGGAACCGCGTGTTCATGTGCACGGCGGGCACATGCGGATTGGCCATGTGCGCGACCAGACTGATGCCGGTGGCCGAAAAGGCGTTCTGCTCGGCCGAGGCACCATTGATCGTGCCAGCGAAGTCCTTCGACAGCGATCCGACCACGGTAGAGACGTTGACGCCCACCTTTTCGAAGATCTGGCCCTTCATCATCCCGCGCGTACCGCCACCGGTCTCGCCCTCTTCGCCGCCCTCGACCGCCGCGCGCTTCCACGGCTTATATTCGAAGCATGCCGCAGAGCCGGCCTCGCGCTCGATCGCTTCGAACTCGGCGCAAATCATGTCGCGCAGGGTTTCGAACCATTGGCGGGCGCGGTCGGTACGGGCGGTCCAGTCGGTCATTCAATCTCCCCTTCCGCCGGGCGCTTGCCAAATCGGGCGCCCTGCGGCAAGGGAAAGCCATGGTTCCCTTTTCGTTCTGCGCGCAGGAGATCTGTCTGGTGCCTGCCCCGGCAGGGCGCGGCGTGGCGCTCTACTGGCCGCGCGAGCAGGCGCTGCTAGTAGCGGATCTCCATCTCGAAAAGGCCAGCTATTTCGCGAAGACCGGGCAGATGCTGCCCCCTTACGACAGCCGCGAGACACTGGAGCGGCTTGCACTGGCCGTGCGGCAGACCGGGGCGCGGCGGGTCTTTGCGCTGGGAGACAATTTCCATGACAGCGCCGGGACCGAGCGCCTCGATGCCCATTCGGCGGGAATGCTCTCGGCGCTGACGCGCGCGCTCGACTGGGTCTGGATCACCGGCAATCACGACCCGGTGCTGGACCCGTCCATCGGCGGCACCCGGGTTGAAGAGATCGCAGTCGAAGGCATCGCGCTGCGCCATGAGGCGAAGCCGGGCACGCGCGAGCCCGAACTGTCAGGCCATTTTCACCCGCGCCTCGTGGTCCATGCGCGCGGCCGCCGGATTGCCCGTCCTTGCGTTGTGCATGGCGGAAACCGGCTGATCCTGCCCGCATTCGGTGCGCTCACGGGCGGAATGGACGCGGCCGATCCGGCGATCCTCTCGGCCCTTCAGCCCGCCATCGAGATCGACGCGCTGGTGGCCGCGAAGGACAAGCTCCTGCGCTATCCCCTCTGGCGCGCGGCCGCATAGATCGGACCCGGCACGGGTGCGGAAAAAACGCTGAAAACGCCTCCCGCCACTCTTTCAAATCGGGTCCGACTACCTATATCCGACTAGGCCGTTTTCTGCGGCCGGGGCGTCCTGTAGATTTCCTTGAAATCCGTCTTTGCGTGTCGGGCCGATTCGCATTAATGACGCCCGCACTCGCATCGCGACAGAAACGATTCAGGAGAACGCTTATAGCACCCCCACCCCGGCGCATGATGACGCCACCGGTCAAGAGTGGACCGCGCTTCAATAACATGATCCAGTCGGACAAGGTCCGTGTGATCGACGAGAACGGCGAGAATATCGGCGTCATGTATACGCGCCAGGCGATCGAGCAGGCGGCCGAAGTCGGCCTTGACCTGGTCGAAGTATCGCCCAACGCGGATCCGCCGGTTTGCAAGTTCCTCGATGTGGGCAAGTTCCGGTACGAGGCCCAGAAAAAGGCCAATGCCGCGCGCAAGACCCAGAAGACGCAGGAGATCAAAGAGATCAAAATGCGTCCGAACATCGACGATCACGATTATGACGTGAAGATGCGCAACATCCACCGGTTCATCCTTGACGGTGACAAGGTGAAGGTGACGCTGCGTTTCCGCGGCCGCGAGCTTTCGCACCAGCAACTGGGCATGAACCTGCTCAAGCGCGTGCAGGATGACGTGAACGAGATCGCCAAGGTCGAAGCCTATCCGCGTATGGAAGGCCGCCAGATGCTGATGGTGCTTTCGCCGAAGTAATCGCGGCGGCCTATCGCAAGGCAAACGCAAAGGGCGCGCCGCAAGGCGCGCCCTTTGTCGTATCGGGCAAAGTTGTCGGGGGCGGCCTTATCCGGAGACGTTTGCCGGCAGCAGCGGCTTTTCCAGGACGACCATCCCCAGCGGCGGATCGAGCACGATCGGGAAAGCGCGCTTTTCGCCCGTCAGCACATAGCCGCGCCGCTCGTAATAGGCGATCAGTTCGAACCGCTTGTCGATCACCGTCATTTCCATGGCGCGGGCACCGAAGACATCCCTTGCCAAACCTTCCGCCGCGGCAATCAGCATGCGGCCAAGGCCGCCGGCTTGCAGCACGGGATCGATGCAGAGCAGACCGAGATAGGAGAGCCCCTCGCCGCGATCGGTAACCTGAACGCACCCGATCGGCGCGCCTTCGTCGGAGAGGGCGACGAGCAGGCGGTCGGCGGGACTTTCCAGAACCGCCGTGAGTTCCTCAAGATCGGTCCGCTCGCCATCGAGCAGGTCGGATTCGAACGTCCAGCCCGCCCGCGCGCTATCGCCGCGATAGGCGCGTTCGATGACGGGATGGAGCGCAGGCAAGTCTGATGCGACGGCGACGCGAATTTCCATGGACGTCCTCTAGGCAGGTCTAATGGCGCAAATGTCTGAACGGCGTTCCCGGAACAGGCAGGAGTCGCGCGCTCAGCGGCCCTTCCACTCGCGGCGTTCCTCGGCCGCGCGCAGGACTTCGTAGGCAAGCTGGTAGGTCTGGAAGGCCTTGGCGGCATCGGCATCGCCGGGCTTCACGTCCGGATGGACTTCCTTGGCCTTCATCCGCCACGCCTTGCGCACGGCGTCGAAGTCGGCATCGGGATCGAGGCCCAGCGCTTCCAGCGCGCGCAGCTCGTCGCGGCTGCGCGAACCGTCGCCCGAGCCGGTCCAGCCATAGTGCGCCGATTCCTTGTAACCCTCTGCCTCAGAGCGCTCTTCCGCCTCCCGGCGAGCGGCTTCCTCGGCGTCGAGACCGGCGAAATAGTCCCAACCGGCGTTATATTCGGCCGCGTGCTTCTGGCAGAAATACCAGCGGTCCGGGCTATTCGGGCTCTTGGGAGCGGGGCAATCCCCCGATTCGGTGCAGCCGTGCCGGTCGCACAGGCGCACCTGTGCCGCCTCGCGCGAGCTGCCATAGCTGCGCCAGCGCGGAAAACCCCAATCCATGGATCTGCCAGCCCGACTCATTCGACCGCCGATACCTGCCGACTCGAAACCATTGCAAGCTCCATCTCGGCTGCACCACAAAAGTGTCAGAAATTGCGCCGAAAATACCGGTCCAAAAGACAAGAACCCGGCTCGCGCCTGCGAACCGGGTCCCTGCGAAAATATCGGGTTGGCCGCGATCAGTCGATCGTGACAGTCACCGCGCGGCGGTTCTGCGCCCACGACGCCTCGTCCGAGCCGAGTGCGATCGGGCGTTCCTTGCCGTAGCTCACGGTGTTGAGACGCGCGGCGTTCACACCCAGGCTGACGAGGTAGTTCTTGGCCGCATTGGCGCGGCGCTCACCCAGCGCGAGGTTGTATTCGCGGGTGCCGCGCTCGTCGGCATGGCCTTCGATCGTGGCGCGCTTGTTGGGGTACTGCATCAGCCACTGCGCCTGCTTGGACAGGGCGGCCTGATCTTCCGCGTCGATGTCATAGCGGTCGAGCGCGAAGTGGATGGTGTCCGAACCCATCATCTTCGCCACGAAGTCCGCCTGGCTGCCGGCAACGGGACCGGCCGACTGATCGGGGCCCTGCGTGGTGGTGGCCGGGCCCGGCTCGGGCGGAAGCTGCTTGGGCGCCTTGGTGCCGCAGGCCGAAAGGGCCAGCGCGCCGGCAATGAGGAGCATCGTCGATCCGGTCTTCACGTATCCGGTCTTGCCACGTCGCATAGGCATGGCGGACATGAGGGCAGGCATTAGGCAATCTCCTGTGGTGCGCAGCCGATAAAATGGCCTGCGTCTGTTGAAGTTCCGTGTAATTTTAAACACTGTCAACCTGAACGAATGCCGACCGGATGGCCGGCAACAGGCTCAGGTCGCAGCGAAAATGCGGATCAGGGGCGTACCGGGCCCCAAGCCGGATCCGAGGCGCCCACCGGGGTCGGCAGCTTGCGCTCGTTCTTGCCGGTAAGGTCGACCTGCCAGATCGAGCTTCGGCCGGAGCCCTTCTCGGTCCGGAAGAACTGGACGATGCGGCCGTTGGGCGACCAGGTCGGCGCTTCGTCCTGCCACGAATTGGTCAGGTAGCGCATGCCGCCGCCATTTGGGTTCATCACCGCGACGCGCAAGTTGCCGGCGATATGCGTGAACGAGATCTGGTCTCCGCGCGGGCTCCACTCGGGCGTGGCCGAACGGCCGCCGAAGAAGCTGATGCGGTGCTGCTCCGAACCGTCGGCGTTCATCACGTAGATCTGCTGCGAGCCCGAACGGTCGCTCTCGAACACGATCTTGCTGCCGTCGGGCGAGTAGGAGCCGCCGATCGAGATGCCGGGCGTATTGGTCAGCCGGGTCGCCGTGCCGCCGTTCGACGAGATGCGGTAGATGTCGGTATTGCCGCCGCTCGCCATCGAATAGAGGATCCACTTGCCGTCAGGCGACCAGCGCGGCGCCATCGTCGGATTGCCGGTGCGGGCGATCAGCCTCTGCGTATCGCTGGCAAGGTCGTAGACGTAAATGCTCGGCTGCCCGTTGAGATAGGACAAGTAGAGGATCTTCGAATAGTCCGGCGAATAGCGCGGCGTCAGCGCGGTGGCCTGCCCGCTCGTCAGGTAGCGGTGGTTGGCACCGTCCGAATCCATGATCGCCAGACGCTTCATGCGGTGGTCCTTGGGACCGGTCTCGGCGATGTAGGCGATCTTCGAATCGAAGAACGGGCTTTCGCCGGAAAGGCGCGAATAGACCATGTCCGCACACTTGTGCGCGGCGCGCCGCCAGTCAGAGGCACCCACCTGCCAGCCACCCTTGATCAGCTGCTGCTTCAGCTGGACGTCGTAGAGGTAGCAGCCGATCGTCAGATTACCGTCCGCACCCGCGCGCACATAGCCCTGCACCAGCATGTTGGCGTTGCGGGCGGACCAGACGGGATAGTCGGGCGATTGGACCTGCGGATAGGCCGGCTGCGGCAGGCCATCCGGGCCCGAAGGCTTGAACAGGCCGTTGTTGCGAAGGTCCGAGGCGACCACTTGCGACAGCGCACGGCCCAGCGCGCCGGTGGAACCGGCATTGGTCTGCGTGGGCACGTCGTTGTCGGTGGCGAAATTGGTGATCGCGATGCCCAGATCCTGCCAGGCACCATCGGCCGAGACCGAGCCGGTCAGGCCGCCATCATCGGCATCAAGACCTTGATCGGCCTGAGCGCCCTGCGCAGGCGCCGACTGGGCCGGAACCGGCTGCGCGGGCGCCGGCTGCGATTGTGCATAGACCCCATAGACCGGCGCGGCCGAAGCCAGAGCGAACGACAGGACGAGCGTAAGAGGACGAGAAGTCATTGCGAAAGCCTCAGGTCGAAGCGGAAGGACGAAACGCGTTTCCACGCATCGTAATATTCCGAGGGGAGATTGAAAGGCGAAGCGAGCTGGACGGCGCGGATCGCCTGTTCGGCATGGCGCTGCGCCTGCGCGCGGTTGGCGTCGGTGATGCCCATCTGGCGCACGACCGTCGGCCTGCCGGCAAGGCTGCCGTCCGGATTCAGGTTGAACGACAGGATCGTCACCAATTGATCAGCATCGGCGCCGTCTGGCGGATTCCAGTGCGGCTTGAGCTGGCGGGTAATCGCCCCCGACAGGGCCGAGCGGACTTGCGGACCGAGAGCGGCGGCGGGCGCACCCTTGCCCTGAGTGCTCGTCGCGCCCGAAACGCCCGAAAGGAAGTCCGAACCGACGCGCGTACCGCCCGCCTGCTTCGGCGGCGTAGCGGCCTTGCCGGCAGTATTGGCCGAATGGTCCATACCCTTGAGGATCTGGTCGATCGGGCTCTTGCGCGGCGGCGTTTGCGGGGCGGGCTTGGCAACCGGCTTCGGCGCAGGCTTGGGCGGCGCCTTCACAGGCGGAACCGGAGCGGGCTTCGGCTCGGGCTTCTGGACCGGCTTAGGCACAGGCTTCGGGATGGGCTTGGGCACAGGCTTGGGAGTCGGCTTGGGCACCGGAGCCGGCGGAACCGGCTTGGGCTGCGGCGTCGGCTTGGGCGGCGGTGCCGGTTGCGGCTCTGGCTGTGGCTGTGGCTCCGGTTCGGGCGCCGGGGCAGGAGCCGGCGCGGCTTCGCCCAGTTGCGGCGCCACATCCGGAGCGGCCTGCTCGTTGGGGTTGGGAGAAGTCGAGGTCGGGCCGACATTGTCGCTCAACGTCACTTCGATCCGCTTCGGCGGCTCGACGACGGGCGGCTTGGCCGGGTGCAGCAGAAGCGCGGCCAGAACCGCCGCATGCAGCGCAAGCGCTACCGCGAGGCCCAGCCCCTCTTCCTTGCGTAGTCCCTGAGTTGCCATCCTGATCAGCCTAGCTCAGTTGCCTGAACCGCCGCTGACACCCGTCACCAGCGCGATCTGGGTGAACCCGGCATGGTTGAGCTCGCCCATGACTTCCATCACCCGGCCATAGTCGAGCGACTTGTCGGCGCGCAGGGTCACCTGCGGCTTCTTGCCGTCCACATCGGCGGGTACGGCAGCAAGCCGCTCAGCCAGTTCGCCCGCCGCCAGCGCGTCCGTCTCGTAATAGACCGTGCCGTCGCGCTTGATCGAGATGGTGATCTGGTCGTTGTCGTCACTGGTCGCATTGGCTCGGCTGTCTGGCAGGTCGATCGGCACGGCCGCCTTCATCAGCGGCGCGGTGACCATGAAGATGATCAGCAGCACCAGCATGACGTCGACCAGCGGCGTCACGTTGATTTCGGCCATCGGCGTGCGGCCGCCGCCGCTGCGACGGCTCCCTCGCCTGCCTCCTCCGCCGGACATTCCCATCGCCATCAGCGCTGCTCCAGCTCACGGGTGAGCGCAGAGTGCAGCTTGTCCGCAAAGCGCTGCATGCGCGATTCGAACAGGTTCACGCGGTGCGAGAAGCGGTTGTAGGCAATCACCGCCGGGATCGCCGCGAACAGGCCGATGGCAGTGGCGAACAGCGCCTCCGAAATGCCGGGCGCGACCACTGCGAGCGAGGAATTCTGCTGCTGGCCGATCTGGAAGAAGCTGTTCATGATGCCCCAGACGGTGCCGAACAGGCCCACGAACGGAGCCACCGAACCCACCGTCGCCAGGAAGTTCAGGCGTGCCGCCAGATTGTCAGCCTCTTCGCCGACGGAGGAGCTCATGGCCAGCGCGATGCGTTCGCGCGCGCCTTCGGAATCGAGCTTCTTCATCGCGGCATTGCGGCGCCATTCGGCCAGACCCGCACCCGCAACCTTGCCCATCGGCACGTCGCCGCGGCGGCGGTCCTTCTGGTAGGCCTCGAAGTTCTGGGCCTCCCAGAAGCCTTCCTCATAGTCTTCAGCCGCGCGCGAAACGCTGCCCATGCGCAGGGTGAAGCCGATGATGATCGTCCAGACCCAGAGGCTCGCGAGCAGCAGCCCGCCCATGATCGCCTGCACGACGATGTCGGCATCGAGGAACAGCTTGACCGGGTTCAGGTGATTGGAATCGCTGCCGATGGAGATGGCGGAGGCGAGCATTTCGAACGTCATTCTAGTCCTTCCGGGCCAGTCTTAAAGTCCTGCGAGGAGCTTTGGAGGATCTGGGCGAAGGCCTGTTGCCAGGCTTCGGGTTGCCTGCGCGGTCGTCCTTCAGGGCTGATGAACCCGACCTTTACCGTAGCTTCGGCAAGCCGGGTTTTTCCGCGCCGGGCGACCTGGCGCAGGGTGCAGCTCACCCGGCCGACTTGCAGGGCGTGGGTATCGATCACCACGCCGTCGCCAAGGCGGGCGGGCGAAAGGTAGCGAATGTTGACTTCCGCTACCGTGTAGAGCCCCTCGCCCGATTCCAGAGCGGCGCGCTGGTCGATGTCGAGCAGGTCGAGCAGGTCCGAGCGGGCGCGCTCGAACCAGCGGATGTAGTTGGCGTGATAGACCACCCCGCCGGCGTCGGTGTCCTCGTAGAACACGCGCAGGGCGTAGCGATGCACCGGGCCGTCGAAGCTGCCGCTCTGGGGCCGGGGATCTGGAGATTGGGGATCGTCGCTCATCCGGGCGGTTGTGTAACGGCAGGGGCCCGCGCTGGGAACCCCAAGGGGCGAGATTGCCGTTCTGACGGCCTGGGACCGGGGTGAATTCCCCGGTTATCCCCCAAAAATCCTCAATCCGCGATCATCTGGAAGAACTGGCGGCCGCCGAAAATGTGGACGTGCAGATGCGGCACTTCCTGATGTCCGTTGGTGCCCATGTTGACCAGCAGGCGGTAGCCCGGCCCGTCGAGTTCGAGCTGCCGGGTAACATTGCCCACTGAGCGCATGAAACCGGCGATCTCGGCATCGTCGGCCTTGGCGGTGAAATCGTCCCACGAAACGTAGCGTCCCTTGGGGATCACCAGTACGTGGACCGGCGCCTGCGGGCGGATATCATTGAAAGCAAGCGCGAATTCGTCCTCATAGACCTTGCTGCACGGCAGTTCGCCGCGCAGGATCTTCGCGAAGATATTGGCATCGTCGTAGGGCTGACGGGGATCGATCGGCATCACTGTCTCCGCTGGTTCAGTCGTTGGGGCGGGCGGCCTTCTCGGCAATTCCCGAGATTCCCTCGCGCCGGTCAAGCTCGGCGAGAACGGCACCTAACGGTACATTGCGGGCACCTAGCAGCACCATGAGGTGAAAAATCAGGTCCGCCGCCTCTCCGGTGAGCGCCTGCGCGTCCTCGGTCAACGCGGCGATCACCGTCTCGGTCGCTTCCTCGCCGAGTTTCTGCGCAATCTTGCCCAGACCCTTGGCGTGGAGCTTCGCCACGTAGCTGGACGCGGGATCGGCATCGCGGCGCGCGGCGATGGTCGCTTCGAGGCGGGCCAGAGTGTCAGAGCTGCTCATGGCGCGCAGCCATGCGCAAGCGCGCGCGCCGGGTCAAGCGTGGCGGGCCCTCAGTCGCGGCCCCGGACCTCTTAATCCTTGTCCTTGCCGCGCGAAAAACGGCGGCCGAGCCAGACCCCGGCGACGCCGATGCCCAGCAGCACAAGGCCGCTCGGTTCGGGCAGGACGGCAACGTCGGCAGCGAACGCGGGGCTGGGCGCAAGCACGGCCGCCGCGATCAGACAGAAATGGCAGGTCAAGCGCGGCAACGGGGGACTCCGGCAATTCCAACAGGCTGCTAACGATTGCGGGCCCGCGGCCCGTCCGGCAAGCTGTCATGGGGCACCGTCCCGTTACGGGCCAGCTATTTAGCGAATGGTTACGATCTAACCCCGCGCCGGAAGCCCTGCCGCCCGCAGGGCGGCGTGCGCTTCCGAAATCGAGTGCTTGCCGAAGTGGAAGATCGAGGCGGCCAGCACCGCGCTCGCCTTGCCCTCGGTCACGCCCGCCACAAGGTGGTCGAGATTGCCGACCCCGCCGCTGGCGATCACCGGCACCGAGACGCTCTCCGCGATCAGGCGCGTCAGTTCGAGGTCGTAACCGTTCTGCGTACCGTCCCCGTCCATCGAGGTGACGAGCAGTTCGCCCGCGCCGTAATCGGCCAGCTTCACCGCGTGTTCGAGCGCATCGATCCCGGTCGCCTTGCGGCCGCCGTGGGTGAATATCTCCCACTTGCCCGGCGCCACCTTGCGGGCATCCACCGAGGCGACGATGCACTGCGAGCCGAACCGCTCGGCAATGTCGGCCACCACTTCGGGGCGCGAGACGGCGGCGGAATTCACCGCCACCTTGTCCGCGCCGGCCAGCAGCAGCGCGCGGGCATCCTCCACCGCACGCACGCCGCCGCCGACGGTGAGCGGCATGAAGCAGACCTCGGCCGTGCGCTGCACCACGTCGAGCAAGGTGCCGCGCCCTTCGTGGCTGGCGGAAATGTCGAGGAAGCACAGCTCGTCCGCGCCCGCCCTATCATAGGCGCGCGCCTGCTCGACCGGATCGCCGGCATCGATCAGGTCGACGAAGTTCACGCCCTTCACCACGCGCCCATTGGCAACGTCGAGGCAGGGGATGACGCGGATACGAACGGTCATGAAATCACCCTTGGGGCTTGATGATGAGATAGAGACTGCCGGCGATCCCCACCAGATAGACCGCCGCATTGAACGCGCAATAGTGCTGGAAACGGCGCGGATCGGTGGCCCGCTCGATCGAGAGCGGATTGCGGCGACGGCTGAAGATCAGCAGGCGGGCCTTGCCCTCCCGCCAGTCCTGCACCGTCAGCCATACCGAATAGAGAAGCACGGCCAGCGCCATGATTCCCGCCACGCGCGCGTCGTTCATGGCCGGAATACCATGGCGGCGCCGAAGACCACGATCAGCGCGACGAGCGCGGCATTGACCGTAGTAAAGGCCCAGAAGAGCAGCGGCGCGCTGTCGCGGCGCACATCGAAGCGGCTGATCCGCCCTTCGCGAAACCCGGACAGCTGAGCCTTCGCGCTTAGCAGGCCAACGCAGAGACCTATGGCACCGATCAACCGCAGGCTCACCCCTCGCGCTCGGCCATCTGGATGGCGGCGGCAAGGTCCAGACGCCCGTCGTAGAGCGCGCGGCCGGTGATGACGCCTTCGATCCCGTCGCGGGCATGGAGCGCCAGCATGCGGATATCGTCGAGGCCCTTCACGCCGCCGCTGGCGATCACCGGCAGGTCGGTCTGGCGGGCGAGATCGACGGTCGCCTCGATATTGCAGCCCTTGAGCAGGCCGTCGCGGCCGATGTCGGTGAACAGCAGGCTGGCGACGCCCGCGTCCTCGAACCGGCGGGCCATGTCGACGATGGACACGTCGGAGACTTCCGCCCAGCCCTCGGTCGCGACCATGCCGTCGCGCGCGTCCACGGCGACGACGATGCCGCCGGGATATTCCTTCGCCATGTCCTTGACGAACTGCGGGTCCTTCAGCGCGGCGGTGCCCATGACGATGCGGCTGACGCCAAGGTCGAACCAGCCCGCGACCGCTTCGCGGGTACGGATGCCACCGCCGAGCTGGACGTGGCCGGGGAACGCCTCAAGGATAGCTTCCACCGCCTCGCGGTTCTCGGCCCGGCCCGCGAAGGAACCGTCGAGATCGACCACGTGGAGGTACTGCGAGCCCGCCTCGGCAAACATCATGGCCTGCGCGGCCGGGTTGTCTCCGTAGACGGTGGCGCGGTCCATATCGCCTTCGGCAAGGCGCACGACCTGACCTTGCTTGAGGTCGATGGCGGGGAATACGATCATCTTGCGATCCTGAGGGTCTGAGGGCAGCGGATGGGCTTCGACAAGCTCAGCCTGAGCGGATTTTGGGAGTATTCCGGATTTCCCGGCAAAGCACCGCTTGCGTCCCGCTCAGGCTGAGCTTGTCGAAGCCCCCTGAGGCAAGGCGCGCTCACGGCTTCCATTCCAGAAACCGCGCCAGCAGCGAAAGCCCGTAAGCCTGGCTCTTTTCCGGGTGGAACTGCACGCCCACGACATTGTCCTTCGCCACCGCCGCGACGAGCCCGCCACCATGATCGGTCATCGCCGCCACATGCGCGCCGTCGTCGGGCTGGAAGTGGTAGGAGTGCAGGAAATAGGCCTCGCCCGGATCGATCAGGCCCTGCGCCGGGTCCTTGCGGCCCAGCGACACATCGTTCCAGCCCATGTGCGGGATCTTGATCGCGGGATCGGTGCGCTCGATCAGTTGGACTTGCCCGCCGATCCAGTCGAGCCCCTTGGTCACGCCATGCTCCAGCCCGCGCGTGGCGAGCAACTGCATGCCCACGCAGATGCCGAGGAACGGTGCGCCGCCCACGTGAACGCGCTCGTTCATCGCCTCGACCATGCCGGGAATGCCCCAGAGCCCTTCGGCGCAGGCACGGAACGAGCCCACGCCCGGCAGCACGATGCGGTCCGCCGCGCGCACGACATCGGGATTCGCCGTGATCGCCACGTTCTCGGCCCCGGCCGCGTGCAGCGCGTTGGCCACCGAATGCAGGTTACCCGCGCCGTAATCGATCAGCGCCAGAGTCTGCCTGCCTCCCGTCATCCGGCCAGACCGGCCACGCTGTCGTCCAGGAAGCCCGGCGCCCATTCGATCACTTCGACTTCGGCGACGACGCCGGCCACGAAGGGATCGGTGGCAGCCAGTGCGACCATCGCCTCGCGGCTGTCGCCCTTGGCCAGGATGATGCCGCCTTCACGCGGAACCTTGCGGCCCCAGCCGACGAAGCGACCGGCGGCGTGGTTGGCGCGCAGCCAGTCCACGTGCTCGTCCAGCAGCGCATCGACCTGTTCGACGGGCGCAATGTAGCGCAGCGAGAAGATGAAGAGTGCCATTAGAGAGTGTCTCCGCCGAGAATGCCCTTGGTCGAGGGGATTGCCCCGCCCTTGCGCGGGTCCAGTTCCACCGCCGAACGCATCGCACGGGCAAAGCCCTTGAAGATGCCTTCGCAGATGTGGTGGTTGTTGGTGCCGTAAAGCTGCTCGATATGGAGCGTGATGCCCACGGCCTGCGAAATCGAATGGAACCAGTGTTCGACCAGCTCGGTGTCGAACTCGCCCAGCTTGGGCTGGGTGAATTCGGCCTTCCAGACCAGATAGGGACGGCCCGAAATGTCGAGCGAGACGCGCGAAAGCGCCTCGTCCATGGGCGAGTGGACATCGCCGTAACGGCCGATTCCGGCCTTGTCGCCCAGCGCCTGGCTGATGGCCTGGCCGATGGCGATGGCGCTGTCCTCGGTCGTGTGGTGCTGGTCCACGTGGAGGTCGCCCTGGATATGGCAGGTGATGTCGATCAACGAATGGCGCGAGAACTGCTCGATCATGTGATCGAGGAATCCGATCCCGGTCGAGACGTCATAAGTCCCGGTGCCGTCGAGATTGACCGAGACCGCAATCTGGGTCTCGTGGGTCTTGCGATTGATCGAGGCGGTGCGCATGCGAAGGGCCTATAGACCTCTGTCGCACGGAATCAATTGTGCGCATGGCCGCCCGCGCAAGCAATCTTCGTTCCCGCAAATCATCCCCTGCACGGCCCTTCCCTCAAAACGACCTAGGGAAAACCCGACGGGTTATGCTATTTTATAGTCGAACATGCTTGACCGACCGGTGAAGCATAAGCACCTAGGGCGCGATGAACGATACGCCTCAAGACAGCCTGATCCCCTACGACGAGATCGTCCAGGAGGCCCTGCGCGCCGTCGTCGGCCGCGTGCTAGGCCAGGTCGAAGCCTCTGGCGGCAACCTTCCGGGGGGCCATCACTTCTACATCACGTTCAAGACCGGAGCGCCGGGAGTCTCGATTCCCACAGAATTGCGCGCCCGATTCCCGGACGAGATGACGATCGTGCTTCAGAACAAGTTCTGGGACCTTTCGGTGGGTGAGCAGGGCTTTTCGGTCAGCCTTAGCTTCAACCAGCGGCCGTCGAATCTGGTGGTGCCGTTCTCGGCGATCACCGCTTTCGTCGATCCGGCGGTGGACTTCGGGCTACAGTTCCAGGCGATCTCGGACGACGAGTTCGACGATGAACCCACCGTGGAACCCGGTAACGACGCGGAACGGGACGTCGCCGCGCGCATTACTCCCAGTGAAGACGGTTCGAACGTCGTTTCGGTCGACTTCGGGAAAAAGAAGTAACGCAGCGGGCACGGCAGCCCGGGAAGGCGGAACGATGGCCTCGGGTAAATTGCAGCGCGCGATCGAGGACGAAACGGAGCGGCGGGCCAACGGGGCCGTAGCTGCTCCCGCCGATGCTGCTACCGGGACCACTCCCGAGGGCGGAAAGCCCAGAAAAAAGCGCCGGATCAGGGGCAAGGCGGATGACCTTCATGGCCCCAGCCCCAATCCCGCCACCAATCTCGTCATTGCCGATATCGCCTTGCGCGGCGGCGCTGCCATTGCCCGCCGCGCGGTCGAGCATGCGCTGCTGCGGCAGGACTATGCGCCGAAGAAGGCCGCATCGATCCTTAAGGGCCGCTCGCTGGGCGAGTCGCTGGTTCAGGGCCTGCTTGCCAGAGTCGCACTGACTTCGGTGCCCGGCGCTATCGTGGTGGTGGGCGGGCTTGCCGCCAAGACGCTCTACGACCGCTCGCGCGCCCGCAAGGCCCGGGCAAGGGGCGAACGGACGCTGGCCGACATGGCCGAGGACGGCAAGGAAGGCTGAGATTCGCCGCGGCACCGGCCCGCTCCCCCGCCCGATCTCCCTAAGGGGTAGACTCTGGGAGGTCGGGTAGGGGAGCGGGCCGGTGCCGCAAGCCTTCGACGGATGTCGAAGGCGCACCCGACAAAGACTCTCTTGATTTGCAAGTCATGCATCGGCATCGGGGTGCATGGTCAATTCTCCCGAAAATCCCGCCGATACGCTGGCCCGGCGCGGCCTTATGCTCATCATGTCCTCGCCCTCCGGCGCGGGGAAGACGACGATTTCGCGCATGTTGCTTGAGCACGATTCGCACATCTGCAACTCGGTTTCCTGCACCACGCGCCCGCCCCGGCCCGGCGAAGTCCATGGCAAGGACTACTTTTTCGTCTCGCAGGACGAGTTCGACCACATGGCGGACGAGGGCGAGTTCCTCGAATGGGCCACCGTGTTCGGTCATTCCTACGGCACCCCCAAGGCGCACGTGAAAGCCGGGCTCAAGGACGGGCAGGACTACCTGTTCGACATCGACTGGCAGGGCACGCAGCAGCTTTACCAGAAGCTCGAACGCGACGTTGTGCGCGTGTTCCTGCTGCCGCCCAGCATCGATGAACTGCGCCGCCGCCTGACCGGCCGCGGCACCGACAGTGCCGACGTGATCGCCGCCCGCATGGAGCGCGCCCGCTCGGAAATCAGCCACTGGGACGGTTACGACTATGTCGTCGTCAACGACGATATCGAGGCCTGCTTCGAGAAGGTGAAGAAGATCCTCGCCGCCGAACGCATGCGCCGCGCGCGCCAGACCGGCCTGATCGGCTTCGTCCGCGAGCTGATGAAGCCCTGACCTAAAGAGCGGCGGAGGGGATGCTTATCACTCCCCCACCCTTCTTACTTGTCCTGCCCGGCCGCAGCTTCTAGGCGCGCGGACGAACAGAATTCTGGAGACGCGAACATGTCCGAACTCGAAACCGCGATCGAAGCCGCCTGGGATGCGCGCGACACCGTCACTCCCGCCAGCGCGGATGTCCGCAAGCTGGTCGACGAAGCGCTCGGCCTGATCGAATCGGGCGCCGCCCGCGTCGCCGAGCCGGACGGCAACGGTGGCTGGAAGGTCAACCAGTGGCTGAAGAAGGCCGTTCTGCTCTCGTTCCGCCTGAACGACAACGCCCCCGTCGCCCACGGCGCCGGCGGCGCGCCTGCCTTCGACAAGGTGCCGGTGAAGTTCGACGGCTGGGCCGACGAAGACTTCCGCAAGGCCGGTTTTCGCGTGGTTCCGGGCGCCGTCGCCCGTCGCGGCACCTTCATCTCGAAGGGCGTCGTGCTGATGCCGAGCTTCGTGAACATCGGCGCCTATGTGGGCGAAGGCACCATGGTCGACACCTGGGCCACCGTCGGTTCCTGCGCGCAGATCGGCAAGAACGTGCACATCTCGGGCGGCGTCGGCATCGGCGGCGTGCTCGAGCCGCTGCAGGCTGGCCCCGTCATCATCGAGGACAACTGCTTCATCGGTGCCCGTTCGGAAGTGGCCGAAGGCGTCGTCGTCGGCGAAGGCGCGGTGATCTCGATGGGCGTGTTCCTCGGCGCCTCGACCAAGATCGTCGACCGCGCGACCGGCGAAGTCCACATCGGCAAGGTTCCGCCCTACTCGGTGGTCGTCCCCGGCTCGCTGCCCGGCAAGCCGCTGCCGGACGGCACGCCCGGCCCGTCGCTCTACTGCGCCGTGATCGTCAAGACCGTCGACGCGCAGACCCGCTCGAAGACCGGCATCAACGAACTGCTGCGCGACTGATCCGCCTCAGCGCGAATTTCGAAAGGGCCGGATGCCGAAGCATCCGGCCCTTTTTTATGTCCGAAACCCACGGAACGCCCCGTCTCTCAATGCGTTGAACACGCAATGTGGCCTCCGGTCAGGGATGCCCACGAACGGGATTCGCATCCATGGACACAGGCGGTAAAGAGGCTCGCCATGAGGACATGCGTCGAAAACAGCAGCTCCCGCGCGTCGAACCCATGCCGGCGGCGGTGCGCACGGTGCTGCTTCTCAGCTTCACGCTGTCCGTCGTCGTGCTTGCGGTAATCGGCGTGATCCACGCGATGCGGGTGCTGGACGAGTCCAACGAGCGCGCCGTCGAACAGGAAGACGGCCTGGACCAACCGGCCGCGCACAAATCGAAACCTTCGAAGACCTTGCTTCCGAGCGCCGGTCTAAATGACTGACCTCGATCGCTTCATCGCGGCGCAGGCGGCCATTTATCCGGACATCGTTGCCGAGCTGGAAAACGGCGCCAAGTGCAGCCACTGGATGTGGTTCGTGTTCCCCCAGATTGCCGGGCTGGGCCGGAGCGAGACCGCCCGCCGCTACGCGATTGCGGACTTTGCCGAAGCCCGTGCCTACCTCGCGCATCCGGTGCTGGGCGCGCGGCTGGACGAATGCACCGACACCATGCTCGGCTGGGCGGGCGAGCGCAGCGCCGTCGCCATCCTCGGTGAGATCGACGCGATGAAGTTCCGCAGTTCGATGACCCTGTTCGAAGCGGCGGCCGGGCCGGGGAAGACGCCCGGAAACGAGCGCTTCGCCCGCGCCCTCGATGCCTTCTGCGCGGGCCGCCGCGACGAGCGCACGCTGCACCTGATCGACCGGCCGCCCGCCGCCTGAAAACCGCGTCCGGGAACCCGGGAGCATGCACGCGCGTTTATCGGTCGGCCCATGATGCACTGTGGCCACTTGGCCCCGGCACACGCGCCCCATGTACATAGACTTGTACACTTCGGCAGCCCTTGAAGGCTGCCAGCCTGCGGGAGAGCCTTGATGCAACGCTTGGGCGAAGAAGTTCACCTCGACGACGACGAAGCCCGTTCGGGCAGCACGCCGCATGTGGTGCGGTGGATGCTGATATTCGGACTCATCCTGGCCGTTCTGGCGATGTCCGCGATATGGATCAGCCGGGCGATCTGGGACCAGCCCCGGCAAGGCGACCCGGTGACTGCCGAGGAACATGCGCTGGGCAGCTAGCCTACTTTCCAAAATCGATGGGGAGCCATCCACACACCGCCGTCGCCCCCGCGAAGGCGGGGGCCCCGCTTCTTGGCGACCTCGCGCCCTGCACAGAAGAAGCGGGATCCCGCCTCCGCGGGGACGACGGGGTTTTAAATAGGCGTTGGCTGGCTTGGGGCGGTCTTGAGGGGACCTTACACTTTGCCCCCCTTCAGAACGTCGTCGGCGATTCAATCGGCGGATCGCCGCGATGCGCTGCCGCGTAAGCTTCGGCGGCCTTCATCAGCCGCAACATGTTCCCGCTCGAAATCTTCTCCAGATCGGCCTGCGAATGCCCCCGCCGCGCCAGTTCGGCGAAGAGGGCAGGATACGTCGAAACATCCTCCATGCCGACAACAGTGGTCTCCACCCCGTCGAAATCGCCGCCAAGGCCGACATGGTCGATCCCGGCCACGGCGATGATGTGATCGATATTGTCGGCAACGTCCTTGATCGTGCCGCGCGGCATCGGATGCGCGGTCTCCCAATCCTTCAGCGCCGCTTCCGCCGCCGCCGGATCGCCGATGTTGAGCGCGTCCTGACGCGCCTTTTCCCCGGCGCGCGCGGCGAGCCACTGGCGGGTTTCCTCGACCACGTAAGTCGGGAAGATATTGACCATGACGATGCCGCCATTGGCCGCCAGCGCCTTCAGCACCGGGTCCGAGACATTGCGCGAATGGTGGTTGATCGCGCGCGCGTTCGAGTGGCTGAATATCACCGGCGCTTTCGCCACCGCCAAAGTGGCGCGCATGGTCGCCTCGCTGGTGTGGCTGAGATCGACGAGAATGCCGATCCGCTGCATCTCGCGCACCACATCGCGGCCGAAATCGGTGAGGCCGTCATGCTCCGGCTTGTCGGTGGCGCTGTCGGCCCAGGCGGTGTTCTTGAAATGGGTGAGCGTCATGTAGCGCGCGCCCAGCGCGTACATCTGCCGCAGTACGCCCAGCGAACCGCCGATCGAGTGCCCGCCCTCCATGCCGAGCAGCGAGGCGATCTTGCCTGCCTTCATCGCCTTTTCGACATCGGCGGCGCTGGTGGCCAGCTGCATGTCCTGCGGGTAGGTCGCGATCAGGCGCTTGGCGACGTCGATCTGTTCGAGCGTCGCCTGCACCGCGTGCGGATCGTCGAGCGAGGCCGAGACGTAGACCGACCAGAATTGCGCGCCCACATGGCCCTTGCGCAGCCGCGTGAGGTCCGTGTGCATGGCCTGCCAGTCCTTGGCGGGATCGGCGGTATTCGTGGTGTCGCGGAAGTCGAATCCGGCCAGAATGTTCTTCCGACGCGCGCGCAACTGTTCCGGCACGTCGTTATGGCCGTCCCAGACCGGCGCGGCGCGCAGCGCGGCCTCTGCCACGTGTTCGGGAGACGGCGCGGCCTGTGCCGCGATCGGTGCCATCGTCGCTATCGCCATCAGGGTGAGCGCCTTACCCGCCCGCCGGAATTCCTTGCCCATCGCTTGCCGTTGCCCCCGTATATCGTTGTGCGAACCGACACGCAGAAAACGCCATGACGCGCCATTGTGCAAGTGCAGCAATGGTTAAAATCAGCAGCTTGGGATCAGTGAGGAAAGGTAAGGAAGAGCCGCCGGTGAAGGCGGAGCACGTGAGGCGACCCACTCATGCCCGATCACCCTGTCCACACGGTTCGCCCCCCGACGACCAGCAGACCAAGCACCGACGGCTCCCGTTAAAATGGCGACTCATCGCCATCCCCTATTCGCTTAACGCTTAGGTTTATTCCCTGCGCCATTGGTTAAATCACCACGGATTCCCCGCAAGATCCCTCGCGGATTAAATTCCTGTAATCCGGGAACCATAATTTGCGGACCTGCAAGAGGAGGCTTCCGTGCGAGGCCCTTTCCGGCCCTCCGCATCGCCCGGGCGGGTTTAGACCCCGGCTCCCCCTACCCCCGGCTTGATCGCCCATCTCATGCGGCCTAGCCCCGAGAAATGGGAGAGTTCGACTATATCGTGGTGGGCGGCGGCAGCGCCGGCTGCGTGCTCGCCAACCGGCTGAGCGCGGATCCGCGAAACCGCGTGCTCCTGCTGGAGGCGGGCGGGAAGGACGATTACGTCTGGATCCGCGTGCCGGTGGGCTATCTCTACTGCATCGGCAATCCGCGCACCGACTGGTGCTACGCGACAGAGGCCGAGCAGGGGCTGGGCGGGCGCACGCTGAAATACCCGCGCGGGCGCGTGCTGGGCGGCTGCTCCTCGATCAACGGCATGATCTACATGCGCGGTCAGGCGGCGGATTACGACCAGTGGCGGCAGGCGGGCAATCCCGGCTGGGGCTGGGACGACGTGCTGCCCTACTTCACCCGCGCCGAGGACCATTTCGACGGAACGAGCGCTTTCCACGGCTCCGGCGGCGAGATCCGGGTGGAAAAGCAGCGGCTGCGCTGGGACATCCTCGAAGCCTTCCGCACCGCCTGCGAGGAACAGGGCATTCCGGCGAGCCACGATTTCAACACCGGAGACAATGACGGCGCCGGGTTCTTCCAGGTCACCCAGCGCCGGGGCTGGCGCTGGAGCGCGGCCGACGCTTTCCTCAAGCCGGTGCGCACCCGCGCCAATCTCAAGGTGGAGACCGGCGCGCTGGTCGACCGGGTGCTGTTCGAGGGAACCCGCGCGGTGGGCATCGCCTATTCGGTGGACGGCCAGCCGCGCGAGGCGCGGGCGCTGGGCGAAGTGGTGCTGGCGGCCGGCGCCATCGGCTCGCCCGCGATCCTCGAACGCAGCGGCATCGGCGATGCCGCGCATCTCGCCGGGCTGGGCGTAATGGCGCGGATCGACCGGCCCGAGGTCGGCGCCAATTTGCAGGACCATCTGCAACTGCGCTGCGCCTGGCGCGTCACCGGGGTCTCCACGCTCAACCAGCGGGCCGCCACGCTGTTCGGCAAGGCGCTGATCGGGCTGGAATATGCCCTGCGGCGCAGCGGCCCCATGGCGATGGCGCCCAGCCAGCTCGGCGTCTTTACCCGCAGCGATCCGCATTATGCGACGCCCAATCTCGAATATCACGTCCAGCCGCTGAGCCTTGAGGCCTTCGGCGGCGCGCTCGATCCCTATCCGGCCTTTACGGCGAGCGTGTGCAACTTGCGGCCGGAAAGCCGGGGCACCACGCGCATCGCCAGCGCCGATCCCGCCGCGCCCCCGGCGATCCGGCCGAACTACCTTTCGACCGAGGAAGACTTGCGCGTTGCCGCGCAGGCGATCCGGCTGACTCGCGCCATCGTCGCCCAGCCCGCGCTCGCCCGCTACGCGCCCGAGGAAATGCGCCCGGGCGCCGATTTGCGCAGCGAGGAAGACTTGCGCCGGGCGGCGGGCATTATCGGCACGACCATCTTCCATCCGGTCGGCACGGCGGCGATGGGGCGCGTGGTCGACGGGCGCCTGCGGGTGACGGGGCTCGAAGGGCTGCGCGTGATCGATGCTTCGGTCATGCCGACGATAACCTCGGGCAACACCAATGCGCCGACGATGATGATCGCCGAGAAAGGCGCGGAGATGATGCTGGCGGACGCGAAGGACTGAGGGGCTGATGAATCGTTCAGCCTAGCCCAGCCTATCCTCGCGCATCTCCTACCGTCATCCCCGCGAAGGCGGGGATCCCGCTTTCTTGCGCTGCCGTTCAAAGAACAAGCGGGGTCCCCGCCTTCGCGGGGACGACGGGGTTGTCTAATCGCGTCCGCAAGGTCAAGGGCGTTAGGTTGTAGAATTTTAAGCCGGGCCGCGATGTTCGAGCGGCACAGTATTTGGCTGGGCGCAATCGGAAATCTTCAGAGACCGTTGTGGGGCGGGGCTCGTCGTTTGCTGTGGGCAGGGTTGTCTCCGCGGTCGGCATGAGCCGCCGCACGATGGGTCTTCGCAGGTAAAGCCTTCCTATGTTTTGGACGCAGTCTTCTTCAAGCTGCAGCCCGTCGTCCGGAATGGCCCGACCCACGTCCACGGCAGGGACGCCTCGACGCACTTTGGCGCGCTGAGGATATGGGGCTGACGGTCGTAGTTAGACGATGGCGCCAGCCGATGCGTTGAAGGGTTCTCCTGTCTTGAGCATGGTGTGCATAATGACCGCTAGTTTACGCGCTACGGCTATGGCGGCGCGCCTGAAGCCCAGTCGTTCACGAAGCTTGAGCCCCCAATCTTTGAGGTTGCTCCCCGTCTTGACGGTTGTGCGGGTCAGCATTGCTGTCGCGGCTTCAAAGAGAAGACTCCGCAGATGGTTGTCGCCTCGTCGTGAGATATGGCCCTCGTAATCCACTTCGCCGGACTGGTAACGACGCGGCGTTAGCCCCAGCCATGCGCCGACAGAGCGCGACGTCCGGAAGTTCGCTGGGTCCTCAACCGCCGAGACGTACGATGCAGCAGTGACCGCGCCGATCCCTGGGATCGTCATGAGTAGCTGAACCGCCTGGCTCTTCCGCGCTAGTGTGAGGAGTTGGCGATCGAGATCGACAATATGCTGACGGATGTCGCGCCAAGCCTCGAGCAGGGGTAATATGATCCGCGCCAAGCTATCCCGCCCGTCCAGAAGCTCCCGGACGTTGCCGCTAAACACGGCGCCTTTGCCCGGAGGGACGATAAGACCGAACGTCTTCATCAAGCCACGGATCTGGTTGCTCAGTTTGGTTGAGACCTCGAGAAGCTGGTTGCGGGCACCCACCAGCGTACGTGTCAGCATGGCGTCAAACGACTTGATCCGTACCGCCTTATAAAAACCGGCCTCCGCCAGTTGGGCTAAGCCGTCAGCATCATTGGCGTCTGTCTTGTTGAGCGTTTCATTCAATATCTTCTGAGCATGGCGTGCTTCAATGCAAATGGCAGGCACGCCTTCAGCCACCAAAGCATGATGAAACCAGGTCGACAGGGGACCGGTCTCGAACACGACGCGCACGGCGTTCGGCGCGCGCTCCCTGATCACCTCCGCCAGAAGCCTGGGATCGGAGGGACATTTTCCACGCCATATCCGCATCCCACCCTCGCGGATCGAAACTGCCGTCTCTTTCAGCGAAACATCAAGCCCGATATATTGCTCCATGGTTGCTCTCCATTAGACGCTTGGGCCCGGTACCAATCGTGAGCCCGTATCTCCATCTTATCGGGGAGCAACCACCCTGTCAGATCACACGTCGGATCTTGGTTAAGGGCGAATCGTACCGCGATTACCCCATGTCTTGGGCCTTGGAGGGTTAAGCGAGGCCGCTGAACCAGACGCGGACCGTCAGACCAGCAGCGCCCGCGTGCGCGCCACGATCTCGCCCACGTAGTCCTTCGCCGCTTCGAAGCCGATCGCGGCTTGCGGCAGAGTCACGTCGATGCCCAGCGTCTTGCCGCGCGGCAGGGCGTCGACGAATTCGCGCAAGGGCAGTTCGCCCTGCCCCGGGATCAGGCGCGGGCTCTGGGTGTCTTTCTTCCCGTCCCCGAATGCACCGTCGCAGATGCGCACGTGGCCGACCAGCGCCGAGTCCAGCTCGGCGATCTGGCGCACCGAGCCGCCGGTGCGGAAGAAATAGAGCGCATCGATGGTAAGGCTCGCCTTGTCCTCACCGATCTCGCGCACGAGCGTCAGCGCTTCGGGCAGGCTGCGCGTGGTCAGCACCGGCGCGAAGATGATCGAGAGGTCCATGCCCCGATCCCGCGCCATCGTCGCCAGTTCGGCCAGTTGGTCACGCGCACGCTCGCGTTCGAGGCCGTTGTCGTGCGCGCCCAACCGCTTGGCGCCGAGTTCGGCATAGAGGTCGAAATCGGCCGCCCGGGCAGCCGGCGCGACCATGTCAGAGGCCGCCAGCCCTTCGCCCAGCTTGATGCAGATGCCGTTGTCCGCCAGCGCGGCCTTGACCTCGCGCCGCAGCCCCGCGTCCTCGCGCAGCGACCAGGCGGGATAGCCGGATTCACTGCCCGGCACTTGCTCCAGCCCTAGCGAAACGCGCGTGCAGCCCAGTTCCGCGGCGAGCCGGATGTGCTCCACCGGTCCCATTCCGGCAACCGTGCGCGACTCGATACCGAGCGGATGGGGCATGATCGAATCCTCTCGTCCCTGATGGACCGTAACCTGTAACGCGGGCGCCGACGCGGGCTGTACAGCGGCCGGCGATTGCCCCCAATATCGCGCCCGAGACGCCATTGCACGCACGAAAGGCTTTCATGACAGAACCGGACGAAACGCCAGCCGGGATCATCGCCCGCCTCGGGCTGGAACCCCATCCCGAGGGCGGCTGGTACCGTGAGACCTGGCGCGCCGAAGCCGCCGAAGGTGCGCGGCCGACGGCTACCGCGATCCACTTCCTGCTCGAAGCGCACCAGCGCTCGCACTGGCACCGGGTGGATGCGGCAGAATTGTGGTTCTGGCATGCCGGTGCGCCGGTCGCGCTGTCCATCGCGCCCGAAGATTCGGGCCCGGTCACCCGTACCGTGCTGGGCGCGCGGGTGCTGGAGGGCGAGGCGCCGCAAGTGCTGGTGCCGACCGGGCACTGGCAAGCGGCCGAACCGCTCGGCGGCTGGGCGCTGGTGAGCTGCGTGGTCTCTCCGGGCTTCCACTTCGGCGGCTTCGAGCTGGCCTCGCCCGGCTGGTCGCCCAGCTGAGTTAGCCTATCGAGCAGCCGCCGCCCTCGCTCGTCTTGGTGCCGTCGGGCCGATACCATGTCGCGATCGGACCCGCCTTCTCGTCATAGTAGCAGACCGAGGAGACGCGGTTGGTCGCCGCGTCGACATGGACGGCGTAATTGCGCGCACCGCAGTTGTGGAGTTCGCAGCGCGAGGCGGCGATCTCGTCGCCCACGCGCTTTACCGGCCCCACCGGCCCCTTCATCGCGGCAATGGCGGCGGCGGCCTTGGGATCGGTGACGGCAGCAGCCACGCCCGAGACCACCACGGGATCGTCAAAGAAAGCATGAGCGCCGACTTTGTCGAGTGGATAGGTGCCGATATAAACCGACATGTTCGCCTTGGAACGCGCGGCCGAAGTGGCGGCAGGCGCAGCGGCAGGCGTGGCCGCGCCCGTCGCGACGGCCACCGGTTCGACCGTCGCGGCAACAGCGGTCGTGGCCGTGGCCGCCGGTTCCTTGCTTCCGCAACCGGCTGCCAGCAGCAGCATCGCCGCCACCACGCTTGAGTGCCAGCTCAGTTCATATCCCCGGTTCAGGTCGTATCCGTGCAGATCGCGCATCGTCGTCTCCCGTGCGAAAGGATGGCCCGGCCTTAAGCCCCTGCCTCCTTTGGCAAACGTCGCCGATCCCCATCGGCTCCATCCGGGAGCGCGCCCCACGCAAAAGAATATGCCTCCGCGCCGCCGATCCTGTCCAGCCGCACGCGCGGAGCGGCAGGCCGCGCTAGCCCCGGAGGGCAGGCCGCAGGCGCAGCGCCATCATGATGATCAGCGGCCAGAACAGCGTGGCGATGGCATCGCCGATGGTGTCCGGCCAGCGCCATGACCCATGCGCGAGCCGGTCCATATATTCGTTGGCCGCCTCGGCCACCGCCACCACCACGACCGGCCAAGGCGAGCTGAGTTTGCGGCGCATCAGAATCGCGGCGATCAGCCAGATCGTCAGGCCGGCATAAGTATGCGCGAACTTGTCGGGCTGGGGGCATAACGAGACAATCCAATCGATTGCCCGCTCATATTGGTGAACCAGGTCCATGGCGCGGACTTATGCTGCAAGGCACCATCGCGGTCCAGTGCGGACCGTCGCGTCCTGTGCACGGCCGGTGCTCGGCCGGGATTGAGGCCCGCCCCGCCCCCGATTCCGTTCAGACCTTGCGTTGCAGCTTTACCAGCGCGCGGTCGATGGCATCGCGCGCGGCGGCATCAAGATTGCCCGATACCACCCGGTAGACGATCCGCCGCCCTTCCAGCGAATAGGCCACTGTCGCCATGTCGTCATTGAAGCTGGAGAGGTAGAGGGCGGGCTTGCGCTGGATAAGGGCGAGATCGTCCGCCCGGGGAACCAGAGTGTCGCGCAGGAAATACGCGCCCGTCATCGCATCGGGATCGACCGCGCCGGCTGCAGCGGGCAGCGGCTGCTCCAGACTCTGGGCCGGACTCTGGCCCGGCCAGACCAGCGCCAAAGCCGCCAATCCTACGTGAAATGCCGTCAGGAATTGCTTCATGACACCATCCTCTTCCAGTGACGGTGCCGTCATGCGGCCCGCCTTATCCGAACCCCGGACGATAACAGTCGATTAAGCAAACCCCAAGCGCTCAAGAGCCGGTGGGGCGATATCGGGATCCCGCGAAATTCCGCCGAATTTCGCCGTGGAATGCCGCCGCGCTCCATCGGGCCAGACCACTGTCATGACTCGGCCGCCTTTTCGTGCGACACATCGCGGCCCGCGCATCGCGCCGGGCAGCACCGAAAGGACCTCCCCGATGACCACCAATTCCGCTTCCGCCCGCTACGAAGGCCTCGGCAAGGAAGGCAAGGGTTCGATTTCCACGCGTTCGGGCGTGCTTTCCAGCCAGCCTTACGGTTTCGGTACCCGCTTCGAAGGCAAGCCCGGCACAAATCCCGAGGAACTGATCGCCGCTGCCCATGCCGCCTGCTTCACCATGGCCACCAGCTTCGTGCTGGCGCGCGAGGGCTTTGCGGAAGGTACGCTGGACACCCAGTGCACGATCACCCTCGATCAGGCCGACGGCGGTTTCGCGGTGACGAAGTCGGCGCTGGTGCTCAAGGGCGCGATTCCCGGCATCTCGGCGGAAGATTTCGCCCGATTCGCCGAGGAAGCGGAGAAGAACTGCCCGATTTCCAAGCTGCTCGATTGCGAGATCACGCTGGAAAAGTCGCTCGAAGGCTGACGCGATGGCGTGCGGGGGGCTGCCCCAGAGCATTTTCAAGTCAGGTGGGATCACCTGACGACTCGGAAAATGCGGCAAACAAAGAATAAACAGAGCATGATCCGAAGGGATCATGCTCTGGCGGCCTCCCTCACACTTCGGGGGCGCTTACGGGGTGGGATCGACCTGAACGCCCTTGATGGCCTTGTCTTCCGGCCATCCGCTCTCGGCGCCTGCGGTGGCTCCGCCGATCTGGAACTGCCGGTCCTCGATGATTCCCGATTCGGCCGCCGAGCGTGACGGTTCGCCGGGCTTGGTGATCTTGGCCGGATGCTGGTCGCTCCACGCGCAGCCCTTGCGGACTTCGTCTCCCACGCGCAGCAGAGCGTTGAACGGATAGCGCCGGTCCGACATGCCATCGCTGCACGGCCCGGGCTCGATCGCGATCGTGTATTCCTTGCCCAGTAGCGTGCCGCTGAACGAAACCCCGCCCCGCCCGGCGAAGCGGGCCACGGAAACCTGATCGCCGCCCGGCCGTTCGGGCGTACGATATGTGAGGAGGTTGTTGCGAATCTCTGCATTCCAGAACGGCTCGGTGCCCACCACGCGAATCCGCTCGGCAACGGCAATACCGCTCCATGGCTTGTGATCGTCGCGGTCGCCCGGAACGCCGTGTCCGGCATCGTTGCTGCCATGACAGGCAGCGAGTAGCAGGCAGCCCAGCGTAGCCGCCGGGAGGCTGGTTTTGATGCGGCGCGGCATGCAAGTCACGGAACCCATTGGCATCCTGAGAGCGTAACCGGGGTCAGCCACCGCCGCAAGAAGGAACGATTGCAGCCTCTGCACGCTGTCCGGAATAGCCAAAACCCGGGGGACGTTGGCCTCGCAAGCCGCAATTTTTTCTCCGGCCGGACGCTTTTCGCCCGATGTTGCCTAAGCGCATAACTTGTCGGAGTTTTTCCACTATGTTGCGTTTTCCTCAACACAGGTAGCATCTATTGCCATTGCGAAAAAGGGGCCTCCCATCCATGTTGCACTGCAACAAGAGGTTGGATGCCCCTTAGGCGATCTCCTTCCTCACCAGTTAGGGATTTTGCCATGTTCAAGACGATCTTTGCCGGTGGCGCTGCCATCGCCGCTGTTGCCCTGGGTGCCGTTTCCGCTCACGCCGAAGACGCCCGCGACTTCCAGCACGACGGCGTGCACTACAACTACACCACTGCCCAGAAGGGCAACGTGACCGTGATCCAGGGCACCGCTTCGGGCCAGGTTCCGTTCCGCCTCTACGTGAGCGGCAACCGCGTGACCGGCACCTACAACTCGCGCAATGTCGATTTCCGTCTGGCCGATGCGCGCAACGCGCTCGCCGGCGCTGCCGACAAGAGCAACTGATTTCGCGGCGGCCGGGCTTTGGCCCGGTCGCGGTGAATGAAACGAAAAGGGCGCCGCCCCGGCCGGGGCGGCGCCCTTTTCGTGCGCGCAGCTCGGGACGGCGCCCTCCCCCCCTAACGGAAATGCGGCATCAATGCCGCTTGCCCAGGATCGCCGCGTGGCTGACAAGGCGGACCTCAAGGTCTCCGCCCGGCTCGATCCCGTGCTGCGCGCAAAGCCGGTCGCGCAGCGCCTCGATGGCCTCTTCATCGCTGCCTTCGGGCAGCGGGTAGCGGGCGATCACCACGCCGTCCGCCGCGTCCACCACGCTGAAGTGGCTCGACATGCAGGAGGCGGCCAGCGCGTCGAGATCCAGACCCTCGGCCAGATTCCAGACTTTGCCCTCTCGCGATCGGATCTGCTTGCGGCAATGGCGGCAGGTGCAGAGGATCGATCCGTCCTCCTCGCGCTCGCGGCGGCCGTCGGGCTGATGCACACCCCGGTACCAACAGGGTGTCATCGCAAAGGAATCGCGCCGCGTGTACATCTGCTAAAATAGCCTCATGGGTATGGCTTAACCGTCTCATAATCCTGATTGCCGGATCGTTACCGGCACCCTCCGGGGAAATACGCAGATGCGCGTTTCGCCGTTCACCGCCCTCCGTTCACCGACCGGACAGGGCAGACTGTCTAGGCGGCGCGCGGGAAGCGGCGGAATCATACGGGACGTGAGTGACGATGGGTGCGGGTAAGTGGATGGTTCTCCTGCTGGTGGCAGGCACGGGTGCGGGCTTCGTCGCGGGCGGCATGGCGGCCGGCGGCATGCGGCAACTGACCGCGCGGTTCGCCCCGCACGACAATGCGGCACCGCAGGGCTACGTGGCGTTCAACGCCGGTCCCGACAGGTCACGCAGCGACGGCGCGATGGCGGAGCGCCATGTCTATAACGATCAGGAAGGCTATCCGCTCGAAGGCAACGACGGCGACGAATACGCCTATGCGCCCCAGCCGGACGGTCCCGCCTTCCGCGCGGCCCCTGCTCCCGGCCAGATCGTGATCCTGCGCGGAGACGGTTGGCAAGGTCCGGACTGGCAGAGCGACGACGGATCGGACGATAGCAATTATGCGCAGGCCGCGCCGCGTGGGCGGGCCTATGCGCCTGCCCCTCAATATGCCCCTCAATATGCGCCCGACCGGCAGATGCGTGCGCCCGCGCCCGCCGGACCGCCGGTTCAGGATGCCGCTTCGGCCGCCGCCGCCCGCGCCCGCGCCGCGGCCGACGACGTGACCGCCGCCGAGCACGGCACCAGTTAAGCCAGCGTCAGGAAGATCTCGGCCTCGATCACCCACTCGCCGCCGAGTTCGCGCCACTTGGCGGTATAGCGGCCCGAGGCGAGCGTCGTTCCAGCGCCGTCGAGGCCCTGCCAGCAGCCATGCTCCATGGCGATGGGCTCGACCGGCGATATCTCCAGCCGCTCCGGCGTGCGCACATAGACCATGCGACCGGCGGCGGCGAATTCGCGGCGCCAGACTTTCACTTGCCCCATGCGTCCGGCGATCACCGCGCTGTCGGTGCCGGTCACCATCACGCAGTCGCGCGCGAGGATCGAGCCGATCGCGGCGGCATCGCCCTCGGCAATGGCGCGGTTGAACGCGGCGCGGCGCGCGCGGATCGCGAGTTCGCCGGAAGCGCTCATGGAACCGCTCATGGATGGGCCGGATTCGCCGCCTGCGCGCCCACCACGGTGTTCCAGCGGCGCACGGTCCAGCGCTGCACCAGCCCCTCGGTCACATAGGGATCGGCGGCGGCGAATGCCTCGGCCGCTTCCGGCCCCTCACCCGCGAACAGCAGCATGGCGGTATCGACCGGATCCTCGACAGCGCCGCCCAGCAGCAGTTCGCCGCGCTCGGCGGCGGCCCACGCCAGCGCCAGATGCGCGTCGCGAAATTCGGGGCGCCGGTCGAGATAGTCGGCGGCGAGGTGATAGGTGAGCAGATAGTGAGCCATGCGCGCCCTTCTGCCACCGGCCGCTGCGCAGTTCCAGCGCCACGGAATCCGGGCGTTCCAAGGCATCCCCAGGAAATCGGAGCGCGCCCCGTTAACCTCGGGTTACAAAACCCGCGTCCATGGGGTAGAGAGCGCTCGGACCGCCCGGTCCACATAAGGGATCTGCACCTAGAAAATGGCCAAGAATACCGGCCGGAGCCGCTCGTCCGGCGGGCCCTCCTCCTCGAATCCGAAAGAATCGTCGTTCTTCGGTCGCCTCGTGCGGCGCGTGCTCGTGTGGGGGGGAGCGCTGACGTTGCTGGCCGCCATCGGCATCGGCACCGCCGTTGCCGTGACGATGAGCCAATTGCCCGCTTTCGACGCTCTCAAGAGCAGCCAGAACGGCCAGATGATCGTCGTGCGCGCGCGCGATGGCAGCGAACTGGTCTCGCTCGGGCCGAGCTATGGCAAGTGGCTGTCCTATAACGAGATTCCACCCGTCATGCGCGGCGCCATGGTTTCGGTTGAGGACCGCCGCTTCCGCGATCACGTCGGTGTCGACGCGCTCGGCCTTGTCCGCGCGGTCTATGTCTCGCTGACCACCGGCGGCCGCGCCAAGGCGACCTCCACGATCACCCAGCAGCTCGCGCGCAACGTGTTCCTGAACAACAGCCGCTCGATGGGCCGCAAGGTTCGCGAAGCGGTGCTGGCGCTGGCGCTGGAGCGCAAGTTCACCAAGGACCAGATCCTCGAACTCTACCTCAACAAGGTCTATTTCGGCGGCGGCGCCTATGGCATCGACGCGGCCAGCCGCAAGTTCTTCGGCCACCCGGCTACCGAACTCTCGACCGCAGAGGCCGCGATCATCGCCGGTCTGGTGAAGGCGCCTTCGAACTATTCGCCCACGGCGGACCTCGATGCGGCCAAGGGCCGCGGCGAAGTGGTGCTGGGCCTGATGGTCAAGAACGGCGCGATCACGCAGGAAGAGGCCGACATCGCCGACATCGCCGATGTCGCCGTGAACCACGAAAAGGGCCAGAACTCGGTCCGCTACTTCACCGACTGGGCCCTCCCCCAGCTCGACACGCTGCTGCCCGATACCAACGAGCCGATCGAGGTCTGGACCACGCTCGACCCGAAGATGCAGCAGGCCGCGACCAGCTCGATCGCCGCCAATGCGCCGCAGGGCGCACAGGGCGCGCTGGTCAGCCTTGACCGCGACGGCGCCGTTCTGGCCATGGTCGGCGGCACCGATTACGTGAATTCGAACTATAACCGCGCCACCAATGCCGTGCGCCAGCCCGGCTCTGCGTGGAAGCTGTTCGTCTACCTTTCCGCGCTGGAAGCCGGCTACACGCCCGACGACCGGGTGATGGACGAACCCGTCACCATCGACGGATGGAGCCCGCAGAACGACGGCCGCAACTTCGCCGGCCAGATCGACGTGCGCACCGCCTTCGCCTATTCGAAGAACACCGTGGCCGCGCAGCTCGGCAACGAAGTGGGCTTCGGCACGGTCGCCTCGATGGCGCGCCGCTTCGGCATCAGCACGCCGATCAACACCAAGCCCGCGATGGTGCTTGGCACGTCGGAAGTGCGCGTGATCGACATGACGCGCGCCTTCGCGGCGATCTCGGCAGGCGGCACCTCGGTCGAGCCTTATGGCATCGTCAAGGTCACCACCACGTCGGGCCAGGTGCTCTACGAGCACAAGTCGGTGCGCGGTCAGGTCCTCGTACCGCCGAACGTCGCTGCCGGCATTACCGACCTGCTGCAGACCACCGTCGCCACCGGCACCGGCCGCGCCGCGCAGATCGGCCGTCCGGTCGCGGGCAAGACCGGCACCACCAGCTCGAATAAGGACGGCTGGTTCCTCGGCTTCTCCAGCGGCATCACCACCGGCGTATGGATGGGCCGCGACGATGCCCACCCGGTTCCCGGCCTCTCCGGCGGCCACGCCCCGGCGCGTGCCTTTGCCGACTATATGAAGGTCGCCGTCGCCGGCCGCCCGGTCGAACAGTTCCAGACCGAGGTCAAGCTGCCCGAATGGCAGCTGGAACCCGACGACGAGGCCCTGCAGGGCAGCCCGGACGACTACTACTATGTCGACGAGAACGGCAACGTGGTGCATCCCGGCGCGAACGATCAGGGCGATGGCCAGCCGCGCTACGAAGACGGCACCGTCGGCCCCGGCCCCGGTCCGGGCACGCCGCAGATGCCGGACTACGGCCCCGGCGGCGCTGCCGCTCCGGGAGCGGCGCCGGGCTCGCCGCCCGAGCGCGCGCCGCGCGCACCGGGGGGCGGCGCTCCTCCGGCCGCCAACGATGACTTCCTCAGCCGCGCCACCGGCCGCCCCGCGCCGGATGACAGCGCACGCGGCGGACAGGGATCCGGCGCCGCGCGGCCCAGCGCGACCCGAACACCCTCGCCGGTGCGCACACCGGGCGTCTGAGGCCGATCGATACGAGAAAGGGACCGGATTTCCGGTCCCTTTTTTGTTTGGGGGTGAGGCTGAATACCCCCCGCCCTTCTTGCGAAACAAAACCGCGTCGTCCCCGAGCAGGCGGGGGCGACGAGGTGCTATTGGTCCACCGTATCTACCGCATCGCGGCCATGGGGCGTGCCTGTTTCAGCCCTGCCCCCGCAACACCCCAAACCTCAGCCCTCATCCTCGGGCTTGAAGTCCAGCGAGGCGCTGTTGATGCAGTAGCGCAGGCCCGAGGGCCCGGGACCATCCGGGAACATGTGACCAAGGTGGCCTTCGCACTTGGCGCAGCGCACTTCGGTACGGACCATGCCGTGCGACACGTCCCGGTGCTCGTCGACCGCCTCGGCGCTGACGGGCGCAGTATAGCTCGGCCAGCCCGAGCCCGAATTGTACTTGGTTTCCGACGAGAACAGCGGCGCCCCGCAGCCGGCGCAGAAGTACATGCCCTCTGCCTTGTTGCTTTCGTATTTGCCGGTGAAGGCGCGCTCGGTCCCGGACTGGCGCAGCACCTGGTACTGCTCCGGGCTCAGCTTTTCGCGCCATTGTTCTTCGGTGAGATGGATCTTGTCGGTCATCGGCTTCTCCTTGCGCCCGGATATGGGAGAAGCGGCGGCCGCTTTCCAGTATCCCTTCCTGTCTTGGAGCGGTTTACAGCGTCGCGTAGAGCGCCAGCATCCGCTGCCACGCCTTGTCCGCAGCGTCCGGGTCCCACGAGGGGGAATCGGGCACGCACCAGCCATGGTCGGCGGGATAGACTTCCACTTCGGCAGGGCGGTTCGCGGCTTCGGCGGCCTGTTTCAGGTCGGTCTTCTGGTTGGGCTGGCTGGCATCGTCGTTGCGGGCGATGGCGAAGAGGAACGAGGCCTGCGTCTTGGCGATCAGGCGGTGCGGGCTGTCGGGATCGGCGGTGACCAGCCCGGCGCCGTGGAGCGAGGCGGCCGCGCGCACGTGGTCCGGCTCGGCAGCGGCGGCGCGCACAGTAAAGGGGCCGCCCATGCAATAGCCGTTGCTGCCGATACCGCGTTTGGTGTCGACCGCCGGATCGCCCAGCAGGAAGGCGACATAGGCCCGCGCGTCCCGGGTGATCGCCTCGGGCTTGAGCGCGGCGCGCAGCGGGGCGACCTTGGCCTGCCCCTCCGGCGTGCGGTAGTCCGAGAAGCTCTCGAACGTCGGGGCCGGTCCGCCGCGATAATAGGGATTCACGCATAGCACCGCGTAGCCCTCTGCCGCGAGCGTGCGGGCCATGATCTTCATCGCCTCGCGCAGGCCGGCAATGTCGGGCCACATGATGATCCCGGGATGCGCGCCCTTGCCGGGATGGACGAAGAAAGCGTCGGCCACACCGTCGGTGGTGGTGATCGAAACCATCTTCTCCTTGACGCCGCTGCCGCCGGTCTTAGGCAGGATGCTGCCCCCCGTGCACCCGGCCAGCGCGGCGCTGGCGCCCAGCGCGGCAAACGTGCGGCGGTCGAGCCCGCGGCGTTTCAGGTTCTCGTCTTCGGCCAGAGCGGTGAAGTCGTCACACATCGAACGGATGCTCCATAGTTACCCGGCCGCAGTTGTTTTCGGGATGGAATTCAGGCTAGCGACCATCATGACGCATGGCGAGTCCCCTCCTTCACGAAAGGCACGGAATCGATGGACGACCCCAAGGACATCGCCTGCTGGCAGCGCATCGACGCGCGCCTCACCACATCCGGCAAGCTGGTCGAGGGTGATCCCGGCCGGTTGGCCGCGCTGGGCGTGCGGCGGGTGATCAACCTTGCGCTGGCCGACCATCCCGATGCCCTGCCCGGTGAGCCGGCCGAGCTGGCGGCGGCCGGGATCGATTACGTGCACATTCCGGTCCCCTTCGACGCGCCGGGCGAGAGTCACTTCGCTGCTTTCGAAGCCGCGATGGCGGCGGCGGGCGAGGCGCCGGTGCACGTTCACTGCATCTTCAACTGGCGGGTTTCCGCCTTTCTCTATCGCTGGAACCGCGCGCGGGGCATGCCAGAAACCGAGGCCCGCGACCTGATGCGCGTCCAGTGGGAGCCGGAGACGAATTCCCACAAGGACGCGCCCATCTGGGCACGCTTCATCGCCGGGGATTAAGCGGCGATTCCCGGAGTACAGTGAGACCTCCCTCTCTCCCTCTCCGCACCCACTCCGCTCATCCTGAGCCTGTCGAAGGATGGAGGCCTCGCGCCCCGCTCGCAGGGGCTTCGACAAGCTCAGCCTGAGCGGGTGGGGAGGATGACGGAGTAGAGTTGGCCGTCGGCGGGCGCGCCAACTTGGGACCAACGCAGGAACGCCACTCGCATGCTGGGTGGATGCCGCGTTCGCCAAGTCCCCGGATGCTGGCAGCAGAACCCGCCAGCCGCCTAGGCAGCGCCGGGGAAATTCAGTTCGATATTCACGGCGTTGGGATCGACCAGGAAAATCTGCGCCAGACCCAGCGAGGGATGCTCCATCGCCCGGTGCGGCACGCCCATCTCCTCTATCCGCGCGCGCATTTCGGCAAAGCCGGTGCAGCGCAGCGCCACGTGATGGAGCGCATTGGTCGGCAGGCCGGGAACATAGCCGTCGTAGCGTTCCCGGGCCGTGGTGCGGTCGACAAGGTGGACGATGGCATTGCCCGCCGAATCGCGCATCCAGTAACCGGCGATATGCGAGGCCACGGTCGAGTTGGGGCTGCGCGTCAGGCCCAGCAGGTCCTCGTAGAACCGCGCGGTGCCTTCAAGGTCCTCGGTCAGGACGTTGACGTGATCGATACCGCTGACCTGCATTGCAACCTCACCTATCCTCTGAACACCACCGTGCGTGCGCCATTGAGCAGGACGCGATCTTCAAGGTGGAGCCGCACGGCCTCTGCCAGCACGCGCCGTTCGATGTCACGGCCCTTGCGCACCATGTCCTCGGGCGTGTCGGCGTGAGTCACCGCTTCCACATCCTGATGGATGATCGGCCCTTCGTCGAGGTCTGCCGTGACATAATGCGCCGTGGCGCCGATCATCTTCACCCCGCGCGCATGCGCCTGATGATAGGGCTTGGCGCCCTTGAAGCCCGGCAGGAACGAGTGATGGATGTTGATGCAGCGGCCCGAGAGGAACGCCGCCATCTCGTCCGAGAGGATCTGCATATAGCGCGCCAGCACCACCAGCTCGGCGCGCGTCTCGTCCACCAGCGCGCGGATCTGCGCTTCCTGCGCGGCCTTGGCATCCTTGGTGACCGGCAAATAGTGGAACGGCAGGTCGCCGATCATCGCCGAATCGATCGCCTCGCGCGGGTGGTTGGAGACGATGCCCACCACGTCCATCGGCAATTCGCCGATGCGCAGGCGGTAGAGCAGGTCGGCCAGGCAGTGGTCGAACTTGCTGACCATCAGCAGCACGCGGCGCGGCCGGTCGCGACGAGTCATCGACCAGGCCATGCCGTATTCGTGCGCGATGGGGCCGAAGCCCTCGCGCACTTCCTCGCGATCGGCCGAACCGGGATCGAAGGCCACCCGCATGAAGAACTTGTCTTCATCCAGGTCGTTGAACTGCTGCGCCTCGATGATGTTGCCCCCCGCTTGCGCGAGGTAGCCGGTCACCCGGGCAACGATGCCCGGGCGATCGGCGCAGGACAGCGCGAGGATCAGCGGTTCTGCCATGGGTCGATCCTCAGGCCGCAGCGCGGTTGGAAAGCGCGGTCTCGGATTCGACCATGAGCGCGGCGATGATGTCCGTCACCGGCTCTTCCTTGCTGACCATGCCGACCGACTGGCCCGCCATGATCGAGCCGTTCTCGACATCGCCGTCGATCACCGCGCGGCGCAGGGCACCGGCCCAGAAGTGCTCGATCTTGAGCTGGGCCTCACCCATGTCGACCTCACCGGCGTCCAGCAGGCGCGCCACTTCGATCTGCTTGGCGGTGAATTCCTCGGTGCCCTTGTTCTTCAGCGCGCGCACCGGGATCACCGGGAGGCGCGGATCGACCTGTACCGACGCCACGGCATCGCGGGCCGAAGCGCGGAAGAAGGCCTTCTTGAAGTCCGGATGCGCGATCGATTCGGTGGCACAGGCAAAACGGGTGCCGAGCTGTACGCCCGCCGCGCCCATTTCGAGATAGCCGGCCATCGCCTCGCCCCGGCCGATACCGCCCGCCACGAAGACGAGGTTATCGCCGGCCAGCGCGGGCAGGATTTCCTGCGCGAGGACCGAAGTCGAGACCGGGCCGATGTGGCCGCCGGCTTCCATGCCCTCGATCACCAGCGCGTCCGCACCGGAGCGCAGCAGCTTCTTGCCCAGCGCCAGCGTCGGCGCGAAACAGATCACCTTGGCGCCCGATGCCTTGATCGCTTCCACGCTGCCCTTGGGCGGAATGCCGCCCGCAAGCACGACATGGCTGACCTTGTGCGCCGCGCAGACCTCGATCAGGTCGAACAGCTGCGGGTGCATGGTGATGAGGTTGACACCGAAGGGCTTGTCGGTCAGGGCGCGCGTGGCCGCGATCTCCTTGTCGAGAAGATCCGGGTTCATCGCCCCGCAGGCGATCACGCCGAAACCGCCGGCATTGCTGATCGCCGAAACCAGATTGCGTTCGGACACCCAGGACATGGCGCCGCACAGGATCGCATATTCGCTGCCGAGAAATTCGCATCCCCGCGCCATCAGCGCAGAGGTCTTATTGGTGGCGGCCATCGAAGCTCCCATAGCCCGCATTCATGAACGAACGAGCGCCATAGGGTGCGGAAACGCGCGGCACAAGCCGCGCCTTTGCGAACCTTCCGCCATCACGCCCTTCCCCAACCTCCCTTGAACGATCCAACCACCGGACCCTTGCACGGTATGACCAATGCCCCCCGTGGCGCCCTGCGCCAGCCTTCCATTCTCTTCCTCCTCGCCCTGGTAGTGATCGCGGGCGTCGCGCTCGCCGTCACTGTGGTCGCGCGGCCGCATGTCGCCGCGACCGGCATGACGGCCACGCCGCGTTTCGCCAGCCTTGCCGATGCCGACCGCAAGGCCTTGCTCGACATCGAGATCATGGCAAGCAACGTCGCCGCCCGCCTCGACGGCACCAGCGAGGATCGCCAGCTTGCCTTCGTGCAGCTCGGCGTGCTCTCCGCCTCGGTCCACACGCTGGACGCGGGCGTACCCGTCAGCCTGCGCCGCCATATGGCAGAGCAGGTCAGGCTGGCGCACGAAGCCGTCAAGCAGGGCCAAACCGATGCGGCAGCGAGCACCCTGCGCGAACTCAGCAGCCATCTCGCATCAGGCCGGGCAGTTTAGGAATTTTCGCGAGGCTTGATCTCGTCGCCCGGGGGTGAGACCCATGGGCGATGGATGTCCGCAGTCTCTACCAAGCCAAGCTGACCACGGCCGACATGGCGGTGCAGGCGCTCGAAAGCGACAGCGACCTTGCCATGGGCATGGCCGTGGGCGAGCCGCCCGCGCTGCTGGCTGCCATCGCCCGCCGGGCCGAGGCGGGCACGCTGCGCGACCTCAGGGTCTGGTACCTGCTCTCGCAAGTCCATGCCGGATCCACCATCCTGCGGCGCGACCTGCTGGGCAAGATTCGTCCGCAGTGCCTGTTCATGAGCGGGGTCGAACGCGCGCTGATAAAGGCCGACCCGGCTGCCGAGGCGCTGATCGACTTCGTACCATGCGCCTTTTCCGGGTCCGCGCGCCTGCTGCGGGACGAGATCGAACTCGACGCCTGCGTGCTCACGGTCTCGCCGATGGATGCGGACGGCTATTTCAGCTTCGGCGCGGCGAACGACTATACATCGGTTGCCGCGCATTGCGCCCGGATCGTGATCGTCGAGGTCAACCCGGCGATGCCGCGCGTCACCTGCCCGCGTCCGCTCCACATCTCCGAAGTCTCGGCCATCGTCGAGAACCACGTCCCCCTGCTCTGCTTTGGTGAGGCGGCGGGATCGCCGGAGGACGAGGCGATTGCCGCCTCCATTGCCGAGCTGATCGACGACGGCGCCTGCCTGCAAATGGGCATCGGCAACCTGCCCGCCGCGGTCTGCCGCCGCATCGGTAACCGCCGCGATCTTGGCATCCATACCGAACTGCTGACGCCCGCGATGGCCGGGCTGGCCCAGTCCGGAGTCGTCACCAACCGCCTCAAGACCACGCAGCCGGGCCTTACCGTCTATTCCTTCGCGATGGGGGACGAGCCGTTCTACCGCTGGATGGACGGCAATCCCGAGGTCTATTCGATGCCGGTGGACGTGGTGAACGCCCCCGCCGTGATCGCGCTGAACGACAAGGTGGTCTCGGTCAATGCGACGATCCAGGTGGACTTGCAGGGCGCCTGCAATTCCGAATTCATGGGCGGGCGGCAGTTCTCCGCCGCCGGTGGCCAGCTGGATTTCGTGCGCGGGGCCTATGGTTCGAAGGGCGGCGTTTCAGTGATCGCCTGCCGCTCGACCGCGCTGGGCGGCACGGTCAGCCGCATCGTGCCCAAACTGGACGGGCCGGTGACGACGCCGCGCAACGATGTGCACTGGATCGTCACCGAGCACGGCGCTGCCAACTTGCGCGGCAAGTCCCTGCGCGAGCGGGCTGAGCTGCTGATCGGGCTGGCGGATCCGAAGTTCCGGGACGAGCTGGCGAAAGCGCTCTAACCTTATCGCTGCAAAGCAGACTTAGCCTCAAAACAGTCTTAGTCTAAAACACCCCGTCGCCCCCGCGAAGGCGGGGGCCCCGCTTTCTGGTTTCACGCGGAGACGCGGAGACGCAGAGAGGCCGTGCAGCAGTCCACCGTTCTCTCTGCGTCTCTGCGTGCTGAAAGAAGAACAAGCGGGGTCCCCGCCTTCGCGGGGACGACGGGGTGGTTTTGGCTATCCTTGCGCTTAAATCGCCGCTTGGATCTAAATCGCCATCGCCCCGAGCCGCTCGACCCAATCCGCATGGCGCTGCTTGAGTTCCCGCCCCAGCCCAAGGCCGAGTTCTTCGACATCCAGAACTTCCAGCACCTCGAACGCAAAGGCGTCCGCTCCGTGCGCGTTCCATGCCTCCTGCAACGTACGCTGCGGTGTCGTGCCCTGTCGCAGCGTGAACGACAGCCGGTTCCAGATCGTCGCAAGATCCGGCGCGCGGCCGACCCAGGCCTCTCCGCTCGCCGTGCAGCGCAAGGCGTAGATGCCCGGATCGACTTTGCGTTCGCGATATTCGGCAATGGCGGCCTTGCGGTCCTGACGTTCCATGGTTCGATTCCCTATTGTATTTTCACCCGGATAAATTGACTCGCACGCAAATTCAATTTACCCGGGCAAAAATATTGTCAGGACCCACGATGACCCAGACCTGCACCGCCTTCATCGGCACCACCCGCGCCGCACGCGGCACGCCCGCCGAACTGATCGCCGCCCTGCGCGGCCGCGAGCAAGGCGTGCTCGTGTTCGACGACGCCACCGGCCGCCCGGTCGATCTCGACTGGCGCGGCGTCGCCACTCCTGCCCCCGAGGAGAGCGAAGCGCCGCGCCGTCGCGGCCGCCCGAAGCTGGGCGTCGTCGCCCGCGAAGTGACGCTGTTGCCCCGGCAGTGGGACTGGCTGTCCCAGCAGCCCGGCGGCGCCTCGCAGGCACTGCGCCGCCTCGTCGACGAGGCCCGCAAGGTCGACCACGGCCGCACCGCGCGGCGCATGGCGCACGAGCGCGCCTACCGCGTCATGTCCGCGCTCGGCGGCGACTTGCCGGGGTTCGAGGAAGCCAGCCGCCTGCTCTTCGCGGACAGGCTGGAGGATTTCGCCAAGGCCCTCGCTTCATGGCCCGGCGATTTACGTGATCACGTGCTCGAACTGGCCCAGCCCTCACTGGAAGACTGATACGAAAAAGGCGGCGCTCACCGCGCCGCCTTTCTCTAATTCACACTATTCCGACCGCTCACCCTGAGCTTGTCGAAGGGTCAGGCCGCAGCGTCGAGCCCGTAAGCCGTGTGCAGCACGCGCACCGCCAGTTCGGTCTCGTCGGTGTCGATCAGGACCGAAACCTTGATCTCGCTGGTCGAGATGGCGATGATGTTGATCCCGCGATCGGCCAGCGTCTTGAACATGGTGGAGGCAACACCGGCATGGCTGCGCATGCCGACGCCGACGACGCTGATCTTCGCCACGCTGCTGTCGGCGATCATGCGGTAATAGCCGATGGCTTCCTTGCGCTCTTCCAGCAGCGCCTGCGCGCGGACGAGGTCGGCCTGCGGCACCGTGAAGGTGACGTCGGTCTCGCCCTTATCCTTGGCGACATTCTGGATAATCATGTCGACATTGATGTTCGATTCCGCAAGCGGCGCGAAGATCGCGGCCACGGCGCCCGGACGGTCGGGCACGCGGGTAAGGGTAACCTTGGCTTCGTTCTTGTCAGCGGCGATGCCGGTGATCAGCTGGCGTTCCATGTCGCTTCCTTCAAGTTCTTCGTCGCTGACGATCATCGTTCCGGGGAGGGTGTCGGCCGCAGGGGCATTCTCGTCAATGAACGAGGACAGCACCTGAACGCGCACGTTCTCCTTCATCGCGAGGGAGACCGAGCGGGTCTGCAACACCTTCGAGCCGACCGAGGCCAGTTCGAGCATTTCTTCGTAAGTCACCAACGGCAGCTTGCGTGCCTTGGCAACGATGCGCGGGTCGGTGGTGTAGACGCCGTCGACGTCGGTGTAGATGTCGCAGCGGTCGGCCTTGACCGCCGCCGCCACGGCCACCGCCGAGGTGTCCGAACCGCCACGGCCCAGCGTGGTGATGCGGCCATCGGGCGAAACGCCCTGGAAGCCCGGAATCACCGCGATTTCACCGGCAGCCATCGAGGCCAGCAGGGCGTCCGAATCGAAGTCTTCGATACGGGCCTTGGCGTGGGCGTCGTCGGTCTTGATCGGCAACTGCCAGCCGAGCCACGAGCGCGCCTTGCAGCCCATCGCCTGAAGCGTCAGCGCCAGCAGCCCCGACGTGACCTGCTCGCCTGCGGCCACGACCACGTCGTATTCCGCCGGATCGTAAAGCGCATTGGCCTCGCGGCAGAAGTTCACGAGACGGTCGGTCTCGCCGGCCATCGCCGAGACGACGACCGCCACTTCATGGCCCGCTTCCTGCTGGCGTTTGACGATACCCGCCACGCGCCGGATTCGCTCGGTGCCGGCCATCGACGTGCCGCCGAATTTCATCACGATGCGTGCCAAGGTCTGGTTGCTCCCCATCAGGATTGTGCGCATGACGGATGCGCGTGTGGATAACGGTCGGGCGCGCTGTTAGGGGGGAGTCATGGACAATGCAACTGCTTCGAACACGCCTTCCGGCGCAACAATCGATCCGAAGGAAGCGGCGCACTTCGGCGCCATGGCCGCCGAGTGGTGGGATCCGAAGGGCTCCTCGGCCATGCTCCACCAGCTCAACCCGGTGCGCCTGGGCTTCATTCGCGCCGCGATCGACGCGCATTTCGGCGCCGATTCGCGCGCGTTGAAGCCCCTTTCCGGCAAGCGCGCACTCGATGCCGGCTGCGGTGCCGGGCTGCTCTGCGAACCGCTCGCCCGCCTTGGCGCTGCAGTGACGGGCGTGGATGCGGCGGCGGAGAACATCGCTGCGGCAAGCGCCCATGCCGAGGCGATGGGCCTGCCGATCGATTACAAGCACGGGGAACTGGGCGCGCTGGGCCTCTCCGGCTACGACCTCGTCTGCTCGCTGGAAGTGATCGAGCATGTGACCGACAAGGCGCTGTTCATCGGCCAGCTTGCGGATGCGCTGGCGGACGATGGTCTGATGCTGCTCTCCTGCCCCAACCGCACCGCCGCCTCGCGCCTGCTGTTAGTCGAGGCGGCCGAGCGGCTCGGCAAAGTTCCGCGCGGCACCCACGACTGGAGCCAGTTCGCGACGCCCGAGGAACTGCGTGCGCTTGTTGAAGGCGCGGGTCTGGTGATGGGCGAGCCGAAGGGCATCGCCTGGTCGCCGACGCGCGGGCTGCACCTGTCGGACGACCTCTCGCTGAACTTTATCGTGACGGCGCGGAAGGGCTGAGATTCAATTCCTCCCCTGCAAGGGGAGGGGAACCGCCCGAAGGGTGGTGGAGGGGTATAACGCTCTCGCCGTGGCGCGCCATCGAGAGGCTGATACCCCTCCGTCAGCGCTCCGCGCTGCCACCTCCCCTTGCAGGGGAGGATCTGGAGCCCGCGCTCTAAGCTCTTCCATCCTCTGCAACCATCCCGTCGTCCCCCGCGAAGGCGGGGACCCCGCTTGTTCTTGCGGCGGGGCGAAAAGGAAGCGGGGCCCCCGCCTTCGCGGGGGCGACGGGACTGCTGTTAGGACTGCTTCGGTTGGGACTACTTCGGTTAGGACTGCTTCGGTTAGGGCTTCTCCGGTTAGGCCTTCTGCATTTACGGCCCTACGCTGCAGGGAGCCCCGCGATAGCCGCCCGCACTTGCGCCTCACGCTCCTCCCACGAACCGCCGATCCGCGTGAACGAGACTCCCGCCCGCACCAGCATCTCCTCGGCCAACCCGGCAAAGCGCGCCCGCGCCTCGTCGGTGCCGAAGAACCGCGTACCATCGTCCCGCCACGGCACATCGGGCGAGAACAGCAGATAGTGATCCGCCTTCGGATAGTTCATCAACACCTCCGGCACCTCGCCGAACAGCATCTCGGCCCAGGCGGCGGTCATGAGCTGATCGGTATCCAGCACCAGCAGCGGCGGACGCGCGGCCATGGCCAGCCGGTTCTCGTCCGCCTGCCCCTCGGCAATGGCGATCAGGTCGGCCATCGTCAGGTCGGTCCCGCGCTCCTCGCAGTACGTGCGGCCATACTCGGGCACCCACGGATGGCCGAGCCGCGCGGCGAGTACCGACTTGCCCGTGCTTTCCGCCCCGTGCAGGCAGACCGTGATCATGCGATGGCTGCTGCGGCTTCCCGCTCGCGCTCACGCGCGTTCTGGGCCTTCTCGGCAGCGATCCATTCGCGCAGGCCAAGCACCGACATCGTGAGCATGACCAGATAGAGCACCACCGTCGGCCAGAGATCCTTGTAGACGTAGACCCCGATCGACCCCAGATCGATGGCGATCCACAGCACCCAGTTCTCGATCCGGCGATAGGCCAGCAGGACCTGCGCGGCGATCGAGGCCCCGGCGATGGCGGCATCGGCATAAGGCAGCGAGGCATCGGTGAACTTGTGCATGACCCAGCCGAGGTTGAGCGTCAGCGCCACTGTCGCCACCAGCCAGAGCATGCGGCTGAACACGTCGAGCCGCCGCACCGGCACCCGCGTCTCACCCCCGCCCGCGCGCACCCAGAGCACCCAGCCCCAGACCTGCGCGGCCAGGAAGAACACTTGCAGCCCCGCCTCGCCGTAGAGCTTGGCCTCGAAGAACACGAAGAAGTAGAGCGCCACCATGGCGATGCCGAACGGGAAGTTCCACACGCTGCGCCGCACCAGCAGCGCGATGTTGGCAAGCCCCAGCCCTGCCGCAATCCATTCGACCGTGTTCATCGTCGCCCCTTCAATCGTCCCTTCAATGTGCAGTCCGGCCTCCGCTCAGGCTGGATGCACTTGGGTAAATCCATTCGTTCAGGACAGCGCCGCGTCCCATTCGTCCTGCTTGAAGCCCACCAGCAGCCCGCCCGGATATTCGACGACCGGACGCTTGATGGTGCTCGGCTGCGCCACCATGATCGCGATGGCCTTCGCCGCATCGAGGGCGGCCTTGTCCGCGTCGGGCAGCTTGCGGAAGGTGGTGCCCGCGCGGTTCAGCAGCTTTTCCCAGCCCGCCTCCGCCACCCATTTTTCGAGCCGGGCCGGATCGGCGCCTTCCTTCTTGTAGTCGTGAAACGTGTAATCCGTACCGCGCGCGTCCAGCCAGTTACGCGCCTTCTTCACGGTGTCGCAGTTGGGGATGCCGTAGAATTCAAGGCTCACGAGTCGGTTTCCCTTTCGAAGTGGCGCACCCGCGGCTCGTTGCAGGCGAAGAGCGTATAGTTCTGATAATAATGCTCGCGGCCCTTACCCTGCACTTCGGCGTGGGCGGCCACGCGCCGCCATGCCAGCGCGGCGGCTTCGTCGGCCCATTCGGACAGGGCGATCACTTCGCCGTCGTCGCCGGTGTAGCTCTTGAAGGCGAGGAAACCGGGCTGTGCGCGGGCCAGCACCTCCATCGCCTCGGCATCGGCGGAATAGGCTGCGGCATCGATATCGGCACGCTTGCGATTGCGGAATACGACCAAGAACATAGCCCGCTCATGGCCTCTCGCGGCGCATTCGGCAAGCATGTGGCGCGCCGCGCATGCTGGACAAACCGAAGATTGCGCGCCAGAGCGCGAGGCCATGAGCGTGAACACTTTCGGCCGTCTTCTGCGATTCACCACCTGGGGCGAGAGCCACGGACCGGCCATCGGCGCCGTCGTCGACGGGTGCCCGCCGGGCCTCGCCATCGACGAGAGTGTGATCCAGCCCTTCCTCGACGCGCGCCGCCCCGGCCAGTCGAAGTTCACCACGCAGCGGCAGGAGCCGGATCAGGTCCGCATCCTTTCGGGTGTGTTCGAGGGCAAGACCACCGGCACGCCCATTTCGCTTATGATCGAGAACGTCGACCAGCGCTCGAAGGATTATTCGGACGTCGCCAAGGCCTATCGCCCGGGCCATGCCGACTATGCCTATGACGCCAAGTACGGCTTCCGCGACTATCGCGGCGGCGGCCGCAGTTCCGCGCGAGAGACCGCCAGCCGCGTGGCGGCGGGCGGCGTGGCGCGTCTGGTGATCCCGGAAGTGGCGATCCTCGCCTATGTCTCGGAGATCGGCGGCGACGCTATCGATAGGACGAACTTCGACGCGGCCGAGATCGGCAACAACCCGTTCTTCTGCCCCGACGCAGAGGCCGCGAAGCGCTGGGAGAAAATCGTCGACGATGCGCGCCTTGCCGGATCTTCGGTCGGCGCGGTGGTCGAATGCGTCGCCACCGGCGTTCCCGCCGGCTGGGGCGCGCCGCTCTACGGCAAGCTCGACGCCGATCTGGCCGCCGCGATGATGGGCATCAACGCGGTGAAGGGCGTGGAGATCGGCGACGGTTTCGCCGCCGCGCGCCTGACCGGCGAGCAGAATGCCGATCCGATGCATCCCGGTGTTGGCGGTCCCGAATTCAGCGCCAACCACGCGGGCGGCATTGCTGGCGGGATTGCGACCGGCCAGCCGGTGGTGGTGCGCGTGGCCTTCAAGCCGACCAGCTCGATCCTCACCCCGCAGCCCACGATCACCCGTGAAGGTGAGGCGACCGAACTGTTCACCAAGGGCCGCCACGACCCCTGCGTCGGCATTCGCGGCGTGCCGGTGGTCGAGGCGATGATGGCGCTGGTGCTGGCCGATCACAAACTGCTCCACCGCGGCCAGTGTGGCTGATTTCGCGAGGCTGAGGTGATCGCCCTTCGCCCCGAGCAGGACGGCGACGCCGCAGCCATTGGCGCGCTGGTGACCGCCGCCTTCCTTGGCGCCGAGCATTCGAGCGGTACCGAAGTCGCCATCGTCGATGCCCTGCGCGCCTCTGGCCAGCTCACCGTCTCGCTGGTGGCAGAGGAGGATGGCGTGATCGTCGGCCATGTTGCCTTCTCGCCCGTCATGATCGATGACGCGGATCTGGGCTGGTTCGGCCTCGGCCCGGTGGCGGTCAGCCCGGATCACCAGCGAGGCGGCATCGGCGCCCGGCTGATCGAGGCCGGCCTTGCGCAATTGCGCGACGCCGGTGCGCAAGGCTGCGTGGTGCTGGGCGATCCGGCCTATTACGCCCGCTTCGAGTTCGAGAGCGATCCCACCCTCGCCTATCCCGGCGTGCCGGCCGAATACTTCCAGCGCCTCGTCTTCGCCGGGACCGCTCCCACAGGCGAAGTTGCCTATCACCAGAGCTTCGCCGCAAGCTAACCTTCCTCCCCTGCAAGGGGAGGGGGACCGCCAAAGGCGGTGGAGGGGTATCCCCCTCTCGATAGCATGGCACCCCTCCGTCATCGCTTCGCGATGCCACCTCCCCTTGCAGGGGAGGACCGGAGTTCGCCGGCAAACTGCGCCGTAGATTGGGCAAGCTATCAGCCCCCTCACACAACCGATCCGTCATCCCCGCGAAGGCGGGGATCCCGCTTTTCTTGAGCCCCGGCGCAAGGAAGCGGGGCCCCCGCCTTCGCGGGGGCGACGAAGGTGTTTTGGGATTACGTCCCTCACATCGCCCCTCTCCAAACCGCTCAGGCTGAACTTGTCGAAGCCCCCGCAGGCGTGGCGCAAGGCCTCACATCCTTCGACAGGCTCAGGATGAGCGGGAGTAGGGTTAGAGGTATCCGCCCTCAATCCAGCTTCGCGTCCGGCAGCGGCGCCGTGCGCGCCTCCAGCCTGCCCTCGCCGCGATAGACCAGCGCGCAGCTTGCGCTGCCGGCGCAGAACTGTTGCACCGGCGCCAGCGCGCGGGCGCCGTAGCGGTAGGTCAACTTGCCTTCGGTGATCTCGAACCCGGAAATGTCGCGGATGCGGTGTTCATGCGCGAACATTACCGCATGGCCCTGCTTTACCGGCGCCCAGAACGACCACTGATCGTAAAGGCGGTGGTGATAGCGGAACTTCATGTCGCCCTGCGCGCGGTTGTCCAGCGAGGTAGGCCAGCTGTTGCAGGCGGCCAGCGATGCGCAGGCCGCTGCCAGCAGCGCAAGTCGTATCGTCTTCATACCTCCCCCTAAACCCTCTTTCCGCATCGCCGCACGGATTTTCGCAATCGCGAGCATTTTATCGACAGAAACGTTCAATCCATCGCCAGTGATCGGCCAATCCGATCAACCCAATCGGATCAACACCCTACACATCGGCGCCCCGTCCGCCTATCTCGGTCCTCGAAGTTCAACACCCAATCGAGGGAGAATACATCCATGGGTATCATCGGCAGCACCATCAAGCCTTTCAAGAACACCGCTTTCCAGGCCGGCAAGGGCTTCTTCGACGTCACCGACGCCGACATCGCCGGCAAGTGGGCCGTGTTCTTCTTCTACCCCGCCGACTTCACCTTCGTCTGCCCGACCGAGCTGGAAGACCTGGGTGAACAGTATGCCGCACTGCAGGGCATGGGCGTGGAAGTGTACGGCGTTTCGACCGACACGCACTTCAGCCACAAGGCCTGGCACGACACCTCGGACAAGATCGGCAAGATCCAGTACGCGTTCCTGGGCGACCAGAACCACGCGCTGACCGAAGCCTTCGGCGTTCTGCGCGAAGATTCGGGCCTGGCCGACCGCGCCACTTTCGTCGTCGATCCCGAAGGCGTCATCCAGATCATGGAAATCACCTGCGAAGGCGTTGGCCGTAACGCTGTCGAACTGGTCCGCAAGATCAAGGCTGCCCAGTACGTCCGCGCCAACCCCGGCCAGGTTTGCCCGGCCAAGTGGGAAGAAGGCGGCGAGACCCTCGCTCCCTCGCTTGACCTCGTCGGCAAGCTCTAAAAACTACGCGATCCCACGGGTCGCGTGCTGAAGGTGCGCGGCCCGGGGCCTCCCTCCCCCCGTGCCGCGCCCCCATGCCCCCAAGCTATGGCGCGCCGGTAAGGAACCTGTCCCCGGGCCGCCCCTTTCGTCACACTGATTTCAAAGGACCTGACTCATGCTCGACGCCGCTCTGAAGCAACAGCTCTCGCAATATCTCGCCATGCTGCGCGAGCCGATCGAGCTTGTCGCCTCGCTGGGCGACGACGCCAAGTCGGCCGAGACCCGCGAGCTGCTGACCACCATCGCCTCGCTCTCGGACAAGGTAACCGCCACTTTCGACGGCGACGATGCCCGCCGCCCCAGCTTCATCGTGCGCCGCGCTTCGGACGCCAGCGCCTGGGTGCGCTTCGCGGGCTTGCCGCTGGGCCACGAATTCACTTCGCTCGTTCTCGCCCTGCTGTGGACCGGCGGCCATCCGCCCAAAGTCTCTGACGAGACTCTGGAGCAGATCCGCAATCTGGAAGGCAGCTACGAGTTCGAGATGTATTTCTCGCTCTCCTGCCACAACTGCCCGGACGTGGTGCAGGCGCTGACCTTGATCGCGCTCAACAACCCGCACGTGAACGCCACCCTGATCGAAGGCGGCGCGTTCAAGGACGAGGTCGAGGGACGCGGCGTCATGGCCGTGCCCGCCGTGTTCCTGAATGGCGAGATGTGGGGTTCGGGCAAGATGGGCGTGGAAGAAATCCTCGCCAAGCTCGACACCGGCGCCGACGCCAAGGCCGCTGCCAAGCTAGCCGAGAAGAAGCCTTTCGAAGTGCTGGTCGTGGGCGGTGGCCCCGCCGGTGCCTCGGCCGCGATCTACACCGCGCGCAAGGGTTTCAGCACCGGCATCGCGGCGGAACGCTTCGGCGGGCAGGTGCAGGACACCATGGGCATCGAGAACTTCATCTCGGTCCCCTACACCGAAGGCCCGAAGCTGGCCGCCGCGCTGGAAACGCATGTTGGTGAATACGACATCGACGTGATGAACCTGCAGCGCGCCGAAAAGCTGATCCCGGCCAAGGAACTGGGCGGCTATCACGAGGTGGTCTTCGCCAACGGCGCTTCGCTCAAGGCGCGCTCGCTGGTGCTGACGACCGGTGCCCGCTGGCGCAACCTGGGCGTGCCCGGTGAGGCCGAGTACAAGAACAAGGGCGTGGCCTACTGCCCGCACTGCGACGGTCCGCTGTTCAAGGGCAAGCGCGTGGCGGTGATCGGCGGCGGCAACTCCGGCGTGGAAGCGGCGATCGACCTTGCGGGAATCGTCGGCCACGTCACCCTGATCGAGTTCGACAGCCAGCTGCGCGCCGATCAGGTGCTGGTGGACAAGCTGCGTTCGATGAAGAACGTCGTGATCCTCACCAGCGCCCAGACCACCGAAGTCACCGGCGACGGTGAGAAGGTGAACGGCCTGCACTATAAGGACCGCGCAAGCGGTGTGGAGCATAAGGTCGAGCTGGAAGGCGTGTTCGTCCAGATCGGTCTGGTGCCGAATACCGAGTGGCTGAAAGACAGCGGCGTTGCGCTCTCACCGCGCGGAGAGATCGTGATCGACGACAAGGCGGCGACCAACCTGCCCGGCATTTTCGCGGCGGGTGACGTGACCACCGTGCCGTACAAGCAGATCATCATCGCCATGGGCGAGGGATCGAAAGCGGCGCTGTCGGCCTTCGACTACCTGATCCGCAACGAGGCGCCGGTCGCGGTTCTCGAACCGGCCTGAAAATAGAACACCCCCCGAGCAAGCGGGCGGGCGCCGAAAGGTGCCCGCCCGTTTTCGTTTGCGCGTTTGAAATCCGCCGGACCGCGCGGATACATTCGGGAGACCTTTGGCTCGGCAAAAGCCGCAAGTTTGCGCCAAAAAGCTGCTGTTCCGGTTTCGCCTACATTGCCGCCGTAACTTTCCACCGGCATATCACCTGAATGCTGCCGCGTTTTCTCAATTGGTTTAGCCGGAAATCAAGTTCGCGCGCCGCGTTGGACGTGCTGGAAGCTGGTCTTAGTGTCGAACCATCGGATCGTGATCTGTCACGCGTCGTGCCGATCATACTCCCGTTGGAATCGCTGAGTGCGGCATGGCCCGGCCCCATTGTCCAAATCGGCGAGCTTCCATTCTGCGTAGCATGGGCGACATGCGGCGAAATGAACAGCTTCTTCTACGTTACCGAGCGCGAAGCTCAGTTCTGGGACGATGTCGGTGTTGATTGGCGAGCAGCGGCACTCGAAAACCTCTCAAGAATATCCGCAAGCCGTCCGGCTTCCGGTGCAAAACTAGACGAAAACGGCGTGCCGTTCGTGAAGGTCATGCTGCACGACGATGCCATCGGCCCGTCGCGTCTCCTGCTACCGCATTTGTTCGATGACATTCTTGGCGCAGACTATGAAGTAGCGCTTCCAGAGCAGACATGTGCCATCGCCTATCGAAAAGACTTGTCACCTGGCCAAGCGTCCGACGTGCACGGTTTGATCACCGGATGCTATGAACATGGCACGGAGCCGATGAGTCCTGAGAGATTTCAGGCAAGTCGCTTCTGGCAGTTTGCTGAGGACGATCATCAATGAATGGCGGCAATCCTTCGATTTAATCCGAAAGCGGTCCGTCACTTTCCCCCACATTACCGCCCTTCAAATCCGCTCAGGATGAGCGGGGTGTGGGAATAAGCAGCATGAGTGGAACGGGGGAGAGCCATGGCGCTTTCCGCTCGCCCCCGCAGTTCCCGCCTTCGCAAATACCTGCCGAAACCGAATAGCGATTTAGGAAGGCGTAGCTGGCGACTAAGGAGTTTTACGGACGCTCTAATTTTTCGTTCGCCGCGTTCGAGAAAATCCTGCACCTACAAGAATATTGTTGCCCGCGCGCCACAGCATCTCGCTAATATTTCACATTATTTACAATGTCGCAGAATTCTGTTGCGCAGCAACATGGCGCAAGTGACGCTCCCAAGTACCCGATTTAGGGGACAATCTTGAGGGGTCGTTACATGAATATGCGTAACTTCCATTTGCATTGCAGCATTGCCGCACTCACTCTCGGGGCACTGGCCATGCCCGCTACCGTCCAGGCACAAGACACCGCATCGGACAACGGTCTGGATGCTCCCGCACAGGCCATCATCGTCACCGGATCGCGCATCCGCCAAAACCCGCTCGATAATCCGAGCCCGGTGGTCACCGTCAGCAACGAAGATATGGCCCGATCCGGCCTCTCCTCCATCGCCGACGTGCTGCAACGCCTGCCCAGCGCGGCGGGCGGGCTCAACACCAAGGTCAACAATTCGGGCAATATCGGCAATCCGCAGGACGGCGGCGGCGTCGGCGCGGGCACCAGCGAGATCGATCTGCGCTACCTCCTCGCCAAGCGCACGCTCGTGCTGGTGGACGGCATGCGCTACGTGAACGCCACGGCCGCGAGCGGCATTCCCTCCACGGTCGACCTCAACACCATTCCCGCCAGCCAGATCGAGCGGATCGAGGTTCTGCAATCGGGCCAGTCGCCGCTCTATGGCTCGGACGCCATCGCCGGTGTCGTCAATATCATCACCAAGTCCGAGCAGGACGGCCTGCGCGCCTCGGGCCAGTTCGGCACCTATCGGCAGGGCGACGGACATACGCAGAACTATAACGTCAGCTACGGCGTCAAGGGGCCGACCACTTCGGTGGTGTTCGGCGCCAGCTACGTGAAGCAGGACAAGGTCAGCACCGCCGACCGTTCGATCTCGCAGTTCCCCAATCCCGGCCAGACCTCCTGTCTCGACCCGCGCGGCGGCTGTTCGTCGGCAGCGGTGAACGGGCGCATCGTCTTTAACGAAGGCAACCCTTCGCTGCCCGCGGGCGGCAGCATCACTCCGCGCAACCCGCCGCTGACCACGCAGGGCGTCTATGACCCAACGCTGGTCGGTGGTGACTTCCGCGCCTTCACCGATGCGGACCGCTTCAACTTCTCGCCCTACAACTACTTCCTGACGCCGCAGGAGCGCTATGGCGCCTGGGTCAGCGCCAAGCAGGAGCTGACCTCCAACATCACCTTCCGCGCGAAGATGGTCTACAACCATCGCAATTCGCAGAACCAGGCGGCCTTCCTGCCGCTCTTCGTCGGGCCGGACGCGGGCAACGGCAACTTGCTCGACACGGTGTCGATCGACGCGACCAACCCCTACAACCCCTTCGGCATTACCCTGAATTCCGGCGCGAACGGACAGCCGGCGACTTACAGCTTCATCGCCCGCCGCCTGGTTGAGGCCGGGCAGCGGACCTACACCCAGCACGTCGACACGATGACGGCCAACGCATCGCTGGACGGCAGCTTCCATATCGGCACGCGCAAGTTCTACTGGGACGTGAACGCCGCGTTCGGCTGGAACGACGCGAACCAGACCTTCACCGGCAACGTCAACGCGGCGAAAGTGGCGCAGGCGCTGGGGCCGCTGGCGGACTGCACCGGGGCCTGCGTACCGCTCAATCTGTTTGGCGGCGAAGGCTCGATCACACCGGCCATGCTCGACTACATCTCGTTCACCGAGCATGACCGGTCGAGCCAGCGCATGCAGGACTACACCGCCAACGTCACCGGCGATCTGTTCGACCTGCCTGCAGGGCCGGTAGGCATGGCGGTAGGCTATGAGCACCGCTATCAGTTCGGCTCGTTCACGCCCGATCCGATCATCCAGGCGGGTCTGGGCGCCGACATCCCGGCACAAGCGGCGGCGGGCAGCTACAATTCGGACGAGTTCTACGGCGAACTGCGCGTCCCGATCCTGAAGGACACGCCGTTCTTCCAGCAGCTCGAAGCGGACGGCGCGGTGCGCCACGCCAACTATTCGACCAGCGGATCGAGCACCACGTTCACCGCCACCGGCCTGTGGAAGCCGGTGTCCGACCTGCTGCTGCGCGCATCCTATGCCGAGGGCTTCCGCGCTCCGGCGATCGGCGAACTGTTCGGCGCCCAGTCCCGCGCGGACGCGCCGATCAACGACCCCTGCACCAATGTCGACGGCTCGCTCTGGCAATCCTCGCAGACCGTGCGGAACAACTGCATCGCCAACGGCGTGCCCGCAAGCGGCAGCTATCAGGAACCGCAAGGCGGCCAGATCGGCACGCTGACCGGCGGCAACGACACGCTGAAGCCCGAAACCAGCAAGACTTGGCTGTTCGGCGGCGTCTACAGCCCAGCGTGGGCGCGCGGCGGATTTGCCCGCAACCTCAGCCTTGAGGTCAATTACTACGACATCAAGGTGAACGACGCGATCTCGGCGATCAACCCGCAAGTCACGCTGTCGCGCTGCGCCGAACTGGGCGATCCCACGGCCTGCGCCAATGTGATCCGCACGCCCAGCGGCATCATCTCCCGCGTGGTCGGCCTGCTCCAGAACATCGGCGGGATCCGCACGCAGGGCATCGACATCAGCCTCAACTACACCTCGCCCGAGACCGGCGCGGGCACCTTCGGCCTGTCGTTCAACGCCAACCGGCTGCTCAAGTATACCGAGACTTTCCCGACTGCGGATGGCTCGGCCACGATCAGCTACAAGGGCACCACGCGCGGCTTCCCGGACCAGTCCTATCCGGAGTTCAAGGGCACCGGCATCCTGTCGTGGTCCTACGCCGGGGTCGATGCCTCGTTCACCGGCCGCTATATCGACAGCGTGGTGGAGAGCGACGGCCACAAGATGAGCGACCGTTTCTATGGCGACATCCAGCTCAGCTACACGCCGAGCTTCATGGACAGCGCGCTCACGTTCACGGTGGGCGTGATCAACCTGTTCAACACCGATCCGCCGGCCTGCAACACCTGCACCGGGCCGAACTACGACCCGACGACGTATGACGTGCCCGGCCAGTTCGGCTACTTGCGCGTCTCGGTGAAGATGTAACGAACCTGTTTCCCGGCGCGGGAGTTCCTTCCGCGCCGGGTGCAACGGTTGACGACAGACGGGGCCGGACCAACCCGGCGCACCGACGCTCCCCATCCCGCCCCCTTCGTCATTGCGAGCGTAGCGAAGCAATCCAGAGCGGTTTGCGCACGCTCTGGATTGCTTCGCTACGCTCGCAATGACGAAGGTTGGGAAGGTGCGGAAGGCCCGGTTTAGCCCCCGCCCTCCGACTACCGGCGCTTTTTCAGCACCACATAGAGCGCGCCCTGCCCACCATGGCGGCGATGCGCGCCGCGTACGGCGACGATGTCGAAAGCATGTTCGCTCGCCGCCAGCCAGTCGGCGATCTTGGCGCGGATCGCGCCGCGCGCGGTGCCGCGATCCATGGCGTCGACCGGGCGCGGCTTGCCGGTCACCACCAGCACCACCCGCGCGCCCATCGACTTGGCCTGCGTCAACCCGTGCATCAGCCGCAGATAGGCCTGATCGAGGCTCGATCCGTGGAGGTCCAGACTGAAATCCGGCGCCAAGGTGCCCTTGGCGATGCGCTTTTCCCACGAACCGTCGAGCTGGAGCGCCCCCGGCCCGGCCGGTTTGGGCGGCGCCGGTTTCGGCACCAGCGGCGGCGGGACGCGGCCCTTGACCTTCTTCGGCGGCAGCGCGGCAGGCGCGGCCACGGCCTTTACCTCCACGGGTTCGGCAGGCGCAGGCGCGGGCCGACGCTTTTCGAGCGGCGTCACCGTCCGGGCGACTTGCGCCCAGACTTGTGCTTCCTCCGCTGTCAGTCGTCGTACCGGTCTTCTCATCTAAGCCTTCTTACTCGATCACGGCTGCAAACGCGCGAGCGTACCCTTGGGCACCAGCACCAGCGCATCGCCGCGACCGCTCATGCCACCAGCCGTCAGGCGTGCCTGATCGCCCGCGCCCCAGAACGTGTCGAAGCGGTTGGCGCCCTTGATCGCGCCGCCGGTATCCTGCGCTATCCATAGCCCGCTGGCCTCACCGCGATCCAGCGCCAGCCAGACCGGCGCGCCGAGGGGCACGAATTGCGGATCGGCCGCGACCGAGGCATGGGCGCGCACCGGCACGCCCAGCGCGCCGAGCGGCCCGGCGCCGGTCAGCTCGCGGAAGAACACCCACGACTGGTTGCGGCGCATCAGGACATCGCCTTCCACCGGGTGATCGTGGATGTACTGGATGATCCCCTGCATCGAGCCCGGATATTGGCCCGGCCCGGTGCCCACCAGCCCGCTGTCGCGCATCACCGCGCCGATGCCGGTATAGGGAAGCCCGTTCTGCCCGGCATAACCGATCCGCATCACGGTGCCGTCCGGCGCCCGCAGGCGACCCGAGCCCTGAACCTGAAGGAAGAAGAATTCGACCGGGTCATGAACCCAGGCGATCTCCAGCCCCTTGCCCGCCAGCGCGCCGTCCTCGATCTGCGCGCGGTCGAAATAGGGCACGAACAGCCCGTTCTCGTCATAGCGGCCGAGCGGCATCTGGCCCTTGGCATTGGGCTGGGCATCACCCGGTCGCGCGCGGACGAGATCGGCCGGCATGCCGTAGACCGGCACTTCATAGCCCGGCAGGTGCGTGCGCGATCCGGCGATCTCGGGCTCGTAGTAGCCGGTCGCGAAGCCGCGCCCATCGCCCACTTTCACCGCCTCGAAATAGGTCTGGAAGAACTGCACGGCGGTACCCGGCCAGGTGGCAGCGGCGGTGCAGGCGGTCTGCCAGTCGCCGGGGCGGGTCAGGCCGCTGGCGTCATTGCGCTTCGAAACGCTGGGGCAGCTTTCGCGGAAAGAGGCCAGCGCGGCGGCGCCGTCGGCCGCGCCCACCGGAAGGTCGGTGATCGGCGGCCCCGCGCGCACGCCCAGCGCGACGGCATTGGCCGGAGGCGGCGTCCCGGGAGGCGTTGTGGACGGCAAGGTCGGCGAGATCGGCGGCCGCGACACGCTGCCGGGACCCGCACCGCTGGGAACCACCTGCGCGCAGCCGGACAGCAGCACGCCATAGAGCAGCGCCCCCGCGAGCGCGCCAAACCGGACGGGGAAACTCTTCCGCCGCGTCATCCCTGCTGCCTGCAAGATCGTCCTCCGCACCCCAAAAGGCCGCAAAAAAGCCCTAAAAACAAAGGGGCCGGACCTTTCGGCCCGGCCTCTCAATCCTTGTGGGATCAGGTCGTTGAAATCAACCGCCCTTGCGGCATTCCGTGACGGAAGCGAGTCGGTTGAACCTCGGAATCCGGAGCGTCAGCCCGCGTCCGTCTCGTCGAGCAGCCAGTCGGGGCCGGTGGCATCGACGTGGCGGCTGAAGGTCCAGATATCGACCGCCTCGATGGCGTCGTCCAGCGATCCTGCGATCACATGACCTTCGGCATCGCGCGTGACGGCGGCAATGTCCGAACGGAAGCGAATGGTGATGCGGGCAAGGCCGTTATCGACCCCGGCCGCCGAAATGGCCGCTTCCTCGATCCGGATCAGGCGGTTGTCGAGCGTTTCGCCCGCCGCCAGACGCGCATCGATGGCCGCGCTGAAGCTGTCATAGACATCGCCGTCGCAGAGCGAACGCAGTTCGGCCTTGTCGCCCTTCCAGAAGGCTTCAAGGATCAGGCGGTAGGCGCTGCGCGCGCCTTCGAGGAACGCGAAAGCATCGAAACGACGGTCGGCATTGGCGATTTCGCCAAGGCCACGCTCCACCGAAGGCGGGGCGAGCGGCATTTCGCGCTGACGCGGTGCGAAGGGCTGGCGATCCGTCGGCTTGGCGTCGGGCTTGGCCTCTGCCTTGGGCTGCACGGGGACGCGCGGCGCACCGGGCTGGCCCTGGCGGCCTTCGAAGCGTCCCTGGATCGGCTCTTCCTCATGCTCGGCACGGCGGCCGAGTACCGAATAGAGCCGCAGGCCAAGAAAAGCTGCGATCATGGCCAGGATCACGATTTCCGGTGTCACGTTCCTTTGTCCATCCTTTGCTTGGACGCTATATCTTCGGATGCTGCGCGCCTTGGACAGTGCGGGCAAAAGACGAATCGCCCGCATCCGCGAGAAGTCAGGCACGCGCCCGGAAGCGTCATCATAAACCCAGATAGGTACAGTTTACAAATGAACAACGCGTGAGCGCGGCAATCGGGGATTTTTTTCGCCGAAACGCCCGCTGCGGCGGTTCCTTTGCGGTAAAGCTCTGCGACTAACGCCCGAAACCGGCCCAACCTCGCCCTGTATGCGGTGGGCAATGGCCGCCTGCCTCGGCGAATCGCGGTTAAAACTGCGCAACAAATTCGGCCCCGCGCCTTTCCCAGCCTGCGAAAATGCTCTAGGCGCCCCGCCAGACTTCATCCGTATCCTTATAGACGGGACACAATCGAAATGGCCGACGAAGGCAACGTCATCTCCGACATCAACCTCGGCACCGGCGAGGACAACGCGCCGACCGCCGGCATCATCTCGCAGTACGTGAAGGACCTCTCGGTCGAGAATCCGAACGCGCCGCAGAGCTTCTCGTGGCAGGCCGCGCCGCAGGTCGACATCCAGTTCAACATCGGCGCCCGCCCGATCGACGGCGAAGTTCACGAAGTCGAACTGAAGATCACCGTCGCCGCCAAGGCCGACGAAGGCACCGCCTATGTCGTGGACCTCAGCTATTGCGCGCTGATCGGCATGCGCAATCTTGATGAGCCCAGCATGCACGCGTTCCTCTACGCCGAAGCGCCGCGCATCATCTTCCCGTTCGCCCGTCGCGTCGTTGCCGATGCCGTGCGCGATGCCGGCTACCCGCCGCTGATGCTGGAGCCGATCGATTTCAACGGCCTATACTTCCAGCAGCTCGCCGCCCGCCAGCAGGCCGAGGCCGAAGGCATGGGCGAGCCGGTCGGCCACGCCTGAGGCTTTCGCCGCAGTGACTTCAAGGCCCGTCCGCTCCCATCCCGCAAGGGCCACGGGGCGGGCGGGCCTTTTGGCGTTTCGGCCATCGACGATCCGGCCCTGATTTTGCCGCTGATTTTGCCGTTGAATTTCTGAAGGACCCATCCGGGGATGAATCTCACCAAGGCGCTTGCCGGTGTCGGCGGCCTGACCCTCGCCAGCCGGGTCCTCGGGCTCGTGCGCGACAGCCTGTTCGCCCGCTTCGTCGGCGCCGGTTTCGCATCGGACGCCTTCCTGATCGCCTTCCGGCTGCCGAACATGTTCCGCGCGCTGTTCGCGGAAGGGGCTTTCGCCTCGGCGTTCATCCCGATGTTCAACCAGAAGGTCGCGGACAAGGACGGGCCGGGACTGGCGGCCGGCATCACCTTCGCCGAACAGGCACTTTCCGTGCTCCTGCCGATCCTGATCGTGATGACGGTGATCCTGGAAGCCTTCGCCTGGCCGGTGACGCTGATGCTGTCGGGCGGTTTCAACGGCGTCAATCACGAGCAGTTCGCCTTCGCCGTCACGCTCAGCCGGTTCACCATTCCCTATCTGGCGCTGATCAGCGTGGTCTCGCTGCTGGGCGGCATCCTGAATTCGCTCAACAAGTTCTGGGTCAACGCCGCTGCGCCGATCCTGCTGAACCTGACGCTGATCGTGGTTCTGCTGGGCTTCCACTCCAGCGATCCGCTGGTGACGGCCCGCAACCAGGCCATCGGCGTTACGGTATCGGGCGCGCTGCAGCTCATCTGGCTCTACTTCGCCTGCCGCGCCAACGGCGTGTCGATGCGCCTGCGCGCGCCGGTCTGGAACCCTGACGTGAAGCGGTTGATGGCGCTGATCTGGCCTGCCGCCGCCGGTGCCGGCGCCGTGCAGATCAACCTTGTCGTCTCGACTTTCCTTGCCGCCACGTTCCTCGCCCATGGATCGGTCACCTATATCTACATGGCGGACCGGCTGAACCAGCTTCCGCTGGGACTGATTGGCATCGGCCTTGGAACCGTGCTGCTGCCCACGATCTCGCGCCAGCTCGGCGGCGGGGACGATGCGGCCGCCATGGATACGCAGAACCGCGGCATGGAGCTGGCACTGCTGCTCACCCTGCCCGCCTCGGTCGCGCTGATCGTCTGCGGCCAGCCGATCGCTGCCGCGCTGTTCGGCTATGGCAAGTTCGACGCGAACGACGTTGCCCGCACGGCCGAGGCGCTTGCCGCCTTCTCGATCGGGCTGCCGAGCTACATCCTCGTCAAAGTGCTGACGCCCGGCTTCTACGCCCGTCAGGACACCCGCACGCCGGTCCGCTACGCGATGATATCGATGGTCGTGAACCTCGTGCTCAACCTTGCGCTGATCGCACCGCTTCAGCACATGGGCCCGCCGCTGGCGACGGCCATCGCCTCCACCGTGAATGTCGCCATGCTTTATTGGACGCTGGTGAAGCGCGGTCATTTCCAGTCCGACGCCCGGCTCAAGCGCCGGGCCCCGCGCCTGGCGCTGGCCGCCATCGCGATGGGCGTGGCGCTGTGGTACGGGCAGGACCAGCTTACGCCCTATCTCCACGGGACATGGCTGGTGCGCGGACTGGCGCTGGCGGCTCTGGTTTCGGCGGGCGGCGTTGTCTACGCGCTGGCAACTCTGGTGACGGGCGCCTTCACCCGCGACGACCTCGCCCTGCTGCGCCGCCGCAAGGCAGCCTGACGTCTCGGTGGGCCACTCCCGTTCCCGATCGAACATTTCCGTCGCCCCCGCGAAGGCGGGGACGACGACTTATGGGGCCGATGCCCTGCTCTTCCATCCGCGCGCAGGTATGCTATGAGCCACGGCCATGCAGGACCTTTCGCACCCGAAGTCTGCCAAAACCCGTCGCCTCTCGTGGCGATGGCGGAGTGTCGCGCGCGTTTCGCGCTGACCCTGCCTGCATGCGCGCCCCGGCGGGCGCACCATCCACACACAAACGACAACCCATAAATCGCGAAGGACGCGTCCATGCGTATCGTCTCCGGCATTCAGCCCACCGGCAACCTGCACCTCGGCAACTACCTGGGCGCCATCCGCAACTGGGTCTCGATGCAGGACGATGCCGCCGCCAGCGGCGGCGAATGCCTTTACTTCCTGGCCGATCTCCACGCGATCTCGATGCCGCACGTGCCCGCCGACCTTTCAGCCAACACCCGCGAGATGGTCGCCGCGCTGGTCGCCTGCGGGATCGATCCCGACCGCTCGATCCTTTTCAATCAGGCGCAAGTCCCCCAGCATGCCGAGCTGCAATGGCTGCTCAACGGCACCGCGCGCATGGGCTGGCTGAACCGCATGACGCAGTGGAAGGACAAGGCCGGCAAGAACCGCGAAGGCCAGTCGGTCGCGCTGTTCACCTATCCGGTGCTGCAGGCCGCCGACGTGCTGATCTATCAGGCCACCCACGTCCCGGTGGGCGAGGACCAGAAGCAGCACCTCGAACTCGCGCGCGACATCGCCCAGAAGTTCAACAACGACTTCTGTGCAGAGGACGCGCCGCTGTTCACGCTGCCCGCGCCCTTCATCCCGCCCGAAGCCGCCCGCATCATGAGCCTGCGCGACGGTTCGTCGAAGATGAGCAAGTCGGACCCCTCCGACATGAGTCGTATCAACATGACCGACGATGCCGACACGATCATGCAGAAGGTCAAGAAGGCCAAGACCGACCCCGAGCCGCTGCCCTCTGAAAAGGCCGGCCTCGAAGGCCGTGCGGAGGCCAACAACCTCGTCTCGATCTACGCGGTGATGGCGGGAACCACGGCGGACGACGTGCTGGCGCAGTTCGGCGGTCAGGGCTTCGGCTCGTTCAAGCCCGCACTGGGCGAACTGCTGGTCGAGAAGCTGGCACCGATCAACGCCCGCTTCGTCGAACTGCGGCAGGACCGCACGGCGCTCGACGCGATTCTGCGCAAGGGCGCCGAAAAGGCCCGCGCGCTGGCGATCCCGACCCTGGAAAAGACGTACGACGCGCTCGGGCTCGTTCGCGGGTAAGGCGTGGGGGGCGCTTCCGGCGCCCCCTTCCCCTAACCTTCCAGCCCTAGCAGCTTCGCCCGCCGCCGAACCCATGGCGTGGCCAGTGCCGAAACCTCTCCGAGTGCTTCCAGCCCTTCGGGGTCCCGCTTGTGGTCGCCCGCGATCAGCAGGCCGAAGACACGCTGCACGCTCCATTCCGGCCACGGCCGCCCCATCAGTTCCATCGCGTCTCCGGCAGCGACCGTGCCTTCCTCCACGACGCGGTAGTACCAACCCGCCCGGCGCGATTTTACCACGCCCAGATTGACCGCGGCGCCGTCGAAGCGGTGGTCGAGCTTCCAGCAGGGTTGCCGCCCCTGGCTCACTTCGACCAGCGCGGTGCCAAGGCGCCAGCGGTCGCCGATGCAGACAGCTTCCTCGGTCAGCCCGTCGGTGGCGATATTTTCGCCGAATGCGCCATAATCGGCCAGCAGCGGATGCGCGCCGATCGCCCGACGCCAGAAGGCATAGTGATCGTGCGGATAGTGGTGGATCGCCTTGTCCGGGCCGCCATGGACGGCAAGGTCGGCCTGCTCATCGCCCTCCAGCCCGAGGCGGTGGACGCGCACCGGCCCCTGCACCGGGTGCTTGCCGATTGCGCTCGGTTCGTCCAAGTCCCGGAAAGGATGGACCCGGCCGCACTGAATCGAGCGAATCGGTACGGAAAGCGGCGTTTCTGCACTGGCGATCATCCGACGAGAATCCTACATCCAACGAACAAGCTCAAGCCATGACCGGCGGCTGAACGCGATGAGCGATCCATCACGAACTTGCCACCATTCAACCGCTATTCAGGGCATTGATATTAGGGCAGGATCGCAAGGAATCGCGGGCCGCGCTTGGGAAGGGCGTCTCGGGCCTTCGGGTTCATGGAGTGAAACCAATGACAGACCATCCCGGATCGCAGTTCGGCAGGTTGAGAATGGCGGCCGTTGCCGTGCTTCTCATCGCGCTGGCCGCCTGCGCCACCCCCTTCAAGGCCGATGTTTCGCGCTTCCACCAGTCGCAGCTTCCGGCACCGCAGGGTCAAACTTTCGTCGTCGTCGCCGAGGACCCCCGACTCGCCGGTGGGCTTGAGTTCGCGACTTACGCCGGCCTCGTGCGCGACCGTCTGGCCCGTCTGGGCTATACCCCGGTCGACGATGCCGCCAAGGCAACGCTGATCGTCCACTTCGACTACGGCATCGACAATGGCCGCGAGCGGGTGCGTTCGACTCCTGGCATGGGTGCCTGGGGTCCGTGGTACGGTCCCGGCTGGGGTCCTCGCTGGGGCGGAGCCTGGGGCGGCTGGGGCGGCTGGGGCGGCGCCTGGGGCGGACCGTGGCGTATGGGCTGGTATGATCCGTTCTTTGACGGCGGCATCGATTCGTACACCGTCTTCACCAGCGGCATTTCGTTGAAAATCGACCGTGCGGCAGACAACCTGCGCCTGTTCGAAGGCCGTGCAGAGGCCGTTTCGACCTCGAACCGCCTGCAATACCTCGTCCCCAATCTGGTCGAGGCGATGTTCACCAACTTCCCAGGCAATTCGGGCGAGACCACACGAATCTCGGTCGCGCCGGAACGCAAGTGACCTGACAGGGAGGCTCCCCCCGCAAGGTGGGAGACACCGGGGAACGGGCTCGTCGCAAACGACGGGCCCGTTCTTGCTTTCAGGGTATGCTGCGGGGGGATCCCCCGATATAGCCGCCCGGAATGAACACCTTCATGGCCATCATGTCGCAGCTCTTCTGGGGGGTGACCATCGGAGCGCTGACATCGGCCTTCTCGCTGCTAGCCAAGGGGCTGGCAAGCATCGGCGTCATCGCCAGTCTGGGCTGGTACGGTTTGAAGCGCCACCGCGAATGGCGCGCGCGGATCGAGCGCGAGGACTGAGCGGCGCTTGCCTCACGGGTCGTTGCCTATTGCACTTCCCATAACGGGCTGCGCCGTAACAGCCTGCGGGCTTTTCTGAGACAACCTCATCCACAAACACTTCGTCGCCCCCGCGAAGGCGGGGGCCCCGCTGCCTTTCTGCTATGCCGCGAGAAAAAGAAGCGGGATCCCCGCCTTCGCGGGGATGACGGGTTTGGATGGGAAGTCTATTTCGAGGCGCCGGTCGCTATCATGACTGAGCGGTGAGGCGCATGCTGCTCACCGTGGTGGTCTTGTCAGCCCTCGGCGCCTTTTCAGGCGGTTGAGCAATCGGCCGTGCAATCAGTTCCCCAGCGCGACCACACCGCCGGTCGAACCGAAGCCGCCTTCGCCGCGCACGGTCTCGTCGAGTTCTTCCACCTGCAGCCACGTCCCGCGCGTGACGGGGGCCAGCACCAGCTGCGCCACCCGATCGCCCCGGCGGACGTCGAAGGCATCGGCGCCGTGGTTGATCAGGATCACCTTCAGCTCGCCGCGATAGTCAGAATCGATCGTGCCCGGCGCATTGGGCACCGAGATTCCGTGCTTGAGCGCAAGGCCCGAGCGCGGGCGGACCTGAATCTCGAAGCCCGGCGGGATCGCCATGGCCAGCCCGGTGGCGACCGCATGGCGCGCGCCGGGGGCCAGCGTCACGTCCTCGGCCGAAACCACGTCCATGCCCGCCGCGCCGTCGGTCGCGTAGACCGGCAGCGGCAGGCCCTCGCCATGCGGCAGGACCTTGATGGGAACAGGGACGTTATCTGGGAAGTGCATCTGCGAACCTTTCGACGAGGAGGCGCGCGACCTCCTCCTTGGGCATTTCGGGAAGAGAGATCACATCGTCGCCCCGGACGATATGAACGGTATTGGCGTCCCCGCCCATGACATCGCCCGAAACGTCGTTGGCGATGATCCAGTCCGCGCCCTTGCGCTTACGCTTTTCCTTGGCGTAGCGGATCACGTCCTCGGTCTCGGCAGCGAAGCCGATCAGCAGCGGCGGCCGGTCGGGCCGCGCGGCGACGCTGGCGAGAATGTCGGGGTTTTCGGTGAGCAGCAGCGCCGGCGGCGCCGAACCGCGCTTCTTCAGCTTGTCTTTGGCGACATTGATCGTCCGCCAGTCGGCCACGGCGGCGACCATCACCGCAATGTCGGCAGGCAGCGCGCTCTTGACCGCGTCGGCCATCTGCTGCGCGCTTTCCACGTCCACGCGGTCCACCCCCGGCGGGGTTTCGAGATGCACCGGGCCCGCCACCAGCGTGACCCGCGCGCCGGCCTTGGCGGCGGCGCCGGCAATGGCGAAGCCCTGCTTGCCCGAGGAGCGATTGGCGATGTAGCGCACCGGGTCGATCGGCTCCCAGGTGGGGCCGGCCGTCACCAGCACATGGCGGCCCGAGAGCGGACCGTCCGTCGGCTTTTCGAAGGGCGCCTCCGGCGCGGAGCCGAAAGGCTGCGGCGCGGCGCCGAAAGGCGAAATGACGTGGTTGATCGCGTCAGGATCGGTCGGCGGAGCAGAACGCGCACCGCCTTTCTTCACCACCAGCAGCCCCGCTGCCGGATCGGCGACCGCGCCGCCGTCGGACAGCGAATGGGGCGAAAGCGGGTCGGACGCGAGCCCGTCGTTGTCGGACGCGCCGAAGCTGATCGCCTTCTTGGCTTTTTGCAGGCCGCGGCTGATCATCGAACCGGTGAGGCCACCCAACCCGAAGCTGTCCGCCGCGCTGTCCGCGCCAATATCGTGGCCGGTGTCGTTATCGGCATCCTCGGCGGTCGGTTCCGGCTCGGGCGCAGCGAACTGCGGCTGCCAGGGGAACGGGTTGCGCAAGTCCAGCCCCATTTCAGGCTGTGGCAGCGTCGGCACGGTGCCGGGCAGCGGCGCCACTTCCACGGGGCCGAGGCCGAGCGCCCAGGCAATGCGCTGCCAGATCGCGATAGGATCGGGCAGGCGGCCCGGGCCGAATTCGCCGCAGGCCATGGTGCCTTCGTCCGGCTCCATCACATCGACGCCCACTTCGCGCAGGATCTGCACGTTGCGGACCGTGGCGGCGTGCTGCCACATGCGCACGTTCATTGCCGGGACGGCCATGACCGGCTTGTCGGTCGCCAGCATCATCGTCGTGGCCAGATCATCGGCAATGCCCGAGGCCATCTTGGCCATGAGGTCCGCCGTCGCTGGGCAGACCACCACCAGATCGGCCTCCCGGCTCAGCTGGATATGGCCCATCTCGACCTCGTTCTTGAGGTCCCAGAGCGAGGTGTAGACCGGCCGCTCCGACAGCGCCGCCAGCGCCATCGGGGTGACGAACTTGGCGCCGGATTCGGTCAGCACGCAGGTGACCTCGCCGCCTTCCTTGCGGATCTGGCGGACGAGTTCGCAGGCCTTGTAGGCCGCGATACCGCCGCCGATGACGAGGAGAATACGGGGACCACTCATGGTCCCGGCTTGTGCAACAGCGTTCATAACGGTGCAATCTGTTTAGGGGATCTTTACCGGAGATTTGGCCAGCCTTTCGGCTGAAACAAGTCCTGCCGCCGAGACGAGGCCTGTCAGCGCGCGCGGCGCGAAGGCTATCCCGGCGAACATCGCAGGGGCAATCATCGCCCCCCAATAGAAGTTGTCCCAACGGCCGGCGGCCATGAACAGCACCCCGTACCCGACGGCGAGCAGGAAGGCGAACACGCCCTCCGCGCGGTTCCAGCCGAGCCAGCCGAACGTCATCAGCACCACCGCCGGTCCGGCCAGCCAGTGCGGCAGCCAGCGCAAATTGCTCGACTGGATCACGTTGGAGAGCCAGCCCGACAGCCCGCGCATGACCAGCCAGGGCGCGCTGTGCGGATCGGTGGGCAGGACTTGCTGCGAGATCAGCGCAAGGTGCCAGGCAAGACCCGCGACAAACAGCGCCATCAGCGCGCTCCACGCCGCCGCCTCGCGCCAGTTGCGCTGCCACAGCGCGGTCGCGGCCAGAAGCGCGACGAAGGGCAGCGCATGCTCGCGGATCGCCAGCGCCAACGCGGCGGCGGCAAAAGCGGCGTGCCAACGTCCGCCCTCGCCGCGCGTGCCGATCCGGTGGAGGCCCAGCGCCAGCGCAATGAGCCCGCCCGACCATAGCTCGTGCAACGGGAAATAGTGCCGGTTGAGCGCCAGCGAGGCACCGACGAAGACCAGCGCCGTCGCGATCCTGCGTAGCCGGGGCAAAACACCCGCATCACCCAGCTTGCGCCACCAGACGACAACGATGCCGACCATCAGCGCAACGGCGGCCAGGATCTGCCCCGCCTCGCCCAGCCATGCATTGAGGTAGGCCAGCGTCGGCAGACGCACCGCGATGGCGGGGTTCACCGGATAGTCGCGCGAACGCTGTTCGGGGACGATGAAGTGGTAATAGTTCTCGCCCTTGCGAATGCGCGCGATGGCGACTTCGTAGAGCGCGATATCCTCGTCGTAGGGCTTTTTCGCGGCGCCGGGAGCATTGGCGGTCGAAACCGGCCCTTCGACCGGCCCCTGCCACGGCGAGCGGTTGCCCGACTTGGCGACGGGCACCAGCGCCGAGGCGACCAGCAGCGCGGCGAGAAGCGCCAGCGCCAGCCGCGCCGCCCGGACCGGCCAATGTGTGAAAAGCGTGGGTGCCGGGCCGGAATCCCGCCCGGCGACCCCAGCCGTTTTCATGCGGCCGGGGCTCAGTGCCCCAGCAGAGTCCAGTACGTCAGCGCCCATGCAGCGACACCCCCAAGGATTGCCGCCAGACCATAGCCTGCCCAGTGGTTACTTTGAGGTTTACGCTCGCCGCCCGGCGACCAGATCAGGTCGACATCCGGCAGCGGCGCCTGCTCCGGCGCGCCGCCCTTGGGCGGGAACTTCTCCTCGATCCGCCGCACCAGTGCGGGCAGGCGGAACAGCGTGCCGAGATCCTCACGCAGGCGGTCGGCGATCATCGCCTCGGGCCCGAGTTCGTCGCGCAGCCAGCTCTTCACGAACGGCGCCGAGACGTCCCACATGTTGATGTCGGGATCGAGCGCCGTCGCCAGCCCCTCGACCATGACCATGGTCTTTTGCAGCAGCAGCAGGTGCGGTTGCACCGCCATGTCGAAATCGCGCGTGATCGCGAAGAGCCCGTCGAGCATCTGGCCGACCGACAGTTCGGACACCGGCTTGCCGCGCATCGGCTCGCCCACGGCGCGCAGTGCGGTCGCGAACTCTTCCACGGTGTGGTAGCTCGGCACGTATTGCGCTTCGAAATGGATTTCGGCCACGCGGCGGTAATTGCCGGTGGTGAGACCGTAGAGAATCTCCGCCAGCCACAACCGCGCCTGCCGGTTGATGCGGCCCATGATGCCGAAATCGATGGCGACGATGGTGCCGTCCGCTTCCACGAACAGGTTGCCCTGGTGCATGTCGGCATGGAAGAAGCCCGACGAGATCGCCTGGGTCAAGAAGGTGATGACCAGCTTGTGCGCCAGCCGCGGCAAATCATGCCCGGCGGCGCGCAGACTGTCGAGATCGCCCATCTTGGTGGCGCCGATCCACTCGACGGTGAGGACCTGCCCATTGGTGCGGTCCCATTCGATCGCGGGCACGCGGTAGCCGTGGATGCCCTTCATCGCATCGGAAAGCTCGGAGGCCGAGGCCGCCTCGCGCCGAAGGTCCAACTCGCGCAGGGTCCAGCGCTTGAGATTGGCCACCACAGCGCGCGGGCGCAGGCGCGCGGCTTCGCCGCCCAGCGCTTCCAGATGCGCGGCAGCCCATTCATACGTCTCGACGTCGTGCGCGAACTGCTCGCGGATGCCGGGACGCAGCACTTTGACCGCCACTTCGCGGCCATCGGGCGTGACCGCGCGGTGGACTTGCGCGATCGAGGCGGCACCCACCGGGGTTTCCTCGATCGAGGCGAAGAGCTTGTCGAGCGGCACGCCGAAGCTGCCCTCGATCGCGTGCCGGATCTCGGAAAAGGCGACCGGCGGCAGGCTGTCCTGCAAGGTCAGCAGGTTGTGCGCGGGGCCCTCGCCCACGAGATCGGGGCGCGTCGCCAGCGCCTGCCCCAGCTTGATCGCGGCCGGGCCGATCTCCTGGAAAGCCCCGGCATAGTCGGGCTCCACCGGCTGGCGCGTGCCGAACCGGGCGATCCGGCACAGGCGCTTGACCTGCGCGGGGGCATTGCGGTCATTCTCGATCCCGCGCAGCGCTCCGTGGCGCGCGAGAACGCGCCCCCACTTGAGCAGGCGCAGGATATGCGTTGCAGAACCCGTCACGATCTGGATCTCAGACCTTCCAGCCCGAATGGATCGCTACGAGGCCGCCCATGATCGGTTCGACCTTGGTGTGCCGGAAGCCGGCCGTGCGGATCATCTTCTCGAATTCCGGCATCGGCGGGAAGCGGCGGATCGATTCGATCAAGTAGCGGTAGGACTCAGCGTCACCGGCGATGGCCTGACCGATCTTCGGCACCAGATGGTGCGAATAGGCGTCGTAGGCCTCCTTGAAGCCCGGCCATTCGGTGGTCGAGAATTCGAGGCAGAAGAAGCGCCCGCCGAACTTGAGCACGCGGTGCGCCTCGGCCAGTGCCTTGTCGATGTGGGTGACGTTACGGATGCCGAAGGCAATCGTATAGGCATCGAAGTGGCGCGCCGGGAACGAGAGTTCCTCGGCATTCTGGCGCGACCAGACGAGGCCATCAATGCCGCGCTCCATCGCGCGCTCGATGCCGACGTCCAGCATGTCCTGATTGATGTCGGAGACAGTGACCGAGGCGCCGTGCGCGGCCATGCGGAAGGCGATGTCGCCCGTGCCGCCCGCCATGTCGAGGATCTGCTCGTCCTCGCGCGGCTTCACGCGGCGCACGAACTTGTCCTTCCACAGCCGATGCATGCCTGCCGACATGGCATCGTTCATCACGTCGTACTTGCGTGCGACGCTGGAGAAGACAGCGCCGACGCGCTCCTGCTTCTCCTCGGTGGCCACATCCTCGTAGCCGAAGGAAACCGTTTCGCTCATGGCGCCGCTTTAGGCGTAAATGCCGTTTGCGCAAAGGGTGATGCTGGCCAGTGAACGGATCCTTTGCCCAATATAGTTTGCGGCGCGGCGAAAATTGAAATTGCACGTTATTTCAATAATTTCACCGGCGCTTTAAGAGTTGCAATGGCAGTCCTCCCTATCATTTCCGCACGAAGAATCAGTCACGCCGGTTCGCAATCGGAAAAAAGGGGACAGAAGAATGGAAACGGAAACCCGCGAAGACGCACTCTCAACCAGCGAAGGATTGAGTGAAACGGCCACGACGGAATGTCCATTCTGTGCGGAAGCGGTCAAGGCAACCGCCAAGAAATGCCGTCATTGCGGCGAAACTCTGGATATTGCCTTGCGCCGCGCCGAAGAGGCCCTCCGCGCCAGCGAGAGGCAAGGCAACGTCTATATGAACGCGGCCGTTTCCACCGGAGGATACAGCCGTCCGGTGAAAAGCAAGGGGGCTGCCATCGTGCTCGCCCTGCTCTTGGGCGGCCTTGGGGCGCACAAGTTCTATCTCAACCGAACCGGCTTGGGCATCCTGTACCTCGTCTTTTGCTGGACGCTGATCCCGGGCTGCATCGCTTTCGTGGAGGCCATTGTCTACGCCTGCACCAGCGACGAAGCCTTCCACTACAAATACGGCTGATCCAGCCGCTTTCGGCGGCGGGCGCGGCGTTCATGCCGTCGCGTTCGCCCGTACCCGCCGCAGGGCGAGCGCGGAAAGCACGATACCTGCCAGAATCAGCGCCATGCCCGCGAGGTGGTAGGGCATGAGCCGCTCGCCCAGCAGCAGCGCCGAGAGCAGCGCGCCGAACAGCGGCATCAGCGTGATCGCCTGCCCGGCGCGGGCCGCGCCAAGCTCGGCCGTCGCGCGGTTATAGATGAAGTAGGCAATCGCCGAAGGAAACAGGCCGACATAGGCGAAAGCCGCCAGCACATGCGGGCTCCAGTGCACGGCCTGCCCGCTCGCCGCCTCCAGTGCGGCCAGCGGGGCCATGCCCATCGCGCCAAGCGCGAAAGTCAGGAACAGGAAGACCACCGGCGACACCGGTGGCCGCTTGCGCAGCAGCACCGTGTAGAATGACCATGCCGCCACCGCGCAGAAGATCAGGCTGTCGCCCGGGCCGAAGCGCAGTTGCATCAGCGCCGCCGGATCGCCTTTGAAGACAATGGCCATGACCCCCAGCGTCGAGACGACGACGCCCAGCACATGCAATTTCCCAGGCCGCCCGCCGAACAGCACCCGATCCAGCACCGTCACGGCCGCCGGGATCGAGGCTTGCAGCAGCAGGGCATTGGCGGCGGTCGTGTAATGCAGCCCTTTATAAAGGAAGCCGTTGAAGCAGACGACGCCGAGCACGCCCAGCACCACAATCCACCGCCAGCCCGCCAGAACCGCGCGCCACTCGCGCCGCAGCGGACCCAGCGCGAAAGGCAGCAGGACCATCAGCGCCAGCAGCCAGCGCCCGAATGCCAGCGTGAACGGCGGCACATCCGCACGCACCGCCCGGCCGACGATCGAATTACCCGCCCACAGCAGCATGACGAGGCCCAGCATGGCAAAGGCGCGAAAGTTCGAAGGCTTTTCTTCCATGACAAGCGCTTAGCGGCCCGTTCGTTGGGTGGCGAGGCTCGTGACATTCGGAATGCCGAGCCCTCGCTCGCTTTTCATGGCGCGTGCGAAGCCCTATCTCCCCCCCACGATGCCAGAACTTCCCGAAGTCGAAACCACCGTGCGCGGCCTTGCCCGCTATCTCGAAGGCGAGCGGATCGCGCGTGTAACGCTCAACCGCGCCGACTTGCGCCGCCCGTTCCCGCCCGATCTGGTCCAAGTCCTGACCGGCGCGCGGGTGACGACGATGGGCCGCCGCGCCAAGTACGGCCTCATCCATACCGACCGCGACCAGACCATGGTGTTCCACCTCGGCATGTCCGGCCGCTGGCGAATCGAGCCGGAGAAACCGGAAAAGCACGACCACCTCGTGATCGAGACCGGATCGGGCCATGTCCTGGCGCTCAACGACGCAAGGCGATTCGGTTCGGTGGACCTCGTGCCCACCGCCGGGCTCGATTCGTGGGGCGCATTTGCCGCACTGGGGCCGGAACCGCTGGGCGAAGGGCTGACGGCCGCGCATCTCAAGACGCAGCTGGCCGGACGAATCGCCCCGATCAAGCAGATGCTGCTCGACCAGCAGGTCGTCGCCGGGCTCGGCAATATCTATGTCTGCGAAGCGCTGTTCCGCGCGCGGATCCGGCCCGACAAGGAAGCCGGCCGCGTTACCCTGCCCGCGCTGAACCGGCTGGTGCCGGCGATTCGCGATGTGCTGTCCGAATCGATCGCGGCGGGCGGCTCGACGATTCGCGACTATGCGCAGCCCAATGGCGAACTGGGCTATTTCGCCACTTCCTGGCAGGTCTATGGACGTGAGGGCGAAGCTTGCCTATGCGGGGCCCCGGTAAGGCGCTTCGTCCAAGGTGGACGCAGTACCTTTTGGTGTCCGAAATGCCAGAAATAGGCGGTTTCGGGCGCCTCACGCGGGTTGACGGAATGGCGCTACACCGCTAAGGGGCGCGCTTTCCGGCGAGTCCGCTCGCCAAAAGCAGATTCGTTAGGCATTGGGCCGGCATCACCAGCGTGGGGCGGCCAGACAGAGGAAATTCGATGGCCAATACGCCGCAAGCCCGCAAGCGCATCCGTCGCAACGATCGCCGTGCGGAGATCAATACCAACCGCATCAGCCGCATCCGTACCTTCGTGAAGAAGGTCGAAGCTGCGATTGCCGGTGGCGACAAGAGCGCCGCTTCGGCCGCTCTCAAGGAAGCCCAGCCCGAGCTGGCGCGTGGCGTTGCCCGCGGCGTGCTTCACAAGAACACCGCAGCGCGCAAGTTCTCGCGCCTGACCAAGGCCGTCTCGGCTCTCTGAGCCCGGCCTGACAGTCCGGGCCCCGATTAATTCGGGTGGCCCGGGACTGCTGCTTCGGCCCAAGCTTCTGTCCGGACACCCCGCACATCTTGCGGGTAACGGGCGGAAGCTTGGGCCGAAGGCGTTTATGGCGTCCTCGTTTATGGCGTCCTCGTTCCTGTCGGCCACCCCTTGCGCCCGGCGCCGCGTGAATCGTGCAGCGCGCGCATCCACCGGCCGCCATTCCGCACAAAAGGACTGCACTCAGCGCTTGCGCCCAACGGGTGCTCCTGCCTAACGGGGCGTAGCAAATGCTCCCGGCGCGAATCGCGTACTGAGGGGCCAACCACAACATCCATCGGGTAGACAGGATCGGAACGCAGGGCCTCAAAACCCCGCGCACTGCTCCACGCCCTTCACAATCCGCACGGAGACCCCATTTCCGAATCGGCACATTGCGTCGAATCGGTCCTTCCGCCTTTGCCGAGGGGACGGGTGTTCCTGAGTCGAATTCCGATTCGGCACACAGGAGCCTCACCTAGTACTTTCGGCCGAGTACGGAACAGGAACGAAATCGGGACCTCGTCACCCGGCCCGAAGCCCCGCTTCGGACCCCGAGAAGGGGCCTGTGCAACGAAATGACGGAAACCTTACGATTCGCATGTGCGCATATGGGAACCGTTTGATTTCATTCATGAAAATTCTTTCATGACGGAAATTGGGCACTCCGAGACGAGTCAACAGGCATAATTTTTTTTATTTGGGGAGGATCGTATTGCACCGCGACCAAACCCGTTTCTAAAAGGGTCCTCGGCCGTTGCGGAACCGGCCGGGGAACATCAACAGCGACGAAGCACCCGCTGCAAACATGCGTTTGCGGTTGGGGATTTTTTTACGCCTGGTGGCGTGTCCTTTCCGGTTGCGCGCGGCCCATTCGGGGCAGCAGCCAACAAGGGGGGTTGGTTTTATGTCAGATACAGCAGGTCAAGGCGCTAACGGCGTGAGCAAGAAATCGAAGGCGGTAAAATTGGTGATGGAAGAGGATCAGGAAGCCGTGAATCTGGCGGCCGACTGGGCGGACATCAGCCAGGGCTTGCGCAAAGACCTCGGTCAGCAAGCGCACAGCCAGTGGATCAAGCCGATTCAGCCCGGCAATTATTGCAAGGAAACGGGAACGCTCGATCTCTATCTGCCCACCGAGTTCTCGGCGAACTGGGTGGCGGATCGTTTCGCGGACCGTCTCTCGCTGGCATGGAAGATCGCTCGTCCCGACGTGCGCCACGTGCGCATCCTCGTGCACCCGGGTCGTCGCCAGCTTCCCGAGCTGCGTCTGGGCGGTGGCGGCCGTCCGTCGAGCGCACCGGCCAATGATTCGGCGCAAGGTTCGGCCGATCCGATCTCGGTCGCACTGTCCGGCGAAGCTTTCGCCGCGCTGGGCCAGGGTCCTGCCGGCATCGATGCCTCGCAGACGTTCCAGACGTTCGTGACCGGCCAGTCCAACGTGCTGGCCTGCAATGCCGCGCAGCGCATGTCGGCCACCGAATCGCCGCAGTTCTCGCCGCTTTACCTCAAGGCCGCCACCGGCCAGGGCAAGACGCACCTGCTGCACGCGATCGGCCATGCCTATCTTCAGCACCACCCGCATGCGCGGATCTTCTACTGCTCGGCAGAGCGCTTCATGGTCGAATTCGTCCAGGCGCTGCGCCAGAACCAGATGATCGAGTTCAAGTCGCGTCTGCGCGGCTTCGACCTGCTGCTGGTGGACGATATCCAGTTCATCATCGGCAAGGCATCGGCGCAGGAAGAACTGCTCTACACGATCGATGCGCTGCTTCAGGAAGGCAAGCGCCTGGTCTTCGCCGCCGACCGCGCGCCGCAGGCGCTCGACGGTGTCGAACCGCGCCTGCTCTCGCGCCTGTCGATGGGCCTTGTCGCCGACATCCAGCCGGCCGACATCGAACTGCGCCGCTCGATCCTCGAAAACCGCCTGCACCGCTTCGCCTCGGTGGACGTGCCGTCGGACGTGATCGAGTTCCTTGCCCGCACCATCAACCGCAACGTGCGTGAACTGGTCGGCGGCCTCAACAAGCTGATCGCCTATGCCCAGCTTACGGGTCAGGCCGTCTCGCTCCAGCTGGCCGAGGAACAGCTTACCGACATCCTCTCGGCCAACCGCCGCCGCATCACGATCGACGAGATCCAGCGCACGGTCTGCCAGTTCTACCGTATCGACCGGACCGAGATGAGCTCCAAGCGCCGCGCCCGCGCGGTGGTGCGTCCACGTCAGGTGGCGATGTATCTCGCCAAAGTGCTGACGCCGCGCTCGTATCCCGAGATCGGCCGCAAGTTCGGTGGGCGTGATCACTCGACCGTGATCCACGCGGTCCGCCTGATCGAGGAACTGCGCACGCGCGATGCCGACATGGACGGCGACGTCCGCTCGCTGCTGCGCCAGCTCGAATCCTGAGGGTCTGCCCGGGGGCACCCCCGGGAACCCGCGGTACCATCCGCACGTTTTGCCTGCAGGGTCGCACCTGACCGCGCGTGGGAACCAGATCGGTTCCCACGCGCGGCGTCGTTTGGGGCGGGGGAATAGTGCCGGTGAGCCGTCATATTCGCACCCTCGTCGCCCTCGCGAAGGCGAGGGCCCCGCTTTTTCCTGACCTCTCGCCTGCACAACAGAAGCGGGATCCCCGCCTTCGCGGGGATGACGGGTGTAGGTTGGCAGGTGCCATTCCCCCGGCCACCACTCATCCTGAGCGCGATCGAGGACGGGCCGGTTGCGAGTTGGCCGCTGGAATTCCGCTCCCACACCCCGCTCATCCTAAGCTAGTAGAGTATGGCAGCCTCGCGCCTCGCTCGCCGGGGCTTCGACAGGCTCAGCCTGAGCGGGATCGGGGGAATGGCGGGTTCCAGCGCATGGGGATGTTTCCCCTCCCACTCCGCTCATCCTGAGCTTGTCGAAGGATGGCAGCCGCGCGCTTCTTCCGTCAAACCGCCAATCCGCCCCTGTCGTAAAATCTTAACCATTAGATAAGGGTCTTCGCATAGCCTTCGTCATGACCGGGCTTCCCGGCTGCACGAGAGGGGCATGCGATGCGCTTCTACCGGGCCACATCCTTTCTGTTCCCGCGCCGCTACGAATGGCGCCTGCTGTTGGCATGTCTGGCCGCCGTGCTGGTGCCCATGCTGGCCGTCGTGGCTTTCGCGGCAGCGACCGGACGGTGGGATCCCGTGCTGCTGGCAGTCACATTCTGCGCCACCGTGCTGGGCGCCGCACTCGGACTGAGCGCCATCCATGCTCTTGTCACGCCGCTGCGCGAGGCCGTTGCCCTGCTCGGCGCCGCTCAGCGCGGTGAGCGGCTGGCGGGTATCCCGCGCGGCGGCAACGACACCGTGGGCCTACTGCTCCAAAGCGTCGCCACGGCCGCCGCAACCGCCGCTATCCGCGCCGGGCAACCGCTCGACGCAGCGCGGCGCGACCGGCTGACCGGACTGCGCAATCGCCACGAATTCCTCGATTCGGCGGAGCGCGTGCTGGCCGGACAGGGCAATGCCGTGCTGGCCCTGATCGACATCGACCATTTCGCCTCGCTCTCCGGACGGTTCGGCCCCACCGCCGGCGACGCGCTGCTGCGCGCGGTGGCCGGACGGATCGACGCCGGGATGCGCCGCACCGACCTTGTGGCCCGCTGGAGCGCCGAGGCCTTCGCTGTGATCCTGCCCGATACCCAGCTCGACGAAGCGCGACTGGTGATGGAGCGGCTGCGCGCCAGCGTCGCGCTGGACAGCGCGCTGGCCCGGACTCTGGCCCAGACTTTAGCCACCTCCGAACACGACGAGACGGAAGGCGAAGCCATTTCGGTCACCTTCTCCTGCGCCCTCGCCCCGCTGCGCAGCTTCGCGCAGCTTGGTGAGGCAACGCACCGCGCCGAATCGACATTGAGTGCCGCCCACAGCGTCGGCAGCAATCGGGTACGGATCGCCGGCAACGGCTAATCCGCACCCCCTTACCTGATGCGGGGGCGTCCCTCCCCACCCCCCACCGAACGCCCCCGCATCTTCGTTTTTGCGCTTTGCCCGCACGGCCCCGATGCTGTAGGCGCATGGCCATGACGCTTCCCGCCTCCTACTGGCAGGCCGCGCTGCGCGGCATACGCTGCCGCTGCCCGCGCTGCGGCGAGGGCCGGCTGTTCCGCAAGTGGCTGAAACCGCTGGAACGCTGCCCGGCCTGCATGGCCGATCTGACGCCCCAGCGCGCGGACGACTTTCCCGCCTATATCGCGATGCTGGTGACCGGCCACCTGATGGCCCCACTGATCATCGCACTGTCCAGCGACTTCCAGTTCGGACCGTCGGCGATCTTCGCGATCGTGGTCCCGGTGGCACTGGTGATGATGCTGGGCATGCTCCAGCCCGCCAAGGGCGCGGTGATCGCCACCCAGTGGTGGTTCGGCATGCATGGCTTCGTGAAGGAGCGGCTGCCGGCGACACCCGGAACCACACAGGAATGATGCAGCAATGACTTTGGCACCCGATCGCCTTGCGCGTTTCGCGCGGCATATCGTGCTTCCCGAAGTCGGCGGCACGGGCCAGGTCGCGCTGGCCGATGCGCATGTGGTGCTCGTCGGCTGCGGCGGGATCGGCAGCCCAGCTCTCCAGTATCTCGCCGCAGCCGGGATAGGACGGCTGACGCTGATTGACGACGACACGGTGGACGTCAGCAATCTGCAACGTCAGACGATTTATACGCCATCGGATATCGGCAAGCCTAAGGCGGAAGCGGCAGCCGAATGGGTGCGGCGCTTTGATCTTGGCCTTGAGGTTGTGCCGCATGTAACGCGTCTCGGGGAAGACAACGCGGCAAAGGTTCTCTTCGGCGCGAGCGTGGTACTTGACGGGTGTGACAACTTCGCGACTCGCCTGCGTGTGTCAGACAGCTGTATTAAACTGGGCATTCCCCTCACGAGCGCGGCGGTTGGTCGCTTTCAGGGGCAAGTCGCCAACTTCGCCGGACACCTGCCAGACCATGCCTGCTACCGCTGTTTCGTGGGCGATGCCTTCGATGCGCAGGACTGCGATACGTGCGCGGCCGACGGCGTGCTGGGCGCGATGGTCGGCATGGTCGGCACGTTCGCGGCGATGCATGCCATGCGCGTGGTCATGGCCGGCCACGCCGCGCTGGGCGATCCCCAGTACGGCACGCTACATCTGATCGACGGCTTGGCGCCTTCGATGCGGCCGCTCAGGATCGCCAAGGATCCCGGCTGCCACGCCTGCGGGGTTCAGGCCCCCGTTCAAGCCGATCTGCCGTCGTAAGCGTAGACGGACAGGCTCTCCAGCAATTCGGGCGCGAACAGGCGCATGTTCACGCCCATCCGGTCCCGCGCCGGGTCCACGGCGCTCCAGTGCGTGGTGCAGCCGCATTGGGGGCAGTGCCAGAACGTCCGCACCCGATCGCCCGTTTGATAGCCGCTGAGCGGGCCATCGATCCGCACGTTTGACGGACTGTGATAGGACCAGAGCGTCCCCAACCGGCGGCACACCGAGCAATTGCAATCGCAGACTTCGCGCGGCGTCTCGGCCAGTTCCAGCGTGACCGCGCCGCAATGGCAACTGCCGCGATGGCCGGCCGGGTTTCCAGCGGCGTCCACCGTCATAGCCCGAGAATCTCTTCCACCCATGCCGGAACCACTTCGGTGGCCGGGCCCTGGCGGGCTTCGTCGAACCAGCCGGTGCCCTGGCTGGGCTCCAGATTGAGTTCGAGCGTCGCCGCGCCAAGATCGCGCGCATTGCGCACGAAGCCCGCCGCCGGATAGACCGCGCCCGACGTGCCGATCGAGACGAACAGGTCCGCCTCCCGCAAGGCGTCGTAGATCGCGTCCATGTGGTAGGGCATCTCGCCGAACCAGACGACATCGGGACGCAGCGCCGCCTTGCCGCATTCGGGGCAGGCCGGACGGTCGATCAGAGTGCCCGTCCAGCGCGAGCGCACGTCGCATGCGGTGCACCAGGCATTGAGATGCTCACCGTGCATGTGGAGCACGCGTGAGGTGCCCGCGCGTTCGTGAAGATCGTCTATGTTCTGGGTGACGATCAGCAGGTCGCCCTCCCACTCACGGTCGAGCCGGGCCAGCGCGTGGTGCGCGGCATTGGGCGCCTTGGTCTGGATCGCCTCGCGCCGCATGTCGTAGAAGCGCAGCACCAGATCGGGATCGCGCTCGAAAGCCTCCGGTGTCGCCACGTCCTCGACTCGGTGCTGCTCCCACAGGCCGCCGCCGTCCCGGAAGGTATCGATGCCGCTTTCGGCCGACACGCCCGCGCCGGTGAGGATGACGATATTGCGGAGTACCGACACGGCTTGCCTTTCCCGTCTCCCCGAACCGTCCGCCCCTCCTCGGGACAGGCTTGTTTCGGGGTTCATTGTGCGCCATTCGCTGCCCGGTGTTTGGGGCACGATGGATGCTGAAACAAGTTCGGCATGACGGCTCCTGGAGACAGTGACGTGGCACGAATCGGAATTATCGGCAGCGAAGGCCGCATGGGACGCGCGATTGCGGAGGCCATTGCGGCTGCGGGCGAGGAATTCGTCGGCGGCGTGGACCGCGACGGCGACGTGGCGGCACTGGCCGCGCATTCCGACGTGCTGATCGATTTCTCCAGCCCGGTCGCGCTGGAAGCCAACCTCGATGCGGCAGTGGACGCCGGCATTCCCATCGTCGTCGGCACCACCGGCCTTGAGGAACGCCACCACTGGCTGATCGATTCGGCCGCGCAGCATATTCCCGTGCTCCAGACCGGCAACACCTCGCTGGGCGTCACCCTGCTTGCCCACCTCGTGCGCGAAGCCGCCAGCAAGCTGGCCGAGGACTGGGATATCGAGATCGTCGAGACCCACCACCGCATGAAGGTGGACGCCCCCTCCGGCACCGCACTGCTGCTGGGTGAAGCCGCCGCCAAGGGCCGCGAGGTCAGCCTGTCGAACGCTGCCGTCCGCGCCCGCGACGGCATCACCGGCAAGCGCGAGGCGGGTACCATCGGCTTCGCGGCCCTGCGCGGCGGCTCCGTGGCGGGCGACCACACCGTGCACTTCCTGGCCGATGGCGAGCGCCTTTCGTTCTCGCACCTTGCCGAGAATCGCACGATCTTCGCCAAGGGCGCGGTCAAGGCCGCGCAATGGCTGAAGGACAAGCACGCCGGGCGCTACACCATGCCCGAGGTGCTGGACCTTTGAACAAGGCCGCAATCTTCGAATTCTTCCGCCGTCTCGCCGAGCTTAACCCCTCGCCCGAGACGGAGCTGGAATTCGGCAATAACTACCAGTTGCTCGTCGCCGTGGTGCTCTCCGCGCAATCGACCGACGTCGGCGTCAACAAGGCGACGCGGGCGCTATTCCGGGAGGTAAAGACCCCGGCGCAGATGGTCGAACTGGGCGAAGAGGGCCTGAAGGAGCACATCAAGACCATCGGCCTGTTCAATTCCAAGGCCAAGAACGTCATCGCGCTCTCGCAGATTCTCGTCGATCGTTATGACGGCGAAGTCCCCGAAGACCGCGATGCTCTGGTCGAACTGCCGGGCGTCGGGCGCAAGACCGCCAACGTGGTGATGAACTGCGCCTTCGGAGCCGAGACTTTCGCGGTCGACACCCATATCTTCCGCGTCGGCAACCGCACCGGCATTGCCAAGGGCAAGACTCCGCTCGCGGTGGAGAAGCAGCTCGAAAAGCGGGTGCCGCAGCCGTTCCGCGTCGGATCGCACCACTGGATGATCCTGCACGGCCGCTACATCTGCAAGGCGCGCACGCCGGAGTGCTGGCGCTGCCCGGTCGTTGACTTGTGCGATTACAAGGACAAGATCATGGAGAAGGGAGCCGCTCGCAAGGCTGCCTGATCAGGAGGATGTCCATGGTTCGCCGTAACGTCGCCTTCGCCCTCATGCCGCTCACGCTCATGGCCTGCACCAAGCAGGAACCCCAGACCCCGCCGCCGGTCAGCCCGGCCGCCGAAGTGGTCGGCCCCGCGCAGGACTGCCTGCCGCTGAGCCAGTTCTCCAACACCAATATCCGCGACGACTGGACCATCGACTTCATCGGCGCCGGCAACCGCGTGTGGCGCGTGACGCTGCCGAACCGCTGCCCGGGCCTGCGCTCGGCGGGGACCTTCACTTATTCGACGTCGCTGTCGCAGCTTTGCCGGCAGGACATCATCTTCCCGCTCAACCGCGTGGGCAGCGGGTTCCAGCGCGGCGCGGGCTGCGGGCTGGCGCCGTTCACGCCGGTCAGGCTGATCCGCTAACCGTTCCGGTGTCCTCCCCTGCAAGGGGAGGTGCCAGCGCCCATCCCATATCGGGGCGCTGACGGAGGGGTGTCCACTCTGGCGGTGACACCCCTCCACCACCCTTCGGGCGGTCCCCCTCCCCTTGCAGGGGAGGAATTTAAGCCATCAGCTGTCGTACTGCTCGGGATCGATATTGAGCCCGTGGCGCCCTTCCGACGAGGTGCGCGTCGGCGCGCGAGGCATCGGCTCCTCGGGATCGACCAGCGGCTGGAGCATGCCTTCGCTGCGGGTAATCACCGCCGTGGCGACCGCGTTGCCGACGACGTTCGTGGCCGAGCGGCCCATGTCGAGGAACGTGTCGATGCCCAGCAGCAGCGCGATACCTTCGACCGGCAGGCCGAACTGCGTGAGCGTGGCGGCAATGACCACGAGGCTGGCGCGCGGAACCCCGGCGATACCCTTCGAACTGACCATCAGCGTCAGCAGCATCAGGATCTGCGTGCCGATCGGCACATGGATGCCATAGGCCTGCGCGATGAAGATCGTCGCGAAGCTCATGTAGATCATCGAGCCGTCGAGGTTGAAGCTGTACCCCATCGGCAGGATGAAGCCCGAAATCCGGCGCGGCACACCGAAGCGGTCAAGCTGTTCGAACAGCTTGGGCAGGCTCGCCTCGGATGATGCGGTCGAGAAGCTCAGCAGCAGCGGCTCGCGGATATAGCGGAACAGCGTGATGACTCGTCCACGCAGGAACACCGCGCCCACAATGAACAGCAGCAGCCACAGCAGCAGCATCGCGAAGTAGAACTCGCTGACCAGCACGCCGTACGTCACGACGATGCCAAGCCCGCGCGTGCCGATCACGCTGGCAAGCGCGCCGAACACCGCGAACGGCGCAAAGCGCATCACGTAGTCGGTGATCTGGAGCATCAGTTCGGACAGCGCCTCGCTGATCTTGACGATGATCGCGCCCTTCTCGCCAATGGCGGTGAGGCCGACGCCGACGAAGAGCGAGAAGACGAGGATTTGCAGGATGTTGTTCTGCGCCATCGCGTCGACGGCGCTGCTCGGGAAGATTTCGAGGATGAAGTGGCGCAGCGTCAGCTCGCCCGTCTCCAGCTTGCCAAGGTCGGCCCGCGTCTCGAAGCCGACACCGACGCCGGGCTTGAACAGGTTGACCAACAGCAGGCCGAGCGCGAGCGAGATCAGGCTGGCCGAGATGAACCAGGCCAGCGCCTTGGCGCCGATGCGGCCCAGCGCCGAACTGTCGCCCATGCCCGAAATGCCGGTGACGATCGTGGCGAAGACCAGCGGCGCGATGATCATCTTGATCATCTTCAGGAAGACGTCCGGCAGCAGCTTGAAGTAGTCAGCCCACTGCTCCAGGCGCGGATCGCCTGCCGACAGGCTCGCATGAAGCACCCAGCCCACGGCGATGCCCAGCACCATGCCGATAACGATATAAAGCGTCAGCCGCCTGCCCATTCCCACCTCGCAATAAAATTGCTTGCGAGACTAACAGCGTAACCCGCCCGGTCAACGCCGGGGGCGCCCCTATTCTTGACGTTTTACGCCGAAATCAGCGGGAGTCAGCGCGTTAGGGCGGCGTCCAGCACGCGCCGATAGATGCGCACCAGCCCTTCGAGGTCGGCGATGGCCACAGCCTCGTCTCGCTTGTGCATGGTCGCGTTGCACAGGCCGAACTCGATCACCGGCGACAGGTCCTTGAGGAAGCGCGCGTCCGAGGTGCCGCCGCTGGTGGACAGTTCGGGTTCCACGCCGGTCTCGGCGCGGATGGCATCGGCCAGCAGGGTCGAGAACGGACCCGGCGCGGTGAGGAATGCCTCGCCCGAAATCACCGGGCGGGCGGTGCCGCCATGGCGCTCGGCGATCTCGGTAACGCGCGCGGACAGGCCTTCGCCCGTGTGCAGGTCGTTGAAACGGATCGAGATGCGCGCCGAAGCCTTGGCCGGGATCACGTTGGTGGCCGGATTGCCGACGGTGAGGTCGGTGACTTCGAGGTTGCTCGCCTGGAACCAGTCGGTCCCCTCATCCAGCACCAGCGCATCGAGTTCGGTCAGCATGGCGACCAGCCGGGTGATCGGATTGTCGGCCAGATGCGGATAGGCGACATGGCCCTGCACGCCCTCGACTTCGAGCCAGATGTTCACCGAGCCGCGACGGCCGATCTTCATCATGTCGCCCAGCCGGTTGACCGAAGTGGGCTCACCGACAAGGCAGAGGTCGGGGATCGCGCCGACCGCGCGCATATGGTCGATCAGCGCCAGCGTGCCGTAGCGCGCGGGGCCTTCCTCGTCGCCGGTGATGACGAAGCTGACCGTGCCCGCCTCGACCGGGAGGTCCGCGACGGCGGCGACCATGGCGGCGATGGAGCCCTTCATGTCGACCGCGCCGCGGCCATAGAGCAGATCGCCCCTGATCTCGGGTGCGAAAGCGCCGCTGGCCCAGCCCTCGCCCGGCGGCACCACGTCGAGGTGGCCGGCAAAGGCGAAGTGGCGCGAGCCTTCGGGGCCCTTGCGGATCGCGAATAGGTTCTCGACCGGGCCGTCCGGCGCCTCGCCCGAGATGGCGCGATGGACGTCGAAACCGAGCGGCGTCAGTTGCGCTTCCAGGCAATCGAACACCGTGCCGGTGGCGGGTGTGACGCTGGGGCAGGCGATCAGCGCTTGGGCAAGCGCGACGACATCGGCGGTGGTCTGCACGGTCTCGGTCATGCCGGGGCCATTGCACAGGTCGGCGCGCAAGACCATAGCTTGGGGACAGGCTCGCGATGGAGGGACAGATGCCGAAGATCGATATCGACGCTATCGCACCGTCGAATGGCACCGGCTATCCGGCGCCATTCGACCAGCCGGTGAAGGGCCGCTGGTGGCGGCGGCTGGCGCCGGCGGGCGGGCTTACCGAAATGGATGCGAGCCACGTGGTGATGAAACCCGGCGCGTGGTCCAGCCAGCGCCACTGGCATGACGACGAGGACGAGCTGCTGGTGATGCTCTCCGGCGAGGCCGTGCTGGTGGAGGATGACGGCCGCACGGTGCTGCGCCCGGGGGATGTCTGCGCCTGGCCCAAGGGCGTCGCGAACGGCCATCACCTGATCAACGAGAGCGACGCGGACTGTGTGTTCGTCGCCATCGGCGCCGGCAATCGCGACGGCTCCGGCGCCTATTCGGACATCGACATGAAGTTCGAAGGCGACGGGTATTTCCACAAGGACGGCACGCCTTACCCGACCGACGGGATCCGCTAGGCGCGCATCCTCCGGGATCACCTCATCCCGCTGCTATCACATTCCCCGTCATCCCCGCGCTGCGGCTCAAGAATATCGGCGCCCCCGCCTTCGCGGGGCCCCCGAGTGTGATTTGGTAAGCAGAGTGACGGTCGAGGTTACCTTATCGGCGCTTCGAATTGCTCGATCACCCATTCCTCGGTCTGCGCGGCGTTGATCCACTGCTGCATCCACTCGTGCTCCCAGACGGCCTCCATATAGGCCACCGCGAAGCCGGGCACGCCAATGCCATAGGTCAGGAACCGGCTGACGATGGGCGCGTAGAACACGTCGGCGGCGCTGAAAGTGCCGAACAGGAACGGCCCGCCCCGCCCGAACCGCGCGCGCGCCTCGGCCCAGAGCGTGAGGATGCGCACCACGTCCGCACGCACGTCGTCATCCGGCACCATGCCTTCGACGCGCATACGGATGTTCATCGGACAGGCGCGGCGCAGCGCGAAGAAGCTGGAATGCATCTCCGCCACCATCGAGCGCGCCATGGCGCGGGCATCGTCGCCCTTGGGCCAGAAGCGGTCGCGCCCGACTTTGTCGGCGAGATACTCGACGATCGCCAGACTGTCCCACACCACGGCGTCGCCATCCCACAGGATCGGCACTTTGCCGTGGCTGGGTGCAAGGTCGTTCGAGCTGCGTTGGGCGTCCCATTCGTCACCGTAGAGCGGGACGGTGATCTCCTCGAAATGGAGCCCCGACTGCTTGCAGGCCAGCCAGCCGCGCAGCGACCAGCTGGAGTAGTTCTTATTGCCGATAATCAGCTTCACTTACGCGGATTCCCCATAAGTCCAAGCCCGGGGACTATCGGTTCAGGCGCGACAAGTCGAGAATGAACGGCGTCGCAGAATGTAACTGCGGCACCGGCCCACTCCCCACCCGATCTCCCTACGGGTAAAATCTGGGAGGTCGGGTGGGGGAGTGGGCCGGCGCCGCAAGCCATTCGCGGATGCGAATGGCGCCCGCGTCAAAAGAGCCGCGTGATCTCGTAGAACAGCGCGCCAACGACGGCGCTGGCCGGGATCGTCACGAACCATGCCACAATCACGCGGCTGGCGACCGACCAGCGCACCGCGCTAGCGCGGCGGGCGGCGCCGGTGCCTACGACGGCGCCGGTGATCGCATGGGTGGTCGAAACCGGAATGCCCATGGCGCTCGCACCGAACACCACGATGGCGCCCGCAGTCGAAGCGCAAAAGCCCGAGTGGTGGTTGAGCTTGGTGAGCTTGGAACCCATCGTCTTGATGATCTTCCAACCGCCCGAAAGCGTGCCGAGCGAGATCGCCGTGTAGCAGCCGATCACCACCCATTCGGGCACGTGGAAGCCGCCCTCAAGGTGCCCGGTGGAGTAAAGCAGCACGGCGATGATGCCCATCGTCTTCTGCGCGTCGTTGCCGCCGTGGCTGATCGAGTAGGCGGCGGACGAGAACAAGTGCAGCGTCTTGAAGATGCCGTTGGACTGGCGCGGCGTCGTTCCCCGGAACAGCCACGAAGTCAGCAGCATCATCAGCATCGCGATCACGAAGCCCAGCAGCGGCGAGGCGATGATGGCGATCAGCGTCTTCACCGTGCCGTCTGCCTCGACCACGCCCGGGCCCGCCGCGACGACGCCCGCGCCTAGCAGTCCGCCGATCAGCGCATGGCTGGAAGACGAAGGGATGCCCTTGATCCAGGTCAGCACGTTCCAGAACATCGCGCCCACCAGGGCGCCGAACACCACGGATGGCGTCACCGCGTCCTTGTTGATGATGCCCTTGCCCACCGTCTCGGCGACATGGAGGCCCATGATCCAGTAAGCGGCGAAGTTGCCGAAAGCGGCGAACAGCACCGCCATCACCGGCGAGAGCAGGCGCGTGGCGACGACCGTAGCGATGGCGTTGGCAGCGTCGTGCAACCCGTTCAGGAAGTCGAACGCCAGCGCGAGCGCGACGAGGCCGATCAGCAGCGGCAGTGCAAGCGTGTGTTCCATCGAAAGGGCAGCTTAGGCGTGATCGATCACGAGACCATCGATCTCGTTCGCCACGTCCTCGAATCGGTCGACCACGCGCTCCAGCCGCTTGAACATCTCCTGACGGACGATGAAGTGCAGCGCATCCTTGCCCGAATCCGCCTTGAACACGCGCTTGAGACCCGCGGCATGGATCTCGTCCGCATGGCCTTCCATGCGCACGAGGCGCTCGGTCAGTTCGTGCAGGCGGTGGCCGTTGTCGGCGATCTTGCGCAGCAGCGGCATGATTTCGGCGGTGAGGCGCGCGGCATCGACGATGATCGCGGCCATGTCGATCATCTCGGGCTCGAACTCGGTGACCTCGTAGAGATTCACGGCGCTGGCCACTTGCTGCATCTCGTCGATGGCATCGTCCATCGTCGTGATCAGGCTGGTGATCGACGAACGATCGAACGGCGTCAGGAAGGTGCGGCGCACCGTCTGGAGCACTTCGCGGGTGATATTGTCCGCATCGTGTTCGCGCTCGCTGATCTCGCGAATGTGCTGGGCGCGGCCCGGGCCGCCCTGCGCCAGGCGCGCAAGGGCATCGGCCCCGGCCACCAGCGTTGCGGCCTGCTGTTCGAACAGATCGAAGAAATTGCCCTGCTGCGGAAGCAGCTTCTGGAACCAGGCAAACATCGTATTGACCCCTGTCTTGTCGGCCATCCGGTCGGCCATCACGCTCAGGAGGCGTGCGGGACTGGCGGCGGCGCGGAACTCACGCGCGCCAAATGAACGGATCAGCGCGCGAAGGTCCTCTTCGTCGACCGCCTTAGCCGCCTCAGCCAGAGAGAACCAGCGGCGTTCGCGCTGGTGTTGTTCGTCCCAGGTATCGAGTTCCTCGGTGACGGCGAACGGGAACACGTCCACGTCCGCCCAGACCGAGGCGCCCGAGGCGCGCTGCTTGCGATAGCGATAGGATCCCAGCGGGATCGGACAGGCCGCGCCGAGCACGCCTGCCTCTTCCTCCGCCTCTGCGGCGGCGGCGGCGTGGGGCAAGTAGCCCTTCATCAGCCCACCCTTGGGAATGACCCAACGGCGCGAACTGCGCGAGGTGATCAGCAGTATCTGGATCGGCGCGTCGACGGCGGGGCCGACGGTACGATAGGGAAGAACGGCGATCTGGCGCATGGCGAGTCTCCTTTCTTCTCTTGACGCGACCGCGTGCCCCCTAGGGGAAGCGAGCCGGTCACGCAATCGTCACATAGATGGATTTCCGGGATCGATCCGGCGTGTGCCGGGATCACGCCGGGCGGGAGCGGTCCGCAAACGCCGATGGTGACAGGTGAATGCGATAGTATGGTGACGGTGCGGCACGGTTGATTACGCCGCAGGCCGCTGAGGGGTAACGGAAAGGTTGGGTGGAGGCCTGATGCTTTACGCCGGCCCCACAGCCCTCACCGAGCGCCTCGTCCCTAAGGCACCTTGATACCCGCGAAGCTCACGTGAAACCACGCCATCATCCAAAACACCGCGGGGCCCCCGCGCAGGCGGGGGCCCCGCTTCCTTTTGCCCCGCTCGCCAAGAACAAGCGGGGTCCCCGCCTTCGCGGGGACGACGGTAAGGTCTTGATTGGAAAAGTCCCGACTAGGCCGGAGTCGAAGGGCCAAACAAAAAGGCCGGGCACAAGGCCCGGCCCGATCAGTTCAGATCAGCGAATCGGACAAAACCGCCCCGCGCAGCTCGGCAATGCCGAGGCCCTTTTCGGACGAGGTAATATGCACCTCGGGATAGGCCGCGGGGTGCTTGCGCGCTTCGGCCACGGTCTCGGCATAGACTTTGTCCAACTCGGTCGCCTTGATCTTGTCCGCCTTGGTGAGGACGATGCGGTAGCCGACAGCGGCCTCGTCCAGCATCTTCATCATGTCGGCATCGACCGCCTTCACGCCGTGGCGCGAATCGACCAGCAGCAGCGTGCGCTTCAGCTCCACGCGGCCGCGCAGGTAATCGCGGATCAGGCGGCGCCAGGTCTCGACCACCGAGGGCGGGGCCTTGGCGAAGCCGTAGCCCGGCATATCGACCAGCCGGAACTGGAGCGGCTCGCCCACATCGAAGAAGTTCAGTTCCTGCGTGCGGCCCGGCGTCACCGAAGTGCGCGCAATCGCCTTGCGGCCAGTCAGCGCGTTCAGCAGCGAGGACTTGCCGACGTTCGAGCGGCCGCAGAACGCGATCTCGGGCACGTCCGGGTCGGGCAGGAACTTGAGCGCGGGCGCGCTCTTCAGGAACGTCACCGGTCCTGAAAAGAGCTTGCGCGCCTGCTCGACGATGTCTTCATTTTCGGTTTCACCCGTCATCAAATCAGGCCTTCTTCTCGCGCTCGAGAGCACGCGCCTTGTCCTGGGCTTCCTTCTCCTGCTGCGCCTTGAGCTGCGGATGCATCACGTAGAGCAGCTTCTGCTGGCCGATCGCGAGCAGGTTGGACGTGATCCAGTAAACCAGCAGACCCGAAGCGAACGGCGCCATGATGAACATCATGAACCAGGGCATCAGGGCGAAGACCTGCTGCTGCGCGGGGTCCATCTGCTGCGGGTTCAGCTTGAACTGCAGGTACATGGTGACGCCCAGCAGCAGTGCCAGAATGCCGATGCCAAGGAAGGCCGGGGGCGTGAACGGCAGCAGGCCGAACAGGTTGACGATGTGGAGCGGATCGGGCGCCGAAAGGTCCTTGATCCACAGCACGAAGGGCTGGTGGCGCATCTCGATCGCGAGGTTGAGCACCTTGTAGAGCGCGAAGAACACCGGAACCTGCAGGAACATGGGGAGGCAGCCGGCAAGCGGGTTTACCTTCTCCTCCTTGTACAGCTTCATGATCTCAAGCTGCTGCTTTTCCTTGTCGTCCTTGTAGCGCTCTTGCAGCGCCTTCATCTTCGGCTGGATCGCACGCATCGCGGCCATCGAGGCGAAGCCGCGCTGGGCAACCGGGAACATGATGCCGCGCACGATGGCGGTCAACAGGATGATGGCGACGCCGAAGTTGCCGGTGATCGCGAAGAGCTTCACCAGAAGCCAGAAGATCGGCTTTTCGAACCAGCGGAACCAGCCCCAGTCGATCGCGAGGCCGAAGTTGGTGACGCCCTGCTGCTCATAGGCGTTGAGCACGGCGTGTTCCTTGGCGCCGGCGAACAGCTTGGTTTCGCGCGTCAGGGTCTGGCCGGGCTGGATCACGCTCTGCTCGAAGACGGCATCAGCGCGGAAGATCTGGTTGCCGAGCGAGCGGAACGAGCCGGTCGCCTTGGCACCCACGGGGATCACGGCCGACATCCAGTAGACGTCGGTGAAGCCGATCCAGTCGACATTGCCGGTCGGGCTCTGCGGGCCCGCCTTCAGCAGGTCGTCGTACTTGGGGCCGAATTCGACCGAGCCGTCGAACGCGCCGATACCGCCGGTGCGCAGCGTCCAGGCATACTGGGCGGCAGTGCGGTTGGTGCGGTTGACGAAGGCGAAGGGCTGCACGGTGACAGCCGAGGCGCCCTTGTTCATCACCTGCTGGTCGGCGGTGATCATGTAATTGTCGTCGACCTTGAAGGTCAGCGCGAAGACCTGGCCCTGGCCGTTGTCCCAGGTGAGCGTGACCGGCGTGGTCGGCGTCAGCTTGGCACCGGCAGGCGCGGTCCAGACAGTGGCGGCGCTCGGCGCGGGAACGCCCTGCCCCAGCCAGCCGAACTGCGCGTAGTGCTGCGCCGGCGTGCCCGAGGGCGAGAACATGCGGACCGGGCCCGAATCCTTCTGCACCGTTTCGCGGTGGCGATTGAGCACGAGGTCATCGAGCAGTGCACCGTTGAGGTTGATCGAGCCCGAAACGCCCGGCGCCTGGATCGGCACGCGGCCGCCCGTGGTCAGCGCGGACTTCAGGTCCTGCCGTTCCAGCGCGACGTCGGTCGGGTCGAGCAGGCCGCCCTCACGGGTCGGCTTGATGCCGCTGGCGGGAGCGGGCGGTGCCGCCTGCTGCTCGGTCTGGACCGGGGGCTTGTTGGCGTTCGGATAGAAGTAACGGACGCCGGCTTCCCAGCCGAAGAGCACGAGCGCGGTCAGGACGACCGCCAGAATAATGTTGCGCTGCTTTTCCACCAAGGCTTTCCTGTCGTAATCCCGTCAGTGGCAGCGGCAGGCGCTGCCTCTATTCATCTCAGTCCGGCACCGGGTCGTAGCCGTGCCCACCCCAAGGCTGGCAGCGCAATAGACGCTTGAACGCCAGCCAGCCACCCTTAATCGCACCGTGCTTGCGGACCGCTACAATCGCATACTGCGAGCAGGACGGCGAGTAGCGGCAGGACGGCGGCAGGACCCGCGAAGGGCCGATCTGCCAAGCCCGGGCGATGCCGATCAGCAACAATCCGGGAACCCGGGCGAGCAAGGCGAACGCCTTGTTCACGGGGCAGATTTATCCGGTTGCGGCGTTTTATTCGGGCCAGATTTGTCCGGCTTGCCGGAACGCTTGCCGCCCCGGTTCTTGCCGCGTGCATTTCTGGGCGGATCGCCCTTGCCCGCCTGTGCACGCCCCAATGCCACCACCAGTTCGTCGCGCAGGAGCGCGAAATCGCGCTCCACGCCGTTCTCGCGGCCGATCAGGACATGGTCGGTGTCGGCAAGGCCATGCTCGGGCAGCAACTCGCGCAGCAGCGCCCGGAAGCGACGCTTCATGCGGTTGCGCACGACGGCATTGCCGATCTTCTTGGTAACCGTGATCCCGGCGCGCTGTCCCTGCCCGTCGTTGGGCTTGGCCAGCAGCACGAATCCCGGCCGCGCCACGCGCAGCCCCGCATTAGCGGCAACGAAGTCCGCCCGGCGGGTCATTATGGCGTAGGCAGCAGTCATGTCAGCCCGGCAGATAGGGAGCGGAGCGACGGACTGCAAATGCACCGACGGCGATCAGGCCGGGCACAAACAGCGGCGGCCCGTGCCGCCACCCGATTCCTCGCTCCGCACGGGGCATGCGACGAATCGGATGGCGGCACGGGCCGGTGCCGCATCCAGCCGTGAGGCCGGAAGTGGTCTTAGGCCGACAGCTTCTTGCGGCCGCGAGCGCGGCGCGCACGAAGCACCTTGCGGCCACCGACAGTCGCCGTGCGGGCGCGGAAGCCATGACGGCGGGCGCGGACAAGGCGGCTGGGCTGGAAAGTGCGCTTCATGACGGTCCTCGAAAATTCGAATAAAAAGGGCCGTCCACACAGGATGACCACAGAACAGACGGCGCCGTTACTGGAGCGCTGGCGGCGAGTCAAGGATTCGCGAACGAACAAGGCGATTCATGCCCCCGGTCCCGCAACCTCGCGATCGAGCGGCACCCACCGCCCCATTTCGGCGGATCCGAACCATAGCGCCGATTCGAACGGCACCGAATTGGTCATCGCATAGAACGCACGGGCTTCCCCGGCATCCATGCCCATCTGGCGATAATAGTCCAGATAGCGCCGGTTTTCCGGCGAATCCGCCGCATAGTCGCCAGCCTCGCGGCCCGAATCGTCGATCCACGAATGGACCGCAAATTCCGCGCCGGGATCGGCATAGCGATGGGCCCCGGCCAGAAACAGTTCGACCGCGCCCGAGCGCACCGAGCCGCCATCCGGCACATGCGTGGCAATCCCACGAGCGCGAATCATCCGCCCGAGCCGCAAATTGGCCAGATCGTCCTCGGTGCCCGGGCACTCGATCATCTCAAGCTCGGCAATCACCGGCCAGTCGCGCAGCATCGCCGCGAACCGTTCGGGGCTGCGCGAATCGGTCACGCCCACAAGCGCGGCATGGTGCGCATCGACGACCCGGAACGGACCGTAAGCGGCAATGCCCTTGGGAATCGGAGCAGGCGACGCCTGCTGCCAGCCGCTATCGACCAGTCGCTCACCACCGGCAGGGACAGATTCGACCGCGATGCCGCCCACCGGCTCCTGCACATAGCCGGGTTCTTCGAAGATCACCGTCTCATAAGCTATGGCCTGCCCCACCTCCTGCGAATACGCAGATACGGGAGCCAGCGGCAGCAGGGCCAGCAGCGGAACAGACAAGGCAGCGGCGAAAATACGCATGCGATGAGACTGCGGCGCAAGTCATTACCCAAGCCGTGAGACTTGCGGTTAAAGCGATGTAAGGATTGGCCTGAGTAGCGCTTTGCATATCGGCAGCGCCTGTCAGCGATGTCACTCCCGACAAGTACTCAATTCGCCCGTCATTAATCCTGAGAGCCGGTACTCTCAAAAGCTAAGGGCCTTCGTGGTCGCACCTGTTTCGACCGTCGCCTACATGGGGTTGAAGGCGCGCCCGGTCGAAGTTCGATGTCAGATGGCACCGGGAATGCCAGGGTTCGCGCTGGTCGGCCTGCCGGACAAGGCAGTGGGCGAAAGCAGGCAGCCCGTCAGCGCGGCACTGACCGCAATGGGTCTTGCGCTGCCATCCAAGCGCATCACCATCAATCTATCGCCCCCCGACCTGCCACCACCCAAGGAAGGTAGCGCCGAAGTTCGCCGTCCGCGTCGCCCGCGCGCGGCAGGTGCAGGGCGTGCGCCTTGAGGGCGCCGGCAGGCGCACCAATGCCGAAATCGACGGCGACTTGCTCGAAGCCGACGCCACGCCCGACGAGGCAGGCCGCAAGCTGCCGATGCAGGCGGCCGAGGCCACGCACTTGTCCGCTCGCGGCTATTCACGCATCCTGCGGGTAGCACGCACGATCGCGGACCTTGCCGGAGCGGTGGAGGTAGGGCGGGTCCATGTGGCCGAAGCGCTCAGCTAGCGCCGGCGTCCGCCGACGAATTAGGCCCGTTGAACCGGTTTCCCTGCCTGCTACGACAGTTGAATGGAGCAAGGCGCACATCACACCATCCGCATTGCGGCAGCTTTGATCGACGATGAGGACGGCAGACTTCTGCTGGTTCGCAAGACCGGCACAGCGTGGTTCATGCAAGCCGGAGGCAAAATAGAGGATGGCGAGAGCGCGCTATCCGCGCTTCGGCGCGAGTTGCGCGAGGAGATCGGCCTGTCGGTGATCGACGAGGAAATTCGCCACCTCGGCAGTTTTTCGGCACCGGCAGCCAATGAAGCGGGCCATATCGTCGAGGCTGAGGTTTTCCATGTCCGCACCCGGCACACTCCCGAAACGCAATCGGAAATCGAAGAGGCGGTTTGGGTGGGTCATGCGGAGGCGGCAGTGATGCAGCTGGCTCCACTCACCCGGGAGTACATTCTTCCGCTATCTCGAACGCTTTGAGCGTCCGGACTGTGCACTCTCGGCCTAAACGTCGGTCATTGCGAGATGGATAGGAAAAATCCGCTTGCCAACACCGTACCTCCGTCATCCTGAAGTTGTTTCAGGATGACGATATGAGTGGGATAGCGGTTGCTTACCACCCTTCCCCCGGCATCACGCGCACTGCCTCCCGTTCGGCCGAGAGTAACCGCCATCCCGCCCTTGCCCTTTGCGCTCTCCGCAGGCATCGCGCCATAATGAAGTCGCGCCCTAAAACCGACCGTTCCGCCCTTCTCGCCGGCCTCTCCATCATCGTCGCGCAGGCATCGATCAATCTCGGCGCAGCCTTCGCGAAGAGTCTGTTCCCGCTTGCCGGTCCGGAGGGCGTGGCGGCCCTGCGCACGACGATCTCGGCAGCGATCCTGCTGGCCGTCGCCCGCCCTTGGCGCGCTCGGATGACCGGGCGGCAGTTACGGTGGCTGCTGCTCTACGGGCTGGTGCTCGGCGGCATGAACCTGATGATCTACTGGGCGATCCGGCGCATTCCCATCGGCATTGCCGTCGCCATCGAGATCTGCGGGCCATTAAGTCTGGTTCTGGCGACCTCGCGCTCGGTGAAGGACTTCCTGTGGTTGGCCCTGGCACTCAGCGGCATGGCACTGCTGATCCCGTGGGAGGGGAACGCCCAAGCGCTCGATCCCATCGGCATCCTCTTCGCGCTCGGGGCGGCGACCTGCTGGGCTCTCTACATCCTCTGCGGGCGGCGGGCGTCCGAGGTCGGCGGCTCCACGGCGGTCTCGATCGGCATGATAGTCGCCTGCTTCGTTACCGTGCCCTTCGGCCTTGCCTCTGCCCCGGCGAGCCTGCCGCTGCACGCGCTGGCGCTGGGTGGGGTGGTCGCGGTACTGTCGAGCGCGCTGCCTTACGTACTGGAAATGCGGGCGATGGGGCAGCTTCCCAGCCGGATCGTCGGCCTGCTGAGCAGCATGGCCCCTGCATTGGGTGCGATCATCGGCTATCTGGTGCTGGATGAACGGCTGACGGGGCTACAGTGGCTGGCCGTCGCGATGATGATCTCTGCCAGTGCGGGATGCTCGCTGGCATCGCGGCCACCCGTGTCCCGGCCCCGCGATGACGTCATGGCCTGAGACAGCCCGCTTATTCCTCGACGTCGAGCTGGCGCAGCACTTCCGCGATCACGCGCGGATCGCTGGAAAAGCCAAGGTGCGAGCAGCGGATCGCCACCGCCCGGTCGCGCTCTCCGGGCCAGCCGCAGGCCGAGCGCGGGTGGATCACGCCGTCGCGCGGGCTCCACAGCGCGATCGTCGGCACCGTGGGTTTGACCGTGAAATCGCAGTCGATCGGCGGCGCATTGACCGAATGGCCGGTCACCACCTGATAGGCGCGCCAGGCATTGTTGGCGCGCGGGTCGCCCGAGAAGGGCGTGCCCATGGTGATGACTTTCGACACACAATCGGGCTCCCGCCGCGCGATCTCTCGCGAGAACAGTCCGCCCAGACTCCAGCCGACCAGTGCGACCGGCCGGCGATGCTGCCGGGCGAGTGCGCCCACGCGGCGCATCAGGAATGTGAAGTTCTGCGGATTGGGCCCAAGATTGAGCCCCAGCCCCCAGTCGTAGACCTCGTGCCCCGCCTCGGCGAGCGCCTCGGCCATCGGCTTCATCCGGTTGGGATGGGCGCCGAAGCCCGGCAGCAGCATCACCGGCTGCGGATGCAGCGCCTTTTCCACGGTGGGCGCCTTCCACCCGCCCCGGCGCAGCGAAGCGAGTTCGGCAAGGAACAGCCGAAGCGATGGCCTGCGGACGCCTTCGGGATGCGGCTCACGCGCCAAGGCGGCGCGGCGCGCGATAGCGCTGCGCATCATGCCGATCTGTCGCGGGGCCGAACCGTTCACTTCTTTCCTTCGTTACTCACAGCCACCGCTATTTACAGTCACCGATGCGCTGGGTGGTGGTGTGCATCGCCATATTCATTTGCCCGTTTGGCCCCGGACCGCCGGACATGTCCATGACGACCGTCACGTCCGAACCTTCCGCGGTGACGGTTCCGGCCAGCTTCATGACGGCTCGCCCGTGATCGCCGGACTTGCAGTCCATTTGGGCATCGAGCTTGCCGCCATCAACCTCGAAGCGCGAATGGTGCACTCCTTGCCCTTGCCGATCCCCTCGAACATGTCGCGGTAACCTTTTTCGGCTTCGGCGGCGGTCAGGCAGAACGTGCTGACCTTGGTCTTGGCCATCATCGCCTTCATCTGCTCGGCCGCCTCGCTGGGCAGGCCGGGCACGTCCATGCGGGTGACCTGGACCGTCTGCTTGTACTGGCCCGGTGTCGGCCGCTGGAGCTGTGCCGCTTCCTGCTTCACATCTTCCATGGACTTTGCGCCGGGGGTCGGTTGCCGGGAGGCCTGCTCCTTCGAATCGTCAGTCTTCGAGCCGCAACCAGTCGTCGTCCCTACCAGAACCAGCCCCAGGAACGCCATCGAAACTGTCGCCATCCGCGCCATGTAACCGTTATCCCTTCGCGTCGTCCCAAGGCTTGAGGGGTATCACCGGCCGCCGCGCCCTGCCAATGACTCATTGCGAGGCCCGGCGACATACCCCATATGTTCTCGCATGGCAGAGCTGATCATCCGCCGGGGCCTTGAGGAACCGGACACCTCGGGCACTTTCGTCCCTCACAAACCGCAGCGTCCCGACAAGTCGATGCCGAGCAGGCCGTTCAAGGTCGTTTCGGAATACGAACCGAACGGAGACCAGCCGACGGCCATCGCCGACCTCGTCGCCACGGCGGGAGAGGGCGAGAAGACACAAGTGCTGCTGGGCGTAACGGGCTCGGGCAAGACGTTCACGATGGCCAAGGTGATCGAGGAACTGCAGCGCCCGGCGCTGATCCTGGCGCCAAACAAGATCCTCGCCGCGCAGCTCTATGCCGAGATGAAGGACTTCTTCCCCGAAAACGCAGTCGAATACTTCGTCTCCTATTACGACTATTACCAGCCCGAGGCCTACGTCGCCCGGTCGGACACCTACATCGAGAAGGAAAGCTCGGTGAACGAGGCGATCGACCGCATGCGCCATTCGGCGACGCGGGCGCTGCTGGAGCGGGACGACGTGATCATCGTCGCCTCGGTCTCGTGCCTCTACGGCATCGGCTCGGTCGAGACCTATTCGGCGATGATCTTCGATCTCAAGGTCGGCGATACGCAGGACCAGCGCGAGATCATCCGCAAGCTGGTCGCCCTCCAGTACAAGCGCAACGATGCCGCCTTCACGCGCGGCACCTTCCGCGTGCGCGGGGACAATCTGGAACTGTTTCCCAGCCACCTTGAGGACACCGCCTGGCGCATCTCGTTCTTCGGGGACGAGATCGAGGAGATTGCCGAGTTCGATCCGCTCACCGGCAAGAAGGGCTCCGCGCTCGAAAAGGTGCGGGTCTACGCGAACTCGCACTACGTGACGCCGGGGCCGACGATGAAGCAGGCGAGCGAGGCGATCCGTTTCGAATTGACCGAGCGCCTCAAGGAACTGGAAGCCGAAGGCCGCCTGCTCGAAGCCCAGCGGCTGGAACAGCGCACCAATTTCGACCTGGAGATGATTTCCGCCACCGGAAGTTGCGCGGGAATCGAGAACTATTCGCGCTTCCTCACCGGCCGCCTGCCGGGAGAGCCGCCGCCGACTTTGTTCGAATACCTGCCGGACAATGCGCTGCTGTTCGTGGACGAAAGCCACCAGACGGTGCCGCAGATCGGCGCCATGTCGAAAGGCGACCACCGCCGCAAGATCACGCTGGCCGAATATGGCTTCCGCCTGCCGAGCTGCATCGACAATCGGCCTCTGCGCTTCAACGAATGGGATGCGATGCGCCCGCAGACCATCGCTGTGTCCGCGACACCCGGTCACTGGGAAATGGACGAATCGGGCGGCGTCTTTGCCGAACAGGTGATCCGCCCCACCGGCCTGATCGATCCGCCGGTGGAGATCCGCCCGGTCGAAGATCAGGTGCAGGACTGCATCGTCGAGTGCAAAACCACCGCCGAGCGCGGCTATCGCACGCTCGTCACTACGCTCACCAAGCGCATGGCTGAGGACCTTACCGAATTCATGCACGAGGCCGGCGTGCGCGTCCGCTACATGCACAGCGACGTGGAGACGCTGGAACGCATCGAACTGATCCGCGATCTTCGCATGGGCGTGTACGACGTGCTGGTAGGCATCAACCTGCTACGCGAGGGCCTCGACATTCCCGAGTGCGGGCTGGTCTGCATCCTCGATGCCGACAAGGAAGGCTTCCTGCGCAGCGAAACCTCCCTGATCCAGACCATCGGCCGCGCCGCGCGCAACGTGGATGGCCGCGTGATCCTCTATGCCGACCGCATGACCGGCAGCATGGAACGCGCCATCGCCGAAACCGACCGCCGCCGCGCCAAGCAGGAAGAATACAACACCGAACACGGCATCACCCCGCAGACGATCAAGCGCCGCATCGCCGATATCGTGGCGGACACCGCCAGCCGCGACGGCGTGCTGATCGACATCGATGCCGAGGGTGAGAACAACCTCGTCGGCCACAACTTGCGGGCCTATATCGAGGACCTCGAAAAGAAGATGCGCAACGCCGCCGCCGATCTCGAATTCGAGGAAGCCGGCCGCCTGCGCGACGAGATTCGCCGCCTCGAAGCCAGCGAACTCGGCATCCCGGACGACCACAAGAAAGCACCCATCGTCGGCCGCAGCAACGAGGGCAAGCCCGGCACGCGCAAGACGCGGTATGGCAAAGTGCAGAAGAAAAAGTGGGGCCACTGAGAAAGCGTTAACCAGCTTCCGTGATCCGCCCGCGCCCATTCCCGATGGCCGATACAAGACGCCCGGACCCTGTAGGAACAGGGCCCGGGCATAGTCTCAGGATGGCATTTCGCCGATCCCTCGGGTCGCAGATCCGTTCTGGACGTAACGCCGCCTGCAGGCATACCACGCCCATGGTAAAGACTCTGAGCACGAGTGCTCATTAACAGTACTTGTTAAGTACACGTCCAGCCGCCATGAAGGTCATGTGCACGGGAACAGGGAATCCCTCAGCGATGGCAAAGAGGTGGCAGACCTCTTCGCGCGGGCACCCTTCGAACAGGGAGGGTGGGATACTGCACTCAAGGCTTTGCGCGACATTACGGGCTCTTCCCATGCCCAGCTGCTCGCCTTGGGCCATCGCTTCCGGTCCTTCAACTGGGCGACCGACTGCCCTCCCGATTACGAGGAAGAGTTCATCGCTGCGGGCGGATTGCGGCGCGACGTAAACTATCGCGTGGCCGCCACGCGCGCGCCGATGGAGCTGACCTGGGAGGCGCATTATCAAGAAGTGCGCCAAAATGGGACAAACGAAGCCTATCTGGACCACGTCCGAAAGTATGACGCCGAGTTCGGCGCGCAGATCGTGCTCAGCCAGCGGCCCGGTGTGTTCTTCGGCCTTGCGGTGCTGCACGGACATCGCGAGGGCCTGACCACCGAGGCGCAGCGCGCGGTATTGCAAGCCGTGGCTCCCCACGTGCTTGCCGCGATCCGTATGCAGGATGCCATCGAGCATCAGGGCATCGATCTGCTGCGCGGCTCGCTGGAGGCGTTCCAGAGCCCGGCCATCCTGCTCGATTCGCTGGGCCGGGTGTGTGACGCGACCGAAACGGCGCGGGCATTGCTCGGCCCCGGCACCTTGCAGGTCCGCGCCGGCACGCTGCATGCGTCGCGCCTCGATGTAGACCGGCTGCTCCAGAAGCGCATCGCCGCCGCGCTTGCCGGGGCGGCCGATGGGCCAGCCGACCTGTGGCTCCGCTCGGACACCGACCTCCTGCTCATCGATGTCCGCACCCTGCCCCGGCACGACTGGAGCTTCGGCTTCGCGCCAAGGGTGATCGTCACTTTGCGCGCGCCGCTCGGCCCCGCGCAGGCGCAGGGACGCACGATCGGAACCGCGCTGGGCCTGACCGCGGCCGAAGGCGAAGTGGTGGCACTGCTTGCCCATGGCCATTCGCGGCAGGAGGCAGCGAATCTGCGCGGCGTCAGTGTTCAGACCGTGATCGCCCAGTTGCGCACGATCTTCCAGAAGTGCGGCGTCAATCGTGAGGCCGAACTTGTCGCACTTGCGCGCGCCGTCATGGAAATGGGTCCGCGCTAGAAGCAGTTGCCCCCTCCATGTTACTTGTCATGCGCTGGCCGCAATCGCATCGGTAGACTTTGCACTGTACCTGCGCGCACGCAGGCGCGACTGGCTCCGCCCGGGAAAGTCAAATGCCCAAGTCATAGGTCCCAAGTCACAAGCGAGAGGTAGCCATGCGGATCGAATGTCCCGAAATGCGTTCACGGATCATGCCCGCCGAGGAGGCCGCCCGCCTCATCGAGAGTGGCACCACCGTGGGAATGAGCGGCTTCACCGGATCGGGCTACCCCAAGGCGGTGCCGCTGGCGTTGGCCGCCCGGATCGAAGCCGAACATGCCGCCGGGCACGCCTTCAAGGTCCGCATGTGGACGGGCGCCTCGACCGGCCCCGAACTCGACGGCGCGCTGGCCAAGGCGGACGGCATCGAATTCCGCCTGCCCTACAACTCCGACCCCATCGCCCGCGAACGCATCAACAAGGGCGAGATGAACTACTTCGACATGCACCTGAGCCAGGTGGCACCGATGGCCTGGCAGGGCTTCCTCGGCCCGCTGGACACGGCGGTGATCGAAATTTCGGGCATCCGCGCCGACGGCAGCCTGATCCCCTCCTCCTCCGTGGGTAACAACAAGACCTGGCTCGACCGCGCCTCCAAGGTGATCCTTGAAGTGAACGCGTGGCAGAACGAGGCGCTGGAGGGCATGCACGACATCTATTACGGCACCGCCCTGCCCCCCAACCGCGTGCCAATCCCGCTGGTCAAGGCGGACGACCGCATCGGCTCTCCCTACCTGAAGGTTGACCCCACCAAGGTCGTGGCCGTAGTCGAAACCGACCGGCCGGACCGCAATGCACCGTTCAGCCCGCCGGATGACAAGGCCCGCGCCATCGCCGGCCACATTCTCGAATTCCTTCGCCACGAAGTGAAGATGGGCCGCCTGCCCCGCGAACTGCTGCCGATCCAGTCCGGCGTGGGCAATATCGCCAATGCCGTGCTGACCGGCCTTGTCGACGCGCCGTTCGAGAACCTCACTTCCTACACCGAGGTAATCCAGGACGGCATGCTGGACCTGCTGGACTCGGGCAAGCTGCGCATGGCTTCGGCCACGGCCTTCTCGCTCAGCCCCGAGGCGGCGGCGCGCGTCAATGCTGACATGGGCCGGTACCGCGACAAGATGATCCTGCGTCCGCAGGAAATCTCCAACCATCCCGAGCTGATCCGCCGCCTGGGCTGCATCGCCATGAACGGATTGATCGAGGCCGATATCTACGGCGCGGTGAACTCCACCCACGTGATGGGCTCGCGCATCCAGAACGGCATCGGCGGATCGGGCGACTTCGCGCGCAATGCCTTCATCTCGATCTTCATGACGCCTTCTACCGCCAAGGGCGGCAAGATCTCGGCCATCGTGCCGCAGGCGAGCCATGTCGATCACATCAACCAGGACGTGCAGGTGATCGTCACCGAGCAGGGCCTTGCGGATCTGCGCGGGCTCAGCCCCAGGGAGCGTGCCAAGGTCATCATCAGCAACTGCGCGCATCCGGACTATCGTCTGTTGCTGGAGGATTATTACGCCCGCGCACTGAAGGGGTCTTACGGGCTTCAGTCACCCTCGCTGCCGGGCGAGGCGTTGTCCTGGCATCAGCGCTTCATCGATACGGGATCAATGCTGCCCTGATCGGTTGGGGGTCGTCGTTCCACCGATCCCGCTCAGGATGAACTTGTCGAAGGCCTCTGCGGGCGTAGCGCGAGGTTGCCATCCTTCGACAAGCTCAGGATGAGCGGGAGCGGGTAGGAAAACCTCACCGGCCAGCCGAAGCCACATCCTCCCGCCGTTTTCCCAGTCCCGCTCAGTCTGAGCCTGTCGAAGCCCCTTGTGGCGTGGCGCAATGCGGCCGTCCTTCGACAAGCTCAGAATGAGAGGGATGGGCGGAGGAACCTCACCGCCAACGAAACCCACCGCCCGTGTCGCATTTTCGGCAAGGACTCACTTGCCGTATACTATTTGCCCGTTCTAAGCATCGCCCCCATCGGCGCCCCGGAAGCGGGCGCACTCAATCAAGGGGTCGTACTTCCCGATGCGCACCGTTTCCCTCGCCTGCCTGGCGCTTTCGCTCGCCTTGGCCGCAGGCCCTGCCGCCACTTACGCGGCCGACAAGCCTGCCCCCGAAGCCAAGGATGAGAAGAAGGACGACAGCCAGCTCGCCCCCTTCCCCGAAGCCAAGTCGATCAAGCAGTCGGCCGTGATCGGCGGCAAGACCGTCAATTACGTCGCCACCGTCGGATCGCTTCCCGTCAAGGACGAGAAAGGCAAGACCATCGGCGAGGTGGTCTACACCGCCTATACCGTACCCGGCGCCCCCGCCACGCGCCCGGTGACGTTCGCCTTCAACGGCGGCCCCGGCGCGGCTTCGGTCTATCTGAACCTCGGTGCGATCGGCCCCAAGCGCGTGCAGTTCGGCGCGCAGGGCGATGCCCCGTCCGATTCGGCAGTGCTGCGCGACAACGCGAATTCGTGGCTGGACTTCACCGACCTCGTCTTCATCGACCCGATCGGGACCGGGTTCTCCCGCAGCCGCGTCGATGCTGAGGCGACGAAGAAGGCGTTCTACACGTCCGAGAACGACATCAAGTACCTCAGCCGCATCGTCTATGACTGGCTGAACACGAACGGCCGCCTCACCAGCCGCAAGTACCTGGCCGGCGAAAGCTATGGCGGTTACCGCGTGCCGCGCCTTGCCTACTACCTGCAGACGCAGATGGGCGTGGGCATCAATGGCATGACCATGGTTTCGCCCTACCTCGACCCGCCGGCCATCGGCGAGGATGATGCGCTTTCCCCGCTGCCGTGGATGATCAACCTGCCCGCGATGGCGGCCGGTCACCTTGAGCGCGAAGGCAAGCTCAGCGCCGAGACCATGGCGCCGATCGAGCAGTATCTGAAGACCGAGTTCGTGGCCGACTTCCTCGCCGGCCCGAAGGACAAGGCAGCGACCGACCGCCTGTCAGCCAAGGTTGCCGAGATCACCGGCCTCGATCCCGCGCTCGTCCGCCGCATGGACGGCCGCGTCGACATCGGCACATATCTGCGCGAAATCCGCCGCGATCAGGGACTGGTCGGTTCGGTCTACGATTCGAACTTCACCGCCTATGACCCGTTCCCGGCCAGCGCCCGCGCGCAGTACGGCGATCCGCTGCTGACCACGCTTATCGCGCCCACCACTTCGGCCATGGTCGACTTCGTGACGCGTCAGGTCGGCTGGAAGGTCGACGCGCGCTACAACGCGCTGTCCAATGAAGTGAACGAGGCCTGGGACCGCGACAACAGCGACAACCCGGTGAAGGATCTGCGTCAGGCAATCTCGATCGACCCGAAGATGACCGTGGACATCGTTCACGGCTGGGACGACCTTTCGTGCCCCTACTTCGGATCGCGCCTTATCGTCTCGCAGATGCCCGAGTTCGGCCGCGCCGACCGCGTGCACCTGCACATGTACCCGGGCGGGCACATGTTCTACTCGCGCACCGACAGCGGCGCCGCGCTGCGCCGCGACATCATGGAAAGCTACCGTGCCGGGGCGTGATAGCCAGCGCCTGACGGAATAAAAAAGGGGCCGCGGAGAGATCCGCGGCCCCTTTTTACGTGCCTGAGGTTGTCGCCCTCAGAGCTTGCCGAACTTTGCCTCGTAAGCGCCGGTATCGCCGCTCGCGAGCATCTTGGCCTGTTCGACCCAGTTGTCCCGGCGCGGACGGCCCGCGAAAGCGCCCAGCTTGCCATCGAGATCATCGAGGTCGGCATCGGTCCAACCAGCGATCTGCTCGAAGCGGGTGATCCCCAGCGTCGTCAGCAAGGTCTGCATCTTGGGGCCAAGCCCCTTGATCTTGCGCAGATCGTCGGCTCCACCAGTAGGCGCCGAAGCGGGCGCGGGCGCCGGTTCCGCTGCCGGTGTCACCACGGGGGCCGGGACCGGTTCCGCCGGCTCGGCGGCGATGGTCTGCGGCGGCACCACGTTATCGACTTCCTCCTGCGCGGCGACGGCGATGACCTCGCCGATCCCGGCCATCGTCCCCGCCATCGCGGGCGGATCGATATGGACGGGCGCGGTGAAGCGCGCGGCGGGCGGGGCGTCGTCGATCAGGGCCTGGTTGCGCTGCGCGGGGGCAGCGCCTTCGTCCAGCACATCGGGCCGCCGGTCGCGCGGCGCCGGTTTCGAGGCTCTGGCAAAGAGCCAGAAGGCGACGACGATGCCGATCAACAGGGCGGCGATGAAGACCAGCGAGTTGGCCTCTATCATTTGCAGCACGAAACTATCCCTTCCGGTTCCACAGGAGCCAGCCGATGCCGAACCCAGCAAGGTAGGTCAGCAGCACCGAAACGGCCATTTCAAGCCATAGCGGCATGGGCGGCTCCTTTCATAGCATTTCCCGCCATAATTGCCTCCTGCGCGCAACGCGACATCAACCGGGTCCGGGCGTGTCGATCGGCGTCGGCTTGACGGGAGCCGAGGCGATTACGGAGAATTCGATGCGGCGATTGGCCGGATCGTGTGGATCCAGCCCCTCGATCGGCTGTTTGGCGCCGACGCCGGTGGCGCGCAGTCCGTCTGCCGGAATACCGCGCCCGATCAATGCCCAGCGCACCGCTTCCGCCCGCGCGCGGGACAGCGCCACATTGGCCTCGGGAATGCCGCCCGCATCGGTATGACCGGTCACCGCGATGATACTGCCAACGCAGGGCCGCAGCGCCTGCGCCACTTCGTCGAGCAACCGCACGCTGGCCGGGTCAATCTGGGCGCTCGCCTCGGTAAAGCGGATCGAACGGGTGGCGAGAATGCCCTCGACGTCGTCCTGACAGCGTAGCTTGGCAACGGCGGTGTCCTGCCCTGCCCAGCTGATCCCGCCAATGCCCGGCACATCGGAAACGGCGGCGGCGACGCGCGTGCGCGTGGCATCGTCCAGCCCCTGCCCGCCCGAGAGGATCGGATGGCGCGTCAGCCAGCCGTAGCGGTCGCGAAAGGCGAGCGTGACGGCCTGCCCGCCCGCTTCGTCACGCACTTGCATGGCGCTGCGTTCAAGACCGCTCACGAAGTCCGGCCCCACAACGCGCGTCGAGACGAAAGACAAGGCAAGGCTGAGCGCGGCGCCAGCGGCGACGATGGAGGCGCGGCGGGGGTTCATGCGTTTAACCTAGACGAACTGGTGCTGGTGCCGCGACAAAAATGCGCGTTTCGCGTATTTTTCAAACAGACGCAGGCTTGGTCTTGTGGAACAACTTGCGGTCTTCGGGACCGAACGCCTTCTTCCAGATCACCAGGAAATAGGAGCCCAGAATCGCGGGAATGCCGAAAGCCAGCTCGGCCCACTCGGGCAGGAACCGGGTGGCAAGGTAGCCGATCACCACCGCCGGGACGGCTGCCCAGACCAGCGCCCAGCGCCAGTTGTTGATCGACTGGCCAAGGAACTTCGCCAGCATGTGCGACTTGATGATCGAGGCGAAGCCCAGCGAAACCATCAGTGCCGCCGCAGCGCAGGCAGCCTGATAGAGCGAATTGTAGCCCCAGTGCTGCAAGAGCAGGATGCCTCCGAACGTCATGCCCGCCTGAAAGCCGATGGTCAGAACCGAGACGACAAGATTGCGCAAGCGCGCGACATAGATCAGCGCCGCCTCGCTGACGACGGCGGTGGCCGCTACCACTTCGGCCGCCAGAAGGAATGCCAGTGCGCCGGTGCCGCCCACGAACTCGCGGCCGACTAGGCCCATCACGCCTTCGCCGGGAAGGCCGAGCGCCAGCGCGATGCCCGCCTGTGCGGCAGTGATCCAGAAGCCCACCTGACAGACTTGCCGGGCAATCGCGGCATAGTCCTTTTCCTTCAGGTTGCGGGTGATGACCGGGCCCAGCACGGGCTCGAAGCTGGTCTTGAGCTTCTGCGGTAGGCTCGCCACCTGCTGCGCGGCGTAATAGACACCGACTGCCGAAGGCGGCGCCAGGAAGCCGAGCAGGAACAGGTCAACGCGGCGCGTGCCCCATTCGATGGTATCGGCCAGCGCGATCGGCAGCGAGCGGATCGCCAGCTTGCGCATCTCGTGCGGGCGCGGGCGCCACTGACGCGGCACGCCATATTCGCGGATGAAGGGTATGAAAGCGGTGATCGCGGAAGCGAAGATCGAGCCGATATAAGCGATCGAAAGCCCGCTGTCCGGCGCGATCCAGATCATCGCCCCCGCCAGAATCGAGATCGTCCAAGGCTCGACAATCGCGCGCGCCCACACAGTGGGCGTCACCCGCAGGCGATAGGCCAGCGCAGCCAGCCAGATCTCGGTGAGCGTCAGCGGTGGGATGGCGATCACCATCAGCCGGTCGATCTGGGTATAGTGCCCGCCCGGGAACATCGGCGCGGGCACGAACCAGAAGAACAGCGCCGCGCAGACACTCGCGATCACCGCCAGAATCGTGCCGTCGGCAATCACGTTGGCCTGCCGGACCTCGCCCTCGGTGTTCGACAGGCGCAGCGCGAGCCCGCGCTTTTCGCCCATCGTGCAGATCATCGAGGTCAACTCGATCACCACCAGCGCCGAGGCGAAGCGGCCCAGCGCCGCCGGACCATAGACCGAGGCGCGACCGGCAATGAACAGGAACGGGATCCGCGCGGCCAGGCGCAGGAAGAAGCCGAACAGATTGGTACGCCCGCCCTTGGCCAGCGCCGCGATATCGTCGCGCTCCCGTTCTTCCCGCACGTTCTCGTCGCGGGCCGTAATGCCGTCGGTCAAAGAACCGGCTCCTGCTCGGCGCGCAGGGGACGGGCGAGGATGCCGCTGACCACTTCGGCGGCGGGGGCCAAGCCTGCAAGCAGGCGGCTGACGGCTTCGGCGATCGGCATCTCGATACCGTCGCGGCGGGCGATATCGACCAGCACAGGCGCGGTTGCCGCGCCTTCGGCTACGGTACTCTTGCCGGACAGCGCCTGCTCGGCGGTCTGGCCCTGCCCCAGCGCGAGGCCGAGCGAAAAGTTGCGACTGGACGTCGAGGAACAGGTCAGCACAAGGTCTCCAAGGCCGCAGAGGCCCGAAAGCGTTTCCGGGCGGCTTCCACGCGCCAGACCGAACCGCAGCATTTCCGCATAGCCACGCGCGATCAGGGCCGCGCGGGCGTTCTGGCCGAGCTTGAGCCCGTCCACCACACCGCAGGCAATCGCCAGCACGTTCTTGATCGCGCCGCCAATCTCAGCCCCTATGACGTCGTCGGAGTAGTAAGGCCTCAGTGCCGGCCGCGCGAGCAGGGGCGAAAGCCGCTGCCACTGCGCCGCGCCGCCCGAGCAGGCGAGCGTGACGGCGGTGGGCAGCCCGGCGGCGACCTCGTGCGCGAACGTGGGGCCGGAAAGCACCGCGATCTCGGCACCGGGCACGGCCTCAGCCGCCACATCGGCCATGAGCCGCCCGGTCCCCGCCTCGATCCCCTTGGCGCAGAGCACCAGATCGCGCGTACCGCCCGTGAAGCCCAGCGCGGGAAGCTGCGCCAGCACCCCCCCCAGAAACTGCGCGGGAACGACGGCCAGCAGCACCGGCAAGGCCGCCAGTTTGGCCAGATCGGAAGTCGCGCGGATCGTCGGCGCCAGCACGGCATTGGGAAGGTAGATATCGTTGCCGCGCGTCTCGTTGATACGCGCGGCAAGCTCCGGCTCGCGCGCCCAGAGCAGGACCTCGCTGCCATCCCCGGCGGCGGCCTGCGCCAGCGCGGTGCCCCAGGCTCCCGCGCCGATCACGCCGATGGCAGGTGCCCCGGACCCGCTCATGCCTTCACCCCCGCGCCGCGCACGGCGCCGGCGTCGGGATCGAGCGGCCAGCGCGGCCGTGCGGCGACGTCGAGCGGGTCGGACTGGCCCAGCGCGAAACGCTCGACCCCGGCCCATGCGATCATCGCCGCATTGTCCGTGCAGAGCGCCAGCGGCGGGGCCACGAAATCGAGGCGGTGCTCGGTGGCGAGCGCTTCCAGCGAGGCGCGGATCGCCTTGTTGGCGGCAACCCCGCCCGCGACCACCAGTGCATTGACCGGGCCAACGCTTGCCAACGCGCGGCGCGTGCGGTCGATCAGGCAGTCAATCGCCGCCTGCTGGAAGGCAGCGGCGATATCGGCATCGGTGTAGAGGCCGGACTGCTTGGCCCGCATGACTGCGCTCTTGAGTCCGGCAAAGGAGAAGTGCGGTTCCGACGATCCGACCAGCGGGCGTGGCAGCGGCACCCCGCGCGGATTGCCCCCGCGCGCCAGCCGCTCCATTGCGGGCCCGCCGGGATAGCCGAGGCCGAGCAGCTTGGCCGACTTGTCGAAAGCCTCGCCCAGAGCGTCGTCGATCGTGGTGGCAAGGCGGCGGAACTTGCCCACGCCTTCCACCAGCAGGATCTGACAATGCCCACCGGAAACCAGCAGCAGCATATACGGATATTCGAGCGCGGCATCGGCAAGACGCGGCGAGAGCGCGTGGCCTTCCAGATGATTGACGGCGATCAGCGGCTTGCCCGTCGCCATGGCCAGCGCCTTGGCGGTAACGAGGCCAACCATCACCCCGCCGATCAAACCGGGACCGGCCGTGGCGGCAATGGCATCGACATCGTCCAGCGACATTCCGGCATCGGCCAGGGTCGCCTCGATCAGCGGAGCTAGCCGCTCGGCATGCGCGCGCGCGGCGATTTCGGGCACGACACCGCCATAAGGCCGGTGCGCCTCGTCCTGCGAGGCGATGCGCTGCGCAAGAATGGTCCGGTCGCTGGTAACCAGCGCGGCCGCAGTCTCGTCGCACGAGCTTTCGATGCCCAAAATCGTGCTCATATTCGTATTACCCTGAACGGCCCTTCCACTGGCCGCCATTGGCGGGTAGCACAACCCGCCGATGACGACGCTCACCAAAACGCATGAACACCACTTCCGCCTCGGCACCCGCCGTTCGCCACTGGCGTTGGCGCAGGCCGAAGAAGCGCGCGATCGGCTTGCCGCCGCGCATGGTATCGATGTTGCGCATATAGAGATCGTGGCCGTGACCGCCAGCGGCGATCGCATCCAGGACCGCGCGCTTGCCGAAATCGGTGGAAAGGCGCTCTGGACCAAGGAGCTGGATGCGTGGCTGGCGGCCGGTGAAATCGACTTCGCGGTCCATTCGGCCAAGGATGTCGAGACCATTCGCCCCGACATCTTCACCATTGGCGCGATCCTCCCGCGTGAGGATGTGCGCGATGTGCTGATTGGCGCCGAATCGATTCGCGCGCTGCCGCAAGGCGCCGTCGTGGGCACCAGTGCCCCGCGCCGCGCCGCGCAGCTTCTCCATGCCCGGCCCGACTGCAAGGTCGTGACGTTTCGCGGCAATGTCGCCACGCGGCTGGCCAAACTGGCGGCGGGCGAAGTCGATGCCACATTCCTGGCCGCTGCCGGGCTAAGGCGACTGGGCGAGACGGGCACGGGCCATCCGCTCGACGAGAACGACTGGCTGCCGGCCCCCGCACAGGCCGCGATCATGATCGAATGCCGCGCTGACGATGCCCGCACGCGCGCCTTGCTCGCAGGCGTAGACCACGCTCCCAGCCGCGCGGCGGTTGAGGCAGAACGCGCGCTGCTGGCCGGGCTCGGCGGCAATTGCCACAGCCCGATCGCCGTACTCACCCGCAGCGAGGGCGACATGCTGGCGATACGCGCCGCGCTCTACAGCCCCGACGGGGCCGAGAAAGTGGAAGGCCAGGCCCGCTTCGCTCCCGGCGACCCCCGTGGACCTGCCGGGCTCGCCGCCGATCTGCTGGCGCGTGCGGTCCCGGCCATTGCCGTGCATTTCACCGGCACAGAAGCCGCCACCTGACCGAGACCGTGCTACCCCTCATCATCATCCGGCCCGAGCCCGGTGCGCACGCCACTTGCGAGGCCGCCCGCGCGATGGGGCTGGAGGCCCAGTCCTTCCCGCTCTTCGCGGTACGCCCGCTCGACTGGCAGCCGCCGGCGCCCGAGACTGTCGACGCTGTGCTGCTGGGCAGCGCCAATGCCCTGCGTCATGGCGGCGCGGCGCTAGATCTTTATCGCGGATTGCCCGCTTATGCCGTTGGCGAGCGCACTGCCGAAGCCGCGCGCGAAGCCGGGCTGGAGGTGGTCCTGACCGGAAGCGGCGGATTGCAGGAGATGCTGGACCGCATCGATCCCGCCCATCGCCGCCTGCTGCGCCTTGCCGGGCGCGACCGGGTGAAACTCGACGTACCGCCGCGCCTCTCGATCACCACGCGCGATGTCTATGCGAGCGAGGCGCTGCCGCTTCCCGCCGCCCTGTCCGCGATATTGCGGGGCCCGGCCGTGATATTGCTCCATTCCGGACAGGCGGCGGCGCATTTCGCGCAGGCCCTGGCCGGAGCCGGAATCGGCCGCGCGAAAATCCGCCTTGCCGCGCTGGCCCCGCGCATTGCCGCAGCGGCCGGAACCGGCTGGGCCGCACTGGCCACTGCCCCCAACCCCGACGACGCGGCGCTGCTGGCCTTGGCCCGAGACTTGTGCCAAGGCTTTACGCCGGGATCGTGATCTTACAGAAACGAGCGTGATGCAGGACCTGACCTCGCCCCCTACCCTGATGCCCGATCGGCCGCGTTCGCGGGCCGGAGCGCTGTTTGTCGCGCTACTCGCCTTCGTACTGGGCGGAGCGCTGGCGCTGTGGGGCGCGCAGGAGGGCTATTTCGACCGTCTGCTCCCCGGGCATGAGGCCCATCAGGACGATACGCCCGCGCCTGTCGCAGCGGCGCCTGCCCCAGTCGTGGGCCATGCCCCCTCGGCGCAGGATCTGGCCGCAATCAGTTCGGTCGAAGGCCGCCTCGCGCTTGTCGAGGACCGGCTTTCGCGGGTCGATTTCGAGACCAACGCCGCCTCCGGCAACGCCGCACGGGCCGAGGGCCTGCTGATCGCCTTCGCCGCGCGCCGCATGATCGATCGCGGCGAACCGCTCAGCTACGTGGCCGACCAACTACGCCTGCGCTTCACCAATGCGCAGCCGCGCGCAGTGGATACGGTGATCGAGTTCGCGAAGAACCCGGTCACGCTCGACGAACTGTCCGCCCGTCTCGAAGCGCTCTCGCCCGAGCTGAGCGAGAAGCAGACCGACGAAAGCCTGTGGCAGAAGGCGCGCAACGAACTGGCCAACCTGTTCACCGTGCACCGCGATTCCTCGACCCTGCTTTCGCCCACCGCGCGGGTGGATCGGGCGCGGCTGATGCTGACCGCGCGGCGCATTCCCAACGCCATCAGCGAAGTCCAGCGCCTGCCCAATGCGCAGGCCGCCGATACCTGGATCGCCGACGCGCGCCGCTATCAGGACGTGCAGGACGCGCTCGACCTGCTGGAAACCACCGCCATGCTGGAACCGCGCCGCCTGCAGGACTCGGCGGGCCAAGCCGTCACCCAGCAGAGCCCGCTGGCAGCTCCGGGCGAGGAGGCGAGCCCCACGCCGGATCCGGAACCGACCGGCGAGGAGTGAGGGTTTTCGGCCCTCAACTCTAATCAAATTAACGAAAATCCTCGTCGCCCCCGCGCACTTGAGGCGTGGAGACAAGGAAGCGGGGCCCCCGCCTGCGCGGGGGCGACGGAGCTATCGGATGATAGCCAGATTTCGCGGGTGAAAGGGGCTAACGCCCGGGCCCTCAGCCCTGAAGCAATTCCGGCAACTTGCCCGACATGCCCCGCGCCTCGTCCATGAAGAAGCGCTTGAGCGTGGGAATGCGCTGCACCGCGCCCATGCCGAGTCGTCGCACGGCGCTGGGCAGGCGGCCGGGAACGCCGAACAGGCGGGTGAGCCCATCGGTCACCGACATGACCATGAAGGCATCGAGGCTGCGCCACTTCTCGTAGCGCTTGAGCAGTTGCATATCGCCCGGCTCCAGCCCCAGACGCATGCCCTCGGTCAACACTTCGACCAGCGCGCCCACGTCGCGCAGGCCAAGATTGAGGCCCTGCCCGGCAATCGGGTGCATGCCGTGCGCCGCATCGCCGATCACGGCGAGGCGCTCGTCGATCACATGGCCCGCGTGGTGGAAGCGCAGCGGATAGCTCATGCGCGGGGCCGAGAGCGAGATCTTACCCAGCACACCGTGCATCCGGCTCTCAACCTCGTTGACGAACATGGCGTCGCTCATGGCGATGACGCCCGCCGCGTCCTTCTCGGCCACGGTCCAGACAAGCGCGCTGCGGTGGCGCCCTTCGGCATCGTCCAGCAGCGGCAGCAACGCGAAGGGCCCGGCAGGATAGAAGATTTCCCAGGCCGTGTTCTCATGCGGCTTATCGTGGAACAGCCCGGTCACCATGGCGCGGTGCTTGTAGTCCCACTTGGCGAGCGCGAAGCCGGCCTCGTCGCGGGTGGGCGACTGGCGGCCTTCGGCGGCGACCAGCAGGCTCGCCTTGAGCACGCGGCCATCGGACAGCTCCACCTCGACACCGTGTGGCCCACGGTCACGGCGAACCGCCTCGGTCTTCACGTGCCAGGCGATGTTCGGCTGCTTCTTCGCCGCCTCGAACAGGGCTATGCGCAGATCGCGGTTGGCGAACATGCGGCCCAGCGAGCCTTCGTCCGGCTTCGGCGTGAAGTCGATCCGGCCGGGCTTCATCCCGTCGGTCACGGCAATCGAAGCGATCGGGCAGCCAAGGCCCTCCAGCGCAGCGGCGAGGCCGATCTTCCCGAACAGGTTCCAGCTCGCGGTCGAGATCGCCGAAGCGCGACCGTCCGCGCCTTCGGCGGTCAGGTCCGCCGGATCGGCGCGGTCGATCACGTGGCTGGTGATCCCCGCCTTGGCGGCGGCGAGCGCCAGCGTCATGCCGACGAGACCGCCGCCGAGGATAATCAGGTCGCGGCGATCCGCCGCAGTATCGAGCCTTGCTGCCGAGTCGTTCATCGACGGCAGCTATCGGCCTCCGACGCGTCGATGTCGAGACACCTTCCGTCCCAGGTGCCGGCCGGCGCGGCAAGGCCGACAGTCGCCGCAAGGGTGGGCGCGATGTCCACCGTTTCGACCGGGGTGGGCTGCTCGAAGCCGGTCATGCCCTTGCGCCAGAACAGCATCGGCACGCGGCGGTCGTAATCCCAGACACTGCCGTGCGTGGCGACCTTGCCCGGCGATGCCTTGCCGGGGACGACGCCGCGCCGGGTCAGCATCTGCACCGGGCCCGAGCGGCCGGGCACGAACGAGGCACGCACTCTCTGCTCGATCGTCCAGTCCTGCGGATTGCCCTTGGGCACCGGTATCTTCATTAGCTCGTCCTCGCTATAGACCGCCGCAATCTGCGGGTTGGCCTTGAGCCGAGCGACCAGCGCGGCCGTGACTTTCGTCTTCTGCGCCTCGTTCAGTTCGGCCGAAAGCCATACGCTGCCCGATTCCCCCGCGCCGTAGAACAGCGGGCCGTTCGCGACCGAAATGCCGGTATCCTGTGTGACGGCGGCGGCCAGCGCCTTGGCGGTCAGCGCCGTGTCGATCCGCACTGCATCGGGATTGCCGCGCAGTTGCTGGCGCTCGGGCGCATCGAAGCCGCCGTGGTCGGCGGTGAGCACGACCTCATAATCGATCCCGCGCGCGTCGAGCTGGTCGAACAGATAGCCCAGCGCCTGATCGAGCACGTTCATCTGCACGCACATCTCGACACCCTCGGTGCCGTAGGCGTGGCCAACCCTGTCGGTGGCCGAGAAGCTGACCGACAGCACATCGGGCACCGCATCCTTGCCAAGGCCGAGTTCGTCCACCACGCGCACGGCCATCTCGGCCGTCGCGGTGTCGACGCGCGGGCCGTTGACGAAGGACTTGAAGTCCCCGGCGGCGAGGGGGAAGCGGTAGGTGCCGATCGTGAAGTCCCCGATCGGGGTCGCGCGGTCGACATTGCCGCACCAGCCGGGGACGGGCAGCGGGCCGTCACCGGCAGCCACGCGCTGAGTCAGGACGGCGTTCTCGGCTGCGGCGGCCTTGCCCGCGCGGCGCCCCGGGAACGTGGTGAAGCCGCTGTCGCCGATCCAGTAGACCGCATCGGTATCGTGCCCGCTCATCATCACGGCCGCGCGGTCCTTGGCGGAGACGGCAGCGTTGATGGTCCGGGGATTGGCGTGCTTCATCAGGTCGCCCAGCGTGGGAGCCAGCAAGTGCCCGGGGCTCACCGTCACCGCCTCGGGCGTGGACTTCGGATCGTTTTCATCCTCCACGCAGTAGACTTCCTTGGCCGCGCGCGCGATGCCGGGGACGAACCACGAATTCGCAGTGATCCCGGTGCGCGCGGGGTGCACGCCGGTCAGGATCGTCGAGTGGCCGGGGCACGTCTCGGTCGCCGCGTGCGACTGGAAGCCCTGCGCAAAGACCGCGCCTTGCAGCAGGCGCGCGAAGCCTTTCGTGTAGTGTTCGCGGTACTGCGCGAAGAGATCGGCGGAGAACTGATCCACCGCGATAGCCACGATCAGCTTCGGCGCCCCCTGTGGCACTTGCTCTGTCACGGCCGGCATGGCCGGAACGGCGGGCGCCTCCTCCGCCAACGCCGAAACCGGAAGCGCAAGGGCTATCGCCATCGAAGCGAGCGAGGTGGAGAAGAGGCGCATGAGGGGTCTTCCTTGAAATCTGGAGGCGTTGGGCGCAGATGCTGGCAGGACCGGACCGCCCGAACCACACAAGTTCGGCCGCAACCCTCGGCAACTACGGGAGTTTCATGAAAACGCGCCGCTACCGCCTCTCCGTGACATTCCTGTGTCAATTGCTGGTACTGCTGCTCGTGCCCTTTGCGGCTCAAGCCCAATCCGGCGCCGCGCCCACCCATATTGCCGTCGAACTTGTTGCCGGTCCCACTGCCGCGCCGGGGGGCGAGACCACCATCGCCATCCACATGAAGCCCGAGGCGGGCTGGCACGGCTACTGGTCGAATCCGGGCGATGCGGGTTTCGGCATGCAGCTCGACTGGACGCTGCCCGAAGGCGCGAGGGCGGGCGCGCCGCGTTATCCGGTGCCGCAGACGCTCGTTGTCTCGGGCCTGATGAATCACGTTTTCGAGCATGACTATGCCCTGCTCGTACCGGTCACCCTGCCCGCCAACGCCGCGCCGGGCAGCCGCCTGCCGATCCGGCTCGCCGCCCAGTGGCTGGCCTGTACCGAGCAGATCTGCGTGCCCGAACGCGCCGAACTCGCGGTCGAAGTGCCGGTGGGCGGCATCGGTGCAAAGGCGGCTCCCGAGGATCCGCGCTTCACCGAATGGACCCGCCGCCTGCCCGCCCCGCTCGACGCCGCCGGCACTTTCGCCATCGATGCGAAGGCCGTGCGCATCGCTATTCCGCTGCCCGCGACCACGCCGCTGGAGGGACCGCATATCTTCGTCGGCGAGGACAAGCTGGTCGACTACGGCGCGGTGCAGACTTTCGCGTGGAACGGCAACCAGCTGATCGTCTCCATCCCGCGCGCCAAACTCGATCCGCAGAGCACCGGGACCCTGACCGGCGTGCTGCGCCTCAACGCGGCAGGCGACGGCATCGCCTTCTCGGCAAAGCCCGGTCCCGTGCCCACCGGCGGCACCCCGATTGCGACCAGTTCGGAAGGTGGCGCCGCGCCTTCGCTGGCACCCCTGCCCGTGCTGCTGCTGGCCGCGCTGGCGGGCGGCCTGCTGCTCAACGTCATGCCCTGCGTCTTCCCAATCCTCAGCCTCAAGGCGCTGAGCCTTGCCCGCGCGGGCGAGAGCGAGGCCCATGCACGGATCGAGGGACTGGCCTATACGGCGGGCGTCGTGCTCGCCTGCCTCGCGCTCGGCGGCGTCTTGCTGGCTCTGCGCGCGGGCGGTCAGGAAGTGGGCTGGGCGTTCCAGCTGCAGGAGCCTCTGGTGGTGGTGGCGTTGCTGCTGCTGGCGGCCACGATAACCGCCAACCTGCTGGGGCTGTTTGAACTGACCGTGCCGGGCTTCGTCTCGGGCGGGTCGCCATCCAGCTTCACAAGAGGCGCCTTCGTCACCGGCCTGCTCGCCGCTTTCGTGGCAACGCCCTGCACCGGGCCGTTCATGGCGAGCGCGATGGGCGCAGCGCTGCTGCTGCCGGTACTGCCCGCCATGGCGCTTTTCGCCGCGCTCGGCCTTGGCATCGCGCTGCCGTTCCTTGCCGTGGCCTTCATCCCGGCGCTGAGGAAGCGCATGCCGCGTCCCGGCAAGTGGATGGTGACGTTCCGCCGCTGGCTGGCGCTGCCGATGGGGCTTACCGCGCTGGCGCTGGCATGGCTGACGTGGAAAGTCGGCGGGCCGTTGTTCACGGGCCTTGCGCTGCTCGGCCTCGTGCTGGTCCTGGCGGCGCTCTTCGTGATGGGCCGGACCCAGCGCAAGGGCGGCTCCGCACGCCCGGCCGCCAGCGTTGCCGTGCTGGTCGCGGCCCTTGCCCTTATCGTGCTGCCGCAGCCTGCCCCGCCATCCGCGTCGGTAAACTCGCTGCTCGACGTAAAGCCCTTCAGCGAGAAGGCGCTTGCCGAGGCCCGCGCCTCGGGCAAGCCGGTCTTCGTGTGGATGACCGCCGACTGGTGCCTCACCTGCAAGGTCAACGAGGAAGTCGCCATCGAACGCGCCGATACCAAGGCCGCGTTCGACAAGGCCGGCGTCATCGTGCTGCGCGGCGACTGGACGCGGCGCGATCCGGAGATCACACGCTACCTCACCGCCCAAGGCGCCGCCGGCGTGCCGCTTTACATGTGGTATGGGCGGGACGGTAAGGCCGTGCAGCTTCCGCAAGTGCTGACGCCCGAACTGCTGGCGAACGCCGCCGGGGGCTGATCCGCAACGCCATCAGGCACGAGACCGGACATTATCGGGTCTCGTGCTTGAATAGTCCCATGAACAGCACCGTGCACACCACGTGGACCGATGCCACCCCTGCCAACCACTGGGGCATCACCAACGAGAGATCGATGAAGGAAGAGACCCCCGCGATCAGCGAAGCGAATGGATATCCGTGCGACATGAGGGATAGAGGCCTCAATCGCGGTTAATTCCGGATCGAAATCTGCGGTTTACCCGTTGGTAAGGTTAAATATTTCAGTCGGCGAAGGCCTTCAGCTCGGCGAGGCGAATTGCCTTTCCGTTCGCCGGGCTCATCGTCACGCGCAGGCGTTCGGCGGTGACCGGCGACCACGAAAGCCGGGTCACACCGTTAGTAAGCGGCGCCACAGCGGGCGCGGCGACCTGCCGCCACTGTCCGTTCGTCCACGCCTCCACCCGCACCTTGCGGGGAGCCGCGAACTTGGCACCGTCCGCGAAGAACGCGAGTTCGGCACTACCGAGCGTGACCGGCTTGCCGAAGTCCACCGCGTACCACTGCTCCGCCTTGCCCGCTGCCGAATCCCAGCCATTGGGAAGCTCCGGATAGAACCATGCGCGGCCGTCGATGGCATCATGCAGGTTTTCCGCCTCGGTGCCGGACGACGCCGAAGCCATGGGATAGTTGCCGCGTACCAGCTGCACGGCGAGATCGGTCTCGCGCGCGATGGGTGCATTCGCCTTGCGGGCCAGCGGAACCTCGATGCGGCCGAGATCATCGCGATGGGCGAGTTCCGTACCGTCGACCGAAACTGTCAGCCCCTTGCGGCCGTAACGCTTGCCATCGGCGTCCCAGGTCACCGAAACCTCGTGCCCGTGATAGGGCACCCGCTCGACATGGAACCAACCCAGTGCCTGCGCGTCCGTCGCGGCGGGCAGCAGTGGGTTCACGTCCAGCACGTCATCCGCGCGCGGGCGGACGCCGACGAGGCCGGTCATGATCAGGTCCAGATAGCCCGAGTGGAAGTAGTGATGACTGCGATCCAGCCCAACGATGGGCTTGCCGGTCTCGGGATCGTAGTCCTCCTCGAGATCGAGCCTGCCGCCCTGATAATGGAGCTGCGTGTACTGGCGCAGCATCCGCATGTAATCACTGCGCGTGACCGGTCCGTGATCGTCGTAGTGGTCGAGCAGGTTGGCCATCGCGGTCAGCACTTGCGTCGTCTGGTAAGGCCAGACCGGGCCGTTCCACTGGCACTCGCGCGCATCGCCCAGATAGCGATACTGGCGCATGTAGTACTCGTAGCCCTTCTCGACCGTACGCATGCCCGCCTTACCGGCAAGGCCGTTCGGATCGAGCAGATGCGACCATGCCGACGCATATTTGGCATCGTCCGGCACAAGGTCGAACATCCACGGCAGGTAGCCGACCAGTTCGCGATTGCGGATCGAATCCCAGTATTTCGCGAATTCGTTGTTGACCTGATAGCGGTCGGCGAAGTGCCCGAGCGAGGGGTTCCACAAGTCCTGAAGGACATGCGTGCGCAGCGCTTCGGCCCGCTCGGCATATTCCTTGGCCATCGCGGTATCGCCTGCCATCTCCGCCATCTTCGACAGCGCGCGGGCATTGGCGAACATATAGCTGTTGATCGAGGGCCGGAAGGAATCCCCGCCCCGGAACCCGTCCTTGCCGCCCGAGGCATCGATCGAGGAGACGGTATACTCGGTCGCATCGAGCAGCGGCTCGACGAAATAGAGGCCCTTGGAAAAGTCGAACTTCTCGTCCCACAGACGGTAGACGTGCCGCATCGTCTTGAGATGCGCGAGCAAGGCCTGCCTGTCGCCATCGACGAGATAACGGCCCCAGACCGAGTCCGCCATATAGTCGGTGAAGTGACGGTCGTTGCCGCCTTCGTACATGAAGTTGACGTAGTCGTCGGTGAAGCGGCGGTCGTTCAGCCAGCGCCCTTCGGCGATGTGGAAGCCGCTGGCGTCATTGAGGCTGGCGAAAGGCTCGCGCTGCCAGCCCACATCATCCGCGAATTCGGTGGTGATGTAGCCCTGCGCGCCAAGGTCGCGCTGGTGCGCGCGGAACAGACCCCAGCGGTAGTAATAGACCGCATCGATCCTGGGATCGGCGCTTTCGAAGAAGGGAATGCGCTGCTGGTACCAGACGGCGTCGTTGCCGAAGCGGGCCTTGGCGATGGCGGCAATGTCCAGCTTTGCCGCGGCGCGTGCGGCAACGGCAACCGGAGGTCGATCGGCGGCTGGCGGACTGGCCGCCGTGGCAAGAAGCGCCGCGGTGGCAAGGACAGTCCGTAGATTTCCGCGCATCGTTACCCTTTCATGGTCCGGCGAGCGTCTGGTAGTCATTATCCAGAAAAAACAAGAGCGGCCGGTCCCCGGGGTGATGTTGGGAGAGAAACCCCGGGAACCGGCCGCCCGTGGCAGGCCGCGATGCGTCGATATCGACGCGTCGCAGCCTGCCGTTTCGGCTTACTTGAAGGTGAAGCGAGCACCCAACGCGAAGGTACGCGCCAACTGCAGCGTGCCAAGGTTGTACTGGTCCGCGTTGCCCTGATCGCCGAACTTGTAATAGTTCTGCTGCTTCGACTTCGTGAGGTTGGTCGCGTCGAAAGTCAGACCGATATCCTTCGTGACATTCCAGGTCAGCTGCATGTCGAGGCTGTCTTCCGGACGATACCAGACGCCAATCGGGTTGGCGAAGAGACGGGCCTCGTTGTTATGCAGGAAGCCCTTGCGCCAGACATAGGACACGCGGGCGTTGAACGGACCTCGGTCGTAGGCCAACGTCGCGTTGTAAGAGAACTTCGAGACATTGAAGAACTGCGATGTGGTCTCGCCGGTGACGTTACCGGCCGAATCCGTGAGCGGGATGTTCTGCTTCGAATCGAGCACCGTGATGCTGCCCTGGAAGCCAAGGCCGTTCAGCACGCTGGGCAGATAGTTCGGGAAGTAGGTGATGCCTGCTTCCACGCCCTTCAGCACGCCGTCAGAAGCGTTCACTGGACGGGTGATCGCGAAGTGATCGGTGGCGCCGGCAACGATACCGTTGTTGGGGATGTACTCCATCACCGTCAGCGGCACGACAAGACCCTGGATCTCGCGACGGAAGCCCGTCACGAAGATCGCGCTGTTGCGTTCGAAGTACCATTCGAGCGCAATGTCATAGTTCTTCGAGTGGGTCGGCTTGAGGTTGGCCGTACCCGCCGAACCGCTTCCGTAACCCACGTTGGTGAGATCACCCGTCAGCGTGTAGTTCGGATTGATATCGCCGAAGTTCGGACGACGCAGCGTCTCGCCGTAATTGAAGCGCAGGCGCAGGTTCGGCATGATCGAATACCGCGCGGTGAAGCTTGGCAGGAACTTCTCCGACTGGCTGCCCGAACGAGTCAGCGCGCCGTCGTTGTAGCGATCGTAGAAGTTCGAGTTGGTCGTCACCGAAACATAGCGCACGCCACCTTCAACCTGCAACGGACGGCCGAAGATCGAGACTTCACCATCGGCCATGACGTAGGCCGACATGGTCACTTCATCAATGTCGAAGGTCTTGACGAGCGACAGTGCGTCCGAGGTTGGCAGGCCGTAGAGACCGCGCACGTAGTCGGCGTTGTCGTGGACCCAGCTGCCGTTGGGGAGCACCCAGCTGCGCGGCACGTCGGCGATGCCGCTCATGAAGTCCGAGTTGGTGAACCAGGCTTCTTCAGGAAGCGACGAAAGTGGCGTGCCAAGGTTGGCTGCGTCCTGCGAGCGGACGTAGTTGCTTGCCTTGCGATCGTCGATGCGCATGCCCGCCTTGATGCGGCGCAGGAAGCCTTCGTCCCAGGTGTAGTAGCCGTCGAGCGTGCCGGTGATGGCGCTGCCCTTGTCCTTGCTCGCGTTGTCGTACAGCTGGGCGACGTTCCACACACTGGGATCGGTCAGGAGCGAATCGTCAGTGAAGTGGTACGATGGGATACCGCCGCCAGCGTTGAAATCGACGGCGATCTGGTCTGCCACGCGGTCGGTGCGCATGGCGATGAAGCTCTGCTTGTTGGTGCTCGTCTGGTAGGCGATGTCACCGATGATCTTGCCGCGATCGCCAAGATCCCATTGCCCGTTCAACGCATAGATGTAGCTGTCGGTACGGTTGGTCGCATAGTCGCCGCTGTTGAAGCCGTAAACGTCGTTCGCAACGCGCGACTTGACGATGTTGGTACCGTCATAAAGCTCGACGGGCTGCGCATCTGCCCAGTAGTCAACGAAGCTGAACTGCAGCGAGTTGAAGGTGTGGCCGCGGAAGCCAGAGTAGAACGCCTCTGCGGTATAGACCGAGCTCGAGTTCGGCGCCCACTGCAGGGCGACGTTGACCGAGGGACGCTCACGTTCGCCGTAGAGATCCGAGGAGAACACGGCGTCGCGCGACAGATAGTAGGGAACGTCGACGCCGTTGTAGTTGATCGTCGAACCCGGCGTGGTCGGAAGACCGTAGTCGAGGCCCGGCTGCCAGCCCGAGAACATGCGCTCAAGCGGTGCGAGGCCCGAACCCGCAGGCGGGGTTTCGGTTGCGAAGGGCACCATGGCGCCGGCCGTGGTCGACATGTTGCGGTACTTGGTCTTGCTCCACGAACCGTTGACCAGCAGGCCGACGTCACCGATGCCGGTGTCCCAACGATCACTGACAAGCAGCGCGACGTTGGGGTTATAGCTGTCCGCCTGTTCATTGTAGATGCCGCGTGCCAGACCCGAGATTGCGAAGCCGTCGAAGTCAAACGGACGGCGGGTCTTGACGTCGATCTGGCCGGCAAGGCCAGTCTCGATCTGGTCGGACGAACGGGTTTTGTAGACGTCGATCTGCTTGACGAGGTTCGCCGAAATATCCTGGAGCGCGAACGACTGCCCCGTCGATGTGAAGACGTTGCGACCGTTGAGCGTGGTCAGCGGGTCTGACAGACCGCGAATGGTGATGGTAGCCGCTTCGCCGCCCGCACGATCGGTAACCTGAACGCCGGTGACGCGCTGGAGCGCTTCGACCACGTTGTTGTCAGGCAGCTTGCCCACGTCTTCGGCTACGACCGAGTCGACGATCTGGACCGAGTCCTTGCGGACGTTCAGCGCGCCGACGATCGAGGCGCGCACGCCGGTTACGACGATATCGTCAGCACTGGGCGCGGAATCGTCTGCGGTGGTCTGCGGCGCAGCATCCTGTGCATGAGCAACGCTGGCGAGGCCGAGCGCGAGAATGGATGCCGTACAGAAAGCAAATGGCTTGAGCGCCATGGATCAACCCTCCCATGTGGGGCTGGCCCATACCATGCCCCTTCCGATTACTCTGACTAATTATTAGTCGGACTAATCAGGCGCAAGCATAAAAACGGTATTGCTGCAAAATTGCTGAACCAACTGTGGCACAATGGCCGCAGGAGCCATCATCCGGCGAGACAGTGTACGGCTCCGGTCTCTGCGCCCGGATAGGCGCAGAGACCGGTTGTCCGACTTTTAAACGATCAATCGATCTTCCAGGCGCTCGCGGCGTCCTTGCCGGGGGCGAGGCGCAGGCCGTCCGGAGCGACTGCCAGCGACTTGGACGGATCAGTGGCCGAGACGAATCGCACGGCGCCGCCGCCGGCACTGGTCCGGCGGAACTTCTCAGGCCCGGTACCGCGCGGGGCGATGGAAACCGAACCGTCCGCCGTGGCGACGAGGCAATGGTCCCGCAGGAGAATCGGCGAGAGCGTTACGGTGCCCTCGCCCGCGTCTTCCACGCGGAACTGCGTCTGCGGCAGCGGCACTGCGGCGCTCGTCATGCGCGTGCCCTCGTGCGCCATGTAGGTGCCCGGACGGGCGACCGAGATGAAGCGATCGGGCATCGCGCCATTGCCGACCGGCACGCCGAAATCGGGATTGCCCGAGGCGTCGAAGTAGAGGCGCTGGACGCGGGTGTGGCGGTCCGGGTTGAACAGAGGGTCGCCTTGGATCGCCTCGTAGTCGCGGCCATGATAGACCAGCAGCGGGCGGCCTTGCTCGTCCACGGTGAAGCTGTTGTGGCCGGGGCCGTAGACCGAGGTCGCGGTGTTGGTGGTGAAGACCGGATGCTGCGACTTGGTCCAAAGGCTCGCGTCCATCAGGTTCGCTTCGGCGTCGATCGACAGCAGGCCAAGGCAGTAGCGCGCGTCGGTGGCGCTGGCCGAATAGGTCATGAACAGCTTGCCCGCGTGTTCGATCACGGCGGGCGCCTCGTTGACCTTGTAACCCCGGATTTCCCAGTCGAGCGTCGGCACCGACAGGCGGGTCGGCGCGGCGGCCAGCGTCAGCGGGCCCGACATCGGCGCGATGTAGAGGTTCGAGTTGGTGTCGATCCCCGCCTCGCGCTGGGCCCAGGCGAAGTAGCGCGTGCCGCGATGGACGAAGCTCGTCGAATCGAGGTTGAAGCTGTCCGTGGGCAGCTGGAACTGGCCGGCGATCTTCCAGTTGCCGGTCATCGGATCAGGTCCGTCGCAGACGATAGCGAAAGTGCGGATGCGGAACACGTCCTCGCCGCCGCCGCTCGGGCCCGCTGCGAAGTACATGTACCAGTGGCCGTCGATCAGGTGCAGCTCGGGCGCCCAGATGAAGCCGGACATCGGGCCGGAGGATTCATGGCGCCACAGCACGCGTTCCTCGGCCGTCGAGAGACCGGCGACGGTCTTCGAACGGCGCAGCACCAGCCGGTCGTACTCGGGCACCGAGCCGGTCAGGTAGTAATTGCCGTCGTCGTGGCGGAAGACTTGCGCGTCAGCGCGCTGCCTGACCAGCGGATTGACGGGAACGGGCGCGCCGGTCGCGGCAGGGGCCGAGCCGAGCGCGTTCTTGCCGGCAGACGTGCAGGCCATCGGCAGCATCGCGGCCCCGGCAGCAAAGGCGCGGCGCGAAAGGGGAAAATTCATGGGGGTCCTCTTCCGTGATTTCGTTTCGTTGCGGTGTCCCGGTCGCACCCCCCGGGCGGGAAAAGGACACCCCGGCGCGAACGCCGGGGTGTCAGCTGGTGGGTCTCAGTATTGCGCCACGGGCCAGCCGTCGGTGCCCCAGATCAGCGGCGCGATGCGCAGCGTGGGGCGGCCCTGGTTGTCCTTGTCGTAGGCGTGATAAGCGAGGTAGGTCGTGCCGTCCTTGTCGGTGAAGGCGCCCGCGTGGCCGGGGCCGCGGAAGCGGTGCTTCTCCTCCAGATCGGCGCGCAGCAGGATCGTGCCGCCGCCCTGCATCATGTCGCTGCCGTCCTTGCCCTTGTAGGGCCCGGTGATCTTCTTCGAGCGCGAGATGACGGTGTAATAAGTGCTGTTCGCGCCCTTGCAGCAATAGTCGTAGGACGCGATCAGGTAGTACCATCCGCCGTGCGGGATGATGAACGGCGCCTCGATCGGGGCCGGGCCGCCGGCAGGGGCCGGACGGCGGGCGATCGAATAGGGCTCGGTGCCCGGGGCCACCTTGCCGGTCTTCGGATCGAGCGGGAACAGCTTGATCCCGCTCCAGAAGCTGCCCAGCGTGAGCCACTGGCGGCCCTGATCGTCCTGCACAAAGTTCGGATCGATGGCGTTGAAATCATCGTCATGCGTGGACATGACGACCAGCCCCTGATCCTTCCAGCCATAACCCTTGGCCTTGGGATCGAGCGTCTTGCTGGTCGCAAGACCGATGGCCGAGCGGTTCGAGCCGAAGGTCGAAACCGAGTAATAGAGCCGGTATTCGCCGTTCACGTACGAGATGTCCGGCGCCCAGATGCCTTCGGTGCCGGGCACGGCCTGCTTCGCCCATGCCGGAATCTCGGCGAAGACGGCGCCCGCGTCGGTCCAGTGCTTCAGGTCTTTCGAGGTCTTGATGCCGACATAGCGGCCCACGGTCGAGAAGACGTAGTAAGTGTCGCCCTCGCGGATGATGACGGGGTCGTGGACCACGAGGTCGCCGGTCATCTGCGAATTAAGCGTCGGTGCTCCGTCGGTCTGTTGGGCACCGACGCTGCCGGTCAGCCCCAACGCAGCGAGGCCGAGCAGGAACGAGAACTTACGGATCATGCTCAGCCCCCGGCCGCGTTCCATGCGGCGATGATCTCGGCCGCCTTGGCGCCGACCGTCGCGGCATCGAAGCCCGGCTTGTAGAGGCTGCCGCCCACGCCGATGCCGTAGACGCCCGCCGCGCGGTATTCCGCGACATTGGCAGCGCCGACGCCGCCCACGGCCCAGACGCGGCTGTGCTTGGGCAGCACTTCACGGATCGCCTTGATGTAGCTGCTGCCCAGCACCGAGCCGGGGAACAGCTTCAGGTCGCTGGCGCCTGCCGCCACGGCGGCGAAAGCCTCGGTCGGGGTCAGGAAGCCGGGCAGAACGTCCATGCCCAGTTCGATCGAGCGCTTTATGACGGCCGGATCGACATTGGGCGAAACCATGAAAGTACCGCCGACGCCGGCCAGCGTTTCGGCAAGGTCGGTGCCGATCACGGTGCCGCCGCCGATGGCCGCGCGGTCGCCCAGCGCCTCTACCATCGCGCCGATAGAACCGGCCGGATCGGGCGAATTGAACGGCACTTCGATGATGCGCACGCCGGCTTCCACCAGCGCTTCGCCGATGGCGACCGCTTCATGGGTCTGAATGCCGCGCAGGATCGCCACAACGGGTGCATGGCCTGCGGCCAGAACGTCTTCGATCTTCATGCCTTCTGTCCTTTCGCGATGGCGAGCCCGGCGAGGACCGCCGCATCGCCATCGATCTTGCGCGAGGTGCAGCCACGGGCCGCCAGCGCGCGATCATAAAGCGCGGAAAGCGCCGGGTCGCCGATCAGCACCACCGTAATGCCGGTCGGCACTTGCGCGGCAACTTCGCCGCCGATCAGCAGGCCGGAGATATAGCCGCGCGACCAGTCTTTCGAGCGTCCGTCGAGCATGCGCGCGGCGCGGGCTTCGAACAGGGCGCCGGTCAGCGGCTCCTCGCAGCGCTCGAGACCGCGTGCGAAACCGTCGTCGAAGCTGCCCTCACCCGGCGTATCCGGCCCGGTCAGCGTCGACTGGCCTGCCAGCAGCGCGAACAATTCGCCGGTCGGGTGGGTACGGAAGCCGACGATGGTACCGTTCACCACCGAGACCCACTTGCAGTGGGTGCCCGGCAGCGCGATCAGATGCTCGCCCACGGCGAGTTCGGGATGGAGTGCGAGGGCGCCGAAGACTTGCGCCTCCTCGCCCCGCATCACTTCGGGCACGCCCTCGGAATCCTTGCAGCTCAGCCCCGGCAGCACCGAGACCGGGATGCCAGCCACTTCGAGCCGGGTGCGCGAGGAGAGCCACTTGGCCGCGTCCGCCGGACAGGCCGCATAGCCTGCCGCGACGAGCGCACCCGGAGCGCCGGCCATGCCGCAAAGCACGACTTCGGACAGCGCCCCTTCCGCCTTCCAGACGTCCAGCCTTTCGGCCAGCGCGCCCTCGGCATTGCCGGCGAGCGCGCCCGGCCCATCGAGCCGGGCGTCCACATCACCACCATCCATGCGGAACAGCCGCAGGCGGGTGGTGCCCCAGTCACCAAGGACGTGCTTCACGCTCATTGCAGTTCGAGCACCACGACCGACTTGGCCGGCAGGGTGACGACAAGATTGCCGCCCTGCACGCTCGCGCCCGAGAACGCCTCCGGCTTCACCACGCTGGGTGCGTCGAAGGTGTTATGTGCGTTGATCGCCGGTGCCGTCAGGATCTTGCCGGTGACGGCCCCTGCCGAAACGCCATCGAGCTTGATCGTCACGGTGTTGGGCTGGTTCGGATCGAGGTTCGACAGACCCACGTGGATCTTGCCGTCCTTGCCCTTCACCGCCGAGCCGCTGACGGCCGGCATCGTGAATTCGTCCTTTGCATACCACGGCGACTTGATCTGGATCGGCAACACCGTCGCATCCTGCCACGGCTTGTACATGTCGAAGACCCAGTAGGTCGGCGTCAGCACCATCTTGCTGCCGTCGGTCAGGATCATCGCCTGCAGCACGTTCACCATCTGGGCGATGGCGGTCATGCGCACGCGGTCCGCATGCTTGGCGAAGATGTCCAGGTGGACCGAGGCGATCAGCGCATCGCGCAGGGTGTTCTGCTGGCGCAGGAAGCCCGGATGCGTGCCCGGATCCTGAGCGTACCAGGCGCCCCATTCGTCGACCGCGAGGAAGACCTTCTTCGCGGGATCGTACTTGTCCATGATCGCCGAGTGCTTGGTGATCAGTTCGTCCATCCGGCGCGCTTCGTTGAGCGTATCGGCCCAGCCGCGCTCATCGAAATTGACCGGATCGGCCTTGGGCGGCCAACCGCCTTCGGGCAGCGTGTAATAGTGGAGCGAGAGGCCGTCGACGTTACCGCCGGCGACGCGCATCATCGTCTCGGTCCAGTTGTAGTCGTCGACATTGGCGCCCGAGGCGACCTTGAGGATCTTGGTGCCGGCCGGGGCCTTCACGAAAGTCGCATAGCGGCGCGTCTCGTCGGCGGCGAATTCGGGGCGCATGTTGCCACCGCAACCCCACAGCTCGTTGCCGACGCCGAAGTAGGCGACGTTCCACGGTTCCTTGTGGCCGTTGCGCGCACGTTCGTCCGCCAGCGATCCGGCAGGCGCGGTCATGTATTCGACCCATTCGGCCATTTCGCGCGGCGTGCCGTCACCGACGTTGCCGGCGATATAGGCTTCCGCGCCCACCTGGCGCAGCAGTTCGAAGAATTCGTGGGTGCCCACGGCATTGGGCTCGGTCACGCCGCCCCAGTGGGTGTTGACCTTGACCGGACGCTTGTTCGGCGCGCCGATGCCTTCACGCCAGTGGTATTCGTCGGCGAAGCAGCCGCCGGGCCAGCGGATCACCGGCACCTGCAACTCGCGCAGCGCCGTGACGACGTCGTTGCGGAATCCGTTGGTGTTCGGAATCTTGCTGTTCTTGCCGACCCACAGGCCGCCGTAGATCCCGGTGCCAAGGTGCTCGGCGAACTGGGTGAAGACTTCCTTGTGATAAACCGGGCCGGGCTTGTCGGCTTCGATCGTCGCGGTGGTCGGCTGGCCGTTGGTGTCGGCATGGGCCACTGTCGAGACCGTGCCTGCGAGCGCGGTGGCGCTCAGCAGGACAGCAGCAGTGGTGCGGCGAATCGCCTTCAACATTTTTTGTCCTCTCCCGGGAATATCAGTCGTGGAATTCTTCGACGAGTTCGCGCTTGCCGCGCAGGAATGCGTCGGCGACGAGGCGCAGCGGCGCGATGTCCACATCGCTGCGGCCGCCACGGATCAGGTTGGCGAAGCGCGCGTAGAGGCCGGGATATTCCATGTCCTCATTGTGCTCGGTGCCGGTGGGCAGGGTGAGCACGGCACCGCCATTGGCGAGCTTCAGCGTTCCCGCGTCGGTCTCGACAATGATGTCCCACGACTGCGGGCCGGTCTGGCGCCAGTCGAGGTCCATGTGGATTTCGGCCCCGGCGGTATCGCGGAACTCGATATCGGCGGCGATCGGCGCGGCGCGGTTGGCCGGCAGGCTGAGCGTGGCATCCTTCAGGAAAAACGGGCGCGGCATGATGTGCGTGGCGATCGACAGGGCATTGATGCCCGGATCGAACACGCCAAGACCGCCCGGCTCCCAGATCCAGTCCTGACCCGGATGCCAGACGCGCACGTCCTCGCGCCAGATGATCTTGGCGCTGAGAATGGTGCGCTCTGCCAGCCAGGCGCGGGCCGGAGCGACACCGGCGGCGTAGCGCGAGTGCCACGATGCGAACAGCGACGCGCCCACCTTCTCGGCGCAGCTTTCCAGCGCGGCCACTTCGGCCAGCGTGGCGCCCGGCGGCTTTTCGAGGAACACGTGCATGCCCTTCGACAGCGCCAGCGCGGCCAGATCGTAACGGACCTGCGGCGGGGTGCAGAGCGCCACCGCGTCGATGGCCGGGCCGTTCTCGATCAGGTCTTCAAGGCTGCTGAAGTGCGGGATGCCTTCGGGGCCGCGATGATGCGGGCTGACCGTGGCACCCAGGCTGAAGTTCGGGTTGCCTTCGATGGCGGGGATGTGCTGGTCGCGGGCGATCTTGCCCACGCCAACGATGGCAATGCGGATCGGATCCATGGCTCAGAGCGCCTTCACGGTCATGGTCGGCGCAGCCGGAGCGGCAGCGCGGGCGAGCGGGTTGGCGACCGGCAGGGTGAACGGCGCGGCCGAGATCTCGAACACGTCGCCTTCCTGCGTCTGCACGCCGTCGCTGAACGAGAGCGTGGCGGTGCCGAAGAAGTGGACGTGCACGTCGCCGGCACGGCGGAACAGGTCGTACTTGAAGTGGTGGTGCTCAAGGTTGGCGAACGTGTGCGACATGTTCGCCTCGCCCGAGAGGAAGGGCTTCTCCCAGATCGTTTCGCCATCGCGCACGATCTTGCTGGTGCCTTCGATCTTCTCCGGCGGGGTGCCGAGCAGCAGTTCCGGGCCAAGCGCGGCCTGACGCAGCTTCGAGTGGGCGAGCCAGAGGTAGTTGTGGCGCTCGGTCACATGGTCCGAGAACTCGTTGGCGAGCGCGAGGCCGAGGCGGTAGACATTGCCGTCTTCGCCGACGAGATAGATGCCCGCCAGTTCGGGCTCTTCGCCGCCGTCCTTGGCGAACGCAGGCATGGTCAGCGCTTCGCCGGGGCCGACGAGCAGCTGGCCGTCGCCCTTGTAGAACCATTCCGGCTGCTGGCCTTCGGTGCCGGCAGCGGGCTTGCCGCCTTCCAGGCCCTCAAGGAACATGCGCATGGAATCGGTGACGTGCTCACCCGAGGCGGCGGCGGCGTGCATCTTGTTGCGGCCTTCGGCCGAGCCAAGGTGCGTCAGGCCGGTGCCGGTCATCAGCAGGTGCGCGGAATCGTCGTGGTCGATCGGGGCCAGCAGGGTGCCGGCCGCGAATTCGGCCTTGATGTCGACCGCTTCGCCCGCAGCGCAAGCCTTGGCGGCCTCGGCCAGTGTCACGCCTTCGGCGATGGCGCGCTGGGCGAGTTCGCGGGTGGTGGTGACGCCCTGAAGGAAGTGGGCGGCATCGCCCTCGGCAAGGATAACGGAACGCACGCCGTCGGGCGCGCGATGCTGGAGCAGGCGAAGGTAAGTCATGGATCTCTCCCGGGGCGTCTTAGCCCGATCCGCGGCGCGCCTTCTTGGGGGAGCGCGCCGCGGGGATTGGGTGGGCTGATTAGAGGGTAAGCGTGCCGTCGATCAGGCGCGGGGCGCCGTCACCGTAGGCTGCGTCGCGCAGTTCTGCCGGAAGCAGGCCCTGTGCGAAGTTCTGGTAGCTGACCGGACGCAGGAAGCGGTCGATCGCAAGGCTGCCGACCGACGTGGTGCGCGGGTCGGAGGTCGAGGGGAACGGGCCGCCGTGCACCATCGCGTGGCACACTTCGACGCCGGTCGGCCAACCGTTGACGAGGATACGGCCAACCTTGCGTTCCAGCACCGGCAGCAGGCGCGAAGCGGCGGCTTCGTCGGCTTCGTCCATGTGCAGGGTGGCGGTCAGCTGGCCTTCAAGACCTTCGAGCAGGCTGGCGAGTTCGGCTTCGTCCTTGCAGCGCACGACGATCGACGCAGCGCCGAACACTTCGTGGCCGATCGCCTTGTCGGCGAGGAACTGTGCAGCCGTGGTCTGGAACAGGATCGCACCGCCGGTGGTCTTGCTGCCTTCTTCGCCCTTGGCGATGGTCTCGACGCCCGCATTGCCTTCAAGCGCTTCCACGCCCTTGGCATAAGCGGCGGCGATTCCGGTGGTCAGCATGGTCTGCGGCTTGGCTTCCGACACGCCGCCGGTGGCGGCAGCGACGAATGCGTCCAGACCTTCACCCTCGACGGCCAGAATCAGGCCGGGGTTGGTGCAGAACTGGCCTGCGCCCATCGTCAGCGAACCGACGAATGCTGTGCCAAGTGCTTCGCCGCGCGCCTTCAGCGCTTCGGGAAGCAGCAGGACCGGGTTGATGCTCGACATTTCGGCATAGACCGGGATCGGCACTTCGCGGGCCTGCGCCAGCTTGGCGAGGGCGAGACCGCCACCGCGCGAGCCGGTGAAGCCAACCGCAGCGATACGCGGATCCTGAACCAGAGCGGCGCCGAGTTCGTTCGACGGGCCGACAAGGTGCTGGAACACGCCTTCGGGAAGGCCGGCGTCCTTGACCGCCTTGGCGATCGCGGCGGCAATCAGGCTGCCGGTGATCGGGTGGGCGGGGTGACCCTTGACCACGACCGGGCAACCGGCGGCGAGCGCCGAAGCGGTGTCGCCACCGGCGGTCGAGAAGGCGAGCGGGAAGTTCGATGCGCCGAATACGGCGACCGGGCCGACCGGGATCATGCGCAGGCGCAGGTCGGGACGGGGCAGCGGGGCGCGGTCCGGCAGGGCAGGATCGATGCGCAGTTGCTGCCACTGGCCCTTGCGAACGACATCGGCGAACATGCGCAGCTGGCCCATGGTGCGGCCACGCTCGCCCTCACCGCGCGCACGCGGCAGGCCGCTCTCGGCCATGTAGGCCTCGATCAGCGGCTCACCGATGGCGAGGATCTCGTCAGCGATTCGCTCCAGGAACGAAGCGCGGGTTTCACGGTCGGTTGCACGGTAGGTATCGAAAGCCGCAGCGGCTGCGGCGCAGGCGGCAGCGACATCGGCAGTGCCGTTCACGGCCAGCGGCTCGCCCTGGGGCTCACCGGTTGCGGCCACGATGGAACGGAATTCGGTCATTTGGGGTCTCCCTATTTACTCCGACATATTCCGAGCGCACAGGAAACGCAATGTTTGTCGTTCCTTCACGCTGAAAGGGCTGTTAGGTTCCTTTCGGGAGGTGCCTGTAACAGTGTCAGAAGCCAATTTCGTGAACGATGAAGAAAGTGCAAGGCCGGCCGACGAGGCCCGGGGTCCGGGCCGCCGCCTGCACGGTGCAATCGCCCATAAACTGGGAACGGCCATCTTGTCCGGCAAATATGCGCCCGGGGATATTCTTTCTGGTGAAGTTGCCTTCGCCGAGGAGCTCCAGGTGTCGCGGAGTGCCTATCGGGAAGCCATTCAGGTGCTCACGGCGAAGGGTCTGGTCGCAAGCCGTCCCAAGGCCGGAACGCGGGTATTGCCAAGGGATCGCTGGAACCTGCTGGACCCCGAAGTGCTGGGCTGGGCTTTCGCGGGGGAGCCGGATATCGAGTTCGTGCGCAGCCTGTTCGAGCTGCGCGCCATCGTCGAGCCCGCCGCCGCCCGCCTTGCCGCGCAGCGCCGCGACAAGAACGACCTCAAGGTGATGAAGGACGCGCTGGCGGCAATGCGCCGGCACACGCTCACCACCGAGGCCGGCCGCGCGGCGGATCGCGATTTCCACAACGCGATTCTCCAGGCGACCCGTAACGACGCCCTGCTGGTGCTCAGCGCCTCGATCGGGGCGGCGGTGAACTGGACCACCCAGTTCAAGCAGCGCGCCCGCGCCCTGCCCCGCAACCCGATCCCCGACCACGTGCGCGTCTACGACGCCATCGCTGCTGGCGACGCGGCCGGCGCGGCGGAAGCGATGAACGTGCTGGTCGATCTGGCGCTGGAGGATACGCGCAGCGCGATGGAGCTTCCGGCCGGAGGGGAGTGATTCCCTCCCTCACCATTCCGTCCCGATTCCACGCGCTCACAACATAAACCCCGTCATCCCCGCCCGCGAAGGCGGGGATGACGGAGTTGGAGCGCTCTGAGGTGGTTTGGGACCGGAGCCAAGCCGGTCATTTACACCCAAAGCAAAAGGCCCCGGCGATCGCTCGCCGGGGCCTTTTCATTTATCGCTGAACGCGCTGCCTTATTCGGCAGGCTGCACAACCAGATCCGGTTCCGCATGCGTCGTCTTGCTGCCCCACAGCGCATAGAACAGCACGTAGAGTTCGCAGACGGCGGTCAGCAGGAACGAGTTCTGCAAGCCGAAGGTGTCCGCAAGCCAGCCCTGCACGATCACCAGCGAGCCACCGGCAATTGCCATGACCAGCAGGCCCGAACCTTCCTCGGTCAGCGGGCCAAGGCCCTTAATGCCGAGCGTGAAGATGGTCGGGAACATAATCGAGTGGAACAGGCCCACGAGGATCAGCGACCACATGGCAACCGGGCCATGCGCGAAGACCGTGGTGATCATGACCAGGAACGCGCCGACCGAGAAGAAGGCGAGGACCTTCGAGGCGTCGAAGCGCTGCATGATTGCCGAACCGGCGAAACGGCCGACCATCATGCCGCCCCACAGGAAGGTCAGGTACTTGCCTGCCTGCTCATGGGTGAGGTTGGCGATGTCGGGCTGGCTGACGAAGTTCACGAAGAGATTAGCAACGCCGATCTCCGCGATCAGGTAGATGAAGATCGCCGGAACGCCGAACACGAGGTTGCGGTGGCTCCACAACGAGAGGCTCTTGCGCTGGTCCTTGGCAACGCGCGAGTTCGCCGAGCCCATCGCGGGCAGCGGGAAGCGGGCGATGACGACGGCCAGAACCACCAGCACCACCGCAACAAGCGCGTAAGGCAGGATCACCGAGTGCGCGTCGGCAATGCGCTCGGCGGGGGTCAGCACGGTGCCGGCAACGGCCGTGCCGCTCTTCGAACGACCGAGGATCAGGTAAGCACCGAACATCGGCGCCAGCATGGTGCCCATCGAGTTCAGCGCCTGCACCAGATTGAGGCGCGAGGAAGCGGTCTCGGGCTTGCCGACGACGGCGACGTAAGGGTTCGCCGCCACCTGAAGCAGGGTGATGCCGCTGGCGATCACGAAGAGCATGACCAGCGTCACGCCGTAGGACGGGATGCTGGCGGCCAGCATCATGCCCAGCGCGCCCGCCGCCATGATCAGCAGGCCGGTGACCAGCGACTTCTGGTAACCGATCCGTTCGATCAGCTTGGCCGAGGGAATCGAGGCGAAGAAATAGGCGATGAACCACACCGATTCGATCAGCGTCGTCTGGGTGTAGTTAAGGTCGAACACGGCGCGCAGGTGCGGCAGCAGCGTGTTGTTGATGACCGTGATGAAGCCCCACATGAAGAACAGGCTGGCAAGCAGCGCAAGCGCGGGGCCGTAACGGACGCCCGCCTGCGGTGCATGAAGCACGGGGGCATCTCCAGATGAAACCACTGGGGGCATGTCTATCCTCTCATAACAGAACTGCCGGGTCCTGTGGCAAACCGGCTTGCGCTCTTTCTATTTGTCGGACTATATGCGCGGAACGTCGTCGTCAATGGGCCAAAGCACCGCCCAGGGCGCCGGAACACACCGAGATTCGTCCGTACATACAGAAACGAAATGGGAGCTAAGGGAATGAGGATTCTGCGCAAGGTATTTGTGACTTCCTCCGCGCTTTCTCTTGCTTGCGCCCTTCCGGGCGCGGCCTTCGCCGCCGATGCCTCGCAGGCTCCTGCCGGCACGCTTTCCAATGGCTCTGCCGTCACGGCGGTGACACTGAAGGCCGCCAACGGCATTTCGGCCACGATCCTCAGCTTCGGCGCCACGCTCTGGAAGCTGAACGCACCCGATCGCGACGGCAAGGTTGCCGACGTGCTGCTGTCCTACGATGACCTTGCCAGCTTCGAGACGCATCCCAACTACTGGGGCGCGACCATCGGCCGCTATGGCAACCGCATCGCGAACGGCCAGTTCACGCTGGACGGCAAGACCTACCAGCTTCCCCAGAACGACCACGGCCAGTCGCTGCATGGCGGCGGCAAGGGCTTCGATGTCCAGAACTGGAAGGTCGAATCGGTCAAGTCGGGCCCGGTGGCGACCGCCGTGTTCTCGCTCGTCAGCCCTGACGGCGATGCCGGCTATCCCGGCACCGTGAAGGCCAAAGTGACCTACTCGCTGGACGAGCAGGGCAACCTCAAGATCGTGTTCGACGCCACGACCGACAAGCCGACCGTGCTCAACATGACCAATCACGCCATCTTCAACATGGCCGGTGAAGGCAGCCCGCGCGACGCGACCCAGGATCTCCTGACGATCCCGGCCAGCCACTACACGCCCGTCAGCGACAAGCTGATCCCGACCGGCGAACTGCGCGACGTTTCGGGCACCGTGTTCGACTTCCGCAAGGCCCGCCTGGTCGGCGAAGGCATCCGCGATGGCCGCGACGACCAGATCGTCAAGGGCCGCGGCTACGATCACAACTTCGCGCTCGACAAGGGCGTGACCAAGACCCCCGAACTGGCTGCCCGCCTCGAAGACCCGGTTTCGGGCCGCGTGCTGGAACTGCTGACCACCGAACCCGGCGTGCAGTTCTACTCCGGCAACTTCCTGGACGGCACCTTCATCGGCAAGAACGGCCACGTTTACCGCATGGGTGACGGCATCGCGCTGGAACCGCAGAAGTTCCCCGACGCCCCGAATCACCCCAATTTCGTCTCCACCCGCGTCGATCCCGGCAAGCCCTACCAGCATGTCATGATCTATCGCCTTTCCACGGCCTCGCGCTGATCGAACGAAACGAAACGCACCATGACCGACAAGACTCCCGCTAAGCTGCGCTCGCGCGCGTGGTTCGACAATCCCGACAACGTCGACATGACCTCGCTCTATCTGGAGCGGTACCTGAACTTCGGCCTCAGCCTTGAAGAGCTTCGCTCGGGCAAGCCGATCATCGGTATCGCCCAGACCGGCAGCGACCTGTCGCCCTGCAACCGCCACCACCTCGTACTGGCCGAGCGCATCCGCGAAGGCATCCGTGAAGCCGGCGGCATCGCCATCGAGTTCCCGGTCCACCCGATCCAGGAAACCGGCAAGCGCCCGACTGCGGGCCTTGATCGCAACCTCGCCTACCTCGGCCTGGTCGAAGCGATCTACGGCTACCCGCTTGACGGCGTGGTGCTGACCACCGGCTGCGACAAGACCACCCCGGCACTGCTGATGGCGGCAGCCACCGTGAACATCCCGGCGATCGCGCTTTCGGTCGGCCCGATGCTCAACGGCTGGCACAAGGGCGAGCGTACCGGCTCGGGCACCATCGTGTGGAAGGGCCGCCAGATGATGGCGGCGGGCGAACTGGATGCGGACGGCTTCATCAAGCTCGTCGCTTCCTCGGCCCCGTCGACCGGCTACTGCAACACCATGGGCACGGCGACGACGATGAACTCGCTCGCCGAAGCGCTGGGCATGATGCTGCCGGGTTCGGCGGCGATCCCCGCGCCTTACCGCGACCGCCAGGAATGCGCCTACCACACCGGCAAGCGCATCGTCGACATGGTGCACGAGGACCTCAAGCCCTCGGACATCCTGACGCTCGACGCGTTCCATAACGCCATCGTCGTCAACGCCGCCATCGGCGGTTCGACCAATGCCCCGATCCACCTTGCCGCGATCGCCCGCCACATCGGCGTCGAACTGCCGCTGAAGGACTGGGAGACTTACGGTCACAAGATCCCGCTGCTGGTCAACCTCCAGCCCGCCGGCGAATACCTTGGCGAGGACTACTACCGTGCAGGCGGCGTGCCCGCCGTCGTCGCCCAGCTGATCGGCCAGGGGCTGATCAAGGAAGGCGCGATGACCGTCAATGGCAAGACCATGGGCGACAACTGCCGCGATGCCACCATCGAGGACGACCGCGTCATCAAGACCTTCGACCAGCCGCTGGTCGAGGAAGCGGGCTTCCTGGTCCTGTCGGGCAACCTGTTCGACGCGGCGATCATGAAGACCAGCGTGATCTCGGAAGAGTTCCGCAATCGCTACCTGTCGAACCCCAACGATCCGGAAGCCTTCGAAGGCCCGGCCGTGGTGTTCGACGGTCCGGAAGACTACCACCACCGCATCGACGATCCGGCCACCGGCATCACCCCCGACACGCTGATGTTCATGCGCGGCGCCGGCCCGATCGGTTATCCGGGCGCGGCCGAAGTCGTGAACATGCGTCCGCCCGCCTACCTCATCACCGAAGGCGTCAGCGCCCTGCCGTGCATCGGCGACGGCCGCCAGTCGGGCACTTCGGGCAGCCCCTCGATCCTCAACGCCAGCCCCGAAGCGGCGGCGATGGGCGGTCTGGCCCTGCTCGAAACCGGTGACCGCGTGCGCATGGACCTGAAGAAGGGCCGCGTGGACGTGCTGATCTCGGACGAGGAACTGGCCGCTCGCCGCGCGGCGCTGGAAGCCAAGGGCGGCTATGCCTACCCGGCTTCGCAGACCCCGTGGCAGGAGATCCAGCGTGCGGTCGTCGGCCAGCTCGACACCGGCGCGATCCTCGAAGGCGCGGAAAAGTACCAGCGTATCGCCCAGACCATGGGCCTGCCGCGCGATAATCACTAAAACGACAGGCACTGATCTGCACGATCGGGGGGTCCGGAACGATTTCCGGGCACCCCGATAGTGCATTGCCCGGCCCCGAACTTCGCAGAATTTCAGGGCCTGGGCACGATAACGGCTCACTCTCCCACCGGTCCCGGTCACCGAGTCTGCACGGCGTAAGCCGGGCTGGGGGCTGGTGGGGAAGTGGGCCGAAGTTGTATTCGAAACCCCGAAAATCACGACACTGACCGGCAATGGATGGGAGACCTGCGATGACGCTCTGGCGCAAGATCGAACGCGATGTCCGCGACACACTGGGCGAAGGCGCACTGTGGTGCGCACGCGACAATGCGTTCTACTGGGTCGACATCCTTGCCCCCGCCCTCAATCGCCTGAGCCTTTCGGACAACGTGGTCACCCGCTGGGACATGCCTGCCCGCCTCGGCTGGGTCGCCGAGCGCGCGGAAGGCGGATTGATCGGCGGTTTTCAGGACGGCGTCGCCCATATCACGCTCGATCCGCTGACGATCTCCGAGCGCAACGATCCCGAACCGCACCTGCCCGGCAACCGCATGAACGACGGCAAGGCCGACCGCCACGGCGCGATCTGGTGCGGCACGCTGGAAATGGCGGAAGAGAACGCGATCGGCACGCTCTATCGCCTCTCTTCCGAGGGCGAATGGCAGGTCATCGATTCGGGCTATACCGTGCCCAACGGCCCGGCTTTCTCGCCCTGCGGGCAGTGGCTCTACCATACCGATTCGGCGCTGCGGACGATCTATCGCTTCAAGCTCGACGCAAAGGGCGCCCCGGACAGCGCCCATGACCGCGAGGAATTCATCCGCTTCTCGGAAGAGGACGGCTATCCGGACGGCATGACCACCGATGCCGAGGGCTTCCTCTGGGTCGCTCACTGGGACGGCGGCAAGATCACCCGCTTCGCGCCCGACGGCACGCGGGACCGCTCGATCGAACTGCCCGCCCGGCGCATCACCAACATTGCCTTTGCCGGCGAGAACCTCGATCGCATGTTCGTGACTTCGGCAGCGAAGGGCCTGCCGGAATCGGAATTCGACGGCGCGCTGTTCGAGGTGGAATCGGGCGTGACGGGTAATCCGGCGGGGATTTATCTGGGCTGAGGCTGAACGAAGCCCTTCGAACACAAGACGACCTGACCCAACACTGTCGTTCCCGCGCTGGAGGCCTGCGGGACCAGCGTAGCGATGCGATGGACGATCTCCGTCTGAACGGCCTCCGGCATGCTCGTCGCGCTTGAGGCGGATCATCACCGAGGCCGAGGGCGGCATGTTATGGCGCACGAACTCGGATTTTCCCCCTCCGCAATTTGGACGCGGGCGCCGTCGATTTCGCCGATGGTCAGCTGGAGATCGTGCTCGCGCGTAGCGCGCGGCGTTCGCCTTCGAGCGTGCAGCTGGCGCCCATCGGCAGTTTATCCAGCATCTGGTCACCGGTTTCCGGCGTCGCCAACGTCCCGTCGGCGGCGACTAGCATGCGGACGCGGTAGAGTCCCCCTCGCCAACTGTCAGCGCGCCGGAGGAATTGTCGATGTGGTAGGAAATACCCGCCTGTTCGAGCGCGGCGCCCCCCCGGCGCAGCGCTTCGCGCTGGTCGCCTCCTTCGCCTCGTGCACATTCGCCACCGGCGCGGCAATAGCCTTGCCCGGCTGTCCGGTCCTGCTGGTGATGCAAGTGGTGAAGGGAGCGCTCAGCCGCTCGCCCCCCGCGCTCAACCTCGTCGCGCTAGGCCTCTCGGCGGGCGTGCTGGGCGGAATCGCCGCCGTGACGCCCCCTGCGGCCATGGCATGGGCGAGCAGGAAGGCGAAGAGAGCTTCACCCCCACTGACAAGCGCCAGAAAGATACAGCTGAGAAGGGCGATGTCATCCGTTCGCGCGAGATGGCGACGGCGGCGGGCGTGGCGATGGGCTGAGCATGGCTGGCACTCGCCGGGCCGTGGGTGTTGGACCAGCTGCTGCGCGCGGTGGCCAACGGGTTCACGTGGCGCCGCGCCGATATCGACGACTTCATGCCGGGCCAGCGCCTGCTGCAAGTTCTGGTCGAGCTCCTGCCGCCGATCCTCGTGCTCGGGATTGGCGTGATCCTCGTCGCGCTCGTTTCGCAGCTCGGCTTTGGCGAGGGGCGCTGGCTGGGCAGCAATGTCCTGCCCAAGGGGGCGCGGATCGATCCGCTCTCCGGCCTAAAGCGGATGTTCGGGCTGACCGGATGGATCGAGATGGCCAAGGGCATCGCCAAAGTCGTCCTGCTGCTGACGATCGCCTGTGGGCCCGGGCAGGGATAGCTACGCTCGTGCAAATGGGTGGCGGCACGGTCACAATCCCCTCCTGACCGGAGCCGTCGCGGACCCTTGATAAGCTAACTGGCGGGGGATCCAGTCTTCGTGCGACCTACCGGATGCCCCGTCCCGTTTTAAGGCCGTCCCGTTTCCTGCCTGTCTCAGTGCAGCCTTGCGCCATTCGGCAAAGTGAGCGGCGCTGACATCCCGTCATCGCGCTCAAGACCCGAAAGGATCATCGAGACATAGGCCGCCAGCAGCGCCAGCCCGAACGTGGCGCCTTCGGAGATCACTTCCTCGGACCCATCGGGCAGGACCAGCGTCGCCAGGCACGATCCCGCGCTCCCGCGAGAGACCATGCAATTGACGTCGGGCCCGACGATGGCAAACACCGCGCTCTCGGCCGCCCCGCACGAGAGCATCGCCTCGATCGTGGTGGGCTCGAACGTCGCGCCGCTCTGCCCGTCCGGATCGTGCAGAAGCAACACGGCCTCGCGAATGCGGTCGTACTCCTCCGCGGACGCGCTGCCGGCGCAATCGTGAAGAAAATCGCGCAGGCGCGCGATCCAGACGTGGGTGTCGGAAACTGGTTCGGTCAAGGAACTCGCCATCGTTGCAGCCCGTTCAAGCGGATGCAGCCAAAATCCCAAAGTGGCTCCGGCTGTCAATCCGCACAAACAACGTGGGTTCTCACCCCGTATCACCTTGCTACAGCGTCACCGCATTTGGTGAAGCATGGATTCACGAACGCGATCGGCCGTTTTTGACCGCAAGTATCTCCTTAACCGAGCAATTTTCAGATCCGGGCGATGGCGTCCAGTCGCTCGGCGACCCAGCCAGGCTCGGTGAGCATGAGATCGTGACCGGTGTCGATATCCCACACACGCCCCTCAGAACGCTCGGTCAGCAGCGGCATATCGCGTCCTGGGATGGTTGATGTGCAGATCAGGTGGCTCTCGGGAATCGCCCGCATGGCCGATTCGCCAGTGAAAGCGATCTTCTGCGCGAAGCATTTCCACGGCTGCCGCGTCAGCCGCGCATCGGTCCAGGCGCCCAGTTCCGGGTCTGTCACACCAAAAAAAGCGGCGAAGCCCGGCATGGGTTCAAGCACCACGTCCACCCCATCCACTTGCCACATCGTCTGGCGCGCCTGATCGATCATCTCGAAAGCATGTTCGTGTAGCGATTCGCCGTCGACCGGATAGGCGGCATCCAGATAGACACGGTGCCCCACCCGCCCCGGCTGGCGATCCGCCGCGCCGGTGATGACCATGCCGCCATAGCTGTGGCCAACCAGGATCGCGTCGGTCAGATCCTCGAATTCCAGCAACTGGGCCACGTCGTCGATATGGGTGTCGAGGTCGATCGCCGGGCTCAGCAGATGCTTGCGATCGCCAAGGCCGCTGAGCGACGGGGTGTGAACCTCATGCCCCATGGCACGCAACCTCTGCGCCACCGGCTTGTAGCACCAGCCGCCATGACCGCCGCCGTGAACGAGAACGAAAGTCGCCATCTCAGCTTTCTCCGCAGTTATGTTATCGAATGGTAACTTCGGTTGCTCTTGCCCTTCTGTCAATCCCGGCGATAGCCTGCGAGCGATGGAAGCACCTTCTCCCCGCAATGGCGCCAGAAACGCAGAAGCCACGCGCGCGCGCATTCTCGATGCGGCCAAGCACTTGTTCTCGACCAGCGGCTATTCGCATACCGGCATCCGCGAAATCGCCGCGCGCGCCGGGATCAGTTCGCCGCTGCTGCTGCGCTATTACGGATCGAAAGCGGGGCTGTTCGAGGCGGCGCTGGATCAGGCCATGGCGGTCGATCCGCTGCTGGCCGTCGCGCCCGAGGACTTCGCCCGGCACATCACGACGGAATTGCTGGGAAGCGCGGAATCGGTGCAGCCTATGCTGATGATCGCCATGGCCTCCGGCGCGCCGGAAGCGGCCGAGATCGCCGCGCAGGTCTTCGCGCGGCGCTGCATCGCGCCAATGGCGGAGGCGATTGGCGGCGAGAGCGGCGCCGTGAAGGCGCTCGAAATCTCGATCCTGTCGATCGGCTTCGTATTCTTCCTGCGCCACCTGCCGCTGACCGGCTTCGGCGAAAGCGAGCGCGCCCAAGTGGCCGACTGGTTTACCCGCTGCCTGCAGGACTTGCGCGGCTGAAACTGCCCCCCCGCCGGGCAGCAATCTCAGCCACGAAGACTACCCGGAAAAGGTCACCGCTCTGCCCAGGCAATCGCGCCGATCCCATAGCCCAGCATCGAAACCTGACGCCCCTTTTCATCCGTGTAGGATGGCTTGGCAACGCCGGGTTGATTGCCTGATGGGCCGCTGAGCGCCTCAAGAACTTTGCCGACATCCGCCGTATAGCAACGCTTGTCCCGGCACGCCGTCGGCGCTGCAGCGCTATCGACGGGGCGCGCGTATACGAACCCCGACGAAGTGCCATAGGAGGTGCTGCCGTAGCCGCCCAGTATCTGAACATAGGGCTTGCCGGCCTGCCGAGCGAGTTCTGCAGCGCGATAGAGCGCCACATCCAAGGCCATTAGCGGATCTCGCACATGATATTCCGTGACGATCCTGTACGTGCCATCGCCTTGCAGCTTTTCCTTGTACCCTTCGCTGAATGCCCCACTTAGCGGCACGTAATTAGGCGCAGCATCGCGGGCCAATGCAGGGGTGGACAAACAAAGGGCAGCAAGCAAGCCAAAAGCAAAGCGCATTATATTTCCAGTCGCACGAAATAGACGAGCAACTGCATACGATTTGGCGGTGAATAGTTTATTGATCACCCACCCAATCAACCCGCTTCTTACAACAATTTAAGCGGATCACGCCACGGTTTCCCGTCGGATCATCGCGAAGCCATAGAGTAGATGCTCAAGTTGCCCGTCCGGCACTGGCGGGAAGGCCAGCGCCTCACCCCCGTTACGGATGGTATCGATCTGCTCGGCCACTTGCTCCAGCGACCAGTCCGGCCGGAACGCGCCCTCGTTCTCCATCACCTTGGCCCGCGCCAGACGGCCACCCATGGCGACAAACATCTCGCCCGAAGCCTCACAGCTTTCATGGCAGAGATAGCCGACCATCGGCGCCACCTGTTCCGGTTCCATCGGCGGGAATTGGCTGGTGTCGATCCCTTCGGACATGCGGGTGACGGCAGCGGGCACGATCAGGTTGGACTTCACGTTATTGTGCTGCCCCTCGATCGCGGCGGTATTGGACAGGCCCATGAAACCCGCCTTGCACATCGCGTAAGTCACATTGTCCGACTTGCCGTAGAGCCCGTTGATCGAACTGGTCAGCACGATACGCCCGAAGCCCTGCGCCATCATGTGCGGAAACGCCTCGCGCACGACGTGATAGGCGCCCTTCAGGTGGACATCGAGGACGCTGGTGAAATCCTCGTACGCGAGTTCGGACAGGCTGCCGCGCCGCACGTTCCCGGCCGAGTGGATCAGGATATCGATCCGCCCGAAGGCATCGAGTGCGGACCGGATGATCGCCTTGCCGCCTTCCGGCGTGGCGACGCTGTCGGTGTTGGCGACAGCCTCCCCGCCCGCCGCGCGGATTTCAGCGGCAAGCGTCTCGGCCGGGCCTTCGTCGGTGGCATCGCCTGCCATCGAGACGCCGGGATCGTTGACGACGATCTTGCAACCCCGGCTCGCCAGCAACAGTGCGTGCGCCCGACCGAGCCCACGCCCGCCGCCGGTGATCACGGCGACACGATTATCGAAGCGCAGGTCGGCCATCTGGAAATCCTCTCAGGTTCTTTCCGCCAGCCTTGCCTGAAGCGTGGGCTCAGGCAACCACTCCGGCGCGGCGAAGCTGCGCAATTCGCTCCGGCGAAAGATCGAGCACGTCCTCCAAAATGGAATCGGTGTGCTCGCCCAGCACTGGCGGCGCGCTGGGCACCGGCTGCGGGGCATCGGTGAAGCGGATCGGGCGATTGACGATGGGGATCGGCCCCAGCGTCTTGTGCTGCGTTTCCACCACCATTTCGCGCTCCACCGCCTGCGGCTGCGCCAGCGCTTCGGACACGCCCAGGATCGGCGCGTGCGGCACTTCGTGCGCGGTGAAGATCGCCACCAGTTCGTCCACACTGTGACGTTCGGTAAAGGCGCTGACGATGGCGTTGACCTCGGCCCGTGCATCGCGGCGCTTTTCCAGCGTGTCGTAGCGCGAGTCTTCGGTCAGTTCCGGCCGCTCGATGGAGCGGCAGATGCGGCTCCAGAATCCCGGCGTCAGACAGGCAACGACGATGGAGCCTTCGCGCGCCGGGAAGATGCCATAAGGCACGAGGTTGGGATGCTGCGACCCCACCCGGCTGGGATCGGTGCCGTTGAAAAAGGCGAGCTGCGCGATGTAGCCCAGCATGCCGATCAGCCCATCCATCAGGCTGACGTCGATATGCCGCCCCACGCCGGTCCGCTCGCGCTCGTAAAGGGCGGAGAGGATGCCGATCGGCCCGTTGATGCCGCCGACCAGATCGCCCAGTGGAATGCCCAGCTTGGTCGGCAGCCCGTCCGGCTCTCCGTTCATGGAAAGCGCGCCGGACATCGCCTGAAGCACGATGTCGAAACTGGGCCGGTCCTTCAGCGGGCCGGTCTGTCCATAGCCCGAGATCGAGCAATAGATCAGGCGCGGGTTGATCGCCTTCATCGCCTCGTAACCAAGGCCGAGCCGGTCCATCACGCCGGGCCGGTAGTTCTCCACCAACACATCGCACTTGGCCGCCAGATCGCGGACCAGCGCCAGCCCGTCCTCGCTCTTGAGGTCGACGACGATCGATTTCTTGCCGCGATTGACCGCGAGATAATAGTGGCTCTCCCCATCGCGCGTGGGCGGGAAAGTGCGCGTCTCGTCGCCGGTGCCGGGCGGCTCGATCTTGAACACTTCGGCGCCCATATCGGCCAGCGCCAGACTCGCGGCGGGCCCCGCCAGCACGCGGGTAAAGTCGATCACCCGCACCCCGGCAAGGGGCCCCGCCCAAGGTGTGTCTTCGCTCATCGGGACAGGTTCTCACGGAAGAAGGAAAGGATCAGCGCCACGGCATCGCGCCCTTCGGGCATGTGGAGGCCGTAGTGGTAGCAGTGCCCCATGCCCTCGCCCACGATCAGCGTGGAGCGGATACCGGCCTTGAGCAACTGCGAGTTGGTGAAGATCGCCGGGCTGAGGTCCATCGCGCGGGTGCCGGTGATGATCAGCGTGGGCGGGAAGGTGGCCAGCACGTCCAGATGATAGCCCGGCCAAGCGCTGGGATCGCGCGGGTCGCAACCGTCGAAATAGCCGCGCGTGATGTCGATGGGCGTGCTGCCGTCGGCGGGCGGCGGCGGGAACGAGCCGTCGATATAGCCCGCGACATAGGCGGACTCGCCGGCCCCGAACGGCACCCCGCCCGCGCCGAAAATGCCGACTGCCCCCGCTTGCGGCAGTCCGTGCGCTGGCAGCCATGCCGCCGCCTGCGCCGTCAGAGCGCCGCCTGCAGAACCGCCGTAGATGCCGATCCGGCCCGGCGCGTAATCTTCCAGCAGCGCGGCATAGACCGCCGCAACGTCCTCCACACCCGCCGGGTGCCGGTATTCGGGCGCCATGCGGTAATTGACGCTGACGACGCGGAACTTGCCGAGAGCGGCGATGGGGATCGCCTCCATCAGCGCAATGCCGTCCCACCCCACGGTGAAGGCCCCGCCGTGCAGGTTGATCAGCACGCGTTCGGGATCGTCGCTGCCATCGGCGGGGGTGACGTCGAGCACCTCCACGCCGCCGATGGTTTTCGGGACGATCTCCACCGCGAAATTCTCGCGCAGGCGGGCAACGCCCTGCGCGGCATAGGCATTGATTTGCGCGCGCCGGGCCGCGATGTCTGCTTCTTGCTCTCCGGCGGCATCGAAGGCCGGCATTGCCGCGCGGGAACGCTGGAACGCTGCGGCTTCCTCGCTCAGCAGGCTGGAGGCGGGCAGGACGAAGGCCGGAACCCGCACATCGCCATTGGCTTCGAATTGCGGCGCCGCCGCTGCATCTTGTCCCACTGCCTGCTCTCCCATTGTTTTTCGCAGCATTCATACGACACGGCCCGGACCTTGCGCAAAGGTCCGGGCCGAAATCGCCATGCCGCTATCGGCGGCAATGCCTCTCGCGATCAGCCCTTGCTGGGCAGTTCCGCAACAGCGGTGCCGAAGGCCGAGAGTTCGCCGCGATGGGTGGTCGCCTTCTGCGACACTTCGACGAACTTCTTGCCGCCTTCCTCGAACTTGCGCGTCACTTCGCCGGTGATGATGATGGCATCACCGTCCGGGTTGTGGCGGCGGATCTGGCAGTCCGACTTGGTGAGGAAGCCGTCGTCACCGATCCAGTTGGTCATGTGGTGCGTCAGCCACGAGCAACGCTCCGGACCGTAGTCGTATGCGCCCGGCGCGCCCACTTCGAGAGCGAAAGCTTCGTCCCAGTGCACGCGCTCGGGGCAGTCCGGCACGTTGAAGCGGTTGCGGATGCCCAGACCCGGGTGCGCCTTCTGCATCTTGTAGGCCAGCTTGTTGGCGCGGATGTAGAGGCCGCCCCAGCCCTGCGCATAGCAGATGAAGCCGGTGACGGTCATCGGGCCCTTCATCATCGGCGGCAGCTTGTCGCCGACGTTCACGTCCTCGAAGTAACGCGGGGTGGCGCCGCGGATCTCTTCCTGGTCGTAGATGTCGTAGAATTCGTCGAGCTGTTCCTGGGTGAAGGGCTCAACGCGGCCACGCGCTTCGGTGTACTTCGTGCCGCGCTCGCGGGCCTCGTCACGGTCGGTGCGGAACACCCACGAGTCCGCGCCGGCAACCTGCTCACCGTGCTGGTTGAAGAAGTCGACGTGGTAGATCTGCTGGAACGAACGACCGGCGAACTTGGTCTGATGTTCGACCAGATCCTTGAGGTAAGCGACGGTGGTGATGGTGTCGTTGCGCAGCACCGGCTTCTGCCAGGTCCAGTCCGCACCCGCCCACATGGCGTGCACGCCCGAAAGACCACCGCAGTAGCCCGAAACGATGCGGCTGGTGGTGAACAGGAACGAAGGCAGCGCGACGATCGAGCCGTACTTGGTGTTCTTCGCGTATTCCGGATCGCACCACAGCGGATTGTCGTCGCCGATGCCGTGGGCATAGTGGCGGATCGCGTCGCGGGTGGCTTCGTAGTTCCACGGCTCGACGGTGTTCTCGATCTTCACGCCGATGCGGGCGCGCAGATCGTCGAGGCCGGCCTCGGTGATCTTGGGGAACTTGGATTCTGCTGTGGTTGCCATTTCGGTACTCTCCTGAATTCCTGAGATAAGTTTTAGCCGACCGCTTCAGCAGCTTTCGCCGCCTCGCGGTCGCGCAGCATCTTGCGGTGGACCTTGCCGGCCGGGTTCTTGGGCAGTTCGTCGACGAACTCGACGATGCGCGGGAATTCGTGCTGGGCGAGCTTCTCGCGGGTGAAGTCCTGAAGCTCCTTGACGAAGGCATCGTCTCCGGCGCGATTGGCGACGACGAAAGCCTTCACCACTTGCCCGCGCTTTTCGTCCGGCACGCCGATCACGCCGCATTCGAGCACGTTCTCATGCCGCAGCATGGTGTTCTCGATCTCGACCGCCGACATCGTCCAGCCCGCCGAGATGATCACGTCATCGGCACGGCCGCAGTGGTAGAAATAGCCGTCCTCGTCGATCTTCGCGCGGTCCTTGGTGGTCATCCAGTTACCGCCGCGCCAGAGCATCAGTTCACCGATCTCACCGGGCGCGGTGGGGGTGCCGTCAGGGCGCTGCACTTCCAGCTTCTGTCCCGGAACCGCCTTGCCGAGCGAACCGGGCTTCACCGTGAAGTCATGCGCGCCGGGGTAGTTCACCAGCACCACACCGATCTCGGTGGTCCCGTACATCGAGCAGACGGGCACCTTGAATGCGCCGTCGATGAATTCCAGCGTCGCCGGATCGATCGGCTCACCGGTGTAGGACAGCTTGCGGAAGTGGAACTTGAAGTCCCCCGCCGCGCCGCTGTTCTTCATCATCCGGTAGTGCGTTGCCGCCGCCGACATGTTGGTGATGCCATAATCATCCAGCGCCTTCATCAGCCGCACTGGATCGAAGCGCCCGGCGAAGGTGCCGGTGGTGACGCCGAGGCCGAGCGGCGCCAGCGTGCCGTGCCACAGGCCATGGCCCCATGCGGGCGAAGACGGGCAGAAGAACTCGTCGCCCGGTCGAATTCCGGTGCCGTAGAGCGCCGCGAACATCAGCGTGACGAGCGCCTTGTGCGTGTGCTTCACCGCTTCGGGCAGCTCGCGCGTGGTGCCGCTGGTGTACTGGAACACAGCGAGGTCGCCCGCCTTGGTCTTCGGCTCATAGGTGGCCGGATACTTCGCGATCTCGTCCAGAAGACCATCGTCCGCGACGATCACGCGCAGCCCGTTTTCCGCCGTCACCGCTCCGCGTGCGAGGTCTGCCTTCTCGGCATTGGTGATGAGGATCGCAGGCTTGCAGTCGTCGATGCGCAGCTTCAGCGCGTCCGGCCCGAACAACGTGAACAGCGGAACCGAGATCGCGCCGGTCTGCATCGCGCCAAACAGGCAGACGTAGAACGGCAGCGAGGGTTCCAGCATGAAGGCGATGCGCTCGCCCGGCTGCACGCCCTCGGCATCGAGCCAGTGCGCGAACCGCGCGGCCCCGGCGGAGATCAGATCGAAGCTGAGGATTTCATCGCGGCCATCGGCATGGGCGATCCGTACCGCCGCGCGGCCCGAACCATCGGCATGCCGGGTAATGCACTCATGCGCGATGTTGAGCACATCGCGGTCGCCGTCGAACAGCTCCCACAGCGCGGCCGACGAGGCGTGCGCCTGCGCATCGGCATAGCTCGAAAGGTCGGTCAACTTCGCCATCGCTCATCCCACTCCGCGCCGGACGCATCGCTTCTGCGACTCACATCTCGGCCGTTTGTTCTTGTGTTCAACAAATGTGATGAAGCAGGCTTGTTTTGTAAATATTGAATGTTATTCTGTATATTGAACGATGAGCAGATCAGACCCTCTCGAAGACGCTGTGCGCGCCAGCAAGGCCCCCGCCATTGCCCGGGCGGCAGCAGTGCTGCGCCTGCTGGGCAAACGTGGATTGCCGATGGGGGTGCAGGCCATTGCCCGCGAACTCGGCCTCGTGCCCAGCACCTGCCTCTATGTGTTAAGGGCGTTAGTGGCCGAGGAATTCGTGGCTTTCGATCCCGACACCAAGCGCTATGCGCTCGACGCCGGCGTGCTCACCCTCGCCCGGGGATGGTTGAAGCGGGACCAGTTCAACGACCTTGCGCAAGGTCCACTCGACCGCATCTCGCGCGACTTCGGGCTGACCACATTGGGCGTGCAGGTCTTCGGGCTCGATCACATCATCGTCACGGCGATGGCGCAATCGGGCGAGGCATTCCAACTCTCCACACAGGTCGGCAGCCGCTTCCCCGCACTCGTATCCGCCACCGGCCGCTGCATTGCCGCTTTCGGTGTGGAGGACCTCGAAACCCTGCACCCGCGCTTCGAAACGCTGCGTTGGGACGACGCTCCGTCATGGCCGGAATGGTGCGCGCAAGTCGCCGAGGCGCGGCTGACCGGCATCGCTGTGGACGACGGCCACTACATCGCCGGTGTCACCGTGATCGCCGCGCCCGTGTGGAAAGGTGGTCGCGGCAGCGGCGCGCCTTCCCACGCACTGGTGGCCATAGGCATCGGCGCAACGCTGCGCGGCGAGATGGACCGGGTGAAGCAGGCGCTGGTCGGTGCGGCCCGCTCGCTCAGCGAGCATCTGGCCGGCTAGGGTCGATCCGAGGAGGAAACCCCGACGGCCATCCTTCGGACGCTCGCTCCGCCTACTCGATGGTCACGCCTGCCACGCGCCAAACACCATTTTCGCGCGCCAGCGAAACCGTCTCCACCGCATCCGCCTTGTTGGCGTAGCTGGTGCGGAACTTCACGACCTCATAGCCGGCAGGCGGCGCGGGCAGGTTCTCCTGACCGAGCAACGTGCGCGAAATCACCGCCCCCAGCGGCACACGCACCTTTTCGGAGGTTTCCGCCCATACTTGCAGGGTGTTCAGCTTCTGGAATGCGGAGCCGGTCCCCTTGTAGCTATCCTCCCAGCGCCCCTGATCCACCAGCGTCAACCACTGGCGCGCCGCATCGACGACCTCCTGATTGACCGCGCTGGTCGGTGTTGGCGATGGTGGTGTGGTGACTTGCGTGAGGCTGACGAGCGCCAGAAGGCCAAGGGCAAAGGTCATGAACAGAACTCCGATGCTGATCCGGGAATGGCGATGAAACCACCCCGCGCCGCCGATCGGCGCCTCTGCCTGATCCGCCTGGAGTGCCGCTGCGTCTCCCCCGATTCCCGCGTCCACAAACAATTGGGGGTTCGGAGAACAAGCATCGTCACCTTCCACTTGCAGCAGCAGGCGCGCCGCCTCCCGGCTGCTGGACACTGCCATCTTGCGCCGCGCATCGCGCAGTCGCTCGTTGATGGTATGGACCGAAAGGTCGAGGCTGCGGGCAATCGACTTGGCATCGTGCCCACGCACGATCAGGCGAAGCGTCTGCTTCTCCTTCTCGGTAAGGCCCCAGGAAGCGTGTTGCACCGGCATGTTCATACCTCCCGAGGCCTATGTAAGCCGCGCGGTCTCCACCACCCCAAAAAATTTGTACTTGGATCGGGGCGATGGTTTCCTGCGGTTCCCGACGCTCCAACCGACGCGCTGCCGGAACAGGCTCCGGAATAGGGTGGCCGTGAGGGCAAACCCCCTCGGCATTAAGGTTTTTCCCTAGATCCACGACAGGGAACTCCCAATGGGTCTTGGCCCGAATCCCCTCTATCAGCAGGAAGGCAAACGCCGGAGATGATGCGCGATGGAAGACGGCGCGAGACGGTTGAAGTTCTCTTTCGTCCTGCCGCTGCTCATCCTGTCCGCGACGGGCTGTACGTCCATCGGCGCGCAGCGCATGGGGATCGATCGGTCCGATTATTCCATGCGGCTGCTGCAGAACAACAAGGAACAATTGCTGCTCAATATCGTGGCGATCCGTTACGGCGATGCCCCCGCGTTTCTTGAGGTCAATTCCGTCATCAGCCAATATACGCGCGAAGGGTCCGTCCATGCCGATTTCGGCATCCATCCCGCACCCGACGATGCAGACGGAACTGCGGGAGCCAATGTCCTGCTGCGGGAAACGCCAACGATCACTTATGCGCCGCTGTCGGGCGAGCGCTTTTCGCGCAGCATGCTCTCGCCCATTCCTCCGGCCTCGTTGCTGGCGATGATGGAGGCGGGGTGGTCCGCCGAATATCTGCTCCGGCTTTCGGCCCGATCGATCAACGGCGTTCGCTCGGGCAGTCACGACCCTTTGTTTGCCGGCGGTGCAGATCCTCAATTTCCGCTGATCGTCAGAGCCATCGGCCGCTTGCAGCGGAGTGGCGGAATTGCCCTTCATATCGAGCGCGACGAAAAATCGCATTTCACGGCAAGGGCGGTCCTGTCGCGATCACCTTCGGACGTTGATCGCGCGGACCTCGATTTCATCAAGCGTGCACTCAATTTGCCGGGCGATGCCAAGGAACTGGCGATCCGCTTCGGAGCTGCCCAGCCGGCACCCGGCCAGCTTGCGATCGGTTCGCGGTCAATGTTCGAGATATTGACCGAAATGGCGCAAAGTGTCGAACTGCCGGTCAAGGATAGAGATGGCAGGGTTGCGGACGGCCAAACTGGTGTTGCCGGAACCGATGCGGCCGGGGAGCCCCCACTTGTCCGCATCCATTGCGGCCCCGATCGCCCTGCCGATCCGCATGTCGCGATCCGCTATCGCGGCAGCTGGTTCTGGATCGACGGCACGGACAGCGAATCCAAGCGCATGTTCCTGATCACGCAGATCCTGCTCTCGCTCAACGATTCCAGTACCGCGAACAACAATGCCCCGCTCGTAACCATCCCGACCGGTTGACCAAGGCGAGGATCAAACGCGAACCTTGCCACATTCCGCGGTCCGGAGGCGGTTCTTCCTCTGGACCGCCTCACCTGTGGCAACTGAATTGGAGTTACGCGTCGCGCTTCTTGAGGAGCACGGTGCGCAGCATCGAGAGCGCAGTCTCACCACGCTGGTTGGTCAGTTCGTGCTTGAACACGACGATGCCCTGCGTGGGGCGCGACTTGCTCTCGCGCATTTCGACCACTTCGGAATGGCAGGTCAGCGTATCGCCGATGAAGGTCGGCTTGGGCGTCACCACCTTGTCGAAGCCGAGGTTGGCGACGAGAGTGCCCACAGTCGTGTCCGCGATCGAAAGACCCACGGCGAGGCTGAAAGTGAAAGTCGAATTGACGAGGATCTGGCCGAACTCGCTCTGCTTGGCGAATTCCGCGTCCAGATGGAGCGGCTGCATGTTATGCGTCATCGCCGAGAACATCAGGTTGTCAGTCTCGGTAACGGTGCGACCCGGCTGATGGGTTATCCTGTCACCCACGGTCCATTCGTCGAAAAAGCGGCCCGGCAAAATCCTGTCTCCCTTTGGTAAAATGTCCGTCCGGGCGCGGATCACCGCGTCCGGCCGGACAGCCTGTATCAACGCGCCATGATGCGGATCTGCGGGCGAGTGCCTTGCGGGACTCGCTGGAAGGACGCGGTCACGCGGTCTATCCGGCGCGGACCGCCGGTCAGCGTGGTTACCCGCGTACAAGAATTCGCCCTGATGGTGGCGTTCACGCGGATGTTCTGCTGCCGGCCGTTATCAAGGCGCACCGTGTAGCTCGTCATACGGATCGGCGCGGCGCGCGTGCAGAGCTGGACCTGCCGGAAAGCGTTGCGACTGCCGACGGTGAACGTGCTGTGGGTGGTCCCGGGATTGACCGTCCGGGTGCCGAGCGTGGTCCAGTGCGACGGCGGCGCGGCCTCCGCCGGGGCAAGCGCGACAAGCGGAGTGGCGGCGACTGCGCCAAGGGCAAGAAGATACGAAAGCTTCAAGGGAATTCTCCTCGTATCGAATCCGTCGGACAAGGACGGACAGGAAAGGGCTAAGCCCATCCCGCCGAACTTAAAATGACAATTCGTGCAGGCCGCGATCCTCGCCTCAATCTTCGTGCGGTTCGACGCGTGCCAGCAGGGCTTCCACCTGAATTTGTGCCCCCGCGACGACGTTGAGTTCCGCCACCACGCCATCGAAGGGCGCCGCCAGCGTGTGCTCCATCTTCATCGCTTCCAGCGTCAGCAGCTTCTGCCCCTTGGTCACGGACTGCCCTTGCGTGACGTCCACCGCGATGACCTTGCCCGGCATCGGCGCAAGGATCGCGCCCGAACCGTCCGCCGCGCCATGCACGCCGTCGCGCCGCCAGAGGGTGAGCAACCAGGCCTGCCCCTGCTCGGTGACGAGCACGCCGTCGTCCGGCTCCTCGCTGCCCTCACCGGTCAGCTCGATCTCGACCTTCTCGCCGTCGAGCGAGAACCATGCCGCACGCGCGGGCGCTGCATTGAGGCGGAAGCCTGCCATCGGCACGGTCGATACCAGCGAGTTCGCGGCAGCCTGAAGCACCTCGTCCGAAGGCACGGGCACTTCTGCCATGCTCTCGCCATCGCGGCCGATCAGGCCGGTATCGACCTTGCCCGCTGCGAAGTCGGGATGCTGCAAGGCCTTGACGAGAAACGAGGCATTGGTCCGCACCGGCCAGACGGCGCTATCCTCCAGCATCTCGCCCAGCCGCTCACGGGCTTCGTCGCGGTCCTCGCCCCAGGCGATGACCTTGGCAATCATCGGGTCATAGAAGGGCGAGACTTCCGCGCCTTCATAGACGCCGGTGTCGATGCGCCCACCCTCAGCCTCGCCGAATTCCAGCAGTTCGAGCTTGCCGATGCTGGGCAGGAAGCCCTTGGCCGGATCCTCGGCATAGAGACGGGCTTCCATGGCCCAGCCGTCGATGGTGAGGTCTTCCTGCGAGAGCGGCAGCGGTTCGCCGCTCGCCACGCGCAGTTGCCATTCGACCAGATCGACCCCGGTGATCTCCTCGGTCACCGGATGCTCGACCTGAAGACGCGTGTTCATTTCCATGAACCAGATGCGGTCTGCGGAGAGCTTGCCCGAACCGTCCGCGATGAACTCGATCGTGCCAGCGCCCTGATAGTCCACGGCCTTGGCCGCCCGCACCGCTGCCGCACAGAGCGCCCCGCGCGTCGCCGCGTCCATGCCGGGCGCGGGGGCTTCCTCGATCACCTTCTGGTGGCGGCGCTGGAGCGAGCAATCGCGCTCGAACAAGTGGACGACATTGCCGTGGCTGTCACCGAAGACCTGCACTTCGATGTGGCGGGGCGAAGCGATGTACTTCTCGATCAGCACGTGGTCGTTGCCGAACGAGGACGCCGCCTCGCGCTTGCACGAGGCCAGCGCGTCGATGAAAGCCTCGGGCGCCTCGACCAGCCGCATGCCCTTGCCGCCGCCGCCCGCGACGGCCTTGATGAGCACCGGATAGCCGATCTTGGCGGCCTCGTCGGCCAGGAAGGCAGGCTCCTGATTCTCGCCCATGTAGCCCGGCGTCACCGGCACCCCTGCCTCGGCCATCAACTTCTTGGCCGCGTCCTTCAGGCCCATCGCCGTGATCGAGGACGGCTTCGGGCCGACCCAGACCAGCCCGGCATCCATCACCGCCTGCGCAAATTCGGCATTCTCGGACAGGAAGCCATAGCCCGGGTGAATCGCCTCGGCGCCGGTCTGCTTCGCGGCGGCAATGATCTTTTCGCCCACGAGGTAGCTTTCGCGCGCCGCAGACGGGCCGATGTGCACGGCCTCATCCGCCTCGCGCACATGCAGTGCATCGGCATCGGCGTCGGAATAGACCGCAACGGTGCGAATGCCGAGTTCCCGCGCGGTGCGGATAACGCGGCAGGCGATCTCGCCGCGATTGGCGATCAGCAGCGACTGGATCATGGGTGACGCTCCGGGAAACCGTGACGGGTATGCAGCGCCGCAAGGACGCCTTCGATATCATTGGCGAAGCCGCCCTCGGCAAAGGCGAGCGCGGGAAGGTTCTGGTTTTCCTCGCCCAGCGCAGCGACCACGGCCGCACGCGGGCGCGGCCAGCGGACGCGAACGACTTCAATATTGCCTGCGCGCTCGGGGAACAGCGCCAGCAGGCCCTCCACCGTCACGCAATCCTTGCAGTAAAAGCGACGCTCGCCGTCAAATGCGGGATCCGCATAGTCGGTGTCGAGCACGAAGAGAGTATCGATCCGAGCCATCGCCATCACATCCTGAACACGCCGAACTGCGGCTTTTCGGGGATCGGCGCCTCAAGGCACGCGGCAAGCGCAAGGCCCAATACGTCGCGGGTCTGCGCGGGGTCGATCACACCGTCATCCCACAGGCGGGCGGTGGCATAGTAGGGATTGCCCTCGTCCTCGTACTTCTGGCGGATCGGCGCCTTGAAGGCCTCAGCCTCCTCGGGCGACCACTTCGCAGCGTCGCGGTGGACGGTGGCGAGCACCGAAGCGGCCTGCTCGCCGCCCATCACCGAGATGCGCGCATTGGGCCAGGTGAACAGGAAACGCGGGTCGTAGGCGCGTCCGCACATGCCGTAGTTGCCCGCGCCGAACGAGCCGCCGATCAGCACGGTGATCTTCGGCACCGTGGCGGTGGCAACGGCGGTGACGAGCTTGGCGCCGTGCTTGGCGATGCCCTCCGCCTCGTACTTGCCGCCGACCATGAAGCCCGAGATGTTCTGGAGGAACAGCAGCGGAATCTTGCGCTGGCAGGCCAGTTCGATGAAGTGCGCGCCCTTCTGCGCGGACTCCGAGAACAGCACGCCATTGTTGGCAAGGATCGCCACCGGCATCCCGTGAATATGCGCAAAACCGCAGACGAGCGTGGTGCCGTAGAGCGCCTTGAACTCGTGGAACTCGCTGCCGTCGACGATACGGGCGATCACCTCGTGCACATCGTAAGGCGCGCGCACGTCCTCCGGCACGACCGCGTAGAGTTCTTCCGGATCGTACTTGGGCGGACGCGGTGCGCGCAGCGGCTGGTCGTGATGATGCAGCGGGCCGAGATGGCTGACGATGTCGCGCACGATGGTCAGCGCGTGCTCGTCATTGTCGGCAAGGTGGTCGGTCACGCCCGACTTGCGGCTGTGGAGGTCTCCACCGCCGAGGTCCTCGGCCGAGATCACTTCGCCCGTCGCCGCCTGCACCAGCGGCGGCCCGGCGAGGAAGATCGTGCCCTGCTCCTTCACGATGATCGATTCGTCGCTCATCGCCGGAACATAAGCACCGCCTGCCGTGCAGCTTCCCATGACACAGGCGATCTGCGGAATGCCTTTCGAGGACATCTGCGCCTGATTGAAGAAGATACGGCCGAAGTGGTCGCGGTCCGGGAAGACCTCTGCCTGATGCGGCAGATTGGCGCCGCCGCTGTCGACGAGGTAGATGCACGGCAGGTTGTTTTCCTGCGCGATCTCCTGCGCGCGGACATGCTTCTTCACGGTGATCGGGTAATAGGTGCCGCCTTTCACGGTGGCATCGTTGCAGACGATCATGCACTGGCGGCCAGAGACGGTGCCGATGGCCGTAATCAGCCCCGCGCCGGGAATGTCGTCCTCGTAAAGCCCCTCGGCCGCAAGTTGTCCCAGCTCCAGCAGCGGCGAGCCGGGATCGAGCAGTCGCTCCACGCGCTCGCGCGGCAGCAGCTTGCCGCGCGCGACATGACGTTCGCGCGACTTCTCGTTCCCGCCGAGCGCGGCCACCGCCACTTTCTCGCGCAGCTCCGCCACGAGTGCCCGGTTATGCCGGTCGCGCGCCTGCGCCTCGGGGCTGTCGAGATTCAGGCTGGTATGGAGCACCGGCGCGCTCATGCCACGATCTCCGGTTGCGCTGCGCTTGCCATCGGGCTCTCTTCCCATGCTGGATTGATTTGCCCCGCCTATCTAGACCGGCCGGCAAGCGAGCGGAAATTGAAATTTTTCGCCCTTCGTTATAGATACTGTCTATGATCGACCAATATCTGCTGCGCTATTTCCTCGCCGTGGCGGAAACCGGCAATTTCAGCCGCGCAGCCCGGGCGGTCAGCGTTACCCAGCCCACGCTTTCGGCCGGTATCGCCAAGCTCGAACGCGAACTGGGCGCGCGCCTGTTCGACAGGGATCGCCAGCGCGTTGCCCTGACCCCGGCGGGCAGCCGATTTCTCGTCCGCGCCCGCCGCATCGCCGCCGAATATGAGCACGCGCTGGTCGAACTGGCCGAACCCGCCGAACCGAGCCTGCTGCGCGTGGGCGTGCTCAACACCATCCCCACCCGCACGATAGGCCGCGCCTTGGCCCAATACGACGGCAGCGAGGCGCTCGAACTGCTCGACGGCAGCGAGCGCGATCTGGCTGAGCGGTTGGAACGCGGGCGGATCGACGTGGCATTGACCGTCGTTCGCCCCCACCACGCCCGCTACCAACCCGAAGTGCTCGCCCGCGAACGCTACATGATGGTCTTGCCGCCCGATCACCCGCTGGCCGGGGAGAGCGAAGTCCTTGCCGAACAGCTCGCGCAGGATCGCATGGCGCTGCGCCGCCACTGCGAGGCGCTGCCGGAGATCAACCGCTTCTTCACCCAGCGCGGCGTCCGTCCGCGCTTCGTGCTCAAGACCACCAGCGACGAGCGCGTTCTCTCGGTTGTGCGCAGCGGGGCCGGGGTGGGGATGATGCCTGAGGGGTTCGCCGACGGTTCGGTGCGGTTCGTGCCGGTGCGGGATTTCGAACTCGTGCGGGAGGTCGGGCTGCTGCACGCCGGGGGTGTGCGAGGAAGCGCGTTTCTGGCGATTTTGCGGGGGCTGTATCGGGAAGAAAAGGAATAAGCAGGGGAGCATAGCCCCCCTGCACCCCCAATACTGTCTTCGTGGTGCCCTGCCCTATTCGTTGCGCTCCCATGGCTGCGTCGGGAGACTTATGGGCTGCGCCGCAAGGAGCGCACTACGGATAGATGGCGCGCAACGAAGACGCTCTGCGGGTCTGGGGGATCATCCCCCAGAATCCCTTCTTTTCTGCTTAAATTTCCGCCTTCAATCGCGGCATCGTCGCTTCCAGCAGCTTGAGGCTCTTCCACCCTTCTTCCGGCGAAAGTCCGCCCAACAAGGGCTGGAAACCGATATGGCCGACGCCGCCCATGCTGCGCACTTTCTCGACGAGCTGGTCCGGCGTCCATGCGGCGAACATGCCCGCCTGACGCAGCACGGCCGGATCGGTCAGCCCCTTGAACGGCGAGTTCGAACCATCGCCCTCCTGTTCGGCCCACTTGGCATATTCGGTGATGACGTGGACTGCGTGCGGCGCGATCGCTTCCCAGCCGGCGTCCGGATCCTCGCAAAGATGGACCGCCAGCGGCATTCCCGGCGTAGGACGGAAATAAGTGCGCGGCGCGTGGCCGAGCCGTTCGCATTCGGCGAGGTAAAGATCGATAAGTTCGGGCTTCATCGGCCCGAAACCGACGCCGAATTTCGCCGCGCGCTTGGCCGAGGCGGGCACGCCGCCGCCGACCATGATGATATCCTCCGGCGCCTGCACGGTGAGCGGACGGACATAGATCGGGCGGCCGTCAAACTCGAATTTCTCGCCTTTCAGGGCGCGCAGGATGATCTCCAGCCCTTCGTCCATCAGCCGTGCGCGGTCCTTCAGGGACTTGCGGAACATGGCGAACTCGAACGGTACATAGCCGGCACCGAAGATGACATTGAGCCGCCCGTTGGACATCTGGTCCAACACTGCGATCTGCTCGGCCAGTTCGAGCGGATCGTGGAGCGGCAAGACCACCGCGCCGAGCATGAAGCGGATGCGCTTCGTCACCGCCGCCATGCCGCCGGCCAGCGTGAAGGGCTGCGGCAAGTAGCCGTCATCGGAGCCGTGATGTTGCATCAGCCCGATCTGGTCCGCGCCGATCCGGTCGACGAAAGCCGCCATCTCGATTGCTGCGCGGTAAAGCTCGTGCGTCGGCGTCGCCCAGTCGGGCGAGCGCATGTCGAACGAGACGTTGATGCGGGTATCCTTCACGGGCCGATTCCCCTCCAGCAGTGAGGCGTCCGGTGGTGCTGCAATCGCCCGCGCGCAGCAATTCACGCCGGGCAGATACCGCCCCGGCGGTCAGGCCGGTTCGCGCTGCGGCTCGGCGGGTGCGGGCCGCCGTTCGAGCCGGGGCGCGAGTTCCGCCACACGCGCGCGGAAAGCGGAAACGCCGGCCTCCTTCACCGCGCCGTAACCGGCAATCAGCGCGGGAGCGGCGGCGATTTCGACGGCAAGGTCCATCGTATCGGGCTCAACCTTCGCTGCGATCCGGCGCGCGAGATCCCGATATTCGCCGATCAGCGCGCGTTCCATGCGGCGTTCGGCAGTGTAGCCGAACGGATCGAACCATGTCCCGCGCAGCCCCTTGGCCCTTGCGAGCAACGCGAATGCCGGGAAAATCCAGCTTCCGAACGCGATCTTGCGCGGGCGGCCGGTCTTGCGGTCCTTGCGGAACGCCAGCAGCGGCGGAGCAAGGTGGATCTTGAGGCGCGGCGTGCCCTCGAACGTGTCGGACAGCCCCGCCCGGAAGGCCGGTGCGCTGTAGAGGCGAGCGACTTCGTACTCGTCCTTGTACGCCATGAGACGGCCGAGTTGCCGCGCGATTTCGCGCAGCAAAGGCTCCCCGCCGGCCACCGCGCGTGCCTTCAACACGCCCGCAATCTCGTCGAGAAACGCGCGGTAGTCCGCAGCATAGGCCGGGTTCTGCCACTCCGTCAGCAGGTGCTCGTAACTCTCGCCAATAGCTGCAAAATCGCGCGGCGCCTCGGGTGCGGAAGGTGCAGCATCGGCCAACGCGAAAAGGTCTTCCCCGCCCGCCGCCGCCAGCCGCCCGAGCGACAGCGCAGCCAGGTTCGCGCGCACCGCCACCCCGTTCAATCGCACCGCCTCTTCCAGCGAGGACAGCGCGACCGGCAGCAGCCCCTTCTGCGCCGCGAAGCCCAGCATCATCAGGTTGGTAAAGATCGAATCGCCAAGTAGCCGCGTCGCCAGCGATCCCGCGCGCAGCGAGGCGATCCCCGCCGGATCGACGCGCTTGCCGATCGCGCGAAGGAAGCGGCTCGCGGTCAGATCGAGGCCCGGATTGCGCTGGAATTCGCCGGTGGGCACCACGTCCTCGTTCGCCAGAACCTGCGTATCCCGCCGCGCCAGTGCCAGCACTTCGGGCGAGGATGCCACCACCAGATCGCAGGCGATCACAAGGTCCGCCATGCCCGCGCCCAGTCGTGCGGAGGGGATCGCCGCGGCATCGGCGCCGATGCGGATATGGCTCGCCACCGCGCCGCCTTTCTGCGCCATGCCGGTCTGGTCGAGCACTTTGGCGGCCTTGCCCTCCATCTGCGCCGCCATCGCCAGCACCGCGCCCACCGTGAGCACGCCGGTCCCGCCGATCCCCGCCACCAGCATCGCAGAGGCTCCTTGCGACAGGTCCGCCACTGCCGGTTCGGGCAGCGCCGCCACCATGCGCGCGAGTTCGGCATCGTCCATGCTGCGCTTGCGCAGCGCCGCGCCGGAGACTTCCACGAAGCTGGGGCAAAAGCCCTTGATGCAGGACATGTCCTTGTTGCAACTGGACTGGTCGATCATGCGCTTGCGGCCGAATTCGGTTTCGATCGGCACGATCGACAGGCAGTTCGACTGCACCGAGCAATCGCCGCAGCCCTCGCAGACCGCCGGATTGATCCAGAGCCGCTTGTCGGGATCGGGGTAAGCGCCTTTCTTGCGGCGGCGGCGCTTCTCGTTGGCGCAGGTCTGTTCGTAGACGATGGCGCTCGTGCCGGGCAGTTCGCGCAATTCGCGTTGCACCGCGTCCAGTTCGTCCCGGTGCAGCACGCGGGTTCCGCTCGGCAGGTCGGACGCAGCAAAGCGCGTGGGGTCTTCGCTCACCAGTACGACCGGGTGCACGCCTTCCACCACCAGTTCGCGCACGATCTGCTCGGGCGTGAGCGCACCTTCCGCAGGCTGACCGCCGGTCATGGCGACGGCATCGTTGTAGAGGATCTTGTAAGTCACCCGGCTCTTCGCCGCCACCGCCGCGCGGATCGTCAGCAGGCCGGAATGCGTATAAGTCCCGTCGCCCAGGTTCTGGAACATGTGCAGCGTATCGACGAAATGCTGCGCGCCGATCCAGGGCATCCCTTCCTGCCCCATGCTCACCGTCTGCATCGTGTTGCGTTCGGGCATGTAGTGGGCGAGGCCGTGACACCCGGTCGCCCCCATCGCGGCCGAGCCTTCCGGTACCACGGTCGACGTATTGTGCGGGCAGCCGGAGCAGAAATAGGCGGGCCGGATGGCGGTGCGGTCCAGTGCCTTCGCAGAGTCCTCCCGCTGGCGCAGCATGGCATCGCGCGCGGCGAGATCGTCGCCCAGCATGCCCAGCGCCGCCATGCGCGACACCAGCGCGCGGCGCACCGTCGCGGCATCCAGCACGCCCACTTCGGACAGCAGCTTTGCCCCGTCCGGCGCGGTCTTGCCCGAAAGCGCCGGGGCATTGGCGCGGCCATAGAACAGGCGCGCGATCTGGTCCTCGATGACCGGGCGCTTCTCTTCCACCACCATCACTTCCGCGCTGCCGCCGCAGCTCCGGTGCAGGAATCCGACATCGAGCGGCCAGACGAGGCCGAGCTTGACCACGCGCAGGCCCAGCGCCCGGCATGCCGCCTCATCCAGTCCGAGATCGGCCAGCGCCTGACAGAGATCGAGCCATGCCTTGCCCGCGCTCACCACGGTCAGCCGCCGGTCTGGCGCCTCGTGGCTCACCCGGTCGATGGGGTTGAGGCCGGTGAACAGCGGCACGATCGGCAGGCGCCGCTCGATCACCGCCGCTTCCTGTTCGAGCGCCGACATGGCGATGCGCAAGTTCGGCGAAGCGCCTGCGGGTATTTCCGGCAGCGCGATTGGGAAGTTGTGGCCCGGCAGGGTGACGGTCGTGGTCAGGTCCAGCGTGTCGGTCACGGCCTTCACTGCCACATAGAGTCCGCTGGCGCGCGACAGGGCCCAGCCGAACTGGCCGAAGCTGAGAATCTCGTCGGTCGTCGCCGGGTAGAGCACCGGGACCATCGCCGTCATCAGCACGTGTTCGGACTGGTGGGCGGTCAGCGAGGACTTGGCCGCGTGGTCATCCCCGCAGAGCAGCAGCGCACCGCCTTTCGGGTGGGTGCCTTCGAAATTCGCCGCCTTGATCGCCTCTCCCGCACGCTCGACGCCCACACCCTTCGCGTACCAGAGCGCGAAGACGCCATCGACGTTCGGCTTGCCGTACCAGTCGAGCTGCTGGGTGCCGCGTACGGACGTGGCGGCGAGTTCTTCGTTGAGGCCGGGCTCGAAACGGATGGCGTGCCGGGTGAGCAGCTTCTCGCTCGCCCACAACTGCGCATCCAGCGTGGTGATGGGGGAGCCGCGATAACCGGTGACATAGCCCGCCGTGTTCAGCCCCGCCGAGCGATCCCGCCGCGACTGGTCGAGCAGCAGGCGCACGACGCCTTGCAGGGCGGAGAGCATGACTCGCCCTTCGCCTTGCGTGTATTTGTCTTCCAGCGTGACGACCGTCTTGGTCACTCGGATCCCCGGTTTTCCTGTCCTTCCAGCGGCCTTTCAGATGGCGGGCGGAGGCGCAAGCGGGGAGCGCGGGGAGCGCCGTGGGGGTCAATTGGGGGTGCGGGTGGGTCCGCTTTCGGACTTCGGGAAGGCAAATTATCGAAGGGTGGCAGCGCCATGCACTGCCACCCTTCGATGCAGAATTCAGGTGACGACGCGGCCGCCGTTGACGCCGATGGTCTGGCCGGTGACGTACTGGCTGCGCTCGTCGCAGAGCCAGGCGCAGGCGTTGGCGATATCGTCGGGCTCGCCCATGCGGCGGACCGGGATGGTCTGCAGCAGCACTTCGGTCGGGATCTGGAAGCGCTCGCGGTTGGCTTCGGACATGATCGTGCCCATCACCGAACCCGGCGGGATGTTGTTCACGGTGATGCCGTAAGGGCCAAATTCCTGCGCCATCGAACGGGTCATGGTCACCACCGCGCCCTTCGAAGACGAATAGGGGATCATGTTCACCGCGCCGGTCTGCGCGCTGGAGGACGAGATGTTGACGATGCGGCCCCAGCCCGCGTTCTTCATGTCGGGCAGGCATTCCTGCGTCATGATGAACAGGCCGCGCACATTGACGGCGTAGATGAAGTCCCAGCGGTCCTCGGTCAGTTCCTCGAACGGGGTGAAGTCGGTGACGCCCGCGTTGTTGACGAGAATCGAGATCGGGCCCAGCGCTTCGCGCACTTGCTCGATCGCGGCCTTAGCCGAGGCGCGGTTGGACACGTCTGCGCCGACGGCGATGGCGGTGCCGCCAGCTTCGCGAATGGCCTTGACGGTATCGGAGCAGCGCTCGGCATCGAGGTCGAGCACGCCTACGGCTACCCCTTCCTTCGCCAGCCGCCTTGCGCAGGCGGCGCCGATTCCGGCGGCGGCGCCGGTGACGATGGCAACCTTGTAGGACATCATGTTCTCCCGTTCTCTTCTGGGTCTTGGCGCCTCGCACGCCTTGCAGGCCTCTAGGGCTAGACGGAAAAGAGGCTTGTCGGGAAGAGCAAGTTTGAACGGGCGTTCAAAACTTCGCAGTGGCGGCGTTGTGGGGGCATATCGTGCATCTGCCAACTGCCATTCGTCGCCCCGAGAAGGCGGGGGCCCCGCTTTTTAGTTCACGCGGAGACGCGGAGGTGCAGAGAGATTGTGCGGCAATTCACCGTACCCTCTGCGTCTCTGCGTGCCCTGAAGAACAAGCGGGATCCCCACCTGCGCGGGGATGACGAGTGTATTTTGCGGTCGCGACGTGCAATCAGGCCGACGGCTTGATCCCCATGCAGAGGTACTTCACCTCCATGTAGTCATCGAGGCCGTAGTGGGATCCCTCACGCCCGAGGCCGGATTGCTTCACGCCGCCGAACGGCGCCACTTCGGTCGAGATCAGCCCGGTGTTGATGCCCACCATGCCCGCCTCCAGCGCCTCTGCCACGCGCCAGACACGGCTGATGTCGCGGGCGTAGAAGTAGCTGGCAAGGCCGAATTCGGTATCGTTGGCCATGCGGATGGCGTCGGCCTCGTCGGTGAAGCGGATCACGCCCGCGAGCGGGCCGAAAGTCTCTTCCTTCGCCAGCTTCATGTCCGGCTTCACGCCCGCAACCACGGTGGGGTTGAAGAACGAACCGCCGCGCTCGTTGCGCTGGCCGCCTGCCAGAACCTTGGCGCCGCCTGCGATGGCGTCCTCAAGGTGTTCTTCCACCTTTTCGACCGCCTTCACGTCGATCAGCGGGCCGACTTCGGTGCCCGCGTCCATGCCGTAGCCGACTTTCATGGCGGAGACGCGCTTGGCCAACTTCTCCACGAATTCGTCATAGACGCCGTCCTGCACGTAGAAGCGGTTGGTGCACACGCAAGTCTGGCCGCCGTTGCGGAACTTGGAGATCATCGCGCCGTCGATCGCGGCATCGACATCGGCATCGTCGAACACGAGGAACGGCGCATTGCCGCCCAGTTCCATCGAGGTCTTCTTGATCGTCTCGGCACATTCGCGCAGCAGGTCGCGGCCGATCTCGGTGGAGCCGGTAAAGGTCAGCTTGGCAACCTTGGGGCTGGTGGTCAGCGCAGAGCCGATCTGCCCGGCGCTGCCGGTCACGACATTGACGACGCCCGCCGGAATGCCCGCCAGTTCGCACAGATGCGCGATGGCGAGCGCCGAATAGGGCGTTGCCGACGCGGGCTTGATGACGATCGTGCAGCCCGCCGCGAGCGCCGGGCCCAGCTTGCGGGTGATCATCGCATTGGGGAAGTTCCAGGGCGTGATCGCAGCAACGACGCCGACACCCTGTTTGATGACGACGATGCGGCGGTCGGCGGCATGGCCGGGGATGGTGTCGCCATAGGCGCGCTTGGCCTCTTCGCCGAACCACTCGATGAAGCTGGCGCCATAGGCGATCTCGCCGCGCCCTTCGGCCAGCGGCTTGCCCTGTTCGCGGGTGAGCAGCTCGCCAAGGTCGTCCTGATGCTGGATCATCAGTTCGAACAGCTTGCGCATCAGCTTGGCACGCTCACCGGCGGTCTTGGCCCGCCAGGCGGGGAGCGCCTTTTCGGCCGCGTCGATGGCGCGGTTGGCCTCGATTGCGCCCATCTTCGGCACAGTGCCGAGCACGGCGCCGCTGCCCGGATCGGTGACTTCGAACGTGGCACCGCTATCGGCATCGCACCACTGGCCGTCGATGTAGCACTGCTGACGGAGGAAATCGGTGAAAGCCATGGTCTTGCGGTTCCTCGCTCGTTTCGTGCGCGCCACATTCCTGAGGCCGCGGGCTGATGCCGGAGATAGGCAGCCCCGGAAAGCGAGGCAACCGCAAGCGGACGATCCGGTTCCAGCCAGCGCCCTCGCGATTGACGCGCCTTCTTCGCTTCGATAGTCTCGTTTGCGAAAATAAATTCGCAAATACGAATTAACTGGGAGAGAGCCGCTGACTCACGCAGGCTTCATCGATGGCGCATTCGTTGCCGGGAACGGCGGGGCGTTCGACGTGCTCGATCCGTCCGACGAGAGCCATGTCGCACAGGTTACCGGGCTTTCGCCGGATCAGGTGGAGAGCGCGATTGCCGCCGCGCGGCGGGCTTTCGATTCGGGCGCATGGTCGGGCCTCACCATGCAGGAACGCGGCGCGGCGATGATGCGCTTTGCCGACTCCATGGCCGCCCGCGCCGACCGGTTGAAGGAACTGGCCGTGCTCGAAGCGGGCTGTCCGGTTTCCTCCACGGTCATGGGCGCGCAAGTCGCCTCGCCGCTGCGCATGGCGCGCGAGATCGTCGAACTGTTCCTCCGCCTGCCCGAGGTCGAGGACAATCCGCTGCCCCTGCACGAGCGGGTGAACGCCCATTTCGCGGTGCAGAGCGTGACGCGTTGGTCGCCGATCGGGGTGGTGACGGCGATTTCGGCTTACAATGTGCCGTTCTACACCGCGCTCTGGAAAGTCGTGCCCGCGCTGATGGCGGGCAATACGGTGATCCTGCGGCCCAATCCGCTGACGCCGCTGTCCTCTTTGGTCTTTGCCGAGGCGGCTGAGGAAGCGGGCCTCCCGAAGGGTGTGTTCAACCTTGTCATCGAGCAGGGCGTGGACGGCGCGCAGGCCCTGACCAGCGATCCTCGCGTGGACATGGTGAGCTTTACCGGTTCCTCCACCGTGGGCGTCGAAGTCGCGAAGCAGGCGGCGACCACGCTCAAGCGGCTGGTGCTCGAACTGGGTGGCAAGTCGGCGCAGATCTATCTGCCGGATTCGGTGGACCGCGCGGCGATGGCGGCGATGAGCGTCTGCACCTCACACGCCGGGCAGGGCTGCGTACTGGGCACCCGTGTCTTCGTGCCACAGGAGAGCAAGGCCGAAGTGCTGGAGGCGATGGCGAAATTGCTGTCCGGCGTGAAGATCGGCCCGGCGCGCGATCCGGCGAGCCAGCTTGGCCCCGTCATCAGTGCGGGTCAGCGCGCGCGGTGCGAGCATTTCGTTGCCGCCGCCGTCGCCGGGGGCGGCCGTGTGGTCTGCGGCGGCAAGCGGCCGGAGGGGCTGGAAAAGGGCTATTTCTTCGAGCCGACCGTGCTCGACTTGCCGGACAACGCCAATCCCGCCGCGCAGGAGGAAATCTTCGGGCCGGTGGTTTCGGTGCTCGGTTACCGCGACCTCGATCACGCGGTGGAAATGGCCAATGACAGCCGCTTCGGCCTGTCCGGTTGGATCCACGGCAAGGACAAGGTCAAGGCGCTGGAAGTGGGCCGGCAAATCCGCAGCGGGACGGTCAACGTCAATGGCGCGCTGATGTCCAGCCATGCCAGCAGCGGCGGCATCAAGATGAGCGGCCTTGGCCGCGAGCGCGGCGTCGAAGGCCTGCGCGAATTCCAGATCATGACCACGCTGAACATCGGCGGGTAAGGGAGGACCAGCATGCAGGGACTGCTCGAAGGCAAAGTTGCACTGATTACCGGGGCCGGATCGGGCGTTGGCCGTGCCGCCTGCCTACTCTTTGCCGAACACGGCGCCAAGGTGATCGCGGCGGACGTGAATGCGGACAACGCGTCGGAAACGGCAGCGATGGTCCGCGCGCAGAATGGCGAGGCCATTGCCGTGGAATGCGACGTGGCCGATCCTGCCTCGGTTGATCATGCCGTCGCGGCGGCGGTCGAGGCCTTCGGGCGGCTCGATTGCCTCTATAACAATGCCGGGATCACGATCAGCCCGGTCCCCGGCAAGGGCCTGCGCAGTCTGATCGAGTGCGAGGGCGAGGACATGCGCCGCGTTTCGGAGGTCAACGTGATGGGCGTGGTCCACGGGTGCCAGTCGGCGATCCGGCAGTTCGAGAGGCAGGCCAAGGACGGACAAGGCGGCGGGGCCATCGTCTCCACCGCCTCGGTCGCGGGGCTGATCGGCTATGGCGGCGTGTTCTACGGCGCCACCAAGGGCGCGGTGGTGCAGCTTACCCGCGCGCTCGCCATCGAAGTGGCGGACAAGGGCATTCGCGTGAACGCGGTCTGCCCGGCGGGCATGCTCACTCACTATGCCGGCATGGACCCCGACAGCGAGCACCGCGACCGCATTCTCGAAGGCATGGGCCGCGTCCACCCGCTCGGCCGCGCCATCGATCCGCGCGACACCGCTTCGGCGGCGCTGTTCCTCTGTTCCGATCTCGCAAGCAACGTGACCGGCGTGAATCTTCCCGTGGACGGGGGGCTCTCGGCCGGTCGCAAGGTAGGAGGCTGACCATGGCGACCTGTCCCTATTCGGGTAACGATTCCCGCTCCAACGCGCTCGCATCGCTGCTGTCGGACAATCCGCGCTATGCGGAGATGTTCGATGTCGACAAAGTGGATGCCAATTCCGGTGTCGACCCGACGCGCGACTATACCGAGGACATGAACCGCCTGCGCGAGGCGGGCGCGGTCCACAAGGGTACCTTGCGCGAACTGCTGGGCGTGCCGGAAATGGTCTCGATGCTCGGCCCGCCGCGCGAGAACATGACGTTCTTCTCCTACCGCGCTTGCGAGATCGGCTTTCGCGAAAACCAGCTCTATTCCTCCGAGGGCTATAACGAGAGTGCGGGTGTGCGGACGATCGGCACCACCATCCTCTCGATGGTCGGCAAGCCGCACAAGCGCCTGCGCTCCGCCGCGCAGCCACTATTCAAGCGGCCCAAGGTGCTGGACTGGTGGAACAAGCGCTGGATCGAGGAGACGGTCGATGTCCTGCTCGACCAGATCAAGGACCGCGAGACGACCGACCTCAACACCGACCTCTGCGCGCGCCTGCCGATGGCCACCGTCACCCGCGCCATCGGGCTGGAAGGCGAGGACGTGATCGAGTTCCGCTATCAGCTCAACCGTGCCACCTTCGGCGCGCGCAACCTGCCGCCCGAGGAAGCGGCGCAGGCCCGCGCCTGGGTCGACGGCACGCTGCGCCGCCTGATCGCGGAGAACCACCGCGAGCCCGGCGATAACCTGATCGCCGGCCTGATCGCCTGCGAGATCACGCACGAGGACGGCTCCAAGCGCCCGCTCACCGAAGATGAACTGTTCGGCTACTGCAAGCTCGCCATCTTCGCGGGCGGCGGCACCACGTGGCGGCAACTGGGCATCACCATCGATGCGCTGATGACACACCGCCACTTCTGGGATGCCTGCAAGGAAGACCGCAGCCTGATCGACCTTGCGGTGGAAGAGGGCTTGCGCTGGCGTGCCACCGATCCGGTGTTCATGCGCCTCTGCATGGAGGATACCGAGATGGAGGGCGTGAAAGTCCCCGCCGGCACCCGCATCCACTTGTGCCTCGGCGCCGCGAACCACGATCCGGCGGTGTTCGACAAGCCCGAGGAATACGACATCTTCCGCCGAAAGGAGCATCACATGGGATTCGGCTTCGGCCCGCACCGCTGTCTGGGCATGGATGTCGCCCGGCAGGAGATGGTGGTGGCGATCAACGGCTTGCTCGACCGCTTCCCGAACATGACGCTCGACCCGGCCAAGCCGAAGCCCGAATATCGCGGCCTCGACCATCGCGGCATGTCGGCGGTGACGGTGAAACTCAGGTGAGCGGCACCATGAAGCAGGTCGTGCTGGCACGCTATGCGCAAGGCAACCCGAAGCCTTCGGACTTCCGCGTGGAAGCGGCCCCGATTCCCGCGCCGGGCGAGGGTGAGGTGCTGCTGCGGACGCTGTGGCTGGGCCTCGACCCGCTGATCCGCTTCGCCATCGACGAAAAGCGCCTTTCCGGCGTGACGCAGGTCCATCCCGGCGAGGTCATGTACGGCCCGACGGTGAGCGAAGTCGTCGCCTCCAACCACCCCGGCTATGCGGTGGGGGACGTGGTGGAGGATCGCACCGGCTGGCGCGAATATGCCCTCGTCGCGCCGGACAAGGCCGATTGGCGCGGGCCGCCAAGAAAGCTCGATCCCGCGCAGGCACCCGTCTCCACCGCGCTGGGCGCGCTGGGGATGCCGGGGCAGACCGCCCATGCCTGCGTGATCGGCATCGGCCGCGTCGCGGCGGGCGAGACGGTGGTCATCTCGGCCGCAGCGGGCGCGGTGGGCAGCCTTGCCGGGCAGATCGCGAAGATACGCGGCGCGCGAGTGATCGGCATCGCCGGCGGGCCGGACAAGTGCCGGGGCCTGATCGACCTCGACTTCGATGCCGCCGCCGACTACAAGGCGCCCGACTTCGCCGAGCAACTCGCCAAGGCGCTGCCCGAAGGCGCCGATGTCTTCATCGATAATGTCGGCGGCGACGTGATGCTGGCCGTCCTCCCCCATCTCAAGCGCGGCGCGCGGATGCCGGTCTGCGGTTTCATCGCCTATTACGGGATGGGACTCGAAGGCCCGGGGCCTGACCGTCTGCCCGGGTTTTTCCGCGCGATCATGTCCAAGGGTCTGGAGATCAAGGGCTTCGGCGGCTTTCTCGTCGGCGGCCAGCAGGCGCTCGACGATATTGCCGGCTGGATTGCCGAGGGGCGCATCCGCTGCCCGGAATCGGTGGTCGAAGGGCTGGATTCCGCGCCTGAAGCCTTCGCCGGGGTGTTTTCTGGCAACAACCATCTAGGCAAGCTGCTGGTGAAGGTGTCAGGCTGATCGGCGAAAACAAAAATCGCAGGATGCCACCATGACCACGTCGATTCCTTCCGCGTCCTATCCGCCACCCCCGCGCCAGACGGCGAACCCGGCCCCGGTGCGCCCCGCGAACTCGCTGCGCCGCACGTCCAGCATCGATGTGGCCTGGCCCGATGGCCCCGAAGGCGAGCGCCTTTTTGTCGGCCGCGCACGCGATTACCTGACCGGCCCGGACGGCAAGGGCCATACACTGGCCACCGGCGAATTCTCGCTGCGCATGACCGAGGACAAGACGATCACCCGGATCGCCGCCGACCCGGCCCCGGCGACGATCGGCCAACTCGTCGGCGCGCGCGCCGGCGGCCATCTGCGCATGGCCCTGCGCGAAATCATGCCCGAACTGATCGCGCAGGCCGATCCGCTCTATCTCGTGCTGGACGACCTTTCCGGCACCGCGCTCGTCTCCTCGTTCGCGTGGGGCCAGTGGTACCCCGAACGCATGGACCTTCTGCGCGAGCGGCTGGGCGCGGAAGACGGCGCTTCCGCGCTGGCCCAGCGCGCCAATGTCTGCTGGGGCCTTCAGGAGGGCAACAGCGGTGTTTCCGGCACCGCCGCGCTCGACAAAGTGGCCGATGCGGACGCGGGAAATCTTCGCAACGCCGCCGATCCCGAGGGCTGGCACCAGTTCCTCGAACACGAAGGCCCCGGCTTCCGCCGCGCCCGCCGCATCGACGTGACGCGCGACGGCGGCCTGATCCGCATCGCCTCGGCCTTTCAGGACAGCGCCAAGCTGCGCGAAGGCGGCCGCGTCGCCATCCACGAATACAACCTTGCCGCGACCGTCGATGCGGAGACGCTGGAAGTGCTGAGCCTCGATCCCGAGGCGCGCATCCTGCCGTTCCGCGAATGCCCCGGCGCGGTCCACAACGTCGCGCGTCTGGTCGGCCGCAATCTCGGCCAAGTGCGCGAGGATGTGCTGGAGATGCTGCGCGGTCCGGAAGGCTGCACGCACCTCAACGACGCTCTGCGCGCACTCGCCGATGTCCCGAGGCTGGTGGAAGAACTGCGCCAACCGGACTGACGTTCGGGTATCCTCCCCTAATGACGGGAGGGATTCAGTCCGACCCCGGAACGGAAAAGGGCCGACGGATCACTCCGCCGGCCCTTCCTTCACATGGGGTGTGAACTTGTAGTGGCTCAGGCCTTGGCAGCCTTGTCCGCCTCATAGCGCTCGATCGCCTCGACAACGATCTGGCGGGCTTCGTCAGCGCCGCCCCAGGTACCGACGCGCACCCACTTCTCGGCCTCAAGGTCCTTGTAGTGCGTGAAGAAGTGCTCGATCTGGCTGAACACGATCGGCGGAAGATCGCCCTTTTCCTGCACGTCCGAGTAGTACGGGAAGGTCTTGTCGTCGGGCACGCAAACGAGCTTTTCGTCGCCGCCGTGCTCGTCTTCCAGGTTCAGCACCGCGATCGGGCGCACGCGCACGACCGAGCCGGGCACGAAGGGCGAACGGGCAACGACCAGCGCGTCGAGCGGGTCACCGTCGGGCGAAAGCGTGTGCGGAACGAAGCCGTAGTTGGCGGGGTAACGCATCGGCGTGTGCAGGATGCGGTCCACGAAGAGCGCGCCCGAATCCTTGTCGAATTCGTACTTCACCGGCTCACCGCCAACGGGAACCTCGATGATGACGTTCAGGCTCTCCGGCGGATTCTTGCCGACAGGGATCATGTCGATGCGCATGTTGGTCCTTTTCAACGGGCACGATTTGAGCGGCGCTACTGAGCGTGCGCCGCCTTGAACTTTGACGGCGGGGCTTAGCGGGACGGTTAATGCATCGCAACCGCCTATTCGCACTTGCGGCGCAAGGATCGCGGAACCGCTGCCGTGACAAAACATGACCGGATCCGTGCGCGGATGTGACAACATCGGCCGCCCGGCCCCGCATTTCCGCCGCCTGCACACAAACGAAACGGGGCCGGACCATGGCCCGACCCCGCTCCGAATAGTCGCCGGCCTGAGCCGGTTTTACTTATTTCGTGCGCGGCGCCAGCAGGCGGTCAAGCCCGTTGGCCTTGCCCGGCGTAGTGCTTTCCAGCCAGGGCCAGCGCAGGCCGCCGTGGTAATCGAGCGAGACGGTCTGGAACGCATCGCCGCGCTTCACCAGCAGGCTGATCGGCTCCTTGGCAGTCTTGGCGGCAGTGATCGCGTCCTTGATCCCGTCAGCGCTATAGGCCCTGCCGTTCACCGCGACGACCTTCACGCCGCCCACCAGACCGGCATTGTAGCCAAGGCTGTCCCACACCGTGGCGGTGACAGTGCCTTCATTGTCGAGCGACACGCCCAGCGAGTAGCTGAGGTCCAGCGACTTGCGCGAATCGCCGAGGCCCTTTTCGTAGGCGTTCTGGGTGTCCTTCCAGACCAGCTTGTAGCCGGCCATCTCGATGCCCTTGGTGGGCGCCGGCTGGTTGGTGGCGTAGATGCGGGTCTTGAGGAAACTGGCCCAATCGTAGGGGTAGACGCCGTTCAGCGTCTTCACGACATCGTCGAAGTTGTAGGTCAGCTCGCCCCAGTCGCCATCGCGCACGCCGAAGAAGGCCTTGGCGAAATCGTCGAGGCCCTTGGCGTCCTTGGTGCCCTGGCGGATGATCTGATCGGCTTCGAGCCAGGTCAGCGCGCCTTCGACATAGTAGTCCTCGGTGCGGGTGATCGAGGTATAGGGCAGCGGGCGGCGCTCGTTGATGATCGGTGCGTGGGTGGTGTCTTCCACCGAACGCCAGCCACGGCCCGGCGTCGCCTCGGCATAGCGGGCGACGGCGCCGGCCAGCGTGTCGAGCGTGGTCTGCTTGGTCTGCACGCCCGAACGCGCGGCGAGGATATAGCCCCAGAACTGCGTCTGGCCTTCGTAGACCCAGAGCAGCGTGTTCTGCATCGGCTGCTGGAAGTCCGGCGTCCACAAGTCGGCCGGGCGGCGGTACTTGCCGTTCCAGCTATGGGTGAACTCGTGCGGGATCACGTTGCGATCCCAGTCCATCTTGTCCCAATCGACCCAGACGCGCGGTTCCATCTGGTTCTCGCTCGAACGGTGGTGTTCGAGGCCGATGCCGCCCATGCGGTCGGTCAGCGCCAGCAGGAAGTCGTAATGGTCGAAGTGGCGCGCGCCGAACGTGAACAGCGCCTGCGAGACGAGGTTGCGATAAGTCTGCATGTTCTCGGGCTTGATGCCGAGCAGCTTGGGCTCATCCGCCACCACGTTCATGTTCACGCCGTGGCCGAGATCCCAGCTCTGGGCATACTTGCCGGCGAAGATCGGCGAATCGACAAGGCGCTCGTAATCGATCGGGTTCCAGGTGACGGTGTCACCCTGCTGGGCCTTGCCGTCGAGCGCGGTGTAGACGGTCCAGCCCGCCGGGAACTTCACGGTCGGCTTGAAGGTGATCCCGCGCGTGTAATAACCGGCCGGATAGAGGCTCATCTTCTCCCACTGAAGATTGAGCATTTCCTGCGTCATGGTGATGCGGCCTTCCTTGGCCTGCACCGGCGAGGTGTGGACGAACTTCACCGTCACCATCTGGGTGCCGGCCGGCAGGTCGAGATGGAAGGCATTCACGGCCACGGTGTCCCGCTGCCACGTGATTTCCTTGCCATCGGCAAAGAAGTGGATGTCCGCCAGCAGCGCGAAGGGGCCGGTGGGCGAGTGATTGCCGGGCAGCCAGCTCGGCTGGATCAGGATCAGGTTCCGCGTGCCAGGGGCGACCGGGACCTGCTGCGTCACCTTATAGACGCCGCGCACGGTGTCGCTGGCATCGATGTCGAGCGTGATCGTGCCCGCGTAGGGCTTGTCCTGCGCCGCAGGCAGTGGATCGGGTAGCGCGGGCGCCATTGGAGTCGTGCGCGTGGCAGACTCCTGCGCCGAAGCTTGCGCCAGCGCCGGGGTGGAAACGGAAAGGAGGGCGAAGAGCGTGACGACCGCGGTACGATATTTCATTTCGCCATTCTTTGCGGCTGTTGCGGGATTTGGCAACCATCCAATTCACTCATGCGTTCCGGTCCAGCAGGTGCGGTAATTTTCGGTCCTTCGACAAGCTCAGGATGAGCGGGCCTTCGATAAGCTCAGGATGAGCGGAATCCATTTCTGCCAGGGTAGAGGGGATGGGGAACCGCGCCCCGCTCATCCTGAGCTTGTCGAAGGATGCCACGACGCAACGGTCACGTGAGGACGCGAATCCCCTCCGTCAGCCCTGCGGGCTGCCACCTCCCCGTGCCGGGGAGGACAGGGCCCGCCTATTTCCACGCCCAATCCCCCGCTTGCACCGCAGCCACTTTCCCCGCCGCCGCAATCGGGCTAAGCGCGCGCGTTATGAGCACTACATCGACCAAGACGCCTCAGGCGATCCGCGGAACCCAGGACATCTTCGGCGCAGACGCCGAGGCTTTCGCGCATGTCGTCGAGACGTTCGAGCGCATTCGCAAGCTCTACCGCTTCCGCCGCGCGGAAATGCCGGTGTTCGAGGATACTGCCGTGTTCTCGCGCTCGATCGGCGAGACCACCGACGTCGTATCCAAGGAAATGTACTCGTTCGAGGACCGCGGCGGTGACCCGCTCACGCTGCGCCCCGAATTCACCGCCGGCATCGCCCGCGCCTATCTGACCAACGGCTGGAAGCAGTTCGCCCCGGTCAAGATCGCCACGCACGGCCCGTTGTTCCGCTACGAGCGCCCGCAGAAGGGCCGCTATCGCCAGTTCCACCAGATCGACGCCGAGCTGATCGGCGCGGCCGAACCGACCGCCGACGTGGAACTGCTGGTGCTTGCCGACCAGCTCCTCAAGGAACTGGGGATTTCGGAAGGCGTGACGCTCCAGCTCAACACGCTGGGCGATGCGGCCAGCCGCGACAGCTGGCGCGCGGCGCTGATCGAATACTTCCGCGCCCACAAGGCCGATCTCTCCGAGGATTCGCGGGATCGCCTCGAGCGCAATCCGCTGCGCATCCTCGATTCCAAGGATCCGCGCGACAAGGTCTTCGTGGCTGACGCCCCGCGTATCGACGATTTCCTCTCGGCCGAGGCGCAGGACTTCTTCGCCGCGGTGACGCAAGGCCTCGACGCGGCGGGCGTAGCCTACGAACGCGCCCCGGCGCTGGTGCGCGGGCTCGACTACTATCGCCACACGGCGTTCGAATTCGTCACCAGCCGCCTCGGCGCGCAGGGCACTGTGCTCGGCGGCGGCCGCTATGACGGGCTGATGGAAAGCCTCGGCGGTCCGGCGACCCCGGCCGTGGGCTGGGCGGCGGGGATCGAGCGTCTCGCCATGCTGGTCGCCGATGCGGGCACGCTGGCCGAGACACCGCTGACCGTGGTGCTGGCGGTCGAGGACGATGCCGCGCTCGCCTATGCGCAGAAGGTCATCACCGCGCTGCGTTTCCAGGGCCTCGATGCCGAGATGATCGCCACCGGCAGCCCGCGCAAGCGCTTCGACAAGGCGGTGAAGATGGGCGCGAAAGTGCTCATCTCGTTCGGCACGAAGGACGGCCAGCCGGTCGCCAACTTGCGCGCCGCCGAGCCGACCGCCGAATATCTCGCGGTCGAGCAGGTTCTCCAGTCGGTCCACCCGTGATTTCGGCTGACCTCCTCTCGACTGACGCAACACACACCGAAGCGATATACAATGCCGTCGCCCCCGCGCATGCGGGGGCCCCGCTTCCTTTTCGCCACGCCGCCAGAACAAGCGGGATCCCCGCGTTCGCGGGGATGACGGATAAAGTGCGGATCGAAATCGGCGTGGGAGCCACCTGATGTCCATTTCCGACGCCCGCCTCGGCCAGCTCGGCGCCCGTTTCGCCGAGCTTGAGGCGCGCCTTGCGTCCGGCACGCTGGAAGGCGACGCCTTCGTCGCCGCCAGCCGTGACTATGCGGAACTGGAACCCGTGGCCCGCATCGCCGCCGAGGTCGTGTCGATGCGCGGCGAGCTGGAAGCGCTCCAGACGCTGGAAGATCCCGACCCGGACATGCGCGCGCTGGCCGAGGAGGAGGTCTACCGCCTCAAGGCCGAACTGCCCGAGGCAGAGCGCAAGCTGGCCATCGCCATGCTCCCGCGCGATACCGCAGACGTGCGCCCGGCCATGCTGGAAATTCGCGCCGGCACCGGCGGCGACGAGGCCGCGCTGTTCGCCGCCGATCTCTATCGCATGTACGAGCGCTATGCCGCCGAGCAGGGCTGGCGGGTCGAGATGATCAGCGTCAACGCCAGCGACATCGGCGGCTTCAAGGAAGTGGTCGCCAATGTCTCGGGCTCGGGCGTTTTCGCCAAGCTCAAGTTCGAATCGGGCGTCCACCGCGTGCAGCGCGTACCGGTGACCGAATCGGGCGGGCGCATCCACACTTCGGCCGCGACCGTCGCGGTGCTGCCCGAACCGACCGAGGTCGATGTCCAGATCGAGGACAAGGACCTCAAGATCGACATCTACCGCGCTTCGGGCGCGGGCGGCCAGCACGTCAACACCACCGATTCGGCCGTGCGCATCACCCACCTGCCGTCGGGGCTGGTCGTGATCTGCCAGGACGAGCGCAGCCAGCACAAGAACAAGGCCAAGGCGATGCAGGTCCTGCGCGCGCGTCTCTACGAGAAGATGCGCGACGAGGCGCAGGGTGCCGAGGCCGAGGCGCGCAAGGCCATGGTCGGATCGGGCGACCGTTCGGAGCGCATCCGCACCTATAATTTCCCGCAAGGCCGCGTGACCGACCACCGCATCAACCTGACGCTCCATCGCTTGCCCGAGGTCCTCGAAGGTCCGGGTCTGGGCGAACTGGTCGACGCGCTGATCGCCGAGGACGAGGCCAAGCGCCTTGCGGCCATGGATGCTTGACCGGGCTGGCGTTGCGCTTGGCCCTTCGACAAGCTCAGGGCGAGCGGGACTGGGTGCAACTTGGCCCTCTTTCCCGCTTGCTCCTTGCCCCAATCACTCCTTCCCCGCTCATCCTGAGCCTGTCGAAGGATGATTGAGCCGCCCCCCGCCCTCGGCCCCACCGTCGGCGAAGCCATCCGCAAGGCCGCGGACCGCCTCGCGGCAACCAGCGACACCGCCCGGCTCGACGCCGAAGTGCTGATGGCCCACGCACTGGGCACCACGCGCTCCTCGATGCTGCTCTCCCGCATGCGCGACCCCGCGCCCGAGGGCTTCACGGCACTGGTCGAGCGCCGCGCCGGGCACGAGCCGGTCGCCTACATCACCGGCTCTCAGGAATTCTTCGGCCTGCCCTTCGCGGTGGGCCCGGACGTGCTGATCCCGCGCGGCGATTCGGAAGTTCTGGTCGAGGCCGCGCTGGCGGCCCGGCCCGACGCCCGGACCGTGCTCGACTGCGGCACCGGATCGGGCGCTCTTTTGCTGGCGGTGCTCGCCAATCTGCCCGAGGCACGCGGGGTGGGCATAGACAGCTCGCCGGGCGCGCTTGCGGTCGCGGCGGGCAATGCCGAGGCGCTGGGACTTTCCGAACGCGCCCGCATGGCCCTGGCCGACTGGCACGCCCCCGGCTGGGACCACGCACTGGGCGGCCCCTTCGACCTGATCCTCGCCAATCCGCCTTATGTCGAGACCACTGTCGCGCTGGATCGCTCGGTCGCCGCCTTTGAGCCGGCCAGCGCGCTCTATTCGGGTGAACACGGGTTGGACGACTATCGAATCCTGGTGCCCCAGCTCGCCCGCCTGCTCGCCCCGCGCGGCATCGCGCTGGTCGAGATCGGCTATCAACAGGCCGAGTCGGTCGCGGCGATCGGGCGCGAAGCCGGTCTTTCCAGTCGTTTGCACCGCGACCTCGGAAATCGCCCTCGCGTGCTGGAGTTTTCAACAGGCGCGTGAGATTCCGCTTGGAATCCGGCGCCGGAATGCCTAAGGATTAAGGCGAAGCGGCACATGGATGGAATTTCCCATGCGGACGCTTCATCTCCATCATTTGCATGACAGTCGCGGCAGCAACGCTGCACGGCACGGCAGAGGTGGAAGTCACGGCACGCGGGGGCGCTCCGTGATCTTGTGACGTACGGCAGTTCGGCCCGATGGGATCCGGCCGATACCCAGGGTTTTGAGGAAATAATCCTTGAATAATAATCGTGGTAATAACCGTCGGCGCGGCCGCGGTAACAATCGCCCGCAGGGCGGTCAGCAAACGAACCGGATCGACAGCAGGGCACGCGGCAACGCGCCGCAGCTGCTGGAGAAGTACAGGAAGCTCGCCCACGATTCCCACCTCAACGGTGATCGTGTGACGGAGGAGTACTACCTTCAGTTCGCGGATCACTATTTCCGCGTGCTGGCCGACCAGAAACAGCGTCAGGACGACGCGCGCCAACCCCGTCGTGACGATCGCACGCCCGATTATTCGGACGAGTACGGCGACGATTACGGCGATTTCGAATCGACGGCCGAGCGCAGCTATCAGCAGGACCGCCAACCGCGCCCTGAACGGCAGGAACGTCAGGATCGCCCCGAACGGCAGGACCGTCCGGAGCGTCAGGATCGGCCCGAACGTCAGGAGCGTCAGGAACGCCCCGAGCGCCAGGACCGTCCCGAACGTCAGGACCGCCCTGAGCGTCAGGAACGTGCGCCGCGTGTCGAGGCTCCGGCCGAAGACAACATCGAAACCGCCGGCAACGAAGGCGAGAGCGAAGGCGAACGTTCGGTCTACGAACCGGCCGAAAACCCCTTCGTTCGCGACATTCGCGGCGAACCCCGTGGCAATCGCGGTCTGAAGCAGCGCAAGCCGCGCCGCGACCGCCGCGAGGACGGTGAAGCCGCCGAAGCGGACGGCAATGCCGCCCCCGTGGAAGCTGCCCCGCAAGCTGCTGCCGAGCCCGCGCTCGATCCTTCCACGCTGCCCCCGGCCATCTCGGCCAAGGCCAGCAAGAAGGCCCAGCCGAGCACGGACGAAGCCGCCGAAGTCGATGCCGAAGCCGCCAAGGCCGAGGAAAAGCCCCGCCGCCGCCGCACCCGCAAGGCCACGCCGCCTGCGGATGAGGCTGGCGACAGCACGCTTGAGGCCGTGAACTCCTAAGTTCCGCGTCTTTTGCCGCCAACAGAAACGGCCCGGGTTCCGCCAAGGTGGATCCCGGGCCGTTTCCGTTCAAACCGGCAATCCGCCAGTCCCGACACGGAGATCGCTTGCGCCGCGCGGCAAGTACCGTACATAGCCTCGCCCAAGGAACTCCTTCGCCGCGAGGCCCAGCCGTGAAATCCGTACCGGCCGAATCCGGCCGCCCTATCCTGGCCCGGCACCCGCGCCTTGTGAGCAAACTGGTGACCGGTCCTGCCGCCATTCTGGCCGGCGCCATCGCCGCCTGCGGATTCCAGCCGCTGGCGCTATGGCCGCTCACCCTGCTGGGGATGGCCATTCTGATCGAGCTGGTGGCCTGTGCACCTAGCTGGAAACGCGCCTTCTTCATCGGCTGGTGCTTCGGGCTGGGCCACTTCACGCTCGGCAACAACTGGATCGCAACCGCCTTCACCTATCAGGCCGCGATGCCCGCATGGCTGGGCATGATCGCGGTTTTCCTCCTCTCGCTTTACCTCGCGCTCTTCCCGGCGCTGGCGGCGGCGGGCGGCTGGCTGGTGCTGAAGCTGGACCGGGGCAAAGCCGGGGCAAAAGGCGGTCCGGGGGCTTTCGCAGTGCTGGGACTGGCCTTCGCGGGCAGTTGGATCGTCGCCGAATGGCTGCGGGCGTGGCTCTTCACCGGCTTCGCCTGGAACCCGCTGGGCGTGGCGCTGCTGGGCGGTTTCGACACGCGGGGGCTGGCCCTGATAACGCCCTGGACGGGCACCTACGGGCTCTCCGGCGTGCTGGTGCTGCTGGCCGCCCTGCCCGGCCTGCTGGTCCGGCTCGCGCTGGGCGGACGGGGCGCCCTGCGCTGGGCGTGGGTCTTACCCGTGCTGGCGGTCTATGCCCCGCTGACGATGCTGATGTCCCGGCCGGACCCGTGGGCCGCGCGCGCGGAAGGCGCGATTCGCTTCACCCTGATCCAGCCCGATATCCGGCAGGAATTCATCGAAGATCCCCGCAATTTCGAGAACAATTTCGACACCATGGCCCGCCTCTCGCTGCCCCGGCGGCCGGGCGAGAAGCGCGTGGTGTTCTGGCCCGAATCGGGTCTGGGCGACTATATCCGCGACGGCTATCCGTCCTATCTCTACCGCATCTATACGTATGCGGGTGACCCGGTGCTCGCGCGCCGCCGCATCGGCCGGGTGATCGGCCCTTACGGCCTGCTGCTGACCGGCGCCGTGGACCTCGTCATCAAGGACGACGAGGAAGTGGCCGCGCGCAATTCGGTCTCGGCCATCGACGGGCACGGCAACCTCATCGCCTCCTATTCCAAGGCGCACCTCGTGCCTTACGGCGAATACCTTGCACTGCGCTGGCTGCTGGAACCGCTGGGCGCCACCCGCCTTGTGCCGGGCGCGCTGGACTTCTGGCCCGGTCCGGGTCCGCGCACGATCGACTTCGGTGACTGGGGCAAGGCCGGGATTCAGATCTGCTACGAGATCATCTTCAGCGGCCAGATCGTCGATCCGCGCGTGCGGCCCGACTATATCTTCAACCCTTCCACCGATGGCTGGTTCGGCCGCTGGGGTCCGCCGCAGCACCTTGCGCAAGCGCGTTTGCGCGCGATCGAGGAAGGCCTGCCGATCATGCGGTCCACCACCACCGGCGTCAGCGCGGTGATCGACGCGGACGGGCTGGTTCGCGCCTACGTGCCCTGGCATCAGGCCGGCCGGATCGACGGACTGATCCCGCCCGCCCACGAAGCCACGCCTTTTGCGCGCTGGGGCAATCGCTTGCCGCTGGCGCTTGCCGCAGTTCTGTTGGCGATTGCGGTTTCGGGCATTGCGCTCCGTCGCCGGGGAGGCTAGACCCGGGAGGACATAAAGATTTCTTTATATGTGGTGTCCAGATGCGCAATAGCTACGTCTTTACTTCCGAGAGCGTTTCCGAAGGTCATCCCGACAAGGTTTCGGACCAGATTTCCGACGCTATCGTCGATCTTTTCCTCTCCAAGGATCCCGAAGCGCGCGTCGCGTGCGAAACGCTCACCACCACCCAGCGCGTCGTGCTGGCCGGTGAAGTGCGCGGCAAGGGCATGATCGATACCGATGGCCACTGGGAAGATGGCGCACAGGAAGAGATCCAGACCGTCGTCCGCGAAACCGTGAAGCGTATCGGCTACGAACAGCCCGGCTTCCACTGGCAGGACCTCGTCTTCGAAAACCACCTGCACCCGCAGAGCGCGGACATCGCGCAAGGCGTCGATTCGACCGGTAACAAGGACGAAGGTGCGGGCGACCAGGGCATCATGTTCGGTTTCGCCTGCGACGAAACGCCGGACCTCATGCCGGCCACGCTGGACTACAGCCACAAGATCCTTGAGCGCCTTGCCGCCGACCGTCACTCTGGCGCCGCACCGTTCCTGGAGCCCGACGCCAAGAGCCAGGTCACGCTGCGCTTCGAAAACGGCGTGCCCGTGGAAGCGACCGCCGTGGTCGTCTCCACCCAGCACAAGCCCGGCTACCACGAAGGTGCGCAGGACGCCGAACTCAAGGCCTATGTGAAGAAGGTCGTGGCCGAGATCCTGCCCAAGGGCTTCGTGACCGACGAAACCGCCTTCCACATCAACCCGACCGGCAAGTTCGAAATCGGCGGCCCAGACGGCGACGCCGGCCTCACCGGACGCAAGATCATCGTCGACACCTACGGCGGCGCTTCGCCCCACGGCGGCGGCGCGTTCTCGGGCAAGGATCCGACCAAGGTCGACCGTTCGGCCGCCTATGTCACCCGCTACCTCGCCAAGAACGTGGTTGCGGCCGGTCTGGCCAAGCGCTGCACGATCCAGGTGTCCTACGCCATCGGCGTGTCGGCCCCGCTTTCGCTCTATGTCGACACCCACGGCACCGGTTCGGTTGCCGATGCCGATCTGGAAGTGGCGATCGCCAAGGTCGCGGCCGACAAGCTGGGCGGCCTGACCCCGCGCGGCATCCGCGTCGGCCTCGGCCTCAACAAGCCGATCTACGGCCCGACCGCCGCTTACGGCCACTTCGGCCGCAAGCCCGAGGGCGACCTGTTCCCCTGGGAGCGCACCGATCTGGCCGATGCGCTGAAGGCCGCTCTGGCCTGAGCGCACGCCAAGGCGTGAAGAATTGAAAGGGGGCGAGGCCGCATGGTCTCGCCCCCTTCTTCGTTTTGCGCCGCATAGATCCGGGCCGACCGTAATCGCGCTTCAAACCGTCACCGTGAACGACTATAGAAGCGCCATGTCATCCGTACGTCCCTGGCGCGACATCGAGCGCCGCAAGAGCCGCCAGATCATGGTCGGCAATGTCCCCGTCGGCGGCGATGCACCGATCACGGTGCAGACCATGACCAATACGCTCACGTCCGACGCCAAGGCGACGATCGACCAGATCCGCCGCTGCGAGGATGCAGGGGCGGATCTGATTCGCGTCTCCTGCCCCGATGTGGAAAGCACGGCGGCGATGCGCGAGATCGTGCGCGAGGCCCGCGTGCCGCTGATCGCGGACATCCATTTCCACTACAAACGCGCGCTTGAGGCGGCTGACGCGGGCGCGGCCTGCCTGCGCATCAATCCGGGCAACATCGGCTCGTCCGAACGCGTGGCCGAAGTGGTGCGCGCGGCCAAGGCCAACGGCTGCGCGATCCGCATCGGCGTCAATGCCGGCAGCCTCGAAAAGGACCTGCTGGAAAAGTACGGCGAGCCCTGCCCCGAAGCGCTGGTCGAATCCGCACTCGATCATATCAAGCTGCTGCAAGACCACGATTTCCACGAATACAAGGTGGCCGTGAAGGCCAGCGATGTGTTCCTGGCCGTCGCCGCCTATCAGGGGCTGGCGGACGCGGTGGACTGCCCGCTGCACCTGGGCATCACCGAAGCGGGTGGCCTCATCGGCGGCACCGTCAAATCGTCGATCGGCATGGGTATGCTGCTGTGGTCGGGCATCGGCGACACCTTGCGCGTCTCGCTCTCGGCCGAGCCGGAAGAGGAAGTGCGCGTCGGCTTCGAGATGCTGAAGGCGCTCGGCTTGCGCACGCGCGGCGTCCGCGTCGTCTCCTGCCCCAGTTGCGCCCGTCAGGGCTTCGACGTGATCCGCACGGTCGAGGCGCTGGAAGACCGCCTGCAACACATCAAGACGCCGCTTTCGCTCTCCGTGCTCGGCTGCGTCGTCAACGGCCCGGGCGAAGCGCGCGAAACCGACATCGGCCTAACCGGCGGCGGCAACGGCAAGCACATGGTCTACCTCTCGGGCGTGACCGACCATGTCGTCCAGTCCGAGGACATGCTGGATCACATCGTGAAGCTGGTCGAAGCCAAGGCGGCCGAGATCGAGGCGGCGAACGCGGCTGGGGAAGCTCAGGCCGCCGAATGAACCGACTGAGCCGTGAGCTTGCCAGTATCGGCGTAACGCTGCGCGATTCGCTGCGTCTGTGGCGGCTGGCGCCGCTGGTGCCGCTGATCGCGGTGCTCCCCGAATTCGCGCAGCACGCGGTGGAAATCCGGCTCGGCATGTTCGCCAACCAGGATGCCTTCGCCAGCCTCGCGCTCGATCCGATGCGCACGAATTTTGGCGTTGTGAAGATCGCGGCTCTGGTTCTGGCTGTGCTGGTCGGCGCCCGGTTCTGGGCGAACCGCGGTGCCGGGATTCGCGGCTGGAGCCTTGCCGGGATCGGCTGGAAGCAGGTTCTGCTGGGGCTGTTCGTGCAGGTCGCAGTTTCACTGCCCGGCATGTTTGGACCGCGACTCTCGCCAGTGACGGAAGCCACGCTCGGCATGGCGCTGACGCTCGCCAGCCTGCCCGGGCTCGTGCTGATGGTGGGCGGACTGCTGGGTGACCGCGAAACCGGGCTGGTGGCGATCTATCGCAGCGGCTGGGCCAAGGCACTGCGGATTCTGCTCCACATCGGTCCGGTCTGGCTGTTGCTCCAGACGCTGCACCGCGCCGACCATATTGCCGCGCTGGATCGGCCTCAATGGCTGGTCTGGGGGCTGATGGCGTGGGATGCCCTGCTGGTCGGCCAGATGGCCGCACTGGCCGCGACGGGCCTGCATCACGGCTATGCCGCCGATCACGAGGGCGACGAGGCCGGCTTTACCGCCGCTTAAGCCTTCGCGCCTAGCCTTGGCCCATGCGCATGGGCCCTATCCTCCTGCTGGTCGGCACGGTCGCCTTCGTCGGCTGGATCGCGCCCGGTCTCAAGGCGGGTGGAAGCGATCATGCGAAAGTCGCTACCCGCCACGACGACAGTTCGGCCAAGACGGCGTGGCTCGCCGGTGAAACCGTGCTTTCCCGCGCGCCTGACGGGCATTTCTATGCCGACGCCGATGTCGAGCAGCACCGCACCCACTTCCTTGTCGATACCGGCGCCACCATCGTCGCGCTGACCGGCAACGACGCGCGCGCCATCGGGCTCGACTGGAACGACAGCGATCTGATGCCCATCGGCCGCGGCGCCAACGGGACGGTCTACGGCGTGCCGGTCAGCATCGGGCGAATGGAACTGGGCGGGCTGGAAGCGCATGACGTTCAGGCCGCAATCGTGCCCTCGGGACTGGATGTCTCGCTGCTCGGCCAGTCGTTCCTCTCCCACGTCGGCAACGTCAGGATCGAGGGCGAGCACATGACGCTCGGAGCAAGCGGGGGCTAGATCGCCCCTCCGAATCCCGCAAGGCCGCACCAGACGACGAAGCCGGCCATGGCCGTGACCGAGAAGAACGCGGCACGGGCGACTTTCGAAACAGGGGTGTCCATAGAGTGCTGCCTTGCGGGAACGGGGGGTGCCAACTTATCGCCCGTCTTTCCGCGAGAGGCCATGTCGCCCGTCGGCAGGCGTCGGCGCCCGGTCGAGAAGCTTACAGCGTTCCCTGAATCGCCTTGCGGCCCACTGTCGAGGTGAAGGCGGGGATCGAGATCCGGCCATCGCGCGGGGCAATCGGCGTGCGGGTGGTGGTTACTTCGAAGTCCGCCGGCAGCCCGGCGTTGATCAGGTCATAAGGCGAGATCCGCGTGCGCGTGCAGAGGCCGCCATTGCCATCGCTTACCAGTGACTTTTCGAAGGCGACGCCGATCTGCTCCCCCATCGCGCGGCGCACGGTCGCCACTTCGAGCTGGCCTTCGCCGAAATAGACCACGAACCGCGTGCCGAGCGGCACATCCTCCACACCCTCGATCAGCGCGCCGGTGGAGGAAATATTGCGCAGGACCACCGGGTAATAGTGGTCCTCGTGAATCGCGCCGATCCAGCGGAACATCGAGATCCGCTCGTCCCGCTGACGGGCCGGGCCGCTGGGCGCGATACCCCAGTGGGGCTGTCCGGCAGCCATGAGGAAAGCCTCGGCCCGGATCGCCTGCGAGTAGATGAATCCCTGGATGTGGCTGACGCCGAGTTCGCGCAGCATCGCGAGCTGGTCCAGCGTCTCGATACCTTCCGCCGTGGTCTCCATGCCGATGGCCTTGGCCATGGCGACGATGGCGGCGATCAGCGCCTTGTTGCGCGCACCCGCCTCGGCGGTGCCGCGCACGAAGCTCTGGTCGATCTTGATCTTGTCGAACGGCGCGGTGCGCAAGTAGCCGAGCGAGGAATAGCCGGTGCCGAAATCGTCCAGCGCAAGCCGAATGCCCAGTGCCTTGAGCGCCCGGAACCGTGCATCGGTATCGGCGCCTTCGGCCAGGAACACGCCCTCGGTGATTTCCAGTTCGAGCCGCTCCGGCGCCAGCCCGGATGCTGCCAGCGCATTGGCGACGATGCCGGGAAAACCGGGATCGGTGAACTGACGGGGCGAGACATTGACCGCCACGCGCAGATCGCCCGGCCAGTCCACGGCATCGCGGCAGGCGGTGCGCAGCGCCCATTCGCCGATCTGGCAGATCATCGTCGATTCCTCGGCGATGGGGATGAACTGCGAAGGGCTGATGACGCCCTTCTCCGGGTGGTTCCAGCGCATCAGCGCCTCGGCGCCGGTCACGACATCGGTGCCCGCCGCGACGATGGGCTGGTAGTGGAGTTCCAGCTCTCCCTTTGCCAGCGCATCGTGGAGATGCTCCTCCAGCATCCGGCGATCCTCGGCCGCCGTCAGCAACTCGCGCGAGAAGAAGCGAAAGCGGCCGCGCCCGCCATGCTTGGCGGCATAGAGCGCGAGATCGGCATTTCGCACCAGTTCGTCCACATCGCGCCCGTCGAACGGGGCGATGGCGATGCCCACCGACGCGCCGATGATGCAGCGGTTGCCCTCCACCGAATAGGGCTGCGAGAGCATGGCGATGATCCGCTCGGCCAAGGCGCCGAGATCGCCACGATCCTCGACATCGGGGACGAGGATCTGAAATTCGTCACCGCCGAGGCGGCAGATCCGCTCGGCATCGCCGACGATGGTGGTCAGCCGTTCGGCGACCTGACGCAGCAGGGCGTCGCCGCTCGAATGGCCGAGGGTGTCGTTGACCTGCTTGAAGCGGTCGAGATCGATCAGCAGCGTCGCGCAGGGGCGTTCCTGCGCCTTGTAGGCGCGCAAGGTGCGGTCGAGCATGCGGGCCATCTCGCGGCGGTTGAGCAGGCCCGTGAGCGGATCGTGCATCGCCTCGCGCGAGTTTTCCTCGGCAATGCGGCGCTCGTCGGTGATTTCGGAGCAGAGGCCGCAGAAGCCGTCGAACCGGCCGCCTTCGTCGGTCTGCGCCTCGCCCGAAAGCAGCCACCAGCGCCGCTGTGCGCCCTCGCCCGTGCAGACTGCCAGCTTCTCGAACCGCGAGCGGCGGGACAACGCGAAACGCAGGCTGCGGCCCGAACCGGCGCCATCGTCGAAGGTCTGGAAGATGTCGGCCAGCGGGCTGCCGATCACGGGAATGGCAGCAGGCAGGCGGGACAGGGCCTTGTCCGAAAGATAGCGGATGCGGCCCTCGGCGTCGGAGGCCCAGAGGCCTAGCCCGTCGATCCCCTCGACCGCCCGGCAGAAATTGCGCGCATCCTCGGCGCCGATCGCGTTCGCGGCCTCGCCGGCTTCGCGCCCCTTCTTTTCCGTACGTCCGAAATTCCAGGCCATGCTTGGCGCCCTGCTAGTATCTCAGGACATTCCCTTAGAGGCGCGAGGGTTACTTTCGCGTAACCATGCCAAATGCCGCGCCAGCACCAAGCAAAAGGCCCGCCGGATCGCTCCGGCGGGCCTTTCGTGTGCCTGTCAGCAGGTGGGAAAGCTTATGCTTCCTCGCCGCCTTCGGTCTGCTCGTCCGACTGGATCAGGTAATCACCCGCATCCGCGTCGAGACCGTGGGTCTCACCCTCGACCACGGCGAGCGGATCGTTGCCGATCGCCGCTTCCGGGCCCTGGGCCAGTTCGGCCGCATGCTCTTCCGCCGCCGAATTGGCAGCGATGAGCGATTCCTGCATGCGACGGTAAGACGCGCGCAGGGCGGCGTCGCGGCTGGTGGCCGCCACGCGCATGCGGTTCATGCCCGCACCAGTACCCGCCGGGATCAGGCGGCCCACGATCACGTTCTCCTTGAGACCGATCAGCGTGTCCTTCTTGCCTTCGACCGCCGCCTGCGTGAGCACGCGGGTGGTTTCCTGGAACGACGCGGCCGAGATGAACGAACGGGTCTGCAGCGAGGCCTTGGTGATGCCGAGAAGGATCGGCTTGCCTTCCGCGGGCATCTTGCCCTCGGGAAGCTTGCTGTTGATCTCGAACATTTCCTCGTAGTCGACTTCTTCGCCCGGCAGCAGCGTGGTGTCGCCGCCGTTCGTGATCTCAACCTTCTGCAGCATCTGACGAACGATCGTTTCGATGTGCTTGTCGTTGATCTTCACGCCCTGGAGTCGATAGACTTCCTGGATTTCCGCGACGAGGTATTCTGCCAGAGCCTCGACGCCGAGGACTTCCAGAATGTCGTGCGGATCGGGCGAGCCCGAGATCAGGTTGTCGCCCTTCTTGACGAAGTCGCCTTCCTGCACGTCGATCACGCGGCTCTTCGGGATCAGGTACTCAACCGGATCACCCTCTTCCGGGATGATCGCGATCTTGCGCTTGGCCTTGTAGTCACGCACGAACTCGATGCGGCCGGAGACCTTGGCGATGATCGAGTTGTCCTTCGGCTTGCGGGCCTCGAACAGTTCGGCAACGCGCGGCAGACCGCCGGTGATGTCGCGGGTCTTGGCGGCTTCGCGCGAAGCACGGGCGATGATGTCGCCGGCTTCGACGGTCTGGCCGTCCTCGACCGAGAGCGTGGTGCCCGGCGCCATCATGTAGCGCGCGGTTTCGCCCGAACCCTCGTCGAGAAGGGTGATGCGCGGACGCAGGTCCTCCTTCTTCTTCGCGGTGCGCGACGAACGGTCTTCCGTCACGACGCGGCTGGTCATGCCGGTCGCATCGTCGACCTGCTCGGTCAGCGTGCGGGTATCGATCAGGTCCTGATACTTCACGGTACCCGACGATTCGGTGATGATCGGCAGCGAGAACGGATCCCACTCAGCCAAACGTTCGCCTTCCTTGACGCTTGCGCCGCTCGTGTGGAGCAGCACGGTACCGTAAGGCACGCGGTGGATTGCGCGCTCACGACCCTCGCTGTCGAACAGCACGACTTCACCGTTACGGGCGAGCGACAGGCGGCGACCGCGCTTGTCGACGATCGTCGGGATGTCGCGATACTCGACCTTACCGTCGCAGATCGATTCCAGGTGGCTGGTTTCGTTAAGCTGCGCGGCACCGCCGATGTGGAAGGTACGCATGGTGAGCTGCGTGCCCGGTTCACCGATCGACTGCGCGGCGATGACGCCGACAGCTTCACCGATGTTGACCGGGGTACCACGGGCAAGGTCACGACCGTAGCACTTGCCGCACACGCCCTGCTGGGCTTCGCAGACCAGCGGCGAACGGATACGGGCAGCCTGAAGGCCGGTCAGTTCGATCGCAGCCACGGCAGCTTCGTCGAGAAGCTGACCCTTGGCGGCAACGACATTGCCGTCCTTGTCGACGATGTCCTCGGCCAGGGTACGGCCCAGGATACGCTCGGCGAGCGAGGCGATGGTGGAACCGCCCTGCACGATCGAACGCATTTCCAGCGCGCGCTCGGTACCACAATCTTCGATCACGACGACGCAGTCCTGCGACACGTCGACCAGACGGCGGGTCAGGTAACCCGAGTTTGCCGTCTTGAGCGCGGTGTCGGCCAGACCCTTACGGGCGCCGTGGGTCGAGTTGAAGTATTCAAGAACGGTCAGACCTTCCTTGAAGTTCGAGATGATCGGCGTTTCGATGATCTCGCCTGACGGCTTGGCCATGAGGCCGCGCATACCGCCAAGCTGCTTCATCTGCGCCGGGCTACCACGCGCACCGGAGTGGCTCATCATGTAGATCGAGTTGATCTGGGCCATGCGGCCCGTCTCGGGATCGATCGGCTGAGCCTTCAGCTCTTCCATCATGGCGTTCGCCACCTGGTCGCCGCAACGGCTCCAGGCGTCGATCACCTTGTTGTACTTTTCCTGCTGGGTGATGAGGCCGTCCTGGTACTGCTGCTCGTAGTCGGCAACCAGTTCCTTGGTCTCGTTCACCAGGGCTTCCTTCGAATCCGGGATGATCATGTCATCCTTGCCGAAGGAAATGCCGGCCTTGAACGCGTTGCGGAAGCCGAGCGACATGATCGCGTCAGCAAACAGCACCGTCTCCTTCTGGCCGGTGTGGCGGTAGACCTGGTCGATGACGTCGCCGATTTCCTTCTTGGTGAGAAGGCGGTTGACGACATCGAAGGGCACCGTGTGCGACTTCGGCAGGCATTCGCCCAGCAGCATGCGGCCCGGAGTGGTCTCGAAGCGCTTCATGTACTGCTCGCCGTTCTCGTCGGTCTGCGGCACGCGGGCCTCGATCTTCGAATGCAGCGTGACAGCGCCGGTGAACAGGGCCTGGTGCACTTCGGCCATGTCAGCGAACTTCATGCCCTCGCCCGGCTCGCCGATGCGGTCCATCGACAGGTAGTACAGGCCGAGAACCATGTCCTGCGAAGGCACGATGATCGGCTTGCCGTTTGCCGGCGAGAGGATGTTGTTGGTCGACATCATCAGCACGCGCGCTTCCAGCTGGGCTTCCAGCGAGAGCGGCACGTGGACGGCCATCTGGTCACCGTCGAAGTCGGCGTTGAAGGCCGAGCAGACGAGCGGGTGCAGCTGGATCGCCTTGCCTTCGATCAGCACGGGTTCGAACGCCTGGATGCCGAGGCGGTGAAGCGTCGGTGCGCGGTTCAGCATGACCGGGTGCTCGCGAATGACTTCGTCGAGGATGTCCCAGACTTCCTTGCGCTCCTTCTCGACCCACTTCTTGGCCTGCTTCAGGGTCATCGAAAGACCCTTGGCGTCCAGACGGGCGTAGATGAACGGCTTGAACAGCTCGAGCGCCATCTTCTTCGGCAGGCCGCACTGGTGCAGCTTGAGTTCCGGACCGGTCACGATGACCGAACGGCCCGAATAGTCGACGCGCTTACCCAGAAGGTTCTGACGGAAGCGGCCCTGCTTGCCCTTCAGCATGTCGGACAGCGACTTCAGCGGACGCTTGTTGGCGCCGGTGATGACGCGGCCACGGCGGCCGTTGTCGAACAGGGCGTCGACAGCTTCCTGAAGCATGCGCTTTTCGTTGCGGACGATGATGTCCGGCGCGCGCAGCTCGATCAGGCGCTTCAGGCGGTTGTTGCGGTTGATGACGCGGCGATAGAGGTCGTTGAGGTCCGACGTCGCGAAGCGGCCGCCGTCCAGCGGCACCAGCGGGCGCAGCTCTGGCGGGATGACCGGAACGACGTCAAGGATCATCCACTCCGGACGGTTGCCCGAATCGATGAACGATTCCACGACCTTGAGACGCTTGATGATCTTCTTGGGCTTGAGTTCCGACTTGGTCGTCTCAAGTTCCTGGAGAAGGTCCGCACGCTCCTGTTCGAGGTCGAGGTTGATGAGCATGTGCTTCACCGCCTCGGCGCCGATGCCGGCCGAGAACGAATCCTCGCCGTACTCGTCCTGCGCGTCGAGCATCTCGTCTTCGGTGAGGAGCTGATACTTCTCAAGCGGGGTCAGGCCCGGCTCGATGACGATGTAGCTCTCGAAGTAGAGGACGCGCTCAAGCAGCTTGAGCTGCATGTCGAGCAGCAGGCCGATGCGCGAAGGCAGCGACTTCAGGAACCAGATGTGCGCGACCGGTGCGGCCAGCTCGATGTGGCCCATGCGCTCGCGGCGCACCTTGGTGACAGTGACTTCGACGCCGCACTTTTCGCAGACGACGCCCTTGTACTTCATGCGCTTGTACTTGCCGCAAAGGCATTCGTAGTCCTTCACGGGACCGAAGATGCGGGCGCAGAAGAGGCCGTCACGCTCAGGCTTGAACGTACGGTAGTTGATGGTTTCCGGCTTCTTGATCTCGCCGAAGGACCAGGAGCGGATACGCTCGGGGCTCGCGAGACCGATCTGAATCTGATCGAAGGTCTCGGGCTTCGCCATCTGGTTGGTGAACTTGGTCAGGTCGTTCATGGTTCAATCCCTCTTGGGGTGAATTCTTCGTGCGGGCGGAAGGCAGGAAGGGCGGAGCGCGGTGGCTCCGCCCGGATCCCGTTATTCCGCCGCCAGCGCGACGCCGTCGTCGTCCTCGTTGTCGTCGTGGCTCTTCAGCTCGACGTTGAGGCCCAGCGAGCGCATTTCCTTGACGAGAACGTTGAAGCTCTCCGGAATGCCGGCCTCGAAGGTGTCGTCTCCCTTGACGATCGCTTCGTAGACCTTGGTACGGCCGACCACGTCGTCCGACTTCACCGTCAGCATTTCCTGCAGGGTGTAGGCGGCGCCGTAGGCCTGGAGGGCCCAGACCTCCATTTCACCGAAGCGCTGGCCGCCGAACTGCGCCTTACCGCCCAGCGGCTGCTGGGTGACGAGCGAGTAGGGGCCGATCGAACGCGCGTGGATCTTGTCGTCGACAAGGTGGTGCAGCTTGAGCACGTACTTGCAGCCGACGGTCACCTTGCGGTCGAAGCGGTCGCCGGTGCGGCCGTCGAACAGGTTGACCTGACCCGACTCGTCGAGACCGGCGAGACGCAGCATGTCGGTGACGTCCTTCTCGACAGCACCGTCGAACACCGGCGAACCCATCGGCACGCCCTTGCGGACGGACTGGGCGAACTCGACGATCTGCTCGTCGTCGCGGGCATCGATATCGGCGGTGTAGTTGTCGCCGTAGATCTCCTTGAGCAGCTCGCGAACGGCTTCCGGCGGCTGGCCGGCAACCGGGTTCGGGTTGGCTGCACGCCAGTCGTCCAGAGCCGCGCCGATACGCGCGCCCAGGCCGCGAGCGGCCCAGCCGAGGTGCGTTTCGAAGATCTGGCCGACGTTCATGCGCGAAGGCACGCCGAGCGGGTTCATCACGAAGTCGACCGGGGTACCGTCTTCGAGGAAGGGCATGTCTTCCAGCGGCAGGATGCGGCTGATGATACCCTTGTTACCGTGACGGCCGGCCATCTTGTCGCCCGGCTGAAGCTTGCGCTTCACGGCCACGAAGACCTTGACCATCTTGAGCACGCCGGGCGCGAGTTCGTCACCGCGTTCCAGCTTCTCCTTGCGGTCCTCGAACTTCTCCTGGATCGCCTTGACGGTGAGGTCGTACTGGGTCTTCACCGCTTCGAGCTGCGACTGCATGTGATCGTCCGCAACCGCGAACTTCCACCAGTCGTGACGCTCGACCTCGTCCAGCACTTCGTCGGTGATCTCGACGCCCTTCTTGAGGCCCTTGGGCGCCGAAGCGGCGACCTGGCCGAGGAGCATGTCCTTCAGACGATTGTAGGTGGCGCGGTTGAGGATGGCGCGTTCGTCCTCACGGTCCTTGGCGAGGCGTTCGATTTCCTCGTTCTGGATCGCGCGGGTACGGTCATCAACCTCGATACCGTGACGGTTGAACACGCGTACGTCGACGATCGTGCCCGAAACGCCCGGCGGCAGACGCAGCGAGGTGTCACGGACGTCCGAAGCCTTTTCACCGAAGATGGCGCGGAGGAGCTTTTCTTCCGGCGTCATCGGGCTTTCGCCCTTCGGGGTGATCTTGCCGACCAGGATGTCACCCGGGTGCACTTCGGCGCCGATGTAGACGATGCCCGCTTCGTCGAGGTTGCGCAGGGCTTCCTCGCCGACGTTCGGAATATCGCGGGTGATGTCTTCCGGCCCCAGCTTGGTGTCGCGGGCCATGACCTCGAACTCGTCGATGTGGATCGACGTGAACACGTCGTCCTTCACGATGCGCTCGGAGATCAGGATGGAGTCTTCGTAGTTGTAACCGTTCCAGGGCATGAACGCGACGAGCACGTTGCGGCCCAGAGCCAGTTCGCCGAACTCGGTCGACGGGCCGTCGGCGATGGTGTCGCCAGCCTGCACGACTTCGCCCACCTTCACCAGCGGACGCTGGTTGATGCAGGTCGACTGGTTCGAACGTTCGAACTTCTGCAGACGGTAGATGTCGACGCCCGACTTGCCGGGTTCGATATCGCCCGAGGCGCGGATGACGATACGGGTGGCGTCCACCTGGTCGACGATACCGGCGCGCAGCGCCGAGATCGCGGCGCCCGAGTCACGCGCAACCGTCTCTTCCATGCCGGTGCCGACGAACGGAGCGTCCGCCTTCACGAGCGGCACGGCCTGACGCTGCATGTTCGAGCCCATGAGTGCGCGGTTGGCGTCGTCGTTTTCCAGGAACGGAATGAGCGAGGCGGCCACCGAGACGAGCTGCTTGGGCGAAACGTCCATCAGCGTGATCTGGTCGCGCGGGCTCATCACGAATTCGCCGTTCTGGCGAGCCGAGACGAGTTCCTCAACGAACGAACCATCGGCATTCAGCTCAGCCGACGCCTGCGCGACGGTGTGCTTCTGCTCTTCCATCGCCGAAAGATAGACGACGTCCTTGGTCACGTGACCGTCGTTCACCTTACGGTACGGCGTTTCGATGAAGCCGTACTTGTTGACGCGGGCGAAGGTCGACAGCGAGTTGATCAGACCGATGTTCGGGCCTTCCGGCGTTTCAATCGGGCAGATACGGCCATAGTGGGTCGGGTGAACGTCGCGGACTTCGAAGCCGGCGCGCTCACGGGTAAGACCACCCGGCCCAAGTGCCGAAACGCGGCGCTTGTGGGTGACTTCCGACAGCGGGTTGGTCTGGTCCATGAACTGCGAGAGCTGCGAGGAACCGAAGAACTCGCGAACGGCGGCCACGGCGGGCTTGGCGTTGATAAGGTCGTTCGGCATCACGGTCGACACGTCGACCGAGCTCATGCGCTCCTTCACGGCGCGCTCCATGCGGAGCAGGCCGACGCGGTACTGGTTTTCGAGCAGCTCGCCCACCGAACGCACACGGCGGTTGCCGAGGTTGTCGATGTCGTCGATTTCGCCCTTGCCGTCCTTGAGGTTCACCAGTTCCTTGACCACGGCGAGGATGTCCTCGACGCGCAGGGTGGTCACGGTGTCCTCGGCATCGAGGCCAAGTCGCATGTTCATCTTGACGCGGCCCACGGCCGACAGGTCGTAGCGATCGGCGTCGAAGAACAGGCCGTCGAACAGGGCTTCGGCGGTTTCCTTCGTCGGCGGTTCGCCCGGACGCATGACCTTGTAGATCGCTTCCAGACCCATGTCGCGGTTCTCGGCCTTGTCGGCCTTGAGCGTGTTGCGGATCCAGGGACCGGTGTTGATGTCGTCGATGTCGAGCAGGTCGATCTGGTCGATGCCCGCGCGGTCGAGCGCTTCAAGGTTTTCCGGCGAAACTTCGTCGCCCGCCTCGATGTAGATGCGGCCGGTCGACTCGTCGATCAGGTCCTTGGCCGAATAGCGGCCGAAGATTTCCTCGGTCGGGATCAGCAGTTCTTCCAGACCGTCCTTCTGCGCCTTGTTGGCAGCGCGCGGGGAGATCTTGGTGCCGGCCGGGAACACGACTTCGCCCGACTTGGCGTCGACGATGTCGAACGCCGGCTTGGCGCCGCGCCATGCTTCGGACTGGTAAGGCAGCTGCCAGCCGCCCGAACCGCGCTTCCAGGTCACGGTCTCGTAGAAGTAATCGAGGATCGCTTCGTTATCGAGGCCCAGGCCGAACAGCAGCGAGGTGACCGGCAGCTTGCGCTTGCGGTCGATACGCACGTTGACGATGTCCTTGGCGTCGAACTCGAAGTCCAGCCACGAACCGCGGTACGGGATCACGCGGGCCGCGAAGAGGTACTTGCCCGAAGAGTGCGTCTTGCCGCGGTCATGGTCGAACAGGACGCCCGGCGAACGGTGCATCTGCGAGACGATCACGCGCTCGGTGCCGTTGATGAAGAAGGTGCCGTTCTCGGTCATGAGCGGCATGTCGCCCATGTAGACGTCCTGCTCCTTGATATCGAGGACGGAGCGGGTCTCGGTCTCGGCGTCCACTTCGAACACGATCAGGCGCAGCGTGACCTTCATCGGGGCCGCATACGTGATGCCGCGCTGGCGGCACTCGGTCACGTCGTACTTCGGCTCTTCCAGCTCGTAGTGGACGAAGTCGAGTTCGCTGGTGCCGGCGAAGTCGCGGATCGGGAAAACCGAACGCAGGGTCTTCTCCAGACCCGAGATGTAACCGGTCGCGGGGTTCGAGCGCAGGAACTGCTCGTAGCTCTCGCGCTGCACCTCGATGAGGTTGGGCATCTGGACGACTTCGTGGATGTCGCCAAAGATCTTGCGGATGCGCTTCTTTGCAGAGCGGCGCATATCGACGGGCTTGGTGGCCATGATCTGGTCTTTTGCCTCTTCGCTTCGGGACCGATTCGCGATGAGCGGCCCCTTGAAAATTCTCGTCTGCGAGGACGTATCCCTGCCGGTGAAGCAGGGCATCCAAAACGCCAAAAGGCCGCCCGGCACGCGCGGAATTCCTTGAAGGAACGCCAGTTGCGGCCAGCAGCCTTATGCATCGGATGATATCCCGACCGCCTCCTTCTTGGGCCACCCCCGCGCATGGGCAGCCTTGCTCGAAGCGACCGAGCGAGGGGCGGATATAGGCGCGGGGGTGCGGGATGTCAATTTGACGAGCCGCGCATTTCTGCGGGGTCGGATCGGGAACGCCGCGACTCGATTCGCCGCACAATCGCAGCCGTCCATCCTTGAAAAGCGCCTGTCCCGGTAACTTTTTCGCCTCCAGCGCATTGAAGCTATATGGGACACTTGACCATCTCAATCGCAGACCGCGCACTGGCTCCGATACTGGCCGCCGCCGCGTTTGCCGCCATGCCGGCCGCAGCCGCAACGCCGCAGGATATGGCGACGAAGAGCATGGAAACTAGCGAAGCACCCCGCGTGCCCACCGCCTCCCGGTCCGGCACCGCTGCCGACGGCACTCTGGCGCGCGGCGACATCCCGGCACCCAGCCTGGCAACTTCGGTACCCGAAACCCCTTCCCGTCTTGGCGCGAAAGGCGGACTGGGTTTGCTCGCCGCGCTGATCATATCGCTCACTGGCGGGCTGACCATGCTCCGCCGGGATCCGAAATCTCAGGGCCGCAAGACCATGCCCACTCGCCTTTCCCCCGCAAGCACCAGCAATAGCTGGGCATCCCCTTCGGCGCGCATACCCTCAGGCAGACGACCGGGCCCTCACCCTCCACCCCCTCAAGGCAACAGGGGCCCAAATAGCAGATCGATGCCTGGAGCCGGAACGCCGTAACCCCTGCGCGGCAGACCGGAACCATATGCGGGGCGACTCATCCGGGTCGCCCCGCTTTTTTGCGTGCGCCACACGCCTCGAAATGCAGCGACTTTCCGATAGACGATCAGCGTCATATTGTTTTTCGATATTATCGATTGACGATAAGCTCGAATCGACTTATTGAATATCGATATCGAGCATATCGGAGAACGAACAATGACCCAGTCCCAGATGCAAAAGGCCTCCCGCCCCCTCGCCGTGGCGCTGGCTATTGTCTTCACCGGCGCCTTCTGGCTGCCCACCCTCTCCAACCCGGCCGAAGCCGCCGCCCGCCAACCCATGACTGTCGCGAGCCCGGCCACCACTATCGTCGTCGCCGTCGCACCGGCGCTGATGTAATCCGGACGCCGGGAAGGACACGAACATGACATCGCCAATCACCCGGATTGCCCGCGACCCGCTGCTCGCCATCGCCAAGGGACTGCTGTGGTTCCTGATGGCGAGCATGGCCCTGGCCATCGCCGCCTGCCTTGTCGCAATCCCGGCCATGCTGATCTTCCGGGGCCAGATTTCGGCTGAACTTGCCAAGGATATGCCCCTTCTCCTGCCCCAGTTCTTCTGGGTGGTCAGCGGCGTGCTGGTATTTGCCGCGATCCTGTGCGGCACGCTTTTCCGGATCTTCCAGCTGCTGAAGCGCATTGTCGGCACTGTCGGAGATGGCGATCCGTTCGTGCCGGACAATGCCCGGCGGCTGACGCAGATGGCCTGGCTCAGCCTGGTCGTGCAGCTCATCGGCCTCCCGCTTTCGGGCCTTGGCGCCCTGATCAACAAGCTGGGCGAAGGCCACACCCGGATCGATACCTTGGGCGGCATCTCCGGCAATGGCCTGCTGCTGATGCTGATCCTGTTCATCCTCGCCCGCGTCTTCCGCAAGGGTGCCGAGATGCGCGCCGAACTGGAAGGCACCGTGTAATGGACGAGGACACGGAAACTCTCGATGGAGGCCGGATCGTGGTCAAGCTGGACGACATTCTCTACGCCCGCCGCATGACACTGACGGAACTGGCGGAGCGCATCGGCATCACTCTTGCCAACCTCTCGATCCTCAAGACCGGCAAGGCCAAGGCGATCCGCTTCTCCACGCTGGAGGCGATCTGCCGGGAACTGGACTGCCAGCCGGGCGATTTGCTGGGATACGATGCCCCCGCCGGTTGATGAAGCCCCGTCAATTTCGGCGTCACTTTCACTGACACCACTGTTAGCAATAGTTGACTCCGGGGGCGCTTTCATCCAAAGGCACCCCCGAACCGTATGGGTTTCGGCCCATCGTTCATCCGTCCGAGACAGTTGGTGCCCTCGATTTGCGGGGGCTTAATTTCCAGCCTAGACGGGGAACAGGATTTTATCCGGCCCCTCTCTCCTTTGGAGACGTGGTGCCAACTTCGTGTTTCGGCACGAAACTCCTTCCCCATCGAAACGGACTCGCCCGAAGTGCTTTCGCGCTTCGGACAAACGTAGCCGGCCGCAAGGAACGCAAGTTCCACGCGGTCACATGTGAAGGAGTAAGGCATGGATCGTTCGCAGAAAGCCGATTCGGTCGCCCAGCTCAACGCGGTCTTCAATGAGGTCGGCGTGGTGGTCATCACCCGCAACCTCGGCATGACGGTGGCCCAGTCCACCGCCCTGCGCGGCAAGATCCGTGACGCGGGCGCGACCTACAAGGTTGCAAAGAACAGTCTTGCCAAGCTTGCCATCGTGGACACCGACTATGTCGGTATCGACGACTTCCTGACCGGCCCGACGGCCATCGCCACTTCGGTGGACCCCGTCGCTGCCGCCAAGGCTGTCGTCGACTTCGCCAAGACGACCGACAAGATCGAGATCGTCGGCGGCTCGATGGGTTCGCAGGTTCTGAACGCTGCTGGCGTCAAGGCTCTCGCCTCGATGCCCTCGCTCGACGAACTGCGCGCCAAGCTCATCGGCCTCGTTCAGGCTCCGGCGACGAAGATCGCCCAGCTGCAGACCGCTCCGGCGGCTAAGCTGGCTCGCGTTTTCGCTGCCTACGCCGACAAGGCTGCTTGAGCTCAAGCCCCAAGCGATTTCTCGTAAATCGCGAAGGGCCAAGCCTAAGCAATTCTATTCGTTACGATTTATCCCGGCGGACCGCATCCAGCACCCCGGGACCACAGATCAGGAGTTATTATCATGGCCGATATCGCCAAGCTTGTTGAAGAACTGTCGAAGCTGACCGTCCTCGAGGCCGCTGACCTCGCCAAGGCTCTCGAAGAAGCATGGGGCGTTTCCGCCGCTGCCGCTGTTGCCGTGGCTGCTGCCCCGGCTGGCGACGCTGGCGCCGCTGTCGAAGAGAAGACCGAATTCGACGTCATCCTCACCGGCGACGGTGGCAAGAAGATCCAGGTCATCAAGGAAGTCCGCGCCATCACCGGTCTGGGCCTCGCTGAAGCCAAGGCTCTCGTTGAAGGCGCTCCCAAGGCCGTCAAGGAAGGCGTCAACAAGGCTGAAGCCGAAGACATCAAGAAGAAGATCGAAGAAGCTGGCGGCACCGTCGAGGTCAAGTAAGCTTCTTCTCGGTTCTTCCGAGCAGATCTACGGGAAGGGCGGCTCCGCAAGGAGCCGCCCTTTTCCTTTGCCCGCTTCCCGAAGGTGCTTGACCTTCCGTCGCCATATCCATAACACGATATATAACGTGGTATGGAGATTCGTATGAGCGACGTCATCGCCGATTTGGGCGGGGTTTATCTCGGCAGCCGCCTCAAGCGCCTGGCCGAACGGCTCCAGGGCGACGCCGCCCGCATCATCGAGGATGCCGGCATCGGCGCGCAGCCCGGCCACATGCCGCTGCTCACCGCGCTCGACCGGGAGGCGATGACCGTCGGTCAGCTCGCCGAAGCGGTCGGCTACAGCCAGCCCGGCGTGACCCGCGCGATCGGGCAGCTTACCGAACTGGGTCTGGTCGAGGCCAATCCCGGCGCGGACTTGCGCCAGCGCCTGCTGTCGCTGACGCCGCAGGGCGAAGCGACCATGGCCCGCGTCCGCATGCATGTCTGGCCCGGCGTCGGCCGCGCGGTCGACGAGATGTGCGGCGGCCGAACTGCCGAACTGCTGGACCACATCGCCCGCATCGAGACCGCGCTCAGCGAATCTTCGATGGTCGAACGCCATGCCCGACTGGGGCAGCCGATGCTGACGATCCGCGAATTCTCCGACGATCTGGCCGGCGCCTTCCACGACATCAATGCCGAATGGATCGAGACAATGTTCAGCCTTGAGCCGACGGACCGCGAAGTGCTGGAAAACCCGCGCGAACGCATCGTCGATCCCGGTGGTGCAATCCTTTTCGTCGAGGCCGAGGGGCTTGGCGTGGTCGGCACTTGCGCGCTTCAGAAGACCGGCGAAACATCTTTCGAACTGACCAAGATGGGCGTGCGCGCATCGGCGCGCGGGCTGAAAGCGGGCGAATTCCTGCTCCAGGCCACGATCGAACGCGCGCGCAAAATGGGCGCCGATCCGCTCTACCTGCTGACCAACAAGCGCTGCGAGGCGGCAATCCATCTCTATGAGAAGCTGGGTTTCCGCCACGACGCCGGGATCATGGCGCGCTACGGCGCCCGCTACGCGCGGTGCGATGTCGCCATGCTGCATCCGGCCTGACCGCCGGTAATCTGACGTTCAGCTTCGCGGGGGCAGCTTGTCCCCGCTGACAAATGGGACGAGCGACGAAGGAGGTTTCTTCCCATGCGAATGCCTTCCAAAACCTGCCTTTTCGGCGCGGCCGCACTCACTCTGTTGGGCGCCGGAGTCGCCGAAGCCGCAACCGCGAAGCTGCACACCATGAACGTCAACGCCCCCGACGGTTCGGTGGTGCAGGTCCAGTATTCCGGCGATGTCGCGCCCAAAGTCGAAGTCGTGCCGGCCGATGCGGTGCAGGCGGCCCAGATGCCCGTCATGGCCGATCCCTTCGCCCAGATGGAGCGTATTTCCGCGATCATGGACGCGCGCATGAACGCCATGATGCAGCAGGCGGCATCGATGCAGGCGCACGCCGCGCAGATGCAGCAGCAAGCAGTCGCGAATGGCACGGCCCAGCAAGGCATGCCCGGCCTCACGGTGGTCGGCGACATGCCCCAGGGCGCGCACGTGACTTACTATTCATCGACCACGGACGCCAAGGGCTGCACCCGCTCGGTCTCCTACAGTTCGGACGGTTCGGGCGCAGAGCCGAAGATGACGCAAGCCGCATCGGATTCGTGCGAGGCGGTTGCGCCATCCAACAAGACGATCCCCGTCAAGGCCGAAAAGCCGGTGGAACAGCCGAAGCAGGCCCTGCCCGGCCAGACCATCTGAACCCTCTTTTCCCGGTCTTCACCAGCCCCCATCCCCCTATGAAGACCGGATGAAAGGGCGGCGCCGCTCAATGAAAGCGGCGCCGCCCTTTTTCATGTCACGCCTTTTTCATTTCAGCGTTTCGAGATAGTCGATGATCTCTTTGCGCCGCGCCGCATCGGGCACCATGACGACCATCTTGGTGCCCGGCACCATTTTCATCGGCCCTTGCAGCCAGGTGTCGAGCGACTGGCGATCCCAGGTGATTCCCGATTCCTTGAGCGCCGGGCTGAACGGGAAGCCCTGAACCTCACCCGCCTTGCTGCCGACGATGCCGTGGAGCGTCGGGCCCACGCCGTTCACACCCGCCGTCACCGAATGGCACGAGCGGCAGATCCCGAATGCAGCCGGCGCCGTGTCGGCGACAACCGTCGTCGCAGGCGTGGCAACGGAGCTATCGGCGGCAGCCGGGCCCTGCTCCGCCGACCCTGAACTTGATCCCGAACCGCCGCAGGCAGCCAGCAGCGCAAGCGGCACGGCGACGATCATCGACTTCACATGCATGGAGATCTCCCGATTTGGCGCGACCCTATAGTGGCACTCCCCCAGCGGGAAGTGACTGATCTGCCGAAAGTCCGCAATATGCCCTTGGCGACAAATCCGCTTTCGTTCCCGAACCCCAGGGCCTATCGGCCTGACCATGGCGACGCGTGACCTTCCTTCGACCTTTGGTGCCGAACTGGCCGCGACCTTGCGCCTTGCCGGACCGCTGGCGCTCGCCAACCTGCTGCAGATGGCGGTCTTCGCCACCGACGTGATGTTCGTGGCGCGGCTGGGCCAGCAATCGCTTGCCGCCGCCAGCCTTGCCGTGGCCATCGTCGCGCTGCTGCTGATGGGGCTCAACGGCGTGACCGGCGCGGTCGCCCCGCTGATCGCCGCCGAGATCGGCCGCCGCCGCCACTCCGTGCGCGAAGTCCGCCGGTCGACGCGCATGGCCTTGTGGCTGGCAGTGATCCTGGGGGCCTGCGGCATCGGAGTCTGCCTGTTCGGCGGGGCCTTCATGCACCTGACCGGGCAGGATCCGGACGTGGTCGGCCTTGCCGGGCACTTCATTCGCGTGCTCTCGATCGCAATTGTGCCCATGGCGCTCTCGAACGTCCTGCGCACATTCGTCTCGGCGCTCGGTCGCCCGATCTTTGCCACCGCGATCACGGCATTGTCGATCCTCGTGAACGTACTGGGCAATTACACGCTGGTCTTCGGGCACTTCGGCCTTCCCGCGCTCGGCCTTACCGGCTCCGCGCTGTCCAGCACCATGACCGCTTGCGTGAGCACGCTGGTCTATGCCGTTGCCATTTCGCGCGATCGGCGGCTCCGGCGCTTCCACGTGTTCGGCCGCTGGTGGCGGCCCGAGCCCGAGCGTATGCGCCAGATCCTCGCGCTCGGCCTGCCGATAGCCGGAACCGTGATCGCCGAGGGCGGGCTGTTCAGCGGAGCGGCGTTCCTGATGGGCCGCATCGGCGAGGCGCAGCTTGCCGCGCACACCGTCGCCTTGCAGATCGCCGCCTTCGCGTTTCAGGTACCCTTCGGCGTGGGCCAGGCGGCGACGATCCGCGTCGGCTATCACTACGGCGCGGGCGACAACGGCGGCGTCGGCCGGGCCGGAAGCGCCGCAATCGCCATCGCCATGGCCTTCATGATCGTCTCGGCCTCCACCATGCTGCTGATGCCGCGTCTGATCCTCTCCGCCTATGTCGATGTGACAGCGCCCGAGAATGCCGTGCTGGTCCATTTCGCGCTCGAATTCCTGTTCGTGGCCGCGATATTCCAGCTTACCGACGGGTTGCAGGCTGTCGTGGCCGGGGCGCTGCGCGGCATTCAGGATACCCGCGTGCCGATGATGATCGCCCTGTTCGGCTATTGGGCGGCAGGCTTCGCGACGTCGGTGGCGCTCGGGCTGTTCACCCCGCTGGAAGGCGTGGGCGTGTGGATCGGCCTTGCCGTGGGACTCACGGCGGCGGCGCTGCTGTTGCTGGTGCGCTGGCACGGGCGAGAGAAGTTCCATCTCTCGCCGCTGTAACGCGCTCGTCTCATCGCGAGTCTAAACCGGCTTGAAAAATTTTGGCCGGTCATCGCTTGACGGCGCCCCGGCCCCGAACCATATCCCCGGCGTTGGCACTCCCTGCAAGAGAGTGCCAATTCAGTTTTTATGCCTATTCTGGTTCGTAGGATAAGGGAGAATCCCATGACTTTCCGCCCGCTGCACGACCGTGTTCTCGTGCGCCGCGTCGAAGCCGAGGAAAAGACGGCTGGCGGCATCATCATCCCCGACAGCGCCAAGGAAAAGCCGGCTGAAGGCGAAATCGTCGCCGTCGGCACCGGCGCCCGCGCCGAAAACGGCACCATCACTCCGCTTGACGTCAAAGTTGGCGACCGCGTGCTGTTCGGCAAGTGGTCGGGCACCGAAGTCAAGGTTGGCGGTGAAGACCTGCTGATCATGAAGGAATCGGACATCCTCGGCGTTATCGGCTGAGCATCCTGATTTCCGAATTTTCCAGATTTTCTAAAAGGAATTCAAAATGGCAGCCAAGGACGTAAAGTTCGGCCGCGACGCGCGTGAACGCATTCTGTCGGGCGTCGACACCCTCGCCAACGCCGTCAAGGTGACCCTGGGCCCCAAGGGCCGCAACGTCGTGATCGAGAAGAGCTTCGGCGCTCCCCGCATCACCAAGGACGGTGTCTCGGTCGCCAAGGAAATCGAACTCAAGGACAAGTTCGAGAACATGGGCGCCCAGATGCTGCGCGAAGTGGCCTCGAAGGCCAACGACGCAGCCGGTGACGGCACCACCACCGCCACCGTTCTTGCCCAGGCGATCGTTCGCGAAGGCATGAAGTCGGTTGCCGCCGGCATGAACCCGATGGACCTGAAGCGCGGCATCGATCTCGCCGTCACCAAGGTTGTCGAGAACATCAAGGGCCGTTCGAAGGCCGTTGCCGGTTCCTCGGAAATCGCCCAGGTCGGCATCATCTCGGCCAACGGTGACACCGAAGTCGGCGAGAAGATCGCCGAAGCCATGGAAAAGGTTGGCAAGGAAGGCGTCATCACCGTCGAAGAGGCCAAGGGTCTCGAATTCGAACTCGATGTCGTCGAAGGCATGCAGTTCGACCGCGGCTACCTGTCGCCCTACTTCGTCACCAACCCCGAGAAGATGACGGTCGAACTCGAAAACCCGTACATCCTCATCCACGAGAAGAAGCTGTCGTCGCTCCAGGCGCTGCTTCCGATCCTCGAAGCCGTGGTGCAGTCGGGCCGTCCGCTCCTCATCATCGCCGAGGACATCGAGGGTGAAGCCCTTGCCACGCTCGTCGTCAACAAGCTGCGTGGCGGCCTGAAGATCGCTGCCGTCAAGGCTCCGGGCTTCGGCGACCGTCGCAAGGCCATGCTGGGCGACATCTCCACGCTGACCGCCGGCGAGATGATCTCGGAAGACCTCGGCATTAAGCTTGAGAGCGTCACGCTCGGCATGCTCGGCCAGGCCAAGAAGGTCACCATCGACAAGGACAACACGGTCATCGTCGACGGCGCCGGTGCGGCTGACGACATCAAGGGCCGCGTCGAGCAGATCCGTGCCCAGATCGAAGTCACCACCAGCGACTACGACCGCGAGAAGCTCCAGGAGCGTCTGGCCAAGCTTGCTGGCGGCGTGGCCGTCATCAAGGTCGGCGGTGCGACCGAAGTCGAAGTGAAGGAACGCAAGGACCGCGTCGACGACGCTCTCCACGCGACCCGTGCTGCCGTTGAAGAAGGCATCGTCCCCGGTGGCGGCACCGCGCTGCTCTATGCAACGCGCGCCCTCGAAGGCCTGACCGGCGTCAACGAAGACCAGACCCGTGGTGTGGACATCGTCCGCAAGGCAATCACCGCACCGCTGAAGCAGATCGCTGAAAACGCGGGCCACGACGGCGCCGTTGTCGCCGGCAAGCTGCTTGACGGTTCGGACGAATCGCTGGGCTTCAACGCCGCGACCGACGTGTACGAAAACCTCGTTGCCGCCGGCGTCATCGACCCGACCAAGGTCGTGCGCACCGCGCTTCAGGATGCGGCTTCGGTCGCCGGCCTGCTGATCACCACCGAAGCGGCGATCAGCGAAAAGGCTGACGACAAGCCCGCCATGCCGGCAATGCCCGACATGGGCGGCATGGGCGGCATGGGCGGCTTCTAAGCCAACCACGTCACCGACGCGAATTGGGCCGGAAGGAGCGATCCTTCCGGCCTTTTTCGTTGGTACGCCTTCGACATTCTTGAACCGCGCGCGGCACCGGCGCATTTTCAAACCGAGTCCGAATCCGTCGCGAAAACGACAGGATCGATCTGGTTCCCGCAATTGCCCGTATGCTGCATGCAATTCGTCGCGCGGCGCTGGCGTTTTATCGAATTCGGATTAACTCTAGGGGACGTGAGAAAAGGTAAGGGTGGGTTCTGCATGAACGGGGCAGACAAGCTCCTTGCGCGGTGTTTTGCGGGCACGCAGCGCTTCGTCAGGGTCGCAAGCATCATCGCCGCAGGCGCAGTGTCGTTCGCACCTGCCCATGCGGGCAACGTCAACGATGTGCAGGAATCGTTCGACTCGGTGTTCGGCACCGAAGTCCGGGCGCCGCGATCGTTCTCCAGTGATTTCGAAAGACGGCTGGCGTCCGTTGCCGAAGGCTCGCAGGGCCGTATCGGCGTCGCCGCCGTGGACCTTTCGACCGGCCGGTCGGTGGACGTGCTGGGCAGTCAGCGCTTTCCGATGGCCAGCACCGCCAAGGTCGCCATCGCCGCGACGTTCCTGGAAGGCGTCGACAAGGGCAAGTGGAGCCTTTCCAGCGAATATCCGCTGATGATCCCGGTCGCTTCCGCGCCGTTCTCCAGCTCGGTCGCCCCGGTTCGTCCCGGCGCCTACATGTCGGCGCGCCAGCTTCTCGAACTGATGATCACCCGGTCCAACAACTACGCGACCGATGCGCTTCTCAAGGTCGTCGGCGGCCCGTCCGCCGTCAATGCCTGGGTCCGCCGCGCCGGGATCGACGACTGGCACCTCGATCATGACATCGCCACGATGGTCCGCGACGATGGCGCGATCAATCCCGCCAAAGTGGTCGACAAGCGTGACAGCGCCACCCCGCTCGCCATGGTCCAGCTGCTGACCGGCATCTACCAGGGCAAGTGGCTGACCCCCGAAAGCCGCGACGTGCTGATGGGCGCGATGGGCCGCTGCCTCACCGGCCGCAACCGCATCCGCGCTGGATTGCCCAGCGGCGTGAACGTCTCGCACAAGACCGGTTCACTCAGCAACACGTCGAGCGACGTAGGCATTATCGAGACTGCTGACGGGCGCGCCTATGCCGTGGCCATCTACGTCACCGGTCAAGGCAACCGCCCCGCCCGCGAGGCCCGGATCGCCAGCATCACGCGCACGATCTACGAAGGCTACCTCGCCGACGCCGGAAGCTACAGCCGCACGGCCTCCGCCCAGCGCTGATCCGCAGGCTCCAAAAACGAAAAGCCCCGCCGGAGACGATCCGGCGGGGCTTTTCGTTTGGGAAGGCCCGAACCGAAGCCCGGGCCCTGCTCAACCTCAGTGCTGCGGAGCAGAAGAGTCGTGCGGCTCGTTCTCGGCATTGGTGACGTCGCTGGCGGCAGCGGCGGCATCGGCGGCGGTATCGTCCACGGTCTTTTCGGCGGACTTTGCCGCTTCGCTGGCCGCGTCCTTGGTATCGTCGGCAGCCCGCGCGGCCTTGTCGCCGGCAACGCCCACTGCATCGCCCATGTCGTCGGCGGCCTGCGACACGTCTTCGGCGGCCGAAGTCACGGTGTCCGAAGCGTTCTCCTGCGTCTTCTGCGAGCAGGCGGCGAGCGAAAGTGCGGCGGCGGCGGCAGTCACGGCGATCAGGGTCTTGCGCATGTTTTCAGTCTTCCCTCTTTGCTGAAGTCGAATCCGGGTGCCACTCGCGGGGGTCGCGTGGCCGGCCGCTCCCATCAGGTCGCGCAGAATTAGGCCCCCACAAGCCGCGATTCAAGCATTCGCAGCGAAACCGAGAGATCGGCGGAAGGTTCCCGGGGGAAATCACGTCCCCACGAAATGCAGGCCCCAGGAAATGCACTGGCCCTGCTGACGGCCCGCCCCGGCACTGCTACGGGTTGCGCCATGGATTCCAAGCAGCATCTCTATCTCGTCGACGGCTCGGCCTACATCTTCCGCGCCTATCACCGCCTGCCACCCCTGACGAACCCGGAAGGGACGCCGGTGGGCGCGGTCTACGGCTACACGACGATGCTGTGGAAGCTGGCGGACGACCTCAACAAGGCCGACGGCCCGACTCACCTTGCGGTGATCCTCGATGCCGGCAGCCACTCGTTCCGCAACGATATCTACGACGATTACAAGGCCAACCGCCCGCCGCCGCCCGAGGATCTGGTCCCGCAGTTCCCCTTGATCCGCGACGCCACGCGCGCCTTCTCGCTGCCCTGCATCGAGGAACCGGGCTTCGAGGCGGACGATCTCATCGCCTCCTATGCCCGCGCCGCCACGGCGCAGGGTTGGGACGTGACGATCGTGTCTTCGGACAAGGACCTCATGCAGCTCGTCGGCAAATGCGGCATCGGTGGCGGCTGCGTCGACATGCTGGACACGATGAAGAACCAGCGGATCGACATTCCCGAAGTGGTCGAGAAATTCGGCGTCCCGCCCGAGAAGGTGGGTGACGTGCTGGCGCTGATGGGCGACTCGGTCGATAACGTGCCGGGCGTCTACGGGGTCGGCCCCAAGACCGCGAGCAAGCTGATCCAGGACTATGGCGACCTCGAATCCGCGCTCGCCGCCGCGCCTTCGATGAAGAAGTCGAAGTTGCAGGAACGGCTGATCGAGCAGGCAGAGATGGCGCGCCTGTCCAAGGTGCTCGTCACGCTCAAGGAAGACTGCACGCTGCCAATGGAGCTGGAGGACTTCAAGCTCGACGCCATTCCGCCCGCGCCGCTGGCCGAATTCCTGGGCAAGCATGGCTTCACCAGCCTGCTCAAGCGGCTCGACCTTGGCAACGGCAGCCCCGAGCGGGCCACCCAGCTTCACCCCGCCAAGCCGGCGACCGCAGGCAGCGGCCCCTCCGAAGGCGCCGCGCGCCAGTCGCTGCCGGAATGGCCGGCGGTGGACTACGCCGCCTACGAATGCGTGCAGACCGTCGAGGCGCTGGAGCGTTGGATCGCCCGCGCCCATGCCGCGCACGTGGTTGCCGTCGACACCGAGACCTCGATGCTCGATTCGATGCAGGCGGACCTTGCCGGGATCAGCCTCGCGCTCGGGCCGAACGATGCCTGTTACATCCCGCTCGGCCACGGCGGCACCGACATGTTCGCGGAAAAGCCGGAGCAGGTGCCGCTGGCTACCGCGCTGGCGCTGCTCAAGCCCATGCTGGAAAGCGATGCCGTCCTCAAGGTCGGCCAGAACATCAAGTACGACCTCAACGTCCTCGCCCGCCACGGGATCGAAGTCGCGCCGGTGGACGACACCATGATCGAAAGCTTCTGCCTCGACGCGGGCCGTTCGATTGAGGGTATCGGCGGCGGCCACGGCATGGACGAACTGGCCGAGCGCCACCTCTCGCACAAGACCATGCTGTTCAAGGACGTCTGCGGCACCGGCAAGAAGGCCATCCCCTTCGGCGAAGTCCCGCTGGACCGCGCCACGCCCTATGCGGCCGAGGATGCCGACGTCACCTGGCGGCTCCACGCCCTGCTCGCCCCGCGCCTGTCGGAAGAAGGCGGCACGCGCATTTACCAGCGCGTCGACCGTCCGCTGATCCCCGTCGTCGCCCAGATGGAGCGCCACGGCATCAAGGTGGACCGCGAGAAGCTGGCCGGTCTCTCCAGCCAGTTCGCCGAGGCTATCGGCACGCTGGAAGCCGATATCTATGCCAAGGTCGGCCAGGAATTCACCATCGGCAGCCCCAAGCAGCTGGGCGATATCCTGTTCGACAAGCTCGGCTACAAGGGCGGGCGCAAGGGCAAGTCCGGCCAGTACTCGACCGACCAGTCCATCCTCGAAGGCCTCGCCGCGCAAGGTGCGGAAGTCGCGACCAAGGTGCTCGAATGGCGCCAGCTTTCCAAGCTGCGCTCGACTTATACCGAGGCGCTGCAAGCCGCGATCAACCCGAAGACCGGCCGCGTCCACACCAGCTACAGCCTTGTCGGCGCGCAGACCGGGCGCCTTTCGTCCACCGATCCCAATCTCCAGAACATTCCGGTGCGCACCGAACTCGGCCGCCAGATCCGTGACTGCTTCGTGGCCGAGCCGGGCCATGTCCTGCTTTCCGCCGACTATTCGCAGATCGAGCTGCGCCTTGCCGCGCATATGGCCGACGTGCCGAGCCTCAAGGAAGCCTTTGCCAATGGCGAGGACATCCATGCGCGCACGGCGATGGAGATGTTCGGCACGGTGGACCGCGACACGCGCGGGCGCGCCAAGACCATCAACTTCGCGATCCTCTACGGCATCTCGCGCTGGGGGCTTGCCGGCCGTCTCGGCACCGAGGCGGACGAGGCGCAGGCGATGATCGACCGCTATTTCGAGCGCTTCCCGGGCATCCAGCGCTACATTCACGAAACGCTCGAATCCGTGCGCGGCAAGGGCTATTCGGAAACGCTGTTCGGCCGCAAGACGTGGTTCCCGCGCATCGGTTCGAAGCATCAGGCCGAACGTCAGGGCTCCGAGCGCGCGGCGATCAACGCCCCGATCCAGGGCACCAGCGCCGACATCATCAAGCGTGCCATGGCCCGCATGAACCCAGCGCTGGCCGAAGCGGGCCTCGGTCATGTCCGCATGCTGCTGCAAGTGCACGACGAACTGGTGTTCGAACTGCCCGAGGCGGATGTCGAAGCGGCCTCGGCCGTGATCCGGCACGTGATGGCGAGCGCGGCGGAACCGGCCGTGAAGCTCGATGTCCCGCTTGGCGTGGAAGTGGGCTCCGGCCTGAGCTGGGGCGCGGCGCACTAAGCCCAAGACAAGGGGCCAGCCAGCCGTCCGGAAGCTGGCCCCAACATACTTCCCGCAAAAAAGCACCCCCGCCAAAAACACTTCGTCGCCCCCGCGCAGGCGGGGGCCCCGCTTCCTTCTCGCCACGTCTCAAGAACAAGCGGGGTCCCCGCCTTCGGGGAACGACGGAGGTGTTAGGATGAAACCCTCCGCCAGCCGGGCCAAAACCCCGACGAGACGAAGGATTAGAGGAAACTGTTGCAGTGCAACACGGTTTCCCTCTCATGACAGAGCTGATCGACCGCTACGTCGGTGCCCTGCCTGACTGGGCGGCACAAATCCTCATCGCCGTGATTGCCGGTGCCATCGGCGCGGCCATCGCACTGGCCGTGCACTTTGTGTTGTTCCGCATCCTCAGGCGCATCGTCCGCGCGAGCGTGAGCCAGTCCGACGACATCCTCGTCGCCCGCCTTGCCCGGCCGACGCGCTGGGCCTTCGTGGTCATGGGCGTGGTGCTCGCCGCGCGGCAGACCCCGGCCCTCAGCGCGTTCTGGGAGCGGGTCGCGGGCTTCGTCATGCCGCTGCTGGTGGGCTGGATCGCCATCGCCATCCTCCACTCGCTGGTGGAGGCCATGACGCTGCGCGCGGATATCACGGTGGAGGACAACCGCAGCGCCCGGCGGCGGCGGACGCGGCTCGCGATCCTCAGCCGCATCGCCACTTTCGCCATCGTGTTCCTGACGGTGTCGCTGATGCTGTTCTCGATTCCGGGCGTGATGAAGATAGGCGCCACGCTGATGGCCTCGGCAGGGCTGGCCGCACTGGCGGTCGGCGCCGCCGCGCAGCCCGCGCTCAAGGCACTGATCGGCGGTTTCCAGATGGCGCTGACCGAACCGATCTCGATCGACGATGTCGTCGTTCTCGACGGCGAATGGGGCCGCATCGAGGAGATCCGCACAACCTATGTGGTGGTCAATCTCTGGGACCAGCGCCGTCTTGTGGTGCCGACCACGCGGTTTCTGGAGGACACCTTCCAGAACTGGACCAAGACCACGTCGCAGCTTCTCGGCACTGTGATGATCTACCTCGATCCGGGAATCGACGTGGCGCCGCTGCGCGAGGAATATACGCGCGCCGTCACCGCCCACCGCCTCTTCGACGGGCGCGCGCAAGTGCTGCAAGTGACCGACCACAAGGCCGAGGCCATGGAAGTGCGCCTGCTGATGAGCGCGCGCGACGGATCGACGCTGTTCGACCTGCGCTGCGCCATGCGCGAGCACATGCTCGACTGGATCCGCCGCGAGATGCCCGAGGCACTGGTTCGCCGCCGCACCTTGCAAGTGGCGCCGGTGGAACTTGCCCCCGGCCCCGCGCTGGCCGAAGCCGTGGCCGAGTTCGGCGACCGTCGGGCCAATTCGAGTTGAAGCTTAGAGCCGGGTTGCCATGACCCGGTTACGGCCATCCTGCTTGGCCAGGTAAAGCATGTCGTCCACCGCGCGGATGAAGTCGCGCGGATGATCGGCGTCGGTGGGGACAATCGTGCCCGCGCCGATGCTGACGGTGACGCAGTCGCTGCACTCCGATCCCGCGTGGGGCACCTTGAGCCCGGCAATGGCACTCCGGCAGCGTTCGGCAAGGGCCTTGGCCTCTTCCCCACCGGTTTCCGGCAGGAGCAGCACGAACTCTTCGCCGCCGAAACCGGCCACCACGTCGCGCGGGCGGCCACCGGCCTGCTTTAGCGCTTCGGCCACTTCCACCAGGCATTCGTCGCCGGCGACATGGCCATAGTTATCGTTGAACTGCTTGAAGTGGTCGAGATCGAGCAGGACGAGCGAAAGCGGCTGGCCGCCCCGGCAGGCCGCCTTCCACTCGGTGTCGAGGTGCAGATCGAACATGCGCCGGTTGGACACGCCGGTAAGGGCATCCTCGAAGGACAACGTCTCCAGCCGCTTGTGCATGTCGACCAGTTCCTGCTCGGTCTTCTTGCGTTCGGAAATGTCGAACATGAAGCCGATCAGGCTGTCCACCTCGCCGTTTTCCTTGCGCATCACATGAACGACATCGCGGATCCAGACGTAGCCGTTGTCCTTGGTCAGCGCGCGATAGTCGGCCTCGTGATCGACGCCCGCCATCGATTGCGAGACGCAGAATTCCACCACCGTCTCGCGGTCCTCGGGATGCATGCGCGCCACCCAGTCGTCGATGGTTTTCCAGCTATCGCGCTGCCAGCCGAGCAGCGGTTCGATCTGCGGGCCGATATAGGCGAACGTCATGGTCGCCCAGTCGATCCGCCAGGGAATCGCCAGTGTCGATTCGAGCAGGGTCTTGTAAACGGCGGGATCGCTGGCGAAGGCATCAGCCTCGGCGGCGGCGCTTGCCTCGTTGGCGGCGGACAGGGTCATGACGGAAATCCTCACGCCGTGGTTAACAGTATATGCCCGAATTACCCTGAGATTATGCCTCTCTCCGTTGCCAGATGGTTAATCGAAAGCGCAGCCGGTCGCACTTTGTGGCCTCAAACCGCGCTCGGGGGCTTGCGGGGCGCAAACGAGTACGGCAGTCGCTGGCGCATGGTCCGTTCCGCAGCCGTCGCTCGCACCCGCAAGGTTCCCGGTATTTTCGTCGCGCTGGCCGCGCTGGCCGGGCCGGCGGCGACCGCGCATGCGGAGCCGGTGCCGACTTGCAGCTACCGCGTGGACGCCACCTTCCCGCACGATCCGGGCGCCTTTACCGAGGGGCTCTTCTATTCCAACGGGCTGCTTTACGAGAGCACCGGGCGCGAGGGCGCCTCGCGCATCGTTGTGCGCACGCTGGAGGATGCCACGCCGATCACGCAAGCGGCGATCGATCCCTCGCTGTTCGGCGAGGGCATCATCGATTGGAAGGACCAGATCATCAGCCTGACCTGGCGCGGCGGGCAGGGTTTCCGGTGGGACCGCAAGACGCTGAAGCCGGTCGGTTCCTTCAGCTACGAAGGTGAAGGCTGGGGCATGACGCGCAACGGCAATGTCATCTATCAGAGCGATGGATCGTCCAGCCTGCGCCTGCGCGATCCCGCCACCATGCACCAGACCGGCACTCTGGCCGTCACCGCCGATGGCCAACCGGTCGACAACCTCAACGAACTCGAATGGATCGACGGCGAGATCTGGGCGAACGTCTGGATGACCGACCGCATCGCCCGCATCGATCCGGCAACCGGCCATATCAAGGCCTGGGTGGACTTTTCCGGCCTGCGCCGGGGCGACGGCGCGTTCGGCATGGATTCGGTGCTCAACGGTATCGCCTGGGACGCGAAGAAGAAGCGCATTTTCGTGACGGGCAAGAACTGGAACGGGATCTACCAGATCACGCAAGTCTGTCCCTGAGACGTTGTCCGATACTGGACTGGACTGATCCCAGCCTCCGCGGGGATGACGGGAAGTGTTGAGATTAAGGGAAGTGTTGGGATTAAGAGTGCAGGGTGAGCAGGGGGCGGTCGTCACCCCCTGCCCGCTCATCACTCGCCGTGCTTTTTCGGCCGGGTCGGCTCCACCATCCCCGGCGTAATGAAGCCGAGCGGGGCAACTTCCATCGCCCGCTTCTTCAATTCGCCCTTCATGCGCGAATATTCGTCCTCCATCTCCTCGGTCACGGTGGCGCGGCTATCGTCGAGCGCATCTTCGAAGTCGGCCCTGGTCACCGCTTCCACGTCGGCCCCGCGCTTGCGGATGGCGATCAGACCGGCGCGGCGCACCACGTCTTCCAGATCGGCACCGGTAAAGCGCTGGGTGCGCGCGGCGATGTCCTTGAGCGAGACATCGTCCGCCAGCGGCATCTTCGCGGTGTGGATGCCAAGGATATGCACGCGTCCGGCCTCGTCCGGCGTACCGACATAGACCAGCTCGTCGAAACGGCCGGGTCGCAGCAGCGCCGGGTCGACCAGCGTCGGCCGGTTGGTGGCGCCGATGAGCACTACCGATTGCAGCTCCTCCATCCCGTCCATCTCGGCGAGGATGGTGTTCACCACGCGGCCGGTCACTTGCGGCTCACCCATCGAACCGCTGCCGCGCGCGGGCACGAGGCTGTCGATCTCGTCGATGAAGATGACGCAAGGCGCCACTTGCCGCGCGCGGGCGAAGAGCCGGGCGATCTGCTGCTCGCTTTCGCCATACCACTTCGACAGCAGGTCCGAGGACTTGATCGAGATGAAGTTCGCCTCGGCCTCCTTGGCCACGGCCTTGGCGAGCAGCGTCTTGCCGGTGCCCGGAGGTCCAAAGAGCAGGAAGCCCTTGGCCGGGCGGATGCCCAGCTTGCGGAACGCTTCCGGATTCTTCAGCGGCAGTTCGACGCCTTCCTGAAGCTTGAGCTGCGCCTCGTCGAGCCCGCCGATATCGGACCAGCCGATGTTCGGCACTTGCACCATCACCTCGCGCATCGCCGAAGGCTGGACACGCCGCAGCGCTTCCACGAAGTCCTCGCGTGTGACCTGCAGGCTTTCCAGCAGGTCGGACGGGATCGTCCGCGCCTCAAGGTCGAGCTGCGGCATGATCCGCCGCACCGCCTCGATCGCCGCCTCGCGCGCGAGCGCGGCAATATCGGCGCCGACGAAGCCGTGCGTGGTACGGGCCAATTCCTTCAGGTCTACCTGATCGCCCAGTGGCATGCCGCGCGTGTGGATGCCCAGGATCTCGCGACGACCGCTCTCGTCCGGCACGCCGATCACGATCTCGCGGTCGAAACGGCCGGGCCGGCGCAGTGCCTCATCAATGGCATCGGGCCGATTGGTGGCGGCGATGACGACCACGTGGGCGCGGCTGTTCAGCCCGTCCATCAGCGTGAGCAGTTGCGCGACAAGGCGCTTCTCCGCCTCGCCGTGGACCTGATCGCGCTTGGGGGCGATGGAGTCGATCTCGTCGATGAAGATGATCGCGGGCGCGGCCTTGGCCGCGGCGTCGAACACCTCGCGCAGCGCCTTCTCGCTGTCGCCATAGCCGGAACCCATGATTTCCGGCCCGTTGATCGAGAAGAAATTCGCCTCGCTCTCGTTGGCGACCGCCTGCGCGAGACGGGTCTTGCCCGTCCCCGGCGGGCCGTGCAGCAGCACGCCCTTGGGCGGCGCCACGCCCAGGCGGGTGAACAGCTCGGGATAGCGCAGGGGCAGCTCCACCATCTCGCGCAATTGGCGGATAGTGTCGCTCATCCCGCCAACGTCATCGTAATTGACGTCGCCGCGCGCCGCTTCGGCTTCCTCGAACAGTTCGCGCAATTCGACTTCGGTGTGCTCGTCGATATGGACGATGCCGCGCGGCGTGGTCGAAACGACATTGAGACGTATCTGCGTCAGTGCGAAAGCCGGCGCATTGAACATGCGGCGCAGTTCGGGCGGAATGTCCGCGACCTGCTGCTGGCCGGTGGTGGCGACGATATCCCCCTGCACCATGCTGCGGCCGAAGAAGTTACGCTTGAGCGCGGCGGACGGGCCCTGCAGGCGCATGTCCTTCTGCGCGGGCGCGAAGACCACGCGCTGCGCGGCGCGCGATTCCGCCTTGCGAACAGTGACATGATCGCCCGAGCCGACTTCGGCATTGACGCGCTGAAGACCGTCGAGGCGGATTACCTGAAGCTCTTCGTCCTCGGGATAGGCCAGGACTGCGCGTGCCACGGTGACGGCCTTGCCGGAGATTTCCAGCACATCGCCTTCCATCGCGCCGATCGCCGAAAGCGACCCGCGCGACAGCCGGGCGATGCCCTGGCCGCTTTCCTCCTGCCGGGCCGCCGCGACTTGCAGCTTGACCACGCGTTCGTCCACCTGAGTTGGGGCTTCCGCCATGAGATTCCTTTCCGGCTCCCGATGCCGATGGGGGGCGCCCGCTTTGCGAAACGGACGCGATGGGAACTTGATCAAGGAACTAGGTATGCGTCTGTCGGATTTCAAACGGGTCAGACACCGGAATGCCGCGCGGAAAACCCGGAGGCGACGGGAAGCGCGTCCATTTCGCCCATCTTCGATGGACAAAAAAAGGCCCGGACGTTGCCGACCGGGCCGTGGAAGTTTTGGGAGAGGATGCCTGAAAGGCAAGTTCTGTATGACTCCCCGGCGTCGATTGTGCAAGTGCGAAAGCCCGAAACTGATGTTGCAAATTATGCAATCGCTGTTGCAAACCATCGAACTACACCGCGTAATATCTATAAAATGACGGAATTACTGTGAGTTACAAAGTGAATCGGGGTTCAACGTTGATGGAAGGGCAATCGGCTGGGCGATGGATCGGGCCACTGCTGCGCCCGTTTTCTGCTGCGCCGCGATATCTCCTCACCCAGGTTAGCAATTTGCGCGGAGTCGGCGCGCCCGTTTCAGGCGGTCGAACCGATTTGGGGGTAATCTTGCCGGACAGAAACGCGCGCCCCCTTTAACGACGCGATAAAACTGGCCGGCCCCGTAGTGACGGAGCCGGCCATGGGTGAATTTGCCGTGAGATTTGCGGGCGATCAGTGTGCGAAAAGCAGGGCCGGCGCCTCGGCATTGGACAGGAAGTAGGCGGTCACGCCGCCGAACAGGAACTCGCGCATGCGGCTCTTGCCATAAGCCCCCATGACCAGCAGTTCGGCGTGGGCCTGTCGCACGGCCACGGCCAGCGTCTCCTCGGTCGAGCCGCGCCGTTCGAGTTCTTCGAGTTCCGCGTGAATGCCGCTGCGCGACAGATAGCGCAGCGCGTCGGTGGCGGGAAAACCGCCGGGCTTTTCCGTCACCGTCACGACTTTCACAAGCTGGCAACTCGCCAACAGCGGGATCGATGCCTTGAGCGCGGCGGCCGATTGCTCGCCGCCGTCCCAGGCAATCACCGCGCGGCGGATCGGCAGGCTCAGCCCGCCCTCGTCCGGCAGCGCCAGCACCGGCGCCCGGGCCGACAAGGCCACATCACCGACAATCCCGCTCGACCGCGAGAGCACCACCAGATCGACCAGCCGCGCCGCCGAAGACAGTGCCGGCACCGGATCGTCCTCGCTGCGCACGACTTCGAAGGGCACGTCACCGCGTGCAAGCCGCGCTTCGATCGCTTCGGCTGCAGCGTCATCATCGGCCCGGGCCTTGTCCAGCGCCTCGCTGATGACATAGCTGCCGCCCATCGGATCCATCGCGATATAACGCGAGACCGGAGTGTCCACGAGGACGGTGACATGACCGCCAAGCAGCCGCGCCAGTTCGAGTGCGATATCGACGCGCGCGTCGCTTGCGGGCTTGCGGTCGGCGTTCACGAGTATCGAGCGCATGGCATTCCTCCGTCTATCGGATCCACCCTAGTGCGCAGGTATGCAGCCACCATGATCCAGATCAAAGCCCCAATTGCCCCTGCGCATTTTACCGCATCCACCTGAGGGCATGAAGTTTTCAGAGGCCGGTACCGTGGCCGATGCTGTCGATGGAGAGCCGCGCGGCTCGTTCGAACAGGTCCAGCACCACGGCCTCCCGCTCGCGTGTGCGGATCGCTGCTTCGAAGTGGATGCGCCGCGCGGGGCGAGGCAGGATTTCAACCAACGTGCCCACGCCAAGTTCCCCCCGCACCATGATTTCGGGCAGGACCGCCGCGCCCTGCCCGCAAGCGACGATCTCGATCAGCGTGCGCACTTTGTTGCAGGTGTTGAACGAGCGCGGCACCGGCCCGCCGGTTTCGAAAGCGGCCATCGTTACCGCATGGAGCGGCGAATGGTCGGGCAGCGACCACACCGGCAAGGGCTGCACGAACCCGCCCGCGGCGGCTACGGCCGGGCTCGCCGCCCAGACCAATTCAACCGCGCCGATCGGTGCGGTGCGGATGCCGGGGCTGGCCACGGGACCGGCGAGAAACACGATATCGCGCGTGCCTGCCAGCAATTGCTGGAGCAGGCGCGCGGTCAGGTCGAGTTCGATCTCCATGGTAACGCCTGGCCGCTCGCGCTCGATGGCGGCGATGAAGCCGGGAAGGCAACTGGCCGCCGCAATCTCGCCCGAGCCGATCCGCACGCTGCCGGTCGCGCACGCGAAGTCGCTGGCTTCGAGCAGGGCCTGTTCCAGCCCCTGCCGCAGCGGTTCCGCTGCCTCGACCAGTCGCCGCCCTCGCGCGGTCAGCACCATGCGCCGCCCGTCGCGCTGGAACAGTGGTACGCCGAGTTGTTCCTCGATCTCCCGCACGCGGGCCGAGATGGCAGGCTGCGTGGTATTGAGTCTTTGTGCCGCACCTGCGAACGTGCCGAGCCTATCGATCCACATCAGCGTTTCGAGGTGGAAGAGGGCAATGCGTTTCATAATGTCTGATTATCGAATCCGATAAAAAACAATCGCTATTCGTAATGGGATTGGCTGTCTAGGTTCGCTTCCAAACGGGAGAACAGCATGAACAAGATCTACCCCAGCGCCTCTGCCGCGCTGGACGGACTGCTGAAGGACGGCCTGCTGATCGCCGCCGGTGGCTTCGGCCTTTGCGGCATCCCCGAACGCCTGCTCGACGCAGTACGCGATTCGGGCGTGAAGGACCTGACTTTCGCCTCCAACAACGCCGGCATCGACAACGAGGGTATCGGCAAGCTGCTGCGCACCAAGCAGGTTTCGAAGATGATCTCGTCCTACGTGGGCGAGAACAAGGAGTTCGAGCGCCAGTTCCTCTCGGGCGAACTGGAAGTCGAATTCTGCCCGCAAGGCACCCTGGCCGAGCGCATGCGCGCGGGCGGCGCCGGCATTCCGGGCTTCTATACCAAGACCGGCGTCGGCACCCAGATTGCCGAGGGCAAGGAAGTGAAGACCTTCCGGGGCGAGGAATATATCCTTGAGGAAGGCATCTTTGCCGACCTGTCGCTCGTGAAGGCATGGAAGGCGGACGAGACCGGCAACGTCGTGTTCCGCAAGACCGCGCGCAACTTCAACGTGCCCGCCGCCACCTGCGGCAAGGTCTGCGTGGTCGAGGTAGAGGAGATCGTCCCAACCGGCTCGCTCGATTCGGACGGCATTCACCTGCCCGGCGTCTTCGTCCAGCGTCTGGTGTTGGGCGCGCCTTACGACAAGAAGATCGAATTCATGACCACCCGCGAGAGGGAGACCGCCTGATGTCCTGGAGCAGAGACGAAATGGCCGCCCGCGCGGCACAGGAGCTTCAGGACGGGTTTTATGTGAACCTTGGCATCGGCATCCCGACTCTGGTGGCCAACCATGTGCCTTCGGGCATGACGGTGACGCTCCAGTCCGAAAACGGCATGCTCGGCATCGGGCCCTTCCCTTACGCCGATGAAGTCGACGCCGACCTCATCAATGCGGGCAAGCAGACGGTAAGCGAACTGCCGCAATCGGCCTATTTCGACAGTGCCACAAGCTTCGGCATGATCCGCGGCGGGCACATCGATCTGGCCGTGCTGGGCGCGATGGAAATTGCCGAGAACGGAGACATCGCCAACTGGATGATCCCCGGCAAGATGATCAAGGGCATGGGCGGCGCGATGGACCTCGTGGCCGGCGTGAAGAAGATCATCGTGGTGATGGAGCACAACGCCAAGAACGGCGATCCCAAGTTCATCCCGGCCTGCACCCTGCCGCTGACCGGCAAGAACGTGGTCGACATGATCGTCACCGACCTCGCCGTGTTCCAGCGGCCCGACCACCAGAGTCCGTTCAAGCTGATCGAACTCGCTCCGGGCGTGACGCCCGACGAAGTCGCCGCTAAGACCACGGCGCACTACATAACCTGACGCCCGCAAAGGAGAGTTCCGGATGGCTTACACACTGATCACCGCCAATCGGAACTACTCCAGCTGGTCGCTACGGCCATGGGTGCTGATGAAGGCGCTCGGCATCGATTTCACCGATCGGATCGAGCCCTTCACCTCCCCCGCCAATTACGACGCGTTCCGCAGCTTCTCGCCCACCGGGCAAGTTCCCGCGCTGCTCGACGGCGAGCGGACGGTGTGGGATTCGCTCGGCATCACGCTTTATCTGGCAGACCGCCACGCCGGTATCTGGCCGCAGGACGAAGCGGCGCGGGCCTTCGCACAATGTGCCGTCGCCGAAATGCACGGCGGCTTCTCGGCCCTGCGCAACGATTGCACGATGAACGTCGGCGTACGCGTGCGCCCCAAGACGATGCGCCCGGCGCTGGTGCGTGACGTCGCCCGCCTGCGCGAGATTTTCAGCGAAGGCCTGTCGCGCTTCGGCGGCCCTTGGCTGGCAGGCGAAAGCTTCACTGCGCTGGACGCTTTCTTCGCGCCCGTGGCCTATCGCATCCGCACGTATGGCCTTGATGTCGGCACGTGCCAGACCTGGGTCGATACCGTGCTCGATCACCCGGCGATGAAGCAGTGGGAAGCCGAAGCCCTCGCCGAAACATGGCGCGAGGAGGGGCACGAAGCCGAACTGGCCGAGTGCGGCGACATCATCGCCGACTATCGATCCGCTGCTGGGGCCTGATCGCAACGGGGGTCGACGCGCTTCGCCGGGGCGATCCTATTTCCTGTGCCGATGATCTCGAATGGATTTCGTCCATAACCGGGCAACCGTCGTGAACGCGGCGTCTTGCCCGCGTCATCGAGCTGGCGCAGTCTCCCGCACCAAACCACCCGATCGTTTCCAAGGGAGAATCCCCGCATGACCGAGATCGCCGCTATCCCGCTGACCCGCATCGACGGCAGCACCGACAGCCTTGCCAATCATGAGGGCAAAGTGCTGCTGGTGGTCAACGTCGCCTCCAAGTGCGGGCTCACGCCGCAGTACGAGGGCCTCGAAAAGCTCTACGAAGAGTACAAGGGCAAGGGCTTCGAAGTGCTCGGCTTCCCGGCCAACGACTTCGGCGCGCAGGAGCCCGGCACGAACGAGGAAATCGTCGAGTTCTGCCAGCTCAATTACGGCGTCTCGTTCCCGTTGTTCACCAAGGCGGACGTTACCGGCGAAGCCAAGCAGCCGCTCTATGCCGCGCTGACCGATGCCATCCCGACCAAGCAGGGCGATGTCGAATCGATGAAGGAGCGCTTCAAGGGTTACGGCATGACGCCCAACGACGATCCCGAAGTGCTGTGGAACTTCGAAAAGTTTCTGATCGCGCGTGACGGCTCGGTTGTCGGTCGTTTCGCGCCGGGCACGGCGCCGCAGGATCCACTGCTGGTGGACGCGATTCAGGCCGAATTGGCGAAGTAAGCCACTACCGCTTCAAATTGGCGCCGTCCCTGCGAATGCAGGGGCGGCGCTTTCGCGTGGATCAGTCCGCGCCGGTCGCCACCGGGCGTATGGGATCGGCAATCCACTCGCTCCACGAACCCGGGTAGAGTTGGGCTCCAGCAAGCCCCGCATGCGCCATGGCGAGCGCGTTGTGGCACGCGGTCACGCCCGAGCCGCAGGACAGGATCGCCGGCTTTCCGCCCAGCAACGCGGCGAATTCGCTCGCCAGCTCATCCGCCGCGCGGAAGCGTCCATCCGAGCCAAGATTGTCACGGAAGAAGCGATTGCGGGCGCCGGGAACATGCCCTGCCACCGGATCGAGCGGATTGGGATCGCCCCGGAAACGCGACGGATCGCGCGCATCGAGCACTTGCGCGGCCCCGACCTCGATATTCGCCAGCACATCGCCGGCACTCACAGGTGCCGCCACCAGCGCATCACCGGCGACAAAGTCTCCCAGCCTCGCGGGGGCGGGTTCTCCGCTCTCCAGCGGCAGTCCCGCTGCGGTCCAGGCCTGCTTACCGCCATCGAGCACGGCAACCGGCGCATGGCCCATCCAGCGCAGCAGCCACCACGCCCGCGCCGCCCAGGCACCGCCGTTTGAATCGCAGGCGACCACCTGCTGGCCCTGCCGCAGCCCCACCGAACGCAGGTAGGCCGCAAAAGCCACGCGCGAAGGGAGCGGATGACGACCGTTCCGCCCGTCCGGAGGAGAGGCAAGGTCATCGTCGAGATGAGCATAACGCGCGCCCGGCAAATGCCCGGCGCGATAGGCCTCGCGGCCCTTGTCCGGCATGCCCAGTTCGAATTCGCAATCGAGAATCAGCACGTCCTCGCCCGCGGCGAGCAGCGCGTGAAGATCGGCAACCGCGATCAGCGTTTCATAAGCCATGGCGTAGCTTAGCCGAGCAGGCGGGCGAAAAGGAATTCCTCGTCGCGCTGTTCGCCGACCATGAAGTGGATGTCGGCCACTTTGGCAAAGCCGTAGCGGCCATAGAACTTCTGCGCGCCGTCATTGCCGCTCCAGACCGAGAGCTGGATCTCGTCCGCGCCGTGATCCCGCGCCGTATCGAGCGCCCAGTCCATCAGCCGCGCGCCGATGCCGCGGCCGGTCACGTCCGGGTCGGTATAGAGCTGCTTGAGTTCGATCACCCGCGCACCGCGCGCATGCTCGGCCCAGCCGCAAGTCATGACCAGCTTGCAGAAGCCAAGCAATTGCCCGTCCGCCTCAGCCAGCATCACCCGCATCGCCGGATCGGCGATTTCCTTGGCGATCTTGGCCTCGCTATGCGATTCGGCCAGGAAGTTCGACAGGTCTTCCGGGCGGTACATGTCCCCGAACTTGACGATGAAGCTGCGGGCACCGAGTTCGGCCAATGCGGCGGCGTCGGCCGGAGTGGCGAGGCGCAGGTTCAAAGTGGCGTCCATCACAGTTCTTTCGTCATGCAAATCGAGAAATCGTCGGAAACATAGTCCCCGAATGGCGGGCATTCGCTGAAGCCATGCGCGCGGTAAAGGCCCTGCGCGGGGTGGAACGGTTCGGGCTTGCCGGTCTCCAGGCTGACCCGAGTGTAACCGCGTGCCCGGGCCTCTTCCAGCAGGTGCAGCAGCAGCGCCTTGCCCACGCCCTTGCCCCGATATTCGGGCGCCGCGCGCATCGACTTCAGCTCGCCGTGGCCCGCATCGAGGTGTTTGATCGCGCCGCATCCGGCCAGGTGCTCGCCATCCCAGGCCGAGAAGAACGTCACGTCCTTCTGCTGCAGGCGCTCGGCGGGCATGGCGTGGACGCTCTCAGGCGGGGACCACTTGTGCATCTCATCAAGGTGGAACTGGAGCAGGTCCAGCACCGCCCGACCCGTCAGGTCATCCTCGACGATGGTCAATGCGAGCGTCAACGCGGATCCCCGGAATGCTTGTCGGCCTTGCGGCGGCCCATGCGCATGCCCGCTTCGAGCCGGGCACGCAACTGGGTGTAATAGGCTTCCAGGAAGGCGTGCTCGTCATTCCAGCCATCGTTGCGGCCGATCTTGTGGGCGATCGTCTGGTAGACGCTTTCCGTCGCCGGAGCCCGCTTCTCGCGCAGCACGCGTTCCAGCGCCTGAAGCTCGTATTCGCCGTAGACCGCCAGTTCCGCCTCGGAAAAGCGGTATTCGCGCTGCGGCGCGGCGCCGAAATGCGCGTCCTCGTCCGGGTGCATCGCAGTGCCGACCGACAGCGCCGCCTCCAGCTTGCGGCGCGGCCGTTCGACCACCCACGATCCGGCAATCACGTCGCCCGCGCGCAAGCTGTCGCGGTTGAACAGCGGGAACAGCAGGAAGATCGCAAACCAGCCCGCCGCCGCCAGCCAACCGAGACCGCTGGCAACCCCGGCCATGGCAATGAACACGATCGGCAGGAACAGTTCGACATCCCGCAGCAGGTTGCGCGCGATCACCATTTCCGCCGTCAGCCGTCCGCCATCGCGCGCGGCGATGCGGATACCGGCCAGCCGCTTGCCCGGCGTCGCGCCGCGCGGGCCCAGCTCGAAGAACAGGAAATAGGCATTGCGCAGCAGGAACATGGCAATGATCCACAGGACCGCCAGAAACTGCATGGCATGGCCCGCCGCATTGTTCTGGCTGACCGCGTGGTCGACTTTCTCCAACCCGCCGGCGACCGACGCGAGGATCAGCAACATCCCGACAATTACCAGGATAATGACGATGAAATCGAGGATCAGCGCCCCCAGTCGCGAGCCCCGGCTGGCGACGGTGATCGGCAGCGTGATCCCTTCCGGCGTCACCAGCAGACGATCGCGCGACGATCCGCGATGGCGCGAGGGCGAGCGGCTCATGCCCGGCGCACTCCGGCATGATTGCCGCGGAATGCGAAGAAATAGGCGCACCAGAGGGTCAGCATGAAACCGCCGATGACGAAGCGTCCGAACGTCTGGTCCACCAATTGCCGCGCGAAGCCTTCCAGCAGTGCGGCAACCATCAGCATCAGCACCACCCCGGTCATGACCACGGCCGCGCGGCACCCTGCCTCGGACGCCGCCTGAAGCACCGGACGGTTGCCGGGAAAGGCGATCGAGCGGCCCACGTGGAGCCCGGCCGCGCCCGCCAGCAGGATCGCGAACAGCTCGGTCGTCCCGTGCACCGCCAGCCAGCCGATGAAGTCCACCAGCAGGCCCTGCCCATGGAACAGCCAGAGCATCGCGCCCAGCGAAGCGGTGTTCTGCACCAGCAGCAGCAGCGTCGGCACGCCCAGCGCAAAGCCGAAGGCGAAGGCCATGATCGAGACCTGGGCATTGTTGCTGAACAGGCCCGCGGCAAACACGCTCATGCCCGATTGCCCGGAATTCCCGAAGATCGCCCCGTGCAGCACCTCACGCGTGGCGCCGGGTACGCGGTTGCCCGCCATTCCCGGCGAGACCATGGCGAAATACCATTCGGTATCGTGCGCGACCAGCAGCCAGCCAACCACCGTGCCTGCCACCATGACGGCAAACGCGATCAGCACATCGACCCAGATCGACCGCACCGCCGCGCTCAAGCCGCCGCCCAGGAAGCCGCGCAGCCAGTCCCATAGAGACGAGCGCGGACCGTAGACCACGAACCAGGCCCGCTGCACCAGCGCTTCGAGATAGGCGAGCGTCGCCGCGTCGAGCGAGGTTTCGCGCGCGATCGACAGGCTGGAGGCGACCGTGCGGTAGAGCCCGGGCAGTGCCAGCAGATCCTCGTCGGAAAGGCGGCGCAACCGCCCCTTCTCCATCCGCGTGACGATGGCTTCAAGCCGCTGCCAGTCAGCCTCCCGCTCCAGCCGGAAGCGGTCCGAGCGCAGCGCCGCGCGGGCGATTGCGGTGGCTTCGGTCGATGGGGCGTTCATCCGATGGATCCTGCGCGCTTGATGGCGAGATAGGCGTCGATCAGCCGGGTGCCGATACTGGCATGGGAAGCCTCGATCACCTCGACCCCGAGCTGGCGCAACTGGCGCGTTACCAGCGCGCGCTGGCGTAGCAGCAGATCGGCCGAGACCGCCATCGACAGCGTCTCCATGTCATCGGGTGCGGCGGCCGAAATGCCCTCCAGCTCCTCGTCGGCAATGGTGACGAACAGCACGAGATGGCGCGCGACCAGCCGCCCGATCGATTCGATCATGAGCTGCGCGCTCGTCGGGTCGGTGAATTCGGAAAAGACCACGATCAGCGAGCGGCGCTCCAGTTGCGCGGCCAAAGTCGCCAGCGCCAGCGTGAAATTGGGCTCTTCCGAGCGGTATTCGAGCCCGGCGGCGGCGCGCTGGAGGCGGTGGAAATCGCGCGAGGCGGCGACGAACGGCGTGGAGACTTCGGGCTTCGAGGCAAAGCCGAACAGCGCCACCCGGTCCCCGCCCTTCAGCGCGACGTAGCCGGTAGCCAGCGCCGCCGAAACGGCGCGGTCAAGGCGGGGCATCCCGTCCACCGGCTCGCACATCGACTGGCCGCAGTCGAACGCGAAGACGATCTGGTTGTTGCGCTCGACCTCGTATTCCTTGGCATAGAGGTGGACGTGGCGCGCCGACGATTTCCAGTCGATCCGGCGGCGGTCCATGCCCGGTTCGTATTCGGCGAGCGCTTCGAACTGCGTGCCCTCACCCCGGATGCGCCGCGCGAGCACGCCGAACTGCGCGTCCTTCAGCAGGATCTGCAAGGCCGGCGAGCGCACGGCGGAAACATTGGGCCAGACCCGCACCTCCTCATCGAGATCACCCGCCAGCTGCCGCGCGCCAAGCCCGAGCGGGCCGGTCCAGCGCAGCCAGCTGCGGCTGACCTTGCCGGTGCCCCGGCGCGAGGGGCGGAACGCCAGATCCCCGCGCCAGCCCGTTTCGCCCCGCGCCAAGGCGAACGTCGCGCGCCCGCCGGCAACCAGCCGGGGATCGCAGGCCAGTGCGACATCGACGCGCGAGGCACGTCCGCCCCGCAGCACGACCTCCGCCGCCAGCGAGGCCTCCGCCCCCACTTCGACATCGCCCGGCACGGTCACGCGGAACTGCTCGGCCCGTCCGGCCAGCAGCGCATCGACGAAGACCAGTGCGAAAACCGCGAGCCCGACGATCGGCGCCGCGATCCATGCCTCCGGCCGCGTCGAACCGATCACCAGCGCGACCGGCGCCGCCAGCGCCAGCAGCGCGGCGGCGCGCACGGTCGGAACCATGGGGGCGAAACGCAGGCTCATCGGGTCAGCGCGGTGCCTCGGTCTGCTCGACAAGGTAGGATACGAGCGCCTCGACCTGCTTGCCCTCGATCTCGGCCGCCGGGCTCAGCAGCAGGCGGTGGCGCAGCACGCTGGGCGCCAGCGCCTTGACGTCGTCGGGCACCACGTAGTCGCGGCCGTCGAGCGCGGCGCGGGCACGGGCAGCGCCGGCCAGCAACACTGCCGCGCGCGGGGAGGCACCGCCAGCAAGGTCCGGGCTCTCCCGCGTGGCACGCACGAGGCGCACGACATAATCGGTCACGCTCTCGGCCAGCTTCACTTGCGACACCGTGCGCGAGGCGGCATCGAGCAGGGCCCGGTTCGCCACCGCCGTCACGCCGCATTCGGCCGGAGTGGGCGCGCCGCGATTTTCGCCGAAGCGCGCGACGATCCGTCGCTCTTCCTCAAGACTGGGATAGGCGACGTCGAGCTTGAACAGAAAGCGGTCGAGCTGCGCTTCGGGTAGCGGATAGACTCCCTGGCTCTCGATCGGGTTCTGCGTCGCCACCACCATGAACTGCGCGGGAAGTGCATGCGCGGTGCCGTCAAGCGTCACGCGGCGCTCCTGCATCGCTTCGAGCAGCGCGGCCTGGGTCTTGGGCGGCGTGCGGTTGATTTCGTCCGCCAGCAGCAGATCGCAGAAGATCGGGCCGCGCGTCAGCGTGAACTGGCTGGTCTGGAAGTTGAACAGGTTCGAGCCGAGGATGTCGCCCGGCATCAGGTCCGGCGTGAACTGGATGCGCCCGAAATCGAGCCCCAGCGCCGCCGCGAAGCACTGCGAGAGAAACGTCTTGGCCGTGCCCGGAGGCCCTTCGAGCAATACGTGGCCGCGCGCCAGCAGCGCGATCAGCATATGCTCCACAACCTCGCGCTGACCGACCACCGCCTTGGCGATCTCCTCGCGAATGTCGGCCGCGAGCGCGGCGACCTGCGCAAGGTCGCCCTCGAAACCAAGGGTCTGGGCATCGGTCATCGGGTCAGCATCCTTTCGAGCGCGTGGAGATCGCGCGCAGCCTTGACGAGGTCTTGCGGACGCCGGGCCTGCCTGAGGCGCGCGGCGATCGCGGAAAAGGGTTCGGCACCAGGATCGCGCGAGGCCAGCGCGCGGTCGATCGCGGCATCGGCGTCCGGTCCGTCAAGCGTGCGCGGCAGCGCCAACGCCCGGACCAGCCGCTCGCGGGCATGGTCCGCATAGGGCCGCGCGATCAGGTGCAGGCGCCCGGTGCGGCGCACCAGTCCCGCCGCATTGGCGACCAGCGCGCGCTTGCCGAAAGCAATGGCCCGGCCCTCCGCAAGCGGCGGTCCGAACCGCAGGAAGGCGCGCCAGCCGAGCACCAGCGCGGCCAGCAGCAGGCACAGCGTCGCCGCCAGGAACGGCGGCGTGAACGCCAGCGTCAGCAGGTTCTGCGCATTGCCGAAGCCGTTAAGAGTAAGATCGAAGGTGATCGTATCGCCGGGCCGCGCCCCGCTCGCCGCCACCAGCGCGTCAATCAGCCGCGCCGAATTCTGGTCGGCCATGCCCCAGTTGTTGACGAGATCGGGGTCGAAAACCATCACGATCGGCTGGAGACGGTCCTGCGGATCCACATCGTCCGGGGCGACCCCGGCGACCTGCTCCAGCACCGGATAGTGGCCGCCGTCTGCCATGAATCCGGCAAGGATATTCCCATCGCCATCGCGTACCAGCGGCACCAGATCGCGGCCCTTGCCCCACAGCACGGGCTGGCGACCGGGCAAGGCGCCCTGAACGCCCATCCCGCTCCAGCGCACGCGCGCACCGTGCGGATCGGTCGGGTTCAGGCCGACGGTAAGGTCGTCGAGGAAGCCCCTCCATTCGGGCGGCCTCGGCCCGGCGAGATTGACCCAGCCCGTCTTCGCGCCCTTCTGCTGCTGTTCGCGCGACGCGGCGAAAGCGAACCACTTGGGCGAGATCACCAGCGTCGGCCCAACGTAGCGCCGCCGCGAGACGATCTTGTCGATCTCCTTGCCGCTGGCGAATGCCGGCGGCGTCAGCACCAGCAGGCCCGGCTTGTCCAGCGCCCCCTCGTTGCGGGAGCGGCGCACCACATAGCCGCGCCGTTCGAGGTATGTGGCCATCGCCGCATAGCCGTTGAGGCCGCGTCCCTCGGCATGGGCCTGTCCGTCATTGGTCTCGCCGAAACCGGTTCCGGTGCCGATCATCCACAGCAAAGCAACGAAGAGAGCGCAGCCGAGCAGGACCACGGCCAGCACCGACCAGCGCGAGAACGGATTGGCGCCCACCGCGACGGTTCCGGAAGGGAGGTCGCCGTTCATGCTGTGAGCCTGATCTGGGCGAATTCGGCATAGGCCCCGCGCGCGGCGGCCCAGTCCTGCGCGTTGAGGTCACGCAGTGCAAAGCGGCTGCGCTCGACGCGCTGCGCGATCGTGGCGAAAGCGTTGCGCCCGGTTTCGGGCAAGGCGGGAAGCGTCGCGATCTCGCGCGCGGTGCTGGCCGGGTGGAGCCATTCGGGCCGGGTCGCGCGGATCTGCTGGACGCTGCGGCGAAGCAGGAGATGCGTCGCCTCCGCAAACTGGCCCTCGGCGGCCAGCCGGTCGGCATCGCCAAGCAGGGCCATGGCCTCGTCCCGGTCGGGCAGCCAAGCTTCCGCCGGATCCTCCGCGCTTTTGGCCGGGCGCTGCAACAGTGGGCCCAGCAAGCGCCACAGCACGAACAGCACCAGCAGAACGGCAAGGCCGATCAGGACATATTGGAACACCGGCCACGATATGCCGAGCAGCCGGCCGATCGGTCCGAGCAGGGCTTCAAGCCATTCACCCAGCACACGCAGCCATCCGGGCATGTGCACGGGCGGCGCGGGGACCTTCGGGAGCGGCGCGTATTGGATATCGGCCGCGCCCCGCACGGCTTCCCAGTCGCTCGCCGCGTCCCGGGATGCGGTTGCACCCGCCATTTGAGCCCCACCATCTGCCACGGCGGGGATGCTTGGCACGCCCCGCCGGCACAGGCAAGGCGCGCCGCATTAACGTTCTGTCCGACCGGCGATTTTCCCCCGGACGGATAAGGCTCGGGCTATTCCGCCGTTGCCCCTGCCATCATCCTCTGGGACGGGCCTGGCGATAGGTACCCAGCGGCCGCACGTACTTGCAGTGGAACGCCAGTTCCTTCAGCGCCGAATCGACGCGCGGATCGCCCGGGGCGCCTTCGATATCGGCGTAGAACGTCGTCGCCGCGAAGCTCGCGCCGATCTGGTAGCTTTCCAGCTTCGTCATGTTGACGCCGTTGGTCGCAAACCCGCCCAGCGCCTTGTAGAGCGCGGCGGCAATGTTCTTCACCTCGAAGATGAACGTGGTCATCGCCTTCTCGCCCTGAAGCGCGAAAGGATCGAGCGGTTCACGGGCCAGAACGACGAAGCGCGTGGTGTTGTCCGCCGCGTCCTCGACGTTCTCCTCGATGATCTTGAGATCGTAGAGTTCGGCCGCCAGTTTCGGCGCGATGGCGCTGGCGGCAGGATCGCCCTGTTCGCGCACGAAGGCTGCCGCGCCGGCAGTATCTGCGTAAGACATCGGCACGATGCCGCGCTCGCGCAGGTAGCGGCGCGACTGGCCAAGGCCCTGCGGATGGCTGTAGGCCACCGAGAACGGCCCGTCGCCCAGCGCCATCAGCGCATGCTCGATCGACATGAAATGCTCGCCGACGATCGACAGGCCGCTTTCGGGCAGCAGGAAGTGAATATCGGCCACGCGCCCGTGCTGCGAGTTCTCGATCGGAATGATCGCGCGCTCCGCCTGGCCTTCCTTCACCGCATCCAGCGCATCCTCGAACGAAAAGCACGGCAGCGGCAGGCAGCCGGAATCGTATTCGAGCGCGGCCCGGTGCGAATTGCATCCGGGCGCCCCCTGAAGCGCCATCGCCCGGGCGGGATCGACAGCGGCAGCCTCCACCATCCGTGAAACGAGGTCGAATGCGGGTTTGGGATAGGAATTCATAGTGCTGGCGCGATTAGTCGGCATTGGCCTCAACCGCAATGGCTCTTGCGCTAACTTGCGGGCAACATTAGAGCCTCCAAGCTAAGAGGATCATCATAACAATACCCGGGGCAATCAGGACATGGACGATCGTTTCAACACAATTGTCGGTTGGACGCTGTTCGCCGGCATCGTCGGTCTGGGTCTTGCCAGCGTCAGCTCGCATTACTTTCGCGCGGACAAGCCGCATCGTCCCGAGACCATGGGTTATGCCATCGAAGGCGTCGAAGAGACTACCGAAGGTGCTGCGGAAGTTCCGATCGAGACGCTGCTGGCCAAGGCCGATCCCGCCAAGGGTCAGGCGACTTTCGCCAAGTGCCAGTCCTGCCACACGATCACCCCGGGCGGCGCCAACGGCATCGGCCCCAACCTCCACGGCGTTGTCGGTGAAGACATCGGCAAGGGTGTGGGCGGCTTTGCCTTCTCCGACGCGCTCACGGGCGTGGGCGGCAAGTGGGACTTCGACAAGCTGAACCAGTGGCTCAAGAGCCCGAAAGCCTTCGCTCCCGGCACCAAGATGACTTTCGCGGGCCTCCCCAAGGGTGAAGACCGCGCCAATGTCATCGCCTATCTGAATTCGCAGGGTTCGAACCTGCCGCTTCCGACTGCGGCGCCTGCGGCTGCTGCAGCCGACGCTAAGGCTCCGGCAGATGCCAAGACCGCGGCAGATGCCAAAGCTCCGGCAGGGGCTGCTCCCGCCGCAAAGGCGAGCGCGGCGCCCGCCAAGTAAGCATTTTCGCTTTACCCAATCCGGCTTCGGTCGGCAGAAAACGGCCCGCAGGCGTCACCGAGTCGCGCTGCGGGCCGTTTTCGTTTCTGCTCAGATTTGGGTGACGGGAGGGCTCTGCACAAAGCCGTCCAACTGCGTGCGGCCCCAGGACCAGTCGCCCAGCCCGCTCGCACCGTTGATGTGGCCGAGCGCACCGGCTTCGATCAGCGGGCACTCCCACTGCCGCGGACGCAGGCGCGCATGACCTATCGGGCCATAGGGATCGTCTGTGCTGGCAACGATCAATGCCGGAAATCGCAGAGGCGATGTCGGTGGTTCGGCGAACCCGCGCGCCTCGGCCGGGAAAGCGCTGCCGTCGGGATCCGGGACCGCCACCAGCAAGGCTCCGCGCACCGGCAGCGCCGAACGCGCGCTCCAATGCGCAACCAGCAGGCAGGCCAGACTGTGCGCGATCAGGACCGGCGGCTCCTCTGCCGCCGCCACGGCGCGGTCGAGCGCGGCGATCCAGTCGTCCAGTTCGGGCTCGTCCCAGCTCGATGGCGCGAAGCGGCTCATGGCCGGATCGCCCTGCTCCAACAATGTCTGCCAGTGCGCCGAACCGGAGCCGCCGATGCCCGGCAGCACGACATAAGTGCTCATGTTTCTTCGCGCCCCTTGAAACCCTTCGCGATCACGTACCACTCGGAGGAACCCTTGCGGCTTGCGGGCGGCTTGGCGTGCTTCACGCTGGCGAAGCGCCGCTTGAGGATGCCGAGCAGTTCGGTGTCGGTCCCGCCCGCGAAGACCTTGGCGACGAACGTGCCGCCGGGCGCGAGATACTGGATCGCGAAATCCGCCGCCGTTTCGACAAGGCCCATGGTCCGCAAGTGGTCGGTCTGCTTGTGGCCCACCGTATTGGCGGCCATGTCGGACAGCACGAGGTCGGGCGGCCCGTCCAGAGCGCCTTCCAGCGCGGCGGGGGCCTCGTCCGACATGAAGTCCATCTCGAAGATCGTCACGCCCTCGATGGGGTCGGTGGGCAGCAGGTCGATGCCGACGATCTTGGTCTTCGGGCTCTTGAGGCGCAGCACCTGGCTCCAGCCGCCCGGCGCAATGCCAAGGTCGACCGCGCGGTTGACGCCCTTGAACAGGTCGAACTTTTCGTCCAGCTCGATCAGCTTGTAGGCCGCGCGGCTGCGATAGCCGTCGGCCTTGGCCTGCTTCACGTAAGGGTCGTTGATCTGGCGCGTGAGCCAGCGCGCAGAACTGGTCGTGCGTTTCTTGCCTGTGCGAAGCCGCTCGTTGGGGTCGCGTCCGGAACGGCTCATGGCCGGCTCTCCAATGGTTGTACGTCGGCTGCGGCGATCAGGCTGCGGCCGGTAGAGTGCGAGGCGATCAGGCTCCGCAGAATGCCCTCACGAATGCCGCGATCGGCGACACCCAGACGGGCTGCGGGCCAGAGGTCGAGAATCGCCTCCAGAATGGCGCAGCCCGCGACCACAAGGTCTGCGCGCTCACGCCCGATGCAGTTGAGTTCGCGCCGCTCCGCGAGGGACATCGACGAGAGACGCGTGCTGATATCGCGCATCGATTCGGCAGGCACGATCAGCCCGTCGACCATACGGCGATCGTACTGCGGCAGTTCGAGGTGCAGGCTGGCCAGCGTCGTCACGGTGCCGCTGGTGCCCAGCAGGCGCAGCGGGCCGGTCTGCGCGGCGCTTTCCCGCGCGGGCGAAACCCGCTTGGCGAAAGCCGCGAAACTGTCCGCGACAAGGCCGTGCATGTGGCTGTAGCGGGCCAGCCGCTCTTCGAGCGTCGTGCCTTCCGGCCCGCAGCTCTCAGTGAGCGAGACGACGCCCCAGGGCACCGACTGCCAGTCGAGGATGCGCGGCACGGTACCCGTGCTCTCGATCAGCACGAGTTCGGTGGAGCCGCCGCCGATATCGAAGATCATCGCCGGGCCAAGCCCCGCTTCCAGCAGGACGTGGCAGCCAAGCACCGCCAGCCGCGCTTCTTCCCGCGCGCTGATGATATCGAGCGCGATGCCGGTTTCCTTGCGCACGCGCTCGATGAACTCCGGCCCGTTGACGGCGCGGCGGCAGGCCTCGGTCGCCACCGAGCGGGCGAGGTAGACGTTGCGCCGCATCAGCTTGTCCGCACAGACGCGCAGCGCCGCCAGCGTGCGCTCCATCGCCTCGTCGGACAGGCGGCCGGACTGGGCCAGCCCTTCGCCCAGACGCACGACGCGGCTGAAGGCGTCGATCACCGTGAAGTTCTCGCCCGAAGGCCGGGCGATCAGCAGGCGGCAGTTGTTGGTGCCAAGGTCAATCGCCGCATAGGACTGCCGCCCGCCCGGACGCGGCATGGTCGGAGGCCCGGCAGTGACGCGCGCCTCAGACCTGCGCGCTTCAGCAGCAGGAACCTCGAAATGCGATTCGGGGATCTGTACTTCCGGAGTGCGTGCCTCTGCCGGACGCGATTTCGCCCGCGCCGAATTGCGCCGCACCGCCTTGCGCGACTTGCCGGTTTTCCGGGCCGTACGTGGCTGGTCACGGCGAGGCGGCGCCGCCGATCCGTTAGATGATTCTTCGCGCGGCGCTCCGCCTGCCGCGACGGCGCCGCCATCCTTGGCCTGCACCTTCGCTTTGGCCGTGCCTGGACCGGACGGGCGCGATTTGCCCCTCCTTGCCTTGCGCCGCCTTCCTGGGCGGCCCGACACGTCGACTCTTGCTGCCGGCGGATCGTGCTCCGCCATGATTTCAAATCTCGTTCAATAAATCTGCCGCCATGCGTGGCGGATACCTGCCCTGATGCTAACGCCCCCACGACAAAGGAGCAAGGGCAGTAAAAAAGGGTGTTGACCCGAATCACGACCGCTACTAGAGGGGCGCCTCCCGATGCCCCGTCGTCTAATGGTAAGACTACGGATTCTGATTCCGTCTATCGAGGTTCGAATCCTCGCGGGGCATCCAATTCTCCATACATCGCTGGAATAGCAGGGCATTGTGCCCTCACGCGCGAAGGCGCGGACCGCGCTGGCTGCCGGCATTTGCACGCCTTGCGCCCGCCACGGGGCGATATGGGGGCTTTCTTTCGACCCGAATAGAAATGCTGCGGCGGACGAACGCCGTTACCGTACGGCGCGTGCGCAAAGGGCCTGCGCGGCCCTATTCATCACCGAATCGGCAATGCCCTTGAAAGTGGCTCCGCGCTTCCTTGCATGCCGTCGCCGAAACGCGGTCCGGCACAAGAAACGCCGGCGCGATTGGCTCCCCGGTTTGGCGATGCCATCCTCTGCCGCCGCCACGCAGAGGCACAAGAACCATGCACCAGCCCGATCCCGCACCGCGCATTCCGCCCTTGGAGCCCGAACGCTTCACCGAGGAAACCGACCAGTTCTTTAACCGCTGGACCGGCGGCTTCTTCAAGAATGCGGATCGCAACCCGGTGCTGATGACCTTTGCGCACCATCCGCAGCTTGGCGACCTGTTCTCGCAATTCAACGTCCACTTGCTCTCCACCAGCAGCCTGCCGGTCAAGGAGCGCCAGATTGCGATCATGCGCACGGCGTGGCTGTGCAAGGCGCGCTACATGTGGTCGAGCCATCTCAACACCAGCATGCTCTGCGGCCTCTCGCCCGAGATGTTCCGGCCGCTGCAAGTGGGCGCCGATGATCCCTATTTCACGGAATTCGAACGCGCGGTGATCCGCGCCACCGAGGATCTGGTGGAACGCCACGAAGTTTCGCCCGAAAACTGGACGGCCCTGCGCGAAGAGTGGGACGAGCGGCAGATGCTCGACTTCCTCTTCACCGTGGGCGCCTATGTGGCGCTGGCCGGCGTCATGCGCTCCACCGGCGTGCAGCGCGATGACAACCTGCGGGCGCTCGCCGCCGAATATGGCGCGCCGGATTAGCGCGCCCTATTAGCCCGCGAAATTGGCCTCGGTGTGGCGCGGTACCCAGAGCAGGCCGACAAGGCTGAGCACGGCCGCCACCGAGATATAGAGCCCGACGAACAGCACACCGCCCTTGTCCACCAGCCCCTGCGCGATGGCCGGCGCGAAGCCGCCGCCCAGGATCCCGCCGACATTGAAGGCGATCGACGAGCCGGTATAGCGCACCCGCGCGTCGAACAGCTGCGGCAGCAGCGAGGCCAGCGGCCCGTAGACGAAGCCCATCGTGAACAGGCCGAGCGACAGGAAGGCGGCGATGGCGGTAAGCGATCCCGCCGCGAACATCGGCCCCATCAGCAGGCCGACGACGATCGAGCCCGCGCTGCCGGCGATCAGCACCCCGCGCGAGGACCAGCGATCCGCCGCATAGCCGGCCAGCACGATGCCCACCGCCATGAACAGGATCGCGAAAAGCTGCACGCCAAGGAAGGCCTGCCGCCCATAGCCGAGCGTCTTGGTGCCGTAGCCCAATGCGAAGGCGGTGGTTAGGTAATAGATCGCGAAGCAGGCGACGACAGCGAAGGTACCCGCCAGCGTCTGGCGCATGTGGGTCCGGAACAGTTCTACGATGGGGATCGATTTCGGTCGCTCGCCGTGCATCGCCGCGAACGACGGCGTCTCGGCAAGACGGAAGCGGATCCACAGGCCAAGGCCGACCAGCACCGAACTGAGCAGGAAGGGAATGCGCCAACCCCAGCGCACGAAATCGCCTTCGGACAGGGTCATGCTCAGCACCAGGAACAGCCCGTTGGCGGCGATGAAGCCGACCGGGGCGCCCAACTGCGGGAACATGCCGAAGCGCGCGCGCCAGCCCGGCGGTGCGTTCTCCACCGCCAGCAGCGCCGCGCCGCCCCATTCGCCGCCAAGGCCAAGGCCCTGCGCGAAACGCATCAGGCAGAGCAGGAAAGGCGCGACCCATCCGGCACTCTCGTAGGTCGGCAACAGACCGATGGCGACGGTGGCACTGCCCATCAGCAGCAGCGAAGCGACCAGTGTGGACTTGCGGCCGATCCGGTCTCCGAAGTGGCCGAACAGCGTCGCGCCCACCGGGCGGGCGACGAAGGCCACGCCGAAGCTGGCATAGGCCGCGAATTGCTGGGCCGATGCGGAATCGGATGGGAAGAACAGCGGCCCGAACACCAGCGCGGCGGCCGTGGCGTAGACGTAGAAGTCGTAGAACTCGACCGCCGTGCCGACGAGGCTGGCGGTGAGAATACGGGCATTGCGGCGATATTCGTTCACTGGCCCGCCCTCCGGCCCAAACACCGGCCTTCGCGCGTTTCACGATATGCCGTCACTGCCTGCCCTTTTCGAAAATTGCGAATCGGCGTGGACTTACGGCAATCCGCGCGCGAGTACACTGCCCCCGCGCGCATTTTTCGGGGAGCGCGGCCGGTCCGCGCTCCCGGTCGGCAAGGACGTCAGCCCGCGCCGAGGAACCGGGCGACGCGTGCTTCTGCCGGGCGCCAGTCCAACCCGCGTTCGGCCAGCCAGCCGTCATCGTAATATGTGCAGCCATAGCGCGCGCCGCCGTCGCAGAGCAGCGTGACGATGCTTCCCTGCTCCCCGGCGGCATGCATCTCCTCGGCAATCGCGGCGCAGGCCCAGAGATTGGTGCCGGTCGACCCGCCGACGCGCCGCCCCAGCCGGGCCGAGAGCGCGCGCATGGCGCCGATGCTCTGCGCGTCCGGAACCGCGATCATGCGATCGACCACGCCCGGCGCGAAGCTCGGCTCCACGCGCGGGCGGCCGATGCCCTCGATCAGCGCCGCGCAGCCTTCGGGCAGCGTGGCCTCGGCCCGGTCGGCGAAGTGGCGGTGGAAGACCGAATGCTCGGGATCGGCCACGCAAAGCCGCGTGGCATGGCGGCGATAGCGCAGGAACCTGCCGATCGTGGCCGAAGTGCCGCCGGTGCCCGCACCGCAGACGACCCAGGTGGGCTCCGGATGCTCTTCCTCCGCCATCTGGTGGAAGATGCTCTCCGCGATGTTGTTGTTGCCGCGCCAGTCGGTCGCCCGCTCGGCATAAGTGAACTGGTCGAGGTAATGCCCGCCGGTTCGCCGCGCGAGGTCATGGGCCACTGCATAGACCGTGCGGGGATCGTCCACCGCATGGATCTCGCCGCCGTGGAAGCGGATCTCGTCCAGCTTGGGCTGCGCCGTGGTGGCCGGCACCACGGCGATGAAGCGCAAGCCCAGCATGCGCGCGAAATAGGCCTCGCTCACCGCCGTCGAGCCGGAACTGGCCTCGATCACGCAAGTATCCGGCCCGATCCACTCGTTGCACAGCGCATAGAGGAACAGCGAGCGCGCCAGCCGGTGCTTCAGGCTGCCGGTGGGGTGCGAGCTTTCATCCTTGAGATAGAGCGTGATGCCCGGAAAGCGCGGCAGGTCCAGCCGGATAAGATGCGTATCGGCGGACCGGTTGTAGTCCGCCTCGATACGCCGCACCGCCTCGCGCAGCCAGAGGCGCCGGTCGCTCGCACCGATGGCGTTCATCCCAGCAGGCCGCGCCGTTCCAGCAAGGCGGTGACTTCGGCGTCGCGCCCCCGGAAGGCGCGGTAGCTCTCGGCCGCCGGGCGCGTGGCGCCGCGTGCCAGCACTTCGTCGCGGAAGGCATCGCCCGTGGCGCGGTCCACCACGCCCGCTTCGACGAACTTGCGGAAGCCGTCGGCGGCGAGCACTTCGGCCCAGAGATAGCTGTAATAGCCAGAGGCATAGCCGCCCGAGAAGACGTGGGTGAAGGCATGCGGGAAACGGTGCCATTCGGGCGGATGGACCACGGCCACTTCCTCGCGCACAGCCCCGATCACTTCCATCGGATCGCTGCCCATGGTGCGGAGGTGGAGCAGGAGGTCGAACAGGCCGAATTCAATCTGGCGCAGCACGAACAGGCCGGACTGGAAGCGCCGCGCAGCCAGCATCTTCTCGAAGAGATCGACGGGAAGCGGCTCGCCGGTGCGGTAATGGCCGGACATGCCGGTCAGCACTTCACGGTCCCAGGCGAAGTCTTCCATCAGCTGGCTCGGCAGCTCGATCGCGTCCCACTCGAAGCCGCTGGTGCCTGCCACGTTCGGCCGGTTCACGCGGGTGAACAGGTGGTGGAGGCAGTGCCCGGTCTCATGCAGCAGCGTCTCCACCTCGCTGTGCGCGAGCAGCGAGGGCGTATCGCCGCCCTTCGGCGCGAAATTGCAGGTGAGGTAGGCAACCGGTACGCGGCCCGCATTGCTGCCCGACGCACCGGCAGAGAGACGCGGGCGGGCCTGCGCCATCCACGCGCCGCCTTGCTTGCCCGCCCTCGCATGAAGATCGAGGTAGACACCGGCAATCACCGTGCCGTCATCGTCGGCAACGTCGTAGTAGCGTGCATCGGCATGCCAGAGCGCCACGTCCGTCCGCTCCACCAAGGTGATGCCGAAGAGGCGGCCGAGCAGCACCTGCCAGCCGGCCAGCACGCGCTCGACCGGGAAGTAGGCGCGCACCGCCTGCTCGTCGACCGCGAAGCGCGACAGGCGCATGCGGTTGGCAACGTGGGTCAGGTCCCACGGCTGGAGATCGTCGATGCCGAGTTCCCGCGCCGCGAAAGCGCGCGCATCGGCCAGATCGCGCTCGGCGCCGGGGCGGGCACGCGATGCCAGATCGCGCAGGAAGTGCAGCACTTCCCCCGCATTGGGCGCCATCTTGGTGGCGAGCGACCATTCGACCGGATCGGCAAAGCCCAGCAGGCCCGCAGCCTCACGCCGCAGTTCGAGGATGCGGGCGATGCGCTGGGTATTGTCGAACTTTCCGGCATCGGGGCCCTGATCCGAGGCGCGGGTGCCGAACGCGGCATATACGCGCTCGCGCAGGCCCCGGTTCTCGGCAAAGGTCAGCACGGCATTGACGCTCGGCCACTGAAGCGTGACCACCCAGCCCCCGTCCAGCCCCTTGGCCTCGGCGTTCGCGGCGAACATCGCCATGGCCGCTTCGGGGATGCCCGCGAGCACTTCGGCATCGGTGACATGTTCGGACCAGGCGTCGGTGGCGTCGAGCACGGCGGCGGAGAACTCCGTCGACAGCCCGGCCAGCTCGACCGATATCTCGGCAAAGCGCGCGCGCGGCGCGGCATCGAGCGCCACGCCCGAAAGGCGGAAGCTGCGCAGCATATGCTCGACCGCGGCGCGGTCCGCCGCCGAGCGCTTCGCGAATTCGGGAGCCGCCTCCAGCGCGGCGATCACTTCGTAGAGGTCATGATCCTGGAACACCGCCGTCATGGTCTCGACGATGCGCTGCTGCCCGGCGGCATGCGCCTCGCGCAGTTCGGGCGTATTGGCCACCGACTTGAGGTGCGAAACCGCCGACCACAGCGCCTCGATGGCGACATCGGCCTGTTCGAGCGGCAGCCAGGCCGCGTCGAAGTCCTTCGGCTTTTCGGCGATGATCCGGTCCACGACCGCGCGCATATCGGCCAGCGCAAGGTCGAGCGCCTCGCCGATCGCGTCGGGGGTGAGCGCCGCGTAGTTGGGCAGCGGCAGGGGATCGAGCAGGTTGCGGGTCATCGGCGGGGTCCGGATGCTGGGGGATGTGTTACCAGCACTAGCCGCTGGCGCGCCGGGGTTAAAGCCCTGCGGAATACCCTTAGCCGGGCGGAAAGGCCCGCTAAGGGAAGCGCGCCTATCTTTCCTGCTAAGACAGCCGGTTAGCCTGTTCAGGATGGTGCACATGGATAGACACGATATCGCCCCCGTCATCCGGGCCACTCCGGATCACCGCGATACGCGCGAGCCGGTCGAGATGATGGCGAAGTTCCGGAGCGCTTTCGTGAGATGCACCGTCGTGCTCAAAGACCTCTCCCGCTTCGGCGCCCGGATCGAGGGCATCGATGCGCTGGAGATCGACGAGGCCATCAACCTCAGCCTGCCCGGATGCCGCCCGGCGATGGCCTTTGTCGCATGGAGCGCCCTGCACGGGACCGGGCTGGAATTCGCGGAGCCGCTGGACGCGCGGGTCTATGCGGACCTTGTCGCGCGGCACGGACTCGGCCGCCAGCATGATCCGCTGATCGCGCCTCCTCGGCCCATCAACTGACGGCCGGTTCCAGCAGGCGCATCGTCCCGGCATCGGCGTCGATCTCCACCGGCAAGCCAACCGGCACGCTCGCCTGCGCGGCGATATGGCCGATCTGCAAGCCTTGGAAAGCAGGCACTTTCAGGCCGCCGAACTGGCGGTCCAGCACTTCGTAGATGGTGAAGTTCGAAAAGCCGCCGTCCGGATTGGTGCAATTGGTGCACTGGCCGAAGACCACACCCGCCACTTTGTCGAACACGCCCGCCAGCGCGAGCTGGGTGAGCATGCGGTCGATCCGGTATTCGGATTCGTTGGTGTCTTCCAGGAACAGCACGGCGCCAGTGAAATCGGGCAGGTAAGGCGTGCCGACCAGCCCCGAAAGCACGCTGAGATTGCCGCCGAGCAGCCGCCCACGCGCGGTGCCGCCGTGAAACGTGCGCAAGTCCTTGCCGCGCCCGGACAAGTTCGCGCCCGCCCCTTCGGGCACTTGCCAGGTCGGCGTCGCCGCTTCGAACGCGAGCGCGTGGAAATTCGCCCATGCGGCGGGCGGCCACGATGCACTGGCATTGGGCCCGTGAATGCTGGCCACGCCGGTGCGAGCCGCGAATGCGAGGTGGAGCGCAGTATTGTCGCTGAAGCCGACGAACAGCTTCGGGCTCCTCGCGATCTTCGCATAGTCGAGCAGCGGCAGGATCCGCGCGCAGCCCCAGCCGCCGCGCACGGCCATCACGCCGCGCACGTCCGGGTCGGCGAACATGGCCATGAGATCGTCGGCCCGCGTGCGGTCAGAGCCGGCCAGATAGCCCTCCCGCTCCAGCATGTGCGGCGCGGGCTTGGGCACCAGGCCCATCGCGCGGACCGTCGTCATGACTTCATCCAGCCCGAAACGATCGCCGATGAACCCGGCGGGCGCCACCAGCCCGAGCGTGTCGCCCTCGCGCAGGCGCGGCGGCTTCACCAGCCGGGGCGCAGCGGGGGCCGAAAGCACCGGAAAGACCGGCAGGGCCGCCGCTACCGCCGCAATGCCGATACCGGCAAGCGCCCCACGGCGGGTAAGGATCGAATTCGCCATGGATTCGAGATTAGGCGAGCGCATCTCTTGCGTGCAACCACAAGCGTCCTAGATATTTGTGCTTTCTCACGCCGCGTCCTGCGGCCATGGTACCCCGATGAACGATACTGAAGACGCCAAAGTCACCAAGCGCCGGTTCTACAAGGCCGAGCAGGAAGCCTCTTTCGCCGATGCGCAGGAAGGCACGCTGCAAACGCAGAACCCCTCCTACCGCCTTGCCTTCCAGGACACCGAATTCCTCCTGCGCGACGAACTGCGCCCGGTGCGTTTCCAGCTTGAACTGCTCAAGCCCGAGATGCTGCTGGAAGAGGCCAACATCGGCTCCACGCTGGTGATGTACGGCTCCGCCCGCATCCCCTCGCCCGAACAATGCGAAGCCGTGCTCGCCCGCGCCACCACCGACGAGGAAAAGGTGGTTGCCGACCGCCTTGTCGCCAAGGCCAAGTATTACGAGGAAGCGCGCAAGCTTGCCCGCATCGCCAGCAAGTGTGCGGTCGTCGAAAAGGGCATGCGCCAGTTCGTGGTCTGCTCGGGCGGCGGCCCTTCGATCATGGAAGCGGCCAATCGCGGTGCCTATGAAGTGGGCGCGGAGACGCTGGCGCTCAACATCGTGCTGCCGCACGAGCAGGCGCCCAATCCCTATGTGACGCCGCGCCTCTCGTTCCAGTTCCACTACTTCGCGCTGCGCAAGATGCACTTCCTGTTGCGCGCCCGCGCGGTGGCGGTGTTCCCGGGCGGCTTTGGCACGTTCGACGAGTTCTTCGAGCTTCTGACGCTGGTGCAGACCGGCAAGATGAAGCCGATGCCGATCCTGCTCTACGGCCGCGAATTCTGGGAACGCGTCATCAATTTCGAGGCGCTGGCCGAGGAAGGCGTGATCAACAAGGCCGATCTCAAGCTGTTCCACTGGTGCGAAACCGCCGAGGAAGGCTGGGACGTCGTGCGCCAGTTCTACGATCTCGAATGCGGCTGAGGTAAGGCGAGATGGCGCAGCTTCGCACCGAAAGGCTGCTGCTGCGCCCCGCGCTGCCGACCGACGCCGAGGCGCTCCACGCCATCTTCGTGCAGCCGGAGGCGATGGCCTACTGGTCGCGGCCCCCGCACAAGGACATGGCCGAAACGCGCGAATGGCTGGACGGCATGATCGCTATTCCGGATGGCGCGGGCGAAGACTTCATCGTCACGCTGGATGACCGCGTGATCGGCAAGGCCGGGCTTTGGCGATTTCCGGAGATCGGCTTCATCTTCGATCCCGCATTCTGGGGCCGGGGATTGGCCCGCGAGGCGCTGGAAGCCGTGATCGCCCGTGCTTTCGCGGTGCACCGGCTGCCGCAAGTTCACGCGGATGTGGACCCGCGCAATGACCGCTGCCTTGCCCTACTGTCACGGCTGGGTTTTCGCGAAACGGGACGCGTCGCGCGCACCTGGCAAGTCGGCGGCGTCTGGTGTGACAGCGTCTACTTGCGGCTCGACGCTGCCGATTGGTCTCAGCGCACGGCCTGATGGCCCAGTGGACCATGCCCGGCGCCGAAGCCGGGCGCGGCCAGCAGCGCGGCACGCACGAACTGGCGGGCCTGTTCCACGGCCGAAACCAGACTCTCGCCCCGGCCCATGAATGTCGCGATAGCGCTGGAGAAGGTGCAGCCGGTGCCGTGGGTGTGCCGCGTCTCGATACGCGGCGCGTTCCACGACAGCGGCGCCTCCCCCGGCAGGACCAGCCGGTCCTCGACCACCGGGCCCTCGGCATCGCCGCCCTTGGCGATATAGGCGACTCCGCGCGCCGCCAGCCCCGCATCGCCGCCCAGCGCGGCCAGTTCGGGCACATTGGGCGTCGTGAGCGTGGCCAGCGCCATCAACCGCTCGAAGGCGGCGATCGTCGCGGCGTCCGCCAGCACCGAGCCGCTGGTGGCGATCATGACGGGATCGAAAATCACCGGCACGTCCAGCGCTTCCAGCCGCTCGGCGACAATATGGGCGATCTCCGGACTGCCAAGCATGCCGATTTTCACGGCGTCGACGCCGATGTCGCTGACGCAGGCATCGATCTGCGCTGCGACCATCTCCGGTGCGAGCGCCACGACGTCCGTGACGCCGCAGGTGTTCTGCGCAGTGATTGCGGTGATCGCGGTCATGGCATAGCCGCCGAGCACGGTGATGGTCTTGATATCGGCCTGAACTCCCGCGCCGCCCGAGGAATCGGAACCGGCGATGGAGAGGATGCGGGGCGGTGTGGTCATGGGTTGGGCTGATGACAGCAGCGGCGGGCTTCGACAAGCGCCGTGCTGTTTTGGATTCGCGCAAAGGCGCAAAGGCGCAAAGAGGTCATCCTGCGCCGCAGGCTCCCTTTCTCATTTCCACCGAGGCTATGAATGAATGGAAGCGCGGCTTCGCCGCAGGCACGACCTCTTCGCGCCTTTGCGCCTTTGCGCGAATCCATTCCTTCCTGAAGCGCCACTTCGGCAGCATGGGCACCATTTTCGGGTTCACGCGGAGGCGCGGAGATGCGGAGGAGTTTTGGTTGCGCCGCAGGCTCTCCATTCCATCGGCGGCAACAACCGCGAACGAAGGAATGGAGGGCCTACGGCACGGCAAACTTTCTCCGCGTCTCCGCGCCTCCGCGTGAATCCTTTATCCCTTGAAGTGACGTTCCTTCGACGGCGGCGCGGAATCGAAGTGCTGCTTCGCCCGCGTCGGCCGGTCGACCAGTTCGCCGCCGCAATTGGGGCAGATGTCGTCCAGCGCTTCGGCGCATTCGACGCAGTACGTGCATTCGAAGCTGCAAATGAAAGCGCCGGGTGCCTCGGCAGGCAGATCGGCACCGCAGCGTTCGCAATCGGGGCGCATTTCAAGCATTCAAAATCTCCCGCTCACCCTGAGCCTGTCGAAGCGTCAGGCAGCAGCCTCTTCCACGGCAGCGCAGATCGAGGCAACGGCCGCCTCGACCTCGCCGGCATTGTCACCTTCGGCCATCACGCGAATGACAGGCTCAGTGCCGGAGGCGCGGATCACGAGGCGGCCCTTGCCGTTCAAGGCGGCCTCGGCCTCCGCAATCACGGCCTTCACACGGTCCGCCTCAAGCGGCTTGCCGCCCGCGAAGCGGACATTGCGCAGCAGTTGCGGCACCGGATCGAACAGGTGCAGCACCTCGCTCGCCGGCTTGCCCGACTGGACCAGCGCGGCCAGCACCTGAAGCGCCGCCACGGTACCATCGCCGGTGGTAGCATGGTCGAGCAGGATCATGTGGCCCGACTGCTCGCCGCCGACATTGAAGCCGCCCGCGCGCATGCGTTCCAGCACATGGCGGTCTCCCACCTTGGTGCGCTCCAGCGTCAGGCCCTGTCTGTTCAGATAGCGTTCGAGGCCGAGGTTCGACATCACCGTCGCCACCACGCCGCCGCCACGCAGAGCGCCACGCGCGGCAAGCTGGGTGCCGATCAGCGCCATGATCTGGTCACCGTCGACGGTCTTGCCCTTCTCGTCGACCACGATCAGACGGTCGGCATCGCCATCGAGCGCAATGCCGATGTCCGCACCCGAGGACACCACGGTTTCCTGCAAGGCTTCGACATGGGTGGAGCCGCACTTGGCGTTGATGTTCTTGCCGTTGGGCGTAACGCCGATCGACACGACTTCGGCGCCTAGTTCCCAGAAGGCGGAAGGCGCCACCTGATAGGCCGCGCCATTGGCGCAATCGACCGCGATCTTCAGCCCGTCGAGACGCACGGCCTCGGGCAGCGAGCGCTTCACGGCGTGGATATAGCGGCCCCGAGCGTCATCGATGCGGCGGGCCCGGCCGATTTCCTCGGAAGGCGCGAGCGGGATTTCCTGCGCCAGCATGGCCTCGATCGCCAGCTCATCCTCGTCGGAGAGCTTGAAGCCGTCGGGGCCGAACAGCTTGATGCCGTTGTCCTCGTAAGGGTTGTGGCTGGCGGAGATCATCACGCCCACGTCGGCGCGCAACTCGCGGGTCAGCAGGGCGACGGCCGGAGTCGGCATCGGGCCGAGCAGGACAACGTCCATGCCGACGCTGGTGAAGCCCGCGACCATCGCGTTTTCCAGCATGTAGCCGGACAAGCGCGTGTCCTTGCCGATCACCACACGGTGCCGGTGGCTGCCGCGCAGGAAGCGGGTGCCGGCCGCCTGGCCGACTTTCATGGCGATGGCGGCGGTCATAGCGCCCTGATTGGTGCGGCCGCGAATGCCGTCTGTGCCGAAGAACTGTCTGCTCATGACCTGCCCTCTTGGAGACCATTTCGTGAATGGCCGATGACGCGCGCTCTTACCCAAGCCTTCGGCAAATTGCCATGCGCCACTGCGCTCAGTATGGAGAAGAAGACCAAGGTCGCAATTCCCCAGGAGCCCGATGAATACCCCCAGCCCGATGGCCATCGAAAGTAGTGCCTCCCGCATTCCCGAAATCCGGGTTCCCGGCACGCTGACCCTGATCGGCCTCGTCGTGGGGCTGTTGCTGGGGCTTGTTCTTGCCGGCAGCCCGAAGGCGGTGCCGGTGCTGCAAGTGGTCGGGCCGATCGGTTCGCTCTGGCTTCAGGGCTTGCAGATGACGATCCTGCCGCTGGTCGCCGGCCTGCTGTTCACCGGCATTGTCGAGACCATTGCCGTCGCGCAGGCCGGGGCCATGGCGCGGCGCACGCTGGGCACCATTGTCGGCTTCCTTGCCTTCAGCGCCGTGCTGGGCGCGGTCGCCATGCCGTTGCTGCTGAAATTCTTCCCGATTCCCGCCGGCGTCCAGTTCGCCCATGCCGACGATCCGGGAAAAGTGCCGGGCATCGCCGACTTCCTCTCCTCGCTGATGCCGGAGAACGTGATCTCCGCCGCCGCGGCCGACGCCATGCTGCCGGTGATCGTGTTCGTCGCGCTCTTCGCCATTGCCTCGACGCGTCTTGCCGACGAGCCGCGCCGCCTGCTCGCCGTGCTGTTCGAGGGCGTGGCGGGCGCGATGATGGTGGTGATCGGCTGGGTGCTCACGCTCGCCCCCATCGGCGTGTTCGCACTGGGCTTCGGCCTTGGCGTCCGCAGCGGCGGCGCGGCACTGGGCGCGCTGGCGCACTATATCGTGCTGGTCACGGCGGTCGGCACCGTGGTGATGATCGCGGGCTATGTGATTGCCGTTTTCGGCGGACGCCGCCCCCTGCCCGCCTTTGCCGCCGCGATCCTGCCGGCACAGATCGTCGCCATCTCCACCCAGTCCTCGATCGCGACGCTTCCGGCGATGCTGGCCTCCAGCCGCAAGCTTGGCGTTTCGGGCACGACTGCCGAGTTCGTCCTGCCGCTGGCCGTCACCCTGTTCCGTGCGACAGGCCCGGCGATGAACATGGCAGTCGCGGTCTATGCCGCGAAGCTGGCCGGGATCGAGCTGACCACCGGCGCGCTAATCGCGGGCACATTGGTGGCTTTCGCGACGACGTTCGGCGCGGTTTCGCTACCGGGTACGATCAGCTTCGTTTCCTCGATCGGCCCCATTGCGGCCGCCATGGGTGTGCCGCTCTGGCCGCTGGGCGTGCTGGTGGCGGTGGAAGTCCTGCCTGACCTCATGCGCACGGTGGGCAATGTGACGATGGACGTAGCGCTGACCGCCTCGGTCGACGGCGGCACCCGGGCCGAGGCCGAAAGCGTGCCCGAAACGCTCCACTGAAGGAACGAGTGCCGCGCGGCAAACACTTGCCGCAAGTCCGCTATTCCGGTCGGAGATGTTGGAGATTTGAAGAGATTGTGTTCGTCGGCGCCGTCATTCCGGCGTCTTGCGAGTAGGATAGAACACGCTCCATGAAGTACGAAATCTCTCCGCTTTGTAAACGACGTACCTCATTCATTCCAGACGACTTGCGCTACTTCGGAACGCATTTCATCTGTGAGCCAATGAAAGAATCTTGGGAACTTCCGCGCGTTACGCCTTATGGCATCAGCTATAAGCCTGCGGATTTTGTCGCGTGGATGCTGTGCGCACCGGTAATTTCACAAAAAGCGAAAGATGCTCTGGAGCACATTTGCCGCAATCTTGTAGAATTTCTCCCCTTTCATTCTATTAAAGGCAGAAATTATTACGCTATTAATGTTCTCAATACAGATCCGGACATGCCCATCCATAAACCGTCCCCCAATACCGTTCCACTAGTAGACGAACGCTTCGGAGCGATCGTTCGTGATTACGAACTTTCGGGGGTTGCGCTGTCCGATCCGAGCAACTGTATCGGACGCAGGATTGTGCGCGATGAAAGCCTGCACGATTTTCCTGGCCTAGTCGGCTAACTCGGACGCCATCCTTGGCCCAGTCGTATAATGAAGGAATGCGGCGGAGCTAGGCAGACAACCCGCCCTCAAGCCTCCAGCTCGATGTCCCAATAGAGCCAGTCCCGCCACGTCTCGTGCAGGTAGTTGGGCGGGAACGCCCGGCCGCGTTCGAGGAGTTGCCAGCTTGTCGGCCGGATCGGCGCCACCAGCGGCGGCATATGCGCCTGCTTGGGGGTGCGCCCGCCCTTCTTGAGATTGCAGGGCGCGCAGGCGGTGAGGATGTTTTCCCAGCTCGTGCGCCCACCCAGCCGGCGCGGCACCACATGGTCGAATGTGAGCTGGTGGGGAGAGCCGCAGTATTGGCAGCTGAACCTGTCACGCAGGAACAGGTTGAAACGGGTAAAGGCGGGAAACTCGGAAGGCTTCACATATTGGCGAAGCGCGATCACCGAGGGGATCTGCATCGACCAGCTCGGGCTGTGGACCACCCGGTCGTAGCTGGAGATGATGTCCACCCTTTCCAGCACGATCGCCTTGATCGCGGTCTGCCAGGGCCAGAGGCTGAGAGGGTAGTAGGAAAGCGGCGTGTAGTCCGCATTGAGCACTAGAGCAGGGCAGTCTGAAAGACTTCGGGAGGGATCATCCTCCGCGCTGCGGAACCGGGCCGCGCGCTCTATCAGCTCCGACTTGAGCATGGCCTCCTGTCGCAGGCCCTGATTGCGGTTTCATGGCAATGCATGTGTTTCTTTGCAGCATTTACGCGAGTCGGCGTCAAGCCGAGACCGGGGTGGCCCCATACAACAATCCACAGCTTGCACACAACCATTCCACAACCTGTCCGCCTAATGCACACAGGCCACGCACATCTTCTCCCGAAGTTATGCACAAAGTTACGGGGCCTTGCGGCAAGCGGTCCAACAGGTAGGAGCAGAGGGAGATGATCCTCACCCGCTTTGCCCCCAGCCCCAACGGCCCACTTCACCTCGGCCACGCCTATGCGGCGGTTGTGGCGCACGATCTGGCGCGTGCGCGGGGCGGCGAATTCCTGCTGCGGATCGAGGATATCGACGGCGAACGCAGCCGCCCGGAATTCACCGAGGAATTCTTCCGCGATCTCGAATGGCTTGGCCTTGGCTGGGACGGGGAGGCAGGCTTCCAGTCCCACCGGCTGGAGACCTATGCCGAAGCGGGAGAGCGTCTGAAAGCCATGGGCCTGCTCTACCCCTGCCGCTGCACGCGCGCCGAGATCGCCGCCGCTGCCACCGCGATGGGGCCCGACGGCCCGGTCTATCCCGGCACTTGCCGTCAGCGCCTTGGCACGTCCGACCGCGTCGATCCCGAGGGCGCGGCCTGGCGGCTTGACGTCACCCGCGCGCTGGACCTGACCGGCGCGCTCACCTGGACCGACGAACTGGCCGGTCCGCAGGCCGCCACGCCGGAGGTGTTCGGAGACGTGGTGCTGCTCCGCAAGGACTTGCCCGCCAGCTACCACCTTGCCGCCACGCTCGACGATGCGGCGGACGGCATCACGCTCGTCACGCGCGGCATGGACCTGTTTCCGGCCAGCCACGTCCACCGCCTGCTGCAAGCCCTGCTCGGCCTGCCGGTGCCGATCTGGCACCATCACCCGCTGCTGTTGGAGCCGGACGGACGCAAGCTCGCCAAGCGGCGCGGGTCGTCCTCGCTCGGCGACCGGCGGCGCGCGGGCGAGGACGGCAAGGCTATCGCCGAGGCGCTTCGCGAGCACCGCTTACCGGCTGGCATTTCGCTTTCCTCGGGCGTAGACCATAGGCCATGACCTATATTCTCGTCCCCATCATCGTCCTGCTGGTGATCATGGTCGTCGTCAGCCTCGTGCGCGGCATCGCCGCTTTCATGCAGAGCACGAAGGAAGACCTGAACCGCGATCCGGGCGCCACGGGGCCGACTGCCAACCAGCTTCTCCAGAACAAGATGATGTTCAACCGCATCAAGTATCAGGCCGCCGCCGTGGTGGTCTGCGCCATCCTGATCGCGATGGCGCGCTAGGCTTTTGCCGCCAAAATCCGCCCACGGCGGATTTTCAAAGGACTCCACCTTGGTAAAGCTCAACAAGATCTACACCCGCACGGGTGACGATGGCACCACGGGCCTCGTCGACGGCTCGCGCCTGCCCAAGTACGCCGCCCGCATGGACGCGATCGGCAAGGTGGACGAGGCGAACTGCGCGATCGGCCTTGCCATCTGCGCGCTGACCGGCACGCCGCACGCCGCGATCCTCACGCGCATCCAGAACGACCTGTTCGATCTCGGCGCCGATCTTGCCACCCCCGGCGACGATTTCACGCCGGGCGAGATGACCCTGCGCATCGTGCCCGCGCAAGTGACATGGCTGGAAGGCGAGATCGACGCGATCAATGCGCATCTCCAACCGCTCAAAAGCTTCATCCTGCCCGGCGGCAGCGAGGCCGCCGCGCGCGTCCACATCGCCCGCGCCTCCGCCCGCAGCGCGGAGCGGGCCGCCGTCGCCATGGCGGCAGAAGTGCCGGCCAATCCGGCCGCGCTGGCCTACATCAACCGCCTCAGCGACTATCTCTTCGTGCTCGCCCGGGCGGTGAATGCGAACGGGGCCGACGACGTGCTTTGGGTACCCGGCCAGAACCGCTAGGCATCTGCTCCGTAACGAGACCAGCAGAGGAGTTTGGCAGTGCGGAAAGTCGGAATCATCGGTGCGGGCATCATGGGTTCGGGCATTGCCCAGACCGTGGCGAGCAAGGGCATGGACGTGGTCCTGTCCGATATTGCGATCGACATTGCCGAGAAGGGCAAGGCCGGCATCGCCAAGGGCCTCGCCAAGCTGGTGGCCAAGGAAAAGATCGCCCAGGCCGACGTCGACGCGCTGCTCCCCCGCATCACCACGGCAGGCGACTATTCGACGATGGGCGATTGCGACCTCATCATCGAAGCCGCGACCGAGCGCGAGGACATCAAGCTCAAGATCTTTGGCGCCGTGGGCGAAGTACTGGGCGCCAATGCCATCCTGGCCTCCAACACCAGCTCGATCCCGATCACCCGCATGGCCGCCAGTTCGCCCGACGCGGCGCGGTTCTGCGGGCTGCACTTCTTCAACCCGGTGCCGGTGATGGGTCTTGTCGAAGTGATCCCCGGCCTTGCGACATCGCCGGAAACCACCGCGCGGATGAAGGCCTTCGGCGAAGCGCTGGGCAAGACCGTGGTGCTGGCCGGCGATGCCCCGGGCTTCGTGGTCAACCGCATTCTCTGCCCGCTGCTCAACGAGGCAATCTTCGTGCTGGGCGAGGGGCTGGCTTCGGTCGAGGATATCGACGCCGGCATGCGGCTTGGCGCGAACCATCCGATGGGGCCGCTGACTCTGGCCGATTTCGTGGGCCTCGACACGCTCTACGAGATCATGAAGGTGTTCCTGGCGACCACCGGCGATCCCAAGTACCGCCCCGCTCCCCTGCTGCAAAAGTACGTCGAAGCCGGCTGGTACGGCCGCAAGTCGGGCCGGGGCTTCTACGATTATTCGGGCGAGACGCCGGTTCCGACGCGCTGAGAGGGAAACGCGACGGAAGTCTCTTTTCCGTCGCGTCCTTCCAATACCGGAACCCGGGCGTTCCCCTAGCCGTTAACCCGGCAAAGGAGACACGCCATGATCGAACGTCCCGACGATTCCGCGCCCGAAAACTTCAATCCCGAGCAGGATGATGAGGAAGCGCAGGCCCAGTCCGTTGCCGAAGAGGCGCATGAGCGCGCGACCGGCGTGTTCGGCCTCGAAGACAGCGAGAAAGTGAAGGGCGGCATCGACGACGAGGACGATGTCGAGGATCTGGTCGATCACCTGAACCAGATGGATTCGAGCGGCGTGATCGACATGTCCGCCTATCGCGGCGAAGAAACGATGGACGACCTTGAAAATCGCTATGGCCGCGAAGGCGTGGCCGATGAGGATTTCGAGGACGACGATAGCTGATAGGCGCTGCCCCCGCTTAGGCTCCATACGCAACACTCCACCAAACACCGTCGTCCCCGCGAAGGCTGGGATCCCGCTTGTTCTTGAGGCAGGGCAAAAGGAAGCGGGGCCCCGGCTTCCGCGGGGGCGACGAGAGTTGTGTTGGAGCGGCTGCTTATGCTGCGAACCGGTGGGCCGCCGAGGCGCTAGTTAGCCGCCGGATCCTTGGCCCAGGGGTTCTTATGACCTGCCTCATGCCCCGCAACATGCGCCGCCACTTGCTGGGCCAATTGCGTGGCGGAATCGTCCTTCCCGCCATCGTCATCGGACGACGGGATCGAGCAATAGGCCGTCAGCAACATGCTGGCGGACCAGAACACGGCCTGCCAGCGACTCTTGAAGACGTTCCTGATCTTGGGTCCGAACATGACCGCAACCTAGCGCGGCTTGGTTAAGACTCCGTGCCCGCCTCGCGCTTCAGGTCGTAGAGAATCTCCAGCGCATCACGCGGCGAAAGCGCATCCACGTCCATGTCGCGCAATTTTTCGCGCAGGACGTCGCACTCTTCCTCGCGGGCTTCCTGCGCCGCCGCGAACAGCGGCAGGTCGCCGAGCCCCGCCGCAAGGCCGCCGGTCTCCGCACGGCCCTTTTCCAGCTTTTCCAGAACCGACTTGGCGCGGCTGATGACCTTGGGTGGCACCCCGGCCAGCCGCGCAACAGCAAGGCCATAGCTGCGGTCCGCGGGACCTTCGGCCAGTTCGTGGAGCAGCACCAGATCGCCCTTCCACTCGCGCGCGCGGACGTGGTGAAGCGATAGCGCCTCACAGGTTTCCCCAAGCCGCGCCATCTCGTGATAGTGCGTGGCGAAGAGGCAGCGGCAACGGTTGGTCTCGTGGACCGCTTCGGCCACCGCCCATGCCAGCGCAAGGCCGTCGTAAGTCGAGGTGCCGCGCCCCACTTCGTCGAGAATGACGAAGCTGCGGTCGGTCGCCTGCGCGAGGATGGCCGCGGTTTCCACCATCTCGACCATGAAGGTCGAACGGCCGCGCGCAAGATTGTCCGAAGCGCCGACGCGGCTGAACAGCCGGTCCACCATGCCGATCCGCGCCGACTTGGCCGGTACGAAACCGCCCGCCTGCGCCAACAGCACGATCAGCGCGTTCTGGCGCAGGAAGGTCGATTTACCGCCCATGTTGGGGCCGCCGATCAGCCAGAGCCGGTCATGGCTGGCGAGGCGGCAATCGTTGGCGACGAAACGCTCGCCCTGAACCTTCAGCGCGGCCTCGACCACCGGGTGGCGGCCGCCTTCGATATCGAGCGAAAGGCCGTCGACCACTTCGGGCCGCGTCCAACCGCCCTCGGCCGCGCGCTCAGCCTGTCCGGCCGCCACGTCGAAACGGGCGAGCGCGGCGGCGGTGCGGGCGATCTCGTGGCGAGCGGCGACAGCTTCGGCCACCAGCCCCTCGAAATGCGCTTCCTCGGCGGCGAGCGCATGGGCGCCAGCCTCGGTAATGCGGCTCGCCTCCTCATGCAGCGCCAGCGCGTTGAAGCGCATCGCGCCGGCCATGGTCTGGCGGTGCGAGAAGCCGCTGTCGGGCTCCAGCAGCTTGTCGGCATGGCGCTGCGGCACTTCGATGAAGTAGCCGAGCACGTTGTTGTGCTTGATCTTCAGCGCGGAAACGCCGGTTTCCTCGCGGTACTTCGCTTCCAGCGCGGCAATCGCGCGGCGGGCATTGCCGGACGTGACACGCAGTTCGTCCAGACCGGCGTCGTAGCCGCTGGCGATATAGCCGCCCTGCCCGCGCTCGGTCGGCGGGGTTTCCACCAGCGCCTGCGCGAAGTGATCCACCAGCGCCGCATGTCCGCCCAGTTCGGGCATCAGCCGATCGAGCAGCACCGGCAGGTCATCCATCTGCGCCAGCCGTTCGCCGATGCGGCGCGCACCCGAAAGGCCGTCGCGAAGCTGACCGAGGTCGCGCGGAGAGCCGCGCCCCGCCACCACACGCCCCAGCGCGCGGCCGACATCGGGCAGCGCCCGCAGCGCCGCGCGCATATCCTCGCGCAGCAGATGATCGTCGTGAAGCCATTCGACCAGTTCGAGCCGCTCGGCAATCGCATGGCGATCCATCAGCGGCGCCGAGAGGTCCTCTGCCAACTGCCGCGCACCGGCACCGGTGACGCAGCGGTCGATCGCCTCGACCAGACTGCCCTTGCGTCCGCCTTGCGACGATTCGAGAATTTCGAGGCTCGCACGCGTCGCCTCGTCCATCGCCAAGGTCGCATCGCCCGCGCGGGCAACCGGCGGCAGCAGCAGCGGCAGCTTGCCGCGTCCGACATGATCGAGATAGGCGATCAACCCTCCCGCCGCCGCCAGCATGGCGCGCGTGAACGTGCCGAACCCATCGAGCGTGGCGACGCCATGGACCAACTTCAGCCGCCCATCGCCGCCGTCGGAAGAGAACTCGTGCCCCGAACGCGCAATCGCGCCGTCAGGCGCCAGTTCCCACCCTTCGGGCACCACCAGTTCCCGCGCGCCCAGCCGCGCGAGCGCGGCACCCAGACGATCAGGCGCACACTCTTCCAGTTCCATCCGGCCGGTCGAGATGTCGCAAGCAGCCACGCCCACAGTGCCGCGCAGATCGCAGGCCGCCGCCAGCACATTGGCCCGGCGCGGCTCCAGCAGCGATTCCTCGGTGAGCGTCCCGGCCGTGACGAAGCGCACGATATCGCGCCGGACCAGTGCCTTGGACCCGCCGCGCTTCTTGGCTTCGGCGGGTGTTTCGCTCTGCTCGGCAATCGCCACGCGGCAACCTGCCTTGATCAGGCGGGCAAGGTAGCCCTCCGCCGCGTGGACGGGCACGCCGCACATCGGAATCGGCTTACCACCGTGCTCGCCGCGCGTGGTGAGTGCAATGTCCAGAACCTGGCTTGCGATTTTCGCATCGTCGAAGAACAGCTCGAAAAAATCGCCCATTCGATAGAACAGCAGGCAATCGCCCGCGACCTCACGCAAGGCAAGGTACTGCGCCATCATCGGGGTCACGCCGGAGGTCTCGGAATTGCTGGTCATGGCGCAGAGCGTTAGCCCCGCGGCTCGGTCCTTGTGAAGCGGCCGCCACGCGCCTTTCCCCTATCGCGTCGCGCAAACATTCGATAGGGCCCCTCCCAAATCCGGGAGAAAAAGCTTGTCCGAGAAGCCCAAGGTCCAGTTTACCGAGCGCGAGGCGCTGTTCTACCATTCGACGATCCGGCCGGGTAAGATCGAGATCATCGCCAGCAAGCCGATGGCAACGCAGCGCGATCTCAGCCTCGCCTATTCTCCCGGCGTCGCCGTGCCCGTTCAGGCCATCGCCGACGATCCCGCCACTGCCTATGACTATACGGCCAAGGGCAACCTGGTCGCGGTGATCTCGAACGGCACCGCCATTCTGGGCATGGGCAATCTGGGCGCGCTGGCATCCAAGCCGGTGATGGAAGGCAAGGCGGTCCTCTTCAAGCGCTTCGCCGACGTCGATTCCATCGACATCGAACTCGCCAGCGAGGATACCGACGCGCTGATCGAGGCCATCGCCATGATGGAACCCAGCTTCGGCGGCATCAACCTTGAGGATATCAAGGCGCCCGAATGCTTCATCATCGAGCAGGCCCTGCGTGAGCGGATGAACATCCCGGTCATGCATGACGACCAGCACGGCACCGCGATCATCGCCGCCGCCGGCCTGATCAACGCCTGCCTCATCACCGGCCGCAAGTTGGACGAGATCAAGGTGGTGGTGAACGGCGCCGGCGCCTCGGCGCTGGCCTGCACCGCCCTGATCAAGTCGATCGGCGTCAAGCATGAGAACGTGCTGGTCTGCGACACGCGCGGCGTGATCTATCCGGGCCGCGAGAAGGTGGACCAGTTCAAGTCCGCCCACGCCGTGAAGACCGACAAGCGCACGCTGACCGAGGCGCTGGTCGGGGCCGATGTGTTCCTGGGCCTTTCGGCCAAGGGCGCGCTGACGCCGGACATGGTGAAGGCAATGGCGCCGGAACCGATCATCTTCGCGATGGCCAATCCGGACCCTGAAATCACCCCGCCCGAAGCCAAGGCGGTGCGCCCCGACGCGATCGTCGCCACCGGCCGTTCGGACTATCCGAACCAGGTCAACAACGTGCTGGGCTTCCCCTTCATCTTCCGCGGCGCGCTGGACGTTTCGGCCACCGCGATCAACGAAGAGATGAAGATCGCCGCCGCCAAGGCCATTGCCGAACTGGCGCGCGAGCAGGTCCATGAAGACGTTGCCGCCGCCTATGGCGAAGCGCAGCAGTTCGGCCGCGACTACATCATCCCGGCGCCGTTCGATCCGCGCCTGATGGAAGTGGTGTCGATGGCGGTCGCCAAGGCGGCGATGGATTCCGGCGTTGCCGGCCGCCCGATCGAGGACTTCGAAGCCTATCGCGATCAGCTGAAGGCGCGCCTGAACCCGACCACTTCGGTGCTCACCCGCGTCTACGAACAGGTCCGCGCCAATCCCAAGCGGATGATATTTGCCGAGGCGGACAACGAAGTCGTCCTGCGCGCCGCGATCCAGTACCGCGACTTCGGCTATGGCGAACCGATCCTGGTCGGCCGCACGCAAGTCATCCTCGACAAGATGGCCGAACTGGGCGTGCCCGATCCGGAAAGCTTCCATATCGAGAACTCGATGGTGTCCGACCATGTCGGCCCGATGGTCGAGATGGTCTACGAGCGCCTGAAGCGTCGCGGCTTCCTGCAGCGCGACGTGCAGCGCATGGTCAATACCGATCGCAACATCTTCGCCTCCGGCCTGCTGAAGCTGGGCGTGGGCGATGCTATGATCACCGGCATGACCCGGCCTTTCGCGCAGACCATCAAGGAAGTGCGGCGCGTGCTGGACCCGGCCGAGGGCAAGCTGGCGTTCGGCATCCACCTGCTGGTCGGCAAGAACCACACCGTGTTCATGGCCGACACCACGATCAACGAGCGCCCGACGGCCGAGCAGCTTGCGGTGATCGCCAAGGAAACCGCCGCCGTTGCCCGCCGCCTGGGCCACGAACCGCGCGTGGCCTTCCTCAGCTACTCCACCTTCGGCAATCCGTCGGGCAAGTGGCTGGAGCAGACGCGTGAGGCGATCCGCATTCTCGACGAGGAAAAGCCGGACTTCGAGTACGAGGGCGAAATGGCCCCCGACGCCGCGCTGAACCCGAAGATCATGAAGCTCTATCCGTTCAGCCGCCTTTCGGCGCCTGCCAACGTGCTGATCATGCCGGGGCTGCAGTCGGCCAATATCTCGGCCAAGCTGCTCAAGGAAATCGGCGGTACTACCTCGATCGGGCCGATGCTGATCGGTGCCGAGAAGCCCGTGCAGATCGTGCCGATGACCGCGATCGCGCCCGATGTGCTGACGCTGGCCGTGCTCGCGGCAGCAGGCATCACCGGCTGATCCCGGTCAGAGCGCTGAAATAGAAACGGGGGCTTGCGGACATCCGCAAGCCCCCGTTTTTCGTTTGGAGCTACAGCCCAAGCCGCATCGGCCCAAACCACCCTGCACCAAACCACTCCGTCGCCCCCGCGCAGGCGGGGGCCCCGCTTCCTTCGCGCTACCTCGCAAGAACAAGCGGGATCCCCGCCTGCGCGTGGATGACGAGGTTTGTTTGAAGGCGGGGTTTAAGCCTCAGCCCTGACGCGCAACCTGGAAGCCGGCAAAGGACTGGCTGACCGGCATCAGCTCCAGCGTGTTAATGTTGAGGTGCGCCGGCAGGGTCGCCACCCACAGCACGGTCCCCGCAATATCCTCCGCCGTCATCGGGTTGGCGCCGCCGTAGAGATTGTCCGAGGCCTGCTGGTTGCCGCCGGTGCGGACCAGCGTGAATTCGGTCTCCACCATGCCCGGCTCGATCGAGGTGATGCGCACGCCCGTGCCGGCAAGGTCCGAACGCAGGCCCAGCGAGAACTGGTGCACGAAAGCCTTGGTGCCGCCGTAGACGTTGCCGCCGGTGTAGGGATACGTCGCCGCCACCGAGGAGAGGTTCACGATCCCGGCCTTGCGCTCCACCAGCGCAGGCAGCAGCTTGTGCGTGAGCGAGACCAGCGCGGTGACATTGGTGTCGATCATCGTCTTCCACGCATCGAGCGAGGCGCTCTGTGCCGGTTCCGTGCCCAGCGCGAGGCCGGCATTGTTGACGAGGCAGTCAATGCCCGCGAACTCGGCCGGCAGCGCCGCCAACGCGGCATCGCGCGCGGCTTCGTCACGCACGTCGAAGACGGCGGCGTGGAACTTGTCCGCGCCCAGTTCGGCCTTCAGGGCGTCGAGCCGCTCGGCCCGGCGGCCGGTACCGACCACGCGCCAGCCCGCGGCCACGAACGCGCGGGCACAGGCTTCGCCGATACCGGACGTGGCGCCGGTTACGAGTGCGGTCTTCATGAAATTTCTCCTTAAATTGAACCGGCCGCAACGGCAGATCGCGGGGATACCAAAACACAGCTTTTCAGCGCAGACTTTTCACGTTCGCGAAGCGGTCGGCCTTCAGGCGTCCACATCGTTACGTGCGTCGTAGTCGCGACTTGGGAGATTTGAACCTTTGTCTTCCAAATCGGATGCCAATCGACCCGGGTGTTCACCCCTTCCCATCCGCGCGGATCAAGCCCCAACTGTTCTGTAAGACAGCGTTCGACATCGCGCATGTCCGCATCGGTCGAAGCCTCGAAGACCGGATGCGCATTGCGTTCGCGCTCCCGTTCGGAAGATTGGCGTGCAAAACCGAGAAGCATCAATAATGCGGCCAACAGGCAAACCCCAACAGCCGCAGCTATTGCAGGTGTACGGGTCGCTGCGCCCTGCCTGAAAACTGCTTTTATGCGCCTTGTCACTCAGTCGGCAGTCAGAACGGTCACGTCCATGCGAAAGCGGCGGCTGGCGCCCGGCGCCAGCGAGAGCATGCCCGGCTTGGCTCGGAAGTCGCCGGAATAGCCCAGCGGATCGGCGTGGCCCTGCCAGGGCTCGATGCAGAGGTAATGCGCACCCGGCTTCTGCCAGATGCCCAGCATCGGCATGTCGGGAAAGGCCACGGCCAGTTGCGATCCTCCCGGTGTGCCGAAAGTCAGCGCGCGGCTGGCGAGGTGGTCCCAGATCAGCGCGTCCTCGACGAACTGCGATGCGTCCGGGTGCAGCAAGTGGCCTTCCACCGGAGTCGGCACCGGCTCGGGCAGGACGAGGCCGGTTGTAACATCGACGCGGCGGATCGGCTGGGGCTCGGCCTGTTCGAAGGCGATGGTGTGTTCGTGCTTGGGCGCGCCGCCAGGCAGCGGCCATGCGAAAGCGGGGTGGAAGCCAAGGCTGAACGGCATCGGCGCATCGCCCGGATTGGCAACTTCCGCCTCGACGTGGAGTGTCGCCCCTTCGATTCGGAACATGAGGTCCAGAACGAAGGCGAAAGGATAGGCGTTGCGGGTTTCCGCCCCGTCGCGCAGCCGCAGGCGCGCCGCGCTCTCGCTCGCTTCCACCACTTCGAAAGCCGAATGACGAGTGAAACCGTGCTTGGGGAGTTCGTACTCGTGGTCGTCCAGCCGGTAGCGATTGCCGTTCAGCGCGCCGACGATCGGGAAAAGGATCGGCGCATGGCCCGTCCAGAACGCCGGATCGGCATCGGTCATGTACTCGCGCCCGGCCCGGTCGGTCAGCGACCACAGCTCGGCCCCGTAAGTGGCAACGCGCGCGGTAAGATCGCCGGCGGTGATGGTCACGAATTCCATGTCAGTCACCGGCGATCTTCCCTTTTTCCCGAGCAGCCTCTTCAGCCGCGTCCTCAGCCGCGCAGCACGGCTCCGAGCTTGGCGGCAGCGGCGGTCACCTTGTCGCTGATCGCCTTGAGGTCCTCTTCCTTGTAGCTCTTTTCGAGCGGCTGGAGAGTGACTTCAAGCGCCAGAGACTTCTGCCCTTCCGGAACGCCCTGACCACGGAAATCGTCGAACAGGCGGGCCGAGACGATGTTCACCTTGTCCGCGCCCGCGACCATGCGGATCAGATCACCGGCTGGCAGTTCCGCAGACACCAGGAACGCATAATCGCGCGTCACCGCCTGCAGCGCCGGGGGCGCGTAGCGGGTGCGGGCGAAGGTGGCGGCTCCCTTCTTGCCGGGGATGGCGTCGAGATAGATCTCGGCAATCGCCACCGGGCCGTCGATGTCGAACTGCTTGGCGACCGTGGGGTGCAGCATGCCGAAGCGCGCCAGCACGTTCTTGGGCCCAAGGCGCAGTGTGGCCGACTGGCCGGGATGGAACTGCGAACCAGCTTCACCCATGACCTGCAGCTTCTCGACCGGAGCGCCCGCTTCAGCCAGCAGGGCAGTGACTTCGGCCTTGGCGTCGTAAGCGTCGAACGCCACAGCCTTGCCAGTCGCCCAGCCGCGCGAGACCTTCTCGCCCGCCAGCACGAAGCCCAGCGCCAGACGCTCGTCGCTCGCACCACCCTCACCGCGCAGATAGCGACGGCCGAGTTCGAACAGACGCAGCGACGAGGCACCGCGATCGAGGTTGCGCTTGGCCGCCATCAGCAGGCCCGGCAGCAGCGACGGCCGCATGACCTTCATGTCCTCGCTGATCGGGTTGGCGAGCGACCACAAAGCATTGCCGTCCGCAAAGGCATCGGCCTCGGCCGAGGGCAGGAACGACCAGGTAACCGCTTCATGCAGACCGCGCGCAGCGGCAGCGCGGCGAACGCGGCGCTCCAGCGCCTGCGTCGGCGTGGCGGTCGGACGGGCGACGCCATCGGCGCGCGGCAAGGCCACGCTCGTCACCTTGTCGAGACCGTGAATGCGGACGACTTCCTCGACGATGTCAGGCGCGCCATCGACGTCCGGACGCCAGCCGGGAACGGTGACGGTCCAGGACATGTCGAATCCGGCCTCCTGCGCGATGACCTTGAAGCCAAGGCTCTCAAGGATGCGCTGCTGTTCGCCGGGTTCGATCGCCACGCCGCCCAGCTTCTCGGTCAGCGCCGGATCGAAGTGGACAGTCTTCGGCGTGCTCGGCGCCGCACCGCTGCGCACCGCCTGCGAAGCTTCACCGCCGCACAGCGTCTGGATCAGCTTGGTCAGGTGGTCGAGGCCGGTATCGAGGAAATTCGGATCGATCCCACGCTCGAAACGGCTGCGCGCGTCTGAGGTGAGGTTGAGCTTGCGGCCGGTCTTGGCGATGCGTTCGGGATCGAAATAGGCGATTTCGAGCAGAACGTCGGTGGTCTCGTCGCCGCAGCCCGAATGCTCACCGCCCATGATGCCGGCAATGTCATGCACGCCCGAATCGTCGGCGATCACGGTCATCTCGGCGTCGAGCGTGTAGGTCTTCTCGTTGAGCGCGACGACCGTCTCGCCATCCTTGGCGCGGCGCGCGACGACGGCGCCGTTCAGCTTGGCAAGGTCATAGGCGTGGGCCGGGCGGCCATAGGCCAGCATCAAGTAGTTGGTGGCATCGACCAGCGCCGAGATCGGACGCTGACCGGCGGCCTTCAGGCGATCCTGCAGCCACTGCGGCGAAGGGCCGTTCTTCACGCCCTTGATCACGCGGCCGTAGAACGCCGGGCAACCCTCGGCATCGGAGGTGCGCACTTCGACCGGGCAGGGGAAGCTGCCGGCAATGTCCAGCACCTCGATCGGCTTCAGCGTGCCAAGGCCGGCGGCGGCCAGATCGCGGGCGATGCCGTAGACGCCCATGCAGTCCGGACGGTTCGGCGTGATGGCCACTTCGATCACCGGATCGGCGCCGTGGTACTCCGCGAAAGGCGTGCCGACCGGTGCGTCCTCGGGCAGTTCGATGATGCCGTCGTGGTCTTCGCCCAGCTCCAGCTCGCGCGTGGAGCACATCATGCCGTTCGATTCGACGCCGCGCACGGCAGCGACCTTCAGCACCATGCCGTTGGCGGGCACGGTCGCGCCGGGGAGACCCAGCACGCCGACAAGGCCCGCACGCGCATTCGGCGCGCCGCAGACGACCTGCAGCACGCCTTCACCCGTATCGACAGTGAGGACCTGCAGCTTGTCCGCCTGCGGATGCTTGTCCGCGGTCAGCACCTTAGCCACGCGGAAACCGGCCAGCCTGGCGGCGGGATCCTCGATGCCTTCGACCTCAAGGCCGATGGCGTTGAGCTTCAGGGCGATATCCTCAAGCGAGGCGTCGGTCTCAAGGTACTGCTTGAGCCAGGAAAGCGAGAACTTCATTTTCTAAATCCTTCCCGCGCTCAAGCCGGAGTGCCAACGCCGCCCGAAAGGGTCGGCACGTCGAGGGCGGAGAAACCGTAGTGGGAAAGCCAGCGGACATCGCCGTCGAAGAAGGCGCGCAGATCGTCCATGCCGTACTTCAGCATGGCAAGGCGATCGATGCCGATGCCGAAGGCGAAACCCTGCCATTCGTCGGGATCGAGCCCGGCGAATTCGATGACGCGGCGGTTGACCATGCCCGAGCCGAGCACTTCCATCCAGCCGCCCTCGCCCTTCGACGGGTCGCCGCCGATCACGCGCTTGCCGTCAATCAGGGTGAAGCCGATGTCCGCTTCCACCGAAGGTTCGGTGAAGGGGAAGTAGCTGGGGCGCAGGCGCAGGACGATGTCCTCACGCTCGAAGAACGCCTTCAGGAAGGTCTCCAGCGTCCACTTCAGGTGGCCGAGGTGGACGTCCTTGTCGATCACCAGACCTTCGACCTGGTGGAACATCGGCGTGTGGGTGGCGTCGCTGTCCGAGCGGTAGACGCGGCCCGGCGCGATGATGCGCAGCGGCGCGCCCTGCGCGAGCATGGTGCGCATCTGCACCGGCGAAGTGTGCGTGCGCAGCAGCATCTCGCGGTTCTGGACGTCGCGATCCGGGAAATAGAACGTGTCGTGCATCGCGCGCGCCGGGTGGCTTTCCGGCATGTTGAGCGCGGTGAAATTGTGCCAGTCGTCCTCGATCTCCGGCCCAGTGGCGACCGAGAAGCCAAGGTCGGCGAAAATCTCGGCAATCTCGTCCATCACTTGCGAGATCGGATGAACGGTGCCGCGCGGCGCTTCGGGCGCGGGCAGCGAGAGATCGATGGTCTCGGCAGCAAGGCGGGTGTTCAGCACCGCCGTCTCCAACACGTCCTTGCGGGTGGTGAGCGCGTCGCTCACGCTTTCGCGCAAGGCATGGATCTTCGGGCCTTCGACCTTGCGCTCTTCGGGATCGAGCTTGCCCAGCGTCTTCAGCAGGCCGGAGATCGATCCCTGCTTGCCCAGAAACTCGACACGCAGCGCCTCCAGCGTTTCGAGATCGGATGCTTCCGCAATCCGCGAGAGCGCCTCCTGGCCGGTTGCTGCGTAGTCCACTGGTGGTCTGCCTGACTGTTGCTGAATCTGGAAGCGCGGTCCTTAGGGGGCGCGGGCAAGAATCGCAACGGCGAGGGTACGCGTGGAAGCCGGGACGGCGCCGTTAGTGGCGGATCAGAGCCCGGCGGTGCGCGCGTGGCGAATCCGCTCGCGGATCAGCGTTACCGTCAGCGGCTTGTCGAGCTGGGCATACTGGCGCGGGCTCATGCCCATGAAGTCGCGGAAGTCCCGCACGAACTGGGCCTGATCGTGATAGGCCGCGTCGATCGCGCCGATCCACTTCAGCGTCGGGTCGAGCGTGAACTGCTCGACACTGCGCAGAAAGCGCTGGCGGCGCAGCAGTAGCTTGGGAGGAAAGCCGAAAGCGGCGCGGCAAACCCGCTCGACCATGCGCGAATTCGCGCCCACTCGCTTCACGAGTTCCACCGACGAACGCAGTTCCGGATCGGCAAGTGCCTCCCCGATGGCGACGATCAGATCCTCGTGCGGAACAGGCCGGGGTTCGAGCGCGGAGAGGAAGGCGACCACCCGGTCCAGCTGCGCGCCCAGCGCGCCCTGTTCGGCCTGCAATGCGTCATATAGCGGGCGGAAGCGTTCGAAGTTGGGATCGCGGTCGCCATCGACGATGACATTGGCATAGGCGTCGGCTGTCTGCCCGGTCAGCGCGGCCCAGCCCAGCGGTGTCAGGCGAAAGCCCCACTGGCGCGAGGAGCCCATCGAAAAGTGAACTTCCTGCGAACGCGGGCCACTGACCGTGAACCGCGATCCGGTGATCGTGGATCCGTTGCGCATCGACACTTCGGTCTGTGAATCGAAGTGAAACCGGAAACTGGCCCAGTCCGGGCAGAGCACGTCCTGAAGACGTCCCCCCTCCCCAATCTCGATTTCACAGTAAAAAAGAGCCGATACGAAGCGATCAAGCTCCAATGGCACCGGGCAATATTGGATGATGACACGCCTGGCCGTCATTCCCCGCCTGTTTCTGTATCTTTTTGCCGCCAAAGTACCCCGATACATCACGTACCGCGAGTTTTGAGGGCGGGCAAAACAATTCGAGGCGCGAGTGCCGAAACACTCGCGCCTCGTATTGTTTTCGCAGTCGCAAAGCGCGGCGCCGCAAGGGTGCCGTGCCAGCGGCTTAGGCGGCGGGCAGAGCTGCCTTGGCCTGTGCGATCACGGTCGAGAACACCGAACCCTCGTTCATGGCGAGGTCGGCCATCGCCTTGCGATCGAGTTCGATGCCGGCAAGCTTGATGCCGTGCATGAACTGCGAATAGGTCAGGCCTTCGGCGCGGACGGCAGCGTTGATACGCTGGATCCACAGCGCGCGGAAGGTGCGCTTCTTGATCTTGCGGTCGCGGTACGCGTACTGGCCGGCCTTTTCGACGGCCTGGCGGGCAACGCGGATCGTATTCTTACGACGGCCGCGGTAACCCTTGGCCTGTTCGAGAAGACGCTTGTGCTTGGCGCGGGTGGTAACACCCCTCTTGATACGGCTCATCGGTCAGTACTCCTCAGTTGAGCCCGTAGGGCGCCCACTTTTTGATCGTCTTGGCATCGGCGTCGGAAATGACTTCGGTGCCGCGATTCTGGCGGATGTACTTGCCGTTATGGCTCATCAGGCGGTGGCGCTTGCCGGCTACGCCGTGCTTCACCTTGCCGGTGGCGGTGAGCTTGAAGCGCTTCTTCACACCGCTCTTGGTCTTCAGCTTGGGCATTTTCGTCTCCTTTTCACAGGGACACGTCCGGTCAGCCATGGCAGCCCTTTTCGCCAGGCGGACGCGCGAATCTCTTTAGTCAAAGACTCAACCGTGTCGATTGAAGGGGGCGCCTTTAGTGGGAGAACGGCGGGAAGGCAAGGGGTTTGGACTCTGATCCGTCCCCACCCGCCCGGCCTGCTCCTCAGCCCCCGCAGCGCAAGGTCGTAAATGCCGTGTGGCCGGTGCGTTCCAGCCAGCGGAGGTAGTGCCCGTCGCGCACCACCGGCGCCGCGCCGGGAAGCGCGAGACGCCAGAGATAGACTTGCGCCCGGGCCCTTCGGCCCGAGGCAGTGCGCACCGGCAGGCAGATGCGCCGGTACCCGCGCCCTTCATAGCGATCGAGCCGGGCAAGATCGCCGGGCGCCAATCCGAGCCGGCAAAGCGTGCCCTGAACGTGCCCCCGCCCCTGTGCCCGGACAAGCGCCGGAAACCAGCCGTCGCCGCTCTTTATCGCATGGATGCGCCCGGGAACGGAGGCAGGCTCGGCGCTTTCCGTGCGCTCCGCCAGCCATTGGCCCATACGCGTGCCCGCGTGGTGCTGGAGCGTGCCGTAGACGAACAGACAGACCCTGCGCACCACCTCAGTGATGGCAGCCCATCGCCTCGATCACGTCTTCAAGACGCGCGGGATCGCCGATCGCCAGAACATGCCCGTCGGACTGCGCGTGAAGCGGCTCACCGTTCCAATCGCACATCGTGCCCCCGGCGCCTTCCACCACCGGCACCAGCGCGGCCCAGTCGTGCAGCTTGAGCCCGGCCTCGCAAACGAGGTCGATCTGGCCCGAAGCGAGCAGGCCATAGTTATAGCAGTCGCCGCCCATCATCATGCGCTTGTGATCGGTCTTGGCCGCCAGCGCCATGAAGTGCTCACCCTCGTGATCGTCGAAATACTGCGGACCGGTAGTCGCCAGCATGGCGTCGGACAGTTCGCGGCACGGGCGCGTGCGCACTTCCTTGCCGTTGAAGGTGGTGGGCATGCCGCTGGCGCCGACCCAGCGTTCGCGCAGGATCGGCTGGTCGATCACGCCCAGCACCGGCCAGCCATCGACCAGCAGCGCAATCAGCGTGCCGAAAATCGGACGACCGGCAATGAACGAGACCGTGCCATCGATCGGATCGAGCACCCAGGTCCGGCCAGAGGAGCCCTCCTCCGTGCCGAACTCCTCGCCGATAATCGCGTCACGCGGAACTTCTGCCTTGAGAATCCGCCGCATGGCCTCTTCCGCGGCGCGATCGGCAATGGTGACGGGCGAGGCATCGGACTTTCGCTCGGCGCTCAGCCCCGTGCGGAAGTGGGGCCTGATCGCTTCGCCTGCCGCATCGGCGAGTCGCAGGGCAAGGGCGATATCCTGATCGAGTTTCATGGCGGACCTGTGCCTTTTCCAGTGCCGGAAGGTCAAGCGCCCGCCGGAAATTCATCAAGACTGGCAGAATCTTGCACATGCCCCGAACCCTTATGTGTTTTTCACACATTGCAGGAACTTGCGGCCGCCCCTATTCCGTTGGCGGGGGCATATTCTACTGCAAAGAAGTAGGGGCATGCTGCGCAGGAAAATCCCAGCTATCGATCCGGCAATCGCGCCGGAACAAGGATATACGCGGGACGGACAACCGTTATCGTACAATCGCGCGCCGGCAGCGGATCTCGCTCCGTGGATCGCGCGCGTGTCGGTGACGAAAGTGTCCGCGCCCGCAGACTACACGCTTTCGTGCAGCCTGTTCAGCGACACTGCCTTTCTGCGCATTCAGACCAAAGGCCGCTGGTGCGTCCAGACCGCCGACGGCGAACGCCGGGTCCGCGACTCGGCACTGTTCTTCGGGCCCCATTCGCGGTGCATGCCGGTGACGGTGACGGGCAGCTTCGCCAGCGTCGCCGTGGCGCTGCGCGCAGGTGCCTGCACCGCGATGCAGGGACCGCGGGTGGGCGATTTCGTGGACCGTCTGGTCAGCACCAGCGCGGTCTCGCTCCCGTCCGAGCAGTTCCTCGCCATGCTGGAACCCGATGCGCCGTCCGAAGTGTGGCTCCAGCATCTGGAGCAGGCGTTCCGCCACCGGATCGAGAGCATGAATTGCCCGCCGCCCGATCCGGTGACGCGCAGTTTCGAAGTGATCTCCTATCGCGACCCATCGATGGCGGTCAGCGATGCCGCGCGCGAGTGCGGGGTGGACCGGCGCACGCTGGAACGCGTGGTGAACCGCGATTTCGGCATGCCGCCCAAGCAAGTGCTGCGCCGGGCGCGCGCGCTGGACATGGCTAGCTATTTGCGCGGCGTCGCCGACAGTGACGAGGCCGACGAGATCGCGCTGCGCTATTACGACGAGAGCCACCTGATCCACGAGTTCACCGAACTCTTCGGCATGTCGCCCAGCCAGTTCGTGAAGCGGCCGCAGCCGATCATGACGTTGGCGCTGGAATCGCGGCAGGCGCGGCGGCTGGAAGCGCTCAACCGGCTGGCACCGGGGCAAGTGCGCCCCTGGAATGACGAGTAGCTGAAACCGGAACGGCGCAGGGGAGGCCCCTGCGCCGTTCACTGTCACCAATAATGGCCCCGAAGCGCGCAGCCCCGGCGCGTCCTCAGTCGAACAGGCTCGACACTGAGCTTTCGTCGGCAATGCGGCGGATCGCTTCGCCAATCAGCGGCGCGATCGTCAGGATGCGGATCTTGTCCGAAGCCTTGGCGTCGTCGGTCGCCTGGATCGAATCGGTGATCACCAGTTCCTTCAGCGCGGAATTGGTGACGCGCGAAACCGCCGCGCCCGAAAGCACGCCGTGGGTGATGTAGGCGGTGACGCTGGTGGCGCCTTCGTCCATCAGCGCCTGCGCGGCGTTGCACAGGGTGCCGCCCGAATCGATGATATCGTCGATCAGGATGCAGGCGCGGCCCTTCACATCACCGATGATGTTCATGACTTCCGACTGGCCGGGCTTGTCGCGGCGCTTGTCGACAATGGCGAGCGGCGCGTTATCGAGGCGCTTGGCCAGCGAGCGGGCGCGGACCACGCCGCCCACGTCGGGCGAAACCACCATCAGCGACTGGTCGCCATAGCGCGCCTGAATGTCGGCGGCCATGACCGGCGCAGCAAAGAGGTTGTCGGTCGGGATGTCGAAGAAGCCCTGGATCTGCCCGGCGTGCAGGTCCACCGAGAGAACCCGGTCGGCACCGGCTTCGGTCAGCAGGTTGGCAACCAGCTTGGCCGAGATCGGCGTGCGCGGACCGGGCTTGCGGTCCTGGCGGGCGTAACCGAAGTAGGGAATCACGGCCGTGATACGCTTGGCCGAAGCGCGGCGCAGCGCGTCGATGCAGATCAGCAGTTCCATCAGGTTGTCGTTGACGGGGTAGCTGGTCGGCTGGACGACGAAGACGTCCTCGCCGCGCACGTTCTCGTGGATTTCGACGAAGATTTCCTCGTCGGCGAAGCGGCGGACCGCCGCATCGGTCAGCGGCAGCTCAAGATAGGCTGCGATGGCCCGCGCGAGCGGAAGGTTGCTGTTGCCGGACATGATCTTCATGGCGAATCTCCGAGACGGCTGGTGATGATTGGTTGGCTGAACGCGCCCGCCTCTACTCATGAGTCATCGGATTGCAACAGAAAGCGTGGCGCGGTCACCGTGACATGAACGCGAAAACGCCGGCCCGGAGCAATCCCCGGACCGACGTTTTCAGATGCAGGCATCTGATTTATCAGAATTTATATGTGGCTCAGGAAATTTCACCCGCGAACGCGGTGCTCGCCCTTGATCCAGCGCACCGTGCCGGAGCTGGCGCGCATCACCACGCTTTCGGTGGTCATCTGGCCGCCCTTGAGGCGCTTGACGCCCTGCAGCAGCGAGCCATCGGTAACCCCGGTTGCCGCGAAAATGCAGTCGCCCTTGGCGAGGTCGCGCAGCTTGTAGACCTTGTCGAGATCCTCGATGCCCCACTTGCGGGCGCGGGCGCGCTCGTCATCGTTGCGGAACACCAGGCGGCCCTGGATCTGGCCGCCGACGCAGCGCAGTGCCGCTGCAGCCAGCACGCCCTCGGGCGCGCCGCCGGTGCCCATGTACATGTCGATCGTGGTGTTCTCGTCGGTCACGGCGATCACGCCGGCCACGTCACCGTCACCGATCAGCACGACGCCGCAGCCGAGCGCGCGCAGTTCGGCAATGAGGTCGGCATGGCGCGGACGGTCAAGCACGCAGACGATGATCTCGTCCGGTGCCACGCCCTTTGCGGCCGCAACGGCCTTGACGTTCTCCGACGGGCTTTTGGTGAGGTCGATCACGTCCTCGGGATAACCCGGGCCGACCGCCAGCTTTTCCATATAGACGTCGGGCGCGTTGAGCAGGCCGCCCTCTTCCGCCGCCGCCAGCACGGCCAGCGCGTTGGGGCCGGCCTTGGCCGTGATGGTCGTGCCTTCCAGCGGGTCCAGCGCGATATCGATGCGCGGGCCGCGACCGGGGGCGCCGCCCACCTTCTCGCCGATGTAGAGCATCGGCGCTTCGTCGCGCTCACCCTCACCGATGACTACGGTGCCATCCATATAAAGGGTGTCGAAGGCCTTGCGCATGGCTTCAACGGCGGCATGGTCTGCCGCCTTCTCGTCACCGCGGCCAACCAGTTCGGATGCCGCGATGGCAGCCGCCTCGGTGACGCGGACCATCTCGAGGACTAGGACGCGATCGAGGACTTTACTTGCTTCGGGCATGATCACTCCGCATTAAGGCGTGGAGGGAAAAGGTTCGGGTCGGGGGATTAGACAGAGGAATACCAATTGTCGAGGACATGGCGCGCGCTTTTCGCAATCGCGACACTATCTACCGCCTGCGCGCCCGGAATCGCCGCCGGAACCGCCTTTGCACAGGCCAGTTCGGCTTCCGCCTCCACTGCCAGTCAGGTAGGCCCTCCAATCACGGACGCTGACCGCGCCATGGCCGAGAGGATGATGGCGTCGGGCGGCAGAGTCACCCCCGACCCCACCCACCGCGCCTGTTCGCGCGAGGGACGGCCGGGCGAAATCGTCGTCTGCGCGCCGGACGAGGAAAAGTTTCGCGTCCAGTCCTCCGCCGAAAGCGACCCGACCGGGCCTGCCGGCACCAATGACGGCCGGCTTCATCCGCCCAATTTCGAAAAGAACATCGGCGGCATAACCGCCGCGCGCGGCTGCTTCATTCCGCCCTGTGCGCCTGCGCAGCCGCTGATCATCGACCTGTCGCAGATCCCCGAAGCCCCCGCCGGATCCGACGCAGACCTCGTCGCCAAGGGCGAGTTGCGCGCGCATTAAAAGGGTTCGGCGCGCCCCTCGCTGACGAGCGCGCCGAAAATGTCAGCCTTCGATGATCTGCATCACCAGCGGCGCGGCAGCGAGACTGTCCGAGCCCTCCAGCACGCGCATTGCCTCGCTGACGGCCGATTCGGGGCCTTCATGCGTGACGATGGCCAGGATCACCTCGCCCTCCTGCCCGGCGTGGCCCTTCTGGATCATGCTGGCGATCGAAACCCCCGCATCGCGCATGGCGGCGGTGATTTCGGCGAGCACGCCGGGCCGGTCCGGCACGGTGAAGCGGATATAGCTGCGGCTGCGGCGGTGGCCGGTGCCGGCGGGCTCGATCGCCTCCAGCTCGCTCGACGGCATCGAGAATGCCGCGCCCTTCTCGCCGCGCGCGATGTCGATGATGTCGGCAACCACCGCGCTGGCAGTCGGCCCGTCACCGGCACCGGCGCCCTGGAACAGCAGGCGGCCCATGAAATTGCCCTCGGCGACGACGGCATTGGTCGCCCCGTCGACATGGGCCAGCGGATGGTCGAACGGCACCAGATGCGGACGTACGCGCTGGAACAGGCGCGGGGTGCCTTCGGCCCGGTCGATTTCGCTCATGCCGATCAGGCGGATGACGTAGCCTAGCGAGCGCGCCTGCTCGATGTCGGCGGCTTTCACGCGTGAGATGCCGGAGGTCTCCACCGCATCGAAGCGAAGCTGTGATCCGAACGCGATGGCGGCAAGGATCGAAAGCTTGTGCGCGGCGTCGATACCCTCGATGTCGAAGGTGGGATCGGCCTCGGCATAGCCCATGCGCTGCGCCTCGGCGAGAACGTCGCCGAAATCGCGGCCGGTGTCCTCCATGGTGGAGAGTATGTAATTGCAGGTGCCGTTCAGGATGCCGTAGACCCGCTCTATGGCATTGGCGGCAGCGCCCTCGCTCAGGCCCTTGATGACCGGGATGCCTCCAGCGACCGCCGCCTCGAACTTGAGCGCGACACCGGCCGATTCGGCGGCCGAGGCCAGCTCCAACCCGTGATGCGCGATCATCGCCTTGTTGGCGGTAACGAAGCCCTTGCCCTGTCCGATGGCATTGCGCGCCAGCGCCAGCGCCGCCCCGTCCGAACCGCCGACCATCTCGACCACCACGTCCACATCGGGACGCGAGGCAAGCGCGGCGGTATCGTCCACCCAGTCGTAGCGCGAGAGGTCTACCCCGCGGTCCTTGCTGCGATCGCGCGCGCTTACCGCGGCGATGCGGATCGGCCGGCGGGCCCGCCGGGCAATCAGTTCGGCATTGGTCTCGATGAGACGGACAACGCCCGCCCCGACCGTGCCGAGACCGGCTAGCGCAATATTCAGCGGTTCAACCATGGAATTCCCTTTCGCGAGCGCGCCCTAAGCGAGCCCACCGGGAAATTCCAGTACCTTCGCGCCCCGAACCCTTAATATAGAGCCAAGAACCGCGACCGAGTTCAGCGGCTCACGGGATTGCGGACGCAAGGTCCGAGCTGGTTCAGCACCATGCGATAGTCCGCCGCCGCCTGCTTCATAGCTTCCACGCCTTCGGAAACGTTTGCACGCTGCGGCGGATTGGCCGGGAGCGAGCAGGCGAGGCGATACCATTCCAGCGTCTCAGGCTTGGGCGGATGGCCGATATCGGCCACCAGTTCGGAGAAAGAGACACCCCAGGCCGGAACCGTGCCGGGTTCATGGACGACCGTGATCGAGGCGGCCGACCCGCTTTCGGTCGAGAGGAAGATCTGGGTCTCTCCCTGCCCGGCAAGATTGCCCGGGACAAAGAGCAGTTCACGCACGCCGGTGATTCGCGCCGGCGCATCGGGGGCGACAAGCGCTTTCAGCAGGCCGCGCACGCGCGCTTCCACCTGTTCGCTCCAGAGCTGCTGCGCAGTGGGGGTAACCAGCTGCAGCTCTCCGGGGCGTCCTGCGACAGGACGTGCAAAGAGCAGGACGTCCTGCTTCTTGAGCGTCGGCGGCTTGCCGCGCGCATCGAGAGGAAGGTCCACGAGATAGGCAAAACTTTGCCCGATCGGCGAGGAGCCCGTGAGCAGCGAACGGGTATCGGCATCCACGTAGAAACGGCCCATTCCGGGCGTAAGCCCCGGCGCGCGGGCATCCTCTACGCGCGCCATCTTGCGCACCGTAGCGCGCACCACCAGCGGGGCCGAATCGGCCAGCGTGGCAAGATCGGCGAAAGTCGCCTCGCGCAGCAGCGCCGGCGCATCGTCCCGGGAAGCCGGCTGGGCCTGCGCTAGCGCCGGAAACGCCTGCACAGCCAGGGCGGCACACGCCAGTTTCAGGGCAAGACGGGGCAGATTCGCAGGCATTGGGAACGATCTCCGGAAAGCGCGGGGCGAGGCCTTAGCGACTTGCACAAGGCTGTACAAATTTCCCCCTTCCCAGCTTGGAACTTAACAGCCATGAATCAGGTGTTAACGACACGATTGCCGATAAGGCGTTGCACAGGGGCAACGGTCCCGCTAAGGAATTCCGCAAAACGGGGCAAAAAAACGAAAATGCCCCACGGTTCGCCAACCCCGTTACAACGTTTACGGTTAGGTGAACTGACAGCCGTCAGGGTGGGTAATTTAGAGTTTCGTCATGGACCTTTCCTTGGGGAGGGGGCCATGGGCGCCTTTGGCCCTGTCCGCACCCGGGTGGGGTTGGGGCTTGATTATGGAGTGATGCGTTTGAATGGCTTACGCTGACCAGCAAATGAGCGGCAACAAGATTGCCGCGCTTGTCATTGTCGCGCTGATCCACGTCTTTGTAGGCTATGCACTCGTCACGGGTCTGGCTTACTCCGCGGTGAAGCAGGTCATGAAGAAAGTGACCACAGTCGACATCAAGGAAGAGAAACCCAAGGAGGAGCCGCCGCCGCCGCCCCCCCAGAAGCAGGATACGCCGCCGCCGCCGATCGTGGCGCCGCCGCCGCCGATCAACATCGCACCGGCTCCGCCGGCCATCACGACCGTGACCACGCCGCCTCCGGTGGCGCTGCCCGCGGTTCCGATTCCGGCTCCTGCGGCACCGATTGCACCGCCGGCCCCCCCGGCCCCCTCGAAGGCGCGTGGCGCGTCGGTCAAGGGTGGTTGGACCAGCCGCTTCAACCAGGAATATCCGGCCAAGGCCCTGCGCGAAGAGCGTGAAGGCCGCGTCGGTGTCCGCGTTTCGATCGGTCCCGATGGTCGCGTCACGAGCTGCTCCGTCACCAGCTCCAGCGGTAGCCCGGAACTCGACGCCGCGGCCTGTGAAGGCATGAACCGTTTCGGTCGCTTCAACCCCGCTCTCGATGACGCGGGTAACGCAACCACCGGTTCGTACGCGACGACGATCGTCTACAAGCTCAGTTAAATTTGACGGCCTGGCCGGAACCCCCACGCGTTGGATTCGGCCAAATCCTGCATTCTTCTTGAGAGGTAAATCGCATGCTTATCGTTGACATCCTTGCCGCCGCTGGCGAAGCAGCGCCGCAGAACAAGTTCGGCTTTGTCGAAGCTCTTCAGGCCGGTGGTTTCATTTCGTACGCCACCGTGACCATCATGGGCATCATGTCGTTCGGCTCGTTCTACATCCTCTTCACCAAGTGGTTCGAACAGTCGAAGATCCTGCGCCAGTTCGGCGCAGTGCGCACCGCGTTCTGGAAGGCTCCCACCCTGCGTGAAGGCGCTGCCAAGCTGGACAAGAACAGCGCATGGCGCCAGCTCGTCGACGACGGCATCGCCGCCGAAGACCAGCACTCGAAGATGACCGACTCGCTCGAAGCCCATGACTGGATGCACGCTTCGCTCGCTCGTTCGGAAGCCTCGATCAACTCGCGTCTCGCCACCGGCCTGCCGTTCCTCGCCACCGTCGGCGCGACCGCACCGTTCATCGGTCTGTTCGGTACCGTGGTCGGCATCTACCGCGCCCTGATCGCCATCGGCATCGCCGGTTCGGCTTCGATCGACAAGGTTGCCGGTCCGGTCGGTGAATCGCTGATCATGACCGCGCTCGGCCTGATCGTCGCCGTTCCCGCAGTTCTGGCTTACAACTACCTCCAGAGCCGCAACAAGCGCATCGCCGAACTGCTGACCGGCTTCTCGGCCGACCTGCTGGCGAACATCAACTCGAAGGGCACCGTTAAGCCCGTCATCTCCACCGCCGCCGCCAAGCCCGCCGCTGCTCCGGCCAAGCCGGCTGCTGCTCCGGCCAAGCCGTAAGCAGCATGGGACGCGCTGTCACACGGTAGCGCGTCCACGGGGACCCAGGCGGCGGAGCACTTCGTTTGCATCCGTCGCCCCCCAGGGCAACGCAAGGATTAGGATAAGACTATGGCGATATCCACGGGCGGAGGCGGTGCCGAAAAACCGATGTCCGACATCAACACGACGCCGCTCGTCGACGTCATGCTGGTGCTTTTGATCATCTTCCTGATCGCGGTCCCGGTCGCGATCCAGACGATCGAAAAGCTGAAGATCCCCGTCATCGTGGCGGTCGAATCGAAGGACAAGGTGGAAAACCTCCTCCTCTCCGTCTCGACCACCGACGATTCGGGTCGCAGCGCAGGTGAACCCGGCTTCCAGGGCGCGTCGCGCAATGGCGAATGCCGCGTTTACTTCAACAACATCACGCCGGTGACCTCGCAGGAACTGTACGACCAGGCCTTCAAGCGTCTTGACGCCATCGTGAAGCGCGAAGGCGGTCCGGCAGCCCTTAGGGACAATCCGGATCTCGTGCCGCAGGTCCACATCCGCGGTGACGTGAACGCCCCCTGGCGTTGCGTGGCCGGTGCGATCTACAACGTCCAGATCGCTGGTTACCCGACGGTTGGCTTCATCACCAACCCGGTTGACCCGGGCGCGTGACGCTCGAGAAGGAGTAACATTCCATGGCAATGTCAGGCGGCAAGGATGATGGCGCCCCGATGATGGAAATGAACACGACGCCGTTGATCGACGTCATGCTCGTTCTCCTCATCATGTTCATCATCACCATCCCGGTTGCGACCCACTCGATCGATATCGATCTGCCGGTTGCAACTCCCCCGACGAACACGCCGCCGCCGGTGGACCCGATCAAGAACAAGATCGTGCTCACCGCGGATGCGAAGATTCTCTGGAACGGCAATGCCGTGGACCAGGGAACCCTGCGGAACCTGCTGGCGCAGTCGCTGACCTACAAGGTCGAGCCCGAACTGCAGTACCAGCCGGAAGCCCAGGCAAGCTACGAGCTTTCGGCTCAGGTTCTGGAGCTGATCAAGGCTTCGAACGTGACCAAGTTCGGCTTCGTCGGTAACGACCAGTTCCGCGAATTCGGCAAGTAAGCCGGGCAACGGACAGGTTCCCCCGGGAACCAAGGAAGGGGCGGAGAGATCCGCCCCTTTTTCTTTGCCCTGCGCAGACAGCCTCAGACCTCCTCGGGCGGGTCCACCCGCATCGCCAGCGAGGCAAGGCTCTCCGCCTCCACCAGCAGGTCTTCATCGGCCGCTCCGGACGGCAGCGATTCGCGGCCGATCATCGACAGGGCCGGGACCGAGAGCGGGCTGATCCGGTCCAGCCGGACATGGTCCACTTCACGCGCCGCCCGGTCGAGGACATCGGCCACGCGGGCCACATCGGTCATGCGCGCGCGGGCATCGGCCCAGGCGGCCTCTATCAGCAAGTGATCGGGTTCGTACTTGCGCAGGACATCATAGATCAGATCGGTCGAGAAGGTGACCTGCCGCCCCGACTTGCGCGTCCCCGGCTGCTGCCGTTCGACGAGCCCGGAAATCACCGCCACTTCGCGAAAGGCCCGGCGCAGCAGGTAGGACTGCTGCACCCAGTCGACGAATTCGTGCGTCAGGATATCGGGCGAGAGCAGCGCGGCGGGGTCCTCCACCGGCTTCAGCCCCCAGACCACCAGTGCATAGTCGGTGGCCACGAAACCCAGCGGCCCCAGCCCGCGATCCTCCATGCGCCGGGTAATCAGCATGCCCAGCGACTGGTTGGCCGGCCAGCCCTCGAACGTATAATACGTCGTATAGGCGGCGCCGTGGTGCGGGAAGCTTTCCACCAGCAGCCGCCCCGGCGCGGGCAAGTGCGAGCGCCAGTCCTGCACTTCCAGCCACTCTCGCACGTCATCGGGAAAACGCGCCCAGCCCGCGCGGTCGAACAGCATGGCGCGGACGCGCTCGGCCAGATGGGTCGAAATCGGCATTCGCTGGCCCATGTAGCTGGGGATCGTCGCCGAGCGTTTGGCCGCCCGCACGATCAGCTCCAGCTCGCGCAGAGCCTCGACCTCCAGATCCATGCCCGCAAACCGGAACGTGTCGCCGGGCTTGAGGCTGGCCCCGAAGCCTTCCTCCACCCGCCCCAGCGAGCGGCCGTTGCGGAAGCGCACTTCCAGCATTTCGGCATCGACGATGATCCCGGCATTGAGCCGATGGCGCGCGGCATGCTCGGGATGAGTCAACCGCCATTGCCAGCCCCCCTCCCCGTCCTTCTCGCGCACGATCCGGCGGAAGCGGTCATAGGAGCGCAGCGCGTAGCCCCCCGTCGCCACGAAATCGAGCACGCGGGCGAAGATCGTCTCCTCCACCCAGGCATATGCGGCGGACGAGCGCAGTTCGGCAAGCAGCGCCTGCTCGCGGAACGGCCCCGCACAGGCGGTGCCCATGACGTGCTGCGCCAGCACGTCCAGCCCGCCGGGGCGGAAAGCCTCACCGTCGCGCTGGCCCTCGCGCACCGCTTCCTGCGCGGCGAAAGCCTCCAGGAACTCGAAGCGATTGCCCGGTACCAACATGGCCTTGCTGGGCTGGTCGAGCCGGTGATTGGCGCGGCCAATACGCTGGAGCAGGCGGGAGGATCCCTTGGGCGCCCCCATCTGCACGACAAGGTCGATATCGCCCCAATCGACACCGAGATCGAGGCTGGCGGTACATACGAGCGCCCGAAGCCGCCCCTCGGCCATCGCCCCCTCCACCTTGCGCCGCGCCTCCTTCGAGAGCGAGCCGTGGTGGATGCCGATCGGCAGGTTGTCCTCGTTGGCGTCCCACAATTCCTGAAAGATGTACTCGGCAAGGAAGCGAGTATTGGTGAATATCAGCGTGGTGCGGTGCGCCTTGATCTGTTCGATCAGCTGCGGGATCGCCCATGTCGCCGCGTGGCCGCTCCAGGGGATGCGCTCCTCCTGTGGTAGCAGGATCGAGACTTCCGGTTCAGCGCCGGGCTCGCCCTTCACCAGTTCCACCGCGTCGATCTCCCCCCAAGGGGCCAGCCAGCCCCGGAAGGCATCGGGATCGGCCAGCGTCGCGGAAAGCCCGGCCCGCTGCAGACCCGGGCTCAGCGCCTGCAACCGCGCGAGCGACAGCGCGAGCAGGTCCCCCCGCTTGCCGGTGGCGAACGCATGGATCTCGTCGATCACCACGCGTTTCAGGCCGGCGAACAGTTCCGGCGCTTCGGGATAGGTCAGCAGCAGCGAAAGCGATTCGGGCGTCGTCAGCAGCACGTGCGGCGGCCGGGCGCGCTGGCGGGCCTTGCGGTCGGAGGGCGTATCGCCGCTGCGGGTCTCGATGCGGATCGGCAGTCCCATCTCTTCCACCGGTGCCAGCAGGTTGCGCTGGACATCGTGGGCAAGCGCCTTAAGCGGCGAGACATAGAGCGTGTGCAGCCCTTCGGGCATCGCCGTCCCTTGCCGCCGCGAGGGGCAGAAATCCGCCAGTGTCGGCAGGAAACCCGCCAGCGTCTTGCCCGCGCCGGTATCGGCAACGAGCAATGCGTGATTACCCCGGTCCGCCGCGGCGAGCATCTCCTGCTGGTGCCGCCGGACACGCCAGCCGCGTGCGGCGAACCAGTCCCCGATCTCGACAGGAACCTCGGCAGGAGAATCTGCGGAAGACTTTGCGGTCATCGCTCGGATCGGTTCACGGCCATGGCCGAACAGGTGGAGCACGTCCCGCGGCGCGAGAAAAGCCTTGTACCGCAAGAACGTCCGACTTGCGCTTCGCCGCGCGCACAGTCACCATGGCAAGCCGATGCCACCGACGCGGGGGCCCATGCCGATCGACCTCGAGCTTTCCGACCTCGCCCGACTTGCCGTGAGCCTTGCGCTCGGGCTGCTGGTGGGCATCCAGCGCGGCTGGGCCCAGCGCGACCGGCAGGAAGGCACGCGCTTCGCAGGCGTCCGCACTTTCGCACTGATCGGACTTATCGGCGGCATTGCCGGCATGCTCTTTCGCGGCGCGCCCGGACCGGCCACGGTTCTGCTCGGCGCGGCAGGGCTGCTGGTGCTGGTGGGGTACCTCCGCGACAGCCGGCTCAGCGAAACCGCCAGCGGGACGAGCGGCCTTGTCGCCCTGCTCACGCTCGCCAGCGGTTTTCTCGTCGGCGTGGGAGAGCGCCTGACCGGCACCGCCATCGCCGTCATCATGGTCCTCCTGCTGGCCCTGCGCGATCAGCTTCACGGATGGATCAACCGGCTCAGCCAGCGCGAGGTGCTGTCGATTGCGCGCTATGCGCTGGTCGCGCTGGTCATTCTGCCGCTGTTGCCGGACAAGGCTTTCGGGCCCTACTATGCGTGGAATCCGCGCCATCTCTGGTTGGTGGTCGTGCTGGTCTCGGGCCTGTCGTTCGGCGGCTATTTCGCGACCCGCATGCTCGGTGCGACGCGCGGAATCATCGCCACCGCCGCCGCCGGGGCGCTGGTGTCTTCAGCGGCCGTGACCGCCTCGCTCGCCAGCCGCATGAAGGAGGGGGAAGAGCCGCGCCCGGTCTTCCCCGCCGCCATCGCCTTCGCCTCGGTCATCATGTTTCTGCGCGTGCTGGTGCTGGTGGCCATCCTCGCGCCGATTGCCCTGCCGACGCTGGCGCGGCTGATCGCGCCCGGCCTTGTCGTCGCCATCATTGCCGCCGGTTGGTACCTCAGGCGCAGCCGCACCGCCGCCACGCCGAATCCCGGCCACGAAATCGCGATGCGCAACCCGTTCGACATTGGGCCCGCACTGATGCTGGCAGGGCTGGTCATGGTGCTGACCGTCGCCTCGCTCTGGGTTCTGGACAACTTCGGCGAGCGGGGCCTGGGAGCGGTTCTGGCGCTTGCCGGCACAATCGATGTCGATGCCGCCATCATCACTCTGGGCGGCCTGACCGGCCACTCGCTCGACGCGCGGATGGCCGGACTGGTGCTGGCCGTGCCGATCGCGCTCAACACTTTGTACAAGGCGGGCGTGGTCCTCAGCCTTGCGGGATGGCGGAATGGCCGGTCCGCCGCGCTGCCCCTTGCCGCCAGCGCGCTGGCCATCGGCGCAGCCGTTCTGACGCTGCTTTAGCGCGAAAGCCCCGAAGCGGCGAGTTGAACGTCGATTTCCGCAACCAGGCGCTCCAGCCCTTCGGCCGTCTCGCTTTCGGCGCGCGCCACCAGCATGTCCTGCGTGTTCGAGGCGCGCAGCAGCCACCAGCCATCGGCCGTGGTGACGCGCACGCCGTCCACCGCGACGACCTCGGCCCCGGCTTCGATCAGCCGCGCATGGACTTCCTCAACGGCGGCGAACTTGCGGCTTTCGGCCACCCGGAAACGCAGTTCTGGGGTCGAGACGAGGCGCGGCATTGCCGCATGCAAATCCTCGACACTGCGCCCCAGCCGCAAGGTCGCGGCGATCAGCCGCAGCGCGGCATAGTAGGCGTCGTCGAAGCCGTAATAGTCGTCGGCGAAGAACATGTGCCCGGTCATCTCGCCCGCGAGCAGCGCGCCGGTTTCCTTCATCCGTGACTTGATGAGCGCGTGCCCGGTCTTCCACATGTCCGGCACGCCGCCCAGCGCCGCGACGCTGTCGAACAGCACGCGCGAGGCCTTGACGTCGGCAATGACCTGCGCGCCCGGATTCCGGCGCAGCAGGTCTTCGGCATAGATCAGCAGCAGTTGATCCCCGCCGAGCGCGCGTCCGGCGCCGTCGATCACACCGATACGGTCCGCATCGCCGTCGAAAGCCACTCCGAAATCGAGGTTCTTTGCCGCGACGAGCGCCCTGAGGTCTGCAAGATTGGCCTCCTCGCTCGGATCCGGATGGTGGTTCGGGAAGGTCCCGTCCACTTCTGTAAAGAGAAGATGATGCTCCCCAGGCAAGCGCGAGATCAGCAGTTCCAGCACGGGTCCGGCAGCGCCGTTGCCGGCGTCCCAGCCGATGCGCAGGCCGCCCAGACGATCGGCGGGCAGGCCGGCCAGAGCGGGAAGCAAACCCTCGACATAGGCATGCTCGACGCTGCGATCTTCGATGCTGACATCTTCGAGGGAGCCGCCACGATGGACCCGTACCCAGGCGCCCACCGCAGCTATTTCGCCCAGCCGCTGGATCGCCGCCCCGAAAAACGGGCGTCCCTGCATGACCATCTTGAAGCCATTCTGATCGGCGGGATTGTGGCTGCCAGTAATCTGAATGCCGCCCTGCACGTCTTCAGCTGACGCTTCGGCGAAGTAGAGCATCGGGCTGCTCGAAACGCCGATCCGCACCACATCGACGCCGCCAGCGAGCAGGCCTTCGACCAGCGCCGCTTCCAGTGCCGGGGAACTGATCCGCCCGTCGCGGCCGACCACCACCTTGCGGCCGCCTTCGCGGCGCAGCAGCGTGGCAAATGCGCGGCCGATGGCGAGCGCGTCGTCCGTACCGAGATTCTCGCCGACGACGCCGCGAATGTCATATTCGCGCAGGATGGTCGGGTCGAAGCGATGGGTTTCCATCATGCCGGGAGGCCTCAGTTGCGGGCGCCCCGGTCGAGCGTTTCCAGCAGCAGGTCGCGGGCGGCATTGGCCTCATGGACCTTTTCATTGGATCCACCGCGATCGGGGTGGACCTGAACCACGCGGCGGCGGTGCGCTTCGAGGATGGCCTCGCGGTTCGCGCCTTCGGGCAGGCCGAGCAGGGCACGGGCCTGCACTTGCGCGTGGATTTGCGCGAATGACAGCCCCTTGTCCTCCTGCGATGCAGCGGAGTTGAGCTTCATCGTGCGCGCCAGATTGCGCCACGGCCACTGCCCGGTGGTCAGCTTCCAGGCGATGCAACCCAGTGCGATGAGCCAGATGAGTTTCATCGCCCCTGCTTCACTTTTCGTCGGCGAGTTCGAACTGCGGCTCGCGGCGGTCCGGCATCGGCAGGTTGAGCCCTGCGACCAGCTGCCGCAGTTCCTGCCGCGCGACCAGATGGCTGGTGCCGAGTTCGCCGAGGTGTCCCTTGTCGAGCAAGGTCAGGCCCGAGGGGAACAGTTCGCGGAAAATGACGCGCTCGGACAGGCCCGGCGAAATCCGGAAGCCCACCCGCTTCGACAGTTCCTTGAGCGCGCCTTCAAGGCGGCGCATGTTCTTCGCCTCGACGTGCTGGACGCGGTTGCGCACCACCACCCAGTCAAGCTCACGCCGACCTTCGTTGATCGTCTTCAACCCGCGCTTCTTGCGGGTTTCCCACATGAGTTCGGCATAGAACGAGAGCTTCTTCACGCGGAACGTGTCGTTTTCGACCTGACCGATCAGGTCGAAGTCCACGAAGCTGTCGTTCAGCGGGGTCACCAGCGTATCCGCCGTGGCGGCGACGTGGCGGGCGAACTGGTCGTCGCGGCCGGGCGTGTCGAAGATCAGGAAGTCATAGCCTTCGGCGATGGCTTCGGAGAGATCGTCAAGCTCGCCGATATCGTCCCCGTCGTAGACCGAGAAACGCGCGCCCGGCAGCGCGATGTCGCGCAGCTTTTCGGTTTCGATGCGGTTTTCGAGGTAGCGATAAAGCGTGCGCTGGCGCGGATCGAGGTCGATCGCGGCCACTTTCGCGCCCTGGTAGGCGAGCGCGATGGCGACGTGCACCGCAGTGGTGGACTTGCCGGTGCCGCCTTTTTCATTGGCGAAGACGATGCGATGCGCTGTCACGGACCCTGTCGCTTTCCCTGTTGTCGCCGGCCCTGCCCGGCAAGCGAAGTCTGATCCCCTTCCACCGGAAGCGGATATCCATTGCCGCCCGGGGCGCGCCGGCGCTAAGGGCTGGCGCGAGGACCGGTCAAGTCCATTCTAACGGAGCAGACACCCCCAATGCAAACCGTCTACAGCCTTGATCCACTGCGCCGTTCGGTTTCCGCGCTCCGCCAATCGGACAACGGCTCCGGAACGATCGCCCTCGTGCCCACCATGGGCGCGCTTCATGAAGGGCACCTGACACTCGTGCGCGAGGCGCGCAAGCGGGCGGATCACGTGGTTGTCTCGATTTTCGTCAACCCGCTCCAGTTCGGTGTAAACGAGGATCTCGACGCCTATCCGCGCCAGCTTGAGCGCGATTGCGCGCTGCTGGAGCCCGAAGGCGTGGCGCTGGTCTGGGCCCCGACCGTGGAGGCGATGTATCCGCAGGGCTTTTCCACCAATGTGGGGGTTACCGGCGTCAGCGACGGTCTGTGCGGCGCCTCGCGCCCCGGCCATTTCGATGGCGTCGCCACGGTCGTGTGCAAGCTGTTCCATCAGGTCCTGCCCGATATTGCGCTGTTTGGAGAGAAGGACTGGCAGCAACTGGCGGTAATCCGCCGCATGGCGCGCGATCTCGATCTTACCCGGCCCCATGTCGATAGCGTGATCGGGGTGGAGACGGTGCGCGAGGCGAACGGACTCGCCCGCTCCTCGCGCAATGCCTATCTGGCGGCAGAAGAGCGCGCGCAGGCGGTTACCCTGCCCACCGCAATGAAAGTCGCGATCGCCGCGATCGAGAGCGGCGAGCCGGTCGCCCGGAGCATCGCCGCGCTGGAAGCGGCGCTGATCGCGGGCGGTTTCGCGTCGGTGGACTATGCCGAACTGCGCGATGCCGAGAACCTTGACCTGCTCGGTGCCCGCAGCGAGCGGCCGATGCGCCTGCTGGTCGCCGCGCGGATCGGCAAGGCCCGGCTGATCGACAACATGGCAGTCGCGCCTTCGGCCTGATCGCCGCCCCGAACTCTCTTGACGCATGCACTTGAGCCGTGACGGGGCCGTCGTTTCCGGCTAGTCCCCCTGCCGTGGGCACTCTTCGGCACTTCTTTCGGGCCCGACCCGGACTGGCGGCACTGCTGCTGGCGGTGGCGCTGTGCCTCAAGGCCGTGGTTCCCGCCGGCTACATGCCCGCGGCGCAGGGCGGTCCGCTGATGGTGGAACTCTGCTCCGGCGCCGCCTCTACCGGCGGCAAGGTCATGATCGCGCTCGCCCGCAAGGGCGGGGCCGGAAACGACGCCGGCAAGGCGATGGACCACCCTTGCGCCTTCTCGTCGCATGCGGCGGCGGCCATCGATGCCGCGCTGCCGGTGCTCCTGGCCGCCGCGATCGCTTTCGTCTTCGTCGCCGCGATCCTGCGCGCGCCGCTGGCGCTGGCCTCCGTCCGCACGGGCTTGCGGCCACCCTTGCGCGGACCACCCGCAACCATCTGATCCCCGCCACAGCCGCGCGTTCGCGTGCGGCCCCTCCGGCTTGAGTGCACGCTGACGTCCATCGCGCGTGCCGATCAGGTGAACTTTTCGATGATCCGTATCTGGCGCGCGCTTGGCGCGGCTCCGCTTGCCCTCATTTCCCTCCCGGCCATGGCCGAGGAACCCGCAGATGCCCCATCGGGCGATTCCATCCTTGTCGTCGGCCAGCGTGACGCGCCGATCAGCCTGGAAGCCCGCGGCCTTTCGGTCAGCCTTGGCGACGAGCAGTTCCAGGGCGTGAACGCCCAAAACGTCGAAGACCTGATGAAGTACGCGCCCGATTTCTTCGTGCGCAAACGCTTCGCGGGCGATTCCAACGGCGTTCCGGGCTTTCGCGGCACCCATTCGACCCAGAGCGCGCGTTCGCTGGTGATGGTGGACGGCTTCACCGTCTCCAACTTCCTCGGCAATTCGTTCGCCTATGCGCCCAAGTGGGGCGTCGTCGGCCCCGGCGAGGTTTCACAGTTCGACGTGGTCTACGGCCCCTATTCGGCGCGCTACGCGGGCAATTCGATGGGCGGCGTGGTCAATATCACCACACGTTCCCCGGAGAAGACCGAGGCTTTCGTGACCGTGCAGGGCCTGCTCCAGCCCTACGACCAGTTCGCGACGCATGACAGCTATTGGGGCTGGTCGGGCGAGGCGGGCGTGGGCTTCCGGCAGGAAGACGGCCCGTGGTCGCTGCGCCTATCCGGCCGCCATTTCCGCAACGACGGCCAGCCGATGATGTTCTACGGCCTCACGCCATCGACCGGCACCGGCCCCGAAGTCACCGGGGCAGTGATCGACCCGAAGCAACACATGGCGGGCGCCCCCGGCACCACCGCCAGTCCGATCTTCGCGGCACAGAGCCCCGCCGCGATCACGCAGGATCAGGCCAAGCTGCGGCTCGGCTATGACGGCGCCTCCGGCGTGAGCGGCGAAGTGCTGCTGGCCTATTGGCACAATCTCGACAGCCAGACCGCCCCCGATTGCTACTTGCGCAACGCGGGCGGCAACGTGGTCTGCGACGGCCTCGTCTCGATCGGCGGGCAGACCTACAAGGCCAGCGGCGCCAACTGGTCCCGCACGGTGCGGGACGAACTGCTGGCAGGTGCCAAAGTGGCGGCGCCGCTTTCCGATGCGCTGACGCTGACCGCCAATGTCTCGACCTACCAGATCCTGCGGTCGGACGGCTTCACGTCGACAGGCTATGTGGCCGGTGCCTCGGACGGCGCGGGCACCTTGGCGCGGCAGGGACCGACTTATTGGTACACCGGCGACCTTGGCCTGACCGCCGATCTCGGCGGCGCGCAACTGGCGGGGGGCCTCAGCGGCAATTTCTACAGGACCGACATCGTCAATTACGCCCTCGCCAACTGGCGCAGTGATGCGGCAGCGGCCTTCTCGACCGAGACTTTCGGCAAGACCCGCAACCTTGCGGCATGGGCCGAACTGCGCGTGCCGATCAGCACGGTCACGCTGACGCTGGGCAGTCGCTTCGAGGATTGGCGTGCGTTCGGCGGCGGGCTTGGCCGGCTCGACACCTCGGGCCAGCCGGTGTTCAACCGCTACAACAGCCGCCACGCCAGCGCCTTCCAGCCCAAGGCCTCGGCCGAATGGGCGATCGACAATCAGACCAGCCTCCAGCTCAGCCTTGCCAAGGCCACGCGCTTTCCCACCGTGGGCGAACTGTTCCAGGGCAGTCTCAATGGCGACGGCAGCTTCAATCCCGACAGCTTCGACCCGAACCTGAAGCCCGAGCGCTCGACCGACGCCAACGTGCTGCTCGCCCGCCAGTTCGGCAAAGTGAAGCTCACCGGATCGGCGTTCTGGCAGCGAGTGAGCAACACGATCTTCGCCTTCACCGGCTTCAACCAGAATGGCGTCACGACGTCGACGTTCAAGAATATCGACCTCACTCGCCAATATGGCTTCGAACTGATCGCGGAAGCGCGTGGGCTGCTGCCCGGTCTCGACGTGGACGCCAACGCGGCGTGGATCGATTCGATTACCGTGCGCAATGACGCCGCCCCCGCCGCCGAGGGCGTGCAGTTCCCCCGCATCCCGCGCTGGCGGCTCAACGGCAATCTGCGATACCGCGTGATCCCGCCGGTCCTGCTTTCGCTGGGCCTGCGCTATGCCAGCCGCCCGAACACCGACCTGTTCGGTCTCCAGCGCGGCGATACCTACGGCTACACCTCCGAACTCTTCGCGCTCGACGCCAAAGTGAGCTGGGACGTGACCGAACAGCTGCGCCTGAGCGCGGGCGTCGACAACCTGACCAATGACCGGGCCTGGGTCTACCACCCCTACCCGCAGCGCAGCTTCCTGGTGGAAGCGGGATGGAAGATGTGATGGGCACTGCAACGCATACCGAAACGCGCCCGGAGATGCGGGCCGAACGCTGGTACCGCGCGGTTTGGCGCTGGCATTTCTACGCCGGGCTGTTCTGCGTGCCCTTCGTCCTGTGGCTCTCCGTCTCCGGCGGGCTCTATCTGTTCAAGCCGCAGATCGAGCAGGCGCTCTATGCCCCCTATCACGGCGTCGCGAGCGGACGGGCCCCGCGCCTTTCGCCCGACCGTATCGCCGCGGGCGCCGTGGCGGCGGTGCCGGGATCGATGCTCCACAAGTACGTCCTGCCCCGATCCCCGGCCGACGCGGTGGAAGTGCTGGTGGGCAAGGGCGCGACCGACATCCGGGTCTGGGTCCATCCCGAGACCGGCGCGGTGCTCTACCAGGTGCCGGAGGAAAGCCGCTTCATGCGCGTGGTCTTCCGTCTCCACGGCGAGCTGCTTTCGGGAGACTACGGCTCAGCGCTGGTGGAAACGGCGGCGTGCTGGACCATCGTCATGCTCCTGACCGGGCTGTTCCTGTGGTGGCCACGCGCGGCGAGCGGCCTTGCCGGGGTGCTCTACCCGCGCCTGTTCCGGGGCCGGACGCTGTTCTGGCGCGATATCCACGCCGTCACCGGCCTATGGATCACGCTGGGCGCGGTGTTCCTGATCGCCACGGGTCTGCCCTGGGCCAATGCCTGGGGGAGCTACTTCGGGCAGGTCCGCTATCTGACCGGCACCGCTGCCGGACGGCAGGACTGGTCCGCCGGCTCCGACGCCGACGCCCACCGGCGCGCCATGGCCGATGCCGGAATGCGGGCGATGATGTCCGAACATGCCGAGCATCACGGCATGACCATGAGCCACATGGCCGCGAGCCCCGCCGCGCTCGATTCCGTCGTCGCCCGCGCGGGCGGCCTTGGCTTCGCGCATCCGGTGGAGGTCAGCCCGCCCACGGCCTCTGGCACGCCGTGGCAGGTCCGCAGTCAGGACGAGAACCGCCCGATGCGCGACAGTGCCGAAGTCGCCAATGACGGCACCCTGATCGGCATCGAGCGCTTCTCGCAGCGGCATTGGATCGACCGCGCGGTCGGCTACGGCGTCGCCATCCACGAAGGGGCGTGGCGGGGACTGGCCAACCAGCTCGTCAATCTGGCGGTGCTGATGGGGCTGGTCACGCTCTGCCTGTCGAGCGTGGTGCTCTGGTGGCGACGGCGGCCGCAGGGCCGTCTGGGCGCGCCGGCCACGCTGGCCCCGCTGCGCCATAGCTGGGCGCTGGTCGCGCTGGTCCTGCTGATGGCCTTGCTGATGCCGCTGTTCGGGATCTCGCTGGGCCTTGCCGTGCTCGCCGAATGGAGCCTCAGGCGGATCGCGCCGAGGCTGGGCACATGGATGGGCTGGCGAACCGCCTGAAACGAAACGGCGGCGCTCCCTGCAAGAGCGCCGCCGCTGTCATGACGTCAATCGAGTACAGTTTTCTCTTCGGACGGGTCGCTGTGGAACTCGTGCCACACGCCGTTGATGATGCCGAAGCCGACGGCCAGTCCGACGCCGAGGATCCAGGAAAAGTACCACATAGTCGGCTCCTCAATAGAAATCGGGGTTAAGGCCCACTTCGCGCTCGGTCACCCGGCCGAACATGATCTTGTAGGCCCAGGCGGTGTAGGCGAGCACGATGGGCAGCAGGATCACCGTCGCCAGCAGCATGATGAACAGGGTCATGTGGCTGGACGAGGCGTTCCAGACCAGCAGGCTGGAGCGGTTGTCGATCGAGCTGGGCAGGATGAAGGGGAACATCGACAGGCCGACCGAGGCGATGATGCCCAGATTCGCCATCGAGGATCCCGCGAAGACCAGCACGTCCTTGCGCCCGCGAATGCCTGCCAGCGCCACCAGCGGCCCGGCAAGCCCCAGCACCGGCGCCAGGATCATCCACGGATGCGCGCCGTAATTGGCCAGCCACGCTCCCGCTGCCGGCACGCTTACGGCAAGCCGCGGGTTAGACGGGCCCATCGGATCGACCGCGCCGATCACCGTGTAGCCGATGTCGCCCATCGCCAGCCACACGCCGCCCGCCGCGTAGAGCACCAAGGCGACAAGGGCGGCCACCTGCCCGTAAGTCTGCGCCCGATCGCGCGCGGCTCCGTGTTCCAGCTTGAGCGTCAGCCAGCCCGCCCCGTGCAGCACCAGCATGCTGACCGAAACCAATCCGCTCAGCAGCGCGAAGGGGCTGAACAGGCCGAGCAGCGTGCCGACGTAGAAGCTGCGCAGATCGCTATCGAGCCGGAACGGCACGCCCTGCAGGACATTGCCCACCGCCACGCCGAAGACCAGCGCGGGTACCAGACCGCCGACGAACAGCGCCCAGTCCCAGCGTGAGCGCCAGCCCGCATCGGGCTTCTTCGAACGGTATTTGAAGCCGACGGGCCGCAGGATCAGCGCCGCCAGCACCAGGAACATCGCCAGATAGAAGCCCGAGAAGCTGACGGCATAGACGAACGGCCAGGCCGCGAAGATGGCCCCGCCGCCGAGGATGAACCAGACCTGGTTGCCCTCCCAGGTCGGGCCGATGGCGTTGATCACCATGCGGCGCTCGGCATCGGTGCGCCCCACGAAGGGCAGGAGCGCCGCCGAGCCGAGGTCGAAACCGTCGGTAAGCGCAAAGCCGATAAGCAGGACGCCCAGCAGCGCCCACCAGATCAGCCGCAGCGTTTCGTAGTCGAAGGGAATGGTCATCGTTGCCTCCGTCTTACTCGGCCGGGATGGCGGTGAAGGTGGTGGCGGGCGCCCGCTCGGGCGCGGGATCGCCATCGTCGTTGCCCTCGTAGATCTCGGGCCCCTTGCGGATCGTCGCCAGCATGAGCCTGACTTCGATCACCGCCATGATCCCGTAGAGTACGGTGAAGCCGGTGATGGTCGTCCAGATCTGGCCTCTCGTCAGGCTCGACGCGCCAAGGAACGTCGGCAGCACGCCGTCCACCGCCCAGGGCTGACGCCCGAGTTCGGCAACCAGCCAGCCCACCTCGATCGCGATCCACGGCAAGGGGATCGCCAGCACCGCCGCGCGCAGGAACCACTTGCGGTCGAACTGGCGGCGGACCGAGAACGTGAAGGCCGTGGCGAAGAAGGCGATGAAGAAGAAGCCCAGCCCCGCCATGATGCGGAACATCCAGAACAGCGCCGGCACATTGGGTACCGTGGTCCAGGCGGCCTTCTCGATAGTCGCGGCATCGGCCTTGCGCGGATCGGCGACGAACCGCTTGAGCAGCAGGGCAAAGCCGAGATCGTCCTTGTTCCGCTCCCAGGCCTCGCGCGCGGCAAGGTCGTTGCGGTCGACTTTCAGCCGCTCCACCGCGTCATAGGCGATGATGCCGCTGCGCATGCGGTGTTCGGCCCGCTCGACCAGCGGGATAATGCCGGTGACTTCGCCGGTGATGCTGCGCGTGGCAACAAGGCCGAGGATGTAGGGAATCCTGATCTCGAACGCCGTCTCATGCGCCGAGTTCGACGGAATGCCGAACAGGTCGAGCCCGGCGGGCGCCTGTTCGGTTTCCCACATGGCCTCGATGGCGGCCAGCTTCATCTGCTGGTTGTCGGTCAGCGCGTAGCCGCTCTCGTCACCCAGCACCACGACCGAGAGCGAGGAGAGCAGGCCGAACGATGCCGCCACGGTGAAGCTGCGCTTGGCAAGCTCCAGATGGCGCCCGCGCAGCAGGTAATAGCACGATACGCCCAGCACGAAGACGCTGGCGCAGACATAGCCCGCGCTCACGGTATGGACGAACTTCGCCTGCGCGACCGGATTGAAGATCACGTCCTTGAAGTTGGACACTTCCATGCGCATCGTTTCGGGATTGAACACCGCGCCGGTCGGATGCTGCATCCAGCCGTTAGCGATGAGGATCCACAGCGCCGAAAGGTTCGAGCCCAGCGCGACCATGAATGTCGTCAGCAAGTGGCCGCGCTTGGACAGGCGGTCCCAGCCGAAGAACATCAGGCCGACGAACGTGGCTTCGAGGAAGAAGGCCATGAGCCCCTCGATCGCCAGCGGCGCCCCGAAAATGTCGCCCACATAGTGCGAGTAATAGGCCCAGTTGGTGCCGAACTCGAACTCCATGGTAAGCCCGGTGGCGACACCGAGCACGAAATTGATGCCGAAAAGCTTGCCCCAGAACCGGGTGACGTCCCGCCAGATGGGGCGGTCCGTCATCACATAAACACTTTCCATAATTACGAGAATGAAGGAAAGGCCAAGCGTGAGGGGAACGAAGAGAAAATGGTACAGCGCCGTAAGGGCGAACTGCAACCGGGAGAGTTCAACCACTGCCATGTCGATCATGTCGAATCCTGCCTTTTGAGCGGCCTGGAGAGACAGTTAAGGTTGCCTCGTACAGGTTGGTTTCGTAGGGTCGCGTTAGGCTCGCCCAAGTGGGCTGTCAAACAATAGTTACATGGTTTCTTTAATTTGATCTATATCAAAACAACGGCGCCATGGATGGTCGACATCGCCGGCGCAGCCATGCTCTCGTGGGGTCTGGCCAGTGGTGTGGGGCAGATTGCCGCGCACGCGTCCGGGCCTGCTGCCGGTTCCCTTGCGGGATCCGGTCCCCTGCTGCTGCCCGCCGCACTTATCCTCGGCGGGGCGACCCTGCGTGCCGGCGCGGCTTTCGCCGTGGACCGGAATGCCGTCGGCACCGCGCAGGCTGAAAGCCGTGAACGCCGCCGCCGGTTGTGGCCCGCTCTCCTCGGTAGACCGCTTCCGGGTCCACTAAGCACCGGGGAAAGCACCACACTTGCCATTGACCATAACACGGCAATCGAGAATCGCGATGTCCGCTTTTCGCCGGTCCGCCTGAACGCGGTTCTGGGCCCGCTGGTGGTCGCCATTCTGGTCGCGCCGGCCAGTCTGGTCTCGGCTGCGATCATGCTGGCGACGCTGCTGCCCTTCGTGCTCGGCTCGATCCTGGCCGGCACCGCCGCGCGGCGTGCGTCCGACCGTCAGCTTGCCGCACTTTCCGCGTTGTCCGGCCTTTTCGTGGACCGTGTGACGCACTTGCCGCTGATCCGCCATTTCGGCGCCGAGGCCCGCATCTCGCGTCAGGTGCGCGAGGCCACAGATCAGGTCGCCCATCGCACGGTGACAGTGCTGCGCGCGGCCTTTCTCTCCAACGCAGTACTCGAATTCTTCGCGGCACTCTCGATCGCGCTGGTGGCGGTCTATTGCGGCTTTTCGCTGCTCGGCCTGCTGCCGTTCGCGCCGCCCGAGCGGCTGACGCTGGTACCGGCGTTCTTCGTGCTCGCCATGGCGCCCGAGTTCTATCTGCCAATGCGCCGCCTTGCCGCCGCCTATCATGAAAAGCAGCTTGGCGAGGCCGCCGCAGCCGCGCTCGCACCTTACGCCGCGCCGCCCGAAGCGCCTTCCACAGGGCCGGAACGACACTTCGACAGCCTGAGCGTTCAAGGACTGACACTCGCCTTTCCGGGCATTGCCGTGGGGCCACTGGACTTCACGCTGGCCCCACACGACCTCGTCGCCCTCACCGGCCCGACCGGCAGCGGCAAAACCAGCACGCTGGCCGTGATCGCCGGGCAACTCCAACCTGCGGCGGGTCAGGTGACCGGCATCGCCGGCGCCCCCCTGCCGAGCGAAGCCGTGGCATGGTCCGCCCAGCGCCCCCTGCTGGTCACCGGCACGCTGGCCCGCAACCTCGCACTGGCTGCCCCTCATGCTAGCCCGGAGGATATCCTTGCCGTCGCCGAGCAAGTCGGCCTCGGCCCGCTACTGGCACAGCGCAGCGGGCTCGACATGGCCGTCGACCACGCCGGGTCCGGCCTTTCCGGCGGCGAGCGACGCCGCATCGGGCTCGCACGCGCGATCCTGTCGGGCCGCCCGCTGCTGCTGTGCGACGAGCCCACCGCCGACCTCGACGCCGCCTCCGCCGCGGCCGTCATCGCGCTGCTAAAAGAGCTTGCCGGATCGCGCTGCATCCTCGTCGTCACCCACGATGCCGCGCTGGCGAGCGCCGCAAGGCTGGAGATCGCGCTGTGATCGCTCCGCGTCAAAATCTCCTCGCCGTCGCCGGGCTTGCACGCGGACGCCTGCTTGCCGCCAGCCTCTGCGCCGGTTTCGCAACGATCGCCGCCATCGGACTGCTCGGCATCTCCGGCTGCTTCCTGACCGCCGCCGCGCTGGCCGGAGCCGCCGGAACCGTGGCGGTCGGCGCTTTCAACTACCTGATCCCCAGCGCGCTGATCCGCCTGCTCGCCATCGTCCGTACCCTTGCCCGCTACGGCGAGCGGCTGCTCTCGCACAAAGTCGCGCTGGAAAGCATGGCCGCCTTGCGCGGATCGCTGTTCGACAAGCTGGCCGCGCAGGATTCGCGCAGCACCAAGGTCGACACCTCGCCGGGTGAGGCCAGCAACCGCCTGATCGACGACGTGGCCGCGCTGGAGGATCTGGTGATCCGCGAACCCGCCCGCCACGCGGCGCTGGTTTCGGCGGCCGTGAGCCTTGGCGCTGCGGCGTTCGCCGGAACTCCGGCGCTGGCTTTCCTCGCGCTCATGCTCGCCGCGCTTCCCCTGCTGTTCGGCACGGTCTCGCGCGTGCTGACGCAAGCCCCGGCCGAAGCCGCCGCAGAGGCGCTGGGCGACTTGCGCCGCCACTACATCGAACTCGCCGCCTCGCGCGCGGAAATCGCCGCTTATGGGCTGGCGGACGAGGCCATGGCCGAACTCGAACCGCGCGTCGCCCGGCTCGACCACGCCCGCGCCCACCTGTTCCGTGCCGAGGCGCTGCAGGGCGGTCTGCTGACGCTCTACGGCGCCTTTGCCATGGCCGGCGTGCTGCTGCTGGCCAATGCGTCCGCGCCCATCGTCGCGCTCGTCATGCTGGCCACAGCTTCAGCGGTGGAGGCGATGGGCGGTTTCGCGCGCAGCCTGCTGCGGCGCGCCTCGCTCGATGCCGGACTGCGCCGGATCGCCGCGCTCGACGCGCTCGATCCCACATTACCCGAACCGCTGACCGCTCAGCAGGCGGCCACGATCACATTGGGCGCGCTGTCTTTCGCACCGGGTTCCCGCGTGGCGCTCACCGGCCCCTCGGGCTCGGGCAAGACGCGAGTACTGCTGGCGCTCGCGGGCATGCAGGGACCGGCGGTTCCGCTTGCGATCGACGGCGTCGACGCATCGGCATCCACCGCCCGCCAGCTTAGCGCACAGTTCGCGCTTTCACCGCAAGACGCCCCGCTGCTGATCGGCACCGTGGCCGACAACCTGCGCCTCGCCCGCACAGGCCTGACCGAAGCGGAGATGTGGGACGCGCTCAACGTGGCGCAGCTCAAGGACCGCATTTCCCGCAGCGAGGCAGGGCTCGATACGCCGCTCGGCGAAGGCGGCGGAACATTCTCGGGCGGCGAACGCAAGCGTCTGTCGCTGGCGCGGGCCCTGCTGGCGGGACGGCCCTGGCTGCTGCTCGACGAGCCCAGCGAAGGGCTCGACGCCCGCACCGAAGCGGCGCTGGTGCAAAGCCTTGGCGCATGGCTGGACCGGACCGGCACCGGACTGGTCCTTGTCTCCCACCGCCCCGCGCCGCTGGCGCTTTGCAAGGAACGCGTGGAGATCGGCGCGCTGACCTGACCGCTCAGCGCAGGACGCGCGCGAATCCGGCAGCGCCGCCTTTGGTCGTGCTCACCGGCTCGACCAAGGCCGCAGTCGGTGCGGGCGACTGTACCCGCGTCGAGACGCCATCGCGCGCCATCCCCGCCAGAAACGCCGCGAGCGCGGCCATATGGCCGCCATCGACGCGGTAAAACACCTGCTTGCCGGTCCGCCGTGTCGCCACAAGCTCCGCCTTGCGCAGCACCGCGAGTTGCTGCGAGAGCCCGGGCTGGCCGATCTCGGTCACATCCTCGATCTCGCCCACCGAAAGCTCGGCCGCGCGGACCGCGTTGAGGATCTGGAGCCGCAGCGGATGGGCCAGCGCGCGCAGCAGCTCGGCAGTCGCGTCAAGCTCGCTTTCGGTCGCGGGGACCATGTCAGCCCTCCTTGCCAAGCGGCGTGTAGAACCACGCGGCCGGATCAGCGCTGGCGAGCACCGCCTCGGTCGTATCCTCGGGCGCGCGGAGCAGGTCCTGTCCTTCCTGCCAGTCGGCCGGGGCCAGACCGCTGCCGCCGCGCACGCGCTGGAGCGCTGCCAGCACGCGCAGGATCTCGGGAATCGAGCGGCCCACAGTCAGCGGATAGCTGGTGAGAGCCTGAAGCACGCCATCGGGATCGATGAAATAGGTCATCCGCACTGTCGCGCTGTCATGCGCGTCCGCGCCGACCATGCCGAAGCCGCGCGCGATCTCCATCGTCGGATCCTCGATGATGGGAAAGCCGATGGCGGTGCCGGTGGTGTCGCGGATCAGCCGGATCCACGCGAGGTGCGAATAGAGACTGTCGATCGAGAGCCCCACCAGCCGGCAATCGCGCGCGGCAAATTGCGGCGCGGCGCGGGCGAGCGCGAGGACTTCGCTGGTGCAGACCGGCGTGAAGTCCGCCGGGTGCGAGAAGAGGATCAACCAGTGCCCGCGATAGTCCTCCAGATCGAAGGGCCCATGCGTGCTGCGCGCGACGAAGCGCGGAACCCGGTCGCCGATACGCAGCGGTTGCAGTGCGCTGTCCTGCTGATCCACTCTATCCTCCACCGGTTTTCGGATTCGAACGCTTACATGATTATTCGCTATCGTAAAGCGTACCTGCATGCGGTCACACCATCGACGCAGCCTTGCGGAGCATATCGGAACTCCCGAGGCTATCACCCTCGTGAACATTGTAATTGAACGGACTGCCCCGCGCTGAAAGTGCGAGGCACTCTCGCCACGGTCGCACACCAGGGACACTTTCGGACAATTTGATGCCGGCGGGACAAAGCGCTGCGACACCCGACGATCACAAGGGCAAGGTCAAACACCTAAGGGATGCCCAGATGATCCGCCTCTTGCCAGCCGTCGCCGCAGTTGCCGCCTCGTCCTCCCTTGCCTACGGCATCGCGCCGGGCGCGCATCAGACCGTTCGCGCGGCCCAGCATGTCGCCGCGCAACCGGCCGTGCTGGGCTATGACAAGCCGGTATTCCTCGGCCGAATGGTCGTCACCGCCACGCCGCTGTCGCAATAACCCGCCCGGGCGAAAGCCCTTTCAGAGACCCGTGCCAACGCCGAATGTGAAAGCCCGGCCTCTGCTGGTGTAGACCATGATCACTTGGCGAAAACGCCCGTGAACCCGACGATCAACTCGTCGGTCAGATCGGTACCCTCGCCGATCGGGCGAATGCAAGGCGCCGCAATGCGCCTGATAGTCGACATTGTTGGTCGCCCAAGGCAGCCCATTCGCGCCCGGACAGGGTCTGCCCGCATGACCTGATCCTGCCGCTTCATTGGCACAAGCGACCATGGGTTCGAATTCTAAAGGCTCAGGGAAGGGGGCTGGAGAGGGTGAGGGGAATACAACAGTTTATTCAAACACTTACAATCACCGTGAGTGCCCTCAGATTCGCCAAATTTGGTCCATTTTTTGTACCCCAGTCAAAGAAAATCAAATGCGGTTCGATTCTCAAGCGCATAAAGTCTCAGGTGATCCGCATCACCCAGCGACCTTTCGCCTTCCGACTGGAAGAGACGGAAACGTCCGGGCATCAAATGGGCAATTCAGAGAAAACCGAAAACCAAACATGGGTAGTGCTTTTTCGCGAAAGCACCTTTCACCGATCCCGCTCCCTCCGACTTCGGCGGAAGGAGCGGGGCCGTTGATTTGGCTCCCAACGGAATTGCGCGATCAGAACGCCATGCTGACGCCTACTCGAGCACCGGCTCGGCGGTCGTGTTGGCCTGCCTCACCACTCAAAGCGCCAAACAGTGACAAGCGCGACGTTAGTACGACGTCGGCCCCAATCGCGGCAGTCGCAAGCAGCGGAGCGCGCGGCGCGCCGGCAGCAGTCAGGCTGAAGCTCCCGCCGCCCAAGGCCGCTTCTGCAAAGGGTGCGCGGCCATCGATTTGATAGCGTGCGCCGATTGAAAGATAGGGCCGGAAAATCGAGGAATCACTTGCACCGCCCTCAAAGGTCATAGCGCCGTCAACAAAGATGGCGTGGTCGCTCTGGTGGTTCACGTCGAGTGCGTAGGGGCTGCCTCCACTCTCCGCCACGTGCTGGCGAGAGATATTGATTGCAGTCATGCCAAGACTCGGTCGAACCAACCAACCACCGTCCAATGACATGGCATAGTCCACGCTAATGTCTCCGGTCCAACCTTGGAGATCGTAACGACCTTCGGCTGATCCTCCCGGCAAACTGCGATGAGTACGGGCATTACCGCCGTCATAAGCGACAGTCGCTTTGATGCCCAAGTCGCCGCCGGTCCAACGTCCGTGGATACCGGCCACAACCGAATCAACTTCGGTCTTTGCACTCAGCGACCCCAAGGTCTGTCGACCGTTGAGATAGCCAACGAAGCCGCCAATCGACCAAACGTCGCTTCCCCACCCAATTCCACCCAGGAATCCGTAGTCATTGATCCGCGTACTCGTCGTGCCTTGAGCACTTGCTGCAAGCGTGCGGGTACTGCCGAGTGTGCTTGCGAAAGTGAATGGGCCCGGCAGATCTCGGCGGGGTGCGAAGGCCTGGCTGCGACCGACGTCTGCCAGCTCCAGTCCCTGTTCAACAATCATCTGCCCGGCCGAGGCATATGCCTCGGGTGCCAGCCGCGCAAAAGCATCCCCATTCGTCGCGCCAGAGGAGGTCACCAAGCCCGGCACCGCGGACAGGAACGCTGGAGAGGCCGCCGCATTCGTCAGCACGCCATTCACATAGTCAATCGTTCGCTGTACCTGGGGCGTAAACGACGGGTCATTCAGGAACTGCCCCAGCAGAGAAATAGTATCCCCGTCCTGTACGATGAAACCGAATAGCGAAGCGGGTTTGACAACGTTCGTGAAGCTTCCAGTGATGCTGTCGGCAACAATCAATTCAAGTGACTGCCCGGGCTTCACGGCCTGACTTGCGACAATCTGGAGGGTGGCACCCTGAGCGATGGCCAGATTGCCGTTCACGATCAGCTTGTCCGAGACCGTCGGCGTTATCTCGAATACCGAGATAGAGCTGCCGGCAAGCGAGACATTGCCATTCACTGTCATTGTGCCCGGCGAAGCGCCGGGGCTGAGCGTACCCCTCACAACGATATCGCCATTGACCGTGCCCGCCGAACCGAATGTCGCACCGCTTGCGACATCGATGGTCGGGGCAGTGATCGTCGATCCGGCGAGTCCGATCAGTCGACCTCCGGTGAGAGACAAGCTCGCAAACGTGGCTCCCCCCGAAATCCTTGCGAGGCCGCCGCTCACGCGCAGGGCCTCAACGTCGGAGATCGAGCCGAAGTTCGTTTCACCGCCTGTCACTTCAATCGTGTCGGACCCGTTACCGCCAGCAACCGAGCCAGAAAAATTCCCTGCAATCGTCAAGCGGCTGTCTGCCGGGCCAAAGGTAAGAAGGCCCGTGGTCAGCGAGGCGCCGGTGCCGACCGTGAGATTGCCCGCCGTGCTCATGGTGTCGAACGCATAGTTCCTACCTGCGAGAACCAGCGGTCCACTTCCAGTGGTCTCAAGACGCTCGAATCCGGTAAGGCTGCCGGTTACCGTGACCGCTCCGGCCAAATCAATCAATGCGGTGTCGGTCCCCGCTCCGCCATCAACGGAACCGGTGACGCTACCGCCCGAATTGAGTTGGAATGTATCATCGCCCGCACCAAGATAGACCGCGCCGGCAATTGTTCCCTTGTCCATGACGGTCAGCGTCTGCGCTTCACCATCCAAAGCAATTTGGTCGCCATGAGCGCCCAATGTTCCCTTGATGTTCAGAGTGTTGCCTGCGAACGTCAATTTTTCGAAACCGCTCAGAGTTCCCGTAAGCGTGACCGGTCCTGGGGCGGTCACAAGCAGAGTATCGCTCCCCGTGCCGCCGTCGTAGCTGCCGGACAAGGTGCCGATGGCCAGGGAGAGGCTGTCGTCCCCCCCGCCGAGCGAAACAGCGCTAAGATCACCGTCGATCGTAACCCGCTCGGCCTCAGCGCTGCCGTCGATGCGGCCGATATTGAAGCTTCCGAGGTTGACCGTTAGATCGGCGCCGGACAGCGCCACGGTCTGATAGTCCTGATCAAGAACATAGGTCAGCATACCCATGCCATCAACGGCGAGCTGTTCAAAGCCGGTCCGCGCACCGATGCCGGTCCGATCGCCAGACAGGACGACGCGATAAAGGTCCGTACCTGCTCCGCCGTCGACACTGCCAACCACGCTGCCAGCGCCTTCGGTGTAGCTGTCGTTGCGGGCTCCAAGCTGAACATGCCCGGCTATCGTGCCCATGTTGCGAACGTTTGCGCCGGTATCGCCGCCGGTCACCGTCGTCGTGCCCAGACTTGCCAGCGTCTGGCCCGCAGCGACTACCAGCGTTCCGCCTTGCAGGTCGATCGTATCGACATTGAAGGTACCCGAATAGGAGACGCTACCGGTTCCGCTTTGCGTCAGTGTCTGGAAATTGGTGATCTGGCTTGCATCAAGCGAGCCATCGCTGCTGGCAGCGACCACAAAGTGGTTCGTGCCTGCCCCACCGTCCACCAAACCGCCAAGCACGGCATCGGCATGCTGGATGAAGACATCGTTGCCTCCGCCCATAGTCACAGGGCCCGTGACCGTTCCGCTATTCTCGAAAGAGTCATCGCCCTGATCGAGTTGAACAGCGCCATCGATCGTGCCGCTGTTCCGGATGGTGGCCGCGTACATGCCACCCAAGTACACAGCCGCGCCATCCAGATAGCTTGAGCCTGAACCGCCGCGGATCATGCCTGCGTTGTCGAGCGTCAGTTCAGTGTTGTATGCGAACACCCCGTAACCGCTGGCCCCTTCTCCACTGATCGTCCCCGTCGAAGTATTTGTGACGGAGGTGTTGTCTTGGCTGCCATATATAGACAATCCGACCGCGGATCCGGAATAGGGTCCTGAGAAGCTGTTTTCGATGGAACCGCTGTTGGTAAGCGCGATCGCGCCCTCCCCGTCCAGAACAACACCGGCGCCAATGCTGCCGCTGTTGTCAAACGTCAGACCATCCTGTCCGTAAAGCGTAACTGCCGCGCCGTCGCTGCCAGTGATGATTCCGCTGTTGGCGAAAGTTCCCACCTTGCCGGAAAATGCACCTTCGATTGTGCCCTGATTCTCGAAGCTGGACAGTATCGAAAGGTCGGTCAACGGTATGACACCGCCCAAGTAACGGGACTGAGTGAACACATCACCTTGAATTGTGGCTATATTCAGGACTTTGCCCGTACCACTGACATATAACGTGCCGGAGAATAGATCGGTCGCGGCAACGGTTGCAACGGCATCCGCCCCCACGATCTGGACCATCGCATTTTCAAAACCGATCAGCTGCTTTCCGATGTCCAGCGAAACGGTCGTGCTATTCGTCAGACCATAGCCGAACATGTCATTGCCACCACCGCCATCGATCGTGCCGGTGACGCCGGTGGCCGCGCCCGTCATGATGAATGTGTCATAGCCCGCGCCGAAAGTCAGATTGCCATCGAGCGTGCCGCCATCGGAAACATACGTGGTCGACCCGGTAGAATAGGCATAGCTGGACACATCTCCGACAATGCTCCCGCGGTTGATGATCAGCCCGCCTGAGTCAATGTTCACTGCCGTGGCGCCCTTGATGGTGCCACCCGTTTCATTCACCAAGACCGAACTGGAGCCAGCAAGGGTCACGCCTGTGGCGTTACGACTCTCGATCGTTCCGCTGTTGGAGATTTGCGCGGTGTAAGAGCCTGCCTCAACGGCGTTGCCGTCAACGCTGATCTTGCCTCTGTTAACGAGCGTGTTGAATGAGATGACGCCCTTCGCGTGGCTCGAATCGGTATCGGTAATCGTCCCCGCATTGACCACATTCGACGCGCTGCCGATGCCGACTCCGCCCCCCGTCAGCGTGATCGAGCCGGCATTGTTGACAGTGCTGCCGCCGAAGATTCCATACGCCGGATAATAGGTACCCGCAGCATTGGTCGCGGAGATTGCTCCATTGTTTGTAACACTGGCAGTGCCGGCGTTGACCACGGACACTAGGGAGTAGCCGTAAGGATCGTTTTTGGTCAGCGAGAGCGAGCCGTTGTTGACGATCGTCAAATCCTGAGTGACGCCGGCCACGCCGTAAATAAGTTGCCCAATGGTCAGGATAGAAGTGTCGATCACAGTGTGGTTCGTGCTGGAAATCGCACCTTCCAACGTCACCGTTCCGTTGCCAGTAAGCCCAATCGCGGACTCAATGGGATTTTGCGCAGTCAATGTCAGCGAGGAATGATTGTCGAGTTCGTAGGCAAGCGCCTCGAACCCGTTCGGCAGCGCCAGATTCGCTTGCGCATCCGAACCAACGGTATACCGCAGCGTATCATAGCCAGCGCCCGCATCCACTCCGCCAGTTGCACCTGCGAACGGTCGAGCCGGATCGGCATTCAGACCGACAACGAGTTGATCGTCGCCGCCGCCAAGGACAAGTGTGCCGTTAACTGTGCCGCCGGCATCCACGAACACATCGTCGGACGAATCGAAGCCTGACGTCCAGGCAAAATTGACCCCGCCGTTGATCGTGCCTGCATTCGCCACGCGGGCATACAAGCCCGTGTTGACAACACCGTTCGTTCCCCCCGTGACGATGCCGCCGGAGGCATTAATCAACGTGCCTGAATAGTTGAGCGTTACGCCGCTTTGGCCGCCAATGATGGTGCCGGTATTTGTGAGGGATGCGTTCAACAGGACAAGACCTGTCGTCGCACCGATGATGGTGCCCTCGTTAATAGTTCCTGCGTAACTGTAAGCCGACTGGAGAATTGCGCCCGCCCCCCCAGTCGACTGAATCAGTCCGCTGTTGGCGAAGGTGCCGTATTCCAGCGACACCGCTGTGCCGCTCGCCGTAATTGAGCCGTTGTTCGTGAGACTATATGCCCCGCTCACACCCGCCCCACCAACAGCGGCGATGGTGCCGTTGTTGGTAATGGTCGTAACCCCCGCCACCGCCGCCTTGCTCGAATCGGCCAGCGTCGCTGTAAGGGTCCCATCATTGACGAACGAGAGCGTTCCGCTGAAGGTATTCGCAGCCAATATAGGGCCCTGAGAGGCGAGGGCGGCTTGGCTTAGAAGGGTACCATATCCACTGAGCGTTATACCGTTGCCCGCGATGAAGGTGGAATCAAGCGTGACCGTGGCGTTGCTGGCGAGGTCAAAACCCAAGGCCTCAAAATTGGTCGGCAACGTGATGCTGCCAATCGTTGCGTCTTGGCCGATCCCGAGCACGATCGTGTCCATCCCAGTTCCGCCATCGATTGCCCCCGAGACGGAGGTCATACGGCCGTTCTCGTAGGCAACGGTTACGGTGTCGTTCCCTCCTCCCAGCAGCAGGTCACCATTGATGGTTCCCTGCCGGGTATCGACGATGCTGTTCTTGCCGGCCGCGGCAGTCGAAATCACCGAACCGTTGATGGTACCGGCATTTGTCAGATTCAGAGCGCCCGCAGCGGAAATTGCCGTTGAGCTGCCACCCAACTCTGCTCCGGAGGCATTATTGACCGTAAGCGAGCCTAACGCACTGACAGTGGGGGCCGTCCCGCTGGAGATGAGCCGGCCATAGTTCGAGATACTGGATGCCGAATAAGTGCCGTCGGGAGCAGAAACGACCGCGGTACCGGCGCCGCCGTCAATTAACCCCAGATTGGTGATGTAATTGACGCCCGATATGCCAGAGATGCTTCCCGTGGCCAGATTCGAGACCGATAGGCTGCTGTCGGTGCCGGCATTGTTCACGATGGCGGGCCCAGAAGTCCCCGTCATGGCGCCGCCATTGCTGAGAGACACGCCGATGTACCCTGTCGAATTACTGGGGCTGCGCGTCATCAACAGAGCTTGCGCTCCGGAAACAGCGCCGCCCGCAGCGACGGTCAGGTTAGCGGAGGCTGCCGGATATCCGATAGGAGCCGAGTTGACCGGCCCAGCAAGGACGGCAATGCCCGCAGCACTTCCTCCATCGATCGAGCCGTTGACGGTCAAATAGTCGTTCAGTCCGCTGAAGGTGATTGCACCCTGAGCAGACCCCGATTGCACGACCGCGCCCGGTGCGACATTGACTTGGGTGTAGGTTGTGGAAACGACGAGTCCGTCCGGATCGGTGCCGTCGCACGTCGTGGTCCCATAGGCCGCAGCGGGATCTGGACTGCACTGTGCCCACGCCGGCGATCCTGAAGCCGCGACTACCGCGGCGATGCTCGTACCGAGCGCAAAAGACCAGCGGCGCATCTGCACCGACCTTTGGTCGATCATTGAAACAATTCCCCCTAATGTGACGGCTTCGTAGCAGTCAGATTTCCGCCTGACCGTCAGATGGGAGGATGTCCAGTGCGCGTTAACCGATTACAATATTTTTACTTTGCCCCTTCCGATTGCTGAAGCGCAGGCACCTACGGTGCGGCACGGCGCACGCGACACTGAGAGCGTTGGCATGGCCAATCAGGCCATAGGCGTCCATCACCGAACCAAAGAACAGGTTCCGGCGTATGGGTTGCCGCTAGTCAAGGGCTTCAGCCACACTGATCACGCAGTTTTCAGTGCTAACGCGGGCACAGGTATTTGCAACGACCTCACCGACCTTTGTTCGACACGGAAGGACGTCAGCGCCTGCCGATCTTTGAGACAACCGACGAGTTCGCAGGGATCCACGTGCTTGGAATTCGCCACTAACCCGTTCTAAAGTCAGGCCATGGAGATAGGTGTCTATTCGATCACCGGTGTGAAACTGTTCACCCCCCGCCGCATCGGGGACGCGCGCGGCTATTTCGCCGACATCTTCCGCGCGGATATCTTCGCCGACGCCTGCGGAGAGCAGGTTTTTGTGCAGGACAATGAATCGCTCAGCGCGCGGGTCGGCACTGTGCGTGGCCTGCATTTCCAGACCGAACCGCATGGGCAGGGCAAGTTGTTGCGCTGTACCGCCGGCGCCCTCTTCGACGTCGCCGTCGATATCCGACACGGCTCGCCCACGTTCGGACGATGCGTGGGCGAGGTGCTGACTCCGGATAACGGCAAGCAGCTCTGGGTTCCGCCCGGCTAACTCACGGCTCGATTGCGGCAGAATTGCGTGGATCCATGGCGTGATCCTACCGGACTGGCCCAGGGCGCTGGAAACCGTCGTTTCCCGCCTGCTGGCCGAACAGCATCATAAGGAACAGGACCCGTGAAGGGCATTATTCTTGCAGGCGACAGCGGTTCCCGGCTCTATCCGATGACGCTGGCGACTTCCAAGCAACTGATTTCGGTCTACGACAAGCCGATGATCTATTGCCCGCTCAGCACCCTGATGCTGGCAGGCATTCGCGAGGTGCTGATCATCTCGCACTGCGCGATCTGCCTGCCTTTCAGGCCCTGCTGGGTGACGGATCGCAGTGGGGCATGGCGTTCGAATATGCCGAACAACCCCGTCCTGAGGGTCTGGTGCAGGCCTACGTCATCGGCGCGGACTTCATCGCCGGCCAGCCCTCAGCCCTAATCCTGGGCGATAACATTTTTTACGGCCACGGGTTGCCCAAGCTGCTCGCACACGCCGGTGCGCGACGCGGTGCCAGTGTTTTCGCCTATCTCGTCAAGGATCCCGAACGTTACGGCGTGATGACCTTCGACGAGTACGGACGCGCGGTTTCGATCGACGAGAAGCCGGAAAAGCCCGGTTCCAACTAGGCGGTGACCGGCCTCTATTTCTACGACGCGCAAGTGGTGGATATCGCCCCCGGGCTCAAGCCTTCCCCTCGCTGCGAATTGGAGATCGCCGACGTCAACCGTGCCTATCTCGATCGCGGCGGACTGGCGGTCGAGATGATGGGGCACGGCTATGCGTGGCTAGACACCGGCACGCCGGATAGCCTGCTCGATGCCGCCGAATATGTCCGCATTCTCGAGAAGCGTCAGGGGTTCAGTATCGCCAGTCCGGAGGAGATCGCCTTCCGACAGGGTTTCATCGATGCCGGGCAAATGGAACAGGTCATCCGCACGCTGGGGAAGTCAGACTATGGCACTATCTGCGTGGAATCCTTGGGAAAGCCTGAAACATCGAGATCGCGCACCATCCCGGTAAACCTTCCGTCCGTGCGCTTTGGTCTTGTGCTTACTCTCCAACGCTTTATCGTTGGATATGCAATCGATTAGGCCAGACAAGCTTGAGAAAATTTTCAAACTTCTGGACGCTGCTGTTGATGCATTTTGAGGCGGTGCACAGGGCCCCTCGCCCTTACCTGACCGCTCTGCGCTGGCGTTTGCTCGGCAAAAAGCTGCGGGCCCGCAGTCAGATGGCGCCTCTCCTCGGAAAATCGCCAAGGGCCTACCGCCTGTGGATCGAGCGGCAGGAAACCTATCGGCATTCTACCCATACCGCCCTCGGATCGACGCCGATAATCGCTCTGGTCGATGTCCATTGCGGGGAAGGCGGGCTGGCGGAAACGCGGGAAAGCCTCGCCTCCGAAGGGCTGTCCTATCTTCTGATCGGCGGCCGCGACGGGCTAGCCATCAAGGACGTCGCAAACCAAATCGACTGGAATTCGGGGCCCTGGCTTATGCCGATGGTCGCAGGGGATATCCTCGCCCCGCAAGCGGCCGAAATCTATCGGTGCGCAATTGCCGATACCCAAGGCAAGATCGTCTATGCCGACGACGATCTGATCGACGAGGCGGGGCGGCGCCGCTCACCCCACTTCAAACCCGATTGGAACGGCGAACTGTTCCGTCATTTTGACTTCCTGACAGGCGCCTGTGTGGTGCAGTGCCCGCGGGAATGTCTGGAAAGCGTTGCCGATGCCGATTGGGCCCGGGTGCTGGTCGCACAGGCGCTTGGTTCCGTGGCGCCCGCCCATGAGCCCTATGTCCTCCACCACCGACGTTCGAGGCCGCTGCCGCGCCTGCCCGCCGTCTCCGAGGTGCCGGCGCATGGCCAGCTGCCCAAAGTCAGCATCATCATCCCTACCCGGAATGGGCTCGATCTGTTGCGGACATGTCTGAACGGTCTGGAGGAAACCGACTATCCGGACATGGAAATCCTCATCGTCGATAACGGTAGCGACGATCGGGATACCTTAGAGTTCCTTGAAGGGATCGAAAGCGATACCCGCAAAGTTTTGAAATTCCCCGGCGCTTTCAATTTTTCGGCCATCAACAACCATGCTGCCGCCCAGGCGACCGGCCAACTGCTCTGCCTTATGAACAACGACGTGGAGGTGCTTGAGCCGCGCTGGCTGACAACGATGGCAGAGCAGGCGCTGCGTGAGAACGTCGGGGCGGTCGGCGCCCAACTGCTCTATCCCGACGGCCAGATCCAGCATTCCGGGGTCGTGCTGGGCGTGGGGGGAGGCGCCGCGCACGCCCATCGGCTCCTGCGCCCCGACGATGAAGGCTATTTTCGCCGTCATGCCCTGCCGCAATTCGTCTCCGCGGTGACGGCGGCCTGCCTTGTCGTTTCCCGGGAACGGTTCATGGCCGTGGGCGGTTTCGATGAACGCAACTTTGCGGTGGCGTTCAACGATGTCGACTTGTGCATGCGTTTGAACCGCCGCGGATGGCAGTCCCTTTACGAGCCGCGCGCACGGTTGATCCATCACGAATCGGTTTCGCGCGGCCTCGATCGCGATCCGGTCGGCGCGGCGCGCCTCGCGGGAGAGCTCGCCCAGTTGAAATCGATTTGGCGCACAGATTGCATCGTGGATCCGTTCCATCATCCCCAACTTAGTCCGTTCAGCGAACACTTCGTGCCGAGGCTGTAGAGTTTTGAGAATGGTTGGTTATCATAAAGTTATGCCACCCCATCGCATCGCTCTGCCGCAGGTGACGCTGTGCGCGGCGACGTCGATCAACCTCAAGGCCACTCTTCGGGCGCTGGAGTGTTGCCTGGGCCAGATCGCTTTTGCCGACTGCCTGCTGTTCACGGATGCGGAAATTCAGCCTGCGCATCCGGAGATTCGGGTCGTACGGATCCATAAACTCACGTCCGTGGCGGCCTATTCTGATTTCGTGCTCTCCGACCTGGTCGAACGGATCGAAACCAGCCATTGCCTTATCGCGCAGTGGGACGGCCATGTCGTCGACGCGGGCCGTTGGCGCCCGGAGTTCCTCGAATACGATTACATCGGCGCAGTATGGCCTCATTTCCAGGACGGTCATGACGTAGGAAATGGCGGATTTTCGCTGCGCAGCCGCCGTTTGATGGAAACCTGCCGAGCTCCGGAATTCGAAGCATCACACCCTGAAGACATTGCGGTTGGCCGTATCAATCGCAAATGGCTTGAGGGCAAGGGAATGCGTTTCGCTTCGCCTGCTCTGGCGGACATGTTCGCGGTGGAACGGAGAGGAAACCTCCGAGAAAGCTTCGGTTATCACGGGGTCTTCAACATGCCCTCCGTGCTGGGCGTCGAAGGGTTCTGGGACATTTATCGGGAACTCGACAATTACGGCACCGTGCGTCACGATTTTATGGGTATTTTGACGGATATGGGCCGCGGCACGGGCGGATTTGGGAGAGTCCGAAAAATGCTACGAGATCGTTTCTTTGCTTACAGAACAAGCAATCGATGAACCTTCCTCCTTTGCGCATTCCCGAAATGCTCAGAAGCCTTTTTCCAAAGCGCCGCAGGATGCCCACGGGCACTCCTGTGCCGATGCGTGCCTTGTATATTTGGCGCGAGCGCCCCGACCTTAGAGCCGCGTTCAACTTAAGACATCGCGTAGGTCGAGAAGGGTTGATCTGGTGGTATTTGCGGCACGGATTTGTCGAGATGGGATTGAATCTAACTGCCCATGACAAACCTTGCGTTGAGGCGGTTAATCGGCGTTTCGCCCGAGCAAAGCGCCTGTCCTATCTGCCCATTACGTGGCTGATGCAGGGCCTCATCGATCAATCCCCTGTGGATAGGAAATCAGCGCTTTCCGATCCCATCGGGCAGCGGCGATTTCTAGACTGGTTCTTCGCGGTGGGGCTAACCAAAGCTAATCTTTCAGAATTCCTATCTGCAGAGCAAGCACGCGCACTTAAGGGAACGGATCCTAAGGCGTTCGGATTGCCTAGACTGATGCGGTGCATCTGGTCGAGCGATTCCAAGATACGTGACCGTTTCAACGGGCTCGACGATCCCGCATTCCGTGAATGGTGCACCGCAGATGGCGCACGGGAATTCCCCATACTGGCGCATCCCATGATCAGATTGGCGCCGAAACCCAATCGGCGGTCGCCCAAGCTTAAACCGTTTGGCGTAAATTTGCTCGGTCACGCTTCCGGCAGGAGCGGGATAAGCGAAGACGTCCGCATGGCGGCAAAAGTCTTGACCCACGCTGGTGTTCCGTTCGAAATTCACGACGTTTCATCGGGGCCATCAATGCCGGCCGAGGAGCACGCCGACGCATCCGATGGTAGCTTGCCTTACGCCATAAACCTTTTCTGTATGCCCGCCCCCAGCACGATCACCGCGGTCTTCCAAATAGGCCCGAATGTGATTGCCGATTACTTCAACATCGGCTTTTGGCCCTGGGAGCTGCCGGAAATGCCCGATTTCTGGCGTCACGCGTACGACTTCATAGACGAAATCTGGGCATCTAGCCGCTTCACATACGACGCCTTCTGCCGCTCATCGCCGCGCCCGGTTCACCACGTACCCTTCGCCGTGAGTGCCGACGAAAGTGACGGGAAGAACAGAGCTGATTTCGACCTTCCCAGTGACAAATTCCTCTTCGGATTCGCCTTCGATGGGCTCTCAAGCTTTGCACGCAAGGCCCCGCTCGTAACGATACAGGCGTTTCACGCAGCCTTCCCCTCTGACACGTCGGTCAGCCTCGTGATCAAAGGTATGCGTGTTTCCGACGACCCAGCATGGAATGCAGTTATCTCCGCTGTCGGGAATGACGAACGGGTTCATCTCATCACGCAATCTCTGCCGCGGGGCAGCTTACTCGACTTATGGCGATCGATGGATTGCTTCGTATCGCTGCACCGAAGCGAGGGATTTGGGCGGAACATTGCCGAAACTATGTTGCTCGGCAAACCTGTCATCGCCACCAGCCACTCTGGCAATATGGATTTCACGCAGCACGACACTGCTGGACTGGTGCCTTGCACTCTTCGCCGGGTAATGGATGGAGAATATCCATTTGGAACCGGCCAGATATGGGCGGAGCCGGATATTCTCGCAGCAGCATCGCAAATGCAAAAAGTTCTAGGCGATCTGAGATGGCGAGAAATGTTATCTCTCGCTGGGAAGAATGAGATCGAAAAACTTTATTCCATCAGCGTCATTTCCGGAGCTTGGTCATCGATTTTGGAAGCGAGATACGCTAGTTTCTAGACTCGTTTGTCGCGGGTTAAAAAGTTCGCAGCGTCGATATCGCGTATGATGATGCCGACTTACGGGCCACTTCGCTGAGAACCTGCACGAAGTCACCTGATAAGACACTTCATAACCTGCTCACGCGATCGTCACCCTTTGCGCACTATCAATAAAAACGATGTACAGATGTGCCCGTCGAGCTCAAGTTTGATATGCACTCGACCCTTCTGAAAGTATGGAGATACATCATAATTTAAATCAAAGGGATGAATTCCAGCATCGAAGTCCATCAGTTCGATCCCGCAATTCATCCGGCGCATGCGGAAGTTAAGCTCCTCGAAATCTCTCTTACGGTAGATACAGTTTGGACCGCTCTCGAGCGTCTCGTCGTTCGAGGCGACGTTGTATTCGGTCGTGTGCACAGCGATACCGCCAGACTTAAGCAAGTGCATCGCGTTTTCAACGAACGCAAATCCATGTTCAAGCGATCCGAGGTGCTCGAACGCACAACTGCTCCATAGGAAGTCATAATCTCCCTGCATGTCCCCGATGTTGTTCATGTCAGCGGCATCAAACGCGACGAAACGCTCAAACTGATCGCGCTCAATTATGTTCGGATAATACAGGGCGTCAAGGTTGCTGGCATGTTGACCAGTGGTCACCCACCCCTGGTCTACTTGGTCGGCCATGAGATCGGTCGCGAGTACTTCCACGCCATAGCTTGCAAGCAAAGATGGCAGCGGCTCCCGCCCCACTGCGAAACCCAATCCCTTGGCCCCAAGGCGCAACATTCCTCTGTCTTTGAGCGCCTCGAGGATCGCGCAGTATTCCCAATTCTTCCGGTAACCCTGCGGATTGTCTGGACTGACTCCGAGAGGAAAGCCAAGCCTTGTCGACCAGTTGATGTACCAATCGGTTGAAAAATGTTCGTAGCGGCAAACTGTTGATTTCAGCACAACGCCTCCTTCGCGAACCAATTCGCAGACGAATACCAATACGATGCGTACCTTGAAAGAGATACTGTCGCCGTTTGCCGCATTCCCTCTGGCGCAATCTACCGAATTTTCTTCAAGCTCGCCTAGATACCATCCGCTGTTTCAAAATTAGCGCCTTCGGGCCGCCCCGGAAATGGGATGCTTTCAAAGTCTCCGCTCCCACAGTTGGTTAGACAACCGCGAAAAACTCTCATTCCCGATGATCCAGCATTGGGAGATCGGATCAAGCCCCCCCACACACTTCAATTCACATTTTGTTTCAAATCAGCACAAAGGAGACGCGTTTGTGTGCGGCCCCTCAGATGGGGGATATCTGTTATCGGCCAGATATATTCCGCGCACGGGAATTTGCGCTCGCAGCATGCACGTAGTAGGGAGCGCCTACCTTGGACCAGCGGGCGATAGGAATTCCAGGCGATGCCGGACGAAAAGGGCTATGTGGGGACACCGGCCACCGAGCCAGAATGCATTCATGCATCCTACTTTTTTGATTTCTATGACGAAGATTTTCTGTTTGAGGTCTATACGAAGCTGCTGAGGCGTAAACCGGACCCCGACGGTCTAAACGCATATCTACCTTTGATCCGCGCCGGTGAATCCCGATATCGGGTACTCCATTCTGTCTCGCGCTCAAATGAAGCGGGCGAGATCGGAGTCCGTGTATTTGGTATGAAATCCTATCGCCGCATGCGGACCTTGCGGAACATTCCCGTTTTTGGTCGGTTGCTGGATGCCGCCTTGCTGGTATGGCACGCAAAAGAAGTGACGAAAGACCTGCGCGCTCTCGAAAACCATATTTACCGCGTTTCGAAGAAGGTGGGAATTTGACGCGTAAATTGCGCATCTGTTCGAATAAATGATGAGGAACAAGTGAAGATATTGTGTCTGAGCACGTACCCGATCGAAGAACCGATGCATGGAGGGCAGCATCGGTTGAGTAACATCGTGGCCGAACTGCGAATGCGGGGACATGAAGTGTGCTCGGCGGGCGTGCTTGGCAGCGACACTTATCCGCGATCACCCTGTTTCGTGGACGCGCCGAGCTCGGAGGCGATGTCGAAGGTCTTCGATCAGAACGTGCTGATGGAAGACTGGGTCATCAGTGAGATCTTCGCGAAGGACAAGGCGTCATTCTCCGATCTAGCCAACCGAATCACGATGTCGCCCGATGTCATATTCGTTGAGCAGCCTTGGCTGTTCCAGTTCGCGGAGCGCCTGAACGCAGAAAGATTCCGAGGCCGCGCGAGGCTGTTCTACGGCTCTCAGAATATCGAGCATCAGCTGAAGGAATCGATCCTCAGGAAGTACTATGGCGACAAGCACGTCATGGAATCTCGCGAGAAAGTGCTGGAATGCGAACTCCACGCCATCGCGCGGGCTGAACGCACCTTCTGCGTTTCGCAGAACGACGTCGACTGGACGCGCGATCACGCCAGCCAGCCCCCTGTGCTCGCGGCGAACGGGGTAATCGATCGGAGAGCAAGTATGGCCGACATCACGGAGGCCAACAGGGTCACGCAAGGCCGCAAGTTTGCCCTCTATTGCGCGAGCTCTCACCTGCCGAACACGGAAGGCTTTTTCGACATCTTCGGAGGCGGTGCAGGCTGCATCCCACCGGAAGCTCGCATGGTAGTAGCGGGCGGCGCCGGAAGCGCATTAGCGACGGACCCACGCCTCGGTCGTACCGGAAGCCTGCAGCGGCAATTCATCGATGCAGGGCTGGTCTCGGAAAGCGTTTTGCGGGGGCTGTTGGCGACCGCGCATATGATTATACTGCCAATCACCTCGGGTGGCGGAACTAATCTCAAAACTGCGGAAGCGCTTTGGTCCGGCCGCCACGTCGTGGCGACATCGACCGCAATGCGCGGCTTTGAGCAGTTCACCGGCGCTAACGGTGTCCGCGTGGCCAGCGAGAGCACAGCATTTCTGAATGCTGTGCGGGAAACGTTTCTACAGCCCAACCTTCAGATCAATGTACGCGAACGCGAGGAGCGAAGCGTGGTTCTTTGGGAAAATACCTTGGCCCAGATGATGAGCAGCTTCGATACGATGGAGTTGACTGCGTGACGCCTGCAGGCGTCGGCAAAAAGCCGAAAATATGGATGAACGTCACGACAAGCGCGAACTGGCAACGCCCTGTTGTTGGCATCATTCGCGTAGAACGAGAAATTTGTCGTGAATTGAGCAAGTTGTATGGAGCAAACGAGTTTGCCCTCGGAATATTCCAGGGTAATGAGTTTGTTCCCTTCAGGGGTTCGTTGGGGCTGCCAAGCAGGGCGGAACCGCAGGGTTTTCTATGGCCCGACCGGTCCAGGCGGACGCCTCGCAATTCGACCTTTGATCCCATACTCGGCACTGCGCGCAGGTCACATCAGCTGCCGCTTGCATCCGGGGCGCAGCCGTCAGAGCCCGCGGAACGGCGTTCACAGGGAATATCTTACGGTGATATTCTGGTCTCGGTTGGGCTTGATTGGGATTATCCTTATGTCGATACTTTTGAGCAACTGAAAAACGACCTCGGCGTAAAGATTGTAACTTGTTGCTATGATCTTATACCAATTCTTTTCCCGCAATATGCGGCCGGAAACGTAGCAGCGAAATTTAGCAACTATTTCACAAAGACATCTTGGGCTTCCTCGACCATTTTGTGCATTTCGCAACGTTCAAGGAACGATTACCTAAAAGTGATGACGCAGGTTGGGGCGCCTGCGGCGGAAACCGTGGTGATCCCACTTGGCGACAACGTGCCGAAGGGCAGCGCGGCAGGTGGCCATTCCGCGGAGATTTCCGATCAGGTCCAGCGAGTAGTGGCCGAGCCGTTCATTCTGTTTGTCTCCACGATCGAGCGCCGCAAGAACCACGAAGTGCTTTACCGCGCCTATAATCTGCTGGCGCGCGAGGGGCATTTCGAGCGGCTGCCTAAGCTGGTCTTTGTGGGCATGCCAGGCTGGGGGGTTGGCGACTTGCTCAAGGATATAGAACTCGATCCCCTGACCGAGGGACTGATCGTCCAGCTTAATCATATCACCGACGACGAACTCGGTCATCTATACGAAAAGGCCGAATTCTGCGTCTATCCCTCGCTTTACGAGGGCTGGGGACTACCCGTCGGAGAGGCACTGGCGTGCGGCAAGGCGGTTCTCGCTTCGGGAGAGGGCTCGATCCCGGAAGTCGGCGGCGATCTCGTCACATACCTTGACCCCTGGAATCCACGCGCCTGGGCAGACGAGATCTTGGACTTGGTGAACCGTCCCGAACGGGTGAAAGCGATGGAGGAGACAGTCCGCGAAGGTTACCAGGTACGCACTTGGCGTGGCACAGCCGAGGTGGTGAAAACCGCGCTCGACAAGCTGCGCGAGCCACGGGAAGTCGCCGTGATGCTCGATCCCGGCTACGATTTGTACACGATGGTCGGAACGCCATGCGGACAGAGCATGCACTCGACGGGCGCAGCGGGAACGCTGACCTATGGTCCTTATCGCGCACTGCCGGCGGGCACCTATGATATCGTAATTATGTTTGACAAGCTTGAGGGCGCCGCCGGCACGCTGCGCTTCTCCTTGCGCTCAGGCCAAGCGAGCCGCGAGCATGGCGCGCTCGGGCTCGACTGCGACGAGTCCGAGCACTTCGGCATCGTCGCCACCATGACCGGCGTCTCCCTAGACGATCAGGTCGATGACTACGAGATCTGCATCGAGGTTCCTGAAGGCCTCCTTGTCACCATCAACAAAGTTGAGATCAGGTAGACATTTTTGTGAAGACCTCACTTATGAATCGCAAACCAAAGGTTTGGATGAACGTTACGGCCAGCGTAACTTGGAATAGGCCGGCGGTGGGCATCATTCGCGTCGAACAAGAGCTGTGTCGGGCGCTGACAAAGCTATACGGCGCTGACTTCGGGCTTTGCATTTTTTCGGATGACGAGTTTCGACCTTACGATGAGCGTAGAGAAGCGCGCGCAACACGGTTGGCGGGAAGCGCGGTCGTTGAAGAAAGTGCCCGACTTACGGGCTCGCCTTTTCCGCGTAGTTCGACGTTCGACCCCGTTTTGGGGGCCAAGAAAAAGGTCAGGGAACACGGCCGTCGTTTAACGGAATTTCTCAAGGCGGAAGAAAACATCGCTCAGGACGATATTATCTACGGTGATGTCATTTTATCTGCCGGCCTGGACTGGAATCATTCGTATATCGAGAAATTTCAAGAACTCAGGACAACGAAAGGCATAAAGATCGTAACAGTGTGTTATGATGTAATTCCAGTTGTGACACCTCATTATTGCGCATCTGATGTTGCCTCACATTTTAAAGAATATTTCACAAAGATATCTTGGGCCTCCTCGACCATTTTGTGCATTTCGCAATGTTCAAGGAACGATTACCTAAAAGTGATGAAGCAGGTTGGGGCGCCTGCGGCGGAAACCGTGGTGATCCCACTTGGAGACAACGTCCCGAAGAGCAGCGCGGCAGGTGGCCATTCCGCGAAGATTTCCGATCAGGTCCAGCGAGTAGTGGCCGAGCCGTTCATTCTGTTTGTCTCCACGATCGAGCGCCGCAAGAACCACGAAGTGCTTTACCGCGCCTATAATCTGCTGGCGCGCGAGGGGCATTCCGAGCGGCTGCCTAAGCTGGTCTTTGTGGGCATGCCAGGCTGGGGGGTTGGCGACTTACTCAAGGATATAGAACTCGATCCCCTGACCGAGGGCCTGATCGTCCAGCTTAATCATGTCACTGACGACGAACTCGGTCATCTTTACGAAAAGGCCGAATTCTTCGTCTATCCTTCGCTTTACGAGGGCTGGGGACTACCCGTCGGAGAGGCACTGGCGTGCGGCAAGGCGGTTCTCGCTTCGGGAGAGGGCTCGATCCCGGAAGTCGGCGGCGATCTCGTCACATACCTTGACCCCTGGAATCCACGCGCCTGGGCAGACGAGATCTTGGACTTGGTGAACCGTCCCGAACGGGTGAAAGCGATGGAGGAGACAGTCCGCGAAGGTTACCAGGTACGCACTTGGCGTGGCACAGCCGAGGTGGTGAAAACCGCGCTCGACAAGCTGCGCGAGCCACATGAAGTCACCGTGACCCTCGATCCGGGCTACGATTTGTACACGATGGTCGGAACGCCATGCGGACAGAGCATGTACTCGACGGGCGCAGCGGGGGCGCTGACCCACGGTCCTTATCGCGCGCTGCCCGCGGGCACCTATGATCTCGCGATTGCACTTGACAAGCTCGAGGGTGCGCCGGGGACACTGCGCTGTGCGATGCGTTCCGCCTTAGGGAATAAGGAGCACGGCGCGATCGAAGTGGACTTTGACGAACACGAGCATTTCGGCCTCGTAGTCACCATGACCGGCGTCTCCTTGGAGAGCCTTGTTGATGACTACGAGATCTGCATCGAGGTTCCCGAAGGCCTTCTCGTCGCCGTTAACAGCATTGATATTAAATCAAGCTGACGTGATGGCGTGGATCACCCCTGCACAAGCGTAGCTGCGTCATGTTGCGTCCATTGTAGGTCCACGTCTAGGAGTCGGCAGATCGTAACCGTCCGATTGGTACCGCCTGCCTGATGGCGCGATATTCTCTTAAGAGACGGTCATAGCGACGTCGCTAACGACGTCTCTTGATCGGGGATTGCGATGAGGGCGGAGATACTGGGTCAGGAACGTCGGCGCCGGTGGACGGATCAGCAGCGGCTTGAGATCATTGGTGCCGTTGGCGTGAATGGCGCTACACTGACAGAGGTGGCGCAGCGGCACGATGTAACCCGACAACAGATTTATACTTGGCGGTATGATTTGAAGAAGCGCGGGCTCTTGGGAGCCGCCCCCGAGCCTGTCTTTCTCCCCCTGGACTTGCCTGCCGTTCGAGCCCCTGAAGTTGCCTACAACCCTGGTCCAGGCGCGACGTCCATGGTTGAGCTGCGCCTGACGAAAGGCCGGACTTTGCGCTTTGGAAGCGACATCGAGGTCATCTCCCTGACACAGCTCATCCGCTGCGTGGAGGCGGCGTGATAGGGCCGGGAACTGGCGTACGGGTTTACTTGGCCTGCGGCGTCACTGATATGCGCAAAGGCATCTCTGGTCTTGGTCAGCTGGCCCAGACGGTGCTGCGACAGAAGCCAACCAGCGGCGCGGTGTTCGCGTTTCGAGGGCGACGCGGCGACAGGGTGAAGCTTCTGTACTGGGATGGGCAGGGATTTTGCCTGTACTACAAGGTCTTGCAGCGTGGCCGTTTTGCTTGGCCCTCTGCGGCGGACGGGACTGCGCGGTTGACCTCGGCCCAGCTCGCAATGCTGTGGGAAGGCATCGACTGGAGGCGCCCAAATTGGGGCGCGCCGCCTGCCCATGTGGGCTGATTTTTGTTTCTGAATTTCCTTGTTTTCATGGATATTCCTGCCCTTGGCTGGTAAGCAGGATCATGCTGAACGCGGCGCAAAATCTTCCCGAAGACCCAGCTTTGCTGAAGGCGATAATCGCCGACTTGCAGGCGGAAAACGCGAAGCTGGCGGCAACGGTCCGAGCACATGATCTGGTGGTTCAGGCCCTGCGTCTGCGCATTGCAAAACTGAAGAAACAGGCCTTCGGTAAATCCTCGGAAAAGATCGAACGCGAGATCGAGCAGCTGGAACTGGCCCTAGAGGACATTCTGGTCGCCGCGGCACAAACCGTCGCTTTGCCGAGTGATGTCGAAGACGATGAGGTCACTGCGCACGTAGACAGCGCACGGGCCATGGCCCGGCGCCCGCGTGTTGCGCCTGACACCCCGCGCGAGCGAAAAGAACTCGACCCGGGCAGCGCTTGTCCCGATTGCGGGGGCGAGTTACGCCTCGTCGGCGAGGACGTGAGCGAAATCATCGAAATGATTACCGCCAAGCTGAAGGTGATCGAGGTAGCGCGGCCGAAGAAGTCCTGCCGCTGCTGTGAGAAAATGGTGCAGGTGCCGGCTCCGAGCCGCCCGATCCCCGGCAGCATGGCCGGAAGCAGCCTGCTTGCCTACGTGCTCGTCTCAAAGTTCGACGATCACTTGCCGCTGTACCGGCAGAACGAAATCCTTACCCGTATGGGCGCTGACATTCCCCGCAGCACGCTGGCTGACTGGTGCGGCAAGGCGATGCGAACCCTGCAGCCCCTGATCGAGCGTATTGAGGCATCGGTCCTGGCCAGCACCGTCATCCACGCCGATGATACACCGATCCAGGTGCTGGATCACACAAGGCGGGCCAAGGGGCTCGGTAAGGGCGTGAAGCAAGGCAGGATCTGGGGTTATGTCTGCGATCAGCGCCCGTGGAACGGGCCGGCACCGCCGGGTGTGGTCTATCGCTTTGCCCCCAACTGGAAGGCGGAGCACGTGCAAAACCACCTTTGCAATGCGAGCGGCATTCTCCAGGCCGACGCCTACAAGGGATATGCGAAGCTATATGAGCCCGGCGCAGACGGCGAACCGCGCTTCCGGGAAGCTGCCTGCTTCGCCCATTGGCGACGTGACTTCCACGACATCTGGAAAGCGAACAAATCCCCAATAGCGCGAGAAGCCCTCGATCGCATCGGCCAGTTGTACGACATCGAACGCGAAATCGCCGGGAAACCTGCCGATGTTCGGCGTGCCGTCCGCCAGGAGCATAGCAAACCCAAACTCGAGGCGTTGCGCGCCTGGGCCGAGCAGCAACTCACCCGAATCCCCGTCAAGGGCGACCTGGCCAGCGCCATTCGGTATGGCTTGGGGCGCTGGCAAGCCTTCTCATTGTTCACCGAGGATGGGCGTGTCGCCATTGATAACAATGCCGCTGAGCGAGCCGTGAGACCTATTGGTCTGGGAAGACGCAACTGGCTCTTCGCCGGCTCCGAAGCAGGCGCTGAAACCCTGGCACGTGCTATGACGCTTATCGAAAGCGCCAAGATGAACGGTCTGGATCCGCAGGCTTATCTCGCCGACGTGCTCGGCCGTATCCACGATCACAAGATCAACCAGCTCGCCGAATTGCTTCCCTGGAATTGGGCGCCCCTGACGCCGCTTACGAAAGCTGTCTGATGGCTGTCGTGTCCCATGTCTTCACGCTCGATTACGTCGCCAGCATCCTGGGGGAACACCCTGACCTAATCGACGCCATCGTAAGCAACGATGACAATCTCACATTCGGATCAATCATCACCATCTCTTCCGGCCCGGATGACTACCGCACCGCGATCGCGGCAGACGCCATCGACGAGTTGCGCGCTCTCATTGCCGATAACCGACACTCACCGGAAGAGTGGGAGCTCTTCCTCGAGCACGTCATCTGCGATCCGGAAACCCTCGAAATCGTCAAGGCCCATTCGTCGCGGTAACAACCGGACGGTTACGGCAGATCAAGCAGGAGGTTGTTACCGTCGGATTGGATCTGGCGAAGAACATATTCCAAGTTCACGCGATCAGCTCCGATGGGGCCGTGCGGATTCCGGGGTTATCGCGCGCACCATTCCGAATTGATGGCGCGCAGGATTCCGAGGTGATCGCGCGCAGCGTTCCGAGAATTATCCGCGCAGCATTCCGAGATGATCGCGCGCAGATTGGGATGACGTGAAGCCTGATCGTTGGGACGTAAGCATCCGGTGAGATCACCGGACGGGTACGTTGGGACCAATCCTTCTGGCTGAGCAGCCAGGAGGATTGGATGCCGTCGAGGAGGATTACGATGCGCCATGTGCGCGAGATATTGAGACTGAGCCTGGACGCCAGGCTCTCGACCCGAGCTGTAGCAGAGCATGTCCGGACGGGGGCGACCACGGTACCGTGAAATCCGACAGGCCCTGCCGACCGCGTTCACCTGCCCTCCACCACCTCGTAAGTCACTACCAACCAGCTCAGCACGCTTTTATGCTCTCTCAACGACTACGTATTGCCCCCAAAGATAATATCTTCCACGCAGCCAAATGCGGTCATGTTGCCGTATATGAAGTCGCGCACGCCGTCAGGGGTTGAGGTCGTAAATTCCTCGCCATTCCGATTGACCTTGAACGAACCAAACCTATCGAGGATGAAATCGAGCAGTGCTCTAGGCGATAGGTTCCGGTTAGCAGTCAGCGCGAACGAATTAAATTCCATGACGAAGACAGGGTTGAATTTGTCGACAGTCCCGATCGCACCCTGAAGGACGTCCAGTTCGTAGCCCTCTACGTCGATCTTGACGAGATCCAACCTGTCCAGTTCGCGCTTCATCACGAGGCTGTCCAAAGTCGTCATCGGGACGTCGATGGTGACGGCTCCTTTCGCTTGTGAACCGATATAGCTGCCAGCGATAAAGGCCCCATTTTCCACAAATGGAACGGTGCCGAAGCTAGAACCGATGCACAGATTCTCGGTGTCACAATTCGTTAGATTGTTTGCTTCGATCATCCGCGAAAGGGCAGCGAACGCTATGGGTGAGGGCTCGACTGCGATAACACGTGAAGCGGGCACCAGGCGCGCCCCGGCGACAATGGTCAGGCCTATATTAGCGCCGATATCAACAATGACAGCGCCAGTCGGGAGCTTTGCGATTTCGCCCATGAAGACAGGGTTGTGTTCGTCTATGTCGAGGCCAGGATTTTCCATAAGATGGCGGAAATAGGAATCGGATTCAGAGCCGAAAATCAGCGCTGGGTGACCAACGGAAACCACATTAGCTACTGATAAGTCCGTCATTCAAAATTTCCCTAGTTTACTTGCGGCTACTTTGGCTGCGCGGGCCGCAAAAGCGCAGCAACTTCGTCAGGCGAAATCAGAAATCGCCCCCATGTTCGCTCACCGGGGGGAGCTTTCAAGTATCTTCCGCTTCAAGAAATAGTTCAGGGTTTCTGGATCCCCCTCCAGCCAGGACAGATCGAAAGGGAACCTTTGTTCGGGAGCGTCACGTTCGAACCAAGCCTGAAACCCATCCGCCACAGCAGGCGAAGCACAGAGGACGCCACCGATGCGAAGGATCGCGTCCAAGCACAACGCACCGCTATCGTGTGATGTCGATTTCGATCGCGGCATCTGCGCAGACTCATGGATCATTGTGTAGAGGCCGACACCGAGAATGCGCCATGCCCCAACTAAGGCTGCTCGCCCCTCACCCTGCTCGTACGGCACTTCGAGAGAGAGGTAACAGTCGCCGCCGACCGGCTCAACAATCTCATCAGTGCACCAATTATCAGGGATTTCTAAGATGTCGCACGCGAAATGCTGCGCGTAGCGGAAGCGTTGAATACTCAAGTCGTAATGGATGGGCTCTACCGCCCACCCAGTCGGCGGCGTGACCAGAAGTCGTAAGACCAGCGCGCGATCGCGCGGGTCGCCCTGCTCGGGCGCCATGCAGGTCGAGACGTCAATAAAGAGGCGTCTGGGCCGAGGGCGCGTCGGCAGATTCCGCGCGACTGCTTCGCCGAGCGCGGCCCAATCTTGCTGATTCCGGCCCGCATGACTCTCCAGAAGAGCGCGCACCAGGCCTTGTTCGCTGCTTGCAGACCGCGTGTAATAATGCTCAATCGCCTCGACATAATCGGCAGTGCAGCGACGTGGCTTGTGCTCACGGGCGATATGCGCCCTGGCGCGGCGCGCCAAGGACAGCCGGCGTTCCCGGTTGGTCCACAAGGCTTCCAGCGCGGAAGAAAGTTCTGCGACAGTGAAGTCGTCGTCGAGCACCAGAGCGACGTCCTTTGGCAAATCCGCCATGGCACCGTGTGCGTTTACGATCGTCGCCACACCCGCGTTCATGCAGTCCAGCACGGTGCCAGAGGTTTCCCCGCGCGAGAGCGTGCGCAATTGGACAGCAAGATCCGCCGCGTTTAGCCAACGGCGGAACTTACGCTGATCTGCCCAACCCGTGATCTCGACCCGACCACCTGCCGCGCTGGAACGTGCCGCGCGCTCCAGGTCGGTGGCGTAGCGATTGCCGTCGCTCTGCCCGACAAAGACGAGACGGCAGCGGGGATCGTGCGCAAGCGAGCTTGCGAGCCATGCCTCCATCAGGAGATGGTTCATCTTTGTGAGTGCAATGTGGCCGAAACTGCATACGACGAAATCCTCGGCATCGATCCCGAGTTCACGCCGTGCGGAGTTTCTATCCGAGACGATGGGCTGGCGTAAGTGCGGGATCAGTCTCCAGTCGTCGGCTGCATCCTTGCCATACCACTTGCGAGCTAGCCGCCTCGAATAATCGGCATGCACTATGACCCCCAGGGCGTCTTGGATCACTTGCAGATTGCAGGGATAATTCCAAATAACCTGGTCCGGGTCAGCGGCCCTAAAGCGCTCGATGACGGCCGGCCATCCGTGTGCTCCGGCCAGCGCTCGGGCCCAACTGCCCGGTAGCTCGCCGGTGTTGTCGCGATGGGCGATGATCCCTGAAAGGAAAAAGTCGTGCAGCACCACCACGCCCGGTATGTCACGTAATAGGCCGAACATGTGGCTGTGGAATTGGGAATTACCGAAGTGGTAGAGTACACGGTCAAATTCGCCCGCGCGCTGACGGAATTGTTCGATGTCTAGGATGCCGCAATTACCGCGGATCCAAGCATTGTCGGATGTACCCTGCTGCGTGACGACGTCGATCCGGTAGTGGCGCGCCAGTTCCAGCAGGAGTTCGGCACTATAGTCACTAATCCCACTGGCCTGCGGGGATACTGGGGACACGAAGGCGAGGCGAGGACGACGCTGCCGTACGATCGAAACGGCAAGTGAGGCAGGAACCGACATCGCGAGCCACCGGATGCGAGCCTCCTCCAGCGCCTTCCAAGCGCGTATCGCAGTCGTGTCCCAGCTAAATTCCTGTGCCTGTTTGAGGCTGTGGCGTTCCAATTCTTCGCGGACGCGGTCGTCGGTCAGTACCTCACAGATTTTCGCACTCATACCCTCGAGATCAAAGGGGTCAAAAAGCGCTTTTTCCAACCCGACGACCTCAGGCAGGCCCGACCGATCGGAGACAATCACTGCGCGGCCGCACTTCATCGCTTCAAGCGCGGGTAAGCCGAAACCCTCATGCCAGGAGGGGAATACGAAAAGCTTGCAGTCGCGATAACATGCCAGCAAATCTTCTTCGGGAATGAAGCCGGTGAGGACAAGGTCCCCTTCGGCCAGTCCGGCCTCGCGCGCGAGCTTTGACAGGCGGACGCGCTCTGCGTCTTCGACGGCGCAGACAATCGCCAGTTGATGGTCCCGGCGCACGTCCGCCGGTAGACGCGCAAACGCAGAGATCAAGCCTTCGATGTTCTTCCGGTGATCGATGCCGCCCGTGTACATAACGAACGCGCGTTCGAGCCCGTACGTCCGCGACAAGTGCGTGCGAGTTTCGGCACTCACAGAGGCAGGGGTGAAATGATCGTCGGCGGCGGTCGATATGTTCACCACCTCGTCGTCCGGCGAGCCCAGCCATGACAGGGCTTCCTGCCGCGAGGATTCCGAGATCGACAGCAGAAGGTCCGCGTTACGAACGTGGGCTAGCTTGTTCTCGTACCATCGCTCGATCAGTGGGTTGGGCAAGTAGACTTGTCGATGGATCAGCGGGATGAGATCGTAGAGCACAGCCGCGGTCGGAACTGTCGCACTCAACCGGCCGATGCTGGTGACGATGTCCTCGCCGTGACCTTCGAAAACCGAGGTGACGAGGACAAAGTCCGGCGAAACGCTGGCGAGCGCACTTTCTCGCAGGAGTTCCGCGGCGCCGCGACGGGTGTCGTTCAGGGGGTCGGCGGCGTCGACAGGACCGGGGGCAGCCCAGACGAGGATTCTCTCGTCCGGCACAAGCCCGGCTAGCGCGGCGCGAATCGGCGCGATGGTGTCGGGAAGCAGGCCATTGAGGGAGATGAATATCTCGTGATCTCCCTGGTTCCGAATGAGTCCACGGGTCAGCGCCATGGCGTACCGCCCGATCCCACGATGGCGACTTGGGCCCTGCGCGGCCTGAAGATCGATGACGATGCGCATTATGCCCTCCCGGCGGTGGCGGTTTGCCTTGCCCGTGACAGAACCCGACGTGCGTCGGGGCCCAAGGCGGCGAAGGCCTCCGAGTTCAGGTCCAGATGTGACGATGCCAGCCCGTCCGTAGCGTCGGGCAATCGCGCCGACTGAACTGCACGATGGAGCAGCGTCACCTCAATCATCCGGTCGCGCCGCCGCTGTCGCCGCCGCCGCCTGCCGGTCCAGCGCCAGAACCAGTGGTGTTCTGCTCGTTCGTCCGCCAGCAGATGCTCCAGTTCCAACCAGAAAGTGCGTTTCGTGCGCGCTTCACGGGAGTTGGTAATCTGTCTGACGATCCGCTTACGGCTTCTCCCCCGGGCAAGAATGCGAAGATAACTGTCCATGCCCTGGGGCTCGATCTGCCGGCCCAGATATCGTTGATAGATTTCTTCAAGGAAGGCACCGTCGCTCAGGTCGGACAGGGCAGCCGCGTGCCGCGCCCGGAATTCTGCCGACATTCCCATGTCCGCAAGGAACCGCAGTCTTCCCAGCCCGGCGCGTAGCGCTCCACAGCGCTCCTGCATCTCAGTGAAATCGGGGCGTCTGCCCAGTAAGCGATGGTAGGCGGCATCGACGAAGTCGGGGATCGGCAAGGCCAGAAGGTCGAGAACTGAGGCAAGTTCGTCAGCAGGCACGATGTCAGTTCTCTTCCCTTATTGTCATCCTGGTAATCTCATCGCGGGCGGACTTTGTCCCGCATCACCGATCCCAGATCAGCCTTTGAGCAAGTCGGTCGCCAGCTTTTGCAGGCTGGCCTCCAGCCCCATGTTTGGCGACCATCCGGTTGCACGGCGCAGTCGGTCGGAATTACCGACGACGGCGATTGTGTCATCGGCCGAATTGCCGCTTGCCGCGAAAGTCACACCGCCTATCGGCTTATCGAGCACCTTGGCGACGGCATGCACGACATCGCCAATGCTCGTCGCCTTGCCGCTTGCAACGTTGAATGTCGTTTCCGGCAGCTTGGGCAACTCGAGCAGCGCAAAATAGGCCTCGACGATGTCGCTCACGTCAAGAAAGTCGCGAATGCTGTCGAGACCTGCCATAACGATTGCGTCGCCGTCCACGGCATCGCGGACCCGGCGCACGATCGAGGGAATGACCAGATCCGGTCGCATCCCTGCGCCGATATGGTTGAAGGGACGGGCGATCACAGTCTCAAGGCCCCCGGAGTAGCGCGCACGCGCTACGATCGCTTCGGACAAGACCTTGGTCAGGCCATAGTGTCCGCGTGGATCAAGGGGGGTATCTTCCATCATCGGCTGCCTGCTCGCGGCATAGACCAGACAGGAACTGGCGAATAGCAGCCGACCCGTACGCAAATGCCGGCACAGGTTCAGCGTCATTTCGACCGAATCGAGAAGGGGATCGTAAGTCGAGAACTTCGAGGGGACCGTTTCGCTCGCCAGATGCAGCACATATGGCAGATCGTCCGGCAGACCTGCGACCGAGGCACGATTCAGCAGATCCACCGTACTCCAGGCGACGTCGCCAGGCAGCCAGTCGGGCCTTGGGCCGCGCCCGGTTGCGACAATGTCGAACCGTTGGCGGCCCAGCGCGACGACATGCCGGCCGACGAAACCCGATGCACCCGTTACGAGAAGGCCCGGCTTACTGGACAATCCGTGCCTCGAGCTCGTCGAAGTTGCGATGATAGTGCTCTCGCTTGGCGAGCTGCAGGTCGCTTTCAACCATCATCTTAGCCAGCGAGGCGACATCATGCGTGGGACTCCACCCAAGTGCGGCCTGCGTCTTGCTGTAGTCGCCCAGCAGGTAGTCGACTTCGGCCGGACGATAGAAGCGCTCGTCGATCTCGACGAAGTCCTGCCAGTCGAGTTCGAGTGTTTCGAACGTCAGCGCGAGGAAGTCACGGATCGAGATCGCTTTGTTCGTCGCCACGACGAAGTCGTCCGGACGGTCGTGCTGGAGCATCCGCCACATCGCCTCAACGTAGTCGCCGGCGAAGCCCCAGTCGCGTTTGGCGTCGAGGTTGCCCAGGAGCAGCTTCTTTTGGAGACCCAGCTTGATGCGCGCGGCTGCCAGCGTGATCTTGCGCGTTACGAACGCCTCGCCGCGGCGTGGGCTTTCATGATTGAACAGGATGCCGTTGCTGGCGAACATGCCATAGCTCTCGCGGTAGTTCACCGTCTGGTAGTGAGCATAGACCTTGGCGCAAGCGTAGGGACTGCGTGGCTCGAAGCGGGTGTCCTCGCTCTGCGGCGGCTTAGCGGAGCCGAACATCTCGCTCGATCCAGCCTGATAGAAGCGAACCGTGCGGGGCGCATACTGCGTCGAGGCCCGAATCGCTTCAAGCAGACGCAGGACACCGGTTCCGGTGGCATCACAGGTGTATTCAGGCTGGTCAAAGCTGACGCGTACGTGGCTCTGCGCGGCTAGGTTGTAGATTTCGTCGGGCTGTGTGAGGTCGATCAAGCGGCGGAGCGAGTTTGCGTCAGACAAGTCGCCGTAATGCAGCGAAAAGCGGTCCTCGAATTCTTCGCCAAGCAAGTGGTCGATGCGCCAGGTGTTGACCGTGCTAGACCGGCGGATCATGCCATGAACCTGATAGCCCTTCTCGAGAAGGAGCTCGGAAAGATAGCTGCCGTCCTGTCCGGTTACGCCGGTGATCAGGGCTGTCTTCGTCATCAATAAAACTCCGTGTATTCCAGCATATTCGGCGGTTTTTGTTAATTATGCAGATGTAGATTTTGACTATGAGCGTGGTAGGCTTGGTCAAAATCCTCATAGAAATTCAATTGACCATCGTTTAGAACGCCGATTTTTTGACAATGGTGGCGAACATAATTGACATCGTGTGAAATGATCAACATGGCGCGGTCGCCGCGTTTTTGGAAAAGTTCCGCCTCACACCGTTCGTGGAAGCGCGCGTCACCCACCGCGGTAATTTCATCGATCAGATAACAGTCGAATTCGATGATCATCGAAATGGCAAAGGCTAAGCGAGCCCTCATACCCTGCGAATACGAACGAATTGGCTCGCGAAGGTAGATACCAAGTTCGGTGAAATCGGCAACGAAATCAATATTTCGTTTATAGTCCTGCTTATAGATGCGGCTGATAAAACGAATATTGTCGAGGCCGGTGAGGGCACCTTGGAAGGCGCCACCGAAAGCGAGCGGCCAAGACACCGACATCTCCTGTGTCACAGTGCCGGAAGTTGGGCGTTCGGCGCCACTAACGAGGCGGATCAGAGTCGATTTTCCAGCGCCGTTGCGGCCAAGGATGCCCATCTTCTCGCCTCGCGCCAGCGTGAAGGAAATGTCATTCAACACTAATCGATCGCCTGACCGGGTCGGATAGACCTTGTTGACATGTTCAACGGTGATCATTCGGGCGTGATCTCGCGATTAATTACGGTGACTTGGGCAAGCGCAAGAAGGCTCAGCACCATGCAGCAGGCCACCATATAGGGAAGGTCATAGTGGACTTGAACCTGATCACCGAAGTAGCCTTCGCGCACCAGTTCCACGCCGTTCACCATCGGCACATAGAGGATATAGTTCTGCGCTGCCGCCGGTAGCGAGTCCACCATGAATGCAGCGCCGGAAAGCGGAAACGCAATGTAGGACACCGGATGCCAAAGACGCTCGATGATCTCGTGCTTTTCCGCAAGACTGCCCAGCAGCATAGCGAGGCTCGCGCCGAACCAGGCGATCATCAGCCATCCCTTAGCCACGGTCAAAACGTCGACGGGGGGCTCAAGCCAGCCAATGTAGATATAGAACAAGCTTAGGGTTACGAAGGAAATAGTGGCGCCGCCCCCCTCCAGCAGGAGCCGGGCGAGAAAGACGTCAACCACTCGCACGTTGCGATGATACATCAAAGCGAGATTGGGTTCGACCGCGCCAATGCAACGCGAAGGCATGTTGCGCCACAGGAGGACACTCGAATAGCCGGTCAGCGCAAATGCCACAATCGGAAGCGACGAGCCGTGGACTGCCTTCATGACTGTCCACAGGATCGTAACACCGGTCGTGAAGAGCATTGGCTCCACGAACAACCAAAGGAAGCCAATGTTATGCCGGCCGAAGCGCGTTAGGATTTCGCGCATCAGCAGTGCATGAATGACTCGTCCCTGGATTGCCGCACTCCGGCGAATCACGTTAAACTGCGAAGGTTCCATCACGAGATCGCCTAGTCTCGATGCTCCAACATTCCCGCGAGCAGCATGCTGATAATGCCCCATGCGGCAAGCCCGAGAATAAATGTCGAAAAGATTCCGCGGAACCTGCGAGGCTCCAGCGCGTCATCAGGTCGGTTCGGCTGAACGATGCGTTCAACATATGCCTGCTTGCGCCGCGCCTCGTTACGGGCGTCCTCCAGAGATGCCATTGCGCTGGCAAGCTGCTTGTCGGCGAACTGGCTCTCCAGCCAAAGGCGCTGATATCGGGCGGCCCTTGAGGAGAGCGACTTGCTACCGCCGGTGACAACGCCGAGTTGTTCATTAATCTCAGAGGCAATGCCGTTTGCACGGGTCTCCAGCACCTCAATCTGGGGATTCTGAGGCGCGAATGCCCGGAGTTCACGAAGCTGAGTGCGCGTGGCGATCAACTCGTCCTGGAGCTTGGAGACCATCTGGATCTGGACCGTGGCCTGCTTTTCCGGATCGATGACACCGGCCTCGTTGCGGTATGCGGAGAGTGCCAGTGCGGCGGCTTGCGATGTAGCCTTCGCATCAGCCACCTCGCGTTCGGCGAAACGGATCAGATCCTGTCGCCCCCGCTCATTGAGCTTGTTGACGGTCGCTTCTGCCATCTCCAGCAACTGCTCGTTGAAACGCTGCGCATCTTGCGCGGTATAAGCGCGCACGGTCAGCGTGACGATCGATGAGGTAGTGTCCTGCCGGACCTCCACTTTCTTTCCGTAATATTTGTAGAGATCCTCAAAGGTGCGCCCTATTCCTGCGGGAGCGAAGCGATCAAAGATCGAAACCGTCGGGGCGGTATAGGCGCGGACAAAGGCGCCTTTGCGATTTAGCGCCTGGAGCGCATCGCGCGAAAGAACAAAGTCGTGCGCGGCGTAAATCTCGTCACCCGCATTTGCGAAGCCCGTACTCTTAAGAAGGACACCCAAACCAGTCGTCGCCGGCTTGTCGGGACTACGAACGATGAATCTAGACTCGGATATATACACGTCCGAAGCAAAAATTCCGAAATACAACACGGCCAAGAAAGTCGGAACGACAACCGTGATCAGAAAAAGGGGTCGAAATTTCTTTATGTCGGTCATAAACGATTTCTTCATTCCGCGATCATCGGATAAATTTGTTCAGGCAGCACGCGTGTAGTCTGCACTATAATTTTTTTAGCGCAGCCACATTCATAAATTGCCAACCTTATATCATGATGCCGCTCCGGCCGTGAGCAAGCGCAAACGCAAGCGCCCTAGCCTCATGAGCTATTCGCGTCTAGTGTGGACCGTCTCAGAACGACCTAACGGGTAAGATTTCAACACACCCTTGGAGGCATCCTTGATCCAGGCTTCTGCTTGCGGCATAGGTCCGAGCCCGTTCGCCGGCTTACTGCAAGTTTGCAAAAATTGGGCTGAAGTCATGAAAAAAGTATCCACCCTTTCGGCCCGCCTGATGGCGACGGCAGGTTTTGCTCTGTCCCTTTCTGCCTGTGCGATCGTACCGGCTTCCGGTCCATCTACCCGCGGTGTCGACGGAGCGCCGGATCAATCCATCGCGGGTTCCGGTATCCAGGTTATCGACGTTACTGATGCCGTTGCGCGCGACATTTTGGCCAGCAGCCAACAGACGTCGTTCTCGGAGAGCCTTGGCGAGGGCAGGCCGATCGGATCTGTAATCGGTAAGGGCGATGTGCTCGATATCGCAATTTGGGAGGCGCCGCCGGCCGCGCTGTTTGGTGTAGCTGGAGGAGGCTCGCAATTGGCCTCGCAATCTTCCTCGCAAGCGTCCTCGTCGGGCACGATTGCCCACGGCACTACGCTGCCAGAACAGATGGTCGACAGCGACGGCCAGATCACGGTGCCTTTTGTGGGGCGTGTTCAGGCCGATGGCCGGACCCCGCAGCAAATCGCTAAGGACATTACAGGACGCCTTGCCGGGAAGGCCCATCAGCCGCAGGCGATAGTCCGTTTGGTCCGCAACGCGGCAGCGAATGTGACGGTCGTTGGAGATGTTGCCAGCAGCGCCCGGATCCCGCTCACCGCGCGCGGCGAGCGGATACTCGACGTTTTAGCGTCTGCGGGCGGCGTGAAGCAGCCGGTGGGCAAGATGACTGTCCAGATTACGCGCGATACGAAAATAGCGTCATTGCCATTGGAAATGGTGATCCGCGATCCCCGGCAGAACGTTCGGCTTCAACCCGACGATGTCATGACTGTGATGTTCCAGCCCTTCAGTTTTACGGCACTTGGAGCACTTAACAGAAATGAAGAGGTACCCTTCGAGGCTACCGGGTTGACGCTGGCGCAGGCGATGGGCCGCGTAGCTGGGTTGCAGGACGCACGCGCTGACGTCAAGGGTGTGTTCATCTTCCGCCTGGAGGATCCGGCAGCGCTTTCGCCCCAACTTCGCGCGACGGCGAAGGTCACGCCCGACGGCAAGGTTCCGGTTATATATCGCATCAATATGAAGGATCCCTCGACCTTCTTCATCGCCCAGAGCTTCCCGGTCCGGAACAAGGACGTGCTTTACGTTTCCAACGCACCATTGGCCGATTTCCAGAAGTTCCTCAACGCTGTCTTCTCGACGGTGCTTCCGGTGGCAACAACGGCGGCCGTTATCGCGCAGTAGGCGCGGGACATGCAATGAGCGGATTAGTCTTACGCCCGTTTATCGACCTATTACCGTACCGCATTGATCAGGCGCTGGTCGGGCGCAAGCTTCGCGCCTGGCGCGTCCATCGGCGGCGCGGTGAGCCTGTCCGGGCGGCACAGGAAGAAGATGCATCGCCTATAGAGGTGCGCCGCCGGCTCTACGTTGATCTCGCGGTGATCAGCCGGGACGATGCGGGGACCGGCATCCAGCGCGTTGTGCGCGCGTTGGCGCTGGCGTTGATCGAAGAAGCCGCGGAGAGGTGGGACGTCTGCTTTGTCACGGCGTTTCGGCGCACGGCCTATCACATCATCTCCTGGCCCGAAGGCGGCATGCGAGAGGCGAGGGAGATCAGGGCACGATCCGGCGACGTTTTCCTGGGCCTGGACTTCTCACTCGACGCGGTGCGGCGACATCGCCGGCAACTGGCACAGTTCCGGCGGGATGGTGGGAGCTTGTGGTTCCTCGTTTGCGATCTGCTGCCGGTGCAGCGGCCGGAATGGTTCTCAGCAAACAATGTGATCCGCTACAAGGCTTGGCTAGAGGTTATCGCCGGAATCGCCGACGGCTTCCTCTGTATCTCGCGCCAGACCGAACAAGAGCTCGAAAGCACGCTTCAGGAACGTTTCAATCTGTCTGACGACTATCGAACTCATGTAGTGCCAATGGGCCACGACATCATGGAATCGGTAGTCGATAAGGCGACCGAAGAAACGGGCGTCCCCGCCCGCTTCGAAATGGAGGTTCCCTTTACCCTGATGGTCGGAACGCTTGAACCGCGAAAAGGCCATGCCGATATTCTTGCGGCGTTCAGCGAGCTGTGGCGGCAAGGAACAGACGATCGTCTGGTGCTGGTCGGTCGCATGGGCTGGCGAGTGGACGACCTGCGCGCGCGCATTCTCAGCCATCCCGAATTCGGCGCTAAGCTTCTGTGGTTCGACGATGTCGGAGATAGTGAATTGGAGCGCATCTACCAAGCCAGTCAAGGCATGATCATCGCTTCGCATGCGGAAGGCTTCGGCCTGCCGCTAATCGAGGCACTCGGTCATCGCAAGCCAGTGCTGGCGCGCGATCTCCCGATCTTCCGCCAACACGAAAACCTTGGAGTGCGCTATTTCCCAGCCGGGGCAGGTTCCGAGGAGCTTGCCTACGACATCCGCAACTGGATTGAGGATGCGCGGACCGGGTCAATCGTTGTGAGGCCGCCGGACACGGCATGGAAGGAATCGGCCAGGGTCATTTTGGCGGCGCTGGAACCGGGCGCAACATCGTCAGAACCGCCTCGTTGAGCCAACCCGCGCGTTCGGGCGTGGCACTTTCCGTGTAGCAGCGCAATTCCGGGGCGTTGCCGCTGGGGCGCAGGTGGATGACGTCGCTGTTTTCGAAGATGATGCGCAGGCCGTCCGTGGCATCGAAGGCGCGCGCGGTTCCCGTCAACTCGCCGAACATTCCAGTTGCGCGGTCGAGGACCTCACGTTCCAATCCTTCTTGAAGCCGGGCCAGCAGGGCATGGCTTTGCTCCGTCGGAAAATCCTGAAGCCGTTCGCTGAAAGTATAGCGAGGGGGCAGCTGTTGTTGCAGAGAAGATAGCGTGACGCCCTGGTGCCGCGCCGCGACCAATACCGCCAGCATTGGCAGGACCGCGTCGCGCGTCGGAAGTGCCCCGAGCGTGCGACCTTCGGCCTCGACCGGCGTCCCGAGCAGGAAACCGCCGTTGGCTTCGTACCCGCAGATAGTTATCAGTTCCGATCCGGCGGCGAGCGCGTTCATAGCCTCGATCACGTAGGGCGATCCGATGCGGGTGCGGCGCACTTCCTGGAATGCGCCGGACAGTTCTACCGCTGAATTGCAACTTACTGGCGTTGCAACAGCCTCGATTCCCAACGCCTGTGCGCACAGGATACCCAGCACGTCTCCGCGCATCCACACTCCGGTTTCGTCTGCCAAAAGAGGACGGTCGGAATCCCCATCAGTGGAAAGGATTGCGTCGAGGCCCAGGTCCTGTGCCCATGTCCGGGCCAGCGCCTGATCCTCGGGACGGACTGCTTCTGTGTCTACTGGAATGAAGATTTCCGAGCGGCCAAGACGGACGACTTCTCCACCGAGCTCGCCAACGATCGAGGCCAGAACATCCCGGCCCACGGCCGAATGCTCGTAGATACCCAGCTTCAGCCCGCGCAGTGCCTCAGGTCCGAAGAACTGAGCATAGCGGACCACATAGGAGGTCACTGCGTCGACGAACGGACCGCATTCCTGAGCGTCCTTCAACATGCCGGCCTGGTCGAACAGATCGGGCAGAGCGACTTCTTGCGCGCGCATGGCCAGTTCATCGGGCTTGAGTACTTCGCCGTCGACGCGGTTGAACTTGATACCGTTGCGGTCGTCGGGAATATGGCTGCCCGTTACCATTAGCGATGGGATCCCCCGTTCGAAGCCATAAGCGGCAACAGCGGGGGAAGGCACGAAGCCACAGAACGCGACCTCTCCGCCCATGTGGCCCACAGCGGCTGCGCAGGCAGCTATGATGCGCGGCGACGATGGGCGCAGGTCACCGGCGATCGCGACCTGCATGCCCGGCTCGAACTGCCCGATGTCACCGAGATGTTGGAGAAAGGCGCAGGTGTAAGCGAAGCAGACAGTGTCGGTCATCGCGATGACAAGGCCGCGCGCTCCGCTGGTCCCGAAGGCCACTCCGGAGCGCGCCATCAGGTCGGTAATCGATACAGTCTGAGGCATGGATTCTCGCAAATTTTGGTGCGCGTGCTCCGGCGGAGGATCGCCGGGGTGGGATTTCATTCGGCGGGCTGCAGCACCGGGGTCTTAAGTGCTTCGGTTACCTTACGGACTTTCTGGGACTCCCCTCGGCGAAGGATCATCACCTCACCCTGTGAGACGACGACGATTAGGTCGTCGACATCGACCAGTGTGACGCGCGGGCCGTCCGTATGAACGAGGCAGTTGTTCGCGCCGAGCGCGAGGGCCCGTCCACGAACCGAATTCCCGTTGGCATCCTTGGCGCTGACGGCATGTAGGGAATCCCAGCTGCCGACGTCCGACCAGCCCATATCGACTGGCACGCAGGCAACTTGGTCCTCATGCTCCATGATGGCATAGTCGACGGATTCCGAAGGACAGTCGGAAAAGGCCCTCGGATCGGGGGTGACATGTTTGCCATTTCTTGTCGCCCCGGTCAGCGAGGCGCTGACAGCGTCCAGCATCTCGGGCTGATGTCTGGCTAGCGCAGCCAGGTACGCGTCAGCGCGGAAGAGGAAGATACCAGCGTTCCAGGCGTGGTTGCCCTCCGCAAGCATTTCGGCGGCGCGGGCAGCATCAGGCTTCTCGACGAAACGGGCCACCTCATGTACCGAATCGGCGCAAGTCACGCCCATCTTGATGTAGCCATATCCTGTCTCAGGACTGTCCGGCGTAATGCCGAACGTGACGAGCCAGCCTTCCGCCACCAGCGTAAGCGCGCGGGTAATCGCCGCGTGGAAGGCGGCGAGATCGGAGATTATGTGGTCGCTGGGCATCACCAGCAGAGCGTCGCCGGGATCCGACTCGAGAGCGGCAAGAGCGATCGCGGGCGCGGTGTTGCGGCCAAAAGGCTCCAGCAACACGAGATAGTCCTCAATGCCGGCGTTGCCGAGCTGCTCCTCAATGATTTCGGCATGCGCCGCATTAGCGACAAGGATTGGCCGCTTTACGGCTCCGCCGATGTAGTTTGCAGTCCGTCCGACGGTAAGTTGGAGCATGGTTTCCTCGGCCGTCAGCGGCAGCAGCTGCTTTGGACGTTCGGGCTTCGATACGGGCCAGAGCCGAGTGCCGGACCCGCCGGACAGAACGACAGGAACGATCGTCGTGGTGCTGTTCATCATAACTCGCGTTTGAAGAGGTGGAACGGCCTTAACCAAACCTGTTCGCCCATGCAAAATTTTCCGAGGACATGTTCAATCTGTACCGCTGTTGTCGAGAGATTCTCACGACCGCACCCGCTCCATTTCCGCAAACGCTATCTCGTGTCTGCATAGAGTTGAACGGTTCTGGTCGAACGGTGGTTTTCTATTGCGACGGCCTTCTCAGATTGCCGCCATTCGACAGGCAGGTCGTAATCTCGTTGCACGGGACGCGTGGTTGCCGATTTCGTCGCGATCCCGGACGTCCAGGCGTGCCCTCGAACGATTTCATCGCACTCGGGAACGCGAAATCCCAGAAGATTTCACGCTATTGTTCGGCGGTGAGACTCCCGATAGCTGAACCGTCCGCCTCGATCACAGAAAGGACGGACGATGCGCAAACCCCGTGACTATGACGCTGAACTCAAGGCACTCACCGACAAGGCGCGACAACTTAAAACGCGCAAGACCAGCCGGCTTGGCGAACTGGTGAACGCGACAGGTGCCGATGCCCTTTCCGCCGAAGTGCTGGCCGGAGCCTTGCTCGACGCTGCCGCCACCACGACAGACGCGGCCAGAAAGGAGGCATGGCGCAAGCGGGGCGCGGCGTTCTTTTCAGGGGGCGGCAAAGGCGCTCGCGCAGGAACTGGCAGCGAGCAGCGCAGCGCTGCGGCGGAGCCAGGCAGCGCGCAATTGCCACTTGGCGAGCCGGGCGCGGCATGATGCCCGCGCTTGGCAAGTGAAGCGGCGCGAACGCACCCGCCAGCTCATCGAACTTGGCGGGCTGATCCTCAAAGCCGAACTTGTCGAGCTGACCGGGGATGACCGCGCGGTGATCCTCGGTCTGCTCGTCGAAGCGGCGGCGAGGTTGCGCGGCGAAGATCGCGAGCAGGCACTGACGCTGTGGCGGCGGCGGGGCGTGCGGGCCTTTAGCGATCGTTTAGACTGTTAGAGGCACAACCAGCGTGTTCGCGGCGCTTCGGTCCGCGAACACGCTGCCCGGATTGGGCAAACGGGGTGCGGGGAAGCGATGTCCAACAGGAGGCGATTTCGGGCGGTGCCGATCCAGCACGGCAGTCAGTTCAGGAAACGCCCTGCGCCGCGCAAGCGACAGTCGCAAACCCGCCGGACCGCGACGTGGCTCGGCCTCGCGGCGATTGTGGGCGGCGGCGTGGGCTACCTCAGCACCCAGGGCGATACATCACTGCACACCGTCCACGAATTGCTGCCCTCTTCCGGCTCGGCCTCCTCGCCGAAGTCGTGGGCCTATTATGCTAATTGCGATGAAGCGCGCGCGGCAGGTGAAGCGCCACTCTACGCAGACGAGCCCGGCTATCGTTCGCAGCTTGATGCCGATAGCGATGGCATTGCCTGTGAGCCTTATCGCGGTTCGCATTCACACAGGCGCAGACTGCGTTTCCACTTCTAGACGGAGCGCATCAGCGGAAGATCATGGGAACGGGGTCTCCGACCGCCACACGATCCCGCCCGTTCACGCGGCCTTGGCGTAAGGATTCCCGTCTGTTATCCTACCAAGGCGCTGCGCAAAGGGCGGCGCCGGGACTGGTAATCCCGCAAGTGAGCCTAGCTCGGAAAACACAGTTTTCCGGGGTGCCGTCGCGCATGTCCAAACCCTCGGGTGAAAGGCGGCGGCGCATGTCACTTGCATGTTACCAGCTCCGGCGGCTCCCGCGCGTTAGCGTGCGGGAGTTCGGGACTGGTCCGCATGTTGTCCCGAAACCTTCCGCCAACCCGCCTAGATGCGGACCCGGAGGTGCCAATGGACGCTCTTGTTCCTGCTGCTTCACCCGATGAAATCGCCGCTGTCGCTGCGGCGCTGAATTCCTTGCCCGATGAAAACTCCGCGCTCGCCGCGCTCTGGAAAATCTATGGCGCCAAGCCGGTCAGATTGCTGCGCACCCAGCAGGGTCGCAGTCTCAGCCGCGCACGCGCCAGACGAGCCGAGGAGTTCATGGGCTCGCTTTCGCCCGATGTGCCGTTCGATTGGCACTATTTCCTCTACACGTCCGGGATCGTTGCCCAACTGGCGCTATCGGCCCACCTGCTCGATGTCGGCTTTCCCGACAGCTGGTGTGCGCGGCATGTCGGCCTCCAAGTCGACAGGTCGCTGGCCTACGCCAACGTCACCGGTTTCGGCTACGATTGCGCCGAGACCGCGCGGTTGATGCAGGTGCTGTCGCCTTACTGGAAATGGAACCGGACCCATCTGATCGACGGCAAGGTTCTCGACGACGGCAGCTTCACGCCCGATCAGATTCGCGCGCTGGTTTGCGCGCTGCTCGATCACGTCTGCCAGGTGACCGGCCATGCACGGTCGCGACAGCGGGCGATGCCATCCTGACCCAGCCATTGCGGCGCTGACATTTCAGATGGCGACGCGGTGTGATCACCGCCGAGGTCTGCTGCGATTCGGGCTTGTGCGACTGTGGCAATTCGCGCGCGTTCCGCGCGCTGAGACGGCGTGAGACAGAACCGCTGGTCGTAGGCTCCCGACTGCAAGATTAATTTGGTGTCCATAGAGTGTCGCCAGCATCCACTAACGTGCAAGTCGATGAATCTGGACCGAGAATATCCGATAAACGCCAATTAGCGCCCTTGCAGGTGGCCCAGTTTGGACCAATCTTGCTGACGGCCGGCCAGTCCCCCTCATGAAAAGGAAAGGACATGCCACATGAACATGATGCCCCCTGATCGTTTCCTGCGCCTTGATACCGTTCTCAAGCGCACGGGCCTTTCCCGTGCGACCCTCTACCGCAAGGTCCAGTCCGGGACCTTCCCGAGGCAGGTTCGCATTGCCGAGCGCTGCTGCGGTTGGCGCGATCGGCGTTGGCGGCATAGGCATCTTCTTCGGTCTCGCAGAACACAACGAAGTCGTCTGCGTATCGTACCAGCGCGCGCTTTCCGACATTGTCGCCGCGGGCGATGCGTTTCACACCGACCGCAGCTTCCATGCCGTGGAACGCGATATTGGCGAGCAACGGGCTGATGACACCACCTTGCGGCGTGCCGCTGTCGGTGTCGTTCAGGACTCCCTGCTCCACATAGCCCGCCTTGAGCCATTGACGGACCAGCTCTTTGGCTGGGAACCCATCAATGGCCGAGAGCAGCGCATCATGTCCGATATTGTCGAACGCCCCTTCTATGTCAGCGTCCAGCACCCAACGCCGCCGGTTTGTTGGCCGAGCGATGTTGAAGATCATGCTGATTGCGTCGTGGCATCCACGTCCGGGCCGGAAGCCATAGCTTCCCGGCTCGAACCGCGCTTCCCATTGAGGCTCAAGCGCATTCTTCACGACCGCCTGCATAGCGCCGGTCGAGGATGGTGGGGATACCGAGGGGGCGGAGCTTGCCGTTCGCCTTCGGGATATACACTCTTCGAACCGGTGACGCCCGCCACGGCTGATGCGACAGAACCCTGTCGATCAACTGCGACCGCGCCTCGGTCGTTTTCACTATCAACTTATCCACGCCAGGAGTGAGCTTCCCCTTATTGATCTGCGTGACCTGCCGGACACTTTTCACGGCGTTGGCTCGGCTACGCAGCATAAGCTTCTGCAACGACTTGACCTTGCGGTGGTCGTTCTCCCGGGTCGCCCGGAATATCCTTCGTCTCAGATTGCGAACGCGCCGGTTGATCTGCCGCCAGTAGACGGCTCGCCATTGGGCACATTCCTCCGGTCCGTTTACAGGGCGAGCCTGCATCCAACTTCTCCGATGGTTAGCGTTCATCACGATGATGTCGGGCGGTTCACCAAGTCCGCGTCAGCAGCCTTTCGGCTCGGGCATGGCCCTATCCGGCGGGTTATGGATTCCCCGTGCCTTTCGGCGTGCCGGCATTCGCTTCTCGGACTCTCCTGTTCCCGCTGGGTATTCGGCTGTCCCTTACGGTCGGCCTACTGCCGTGATCGGCAGTCCCCATCGGGGTTTTCCGTGTTCCGCATGATGGAGATACGGTCGGGGTGGATGCCTATGCTGTGCCGGGGCGCGGTGTCCGCAGCAGGGCCAAGCACGCCCTGTTTCGCTAAGCGCCCAACAATGCCGTATCAGCCACGATTTCGGCACCTTACTACCTCACGACACGTCGTTATAGGTTCATGAACTTCATCCGTCCGACCTTCGCCTTGCCCGAGTTCTTCCCATGGCTGGAAGTCGTCTTGGGCTTTCATCCCCGCTCTGCACCACCCAATTACTCGGATCGCACAGGGAAGTAGCGATAGAACTGGACACTGTTCTAAGTCATTGAGACTACTCCTTTCATGCGACTTCACGTCGCACGGCCTGCTTATAAGTCAGCCAACGCTGCGAAACGAACCGGCGTTCCACCGCCTCGCACCACAGGATCAGCACATTGATGCCCGAGTAGACGCGACCGGAAACGGCATTGTGTGGCATGAGGCACGGGCACCGCGCTCTGTCCCAAGGCTGCACCCAGGGAAGCCTGCCCTCTTCCAACTCGGCGACGATACGAGACGTGACCTCTCCGTAGAGGCTCTGGCGATTGATCCTGTCCATTTCTCCTGTTCCTTTCCTCAACCGCCATTGACCGGCGCCGGGGTGGCGGGGGGCGGCAGGAGCGGACCACAAGCCTCGCCTGAAATGGCGGGGTGCACCCGAAGGGCCGAAACAGAGTGGAGGACCTGAGCCACGCCCAGGTTGCGCGCCGGCATGCCGGGGCTAAAGGGCCGTGACGCCCCCGTCACCCTGGAGCCGAGGCACACGCCGACGCGCCGAAGGCACGGAGACCGCTGACGGGGCGCGGATAGCGTCCCGCCCCGTCAGCGATCGAAACGGCTTTGCCCACGAGACGCCTCAGGTGGCTCGGCCGGAGCGAAAGCGGAGGTAGAACGCGGTCAGGCCATCAGGCCTGAGATGCCCTTCCAACCCGGAAATGCAATTTCTACTCGAAAGCACGAATTATGAGCATCGCCAGAAATTTTCGGGACGCAGCCGTATTGTAGGTCGCCCGAAAATCCCCATTTCGACGCCTCGAGCACTCCCTCAATGACCGAAATTTTTTCTATCTGGGGAAATTCGTGCTTTCGAGTAGGAATTGCCTCGGCAGCGCCATTCAGTGCGCCCCCTCATCTCATTCCGGCAGCAACGCCTTGCCCTCGAAGCGAGCCACAGCGTGGCGCACAACTTTGGCGATCGCTTCTTCCGAGAAGAAGCCGCCGGGGATCAGGCAGCGCTCCACCAGCACGCGGCGGAAAGCCGCAAAGGTCTCGGCATCGGGAGCGACCGGATCCTGCCAGAAGACATCGAGGCCGTTCTGGTTGGTGATGTCCGGAATGTCGTAGACCGCCTGGCCGAGCGCCACGACCGGCACGCCCATGGCGAGGCCCAGCGTGCCGCTGGTGCTGTTCACCGTGATCATGCCGCGCGCGCGCTGCGCGACGGGGACGATGTCCCCCCAGGGCAAGTAGTCGACCCGGTCGGCGACCCCGAAGCGCGCGGCCATGTCGGCGGTTTCCTGTTGCCAGTCGCGCACCCCGTTATCGAGCGGGTGCTCCTTGACCACCAGACGCATGTCCGCCGGCGCATGAAGGGCAAAGGATTTCACGATCAACTGGAGCGCCGGGCCGATCCCCGAGAAAGGAGAGTGCAGACGGATCTGCGCATCGGAATCGAGTTGCAGCGGGAACAGGAAGTACGGCGCGCCCGATGCTTCGAGTTCGGCCATCAGTTGCTCGCTGAGCTGCTCGCGCTCCTTGCGGCGGCGCAGCTTCCGGTACCACCCGACGCCTTCGACGACCGGGTGCCAGGGGCGATGGTTGTTCCAGTGCGGATAGTGCCAGCGCGTGAACACGTCGGCGACATTGTAGAGCAGACCCTCGGTCGCGCGGCGGCGGAACGAGGCGGGGACTTGCGCATGCGGCGGCACCGGAGGCAGCGCCGCGGCCGTCTCGCGGTACCAGACCGGATCGCGCGGCAGCGTTGAATGGCCGTTGACGCCGCCCAGTTCCAGCGTGACCCAATCCGGCCGGATATAGCCTTCCTCGAACACATGCACGGGTATGCCGAGCTGGCGGCAGATCTCGATGGCGGGCCGGTGATGGTCGCGGCAGTCGCCGAACAGCGTCACGTCGGTAACGCCGCGCTCACGGACCAAGATAGCGAAGGCTTGAGGCCATTCCTCCAGCGATCCGCAGTAGTCGATGCCGTTGGGAAGGCGCCAGAACAGACGATCGCCGCCGTTGAAGTTGACCTTGTGAACGGTGTGCCCGGCTTCCATCAGCCCTTGTCCCAGACGACGGAACAGCGGGCCCATCAGGCCCTGGAGCATGAGGACCGTGCGCTTTCCGGCTGCCGCGGGCCGATTTTCCTCGACGCCGGAAGAAACTGCGTCGGCGGGAAGGTCAGGCTTGTTCAGAAAAGCGCTCCATTATGACATCTCCCGGAGACGCATGGCGCCCCGGCTTTGCACCGACACGACGTGACAGGCCTTTGACCGAAGCCGTTAGTCTGCCATGCGAAACGCGGCAAGCCTGCCGCCCTCGTTCTTGCCAGACGGAGACGCATGATGACAGCCTTGCAACTGCCCGCTATGAGCCCGGTTCCGCCCGCTGAAACGTGCTTGAAGGGGCTGGGGGCAGGATCTGGTAGCGCGGCAGGACAGTGACGATCGACGGACTGACATTCGCGGCCCTGCTGCTCGGCGCGCTCCTGCTCGATGGGCTGGTACGTCCGCGGAATTCCCAATTTTCAATACCTTCCGGCCGTAGTCTGGCGGGTTCATGGCTGCTTGCCTGGATGATGGCAGCTCTGTTCGGCCTGTTCCTGACATGCTGCGGCAATGTCGGAGTATCGGCAGGACTAGCCCTTGCCGTCCTGGCGTTACTGGCCGTGGCTTCGAACGCCAAGCATGCCATGCTGGGTGAACCGTTGCTCTTTTCGGACCTCGCACTCATCGGTGCGATATTTCGTCATCCACAGTTTTATCTTTCCGCCGTCCAGATCTGGCAGCGGATAGTCGCCGGCCTGGTGGCTGCTGTTCTTTTCGCGCTGTTGGCCTGGCTGTTCGTTTCGGCCTTGCCGCCGCACCTGATCGGGCTTGGCATTCTGGCCGTCAGCCTTGCGGTGCTGGCGCTTTCGGTGAATTCGGCGCCGATCCGGCGCCTCGCCCACGTGCCCGCTGCTCATGCCGACGTGCTGCGCCATGGGCTGCTGCCCGTGCTGCTGCTCTATTGGCTGCGCTGGCGGGAAAGCCGCGATCCGGCGCCCTGCGCCGATATCACGCGAACGCCTCCGGCCGGCGCCCCCGAACTCGTCGTTGTCATCCAGTGCGAGAGCTTTGCCGATCCGGTCGAACTTTTCGCGGACCCGAAGCTCGCCCTGCCGGGGCTGACCGCCGCGCGGGAAGACGCCTGCCAGTGGGGCCGGCTGATGGTCAGCGGCTTCGGCGCTTATACCATGCGTACCGAATACGGCGTGCTGTTCGGCCTCGACGAGGACGAGCTGGGCTTCCGCCGCTACGACCCCTTCCTCACCGCGCTGGGCGAGGCATCCTATGCCCTGCCGGCACGGCTGAAAGGCGCGGGCTGGCGCAGCCTGTTCCTCCACCCGCACGATATGCGCTTCTATGGCCGCGACCGGATCATGCCGGCGGGCGGTTTCGCCGAACTGGTAGGAGAGGACCGCTTCGCCCCTCCGGGCCCCGGAGAGGGGCGCTACGTGACCGACGCAGCGATAGCCGACGAAATCGTGGCGCTCGCGGCAGGTGCCACGGAACCGAGCCTGCTCTATGCGGTCACCATCGAGAACCACGGCCCCTGGGCGCCGGACGGCCATCCGGACGGCGACCTCAAGCAAAGCTACATGCGCCTCGTGCGCAACAGCGACGCGATGCTGACGACGCTCACCGAACGGCTTGGCGCGCTGGGCCGCCCGGCCTTGCTGGTGTTCTTCGGCGACCACCGCCCCAGCATTCCGGGCGCGACCGCACCCGGCGGGGACCGCCATACGCCCTATGTAATGGTGCGCCTCGATGCGGCGGGGCGGATCGTACCCGGCCAGAACCGGCAGGCCGACCTCACCCCGGCAGGCCTGCACCACGCGATCCTCGCGGCGGTGCTGGGCGAACCCGGTCCAGCCTGACGGCTACCGCGCCGGCGGCGCGAGCGACAGCAAGAGCCGCTCACGCAACACCCGTGGCAGCAGACGGTCGAACACACGGAGCAGGGTAAAGGGCCAGGGCATGATCGCATGCGCCTTGCCTTGCGCCGCAGCCGCCGCGATCCGGGCCGCCACATCGTCCGGTTTCAGCATCAGTGGCTTGGCTCCCGGGACCTCCCGGCCGGCGGCAGTGTCGATGAAGCCCGGTGAAACCAGGGTCACGGTGACCCCATGCTGGCGCACGCCGACCCGCAGCGCCTCGGCAAAGCGCGCCAGCCCGGCCTTGCTCCCCGAATAGGCGGCAGCGAAGGGGAGGGCATGGAATGCCGCTGCCGACCCGACCAGCACGATACCGCCGGAACCCCGCGCGGCCATACGCCCGGCCAGCGCCGCCGCCATCGCGGCGGGTGCGGCGAAATTGACCACCCCCAACCGGGCGACGAGGCCGGGATCCTCGACCAGGTCCCCCTCGGCGCGAATGTCGCCAAGACCCGAGGCGAACAGGGCCAGATCGACCGATCCAGCCTCGTCTTCGGCCAACAACGCCGCAACCGCGCCGGCCACATCGGTAATGTCGAGCGATCGCACCTCGGCCGAGGCCCCGGCCAGCCGGCAGGTCTCCGCAAGCGCCGAAAGACGCACGATATCCCGCCCCCACAAGGACAGATGCACGCCCGGACCGGCATACTGCCGTGCCAATGCGCCGCCGAGTCCGCCCGAGGCGCCGGTCACGAGAATTTTTCTTGGGAGGGAACCAGAGATCATGCGGCTGCTTCGATGCAATGGACCTACATTGTCAACATCTCAACTTATGTGGGTACTATTGGCTTGACAGACCCCGGCCCCTACTGTTCGAGATCGGATGCAATGCCATCGCTAGATCCCAGTTCGCAACGTATTCGATTGTTCAAGAGCGAGAAGCTCGAACGGCTTACGTTGATCACTCCCCGCATTTTTGCGGGAGCTTGGGCTGTGCTTCTGCCGTCGATCGCATGGACGGGCTGGGGGACGGTCGGTCCGCTCGCCGGACTGGGCCTGTTTTTGGCAGGCCTCGTGGTCTGGACACTCTTCGAATATGCCATGCACCGCTACCTATTCCACTGGGAAACCGAGGTACCGATACTGAAAGCGTTCGTCTTCTTGATGCACGGCAACCATCATGAATCCCCGAACGATCCCCTGCGCAGCATCATGCCGCTGTCGGCCAGTGTGCCGATCGCCGCAGGGGTATGGGGTCTGTTCGTGCTGTTGCTCGGGGGGCCCGGCACCTGGCTATTCCTGGGATTCATTGTCGGATACGTGATATACGACGTAGTCCACTACGCCGCACACCAATGGCCGATGCAGGGCCGGGTGGGCCAGGCGATAAAGCGCCATCATATGCGCCATCACTATGTCGACGAAGGCGGTAATTACTCGATCTCCGCCATTTTCTGGGATCGCGTGTTCGGCAGCAGAATCCACTCGCTTAAGCGGTGAAGGTCCAAATGTTACGGGAAGGATCCCCACGCTGAACCGGCGGCGCTTCGAGAGGAATTCTCTGCCTCTCAACAGTCTGACTGAACCAATTTCTCAAACCGAGCACAATCCATCAACTCAGAAAGTTGGTGGGCCCCTTCGTTGGTAAAACCCTGTTCCAGAACGATAAGAGCCTGCTTCCTCGCAAATGCCCGCCTACCGAGCATCGGCAATTCGTGCTTTCGAGTGGATATTCTCTCCGACGACGGGCAATGCGAAGCGACCGATTTCTCACGTGTCTCAGAAAATCGCCGCATTTCGCGGGATTGTGCGCACCGCCCACCTAAAAGGGCCGCATCGACCGTTCCTGCGCCGCTTCGCACGCTTGCGCATGTTCACTTGTCAATTCCGGACTTCTCCATTCGATCCTCGTGTCAATTTCTACTCGAAAGCACGAATCGCATCTCCCTCGCGAAAAGCGACCTCATTTTTCAAGGGAATACTCCTGCACGAGCAGCCTCGGTGGCACGTGTCAAACGACGCCGGGAATTGGGCCGGGGGCGCGAACACATGCGCCTGAAGCCGAAACGCAATTCTCGTCAAGGACGCGCCCTCGTAACTTTCAATGGCTCGTATCAGCGCCCCCGCTTCCTTTGGCTTCGTGATAGCGGCCCGGTGAATAGCCTTTGGCGTCACCAACGCGCCGCGCAGATCAGCACATACGTCGCGATCCGCCCTGGCCGTGGCGATCGCGAAGCGAAAGATCTGGCTGCAAAGGGCTCGGGTGCTTACCGCCGTGTAGACTTTGCGTGTCTTTTCTATCTTCTTGAGTGCCAGAAGCACCTCATGCGCCGTGATCGCGGAGATGGGACAGCCCCCGAGGTCGGGCATCACGAGACCCAGCTGCCATTCATGCTTCTTGATCGATTTGGACGATCTTTCCTCGAGCCGGAGCTTTTTCCAGCCACTCCTCGGCAATCGCTCTAAACGTGTTGGCCGCCGCGACCGACGCTTCGATCTTGTTGAGCTTGGCCTGGCGATTTGGATCGATGCCGTCCTTCAGCAGGCGGCGGGCATCGAGAAGTCGCTCTCGGGCCTCGGCAAGTCCAACCTCCGGATATCGTCCGAACGAGGCGGTCTTCTGAACTTTGTGGAAATGATAGTTCATTCGCCAGTAGCGCGCGCCGCTCGGCTTTATCAGCAGGTACAGGCCATCTCGGTCGGAGTATGGCTTGCTCTGCGGCCGAGCGTGGGCGACCGCTTGTGCGGTCAGACCAGACCTGCGTGATTCTCCGGACATGAATAGGGACCTTCCGACAGCTGTGAACAACTGCAGGTCCGTCTCCTGTGCCAAACCGGGCTGAGATTGCATGGAACATATCCGGAACTGCCCGGACATTATATCAGCAAAAACGGCAGAAAACAGCCGTTTACAGGACTTTCTGGGAGGTCCTGCGAGCGGCGGTGGAGCGGGTAGCGGGAATCGAACCCGCATAGCCAGCTTGGAAGGCTGGAGCTTTACCACTAAGCTATACCCGCCCGATCGGAACCAGCCGATGGGGCTTGCGCCGCCAGAGGCAGGCGCTTGCCATGGGAAGCGGCGGTTCGTCAACGGCTCTCTTGCGAAAATCTTGCAGGCGCCCGATAATTGCGATTTCGATCAGTGGCCCTCGAAGGCCAGCAAAGCATCAGGCGTCACGCCCGCCGTGCGCAGCCGGTCGCCGCCGCCCAGTTCGAACAGGTCGATCGCGAAGAGTGCGTGGTCCACACGCGCCCCGGCGCGGCGGAGCAATTCGATGGCCGCGAGTGCGGTGCCGCCGGTGGCCAGCAGATCGTCCACCAGCACCACGCGTTGCCCTTCGCTCACGGCGTCGGGATCGACTTCCAGCGTGTCCGTGCCATATTCGAGCGCGTAGTCGATCGCGAGCACCGGGACAGGCAGCTTGCCCGGTTTGCGGACCGGCACGAAGCCTAGCCCCAGCCTCGCTGCGATCGCCGCGCCGAAGATGAAGCCGCGCGCCTCTACGCCGGCGATGGCCTCAGCCCCCGCCGCGACGGCGCGCTGCGCCATGAGGTCTACGGCGGCAGTGAAGCCGGAGCCGTTGCCGATCAGCGTGGTCACGTCGCGGAACAGGATGCCCGGCTTGGGAAAGTCCGGAACAGAGCGGACGATGGCCTTGAGCTCGTCGATGGTCATGGCGCAGGGCCTAGCCGCTCGGACCGCGCAGGAAAAGCCAAGATCGGCGCGCCGGATGCGAAAAGCCCCGCCATCCGGGTGGATGGCGGGGCTTTCGATCGGATCGGCGAACCGAGCCTCAGTGCTTCTTGCCGGCCCAGATGTTCCGGTAGGACAGATAGCCCATCACCGTTGCGAAGAGCAGGAAGCCCAGCACGGCCAAGCCGGTCTGATGGCGCTTTTCCAACTTCGGTTCGGCAGTCCAGACCAGGAAGGCCGCCACGTCGGTGGCCATCTGCTCCTTGGTCGCCTTGGTGCCGTCCGAGAACGTTACCTGACCATCGGCGGTCAGCGGCGGCGGCATCGCGATGTTGAGGTTCGCGAAGTAGGGGTTGTAGTGCAGGCCGTCCGGAGTCTTCGAATCCGGGAACTTCTTCAGAAGGTCGGCGGGCTGATCCTGATAGCCGGTCAGCAGCGAGCGGACGTACTGCGGGCCCTCGTGACGCGCCTTGGTGATCAGCGAGAGATCCGGCGGCGTGCCCTGCCCGGCGTAGACCACCGGCGGGAAGTAGTCGGTCGCCATGCCGGCGCGCGTTTCCACTTCACCCGTGGCCGGATTGAACACCGGCACCTGGAAGCCCTTGGCGATCGCCTTCACTTCGGCTTCGCTATAGCCCAGCGCGCCGAGATCGCGGAAGGCGACGTGGCGGATCGCGTGGCAGGTCGAGCAAATTTCCTTGTAGACTTCGAAACCACGCTGAAGCTGCTCGCGGTCGAAGCGGCCGAGTATGCCGTCGCTCACAAACGTATATTCGCGGGGCGCGAGGTGGAATTCGTGCTCGGCGGTTGCTGCCGGCGGGTCGGTGATCTGCGTGTAGGCGCCCTTGCCGAACGACCACGCCAGCGCGACCGTGAAGAACAGCCCGACGAGGATCGAGAGAATGCGTGCCATGTCTTTCGTCTTTCGTTCCAGCTGGTGTCAGGCAACCGTCGCCGAGGGCGAGGGGGCAAGCTTGGCTTCTTCGTCCGCGCCGAGGACAGCCTCGGTGATGGAGAAGGGCAGCGGATCCGGCTTCTCGATGGCCGAGACGATCGGAATGATGATGAGGAAGTGTGCGAAGTAGTAGAGCCCGGCGAGCTGGCTGAGCATCACGAAGGGCTCCTGCGCCGGCGCGCCGCCGCAGTAGAACAGCACCGCCATCGCCGGCAGCAGGCCGAAGAAGAAGAACTTGCGGTAGAGCGGGCGATAGGCGCCCGAACGCACCGGCGACTTGTCCAGCCAGGGCAGGAAGAACCACACCAGGATCGCGCCGAACATCGCCATCACGCCCATCAGCTTGGCGGGGATGAACAGAAAGTCCTGCGTGAAGGCGCGCAGGATCGCGTAGAACGGCCAGAAGTACCATTCGGGCACGATATGCGCGGGCGTGCTCATCGGGTTGGCGGGGATGTAGTTATCCGGGTGGCCCAGATAGTTCGGGAAGAAGAACACCATCGCGCAGAACAGGATGGCGAAGACGCCGATCGCCCAGCCGTCCTTGGCGACGTAGTAGGGGTAGAACGGAACGGTATCGCTCTCGCTCTTCACTTCGACGCCGGTCGGGTTCGACGAGCCGGGGATGTGCAGGGCCCAGATGTGCAGGATCACCACGCCCAGGATCACGAAGGGCAGCAGGAAGTGCAGCGAGAAGAAGCGGTTGAGCGCCGCGTTGTCCGGCGCAAAGCCGCCGAGCAGCCACTGCTGGAGCGGCTCACCGACAAGCGGGATGGCCGAAAACAGGCCGGTTATGACCTTGGCGCCCCAGAAGCTCATCTGGCCCCACGGCAGCACGTAGCCCATGAAGGCGGTGGCCATCATCAGCAGGAAGATCACGACACCCAGCAGCCACACCATCTCGCGCGGGGCCTTGTACGAGCCGTAGAAGAAGCCGCGGAAGATATGGATGTAGATGACGACGAAGAAGGCCGAGGCGCCGTTGGCGTGCGCGTAGCGCATCAGCCAGCCCCAGTTCACGTCCCGCATCGTCATTTCGACAGTGTCGAACGCCACTGCGGTATTGGCCGCGTAGTGCATGGCCATGACCACGCCGGTGACGATCTGAAGGATGAGGCAGAGCCCCGCGAGGAAACCGAAGTTCCAGAAATAGTTCAGGTTGCGCGGAACTTCATAGCCGCCGCCCACCGCGTTGTAGACGAGACGCGGGATGGGAAGCTTCTCGTCCATCCACTGCATGAAGGGATGGCTCGGCTTGTATTCCTTGGCCCAGGGAAAGCTCATTTTCTTTATCCTCTCGCTTCGCCTCAGCCGATCTTGACGACCGTGTCTTTGGTGAATTCGTATACCGGAACCTCAAGGTTCTTGGGCGCGGGGCCCTTACGGATACGGGCGGCGGTATCGTACGTGGAGCCGTGGCAGGGGCAGAAGTAACCGCCGAACTCGCCGCGCGGCTCTCCCTCACCGGCCCCGAGCGGGACGCAGCCGAGGTGCGTGCAGACGCCCATCGTGATCAGCCAGTTGGTCTTGCCTTCCTTGGTCCGCTGCTCAAGCGTCTGCGGATCGCGCAGGCTGGAGACATCGACCTTGTTGGCTTCCTCGATCTCGTGCGGCGTCAGATTGCGCACGAAAACGGGCTGCTTGCGGAAGATCGCCTTGATCGCCTGGCCGGGCTGGATCGAGGAGATGTCGATCTCGGTCGAAGATGCGGCAAGCACGTCTGCCGAAGCGGACATCTGGCTGACGAGCGGGACCACGATCCCGACGCCTGCAACTCCCGCCGCGCTTACTGCGGCGATATTGATGAAATCGCGCCGGCGCACGCCGTCTGCCTCAGCCATGTTTGCCCTTGCCCTACGTTATTGACTTGTTTTTATCGACAACCCGCCCCGGTGTAATCCGGAGGCGAGCCCAGATCCTGACCACTTATTATTTAGTCTGGTATCCCCCATTACGGTTCGAGAGATCCGAACACATCACTGTGTCTGCCCCGGATCGAATACCGACGTATCGGGCTGATAACACGAAAATCCAACGTGCCAACCGCCTTTTTGGCAGGACGATGGCGTGGGCGAGCCTGCAAATTCAAGCAATAAGGTCCCGCCGCGCAAGACCGGGGCGTGGCGGAACGCGAGAGCGGCAGGATGGCGGGGGTCCGGGCGAAACGATCCCCCCGGCGATCCCCCGCAGCAATCGCCCCGGGCAATCACCCTGCGGCGATGAGCGAGAACTGCCGTCCGTAACTGGCTTCGGCCCGGTGGGTGGCGCGGCGAAACGAATAGAATCGCTCCGGCTGCGCATAAGTATCGAGGCCGAGACGCTCGATGCCGGCAATTCCGGCCCTTTCCAGCCGCGCCGCGACATAGGCTTCCAGATCGAACTGCCAGTGACCGGGCCGCCCGGCGCTGAAGAATTGCCCGTTGCCGGCCGCTTGCGCGAGGAAGCGTTCGTGGAAGCCCTCGTCCACTTCGTAGGAGACGGCGGCGATGCAGGGGCCAACCACCGCAACGATCCGGGATGGCTCAGCCCCGAGCGATATCATGGCGGCGATGGTGCGATCGGTAACGCCGGCCACCGCGCCTTTCCATCCGGCATGGGCGGCACCCACCACCCCTGCCTCGCGATCGGCCAGCAGCACCGGCGCGCAGTCCGCCGTCAGCACGCCGAGGACGACGCCGGGGCGGTCGGTGACCAAGGCGTCGGCGTGGGGGCGTTCGGCATCGCTCCACACCGTGTCGCCCACCACCACGCAATCCGGCGAATGGACCTGGTAGACGCTCGCCAGCTGTCCGCCGGGCAGCACCGCCTCGACCGCGCGGCGGCGATTCTCGGCAATGGCGACGGGATCGTCGCCCGAACCGAGGCCAACGTTCAGGCCAGACACCTCCCCCGTGCTTACGCCGCCGCGACGGCCGAGAAAGCCGTGCGGCAGGCCGTCCAGTAGCTTGGCGCGGTTGACCTCCACCGTGCTCACGTCGTCCGTGTTCATCTGGGGCGCCTCAGCCAAGGCTCTTGCCCACCTGTTCGCGCACATCGCGAGAGAGATCGGGCTGGGCCATGATCTGCTCCAGCTCGGCGCGCATCATTGCGGCGCGGACCGGCTCGATCCGGCGCCAGCGGCCGAGATGCGGCACGAATCGCGCGGTGGTCTGCGGGTTGAGCGGATCGAGGCGGCGGATCAAGTCGCCGATCAGGCGATAGCCCTCGCCGCTCGCGTCGTGGAAGCCCTTCGGATTGACCGCCAGCGACATGTAGAGCGCGCGGACGCGGTTGGGATTGCCCAGCGTGAAGTCGGGATGCTCGGCCAGCGCGCGGACGTGTTCGAGCACTTGCGGGTGGAAGCAGCTCGCCTGAAGCTGGAACCACTTGTCGATCACCAGCGCATTGCCCTGATAGCGCTTGTGGAAATCGGCGAGCGCCTCAGCCCGTTCGGGGCCGTCGAGGTTGCACAGCACGGTCAGCGCGGACTGGCGGTCGGTCATGTTGTCGGCCGCGCGGTACTGCGCGCTGGCGCGGGCCACACCTTCCACGGCGTCGCCCGAGGCGATCAGGACGAGTGCCTGCGCCTTGGTCTTGCGGGCACCGCGCGCCCCCGCGTCGCGGCCGTAGGGAACGGCGGAAACGCGGTCGTGCAGCACCTTCAGTTCATCGGCCAGTTCGCCGCCCAGCCAGTGCTTAAGTGCCTCGCGCTCCTCGTGGATCGCGTAAGGATCGGCCACCAGCACTTGCTCGGAGAGGTAGGCGACGGTCGGCAGCATCATCAGTTCGCCGCGCATCAGGTCGTCGAGCGCCTCGTCGGCAATAATCGCCGCGAAAGCCTTGCCGATGGCGGCACGGCCGGCAGCACGGTCGGCATCGGCCAGTCCGCCGCCCACCGCGGCGACAAGGTGCTGGACGACGAGGCTCTGCATCGCCTCGTAGCGGGCAAAGGGATCGTCATCGCGCGCGGCCAGGAACACGAGGTCTTCGGGATCGCGCTCGAATTCGATGGCAACGGGCGCTGAGAAGCCGCGATTGATCGACAGCACCGGCGCGCGAGCGAAGCCTTCGAAGGCGAAGCTGTCCTCGGCCTTGTCGAGCACGATCAGCCGCTCGCCCGAATGGGTGCCGGTGTCGCGGTCGAACAGGGCGACGCGCAGCGGGATCGGCATCGGCTGCTTGTCCGGCTGGCCGGGCGTGGCAGGCACGGTCTGCGAGAGCGTCAGCGTCGCCGTCTCGCCCTCGTGCGTCAGCGAAACCGAGACTTGCGGGGTGCCCGCCTGCGAATACCAGAGGCGGAACTGCTTGAGGTCCAGCCCGGCGCCGTCCTCGATCGCCTTGACGAAGTCCTCGCACGTCGCAGCCTCGCCGTCGTGGCGGTCGAAGTAGAGGTCAGTGCCCTGCCGGAAGCGTTCGATGCCCGCCATGGTCCGCATCATGCGGATCACCTCGGCACCCTTGTTGTAGACAGTCGCAGTGTAGAAGTTGCTTATTTCCTGATAGGAATCCGGGCGGATCGGATGGGCGAGCGGGCCCGAATCCTCGGGGAACTGGCCGCCGCGCAGGGTGCGCACGTCCTCGATCCGCTTGACCGGCTCGCTGCCCATGTCCGCACTGAACAACTGGTCGCGCAGGACGGTAAAGCCCTCCTTCAGCGAAAGCTGGAACCAGTCGCGGCAGGTCACGCGGTTGCCCGACCAGTTGTGGAAGTACTCATGGCCGATCACGCTCTCAATGCCGTCGTAATCGGCATCGGTCGCGGTTTCCGGCTCGGCCAGGACGTAGCGGGTGTTGAAGACGTTAAGGCCCTTGTTCTCCATCGCGCCCATATTGAAGTCCGACACGGCGACGACGTTGAACAGGTCGAGATCATATTCGCGGCCGAACGCTTGCTCGTCCCACTTCATCGAGGCGATCAGCGAATCCATCGCGTGCTGCGTGCGCTGCTCGTCGCCCGCGCGGACCCAGATGTTGAGATCGACCTTGCGGCCCGAGCGCGTGGTGAACTGCGCATGGTTGGCCACGAGATCGCCCGCCACCAGCGCGAAAAGGTAGCTCGGCTTGGGCCAGGGATCGTGCCAATCGGCCCAATGCGTGCCGTCGGCGTTCTCACCGGTGGCCGTGCAGTTGCCGTTGGAGAGCAGGATCGGGAAGGCCGCCTTGTCGCCCGCCATGTGCACCGAATAAGTCGAGAGCACGTCTGGGCGATCCGGGAAGAAGGTGATGCGGCGGAAGCCCTCGGCCTCGCACTGGGTGCAAAGCATGCCGTTCGAGGCATAGAGGCCCATGAGCTGGCTGTTAGCCGCCGGGTTCACGGCGGTTTCGACTTCGACCTCATGCGCATCGCCCGAAAGCTCGACCAGCAGGTCTGCGCCATCCAGCCGCCAGTTGTTCACCGCCTCGCCGTCGACGCGGACGGCAAGCGGGGCGATCTGGTCGCCATTGAGGCGCAGCGTCGTGCTCCCCTCACCCGCCGGATTGCGCGTTACCGAAAGCTTCGCGGTCACATGCGTGGCATCGATACCCAGCCGGAAGTCGAGCGCGATGGCCGGAACCAGCCATTCGGGCGGCCGGTAATCCGCGCGGTGGATCACGGCGGGCGTGGTGGCGGGAGCGGCTTCGGGCTGGGCGGCGTTGCTGGCGATGTCCATACGCTTGGAGTTAAGCCCCCCGCCTTGCGATTGCCAGCCGTGCCGCTACGAAAATCGCAGCGATTTTTCAGAGAAAGCGAGAGCGATGGCGCCCCGCCTGTTCATCTTCGGCCTTGGCTACACTGCAAGCGCGGTGGCCGCGCGGCTGTCCCGCATGGGCTGGGAAGTGATCTCGACCGGCCGCGACGGCACGCTGTCGTTCGAGGATGAGGGCAATGTGCGCCTGGCGCTGGCCGATTCCGATCATGTTCTTTCCTCGGTCCCGCCCGGCAACGAGGGGCGCGGCGAGCCGCTCGATCGGGTGCTGGAGCGCTATGGTCCTGCGCTGAACGGCAAGGCGCTGTCCTATCTCTCGTCCACCGGCGTCTACGGCGACGCGGGCGGGGCATGGGTGGACGAAAGCGCCCCCATCGGCACCGGCCGCCGCACCGCGCGGGCCGAGGCGGACGGCGAGTGGCTTGCGCTGGGCGCGCGGGTCTATCGGCTTCCCGGCATCTACGGGCCCGGCCGCTCGATGCTGGACCGCGTGCGCGAAGGCCGCGCGCATCGCATCGACCTGCCGGGGCAAGTGTTCAGCCGCGTGCATGTCGAGGATATCGCCTCGGGCGTGATCGCCGGGCTCCGGGCACCGGCGGGTGCCTACAACCTTTCCGACGATCTGCCCTGCGGCCAGAACCGCGTCGTGGAGGAAGCCTGCCGCCTTGCCGGGCTGCCGCTTCCCCCGCTGCAATCACTGGAGGAAGCGGCGCTCTCCCCGATGGCGCGGGCTTTCTATGCGGAGAACCGCCGCGTCGCCAATGGCAAGGCGCGGCACGTCCTCGGCTGGAAACCGCGCTTTGCGACTTACCGCGAAGGGCTGCGCGACATCAGCGCCACGACCAGCCCGACAGTCGCCAGCGCCGCCCCGGCAATCGCCAGCGCCGACCACTGATAGCCCTCGAACAGCGTCGAGATGAACATGGCGATCACGATCACGACAACGCCGTTATAGGCAGCCTTGCCCGCGCCAAGCTGGCGGATCAGCGTGTAGTAGAGCGGGAAGGTCACCACCGAACCGAGGATCGCGAGGTAGGCCGTCCCCATCCAGTAGTTCGCATCGCGCGGGATCACCGGCGGCCCCGCGAAGAGCCAGGCCACCGCCACATCGCAAAGCGTGCCGTAGAGCATCGCCCACGACAGCAGGCTCACCATCGGCAGGGCCTTGCCGGTGTCGTTGGCCTGAATCACGTTCGAAACCGACGCGCACAGCATCGCGATCAGGGCGAAGACCGTACCCAGCACGACCTTGCCGCCCAGCGGCGCTTCATGCGCCTCATGGACCAGCAATAGAGCGAGACCGGCAATGGCGATCGCACTGCCGACCACGAAGCGCCCCGTGATCGGCTGCTTGAGCAGCACCCGCGCCAGAATCGCATTGGGCACCAGCAGCAGCCCGATCATCACCGCGACAATGCCCGAAGTCAGGTGCATTTCGGCGCGATAGACGAAGTTGTAATTGCCGCAGAACTGCGTCACGCCCACCGCAAGCGCGAGCAATTGCCCTGCCCTGCCCAGCTTCAGGCTCTTGCCCATGGCGATCGCGACAACGAACATCGCCGGCGTCGCCAGCGCGAAACGCCATGCCACCGACCAGCTGGCCGGCACTTCGGCAATCTGGCCAGTGATGACGAACCAGGTCGATCCCCAGATCAGCGCCACCAGCATGAACGGCAGAATGACCGCCGGCTTGAAGAAACCGGGGGCCGCCGTGTCGCTCGCCGCGTTCACGCTCACAGCGCGGCAATCGCGCGGGCGAGCGCGGAAACGTGCTCCGGCCGCGAATCCCATGCCGTGACGAGGCGCGCCGCATCGTCGCCCCAGTCGTAGAACTCGAAGCCCTGCGCCCGCAGCGCCGCGCGTTCAGCGGCGGTGGAGGTGAGGAAAATCTCGTTAGCCTCGACCGGGTGCAGCAAGCGCGCACCGGCAGCCGCCGCGATTTCGGCGGCGGCGGCATTGGACGTGCGCGCATTCTCCAGCCAGAGGTCGCCCTCCAGCATCGCCAGAATCTGTGCGGCCAGATAGCGCCCCTTCGATTGCAGATGCCCCGCGCGCTTGCGGCGGAAGCGGACCTTGTCGGCCATGGCGGGATCGAAGAAGACGATGGCCTCGGCGCTCATCGCCCCGTTCTTGACCATGCCGAAGCTCAGCGCATCGACGCCCCGCGCCGCATCCGCCGCGCTGCCGCCAAGGAATGCCACGGCATTGCCGAACCGCGCGCCGTCCATGTGCAGACCGAGCCCCTTGCCCTTCACGAAGGCGGAAAGCGCGGCCAGTTCCTCGGGCCGGTAGACGCAGCCATATTCGCTCGCCTGCGTGATCGAGATGGCATGGGGCTGGACCTGATGCACGCCATCGCGGATCGGGTCGATCACCCGCGCAATCGCGTCGGGCGTGATCTTCGCGCTCTCACCATCGGCCAGCAGCAGCTTGGCGCCGTGGAGGTAGAAACCGGGCGCGCCGCCCTCGTCCATCTCGATATGCGCCTCGCGGTGGCAGATCACGGCGCCGTGCGGCTCGACCATGGCCGAGAGCGCCAGACAGTTCGCCGCCGTCCCCGTCGCTACCCAGAGCGCCGCGCAATCGCGGCCGAACAGCGCGGAAAAGCGCGCGTCGAGCGCTTTGCTCAGCGCGTCGCCATCGTAAGGCGAATCGGGTTCGTCGGCGGCCTTCATGGCGTCCCAGACCCTCGGGTGGACCCGTGCGGCGTTGTCGGAGAGAAACTTCATGGCCATATGCCCTAAAGCGGACGCCTTCTCCGTCAAGCAGACCTTTTCAGGAGCCCCCACATATGGTCGGCGTGACTATCACTGCCCATGAAAACGGAAATTCCGGCGAGTATATCGCCCATGTCGCCGACAGCGACGCGACCGGCCGCCTGATCTGGGCCGAGCGTGACGGCATTCGCTACGCGGAACATACGCTTGTCCCCCCGGTGATCGGCGGGCGCGGCGTGGCCGGGCGACTGGTCGAGGCGATGGTGGCGGACGCGCGGGAGAACCATTTTCGGATCGGATCGCGGTGCAGCTATGTCGATGCGGCGTTCCGGCGGCATCCGGAGTGGGATGATGTGAAGGCCTGAACTGAAGCCCTGAAACGAAACTCCATGCTCAGCCCCTAAAACCCCGTCGCCCCCGCGAAGGCGGGGGCCCCGCTTTCTTGCGCCACGAACCAGCAGAAGCGGGATCCCCGCCTTCGCGGGGACGACGGAGTGCTTGGGTGCTGATTCTACGTTCGGACGATGGCCCCGTGTTCGAGCGTGGCGCCACACTTGCAGCGCCACGCTCCGGGGAAGCCCTTACCAGTCGAAAGCCTTGGGCAGATAAGTCCGGTCGAGATTCCGGTAACGCTGCTTCAGACGGCTCTGGTGATTGTCGAGCGGCTGTTTGACGCCATCGATGAACACCTCAAGCGGGGCCGAGGACAGTTCCAGCGGGTCGCCGTCCCAGATCACCACGTCACCCACGGCGCCGGGCGCCAGAACGCCCGCCTTTCCGCCCATGCCGCTGATCTCGGCCGGGACCGAGGTGATCGCCGCGAACGCCTCGCCCCAGGTCAGGCCCGCAGCGCCGGGCAGCTTGGCGAGAGCGACGAGGTTGCCCGCCTCCTGGGGTGCATAGCGCGGCTGGTTGGAGCCACTGAACATGCCGATGGCGACCTTCACGCCCGCCTTCTTCATGCGCCCGACGTTGGACTGCGTGGCCGCCAACGCCTCGAACGCCGAAGGCAGGTCACGCAGCGGCATCGTGATCACCGGCACTTTGGCGGCGGCGATCTCACTCGCGACCAGCCAGCCCTCGGTCGCCCCGACCAATACGAGGTCGAGCTTGGGGAACTCGCTCTTGAGCGCGAGCACGCTGCGGATGTCCGCCGCACGTTCGACGCCGACGTAGAGCGGCTGGCGGCCGTCGAGCACCGGCGCCAAAGCCACCGCATCGGCGTGAGTCAACATGGCGTCCGGGCTGCGCGCGGCATTCGGCGTGGCGGCAATGTCGCGCGCTTCGCGCAAGGCACTGCGCAGCGCGACATGCGCGGCAACCCGGCTACCACCAGCCAGCTTCGCACCGGCCTCGCCCAGTTGCACGTACTGGAAGGCCCGCGCCTTGGTGACCGCGTTCGGATCGGCGCCAAGGTCGATCAGCGCGCCCTGCCCGGCGAAGATCGAATCGCCGTTGGCGGGCGCGACGCTGGCGCGGGTGACACCCCCTTCGCGGCTAATCGCGATATGCTCGCTGGACGGGTTGATCGCCGGGCTCACGTCGAGCGCGGCGTTGAAGGGCGACTTGTCCGCCGCGCTGTCGTTGCTGTTGGAGACCGCCTCGACATCCCACAGGCCAAGGTCGGTAACGGCCGAGAACAGGCCCGGCGTCACCCACTTGCCGGTGCCGTCGATGGTCTGGACACCGGCGGGCACGGCGACGCCAGCCCCGGCCGCGACCACTTTGCCTCCGCGCACGACGACAGTGCCATGCTCGATCGGCGCGCCACCGTCGCCGGTGGCGACCGTGGCGTTGGTCACCGCGAAGTCCTGCGCGAAAGCGGCGGGAGCGAAGGCCGTTGCAGCCAGCGCCGCAAGGATCAGGGCGCGGCGGCTCATTTCACGTCTCCTTCACCGAGCTGGCCCAGCTCGAAATCGCTCACCGGGCGGCGCTTGGGATCCAGCGCGTCGAACATCAGGGCGCCGTCGATCCAAACCTTCTCCGGCCGGGAATAGACCGAGAGCGGGCTGCCGTTCCACAGCACCACGTCTGCCATCTTGCCGGCTTCGAGGCTGCCGGTCTTGTCTCCAATGCCCATCGACTTGGCGGCGTTGTAGGTGAACCAGCCCACCACCTTGGCGTCGGGAATGTCGATGCCGATACGGCGGCCGTCGGCCTGTGCCTTGGCGGCTTCCTGGTTGAGGCGCTGGATGCCGTTCTCGTCGTCCGAGTGGATCACCACACAAGTCCCCGCATTGGCGAGCAGCGCGGCGTTCTCGGGAATGGCGTCGTAGGCTTCCATCTTGAAGCCGTACCAGTCCGCCCAGACGGCAGCGCAGATGTCATTGTCGCGCAGCAGGTCGGCGATCTTGTAAGCTTCGACGGCGTGGTGGAAGGCCGTGACCTTGTAGCCCATTTCCTTGGCCATATCGATCACCTGCGCCATCTCGTCGGCGCGGTAGCAGTGGTTCTGGACGAGGATCTGGCCCTTCAGCACGCCTTCCAGCGTATCCTTGCCAAGATCCCGCTCAGAATGGTCGCCGTCCATGTAGTGGCGGGCATCGATCCAGGCCTGGCGGTCCACCGAGAAGTTGCCCATGCGGGTCGAGGGCTTCTGGCCCTTTTCGCCGTAGACGCGCTTGGGGTTCTCGCCGCAGGCCATCTTCAGCGCATAAGGCGCGCCGGGGAACTTCATGCCCTGCACGGTGATCGAGGGCACGTTCTTCAGCGTGACGGTACGCCCGCCCATGAGGTTGCCCGAGCCGGGCAGGATTTCTAGCGTGGTGACGCCGCCGTTGGCCAGAGCGCGGGTGAAGCCCGGGTCCTGCGGCCAGACCGAATGTTCGGCCCAGACGTCGGGGGTGGTCGGGTTGGTCATCTCGTTGCCGTCCGCCAGCGCATCGACCGCGGGCGAGGGGTAGACGCCGAGGTGCGAGTGGATGTCGATCACGCCGGGAGTCACGAACTTGCCCCGGCCGTCGATCCGCGTGTAGCCGTCCGGGATCGCCATGTCGGCGGCGCCGATGGCGACCAGCTTGCCGTCGCGGAACAGGACCACGCCGTTCTCGATCTTGCCGCCGCGCCCGTCATAGACGGTGGCACCGACCAATGCGGTGGGCGTGCCCGGATAGGCCTTGTAGGTGGAAGGATAGGGATCGGCGACGATGGGGGCCGCCTTTTTGTCGTCCTTCTTGGCGTCGGCGCTGTTGGCGCTGAGCGCAAGCGCCGTGCCCAGCACGAGCAGCGACGTCCAGCGCCGCAATCCCGGCGTTTTGGTCATGTGGATTCCCCTGTTTTGAAGCGTATTCGCGAAACCGGCCCGGAAACCTTGGTTTCCGGGCCGGTGGTAAGTGTCAGTTCGGCTTGAGCGTTGGGTGGATGCCGGCTTCCTGTGCCTCCAGCCCGAACTCGGAGGATCCCTCCAGTTCGATATCCTGCAGCGTGTCCACGTGCATCCAGCGCTTCACCAGCCGCGCGACGAGGATGACGGCAACGCCGATACCCACGACCCACCAGCCGATCGTGCCATAGATCGCCACGGTGCCCTCGCGGGTCATCGCACCGTGCTCGCCGCCGGTCGCCTGGCCGATCATGCCGGCCACGAAGTTGCCGCCTGCCGTGGCGAAGAACCACGCGCCCATGATGAAGCTGGCAAGGTGACGGGGGGCAAGGCGGTTCATCGCACTGAGGCCCACCGGCGAGAGGCAAAGCTCACCCAGCGTGTGGAACCAGTAGATCAGGAAGATGAAGAACACGCCGACCTTGGCGCCCGGCCCGGCAACGGCATCGCCCCAGACCAGCGACACGAAGCCGAGGCCGACGAGCACGAGGCCGTAGCCGAACTTCGCCGGAGCCGAAGGCTCCACCTGCTTGCGGCCGAGCGAACGCCACAGCCACGCCAGGATCGGCGCGAAAGTCACGATGAAGATCGGGTTGACCGCCTGGAACAGCGAGGTCGGCACGCCGCCGCGCTCCACGAAGCGGTCGGTGAACAGCGAGAGCGAACCGCCCGCCTGTTCGAACAGCCCCCAGAAGATCGGCTGGAACGCCAGCAGGAAGATGATCGCGAAGATGCGCTCGCGCGGTTCCTTCGGCATGCGGAACGCTTCGACCAGCATGTAGCCGAGCAGCGCCACGGCCGAGATCAGCAGCAGCGATCCGACCACCGCCTGGAACTGGATCAGCGCCCAGAGCACCGCGACCGAAGCCGTGCCGATGCCGTAGAAGGTCCATTCGCGGTTCTTGGTGAGCGGCATGGGCGGCTCGCCCCGGCCGCGCAGGGCGGGCTTGCCGACCATGAAGATGATCAGGCCGAGCACCATGCCGATGCCGGCAAGACCGAAGCCATAGCCCCAGCCGATCGTCTCGCCGAGGTAGCCGACCAGGATCGTGCCCAGCGCGGCGCCGGTGTTGATGCCCATGTAGAACAGCGAATAGGCGCCGTCGCGGCGCTCGTCGGTGAGGTTGTAGAGCTGACCGACGATCACCGAGATGTTCGCCTTCAGGAAGCCCGAGCCGACGATGATGAAGGCCAGAGCCAGCCAGAACACGTTGATCGTGGGATCGCTCTGCCCGCCGACACCCTCGAACGCCATCAGCACGTGGCCGAAGGCCAGCAGCACGCCGCCGAACAGCACGGCCTTGCGCTGGCCGAGGTAGCGGTCGGCCAGATAGCCGCCCAGCACCGGGGTGATGTAGACGAGGCTGGTGTAGGCGCCGTAGATCAGGTTCGCCTTGCCGTCATCAAACAGCCAATGTTTGGTGAGATAGAGGATGAGCAGGGCGCGCATCCCGTAGTACGAGAAGCGTTCCCACATTTCCGTGTAGAACAGCACGAACAGACCGCGCGGGTGGCCCACCACTTCCTGGCTCTTGCGCGAGGCGATGACGCCGCCGATCGCCAAAATGGCGAACAGCAGGATCGCGCCGATCGCGCCGACCCAGTCCCCCTCGTTCCAGGTTCCGATATCCTTCATGCGCCCTCTTGTGCTTTGTTCACGCCGACCCGTGGCGGTAAAAAAGCGGACGTTAACGGGCAAATCGGCGCTGTAAATGGGGCTGCGGCCGGGCGAAATGGCTCAGCTGAGCGGCGCAGGCCCGGCTGGAGCACCAAAAAGAACTCATCCGGTAGGAGCATTGCGCGAAAGCCCCGGCAGTGGCATTTTCTGGTTCAGAGCGATCCAAGTCACGCGAAATATTGTGATTCGGGCGTGGCCGCGGATTTTTTTCGGCTGGCTCTAGGGAAGGTGCGCGATGATCAGATCTGAACTGCTGCAAGCCCTTTCGAAGGAAAATCCCGAACTGCGCTCTGAAGACGTGGAGCGCGCTGTCGACACCTTTTTTGACGAGATCGCCCAGCGACTCGCCGATGGGGGCCGTGTGGAGCTTCGTGGATTCGGTGCTTTCTCCACGCGCCACCGCGAAAGCCGCAAGGGTCGCAATCCGCGAACCGGCGAAAGCGTGGAAGTGCCGGAAAAGCGCGTGCCCTATTTCAAGCCGGGCAAGGAAATGCGCGCGCGCCTGAACGTGCACTGAGGTCCGCAAACTCCGGCCCGGTCCGGATTTGCCCCGATTTGCACGGCCGTTCGGTGAGATAGCCGGCGCCACCAGCGCGCGGGCTGTTGCGCTGTGACGGCCCGTCCAATCGCTCTTTTCAGACAATCGTTGTCCCCGGATCCTGCTTTTACGCTGTTGCCCGGTGCGCCGCGATCTGCCAGATCGCCAGCGGCTGCGTGCACAGGCACGCTGTGCGGGCGTGGCGGAATGGTAGACGCCGGGGACTTAAAATCCCCTTGGGTATCCCAGTGCGGGTTCGAGTCCCGCCGCCCGCACCAGCCCCTGAACGGGACAGCCTCCCCCGGAATAGTCTTCACACTTCGGTAACCCGCGAATCGGTATTCTCGGTGACGTACCCGCTTGGCTCGCAACAGATATCGAATCCGACCGGTCTCAGGACCGATCGCGGTCGCTCACCTTCGCGCCGGCATGGCGGACGGATGGCGATTCGCCGGAATTCGGGCAGAACGATCGACAGGGGTGCACCACGACATGACTTATCCCGACCGCGTGCCGCCGGGCGCAGAGGCCGATATCGAACCATCGCCCGCACCCACCGGCCGGGCCCCTGACCAACGCGACCAGCCGCGATTCGCGCTGCTGCTGCGTCAGGCCAAGCTGATCGGAAACGGGCGCGAATATCTGTGCATCGTGCGCGACGTTTCCGAGAGCGGGGTCAAGCTCAAGCTCTTCCATGACCTTCCCGTCGCCGACGATTACGCGCTTGAAATCACCACCGGAGAGCGCTTTCCGATGGAACAGGTGTGGGAAGAAGGCGGTGAGGCCGGTTTCCGTTTCGTCGGCCCGGTCGATCTGATCCGCTTCATTGCCGAGGCCGGCCCCTTCCCCAAGCGCCCGGTACGCCTGCGGGTCGATCATCCCGCGGTGATCGCCTTTGCCGGACAGGACTATCCCGCCACGATTCGCGATCTTTCGCGGCAAGGGGCCGGAATCGAAACCGATCAGATGCTCGCGATAGGCCAGAGGCTGCGGCTTTCCGCCAGCGAGTTGCCGGGCTTCGATGCCACCGTCTGCTGGCGTCGGCATCCGGACTATGGCCTGGTCTTCGGCCAGCTCCTGAGTCTGGAGCAATTGGCCCTGCGCACCTCGCGCATGCAGGTCGCGGTACCGGCAACCAAGGATTCCGCCGCGCCGGAGGATTGAGTCGCGCTCAGCCGGGGCGGAACGCCATGGCCACGCCGTTCATGCAATAGCGCTTGCCGGTCGGCGGCGGCCCGTCGTCGAAGACATGGCCGAGATGCCCGCCGCAACGCGCGCAGTGCACCTCGGTTCGGGGGACGCCGATCATATAGTCGGTCGACATCTCCACCGCGCCGGGCAGCGGCTTCCAGAAACTGGGCCAGCCGGTGTGGCTGTCAAACTTGGTGGCAGAGGAGAACAGCGGATTGCCATCGGCGGCACAAAGGAATGTGCCTTTGCGGTGCTCGCTATCGAGCGGCGAGGAGAAGGACGCTTCGGTCCCCGCCTCACGCAGCACGTGGAACTGCGCGGGCGTCAGCCGCCGCCGCCAGTCCGCCGTGCTGTAGCTGACGGGATAGTTCTTCGCCTCGGCCGGGTCGATGCCGCAGGCGGCAAGCACCGGCATCGCGGCGCCCACCCCCAGCCAGCCCAGAATCTCGCGGCGCGTCGATCGAATCGGCATCGAAGCTCTCCCGGCAACCAGTCCTCTACTCCCAGTTCGCCGTGCGCTCCCGTCCGGTTACACGGCTTCCGCGGCGCGGCGGGCCTTTGTGCGCTTGCCCGCGCGCGCCGGTCCCGATTTCATCACCCGCGAGCGGAACAGCCGCGCGCCGATCCGCACCAACACGACGACCCACAGCGCCTGCCAGCCGATGGCCAGCACATGCGGCAGGATCGCCGGATCCTGCGCCCCCCGCGCCAGCATCGCGAAGGGCGAGCTGAACGGGAAGATCAGGGCAGCGGTCTCGACCGTACTGCCGGGCTGGGTCATTGCGAAGCTGGCGAAGAAGAACACCATCAATTGCAGCATCGTCACCGGCATCGACAGGGTCTGCACCTCACGCACGGTGGTCGCCATCGAACCGATCGACAGGAACACCGAGCCGAGCAACAGATAGGCCATCGCGAAATAGACCACGCCCAGCCCGATCAGCATCGGCCAGCCCACCGCCGGTTCGGCCAGATGCGGCAGGTGCGATCCGCCCAGCAGGAACACCAGCGATCCCGCCGCCGCCCAGGTGCCGATGCCCACCAGCGAGACACCCAGCATCGCGAAAAGCTTGCCGAAGAACACCGAATCCATCGGAATCGCGGCAGCCAGCACCTCAATGATCTTGTTGCCCTTTTCCTCAACAAGGTTGGACAGGACCATGCCCGCCAGCATCATCGTCAGCAGGAACAGCATCATCTGCGCGCTCTGCGCGGTGGTCAGGCGGCCCCGGCGCTCGCCCGCCGAACTCGTCGCCACGGGTTGCAGCGCGATCTCCGGATAGGCGATCACGTGACCCGAGCGGGCCTGCACCGCCAGCATCGAGACCGGACCGCGCCAGTTGCCGATCAGCCCATCGGGGCCGGTCAGGACCGGTTCGGCCAGCGTGCCCGTAAGGACGGCAGCGACGCCCTTTTTCCCCGCCAGCGCCGCGCGGGCGTCGAACGTCTGGCCGGGCGCCAGCTTTTGCAGCACGATCAGATTGGGTATCGCATCGCCCAGCGCCGGGACGAGCCGCGCCCTTGCGGCACTGAGAGCATCGACATCGGCGGCGCTCATCGCCACGCCAAGGCCCGGCTGCTCCGCGCTCGCCTGCACGCGCGCGCCGACACTGCCGGCCAAAGCGCCGACGATCACCGGGAACAGCGGCCCCAGCAGGAAGAAGAAGAAGCTGCGGCTGAACAGGATCGCCGTGAAATCGCGCCGGGCCACCACCCAGGCGGCGGCAAGGACCGAGAGGCGGCCCGTACGAATGCCAGTGCGGGTCTTGTCGCTCATCGGGCCTGCTCCTGTTCGGGGCTTTCTTCCAGCGCCCTCGCCGCTGCCTCACCGGCAATGGCCACAAAGGCATCGTGCAGCCCCGCGCGCTCGATGGAGAGCGAGAGGATTCCCGCATCGCCCTCGATCAGCGCGCGCAGCAGCGGCTCGACACCGGCTTCGGGCAGCGAGAAGTTCCAGAACGCGCCCTCACGCCGCAGGTCGGCGGGAAGCGCAGCCCGCCACGGACCGTCCTCGGCGCGGGTTTCCAGCCGGACTTGCGGGCGAATGCGATCGCGCGCGACGTCGACTGGGCCCGCGAAAGGCACTTTGCCGCCGGCGATGATCGCCACATCGTCGCACAGCCGCTCGGCATGGGCGATGACGTGGGTGGAGAAGATCACCGTCGTCCCCTCCTCCGCCAGCCCGCGCATCATCTTTTCGAGCTTGCCCTGATTCAGCGCGTCGAGGCCCGAGAAGGGCTCATCGAAAATCACGAGTCGCGGGCGGTGGACCAGCGTGCCCAGAATCTGCACCTGCTGCGCCATGCCTTTGGAAAGTTGGCGAATCTGCCGGTCCGCCGCATAGCCGAGGCCGTGGCGTTCGAGCAGTTCGTGCGCGCGCTTGCGCCCTTCCTTCAGCGGCAGGCCCCGCAGCGAGCCGAGGAATGCGATCGCCTCGGTCGCCTTCATCGCCGGATAGAGACCACGCTCCTCGGGCAGGTAGCCGATGGCATGGGCCACGTCGTGCGGCCGCTCCGCGCCCAGAATCCGGCGAGTTCCCTCGTCCGGATCGATGATGCCGAGCAGCATGCGCAAGGTCGTCGTCTTGCCCGCGCCGTTGGGGCCAAGGATGCCGTAGACCGCGCCCACCGGCACCTGAAGGTCCACCCCGTCGACCGCGGTGAACCCGTCGAAGCGCTTCACGAGGCCGCGCGCCTCGATCGCGAGAGGCCGCCCGTCGGCCTGACCTCCCTCATTGCTGGCCAAGGGCCAATCTCCTAGTGCGATGTTCATGGAGGCCATTTATCCTCATGCCGTGAACCGGAGCATCCGCAAGCTTGGTTAACAACCCGATAAGTGAAGTGCCCCCCCTGAGCCTATTGGCGGGGGACCTTGAAGCGCAAGCCCGCGCGCTGGGTTTCTGCGCCTTCGGCATAGCGGGAGCGGAAGAGGATCCCGCCCGTGCGGCCCGACTCGATTCGTGGCTGGCAGAGGGCATGCACGGCTCCATGGAGTGGATGGCCGACCGCGCCCACCACCGCCGCTCGCCGCAAGGGCTCTGGCCCGAATCGCGGCGGGTCATCGCGCTGGGCATGAGCTATGCGCCCGCCGCCGATCCCCTCGCGCTGGCCGGTACGCCCGAAGTGGGCCGGATCTCGGTCTATTCGCAAGGCGCGGACTATCACGACGTGGTCAAGAAGGCGCTCAAGCACCTCGCCCGCTGGCTGGTCGAAGAGGCCCGCAAGCGCGGTTTCGGGGAGGCCGGGGTCAAAGTCTTCACCGATACCGCGCCGGTCATGGAAAAGCCGCTGGCGGCCGAGGCCGGGCTCGGCTGGCAGGGCAAGCACACCAATGTGGTCAGCCGCGAGCACGGCTCATGGCTGTTCCTGGGCGAGATCTGCACAACGCTGGACCTGCCGCTCTCCACCCCCGGCCGCGACCGCTGCGGATCGTGCCGCGCCTGTCAGGATGCCTGCCCGACCGGCGCTTTTCCCGCACCCTACCGTCTCGATGCGCGGCGCTGCGTCAGCTATCTGACGATCGAGCACAAGGGGCCGATACCGGAGGAATTCCGCGCTGCGCTGGGCAATCGCATCTACGGCTGCGACGATTGTCTGGCGGTCTGCCCGTGGAACAAATTCGCGGAGACCGCGCATACGATGAAGGCATTCCTGCCGCGCGCCGAACTCACCGCGCCGGAACTCGCGGACCTGCTGGTGCTGGACGATGCGGGGTTTCGGAAGCTGTTTTCCGGCTCGCCGATCAAGCGGATCGGCCGCAATCGCTTCGTGCGCAATTGTCTCTATGCGGCGGGGAACAGCGGGCGGGCGGCGCTATTGCCGGTGGTGGAGGCGTTGCTGGGCGACGCCGACGAGGCGGTTGCCGATGCGGCCGTTTGGGCTGCCGGAGAATTGACGAGGACCTAGAAATTCCTCCCCTGCAAGGGGAGGTGGCAGCCCGTCAGGGCTGACGGAGGGGTGTAACGCTCTCGGCGAGGCGCTCGGCTGAAAGGCTGACACCCCTCCACCACCCTTCGGGCGGTCCCCCTCCCCTTGCAGGGGAGGAACAGGACGCCCCCGATCCGCGCCTTAAACCTTCGCCCCTTCCAAAGCCCCCATCGCCAGCTCCAGCGACCGCATCTGCGCATCCGGATCGAACATCGCGCCCGAGACGATCAGTTCGTCCGCCTGCGTCCGATCACGGAAGGCAAGAATCTCATCCCGCACCCGCGCCGGAGTGCCGACGGCGCTGACCGAGCGGACCTGTTCCAGCATCGCCCGCGCCGATCCCGGCAGACCGGCGCGATAGTCGCGGATCGGCGGCGGCAGGCGGCCTGGCGTACCGGTGCGCAGCGCCACGAAGCTCTGGTCGGTGGACGAGGCGAGGTAATGCGCCTCCTCGTCGGTATCCGCCGCGAAGGCGTTGATCGCGGCCATGAAGTGCGGCTTGTCGAGCCCTTTCCCCGGCTGGAACCGCTCGCGATAGATCCGTCCGGCCTCGTCCAGCATGGCAGGCGCGAAGTGCGAGGCGAAGGCATAGGGCAGGCCGAGCATGGCAGCCAGTTGCGCGCCGAACAGGCTGGACCCGAGAATCCACATCTCGACCTCTGCGCCGTCGGCCTGCGGTGCGGAAACGCCGCCCACTGCCTGCCCGGCGAAGCGCGCCTGCAATTCGACCACGTCCTGCGGGAAGCGCTCCGATGCACCGACGATGTCCTTGCGCAAGGCATTGGCCAATCGCCCATCGGCCCCCGCCGCGCGCCCGAGGCCAAGGTCGACCCGGCCCGGGAACAGCGCCGCAAGCGTGCCGAACTGCTCGGCGATCACATAGGGCGTGTGGTTGGGCAGCATGATGCCGCCCGCGCCGATGCGGATGGTCGAGGTGGCCGCGCCGACATGCGCGAGCACGACCGAAGTGGCCCCGCCGGCAATGCCGTCCATGCCGTGGTGCTCAGCCACCCAGAAGCGCTTGTAGCCCGCTTTTTCAGCAACTTGTGCCGTACGAGCGGAAATCGCCAGCGCTTCGGCAACGGTGCCGCCTTCGCGAACCGTAACGAGATCGAGGACCGAAAGTGGGATCATGGATGGCCTTTCGCTTCGGGGCCGAGCTGAGCAAGGTAGCCCTTGGCGGTTGCCGCCTGCGGGCTGTTGGGGCTGGTGGCGACCACCGAATTCCAGCTGCGCCGCGCCGCCTCGTCGCGGCCCGCCAGCACGGCGATAACGCCTGCCTCCAGCCCGACTTCGGGATCCTGCGGGGCGAGTTCGGCGGCTTTCTCGATCTGGGTCTGGGCTTCGGCCAGCTTGTTCTGGCGGCGCGACAGCGTAGCCGAAAGCAGCCAGACCTGCGGATCGCCGGGCGCGGCCGTGCGGGCATCGGCCAGCGCGGTCCCCGCTTCGTCCAGCTGATTCAGCGCGACCAGCGCGCGCGAGCGGTCGAGCGAGATAGAGGCGAGCAGGGCATTGTCCTCCGCCGCCTTGGCATCGGCGACGGCGGGCGCGAGGATGGACAGCGCCTCCCCCGGTTTGCCGCCGCCCAGCGCGGCATTTCCCGCCATGGCGCCAAGGCGCGCGCGGCTCACATGGTCTTCGAGATCGGCGGCATCGCGCGCCTGGATGAAGGCGGTGCGTGCCTCGTCCCAGCGGTCCAGCGCGGCCAGCGCGGCGCCCAGGCACAGCCCGGCGCGGACGCGCGTGCGGCCCTGCGCCTCGTTCATCGCCTGCCGGGCGACCTCGGCCGAGTGCGCGGGGTCCGATTCGACCGCGAGCATGCAGCCTTCGTTCGACTCCGGAACCGCCGGGCCAGCGGCGGCGGCGGCATCGGCCGCCTGCTCGGCCCGGCGCTTGCGGTCCTCCTCATTCTTCTTGTCGACAATCTCACGCGGGAGCGCCGAAGAATACGGGCTGTTGATGCCGCTCGGATCGAAATTGGCTTGCATCAGCATGAGGGGGAGCAGGACGGGCATGGGATGGTCTCCGGATCAGGCCGCCGGGGCTCGGGAAAGGACCAGTTCGGCCACGCTGCGCAGCAGGACATGGACGTCGGATTCGCGCGAGAGACGGTGATCGCCGTCCTTGATGAGAATGACCTGCACCTCGGATGAACGCAGCTTTTCGGCCAGACGCAGCGAAATCTCCCAGGGCACATCGGGATCGCCCTGGCCGTGCAGCAGGCGGACCGGGCCGTCGAAGGCGATTTGCCGCTCCAACATGAGGTTAGCCTGTCCGTCCGCCCAGAAGCCGGGATGCGTGGGCGTGGGTTCGGGGCCGTAAGGATTGTCTTCCCAGATCGTCTCGCCATCGGCCAGCACGTTCTTGTCCATCTGGGCCACGCCCCAGTCGGTGAAGTCCGGCGCGGCGGCCACGCCGACCAGCCCCTTCACCCGGTCCGGCAGCGCCTCGGCCACCATCAGCATCAGCCAGCCGCCCATCGACGAGCCGACCAGCACCACTTCCCCCAGCCCCGCTGCGGCGATCAGCGCGAGCACTTCGTCCCGCCAGCGGCTGAGCGTGCCATCGGCGAAATCGCCCGGACTCTCCCCGCAGCCCGAATAGTCGAGCAGCAGACAGGCGCGGCCGCTGGCGACCGCCATGTCGAACAGCGCGGTAGCCTTGCTGCCGGTCATGTCGGACATGTAGCCGGGCAGGAAGATGAGAGTGGGGCCGACGCCGGGAGTGAAACGATGGGCGATGCGGCGCCCGTCGGGCATTTCGTGGAAACGGATTTCGGTCATGCCCGCGATTGTGGGGGTGCGGCCGGGGGACGGCAAGGGGTGAGGAGGGGAAAGATGCCGGAGAGTGGGTGAAGGTTCAGCTTGGGCGGCAGGCCTGCATGAGTTCGCCCCAATAACCTCCCGTCGCCGCCGCGAAGGCGGGGGCCCCGCTTCCTTCTTTCCACGCCGCAAGAAAAGCGGGGTCCCCGCCTTCGCGGGGACGACGAGGTTTGATTGTCTCGTGTCAGCGTGCGGAGATCCGTCCTTTGACCACACCCTCTCCGGGGCGCACCGATACCAGACGGTTGCCGCGCCCCCCGTGCAGCGCGTAAGGCATTCCGCAAGCGCCCGTTTCAGGATCCCGCCGCACGATGTCCGCGCAGATACTCGATTTTCCCACGAGACCGAGCCGGCTGGCCCTGCGGCTGGAATGGTTCGCCACCGAACGCTCGGTCCTGCTGGCGATCTGGGCGGTCTATTTCGCGCTGCGGGTCGCCGTGCTGTTCGTGGACGTGACGCCCAGCTCGGACGCGCAGTGGTATGCCCTGCGCGCGGCGGGCATGGCCTCGGGCGCCGGATACCTCAGCGATCTGGGCCAGCCGACCGCGTTCTGGCCGCCGGGTTGGCCGCTGGCGCTGGGCTTTGCGTTCAGCCAGTTCGGCGTCTCTCCGGTGACGCTGGGGATCTTCAATCTGGTGTCCGCGCTACTGATCGGGCTGCTGACGCTCGCACTGGGCCGCCGCCTGTTCGCGAGCGAGGGCGCGGCGCGGCTGGGGCTGCTGTTGCTGGCGATCTATCCCAATGCCATCGCCTATGTGCCGCTGGCGCTGACCGAGGTGTTCTACACGCTGCTGCTGATGGCCGCATGCTGGGCCGTGATCGCGCGCGAGAACCGCCTGCAACTGATCGGTGCCGGGCTGGTGTTCGGCTTCGCGACGCTGGTGAAGGCGCAGACTCTGGTCGCTGTGCCGCTGATCTTCCTGGTCGACTGGCTGCGGATGAAGCCGATGGGCAAGCGCCTGCCCGGGCTGGTGGTGGACGCCATGGTGGTCCTCGCCGCAGCGGCGCTGGTGGTCGCGCCGTGGGCCGTGCGCAACCGGGTGCAGATGGGCCACTGGATCGCGATCTCGACCAACGACGGCTATACCCTGCTCACCGGCAATCACGACGGCGCGAACGGCGACTATTCGCCCAATGCGCCAGTGGTGAGAGCGCTGATGGCCCGCACCGACCTCGATGAAACGGCGCGCGATGCCGAGGCGCGGCGGCTGGCCTTCGGCTGGATCGCCGATCACCCGCACGAATTCCTCGCCCTCGCCCCGCAGAAACTGGCAAGGCTGTGGCTGCCCGATGGCGAGGCCGAGTGGGCCTATCAGGCCGGAGCGCCCAGCTATGCCCGGCTGCCCGCCGTGTACCGCGCGCTGCGCTGGGTGAATCAGGGCTATTACCTGCTGCTGATGCTGGGCTTCGCGCTTGCCTTCGTGGTGATGACAGTGCGGCGGCTGCACGACCGGACGCGCTGGGCGGGCTGGTGGCTGCTGCCTTATGCCCTTGCGCTCTATCCGACGGCGATCAGTCTGGTGTTCTCGGGCCAGTCGCGGTTCCACTACCCGATCATGCCGTTCGTGTGCATGGCGGCGGGGTGGCTGGTGGTGGCGTCGCTGGAGCGGCTAGCCTGGCGCCGCCGCAAGGTGACGCTGCACTAAGTCAGAGCAGTGTCGGGCCGATCACGCGGACAATGACGGTAGTGGCCGCCGGAGGGCCGCTCTGGGCCGTTTCGCGACGACCGGCAGCGCTTTCGTGCAGCATCCCGAGGGCAAACGCCACCGCGAGCGCGACCGCAGCCCAAGTGCCGATTTTGCGCGGATCGGGCCGCCCGAGCATCGCCATCACCCCTTCTGGAAAACCTCTTCGATACGCATATCAAATAGTTCGGCGATCCGAAATGCCAGCGGTAGCGAGGGATCGTATTTGCCGGTTTCGATGGCGTTCACGCTCTGACGGCTGACCTCCAGCCGCTCGGCAAGGTCCTGCTGGCTCCAGCCGCGCTCCGCGCGCAGGACCTTGAGGCGGTTCTTCATGTCGACTGTGCCCCGCCGAAACGGAAGCGGTTCACCAACATGCCCAACAACAGCCCAACCGCCCACAGAGGAAACACAAAAAACACCGGCAGCTTAGGTACTTGGGGCGAAAACAATTCAAGGATGCCCCAAACACTACAAACGCCCAATGTGAGGCCCGTGGCGACAAGGAATTTGCGGACTTCCAGCATCCGCAGATATTCGTCATCAAGCTCGACCAGCAGGCGGCCCATGGCCCAGATCCAACCGACTATCGCCAGCCCCGGCAACAGCGCCAAGCCCACCGTTCGCGCATCGGCGGGTGCGCCATTGGGGATCAGTCGGGTCGCCAGCGCTATGGCACACACGTACAGCAGGCTCAGCGGCTGCATGCGCCGGACGTAACGGCGATAGGCCGGATTTTTGCGATGCGAGGTCATGTCCCATGCTCCGTTCGACGTGATGTAAGGGGAACTGTCACGGCCTTCCGGCCCGCAATCGCTGGACGAGGCCCCAGGTGCTTTGCGTCACCACCCAGACCACCGCGATCCAGTAATTGGCAATCGGCCGCATCCCGCCCAGTTCGCTGAGGAAGCCCCAGATCACCGCGCAGCACATCGCCACCGTCGTCGCGACGAGGATCTGGCGCATGACCATCAGGCGTATGTATTCGTCGCTTTCTTCGGAGAGATAGCGCGCGAAATTGAGGAAGATCGCGATCAGCGGCAGCGCCGGGACCAGCGAGAGCAGAGCCAGCCACGGCTGCTCCAGCGGATAGGCGTTAGCATGCGCGTGCAGCCAGACGATCGGCGGCAGCACCAGCGCATAGACGGCAAGAGCCGCCAGCGACCGGCGATTGTGCCGCCGCTGGGCCGGGGTGAACGCGGCCGAATGCGAGGATGCGGGCCTTGTCATGGAACGACTCCATTCGAATCGCCATCACCGGGATGACAAGCTCACTTTACATCGATGCTGAATGAAATGACAAGCTTACTTTACAAAATGACGTGCGTCCTTTCCATGGCCGATGCGGGGTGACTTTTCCGCCGACTATCGCTACATCACGCCGCGATGACGCAACTGCGCACCACCTCGACCACTACTACCACCCGGGGCCCCCGGGGACGGTTGGTCGCGGCCTGATCGCGCTGCCACCGTCGCCCGGGGTTCGGGCGAGCGGCGTCACTCTCCCGAATTCGGCCAAAATAGCGGCGCCAGAGCTTCACCCGCGCGCGCGCCTGTGCCATGGGCCCAGGTAATCCCAAGCGCCGCTGGAAACCGGAAAGACGAGTTCGATGTCCGAGATGTTCAAGATCAGCCTGCCCGACGGTTCGGTCCGCGAAATGCCGCAGGGCTCCACGCCCGCCGACGTCGCCGCCGCCATCGGCCCCGGCCTTGCCAAGGCCGCGCTTGCCGCGAAGATCGACGGCGAGCTGGTCGACCTGAGCCTGCCTTTCACCGGCGACGCCAATCTCGCGCTGGTGACCAGCCGCGACGAGGCTGAGGCGCTGGACCTTGCCCGCCACGATTTCGCGCACGTCCTGGCCGAAGCGGTGCAGGCGCTGTTCCCCGGCACGCAGATCACCTTTGGCCCTTCGACGGACGATGGTTTCTACTACGACTTCGCCCCGAATCCGGAGCGCGGGCCGTTCACTGATGACGACCTTCCGGCCATCGAGGCCGAAATGCGCAAGATCATCGCGGCCGACAAGCCGCTGCGCCGCGAGGTCTGGGACCGCGAGACGCTGATCAGCCGCTGGAAGCAGCAGGGCGAGAACTTCAAGGCCGAATGGGCCGCCGAACTGCCGGGCGACGAGCCGCTGACCGTCTACTGGTCGGGCGAGGACTGGCTGGACATGTGCCGCGGGCCCCACCTGCCCTCGACCGGCAAGCTGGACCCCGCCGCCTTCAAGCTGACGCGCGTTTCCGGCGCCTACTGGCGCGGCGACCAGAAGAACGCGATGCTTTCGCGCATCTACGGCACCGGCTGGCTGAACAAGAAGCAGCTGGCCGCCCACCTCACGCGCCTTGAGGAAGCCGCCAAGCGCGACCACCGCAAGCTCGGCAACGAGATGGACCTGTTCCACCTCCAGCAGGAAGCGCACGGTTCGGTGTTCTGGCACCCCAAGGGCTACCTGATCTGGCGCGAGCTGGAAGCCTACATGCGCCGCGCCATCGACGGCGCCGGCTACCGCGAGGTGAAGACCCCGCAGGTGATGGACGCGCGCCAGTGGGAGCAGTCCGGCCACTGGGGCAAGTACCGCGAGAACATGTTCGTCATCCCCGACGAAGTGCCCAACGTCGAGGACGAAGGCCCGATCGTGTCCGACGCGGCCGAGTGGATGGCGCTGAAGCCGATGAACTGCCCGGCGCATGTGCTGATCTTCCGCCAGGGCATCAAGTCCTACCGCGATCTGCCGCTGCGCCTCTATGAGAACGGCTGCTGCCACCGCAACGAGCCGCATGGCGCGCTGCATGGCCTGATGCGCGTGCGCCAGTTCACGCAGGACGATGCGCATATCTTCTGCCGCGAAGACCAGATCGTCAGCGAAGTGCAGGCGTTCTGCGAACTGGCCGACCGCGTCTACAAGCATTTCGGCTTCACTTACGCGATCAAGCTCGCCCTGCGTCCCGACAATCGCTTCGGCACCGAGGAGATGTGGGACAAGGCCGAGGACGAGCTGCGCAACGCCGTCGTCAACGCCGGCCTCGCCACCGAGGAATACGGCTGGGAAGAACTCCCCGGCGAAGGCGCGTTCTATGCGCCGAAGCTGGAATGGCACCTGACCGACGCCATCGGCCGCACCTGGCAGGTGGGCACGATCCAGTCCGACCGCGTGCTGCCCGAGCGTCTCGACGCCAGCTACATCGGCGAGGACGGCGACCGTCACCGCCCGGTCATGCTGCACCGCGCGATCTTCGGTTCGTACGAGCGCTTCATCGGCATCCTGATCGAGCACTTCGCCGGCAAGCTGCCGGTCTGGCTCGCCCCGGTCCAGGCCGTGGTGACGACGATCGTCTCCGATGCCGACGGCTATGCGCAGGAAGTCTCGCAGAAGCTCAAGGCCGCCGGCGTGCGCGTCGAGACCGACCTGCGCAACGAGAAGATCAACTACAAGGTGCGCGACCATTCGATGAAGAAGGTCCCGCATCTGCTGGTGGTCGGCAAGCGCGAGGCCGAGGAAGGGACTGTCGCCATCCGTACGCTGGGCGCCGAGCACCAGAAGGTCATGACCCTCGACGAGGCGATTGCCATGCTCAAGGCCGAGGCCACCGCGCCCGACCTGCTGTGATGACCGGGCCCCGATGATCCGGCCCGGCTCTCCTGACGACGCCCCGCGCGCCTTTGCCATCTGGCGCGCGGCGGTGGATGCCACCCACGGCTTCCTGTCGGCGGAGCACAAGGCCGAGATCGCGGGTCAAGTCGAGGCGATGCTCCCGGCGGTTCCCTTGTGGATCGCCGAGGATGCAGACGGCGCCGCGCAAGGCTTCATGGTCTTCGCGGACGGATCGATAGAGGCGCTCTTCGTCGATCCGGCAGTCCACGGACGGGGCTTCGGCTCCGCCTTGGTCGCCCATGCCCTGGCGCTGGAGCCGCAGGCCCGCGTCGATGCCAACGAGCAGGCCGACAACGCCCTGCCCTTCTACGAATCGCGCGGTTTTCTGCGCATCGGCCGATCCGAACGCGACGCGGATGGCCGCCCCTACCCCCTCATTCACTTGCGCCATCCCGGAAAGACATCATCATGATCAAGCGCGAACTTATCGACACCGCGTGGATTCCGGACGGGGAGAAGCTCGAACTCTACAAGCACGATCGGGACTACATGATCGTGCTGGGCCACAACGAGCTGATGTCCACGCGCAAGTGGGGCAGCGAGGAAGCGCTCGCCACCATGGCGTGGGATCGCATCAAGGGCGTGACCAAGCGCCCGCACATGCTGATCGGCGGTTATGGCATGGGCTTCACCCTGCGCGCCGCGCTGCGCACGCTGCCGGAAGATTCGAAGCTCACCGTCGTCGAACTGGTGCCCGAGATCATCGAATGGGCGCGCGGACCGATGGCCGAGCTGGCGCAGGGCTGCCTCGACAATCCCCGCGTCAATCTGGTGATGGGCGATGTCGCGCATATCATCGATGGGTCACGCGCGGACTACGACGCGATCCTGCTGGACGTGGACAACGGCCCCGACGGCCTCGTGCGCGAGGACAACAACCAGATCTATTCGAAGACCGGCCTGCGCGCGGCGCGCAATGCGCTGACGCCTGACGGCGTGCTGGCGATCTGGTCCGCCGGAGCCGACCCCGCCTTCACGCGCCGTCTGGAACGCGCCGGGTTCAAGGTGGACGAAGTGAAAGTCCCCTCGCGCAGCAACGGCAAGGGGCCGAAGCACGTGATCTGGTTCGCTACACCGGAGTAAACGGCGGCGGCGACCCGCCGGCAGGTTCCCCCCTCGTCATTGCGTGGAGGCGAAGCCGACGCGGCAATCCAGAACGGCACAAGACGGCTCTGGATTGCTTCGCTCCGCTCGCAATGACGAAGAGTTGGTGGTGCCGCTGCGCCAATAACCCCACCTAGCCACCCCAGCCATCTCGGGGTGGGCCACCATCCTCCCAACATCGTCGCCCTCGCGAAGGCGGGGGCCCCGCTTCTTGTCGACCTCTCGGTCCTACACAAGAGGAAGCGGGATCCCCGCCTTCGCGGGGATGACGGGTTTGAATTGGCTGGAACTTTGCGGCCCCGGCATCAGTCCGACGCGCGGCTAAGCCAGCAATCCTAGGGCACCAGCGTCGTGAACAGATAAGCGGCGAAGATCACCAGATGCACCATGCCCTGCACCAGCGTCGTGCGGCCAGTGCTCAGCGTCATCGACGCCACCAGCAGAGTCAGCCCCAACAGCACGATCGACTTGGATGACAGCCCGAGTTCGAGATGCAACCCCATCGCCATAGAGGTGAGCGCCACGGCGGGAATCGTCAGGCCGATCGTCGCCAACGCGGAGCCGATGGCCAGGTTGAGGCTGGTCTGCACCCGATTGGCCCGCGCGGCGCTCAGCGCGGCAAGGCTTTCGGGCAGCAGCACCAGCGCGGCAATGATGATGCCGACCAGCGCGGGCGGCGCGCCCATCGCCGCAACGGCCGCCTCGATAGAGGGTGACAGCGCCTTGGCCAGCAGGACCACGGCGATCAGCGCCACCGGCAGCATCACCGCGGCGCCGATGGCCTTGGCGGCCGGCACCTTGTCATGATTGCCGTCGTCTTCCTCGGGATAGAGGAAGTGGTCGCGGTGGCGGATCGTCTGGGCGACCACGAATGTCGCATAGAGCATCAGCGCATCGATCGAGACGAAGATCAGCTGGTTGTCGTTGTAGAACGGGCCGGCACTGCTGGTGGTGAAGTTGGGCATGACCAGCGTCAGCACCGACAGCGTCGCGAGGATGGCCAAGCCGTGGTTGACGCCGGACTGGGTATAGCCCTGCTCGTGATGACGCCCGCCGCCCAGCAGCAGGCAGACGCCGACGATGCCGTTGATGGTGATCATGATCGCCGCGATCACCGTATCGCGCGCCAGTGCCTGCGCGCCGGAGCCTTCGCTCAACATGATCGAGACGATCAGCGAGGTTTCGATCACGGTCACCGCGAAGGCCAGGATCAGCGTGCCGAACGGCTCGCCCACGCGGTGGGCGATGACTTCGGCGTGGTAGACCGCCGCCATCACCGCGCCGCCCAGTGCCACGGCGATGATGGTCGCCATGACAATGCTCGAAGGCTTGCCCAGCGCCACCGCGCAGAGCGCGATGATCGGAACAACCAGCGACCACGGCGCCAGGCCGTACGCGGAGAAGCGGGCGGCGGCCTTGGCGGCGGCGGGTTCGGAATGGCTCATGGCCCTGCACTATAGGCGAAATTGGCCGGGCGGCCAGTTGGATGAGTCGGGTGATGAATGCCCGCCATAAACGAAACGCGCCGGATGTTTCCATCCGGCGCGTCCTCCAGCCTATGCCCCCCGACACATGACTGGGCCCGTTGCGGTTGCGACCCGGCAGGCTCCGGGAGAAAAGCGATCGGAGGAAAGCTCAGGCGGCTTCCTTCTCGATCCACTCCGGATAGAAACAGGGTTCGCGATCGGACCAGCCGGGCGCGGTGGCGGCGGCTTCGCTGATCGAATGGAGCAGCAGCTTGCGGCGCTCCGGCGGGATCTGCGGCAGCGCGGCGGCGCCGCAGAAGGCGCCGGGCAGCCAGGGCCGGACCCAGGCGCCCAGCAGGCGCTCGTAAAGAAAGCGGAAGGACGCAAACGACGAAATCCGCTCCTGCGAAAGGTCGAAGGCGGCCACGCGCAGCAGCGCGCCCATGAAAACCTCGACATCGTCAAGGCTAACATCGTCCGGCCGCGCCGCGCGCAGGGCCTTGATGTCGTCATAAGCCGCATATTGCTTGCGGATCGAGATCACTTCGGCGGCGTTGCGCCCCCAGAGCTCGAAGGCATCGTGGCGGCCAAGCCCGACGTCGAGGCTGCGCCGGATATAGCGCTGCTCGCACGCGGAGAAGCTGGCGAATTCGCGCAGTTCGCTGATCGTGACTGTGGCCGTGCCAAGGTAGGTCATGCTCTGGCTCCCGTGATTCGGAAGATCGTCTCTTCCTCACGAGAGCCATTTTCCGCTCTCTCAGATTACAAAGAGCTTAAGCATGCAAAGGTTTGCTTACGGTCGCTCGCGGAAGCATTCCGAAACGATTTCGTTAACCATCAGATCAGGCCGGCAAGCGGGCTTGAAGGGTCCGCATAGCGGCGCTGGCCCATGCGTCCGGCAAGATATGCGTCGCGTCCGGCCTGCACCGCGAGCTTCATGGCGCGGGCCATGCGGATGGGATCCTTCGCCTCGGCGATGGCGGTGTTCATCAGCACACCGTCGCAGCCCAGCTCCATCGCCACGGCCGCTTCCGACGCAGTGCCGACTCCGGCGTCGACGAGCACGGGCACCTTGGCGCCCTCCACGATCAGCCGCACCGTCACCTTGTTCTGGATGCCGAGGCCCGAGCCGATCGGCGCGCCCAGCGGCATCACCGCCACGGCGCCGCATTCCTCAAGTTGCTTCGCCGCGATCGGATCGTCCACGCAGTAAACCATCGGCAGGAAGCCTTCCTTGGCAAGGATCTCGGTGGCCTTCAGCGTCTCGCGCATGTCGGGATAGAGCGTGCGCGCCTCGCCCAGCACTTCCAGCTTCACCAGATCCCAGCCGCCCGCCTCACGCGCCAGACGCAGGGTGCGGATCGCGTCGTCGGCCGTGAAGCAGCCGGCAGTGTTGGGCAGGTAAGTGATCTTCTTCGGGTCGATGAAGTCGGTCAGCATCGGCGCCTTGGGGTCCGACACATTGACGCGGCGCACCGCGACGGTCACGATTTCCGCGCCCGAAGCCTCTACCGCTGCCGCGTTCTGCGCGAAATCCTTGTACTTGCCGGTGCCAACGATCAGGCGCGAGGTGAACGTGCGACCGGCGACGGTCCAGGTGTCGGAAGCAGCGGTAGTATCGGTCAAGGTGCGCATCCTTTCGGGGGAGCGTGGATTCGGAAAAATTGGTAAGAGCGGCGCGTGCCGGTCAGCCGCCGCCGACGAAGTGGACGATCTCCAGAACATCCCCGTCCGCCAGCACGACATCGCCCAGCGTCGAGCGCGGGGCAATCTCGCCATTGTGCTCGACGGCGACCTTCTTGGGGTCGAGGCCGATATCGGCGACGAGGTCGGCAATGCTGGAACCGGGCGTGATGCGGCGCGGTTCGCCATTGACGGTGAGCAGGATGTCTTCAGCCATGGGCCGCAGATAGCGCGGAGAACGGATTTGGAAAGTGCCCAATCGGCACTTTACCGAAACCCTCAATGCGCGTGGCGCATGTTCCGGATGTGCGCGAAGGCCACGAACGAGACGCCGATGATGGTCAGCACCGATTCGGCAAAGCCATGGCCCACAAGGATAGCGCTGGCCATCAGCGCAAGGCCAAGCCCGCCGATCACCAGCGGCGCGATCCGGCCGTGGCGGGCAACGCCGAAGCCGAGCGAGATCACCCCGACGATCACAGCCAGCATCAGGCCGACGCGGTGGATCTCGGGCGACAGCAGCACTTCGCCGCCCAAAAAGTCGCTGCCGAGCCCCAGAAAGCCCACCAGCACCACGCCAAGAACACAATGAACGGCGCAAAGCCCGCTCAGGATGACGCCGGCCCGGTCCATCCGGTTTCGAATCGCGATCAGGGTGTTCCGCATGCCGCATCATCTATGTGATGTTGTAACATCATGCAAGCCCCCCGAAGAGCCGAACTGCACAAACTCTCGCCCGGTCGGCACCGCTCGCCTCACGATGAACGTCACGGGGCCTTGCGCAATTCGTCGCAAGATCGCAGGGACATCGGCCATGAGAAACGCTGACGGTCGCCCCATCCTCGGAACCACCGACGACATCGTCCCCATGGTCCGCTGGCTCCTGTTCGTAGCTGCGCTGGTGGTGATGATCGTGGCGGTCGGCGGGATTACCCGCCTGACCGAATCCGGCCTTTCGATCACCGAGTGGAAACCGCTGACCGGCGCGATCCCGCCGCTGACCGAGGCGCAGTGGCAGATCGAATTCGACCACTACAAGCGGATCCCGCAATATATCGACGTCAACGGCCCGGCGGGCATGACGCTGGGGCAGTACAAGTTCATCTATTTCTGGGAATGGGTCCACCGCCTGCTGGCACGCCTGATCGGCCTGGCCTTCGCGCTGCCGCTGGCCTGGTTCTGGCTCAAGCGCACGATCCCGCTGGGCTACAAGCCGCGCCTGCTGGCGCTGCTGGCGCTGGGCGGGCTTCAGGGCGTGGTCGGCTGGTGGATGGTCTCCTCGGGCCTGACCGCCGAAGCGGCCGACCGGGTCAGCCACTTCCGCCTTGCCGCGCACTTGCTGGTGGCACTGACGACGCTGGGCGGCCTTGTCTGGACCGCGCTGGACCTGCTCGAACTGCGGCGCGGACAGGCTCCGGCCCGTCTGACCCGATTTGCCGCGCTGGTGCTGGCGATGCTGTTCTTCCAGCTGTTCATGGGCGCGATGGTGGCGGGCCTGCGTGCGGGCTACGTCTCCGGTTCCGGCTGGTTCAGCATGGACGCCTGGCCGCTGATGCAGGGCTCCTTCTTCCCCGAAGGCGTCGAGTGGGCAGGCGGCGCGCTCCATGCATTGGTCAACGATCCCTACCTCACCCATTTCGTGCACCGCTGGTGGGCCTGGGCCGTGGTCGCCGTGCTGATCGTCATGGCCCGCAGGCTCAAGGCGATGCGTCTGCGCCTGACTTCGGTGGCGATCCACTGCGCCTTCGGCATGCAGGTGATACTGGGCATCTGCACGGTCTGGTCGGGCGTTGCGCTCTGGCTGGCGGTGGCGCACCAGCTTTGCGCCGCGCTGCTGGTGGCCGCCACGGTCTGGGGCGCGCATGGCCTCGGCCGCCGCGATCAGGTAGGGTTCGGCATATGAACGAAGACGCGCCCACCTCGATCCCGGCCCTGATCTGGAGCCCCTTCCCGGACGAGGAGAGCGCGCTCTACGCTATCGAGACCCTGCTGGACGAACGGCTGGCCGCCTGCGGCAACCTCCTGCCCGGCGTGACCTCGGTCTTCGTCTGGAACGACGAGAAAGGCACCGCGCGCGAGTTCGGCCTGCTGGTCAAGACCAACGCCGCCCTGCTCGATGCTGCCACCGCACGGCTTGCCGAACTGCATCCTTACGAAGAGCCTGCCGTGCTTGGGTGGCGCTGCGATGCCGGCACGCCGGGGACGATTGCCTGGCTGGCGGGGATCGGCGGCTAGGACCACCAGAGGCGTCCGGTCCGGCGTCTCATCACCCGCCCGCTGCCCCCTCTCCCTTACTTTTCCCGGTCATCCCCTTACTTTTTCCCGTCATCTCCGCGAAGGCGGGGATCCCGCTGCCTTGCGCATAACGATGCCATGGCAGACGGGCGCCCAAACGGTCAGGTCGCGCGAAGGCAGAAGCGGGGCCCCCGCCTGCGCGGGGGCAACGAGGTGTGTAATCAGCGGTCAAAGCCGCACTCACACAACCTCCTGCCAACCCCCGCAAACCCAAACGGTATTATTTTACCTCTATGGAATCCCGCAGTCTGCTTGACTTGCGCGTGCTTTTCGACGATTTGGCCGCCTTCCCGCAGTGCCGGAGATTCGTGAAAGCGAAGCATTCGGCCCCGCGACCTGAACATTAGGGATAGACCAGCCATGAAGGCGCTTACGAAGGTCACCCGGTCGATCAAGCCGGCCGAGGTGGAAAAGAAGTGGCATCTGATCGATGCCGAAGGTCTGGTGGTTGGCCGTCTCGCGGTCGTCATCGCTGACCTCCTGCGCGGCAAGCACAAGCCGAGCTTCACCCCGCACGTCGATTGCGGCGACCATGTCGTCGTGATCAACGCCGAAAAGGTTAAGTTCACCGGCAAGAAGCTTGGCGACAAGACCTACTACAAGCACACCGGCTACGCCGGCGGCATCAAGGAAGTGACCGCGGACAAGGTTCTCGCCGGTCGTTTCCCCGATCGCGTGCTTGAAAAGGCTGTTGAGCGCATGATCCCCCGTGGCCCGCTCGGCCGCGACCAGATGCGTGCCCTGCACCTCTACGCCGGCACCGAGCACCCGCACGGTGGCACCCAGCCCGAAGCGCTCGACGTCGCTTCCATGAACCGCAAGAACAAGGTTGGCGCGTAATGTCTGATACCGAAACCGTTCAGAGCCTGTCCGACCTCAAGGACCTCGGCGAAGTCGCCGTTGTTGAAACGGAAGAAACCTTCAAGCCCGTCGTGTCGAACGCTCCGCTGCGCGAGCAGCAGATCGACGCCCAGGGTCGCGCTTACGCCACCGGCCGCCGCAAGGACGCCGTGGCCCGCGTGTGGGTCAAGCCCGGCAGCGGCAAGATCATCGTCAACGGCCGTGACCAGGAAGTTTACTTCGCACGTCCGACCCTGCGTCTCGTGATCAACCAGACCTTCCAGGTTGCTGGTCGCGAAGGCCAGTACGACGTGATCGCCACCGTCAAGGGTGGTGGTCTCTCGGGCCAGGCCGGCGCTGTGAAGCACGGCATCGCCCAGGCTCTCTCGAAGTACGAACCGGCCCTGCGCGCTGCCGTCAAGGCCGCCGGCTTCCTTACCCGCGACCCGCGCGTCGTCGAGCGTAAGAAGTACGGCCGTGCCAAGGCACGTCGTAGCTTCCAGTTCTCGAAGCGCTAATCGCCTCCGAGAGCCTTACGGCTTTACGAAAAGGGGTCGCGGGAAACCGCGGCCCTTTTTTGTTGCGTGGTTTCGTCAGGGCTGGGCCTCGCAGGGACACGCTGGCTCGAACGGCTGAGATTGTCCCAGCCCCCAACTCCCAACCCCATCGTCACCCTGAACTTGTTTCAGGGTCCATCGCGCCGATCGAACCGCCGTGTGATTGGCGAAATTGATCCTGAAACAAGTTCAGGATGACGTTGCGGGTATTCGCCGGCGTCAGCGGAGGACGCTTTCCGGCGTCAGGACCAATCCCGCACGCCGCAGAAAACCGACGATTTACAGGCACAACGCACACATCGCAGATGGCAAGGTACCTTCCTATGACGAGGTACCTTGCCACACCCTGTATTTCTCAACGCAAGGTACCTTGCGTTACACAGTAGCTGGTTATATACACTCCTCATCCGCAGGAGATGATTCGATGTCCGAAATCGAAATCCAGTTGAAGAAAGGGGTGCTGGGGCTTTGCGTCCTGGCGCTGCTTTCGCGGGGTGACAGCTACGCTTACGAGATCGCCAGCCGCATGGCCGACGCGGTCGATATGGGCGAAGGCACGATCTACCCGCTGATGCGCCGCATGCAGTCCGACGGCCTCGTCGTGACCTACCTTGAGGAATCGCCCTCGGGTCCGCCGCGCAAGTATTACCGCATCACCGAAATCGGCCGCTCGCGGCTGGACGAACAGGTTGCCGAATGGCGCGGCTTCACCGCGGCTGTCGATGGCCTGATCGACGGCAGGATGGTCGCAGACGCGCCGGCAGCGGCGCCGCAGGAAGAAGGGGAGCCGAGCCATGACGCGTAACGAATTCATCCGGCGCCTGAAGGCAGGCCTGGCCGGAATGCCGCAGGACGTGATCGCCGAGATCGTCGCCGACTACGAAGAGCACTTCGAAGCCGGCGCCGCCGAAGGTCGCAGCGAGGAAGAAGTCGCCGCCGCGCTCGGAAACCCGGCAAGGCTGGCGCGCGAACTGCGCTTCGAGGCCGGCTTCAAGAACTGGGAGAGCGGCCGTTCGCCGTCTTCGGCCTGGGGCGCGATCCTGGCCTTCATGGGCCTCGCCACCATCGACATCCTGATCCTGCTGCCGATCGTGCTGCCGGTTCTGGGCGTGATGTTCGGCCTGTTCGTCGCCACCATCGTGATGTTCTTCGTCGGCGGCTTCGTGCTGATCGCGGGACCGTTCAGCGGCTTTCCGGGTGGCGTGCTGGTTGCCATCCTCGGCGGCCTCGGCATCATGAGCGCCTCGGTCGCCGTCGGCGCGCTGCTGACGCTGGTGAGCATCTGGATCATCAATGCCCTCATGTGGTTCGGCCGCCTGCATTATCGCGTGATCGAACCCGCCATTCACCCCGAAGACTGATCGGCACGAGAGATAAAGGAACCAAGTGATGTTCAGGAAGCTGCTCATCGTATTCGCCAGTGGCGTGATCCTCTCGATCGTCGCCTTCGGTGCAGCCTGGGTCGTCGGCGGCGACAAGTTCCGGCAGGAATTCCGCGACAACGGCGGCTGGAACTTCGAATTCGGCGATGACGAGAAGGACCACGGTCCCGAAAAGACCCGCACCTTCGCGCTCCAGCCCGGCACCCGCCTGGCCATGGACATCCCGGTCCAGCTGGTCTTCACCCGGGGCGACAAGTCCGAGATGATCGTCACCGGCCCGCAGAAGGTGGTGGACCGCCTGACCTGGAACGACGGCCGCCTCAGCGTCGACGGCAGCCTGCACATGCACAAGGGCCTCAAGGTGCGCATCACCGCGCCCGAGATCGCGGCCTTCGATTTCGACGCACCGGGCGACGTGACGCTGACCGGCCTCAATCAGGACAGCCTGACGCTGAAGGCACAGGGCGCGATCAACCTCGATGCCTCGGGCAAGGTCCGCAAGCTCGATGTCCAGACCGAGGGCGCCAGCAACCTCGACCTCGGCAAGCTGGAAGCGCAGGACGCCACGGTCAGCGTCGACGGAGTCGGCAGCGTGACGATCGGTGCCACCGGTAATGTCTCGGTCGCCATCGACGGCATCGGTTCGGTCAGGCTGGTCCGCAAGCCCGCCCACCTCACCACCGACATCAACGGCCTTGGCAAGGTCGACCACGACTACCAGTAAGCGCTCGGAAAGAGCCCAAAGGTTCAGGGAAAGGCCGCTTCCGAAATCCCCCCGCTCGGGACGGCCGATATGAAAAGGGCCGCAGCATCTCCCCCGGATGCTGCGGCCCTTTCATGTATGGTGAGGTGTCGTCTGGGTGCCGTTCAGTGCACACCTCAGTGCACAGGCGGATCGACCGGCGGAACCGCGCCGACGGGGGCCACCGGCTCACCCGGTTCGCGCGGCGGCAGCGCGTTTTCAGGCACTTCGTCGATCTGCATCGCCACCGTCGGCAAATGTTCCAGATTGCGCGCGACGACGCGGATGTCGTCGCCGGTAATGGTGATCTCGTTGAAGCTCGGCGGAGTCGAGCGGATGCGCTTCGACAGGGTGCCGGCGCCGATCATGCGCAGCGGCCCGGCGGGCGTTTCCGCCGTAAGGTCGAACGCATCGTGAATGTGCCCGGACAGCACCGCCATCACCTTGCGCCCGGCCAGGATTTCCATCGTCCGCGTGCCGTTGATGGTGAGCAGCTTGTTGTCCTTGGCTCGCCGCTCGATCAGCGGATGGTGCGCCGCCACGAGCACCCGCGTTCCCTCCGGCAGCGCATCAATGGCCGCGAGAGTTTCGCGCAGCGCATGATCGGTAACCCAGCCGTTCGACCAGGGAAACCGCTGCCACTGCGCGCGGGTGGTGGTCCGCAGCGGTACGATGGCGAGGCCCGGCAGATCGAGCTGCGCCTCCACCTGCCGCTCGATCGAGCGAAACCGGCGATAGGGATCGAAGAAGCGCTGGTAGAGGTTGAAATAGGGAATGTCGTGGTTCCCGATCTCCACCGTGACCGGGGCGTCGAGCCCCTTGATCCACTGGCAGGCGGCGCGGAATTCGTGGTGCCGCGCGCGCATCGTCAGGTCGCCGGTGATGGCCACGGCATCGGGCCGCTCACGCGCGATGCAAGCCTCGGCCCAGGCGATCGCCTCCGGATCCTCCAGCCCGAAATGAACATCGCTCAGGTGAAACAGCCGCAGGGCGCGGGGCGAAGCGGCAGGCGCGGCGGAAGCCTCAGGATTCATCGATCGTTGTCACCAGGTCGACCTCCAGGGTCGCGGGATGGAATTGCTCTTCCGTGCCGCCCTCGAACGGTTCGCCGTCGATCAGCAGGCCCATCGGCTCGCCATCTGGGCAGACCAGCCGCAGGCGGGTATGCTTGCCGAGTTCATCATGCGGACCGTCGCGAAAATCGCGATTGAGCAAGGCGATGCCCTGCCCGGCGAAGTCGCCCAGCGTGTCGGCATAATAGCCGTTCGCTTCAAGTCCGGTCGGGTTCGGGGTCACAGTGATCGCGGCATAGCCGTCCTCGCGCCCGCAGTCGACCTCGGCGCAGACCACTTTCGGACCTTTAACCGACCAGGCGATCGCCTCACGCGTAGTGGCGACCACGCCCAGCACGTTTGCCGCGCGCATCGCCTCGCGCACTTCGTTCCAGACCGTGCCGGGTCCGGCCAGCACGCCGGTCAGCGCCATGCCGTGGCGGGTGGCAATCACCGGCGGACGGGTGGTGCGCAAAGGGCCGGAGGCGAGACGCCCGACCACGTCCGTCGCAGCCACGTCGCCGTGCAGCCGCTTGGCCAGCATGTTCATGGTGCCGCCGGGCAGGACGAGCAGCGGGCCGTCCCAGCCGACCGCGCTTTCCACCACAGAATGCGTGGTCCCGTCGCCACCGAAGACTACGAGAAGATCAACCCCGGCAGCGGCCAGCGCCTCGGGCGCGGGGGAAGGTTCGTCGGGAAAGCGAAACGTGCGTTCGGGCGGATATCCGGCGGCCGCCAGCGCGGCAGCCACTTCGGCGACAGCCGCCTCGTCGTTGCTGCCGCTGGCAGCATTACAGATCAGCCAGCAGCGGCGGGGGGAAGTATCGTGATCTCCGGTCATGCGGCCAGAACCGGCCAGATCCGCCGGGGTTCCCCGCTGGACGCAGGCAGCGTCACGCCCGCCCGGAGAAGATCAGCCATGCGGCCAGCCCGTTGATCCCCGAATAGAACGCATAGAGCCAGGCCCAGGCACTCGATCCGGCGGCGACCATGATCATCGCCCCGACCAGCATGGCATATTCGACGATGAGGCTGAGGCGGCCGCCCATCGGTTCGACCAGCCAGGGAACGTGGCCAAGCATCGGATGGCCCGATTCGAGCACTGCCTTGTGCGCGGCGAAGTTGAACACGCCAAGGCAGAAGACGACAATAAGTCCCATAGCCATAGCGAACTGTACATGCGCCGATGCGATCTTGCCAGCGTCCAGCCGAATCATCTTATCGAATCGGAGAGATAGGCGATTGATCTTCGGCGCTTTGTCGCCTGTACGCGGCAAGTCATTCGTCGGCCTGGAACGTCGTTCGTCCGCCTCCCTGCCCCTTCGTCGACATGCCGTGCGCTGCGGTCGAGGTCCGCGTGAATCGCGCCTCTGTGCGGTGCACAAGACACTCACCGGGCCGATACGGGACCCCCCGCCCAGCGGCCCACCCAGGAGGAAGACACGATGATCAAGACCACTTCTATCGCAGCCGCCGCCGCTGCCCTCGCCTTTACCGGACTGAGCCTGACCATTGCCGCTCCGGTCTTCGCCAAGGACGTTACCGTCCGTTACGCCGATCTCAACCTGACGACCGTCGCCGGTCAGAAGACCCTGGAACGTCGTCTCAATGCCGCCGCCCGCGATGCCTGCGGCTACGACATGATCGATCCGGGTACACGCCTTCGCAATCCCGACGCCGTGGCCTGCTACAACAAGGCACTCGTCCAGGCCCATGAGCACATGGCTGCGGTCGTAGAGCACGCCAACGGCACCCGCGTAGCCACGAACTGAGCGCCGTGGCTTTCACGAAGTCCCTAAAAAATAATCGGAAAAAAGACTGGCGGGTCCCCTAGCGGCCCGCCATTTTCTTGACCGAGGGCAGATAGGTCCGCCCGATCCGCAGGGCCTCGCCATCGGCGGTCTCAACCGACCAGACGCCCAGCCCTTCATGACGCAGGCCCGAGACATGATCGCGGCGCAGGATGCAGCTGCGATGGATGCGGATGAAGTGCTCGGGATCGAGCCTCTGTTCGAGGCTGGTGATCGTCTGAAGCAAGAGATAGCTCGCCCCCCGGACATGCAGGCGCACATAGTCGCGCTCGGCATCGATCCGTTCGACATCGGCAGCCGGCACGCGCACGAGTTCGGAACGGTGCGGAACCCAGAATTCCTCAAGCCACTTGCCGGTCGGCAAAGTGCGCTCGCCCCGCCGGGCGCCGACGCGCGAGATCGCGCGTTCCAGCCGCTCAGGCGCCACCGGCTTGAGCACATAGTCCACCGCGTCGAGATCGAAGGCTTCCACCGCGAATTCGTCATGCGCGGTGACGAAGATCACGGCGGGCGCCTCGGCCAGTTCGCCCAGCCGGCGCGCGACGGTGAGTCCGTCCGTCTCCGGCATCGTCAGGTCGAGCAGGACGAGATCGGGTTCCAGCGCCTCGATCAGGCGCAGCGCAGCCTCACCGTCGCTGGCGGTGCCGATCACCGAGATCGAGGAAATGCGGGAGCAGATCACCTGCATGCGCTCCACCGCGAGCGGTTCGTCGTCGACGATGAGCGCGCGCAGAGGCGCGGATTCCACGGACTGTAACGATTCAGGCACGAGCAAACTCCAGCGGCATGCGCAGGACCGTGGCGAAGCCGCCAGTCTCGCGCCGTCCGAACGTGATTTCCGCGGCGTCGCCATAGCGTGCCCGCAGGCGGTCGCGCACATTGCCCAGGCCGATGCCGAAGCCCTGCACGCCCTTGACGGTTCCGCCCGGGCCGTCGTCGCTCACGGTAATCTCAAGCATGTCGTCCGCACGCCGCGCGCTGATAGCCACCGTGACCGGCCGCTGGGTAGCGGCGACAGCGTACTTGACCGAGTTCTCCACGAGCGGTTGCAGGATCATGCCCGGCACCATCGCATCCGAGACGGCCTCGTCAATATCAATCGTCGAAACGAGGCGTTTCGGGAAACGAACAGCCTCAATCTCGAAATAGAGTTTCTGAAGTTCGATCTCATCGACAAGCTTGAGGTCGCTTGTGGGATCTCCCGAGAGTGTCCGGCGATAGAATGTCGAGAGCGTCTGAATCATCGTTTCGGCATCGTCCTGCTTGCCGGTCATGATCAGCGCCGAAAGCGAATTGAGCGTATTGAACAGGAAGTGCGGATTGACCTGATAGCGCAGCGAACGCAGTTCGGCGGCGGAAGCGGCGCGGCGATATTCACCCTCGCGCCGCTCGGCCGCGCGGGCTTCCTCGGCCTTGGCCAGCGCGAAATAGAGCGCCGCCCAGGCCAGCACCAGGAAGTAGCGCGTAAATGCCGTGTCGGCCACGGTCGCCCAGCGGGCATATTCCTGTCCCAGCGCCTTGCCGGTGTGGATGGTGATCGCCGAGGCCTTGGTATCGCTGGTCGTGGTCGGCTCGGGCGGCGGTGGGGGCGGAGGCGGCGGCACATCGCTGGCGCCATCGCTCGGCACGCCCGGAGCGCCGGGCGCGCGAGGTACGGCGGCATTGGGCAGGTCGACGAGGATATTCCCCGCCTCGTCGCGGCTGATCCGGACTTTGCCCGATTTGACCGCCGCCGCGTCCTCTTCATCGCCGTAAGCCTGGCTCATCTCGATATCGGAGAAGACCGCGTCGTTGATGACGCTGAGCAGCAGCGCGAGCGGCAGCGCGCCCAGTAGAACGATCGTCAGGCGCGTACCGCCCGATTTGCGCTCCAGCAGCTGGAGCAGCGGCCAGACCGCCGCCATCACCAGCATGGACAGGATGCAGATCGTCAGCCGGCGCGAGAAGATCGGCCAGACGAAGTCATAGCCCATGACCGCGCCGCGCAGCGTGGCGACGAGAAAATAGCAGGCCCAGAGCGCTGCGAGAGAAAGGAGGACGACCCGCGCAGGTACGCGCGGCTGATTGGCGACATCCGACATGGCCTACCCGGATAGCGCGAAAGTTCCCGTCTGCGCCAGTTCGCAAATCGGACGGGAATCGACCTTCGTCGAAAGATGCCCGTTTTGGGGCGTTTTCCTTGGGGTTTCCCCGCCCTCGTCAGGGCTTACGAAGCGCGGCGATGCAGGCTGCGCGGTCCACGTCCTTGCCGTCGGATCCGCGCCGTGCGTCCACATACGTCGCCACCGGCTCCTTCGCGCCGGTGGGCGGATAGAGATAGATGTCGAGCAGGCACGCGGTTCCGGTGAACTGCAACTTGCGGGCATCGCCTTCCATGACGTCCAGCCGGGGTTCGCCGAACAGGCGCACCAGTTGCGTGCGGTCGGCGCCGATCACGCCTTCCACGCCCGGGATCGCCTGGAACTTGGGATCGCGCGCGACGTGGCTCGGCTGGCGCACGTCCGGCAGCCTCGATCCGCCGCGATGTACGGGCTTGCTGGGTGCCGGCGTGCTGGTGACCGCACCGCCGCCGCAGGCCGCGAGCAGGAGCGCCAGCGCGGCGGCCGTGAGCGGCCCCCTCAGGCGCCTGCGCACGTTTTCGGGGCAGGCGTTATCGGGAAGAGCGGACGGGATCGGGCTCGTCTGGGTCATGATTGCGCCTCGCATCGCCCGGAGCGCCGGTGCTGTCAACCGCCGCCGCGCTTGCGGAGCGGCCGGGCGCGCGCTAGAGCGGGCCCGGTTGTGAATGGAGGCAGCGCCCGGCCCGCTCCGGGTCTGGTCTGCTGCGTTTTTCCGAGCCTTCCGGGGATTTCCTCCGGCTTGAAAATCCTCCAGTCGCGGCCTGACTTCCCGACATTTCCAGAACCCAAGGATTTTCCAGCATGGCCCAACCCACCGTGCCGCCGACTCTCGATGTGATCGCCATCGGCAATGCCATCATCGACGTCATTGCCAACTGCCCCGATTCGCTGATCGAAGAGCTTGGCCTCTCGCGCGGCGGGATGATGCTGATCGACGCCGATCAGGCCAAGAGCCTCTATGAAGCGATGGGCCCAGCCCGCGAAATCTCGGGTGGTTCGGCCGCCAATACGCTGGCCGGCCTTGCCGCGCTCGGTGCCAAGTGCGCGTTCATCGGCCAGGTCGCCGAAGACCAGCTGGGCGAAGTCTTCACCCATGACATCCGCGCCGGCGGCATCGAATTCGACGTGCCCGCGCGCGCCGGCACGCCGACCGCGCGCTGCCTGATCTTCGTGACGCCGGACGGCCAGCGCACGATGAACACCTTCCTCGGCGCCTCGCAGCACCTGCCCGCCGAAGCGCTGGACGAAAGCGCCATCGCCAGCGCCGCCGTACTCTACCTCGAAGGTTACCTCTGGGATCCCGAGGAACCCCGAGCGGCAATGCGCAAGGCCATCGACGCGGCCCGCGCGGCCGGTCGCAAGATCGCCTTCACCCCTTCGGAATGCTTCGTGATCGACCGTCACGGCGCCGATTTCCGCGACCTGATCGACACCGGCAAGATCGACGTGCTGTTCTGCAACGAGCACGAAATGGCCGCGCTGCTCGGCCATGACGATTTCGAGAAGGGCATTGCCGAACTCGCGCCGAAGATTCCGGTGCTCGTCGTCACGCGCGGCGCGGAAGGCGCGGTTGCGGTTTCGCAGGGCCAGCGCGTCGAGATCGGCGCCGAGCCGATCGAGCGCGTGGTGGACACCACCGGCGCGGGCGACCTGTTCGCCGCCGGCTTCCTCTACGGCCACGTGCGCGGCAAGACCCTCGAACAGTGCCTCAAGCTCGGCGCGATCTGCGCCTGCGAAGTGATCTCGCACTACGGCGCCCGCCCTGAGGCCGACCTCAAGACGCTGGCGGCAAGCGTTCTGGGGTAATTCCCTCCTAACGACGCGCCATTGACGCGGCACAGACTCCGGGAGAGGTTGGGGGTTCGGTCCCCTCCCTCCCGCGAGGCCGCATGGCGCAGACGATTCCGGCATTGATCGATTTCGAGGCAAGCTGCTTGCCCGAATATGGCCAGTCCTATCCGATCGAGGTGGCGATAGCCCGGATCGACGGCGAAAGCCGCGCCTGGATGATCCGCCCGCTCGACGCCTGGAAACACTGGGACTGGTCCGAAGAGGCCGAAGCGCTCCACGGCATCAGCCGCGCCATGCTGGAACTGGATGGCCTGCCCGCCCGTCAGGTGCTGGCCGAAGTGATTGAATTCGTGGACGGCTGCTCGGTCTATTCAGACGCCGAGCTGGACGAATACTGGCTGGAAGTGCTGTGCCAGACGCTCGGCACAGCCCTGCCCTTTCCGATCCGCTATCTCGGCGAATGGATGATGGATCGCGGCTACACCCGCCCGCAAGTCGTCGCCGCGCTGGAAGAGGCCAAGCAGCGCCTGCCCAAGGAACACCTCGCGCGGGAGGATGCCAAACGGCTCGCCATGGTCGTGCGCCTGTTGATGGAGAGCGAGGCCGCGTGAAGGGGAGATCCTCGGATCATCGCGAAGTTCACGCTAGCACCCCACCACCGTCGTCCCCGCGAAGGCGGGGACCCCGCTTTTCTTGAGAGGTCGCGCTAAAAGGTAGCGGGGCCCCCGCCTTCGCGGGGGCGACGAAATGGGCCCGGAAACCCTCCGTTTCGTCTTTCAATCTCGCAGCGATTAGTAACCCGTAGCCTGCGCCATCGGAACCTGCTGCATCGGCTGCGGCGCCATTTGCGGCACGCTCTGCTGCGGCAGGGGCTGCCCTCCGCCTTGCGCCGCCTGAAGCCGCGCAAGGCACTCGTTCTTGCGCTGCTCGCGCGCGTCGGAATAGCTCTGCGCGGTCGGGCCGGGGAGCGCGCAATCGCGCTCAGGACGGATCGGATGCTTGGCGCGGCAGCCTGCCTCCGTGGCGAAAAGATTGTCGCTGCAATCCTGGAACGCGGCAACGTCGGCCTCATGCTGCGCGTGGCAGCTCGCGGTCCAGCGCTCCTTGTAGGACAGCTCCGCGAAATTGAGGCAATCCTGATATTCGAGCTGGGCCGATTCCTGCCGCTGCTGCTGCTCGGCCTGCGCCTTTTCGGCGGCCTTCTGGCGGGCCTGCTCGGCATCACGTTCGGCGCTCTCGCGCGCCTCTTCACGCGCGGCCTGCGCAGGCAGGACCACGCCGTAGTAATAGCCCACGCCCGAACCGGCGATCAGCGCCGCCGCCGCCAGCGCCAGCTTGAGCGCGGTATCGACCCTGCCCGCCATCGCCTTATGCGCCCTTCGCCTTTTCGCGCGCCACTTCACGCCAGCCGATATCGCGGCGGCAGAAGCCGGTGGGATAGTCGATGACGTCGACCGCAGCATAGGCCGCCGCCTGCGCCTCGGCGACCGAGCCGCCGCGTCCCGTCACGCTGAGCACGCGGCCGCCATTGGCCACCAGATTCCCGTCCTTGAGCGCGGTACCGGCGTGGAAAACCTTGGCGCCCAGCGCCTCGGCCTTGTCGATCCCGCCGATCGCACCGCCCTTTGCGGGGGTGCCGGGATAGCCGTCGGCGGCCATGACCACGGTCAGCGCGGTCTCCTTGCTGAAACGCGGCGGCTGGATCGCGGCGAGGCGGTTTTCCGCGCAGGCGTGCAGCAGTTCGACGAGGTCCGATTCGAGGCGCATCATCATCACCTGGCACTCGGGATCACCGAAGCGGCAGTTGTATTCGATGAGCTTGGGGCCCTGTGCGGTGAGCATCACGCCGAGGAACAGCACGCCCGAATAGGGCATGCCCTCGTTCTCCAGCGTGCGCACGGTCGGCGCGATGATGCGTTCGATCACTTCGGCTTCGAGCGCCGGGGTCAGCACCGGGGCGGGGCTGTAGGCGCCCATGCCGCCGGTATTGGGGCCGGTATCGCCGTCGCCCACGCGCTTGTGGTCCTGCGCGGTGGCGAAGGGGACGATGGTGGAACCATCGGTCAGCGCGAAGAAGCTGGCCTCCTCGCCCTCCATGAATTCCTCGATCACGGCTTCCGCGCCTGCCTCGCCGAAGCGGCCCGAGAAGATCTCGCGCACGGCTTCCTCGGCCTCGGCCATGGTCATGGCGACTGTCACGCCCTTGCCCGCCGCAAGCCCATCGGCCTTGATGACGACCGGCGCGCCGAACTTCGCAAGCGCGGCCATGGCGTCGGCTTCAGTGGAAACGCGCTCGTAGCCCGCCGTGGGGATGCCCGCTCGCTCGCACAGGTCCTTGGTGAAGCCCTTGGAGCCTTCGAGCTGGGCCGGCTCGCGGTTCGGACCGAACACCGGGAAGCCTTCCGCACGCAGCGAATCGCCCAGGCCGTCGACCAGCGGCGCCTCGGGACCGATCACGATCAGGCCGATCACGTTTGCCTCGCAGAAGGCCAGCACTGCCGCATGATCGGTGACATCGAGATCGATGCAGCTTGCCACTTCGGCAATGCCGGGATTACCGGGGGCAGCCCAGAGCGTCTGGCAGAGCGGGGATTGCGCCAGCTTCCAGGCCAGCGCATGTTCGCGGCCGCCAGAGCCCAGAAGAAGGATGTTCATTAGCCGTGCCTTTCGATGACGACGAATTTGACGATGGTCGTTCCGGGGGGCTGGTAGCGAAGCAAGCGGCCGGGGACAACGCCGCGCCGCTCTCGATCAGCGAGATTTCGAACCTGCTGAAGCGCACGGTGGAGGATCGCTTCGGCTTCGTGCGCCTGCGCGGTGAGCTTTCGGGCGTGAAGCGCGCGGCCTCTGGCCACCTCTATTGCGCGCTGAAAGACGACAAGGCGGTGATCGACGGCGTCATGTGGCGCGGCGGCGCGCAGCGGCTGGCATTCCGGCCGGAAGACGGCATCGAGGTGATCGCCACCGGCAAGCTGACGACGTTTCCGGGCCGCTCGAAGTACCAGATCGTTATCGAGACGATGGAGATCGCGGGCGAAGGCGCGCTGCTGGCGCTACTGGAAAAGCTGCGCGCCCGGCTCGCCGCCGAGGGGCTCTTCGCGCCCGAGCGCAAGCGCGAGCTGCCGTTCCTGCCGCAGGTGATCGGCGTCGTGACGTCACCCACCGGCGCGGTGATCCGCGACATCCTTCACCGTCTGGCAGACCGCTTCCCCAGCCATGTGCTGGTCTGGCCAGTCCTCGTGCAGGGCGAGGGATCGGCGCAGCAAGTCGCCGATGCCGTGCGCGGATTCTCGGCGATTCGCGCCGGCGGTCCGGTACCGCGCCCCGATCTGGTGATCGTGGCGCGCGGCGGCGGTTCGATCGAGGACTTGTGGTCGTTCAATGAGGAAGTGGTCGTCCGCGCCGTGGCCGAATCGACCATCCCGGTGATCTCGGCCGTGGGGCACGAAACCGACACCACGCTTTGCGACTATGCCGCCGACCGTCGCGCACCGACGCCCACTGCCGCTGCGGAAATCGCCGTGCCCGTGCGCATGGAACTCGCTGCCACGCTCGACGAACTGGCCTACCGCAAGCGTCGCTGCGCGCTGCGCCCGGTCACGCTAGGGCGCGAACGACTGGAAGCGCGCGTGCAGCGCCTGCCCAAGCCCGAGGCGATTCTCGCGGCCAAGGCGCAGAAGCTCGACGAACTCTCCGAACGCCTGCGCCGCGGCCTGCGGGACGAAGCGGGCGCGAAACGCGAGCAGTTGAATCGCGTTGCCGGCAAGCTCTCGCTGCCGCTGCTGCGCCACCGCGTGCAGGCCTCGGCCGAACGCGTCGAACGGCTCGGCCTCCACCCGCGTTTGCTTCAGCGCCGCTGGGCCATGGCGCGCGATGCGCTGGCCCCGATGGCCCGCGTTTTGCCCCAGCTCGATCCCGACAAGCCACTGGAACGAGGCTTCGCCCGCGTTACCGCGCTCGACGGGCGCACGCTGACCGGCCGCGACAGGGCCGCGCAGGAGCCCGCACTGATGCTGCGCTTCCGCGACGGCACGCTTACGGTCACCCCCGGTTCAGGCACGGAAGGGTCTAGTGCCCCTACCCCGCCTGCGCCGGCTTCGGTCGAAACCCCGACTGCAACCCCGGCACCTGCTTCGGCTTCCAGGCGCCCGGCGCGTCCAAAAGGCGAAGAACCCCGGCAGGGAGATTTGTTTTGACCAGCGCGACCTGCTAGGATTTGCCCATGCTGATGTCTTCCGCCGATCGTCCCGCCAAGCTTCAATACGGCCCCAATGGATTCCGTGTGCTGAGTGGCGGCCACTTCGTGCTCTGCGCCGTTTCCGGCGAGAAGATCCCGCTCGAGGAACTCCGGTACTGGAGCGTCGAGTTGCAGGAACCTTACGCCTCCGCTGAAATCGCCACCCGGCGCCTGCTCGGGAAAGCGTGACCCGTCGCAAGGCCCCCGGGGCAATGCTCAAGGCATCGCTGGTCGCTGGCGGCATTCTTGCCATTGCCGGGCTTGTCGTGCTGGGCGGTGCCTCTCCCGCCGCGACGACGGCCGTAGCGGGGCCTTCAGGCATCGCTTATGCCGGTGAGGTGACTCAGGGCGGCTGGGTTCGCGGCAAAGTGCCGCAGGGCACCCGCCTGCTCACGCTCGACGGCGCGCCGGTGAAAATCGCTTCGGACGGCGCGTGGTTCGCCGCATTCGATCGAGACGCCAAGCCTAGCGCAACATTGGTCGCCACGCTGGCCGATGGCCGCAAGGTATCGCAGACGATCGCCGTGGCCCCGCGCGCCTGGCAGATCGAGAATGTCGACATCGCCCGCAAACCGGGCGGGGCAACCGAGGATTTCATCAAGATCCGCCAGCCCGAACTGGACCGGATCAACGCCGCCCGCGTGCTCCAGACCGATGCGCAGGGCTGGCGCCAGCACTTCGTCTGGCCTGCCAAGGGGCGCATTTCGGGCCGTTTCGGATCGCAGCGCGTCTATCGCGGTGAACCGGCCGCCTATCATTCCGGCCTCGACATCGCCACCGGCACCAGCGGCACGCCGTTCGTGGCCCCGGCCGACGGAGTGGTCATCCTTGCTGCGGAGAAGCCTTTCACGCTGGAGGGCAACCTCCTGATGATCGACCACGGCATGGGGCTCAACAGTGCATTCCTGCACTGTTCGCAGATCCTCGTGAAGGAAGGCGATCATGTGAAGCAGGGGCAGGTGATCGGCCGCATCGGCATGACCGGTCGCGCGACCGGGCCGCATCTGCACTGGTCGATCAAGTGGAACGACGCGCGGCTCGATCCGATTCTCTTCACCGGGCCGATGAACTGACCTTTCCGGGGCAAGCGGCGCCGAACCGTCTTGCGACGCGCCGCAGAATCCCTATTCCGCTTCTTGTGCGCCGCACCATAGCCCTTCTCGCCCTGCTCGCGCTCTTGCCGCTGACTTGGGGGCGTTCGCCCCATCCCGCCAAGCTGAAGCAGCTCGAACTGGACATCGTCCCGCTCGCCCTGCCCGCGCCCGATCGGATGGCCGCCCATCTCGGTGCGTTCCATCTTGAGCAGGCCTGGCAGCTCCGCAGCCGCACGCATCGATTCGGCAGTTACTCCGCCCTGCTGATGCGCAAGGACGGGTCCATGCTGGGCCTCAGCGATTCGGGCAATTTCCTGCGCTTCCGGCCGCCGGGCGAATCACAGGCCCATAGCCGGATCGGCGAACTCCCGCTTTCGAACGGAGAGGCCAAGGAAGATCGCGACGTCGAATCGGCCACGGAAGACAGCGACGGTACGATCTGGCTCGGCCTTGAGGGCAAGAATGCGATCTACCGCATGACCCCGAAGTTCCACGTGGAAAAGCGCGTGCAACCCGATTCGATGCGCGACTGGGGCGTCAACACCGGCCCCGAGGCTATGACCCGGCTCGCGGACGGGCGATTCGTGCTCCTGCGCGAAGGGTTCTCGGGCTGGAGCAGCCATCTCCACCCGGCCGTCATGTTCGCCGGCGATCCCACCGAAAATCCCGATGGCCAGCGATTCGTCTTCGACGGGCCGGACGGCTTCAGCCCCACCGACATGGCGCAGATGCCCGACGGACGGCTGCTGATCCTGATGCGCCGCCTGATCTGGCCGATGCCCCAGCACTTCGCCGGACGCATCGCCATCGGCGATCCCAAGACGATTCGCCCCGGGCAGATCTGGCGGGTGAAGGAAGTGGCACGGCTGTCATCGGATCTGCCGATCGACAATTTCGAAGGCCTTGCCATCGTCCCGCGTGAGGACGGGCGGCCGACTATCTGGCTGATATCGGACGACAATTACTCGCCGCTCCAGCGCACACTGCTCTGGAAGATGAGCGTCGACCCTGCCCAACTGCCCTGAAATCTCGCCGATTTTCACCGCAACGCAGACATGCAAAAAGGCGCGCAAGGCCAAAGCCCGCACGCCATTTCACAAATCGGCTGAAATCACGCTCCCCGACAGGGAGCGCGAGAAATCAGGCGGCGATCTTCTTCTTCAGCTCACGCTTCACCTTGAGGGCGCGCGTGCTGAGCTTCTCGTCCGAAGACTTGAGCAGCCAGTTGTCGAGGCCGCCGTTGTGCTCGACCGAACGGAGACCGTGGGTCGAAACGCGGAACTTGAAGCTGCGCTCCAGGCCGTCCGACAGAAGCGTTACGTTCTGCAGGTTGGGAAGGAAGACGCGCTTGGTCTTGTTGTTGGCGTGGCTGACGTTGCAGCCGACCTGGCGGGCCTTGCCGGTCAGTTCGCAGATGCGGGACATGTCTAACTCTCGCTCGAAAAATTCTGTGGCCGTAAATACGGGAAGGCGCGCCCTTAGCGATTCACCCGGGCATGGTCAAGTTGCACACAGCTTTTTGAGCCGCTAGCGCTGGATCATGACCCGTTGGCCGCTCCCCGAATACATGCAACTCGCCCTCGCGCAAGCCCGGGAAGCCGCCGATTCAGGCGAAGTGCCGATCGGCGCGGTGCTTGTGAAGGACGGAAAAGTGATTGCCGCCGGACGCAACGGTCCGCGCGAACGCCACGACCCTACAAGCCATGCCGAGATCGAGGCGATTCGCGCCGGAGCGGCGATTCTCGGCAACGAGCGACTCGAAGGATGCGAGCTGTGGGTCACGCTGGAGCCCTGCGCGATGTGCGCGGGCGCGATCTCCCACGCGCGCATCGCCCGCCTCTACTATGGCGCCGCAGACCCCAAGGGCGGCGCCGTCGAACACGGTGCACGCGTGTTCGAACACGACCAGTGTCTCCACCGGCCGGAAGTCTATTCGGGAATCGGCGAGGCCGAGGCCGCGGACATGCTGCGCAGCTTCTTCCGGCAGCGCCGCTAAGCCCAACTCAAAGCGGCGTGAAATCCAGCCCGATATCCGCTGCCGGGGCGCTCTGGGTCAGGCGGCCCACCGAAACATAGGTCACACCCGAAGCCGCGATGGCGCCGATGGTGGCCAGGTTCACGCCGCCCGACGCTTCAGTCGGCACGCGCCCGGCAACCAGCGCCACGGCCTGCCGCAGCATGTCCGGGCTCATATTGTCGAGCAGGAGGTGATGCGCGCCGGCGGCAATGGCGGGTTCGATCTGTTCGAGGTGATCGACCTCACAAATGATCTGCGCGACGCCCGCCGCCTTGGCGCGGGCCACAGCCGGGCCGACGCCGCCTGCGACGAGGACATGGTTGTCCTTGATCATCGCCGCGTCCCACAGGCCCATACGGTGGTTCCGGGCGCCGCCCATGCGGGTCGCGTACTTTTCAAGGTGACGGAGCCCCGGAATGGTCTTGCGCGTGTCCAGCAGCGTCGCATGCCCGTTCATGGCGTCAACATACTCACGAGTCATCGTGGCGATGCCCGACAGGTGCTGCACGGTATTGAGCGCCGCGCGCTCGCCGGTAAGCATTGCGCGGGCATTGCCGGTCAGGCGCATGAGGTCCGCGCCAGGTTCGACGCTGGTGCCTTCCTCGACAAGGATCTCGATCTCCATCGCCGGGTCCAGGCTGCGGAAAAAGGCCGCCGCGATCGGCAGACCGGCGACCGTGATCGCATCCCGCGAATCCATCACTCCGGAGAAACGCGTATCCGCGTCGATCACACTTTCGGACGTAACGTCACGGCCTCCACCCGGAAGGCCCACGCCGAGGTCCTCGGCAAGCGTTGCGTCGACAAAGGCGGCAAGGTCGAAACCCGGGATCGCGAAAGTGCTCATGGAGCGCGTCTTTCGCGCGTTCGAACAGGAATGTCGAGTTCCATGCCCGGGTTCAATGATCGTTGGCGGGATGGGCCTCGCGAAAGAGTTGCCATTCCTCGACCACGCGGCCGTCGGGCAAATAGCAGTAGCCGGTTTCGCCCTGCGCCTCCTGACGGATTTCGCTGCGACGCCCCTGTTCCACGCAGTATTTCGAGGCCGGATTGGCCAAGCCGATAGGCGCGGCGGCCGGCTGCCTATCAGAGGCGCAGCCCGCCAGAACGAGGGCGAGGGCCGGGAGGGCAGGAGCGACAACGCTTCGAACAGTCATCTTCGTTTCCCCTCGGAGAAAGAAAAAGGGGCCGGACTTCGAAGCCGGCCCCTTTCATCATCATATGCCTGCAACGCGCGATCAATGCGCCGCTTGGGCCTGATCGGTCGTGACCGGGGTTATCTTGATCTCCACGCGGCGATTCTTGGCCCGGCCTTGCTCGGTACCGTTGTCGGCCACCGGGTAATTCTTGCCCATCCCTTGCGTCTGGATGCGCGAGGAAGAAACGCCCTGCATGATGAGGAACCGCGCGACCGAATCTGCACGCCGCTTCGAAAGGTCGAGGTTGAACGCGTCAGAGCCGACCGAATCGGTATGGCCGTACACGTCGATCAGGCTGTTCGGATATTGCTTCATCGAATCGGCCACTTTGTCGAGCGCCTGCTGGAACGCGGGGCTGATCTCGGTGGAATTGAACGCGAAAGTCACGTCGGGAAGATTGACGAGAATGCCGTCGCCTTCCTTGGTCACGTCGATGCCCGAGCCCGAGGTCTGCTCCTTCAGCTCGCGAATCTGCTTGTCCATCTGGCTGCCCACCACGGCGCCGGCGACGCCGCCGATGCCGGCCCCAACGATGCGCGCGCTGCGGCCGCCGATCACGGCGCCCAGCAAATAGCCCAGCCCCGCACCGCCGGCTGTACCAAGCGCCGTGCGGGAGGCCTTCCGTTCACCAGTATTGGGATCCGTGACACAGGCCGAAACGGCAACGAGGGAAAATACGGCCACTGCCGATGTCAGGAAACGCGACTTCATCATGATCCTTTCTTGGAGAATTACTTCCGGAGATTGTGTGTGGTCGTGAACGTGAACAGCTTATGGACACGGGCGCAGGAACGAGCGCCAGCCCCGAGTGTTCCCTTGCAAACAGTGGCTTGAGCCATCGCGGGGGAGCTTTTCACGTCTGCGCGTGTTTCTCGCGCGTTTCGGAATGCTGCATTTGCAACATGCGCTTCGCAGCGACCAAGAATTCTGCTAGCGCAGATTTATTGTGACGCCCTTTCCCTGGACCGACCTCCTCATCATCGCCGGCCTGATCCTGATCAATGGCCTGTTTTCCATGTCCGAACTGGCCATTGTCTCGGCGCGCTCGGCGCGCCTGAAGATCTCGGCCGACAAGGGCAGCAAGAGCGCGCAGACCGCGCTCGACCTGGCTGCCGACCCCGGCAAGTTCCTCTCCACCGTACAGATCGGCATCACGCTGATCGGCATCGTCGCCGGCGCCTATTCGGGCGCCAGCCTGGAACAGCCCGTAGCGGAGCGACTGGAAGCCTGGGGCGTCGCCGCGCGCTTTTCCCACCACACCGCGTTCACGCTGGTCATCATCGCCACGACATATGCCAGCCTTGTGGTCGGTGAACTCGTGCCCAAGCAACTGGCCTTGCGCGCCGCCGAATCGGTCGCGCTGGTCATGGCGCAGCCGATGGTCTGGATGTCGAAAGCCATGGCCCCGATCGTCTGGCTGCTCGATCGGTCCTCGGGCCTGATCCTGCGCCTGATCGGCGTGCGCCGCGGTGGGGAGGAGCAGATCACCGCCGAAGAACTCCAGATGATCTTCGCCGAGGCCACCCGCTCGGGCGTGATCGAGGAGGAAGACCGTGCGATCATGGCGGGCGTCATGCGCCTTGCCGACCGGCCGGTGCGCGAACTGATGACGCCGCGCAACCAGATCGACTGGATCGACGTCGACGCCGACGAGGCGACGCTGCGCGCCAAGATCGAGGCATCGCCGCACTCGCTGCTGCCCGTGGCGCGCGAATCCTCTCCCGATACGGTGCTCGGCGTGCTCAAGGTGCGCGAAGTGCTGGCCGCGCTCGTGGCCGGGCGGCCGGTAGAGATCGCGGCGATGATGAAGAAGGCGGAGGTCGTTCCCGACCAGCTCGACGCCATGGACGCGCTGCGCAAGCTTCAGCAGGCCGAAGTGCCGATGGCGATGGTCCATGACGAATATGGCCACCTTGAAGGCGTGGTGACCACCTCCGACATGCTCGCCGCGCTGGCGGGGACGTTCGTGAGCCATCAGGACGAAGGCGACGAGCCGATGGTCGTGGTGCGCGAAGACGGCTCGCTGCTGGTCTCCGGCGCCATGCCGGCCGACGCGCTGGCAGACCGCCTCGGCCTGACGCTCGACGATGACCGCGAATTCGCGACCGTGGCCGGCTACGTGTTGGCCGTGCTCAAGAAAGTCCCGCGCGAGGGCGAGCATTTCGCCGACCAGGGATGGCGTTTCGAGGTCGTGGACATGGACGGGCTCAAGATCGACAAGATCCTGGTCTCCCGAATCGATGAGGATACCGGCGACGATGGGGTGTCCGGCGAGGGCTGAGCGGCTTCATCCCGCAGATTAGTGTCCTTAACCGATACGCTTGCATCAACCCTAGGTCGTCGCCCCCGCGAAGGCGGGGGCCCCGCTTCCTTCTTCATCCGACATCGCAAGAAAAAGCGGGCTCCCCGCCTTCGCGGGGACGGCGGAATTTGGTTTTGTCGCGTGGCGGTCGATCCAAACCTCTTCCCCAACGAAAAAGAGCCGGAAGCGGATACCGCCCCGGCTCTTTTTCGTATTTGACCGAAAGGATCAGCCGCCGATGGCGGTCTGCGCGCTCTGGCCGTCGCCTTCGGGGGCGGCGAGGATGGCGCGGGTCACCTGGCCCTTGGCCACGGTGTAGGTGCCCGGATCACCCACGGTCGAGCGGATCGACGGTTCGGCCGGGCCGGCAAGGCTCAGCGCCGACTTCTCGATATCGCTGCGGGCCTGCGGACCGCCGAACAGCGCGTCGAGCGTCTGCTGCTGAAGCGAATCGTCGCTGGGCCGCGGCTGGCCTTCCTTCGGCGGGCTGAGCGCGAAATCGGGCGGCACCACTAGCGGAGTCTGACGCTGAACAGCGAATTCGTCGGGACGGGCGTGATTGAACAGGCCAGTGCTTCCGCAGCCGGACACGAGCGCCGCGCCGGCGGCGACGAGAATCAGGGCTCCGGTCTTCTTCATGGGCATCAACTCAAATCTCCGGGGCGGCGTTAGCCGTGTCGTGTCCGCCATTCGTGTCCGGCTTGTCGCGCGAAAGCAGTGAACGGGCAAGGATAATCAGGACGCCGATGGTGATGGCGGCATCGGCGATGTTGAAAACGAGGAAAGGGCGGAATTCGCCAAAGTGCAGGTCGGCATAATCAATGACATAGCCGTTGCCCGCACGGTCGCGGATATTGCCCAGCGCGCCGCCGAGGACCAGCGCGAGCGCAGCGATATCGGGCAGCTTGCGCTCACGCAGCAGCCAGACCAGCACGAAGAGCGCGATGGCCGCCGTCATCGCGACAAGCGCCCAGCGTCCTTCGGGCGAGCCCGCCGTGAACAGGCCCAGCGAGACGCCGTAGTTCTCGGTCCAACGCAAGTTGAATATCGGCAGGATCTCAATCACGCGCTCAAGCGTCGGCAGGGTCTTGAGATGGAAGACCATCCAGATCTTGACCGCCTGGTCGATCGCGAAGACCGCAGCCGCGATCAGCAGCCCGATCAGGCGGTTGCGCCAGACGCTCATGCAGGGGTCTCCGTTTCGCCGACGACCTCGTCACAGCGGTCGCACAAGTCACCGTCTTCCGAGACTTCGGGAAGGTGGCGCCAGCAGCGGCCGCACTTGTGGTCGGTGGAGGGCGTGACAGTCACGTCATCTCCCTGCCCACGCGTCACTGTCGCGGTGATGAACAGTTCCGCCAGATCGCCTTCCGGAGCATTTGCAGGAACGGTCACTTCGGCGGCGAGGCTGGAGCCGACGATCTTCTCGCGGCGCAGCGGCTCGATGGCTTCCGTCACCCTCACGCGCAAAGCGCGAAGCTCGGCCCAGCGAGCGGCATCGGCTTCTACGGCGGGGACTTCCGGCCATTCGAGCAGGTGCACGCTCTGGCTGCCCGGGAAGCGGCTCTGCCAGACTTCCTCGGCCGTGAAGACGGTGACCGGCGCGGCGTAGCGCACCAGCGCGTGGAACAGCGTGTCCAACACGGTGCGATAGGCGCGGCGCTTCGGATCCGAAGGCGCGTCGCAGTAGAGGCAGTCTTTGCGGATATCGAAGAAGAAGGCCGAGAGGTCTTCGTTGCAGAAATCCAGCAGCGTGCGGACGTACGTGTTGAAGTCGAAGTCCGCGACGGCCTTGCGCAGCGTGGCGTCGACGCCCGCCAGCAGCGAGAGCACGTAGCGCTCCAGCTCGGGCATCTCTTCAACCGGCAGCTTCTCTTCGTTCGAGAAGCCATCGAGCGCGCCCAGCAGGTAGCGCATGGTGTTGCGCAGCTTGCGGTACTGGTCGGCCACGCCCTTGAGGATCTCGTCACCGATGCGGTGATCCTCAGTGTAGTCGACCGAAAGCGCCCAGAGGCGGATGATGTCCGCGCCGTTGGTCTCCATGACCTTGAGCGGGCTGATCGTGTTGCCTAGCGACTTCGACATCTTGAAGCCCTTGGCATCCATGGTGAAGCCGTGGGTCAGCACCGCCTTGTACGGCGCATGGCCGCGCGTGGCGCAGGATTCGAGCAGCGAGGACTGGAACCAGCCGCGATGCTGGTCGCTACCTTCAAGGTAGAGGTCGGCGGTGGGGCCGACATGATCCTCGGCCGGCACCAGTTCGGGCCAGCGGCCGGATTCGAGCACGAAGGCGTGGGTCGAGCCGGAATCGAACCAGACGTCGAGAATGTCGACGACGCGCTCGTAGTCCTCGGCATCGTACTTGGCGCCGAGGTATTCCTGCGCGCGCGCGTCCGACCAGGCATCAACGCCCTGATCGCGGATCGCGTGGATGATGCGGGCGTTCACTTCGGCATCGACGAGATATTCGCCAGTCTTGCGGTCGACGAACAGCGTGATCGGCACGCCCCAGGCGCGCTGGCGCGAAAGCACCCAGTCCGGGCGGCCTTCGACCATCGCGCCGATGCGGTTGCGGCCCTTTTCGGGGACGAAACGCGTTTCGGCGATGGCGTCGAGCGCCGCTTCGCGCAGCGTCGGCGAGGCTTCGGCAGTCTCGTCCTGCGGATCGATGGCGCCGCCTTCACCTTCCCAGCGACGTTCGGCGCGGGTCTTGGAAGGCAGGTGGCCGAGAACCTTGTCCATCGGCACGAACCACTGCGGCGTGCAGCGGAAGATCACCTTGGCCTTCGAGCGCCACGAGTGCGGGTAGGAGTGCTTGTAGTCGGCCGAAGCCGCCAGCAGCGCGCCAGCCTCACGCAGGTCCGAGCAGATCGGGCCGTCGGGGGCGTTGAACTTGGGATTGATGACCGAGCCCTGGCCGCCGAGCCAGCCCCAGTCTTCACGATACTTGCCGTCCGCCTCGACCACGAACTTGGGGCCGATGCCGTTCGCCTTGCAGAGCAGGAAGTCGTCCTCGCCATGGTCGGGCGCCATGTGGACAAGGCCGGTGCCGCTTTCGGTGGTGACGAAATCACCCGCGAGCAGCGGACGCGGCTCGGCGAAGAAGCCGCCCAGCGCGTGCATCGGGTGGCGGGCGACAGTGCCCGCGAGGTCGGCGCCGAGATAAGTGCCCAGCGCGTATTCGGAGAGATCGGCCTCACCGGTCACGCTTTCGGCAACCGGGCCAAGCCCGCTGCGCGCAAAGAACGCTTCGAGCAGCGGCACCGCGATCAGGAAGCGGCGGCCGTCATGCGCGCGGTAATGGTGGTATTCGACCTCAGGCCCATAAGCGAGCGCCTGGTTGGTCGGGATCGTCCACGGCGTGGTCGTCCAGATCACCGCATGCGCGCCGACCAGTTCCGCAATCGGCGATTCGGTGATCTCGAAAGCCACGTCGATCTGGGTCGAGACGATATCCTCGTACTCGACTTCGGCCTCTGCCAGCGCGGTCTTTTCGACCGGGCTCCACATCACCGGCTTGGCACCGCGATAGAGCATCTGGTGCTCGGCAAACTTCAGCAGTTCGCCGACGATGGTGGCCTCAGCCTGGAAGTCCATGGTGAGGTAGGGCTTGTCCCAGTCACCATTGACGCCGAGGCGCTTCAGCTGCTCGCGCTGCACATTGACCCAGTTCTGGGCATAGGCGCGGCATTCGGCGCGGAATTCCTCGGCGGGAACCTCGTCCTTGTTCTTCTTCTTCTTGCGGTACTCTTCCTCGACCTTCCACTCGATGGGCAGGCCGTGGCAGTCCCAGCCGGGAACGTAAGGCGCGTCCTTGCCCAGCAGCGTCTGGGTGCGGACGACCATGTCCTTGAGGATGTGGTTCAGCGCATGGCCGATGTGCATGTCGCCATTCGCGTAGGGCGGGCCGTCATGCAGCACGAACTTCTCGCGGCCCGCGCGCGCGTCGCGGGTCTTGCGGTAAATGTCCTCATCCTGCCAGCGCGCAAGAATTCCCGGCTCCTTCTGGGGGAGCCCGGCCTTCATGGGGAAATCGGTCTTCGGCAGGAAGACGGTGCTTCTGTAATCGCGCTGTTCGGTCATATGCGCACGCGCACTAGAGCAAATGCGCGGCTCTTGGAAGTCCGTGCGCGTGTCAGCGCGGCCACGGTTCGAGCTGGCAGCCGCGATCGGGTGCGAAGGTCGCGGTCTGGCTGGCGAGCAGGGGCACGCTGGCCTTGACGCTGAGGCTCTGCGCGTCCTCCGAAAGCATCAGCAGGCCGCCGGTCCTTCCGAGCCCGGCAACGGCGAGATCGGCCTTGCAGACTCCAAGGTCTCGCCCCGATACAAAGCGGCACACGCAGCCGGTTCTTGCCGCATAGGAGGTGCTGACGAGTGCCTGCTGGCGCAGTCCCGGCCACGCGAAAGCCAGCGCCGCCACCAGCGCAAGTGCTGCCAGAAGCAGGACGTTCCGCAGCCAGCGAGATGGTTGCCTTGTCAGCCACCTGCTGTCCCCGGTCCTGTAAGTTCTGGCTGTTGCCATCCGCCCGCGCCTCGCACATCACACCCGCGTCATGCCGGTGCGCCGCCTTCCCCATATCCTCGCCCTCCTCGCCGTGCCAGCCCTCTGGTCCTGCGGAAAGTCCACGCCGGACGGTCCTCCACCGCCAAGTGCCGAAGCCGAAGCCGCGATCAAGGACAATGGCGGCGCCGCGCACGGCGCACTGGGCCGCGCTATCGACGGGCTGTTCGAAGAATCCGAGGTAGGCCGCACCGAAGCGCTGGTCATCATGAAGCGCGGTTCGGTCGTTGCCGAGCGTTACGGCGCTGGAATCAAACCCGAAACGCGCCTGCCGGGCTGGGCCATGGGCCAGTGCGTCACGACGCTGATGATCGGCCAGCTCGTCAGCGACGGTCGCCTGCGGCTCGACGAATCGGCCCCGGTGCCCGAATGGCAACGCCCCGGCGATCCGCGCGGCGAGATCACCTTGCGCCAGCTTCTCCAGATGCGCTCCGGCCTGCGGCACACCGAATCCAGTGCTATGCCCGCAGGCGGTGTTACCGCCCAGTCCGACCGCATGCGCATGCTCTTCCTCGACGGGCGCGACGACATGGCCGCCTATGCCGAAGCGCAGCCGCTGGAAGCTCCGGCGGGCGCGGTTTTCGAAAACAGCGCGGCGACGCCGGTGATTCTCGCCGATCTGGCCGCACGCGTGCTCTCGCCCGACGCGACTCCCGACCGGCGCCGCGTGGCCGTGAGCGAGTACCTCAAGAACCGCGTGCTGCTGCCGCTTGGCATGGGCTCGACGATGGTCGGCTATGATGCGCGGGGAACGATGATCGGCTCGGCCATGGTCCACGCCTCGGCGCGCGACTGGGCGCAATTGGGTGAGTTCCTGCGCCACACCGGCGCCGTGCGCGGCGCGCAGGTGCTGCCGCGCCGCTGGGTACAGTTCATGCTCGCGCCCTCGCCGCGCAATGCCGCTTATGGCGCGGGAGTCTGGCTCAATCGCCCCAAGGCCAGCGATCAGGCAATCCTGTTCCCCGGCATGGCGCCAATGAATACGTTCGCCTGCCTCGGCGAATATGGCCAGTATGTGATCGGATCGCCCGACCAGCTGCTCACCGTGGTCCGACTTGGCGAGAGCAGCCACGCGCAGGAAGGCGAGTTGCACGATCGGATCGGCAAGCTGCTCGCGCTGTTTCCCGGCGGGGTCTGATTCCCGCCTTTGTCATTGCGGGCGATAGGGCGTCGGTTTGGGGAGGGTGAAAGCAGGGTTGGACGATCTCGCGCCCGATTTCAGTCCATCGTTACTCGGATCGGCGGAAGGACGTCCTTTCCAGCAGCGCCCACTTCATCGACCAACCCCTCGGGATCGGGGTGGATGATGATCTCCAGATCGGGGAACACGGCATGGAGCCGATCCTCGATCGCATCCATGACCTTGTGCGCCTCCCGCACGGTCATCCGGGCATCGACCCAGACGTGGAACTGCACGAAATCCTTGTTGCCGGACGTGCGCGTGCGCAGGTCGTGAACCCCGGTAATGTCAGGATTCTGGGCGAGGACTTCGAGGAAACGCTGCTTCTTTTCGGCAGGCCACTCGTGGTCCATGAGCTGGTCCAGCACCGCCTGTGAGGCGCCCCATGCGCCCCAGCCCAGCCAGCCAGCGATGGCCAGCCCAAACAGTGCATCGGCGCCCGCGAACCCGAAATTATATTCCAGCACCAGCGCGGCGATCACGGCGATGTTGAGCATCAGGTCGGACTGGTAGTGGACGCTGTCGGTATGGATGGCGATGCTGCCGGTGCGGCGGATCACATGGCGCTGCCAGCCCACCAGAATGAGCGTGATGACAACGGCGACGGCCGAGACCACGATCCCGGTTGCCGCGCCTTCCACTTTGCCGCCGGTGAACAGCCGTTCGGCCGCGCGGCTGGCGATACCGATCGCGGAAATCGAGATCAGCACGATCTGGAACAGCGCCGCGATCGCTTCGGCTTTGCCATGGCCGAAGCGGTGTTTGTCATCCGCCGGCTGCGCGGCAATCCAGACGCCCAGCAGTGTTGCAAGACTTGCCACGAGGTCGAGCGCGGTGTCGGCCAGACTGCCAAGCATCGCCATCGATCCGGTGGTCCAGGCGGCCCAGCCCTTGAGGCCCAGCAGAATCAAGGCCGCGCCAATGCTCGCCAAAGCGGCACTGCGAGTGAGGAAGGCGTTTTCGCTCATGGTCGGGCCGTCAGGGATAGAGCAGCGAGCTGGTCCAGCTGCCCCCGGCCGATTCGTCGCGCACGAAGCGGCGGCGTTCGTGAAGGCGATAGGGCCGATCCTGCCAGAATTCCATGGCGGCCGGAACCACGCGGTAACCGGTCCAATGCGCGGGACGTTCGATCTCGCCGCCTTCGAAACGGGCCTTCACGTCTTCATAGCGGTCCAGGAAAGTCTCGCGGCTGTCGAGCGGCGCGGACTGGTCCGAGGCAACCGCACCGATCTGCGAATCGCGGGCGCGGGAGTGGAAATAGGCATCGGCCTCGGCGTCGGTGACGGGCGAGAGCACGCCCTCGATGCGGATCTGGCGGCGCAGGCTCTTCCAGTGGAACAACAGCGCGACATGTGGATTTTCCGCGATTTCGTACCCCTTGCGGCTGTGTCCGTTGGTGTAAAACACGAAGCCGTCCGGACCGTGGTCCTTCAGCAGCACCATCCGCGCGGAAGGCACGCCGTCAGGCGTCGCGGTGGCAAGCGCCATGGCATTCGAATCGTTGGGTTCGCTTTCGCGGGCCTCGTCGTACCAGGCCTGGAACAGCGCGATGGGATCGCCGTGGGGAATGACTTCGCGCGCTTGTTCAGCTTCCATGTCGGGTTCCTGCGAATTGGGTGCCCAAGGGCACAGTTTACACGGTACCGGGACAGAAATCGCCCGGTTCGCCACATTCCCCGACTGCACCGCATCCGGATCGCCGCGACAAATCGGCAAATCCCGTTCGGGGGGAAGGACATGGCTGCGCCATACCGATGCGGGGGGAACTAGGAAAGCATCGCTTGCCGAGCGGCGCGCGCGATCCTAGCTAGGGGACTATGGCAGCAGACCCTTATTCCACCCTTGGCGTATCGCGCACGGCCAGCGAGAAGGAGATCAAATCCGCCTATCGCAAGCTGGCGAAGGAACTCCATCCCGATACCAACAAGGACAATCCCAAGGCCGCCGACCGGTTCTCGGAAGTAACCTCGGCCTATGACCTGCTTTCCGACAAGGACAAGCGCGCCAAATTCGATCGCGGCGAAATCGATGCCGATGGCAATCCGATGGGGTTCGGCGGATTTGGCGGGGGCGGCGGGGGCCATGGCGGCTTCGGATCGGGCTTCGGCGGTGCCGGCCAGCGCGGTTTTTCGGGCGGGTTCGGCGGCAATGACGGGATTGACCTCGAAGACCTGTTCGGCGGGATCTTCGGCGGCACCGGCAACCAGCGCGGCGGTTTCGGCGGCATGGGCGGCGGGGCAGGTGGCCCCGGCGGACGTGCCCGCGCGGCGGCGCGCGGGGCCAACGTCTCCTACCGCCTCTCGGTACCGCTGCTCGACGCCGCCGAGCTGAAGCCCCAGCGCATCACGCTGTCCGATGGCAAGACGATCGACCTCAAGCTCCCGGCGGGGGTTGAGGACGGCACCCAGATGCGCCTCAATGGCAAGGGCGAGCCAGGCCCCGGCGGCGCGGGCGATGCGATCATCACGATCCAGATCCAGCCGCATGCCTTCTTCCGGGCCGACGGCGACGATCTCCGGCTCGACCTGCCGATCACGCTGGACGAGGCGCTGAGCGGTGCAAAGGTCAAGACGCCGACACCTTCCGGCGCGGTCATGCTCTCGGTGCCCGCAGGCGCCAGCTCGGGCAAGGTCATGCGCCTCAAGGGACGCGGCATGAGTCGCAAGGACGGCACGCGCGGCGACCTGCTGATAAACCTGGAAATCTCGCTGCCCGAAAACGACACCGACCTGACCAAGCGCCTTGAAGGCTGGAAGGACGCGCGTGACGTGCGCGCAAAGCTGGGAATTTAAAGATTCTCCCCCGGCGGGGGAGAATCTTCAGTCCTCGATCGCGGGCGTCGTCCCGTCGATCCATCCGCCACCGACCACGCGGTCTCCCGAGTAGATCACGGCCGCCTGCCCCGGCGCCACGCCATATTCGGGCTCGGCGAAGCGAATCGTGGTTTCCGCGCCGTCACCGAACGGACCGTCGAGCGTGATCGGCACCGGCTTGGCCAGCGAACGCACTTTCGCCGTGAGCGGGCCAGCGGGAAGCGGGCCGATTCGGTTCGTCTCGGTAATGCGCGCAGCCCCCACGCCCAGCAAGCGGCGCGGGCCGACCATCACTCGGCGACCTTCTGCCTCGATTCGGGTCACGTAGAGCGGTTCGGGCTGGCCGCCGATCTCGATCCCCCGGCGCTGGCCGACGGTATAATGGATGATGCCGCGATGAGTACCGAGTTCCTCACCGGTGAGGGCATGGACGATCGGGCCCGTCGCATTGCCTTCAGGCCGCACTTTGGTGACGATCTTCGCATAGTCGCCATCGGGCACGAAGCAGATGTCCTGGCTGTCTGGCTTGGCCGCATTGCGCAGGCCGGCGGCTTCGGCAAGGCGGCGCGTCTCGCTCTTGGGCAGTCCGCCTAGCGGAAAGCGCAGGAAGTCGAGCTGGGCTTCAGTGGTGCCGTAAAGGAAATAGCTCTGGTCGCGCGCGGGATCGGCGGCGCGGTGCAGTTCGGGACCGGCCGCTCCGACCACGCGGCGCACGTAGTGGCCAGTGGCAAGGCAGTCCGCGCCAAGATCGCGCGCCATGGTCAGCAAGTCGGTGAACTTGGGCCCCATGTTACAACGGATGCAGGGAATCGGGGTGCGGCCGGCCATGTAGTCGTCCGCGAAGCGCTCGACGACTTCCTCGCGGAACTGGCTCTCGTGATCGAACACGTAGTGGGCGATGCCCAACCGATCAGCGACAGCGCGGGCATCGCGGATGTCGTCGCCGGCGCAGCAGGCGCCCTTGCGGCCGGTGGCGGCGCCATAGTCATAGAGCTGGAGCGTCACGCCGATGGTCTCGGCACCGGTGGCGGCGGCGAGCGCGGCAACGACGGAGCTGTCGACGCCGCCTGACATGGCAACGACAATTTTGCGCGCCGAAAGCGGCGCAGGGAGCTGGAACAGGTCGGCAGGATCGAGGCCGGCCACCAGTCCGGAAAGATCGGAGAGGGCGGTCATGGCCCGCCCCATACAGCGAGACGCGCGCGAATCCTACCTTTCTTGCATCATCGGCGAACGGGCGAGGGGCTCTGGCGGTATCGGCGGACGGTTAATCAAGGTGAAGGATGGGTAAACGCGGCCTTTACCGTCCTTTGACCAACCCTGTCGTAAAGACGCCATATGAACATCGCTTTTGAACATGAAACCGGCAAAGCGGGGCATGCGTCAGGTCGCGACGGCGAGGAGTTCATCCCGGAGATCGCACCGATCGACTGGTTTGCCTTGCGTTCCCGACTCTTCGCTGCCCATGATTTTCGCATGGCACTGGCAGAGGAACCGACACCTGTGCGGCAGCACCGCCGCGGCAGTTTTGCCGGCCCTGTCGCCAATGTGATTCACGCGTATGATGGGGGAGCACGAACCGTTAACCCAAATGATTTAGCCATTCGCAAGTCAACGACAGTCAATTTCGCTTCCGTCGCCGGCGGACGCAACACCGGCGCACGAGGGTGATGATGATCGAGAACCAGAAGATTCGTCCCGCGCAAGTGATCGGGCCGCTCGGGGAACCGTTGACGCTCGACAGTCTGCCGCCGCCGAGCACCACGCGCTGGGTCGTGCGCCGCAAGGCCGAGGTCGTGGCCGCCGTCAATGGCGGGCTGCTGACGATCGACGAGGTGTGTGAACGCTACAAGCTCACGCTTGAGGAATTCGCATCGTGGCAGCGGGCGGTTGACCGCTCGGGCATGCAGGGCCTGCGCGTTACCCGCATTCAACATTATCGCGATCTTTACGAGCGTCAGCAAAAGTACTGATCGCACCTATCACAAAGGCCCGCAAGGGCCGGACAAGCGGCGGTGGACCTCGGTTCGCCGCCGTTTTGCGTTTTTCTTCGGGGAATTCAGTAATTCCGGGTGCAATGGCTTGGCGAAAAAGCCATCCTCGACGCTGGTCGATCACGGTTAGCTACAGGCCGACAGTCGATTGCCACCGATCTGCCGCAGGTATATGGCGTTTCGTATGTTTTTTTCCGCCGAAACGGTGGCGTGTGGCCGTGTGTCCGCGTTGCATTCGGCGGCATGGTCCGGGCCACACCGCTGGGTGGGTCCGGATCGTGGTGAGGGGGCCTATCGCAGGATTTGCGGTGATCATGAACTACGACAGCAGAATTGACGCCAAGGGGAACGAGCACGTGGCCATTTCCGGCAGCCCGCTGGAGGGTGACGTTGATCAGGAGCGCCGGTCGCACAAGTGGATTTGGATGATCGTCGCTGCCGCCGTGGCCGTGGTGGGCATCTGGTTTTTCGTCCACAGCAGCGGCCAGGGCGACAAGTCGAAGGACTCCGATGTCCAGACCCCGGCGGTAACGGTCGTGGTGCCGGGCCGTACTTCGGTGCAGGGCACGATTTCCGCCACCGGCACGCTGGCGGCGCGCCGCGACATGCCCGTCGGTTCAGTGGGTGAGGGCGGGCAGGTCCGCTCCGTTCTGGTCGAACCGGGCGCATGGGTGTCGCAGGGCCAGGTTCTCGCCGTGGTCGACCGTTCGGTGCAGAACCAGCAACAGGCCAGCCAGTCCGCGCAAATTTCGGTTTCGCAGGCCGACGCCCGGCTGGCGCAGGCCAATCTGGACCGCGCGCTCAAGCTGGTCGACCGGGGCTTCATCTCCGCTGCCGATATCGACCGGCTGACCGCAACGCGCGATGCCGCCATGGCGCAGGTCAAAGTGGCGCGCGCGCAGCTCGGCCAGCTTCAGGCACAGGCTGCCCGACTGAACATTCTTGCCCCGGCGGCGGGCCTCGTCCTCGAACGCAATGTCGAACAGGGGCAGGTCGTCGGCGGCGGCAGCGCCGTGCTGTTCCGGCTGGCCAAGGATGGCGAGATGGAACTGCTCGCCCAGCTCAGCGAGGACGATCTTGCCCGCATCGGCGTCGGTTCCGAAGCCCGCGTGACTCCTGTCGGCTCGAACCAGACGTTCATCGGCCATGTCTGGCAGGTTTCGCCGGTAATCGACCCGACCAATCGTCAGGGCGTCGCGCGCATCCTGCTCGCCTACAATCCGGTACTGCGTCCGGGCGGCTTTGCCAGCACCACGATCGGCAGCGGTACGGTCGATGCACCGGTCCTGCCCGAATCCGCGATCCAGAACGATGACAAGGGCCCGTTCGTCTACGTCGTCGACAGCAAGAACAAAGTTCACCGCCGCGCGGTGCAGACCGGTCTCGTCACCGCGCAGGGCATCGTCGTGAAGTCGGGCCTGCAAGGCAACGAGAAGATCGTGCTGCGCGCCGGCGGGTTCCTCAACGATGGCGACACCGTCAAGCCGCGGCTTGTCACTGTCGCCAAACCCGATTGATCGGACGCCCGCGATGAGCCTTCGCAACATCTCGGCATGGTCGATCCGCAATCCGATCATACCGATCGTCTTCTTCATCGGCGTGATGGTCGCCGGCGTCGTCGCGTTCATGCGCATGGACGTCAACAACATGCCGGACATCGAATTTCCGGGGGTCCACGTCTCGGTCTCGCAGCCGGGCGCGGCGCCAACGGAAATCGAGACGCAAATTACCCAGAAGATCGAGGCGGCCGCACGTTCGGTGCCCGGCGTCGAGGAGATCCAGTCGACCGCATCGGAAGGCAATTCCTCCACGTTCGTGCTGTTCTCGATCGGCACCAATCCGGATGTTGCCACTAATCAGGTAAAGAACGCGGTCGACCAGATCCGCAGCGATCTGCCCGAAGGTATTCTCGAACCACAAGTCATCAAGGTTGAAGCGGGCGGTGATTCGCTCGGCTACTTCGCGGTCAGCGCCGATGACATGACGATCGAGCAGCTGAGCTGGTTCGTCGACGACACCATTTCCAAGCAGCTCCTCGCAATCGACGGCATGGCCTCGGTCGAGCGCAACGGCGGTGTCGACCGCGAAATCCGCGTGGTCGTCGATCCCGAACGGATGATCGCGATGGGCGTGAGCGCCAGTGCGGTCAACAACGTGCTGCGCCAGGTCAATACCGACGCGGCGGGCGGTCAGGCCGAAATCGCCGGCTCGCGCCAGTCTGTGCGCGTGCTCGGCAATGCCGAGACGGCCTACGACCTCTCGCAGACGCGCATCAATCTGGGCGGCGGACGGCAGGTCAAGCTGTCCGACATCGCCCATGTCTATGACGGCTATTCGGAACGCACCCGCATCGCCAAGCTCCATGGCCGCGAGGTCGTGACTTTCGGTTTCCAGCGCGCGCTCGGCGCTTCGGACGTCGCGGTCTACGATTCGGCGATGACGGTGCTGGACAAGATCCGCAAGGAAAACCCCAACGTCCACATCACCCGCCTGTTCTCCGACGTTGACTACACCAAGGGACAGTACACCAGTTCGATGGAAGCGCTGGTGGAAGGCGCCGTGCTGGCCATCGTCATCGTCTATCTGTTCCTGCGCGACTGGCGCGCGACGCTGATCTCCGCGATCGCGATCCCGCTTTCGGCGATCCCGACCTTCTGGTTCATGGAAATGCTCGGCTTCACGCTGAACTTCCTCTCGCTGCTGGCGCTGAGCCTTGTGGCGGGCGTGCTGGTCGATGACGCCATCGTCGAGATCGAGAATATCGTGCGCCATATGCGCATGGGCAAATCGGCCTATCAGGCCTCGATCGACGCGGCGGACGAAATCGGCCTCGCAGTCGTCGCCACCACATTCTCGATCGTCGCGGTGTTCCTGCCCGTCGGCATGATGCCGGGCATTTCGGGCCAGTTCTTCAAGGCATTCGGCCTGACCGTCGTCGCCGCAGTGCTGATGAGCCTTGCCGTGGCGCGTCTCATCACGCCGATGGTCGCGGCCTACTTCCTCAAGGCCCACGGCCACGCGGAACACGGCGGCGGCAAGGCGATGGACCTTTACATGAAGGTGCTCGCCTGGACGCTCGACAGCACGGAGGCGCACCGTCTGAAGGCCTTGCTTGTCAAAGCCGAGAGCCGCTGGTGGTACTATCCCTTGGTCTCCGTCGCGCTGCTGGTGCTGGCAGCGGCGGGAATTGGCTTGGCTGTACTGATCTTCATGGGCGCCAAAATGGGGTTCGAGAAGATCGGGCTCGATAAGGCCGCGCTCGTGCTGGCCGCAGCCGTGGCGCCGCTCGGCGTTCCTGTCGGCATCTTCGTCCTCGGCTGGATCCTGCGCATCCTGGCGCGGACCGTCGGCAATTTCGGCACCTGGTATCGCTACTTCACCGACCGCATCATCGCACGCATGCACGATCACCGTTTCTTCGCGTTCTGCGCGGGGATGTACGCGCTGGTCGTGACGTTTGCTCTGCTGGCGGGCCTGCCCTCCCAGTTCCAGCCGAACACCAACAACGACACAAGCCAGGTCAACATCGAAATGGTGCCCGGCACCACCATCGAACAGACCGGTGCCGTGGCGGATCAGGTGACGGCGTTGATCGAAAAGCAGCCCGAAGTCGAACGCGTGCTGGAAGCCACGCGTGAGGGCAAGGCCTCGCTCTATCTGGCGCTCAAACCCGCCAAGGAACGCGACACCACCAGTATCGCGTTCGAACGGCGGCTCGCTCCGCAGCTTCAGGACATACCCGATGCCCGCGTGACGTTCGCCACCCAGTCTGGCGGCACCGGCAGCGGCCGCGACATCTCGGTCATGCTCTCGGGCAGCGATTCGGAAGTGCTCAGGAAGACCGCGCAAACGCTGGCTGACCAGATGCGCAAGATTCCCGGCGTCGTCGCACCGCGTATTGCGGCAGACATGCAGCGTCCGGAACTGGTGATCGTGCCACGCGTCGATCTGGCCGCGCAGCTCGGCGTCACCACCGCCGCGCTCAGCCAGACGATCCGCATCGCCACGCTGGGCGAGATCGACCAGAACGCCGCCAAGTTCTCGCTGAGCGACCGTCAGGTGCCGATCCGCGTGATCCTTGCCCGCACTTCGCGCCGGGACTTCTCGACGATCGAGAACCTGCCGGTCACTACCGCCAGCGGCGGCTCGGTTCCGCTGAAACGCGTGGCCGAAATCCGCTTCGGCGCCGGCCCCACGCAGATCCAGCGCTACAACCAGTCGCGCCGCATCTTCGTCGGCGCCGACCTTGGCGCGGGTCAGGTCAAGGGCCCGATCATGGAGCAGATCCAGAAGCTGCCGATCATGAAGAACCTGCCGACGGGCGTTTCGAACGCACCGGTAGGCGATGACAAGTGGCAAGCGGAGATGGTGCAGAGCTTCGTCGTTGCAGTGATCAGCGGTATCTTCCTGGTCTTCGCGGTGCTGGTGCTGCTCTATCGCCGCTTCGTTTCACCGCTGGTCAACATGGCCTCGCTGCTCCTCGCGCCGCTCGGCGGCCTGTTGGCGCTGGTGGTGGTGGGACAGCCGGTCTCGATGCCCGTCTACATCGGCATCCTGATGCTGCTCGGCATCGTTGCCAAGAACTCGATCCTGCTGATCGACTTCGCGATCGAGGAGATGGAGAAGGGCGTCGACAAGCTCACCGCGATCATGGACGCCGGGCACAAGCGCGCCCAGCCGATCGTCATGACCACGGTCGCGATGACGGCAGGCATGGTGCCGACCGCACTCTCGCTCTCGGGCGACGCGGCCTGGCGCGCGCCCATGGGTATCACCGTGATCGGCGGCCTGCTGCTTTCGACGATGCTGACGCTGGTGATCGTACCGGCCGCCTTCAGCCTTGCCGACGGCTTCGAAAAGCGCCTCGGTCCGTGGCTGCGGCGCAAGTTGCTGACGATTGAATCGCATCATCTCCATGAACACGGCGGCCATGCGCCTGGCCATGGGCATCAGGCCGGGCCCGAGCCGCTGCCCCAGCCGGTCGCCGCAGAATGATGCCGTGCCAATCTCTTAGGAGGAACCTTGCCGCTGCCCATGCGTAGCATCAAAGTGGCAAGGGAAGACCTGCTAAGGCCCGACAGGGCAAGGCGTATGCGGATGTTCGCGACGGGGCTGCTGCTGTTCATGGCGGCAGCCTTCATCGTGTTGAAGCGTCTCTCCGCGCTCCATCCCGATTGGGGCGTCCCGCTCAGCTATGCGATATCCTTCACCGAAGCGGCAATGGTCGGCGGCCTGGCCGACTGGTTCGCGGTGACCGCGCTGTTCCGACATCCGCTCGGCCTGCCAATCCCTCACACCGCGATCATTCCGGTGAACAAGGACCGCATTGCCGATACGATGGCGAATTTCCTGCGCGACAACTTCCTCACGCCGCAAGTCGTCGCGCGCCGCCTCAACGGCTTCAACATTGCCGCCAGCCTCGGCTCCTTCCTCAGCGATCCCCGCCGCGACGAGCAGTCCCGCATCCGCGCCGGCGCCGCGCAACTGATCGGCGATGTGCTGGAATCGCTCGATCCCGAAGAGATGGGCGGCATGGTCAAGGCCGGCCTCCGCCGCCAGATCGAGAAGATCGACGCCGCTCCACTGCTCGGCCAGATGCTGGAAAGCGCGATTGCCGAAGGGCGCCATCTGCCGGTGATGGAAAGCCTGCTGCGCAAGATCGGCGAGGCCATCGAAGCCAACGAGCCGATGATCCGCGAGATGATTCACCAGCGCGCCAACTCCATCATGCGCTGGACCGGCCTTGATGAGCGGCTGGCCAACGGCGTGCTGGACGGCGCCTACCGCCTGCTCGCCGAAGTGATCGTCCAGCCCGACCATCCACTACGCGCCAAAGTCGACGAGGCTCTGGCCAAGCTCGCGCAGGACCTGCGGCACAATCCCGAAATGCAGGCACGGGTCGAGCGGATCAAGACCGACTTGCTGGAGAATCCGGCCATGGCCGCGTGGATCGACGGCATGTGGGAACGCGCCCGCGCCGGTCTGCTGAAGGCCATTCGCAACCCCGACAAGGCACTCTCGGGCGCGCTGGGGGAGAGTCTTTCCCAGCTTGGTCAGGCACTTGGCGACGATCGCAAGTTGCAATACATGGTCAACCGGTTCGCGCGCCGTACGCTGGTCGGGGTCGCGTCCCGCTATGGGAGTGAGATCGTGCGGCTGGTATCGGAAACCGTGAAACGCTGGGATGCCCGAACTGTCACCGATCGCATCGAAGGCGCGGTGGGGCGCGATCTCCAGTTCATTCGCATCAACGGTACGCTGGTCGGCGGCCTGTTCGGTCTCTGCATCCACGTGGTGGACCAACTGCTGTGAGTGCCGGGGAAGAAAATCGTCCGTTCCTCAAGACCAAACGCTTCGAGCTGTGGAAGCCTGCGGCCGGCGATCTGGACGGCCTCTGCCGCCTGATCGCGGACGAGGACATGCGCCGATTCCTCGGCCCCGCCAGCCCCGATCCGATGGAGCAGTTCAACCGCCTCGGCCGGAATGCCGGAAGCTGGGCACTCTATGGTTACGGCAGTCTCTACGTGCGCCGCCCGGGCGAGGCAGATCTGCTGGCCAACTGCGGCGTGTTCCATAGCTGGCGCGGCTTCGGCAAGGGCATGGACGATACGCCCGAGGCCGGCTGGATCGTGCGCAAGGACTGCTGGGGGGAGGGCCTGGCGCAGGAAGTGATGCACACGGTGATCGCGTGGTTCGATGAGACCCATGGCCCGAAACGCATTGCCTGCATGATCGAGGAAGGCAACATCGCGTCGGAACGCGTTGCGGCAAGACTGGGCTTCATGCGCTACGGCCGGCACGAGCCTGAAGATGGGCGCGGCGCCGCCGTCAATCTGTTCGAGCGGATAAGCTCAAATACGACGACCTAAGGGAACCCCCTCTTGTTTTATCGTCAATGACTCGGCCACGGCAGCACGCTTGATACGACGAAATAAGAGCGAACCGGACTGCCGTCCTTATCAAGGGCGGGGTGAAAATGCGCGTACTTCAACAATTGCGTGCAGGTACTAGTCGCAAGATCGGGAACTTCATCGGCATCGAGAGGCTCGCACTTGATCGGTTCACCCGTTTCGTCGATATCCACGCGCACTTTCAGCTTGGTCTGATTGCTGACGTTTCTTGCCGTCTCCGGGTAGCGGATCCAATTCCCTGGATTCCCGTTAATTCTGGGTTTCTGGCTCAGCGCGTGTTGTACGGCAGGATCATAGCCCCATTTCCGGACCAGATCGTCGGTGCATTTGGTCAGGGCTTCTAAAACCGTGTCCATCCGGCCGACTTCTGCTTCCAGCGTTTGCTGGTCCCATTGGAACGTCATTGATGTGGATGTTTGCGTGCTCGCGCCATCGGAGAGGCGATCCTGGTCGCCTAGCTTGGCGTAGCGGATCAATACGCCCGGGATCGCTTTGCCGCCGCCAGAGGGGACGTGGATGAGCATCCATCCGTTTTGGGCGGGACTTGGCTGGGCGCTCCCAACCCGAAATTGGAAGTCGCTGCCGTAGGAAATGCTGGCAAATGGATTTCCTATCAACGTCAGCGTCCCCAAAGCGTCAGGAGAGACCACTTCGAAGCGGAAGCCGATGATCTCGGTGCCCCTCCTGAAAGTTCGCGCAAGGACACAGCTTTTCGCGGCGTAATCAATCGCCCACCCGCTTGTAGGTGTGAAAATCTGTGGTTCAGCGGCACTCGCTGGCGATGCATTAATTGCCATTGCAGTCGCAATTTCCACCACTATCCGCATTTTTTTGCGCATTGCCATGCCTTGGCCCCCCGGTCCCCAGTCGCTTGGATGAGTGACCTGAAACCGCGCATCAAACAAGTGCCGGAGCAAGTCCCATCGATATGATTATAAAGGAAAACCCCGGCCGTTTCCGACCGGGGTTTCGCTGTTTCAAGGCTTTAACGCCGTTCAGAGCTTGCCGGTAAGCTCTGGCACAGCGCTGAACAGATCCGCCACCAGACCGACGTCGGCGACCTGGAAGATCGGGGCGTCCTCGTCCTTGTTGATGGCGATGATGGTCTTGGAGTCCTTCATACCCGCAAGGTGTTGGATCGCGCCCGAGATGCCGACGGCGATGTAGACTTCGGGAGCCACGATCTTGCCGGTCTGGCCGACTTGATAGTCGTTCGGCACATAGCCCGCGTCCACCGCAGCGCGCGAAGCGCCGACGGCAGCGCCGAGCTTGTCGGCGAGCGGCATGATGTACTGTTCGAAGGTCTCCGAATCCTTCAGCGCGCGGCCGCCCGAGACGATCACCTTGGCGCTGGTCAGTTCCGGACGTTCCGACTTCGCGAGTTCGGCACCAACGAAGCTCGAAAGGCCCGCGTCACCGGCACCTGCGACGTCTTCGATCACGGCCGAACCGCCCTCGGCAGCAGCCTTTTCAAAGGCGGTGCCGCGTACGGTGATCACCAGCTTGGCATCACTCGATTCGACGGTGGCGATGGCGTTGCCGGCGTAGATCGGACGGGTGAAGGTCTTCTCGCCCTCGACCGAGAGGATGTCCGACAGCTGCATCACGTCGAGCAGAGCGGCAACGCGCGGGGCGACGTTCTTGCCGGTAGTGGTGGCGGGCGCCAGGAATGCGTCATGGTGGCCCATCAGTTCCACGATCAGCGGCGCGACGTTTTCGGCCAGCGCGTGTTCGTAGGCGGCGTTGTCGGCCACGTGGACCTTGGCGACGCCGGCGATCTTCGCGGCCGCCTCGGCAGCGGCACGGCAGCCAGCACCTGCGACCAGCAGGTGAACTTCACCCAGCTTGGCGGCGGCGGTGACGGTGTGGAGCGTTGCGTCCTTGACCGACGCGTTGTCGTGTTCGACCCAAACGAGCGTCTTCATTAGGCGACTCCCAGTTCCTTGAGCTTGGCTACCAGCGCATCGACGTCGGCAACCTTGACGCCTGCGACACGCACGGGCGGCTCTGAGACCTTGAGGGTCTTGAGGCGCGGAGCGATGTCGACGCCGTAATCGGCGGCGGTCTTCACATCGAGCTGCTTCTTCTTCGCCTTCATGATGTTGGGCAGCGAAGCGTAGCGCGGCTCGTTGAGGCGCAGGTCGGTGGTGACGATCGCGGGCAGCGAAAGCTTCACGGTCTCCAGACCGCCATCGACTTCACGGGTCACGGCAACGTGATCACCGTCGATCTCGACCTTGCTGGCAAACGTGCCCTGCGGGCGGCCGGTGAGGGCTGCGAGCATCTGGCCGGTCTGGTTCGAATCGTCGTCGATCGCCTGCTTGCCGAGGATCACGAGGCCCGGATTCTCTTCGGCAACGATCGCCTTGAGGATCTTGGCGACGGCCAGCGGCTCAACCTCTGCATCGGTCTCGATGAGGATCGCACGATCTGCACCCATGGCGAGTGCAGTGCGCAGCGTATCCTGCGCCTTGGCCGGGCCGACCGAGACGGCCACGATCTCTTCAGCCTTGCCCGCTTCCTTGATGCGGATAGCTTCTTCGACCGCGATCTCGTCGAACGGATTCATGCTCATCTTGACGTTGGCCAGGTCAACGCCCGTGCCGTCCGCCTTTACGCGCGGCTTCACGTTGTAATCGATCACCCGCTTAACGGGGACGAGGATCTTCATGCGATCGGGTCCTCTCTCTTAGACTGCGGCGACGGTTTAGCCGCGCGATTAAATTCGTTCAAGTTCCCCATTGCCGCCACTTAACGTATACGTCAAGCGGCTCCCGCGCCGAGTGGGGGCGCGATCGGGATCGATCGCTCCATAACGCAATTCTGCGGGATTGCGCATCGCCACGGCAGAAACTTCGGGCAGAAATGAGGACAGAACAGTGAAACGGCCAGACGAAAACCGCCGGGGCAGAAACGGAAACGGCGAGGGCTTGTGACCCTCGCCGTATTCCTTGTTCGATCCGGGGCTATCGCCTCAGCGTGATCAGGCCGCGTTCTCGACTTCGGCCACGATCTTCTTGGCGGCGTCGCCCAGGTCGTTGGCGGGGACGATCGGCAGGCCCGAATTGGCCAGGATGTCCTTGCCCTGCTGGACGTTGGTGCCTTCGAGGCGGACGACGAGCGGAACTGAGAGGTTCACTTCCTTCGCCGCGGCAACGATGCCCTCGGCGATGACGTCGCACTTCATGATGCCGCCGAAGATGTTGACGAGGATGCCCTTAACGGCCGGGTCCGAGAGGATGATCTTGAACGCCGCGGTCACCTTCTCCTTGTTGGCGCCGCCGCCTACGTCGAGGAAGTTGGCCGGGAACTTGCCGTTGAGCTTGATGATGTCCATCGTCGCCATGGCGAGACCGGCACCGTTGACCATGCAGCCGATGTCGCCATCGAGCTTGATGTAGGCCAGGTCGTACTTCGAAGCTTCGACTTCCGCCGGATCTTCTTCGGTCTCGTCGCGCAGGGCCTGCACGTCGGGGTGACGGTACAGCGCGTTCGAGTCGAAGCTCATCTTGGTGTCGAGGACGAGCAGCTGGCCGTCCTTGGTTTCGACGAGCGGGTTGATTTCGAGCATGTCGCAGTCGAGCGCCACGAAGGCCTCATAGAGCTGCTTCGAGATCTTCTGCGCCTGCTTGTTGAGGTCGCCCGAAAGGTTCAGAGCGAAAGCAACGGCACGGCCGTGGTGCGGCTGGAAGCCGGCAGCGGTGTCGATGGTTACGGTGGTGATCTTCTCGGGGGTGTTGTGGGCAACATCCTCGATGTCCATGCCACCTTCGGTCGACACGATCATGGCGACGCGGCTGGAAGCGCGGTCCACGACCATCGAAAGGTAGTATTCGGCGGCAATGTCGACGCCGTCGGTCACGTAGAGGCGGTTCACCTGCTTGCCAGCTTCACCGGTCTGCACGGTGACGAGCGTGTTGCCGAGCATTTCCTTGGCGAAAGCTTCTACTTCCTCAACCGACTTGGCGAGACGCACGCCGCCCTTGGCGTCGGCAGCGAGTTCCTTGAACTTGCCCTTGCCGCGCCCGCCGGCGTGGATCTGGGCCTTCACGACATAGAGCGGTCCGGGGAGCTGCTTTGCGGCGGCAACCGCTTCCTCGACAGTGAGGGCGGGGATGCCGGCGGGAATGCCGACGCCGTACTTCGCAAGCAGTTCCTTCGCCTGGTATTCGTGAATGTTCATCGCTGAAATCGCTTTCTGCTGGAGTGTCCGAGGAAAGGATGTGGTCCAAAAGCGCGGAGGGAGGCCCCGAACTTGATCCCGGCCGCATAAGCACATCCCTGCGCGCTTGAAAAGTCCCGTTCCCTCGCGCAATGGCGTGCACAAGACGCGCACCGGCGTGCGGGTCGCCCGCCGTTTCCGACCAGACAACGCCCCAAGGCCCGCGCATGATCGACCGCGACAGACTCGAAGCTATCGTCCGCGAGGCAGGACGGATTGCCTTGGCCGGATGGCCGGGAGACGGCCATGCCCTTGAACATTGGGAAAAAGTTCCCGGCAGCCCGGTCTGCACGCTGGACCTCGAAGTCGACGCTTTCCTCCGCCGCGAACTTTCCGCGCTGCTGCCTTCGGCCGGCTGGCTCTCCGAGGAAACTGCCGACTCGCACCATCGCAAGGCCCACGAATTGGTCTGGCTGGTCGATCCCATCGACGGGACGCGCGATTTTATCGCCGGGCGGCCCGGCTGGGCGATTTCGGTCGCGCTCGTCAATACCCGCCGTCCGCTGCTGGGCTATCTCTTCGCGCCCGCCCGCAAGCGGGAAGAGGGCGGCGAATTCTGGCATGCCGAGGCAGGCAAGGGATCATGGCGCAATGGCCGGCGCCTTCAGGCCAGCCACCGCGAGGCGCTGCCGGGCGCGCGCGTTCCGGCCAAGAAGCTCGCTGCCGAGGATGCCGATCTGGTGCTGGTGGACCAGCCCAACTCGATCGCGCTGCGCATGGCCATGGTTGCCGCCAATGACGCCGACATTCTCGCCACCCTGCGCTGGGGCTACGAATGGGACATCGCCGCTGCGGGTTTGATCGCGCGCGAAGCCGGCGCGGAAGTGACCGACGCTTTCGGCAAGCCGCTCAATTACAACAAGCACGATCCGCGCGCTTTCGGGGTGCTCTGCACGTCGAGCGCGATTCATTCGGCAGCGGTCGACCGGCTGGCGGAACGCGCCGCGCGGTTTTCGGTAGTGCCGAGGGACTGAGCGCGCTCTGATTGTCCGGGAATAGTGTGATCCGCTCAGGCCCAGGCTGTTGGCCTGAGCGGAACCCGCATCAGTGCACGAAGCGCGCGATCACGTCGCGGTAAGAGCGACTCACCTTCACCTGGGCGCCCGAATCGAGCACGAGGAAGCATTCGCCGTTGGTATGCGGCTTGACCTGGCGAACCTGATTGAGGTTGACGATGGTCGAGCGGTGCACGCGCTGGAACACGCGCGGATCGAGCCGGCGCTCAAGATCCTTCATCGTCTCGCGCAGGATCAGCGAGTTGTCGGCGGTGCGGATGCACATATAGTCGCCGGCGGCCTCGATATGTTCGATCGAATCGACGTCGATCCGGAAGATCTGACCGCGATCCTTGATGTTGATGAGCTTTTCGTAGCGATCCGCGTTGGGATCGCTCTCTTCCGGCATCGCGTCCACTGCGTCGGGCGCGACTTCGGCAAGCACCGTCTTGAGCTTTTCCGCCTCGTCCGCCGAACGCTTTTCGGAAATGCGCTGGCGCACGCGGGCCAGCGTATCGTCCAGCTTGGCCTCGTCCACCGGCTTCATCAGGTAATTGACGGCATTGGCCTCGAACGCACGCACAGCGTGCTCCTGATAGGCGGTGACGAACACGAACAGCGGCGGTTCGATTTCCATCACGCCCTTGACCACCGAGAACCCGTCGAACCCGGGCATCTGGATGTCGAGGAAGACCAGATCGGGCTTCTCTGTCTTGATCTTCCGGATCGCCTCGCGCCCGTTGGAACAAGTATCGATGATTTCGACGTCAGGATATTTTTCCAGTCGAAGCTGGAGGCCCTGGATCGCCAGTTTCTCGTCATCGACGAGGATAGTGCGAATGGTCATGTGTCACGTACTCCGGCCCGGCAAACGCGCGGGGGCCAAATTTGTTTCATCGTCCGACGGGAACGGGTTGCCGCTGAAGTTCTTCCATGTCCTCGGGAGTGGGCTGATGGTCCGCGGGCAGCTCGATCAGCACGGCAAAGCCGCCTTCAACGGGCTCCACCGTTTCGAAACGGTGCTGCTCGCCGTAGGCCTGGCTGAGGCGGTCGCGGATGTTCGAAAGGCCGACACCGGTGGATACCGGCTCCCCTCCATCGTAGGTCATGCCCGACAACCTGTTGTCGGTAGTCGGACTTTGCAAGCCCGGTCCGGTGTCCGAGACGGTGATGCGAAGCATCGGCCCGACGAGTTGCGTGGCGATGGCAATATCGGCCCCGGCCTCCTGCTGGCTGACCGCATATTTGATGGCATTTTCCACCAGCGGCTGAAGCAGGAGCGAGGGCAGCAGGCAGGTCTCCGTCGCCGGATCGATAGTGAATGTGGTGCGCAGCCGTTCCTCGAAACGCATCCGCTCGATGTCGAGATAGAGCTTGAGCGTCTCCACCTCGGTCGCCACCGTGACCCGTGCCGAGGGCTTGTTGATCAGCGTGTAGCGCAGGAACGAGGAGAGGCGGCTGAGCATGGCATTGGCCGGCTCGGTCTGCTTGAGCAGCACCAGAGTCGAGATCGAGTTCAGCGTGTTGAACAGAAAGTGCGGATTGAGCTGATAGCGCAGCATGGCCAGCTGCGCCTGCGTTGCCTGGTTCTCCAGCCGGATCAGCTGGTCGTTCTGCTCTTCCACCTGAAGGTAGAAGTTGATCGCGTAATAGAGCGCCGACCATGCGCCCAGCAGCGTCGCGTCATAGTAGAACACGCCGATGAACAGCTGGGTGAAGCTGGTGTCGCTGTCGGCCCGGTAGAGCGAGATCACCCAGGCGTCGATGAAGGCATGGAGCGCCACCGCGATCGGCAGGATCAGCGCGGTCATGCCCCAGGTCACCAGCGGCCGCTTGGTGATCAGCACGCGGTAGACAACCGAAAGCACCAGCGAGATCGAGAACCCGGTGATCGTCGCGATCAGCACCAGCACAAGGTTCGACAACGGCTGGTCGTTGGCGATCGCCGACATCGTGCGCAGTAGCATCGCGCCGCCCCAGCCCGCAAACTGGAGGCGCCAGAAGGCCTTGTCCTTGTCGGCGAAGAAGGGGATCGGCTGGATCGGCAGAACGCGCATGATGGCTATCTAGACGAAAACCGCGCGAAGCGGAAACCCGGGGCCCCGATCTGAGGTCCAGCGGGTAACGGTAGTGGAGGTGCGGCCGATTTTCTACTCCGGAACAAAGACATCGGCCCGGCAAAAGCGCTCATGAGGGGAAGGGACAGGGAGCCGTGCTCCCTCCCGCTATCCCCCACGTGCGTCCGCAACCGCCTGCGATAGCTGATCGAAGCCGACCGCGCCCGAGATCAGGCGGTCACCCGCGACCCAGCTGGGCGTGCCGCTGAAGCCAAGCCTTCCAGCGACGGCCATATTGCGCTGGAGTTCCTGTTCGACGACCGGGCTGGCGGCAACCTTGTGGGCACGTTCCATGTCGAGCCCGGCCGCTTTCGCCGCCACATCGATGGCTTGCGGATCGACTTGCCCGGACGCGAACATGGCTTCGCGGAACGGCGCGAATTTGCCCTGTTCGGCGGCAGCGAGCGCCATGCGCGCGGCTTCGGGGCTGTGCGGACTGATGATCGGCAGTTCGCGCACGACGATGCGCAAGTCCGGGTGCTTGGCAATAAGCTGCGCCACATCGGGCAAGCTGCGGCGGCAATAGCCGCAGGCATAGTCGGTGAATTCGACAAGCGTGATGGCGCCATTGGGATTGCCGAGCACGGCGCCGGGGAAGGGCGTCTCCACACTCTGCCGCACGCCCGCGAGTTGCGCCTTGGCCTGCTTGGCCTGAAGCGCGTCCATCGCCTCGTTGAGCACTTCGGGGTTGGTGACGAGATAGTTGTGAATCACGCGGCCAGCGAGCACCGGCCCGCCAAACCAGACGCCGGTGCCTACAAGAGCGAGGCCCACGGCCGTCGCTGCGATCTTCGTGCCAAGTCCCATGGTTTTCGTCGTTCCCGTATTCGTCTCGAAGCTTCGCTCTAGCGGCGCTTCTTGTTGCGTTCCAGCGCCGCGCGCGCTTCCATTTCGATGTCCTGTGCCCGCAGCCAGTCAGGCGAGCCACTCGGCAGGCCCGCTTCGGCAGCCTGCGCATTCATCAGCGCGGCATCCATCTGGTTGGACAGTGATTGCTGCTCGGCGCTAGCGAGCCTTGCGCGCGGTATGTCGCCATTGGCCGCGTAGATCGTTCCGAGCTGGTACCAGGTAAAGGGATTCTCCCGGTCCCGCGCGGCGGCGTTCCTGAGCACTGTCTCGGCTTCCTTGAAATGCTGCGGGTCTTCGGTCGCGATCAGCGCGTGGCCGAACAGTGTAGCAATCAACGGCTGGTAGGCGGTCAGTTCGGTCGCCTTGCGCAAGGGTACGAGCGCATCGTTCGGCTGGCCCGATTCGAGCAGGATCTGGCCCTTGAGTTCCAGGAAATAGGGATCATTGGGATCCACCATCAGTAGTGCGTCGGTCTCGGCGGTGGCGCGGTCCATCTCCGACTGACGGTGCCACGCATAGGCGCGGGCATAGTGCGCGGGCACCGAATTGTCGGTTTGCGGGTAGACGCGGAAAACATCGCGCGGCTCGGCCAGATAGCCGAACAGCTTGGCCTTCATGCGCACGAAACGGGCCTGGATCTGGGGATCGTCCGGCTTCGACCAAGCCGGGTCCTTTTCGTAAGTGTCCTGAAGGGTCTGGATACGGTCGCCGGTCAACGGGTGGGTGGAGTAGAACTCGTCCCCGTCCTGCGGGCGATAGCCGTAGCGGAATTCAAGGTTCTGAAGCTTCTGGAAGAATTCCAGCGAACCGCGCCCGCTGATCCCGGCCTCCGAGAGAAACTTCGCGCCCGCCGCGTCGGCCGTAGCTTCCTGCGCACGGGTATAAGCGAGGAAATTGCCCATGGCCGCCTGCTGGCCCGCCATGATCACACCCATCGCCGCCTCGCCGCCGCCGGCCGCCGCCGCCGCCGCGCCGAGCAGCAGCGAGAGCAGCGAAATGCTGGTGGCAGACTTCTCGCCCTGATTCAGAACGGCGTGGCCGCCCGTGACGTGGCCAAGCTCGTGCGCGATCACGCCCTGCACTTGCGCGGCGGTATCAGCCTCGTTGATGAGGCCGGAGTTCACGTAGACCGCCTGCCCGCCAACGACGAAGGCATTGACCGAGGAGTCGTTCACCAGAACGATGTCGACATGCGTGGGATCGAGCCCGGCAGCCACGATCAGCGGCCGCGCCATGTCCTTGAGCAGCGCCTCTGTCTCGGCGTCGCGCAGGATCGACTGCGCCACAGCCGGCGAGGCGGACCAGCCGAACAGCGCCAGGAATGTCAGGACCAATGCGGCGATACGCGCGAACGACATAGGCGCTGTTGGAACCTTTCGCGCTGAACCGGGGCTGAAGTGCCGATAGCCTAGCGCGCGGCGCAGGGCTGGCAAGCCGGGAAAAAGATAGCGATCAAGCCTTTCGAGTGGTCGCCAGCCAGACCCGGATGGCCCCGGCGAGACCGGGCGGCACGTCCGCCTCCAGCCGTTCCGCATCGATCCGCGCGACAAGCGCGTTGACCGGCACGCCCGCGTCCACGGCGGCGGCCTTGAGCATGTCCCAGAACACCGGTTCGAGGCTGATCGAGGTCTTGTGCCCGGCGATCTCGACCGAGCGTTTGACCGGAGGATGATACGGCGAGGTCATAGGCGCAAACTAACGCCCGTCCGCTTCAAGTCGAACCCCAATCCTCATGGAGCGAGCCGGCAAAAGAAAAGGCGGCTCTAAAGCCGCCTCTTCCCTCCTCTCCAAACCATCATGGCCGGACCGTCTTTGCCGCGGTTCCTGACCGGTTTGAAACTCGTGTCAGTTCTTGTCAGCCACCGCGACCTGATCGCCCTGCAGGTAGGGGAGCGGGTTCACGGCCTCACCGTCGATGCGCACTTCATAGTGGAGGTGCGGACCGGTCGAGTTGCCGGTGGTGCCGACGTAGCCGATCACGTCGCCCTTGTGGACCATCTGGCCCTCGGCAACGTTGAGACGCGACATGTGGCCATAGCGGGTTTCGAGATCGCCGCCGTGCTCCAGTTCGACGAACAGGCCGTAGCCACCGAACCAGGATGCCTTGCCGACGACACCGTCAGCGGTTGCGTAGATCGGGGTGCCGACGGGCGCGGCAAGGTCGATGCCCTTGTGTGCGCGGCGACCGCCGAGAATCGGGTGTTCGCGCATACCGAAGCTGCTGGTCAGGCGAAGGCCTTCAAGCGGGGTGCGCGAGGGGATGTTGACGCCGGAAAGGCGGGCGGTACCGGGGATCGCCGGCTTGGCCTTGGCCGCGGCGAGGCCGGTTTCCTCGTAATTCTGCCAGGAGCTGAAGAGGGTGCGGAACTGTTCGTCCTCACCGCCGCTGGCGGATTGATTGGCGGCCTGAGCGGCGCGCAGCGGGGCCGAGATGTCGGCGGCGGCTGCGGCGCTGTTGGCCAGGGCGGGGTGAGCTGCCATCGAAAGACCCGCGATGGCGACAGTAGCCGTCACCGTGCGGAACTTGGCAATGAGTTTGGTTACGACCACTCGCAATACCTTGTTATCCGCCGCAATCCGCAAGGACACGACGTTGTCGTTATCGACGGGCACGCCTTCGGCGTGCCGCGAACCCTAAGTTTTGAGATGGTCGGAACCCCCCGCCGTCTCGCGAAGTGGAGTTATGCCGATCAGTTCCTAACAGACAACCCCAAGGTAGAAATCCCGCGATAAACCGGCAGCGAGGCGCGCTGAGTCGTTGAACGGTGGCTTAACAGCCCCACGAAAATGGCGGGAAACCAGGGTTTTCCAAAGTTCCGCCGGTTCACCGTTCATCGCTTCGGCGCATGCGGCGAAATGTGTTGAGCCGAAACGGACATGGCGAATTTCATCGTCAAGGATTCTTTCGAGAATGCGCGCGCCCCGCTCGTCGCCAAGGCTACGCACTCGCTCCAAAGTAGCCGGCGTCACGTCCAGACCGCGCGCTTCCAGCACCATCGGCACAACCGCCAGGCGCGCAGCGACATCATGTCGAGTCTCATGCGCGGCATCCCACAGCCCGCTGTGCGCAGGGAGGGCGCCGTAATGGCTCCCCTGCGTGCGCAAGTGCCGATCCAGCAACGCGAAGTGCAGCGCTTCGTCGGCAGCGACCGAGAGGAAATCGCTGACGAATCCCGGGTTCATTTGCCCACCGAATCGCCCCGCCATGTCGAGCGCGAGGTCGATGGCGACGAATTCGATGTGCGCCAGCGCATGCCAGAGCGCCAATCGGCCGCGCTCCGAACCGCCCTTGCCGCGCTTGGGCATGCGATTAGGCGGCAGCAGTTCGGGCTCTGCCGGGCGGCCCGGTTTCTCGGGCATTTCGACATCGAAGGCATAAGCGAGCCGTCCCTGTCGCCAGTCGCGCGCCACCTTGCGTGTGACCATGACTTTGGCACGGGGATCGGATTCGAGCAGCACCTCGCGGATGGCTGCGGCAACGGACTGCATGATCAGAGTGCCTTTGCGGCCTCCAGCACCTGCGCGGCGTGGTCCTTGACCTTCACCTTGTCCCACACGCGGGCGATCTTGCCGTCGGGGCCGATCAGGTAGGTGGTGCGGACCATGCCCATGTAGGTGCGGCCATAGTTCTGCTTTTCGGTCCAGATGCCGAGCACCTCGGACAGCCCGCCTTCCTCGGCATCGCTGGCGAGCGGGGCCTTCAGGTCATGCTTGGCGATGAAGTTCTGGTGCTTCTTCGCCGAATCCTTGCTAACGCCCAGCAGGGCGACGCCGGCCGCATCGAACTCAGCCTTCAGGGCCGAGAAATCGAGATTCTCGGTGGTGCAGCCGGGGGTGTTGTCCTTGGGATAGAAATACACGACCAGCTTCCGGCCCGCAAAATCCGAAGCCTTCACGCTGCCGCCCTCGGGCGTTTCCAGCGCGATATCGGGGAACGGGTCGCCGGCGGCGGGGCGCCCGGAAATGGTGCTGCTCATGGGTTCATCTCCAGTGTTTCGCCGAAAGTCTCGCTCCAGCTCGCGGCGACATGCGCGCGGGCCCGGGCGAGGGCGGATTCAAGATCTTGCCATGCGCCATAGCCGCAGGCGCGCTGCAGCGCCATGCAGGAGGGCTTGCCAGGCACCTGGGTATCGGGCGCAAAGAGGCGGCCGGCCACCAGCAGACGCGTCATGACGTCATGCGATTCTACCAGCGTGGCCGGCAGCAGTCCGTCCGCTACCAGCATTTGCAGCGCCGCGCCCAGATCGGGATCGAGGCCGAGCCCGCTGCGCAACTGGGTGAAGTGGACAAGGAATTCGAGGTCCACCAGTCCGCCACGCATCAGCTTCACGTCCAGCGGGCCCTTGGCGGGTTTGTGCCCGGCCATCTTGGCGCGCATTTCCAACACGTCCGCGCGAAGCTTGTCCCCATCGCGGGGGGCGGCGAGCACGCCGTGAATCACCTCGCCGAGGTCGGCGCGCGCCTCGGCCGAGCCGTAGAGCGGACGGGCGCGGCAGAGCGCCATGTGCTCCCAAGTCCAAGCCTGCTCCTGCTGATAGCGCGCGAAGCTGTCGAGGCTGGCGGCGGGCGGGCCCTGTTCGCCCGAGGGACGCAGGCGTGTGTCGACTTCGTAGAGCGCGCCTTCGGCCGTCGGCACCGACAGTGCGGCGGTCACCCGCTGCGAGACGCGGTTGTAATAGAGCGTTGCCCCCAGCGGCCGCCGGCCATCCGATTCGCCCGCGAAATCGCCGGTGAACAGGTAGATCAGATCGAGGTCGGAAGCATGGGTGAGCACGCCGCCGCCCATGCGGCCAAGGCCGAGCACGACCAGTTCGCTGCCCGGCACCATGCCGTGGACGGCGCGGAATTCCTCCAGTGCGGCATCGGTCAGCACCACCAGCGCGGCCTCGGCAATCCGGGCGAGGGCGTGGCCGATGTCCAACGGATCGTTGGCGCCCTCGATCAGTTGCACGCCAAGGGCGAAGCGGCGATCGCCCACCTTGCGGCGGACGGTGCCCAGCTTCTGTTCGTAGTCGGCACCCGGCTCGAACTGGGTGAATTCGGCGACCAGCTCCACCACCGATCCGGGCAGGTCGAAGGCACTGGCATCGATCAGCGGGTCCAGCAGATCGGCACGCCGGGCAAGCGCGTCGGCCAGAGTGGGCGCAAGGCTGAGGATCCGCGCGAGCCGTTCCAGCAGCGCGGGACGGGCTTCCAGCAGGCGGAACAGGTTGATGGCGGAGGGCAGGTTGTTCAGCAGCTTTTCGAAGCGGGCGAAGGCGCGCTCCGGCTCCGGCGCGGCGGCCAGTGCGGCGAACAGATCGGCGCGTACGCTGGCAAAGGCGGCGCGGGCCGCGTCCGAACGCAGCGCCCGCATCCCGCCGGAGAGCCAGCCTTCGACGCGGTGGGCCATCGTCTCGGCATCGGCAAGGCCAAGGCCGGCCAGTTCGTCACGCAAGTCGTCCTGCGCGGGCATGGCGACTTGCGTAGTCGGACCGAGCGGGGTGTTGGCCATGACCAGCGCGTCATAGCGTTCGCCCACGGCATCGGTGATCTCGCGCAGTTCGTTCAGCAGGGTTTCGCCATCGGGAAGGCCGTCGAGCCGGGCCACGGCCTCCAGCGCTTCGGGGCGCATCGGCAGGGCGTGGGTCTGCTGGTCCTGCAGCATCTGCAGGCGGTGTTCGATGGTGCGCAGGCGATCATAGCTTTCACCCAGCAGGCGCGCATCCTCGGCCGGCACCAACCCGGCTTCGGCCAGTGCGTCCAGCGTGGCGCGGGTGCCGCGCAGGCGCAGCGCGGGGTTGCGTCCGCCGTGGATCAGCTGGTGGGTCTGGGCGTAAAACTCCACCTCACGAATGCCGCCGCGTCCTTTCTTCAGGTCGAAGCCGGGGCCGACCGTGGCGCTGCCGCGCGTATTGGCGCGGATCTGTGCGGTGAGGCGGCCGATCTCAGCGATCGCGCCGAAGTCCAGGCTCTTGCGCCAGACGAAGGGGCGGATTGCGGCGAGGAAGGCCTCGCCTGCGGCAATGTCGCCCGAACAGGCGCGGGCGCGGATGAAGGCGGCGCGTTCCCACGCCAGCGCGGACGATTCATAATGAGTCAGCGCCCCGTTGATCGAAATCGCCAGCGGGCTGACTTCGGACGCCGGGCGCAGGCGTAAATCGATGCGGAAGACGTAACCGTGATCGGTGACTTTGCCGAGCGTTTCCACCACCGCGCGGGCCACGCGCTGGGCGGCCTCGCCCGGCTCGTCCCGCTCCCGGCGGGGGAGCAGTTCGGGATCGAACAGCAGGATCGGATCGATGTCCGAACTGTAGTTGAGTTCGCCCGCACCATGTTTGCCGAGCGCGAGGGCGAGGAAGCCTGCGGGTTCCGCATCGGGCACGCGGCGGCGGATACCCTCAGCAATAGCGCCATCGAGCGCACGGTCGGCCAGTGCGGAAAGCTCGCCGGTGACGCGGAGCAACGGAAAGGCCCCGGCAAGGTCGCCGATGCCGAGGGCGAGAGCCAATGCCTGCTTCTCGCGGCGCAGGGCGATTCCGACATCGTCGATGCCGCTGCCGACATTGCGAGCGAACGCCAGCGCTTCCTCGCCCTTGCCTTGTGCCAGCAGCGCGGCGAGGTCCGGATGCCGGTCCAGCAGCGAGGCGAGGTAGGGGGCGTGGGCACGCGCACGTTCGATCGCGCCGGTCCAGTCGGCTTGCAGTTCGGCATCCATGCCGGGGTTCCTGCCCAAGCGGGAGCGTGAGGGCAAGCGTGTCGGTTGTTTTGAAGGACGTGGGTCGTGCCGATCCGCGCATGCCGATCACTCGTTTCTCGTCATTGCGAGCGCAGCGAAGCAATCCAGTGCCGCACAAACCGCTCCTGGATTGCTTCGCTGCGCTCGCAATGACGAAGGAAGGTACTTTGGAGGAGTGTCGAAGATGCCGTGCGTCGGCTCCGCCTTGTGCCCGCCGCCTGCCTCTGGCACGACGCCGGTCATCCAAAAGTACCGGAGGCCCGGAGAACCGGAGCCCCAAACAGGATCGCCCAGACAATGAAACGCACCGCTGCCCTGCTTGCCTCTGTTGCCCTGTGCCTTGGCACGGCCGCCATCGCCGCCCCCCAGCTGCCCAAGGGCAAGGCCCTGCCGCCCCCGGCGATGACCACCGAACCGGCACCGCAGCTGTCGGTCGACAACATGAAGACGCTGGTGAAGACGCTGTCCTCCGACGATTTCGAAGGCCGCGCGCCCAGCACGAGCGCGGAACCCAAGGTGCTCGACACCATCATCGCTTCCTTCAAGAAGGCAGGCCTCCAGCCCGGCAACAAGGGCCAGTGGCTGCAGGACGTGCCGACCGTGGAGATCACCGGCAGCAACCATTCCGCGCTGACGGTGACCGGGGCGAAGACCCCGCTCTCGTTCAAGTTCGGCGACGACTATGTAGCCGCCAGCTACCGCGTGACGCCCAAGACGCAGGTGAAGGACAGCGAACTGGTCTTCGTCGGCTACGGCATCAATGCGCCGGAACTGGGCTGGAACGACTATGCCGGGATCGACATGCACGGGAAGACCGCGGTCATCCTCGTCAACGATGCCGACTATGACGCCGCCACCGAGGAAGGCCCCTTCAAGGGGCGCCGTATGACCTATTACGGCCGCTGGACCTACAAGTTCGAGGAAGCCGCACGTCAGGGCGCGACCGCCGCGCTGATCGTGCATGACACCTTCCCCGCCGCCTATGGCTGGAACGTCGTCAATTCCAGCTGGACCGGCGCGCAGTACCGCGTGGCGACTCCCAACGACGACATGGACCAGACCGCCGCCAACGGCTGGATTCAGAAGTCGGTCGCCGAATCGATCCTGAAGGCTTCGGGCAAGGACCTTGCCGCGCTGTCGGCCGCTGCCAAGCAGAAGGGCTTCAAGCCGGTGCCGCTGGGCCTGAAGGTCAACCTGGGCTTCGACAATGCGATCCGCCGCTCCACCTCGCACAACGTCGTCGGCGTGTTGCCGGGCAAGGTGCGTCCGGATGAATACGTGCTCTATTCGGCCCACTGGGACCACCTTGGCCACTGCACGCCGGACAAGACCGGCGACGGCATCTGCAATGGCGCGGTGGACAATGCCACCGGCGTCGCCGCGCTGGCCGCGATTGCTGAGGCCAATGCCAAGGCCGGCCCCGCCGCGCGCAGTCAGGTCTTCGTGGCGGTGACCTTGGAGGAGTCGGGCCTGCTCGGTTCGGAATACTACGCTGCCAACCCGATCTACCCGCTCGACCACACCGTGGGCGGCGTCAACATGGATGCGCTGCTGCCGGGTAGCCGCACGCGATCCTATGCGATGACGGGTGGCGACAAGTCCGCCCTCACCTCGATCTTCCGCGATGAACTGGCGGACGAGGGCCTGACCGAAGTGCCCGAGGAACATACCGAGCGCGGCTACTACTACCGTTCCGACCACTTCTCGATGGCGAAGCGCGGCGTGCCGATGTTCGATCTGGCTGCCAGCACCGACTGGGTTGAGGGCGGCAAGGCGGCAGGCGACGCGGCGAGCGAGGATTACAACTCGAACCGCTATCACGGGCCCAAGGACGAATACTCGGAAAGCTGGAACTGGGACGGCATTGCCCAGACGGCGGGGCTCTACTATCGGCTCGGCCGCACGCTCGCCGATTCGGACTTCTGGCCGAACTGGCACGAAACCGACGAATTCCGCGCGATCCGCGACAAGGCTTGCGCGGCGGCTCAAGGAGGCTGCCACAAGTGACTTTCGCCCTTCCCCCCGAATGGCATCCGCAGGACTGGATCTGGATCGGCTTCCCGCATGACCCGGTCGAATGGCCGGGCTTCCTGGATGCCGCCCAGGTGCAGATGGCCGAGTTCGCCTCGGCCGTGGCCGAATCGGGGCAGGAAGTGCGCCTGATCGTGCGGGACGAGGCCAACCGTGCGCGCGCGGCCTCGCTCGTCTCGTCGAAGGTGAAGCTGGAAGTGCGGCGCTACGGCGACGTCTGGCTGCGCGATACCGGGCCATTGGTGGTTGCCGATGGCTCGGGTGCGCTCAAGGCCATGCGTTTCGGCTTCAACGGCTGGGGCGGCAAGTACCTGATGGATGGGGACCAGGAAATCGGCGCCGAACTGGCGCACGATGCCGGGCTGGAGGTGGAAACCTCGGACTGGATTCTGGAAGGCGGCGCGCTGGACGGCGATGGCACCGGGCTGGTAGCCACCACCGAGCAGTGCCTGCTCAACCCCAACCGCAACCCGCACCTGACGCGCGGCGATCTGGAAATGCTTCTGAAGCGCGATCTGGGCTACGACCGCGTGCTGTGGCTGGGTGACGGCCTGATCAACGATCACACCGACGGCCATGTCGACAACCTTGCGCGCTTCGTGGCGCCCAATGTGCTGGCCCTGCCGCGCGCGACCGGTCCGAACGATCCCAACGCCGCTATCTACGCCGATGCCAAGGCCCGGGCCGAGGCGATGGGTGTGACCGTGCGTGAAGTGCCCTCACCGGGCCGGGTAGAATCGGACGGCCGGATCGAGCCGGCCAGCTACATGAACTTTGCGATCACTTCCAAGCTGGTAGTCGTGCCGATCTACGGCACCGAGCACGACGCAGACGGCATTGCCGCCATCGCGGAACTGTTCCCCGATCGCGATACCGTGGGCGTCATGGCCGATGCCGTGCTGGCCGGTGGTGGTTCCTTCCACTGCTCCAGCCAGCAGATGCCGTCGCGGATCGCTTAACGGATTCGCAACGCCTCGAAGCGCAGTCTGCGGGGCATGGCTCGTGTACTGACCCTTACGCAAAACGCTGCCGCCATCCCGCAGGCCGAATGGCTGCGCATGGCGGTGGTGAGCGGCTGCGCGCTCGCGCTGATTCTGGCCAAGACCGCCCTGCCTTTTTGAGTCGGCCTCGCGATAAAGAGCCGTCATGCTGCATTGCAGCAAAACTTTATCACGAACAGACCGTACGCCGTTAACGGGCAGCCCCCAGTTTGAAGTCTCCCCCTGATCGCAAGGAGACTTCCCGATGCGCCCCCACACCACCCACACCTCCGCCAAAGACCGCGAGCGCCTTCGTCAGGCGATGCGCTCGAACATGCTGTTGTTGTTCTTCGGTTTGGGCGTGCTGGGATTCCTGATTGCCATCGACCGGGCGGAGTGGTTTTCCTTGAAGCCCGCCACGGGCACCTCGGTCTCGCTCTCGCACGCGGCGGCCGATCACCCGGGCCAGACCCCGGAGGCGTCCGCAGCACCATGATCGTCACTCCCTCGCTGCATCCCGTCCAGCTTGTCCGCGAGATCTGGAAACCGCTTACGGTCCTGTTCGTCTGGGACGTGATCGTGACTGTCGCGTGGTTCATGTTCCCGTTTCACGCCCCCGAATTGCCGATCACCCTGTTCGGCTCCGCGCTCGCGCTGTTTCTCGGTTTCCGGAGCAATTCTGCCTATCAGCGCTGGTGGGAGGGGCGGGGCCTGTGGGGGCTGATGATCAATGCCAGCCGCAACCTCTCGCGCGCGGCCCGCAACTTCATGCCCGATCCCGACGCGGCCGAGATGAAGCGCCGGATCGTCCTGCGCCAGATCGCCTACGTCAACGCGCTGCGCTGCCAGTTGCGCCGCCAGACGCCCGATGGCGAAGTGATCCGCCTGCTTCCGCAGGGCGAGGCCGACCTTGCATTGGCGCGCGTAAACGTGGCCAACGGCATTCTCGACGGCACCGGTCGCCGCATTGACGAGGCCCGCCGCGCCGGCTGGATCGACACTATCCAGCAGGCGCAGATGGAGCGCGTGCTCGTCGATATCGCCAATGCGCAAGGGGGCATGGAGCGGCTCAAGAACACGCCGCTGCCCAACCAGTACCGGTTCTTCCCGACGCTGTTCACGCATATCTTCTGCGTGCTTCTGCCCATCACGCTGGTCGAACCGCTGGGGTTCGCGACGCCGCTCGGCTCCACGCTTGCCGGTCTCATGTTCCTGTCGGTGCTAGCCATCGGTGACGATCTGGTCGATCCCTTCGCCAATACCGTGCACGACCTGCCGCTCAACGCGATGTGCCGCACGATCGAGATCGACCTCCTCCAGTCGATTGGCGAGGCGCCGCCGCCTGCGATAACCCCCGATCCGCACGGTGTGCTGTGGTGACCGGTTGACGGCGAGGCGTGGGAGCCTAGGACAGCCTATGGCCAGAGCAGACCGTCTCGAACGTATGGACACCCGCCGCAGCGACCTCGAAATCGAGTACCGTGCGGCATTGATCGAAGCTCTTCGCGTGACGGCGGCGGGAACGTGGGGTCTGTTCGACCACAACAAGGACCGGGCGGCGCGCGCAAAAGTCGCGCCGACGGTGGACCACCTTATCGAACTCGCCGAAGTCATCGACGACTTGCGCGATCAGCTCGATATGGATGCTTTCACACTCCATCAGGAATTTCTCGCCGCGCGCGGGCCGGTCAAGGCCGATGCTGTGGGAGAGCCGAAGCAGGCTCAGGCCTGGCTGGAGCGGTTAACGGCATAATCGATAGGGAGTTGTCCATGCGCCTTTCCAAAGATCGCCAGACCGCCCGCGCCGCCGTGCGCATCGGCAATTGGTTCAAGCTGGAAGCCCGCACGGATTTCAGCCCGCCGGGACTCGTGGCCGTGGGCATACTGGTTTCCGGGATTCTGCTGAGCACCAGCGTTCTCGTCGCCGCAGGCGGCCGCGCGCGGGCCCGTCGGTTTCAGGCGCGCGCCGATCGGTCTCTCCCTGAATCCTGATCGGCAACCGCAACCGGGTTAGCCTAAGCCCGCCCGGTCACAGTCCTTACCTTCAGTTCCGGTAGAGCACGTCCAGCCGGTCGGCGTAGCGTTCCTTCAGCTTGTGCCGACGGATCTTCAGGCTGGGCGTCATTTCTTCGTTCTCGATCGAGAACGGCTCGTCGGCGAACGTGAACTGGCGCACCTTCTCGATCACCGAGAGGTCGGTGTTGACCTGGTCGATGGCGGTGCGGATCGCACTGCGGAAGGCTGGCAGGCGCTGGAGCGCCTTGAAATCGAACTTCTCGTCATTGGCCTTGGCCCAATCGAGCGCCCAGTCGGCATCGGGAACGATGAGGCCGACGATGTAGGGCCTGCGATCGCCCCAGACCATGGCCTGCGCGATCTCGGGCTGGAGCGTCAGCATCGATTCCACCTTTTGCGGAGAGACGTTGTCGCCCTTGTCGTTGACGATCATGTCTTTCTTGCGGTCAGTGATGCGGATGCGGCCGCGATCGTCGATATGGCCGATATCGCCGGTATGGAGCCACAGTCCCGATCCGGAATCGATCAGCACCGCGCGGGTCGCGGCATCGTTCTGCCAGTAACCCTGCATGACGAGTTCGCCGCGCACGAGGATCTCGCCATCGGCGGCGATCTTCACCTCAACGTCGCGCATCGCCGGGCCCACGGTGTCGTGGCGGATACCGGCAGCGGGGCGGTTGCAGCTGATGATCGGACCGGCCTCGGTCTGGCCGTAGCCCTGGAGCAGCGTCAGGCCCATCGAATCGAAGAACACGCCGATCTCGGGATTGAGCGGCGCCCCACCCGAAACGAGCGCCTTGATACGACCGCCGAACTTGGCGCGCACCTTGGGCCGCAGCGTATGTTCGAGTACGAGGTTGAGCGCTTTGTCGCCCAACCGCCAGCGTCCGGCCTGCTGCCGCTCACCAAGGCCGATGGCCTGTTCCATCAGCCGCGAAGCGATGGCGCCCTGCTTCTCGATCTGCTTCATGATGCGCGTACGCAGCACTTCGAAGAGGCGCGGCACCACGACCATCACGGTCGGGCGCACTTCCTCGATATTCGCAGCCAGCTTGTCTAGGCCCTCGGAGTAATAGATCTGTCCGCCGAGACCAATCGGCAGGAACTGGCCGCCGGTATGCTCATAGGCGTGGCTCAGCGGCAGGAACGAAAGGAACGTCTCGCCCGGCTGCCAGCCGAAATCATCGACGATGATCTGCGCCGCACCGGCAACATTGGTCAGCAGCATACCGTGGTGCTGACGCACCCCGCGCGGGGCGCCGCCGGTGCCGCTGGTGTAGATGATGCAGGCAAGGTCCTTGCGGCCGAAGTGGGTGAGGCGCGCCTCGACTTCGGCACGCGCGGCCACCGGATCGCCCTGGATCAGGCTGTTCCAGTCGTGAGTCTCGAAAGTGCCGCCCTGCAACGCGGGCATCTGCTCCATGCCGATCACATGGCGGCACAAGTCCGTCTGCACGATCGCGGGCAGGAGGGCTTTGCCGAGCTTGGCGGAAGAGACAATGGCGGCGTGTGCGCCCGAGTTCTCCAGAATATGGATATGATCGCGCGTGGTGTTGGTGGTGTACGTAGGCACCGTCACGCAGCCCGCCGCCATGATCGCGAGATCGGAGAGGCACCATTCGGGGCGGTTTTCCGAGACGATCAGCACACGGTCCCCGTCGCGCAGGCCCATCCGCCGCAGAGACGAGGCCATCATGCAGACGCGGCGCGCCGCTTCGGCCCAGCTGACGGATTGCCACGCGCCGTCGCGCTTGGCCCAGAGCATCGGGGTTTCACCGAGGTCATCGGCGCGCTTCAGAAACAGCGAAACGAAGTTCGTGCTGTTGTCGAAGTCAACAAGATCCATGTTGACCTTGGTCCTCTCGTAAATATCAGATTTGTCGTTAGGTAATGTCTAGGCGCGCGCGCGGGTTGCGACAAGCGCGGCCAATGACGTCACCCGGCGGTTTCGGAGCCTATTCGCTGCCCACGGCTTCGGACAGGGTTGCAAAGCCGTCGCGCTTCATCAGCGATTCCAGACCCTTGCAGATCGCCCTCGCAATGCCGGGGCCTTCGTAGACCATGGCGCTATAGACTTGCACAAGGCTGGCCCCGGCGCGAATACGGGCCCAGGCATCTTCCGCACTGGCGATACCGCCCACGCCGACGAGGGGAATCGCCCCGCCGGTGGCCTTGCGGAAATCGCGCAGGCGCTGAAGCGCAAGGTCCCTGAGCGGTGCTCCCGAAAGCCCGCCAGTCTCGCCGCCGTGCTTCGAGGCAAGGGCGGGGCGCGAAATCGTGGTGTTGGAAACGATCAGCGCACCAAGACCGCGATCGAGGGCGATGCGAGCGATCGCATCGATGTCGGCCGGTTCGAGATCGGGCGCGACCTTGAGGAACACCGGCGGACGCGGCGCACTCCCACAAGCGGCGTCACGCGCGTCGATCACCGCGTCGAGCAGCCCGGTCAGCGTCGATTCGTCCTGCAAGGCACGCAGGCCCGGGGTATTCGGGCTGGAGATATTCACCGCAAGATAGGTCGCGTGCGGCGCCATCATGCGCGCCATCGTCGCATAATCGGCCACGCGATCGACCGAATCCTTGTTGGCGCCGATATTGATGCCCACCACGCCCGGACGGTCCCGACGGGCCGACAGGCGGGCCAACGCCGCCTCGCCGCCATGGTTGTTGAAGCCCATGCGGTTGATGACGGCACGATCCTCCACCAGCCGGAACAGGCGGGGCTTGGGATTGCCGGACTGGGGAAGGGGGGTAATCGAACCCACTTCGGCGAAACCGAAGCCGAGCCCCAGAAGGGCATCCGGCACTTCGCCGTCCTTGTCGAAGCCGGCCGCCATGCCCACCGGATTGGGGAAAGCGATTCCCGCAACTTGCGTGGCCAGGCACGCGGGCGAAACGGGCGCGCGCGAGGAGCCCGCCAGCTTGAGGGCCTTGAGGGCGAGACCGTGTGCCGATTCGGCATCGAGTCGGAACAGGGCGGGTCTGAGCAGCGCGTACATCACGTGGGCGCGCATAAACGGGTCGGCCGCGCGGCTCAAACGCTTCTTCGCATAGGCTCAAAAGTCGCGGAATGGCCGCAGCAAGGGCGGAATCGTGTGCGACAGTGCGATCTGCGACACGCCGTGTCGCAATTATACAATAAATCGCCCAGCCCGTTGCCTACATGAGGGTTGCGACCCGAAGGGCTCGTAGCGGGATGCGCACGAGTTCTTTATTACCTTAAGGGCGGTTCCCGGCTTGCCGGGGGCCGCCTTTTTTTATCCGAATTTGCATATTCTCTCCGATTCGGAGGGACTTGCAACAGGTGCGCTGGTTAATGCGCGTAAATCCTGTGCGAAACTCCATTGAAACGGCCGTGGTCCTGCACTAGGTGCAAATCGGAAGAAAACGATCCACTTTAGCTGCGGGTCCCGAAAGCCTCACCAATGCGCCTATCGAGCATGGCGGATTATGCCGTCGTCATCATGTCTGCTGCCGCCCGGCATTGCGGCGGATGCCCGCTCGTCGCGGGTGATTCGAAGCATGGGCGAGTCTCGGCCGCGCAATTGGCCGAGGAAACCCGGCTGCCCGCACCCACCGTGCAGAAGCTGGTGAGCAAGTTGACCGCCGCCGGCCTGCTGCGCTCGTCACGCGGCGTGGGCGGCGGATTGAAGCTCGCCCGTTCGCCCGAAACGATTTCGGTTGCGGATATTGTCGAGGCAGTGGAAGGGCCCATCGCGCTCACCGCCTGCCTCGATGTCGGAAAGTCCGAATGCCAGATCGAGGGTGGCTGCCATGTGCGCCCGCACTGGCCGCAGGTGAATGCGGCGCTGCGCGGCGCACTGGCGCAAGTGGCCCTGACCCAGCTCGTCGAGGAAGTTTGAATGACCGAAGAAACCGCTCCCGCAATCGGCGCTGAGGCGCCGGAAATGCGCGATCAGGCCGCGCGTGATGCTGCTGCCCGCGTGGCGGAGTACGAGCACGGCTGGGTTTCCGATATCGAGCAGGAATACGGCCCCAAGGGCCTGTCCGAGGATACCGTCCGCTTCATCTCCGCCAAGAAAGAAGAGCCGGAGTGGATGCTCGAATGGCGCCTGAAGGCTTATCGCCGCTGGCTGGACATGCCGATGCCGGATTGGGCGAAGCTGAAGGTGCCGCCGATCGACTATCAGGAAGCCTACTATTGGGCCGCGCCCAAGAAGAAGCCCTCGCTGTCGAGCCTGGACGAGGTCGATCCCGAGATCCTGCGCGTCTACGAGAAGCTGGGCATTCCGCTGGAGGAGCAGAAAGTGCTCGCCGGCGTCGAAGGCTCGCGCAAGATCGCCGTGGATGCGGTGTTCGACTCGGTTTCGGTCGCCACCACGTTCCGCAAGGAGCTGGAGCAGGCGGGCGTGATCTTCCGCTCTATCTCGGAAGCGATCCGCGAATACCCGGAACTGGTGAAGAAGTGGCTCGGCAAGGTCGTGCCCGTGCAGGACAACTACTTCGCGGCCCTGAACTGCGCGGTCTTCTCCGACGGCACCTTCGTCTACATCCCCGAGGGCGTGCGCTGCCCGATGGAGCTCTCCACCTATTTCCGCATCAATGCGGAGAATACCGGCCAGTTCGAACGCACCCTGATCATCGCCGAGAAGGGCAGCTACGTCTCGTACCTCGAAGGCTGCACCGCGCCGATGCGCGATGAGAACCAGCTTCACGCCGCCGTGGTCGAACTGGTCGCGCTGGAAGATGCCGAGATCAAGTACTCCACCGTGCAGAACTGGTATCCCGGCGATGCCAACGGCAAGGGCGGCATCTACAACTTCGTGACCAAGCGCGGCCTCTGCCAGGGCGCCCGTTCGAAGATCTCGTGGACTCAGGTAGAAACCGGATCGGCGATCACCTGGAAGTACCCCAGCTGCGTCCTCAATGGCGAGGATTCGGTGGGCGAGTTCTACTCGGTGGCGGTCACCAACAATTACCAGCAGGCCGATACCGGCACCAAGATGATCCACAACGGCAAGGGCAGCCGCTCGACGATCATCTCCAAGGGCATCTCGGCCGGCAAGTCGAACAACACCTATCGCGGCCTCGTCCGCGTGGCCGCCAATGCCGAAGGCGTGCGCAACTTCACCCAGTGCGATTCGCTGCTGCTCAGCAAGGAATGCGGCGCCCACACCGTGCCCTATATCGAAGTGCGCAACCCCAGCGCCCAGATCGAGCACGAGGCGACCACCAGCAAGATCAGCGACGACCAGATGTTCTACGCCATGCAGCGCGGGCTCGATACCGAGCAGGCTGTGGCGCTGATCGTCAACGGCTTCGCCAAGGAAGTGCTGCAGCAGCTGCCGATGGAGTTCGCCGTCGAAGCGCAGAAGCTGCTGGGCATCAGCCTTGAAGGAAGCGTGGGATAACGATGCCCCGCTTCCAAACTCGCAAGACACTCAAAGGAATCCTCGCATGACCGCCGCCCGCAAGACTCTCGGGATCAGCAAGACCGCCACACCGAAGGTCGATGCCAAGACCGGCTTCAACGTGACCGGCGCGCGCCTCGAAACGCTGAAGGAGCGCGCGAAGGACCAGCGCCGCAATCCCAGCGAGGCGCAGAAAGCGCTGTGGGCCGAACTGTCCGGCTCGAAGCTGGGCGGTGTGAAGTTCATGCGCCAGGCCATCGTCGGTTCGGCGATCGTCGATTTCTCGTGCCCGTCGCGCTGGATCGTGATCCAGCTCAGCACTGAGGACTCCAACCCGGACGTCAACGAGTTGCAGGACCGCAAGCTCATCGAAGTGGGCATCCGCGTGTTGCGCTTCTCCGAAGACGAAGTGCTCGACCGCATCGACAGCGTGGTGCGCGAGATCAACACCGAGATTAACGTGCCGTTCGACAAGCGCTCTGCGCGCCGGAAGGCCGGGACCACTGCCGCACCTCGCTTTGATGAGGGCGCCGAAGGATGACCATGCTCAAGATCGATAATCTTCAGGCCAATGTTGCCGACAAGCCCATTCTCAAGGGTCTCTCGCTGACGATCAATCCGGGCGAGATTCACGCGATCATGGGTCCGAACGGCGCGGGCAAGTCGACGCTGGGCTACACGCTCGGCGGCCGTCCGGGTTATGAAGTGACCGGCGGTTCGGTGGACTTCCTGGGCCAGGACCTGCTCGAACTGGAACCGCACGAGCGTGCCGCCGCCGGCCTGTTCCTGGGCTTCCAGTACCCGGTCGAGATTCCCGGCGTCTCCTTCGTCCAGTTCCTGCGCGAAGCGGCCAATGCCCAGCGCAAGGGCCGGGGCGAGGAACCGCTTTCGGGCGGCGAATTCCTGAAGCTTGCACGCGAAAAGGCGGGCCTGCTGCGCATGGACATGGACATGCTGAAGCGCCCGGTGAACGTTGGCTTCTCCGGCGGCGAGAAGAAGCGCGCCGAGATGGTGCAGATGGGCATCCTCGATCCCAAGCTGGCGATTCTGGACGAGACCGACTCCGGCCTCGACATCGACGCGCTGCGCATCTGCGGCGAGGGCATCAATTCGATCATGCGCGCGCCCGACAAGGCCGTGCTGCTGATCACCCACTACCAGCGCCTGTTGGACTATGTGAAGCCGGACTTCGTCCACGTTCTGGCCGCCGGCCGGATCGTCAAGTCGGGCGGCCCTGAACTCGCACTCCAGCTTGAGGAAGAGGGCTACGAGGCCGTCGTCGCATGAGCATGGTCTACCTTCTCTGGCACGAGGACGATCCCGAGATGGATGAAAGCACGCTGGTCGGAGTCTATGGTTCCGAGGCGGAAGCCGCCTCTGCCATTGCCCACTTTGCCGAACATCCGCAGGGATTCTCGGTCGACGCCCATTCGCTGAACGGCAATCGCTGGCTCGCCGCTATTCCGGGTGCCTTCCTGGGGAACGCGGCCAATGACTGACACCCTCACGCTTCCCACCCGCAAGGATGAGGACTTCCGCTATTCCGATTTCGACGCGCTGGCGGGCCTCTGGCCCATCGCGCGCGAAGAGATCGTGGTGGCTGCCGGTGCCGAGGAATCGCTGCAGATCGTCGAGGACGGTGCCTCGGCCGTAGCGCGCCATCTAGTGATCACGCTGGGCGCCCGCGCCAAGTTCGACCTGCGCGTGCTCTCCGCCGGCCCGGCTTATGGCCGCGTGGCGGTGGACGTGCGGCTGGCCGAAGGCGCGGACTTCACGCTGGGCGCGGCGCAGCTCGCCAGTGGCAGCGAGACGCTGGAAGTGGTGACCAAAGTGGTCCACGCTGAAAAGGACGCGACCTCCAGCCAGATCGTGCGCACCGTGCTGGCAGGCCATGCGGTCGGCTCCTACCTCGGCTGCATCGGCGTAGAGCGCGGGGCGGACGGCACCGATGCCGAACAGTCGGTCCGCGCCATGCTGCTGGACCGCACGGCAACCGCCAATGCCCGGCCGGAACTGGAAATCTACGCCGATGACGTCAAGGCAGCACATGGCTGCGCGGTGGGCGAACTCGACGCCAACGGCCTGTTCTACCTGATGAGCCGGGGCCTCACGCCGCCCGAAGCCAAGCGGCTGATGCTGCAGGCTTTCGTGGCAGAAGCCTTCACCGGGGCCCCCCGCGAAGACATGCTGAACGAAGCCGCGATTGCCCGTCTGGAGGCGATCTTGTGAGTACCGATACGCTCGTCCTGAAGGACCAGTTCCCCGGACTTGCTGGCAACTGGCACTACCTAGACACCGGCGCGACCGCGCAGAAGCCGCAGGCGGTGATCGACGCCACCGTCAATGCGCTGGGCCGCGACTATGCGACCGTGCATCGCGGCGTCTACGCCCGCTCTGCCGAGATGACGCTGGCGTTCGAGGCGGCGCGCCGCAAGGTGGCCGCGTTCCTCGGCGGGCATGAGGATGAGATCGTCTTCACCCGCGGTGCGACCGAGGCCATCAACCTCGTCGCGCAGACCTGGGGCGTGCAGAACCTCAAGGCGGGTGATCGCATCCTGCTTTCGGTGCTGGAGCATCACTCCAACATCGTGCCGTGGCAGCTGCTGCGCGACCGTACCGGCGTGGAAATCGACGTCTGCCCGGTGACCGAAGACGGCCGGATCGACCTTGAAGCGGCCGAGCGTATCCTCACCCCCGCGCACAAGCTGGTGGCCTTTGCGCATGTTTCCAACGTACTCGGCTCAGTGCTCCACGTGGAACATGCGGCGAAGCTGGCCCATGCGGTCGGCGCTAAGCTGCTGATCGACGGCTGCCAGGCGGCGCCGCGCATCGCCCTCGACGTGGCGGCGATGGACTGTGATTTCTACGTCTTTTCCGCGCACAAGCTCTATGGCCCCACCGGGATCGGCGCGCTTTGGGCGAAGAAGGCACTGCTCGATGCCATGCCCCCATGGCAGGGCGGCGGGTCGATGATCGACCGCGTCAACTTCGAGAAGACCACCTATGCCCCCGCGCCGCAGCGTTTCGAGGCAGGCACGCCGATGATCGTCGAGGCGCTTGGCCTTGCCGCCGCCATCGACTGGCTGACCGCGCAGGGCCTGGACCGTGCCGAGCGCCATGAGCGCGATCTGGCCGCCCGGCTGCGCGCCGAACTGGGCAAGCGCAACGACATCACCCTGTTCGGCCCGGCGGATTCCGTCGGCATCGTTTCTTTCGCGATGGACGGGGTGCATCCGCACGACCTCGGCACCATATTGGATGAAGAGGGCGTCGCGATCCGTGCCGGCCACCACTGTGCACAGCCGCTGATGGACCACCTTGGCGTTCCCGCCACGGCCCGCGCCAGCTTCGGCATCTATAGCGACGACAGCGATATCGAGGCGCTCATGAAGGGTATCGAGCGCACCCGGAGAATTTTTGGATGAGTGACCAGAAGCCCAGTTTCACTGTCGAGGAAGTCGACTCGGTAACGCCCGCTCCCCGCGCGCGTGTCGAGGACGTGCCCGTTCCCCCGATTGAACGGAAGCGCGACTATCTCGACGGATTCCTTGCCGAAAAGCCGCAAGGCATCGACCCCGGCCAGCCCGGCGGATCGATCTACGACGGCGTGATCGACGCGCTGAAGGAAATCTTCGATCCCGAGATTCCGGTGAACATCTACGACCTCGGCCTGATCTACGGCGTCGAAGTCTCGCCCGAGGCTTCGGTCGCGGTGACGATGACGCTGACCACGCCGCATTGCCCGGTGGCCGAATCGATGCCCGGCGAAGTCGAGATGCGCGTGTCTGCCGTGCCGGGCGTGCGTGATGCCGAGGTCAATCTCGTCTGGGATCCGCCATGGGACATGGCCAAGATGTCCGACGAGGCGAAGCTCGAACTGGGCATGCTCTGATGGCGACACTTGCCCCTACCACCATCACCGTGAGCCTTGCCGACTATGCCGACGCGGCCGATGCCGCGCGCGTGGTCGCGCTGCTGGACAGCTATGCGCGCGATCCGATGGGTGGGGGCAAGTCGCTGTCAGACGATGTGCGCGAGCGGCTGGTGCCCGGCCTTGCCGCGCACCCCGGCGCTTTCTCGCTGCTGGCCTTCGCCGGTGACGAGGCGCTGGGTTTGGCCAACTGCATCACCGGATTCTCGACGTTCGCCGCGCGCCCGCTGGTGAACATCCACGACATGGCCGTGCTGCCTGAGGCACGCGGTAAGGGCGTGGGCCGGGCGCTGATGCTGGCGGTAGAGGCAGAGGCCCGTACGCGCGGCGCCTGCAAGATCACTCTCGAAGTGCTGAGCGGCAATGACACGGCCAAGGGCCTCTATGCCTCGCTCGGCTACGGCGACTATGCGCTGGACCCGCAGGCGGGCACCGCGCTGTTCTGGGAAAAGAAGCTATGACCACCGCCACTGAAACGAAGCCCGCACGCCAGCGTCCGGCGGCGGTCATCCTCACGCCCAATGCCGAAGCGCGCATCGCCAAGCTGATGGGCGAAGCGCCCGAAGGCACCATCGGCGTGCGCCTCTCCACCCCGCGCCGGGGCTGCTCGGGGCTGGCCTATTCGGTGGACTATGTCAGCGAGGAAAAGGCTTTCGACGAGAAGATCGAGACTCCCGGCGGCCTGTTCTACATCGACGGCGCCTCGGTGCTCTATCTGATCGGCAGCACCATGGACTGGGTGGAAGACGACTTCACCGCCGGTTTCGTGTTCGCCAACCCGAATGCCAAGGGTTCGTGCGGCTGCGGCGAAAGCTTTACGGTTTGATTCTCTGATATCCTCCCCCTGTGGGGAGGGGGACCGCCTGAAAGGCGGTGGAGGGGTGTCACCGCCAGTGTGGAAACCCTCCGTCAGTGCTTCGCGCCGCCACCTCCCCTTGCAGGGGAGGAATTCAATCTCCCAAACAAAACAAAGGGGCCGATCCCGGCTTGGGATCGGCCCCTACGTCATTTCCAGATCCCGAGAAGGATCACGCCGGAAGCAGATGCTCCTTGGCGATCTTTTCCTTCCACACCAGCGGGGCGAGCTGGTGGACGTTCTTGCCTTCGGAATCGACCGCCACAGTCACCGGCATGTCCTTGACGGTGAATTCGTAGATCGCCTCCATGCCGAGGTCCGCAAAGCCGACGACCTTGGCTTCCTTGATTGCGCGGGCGACGAGGTAGGCAGCGCCGCCGACGGCCATCAGATAAGCCGACTTGTGCTTGGCGATGGACTCGGTGGCGGCAGGGCCGCGTTCCGACTTACCGATGCTGGCCAGCAGGCCAAGGTCGAGCATGGTGTCCGAGAACTTGTCCATGCGCGTCGCGGTGGTCGGGCCGGCGGGACCGACGACTTCCTCACGCACCGGGTCGACCGGGCCGACGTAGTAGATCACGCGGCCCTTGAAATCGACCGGCAGTTCCTCGCCCTTGGCCAGCATGTCGGAAATGCGCTTGTGCGCGGCATCGCGGCCGGTGAGCATCTTGCCGTTCAGCAGCAGGCGGTCGCCCTGCTTCCAGCTCTGGACGATCTCGGGGGTGAGGGTGTCGAGGTCGACGCGGATGGCGCCGGCATCGGGGGCCCATTCCACCTTCGGCCAATCGTCGAGGTTCGGCGTTTCGAGGAAGCTCGGGCCCGAACCGTCCAGCGTGAAGTGCGCGTGGCGGGTGGCGGCGCAGTTCGGGATCATGGCGACGGGCTTGCCGGCGGCGTGGCACGGCCAGTCCATGATCTTGACGTCCAGGATGGTGGCCAGGCCGCCAAGGCCCTGTGCGCCGATGCCCAACGCGTTCACCTTGTCGAAGATCTCGATGCGCAGCGCCTCGATATCGTTCTGGGGTCCGCGCTGCTTGAGCTGGGCCATGTCGATCGGCTCCATCAGGCTCTGCTTGGCAAGCTTGACGCAGTGCTCGGCCGTACCGCCGATGCCGATGCCCAGCATGCCCGGCGGGCACCAGCCGGCGCCCATCTGCGGCAGCATCTCGATCACCCAGTCGACGATGGAATCGCTGGGATTCATCATCTTGAACTTCGACTTGTTTTCCGAGCCGCCACCCTTGGCCGCGACGTCCACCGAAACCTTCGATCCAGGGACCATGCTGACCGAGAGCACCGAAGGCGTATTGTCCTTGGTGTTGCGGCGGGTGAAGGCGGGATCCGCCAGCACCGAGGCGCGCAGCTTGTTCTCGGCATTGTTGTAGGCGCGGCGCACGCCTTCATCGACCACTTCCTGCAGCGACTTCTCGGATTCGAGGCGGCAGTTCTGGCCCCATTCGATGAAGACGTTGACGATGCCGGTGTCCTGGCAGATCGGGCGATGCCCTTCCGCGCACATGCGGCTGTTGGTCAGAATCTGGGCGATGGCATCCTTGGCGGCGGGGCCTTGCTCCGCCTCATAGGCGTCGCCCAGCGCGCGGATGTAGTCCATCGGGTGGAAGTAGCTGATGTACTGGAGGGCGTCGGCAACACTCTCAATGAGGTCGTCTTCGCGGATCGTCACCATTTCGGCCATGGAAAGAGCGCTCCCGGTTTTCCTGTCGGTTCACGTGATTTTGTAGGCCCCTTAAACCGGGTTTGGATTTTGCGCAAAAGCGCATTTTCAGCGATTGGACGGCCGAAAATCGCAAGTGCTCTTCCCAAGTGCCTGTGCCATCGTCCAAACGTCGCGATAGATCGACCAAGGTATTGCAAATGGCTTGGCCTCATTCGCGGCTTGGCCTAGTAAGGCCGCCATCTAGTCCGTCTTTGCGGGGGGTAGGGGCGCAGTCGCTCCCTCATGTGCCCGCAACAGCATGAGGAATGGGACCAAAATGACCTTGACCGAGGATCGGTCCGCTGCCGCGGTAGCCCGCCAAGCCATGATCGTCAGCCAACTGCGCACCAGCGGCGTGAACGAACCGTGGGTGCTCGAAGCCATGGCCGGCGTTGCCCGCGAGGATTTCGTGCCCGCCGGTATGCGCGATGCCGCCTATATCGACCGCGCGATTACGCTGGATAACGGCCGCCAACTCGCCGCTCCCGTCGTGCACGGCAAGATGCTTGCCGAAGCCGAACCCACCAAGACCGACAAGGCGCTCCTTGTCGGCGATGCAAACGGCTATCTTGCGGCGCTGCTGCGTCCGCTGGTGGGCTCGCTCGAGGTCGTCGATCCGGCCGCGGCCAAGGACGTTGCTAAGGGTGACTACACCCTGCTGGTGATCGACGGTGCGGTTGAGGAACTGCCCGAAACGCTCACTGCCGCGCTCGCCGAAGGCGGCCGTGCGGTGACGGGGCTTGTGGTGCGCGGCGTTCCCCGCCTTGCAACCGGCATCAAGGCTGCAGGCGCACTTGCGCTGCTGCCGCTCGCCGAGATCGGGATTCCGGTTCTGCCCGAATTCGCTGCTCCCAAACGCTGGAGCTTCTGAGCATGGCCCGGTTCGCGCTGCGTACCGGGCTACTCGCGGGGGGATGTCTGACACTGGCAACGGCAAGCGCTCCGGCGCTGGCCGACACCCTGCGCGAGGCGCTGGTCCTGGCTTACCAGACCAATCCCACGCTTGAGGCGGCACGCGCGCAGCAGCGCGCGACCGACGAGGGCGTGCCGATCGCGCGCTCGTCGGGATTGCCCAGTCTGAGCGCCGACAGCTCCTTCACCAAATATGTAGACGCTGGCGCCGCCAAGGACATCCAGCCGACCAAGATCCTGTCCGCCGGGGTCGATCTGGGCGTGCCGATCTATTCGGGCGGCTCGGTGCGCAACAGCGTGGCCGCCGCCAAGATCCGCGTCGAGGCCGGACAGGCCTCGCTGCGTGGGTCGGAAAGCTCGCTGTTCTCGCAAGTGGTCGGCGCCTACATGGACGTGATCCGGGCAGAGGCGATCGTCGGGCTGAATCAGAAGAACGTGGCGGTGCTGAAGGTCAATCTTCAGGCCACCAGCGATCGTTTCCAGATCGGCGAACTGACCCGGACCGACGTGGCGCAGTCGCAGTCACGCCTTGCCGTGGCCAATGGCGACTTGCGCAGTGCCGAGGCCAACCTCGCCGCCGCGCGTGAAACCTATATCCGTCTGATCGGCAAGGCGCCCGAGGCGCTCGAAACGCCGCCGCCGTTGCCGAATCTGCCCGCCACGCCCGAGGAGGCCACGTCGGTGGCGCTCGATGCCAATCCCGACGTAATTGCCGCGCGCCAGCGCAGCAAGGCGGCGGAAAAGGATATCGACGTGGCCGGTGCAGGCCGCCTGCCGCGCGTCAGCCTGTTTTCGCAGGGTGGCTATACCGATTACCTCGGCTCGGCAGACCCACGGATCACTGGCTACGAGCACAACCATACGGTCACGGCCGGTGCGCAAGTCTCGATCCCGCTGTTTCAGGGCGGTCTTCCCGCCGCCCAGCGCCGACAGGCGCAGGCCACGGCCTCGGCCACGCTGGAACAGGAAATCGCCACCGAACGCGGCGTGATCGCGCAAGTCCGATCGGCCTACACCGCGTGGCTCGCGTCGAACGACCTGATCGTCTCTTCGAAAACCGCCGTCGATGCCGCCTCGCTTAGCCTTGAGGGCGTGCGGGCGGAGAACTCGGTGGGCAACCGCACGATTCTCGACATCCTGAACGCCGAGCAGGAACTGCTGAACGCGCAGGTCGATCTGGTGACGGCGCAGCGCAACGCCTATGTCGCCGGCTTCACCCTGCTGGCCGCGATGGGCCGCGCCGAAGCGCGCGATCTCAATCTCGACGGCGGCGTGCTCTACGATCCCCAGGTCAATTACGACCGCGTGAAGGGCAAGATCTTCGACTGGGACAACGATCCGGCCCCTGTGGCGAAGTCCACCCGGACCGTTGACACGCCGGTTCAGGACGGCGAGATTCACGAACAGTAACCATCCTTTAACCCTGATTCGGGGATGGGTGATGGGCGCGCTCGGAAAACGGGAACATCCGGCGCCAACGGGGACAGTTGCAATGCGTCAGAACGGTGAGCCTTCGGTCGAGGAGATTCTCCAGTCGATCAAGCAGGTCATCGCGCGTGACAACCGCGCGGCGGCCCGGTCCGAGCGCCAGCGCCGCGCGGGTGAGGCCATGCGCGCAGCCGCGTTCGATGACGACGTGCTGGAACTGCCCGAAGCCGCCGAACTCGCCGATGTGCTGGGCGACGAACCCGCGCTTCTCGATGACGATGCCCGCGATTCAATGCGCGAATCGCTGGCCGCCCTTGCGATGCTGTCCGAACCGGGCATGCCGCCACAGATCGTCCGCTCGGGCGAAACCTCTCTAGAAGGTCTTGTTCGCGAGCTGCTGCGTCCGGCGCTGGCCGACTGGCTCGACAAAAACCTGCCGGCGATGGTCGAACGCCTTGTCGCGACCGAGATCGCGCGAATCGTCGGCAAGAAGGGCTGACCCCTCCCGCGATGCGCTTGGGGCTGGACCTGAGCGCGCGGTCTACCTAACTCTGGCTCATGCCCAGACCAGAACCCGCGCTGCTCGATCCCGCGCGTTATCCATTTCGCTGCGAGATCGAACCCCGCTTCAGCGACCTCGACCTCAACCACCACATCAACAATGTCGCCATAGCCGGCATGCTTGAAGACGGGCGCGTGCGATTCTACCGCGCCGCCGGCGGTCATGATGCGTTCCGTGGTCTTTCAACCATGGTCGCCAGCATCTCCATCGAATACCTTGGCGAAACGCACTATCCCGAGACGCTGGTCATCCACGGCGCCACCGAACACCTCGGCCGCACTAGTCAGCAACTGGTGCAAGTCGTGACTCAGAAGGGTGAGCCGGTGGTCTTCGCGCGCACGGTGATCGTCATGGTCGGCGCCGAAGGGCCGGCGCCGTTGCCCGACGATTACCGCGCCCGCGCTGCCGAATGGGCACTTCGCCCGTGACCGCGTCGCACCGGGAGATCGATCAGGCCGCCGAAGCGCTCGCCAAGATGGGCGGCGACACCATCCAGCGCCACATCTTCATCTGTGCCGAACCGCAGAAAGGCGAATGCTGCTCGCCCGAAAAGGGGGCGGCGGCATGGAAATACCTGAAGAAGCGTCTCAAGCAGCTGGGCCTCGACGGGCCCAAGCGCGAGAACGGCGGCGGTATCGCCCGCTCCAAGGCGGACTGCCTGCGCATCTGTTTCGCGGGGCCGGTCGCGGTCGTCTGGCCCGATGGCGTCTGGTACCATTCCTGCACCGAGGACGTGCTGGAAAAGATCATCCAGCAGCATCTGATCGGCGGGCAACCTGTCGAGGAATTCCGGCTGCGGCCCCGTCAAGGGTGAGGGAGGGGCGCTACTTACCCTTCCAGTCGTCCTCGAACGGATCGACGATCGACTCGTCATGTCCGGTTCCGCTCGACAGGAAGGCGAGTCCCATCAGCGCCGAGGCCAGCAGCATCGTGAAACCGATCCCCAATGCGGCGGCGATGTAGAAGTGGACCGAAACCATCCCGTTCGAACGATAGAGCAGGATGATCGAGGCCAGCACAAGGCCGACCGTCACTGTCAACATATAGGCCATGATCCGGCGGTAGCGTGCCCAGGCGTGGGCGGCCTTTTCCGGGTCTTCAAGGGGCGAGCGCGGTATCATGCGCCCCATTTGGGCTTTCGCGCGCAGCCTCGCAAGCAAATGCTCCCGGCACGGCACTCAAAAGACGCCCCTGGCAATCGGACGAAGTGGCAGGCGCCGCCCCGCTATGGTATTCTTCGATCCAAACCGCGTTGATGAGGGCCAACCAGGGGAGAGAGCGACGATGACGATTGCGCGCATTATCGAAGGCCGTGGACCCGTCCATACCTGCCAGGTGGGCACTACCGTAGGCGAGGCGGCCAAATTGCTGGCCGAACGCCGCATCGGCGCCCTGCCGATCCTGGACGGCGAAACGCTGGTTGGAATCTTCTCCGAACGCGATGTGATCTACCGGCTGCACGAATTCGGCCCGGACATGCTCCACAAACCGGTGAACGACGTAATGACCTCTCCCGCCGTCACCGTCGAACCGTCCACGCCGGTGCTCAGCGCCCTGGCCCTGATGACCCGGCGCCGTATCCGCCACTTGCCCGTGATCGACGGCGGCCGGATGGTCGGCTTCGTCTCGATCGGCGATCTCGTGAAATATCGGATCGACAAAGTCGAATCCGAAGCCGCCGCGATGCGCGATTACATCCAGATGGCCTGATCCTTATCCGGCCCCGCACCTTGCCGCGCGGGGCCGCGAGGCTTACATCGCAGGCATGGACCAACAAACCGTGACACTCAGCCCATCGGCCGCGGCGCGCGTCGCCGCGATCGCTGAAAAGCAGGGCAAACCCGCGATCCTTCGCCTCTCGGTAGAGGGTGGGGGCTGCTCGGGCTTTCAGTACAAGTTCGGCCTCGCCGACAGCGCCGAGAACGACGACACCATTGCCGAGACCGATGGAGTCCGCCTCGTAGTCGATTCGGTAAGCCTCGACCTAGTCGACGGCTGCGTGGTCGATTACGTGGAATCGCTGGGCGGCGCCGCCTTCCGGGTGGAAAATCCCAATGCCGCCGCCGGCTGCGGATGCGGATCCAGCTTCTCCGTATGAAGAAAATCGCCACGTTCAACATCAACGGGGTCAAGGCACGCCTTCCCCGCCTGCTCGAATGGCTGGAAGAAACGCGCCCCTCGGTCGCCTGCCTCCAGGAGATCAAGAGCCAGGACGAAGGCTTCCCGATCGCGGAATTCGAGAAGATCGGATACCAAGGAATCTGGCACGGCCAGAAGGGCTTCAATGGCGTTGCCATCCTGGCCGATGGCGAAAAGCCGGTGGAGATCCAGCGCGGGCTCGACGGCGAGCCTGAGGACGAGCACTCCCGCTATCTCGAAGCCGATGTGTTCGGCCTGCGCGTCGTCTGCATCTACCTGCCCAACGGCAATCCGGTGCCCGGCCCCAAGTTCGACTACAAGCTGCGCTGGATGGAACGCCTGCGGCGCCGCATGGCCGCGATCCGGGCCGAGGAAGTTCCGGCCATCGTCACCGGCGACTACAACGTGATTCCAACCGATCAGGACGTCTGGTCGCCGCCGGCCATGGCCGCCGATGCGCTGATGCAGCCGGAATCGCGCGATGCCTACTTCCGCCTGCTGGGCGATGGCTGGACCGATGCGATTGCCACTCATAACCCGCGCGGCGGTGTCTGGACGTTCTGGGACTATCAGGCCGGTGCCTGGCAGCGCGACCACGGCTTCCGCATCGACCATGCGCTGCTCTCACCCGAACTGGCCGACCGGCTCATCTCCTGCGGCGTGGACAAGGCCTATCGCGGGCGCGAGAAGGCCAGCGATCATACGCCGGTCTGGGTGCAACTGCGCGACTGATACGCAAGAAGGGGGCGTTTCCGCCCCCTTCCATGCACAGGCACCGGCATCGAACGATGCGGGGCCGCCGGAGCGGGACAAGCCCGCTCCAGCTGATCCTCAACGATAGAAGATGTGATCGTCCACTTGGGCGATCTTGGTCAGTCGCCACTTGGGCGACACACGCGCTGCGTGGAAATAGAGCGCGCCCTGAGCCTCGCTCTTCCAGCTTTCCTGGACGGCGATGCGGGCAATGGCCAGTGCTTCGCGCCAGTCGTCCGACTTTTCGCGGATGCTGGGCATCCGGCTGCCTTGTACGAACGAGAACTGGCCGGGCTGGTAGACCACGCCGCAATAGCTGGCGGGGAAACGGCCGGATTCGCTGCGATTGATGATGACGCGGCCAACGGCAAGCTGGCCTTCCAGCGTCTCACCGCGCGCTTCGAAATAGATCGCGCCGGCAAGGCAGCGCATCTGACTGTCAACCGACCCCTCGCTGGGCTGCATGGCAACCAGCTGGGCAAGCGAGTCTGCATCCGCGGAATGATCCGGGGTGACGGCATCGTCAGCCTGATTGTCCGTCGCAGCGTTCCCATCGGTGGGAAGGGACTGGACGACCGGCGTGGAGACGTAAGCCATCGGGGTGTTCGATTTTGCCGCGACCGGAATCGGCGTAGTAGCGGCGGCGCCCGAACCCTGTGCGCCGAATAGGGCGGTTAGAACCGTAGCAGCGAGCGCAATCGCGCTGGCCAACTGAACTTTGCTTCGCATCAACTCTTGATCAAAGGCGGTGAACCAATCCGACGCAGACGGGAACGCTATGCCCCATTGGAGCATTTACATTCACACGATCTGCCGACGATCCCCCGTCTGCGTGCTAGCCGGGCATGCCTTATTGCTGCCCGAGCCGCCTGTGCGTGTGAGGTGGCCATTAACTTGCATGCCCTGCAAGTCAACTCATTTCAGGTGCCGATACCGATGAGCCGTTCGGGTCTTGCGACGTCCAGTTCAATCACCCAGAGGTCCGGGTCCTGTCGCCTACGCCTTTCGAGGTAGTCGGAGAACTCGCCCGAATCGGCCATTTCCTGTCGCTTCGCGCATGTCCAGAGCCGCGTTCCGTCCATTTGGGGCATGCGTTCGTAGACACGCCCATCCCGCCCGTTCTCGAGCAGAACGACAAGGATCGTCCCTGCGTCACGTTCACCTTTTTGTATAACCATGCCAAACCCGCCCTCGCTTTCGGCCGCGCGGATGAGCGCACTGACTTCAAGATGGGCGGGAAGGCGGGCCTCCATGTCAGGTCGTGCCGGCGTAGCCGGGCAGGCCGGAAAGCGCGATGCGGGAGCGCATGAAGGTGCCGGTTCCACGGCCGACTTCGTCGCCGTCCTCGTCCACAAGCCGCGATTCGGCGACCAGCACACGGCGGCGCCCGCTTACCCAGCGCCCTTCGGCAACGATGGTGCCGCCCTTGATCGGCTTGCTGAGAAGCAGATTGAACGAGGTCGTCAGCAGGAACCGGTCCGTGACGAGCGTGTTGGCCGCGTAGAAGGCGGCATCGTCCAGCATCTTGAAATAGATCGTGCCGTGCGCCGCACCCGCGGCGTGGAAGCAGGCAGGATCGACGTCGAACGTAATCCGCGCCAGCCCCTCACCGGGAACTTCCAGCCGCGAGGCGAACATGCCGTTGATCGGCGCCGAAGCATAGAGGCCTTCGAGCGCCCGCCAATGCAGCGCGGCACCGCTGCTGTCGGCCTTTTCGATTTCAGGCCCATTTTCAGAGCCGGCCCCAGGGGCCTCAGGCAGCATCGCGGTCGATAACGCTGCTAAGCAGGCTGTAGAGCGCTTCCGCGCCGGGAGCGTCGAGCAGGGCCTCATGCATGCGTTCATCGCGCATCATGCGCGAGATCGCCGCAAGGGCGTGAAGATGGGTGGCGCCGGCACCCTCGGGTGAGAGCAGGCCGAAGACGATATCGATCGGCACACCATCGGCGGAATCGAACTCCACCGGCGAATCGAGGCGAATGAACGCCGCAACCGGGCGGCTCAGCCCGGGAAGCCGGGCGTGGGGAATCGCGATACGCCGGCCGAATCCGGTACTCCCCAACGCTTCCCGTTCAAGGACGCGCGCAAGCACCATCTCCCGGTCCAGCCCGTAGACGTCCGTGAAGATTCCGGCGAGGCGCCCAAGGATGGACGCTTTGGTATCCGCGCTCGCCGTCGTGACAGCATCGGGCAGAAGATTGAAAAGACTGCTCATTTCGTTTTCTGGTTCTGGTCTCAGATAGGTTGCCAATGCCTAAACGCTCGCAACCCCCGGAAGGTCCGGGGGCTGCTTACTCGTCCTCCGATCAGAAGTATATGCGATCAGAAGTGCTAGCGCCGGAAGACGCTGCGGCCGGCGTCAGTGCGGTTCAACCCAGCCAATCGAACCGTCGCCGCGGCGGTAAACCATATTATGTCGGCCAGTGCCAGCGTTTTTGAACAGCAGTGCGGTGGTGTTGCGCAAGTCGAGCATCATCACCGCATCCGATACCGTTGCCTCGGGAACGTCCACCCGCGTCTCGGCGATCACCACCGGGGCATCGGCATCAAGCTCGTGATCGGCTTCGGCCGCTGGCTCCTCAAAGATGGTGTAAGCCGCCTCCTCGGTCGCCACGGCATAGGCGGTCTGCTCATGCCGGTCCTTGATGCGGCGCTTGTAGCGGCGCAGCTGCTTGTCGATCTTCTCGGACGCCTGATCGAGCGCGATATGCGCATCCTGCGCCATGCCCGTGCCCTTGAGTACAAGGTTCTGCATCACATGCATGATGATATCGCAGCGGAAGGCACCGGCCGGGGCCCGGCCGAAGGTAACTTGCGAGGACAACGCTCGATTGAAGTACTTGTCGATGATCGTCATCAACCGCTCGTTGGCGTGAACCTGCAGGGCCTCTCCAGTTTCGACCTGGTGACCTGAGACGCGGATGTCCATGAGCGAATACTCCTCTGCTATGGTATCATTCACCCCAGAGTGGGGCGTCGACCGAAGTGAGAAACTCTGCATGGCGCATCAGTTCCGCTTCGGTGGCCGCATGGGGACGCGGCTGGCGGAAAGGTCGGTCCCTGCGGGCAAGGACTTTGGTTTCCACCACGATTTCATTCACTTCCGCCATCAGTTCGAGGCCGATCTGGCGGCCGCCGCGCAGTTCCACATAGACTTGCGCCAGCAGCTCGGCGTCTAGAAGCGCGCCGTGCTTGGTTCGATGACTTCGATCAATTCCATACCGCGAACACAGCGCATCGAGCGAAAGCTTGGCGCCCGGATGGCGCACTTTCGCCAGCGCTACCGTATCGACCATGCGCGACCGATCGACGATCGGATGGCTGCATAGGGTTAGCTCGTGGTTGATGAAGTTGAAGTCGAATGAAGCATTATGCGCGATCATCGGACTGTCCTCGATAAAATCGAGGAATTCCTGCGCGCAGCTGGCGAACAGCGGCTTATCGGCCAGGAAGGCGTCGGACAGGCCGTGAACGGCCTCTGCCTCCGCAGGCATGGACCGTTCGGGGTTGAAATAGGCGTGATAGCTGCGGCCGGTCAGTACCCGGTTGACCATCTCGATACAGCCGATCTCGACCATACGGTCCCCGTTCTTGGGGTCGAATCCCGTAGTTTCGGTATCGAAGATGATCTCTCGCATTTAACCTCATATCTGCCTGCCGACGCTGCTTCGCAAGGCCTGTGGCAGGATTATTACAACGGGCCCAACGCGCGCACGATACGCTCCACCTCGGCCCCGGTCTCCGCAAGCGATACGCTGGTATCGATCACGAAATCCGCCCGCGCGCGCTTTTCGGAGTCGGGGACCTGAAGCGACAGAATCTGTTCGAATTTTTCCGTGGTCATGCCGGGACGGGCGAGCACGCGCTCACGCTGGACATCGGCCGGAGCTGAAACCACGGCGACCGCGTCGAGCCCTTCGTGCCCGCCTTTCTCGTAGAGCAAGGGAATATCGAACACGACCAGCGGCGCCTTTGCATTGTCCTTCAGGAACGCCCGGCGCATCGCGCCGACGGCCGGATGAACAATCGATTCGAGGCGGCCGAGCGCTTCCCGATTCCCGAAGACCGCAGTCCCAAGCTTCGCGCGATCGACGCCTTGCGGACCTGTGGTGCCGGGAAACGCGGCCTCGATCTCATCCAGCAGCGCACCGCCCGGCCCCTGCAATTCATGAACCGCAGCGTCGGCATCGAAAACCGGCACGCCGAGATCGCGCAGCATCGCCGCCACGGCCGACTTGCCCATGCCGATCGAGCCGGTGAGGCCCAGGATCTTCGGCCGGGTCATGCCTCCAGACGCGCGCGCAACTGCGCGTCGCTATCCTTGTCGCGCGGCGGTGTCGCGCCGAAGAAATGGCGAAACGCGTGATCGGCCTGTCCGATCAGCATCGCCAGTCCGTCCACCGTCGGGAATCCCGCCTCGCGAGCCTCTTGCAGGAACGCGGTGTCGCGCGGGCTGGTGACGATGTCGTAGACCATGCTGTTCGGCGGGGCATGGCTGAAATCGAACGCAAGCGGTGGCTGCCCGGTCATGCCCAGCGGGCTTGCATTGACGATCACGTCGAAGAGCCGCTCGCGATCATCGAAAGCGAAATCGGTGGGATGGGCGAAGTGGGCAAGATCGATCGCATGATGATCCTGCTGCGTGGTCAGCTCTTCGAGCATGGCCTTCGCCTTGGCCGGATCGCGTCCGGCCAGCACGATCACGAAGCCCCTGTCCGCCAGCGCGGCAACGATCGCGCGCGCCGCGCCGCCGGTGCCGAGAATGCGCGCCATGCGGAACAAGTGCGTTTCCGCCAGTCGCTCGCGCAGCGGTTCGAGGAAGCCCGGGGCATCTGTGTTATAGCCGACAAGCGAGCCGTCCGCCTCGCGCACCACGGTGTTGACCGCGCCGATCCGCGCGGCGAGCGGGTCCAGTCGGTCCATCAGCGGCATGATCGCCAGCTTGTGCGGCATCGTCACATTGCAGCCGCGCCAATCCGGATCGGCGCGACGCGCAGCAAGATAGTCGGCCAAGCCGTCGACCGTGACCAGGCAGCGGTCGTAGCGCGCCTCGATTCCCAGCTTTTCCAGCCAGAACCCATGAATCAGCGGCGACTTCGACTGGGCAATAGGATCGCCGATCACTTCGGCGTAAGGCTGTCCTGTCATTGCTCGATCTCTCCGAGACGGCGCAGCGCCGCCTGAACTTTGAGCAGGGGCATGCCCAGGATGGTGAAATAGTCGCCCTCGATCGACTCGAAAAGCTGGACGCCGCGTGCCTCGATACGGAAAACGCCGACGCAACCGGCAACTTCCGGCCATTCGGCATCGAGATAGTGATCGATAAAAGCATCGGACATCGCGATCACATGCAGTGACGCCACGGCGTCATCCGCCCAGACGATCTCGCCATCACGCGCCAGGGCCGCCGCGCTGTGGAGGGCCATCGTCTTGCCCGAAAAGAAGCGCAAATGCTCGGCGGCGGCCTCACGGCTGGCTGGCTTGTCGAAACGCCGACCCCCGCATTCGACAAGGGAATCGCTGCCCAGCACCAATTCGCCCGGCGCTTGCGCCGAAACGGCGAGGGCCTTGGCCTTGGCCAGAGCCAGCGCGATTTCGCCCGGCGCGGCGCCGACAAGCCCGGCCTCGATCGCCCGCTCATCAACATGCGCGGGATTGGCGCGGAACGGAATGGCGGCGGCTTCGAGCATCGCGCGCCGCGAGGCGCTCTGAGACGCAAGTACGATCATCTGTGGATTCCTGAAATTCAGATCGGGCGAGGGCCCGGCTGCCCTTGGGTGCCTTCGGCCTTGCGCTCGTTATAGAGATTGATGATGGCCGCCGCGGTTTCTTCGATCGAGCGGCGCGTCACGTCGATGACCGGCCAGGAATTGTCCGCGAACATCCGCCGCGCGTATTTCAATTCGCCCTCGACCCGGTCGGACTTCACATAGTCGGTATCGGGCGACTGGCTGAGCGAAAGCAGGCGATTGCGGCGGATCTGGATCAGCCGGTCCGGCGCAGTCGTCAGGCCGACAACCATCGGCCGCTTTAATCCGAACAGGATCGAAGGCGGCGGGCTTTCCACCACGATGGGGATATTCGCGACTTTGTAGCCGCGATTGGCAAGGTAGATCGAAGTTGGCGTCTTGCTGGTGCGCGATACGCCCGCCAGCACGATATCGGCCTCTTCCCAATCTTCCCAGGCGATGCCGTCGTCGTGCGCGATCGTGAACTGAATCGCATCGACGCGCGCAAAATAAGCATCGTCCAGCCGATGCTGACGGCCCGGACGGCCCTTGGCTTCCTGCCCCAGCAACGCTTCGAGCGCGTCGGTAACGCCGTCGAGCACCGCAATCGCCGGCAGGCCCAGCTGTTGGCAACGCTCTTCCAATCGCCCGCGCGTTTCCTCGTTTACCAGCGTGAAGAACACGAGGCCGGGATTGGCAGCGATCTCGCCCATGATCCGGTCAAGATGCTGCTGCGAGCGAACCATCGGCCAGAAATGGCGCAAAACGTCGGAATCGTCGAACTGCGCGAGGGCAGCCTTGGCGATCATTTCCAGCGTTTCGCCGGTCGAGTCCGAGAGAAGGTGCAGGTGAAATCGCGCCATGTTCGGCCTTTTTCCGGGTCTTTCAGAGTGTTCACAGAGGGGGTGTGGATATGTCCCGGCATAAACCACGGGACGGACTCGGTGACAACTCGGATCGGAGTTTTCCTCCCCGTTCCCCCGATTCAATCCGGGGCATTTGTGGACAGGCTCTGACTCTGATCCACAGCCTGTGGGTAACAGGGACAAAGAGTCTTTGACTCGGACTCTCCGGAGAGTCGCAAGTGACTCTCGAACCTGTTCATCTTGGGACAAATCGGGCAAGGAATCGCCGTCCCCGATATCCACAGGACCAACAGACTCCATCATCCTTTTAAGACTCTTATTTTTTTGGACTGGACCTGACTCTCGATGCCTGGCCTTCTTCTCGACACCCTGCTCGGAACCAACACGAACAAACGCGCCGTCTGGCTCATGCGCCAGGCCGGACGCTACCTTCCGGAATACCGAGCGTTACGCGCGGAAAAGGGCGGTTTTCTCGCGCTCGTCTACGATACGGACGCAGCCGCCGAGATCACCCTCCAACCCATCCGCCGCTTCGGATTCGATGGCGCGATCCTTTTTTCGGACATCCTCATCGTGCCTTACGCAATGGGGCAGGACCTTCAGTTCCTGGCCGGCGAGGGTCCGAAACTTACTCCCCGGCTTGTGGACCATGCGCTGCAAACCCTCGTCGCAGTGCCCGAGCGACTGACTCCGATCTACGAGACCGTGCGCAAGGTTCGCGCCGGACTCGATGCGGACAAGACCATGCTCGGCTTCGCCGGCAGTCCGTGGACGGTCGCGACCTACATGTGTGCAGGCGAAGGCAGCCGCGATCAGCATGAGACACGGGCAATGGCCTATCGCGACCCGGCCGCGTTCGAGGCGATCATTCAGGCTATCGTGGGGGTGACTGTCGAATACCTCAGCGGCCAGATCGAAGCCGGAGCGGAAGCCGTCCAGCTTTTCGATTCATGGGCCGGATCGCTTTCACCCGCGCAATTCGAACGCTGGGTCATCGCGCCCAATGCGGCCATCGTTGCGGCGGTGAAGGCCCGCCATCCGCAGACTCCTATCATCGGCTTCCCCAAGGGATCCGGCGAAAAATTAGCAGCTTACGCCCGAGAGACCGGGGTGGACGCGGTCGGAATCGATGAAACCGTCGACCCGATCTGGGCCGCGCGCGAATTGCCCGAAGGGCTGCCGGTACAGGGGAATCTCGACCCGCTGTTGCTGCTTTCGGGCGGCGCGGAGCTTGAGAATCAAACCCGCCGCGTGCTCGATGCCTTCGCGGACCGTCCGCATGTGTTCAACCTCGGGCATGGCATCGGGCAGTTCACGCCGATCGAGCACGTCGAAGCGCTGCTGGCGATCGTCCGGAACTGGAGCAGGTAAGCAAGGGGATCCATTTTTTCCGCCCGGTCTTCAGCACCGTGCCTGAATCTGCTCTCAGGCGCTCGCTGAGCGGTGAGAGCGGCTGCGGCCACTCACCCCCGGACTCATCCGGTTGCCGCGTTCAGGCACACGCGCGGCCGCCGGGAAGGGCGACCCGAAGCGGGTAGGGCAGGGGATATTGAATCCCGTCGCTTTCTTCCTCCCGCCGCAAGGCTGCCGGAATCACCTTGAACCCCGCCGGGCAAGCGTGCAGGAGATCGGCACGGACCCAACGAGACTTCGTGCGCCGATGCAGGATACGCTGGCAATGCTCTATCTCTGGCTCAAAGCCGGACACGTTATTTTCGTGATCTTCTGGATGGCGGGGCTATTCATGCTCCCGCGCTATTTCGTCTATCATCAGGAAGCAGAACCGGGCTCGGCCGAAGCGGCGCGCTGGGTCGATCGCGAGGCGAAGCTGCGCAAGATTATCCTGACACCTTCGCTCGTCATGGTCTGGCTATTCGGCATTGCCACGGCCTTTTCGATCGATGCATGGAGCCAGCCCTGGCTTCATGTGAAGCTGCTCTTCGTGCTCGGTCTTTCAGGCTATCATGGCTGGCTGGTTGGCTATGCGAAGAAGCTGGCCAAGGGAGAGCGGATGCTCACCGGCAAGCAGCTTCGCCTGCTCAACGAGATTCCGGGCCTTGCCGCGGCGGTGATTGTCGTCCTCGTGGTCGTCAAACCGTTCTGAAGCGAGTCTGAACTGTACCATCGGCTGGGCGCAGGCCGCGTCCGGCTTGTGGATCACGCGTTGACCGGAGGCTGCCCAATCCCTATCTGAACCGTGTCCCGGCTCAGGGCGGCGAGTTCTTTCGCGTGCCCGGATCCGCTTTCCCCAAGCCCATCGATCCGCCGGCCGACTCTCCAGAATATCTCCCAAAAATTTTCCATCCGGAATTCAAGCAAGATGCACCTTAAAGAACTTAAGAAGAAGTCGTCGGCCGAACTGGTCGAAATGGCAGAGGAACTGGGCGTCGAAGGCGCTTCGACGATGCGTCGTCAGGACCTGATGTTCGCCATCCTCAAGGAAGTGGCCGAAGACGGCGAAGAAATCGTCGGCCAGGGCACGATCGAAGTGCTGCCGGACGGCTTCGGCTTCCTGCGTAGCCCCGAGGCGAACTACCTTGCCGGTCCCGACGACATCTACGTCTCACCGAACCAGGTCCGTAAGTGGGGCCTGCGCACCGGCGATACCGTGGAAGGCGAGATCCGCGCGCCCCGCGACGGTGAGCGCTACTTCGCCATCACCAAGCTCATCAGCGTCAACTTCGACGATCCGGACGTGGTGCGCCACCGCGTCAATTTCGACAACCTGACGCCGCTCTATCCCGATCAGCGCCTGAAGCTCGACAGCCTGGACCCCACGGTCAAGGACAAGTCGGCCCGCGTGATCGATCTCATTTCGCCGCAGGGCAAGGGCCAGCGCGCCCTGATCGTGGCGCCGCCGCGCACCGGTAAGACCGTGCTGCTGCAGAACATGGCCAAGGCCATCACCGACAACCATCCGGAAGTCTTCCTCCTCGTGCTGCTCGTCGACGAGCGCCCTGAAGAAGTCACCGACATGCAGCGTTCGGTGAAGGGCGAGGTCATCTCCTCCACCTTCGACGAACCCGCCCAGCGCCACGTGCAGGTCGCCGAAATGGTGATCGAGAAGGCCAAGCGCCTGGTCGAGCACAAGCGCGACGTCGTGATCCTGCTGGACTCGATCACCCGCCTTGGCCGCGCCTACAACACCGTCGTTCCGTCGTCGGGCAAGGTGCTGACGGGCGGTGTCGACGCCAACGCCCTGCAGCGCCCCAAGCGCTTCTTCGGCGCTGCGCGCAACATCGAGGAAGGCGGTTCGCTCTCGATCATCGCCACGGCCCTGATCGATACAGGCAGCCGCATGGACGAAGTCATCTTCGAAGAGTTCAAGGGCACCGGTAACTCGGAAATCGTCCTTGACCGCAAGGTGGCGGACAAGCGCATCTTCCCGGCGCTGGACGTCGGCAAGTCGGGCACCCGCAAGGAAGAGCTGCTGGTTCCGAAGGACCAGCTCACCAAGATGTGGGTCCTGCGCCGTATCCTCATGCAGATGGGCACGGTCGACGCGATGGAGTTCCTGCTCGACAAGATGAAGGACTCCAAGACCAACGAGGACTTCTTCGCCACGATGAACCAGTAAGCAGGGGCTATCGGGTTGAGTATCCTCGATACGCTCGTGGCCACTTCCGCCGTGGGAGGGCCGGCCGAAATCTGGCAGCATATCGTCAACGACTTCTCGAACCTGGGATCGCCGGCAGCAATGTCGGCGTTCCTTCAGGTGCTGATGATCGACGTGGTGCTGGCCGGGGACAATGCCATCGTTGTCGGCGCACTCGCGGCCGGGCTTCCGGCCGACCAGCGCAAGAAAGTCATCGCCATAGGGGTGCTTGCCGCATTGGTGATGCGCATCGCCTTTGCCCTGATGGTGACCTGGCTGCTGGGCATCGTCGGACTCGTTTTCGCGGGCGGATTGCTGCTGCTGTGGGTCGCTTGGAAGATGTACCGCGAGATTCACGCTGGCGGACATCACTCTCCGGGCTCGCCGGAGATCGAGGGTGACGAACGCTCAGGCGTGGCACCTGCCAAGAGCTTCGCCGGCGCAGCGCTCTCGGTGGCGGTGGCGGACATCTCGATGTCGATCGACAACGTGCTCGGCGTGGCCGGCGCGGCACGCGATCATCCCGGCATTCTGATCGTCGGTCTGGTCTTCGCGGTTGCCCTTATGGGTGTCGCGGCGAACTTCATCGCCAAGTACATCGAACGCTACCGGTGGATCGCCTGGATCGGTCTTGCCGTCATCCTCTACGTGGCGGTGAAGATGATCTACGAGGGCTGGACCGACCCTCAGCTGGGTATCATCACTTTGATGTGATCCGCAGGGAACACGAATTGAAAAGGGCTCGGAAGCTTATGCCTCCGAGCCCTTTTTCTTTGCTGTATCCTGTCAGGTCAGGGCACCAGCACCGTGGAACCCGTCGTAGCCCGGCTCTCCAGTGCCTGATGGGCCTCCGCTGCATCTTCAAGCCTGAAGGTCTGCCCCACACGCGGAGTCAGCACGCCGCTGGCGATCCGGTCGAACAGCTTCTTGGCGCTCGCCGCGAGTTCTTCCGGCGTCGCCACGTAATCGGCCAGAGTCGGCCGCGTGAGATAGAGCGATCCGCCGCGCATGAGGTCCAGCGGGGGCAGGAGCGGAACCGGTCCCGAGGCATTGCCGTACGTGACCATAAGCCCCCGGCGGCGAAGCGAGGCGATGGAAGCCGCCCACGAATCCGCACCGACCCCGTCATAGACAACATGGCACATCGCGCCCGAGGTGATCTCCCGGATCTTTCCGGGCAGGTCAGCGAGATCGCACGAAAGCGAATGCTCGCCCGGAACTTGCGCGGCCTTCTCGGGCGATCCGGAATGGGCGATTACCGTCACGCCCTTGTCGAGCAGCCAGGGCACCAGCAGCGAGCCGACACCGCCTGCGGCGGAATGAACCAGCGCCACATGGCCTGCCGCCGCGGGGAATGTATCCTCGGCAAGATAGCAGGCGGTCAGACCTTTGAGCATGACGGCGGCCGCGATCTCCGGCGCAATGCCCTCGGGGATGCGCATGGCCTTGTCCGCCTTGAGCAACCGATGCGTGGCATAGGCACCGCCGCTGCTGGTCGTGCCGACGCGCTCGCCGATGCTGAATTCGGAAACGCCGTCTCCGATGGCGACGATCTTGCCGACGCTTTCGGACCCCAGCGTGATCGGCAGCGGATCGGAATAGAGTCCCTTGCGATAGTAGGTATCGATGAAGTTGAGGCCGACAGCCTCGGTCTCGATCACTATCTCGCCGGCACCGGGGGAGGGCACCGAGAAATCCTCCCGCTCGATCACTTCGGGGCCGCCGTGGCGGCGGGCGATCATCCGGTATCCGGTGGTCATGGCATTCGGGTCCTTCAGAACACGCGGCGGAAGGTTTCCGCGCGGGCCACGCGCCAGGCGCGGGCATATTGAGTGGATTCAGGATCGGCGATCAGTTCACCGGGCTTCAGGAATTCATAGATTTCGTCGAGCGGGCCGGCCTTGGCGCTGTCGATCCGCTGGTACATGTCGTGCTGGTTGAGGTCCCAGGGGCTGTCGTAGCCCATGGCGACAACGATCTCGCGCAGGGCCTTCAGCGTTTCCTTCTGGAAGCGGGCGACGCGCTCGGCCTTGTCCTCGACCACGAGTCCGCGCTGGCGCCATTCGGATTGCGTGGCGACACCGGTGGGGCAGGCGCCGGTATGGCACTTCATCGACTGCACGCAGCCCAGCGCGAACATGAATCCGCGCGCGGCGTTGCACCAGTCTGCACCCAGCGCGAAGGCACGCGCCATGCCGGCGCCGGAATGGATCTTGCCCGATGCGCCGAGCCGGATCCGGTCCTTCAGATTGGCACCGACCAGGGCATTGCGCATGAGCGCGAGCCCTTCGCGCAGCGGCATGCCGACATTGTCAGTCAGTTCCTGCGGCGCGGCGCCCGTGCCGCCCTCGGCACCGTCGACGACGATGAAGTCGGGCGTGATTCCGGTTTGCAGCATGGCCTTGACCAGCGCCATAACCTCGTGCGGCTGACCGACGCAGAGCTTCATGCCCGCAGGCTTGCCGCCCGAAAGTTCGCGCAGCTGGGCGACCCATTCGAGCAGCTCAATCGGCGTCGAGAACGCCGAGTGAGCAGCGGGGGAAAGGCAGTCCTGCCCCACTTCCACCTTGCGCGTCTCGGCAATCTCGGGAGTCACTTTGGGGCCCGGCAGTACGCCGCCGTGGCCCGGCTTGGCGCCTTGACTCAGCTTGATCTCGACCATCTTGACCTGATCGGTCTGTGCCTGTTCCGCGAAGAGAACCGGATCGAAACTGCCATCCTTGTGGCGGCAGCCGAAGTAGCCACTGCCCAGTTCCCAGATCAGGTCGCCGCCGTGCATGCGGTGGTAGGGGCTGATGGACCCCTCGCCGGTGTCATGCGCGAAGCCGCCAATGGCCGCACCCTTGTTGAGCGCCTGAATGGCATTGGCGGAAAGCGAACCGAAGCTCATCGCCGAGATGTTGAGCAGGGCGCTTTCGTAAGGCTGGGTGCATTCCTCGCCGCCGATCTTCACCCGCCAGTTCTTGGGGGCCTTTTCGTTCGGGGCGATCGAATGACCGAGCCATTCGTATTCGTCCGAATAGACATCGAGTTCGGTGCCCATCGGGTGCGAATCGATTTCGCCCTTGGCGCGGGCGTAGACGAGGCTGCGCTCCTCCACCGTGAAGGGCCGACCTTCGCGGTCGCCCTCGACGACATAGGCGCGCAAGTAAGGGCGCATGTCCTCGAACAGCCAGCGGACGCGGGCAATGAAGGGATAGTTGCGTCTGAGAGCGTGGCGGTTCTGGAAGAAGTCCCAAAACGTCAGCAGCAGGACCGGCACCATCAGTACCAGCGCCCAGCGCCACAAGGGAATGAGCCAGCAAGCGGCCGTGAGAATCACGACCACAAGCGGCACGGCGTAGCGCGGGGCGATAGTCATCGTGGTTTAGCCGACATGCTCCGCAAAGAACGCCTCGGTTCGGCTGTCCGCCAGCTTTGCCCCGGCTTCGTCCCGGCGGGCACCGATCTCGGCGGCAAAGCCGTGGTCGAGGCCTTCGTAGTCCCAGAGCGTGACGCGCGGATGATCGTCCAGTCCTTCGTGGATCGCCTTCTGCGCGGCGGCATCGACGAAGTGGTCGGCAGTCGGAATGTGCAGCATCAGCGGGCGGGCGATCGCGTGCTTTTCATTGAGCATCTGGTCGATCATCACGCCGTAGTAGCCGACCGAAGCGTCGATGTCGGTGCGGGTAGCGACCATGTAGGCGATGCGGCCACCCATGCAGAATCCGACGAGGCCGACCTTGGGGACGCCCTCCTGACGGCGAACCCAGTGGATCACGGCTTCGAGATCGCGAATGCCAAGATCGAAGTCGTGGGCCATCATGTGACCGACGGCTTCCTTGAATTCCTCGTCGTTATAGGGGCTCAGTTCGATGCCCGGCTTCTGGCGCCAGAACGTATCGGGCGCGACGGCGAGGTAGCCGCGCGCGGCATAGCTATCGGCCTTCTGGCGAATACCGGCGTCCACGCCGAAGATCTCCTGCTGGACGATGATCGCCCCGCGCGGTGTGCCTGCGGGACGGGCGACGTAGGCGGGGATCATGCCGTCGCCATCGAGCGTGGGGATTTCGGTGTTTGTCATGGGGAGTCTCCTGAGAACCTCTGGCCTTGAGAACTTCTGGGTCTTCTAACCGTTTTTCGGAGTTAGGCACGGGTGATGGACTTTGCCAACGCCCTGTGTCAGCTATGATGCAGAAATTCCAAGCAGGAGGCCGTCATGAAGGTCCAAGTCGAGGTCGAATGCTCGCCCGAAGAGGCACGGCGTTTCCTGGGTCTGCCAGACGTGACCAAGGCCAACGAAGTCTATGTGGATGCCCTTAGCAAGGCGATGCAGGGGGTTGGCAGCTTCGATCAGCTTCAGGAAATGAGCAAGCAGGTCGCCCCGATGGGCGAATTCGGGCTCAAGCTGTTTCAGCAACTCATGGAAAGCGGCGCTGCCATGGCGCTGAGCGGCGTGCTCAATCCGCAAGGCAAACCCAAGAAGGACAACTGAGTCTTCACGGGCCGATCCGGTCGGGCTAGGCGAGAGGCCATGTCCGACCACAGCTTTTCCGATACGATCTTCGCCCTTTCGAGCGGCGCCCCGCCTGCTGCCATCGCGATCGTTCGCGTGAGCGGACCCGAGGCCGGGTCTGCACTTTCCGCCCTCACCGGTTCGCTCCCCGATCCGCGTCGTGCGCGTTATCGGGTTCTGCACGATGGCGCGGGTGCGGTGCTCGATCAGGCTCTGGTGCTTTGGTTCCCCGGTCCGGCGACCGCGACCGGCGAGGATCTTGCCGAGTTTCATCTTCATGGGGGCAGGGCGGTCGTTTCCGCCATTGAGGCCGAACTGGCCCGATTGCCAAAGTTGCGCCGCGCAACTCCCGGTGAATTCACTCGCCGCGCTTTCGCCAATGGGCGCATCGATCTGGCCGAGGCCGAGGGGTTGGCCGACCTGCTTTCGGCCGAGACCGAATTGCAGCGTCGTTCGGCCATCGCGATGGCGGGAGGGGCATTCTCACGGCTGGTCGAGCAGTGGCGTGACCGGGTCCTGACCGCATCGGCATCGGTCGAGGCCGTGCTGGACTTCGGAGACGAGGACGATGTCGCGGACCTGCCGGCTGACTTCCGCAAGCGGCTTGCCGATCTCCGTGGAGAGCTTTCCGAATGGCTCACGCGTCCGCGTGCCGAGGCTTTACGCGAGGGCTATCGGGTCGTGCTGGCCGGACCACCCAATGCCGGCAAGAGCACACTATTCAATGCACTGGTCGAGGATGAGGCCGCGATCACCTCACCGCTCGCGGGCACCACGCGCGACGTGCTGACCCGGGCGGTTTCGATTGAGGGCGTGCCCTTCCTGTTCGGAGACACCGCCGGCCTGCGCGACGAGACGGGTGATGTGATTGAGGCGATCGGCATTTCGCGTGCACGCGATGCGCTGGACCGGGCCGACCTGGTATTGTGGCTGGGTCCGGAAGGACAGGGCCCAGAGGGTGTATGGGAGATTGCGGCACAGGCCGATGTGTTCCACGTGGAACAGAAGGCACAGGCTCGCCACGCCGTTTCCGCCGTGACGGGCGAGGGGATGGATCGGCTCCGGGCCGACCTGGTCGAGACTGCCCGCAAGGCGATGCCGCGCCCGGGTGATGCCGCGCTCAATGCGCGCCAGCATGCGCTGGTCGCTGAGGCGGAACGGGCATTGGCAGCAGCGGATCGGGAAAGCGATCCGCTGCTGGTGGCGGAGGCCTTGCGGTTGGCCCGGGTGGCATTCGACGCGCTGATCGGCCGGGCTACTACCGAGGATATGCTCGACGCCTTGTTCGGGCGGTTTTGCATCGGGAAGTGAGACGCGTCGGTAGGTCTCGCCCCTCGTCCTCTTTGACCCACATGTTCCACGTGGAACATGCCCTTTACAAACTTTGACGCGATTCACGCTTTCGCGTATGCGCGGCGAATGCATTCCTTCGATGTGATCGTGATCGGCGGCGGCCACGCCGGCTGTGAAGCGGCTTCCGTTGCCGCCCGCATGGGTGCGCGCGTCGCGCTCGTCAGTTTCGATCTCGACGCCGTGGGCGCGATGAGCTGCAATCCCGCCATTGGCGGATTGGGCAAGGGGCACCTCGTGCGCGAGGTCGATGCCTTCGACGGTCTCATCGGCCGCGCCGCTGACGCAGCGGCGATACACTATCGGATGCTCAACCGCTCGAAGGGCAGCGCCGTGCAGGGGCCTCGCGTCCAGGCCGACCGCAAGCTGTTCAAGGCGGCGATCCATCGCATGCTGAAAGAGCAGGGCGATCTCACATTGGTGGCTGGCGAGGCTTCCGCGCTGGTGATGGAGCAGGGAAGGGTGGCCGGCATCGATCTGGCTGACGGCACGCGGCTCGACGCCCGCGCAGTCGTGCTATGCACCGGCACCTTCCTGGGCGGCACGTTGTTCCGGGGCGAGGAGCGGATGGTCGGCGGGCGCATTGGTGAAGACTCGGCGCAGCGGTTGGCGGCCCAGATGCGCGAGGCGAATCTGCCGATGGCGCGTCTCAAGACGGGGACCCCTCCGCGTCTCGATGGCCGTACGATCGATTGGGCCCGCCTTGGCGAGCAGCCTTCGGATCGTGAGCCTTGGACCATGTCGGCGATGGGCGAACGCCGCGAGGTGTCGCAGGTCTTCTGCGCGATCACGCGAAGCAACCCGCGCACGCACGATGTGATCCGCGCGAACCTCCATCGCTCGCCGCTGTTCACAGGCGCCATCGGGGCGCAGGGGCCACGCTATTGCCCCTCGATCGAGGACAAGATCCACCGCTTTGCCGACCGCGACGGGCACCAGATATTCCTCGAACCCGAAGGGCTCGACAATCCGCTCGTCTATCCCAACGGCGTGAGCACATCGCTGCCCGCCGATGTTCAACTCGACATGCTGCGCACGATGGAAGGGCTGGAGCGCGTCGAGATGGTCGTGCCGGGCTATGCCGTCGAATATGACCATATCGATCCGCGGGCTTTGCGTACGAGTCTGGAGCTTCGCGAGATTGCCGGTCTCTATTGTGCCGGACAGATCAACGGAACCACCGGCTACGAGGAAGCGGCCGCGCAGGGGCTGGTGGCGGGCATGCATGCTGCCGCAGCCGTGCTCGAACGTGAGCCGGCCGCGCTCGATCGCGCCAACAGCTACATGGCGGTGATGATCGACGATCTTACTCTGCACGGCGTGAGTGAGCCTTACCGCATGCTCACCGCCCGCGCGGAGTATCGGCTGCGACTGCGGGCGAACAATGCCAGCAGCCGCCTGACTCCGCTTGCGATGGAAGCGGGTGCGGTCGGTCCGGCGCGCCTCGGATGGTTCGCCCGCAGGCAGGATGCTCGCGCCCGATTGGAAGCGGCGTTCGATGTCCCGGTCGCCTCGGCCGAACTGGCGCAGGCGGGTCTTCCGGTCCGTTCCGATATCGGCCGGCTTCCGATCCGGGAGTGGCTGCGCTTTGGCGGCGTCGATCTTGGCGGCCTTTCGCCCTGGATTGCAGATGAGCTGCTTGCTGATGACGCGCTATCCGAAGAGCTGGCGGAAGACGCGGCCTACGCGCCTTATCTGGATCGTCAGGAGCGCGAACTGCGTGAACTGCGCGCCAGCGAGGCGATGCCGCTGCCCGAAGATTTTGCCTATGCCGAGATCCCCGGCCTCTCACGCGAGATGGTTGAGCGACTGACCAAGGCTCGGCCCGAAACACTTGCGGCCGCTGGCCGTATTCCCGGCATTACTCCTGCGGCGCTGGCGGCGCTGCTTGTCCATGCCCGCAAGGAGGCGGCGTGATTTCCACTGAAGATGAAGCCCGTGCATGGCTGCGCGCGCTGCCTGAATACGATGACGCCGCCGAGGCCCGGCTGGAGATTCTTGTCCGTATGTTGGCGGAAGAGAACACGCAGCAGAACCTCGTTTCGGCGGCCAGTCTCGATCAGGTCTGGCTGCGGCACATCGTCGATAGCGCCCAGCTCCTCCCATATGTTCCACGTGGAACATCTTCGCCTTGGATCGACCTTGGCACCGGTGCCGGCTTCCCCGGCCTCGTGATCGCAGCGCTTCGCCCCGAATGCGAAGTGCTGATGGTCGAATCACGCGCGCGGCGAATCGAGTGGCTCGATCGAGCCCGCCTGGCGATGGGCCTCGATAAGGCGCGCGTGATCGGGCAGCGCCTCGAACTCGTAGAAACCCGTGAAGCGCGTGTCATATCGGCACGCGCATTTGCGCCGCTCGACAAGCTCCTGACTTTATCCTCTCGTTTTTCCACAAGCGACACGGTCTGGCTGTTGCCGAAGGGGCGCTCCGCACAGCAAGAATTGGAAGACCTTCGCAAGTGGCGGCATGTGTTCCACGTGGAACAGTCCCTGACGGACCCGCAAGCGGGCATCATTGTCGGCACGCTGACCGACAGGAAGGGTAAGACCAAGTGATCCGTATCGCGATTGCCAACCAGAAGGGCGGTGTCGGAAAGACCACGACAGCGATCAACGTCGCGACCGCGCTTGCCGCCACCGGCTGGAAGACGCTGTTGATCGACCTCGATCCTCAGGGCAATGCCTCCACCGGCATCGGCATTTCCGCGACCGATCGCGCCCGTTCCTCTTATGAGGTTCTGGTCGACCGGGTGCCCGTTATCGACTGCGTCATGCCTACCCGCATTCCCGGCCTCGATCTGCTGCCGGCCACGGTCGACCTTTCGGGGGCCGAAGTCGAACTGGTCAGCGTCGATGACCGTGCCCACCGCCTGCGCAGCGCGCTGCGGGGAGACCTGGGCTACGACGTCTGCTTGATCGATTGCCCACCGTCGCTTGGGCTGCTGACGCTCAATGCGCTGACCGCTGCGGATACGCTGCTGGTGCCGCTTCAGTGCGAGTTCTTTGCGCTGGAAGGGCTGAGCCAGCTTCTCCAGACGGTCGAGCGGGTGCAGCAGCGCTTCAATCCCGATCTGGGCATCATCGGCATTGCGCTCACCATGTTCGATCGCCGGAACCGTCTGACGGACCAAGTGTCCGAAGACGTGCGTTCGTGCCTCGGCCAGCTCGTGTTCGAAACCACCATTCCGCGCAACGTGCGCCTGTCCGAAGCGCCGAGCCACGGCGTGCCGGCGCTGATCTACGACCATGCATGCGCCGGCAGCCGCGCGTACATGGCACTCGCACGCGAACTGATCACCCGACTGCCCGAGAAGAGGAAAGCGGCATGAGCGACGATTCGATTGTCCGCATCAGCGTACCCCAAGCCGAAAAGCCTTCCCCGGCGAAACAGAAGCCGAAGGGGCTGGGTCGCGGCCTCGGAGCGCTGCTGGGCGAGACGCGCCGCGAGGAACCGCTGCCGTCGGGCGGCGAGGGCGTAGTAACGCCGCTGCGCGGTGGGGGAGGGCTGGCAGTGCTCGCCATCGCCGACATCACCCCGCATCCCGATCAGCCGCGCCGCATCTTCGATGAGGAAGCGCTGGAGGAACTGGCCGCGTCGATCGCCCACCGGGGTGTGATTCAGCCGATCATCGTTCGTCCGATGAGCAGCGGCGGCTACCAGCTCGTCGCCGGTGAACGCCGCTGGCGTGCGGCGCAGAAGGCGCAGCTCCATGAGATCCCGGCACTGGTCCGCGACCTCACCGAGCGTGAGGTCATGGCGCTGGCCCTGATCGAGAATCTCCAGCGTGAGGATCTCAATCCCATCGAAGAGGCGCGCGCATACAATCGCCTTGCCGAATTCGAGGGCATGACTCAGGCCGAGATCGCCCGCATGGTCGACAAGAGCCGCAGCCATATCGCGAACTTCCAGCGCCTGTTGGCACTGCCCGATGGCGTTATCGCGATGGTCGAGAATGGCAGCCTGTCGATGGGCCATGCCCGCGCGTTGATCGGCTGCGATGATGCCGAGGAAATCGCCGATGCTGCTATCGGCAAGCAGATGTCGGTGCGTGAAGTCGAGAAGCTTGTCCGCAAGAAGCTGCGCGGAGATGTCATCCCGCGCCGGGCGCGTGCCGCGCGCAATGCTTCGGACGACGCCGATATCGCCGCCGTGCAGAACCATCTTGAGGAATTCCTCGGAATGCCGGTCAAGATTAGTGCCGATTCCGATCCGAAGTCGGGGACGGTGACGATCCGTTACGCGACTCTCGATCAGCTCGATCTGGTTTGCCAGCGGCTTACGGGTGGGGCGATTTAAAGCGGGCCGGTACCCCGACGATCCCGGTGGCGATCGGGGGGCGGCTTTTCTTGCGATGTAGCTGAAGGTAGCGGGGCCCCCGCCTGCGCGGGGGCGACGAGGATGTACCGTTAGGGCTCATCGCCTGGCCATTCTCGGCCGCTAGGCGCAGCGCTTAGGTACGAAGATTGGCACGGGAGCGTGGCTCCCCCGCACTCTCACATTAACATCTTGTTCCGGATAGCTTTCTGAGCAGAATCAGATCGCTCCAGCCACCGCCGCCGCGAACTTTTCGATTCCCGCCGCGTCTGCTTCGTCGAAACGACCGGGCAGGGGGCTATCGAGATCGATCACCGCGATCACCTGACCATCCCGCAGCACCGGTACCACCAGTTCCGATCGGCTCGCCGCGTCGCAGGCGATGTGTCCGGGGAACGCGTGAACGTCCGGAACGACCTGCGTCACACCGGTTTCCGCCGCCGTGCCACACACGCCGCGGCCGAGCGGGATGCGGATGCAGGCAGGCTTGCCGATGAAGGGCCCGAGCACCAGCTCGCCCTCGATCGTGCGGTAGAATCCGGACCAGTTGAGGTCGGGCAGGTACTGCCACAGCAGCGCTGCAAGGTTGGACATGTTGGCGACCGGATCGGGCTCGCCGGCGATCAGCGCCTGCGCGGCCTCCACAAGCTCACCATAGAGTTCGGGCTTGGGCGTATCGCCCTTGGGTGCGAAGTCGTACATGGGAAAGGCGTTACTCCAAGTCGCTGTTGCCGCCTAGCCGGCTCAGGCCTATTCCATGGCCCATGCGCTCGATACTCATCAAAGCCGCCGTCGTCCTGCTGATCGTCATCCTCGCCATTGTCGGGGTGATCGCCTGGGCACAGTATTCCAACACGTCCGACCTGCCGCTCGATGCGACCACGGGTAAGGACCCCAAACTGGTCGAGGCCAGCCCGCAATGGATTCCCAGCGTCAAGCTGGTGAAGACCGTGGGATGGGCGCAGGGCGAGGCGCCCACGCCCGCGCAGGGTCTTGCCGTCAATCGCTTTGCCGAAGGGCTGGACCACCCACGCACCATGCTGACGCTGCCCAATGGCGACGTGCTGGTGGCCCTGACCAACGCCCCGGCCGATAACCGGCCGCGCGGATTCACCGGCATGGTGATGGGCTGGATGTTCAGCCAAGTCGGCGCCGATGTGCCTTCGCCCGACAAGATCGTGCTGCTGCGCGACGCCGATGGCGACGGCAAGGCTGAACAGCGTTTCGACTTCCGCACCGATGGTATGCACTCGCCCTCGGGCATGGCCTACCGCGATGGCAAGCTCTACATCGCCAACCACGACGCCGTGTTCGAATTTGCGTTCCAGCCCGGTGAGACCCAGCTTGTCGGCAAGCCGCTGCGCAAGATGATGGACCTGCCCGCCGGCGGGAATCACTGGATGCGCAATCTGTTGCTGAGCGACGATGGCGAGCACCTCTATGTCGCGGTGGGATCGTCCTCCAATATTGCCGATAACGGCATGGAAGCCGAAGCGGGCCGCGCCCAGATCTGGGAAATCGACGTTGCAACCGCCCGCCGTCGTCCGTTCGCGGCCGGCATGCGCAATCCCAACGGCCTCGGCTGGAATCCCTCGACCGGTGAGCTTTGGGCCACGGTGCAGGAGCGCGACATGCTCGGCCCGGACCTGGTGCCGGACTATCTGACCAACGTGCCCGTCGGTGCGCAATATGGCTGGCCGTGGATCTACTGGAAGACGACCTTCGATGATCGCGTCCAGTGGCCGATGGAAACGTACATGCTCGAATATACCCGCAAGCCCGAATACGCGATGGGAGCGCATGCGGCGGTGCTCGGCATGGTCTTCGCGCGCGGCGGCAACATCATGGGCGACAAGTTCGCCAACGGTGCCTTCGTGGCGCGTCACGGCTCGTGGAATCGCCGCCCGGCCGTCGGCTACGATGTGGTCTTCGTGCCCTTCGACGATCACGGCAATCCGAAGAACGTCAAGCCGGTGCCGGTGCTGACGGGCTTCCTCAAGGATGCCTCGCACACCCACGGCCGCCCGACCTGGCTGGCCTTCGACAAGACCGGCAGCCTGCTTGTCAGCGACGATACCGCAGGCACCATCTGGCGTGTGAATGCCCCGGGCGCGAAGCCCTCGGCAGAGATCAAGCCGGTGGTGGCGGCGCATATGGAGCCGCTGAAGGAACTGAAGGACCCGACGGTTCCGGGTGCCGACACCGGCACTGTCGCGGGCTTCCACAAGGAGCCGGACAAGATCCTGCCCTGAGGGCGCCGAAAACGAAAAAGGGCTGGGAAGCCGAAGCTTCCCAGCCCTTTTTCTATCCGCTTAGAGGACCTTCCCGGCCCGACCCGCCAGTTCGGTCACGTATTGCCACGCAACACGTCCGGAGCGCGCACCCCGGCGGCGCGACCATTCGAGAGCATCGCTTTCCTCGAACGCGAGTCCGTACTGCTCGGCATAGCCGTGGATGATCGCAAGGTAGGCCGGCTGATCGCAGTTGTGATAGCCGATCGAGAGTCCGAATCGGTCGGCCAGCGCGAGGCGATCGTCGATCACGTCGCGCGGGTTGATCGGGTCGTCCTGCTCGCTCATCGTCCGGCCGACGATGGCGCGGCGGTTGGATGTCACCGCAAGGCGGACATTGGCCGGACGTGCCTCCACCCCGCCTTCGAGCCAGGAGCGCAGCAGACGCGGCCCGGTGCCGTCATTCTCCTCGAAGCCGAGATCATCGATGTAGACGAGGAACTGGCGGTCTACCTTGCCCAGCAGCGTGAAGAGTGCGGTGACGCCGTGGAGAGCTTCCTGCGCCACTTGCACCAGTGCGATCCGCCCGGGATGGTTGTCCTGTGCCGCGCGGATCGAGGCGCGGATCACCGCCGACTTGCCCATGCCGCGCGAACCCCAAAGCAGCATGTCATGCGCGGCATGCCCCGCAGCGAGCCGCTCGACATTGGTGACCACGCGCTCCTTCTGCGTATCGATCCCGCGCAGCATGTCGAGCTTCGGCGCTTCCAGCGTGGCCACGGCGCGGGCTTCGGTTCCGGTCCAGACGTAGGCCGGGTGGGCCAGCCAATCGACGGTGGCAACAGGGGGAGGGGTCAGTCTTTCAAGCGCGTCGGCAATGCGGATAAGAACGTCGGTCTGGTCGGTCACGCGGTCAGTTCCTCGGTGGTGAGATCGTAGAGCAGTGCGGCGCCCTTTTCGGCCTGGACGAGCGCGCCCATGGCCTCGGGCACGATGTGCTCGGCGAAGTAGCGGGCGACGATGCGCTTGCGCTTGGCGAAGGCCTCGGGAACGTCGAGCGAGGGCAGGGCGGTGACCTGACGTTCGAGCTGCCAGGTGGCGACAGCCACGGCGCAGGCATCGAGGAAGGGCGCGCTGGCCGCGAGTCGGTCGTCGAGCGGTCCGGCAAGGAAGCGCTCGCCCGTAGCCTTGCAGCCCAGCGCGAGATCACGCAGCGGTGCGGAGCCACCGGCGGCGATCTCGTCCATCAGCGCGAACAGTACCCCGCCGCGCTCCATGCCGAGTTTGCGAGTCACAAGGTCGGCGGCCTGAATGCCGTTGGTGCCTTCGTAGATCGGGGCGATGCGGGAATCGCGGTAATGCTGCGCGGCGCCGGTCTCTTCGATGAAGCCCATGCCGCCGTGGACCTGAATGCCGAGGCTGGTAACCGCGACGCCCATGTCGGTGCACCAGGCCTTGACCAGTGGCACCAGCAGCTCAGCGCGTTGCTGAGCGGTTTCGTCCCCCATGCCGCCGCGATCCAGCCGCCCGGTGGCGTAGTAGAGCAGGGCGCGGCCGCCTTCGGTAAGCGCGCGCATGCGCAGCAGCATGCGGCGGACATCGGGATGCTCGATGATGGTGACGGGATTCTTGTCCGGCGATCCGGCGCGGGCGGACTGCACGCGTTCGGCGGCATAAGCCGTGGCCTGCTGCAGGGCGCGTTCGGCAATCTGCACGCCTTGCGCGCCGACATTGATGCGCGCGTTGTTCATCATCGTGAACATGCAGCGAAGGCCTTCGTTCTCCGCGCCGACCAGCTCGCCGAAGCATTCGCCATGGTCGCCGTAGCTCATCACGCATGTGGGAGAGGCGTGGATGCCAAGCTTGTGTTCGAGGCTGACGACCTTGAGATCGTTGCGGGCGCCGAGCGTGCCATCGCGTTCCACGTGGAACTTCGGAACAAGGAACAGCGAGATCCCGCGCGATCCGGCAGGGGCGCCGGGGGTGCGTGCCAGCACGAGGTGGACGATGTTCTCGGCCAGCTCGTGCTCACCCCAGGTGATGAAGATCTTTTGCCCGGCGATGCGATACTTGCCGGCATGCGGGCCTTCGGCGATCGGCGCCGCCGTGGTGCGCAGGGCGCCGACATCGGAACCAGCCTGCGGTTCGGTCAGGTTCATGGTGCCCGACCATTCACCGCTGACGATCTTCGCGAGGTAAGTCTCCTGCTGCGCCGCGCTGCCATGATGGACCAGCGCCTCGATCGCTCCGACCGTGAGCATCGGCAGCAGTGAGAACGCCATGTTGGCCGTGCCCATGCATTCGAGCACGGCGACGGCCAGTGACTGGGGCAGGCCTTGGCCGCCGAAATCCTCGGGCGCGGATATCGCGTTCCAACCGGCTTCGACGAAATCGGCATAGGCCTGCGCGAAGCCCTCTGGCAGCACTACGGTGCCGCCGGCCATACGGGCGCCTTCGGCATCTCCCTTGCGGTTGAGCGGGGCCCATTCCCCGGCAGCGAACTGTCCGGCGCTTTCGACGATGGCCTGCACCACATCGGCGCTGGCGGCGGCGAAGCGATCGGTTTCCGCCAGGTCGTCGAGTCCGGCGTTGACGCGCAGGGCAAGGACCTGATCGATGCTGGGGGGATTGAAGGTCATTTTCGCGGTTTTCCTTGGCATTCCTCGCAACGCGCTATAGCGGCAGGGCATGGAGCGCACCAGTCGACCCGAGCAACTCGCCGCCAATTCCGCTGGGCTAGCCCGCGCGGCCACGCTGCTGCGCGAGGGCGGTCTGGTCGCCGTGCCGACCGAGACGGTCTACGGCCTGACCGCAAGGGCGGACCGTGACGAGTCGGTTGCCGCGATCTATCGCGCCAAGGGCAGGCCCAGTTTCAATCCGCTGATCGTGCATATCGCCGATCTCGAATCTGCGCAGCGTATCGCGCGGTTCGACGCGCGCGCATTAATGCTTGCCGCTGCGTTCTGGCCGGGCGCGCTGACCATGGTGCTGCCTTTGAACGAGGGCGCGGCGATTGCCTCGGCCGTCACCGCGGGACTGCCCACGGTGGCGCTACGCTGCCCCGCTCATCCGATCATGCGTGACGTAATCGTCGAGTCCGGTCTGCCACTGGCGGGGCCTTCCGCGAACCGGAGCGGCGGCGTGAGTCCGACCACGGCCGCGCATGTAGTCGCCTCGCTGGGCGACCGCATCGATGCGGTGGTGGATGGCGGTGCCTGCGAGGCGGGCCTGGAATCGACGATCGTCGCGCTGCGCGAGGACGGTCGCTGGCAAGTCCTGCGGCCGGGTCCAATCCCGGTCGCGCGGATCCGCGACGTCCTCGGCACCGAACCTGACGCCGTGACGTCACATGAGATCGAAGCGCCCGGCCAACTCGCGAGCCACTATGCACCCGGAAAATCGGTCAGGCTGGACGCCTGCGAGGCGGAAGGGGACGAGTTCCACATCGGTTTCGGCCCGGTTGAGGGACACGTATCGCTCTCACCGTCGGGAGATCTCGCGGAAGCGGCCTCTCGGCTCTACGCGCTGCTGCATGAGTCGGCGGCTTCGGAGCTTCCTCGCGTGGCCGTGGCGCCTGTTCCGTCAGAAGGAATAGGGGCCGCGATCAACGACCGCCTGCGCCGCGCGGCGGCCTGATCCGGGGTCGTTTCAGGCGGAGCCGCTGAGGTTCTGGATGTCGGCGTAATCGTCGCGGGCCTTCGAGCAGGAATCGCGTTCGCCTTTGTCGCATTCCTTGAGGTGCCGCTGATACTGGCGCTGCAACTTGCCCAGCTTCTCGTCACGTTCGCGCATTTGGCGGCCGCGCTTCTCGTCCGCTTCGGACTGGCTGGTAGTGGCCATGTCGACAGCCGAGCTGGCGATGCGCACGGGCGCGGTTACGACTTTGCCGACAGTGCTGATGCAGCCGCTCAGTGCGAACGAGGCAGCCACACATGCCAGCGGAAAAGCGAAGCGAAGAGCAGAGTTGCGCGTCATATTGGGCGCGAACCTGTCACGCCTCTGCTGACAAGGCAATGAACGGCGCCGGGAACCATGTGGGGAATCGCAAGGGCGGAGAGCGCTAAAAGGAAAGGGCCGCCCCCTTGCGGGAGCGGCCCTTGTGTCCTTTTACGAAAGCCCCGGCGGATCAGACCGTTTCGGCGCTGTCGTAATACTTGGGTGCATACTCGTTGAGGATCGCGAGGATCTTCTTGAGCGCAGCCGGTTCGTCGGTCTTTTCCATCGCCGCGAGTTCGCGCGCGAGGCGCGAGGATGCGGCTTCGAAAATCTGGCGTTCCGAGTAGCTCTGTTCGGGCTGGTCGTCGGCACGGAACAGGTCGCGGGTCACCTCGGCGATCGACACGAGGTCGCCCGAGTTGATCTTGGCTTCGTATTCCTGGGCGCGGCGCGACCACATGGTGCGCTTGACCTTGGGTTTACCCTTGAGCGTGTCGAGTGCTTCGCGCAGTGTCTTGTCGGAAGACAGCTTGCGCATCCCGATTGCTTCGACTTTGTTCATGGGAACGCGCAGAGTCATGCGTTCCTTTTCGAACCGAAGCACGTAAAGCTCGAGCTGCATCCCGGCAATTTCCTGCTTCTGGAGCTCGATAACACGGCCCACGCCGTGCTTGGGATAAACGACGTAATCTCCAACATCGAAGGCATCGGCCTTGGTTGCCATTTATCGTCCTTTCACCTGCAGGTTCGTTGCCTTACTTACGGTGGGAGAAACCCGGGTGGTGCGACATGGAGACGATAAGTCTCCACCGCCCGGTCAGATAACTCTCCCAACCGTCTGCTTTCGAACCCTGCCTCGCAATGAAAATGCCTGCCAAACGGGCGGGGAGCCCGGGCAGTCGCGGGATTATATAGCACCGATGTGATAAAATTACCAGAGGCGTGCAAGGAATTAACCTTGCACCACGCCGGGCGTGCCCCGCGTGGTACCGGTATCGCTCGCAAGTCCCTCAGGCAAGGGGGAAACCGGTTCCCCCTGAAACCCGTCCGGAAAGGCTCAGTCGCCTTCGCCGGGCTCGGGCGAGAAGTACTTTTCCAACTTGTTTTCGACGTTCTTGAACTCATCAGCGTCGGCCGGCGAATCCTTCTTCGTGGTCAGGTTGGGCCACTCGGCCGAATATTTGGCGTTGAGTTCGAGCCACTGCTCGAGTCCGCTTTCGGTATCGGGCAGGATCGCTTCGGCCGGGCACTCGGGCTCGCAGACGCCGCAGTCAATGCACTCGCTGGGATTGATCACCAGCATGTTCTCGCCCTCGTAGAAGCAGTCCACCGGGCACACTTCCACGCAGTCCATGTACTTGCACTTGATGCAGGCGTCGACGACGACATACGTCATGGCTGCGAATTCCTCTTTTCAGACCTCGTTTCGATTGGCCGCTGCTATGGGATCACCGGGTACCCCGTCAAGCACTCTATAGCACGTGTGCGCCTCCGGGGCGGGTCCTCGACGTGTTGGCAGGGCAAGGATTTCTATCACCCTGACACCCTCCGCTGTAGGTACGGTGAGCACATCGCCGACAGAAACTTTCTGGTGGGCGCGTTCGACACGCCTGCCATTGATCCGCAAATGCCCGGCTTCGGCCATGGCCTGGGCCAGCGGGCGCGTCTTCGAAAGGCGCAGAAACCAGAGCAGCTTGTCAATCCTCAACGCAGCCCCCGTATCTTGCGCGCCGGGCCCGTCATCAGCGCCCCCTGTCGGCCCCGATCAGTTCGCCAAGCGCTGCGAAGGCGCTGTCCGCGCGGACCGGCTGCACCCGCACTTCCTCGACCTGGCGCCGCGGCGGCCGCCAGCGCCAGCGCACCGGCGCGGGCGGTCCATGCGCGTCTTCGGCAAGCGGGCGCGGCATCACGGGCTGGAATCCGGCCATGCGTAGCAGCCGCGCATAGCTGGAGGTGATCAGACCCATGGAGACCGCGCGCGCGGGATCGAGCGCGAAATCGCGTGAGGCAGGCCCGGTGCCACGCGCCTCATGGGCTTCGCGCAGCAGTTTCTCAGCCATGTCGAGCCGGATGAGTTGTTTGCCGAGATTGCGATAGCCCGGCGCGCGCTGGCGCTTGGCCGCGTCCATTGCGGGGGGCATCGCCGCCTCGGGCTCACCACCGGGTGCCTGTTTGCCGGCGACCCGGGCGAGCTGGCGCCAGAGCGTGATCGGGCCCGGGCGTAGCATCGCGGGAAGGAAGAGATCGAGCGCGCCGACGCGCACGCCGATCCGCGCAAGCATGGTGCGGCGTCCCTTGTCGAGCCGGTCCACACCGGTTTCCTCGCGCGCGGCCATGCCGCCGCATTCGACCAGTGAGATCAGCAGCGCGCGCAAGTCCGGGCCGGCTTCCTCCGAGCGACTCGCCTCATCCAGCTTGCGCAGCGGGGCGAGCGGTTCCAGCGCGGTTTCGAGCCAGGCTTCCAGCGCGGCGACAAGCGCCTTGCGCGATGGCGCGGGAATCGCATCGAGCACGCGCTCAGGCACCAGCACCGGGGCCAGCAGCGAGCGTCCGGCAGTCAGGGTGGCGATCCGCTCGCCCTCCCAGTTGATCGCACCGCCATCGAGAGTCAGCGGCGCGCCGCCTTCGTGGATGGCGGCAGCCAGCGCATCGGCGCGGGCCTGAAGCAGGGCGGGCAAGTGCCGCTCGGCAGCCGCCAGCAGCAGCTTGCGGTCGGTCAGGCGCGCACCGGGATCGACCTGGAAGCCGAAACCGCGCAGCGAGCCGATGTGCTCGCCCTCCACCAGCACTTCCTCGTCTTCGAGACGGACCGAGAGCAGTCCGGCGTCGGGACCGAGTTTCTTCATGAGCACGGCAGTCCTGCGATTGATGAAACGTTCGGTAAGCTTGCCATGAAGCGCGTCGGAAAGCCGCGCTTCGACCGCCCGTGCGCGCGCCGCCATTTCATCGCGGGCGAGCACCCAGTCGGGGCGCTGGGCGATATAGGCCCATGAACGGATTGCGGCAATCCGGCCTTGCAGGGTGTCGATATCACCGCCGGTGCGGTCCAGCTGGGCGATCTGCTGCGCCATGTAGTCCGCACCCAGTTCGCCCTGCTTCAGGTCCTGCCAGAGCCGGGCAATGAAGCGTGCATGGGTTTCCGAGCCTTGCTGGCGGAAGTCCGGCAGGCGGCAGACTTCCCAGAATCGGGCGATCTGCGCGCGTCCGTTCACGGTGCCGGCGATGTCCGGGTCTTCGGCAAGCCGCTTCAGCACCGCAAGGTCGATGGCCTCGGGCGCGGGGGCCAGTTCGGGGCGTTCTGGCGGGGCCTCCAGATCGGCAATCAGTGTGGCGATACTGTCGAAGCGGGGTTCGGGATCGCGCCAGAACAGCTTGGTCAGCGGCGGGAAGCGATGCTCCTCGATCGCATAGACTTCTTCCGGCTCGAATTCGGAATCGTGCCCGCCCGATCCGGTCAGGGTGCCGAAAGTGCCGTCCCGCTGGTGGCGGCCCGCGCGTCCCGCGATCTGCGCCATCTCTGCGGTGGTGAGGCGGCGATGGCGGCGGCCGTCGAACTTGGAGAGTCCGGCGAAGGCGACATGCTCGATATCGAGATTGAGGCCCATGCCGATGGCATCGGTGGCGACGAGGTAATCGACTTCGCCCGACTGGTAGAGCGCGACCTGGGCATTGCGCGTCTGCGGGCTCAGCGCCCCCATGACCACGGCGGCGCCCCCACGGAAACGGCGCAGCATTTCGGCAATCGCGTAGACCTGCTCGGCCGAAAAGGCGACGATGGCGCTGCGCGGGGGAATCCGGCTGAGCTTCTTCGCGCCCGAATGGCTGAGCGTGGAAAAGCGCGGGCGGGAGACCACCTCGACGCCCGGCACCAGCGCTTTCACCAGCGGTTCGATCGTTGCAGAGCCGAGGATCATCGTCTCCTCGCGGCCGCGTGCGTGGAGCAGGCGGTCGGTGAAGACATGGCCGCGCTCGCGGTCGGCGGCGAGTTGCGCCTCGTCAATGGCGACGAAAGCGAGGCTGCGGTCGGTGACCGGCATGGCCTCCGCCGTGCACAGCAGGTAGCGGGCGTTTTTCGGCTCGATCCGCTCTTCGCCGGTGATCAGGGCGACGTTGTTCTCGCCCTTGATCTTGCAGACGCGGTCATAGACCTCGCGCGCAAGCAGGCGCAGCGGGAAACCGATGGCGCCGCTGGAATGGGCACAAAGCCGCTCGATGGCGAGGTGGGTTTTGCCGGTGTTCGTCGGGCCGAGCACCGCCTTTACCCCGCTGGGAGCGTCGTATCGCGACGAGGCATGCGGCGCGTAAGGCATTACTCTTCCGATTTGGCATCCCGGCCACGCACCCGCAAGGGCCGGTCCGCTGAAAATCGCGGCAGTAATCCACAACGTTAGGTAGCAATTAACCTTGAACGGGCAGGACTCGTGCGCACGGCCCCCGTTCGGGCCACGACTGGAGACTCGGGTCTGCCGCCGTTCGGAGCACTTCCGATGGCCGGCGGGGGTGGAAGAGGGACGGGCATCTGTTCAAGGATCTTGGACAAGGCGGGGGCATCGAAGCCGGCAACAGCGCGCAAGCCGCGGCGCTGTCGCATGCGCAAATGCTTGCCCCCGAGTCCGCGCCCGCACCGGTCGAGCCGTCCCTTCCCCACAGGCCGCGCCTGTCCGACCGGCTCTCCCGCTGGAAATGCGGAATCGAGCACTGGTGCGAGCGTGTGGAGATCGCCCCTGACCTTGCCTGCGATATCGGCAGCCGGCGGTGGCTGCGGGGTATGGCGACCATGCTTGGCCTGTCGGTGGCGGCTTTCGCCTTCTGGCCTGATTTTTCCGAGGTGGAGGCTGCCACGTCGATGCCGCTCGCCGCGCGTGAGCGAGACGAATTTCGCAGCCAGTCGATTGCCCCTCTGGCATTGGGCGCCGACTCCGGTCGCCATATGGGCGCGAGTCGGTTGGTTCGCCCGCTTGCCAGCGTGCCCGAGCGCCCGAGCGTGGATCTTGTGGCGACACTGGGGCAGGGCGACAGCTTCGCGCGGATGCTCGAACGGATCGGCGTGGGCGACGATGACGCCGCGCGGATCGGCGCGTTGGTCGGGCAGGCGGTGCCGCTTGGCGAGATCGCGCCCGGAACCCAGTTCGACGTGACGCTGGGTAACCGGCCTGCGCCGGGAGCGCCGCGCGCGCTGACCGCCATGGATTTTCGCGCGCGATTCGACCTCGATCTTGCGATTCAGCGCGGCGGCGGCGGGCTTTCGCTGGTGCGCCGCCCGATTCATGTCGACGAGACTCCGCTGCGCATTCGCGGCACCGTGGGGTCCAGCCTCTATCGCTCGGCACGCAATGCCGGGGCGCCGGTGGCCGCGATTCAGGCCTATCTTCAGGCGGTCGACAAATATCTCAGCCTCGAGAGCGACATCCGCCCGAACGACGAGTTCGATATCGTTGTGGCCTACAAGCGCTCGGCCAAGGGCGAGCGGGAGATCGGCAATCTGCTCTACGCGGGGCTCGAACACGAGGGCAGGGCGCGCCTCCAGCTTCTGCGCTGGGGCCAGGACGGCGACATGGTTGCCGCCTCCGGCCTTGCCGATTCCAGCGGCAGCAGCACGCCTGCAGGCATGCCGGTGGCCGGGCACATGACTTCGCCCTACGGCATGCGCCGCCACCCGATCCTCGGCTATGTGCGGATGCACGCCGGTATCGACTTCGGCGCCGCCTATGGCTCGCCGATTTATGCCGTGGCTGACGGCACGGTGACATTCTCGGGCCGCCACGGCGGCCACGGCAATTACGTGCGCATCGAGCATGCGGGCGGCCTTGGCACCGGTTACGGCCACATGAGCCGGATCGCCATCTCCGCCGGCAGCCATGTTCGTGCCGGGCAGGTGATCGGCTATGTCGGGTCCTCGGGGCTCTCGACTGGTCCGCATCTTCACTTCGAAGCCTATCGCGGCGGACAGACGATCAACCCCGCCGGGCTGCGCTTCACGTCAAGGCCGCAGATCGACGGCCGGGAAAAGAACGCCTTCGATGCGCGGATGAAGGCGCTGCTCAATGTTCAGCCCGGCGACGCGCTGGGCGCGATCGCTCCGGCAACCAATTCGCCGATCGGCGCGCAGCGTGAAATCGATCGGCTGGAGCCGAAAAACACCGTGAACTGACGGCGCCGCTGCATCGGCTGCGCGGCGCGCAAGCGGGCTTGCTGTCTTGGACAGTCCGTCCGATTGAACAGGCACGGCTTTTCCGGCAATCACCGCTGCCATGACTGGATCCTATCCCCACACCCGCCTGCGCCGCACGCGCGCCACGGCTTGGAGCCGTGCCATGCACCGCGAGACGGTGCTGACTCCCGCCGATCTTATCTGGCCGGTCTTCGTGACCGAAGGCACGGGTGTCGAGCAGCCGATTTCCTCGCTGCCGGGCGTCTCGCGCTGGTCGGTGGACCTGCTTGTCCAGCGGGCCCGGGAAGCGGCCGATCTGGGCATTCCCTGCATCGCGCTGTTCCCCGATACCCAGCCCGAGCGCCGCAGCGCCGACGGCGCCGAGGCGCTTAATCCCGACAACCTGATGTGCCGCGCCTTGCGCGCAATCCGTGATGAACTCGGCGATTCCATCGGCCTGCTCACCGATGTCGCGCTCGATCCCTATACCAGCCACGGGCAGGACGGCCTGCTGGACGACAAGGGCTACGTGCTCAATGACGAGACGCTGGAAGTGCTGGTCGGCCAGTCGCTGAATCAGGCGGCGGCGGGCGCCGATATCATCGCGCCTTCGGACATGATGGACGGCCGTATCGGCGCGATCCGCGACGCGCTGGAGGACGAAGGCCACATCAACGTCCAAATCATGAGCTATGCCGCCAAGTATGCTTCGGCCTTCTACGGCCCGTTCCGCGATGCGGTGAACACGCGCGGCCTGCTCAAGGGGGACAAGAAGACCTACCAGATGGACCCGGCCAACGCCGAGGAAGCGCTGCGTGAGGTGGAGATGGACCTGGCCGAGGGCGCGGACAGCGTCATGGTCAAGCCGGGACTGCCATACCTCGACATCGTGCGCCGGGTGAAGGAGACCTTCGAGGTTCCGGTCTTCGCCTATCAGGTCTCGGGCGAATACGCGATGATCGAGGCGGCGGTGGCGGCCGGTGCTGCGGAGCGGGACGCGATGGTGCTGGAAACGCTGCTCGCCTTTAAGCGCGCGGGCTGCTCGGGCGTGTTGACCTACCATGCCGTCCACGCAGCGCGTCTCTTGCAGAAATGATGTGATGACGGACTTTCTGCTGGAGACCGACCGGCTGGTATTGCGCGGCTGGACAGATGAAGATGCCGCACCGTTCCTGGCCATGTGCAGCGATCCGGCCGTGATGGAATTCCTCGGCCCGCTCGCCAGCGCCGCCCAAGTGGAGGAGATCATCGCGCGGCAGCAGGGTTTTCAGCGCGACCATGGGCATTGCTTTTGGGCCATCGAACGCAAGTCCGATGGGCAATTCCTCGGCTTCTGCGGCCTGAAGCCGGGGCCGGTCGGCACTCCGCTGGAAGGCCGTGTGGAGATAGGTTGGCGACTGGCGCGCGAGGCCTGGGGGCAGGGCTATGCGCGTGAATCGGCCTTGGCCAGCCTCGACAGGGGCTTCACCGTGTTCGGGGCGGATGCGATCCTGGCGATGACGGTGTTGGGCAACAGCCGGTCATGGGGATTGATGGAGCGATTGGGCATGACTCGCCGCCACGATCAGGATTTCGATCATCCCGCGCTTGCGCCTGACGATCCCTTGCGCCGGCACATCGTCTATTCGATCACGCAGGCGGAATGGGCCGCGCAGCCGCGCTGACATCCGGGGGAGAGGAATGACCATGAATCGCACCGACATCACCGTGGCGGCCTTCAACGGCAAGGCGCCGCGAATTCACTCCAGCGCCTTCATCGCCCCCGGCTGCCGGATCATCGGCGATGTCGAGATCGGGCCGGATGTCAGCATCTGGTACAACTGCGTGATCCGCGCCGACGTGAACCGCGTCGTCATCGGCGCGCGCACCAATGTGCAGGACGGCACGGTGATTCACTGCGACAGTCCCAAGCCTTCGCGGCCCGAGGGCTATGCGACGCTGATCGGCGAGGACGTGCTGATCGGGCATATGGCGATGGTCCATGGCTCGACGCTGGAAGATCGCGCTTTCGTGGGCCTCGGCGCCATTGTCATGGATGGCAGCTATATCGAGTCCGACGGCATGCTGGCGGCCGGGGCTCAGCTTACCGGCAAGCGCATCGGTGCGCGGCAGCTGTGGATGGGCCGCCCGGCGAAATATCTGCGCGATCTCGATGATGAGACCATCGCGGCCAATCAGGCGGGCGTGAAAGGCTACGTCATCAATGGCCGTCTGCATGCCGAGGCGCTGGGCCTGAAAGGCTGATGGCGAAGCACAGGGCTGCGCTTCCGCATGTCGAAGCGATCCGCGCGCTGGTGGATAGCGAACATCGACTGGCGGTGCGGGTCACGCCGGGGGCGAAGGGGGAAGCGCTGGAGATTGCCGAAGGGCGTCTCCACGCGAAAGTGCGCGCCAAGCCCGAAGACGGCAAGGCTAACGAGGCTGTGCGCAGGCTTCTCGCCGCGGCGCTGGGTCTGGCGCCCTCACGAATCGAATTGTTGCGCGGCGCAACTTCGCGCGAGAAGCAGTTTCACGTGGATCTTTGATGTCCGCCCTGGAACGGGAGGCGAAGCGCTGACGGAGGGAGCTTGCGTCCTTAAGTGTGGCTTTGATCCTTCGACAAGCTCAGGATGAGCGGGGTTGCTCAAGATGAGCGGGATCACTCGGGAGAGTGGGGTGCTGGGGATGAGCAAGGTCACACAGGATAAGTGAGGCGGTTGCCGCCCGCTCCGGAGCGGGTATTCAGCCCGGCCTTGCCATACCGCGCGCCATGCGAGTCAGCGCGTCGGTCATGGCCTGCGCCACGTTGGCAGGTTCCGGTGCCACATCGGCCACCGCGCGGGCCATCGCCTCGGCCCATTGCATGGCGGTCGCGCGATCGATCGGGAAATCCTTGTGTAGGCTCATCATGCATTTGCCCGGATTGGCTTCGAACCAGTCGCGCGGCCCCCCGGCCCAACCGGCCAGAAAGCGCGGCAGACTCTCGCGCATCGGACCAAGATCCTCGGCATGCATTGCCCGCAGTTCGGCGTAAGCCGGATCCCGCTCCATCAGGTCATAGAAGCGATTGGCGATCGCCGCGAACACGGGCGCGCCGCCGAGCAGGTCGTGCGGTGTTGCGGCGGGGGAGGAATTGCCGGTGGTCACGAATAGAATCTCTCAGACACGCAGATGGGGATGCTGATGGAATAGCCCATCGGTTCCACGTGGAACTTGATTCCGATCAATCGCGGATCATGGCCTGCAGCGTTGCGATGCGGTCGGCCTCGTGCGCGGGCTTGTCGGCGCGGATGCGGTGGATGCGGGGGAAGCGCATGGCAAGGCCGGACTTGTGGCGCTTGCTTGCGTGGACGGAATCGAAAGCCACTTCGAGCACCAACGACTTGTCGGTTTCGCGCACCGGGCCGAAGCGGTTGACCGTGTGATTGCGGACATGGCGGTCCAGCCACTTCAGTTCCTCGTCGGTGAAGCCGAAATAGGCCTTTCCCACCGGCAAGAGTTCCGCGCCTGAATCCGGATCGCCGTCCCAGCACCCGAACGTATAGTCCGAATAGAACGAACTGCGCTTGCCGCTGCCGCGCTGGGCATACATCAGCACGCAGTCGATCAGCAGCGGATCGCGCTTCCACTTGTACCAGAGCCCGGTCTTGCGCCCGGCGACATAGGGGCTGTCACGCCGCTTCAGCATGACGCCTTCGATGGCATCCTCTCGCGCGCGTTCGCGGATCGCGGCGAGTTCCGCGAAATCGACTGCCGGAATCACTGCGCTGAGATCGAAACGCTCCGGATCGAGCCGGGCAATCAGTTCCTCCAGCCGTGCGCGGCGGTCGTTCCAGGGCTGGGGGCGCAGATCCTCGCCCTCCAGAATCAGAACGTCGTAGAGCCGGACGAAGGCGGGATAGTCCGCCAGCATCTTCTTCGACACCGTCTTGCGCCCGAGCCGCTGCTGCAAGGCATTGAAGCTTGCCGCTCCGCCTTCCTCACGTCCCTGATGGGCGCCGCGCACCAGCAATTCGCCATCGAGCACGGCATCAATGTGAAGCGCTTCGGCGATTTCGGGGAAGCTTCCGGAGATATCGTCGCCCGACCGCGAATAGACTCGCGTTTCGCCGTTTACGTGAACGACCTGGACGCGGATGCCGTCCCATTTCCATTCGGCGGCATAGCCCGCAAGGTCGATTTCCGCAGCCTCCAGCGGATGCGCGAGCATGAAGGGGCGAAACAGCGGCAGGTGCTCGGCCGAGGGCGGCGCGGCGCCGTGCGCGGCCCAGCCGAACAGCGCGGCATAGGGGGCGGACTGGCCGTGCCAGTGCTCCTCCACGTCCTCCACGGACACGTCGAACGCCAATGCGAAGGCAGTCTTGGCCAGTCTGGCGGAAATGCCGATCCGCATGGCGCCGGTCGCGAGCTTGAGTAGGGCGTAGCGCTCTTCGGCGTCGAGCCGGTCGAGCAGCCGGGGCAGTTCCGCCATGACATTGGCACGAGTCATGCGGGAAAGCGCGTCGACCGCCTCGCTCACGGTGGGTGGATCTTCGGCGATATCTGGCCCGGGCCAGAGCAGGCTCGCGGTCTCGGCCGTGTCGCCGACATAATCGCGGCTGAGCGCCCAGAGTACCGGATCGACGCGCTCGGTCATCAGATTGCGGATAGTGGCGCTTTTCACCGCCGGAAAGTCGAGGCCGTCGGTCAGCGCCGCCAGCGCCCAGCCGCGGTCGGGGTCTGGCGTCTCGCGCAAGTAGTCCGCCAGCAGCTTGAGCTTGGCATTGCGGCTGCGGGTATAGACCAGCGCATCGAGCAGGGCGGCGAAGCGTCTCATGGGCAGATCAGTTGGAGGCGATCTGCCGCATACGAACCTCTATATCGCCATAGCCTTCGTCGTCCCCGCGAAGGCGGGGACCCCGCTTTTCTTGCGGCGTGGCAAAGAGGCAGCGGGGCCCCCGCCTTCGCGGGGGCGACGGGATATTGTAGGAGAGGAAGTGTGGGATGGGAGTGCATCTGCGCCATCTCAATCATCCTCGTCCTCGTAACCCACCAGCGCGAGTGCCCGTGCCCGGCGTTGGTTCAACTCGCACCAGCGCATCATGGCATCCTCACGCCCGTGGGTGATCCATGTCTCCGACGGATTCACCTCGGTGATGGTCCGGGTGAGTTCGTCCCAATCTGCGTGATCCGAGATGACGAGTGGAAGCTCGACCATCCGCTGGCGCGCGCGCTGGCGGACGCGCATCCAGCCGGAGGCCATGGCGGTGATCGGGTCCGGCAGGCGGCGGCTCCAGCGGTCGTTGAGTGCAGAGGGCGGCGCGATCACGATCTGCCCGGCGAGTTCCGGCGTCTTGACGTCACTCACCAGCCGCAAGTCGCCAAGATCGATCCCGAAGCGGGCGTAGAGGCTGCACATCGCCTCCATCGCCCCATGGAGGTAGATCGGTGCGGCATGTCCGGCGCGGCGCAGTTCCGCGATCAGGCGCTGCGCCTTGCCCAGTGCATAGGCGCCGACAAGCACGCAGCGATCCGGATTGGCGGCAAGAGTAGAGAGCAGCTTGGCAATCTCGTGCTCGACGGGCGGATGGCGGAACACCGGAAGCGCAAAGGTCGCCTCGGTGACGAGCACGTCGCAAGGCACCACCTCGAATGGCGCGCAGGTGGGATCGGGGCGGCGCTTGAAATCGCCGGTGACGACGACGCGCTCGCCCGCGTGTTCGAGCAGGATCTGCGCCGATCCCAGCACGTGTCCGGCGGGAAAGAACGTAGCCGAGACATCGCCCGGCAGGCGCAGCGTCTCGCCATAAAGCACCGGCCGGGCGCCTTCGCTGGTGGCATAGCGTAGTTCCATGATCGCCAGCGTCTCCGGCGTCGCCACGGTCACGCCGTGACCACCGCGCGCGTGATCGGAATGGCCATGCGTCACTAGCGCATGGGCAACGGTGATCGAGGGATCGATCCAGCAATCGGCCGGAGCGATGTGGATGCCCTGGGGCTCCGGTCTGATCCAGGCGAAATCACGGGCCATGAATGGAAAAATGGGGCGGGAACCGCGTGGTTCCCACCCCATTTTCTCTTGAGTGCAGCAGCGCCGTCTCAGTCGTCGGTGTTGGGTTCCGGCTGAGTGCCGGGCTTCTTGACCGTCTTCTTCACGGCGGGCTTCTTCTTGGCCTTGACCACCTTGGGAGCGGCGGGGGCCAGTTCGAAGTTCAGCCCGTCTTCCTTGACCGAAACATGGACTTCGCCGCCGTAGGCCAGCTTGCCGAACAGCAGTTCTTCCGCCAGCGGCTGCTTGACCTTCTCCTGGATGACACGGGCCATCGGCCGCGCCCCGTAGAGCTTGTCATAGCCGCGATGGCCCAGCCATTCGCGCGCGTCGGAGTCGAACTGGATGTGGACGTTCTGGTCCGCCAGCTGGAGTTCCAACTGAAGGATGAACTTGTCCACCACCCGGCTGATCGTTTCCTTGGCGAGATAGGCGAAGGGCACGATGGCATCGAGACGGTTGCGGAACTCGGGGCTGAACATCTGCTTCACCGCCTCGTCCCCGGCATCCGCCTTGGACGTGTCACCGAAACCGATGCCCTGCTTGGCCATGTCCGACGCGCCCGCATTGGTGGTCATGATCAGGACCACGTTGCGGAAGTCCACGGTCTTGCCGTGGTGGTCGGTCAGCTTGCCGTTGTCCATCACCTGCAGGAGGATGTTGAACAGATCGGGGTGCGCCTTTTCGATTTCGTCGAGAAGGAGCACGCAATGCGGCTGCTGGTCCACCGCATCGGTAAGCAGACCGCCCTGATCGAAGCCGACGTAGCCCGGAGGGGCGCCGATCAGACGGCTGACCGAGTGACGCTCCATATATTCGGACATGTCGAAGCGCTGGATCGGGATGCCCATGATCGAGGCGAGTTGCTTGGCAACCTCGGTCTTGCCGACGCCGGTCGGGCCGGAGAACAGGAACGAGCCGATCGGCTTGTCTGGATCGCGCAGGCCCGCGCGGCTGAGCTTCATCGCGGTGGAGAGCACCTCGATGGCCTTGTCCTGACCGAAGACCACGCGCTTCAGATCGCGTTCGAGATTCTCGAGCGCCTTCTTGTCGTCCGAACTGACCGACTTGGGCGGGATGCGCGCCATCGTTGCGATCACCTGCTCGATTTCACGCGCGGTGATCGTCTTCTTGCGGCGGCTGGGGGGCACCAGCATCTGCATCGCGCCCACTTCGTCGATCACGTCGATCGCCTTGTCGGGCAGCTTGCGGTCATTGATGTAGCGCGCCGAAAGCTCGACCGCGGTCTTGATCGCATCCGGCGTGTACTTGACCTTGTGGTGTTCCTCGAAGGCCGTGCGCAGCCCGCGCAGGATCTTGATCGTGTCTTCCACCGTGGGTTCGTTCACGTCGATCTTCTGGAACCGGCGCAGCAGGGCGCGGTCCTTCTCGAAGTGGTTGCGGAACTCCTTGTAGGTGGTCGAACCGATGCAACGGATCGTGCCGCCCGACAGTGCGGGTTTCAGCAGGTTCGAAGCGTCCATCGCGCCGCCGCTGGTGGCGCCGGCGCCGATCACCGTGTGGATCTCGTCGATGAACAGGATCGCGTGCGGCATCTTCTCCAGTTCGGAGACGACCTGCTTCAGGCGTTCCTCGAAGTCGCCGCGATAGCGCGTGCCCGCCAGCAACGAGCCCATGTCGAGCGAGTAGATCACCGCTTCGGAAAGCACCTCGGGCACTTCGCCTTCGACGATCTTGCGCGCCAGACCTTCGGCGATGGCGGTCTTGCCGACGCCGGGGTCGCCCACATAGAGCGGGTTGTTCTTCGAACGGCGGCAGAGGATCTGGATCGTGCGGTCCACTTCGGGGCCGCGACCGATCAGCGGGTCGACCTTGCCCAGCAGCGCCTTCTCATTGAGATTGACGGTGAACTGGTCGAGCGCGGAATCCTTCTTGTTCGCGCTCTTGGTTTCGGCCTTCTCTTCGGGAGTCGGCGCCTGGTCTTCGCTGCCCTTGGGCGCGCGATCCTCGACGCGCTTGCCGCCCTTGCCGATGCCGTGGCTGATGTAGCTGACGGCGTCGAGGCGGCTCATGTCCTGCTGTTGCAGGAAGTAGACCGCGTAGGAATCGCGCTCGGAGAACAGGGCAACCAGCACGTTGGCACCGGTTACGGTGTCCTTGCCGGAGGACTGGACATGCAGGATCGCTCGCTGGATCACGCGCTGGAAGCCGGCGGTGGGGGCGGGATCGCCCTTTTCCTCGGTCTTCAGCGACTGGTATTCCTGGTCGAGGTATTGGCGCACGACGTCACCGAGGTCGCCAAGGTCCACTCCGCATGCCTGCATGACCTGTGCCGCGTCCGGATCATCGATCAGGGCGAGCAGCAGGTGCTCGAGCGTTGCGTACTCATGGCTGCGCTCTGAAGCGTGCGAGAGCGCGGCGTGAAGGGTCTTTTCTAGGCTTTGCGCGAAGCTGGGCATCTAGGAAACTTTCATGTGGGAGTGGGACTCTCCTTGGGGGAAAGCTTGGGGCGGGGGAGCTTGAGGCAAGATATGGAATGTTCGGTTTCGGGTTTCCTGCTCCATATAGGCATGCTCGCGACGGTTGCGAGATGTTCGCCGGGGCGAGGGGTGAAGCTCGCGCCGGTCATGGCGTCTTGGGCCTGAACAGGGCATCGGCCGCGAGCATGTGTGCCTGGGTCGCGCGGCGATGCGCGCGGATCCGTTCGATTTCTGCTTCGAGGAGGGCGATGCGTGCGCCGAGTTCGTCCAGCGAATAGCGCTCCAGGCTTTCGCTGGCGAGAAGGCTGGCGGCTCCGAGTTCTACCTCGGGCGACCGCCGCCGCGGTCGATCATCATCGTCCATTGCATTGCAGCATCGGACCGGAGATGCTTGCTGTCAATGGTCTCAAAACATGTTCCCTTGTATAGTGGGTCTGTGGCAACAGGATGCCTATGTTAGTTAACGCCATTAAAGATATGACTGCGATCGGCTTCGACGCGCCGGGTGGTCCTGATGTGCTCAAGCCCGTCACTTTACCGGTTCCCGTGCCGGGCCCGGGCGAAGTTCTGGTCAAGGTTGCCTATGCGGGCGTTAACCGCCCCGATGTGGTACAGCGTCAGGGCAAATACCCGCCGCCGCCCGGCGCCTCGCCGATTCCCGGCCTCGAAATCTCGGGGCAGGTCGCCGCTCTGGGGCAGGGGGTGACCGAGTTTCTGCCCGGCCAGTCGGTCTGCGCGCTCGTCAGTGGCGGCGGCTATGCCGAATATTGCCTGGCCAAGGCGGTGCACTGCCTGCCGGTGCCCGAAGGCCTTGGGCTGGATGAAGCGGCGGCGCTTCCCGAGACGCTTTTCACCGTCTGGCACAACGTGTTCGAGCGCGGCTATGCCCGCGATGGCGAGACGATGCTGGTCCACGGCGGCACCAGCGGCATCGGCACGATGGCGGCCATGCTCGGTCGGCATTTCGGGCTGACCGTGATCGTGACCTGTGGATCGCCCGAGAAGTGCGCCCGCGCGCTGGAGATCGGCGCGGCCCATGCGATCGACTACAAGGCCAGCGATTTCGTCGAGGAAGTGGCGCGAATCACCAATGGCAAGGGTGTCGACCTCGTTCTGGACATGGTGGGGGGCGATTATGTCGCGCGCAATCTGAAGTGCCTCGCTGTAGACGGCCGGCATGTAACGATCGCGGTACAGGGCGGCACCCGGGCCGAGATCAACATGGCCGTGGTCATGACCCGTCGCTACACCCTCACCGGATCGACCCTGCGCCCGCGCTCGGATGCGTTCAAGGGACTGTTGGCGCAGGAAATTCTCGCCAATGCCTGGCCTCTGGTCGAGGACGGCGAACTGCGGCCGGTGATGGATGCGTGCTTCCCGCTGGCAGAGGCCGCCGCGGCCCATGCGCGGATGGAGGCGGGCGATCATGTCGGCAAGATCGTGCTGGAGATCTGACCTGGGCTCCCGTCTGCAAGAAGGGTTCGGAAGATGCGCTGCCACGTAGTTTCGTGACGCGGTTGAGCAAATCCAGACTCGTCCCCCTGATGGTTTTGCCAAGTCGTTTCAAAATCACGCAGGATGGAATTGCCAAAATCAAGGCTTGTGCTTGCCGAAGCCGCAAAGTTTCCCTAAATCGGAGCCGTACGGCCGCTCCGCGAAGGGGCGGCCCTTATTGTTTCCGCCGGAGATAGAGACATGAGCCAGCCCACTCCGCTGATGCCGCACGCGACCGCCTCGTGGCTGGTCGACACGACAGCGTTGACCTTTGAGCAGATTGCCGAGTTCTGCGGCCTGCACATGCTCGAAGTGCAGGCGATGGCCGACGATCTGGCATCCGCCAAGTATACCGGCCGCGATCCGGTCCGCTCGGGAGAGCTGACCATGGAAGAGATCGAGAAGGGTCAGGCAAATCCCGAGTACAAGCTCAGGATGCACCGTGCCCCTGTTACCGTGAGCCGTACCAAGGGCCCGCGTTACACCCCGGTTTCGAAGCGTCAGGACAAGCCCGACGGCATTGCGTGGATTCTGCGCAATCACCCCGAGGTTTCGGACGCGCAGATCGGCAAGCTGATCGGCACCACGCGCAACACCATCGCCGCGATCCGCGATCGTTCGCACTGGAACATCGCCAACATCACGCCGAAGGATCCGGTCACGCTGGGCCTGTGCTCGCAGCGTGAACTCGATTTCATCGTCTTCAAGGCCGCCAAGAAGGCCGGCATCGAGGACGACGGCCTCAGCGATGAACGTCTGGTCGACGATCGCGAAGCGCTGATCGAGGAACTGCGCGCCGAACGCGAAGCCGCCTCGCGCGCTGCTTCGGAAGCCGCGCAGGAAGCCGAAGTGGCCGCCTGGCTCCAGGCCAAGCGTGCTGCCGAGGCTGCGGGGGATCAGGGCGAGTAATCGTCCTTCCGCCTTCCAAGCGAAGAAATAAAAAAAGCCCCGTGACGATGCGTTCGTCACGGGGCTTTTGTTTGTGCGGTTTATAAGCGGCGGGGGCGGATCTGCCTCTGGATTGCCTCGCCAGGTGCGTGGTGACGAACGAATGCTTTGGGGAATACCGGGGCTTTTCGTAGAGAAAGGGCGCTAAACGGGTCTGAACCCACGCTCCCACTCCACCCCGGTCAAACCCCGCAAGTTACTCCGCCGGTACCAGTTCGCTCTCGTCAGTGAGCTGGGCGATGGCAGGCGGAATCTGCCCGCCGTTCGGGTTGAGCCGGCCTTCGAGGCGGGCGCCCTGTTCGATGGTGAGCGCGTCGTAGGAAACGTCGCCCTCGATGCGCGCGGTGCGCAGGATCACGACTTCGCGTGCGGAGATGCTGCCTCGCACGAAACCGGCAATGCGCACGGTCTCGGCGCTGATCGCGCCCGCGATTTCGCTGGCATCGCCCTGGACGAGCGATTTGCAGGAAATGTCACCGGTAACGCGGCCGTCGATATGGAGATCGACAGAAGCCACGATGTTGCCGGTAATGGCAGTATCGGTGCCAAGCACCGAAAAGCTCGTGGAGCCGGTGCGGGCAGTTGTGCTGGAAAAGGTCTTGGCCATAGCGTTATCGGGCTTCTTGCTGAACATTTCGGGCGGCCTCTAGGAAGGTGCGCGGATTGACGGGCCGGTTGTTGATTCGCACCTCGAAGTGGAGGTGGGGGCCCGTGGAGCGGCCGGTCGAGCCCATTGCGGCGATGCGGGTACCGCCGTCGACGAGTTGGCCGGGATGGACGCTAAAGCCCGAAAGATGGCCGTAACGAGTCATCAAACCATTGCCGTGGCTGATCTCTACACAGTTGCCGTAACCCTGGCGCTGACCGACGAAAGTCACGCGGCCTTTGGCGGCGGCGTAGATCGACGAGCCCATCGGGCCGGGAAAGTCGAGCCCGGCGTGGAACGCAGCGCCGCCGGTGAAGGGGTCTGCGCGGTAGCCGAAGCTGGAGGAAACGTAGGCGACGTGCGCGGGGCTCACCTGCGGGATCGAGGCGAGGCCGTTTTCCAGCGCGTCCATGCGGGCAAGGCTCTGGCCAAGACGCTGGAAGCGCGGGTCGATCGAACCATCGGCCGCCGTGGAGAGCTTTTCGAGCGGACCACCCTCGCCGCCGCGATTGCCGGCAGCGATAGAATTAGGATTGAGTCCGAGCTTGCGGATCGTGTCTGCGGTAGAGGCGGCACGGCGGTCGGCATAGCGGGTCAGGCGTTCAACGAAGGCGAGCTGTTCGGCTTCCACTCCGGCGAGCTTGCCGGCCTCGGGCACCGCGACGCTGACTTTCTTGACGGTCTTGGCGGCTTCGGCGCTGCTGTCGGCCCCGGTTTCGCCGGGCTTGGCGTCTTCCGGCAGATCGCCGATGTGCGCTTCGACCATGGTCTCGATGAACTTCTGGCGGCGCGCAAGATCGGCCACGGTGCCGTCGAGATTATTGCGATACTGCTGTACGCGGCTCTCGGCAGTGGCGACATTGGCTTCGCGCATGCGCAGCATGGCATGCTCGCTGGTCGAGCTGAACTGCGAGACGGCGACCGCGCCCATCGACACGCACCAAGCGCCCAGCAGCGTGGCGCAGGCGCCAGCGGCCACTTTCTGCATTCGCGACGAAATGCGGATGAAGCGGACCTGTCCCTGCGAGCGCATGATGAATTCGCGTTCGGGAAAAGCCGCCTGGAGACGCGATTTGAGCGTCTCGGCAGAGATGAACTTCAAAACGACCCCGCTTGGAAAACTTGTTCTTGACCCCGGGCGGCGGGCTAGCAGGGGAGGGGGGCAAAGGCGAATCGACTCGCCCCGAATGGTTGCAAAAACGGGATGAGACGGACCCCGGTTGCGATGAATTGAGGGAACGGTTGCGCATTTGCGGCAAACCGTTTTCCAGAATTAACCTCGATTCGCGGCTCTATCCTGTTGAATTCGTGCAAAATTACCAGAGATTCGCAAAAATTCCCTGTGGATGACTGACAGGCGACGATTGCATGACATGCATCGGTCGGCCGCATCGGTGACAGGTTCGCGCAACGGTGCTAGGCCGCCTCTATGACCGAGCAGACCACGCTTGCCGCCCAAGAGGTTGTCGAGGCTCCCGAGGCGCTTGTCGCCCGGTTGGCCCACGCAGGCCGCGCCGCCCAGCGCGACCTTGCGAAGATGAGCGATGCGCAGAAGGCAGACGCCCTGCGCGCCGCCGCTGCCGCGCTGCGCGGCGCCGCGCCAGCGATTCTCGCCGCCAATGCGATCGATGTGGCGGCCGGGGAGGCCAAGGGCCTGACTGGCGCGATGCTCGACCGCCTGCGCCTCGATTCTGCAAGGCTCGCCGGTATCGCCGATGCCGTGGAGCAAGTGGCGGGGCTCGCCGATCCGGTTGGCGAAGTGATCTCGACGAGCGAGCGGCCCAACGGCCTCCAGCTTTCGCGCGTGCGCATTCCGATCGGGCTGATCGGCATCATTTACGAAAGCCGTCCCAACGTCACTGCCGATGCGGCCGCGCTCTGCCTGCGTTCGGGCAATGCGGCGCTGCTGCGCGGCGGCACCGAAGCGCTGCATTCGAACCGGGCGATCCTTGACGCCATGACGTCAGGCCTTGTCGCGGCGGGTATGCCCGAGGCGGCGATCCAACTCATACCCACGCAGGACCGCGCGGCGGTCGGCGCCATGCTGACGGCAGCCGGGCTGATCGACATGATCGTGCCCCGCGGCGGCAAGAGCCTTGTCGCGCGCGTTCAGGCCGATGCGCGGGTGCCGGTGCTCGCGCACCTCGACGGCATCTGCCACACTTATATCCACGCCGCCGCCGATCCGGAGATGGCGGTGGGCCTTGCGCTCAATGCCAAGATGCGCCGCAGCGGCATTTGCGGCGCGATGGAGACGCTGCTGCTCGATACGCAGTTCTCTGCCTCGGGCGAAGTCGTGCGCACGCTGCTAGATGCCGGCTGCGAATTGCGCGGCGATGCCCGTGCGCAGGCACTCGATCCGCGCATTCTCCCCGCGAGCGACGAGGATTGGGATACCGAGTACCTCGATGCCGTGCTGTCGGTCGCGGTAGTGGACGGCCTCGATGCCGCGCTCGATCATATTGCCGCGCATTCGTCGCACCATACCGACGTGATCGTCACCGAGGATGCTGCGGCAGCGGAGCGCTTCCTGGCCGAAGTGGACAGCGCCATCGTCATGGTCAATGCATCGAGCCAGTTTGCCGATGGCGGCGAATTCGGGCTCGGCGCCGAGATCGGCATTGCCACCGGCCGTCTTCACGCACGCGGGCCGGTCGCGCTTGAAGGGCTGACGACATACAAGTGGGTCGTGCGCGGCACCGGGCAGGCCCGGCCCTGAGCAGCATTTTCTCGACCGAGGCGTCTGATCGGCGCGTCGGCCCCGTTACCGGGCTGCTGGGCGGCAGCTTCAATCCGGCGCATGGCGGGCACCGGCGGATCAGCCTTTTTGCAGCCGAAGCGCTGGGGCTCGACGAGGTCTGGTGGCTGGTCTCTCCCGGCAATCCGCTCAAGCCCAAGGCCGGCATGGCACCTCTTGCCGCCCGCGTCGCCTCGGCAGCGAAGCAGGCGCGCCGGACGCGAATCCGGGCGACCGCGATCGAGCGCGAACTGGGCACCCGCTACACGGTCGACAGCCTGCGCGGGCTCCTGCGGAAGTACCCCCGGCGGCGCTTCGTGTGGCTGATGGGGGCCGATAATCTGGCCCAGTTCCACCAGTGGAAAGACTGGCGCGCCATCGCGAGACTCATGCCGATTGCGGTAATTGCCCGTCCGGGGTATGATGGCTCTGCCTTCGCGAGCCCCGCGATGGCCTGGTTGGGGAGATTCCGGAGGCCCCAGCACAGTCTTCGCAGTCCGGAAAGGTGGAGCGCACCCGCGCTGGTGACATTGCGATTCGACCCCGATGAGCGGTCGGCCACGGCGATCCGCCAGGCCGATCCGGAGTGGGACCGAAAGTCCATGGAAAGACTTTCGCGCGCCGGCTTCCTTCGGGATGGTGTCACGCACCACCGTATCCCCGGACATGCAGCGTGAGTGGGGCATTTTGCCTTTCTTTCGCACGTCCGCATATCGAAAGTGAGATCGAAGGTGGCAGGATCCCCGGATCCTGCCCTGACGGTCGTGAGAAAGGAGCAGTACCCCACTAGATGCCACAGGCACAGATACAGCCGGCCGAAACCGGCGCCAAGCCCCCGGCCATTGTCGAGTCCGACGACCCGCAATTGGCCCTCGTCCTGCAAAGCCTTGACGACGATCAGGCGCAGGACCTTGTCACCATCGACCTCGAAGGCAAGTCGAGCATCGCCGATTTCATGGTGATCGCTTCGGGCCGTTCGACCCGCCAGGTGGCGGCGATGGCACAGAAACTCGGCGAACGACTCAAACAGGGCGGCTTCGGTCATGCCCGCATCGAAGGTCTGCCCGCGGCGGACTGGGTGCTGGTGGACGCCGGCAGCGTTGTCATTCACCTGTTCCGGCCGGAAGTGCGCAGCTTCTATAACCTCGAACGCATGTGGGGCTTTGACGGTCCTTCCGGCGCCGCCTGAGGTTTAGACAGGGTCTGATGGGGGTAAGCCCGGCCGCGACGCGTGGCCGGGCCCTGAAACGGCAAGATGGCGCATCTCCATGCGCCACCGGGGGTTGCGCGCTCCGCACCGGGGGACGATGCTGGAGGAATGCTTCTCCACATCATCGCCCGCGGCAAGATCGCCCGCTCGCCTGAGGCCGAGCTGCTTGACCGCTATGCCAAGCGCCTCACATGGCCTTTCAGGCACACCGAACTGCCCGATACCGGCGGCAAAGTGCCGCCGCCCTCGCTTACGCCTTTCCGCGAAGTCCTGCTGGACGAACGCGGCAAGGTGATGAGTTCCGAGGAATTCGCCGAACTTCTGGGCCGCTGGCGCGATGAGGGCGTGCGCGAGTGCCGCTTCCTGATCGGCGCGGCGGACGGCCACGGCGACGAGGCCCGCGCCCGGGCCGACCATCTTCTCTGCTTCGGCCGGATGACCTGGCCGCATCTGCTGGCCCGCGCGATGCTGGCCGAGCAGTTGTGGCGGGCGACCGCCATTCTGGCGGGGCATCCATACCATCGGTCCGGGTGAGGGGGTTGTCTCCAGCGGTGACACCCCTCCGTCAGCGCTTCGCGCTGCCACCTCCCCTTGTAGGGGAGGAGCTTCGGTTGCGTGCTGGCCACGATCGATCTGACAGCGCATAAGCCCATGATGCCTGCGATTTCCGGTCCCGGCCTTTGGGCGCTCTGCATGTCCGCCGTCAGCATGACGACGATCGTCGGCCTGCGCTATCTCGGCACTTCGGGACTCTTCGCGTGGATCACCGCGCGGGTGCGGCCCGGACTCTACTCGGGCATGCAGGGGCAGGTTCGCGCCGAGATCCGCTGGTCGCTGCTGTCGAGCGCGATCTACGGAATCCCGGCGGGCGTGGCCGCCTGGGGCTGGCAGGCACACGGCTGGACCCGGATCTACACCGATCCGCGCGCCTTTCCGCTTTGGTGGATGCCGCTTTCACTGCTCGTCTACCTCTTCCTCCACGACACCTGGTTTTACTGGACTCACCGCTGGATGCACCGCCCGCGCGTGTTTCGGCTGATGCATGCCGTCCACCATGCAAGCCGCCCGCCGACGGCATGGGCGGCGATGAGCTTCCATCCGCTGGAAGCGGTGACCGGTGCGGTAGTCATCCCGGCACTGGTCTTCGTGGTGCCGATTCACGTCGGCATGCTGGGGCTGGTGCTGACGATCATGACGGTGATGGGAATCGCCAATCACATGGGCTGGGAAATGTTCCCGCGCCGGCTGGTTACCTCGCGGCTGGGGCACTGGCTGATCACCGCGAGCCACCATCATCGCCACCACGAGCATTATCGCTGCAACTACGGACTCTATTTCCGCTTCTGGGATCACCTCTGCGGCACGGATCGCGGCATCGCCACGCCGTGAAAGCAGGCCGGGCGGTTGCCGATCAGGCGCTTGCGGCTTAACGCGGTAGGGTGACCAAGCAGCAGGATATCGTCGAGGAGCTGATCGAAGACGTCGTCGACGCGGCGACCTCGGGGCTGGTCCCGCGCCCCGCGCACGGGACATTCTCGCCGTTCCGCTATCCGGTATTCCGCGCGATCTGGATCGCCAACTTGTTCTCGAACCTCGGCTCGACCCTTCAGAGCGTGGGGGCGGCCTGGCTGATGACCGAGCTGACCACGTCGCACAAGCTCGTCGCGCTGGTGCAGGCCTCGGCAACTGTGCCCATCATGTTTCTGGGCGTCTTCGCCGGTGCTATCGCCGACAATTACGACCGCCGCATGGTCATGCTCATCTCGCAAGTGGGCATGCTGGTGGTCTCGGCGCTGCTGGCGGTGCTGACTTATGCCGGGTGGATGACGCCATACCTGCTGCTGAGCTTCACGTTCGGCGTGGGGACCGGCACAGCGCTCAATTCGCCCGCGTGGCAGGCCTCGGTGCGGCAGCAGGTCGATCCCGAGCAATTGCCGCAGGCGATCGCGCTCAATTCGATCTCGTTCAACATCGCGCGCTCGGTCGGCCCGGCGCTGGGCGGGCTACTGATCTCGATCTGGAATCCGGCTTTCGCATTCGCGATCAATGCGGTGAGCTACATCGGCCTGATCATCGTGTTGCTCTGGTGGCGGCCCGAGGCGCGAACCATCAATGCCCGCCCGATCCTGCCCGCCGTCGGCGCCGGGATAGCCTTCTGCGCACGGTCGGTGCCGCTGCGACGGATCCTGATTCGCGGCTTCGGGTTGGGCTTTTGCCTTGCGACTTTCCAGTCGCTGCTTCCGGGGGTTGTGAACACCTCGATCCACGGTAGCGAGGTCGATTATGGAATCATGCTCGGCCTGTTCGGCATCGGCTCGATACTGGCGGCGCCGTCGATCGGCCCGATTCGCCGCCGGCTGGGGCTGGAGGGCATTCTCGCACTGGGGGCGTCGCTCTATATCGTGGCGCTGCTGATTGCTGCGGCGGGGCATACGCTGGTGGCGGTCATGCCCAGCGCTTTCCTGGCAGGGGTGAGCTGGGTGCTGATTCTCACCACGATCAACACCGCCGTGCAGATGCGCTCGCCCGACGAAGTGCTGGGCCGCTGCCTGTCGATCTATCAGGCGGTGACGTTCGGCGGCATGGCGATGGGGGCCGGAACATGGGGCACGCTGGCGGACTGGAAGGGGCTGCCGTTCGCGCTGCACGGCGGGGCGGTGCTGCTTTTCGTATCCTTCATCGTGCTGCGATTCATCGCGCCGATGCCGCGCCCGGGAGAGGGCGTGCTGCGCCCGCGCTGACGGGGTTCGCGAGACAGGGCATTGCTACGCGGCATTTCCTGCCGCGCTTTAAAGAATGATTCACCACGATGGATCACAATCGGAGCCACTGAAATGGGGTTTTCCGACGATGGATACGTTGCGCGGCGAGTTCACCACCCGGGATGGGCCGGATAGTGGCTATGATTCGGACGACAGCATCGGCGGGCATGAGATCCGCTCGTCTTTCGCCATGGGCGACGAACGGCGCATGCAGGTGCGCGCCTATAACTTCTGGGCCAGCCTGCTGGGGGACCGCCAGTTCCCCGACATTGCCGACCTGAGGCCGGACGAACATCCCGATTTCGGCCCCCACGGCGTCCTGCTCGACTTTTCCGGCGGGATCGACGATCCCCGGATCGCATGGCTCGGCGCCGCGCTGGCCGAAGAATGCGGCGCACAGCGTGAAATCGGCAGTCTGGGGCAAGTGCCCAGTCGCTCGCTGCTCTCGCGCATTACCGACCATTACATGCAGATTCTCGCCAACGAGGCGCCGATCGGATTCGAGGCGGAATTCGTCAATCTGCGCGGGGCGACAGTGCTCTATCGCGGCATCCTGCTGCCTTTCGCGCGGGATCCTTCGCGGATCGAGTGGATCTACGGAGTCATCAACTGGAAGGAGATCGCCGATCAGGCGAGCACCGACGCGCTGATGCGGCAGGTGGACGATATGCTCGTCGCACGTTCGCCGCTCCCGCGCGAGCCGCTGCCGCTCGGCGGCTGGGCCGATGGCCCGGCCGAAATCGCGGGTGCGGGCGGGGCCCTGCCCGATGTGGCTTTCGGCGAGGGTGAGGCTTTCGGCGGCTCGGGCGATGGCGAGTTCGTGCTCGATGACACGTTTATGCTCGGCGAACCGGGCATGCTCGATGAAACCGGCGAACTGGATATCCTCGAACTCACCGCCGACATGGAACTGGCCGATTGGCTGGCCTCCGCGCGCGAACTGGCGCAGGCGGCGGTGGGGGCCGAGGATCGCTCTCGTCAGGCGCTCTATGCGGCGATCGGCCGCGCCTACGACTTCGTGCTGGCGGCCTCTGACGCGCCCGATGAACTTGCCGAATTGCTGGAAGATGCGGGCCTCAAGGTGCAGGACCGTGCGCCGCTGGTGCCGCTCATGAAGCTCGTGTTCGGCGCCGACTATGACAAGACGCGCCTGACCGAATTTGCCGGAGTCATTGCCCATGCGCAGCGGCTGGGGCTCGGACGGGGCGATCTGACGCCGTTCCTGGCCGCGCAACCGGGCGGCATCAAGGCCGTCGTCCGAGACGAACGCCGCCTGCGCCGCGAGGAGAGCGACCGTGCTGCAAAGGGCGAGACGCGCCATGATCGCATGGTGCGCGGCCTGCGCGCGCTATCGCCCAAGGCGCTGAGCGAAGTGGGCAAGGACAGCGAATTCACCATCCTCATTGCTCGCCGCGACGAACGTGGCGAGGTGGTGCTCCTGGGCGAAGTCAGCGACGATGAGACGTTGCTGGACCGCGCCGCGCGCCGTCTGCTGGAATGAACATGCAAAAAGAGCGGCAACTGCGAGGTTGCCGCCCTTTTGCATGTGGAGAGTTTTAATAGGTGGAAGGCGGATCGCTGGCGGGGAAGCTCTCGTCGATCGCTTCGTCGGTCTTCGACCACTTCTTCGGCTTGGTTGTCATGTTTTCAGGGCCCGCATCGCGTACCGGCGGGCACGCGGTTCCGTTGCCGGCGGTGGCCGCCAGCGGTTCTTCCTGGTCCCGGGTTGCGTACTTATAGAGCGCGTAGCCGGCGGCACCGGCGACGGCCAACTTGATCAGTCCCATCGGTCCTGCTCCTCTTTGGGGGACGTGTCCCCACCAGGCCCCCGGTGTCAGCATGGAATTGCCATTCCGGGGGTGTTCCACGTGAAGCAACGCAGGACGCTGGGCGCGGTTGCCTCAGTCGCCGCCGATCCGTTCGATCTGCGCGCCGACCAGAGCGAGCTTTTCCTCAAGCCGCTCATAACCGCGATCGAGGTGATAGAGCCGGTGGACTTGCGTCTCGCCCTCGGCCGCGAGGCCGGCGATCACCAGGCTCATCGAAGCGCGCAAGTCGGTCGCCATGACTTCGGCACCCGTCAGCTTCGGCACGCCGTGGACGATCGCGGTGCGGCCCTTGGTCTCGATATGTGCGCTCATGCGATTCAGTTCGGGAACGTGCATGTAGCGGTTCTCGAAGATCGTTTCGGTCAGCACGCTGGAGCCCTCGGCGCGGCACAGCAGGGCCATGAGCTGGGCCTGCATGTCGGTGGCGAAACCGGGGTAGGGCGCGGTCGAGAGGGTGACGGGCTTCAACGGACCATCGGCGGCGACGTGGAGGCCTCCTGCAGTCTGCTCGACATGGACGCCGGCGTCGCGCAGGGCCTGCACGGTCGCTTCCATGTCCTCGATCTTGGCGCCCTTGAGCGTGACTTCACCGCCGGTGATCGCGGCCGCGCAGGCATAGGAGCCCGCTTCGATACGATCGGGCATGACCATGTAGGTCGCGCCGTGGAGGCGCTTCACGCCGTGGATGGTGAGGTCGGAAGTGCCGATGCCCTCGATCTGCGCGCCCATCGCGACGAGCAGGTTGCACAAGTCGACGATTTCCGGCTCGCGCGCGGCATTATGGAGCGTCGAGGTGCCGGTGCAGAGCACGGCGGCCATCAGCGCGTTCTCGGTCGCGCCGACCGAGACCACCGGGAAGGAATAGCGCCCGCCGGGCAAGCCACCATCGGGTGCAACGGCGCGGACGTAGCCCGCCGCCATCTCGATCTGGGCGCCAAGCGCTTCGAGCGCTTTCAGGTGCAGGTCGATCGGGCGATTGCCGATGGCGCAGCCGCCGGGCAGCGAGACGGTGGCCTCACCCATGCGCGCCAGCATCGGGCCGAGCACGAGGATCGAGGCGCGCATCTTGCGCACGAGGTCGTAAGGCGCGACCGAGCTGGTGATGCGCGTCGCCTGAAGCGTCATCACGCGGCCGAAATCTTCCGGGCGGTTGCCGGCGATCATCGTCGAGATGCCGAATTGGTTCATCAGGTGCTGGAACCCGTCGATGTCCGCCAGACGCGGCAGATTGCGCAGCGTCAGCGGTTCTTCGGTCAGCAGGGCGCAGGGCAGCAGGGTCAGCGCCGCGTTCTTCGCGCCCGAAACAGGAATCGTGCCGGAAAGGCGCTTGCCGCCTTCGATGATGATCTTGTCCATTTCCCGTCCTTTAGCGGGATTTGGGCCCGCAGCAAGCACACCTCGGCAGTTCCGGAGCAGATCGGCGATGGACAGTTGCGCTGCGTCTGCGAAGTGTCTTTAATCGCATCGAAACATCAAGGAGCCAGACTTTCGGCTATGTCGGCAGAACAGTTCAAAAAGCCCGTTCGCAAGGCCGTCTTTCCCGTTGCCGGCCTGGGCACTCGATTTCTCCCCGCAACCAAAGCCATCCCCAAGGAACTTCTGCCGGTCGTCGACCGGCCGCTGATCCAGTACGCGGTGGACGAAGCGCGGGAGGCGGGGATCGAGGAATTCATCTTCGTCACTGGCCGCGGCAAGACCGCGATCGTCGAGCATTTCGACACGGCCTACGAACTGGAAGCGACGATGAGCGCGCGGGGCAAGTCGCTCGACGCGCTTGATCCCACCCGTATCCAGCCGGGCAATCTCGTGACCGTGCGCCAGCAGGTGCCGCTCGGGCTCGGCCATGCGGTGTGGTGCGCGCGTGCCGTGACGGGCGACGAACCTTTCGCGATCTTCCTGCCGGACGAGCTGATGTATGGTTCGCCGGGCTGCATGGCGCAGATGGTGGAGGCCTACAATGAAGTGGGCGGCAACCTCGTCTCGGTGCTGGAAGTGCCGCGCGAGGAAGTCTCCAGCTACGGCGTGATCGCGCCGGGCGAATCGCGAGGCAATCTTACCGAAGTGAAGGGCCTGGTCGAAAAGCCGAAGGTCGAGGACGCGCCGTCGAACAAGATCGTTTCGGGGCGCTATATCCTACAGCCCGAAGTGATGGATCTGCTCGCCAACCAGGGCAAGGGCGCGGGGGGCGAGATTCAGCTCACCGATTCGATGGCCAAGCTTATCGGCCAGCAGCCGTTCCACGCGGTGACTTTTGCAGGCCAGCGCTTCGATTGCGGTTCGAAAGTGGGCTTCGTCGAGGCGACACTCGCCATCGCGCTCGACCGTGCCGACATGGGCGAGGAAGTGCGCCGAATCGCAAAGCGCCTGCTGGATTGACGTCAAAGCGCTTCAGGAATCGTGTCCGGGACCAACAGGTCCCCGGATGCGGCTCGTTTATTGGCGCACCGGATCCGTGAGGCGCGCCATGATCGCTGCGACATACGCGCGGGTTTCGCGAATATTGGGGACTCCGCCAGCCTTGGCGACGCGGCCGGGGCCGGCATTGTAGGCGGCCAGCGCCTTTTCGATATCGCCGCCAAAGGCGTCTAGCTGCATGCGCAAATAGCGCGCGCCGCCTTCGAGGTTGGCCATGGGGTCGCCCGCATTCACGCCCATCTGTGCGGCCGTGCCGGGCATCAGCTGGGTAAGGCCGCGCGCGCCTACGGGCGAGACGGCAAGTTCATTCCACCGGCTTTCCTGCCAGACCACCGCTTCCAGCAGAGTCGGGCTGATGTCGTACTTGGCGGCGAGCTGGGCGATGCGGGCACGCCAGCGCGTGGGACCGGCGGCATCGAGCGCATCGGTGATCGATTGCGGCGCAAGCGCGGCGGCTTCGACTTCGGGAGGAGGCGCGGCACTGTCGGTGAATTCGGCCGTGCCCGTGCCATCGGAATTCGGAGTCAGGGGATCAATGGCGGCCCGCGCGGGCCCTCCGGCAACCCATTGATAGGTGCCGCCCTTGCCGATTTCGAGCACATCGGCCTTGGCCATCCCCGGCACGGCGGCGAGAATCAGCGCCGCCAGCATACCGGCCGCCGAAGCAGGGGCCGGAGCCCGGTCCATCCGATTCGATTCCCTCACCATCGCGGCGTCTTTACCCCGGACTATGGGCAAGGCTCAAGCATCGCCGCGCCCGGTGAAGTGCCGACGCAGCGCGAATCGCCCACCGCGTGGCGGACACCGATTCCAAAAATGTAAAAGGGAAGGAATGGTGCTGCTGGGGAGGATTGAACTCCCGACCTCGTCATTACCAATGACGCGCTCTACCACTGAGCTACAGCAGCGCCTGATCCGAAGGCCTTTCGGCCAGCGCTTCAGCGCCTGCCGCCGGCGACCCGGGGCAGGGGCGCGCTAATGTCTGGGGGCGGGACAATTGTCAAGCGGTGCTTGCGCATTCTTTTTCGCAAGGCCATTGAAAACGGCATGAACGGCCGGCCCAAAGACGCACAATCGGCGAAAACCCGCGAGGAAAGGCTTGCGGCAAAGCTGCGTGAAAATCTGCATCGCCGCAAGGCGCAGGCGCGGGCCCTGACTGTCGATAGCGAAGATGCCGAGACTCACCTGCGCGCCGACCGCGCGATCGGCGACGATTGCGAATCGGACAGGCTTTCCAAATCGTCCCCGGAAAGCTAGGGGCTGCGCGCGGAGATAACGTCCGCCTGCCTTCCGGCGTTCCCCCGGGCGCCGACCAGACCTCGGAGTGATGCCTTGCCTCGCCTGATTCTCGTCCGCCACGGCCAGAGCCAATGGAACCTCGAAAACCGTTTCACCGGCTGGTGGGACGTGGACCTTACCGAAAAGGGTGAGGAAGAGGCCCGCGCCGCCGGTGCGCTTCTCAAGGAAAAGGGCATCGCGCCCACCGTCGCCTTCACCTCGCTGCAAACGCGCGCGATCCGCACGCTGCACTTCGCGCTGGAAGCTGCCGGCCTGCTGTGGATCCCGGAAACCAAGGACTGGCGCCTCAACGAGCGTCACTATGGCGGGCTCACCGGCCTCAACAAGGCGGAGACCGCTGCCAAGCATGGCGAGGATCAGGTGAAGATCTGGCGCCGCAGCTTCGACACGCCGCCGCCGGTGCTGGAGAAGGGCAGCGAGTTCGATCTCTCCACCGATCCGCGCTACGCCGGGATCGACGTGCCGCAGACCGAAAGCCTCAAGGACACCATCGCGCGCGTCCTGCCCTACTATCAGGGATCGATCGTGCCGCACCTGAAGGCGGGCGCCGACGTGCTCGTCTCAGCACATGGTAATTCGCTGCGCGCGCTGGTGAAGCACCTCTCGAACATCTCGGACGACGAGATCACCGGTCTGGAGATCCCGACCGGCCAGCCAATCGTTTACGAACTGGCTGACGATCTGACGGTGCTCGACCGCTACTATCTCTCGGAGCGCTGAGATGGCCGCTTCGGAAACGGGCACTCCGCCGGTCGCGATCATCATGGGCAGCCAGTCCGACTGGCCGACCATGGGCAAGGCCGCCGAGATGCTCGACAAGCTCGGCATTGCCTATGACGCGCGCATTGTTTCGGCGCACCGTACGCCTGAGCGCATGGTGGACTTCGCCAAGGGCGCGGCCGATGAAGGCTTCAAGGTCGTGATCGCCGGTGCCGGCGGTGCTGCGCATCTGCCGGGCATGGTTGCCGCGCTCACGCACCTGCCGGTGCTGGGCGTGCCAGTGCAGTCGAAGGCGCTTTCGGGGCAGGACAGCCTGCTCTCGATCGTCCAGATGCCGGCCGGTATCCCGGTCGGCACGCTGGCCATCGGTGAGGCGGGCGCGGCCAATGCGGGCCTGCTCGCCGCCGCGATTCTGGCTATCACCGATGCGGCGCTGGCCGAACGGCTCAAGGCTTTCCGCGACGCGCAGACCGAAAGCGTGGCTGTCCGCCCGTCCTGACCCTTTCCCTCCTGACATATCGAGTAACGGCGTAATGATACCCCCCGGCGAAACCATCGGCATTCTCGGCGGCGGCCAGCTCGGCCGAATGATCGCGATGGCCGCCGCGCAGCTCGGCTACCGCTGCCACATCTACGCGCCGGAGTCCGATTCGATCGCCGCCGAAGTGAGCGCCGCCTTCACCTGCGCCGCCTGGGACGATGCCGAGGCGATGGCGAAGTTCGGGGCGGACTGCGCCGTCGTGACCTACGAGTTCGAAAACGTGCCTGTCGCCCCGCTGGCGGCGCTGGGCGATGTGCCGCTGCTGGCCCATGCCCGCGCGCTCGAAACTGCGCAGGACAGGCTGAACGAAAAGCGCTTCGTCACCGAACTGGGCGGCACCCCTGCGCCGTTTTTCCCGGTCGATTCGGCCGAGGATCTGGCAGCAGCCATCGCGGAGATCGGTACGCCCGGCATCCTCAAGACCCGGCGCGACGGCTATGACGGCAAGGGCCAGTGGCGGATCATGACGCCGGCGGACGCCGAAGGGCTCGACCTTCCGGCCCAGCCGCTGATCTACGAAGGCTTCGTCACTTTCTTCGCCGAATTCTCGGTGATCCTGTGCCGGGGCGCCGACGGCGATATCCGCTACTTCGATTCGGCCGAGAACGTCCACGAGAGCGGGATTCTCGCGCTCAGCACGGTTCCGGCATCGTCCGGGATTCTCGAACAGCTTTCCGCTGCCCGCGCGCTTGCCGCGAAAGTGGCCGAAGCGCTCGATTATGTCGGCGTGCTCACGCTCGAATTCTTCGCGACCGAAAACGGACCCGTGTTCAACGAGATGGCGCCGCGCGTGCACAATTCCGGGCACTGGACCATCGAAGGCGCGGTCACCTCGCAGTTCGAGAACCATGTGCGCGCAATCTGCGGGCTGCCGCTGGGTGGAACCGGGCTCGCCGCGAACAAGGTGGAAATGCGCAACCTGATCGGTGACGAGGCGCATGACTGGCCGATGATCCTTGCCGATCCCGCCAACCACCTGCACCTCTACGGCAAGGCGGCGGCCCGCCCCGGCCGCAAGATGGGGCACGTGACGCGCCTCGTCTTCGGGCAGGACTGACCGGCAGCCGGGTGCAGGATCTTTTCCTCATCTATGCCCGCGCCGCCAACGGCGTGATCGGCCGCGACGGGGCTTTGCCCTGGCGGCTTCCGGCCGATCTCAAGCGGTTCAAGGCGCTCACCATGGGAAAGCCCATGATCATGGGGCGCAAGACGTTCGAAAGCTTTCCCGCGCCGCTTCCCGGCCGCCGGCACATCGTGCTCACCCGCGACGAATCGTGGCAGGCGGAAGGTGCCGAAGTGGCGCATAGTGTCGAGCAGGCCCGCAAGCTGGCGGGCGACGGCGAGGTTGCGATCATTGGCGGAGCCGAAATCTACGGGCTCTTCACCGGGCTCGCCGCGCGTATCGAACTGACCGAGATTCACGGGACTTATGAAGGCGATACCTTCATGCCCGAGACCGGTCCCGAATGGCATGAGATCGCCCGCGAGGACCATGCGGCGGAAGGCGAGCGCCCCGCATATGCTTTCGTGACGCTCGTGCGCGACTTATAGGCCCGAAACGACATGATTCGCCTCGACAACCGTGAACCCGTTCCCGATGCCATGCGCGGCGCCATACTGGCGCTGGGCAACTTCGATGGATTCCACCTCGGCCATCAGGCCGTCGTCGGCGAGGCGATTCGCTGGGCGCGGACGACCGGGCGCAAGGCGATCGTCGCCACGTTCGATCCGCATCCCGTCCGCCATTTCCAGCCCGACGCCGAACCGTTCCGCCTGACCACGCTGGACCAGCGGCAGGAACTCTTCGCCAAGGCCGGGGCGGATGCCATGCTGGTGTTCCACTTCGACGGCGCGATGGCCGGCATGCCCGCCACCGAGTGGATCGAGAAGATCCTGTCGGCTCAGCTTGGCGTAGCGGGCGTCGTCACCGGCGATGATTTCACTTTCGGCAAGGCGCGCAGCGGCAATCCCGGCGTTCTGCGGGACGTGGGCGGCGAATTCGGCATCGAATCGCGCGCGGTCGGTGCCGTGCTCGATCAGGGTGAGCCGGTCAGTTCCAGCCGCATCCGCGACGCGCTGACCTCGGGCGATTGCGAGACGGCTGCGCGTCTGCTCACGCGGCCTTTCGCGATCCGTGGGCACGTCCAGCACGGCGACAAGCGCGGCCGCGTGATCGGCTTCCCCACCGCTAATCTCGACATGGCGAACTATCTGCGCCCGCGCTACGGCATCTATGCGGTGACCGGCCATCTTCCCGGCGGCCGCGTGGTCATGGGCGCGGCCAACATGGGCATTCGCCCGACGTTCGACCCGCCCAAGGAATTGCTGGAGCCGCATTTCTTCGATTTTTCCGGCGATCTCTACGATCAGGAAATCGAGGTGGCCTTCCACCACTATCTGCGGGGCGAGGCGAAGTTCGATTCGATCGACGCCCTGAAGGCCCAGATGGCGCTCGATTGCGACCGCGCGCGCGAATTGCTCGCCAATCTGGTGTAAATCTCGCCGGTTAAATGATGTTCAAATCCTTACCGGATTTGAACAACTCGCTCACAATGCCTATGTCGGCCCGGTGCAGGTCGATCCGCCGAACGAGCCCCCGATCACGCCTGAGGCGCGGCGGCGGGCAGCCTTGCTCTGGCATGAGGGGCGTGGGCCGCGCATTCCGCGTCCCAACCTGACCACGCGCCCGTTCGTCATTATCCGCCGCGTCATCGAGGGAACCTGGGAAGACGGGTTCATTCACGCGGGCAATCTGGCCTACATGACGATCGTTGCCCTCTTCCCGTTCTGCATCGCGGTGGCGGCGATCTATTCGGCCTTCGGCGAACAGGGCCAGCTCGACCAGTCGATCTCGGCCCTGCTTGCGGCCTTGCCGCCGCGCGTGGAAGAAGCGCTGGCCCCGGTCGCGCGCGATGCAGTGCGGGCGCGGCACGGCTGGCTGCTCTGGGTCGGCGGCGCGCTGGGGGTGTGGACGGCGACCAGCCTGATCGAAACGATCCGCGATATTCTCCATCGTGCCTATGGAATCACCAAGCGCCGGGCGTTCTGGCGCAACCGGCTGATATCGGGTGGGCTGATTTTTGGCGCGGTGCTGTTGATGCTGCTGTCGCTGTCTTCGCAGGTCTTCATCTCGCTGATCGAGGAAGTGCTGCTTGATCTGTTCCCGCGTCTCGCCCGTTTCGACTACCAGTTGGCGATGTCGCGCCTGATCACCACGGGCACGCTGTTCGGCTCGCTTTACGTGCTTTTTTACATGCTTGCGCCGACGCGCTATCAGGGCCGAGGGTTCCCCCGGTGGCCTGGCGCGGTACTGGTGACGACATGGTGGCTCACCACCGCATGGGCACTCCCCAGAGTGTTGCGCAATTTCATCGCTTACGATCTGACTTACGGAAGCCTTGCCGGAGTGATGATCGCGCTTTTCTTTTTCTGGTTTGTCGGACTAGGGATGGTTGCGGGTGCCGAACTCAACGCGGCCCTCACCGTCAGCCCCGAGGAGCAGGAAATGCTTGCCGGGGGCGGGAACGGTAATGGCGGTTCTGCCGTCAAGAACAACGAAGCACAGGAAGAACACGAATGACCGGTCTGATGCAGGGTAAACGCGGCCTGATCATGGGCCTTGCCAATGATAAGTCCCTGGCCTGGGGCATCGCGAAGAAGCTGCACGAACAGGGCGCCGAACTGGCCTTCTCCTATCAGGGCGAAGCCCTAGCCAAGCGCGTCAAGCCGCTGGCGGAAAGCCTTGGCAGCGATTTCCTCATCGATTGCGACGTTTCCGACATGGACGCGCTCGACGCGGCATTCGGCCAGCTCAAGGCGCGGTGGGAGACGATCGACTTCATCGTCCACGCCATCGGCTATTCGGACAAGACCCAGCTGCGCGGCCATTATTACGACACCACGCTCGATAACTTCCTGATGACGATGAACATCTCGGCCTACAGCCTGGTCGCCGTCACCAAGCGCGCGATCGAGATGATGTCGGATGGCGGCTCGATCCTGACGCTGACCTATTACGGCGCCGAGAAGGTCGTGCCGCATTACAACGTCATGGGTGTGGCGAAGGCCGCGCTGGAAACCTCGGTGCAGTACCTCGCCAACGATCTTGGCCCGCGCAACATCCGCGTCAACGCGATCTCGGCAGGCCCGATCAAGACTCTGGCGGCCAGCGGGATCGGCGATTTCCGCTACATTTTGAAGTGGAACGAGCTGAACTCGCCGCTGCGCCGCAATGTCACGATCGAAGACGTCGGCGGCTCGGGCCTCTATTTCCTCTCGGACCTTTCGGCGGGCGTCACCGGCGAAGTCCACCATGTCGACGCGGGCTACCATGTCGTCGGCATGAAGCAGGAAGATGCGCCGGATATCGCGCTGAGCTGAGCGCGCGTCCCGAAGATACGAAAAAGGGCCGGGGGAGCGATCCTCCGGCCCTTTTTTCATGGGCGCTCCCGAGAGAAGCAGCCTTACTTCGGCTTGGGCAGCGGCGTGTCGGTCTTGTTCGAGGCGGCGTCTGCCGCATCGGTCTGGGCCTGCTGGCGTGCCTGCTGGTCGAAGTAGGCCTTTTCCGCTTCCTCGACGCGCTTCTGGTCGGCTGCGGCCTGTGCGTCGATCGTCGAGAGGCGCTTCTGGCGCTCGGCAGAGATCAGTTCGCCGAAGCGGACGTCGGAAGCATTCGCGCGTTCGGAGTAAGCCTGGTTGATCAGCTTCTGGGTACACCCCGACGCGCCGCCGGGACCGACCGGCGAACAGCTCATGTTACCGAAAGCGCCGACGGTCTCATAGTCCTGGACGCGGTTCGACCAGGCTTCCGAGGCGTGGGAATCGAGACCGCGCAGCGGTTCGGGAATGCGGTAGCGCTCCGATTCGGACTTGCGCGCGCAGACCGTGATCTCGTTGGCGCTCGACTTCGGGCAAGTGTCGTTGCCGTAGATGATGAGCTGGTTGACCCGCTCGCCGCCCGTGTCTTCGGACTGTTCCTGTGCGGCGGGTGCCTGCGCTGCTGCGAGTGGCGCGCCCATGGTCAGCCCCAACCCGAGGCCGAAAGTGGCAATGGCTGAGGCGGTGGTCAGGAGGCGCGTCATCGGAATTGCTCCAGTCGAGAGTATGTCGCAGTCAATGATATAGGGTATGTGGCCTTTGAAAGGTAGCGCAAGCGTGCGCCCATCCGACAGGCTGCGTCAACATCTCTCCGAAAAATCAGATTCTTTCGGATAGTTTGATGGCCACGCGGCATCCCAGTCGGATGGCATTGAACAGCAGCGGATAGGCAGGTGCCCGCTCGGCCCCGGCGGCCAGAGCCGCGTCGCGGTGCTCGCGCTCGTCATCGCGGAACTTGCGGATCACCTCGCCCAGTTCGGGATCCTCGTCGCCCAGATCCTCAAGCTGCTCGGTATAGTGGCGGTCGATCTCGGTCTCGATCGCGGCAGTGCAGGCCATCGCCGCCTCGGGCCCGATCAGCGCGGTTGCCGCGCCCAGCGCATAACCCGCGACCGACCATACCGGCTGAAGCAGGGTGGGGCGCACGCCGCGTTCGGCAATCATCTTGTCGAAACGGGCCTGATGCTCGGCCTCCTGCTCGGCCATGCCGGCAATCTCGGTCGAAAGCGGGGCGCGGGCGCCCATGACCGCCATCTGCCCGGAATAGATGCACACTGCGCCATATTCGCCGGCCTGATCGACGCGCAGCATGCGCGCGGCTTTGGGGGACGTCATGACGGTCAGTCCTTGCTGCGGGCGACAAGGGCGAAGACCGCCAGCGCGCCGAAAGTGGAAAGCAGGAAGTTGAAACCGGCGAGCGAAACACCGCCCAGAGTCCAGGGGGCGACATCGCAGCGGATCAGCGGGGCGGCCATGATCGCGGCCATCGGATCGCCGCCGGCCGCGAAGGGGCTGGCTGTGCAGGCAGTGAAGCCTTCCCACCAGCCATATTCGACGCCGGCGTGGAAGCCGCCGATCAGGCCCGAAGTCAGGATGCCCAGCGCCGCCACCGCCACCAGCGGGCGCACCGGCCGCCAGAAGAAGGCGAGCGCGGCGAAGGGCAGCGCGAACATCTGGCCGTAGCGCTGCCACCAGCACATCTCGCACGGGTGGAGGCCAAAGCCGTATTGGCTGAGGTAGGCCCCGCCCAGCGCGATGACGGGGATCGCCAGCGCAAGCAGGCGGGCGGCGCGCAGGGGAGCGGCAACGGCAACGGTCATTGCGGGCGCTTTCAGTCCTTACCCGGCTTGGCGCTCGGGATGGAGCCCGGCGTGGCGGGCGTTGCGGCGGTGGCCAACGCGGGCTTGCCGGCGGTGCGGCGCAGCGTGTCGATCGCGTAAGTAAGCTGGAAGTCGGTAATGCCGCGCTTCTTCAGCTCATCCGCGCTGATCTTGAAGCGCGGATCGTCGGCCTTGTCGGTTTCCAGTTCCTTGTCGTTGATCGCCGCCTCGTTGATCAGGTGACTGCGCAAGTCGGATTCGCGCACAGCCCGCTCCGCGCGCGAGCGCGCGTCCGGATCGGAAAGCTGCGGCACCTTGATGTCGGGCACGATGCCGCCTTCCTGCACCGAATGGCCCGACGGCGTGTAGTACCGGGCGGTCGTGAGCTTGACCGCGCTGTCCTTGTCGAGCGGGATGTAGGACTGGACCGAGCCCTTGCCGAACGTGCGGTCGCCCATGATCACCGCGCGGTGCAGGTCCTGCAAGGCGCCGGCCACGATCTCGGAGGCCGAGGCCGACCCCGCGTCCACCAGAACGACCAGCGGCATGCCCTTGACGACATCGCCCTTGAACACCGTTTCGGCGCGGTAATACTGGTTTTCGCTGGCGATGCGGCCGCGCTGCGAGACGATCGTGCCGTGATCGAGGAACAAGTCGGACAGCGCCACCGCCTCATCCAGCGAACCGCCGGGGTTGGAGCGCAGGTCGAGCACCAGACCGTCCAGCTTGGTGCCCTTTTTGGCAGCCTGAAGCTTCAGGTCGGCAATGCCCTTGTTCACGAAGTTGCCGACATCGCGCGAGAACTCGTTGACCGAGATGACGCCGACATCGTCCTTCAGTTCCCAGGTGACCGGCTCAAGCTCGATCACGCCGCGCGTGACGGTCACGTCGAAAGGCTGGTCGCGGCCGGGGCGGAAGATCGTCAGCCGGATCGAGGTGCCGGCGGTGCCGCGCATCTTCTCCACCGCCTCGTCAAGGTCGCGCTCGTAATAGAGCACGCCGTCGAGGTGGGTGATGTAGTCGCCCGCCTTGATGCCCGCCTTCTCGGCCGGGCTGCCCTTGAACGGCGAAACCACCTTCACGGCGCCGTCATCTTCGACAACCGAGAGGCCGAGGCCGGTGTAATTGCCGTCGATCATCGTTTCCAGTCGCTGCTTGGCAGGACCGTCGAGATAGTTCGAATGGGGATCGAGACTGGCCAGCATGCCGTCGATCGCGCCCTTGAGCAGCTTGTCGTCGTCAACCGGGTCTACGTAGTTCGCCTTGATCAGCTCGTAGATGGTGAAGAGCTTCTGGAATTCGCGGTCGGCATTGCCGTCCACCGCCGCCAGCCCGGATGTCGCCGCAGGAAGCACGGCAACCGCGGAAACCAGTAGGGTCGCACGGAGGAAGGAAACGAACTTGGTAGAGCCAAATTTCATCGGGCTTGATCGCCTCTCGTGAATCGCGTCCGGCAACGACCGGGATGGGGGCCATGATGAGGGCCGGGGACATTCTTGACTGTCATGCTGCACGTGTCAGTCAACGCAGCATTCTACCGATGCGCCGCAGCAATTGCCAGCGGCGTGATGAATGGGAGGATGAGACCGGGCGCGGGTGGATCGGCACCGCAATCTCAGAGCGAACGGACATATTGCAGCGGATTGACCGGCACGCCGCCGCGCCGCAGTTCGACCTGCACGCGCGGATCGCCCGGGCCGGTCGCGCCCAGCGGCGATCCGGCGACGATGCTGTCGCCCACCGCCACGTCCAGCTGGGCAAGGCCGGTGACTAGGGAGGTCCAGCCGCCCTCGTGTTCGATGATGACGATGCGTCCGAAGCCGCTGTAAGACCCGGCATAGGCCACGCGGCCCGGCGCCGGTGCGACGACTTGCGCATTGGCCCGCGTCGCCAGCGAGAGCCCGCGCGACGGCGCCTGCCCGGGCAGGACTTCGCCGAAGCCCGTCACCACGCGGCCAGTCACCGGCAGGATATAGCTCGCCAGCCCTTCGGGCGGCGCATCGAACCGGGAGGCTTCGATGACGCGCGCATCCTCGGGCCGATCGGGCCGCATGACTGGACCGGGCAGGGCGGCCAGCTGTTCGCGCAGCGTGCCCTGACGGCCCACTTCGTCGACCAGATCGCCCAGATCGCGCGCGGTTTCGGCCAAGGCGAGCGCGTGTTCGGCCTCGCGCGCGGCAATGCCGCTGGCCTCGCGGCTGGCGAGCCGCTGGCGCGTTTCGAGTACGGCCAGCTTGCCGCGCCGCTCGCGCATCTGTGCTTCGGAGGCGGTGAGTTCCTCGCGGGCGGCCAACGCCTGACTCTCCAGCGCGTGGCCGCGCTCGATCTCGGCGCGCAGGCCGGCGGTACGGCGGCGGACTTGCGGCAGCATGGTGTCGAGCAGGGCGCGCAGATAGACCGCATCCTGCACCGAGCCGGGCCGGAACATGGCGAGGATCGGCGGGCGGCGGCTCAGCAATTGCAGCGAGCCGGTCAGCCGGGCAAGCGGGGCCTGCCGGACCGCAAGCCGTTCCCGCAAGGCGACGCGCTGAGAGGCGATCAGCCGCATCTTGGCTTGCTGCGCGGCGATTCCCGCTTCGGTTTCCTGAATGCGCGCGGCAAGGGCAGCGGCCTCGCGTCCGGTCTTTTCGGCCTGCGCGCTGACGCCGCGTGCCTTAGCCTCAAGCGCTTCGGCGCGGCGCCGTGCAGCCTCGCCATCGCGGCGGGCGGCGATCATGTCCTGCTGGGCGCGGGTCGCATCGACCGCCGGGTCCAGCACCGCAAGAGCGCCGACCCGGCTGAGGCCCTGTCCGGCAAGCACGACCGCGCCGATGGCGACGGCGGTCGAAGCTGCCAGAATTGTGCGGTTGCGTGGGCTCACGAGTGCTCGATTAGAGCACTCGGAGTCCGACGGAAAGAGGGGCGAAAGGCGGGAAGGGCAACAACCGGAGGAAACCCTCCGGCCTGCTGCTTACCCAGCGCGGCGAACGGCGTTCTTGTGCGCACCGACGCCATTGCCGCCGCGCGGACGGAAACGACGCTTGCGCTCGCCCTGCTCTTCGGTGCCGGCTTCGCGGCGTTCGCCACGCGGGGCGTCGCCGCGCGGGCGGTCGTCACGGCGACGGTCGTCACCACGCGGTTCGCTGCGCGGACGATCGTCACGGCGGCCTTCGCCACCGGGACGGCGATCGCCGCGCGGCTGCTGGCTGCGGTTGCCGCCGCCACCATTGCCGCCGTTGCGCTTGCCCTGGCCGTTGCCGCGTGCACCCTGCGGCGCGGCGGGTGCCTGACGCGAGGGAGCGGGAAGGCGCGAGGCTTCCTTCATGAAGTCCTCGGGCAGGCCGAGCGCGGTCAGCTTGACGCGGGTCAGCTTCTCAATGTCGCGGATATAGGGCTTCTCGTCCGGCGCGACGAAGCTCACGGCCACGCCGTCGGCACCTGCACGCGCGGTGCGGCCAATGCGGTGGACGTACTGTTCGGCCACGTTCGGGATTTCGAAGTTGTAGACGTGGCTGACGCCCGACACGTCGATGCCGCGCGCGGCAATGTCGGTGGCGACGAGCACGCGCACGGTGCCCTGGCGGAAGCCGCCCAGTGCGGCGGTGCGCTGGGCCTGGCTCTTGTTGCCGTGAATCGCGGCGGCGGGGATGCCGGCAGCGACCAGATGACGCACTACGCGGTCAGCGCCGTGCTTGGTGCGGGTGAAGACCAGTGCGCGGTCGATGGCGCCGTGCTCGGCCTTCTCGGCGGCGTCGGGCGCAAGGCCTTCACGCAGACGGATGGTCAGCAGGGCCTGCTTTTCGGCCTGGTTGATGAACGTGGCGTACTGTTCGACGCGCTCGGCGGTGGTCGACTGCGGAGCGACTTCGACCTTCACCGGGTTGTTGATGAACTGCTTGCCCAGCTCGGCGATCGCCTGCGGCATGGTGGCCGAGAAGAACAGGCTCTGGCGCTGCTTCGGCAGCAGCGCGGCGACGCGCTTCAGCGGAACGATGAAGCCAAGGTCCATCATCTGGTCGGCTTCGTCGAGCACGAAGATCTCGACATTGCGCAGCGTCAGCGCGCGGCTGTCGATCAGGTCGAGCAGGCGGCCGGGCGTGGCGACGAGGATGTCGGTGCCGCGCTCAAGCGCGCGGGCCTGTTTGCCGGCGGGAACGCCGCCGAAGATGCACTGGACCGAAAGGTTCAGGAACTTGGCATAGCCGCGCATGTTGTCGGCGATCTGCGCCGCGAGTTCACGGGTCGGCGAAAGCACCAGCATGCGGCAGCCGGCGTTGGTGCGCGGCTTGGGATCGTTTGCAAGGCGGTGCAGCGAGGGCAGCGAGAACGCGGCGGTCTTGCCGGTGCCGGTCTGCGCGATGCCAAGAATGTCGCGGCCCTCAAGCAGCGCGGGAATGGCCTGGCGCTGAATCGGCGAGGGATCGGTATAGCCCTTGGCCTCGAGCGCACGGAGAATCGGCTCGGCCAGACCAAGTTCGGAGAAATAGGACATAAGTCACTTTCACAAGCAGCCCGGGCGCGCGGATAGGAAATGGCGCGCGGAGCTAGGTGTCGTTTTGGCGACCCTGCGTGAAGAAGGAAGCTGGTTCAGGTGCAACCGCTCGTCCGGGCCGGATCTGGCGTCGAACGCCGGAAACCTCACGCTGCTCTCGGATTGCGGCGGGAAAACGGATCCCGCGCGCCGGTTGCTTGACGCGCATTTAGTGTGCGGCGCGGCAAAACGCAAGAAAATTGCGCGTTAGGGGAATGAGGGTCGCGCTGACGGGAATCATCGCGCTGGCGGGCCCGCTCGCTTCAGGCTTCGCTGCCCCATTGTAGGGTCTGCGGATCGCCCGATGTCACCAGCCGGCGCAGCGCCGCGCGGGCAAGGCGCTCGGTCTCTACCTTGCGGCGGGCGGCGGCAAGCTGGTGGAGCGGGGCCGGGCGCAGGATTTCGGCATCATAGCCATCGGCGACGATCACGCCGCAGCGCTCCGGCAGAAACAGCTCGGTTTCCAGCGGCGCGCGATCGAGCGAAGGGGGAAGCGCCCAGTAGAAGCGGTCGCAATAATCGAGATAGTCGGTCCACTTCCCGTCACCCAGCAGATCGGCGCGGCTGACCTTGATCTCGACGATGATGACATGGCCCTTGGCATCGACTCCCATGAGGTCTGCCCGGCGGCCGCAGCGCAGCGGCATTTCCGGCAAGCACCAGATGTCGTTGCGGGCAAACAGCCGTCCGACGCCGCGTGCGACGTCGACCGAGGTGTACGAGGAAAGGGGAGAATCGACGTCGGCCATGTCCCTATCATAAGAACATAGCAGGAACTTACAAGTCGGCCGATGGGGCCGGTGGCTTTACAGCTTGAGTGCGTCCGGCGGGGCGAGTGCAACCATGGCATCGCGCGCAGCGACGAATTCGGTCCACAGCGACCGCGCTGCCGCGCGGGGATCGGCACCGCGATCGAGCGCGGCGATTAGGGCGGAAAGGCCCGGTTCCATGATCGCGGTCAGGTCTTCGATGCCCTGCTCGGCAAGGCGGCAACGCCAGCCGCCGGTTTCGCGCATGATGGCGGGGAAGGCGCGGGCTTCCAGGCTGGGGCTCTCGCCCTCGATACCGGCAATTGCGGCCACCACTTGCCCGGCCTGATGCAGCGCCGCCCATTTGATGGCGATGGATCCCAAAGCGGCGGGTGCGGACTCCGCTTCTGCCGGTTGCGGCCAGGAGTCGACGAAATCGTGCTCGGACGCCTGAGTGTCCGACCAGTGTCCGTCCGAGATGATACCCGTTGCGTCCATGGCCGGATTCATAGCGCGAAGCCCCTTGCCAATTCCCTAACCCGGTGCGGCCTGAGAATTTTACGGCATTCTCGCGGTGGATGAAATCATTTGTGGCTGGAAACCCTGCGCATGCTCTGCTAGTCGCCCCCGCACTGCACCCGTAGCTCAGCTGGATAGAGCGCTGCCCTCCGAAGGCAGAGGCCACAGGTTCGAATCCTGTCGGGTGCACCAAAAATCAACAACTTAGCGTAAATCGGCGGCCTTTCTCGGCCTGCGCGTGTGAGTTATGTGTCAGTATCGCCCCGGTGGGTCGAAGCTGATGGTGACTCGCAACCCTTTCTCGGATGCGAATCACGGAGGTGCCGAGCGTCCTAAAGCTGACCTTGAGCAGCTTCGGGTAATGGCCACGCGTGCATATCAGGACCACTCCTCTGCCGACGTTGATGAGCACCTAGAGGACGCACGCGCGGCAGCCGAAGGGCGCAAGGTAATCCCCCTGAAGGTCGGCGGCGGTTTGCCCATTGTCGATTTCGGTCGGTGGAAAGGAGAGCCGCCGGAGCGTCAATTCCTTTGGGGAACGCTCCTCCCGCTTCAACAGACAACGATGCTGACCGGGATGGGCGGCGTCGGCAAGAGCCTCCTCGCTCAGCAACTGGCGACCTACGCGGCAGTTGGTGCCCCGCTCCTTGGGTTGGAGACGGTCAGAACCAAGACGCTGTACATTACCTGCGAGGACGACGCGGACGAACTGTGGCGCCGTCAGTCGGCAATCTGCGCCAGCCTCGGAGTGGAGATCGGCGAGCTGAGCGGGGCGCTTCATCTGGCCTCGCTCTGCGGCGAGCTCGATACGGCGCTGGCGACCTTCAAGGATACTGGCGAGATACAGCCCACGGGTCGATGGGAGCAGTTGCAAGCCGATGTGCTGAGCTTGGGCATAGGTTTGATCGTGTTCGACAACGTGACGGACGCGATGGCCGGCGACCTGAACGACATTCACCAGGTGGCAGAGTTCGTGAACCTCACGACTGGCCTTGCGATCCGGGCCGGCGCAGCGTTCTTGCTTCTGCATCACCCAAACAAGGCGGGCGAGGAATGGCTGGGCAGTGTGGCGTGGCACAACAAGGTGAGATCTCGCATCGTCATGCGCCGGGGCGAGACAGCAGGCGACGCTGACCTGCGGATGATCAGCAATCCGAAGGCGAATTACGGGCCGAGCGGCAGCGATATTCCCTTTCGGTGGTGTGCTGGTGCCTTCCTCACTGACGATCAGGTGCCCAGCGAATACTTCAAGCACCTCCGCGAGAGCGCTCAGGCGTCCAGCGATAACGACCTGTTCCTTGCCTGCTTGCGTCAGCGCTTCAAGGAACAGCGCGCGGTGTCTGCATCGCCGTCAGCGACCTTCGCCCCAAGCGAGTTCGCGGAGATGCGAGAGAGCAAGGGCGTCGGCCGCGAACGCATGAAGCTGGCGATGAACAGGCTGTTCGCAATGGGTGTGATCGGGACGGGCGAGCTGCCTTGGCTTCGCACCGATAGGCATCGCGCGAAGGGCATCCGAGAGGTCGCGGGCAACGCCTCTGCGCTTGCGGGTGACGCTGCGGGCGACGCGCGGCAGACACCTGCGGGCAACGCGGGCAACGCCACCAGAAAAGCGGCTCAATGCCTTGATATTGCTAGCGGGCGACGTGAGGTAAATTGGCGGCAGAGACACCCCTCCTCCTACGGAGGAGAGGGCGTGGCCCCCGATGGGTGGCCCGCGCCCTCCGATGACGACCTAGAGTGGGGAGGCGACGATGCCGCGTCGGACTGACCGGGGGGCGGTCGAAAGTTGGGAAGGCCACGCGCCTCTAGACCGCGTTTCCCTCATTCGCAGACTTTTTTCCCGACCAATCAACTTTCACCGCTGGCATCACCTCAAGGGTACTGTTCAGATAGCGCAGGAGCGAAGGCATCCGACGAGCCTCACTTTTGACATCGCGTTGAGATCATCGCCCAGAGCGGCCTGCCGTGCCGTCGCAGGTGTTGTGTTTGGCTGGGACTTTAGGTCGGCCCGAAGCGGCCTTTCCACCATCGACTTATTTCCCCAGCTCGTCCGAGGCGCATTATGTCTGACTTCGATTTATTCGGGCACCCGATTGACCCGCGCCATGGCCTGCGGGGGCGTCCACGGCATATGCCCTCGCCATCCCTTCGGGCCTTGGTTCGCAGCATGCATGCTGCGTTGGCCACCCAGCAGGAGATTGCGTCTGCAATCGGGATCACGATCCCAACACTTCTGCTCAACTACGCACGTGAGCTTAACTCGGCATCGCAGGCTTGGCGCAGGCGAGCTGCCCCTGCCGACCAAGACCAAGGCTCGAAGACTCCCCTTGATTCAGGCCGCCCGTGACTGCTGCTGGCCCTTGTCTTTTTGTTTCGGCGCACTTAAACCATGCTTGTGCGCCGGAGCCCCATTGGCTTCCCCGGCGCTTCGCATGGCAAGCGCACCGGCCTTTCCGAGCGCCCGACATGCCGACGACGCGAGCAGCAATTCAGCTGTCCGCATTCACGTCGGCGCGTCGGGCGCTTGACGTTTCGGAGCACATACCCATGAAATCAAAATTGAATATGTCGTCGCTGCGCAACCAGGTCGCGGCAGCGCGCCCTCGAATGGAAAGCCACGACCGAAAGTTTCTTGAGGAAGTAGAGTCGTCTCTAGAGACTGCACGGCACCCGGCCGATTATCGACGAGTTCGTAACCGGATCGTGGCGCACGCGAAGGGTATCGTGGAATCCACGAACACTAACTCCTGGAACGGCGATTCGAATGCCATCCTCGATGGCTGGTATGCCGTGATCGACATGATCGATGCGAAAATCCAGGCTTCGGTGGATGGCGACCGGGCCACTGGTGTGGCCTCTACGTCTAGCGGATGGGTACATGCGGAAACTGGTTCGCCCGTCCACATCTTCGCCAGTTCTGAAAAGCTAACAGACACCATCCAGACATCGCCGCGTAACGATGAAACCCCGAATATGGGGGTAGGTGCGTACGTGCAGGCATTGCTGAATGGGCCGAAGACGCCCGAAATTAGGGCTGCTCTTTCGGAGGGCAGCGATAGCGCTGGCGGGTACAGTATCCCCCTCACCGTCTTACCTCAATTCATCGATCGCCTTCGCAATGCCACGCAGTTTATTCGGGCAGGTGGAAAGACGATCGTGCTTGAGGGCATGAAAACGCGCATTCTACGGATCGACAGTGATCCAGTTGCGGGATGGCGTGCTGAAAATGCCCCGATTTCTGCCAGCGACATGACCTTCAGCGCCTTGGATTTCGTTCCTAAGATGGTTCATGCCTTGGTGAAAGTTTCGGTCGAACTCTTGCAGGACACGGTGAATGCGCGCGATGCTCTAGAGCTGGCAATCGTGCAAGCATTGGCCCAAGAACTGGATCGAGCCGCTTTCTTCGGCACGGGCGAAACTGACAACATGCCTCTTGGCATCGCCAACGTTTCAGGAATCGGGAGCGTGTCGATGGGCGCCGACGGCGGTTCTCCGACGTGGGATGCTTTTATTGATGCGATGTATTCGACCGAGTCGAAGAACGTCCCGATCACGACAGCGGCCGTTATGAATCCACGGACAATGCAGTCACTTCGTAAGCTGAAAGACAGTGAGGGGCGTTATTTGGAGCCCCCGGCCGATGTTGCCAAGATCCCGAAACTTACTACGAACTCGTTCCCGATCAACGAGACGCAGGGCACTGCGTCAGACGCATCCAGCGTAATTCAAGGTGATTTTGGCCAAGCAATCCTTGGTATGCGCCAGGAGCTTGTTATCCAGCGGCTCGACCAGGCCTACATGAGCAACATGCAGGTTGGGTTCCTGGCGTGGATGCGGGCTGACATTGGCATCACGCATCCAGCGGCCTTCACCCGCATTGCAGGCATCCGGCCTTAACAGATCCGGCGGTCGGGGACCGGCCGCTGGTAATCCGCTCCTCTCCAATGAGGCCCATGCGGCGGGGCCAAAAGCGAAAAGCGAGATGCCCGGGGCGGGCCCTAGATCGGGTATTGATGGGTTCAATCTCGCAGCGCCGCACATATCCACGGCCTGTTCTGCGGCTCTTAATACGTTAGGTGACGACCGATTTGGAACCGTCTGCGATTTCCCACTCTTAATGGTTAGGATATCCACAAGTTGTGGATAACCAGTTGACAGGAGGTACCCCAGTAGATTCAAGCGATCTAGTGGAAAGCCGAGCATGACAGACAAGCCCCTTCAGAGGCCTCATTTCAGGCGCCCCCCCATCTTTGAGCAAGCGATTTCCGTCGGTTTCGAGCGGGTTCGCGAGCTTTCCATTGTAGACCCTGGACTCTTTTGGCCGCTGATTCGTGATCAATTCCCCGAGGTGGAGACCGGAATCCGCTTGCCGATCACCACGGAATGGTTTGATGGCATAGAGCAGCAACCTGAATTCACGATCAGCGCCGCGTCACAGCTGCCAAAGACTGTGTTTAAAGCTACAGAGAATGGCGAATTGGTCCAGCTGCAGGACGACAAGTTCGTTTTCAACTGGTTTCGTAATTCAGACGAGGCGGCATATCCCCGGTTCGAACGGACTTCCGAGCGTGCATGGGAGCTCTACGAGCTGTGGGCGAGCTTCTTGTTGTCGCGCTATGGCCACGCGCCGCAGCTCAGACAGGGTGAGCTGACGAATGTTAACGTCATTCCTGTCGAAGACTTCGGCGCCGATTTCGATGACATGGCCGAGGCCTTTAGGGTCGATCCATTCGAATGGAACGTATCTGGACTGGTAGCCGAAACCTATGTTCGCCAGCGCGTGCATAGGATGGTTGGTGAAAGTGGAGAGCCAATTGGGCGCCTGCACAGCGTGATCTCGCCAGTTTTTGGCGTGAATGGCTCTAAGGCATTCCAATTCGAACTTACCGCTCGTAGCGCGTCCACAATTCGCACCGCGAACGAAGCTAAAAAATTTTTCGATCATGCCCACATTATGATCAACAACGCATTCCTTGCGAGCGTGACTGATCGTATGCGGAATTTCTGGGGAGAGCAGAAGCATGGCGAGTAACGCAGTTTTGTCGGACCAGCGCCTTCACGCGCCGGCACCCATCTCGCGAGCTCAACTCGCGATTGATGGAGCCATGAACACGCGGCCTCGCGTCGCGACGAAAGCGGAGCAGCGCGAAATGGTTTTTGACCTCGGCCTTCGCGCTGGGGTGCAGGCGAACTACAAAAATATGCGGTCGAACGAAGAGCCTGCTGGTCTCTTTGCTATCGCAGACGCGATCCGTGAAATTGAAGCGTTGCCGTTCGACTGGGATTCGTACGGTGGTTTGCCTCTTAACGATGGCGCTGTGGAACCCGCGCTCGAATTGGCTATCGCTGGGCTACAGCGTTGCCAGCAGCCTAAGGTGATATTGCGGTCAAATGGCGGGCTCGGTTTGCGTTGGCATAAAGCCAATTGCGAGTTGGAGATTGATGTTGATCCAAACGGAGCTTGCGTGGGCTTGTTCGAGGATCTCGATACCGGAGAAGTTATCGAAGTTCAGGAGCCCGGTACTTCAGACCGGGTGCTCCCGCTTCTTCATAAAATCTGCAAGGTCGTGTGAAGCTCTGATCGATGGGGGAGGCGGGTGAGGGTATCGAAGACGACGCTTCGATAATGGATAGCGCCCGTCTTCTGCGCCGCATCCCTCCGACGTGGGTCGCGAATCCGCCTCGTCCCGACAGTTCGAACTTCGTAGAGAGAAGTCCGGATGGCGGCCTTTCGGTAACTCTTTGGGAAACTGCTGCGGATTTAACAAACACCGTAGCGGAGCGGCCGCCATTTGGGGTCGTGCGAATAACTGCAGCTGAAATTCGAGCAGCGGGATGCAAAATCATCAGAGTTCCGCTCCCAGACAACCCCAACCATTGCGAATGTTATGGTAAACCAAGCCCGCGTCAGCGCAAAGTTCTCGCGCGATCTGCGCGTTGGGTAAAAATTCCGGATGGCGCGGACTCAATAATTTTCGGGACGCTCGATACGCTCTGAAACCCCCGGCTAGTGAAAAAACAAAGTTCGCGAGGCTTGTTGGTCGTCGAACAAAACCGCCGCACGTGATCGTGCCCAGAGAGGTGGTGTAGCTTATCTGGACCACGTTGGTTTGCGGCATCAGCTTGAGCCGGTCATGCTCCTGACACTGCCGAGAGCATGGGGCCGTGTAATCACGAGCATAGGAAAGAGCCGCCTCAGCGCAAATGGACGTTGGTCGCAGAGCTAAAACTGTCCCGCTTCGGTGACATAGTGGCGCCCGCACGATAGCGCGCTTAGCCCTCCCTTTTGGTGAGAGAGGGTTGCGTTGTTTTTGTTGTATGGGCATGATGCCTAGTGGGTGTGGAAGCCCGGACTAGTGAAGCAGGTGGTCCCATTGGCGTGGGTATCATCTGCCGGGACAGCTTGGCGGCTGTCTGAAAAGCGTGGATTGGCGTCCGCCGCTTGCCGACCCCTTATGTCGGGAGCGGAGCGCACATACAATACCCTTTTTGGGGAAAACGCTCCACCTGTCTCACTAGCAGGCTTCCACCCTCCCGGCACCAGGTCCGCTACCTGGGATCACGGCTGTGGAAGGCCGTTCTAGTGAGAACGATCATGATGCATATGCAAATGTCTCCGGGCATCCCAGACGAAGTTCGCTCCGAAATTCTGGAGCTGCGAAACGTCCTCGACGAGCTTTCGGTGCGGATCGAAGATGCATCCGATCTGATGTGGATGCTGGCCGGCAATGACGATCTGTCTCCTTCTCAGAGCAGGACGTTTCGTGCGTTGGAGCATATGACCAAGCACTTCTCTGAACAGGTCGAAGACATTTCGGACAAGCTGGGCGTTCTCTCGACCGGCAAGGCTGCCTGATAAAATAGGACCATCGATCCTATTTACAAAAAGGATCGATGGTCCTATTTGAAGCTTATGGCAGACGAAACCGTATTCAGCCGCGCTGACCTTTGCGCGCTCTCGAACGCTCCCGAGGACGCTGTTGTGTTTTGGGACCGGCAGAGTTTGATCGTTGGCAATCAGTCGCAGCCTCGCGCGCACAAACGCTACGGGCGGCGCGAGGTCATGATTGCTGCCTTGCTCAACGAGTACCGCGCGGTTGGCTTAAACGTGGCGGCGATGCGGTCAATCGTGAGCGAACTCAGGCACGCGTTTGCCATTTATGACAGCGTGCTTAAGCCCAAGTTTTGGCTTGAGATGCTCGGCTTGCCGGACTGGCCCGCAGTTGAGGAAGAGCTTGCTTACCTTCGCGACGCCCACGCGCTTACAGATGCGCAGGTTAGCGAAATTCGCGCTTGCCGGGCAGCGATCCCATTCGACCAAAGTACCAAGGTTTGGGTCGCTGTCGATTTCGGTGATCCTGGCGGGGACTTCGTAGCATGGCCGGATCGCGCGGGTACTTGGCATATCGCAGCCAGTCTTTCGCATGCGTTTGCGCATGAGGCTACGAGCGCCGTGGTCATCAACTGGGGGCAGGTATCGCAGCTGCGCTGGCCCTGGCTCGAACAGGGGGGCGCTTGATGCCCCGCTATGTGACGGCAGAGGAACTGGCTCGTGAAGTCGGTGGCATTTCTGCCCGGACCGTTCGCTCCTTGGCTGCGCGAGGCATGCCGAGAAACAAGCTGGGTAAGGCGTACCTGTACCCATTGGATAAAGCGCTCGCCTGGATCGAGGCGCAGGAGGAAACATGCCCCGACCAAACCTCGGACCCCGGCTTGAGCACATCGCCGGGCGTCCATCCATCTACATCGTCTGGTACGAAGGCGGCCGTAAGCGGAGCCGCAGCACTGGCACGACAGACCGCCGAGAGGCTGAAGTCCAGCTCGCCGGCTTCCTGCGGGAACGTGAGTTATCTCAACGGCCGATAGGTCCGGCTGAACCAGCACAATACCCCATTGCGAGCGCGCTCGACCTTTACGGCACGCTCCACGCGCCTCAAACGGCCGACCCCAAACGAATTGCGCACGCGATGTTTCCGCTCCTCGAATACTGGGGTGAGTTGAACGTCGATGCGATAACCAAGCAAACTTGTCGGGCATATTCCACCTGGCGTGACAAAGCGCCGGCAACGATGCGACGCGAACTCAGCACTCTGAGGGCGGCGCTCAATTTCGCATTCGAGGAAGGGCGGCTAACCCGCGTGCCGTTCGTCGAACTGCCGGAAAAGCCTGATGGACGCGACCGTTGGCTGACGCATGCCGAGGCAGCTGCATTGCTCAATGCTGCCCGCACTGGATACTCGAACGTGAGGCTTTATCTCCCGCTCTTCATTCTCATCGGCCTTTACATGGGCGCTCGCCCTGGTGCGATCTTGGCGCTTCGCTGGCCACAGGTCGATCTGGAAGGGGGCTACATCAACTTCGCAGCGATCGGTACCCGAAGGACCAACAAGCGGAAGGTTAGGGGTCAACCAATCCCGTCTCGGCTGCTTCCATTCCTGAGGTACGCCCGGCAGCGCGGAACGGCGCTTGGTTTCGTCGTTCACGACAATGGCCAGCGTATCAAAGATATCGGCGGGGCTTGGAACGGGGATCTGGAGATGCGCGGCAATGGCAGCTTTGGCAGTGCGTGCAAGCGGGTCGGGCTGTTCGACGTGTCTCCGCACACGCTGAGGCACACCTGCGGCACTTGGATGGCTCAACGCGGCGTCCCGTTGCACCTGATCGCTGGTTGGCTGGGACATACCGATGCCCGAACCACCGAACTCTATGCGCATCACCACCCTGATTACATGGACGTCGCCAAGCGCGCGGCCAACCGTCGCTAGGATTGTGCAAGTTATGTTGCAGTTTCAAACGCCGTTTCCCGGTATGTTCCCGGCGACAAAGCGAGAACACGCCAGCAAAAACGGCGGAAGTCCGCGCGCGGCAAGTTCTCCGAAGGCAGAGGCCACAGGTTCGAATCCTGTCGGGTGCACCATTTCCCATATTTCGGCCTCAGCGCGCACTTCTGCCCGCTCGGCCTTGCCTCACCCCATTAAGACAGGGCCTGTTTCACGCCGCGACCGCGAGGTCGGCGCCGCTGTGGAAGCGTGCGCGATAGTCGCCCGGCGTCAGGCCGAGGATGCGGTGGAAGGTGCGGCGGAACGCGGTGGCGTCCTCGTATCCCACGGTCCAGGCAACCTGATCGATGGGGCGGCGGGTGAATTCCAGCAGCTCGCGCGCCTTGCCGATTCTCAGGTGCTGGACGTACTCGATCGGCTTCATGCCGGTGGCGGCCTTGAAGCGGCGTTGGAGGGTACGTTCCTCCAGGCCTGCCTGCTGCGCCATTTCGGCAAGATTCGTTGCGCGGCCGCCGCGCGATTGCAGCCAGTGCTGGACTTTGAGAATCGCTTCGTCGCCATGGGTGAGGCGGGGGGCGAAGCTGGAATAGTGGCGCTGCTCGCGCCCGGCGGGATCGATCAGCAGGAACTTGGCGGTCTCGATCGTCACGGTGGGGGCCAAAAGGCGGTCGACCAGCCGCAAGCCCAGATCGGTCCAGGCCATCAGGCCGCCGGCGGTGATCAGGTCACCATCCTCGATAACGATTCGGTCGGCATCGACCCGCACTTCGGGGAAGCGGTCCCGCAACTCACTCGCGAAGAGCCAGTGCGTCGTCGCTGGGCGACCATCGAGCAGTCCGGTGGCGGCAAGGATGAAGGCGCCGCCGCAGTTCGAGGCAAGCGTGGTACCACGGGCGTGGCGGTCCCGCAGCCAATCGGCATAGGGCGCGGCTTCGTCGCGGTCGGCCGGACCGGTCAGGCGGCCCGGCACGATCAGTACGGCCGGTTCGCCGGTTTCCTCGGGTGCGGTGTCATGACAGCGCGCGAAAGTGCCGTCGTTGCCGCGTTGCCAGTGGCTGATCCGCAGGGCCGGTCCGCCGTTGCGCGTGGAGAAGAGCGAGGCGATCGCGAAAAGGTCGGTGATGCCGTGGACCATGGCCGCCTGACAGTCCCGGTAAAGCACCAGTCCTATTTCGCGGGTATGCGGGCCCAAATTCGCGGAGGCCGATGTCATCGTCGCCATGCTCCTGTGTCGTAATCGGCCTGTTCAATGTCGCATGCGACAATTCCGGGCGGAACCGGCCGAGCGTACCTTCAATCCCATGGAGCGCAAAGGTGGTCCCGGATGACAAGGACCATTGGATCGTTGCCTCCGCGCTCGAAACGGCAGGAATCGTCAAGCAGGCCATACTCAAGGTATACAAGCGGAGCTGTCATGGCCTGACGCAGGTCGCGGCCGACCGCTTCAATGCCCATCTTCTCGATTCCATCCGTACCCCGAACCCTGGAGACCCGGTGGCAGCGATGATCGCCGGGCTCCTCCCGAAAAGGAGTAATGGCATGACCAGCAAGACTTATCTCGTCACCGGGGCATCCGACGGTATCGGTGCGCTCTATGCAGACCGGCTGGCCCGCCGGGGCCACGACCTGATTCTCGTGGCGCGCCGCAAGGACAAGCTGGCCGATCTTGCCGCCCGGCTGGAAGCGGAGACGAGAGTCTCGGTGGAGGTGATCGGCGCGGACCTCGCCAATGCCGGCGACCTGTTGCACGTGGAACAGCGGCTGCGCGAAGATGCGGCCATCGTCGGCCTCATCAACAATGCCGGGATCGCCAACGAGGGCACGATCCTGGAGGCGGACCCCGATTACCTCTCGGCCATGATCGACCTCAATATCCGCGCCGTCACGCGCCTTTCGGCGGCCATCGCGCCCCGGCTGGCGGCGGCGGGTGAGGGGACCATCGTCAACGTCACTTCGGTTACCGCGTTGATGCCGGAGGCATTCACGGCGGTCTATCCCGCGACCAAGGCCTATGTCCTGGCCTTGTCCGAGGCGCTGGCCGCCGAACTGGGGCCCAAGGGCGTGCGCGTGCAGGCCGTGCTGCCCGGGATCACCCGAACTCCGATCTGGACCGAGGAGAAGATGGCCGCGCTGCCCGCGCACATGGTCATGGAGGCCGAAGATATGGTCGATGCCGCGCTTACGGGGCTCGACATGGGGGAGGCGGTGACGATCCCGGCTCTGCCAGACATGGCGCAGTACGAGGCCTATATCGCCGCCCGCACGGCGCTGCGCCCCGGTCTTTCGCTGGCAAAACCCGCCGCGCGCTACGGCGCGGTCTTCGCTAACTGAGGGAGGGCGCGCCATGATCCTCGGTCTCACGCTGGGCCAGTTCACTGCGCTCCATGTCGCGATCAGCCTTGTGGGAATCGCCAGCGGCCTGGTGGTCCTCCTCGCCTTCGCTGGCGGACGGCGGCGCATCGCCGGGCTCTCCGGCCTGTTCCTGATTACCACGGCGGCGACAACGCTGACGGGGTTCCTGTTCCCCTTCAACGGACCGACCCCGGCCTTCGTCACCGGCGTCATCTCCATCCCGGTGCTCGCCGTGGCATTCGCCGCCTACTTCGGATGCAAGCTGCGGGGCAGGGCGGCGGCCGTCTACGCGGTGAGCGCCAGCATCGCGCTCTACTTCAATCTGCTGGCCTTCGTGACTCAGGCATTCCTCAAGGTACCGCCGCTCCACGCGCTGGCACCTTCGGGAACCGAGCCGCCTTTCCTGGTGGCGCAAGTGGTGATGCTGGCGGCGATGATCGGGCTGGGAACGCTCTCGTTTCGCGCCGCGCGCCGGGCCTGACCGGGGCTGAAAGAACCGGCCTTGCAGCGCGCGCAGGAACCTTCGGATCCTGCGCGCGCAAGCTATCCACCGAATTCCCAACCGCAATGGCTGACAAAGTGCGAATCGGGCTTGCGCGCGCTTGCATGGGCCTTGCGGCTTGGGGCATGAGGGCTTCGTGCTTTCGCAGAAGACCCGCTACGCCATCCGCGCCATGCAGCACCTCGCCGACCACTACGGTCAGGGGCCGATACAACTGGCGCCGATCGCAGAGGCGCAGAACATCCCCGCCAAGTTCCTGACGACGATCCTTTCCGAGCTGACCCGCTTCGGCATTGTCGATTCGCAGCGTGGCAAGGATGGCGGATACTGGCTGGCGGTGGCGCCGGTCGACATCACCTATGGCGACCTTATCCGGATCATGCGCGGATCGCTGGCGCTGGTGCCCTGCGCCAGCCGTTTTGCGCATGAAAAATGCAAGAACTGCCTTGAAGAAGGCGAGTGCCGCACACGCGCGCTGATGCTCGAAGTGCGAGATCGCACCGCCGATCTCCTTGACGGAATCCGCCTGTCCGACCGTATCGATCTGGTCCCCGCGCAGGAAGAAGACGAAGCCGCCTGATCCCGGATTTCTTCGGCTTTTTGGCGGTTTCCTGCCCTTTCTGGCAGCCTCTACCCCTTTCGGAATCAAGCCCGCGCCGGAGCATCGCTTCGGCGCAAATAGTTTTTGCTCTGGCGCGAAAACCAGAAACTTTCGGGTAGGGGTATTGTCAACTTTTTAGGTTGAGAATACCAATGCGAATGCGACGCTCAAACGCCGCGCTCAGAGGAAGATTCGCAATGGCTCAACCGTCAACGGACACCCAGCGATCGGGACTGCACCTTTCCAGGGATTCCGAGAGCGCCATTCCCAAGCCGGCACCGCTCCAGGTGGTTGCCGATGCTCTCGGCACGATGCGCTACGGCGTCATCCAGCTGACAGTCCACGATGGCAAGCTGGTCCAGCTCGACATCACCGAACGCAAGCGCTTCGCCTCCTAAAGGCGCGCGCCACACAGAACACCGATAATCTGCCGAGCAGACCGGACCGCCGGATGTGAGGCCCCTAACCATACAACAAATCCAAGGGGGACTTCATGAGAAGACACGTCCGCGGGCCGCTGCCGGCCCCGCTTCCGCTCGCCTGCCTTTCGTTTACGCTGCTACTGGCCGCTACGCCGGCGCTGGCATCCGAAGCGCCGGCTGCCGCGACTTCTGCCGCCGCCGCGACGACTTCGGCGGATGCCGAACAGGAATCGCCCACGTCGGTCGGCACCGGTGCCCATGACCGTGGCGGCGAGATTCTCGTCACCGCGCGGCGCCGTCAGGAATCGAGTCAGGAAGTGCCGCTGGCGATCTCGGTCGTGGGCGGCGAACACCTTGATTCAACGGGCGCCTTCAACGTTGGCCGCCTGCAACAGCTGACACCGACCTTGCAGTTCTATTCGTCGAACCCGCGCAACACGGCGGTGAACATCCGCGGCCTCGGCGCGCCGTTCGGTCTCACCAACGACGGCATCGAGCAGGGCGTCGGCATCTATATCGACGACGTCTACAATTCGCGCGTCGCCTCCGCCACGTTCGACTTCCTCGACGTTGCCCAGATCGAAGTGCTGCGCGGCCCGCAGGGTACGCTCTACGGCAAGAACACCACGGCCGGCGCGATCAACATCACGACCAACCAGCCGACCTTCGATTTCCAGGGCAAGGCAGAGGTCTCGGTCGGCAATTACAACTTCAAGCAGGCCAAGGTCGCCGTCTCCGGCCCGCTGACCGACAATGTGGCGATCCGTATCGCGGCCTCGACCACCGATCGTCGCGGCACGATCTACAATGTGACGACCAACCAGTGGATCCAGAGCCAGGACAATATCGGTTTGCGCGGGCAGGTGCTCTGGAAGCCCACCGAAGATCTGGCGATCACGTTCGCCGGTGACTATTCTACCCAGGATGCGAATTGCTGCGGCTCGGTCTTCGTCGGCTATGGCCCCACCCAGCGCGCCAGCAACCGCCAGTACCCGGCGCTGGCCGCCGCGCTCGGCTATACGCCGCCCAGCACCAATCCATACGATCGCCTGACCGACCTCGACACGCCGCTGAGGGCGAAGAACAAGATCGGCGGCGCTTCGGTGCGCGTGAAGTGGGATGTCGGTCCCGGTACGCTGACCTCCGTTTCTGCCTGGCGCTTCTGGGACTGGGATCCGTCGAACGACCGTGACTTCACTGCTTTGCCGATCGTCACGCTCTCACAGAACCCGTCGCAGCAGAACCAGTACACGCAGGAACTGCGCTACAACTACAGCGGCAAGCACTTCGATTTCGTGGTCGGCGCCTTCGGCTTTTATCAGCGGATCGATACGCAGGGCACCGAATCGCAAGGCTCGGCCGCCAGCCGCTGGAATATCAATCCCGGCACCAATGCCCAGGTCCCGCCGGGATCGTCGGGCTGCGGCCCCAGCGCATCGAACAAGCTGGCCTGCGATCCCACGGTGCTCAATGGGCTGACCGCCTACAACACGCAGTACCTGAAGAACACCAGCGCGGCGCTGTATGGCCAGCTCAGCTGGCACGTCACGCCCGAACTGACCGTGCAGCCCGGTGTGCGCCTGAACTACGACAAGAAGGAGGGCTACTACCAGCGCCGCGTGTTCGACGGGCAGGGTAACGAACTGCTGCTGGGACTGCCGTCCTATACCGCGCGCCAGACCGCCCAGTTGGCGATCTACACCCCGCAGGAAATTTCGCCCGAGTTCAGCGACTGGAACTTCAGCTACGATTTCAACGTCAGCTACAAGGTCACGCCCGACATCCTCGTCTATGCGACCTATGCAAAGAGCTTCAAGTCGGGCGGCATCAACCTGAACGGCGTGCCGGTCGATTCGCAGAATAACCCGATCCTCGCCGCGCAGACGGTGAAGCCGGAATCGGTCCACAACTACGAAGTCGGCATCAAGACCCAGTTCTGGGATCGCCGTGCGACCTTCAACCTGGCGATCTTCCGCTCCGACATTGGCAATTACCAGGCCAACGTCACCAACGGCCAGTATGGCGTGCTGCGCGGTTACCTCGCCAATGCGCAGGAAGTGCGCTCGCAGGGCGTCGAGTGGGACTTCTCGGTCCGCCCGAGCGAACGCTTCAACGCCTACCTCAACGGCTCCTACACCGATGCAACCTATCGCAAGTTCACCGACGCGCCTTGCCCGCCGGAACTTTCAGGCGGCACCACCGTCACCGGCACGCAAACGCCG
>NZ_CM166474.1:302500-752500 GCF_056857025.1 Novosphingobium sp. BL-S-33 | reverse complement strand
GACGGTCCGTCTACCTGGATCCGGCGGGTGTCGCCCCGCAGGAAATCTTCTATGAGTACCCAGTCAGGCTGCTTTGAGGATTGCGCCCTTTGGCACGACGCCAGCGGAATTGAATTGCCACAGCGCGATCAGCAACTTGCGCGCGAGAGCCACTATCATCACGCGGCGGACGCGGCCGCCGTTGGTTCGCACCCGCTCCTCATACCAGAGTGTCAGTTCTGATGTTGGTTGATGTCGCAGCCACAGCCATGCGACTTGGATCATCGTGACGCGCAGCCGTTTATTGCCCGCTTTGGACACCCCTTGCTCTCGGTCCATCGCACCACTTTGCCACGGCGATGGCGCCAGTCCCGCATAGCTGGCGACCTGTCGTCGATTACTGAAGCTGCGGAACAACCCCTCGGCATGAAGCACGCCAGCGAATTCCGGGCCGATACCGCGCAATTGAAGCAGACGAGCGCTGGCCGACGCTGACGCTGGAGCCTCTTCGATCGCCGTGTCTAGTTCCAGCATCGCATCGCGTTCCCGCTCAACGTCTTTGATCTGCCCCAGAACCAACTCCAACCGGTCTAGCTCGCGCTCGATCTCATTCTTGAGATGGCGTGGCAACGGTCGTCCGTCGCCGGTAGTGAGCTCTTCCAACCGAGCCCGCCGGTTGGTGCGCAGCGGCTCGTAGTCGCCCACTCCTTGCGCGAACAGCAGGCCTTTCACTCGGTTAACGTGCCGGATGCGCTCGATCACCAGCGAGCGTCGCTCCCGGCAGATGCGACGGCGGTCTTCGTCTTCGACGCTTGGTACTGCGACCATCGCGCAGACCCTCGGCTCTCCACGTTTATAGGCGAGCAACGTACGGACCAGGGCCTCACCGTCGAGCTTATCCGTCTTCGCACGCCGACTCCGTCGCGAAGCCGCGATCGAGGCTGCATCGACGACGTAACTCTCGATTCCTTCGCACATGAGGCAACGGTGTATCCAGAAGCCGTCCAGTCCAGCCTCCTGAATAACGACCAATGGGTACTGCTTGCCGGTCCGCTCGCGCGCTTTGGCTTGTAACTGCGCGAACCGCTCGAGGAGGACAGGCACATCACCGCCCTTCACCTGGTGCCGCGAAATGCGCTCGCCGCGCCCCGGCAACAGAGACGTCACCAACCAAGTGGAACGGCTCAGCTCCAATGACACAAAGATCGCATTTAACTGAGTGCTGACGGCGGCATGGGATAAACCGGACATGGAGAGCCTCCTTGACGATAAAGCGGGGAGGTCAGTGTGCCTTAACTAGCGCCAACCCGCGCCCATGGGATCTTTTTGCGTTTGAGGCGGATGTACCGCTTCAGAAGCGATAAGCGACGCCAGCGCTCAATACCCAGGGATCGAGATTGTGCCGGGTCTTGAGCGCAAGGGTGCCGTCTTCGTAGAACGAGGCGGTCGGCCGGACCCAGTACCTCTTGGCATCCAGCGAAAGGCCCAACCCTCGATCGTTCAGCGCGATGTCCACGCCGCCCTGCAGGGCGAAGCCCAAGGCATTCGACATCCTGACTTTGTCGACGCCGAGCGCTCTGGCCGTGTCGCCCGGCTTTTCGTCGATCACGAAGAAGATCGAGGGGCCGGCACCGACATAAGGCTTGATCGGCGTGCCCGTGTCGAGGTGGGCTTTCAGCGTGACCGTGGCGGGCAGGATCAACACGTGATCGACAAGGCCGGCACCGGCGAGATCGTCCGTGCCGCTGACGTGGTGCTGGGTGAGGCAGCAGATCGTCTCGACCGAGAAGGTCTTGTTGAAGAAGTATTCCACCGCGACGGTCGGCACCACATTGTCATTGGCCTTAGTGCCCACGGTATCGAGCGCCGCCAGCGTGCCGCCGAGGGTCGTGTTCGTGTCGATTGCGGTGATCTTGTCGATCTTGCCGTCGGGAAGGACGGCGGTGCCGAGCACCTTGACCTGCCACGCGCCGTCGGGTCTGCCGGCCAGTGCCGGCGTGGCGATTGCAGTGGCGGCCGCGAGCGCCGCAAGCAGGGTCAGTCTGCGCATGTCTTGTGTCTTTCCGTCGCCGCCGGGGCCGCACGGTGCGATCCCCCCTCTTGAGCGGCGACGGCCTTGGCTGTGGATCATCTGGCGCGCGGTTGAATTGATGCGGCGCAATTTCGCGGAAAATCGGATGTTGGAGGCTCGCGAGCGCGCTTGATCGAGCGCAATGACGCGCGGCCCATCTCGGGCGATCCTCTGGCCGATGTGGACCTATCACCCCAAGCTTCTGGCGGTCCCCGTGCCGCGCTACACCAGCTTCCCCACTGCGGCGGAGTTCGGCGAAGACGTGGGCGTGCCCGACTTCGTCACCGCGCTGGAGGAGACGCGGGGCGAGGTTTCGCTCTATGTCCACATCCCCTTTTGCCAGAAGATCTGTTGGTACTGCGGTTGCAACACCAGCGTCGCCAACCGCACCGATCGCGTGGCGGGCTATCTCGACGCAATCTGCCGCGAGATCGTGCTGGTTTCCGAGCGCGTGCCTTCGACCACCCGGATCGCGCGGATTGCTTTCGGCGGCGGCAGCCCGAACGGCATTTCACCGGTCGACTTCGTGCGGCTTGTCGACAGGCTGACGCTCCATTTCGCCGCGTCCAGCCCGATCATGTCGATTGAGCTCGATCCGCGCACGTTCGGCGCCGACTGGGCGGCGGTGATTGCCTCGGTCGGCATAAGCCGCGCCAGCCTTGGCGTGCAGACGTTCTCGCCCGCGTTGCAGAAGGCCATCGGCCGCGTTCAGCCGACGCGGATGATTGCAGAGACCACCGAAAGGCTGCGCCGCGCGGGCGTGACCTCGCTCAACTTCGACCTCATGTACGGCCTGCCCGAACAGACACTGGAGGACTTGCGCGATTCGCTGGCGCGGACGGTCGCACTTGGGGCCGATCGCATCGCGCTGTTCGGTTATGCCCACGTGCCGCACCTCATCGCGCGGCAGCGGAAAATCGACGCCGCCGCGCTGCCCGATGCCGAGGCGCGCTTTGCCATGGCGGCTTTCGGTCATGCGTTCCTTGTGGCGGAAGGCTATGCGCCGATCGGGTTCGACCACTTCGCCAGACCGGAGGACAGCCTTGCGCAAGCGGCGGAGGCGGGGCGGCTGCGTCGCAATTTTCAGGGCTTCACCGAGGACCACGCGCCGGTTCTGATCGGGCTGGGCGCTTCGGCGATCAGCCGTTTTCCTTTGCTGCTCGTGCAGAACGAGAAGAACACCGGGCGTTACCGCGCGATGCTTGCGCAGGAACAACTCGCCGCCGGGCGCGGCATTGTGCGCTCGGCCGACGATCGCAGGCGCGGAAAAGTGATCGAGGACCTGCTGTGCCGGAGCCGCGCCGCGATCGACGCGGACTTGCGGGAGGAGGGATGGCCCTTGCTCCAGCCCTACTTCGCCGCCGGACTGTGCGAGGCGGACGGCGAGGATCTCGTCATCGCGCCGGGCGGCCTGCCCTATGCCCGTTCGATTGCCGCGCGCTTCGATCCCTATCGCAAGGATTCTCTGCGGCGGTTCAGTTCGGCGGTGTGACGCTTTTCACCCTCCTGCCTCGAATTCCAACCCGAACAGTTTCCCCTCGGTCCAGCGTACGAGTCCCCAGACTTCGCGCCCATCGTCCAGCCTTGCCCGCACCGCTTCGTTAAGCGCCGGCGGCTCGCCCACGGCGGCGGCGCTGAGGCCGTGCGAGGATATGTCGCGGATCATGATCTCGATCGACCTGCCCGTCGCATCGGTGAGCACGAAATGGGCCAGGTGCGCGCGGCGGCGTTCGCGGGGGGTAGGCGTGGGCTTGAAGCGGTGCGCGTCCATATCGGCGGGAGAACGGCCGGAATCGGGAAAAGTTAAGCGCGGCTATCCGGTTTTGAGCCGGATCAATGGCAACCGCGCCCCTCTCTGCGAAGACGTCCCCGCCGGTCTCTCACCGCCGCTCCACTCGCGGTCGGTGAAACCGCTTCTCCCCCAACTCAAAGGGCGGCCCCTCGGGACCGCCCTTTTTTGTTTTATAAGACCGGCGAAACCCGTGCTCAGCCCCAGGTATCGGTCAGCTTGGTGGCGATCTCGATGTCGTTGAGGAAATCGACTTCGGCCCAGTTCAGGCCCTCGATCGAATTGGTGCCGACTTTGCCGGTGGGCGCGATCGAATCGATCACTTTGAGGTACCAGTGCTGCACGCCTTCGGGCGTGCGCATGGCCTGCCGCACGGTCTCGCGGAACAAGTCGGCGCCTTCGCCCCGGAAGGCCAGGAAGCCGATCGATTCGGCGTTAGACTGGACGGCGTTCAGCGTCTTGCCGATGTGGACCAGACGGCCATCGGCCGTGCGCTCGACTTTCATGTCGTCGCTGTCATAGCCGTCCTGCTTGACGTCGACGGTGACGGTGATCGGCCAGAGATTGCCGTCCTTGTCGGTCGCGCCCTGCTGCACCTTGTGGACGATCTCCTCCGAAACCAGCGTGTCGCCGTTGAGGATCAGGAAATCGTCGCGCATCGTTTCGCGCACGATCCAGCACGAGCCCAGATTGTCCGCCACCTTGAAGAACGGGTTGAAACGCACCGTCACGTCGACGCGGGGATCCTTGATCGACTGGAGGTGCTCTTCCAGCATGTCGGTCATGAAACCGGTGACCACGTCGATCCGTTTGACGCCGCCGCGCGCCAGCATCTCGATCTGCCATTCGATCAGCGACCGGCCGGAAAAGTCGATCATGCACTTGGGACGCTCGGCCGTGAGCGGAAGGAGGCGTGAGCCCTGGCCGGCGCTGAGAAGAATGGCGTGTTCGATCATGGGTTTCACATTCATGTTCGCGGGGGGGATGGTTCGCATCTAGGGATTGCGGCGCAAAAGGAAAAGGTGCGGCGCGATAAGGAGGCTGCAACGGAGCCTGCAAATGCGGCGCCGTTCACGCTGCGGCAATCGCGATTTCGCGACTGGCTTGCAACTCGTGCTCCCCTCGTTCACATGCAGATTTGATGTCCCCCAAACGCTACCGTCAAGAGAGCCAGTCTCCGCTGGGCCGGATTCTCCAGAACACCGCCTGGCTGCTGGGCGGCAAGGGCGTGGGCGCAGTTTGCGGGATCGGCTATCTCGCGATCCTCACGCGCACGCTGGGGCTCAAGGACTTCGGCCACTTTTCGCTGATTTTCGGCACCGCGCAGGCGCTTGTCGCCATCGCCGGGTTCCAGACCTGGCGCGTTGTCGTGCGCTATGGCAGCGAACACGTGCACAACGAGGACTGGAGCAAGTTCGGCCGTCTCGGCATGCTCTGCGGCGTGCTGGACGCAGTGGGCGCGATCATGGGCTGCGGCATCGCCGCCGTCTTGATCTATGGTTTCGCCCATAAGCTGGAACTCAATCCGCAGTACATGAACGTGGCGTTCTGGTATTGCTGCGCCTCGCTCTGGGCGCTGGTTTCGGCTCCCACCGGCATCGTGCGCGCGCTGCACCGGTTCGACATGGCGGTCTATGTCGAGGCCGTGGTGCCGATCGGCCGCCTTGTCGCGGCGGTGGCGATCTGGCTGACCGGCCCGTCGGTGGGCCGCTTCCTGTTCGCCTGGGCCGCCATCGATATTATCGAAGCGACGCTCTACTGGATCATGGCGCGCCGGCTTGCGCCAACGGCGGTGCGCTTGAAGCACTTCTTCGAATGGCGTCAGGCCATTGCCGAAAATCCCGGCGTCACCCGCTTCTTCATGGTGACCTACGTGGGCTCCACGCTCGATGCGGCGGTGAAGAACGGCCCGCTGCTGGTCGTCGGCGCCTGGGTCGGCACCAAGGCGGCGGGTCTCTACCGCCTTGCCTCGCAGCTTTCGCAGGCGCTTACCAAGCTGTCCTCGCTGCTGACGCGCTCGGTCTATGCCGAAGTGGCGCGCGTGCGCGTGACCTCGCAGGCGGCCGAGTTCCGCAAGCTGGCGTTCCAGACCAGCAAGATTGCAGGGGTTGGTGGCATCGTCGTGGTCACCGTGGCGATCCTGCTGGGCAAGGAGCTGCTGGCCCTGATCGGCGGCGATGCGTTCGAGAGCGGCGAGGCGATTCTCGTGCCGCTCACGGTCGCGGCCTGCTTCGATCTTGCCAGTGTCGCGTTCGAGCCGGTGCTCCACTCGACCGGGCGCGCGCAGCATTCGCTGGTGGCGCGCCTGATCTCGGTGGTCGCGCTGGCCGTGGGCATGTTCTATTTCATCCCGATGGGGCCCAGCGGCGCAGCCTGGGCAGTCGCGCTGGCCGGCGCCGTGTCCTATCTGGCGATGGGGGCGATGGCCTGGCGCACACTGTCGCTGATCGAGAGCGACGCGATCCGGGTGATCGACGCCGAGCCGGAACCGGACGAACCCGGCTCGACAGTCGAGTGACGGTCGGTATCATGGGGGCATGTCCACAGACCTGCTGACCCGCGAAGCCGCCCGCCTTTCCGACCGCATTGTCGCCTTGCGACGCGCGGTCCACGCTGAGCCCGAGATCGGCCTGCACAATCCGAAAACGCGCGACAAGATCCGCGCCGCGCTGGCCCACCTGCCGCTGGAATGGCGCGAAGGGCCATCGACCACCGGGCTGATGGCAACCTTGAAAGGCGGGGCCGGGGACGGTGGCTGCGTATTGCTGCGCGGCGATACCGATGCCCTGCCGATGCCCGAGGAGACCGGGCTGGATTTCGCCTCGACCATTCCCGGTGTCATGCATGCCTGCGGGCACGACACCCATGTCGCCATGCTCGCGGGCGCCGCGGAGATTCTGGCGGGTCAGGCGGACAGGCTGAAGGGCGAAGTGCGCTTCATGTTCCAGCCGGGCGAGGAGGGCCATCACGGCGCCCGCTTCATGCTCGATGACGGACTGCTGGGGGGCGAAGGCTTCGACCGGCCGCTGCCCGATGCCGCGTTCGCGCTGCACATCATGCCCAATGCCCCGCACGGCGTCATCGGCGGTCGCGCTGGGCCGCTGATGGCGGCGGCGGACGAACTGCGCATTACGGTCACCGGGCGCGGCGGTCATGCCTCGATGCCGCATGACACGGTCGATCCGGTGCCGGTCGCCTGCGAGATCGTCATGGCCATCCAGACCATGGTCGCGCGGCGCTTCAGCGTGTTCGACCCGGTCGTCGTCACCATCGCCAAGATCGAGGCGGGCAGCGCCCACAACGTGATTCCCGATGCGGCAAAGTTGACCGGCACGATGCGCACGCTCTCGGCCGAGAACCGCGCGCGCCTGAAGGACGAACTGCCGAGACTGGTCGCCGGAATCGCCGGGGCCCACGGGTTGACCGGCGAAGTGACGATCCTTGAAGGCTTCCCGGTAACCGTCTGCGATCCGCGCGCGGTCGCTTTCGGGGAAGGCGTGGCTCGGGACCTGTTCGGGCAGGAGGCTTTCCGCCGCCTGCCGGACCCGATCATGGGCGCGGAAGACTTCGCCTATGTGCTGGAGAAAGTGCCCGGCGCGATGTTCTTCCTCGGCGTGGCGCCAGAGGGGGCGGACTGGGCCCATTGCTGCGGCATCCATTCGACACGGATGATGGTCGACGAATCGGTGCTGCCGCGCGGATCGGCCTTCCTGGCCGGCCTTGCGCAGGGCTGGCTCCAACGCGGTTTCGACTAGGAGACCTTCGGGCAGGCGGCATTGCCGCTGCGGTCATTGCCATGACACCGGCTCCTTGCTGCCTAGGCGGCAAGGAGAGCCACCATGATCATGGACCTGGAAACCGATCTGGCATTCGCCGATTTCTTCGCCGCACAGCGCGACGGCAACCCCTACTGGAACGAGAGCGTGTGGTTTTCGCTCTCGGTGCCTTCCCGGCACATCCATGGCCTCATCCAGTACTATTTCCGGCCGAACATGGGCATGCTCAACGGCGGCCCGGTGCTGTGGGATCCGAGCGGCCGGTTCCAGTGGAACTGCCTCCACTACGACTGGGCGCACTTGCAGGCCGCGCCTTCGGAAGCCGCCAAGTTCGACATGACGGCGCGCAACTCGCTGTCCTGCCGGATGATCGAGCCACTCGCGAAGTACAAGCTCGACTATGACAAGGACGGCCTGTTCCTCGACCTCACCTGGACCGCGATCGGCCCCGTCCACCAGCTGAAGACGGGCGATGCGGGCCAGAGCGCGACGGCTGGATTCCATATCGAACAGCCGGGCCGGATGACCGGGACCTTGCGTTGCGGTGGCGAGGAATTCGCGGTCGACTGCCTCTCCATGCGCGATTGCTCCTATGGCAAGCGCGACTACGAATCGCTGGCATGCGGCGGCTATTTCTGGGGTATTGCCGAGGACCGCGCCTTCCACGCCATCGCCATGGGGGAGGGGACCGAAGGCCGCTCCATTGGCGGATTCATCTGGAAGGACGGCCGGCTCTCCAGCCTTGTCTCGGGCCGCCGCGAAGTGCTGGAATGGGGCGAACACGGCCCCGCGCGCACGCTGTTCGAGGCGACCGACGGGCTCGGCCGCACCCTGCGCGCCCATGCCGAGATCGACCCGGGCCTGATCTTCACCGGCTATACCGACCACACCGTCGTCTGGTCGCTGACGCGCTGGGACTGGGACGGCGTGGAACTGTGGGGAGACAATCAGGAGTTCTGCCCCGCCGCCCGCTTCCGCGCCATCGCGCGCGGTGAAATCGCACCGGGAGATCCGGCATGAGCGCTATCACCCCCGGCCAGATCATCGTCGTCAACGGCACTTCGGGGTCGGGCAAGTCGACCGCCTGCGAGCTGTTCCAGAAGCGCCGGCAGGACTACTGGTTGCTCTACGGCATCGACCATTTCATGGCCCAGACACTGCCCGCGCAGTTCGGCCACCACGGACCGCGCGCGGCCGAAGGGATCGAGGCGGTGCCGATCGATCCCGCCGATCCGCAGGGCCCGCTGCGCTGGCGCTTCGCCCCGCAGGCGATGGCTGCCTTTTCCGCGATGCATGAATGGATGGCGGCGACCTCCCGGCAGGGTGCCAACGTGATCTTCGACCACCTGTTGATGAGCGATCCGCCGGTCCTGCAAGATCTCGTCCGCCGGACCGAGGGGCTGCCGGTGCTGCTGGTGACTCTAAAGCCCCCGTTCGAAGTGCTCGAACGCCGCGTGGCCGAGCGGGCCATGACCAAGCGCATGCCCACCGATCTGCTGGGCGAGGATGCGGTGAACAAGATCGTCGACCGCCTCTCGCGCCTGCGGCCGTGGTTCTTCGAGGAAGTCTACCGGAACACGGTGTCCGATCTGGTCATCGACACTTCGGTCCAGTCCCCGGACGAGGTCTGCGCCGCGATCGCGGCGCGACTGGCCGAAGGGCCGGGCACCGCGTTCGAGGAATTGCGCCGCCGGGAAGCTCAACGCGCGGCCTAGAAACCCCGCTCTTTGAGCCACGCGACGATGGCCTCCTGCGCCTCGGGCGCGAACTGGAGTTGGTGGCCGAAACGGTTGAAGGCCACAAAGTGGCCGTCGCGCGCCGCTTTCGCCAGAGCTTCGCCCTGCACGAAAGGGATCAACCGGTCGTCGCGGGCATGCAGCACGAGGACCGGCGCCGCAACGCCCGGCATGGCGTCCAGACTCTCGAAGCGGTCGAGCAGCAGCAGGCGCACAGGAAGCCATCGGAACATCCTGGCGGCCACATCGGGCAAGCTGGTGAAGGGCGAGACGAGAACCAGTGCTGCCGGCGCATGGTCGTGCGCCAGCCTCGTGGCGACGCCCGTGCCCAGCGAGGCGCCCATCAGGATCAGGCTTGGGGCCGTCACGCCTTTCGCTTCCAGAAACGCGCGTGCTGCCTCTCCGTCGCGGATCAGGCCGGTCTCGGTCGGTTTGCCGGGATTGCCGGAATAGCCGCGATAATCGGCGAGCAGCACGCCATATCCGGCGTCGGCCAGCTGCTGCGTGGCCTTGGCCGCGCCGGGCAGATTGTCGCCATTGCCGTGAAAGAACAGCACGGTGCGCTTGCCGGGCGCCGCCGGGCGCCATGCCGCCGTGAGCGCCAGTCCGTCATCGGTGTGGAGCGTGACTCGCTCGAAACCGGAGGGGGTAGGCGCGGCGTGGGGGTGGGCCGGATAGACGATGGAGCGCTGGGTCAGAAACAGCAGCAGCACGGCGGCGAGGTAGAGGCCGCCGATGGCGACGATCGCCGTCAGCAGCAGCCGTCTCACACGGCTAACCGGTCGAGCACGTTGTCGCGGCGGGTATCCTTGAGCAGCAAGGCCGCCACCAGCGAGACCGCGCAGAGCGCCGAGACGTACCAGTAGAACCCGCTCTCGTGCCCGGCCGCCTTGAACGCCAGCGCGACGTTTTCGGCGGTCCCGCCGAACAGCGCATTGCCGACGCCATAGGCAAGGCCAACGCCCAGCGCGCGCACATGGGTCGGGAACATCTCGGCTTTGAACAGGCCGCTGATCGAGGTGTAGAGGCTGTTGATGACCAGCCCCGCCAGCACTAGCGCAAAAGCGGGGCCGATTGCTCTGGCTCCGGCCAGCGCGGTGAAGATCGGCACGGTGAATACCGTCGCCAGCGCGGCGAACAGGATGATGTTGTTGCGGCGCCCGATCCGGTCGGACAGCAGCCCCATCAGCGGCTGAAGCAGCATGAACAGCGCCAGTTCGCCCAGCATCAGCATGGTCGCCGCTTCCTTGCTCAGGCCCACGGTGAGCACGAGGTACTTCTGCATGTAGGTCGTGAATGCGTAGAATGAGAGACTGCCGCCCGCCGTCAGCGCAACGACGATCAGGAACGGGCGTGTCGCCACGCGGAACAGTTCGGTAAGGCTGCCCGCCGCCTCACCGGCGCGGTCCGCGGCGCTGGAGGTCTCGTGCATGTGATGGCGGAACAGCACGATGCCGAGCGCTCCCGCCGCGCCGATCAGGAAGCCCACGCGCCAGCCCCATGCGGCAAATTCGGCCTCGGTCAGCACTTGCTGGAGAAGCACGATCACCAGCGTCGCGCAGAGCTGCCCGCCGACCAAGGTGACGTATTGGAACGAGGACCAGAAGCCGCGCCGCCGCCGTCCGGCGATCTCGCTGAGGTATGTGGCGGCCGTGCCGTATTGTCCGCCGGTGGAAAAACCTTGCACCATGCGGCCGATCAGCAGCAGCAGCGGCGCGATGATGCCCACTTGCGCGAATGTCGGCAGTACCGCGATCAGCAGCGCGCCGCCGCCCATCATCATGACCGAGAGCACCATCGCGCTCTGCCGCCCGTGGCGGTCGGCATAGCGGCCGAAGTACCAGCCGCCGATGGGGCGCAGCAGGAAACCGACAGCGAAGATCGCGCTGGTCGCCATCAGCTGAACCAGCTGGTCGCTCTTCGGGAAGAAGGCGGGAGAGAAGTAGAGCGCGGTGAAGGCGTAAATGTAAAAATCGTACCATTCGATGAGGTTGCCCGCCGATCCGGCAAGGATCGCGCGCAACCGCACCGCGTCGCTGATGCTGCCCGGCTTTACCGGGGAGTCCGCAGCGACGGCATCCACCGTCAGGCGCGCGCTTCGTTCACGCCGGCACTGTTGTGCCGCAGCGCCTTCAGCACGGTATCGACGATCTGCGGGGCATTGAGGCCCGCTTCGTCATACTGCGCCTCGGGCTTGTCCTGATCCTGGAAAATGTCGGGCAGGCGCATGGTGCGGATCTTCAGGCCCGCATCGGTCAGCCCTTCGTCGCTCGCCATGGTCAGCACATGCGCGCCGAGACCGCCGATGGAACCTTCCTCCACCGTGACGACCACTTCGTGGCTGAGCATCAGCTTGCGGATGAGTTCGGTGTCGAGCGGCTTGGCAAAGCGAAGGTCGGCAACCGTGGCGGAAAGCCCCTTGGCCTCCAGCAGGTCGGCAGCCTTGAGCGCCTCGCCAAGGCGGGTGCCGAGCGAGAGCAGGGCAACCTTGGACCCTTCGCGCACGATCCGGCCCTTGCCGATTACCAGCTGCTGCGGAACGTCGGGCAGCGCCACGCCGGTGCCGTTGCCGCGCGGATAGCGGAAGGCAATCGGGCCGGAATCGTGGAGCGCCGCGGTGTGCGTCATGTGGACCAGCTCCGCCTCGTCGGCGGCGGCCATGACCACCATGTTCGGCAGCGTCGCCAGATAGGTAATGTCGAACGAGCCTGCGTGGGTGGCGCCGTCGGCACCGACCAGACCGGCGCGGTCGATCGCGAAGCGCACCGGCAGGTTCTGGATGGCGACATCGTGCACCACCTGGTCGAAGGCGCGCTGCAGGAACGTCGAATAGATCGCGCAGAACGGGCGCATGCCTTCGGCGGCCAGCCCGGCGGCGAAGGTCACCGCGTGCTGTTCGGCAATGCCGACATCGAAGCTGCGGTCCGGGAACTGCTGCACGAACTTGTCGAGCCCGGTGCCCGAGGGCATGGCGGCGGTGATCGCGCAGATCGTCGGGTCGCGTTCGGCCTCGACGACCAGCGCCTTGGCGAAGACGCCGGTATAGCTGGGCGGACCGGCGGGCGACTTGGCCTGTTCGCCGGTGACGACGTTGAACTTCTGCACGCCGTGATACTTGTCGGCCGCTTCCTCGGCCGGGGCGTAGCCCTTGCCCTTCTGCGTGACGACATGGACGAGGATCGGGCCTTCGCCCGCGTCGCGCACGTTTTCCAGAACCGGAATCAGCGCGTCGAGATCGTGGCCGTCGATCGGGCCCACGTAATAGAAGCCCAGTTCTTCGAACAGGGTGCCGCCCATGGCCATGCCGCGGGCGAATTCATCGGTCTTCTTCGCGGCCAGATGCAGCGGGCGCGGCAAACGGCGGGCGAACTTGCGCGCCAGTTCGCGCAGGCCAAGGAACCGGCCCGAGGAGACGAGGCGCGCGAGATAGGCCGAGAGCCCGCCCACCGGCGGCGCGATCGACATGTCGTTGTCGTTCAGGATCACGACCAGACGATTGCCGGCTTGTTCGGCGTTGTTCATCGCCTCATAGGCCATGCCCGCGCTCATCGCGCCGTCGCCGATCACGGCGATGCCGCGGCCGGGCCTGCCCTGAATCTTGTTGGCGACGGCAAAGCCGAGCGCGGCCGAGATCGAGGTGGAGCTGTGCGCGGTGCCGAACGGATCGTATTCGCTTTCCGAACGCTTGGTGAAGCCCGAAAGGCCGCCACCCTGGCGCAGCGTGCGGATGCGGTCGCGGCGGCCGGTCAGGATCTTGTGCGGATAGGCCTGGTGGCCCACGTCCCAGATCAGACGGTCCACCGGCGTGTCGAACACGTAGTGGATGGCCACGGTCAGTTCGACCACGCCAAGGCCGGAGCCGAGATGACCGCCCGTCTGGCCGACGGCGGAAATCATTTCGGCGCGAAGCTCGTCGGCCAACTGGCGCAGCTGCGCGGGCTTGAGCTTGCGCAGGTCGTCAGGCGTATCGACGGTATCGAGAAGCGGAGTTGCCGGATTGGCTGTCATGGTCTTGGTTTACACACGAGTTGGTCTGGTGTCGAATTTTCCGCTGCGCATAGGCCGCGAATAGTCCAAGATACAGAGATTCCCGCAGGAGGTCCCGATGAATCTCCCTTCGAATCCGCTGAGCCGATCGAATCCCATCGCTTTCGTGGCCACCGCCGACCGCGATCGTGCGCGGGCTTTCTATGCCGAGACGCTGGACCTTCCGGTGCTGGCGGAGGACGATTTCGCCGTGACGTTCCGGATGGGAGAAGGGGGCACGACCATGCGGCTGACGGCCGTTCCCGGCCACCAGCCGCTGCCGCATACGGTGCTCGGCTGGGCGGTGGACGATATTCGCGCCACGGTTGCCGTGCTTCGGGACAAGGGCGTGGCTTTCAATATCTACGAAGGCTTGGGGCAGGATGCCGACGGTATCTGGCAGGCGCCGGGCGGTGCGCGGGTCTGCTGGTTTCCCGATCCCGATGGTAACGTGCTCAGTCTCACGCAATTCTGAGCGTGCGGTCAGGCTGGTGCGGCTGGCGCGATCGTGACATGAACCGGCTCCCCCCAACCGAGGAGCTATCCTTGTCGCTTTCCATCCGTCCCGCCACCGTTGACGATCTTCCGCAGCTTTCCACCGTGATGGACGCCGCCATCGGCGAATTGCAGCAGGGTTTCCTCGATCCCGAACAGATCGCATCGAGCCGCGCGGTGATGGGGCTCGACCGCCAGTTGGTCGAGGACGGGACTTATTTCGTGGCGGAAATCGATGGCGAGATCGCCGGATGCGGCGGCTGGAGCCGCCGCGCGACGCTCTACGGCGGCGATCACAGTGCTGGCCTGCGGGAGCCGCGCCTGCTCGATCCCGCCAGCGAGGCGGCGCGGGTGCGGGCGATGTACACTCATCCGGGTTTCGCGCGGCGCGGCGTCGGCCGGGCGCTGCTGGCGCACTGCGAGGAACGCGCCCGTGCCGAGGGATTTACCACCTGCGAACTGATGGGCACGCGCTCGGGCGAGCCCCTCTACCGCGTTGCGGGCTATGAAGTGATCGAGCGGATCGAGGATGCCACCGGCGGTGCCCCGGTGCCGCTGGCCCGGATGCGCAAGGCTATTTAGATCAGCTACAGGCGGCGCAAGTGCCGCGCAGTTCCACCACCGGGCGCACATCGGCGAAACCGGCCTGCCGGGCCGCTGCGACCAGCGCGCCGGTCAGCTTGTCGTCATCGATGTGCACGGCCTGGCCGCAGACGTCGCAGATCAGGAAAATGCAGTCGTGCTGGCAGCCCGGGTGGCTGTTGGCCAGATAGGCGTTCGCGCTTTCGACGCGGCGCGCGAGGTTGGTGCGCACGAAGAGGTCGAGGATGCGATAGACGCTGTTGGGTGCGACCCGCTTGCCGCGCAGCGCCGAAACGCTTTCGGCAAGGTCATAGGCGGAGGCGGGGCGTTCCCGCTCGACCAGCGCGCCGAACACGTCCGCGCGCATTTCGGTCCACTGCTCGCCCGCTTCGAGAAGAGCGGCGCGAGCGGCTTCGATCAAGCCTTTGCCGGAATGTTCGTGATGATGGTGCGCACTAGCCATGCTCCCCATATGGGGGCTTGGCGGCGCAGGCGCAATCCAAAGGTCGGGCCGAACGCTCGGCCCGAAGGTCTCTCAGCGCTGGACCGATGCGGCGTGCGCGGGCGGCACGATGTTTTCGGACAGCGTGTGATGGCCAAGGCCCATCACGCCGAACACCAGCAATGCACCGCCGCCGAAGCCGAGGGCGAAGAAGCGGTAGAAGTCGGCCTTGAAGAGTCCCATGATCGGTGCAGCTATCCAGTGGTTCACGAATTTGCGTGCGGCCCCCTTGAGCCGATTCGCCTTGCCGTCCAGTGAACGTGGGGTATTCCGCCCGGGTTATGCGATGAATGGTTAATGTGACGCGATGAATGGCGGGAACAGTCGCGCGACCGTCATGCAAATGGGCGAATGCAGCCGATTCGCCTAAGGGAAGAGCGAGCCCAGTGCGCCATGGGCAAGCGATGCCAGCACCAGCAGCGCCAGCGGAACCACGGCGCAGCCGAAGGGCAGGGCAAGGGCACCGGCAATGGTACCGCGGTGCCGGATCCGGCCCAGCCGCACCAGCACTGCCGATGCGGCCATGCCGACAAGGAAGGCAAGGGCGACCAGCGGTCCGAGCCAGTCTACCCTCATATCTACCCTCATAAGCGCCTTCCTCCCCGTATCCTCAGTGCTTGAAGTGGCGCATGCCGGTGAAGACCATCGCCAGACCGGCCTCGTCGGCAGCGGCGATCACTTCGTCGTCACGGATCGAGCCGCCCGGCTGGATCACGGCGGTGGCGCCCGCCTCGGCGGCGGCCAGCAGACCGTCGGCGAAGGGGAAGAACGCGTCCGAAGCGACGGCCGAGCCGACCGTGCGCGCCTGCGCCCAGCCGAACTTCTCGGCCGCTTCCGCTGCCTTCATCGCGGCGATGCGCGAGGAATCGCGGCGGTTCATCTGGCCGGCGCCGATGCCGGCGGTAACGCCGTCCTTGGCATAGACGATCGCGTTGGACTTGACGTGGCGGGCCACGGTCCAGGCGAACAGGCAGTCCTTCAGTTCCTGCTCGGTCGGCGCGCGCTTGGTCACCACCTTCAGATCGCCCACGCCGATGGCGCCGGCGTCGCGGCCCTGCACCAGCAGACCGCCGGTGATCGGCTTCACGGTCAGGCCGGGGCGGCGCGGATCGGGCAGGCCACCGGTCAGCAGCAGGCGCAGGTTCTTCTTCTTGGCGAAGAAGGCGCGGGCTTCCTCGTCGGCGTCGGGGGCGACGACGACTTCGGTGAAGATCTGGCAGATCGCTTCGGCGGTCGGACCGTCGAGCGTGGTGTTCACCGCAACGATGCCGCCGAAGGCCGAAACGTCGTCACAGGCCAGCGCGCCCTGCCAGGCTTCCAGCAGGCTGGAGCCCTGCGCCACGCCGCAAGGGTTGGCGTGCTTGACGATGACCACGGCCGGATCCTGACCCTTGAACTCGGCAGCGAGTTCGAAGGCGGCATCGGCGTCGTTGTAGTTGTTGTAGGACAGTTCCTTGCCCTGCACCTGCTCGCCCTGGGCGAGGCCCTTGGTGAACGGGCCGACCGGCGTGTAGAGCGCGGCCTTCTGGTGCGGGTTCTCGCCATAGCGCAGCGTGGTGGCCAGACGGCCGTTGACGCTGAGCATCTCGGGGAACTCAAGGCCCTGATCGGCGAAGGCGAACCACTGGCTGATCATCGAATCGTAAGCGGCGGTCTGGGCATAGGCGCGCGCGGCCAGCAGCTTGCGGAACGACAGGGTGGTGCCGCCGTCGGTGGTTTCCAGCTCGGTCAGCAGGCCGGCATAGTCCTTGGGATCGGTGACGATGGCAACGAAGGCATGGTTCTTCGCGGCCGAACGCACCATCGACGGGCCGCCGATGTCGATGTTCTCGATGATCTCGTCACGGTCGGCGCCCTTGGCGACGGTCGCTTCGAAGGGGTAGAGATTGACGACGACGAGGTCGATCGCGCCGATCTCGTGATCGGCCATGGCCTTGGCGTGTTCCGGATTGTCGCGCACGGCCAGCAACCCGCCGTGAACCTTGGGGTGCAGCGTCTTGACGCGGCCGTCCATCATTTCGGGGAAATTGGTGAGGTCCGAAATGTCCTTCACCTCAAGACCGGCGTCGCGCAGCGCCTTGGCCGTGCCGCCGGTGGAGACCAGCTCGACACCGCGCGCGGCCAGCGCCTTGCCCAGATCGGCAAGGCCGGTCTTGTCGGAAACCGAAAGCAATGCGCGGCGGATCGGGACGATGTCGGTCATGAGGGGCCTCTTGCAAATGGGATCGGGCAGGGAGTTGCGCCGTGTTACGTCGGCCCCCTAAGTCGGCCCCCCTAAGTCGGCAAGGCCAAGGCTGCAAGTCGGGTAAGGCACAACCGGTGGCGTACCTCAGCCCAAATCACCCCATTTTCTTGAGAAGCCAGCCGAAGTTTCCGCCGCCGCGCGAAACCATGCCCTGAATCACCAGCTGCTGCGTGGCCTGCGGGCGGCCGAGTCCGTCGACCCAGAGCGAATCCTCCAAGGTCACTTCGCCGGCGGCGCTGCGGAACTGCCAATAGCTGCCATCGGGCAGGGCAAGGCCCGCGCCCTGACCGTCCACGGTGGGCGATACTTCGACGTCGGGGCCAAGGTGGAAGCGGATCGCGAAGCCGACTTTGCCGCGCTTGCCCTTGCGGCCGGACGGCAGCAGCAGGTCTTCGCCGCGCAGCTCGGTGCCGTCATCGCGCAGGATCAGGATGCGGCGGTGAGTCAGGCCGTGGCGCGCGGCATAGCCGTTGTGGCTGGCCTCAAGCCGGGTGGCCTGGCCGCCGTTTTCCTGCGCCAACGTCTTGCGATCGACATCGACCTCGCTGACGCCCGAACCGATCGCGCCGTTGATCAGCACGGCGGTGGAATTGGCATCGTCCAGCGTCATCGTCGAATGGGCGGCCGTCGCGCGCAGAGCTTGTTCCAGCCGGACCGGGACAAGCCCGCCGCCGCTGGCGGCCCCGCCGCAATTGACGATCAGGCGGTGCTTGCCGTGCGACAGTTCGAACGCCAGCGTCGAGGCGCAACCATAACGCGCATGGGCGGGCAGTGGCGGCGGCGCGGTGTCGAACTGAAGGATCGACTTCTGCGCGACCACGCGCTGGTATCCCCATTGACGCACTTCGCGCAGCGGGCGGGTGCGCACGCCGCTGGCCTTGATGAGCTGGTCGAGATCGGCGGCGCTGACGGCCCATGCGCCCTGCCACGAACCCAGCGAGCCATCGCTGTGAGTCAGCGCCAGCAGCGGCGGCACCAGCATCTCGATCACGCGCTCGATCGTCTGCGGCGCATCGCGGCGGGTGGCCTGATAGCAATTGCGCAGGCGGACGAGCAGCGCGATGGCTTCCATCTGCGCCAGCGGACTGCGCGAAAGCAGGCCGCCATCGTCGCCCATCAGGTCGCCCAGCGCCTTGATCAGGCCGGCTTCGCCGTAAAGGCGGCGCGGGCGGCCATCGGGCAGCAGCAGGCCGGCGGCGATGATCGCGCACCATCCGGCCACTTCGGCCAGCCCGTCCTCGGCATTGTGGACGCGGCGGTCCAGCCAGCGCGCGGTCGCGGCGATATGCGCCAGCGTGCGGTTGCGCAGCGCCTTGTCGCCGGACAGGATCAGCGGGGCATGGGCCAGCCAGTTCATCAGCCGCATGCCGGTGTGGCCGACCGACCAGGCAGGCCCCTTGCCAGGCTTGGACGGCGGCACCGGATTGGCCTGAAGCCAGGAGGTGAGCAGGCGCTCGGCAACCGGGATGCACTGCTCACGCGGGGCGCAGACTTCGAGGTCGGTCAGCCACGAGAAGCTGTGCACCACGCGTTCGAGCGGCGGCGTGACGCGCGCCGCGCCCGCATAGTCGACTTGCGCGATCGGCGTCCTGGCGCCGTGGACAAGGAAGTGCCCGGCGCGCAGCGCGGTGCCGGCGGCGCCATTGCCGGGCAGGGTATTGTTGACGGTGGCAAGCAGGCGCGTGCGCGGCTTGCGGCCCAGCGGCGACGTCAGCATCGTTGCCGGAATGCCCAGGCGATAGGCGAAACGGATGAAGCGATCCGCCGCGCCGGTGGCGGGCGGCGAGAAATCGGCAAGCGCAAGGTTGCGGCCGGTTTCGATCCGCACGTCGATCTGGGGATCGCCTGAAAGACCGGGCGAGAGATCGTTATGACGATCCGGCCGCGTCTCCGGGGAGAATTCGGTGATGTCGGGCTCTGTGGTCAGGCCCTGTTCCAATGCACCGTGCAACGCACTCTCCTCGGCGGCCGTCAGCGGGCCCGGGTTGCCCGCCCGATCCGCGACCGGATAGCCGGTTCTGAAGCGCGGATGGGCGGTTGTGGCCAAAGTCTCAGTCCAGTCCCTTGAGTGCCCGGATATTGGCGGCATATTGCGATGGGCCGCCCCGGAACGTGGCGGATCCCGCCACCAGCACGTCGGCACCGGCGGAAACGCAGAGCGGCGCGGTCTTGGCATCGACGCCGCCATCGACCTCGATCAGGATCTCGCGGCCCGACTTGTCGATCATCTTGCGCACCGCCTCGATCTTGCGAAGCTGGCTGGAGATGAAGCTCTGGCCGCCGAAACCGGGGTTGACGCTCATGATGAGGACAAGGTCGATCTCGTCGATCAGGTAGTCCAGCATCTTGGCGGGCGTGGCCGGGTTCAGCGAGATGCCCGCCTTCTTGCCCAGCGACTTGATCTTCTGGACGGTGCGATGGACGTGCGGGCCGGCTTCGGGGTGCACGGTGATGATGTCGGCCCCGGCAGCGGCGAAATCCTCAAGGAAGGAATCGACCGGGGAGATCATCAGGTGCACGTCGAACACTTTGGCCGAATGCGGGCGCAGCGCCTTCACCACGGCGGGGCCGATGGTGATGTTGGGAACGAAGTGGCCGTCCATCACGTCGACATGGATCCAGTCGGCACCCGCTTCATCGACCGCGCGCACTTCCTCGCCCAGGCGGGCAAAGTCGGCGGAAAGGATCGACGGCGAGATCAGGGGGACGGTCATGGAAATTCGATACTCCTCATGTGCAAGAATAAGACACCATATGTAGTGGGGACAAGCGGCACCCCGGTCTTTTCCACACGCGATATGGCGCGGCGCGCCCTATGCCGTGGTCGCGCGGGGATGTCCCATTGTGAATTCTCAATTCAGAGTGCATTCACGGCCTTGCTGCCAATTCGCCCCCCTGAAATGAAAGCGCGCGCAGGCGGTTTCCAAGGTCTGCGAACGCCGATTGGGTTAGATGGACGAGGTCACAGGACCGATGAAGACGACACTTTCGCATCATTCGCGTGGCGCCCGGCGCACGGTTGCCGTTCTGGCGGGGCTGGGCATGCTGGGACTCGCGGCATCGGCCGGCGCGGCCGTGCGCGGCCATGAGGAAATCCGCAACGACCTGAGCCAGTGCCGGGCCGACCGCGGGCCGGCGCTGATGGTGACGGTGGACGGCATCAAGTCCTCCTCGGGCACGATCCGGGTCCAGAGCTACCGCGCCACGCCCGACGACTGGTTGCAGGCGGGCCGGTGGATCTCGCGCATCGAGACTCCGGCGCGGGCCGGGTCGATGACGTTCTGCGTGCCGCTCCCGGCAACCGGGACGTTCGGGATCGCCGTCCGCCATGACGTTGACGGCAATGGCAAGACCGACATCGGCACCGACGGCGGCGCGATGTCGAACAACCCCTCGATCAACATCTTCAATCTCGGCAAGCCGAGCTACTCGAAGGTCGGGGTCGCGGTGGGTAACGAAGTGAAGTCGATCCGCATCCAGATGCGCTACATGTGATTTTTCGGGCCGGTGCCGTTAAGGACCGGCCCATGTATGGTTCAGTGCCGTTCGGGTCGCTCTGAAAGGATCGCGCGGGCGTCGGCCAGATCCGACGGTTTGTCGACATCGACCGCCGCCAATCCGTCGCGCGCGGCCACGAGCCGCGCGGTCACGCCGATCTTGCTGCCCAGCCGCGCCAGTGCAGAGGCCAGCGTCAGGCGGCCCAGCGCATAGCCGATCAGAATGCCGGGCCCGAGCCGCGCGGCAATGCGCCAGGGGCGCTTGCGATCGGCCTCGACAAGCTTCCAGGTGTCGATCGCCGTTTCAGCCCGGGGGGTGTTCAGCAGGAACAGGTTGCAGCCGGACCAGTGGCCATCGGCAAAGCGCAGATAGGTGCGCTTCGATCCCGGCATGGCCAGCTCGATCGCCTCGCGCCGGGCCAGCAATACCGCGACATCGGCGTCTTCCGGGGTGTCGGCAATGAAATTGTCGACCCACTCGCTGCGCAAAAGGGCATGGTCCGATGTCGTCACCAGCATCGGCGCGCCAAGCCGGGCCAGACCGGCGGCAACGCTGGCGCTGGGCCCCGCTTCGGCGGGAATGACTTCGCAGCCCAGTTGCTGCGCCAGAGCCACCACGGCCGGGTCGTTGGCGACCACGGCAATGCGCTCGACCCGGCTCCCCTTCAGGGCATCCACCACATGTGCAAGCATCGGCTTGCCGGCGATTTCGACCAGCGCCTTGTGGCTGGTGCCCTCGCTTGCGGCGACGGGATCGGGGGCGCCGGGGCGCGATCCGGCCAGCACGAGCGCGGCGTGGGGGCGATGCTCCGGAGTCATGCCGCGCTGCGCTCGCGCGCCTTCTTCGCGCGCCAGACCTGCCAGAGCACGCCCGGTGCCGCGAGCACCGGATGACGTTCCCGCCAAGGCGTCAGGCGCACGGGAATCCCGGTGTGGCGCTCGATTTTCCAGGCGGCATAGCGTGCGGCTCCTTCGAAGGTGGTCGAGGCCTTGAGCAGGCGGAGCACGTTGTACGGCTTGCCGAGCCGGCGGCGATGCGCCCACCAGCCGAGTATCTTCTGCCGCTCGTTTTCGGGGAGCTGCGGGCAGATCATACCCTCGGATTCGCGGGTGAAAGCGATTCCGTCCGCCGCCAGTGCGAGCGGCAAAAGTCCGTCGAAATGTTCGCGATTCACCGAGAGGATGGAATCCTCGCGGCCCGCCTTCTCGACACGGAATTCGGCCGCGTAAGTCGCGCGAAACAAGGCGCGCCAGTAATCCTCTGCGGTGCCTTTCGCGGGCCCGAGCGCCACCGCAAGACGGCTGGCCGTGCGCGCCGCGCCCGATACCGCTTGGGCGACACGCAGGGCGGCATCCGCGTCACGCTGCCAGGCAAGGCCGCTCGGCTGGACGAAGCGGGCCCAGATCGTGGTATCGACCAGTTCGCCCGCCGCAGCGGCGCGGAACGTCTCCAGCGCCATTGTCGCGACTTTGGCGCGCAGGGTGACTCCCTCGCGCTCCCATTCATGATAGCTGACGCGCGGCCAGATCTTCTCGACCTGCGGGCCTTCGGTCAGCACGTAGAAATCAAGCACGCCTTCCAGTGAGCCGGTGCGCAGATTGGATCCGTAGAACAGCACTGCCGCCGTTCCCGGCGTGGCGCGCGCGAGCCGCTCGGCAAAGGCGCGCACTTCCGCCACCACGGGGCGGTCCAGCGCCGCCCGCACCCGCGCTTCAAGTGGCTGGCCGTAGACTTCAGTCATGACGTCATGCTCTCGGGCATGCCTGCCCCGAAATCAAGCACCGCAGATCGGACGATATCGAGGCCGGCGCTTTGGCGGGTTCAGGGCACCACGAACGTGATTTGCGGGCCTTCTTCAAGCACGTAGTCGCCGGCCGGGAAAACCTCGCCATCGAGGATGAACGACCCGCCGATGTCGAGGTCGATCGCCCGGGTCGCGAAGCGGTGGGCGCCGCGACGGTCGAGGAACTTGCCGCCAAGGCCGAACATCATGATCAGCGGCAACAGCGCGACGATCCAGCGCACCGGCCAGTCGATCACCGCCAGCTTCATGCCGGCTGCGACATTGCGGCCGAACGGCTTCGCGCCCAGCGGGAACTTCTCGAACGTGGTGGCGACCGCCATGAAGCGCTCGTCGGGATTGCCCCGGCCGTCATACGGCAGGTCACGTCCGCTGCGATGGTCGATCAGGCGCGTCGGCGTGCTGGAGCGCCAGGGATTACCGGCGCGGCCGAACAGCGTCTGGATGATGCCCCAGAGCACGGTCAGGCCCACGGCGAAGCTGTTGAAGGCACCGCGACGGTGTGCTTCCTGGCCGGCCTCAGTCGCCAGCGCGAATGCGCCGGTGCCCAGGATGAAGCCCTGGATGCAGCCCGCGCTGCCGTCCTTCGAAGAGACGCGCAGCGGGCTGCGCACCAGCGTGTTGCCGCGATGCGCCGCCGCGAGCGCTTCGGCCAGCGACCAGTGGGTCGGCAGGCCAAGGTCGATTGCCAGTGCATTGGTCTTGCCCTTGGGCAGGACCATGAACGTCGGCCACTGATCGCCGAACACATCGGCGCCGCAAGTCAGCACATCGCGCACGGTGCCGTCGCCGCCGTCGACCACAAGGTAGTCGATCCCGCGTTGCGCAAAGCCTTCCAGCACGCGATAGAGATCGGTGCGGGTGCGCGGCGTTTCCGTCAGGATGTTGGAGCAATCGGCCATCTCGGGCGCATTGCCCTTGTTGCGATGGCTGCGCGGATTGCGAATGATGCCGACGAGCGGAACCGCACGGCCCCGACGCGCTTGGCGCGCCGGACGCGCGACCCTTTGAGGGGCCTGCTCACCGATGGTCGGCAGCGTTTCGAATTCGTAAATCGTTCCGTACACGGGCGTCTATGTAATGGCACCCGCCCCGGAAATCACCAAGAAACATTCCCTGACACATTCAAGTTACAGTTCTATGGCGGTTTTTCGGGCGTTGAAATTCCGGCAACAAATTGCGCATTTACTGCAAGCTGAAAATGCACGCGGCGCAAGCTGCCGAAATGATGGTCGCTTTGCCGGATTTCCAAATCGGTCCCGACAGATTACGGCCAAGGCCATGGCCGATACGGAAAACTCCCCCCAATCCCGTCCTGTCGTCGTCACCATTGGCGATAACCCCATGAAACTATGGGGTCTTACAATGACCCAACGCACCGCGCGGATTGCGCGGGCGAATGGCTGCGAGAACGGCGAATCCCCCGGCGCGGGCGCCGCGATCCTCTCGAACGCGACTTTTGCATGGGATCCGGCATGGTTCCGCCATGTTGCAGAGCGGCCGGGCATGGTGCTGACGCTGGGCGGCGTTCCCACGCTCGCCCATGCTGCCGATTCCGCCCAATCGGCGCGAATCGCCCAGGCCATGAAGGCCGGCGCACCGCTCACCGATTCGTCCGGAATGGATGTTGTCGCCTACGAGAGCGGGCCGACGATCGAGAACAAGCAGCTCCGCAAGCGCGAAACCCCGTTCCTGATGGCGCTGACGCGCGAGAGCGTGCGGCCGATCGAGCGGGCCAGTTACTTCGGCGCCTACAAGGGCGTCACCGACCTGCTTACCAAGTACCTGTGGCCCGAATGGGCGCTGGTGCTGACGCGCATTTGCGCCAAGCTGCACATCACGCCGAACATGGTCACCACCGTCGGCGCGGTGTTTTGCGTGATCGCCACGGTGCTGTTCGCCTTTGGCCACTATTGGCTGGGCATGGCGCTGGGCCTCGTGTTCATGGTGCTCGATACCGTGGACGGCAAGCTGGCCCGCTGCACGATCACTTCGTCGGCCTGGGGCAATGTCTTCGATCACGGCATGGATCTCGTCCACCCGCCCTTCTGGTGGTGGTTCTGGGCGACCGGACTTGCCTATTGGGGCCTCGGCTACGACAGCACGACGTTCTGGCTGGTGCAGGCCGTGATTCAGGGCGGTTATCTTGTGCAGCGCCTGATCGAGGGCGTGTTCATGCGTCAGAACGGCATGATGCACATCCACGTGTGGCGCCCGTTCGATAGCCGGTTCCGCCTGATCACCGCGCGCCGCAATCCGAACATGGTGATCCTGTTCGTCTCGATGCTGTTTTCGCGTCCGGACCTTGGCCTGATCGCCGTGGCCTGGTGGACCGCGATTTCCTGCCTCGTCCACGCGGTGCGACTGGTGCAAGCGTGGACCGCGCGCGCGAAGGGCGGCAAGATCACGTCCTGGCTGGCGGACGCTTGAGCAACCTGCCGAAGGAGAATTGGCGATGAACGCGACGATGGAAAAATTCGGCTTTCCGGCGAGCCTTGTCGCTGAATTCGACCATTGGGTCGTGCTTGCGCGTCCGGCGCAGCCGACGCTGGGCTCGCTGGTGCTGGCGGCGAAGAACGAGGCCACGGCCTTCGGCGATCTTCCCACCGAGGCCCATGCCGAACTCAAGCAGGCGAGCGCCGCCATCGAAGCGGCGCTGGCCGGAGCGGTCGACTATGCCAAGCTCAATTACCTGATGTTGATGATGGTGGACCCTCATGTCCATTTCCACGTGATCCCCCGCTATGAGGGCACGCGTGAATGGCAGGGGCGCGAATTCGTCGATTGCGGCTGGCCCAAAGTGCCCGATCTGGGCCATGCGGTCGCTCTGGAAGGGGAAGACCTTGCGGCGCTCGTCGCGTGGCTCAAGGGCTTTTTCAACCTGCCCGCGTGAAGTCCTTCATCGTCTATTTCGGCGCGGCTCTGGCGGAAATCGGGGGCTGCTACGCTTTCTGGGCATGGCTGCGACTGGGCAAGTCAACGCTGTGGCTGGTCCCCGGTGGACTGCTTCTGGCCACTTTCGCGGGATTGCTGACGCTCGTCGATAGCGACAATGCCGGGCGCGCCTATGCGGCCTATGGCGGGATCTACATCACCTCCGCGCTTCTGTGGCTGTGGGCCGTGGAGGGCGTCAGGCCCGATCGCTGGGATCTGGGCGGTGCGGCTTTGTGTCTTGCCGGCGCGGCGGTGATCCTGTTGGGACCGCATCGCGCCTGACGCGCTACGAAAGCGATCACCCGCTTCCCGTGAGGAAAGCGGGTGATCCGAAATTTTAGTACATGTGCTGCCCGCCATTGATCGACAGGGTCGATCCGGTGACGAACGCGGCATTCTCCGAGCAGAGGAAAGCGCACCCGCGCGCGATCTCGTAAGCGCTGCCAAGGCGTCCGACGGGGATCTTGGCGACGATCTTTTCCAGCACCGGGGGCGGCACTGCGGCCACCATGTCGGTATCGATATAGCCCGGCGCGATGGCGTTGACGGTGACGCCGAACTTGGCGCCTTCCTGCGCCAGTGCCTTGGTGAAGCCATGGATGCCGGACTTGGCGGCGGCATAGTTGACCTGCCCGTACTGTCCGGCCTGACCGTTGATCGAGCCGATATTGACGATGCGGCCCCAACCGCGATCGCGCATGCCCTGGAAGGTGGCCTTGGCCATGTTGAAACAGCCGCCGAGGTTGATGCGCATGACATCGTTCCAATCGTCGAACGTCATCTTGTGCAGCACGCCATCGCGGGTGATGCCGGCGTTGTTGATGACGATATCGACCTGTCCGAACTTCTCGACCACATCGGCAACGCCCTTGAGCGTGGCTTCATGGTCGCCCACATCCCACCGGACAGCGGGGATGCCGGTCTTTTCGGTGAAGGCCCGCGCCTTCTCCTCATTGCCTGCGTAATTTGCAACAACGGTATGACCGCGTTCCTTGAGCGCCAGCGAGATAGCCTCGCCAATGCCCCTGGTTCCGCCGGTAACGATCGCAACACGCGCCATATCAAGCCTTTCGCTTCAGTGCACATCCACCGGCAGGCAGGCTAGGAAATGCGCGGGAGGAGGGCAAGCGTAACCCCATTCCGGAGCCAGCAATTTTGCGCCGAAATGATTGCGACAAGCGCAATCGAAATTGCATGGATGTAAACTGCCGCCTGCCATGGCGGACGCGTCAGAAGCGGAACTGGGTGCCCAGGTAGATTGCCTGCGAATCCAGCTTGCCGTCGGTCAGCGGCATCAGGCGCTCGCGGTCTTGCGAATAGCGCACGCCCGCCGTGACATCGAGGTTCTTGGTCAGGCGATAAGCACCGCCCACGTCGACTTCACCGGATTCGCCCGCGAACGTATGCGGCGCGCGGCCCGAGGGGCGCTTCTCGTCGATAGAGATGCGCGGGGCAAAGCGCGATTCAGCTGGTTCGGCCGTGCCTGCGGTAAGGCTGAACTTGCGCAGTTCGGGCGCGTCGGTCAGCGTGTGGGCCGTCGGTGCCGGTTGCGCCGCCGCCGTGTCGGGCGAGAAGTTCTGGTACCCGCGCGCAACGCCCAGGTTGAAGGCCGCCGGGGCGATGCGCAGCGTGCCGACATTGGTATCGTCACGCGCGACCTGAATGCGATTGTGGACGACAATGATCGACTTGGCCGCCTCTGAATCGACGCGGACCGCCACGGTCAAGGCGCGATCCGGACGATTGGGGGTGCCGGCCGGAGTAAACGGAAACGGCTGGCCTTTGCTCAGCGAGCGCATCGCGATCACGCGCAGCAGGTTCTCGTTCGTGGTGTCGGGATCGAGCGAATCGACGGCCGAGTCCGCATGCGGCTGTACCGCACGCAAGCTGGTCGAAAAGGCGAGTACGGCGCTCGGCAGGGCGAGCACGGTCACGCAGCCGGCAAGCATCAGGCTCGCCTTCATGCCGCCTTTCGACGTGCGTGCGCGGTCCTTTTCCATCGTAACGTCCCTGAAGGTCCTTCCACCCTGTTTTTGCCGCTGGGCCAGCTTCGGCCCGGTCGGCATGCGCGGCCATCCTCGCTCCGGCACCTTAACACAGGATGATCGCGCGCGGGAGAGGTCATCGGTGCGAGACATGGCAGATATCGGATAAGCGCAGATCCCGGATAAGCAACGCGTTCATGTGGCGTTTAGCACTCTTGCCGTTTAGCCGGCTTGCCGATGCGGGCGCACTTGCCGCCCGGGCAACGGCGGTTATAGAGGCGATGGATGGCTACCACCGGATGTTCCGGCGGATCGACGCCGAGACAGGAACTGGAAACGACATGACAGGCAGCACCGACAAGGGCCTCTTCTCCGCTCGATCGCTGGCAACTGCGGGTTTTTGTGCCGTTGCGGCGCTTGCGCTGGCAGGCTGCGGTGGCGGCCGTAAGGAAAAGCAGGTGAAGTCGGCAGCCGTGGCACCTTCGATGGTGACCACGATCGGCGTCAACAGCTACCTGTGGCGCGCAAGCCTCGATTCGCTGTCGTTCATGCCGCTTCTCCAGTCGGACAGCGCCGGCGGCGTGATCGTCACCGACTGGTACACCAATCCCAAGAGCCCGACCGAGCGCGTCAAGGTTACCGTGATGATCCTCGACAAGGATCTGCGCGCCGATGCCCTGCGCGTTACCGCGCAGCGCGAAGTGGCCGCGAACGGCGGCTGGACGGCGGCGCCGGTTCAGGCCGCGACGGTGCAGAAGCTTGAGGACATCATCCTCACCCGCGCCCGCGACCTTCGCCGCAACTCGATGGGCAACTGATCCCCGTCTGCGGGCGAATATGTGTCCGCAGACCCAATTTCGCGGGCGATCGTGTGCCCGCAGGAGACTCGATTAAGATGACCGAGCGGTTCGATCCGGCTCAGGCGGACACGCGCTGGCAGGCTGCGTGGGACGAAGCCCAGTGCTTCAAGGCTGACGACACTTCGTCGAAGCCCCGCAGCTTCGTGCTTGAGATGTTCCCCTATCCTTCGGGGCGCATCCATATCGGCCACGTGCGCAACTACACGATGGGCGACGTGCTGGCGCGGTACAAGCGCATGACCGGGCACGAAGTGCTCCACCCGATGGGCTGGGACGCGTTCGGCATGCCTGCCGAGAATGCGGCGATGGAAAAGGGCGTTCACCCCGGCGGCTGGACGCGCGAGAACATCGCCAACATGAAGGCGCAGCTGAAGCGCCTCGGTTTCGCGCTCGACTGGAGCCGCGAAATCGCGACCTGCGAGCCGGACTACTACGGCCACGAGCAGGCGCTGTTCATCGATCTCTATGAGAACGGCCTGGTCTACCGCAAGGAATCGGCGGTCAACTGGGATCCGGTCGACCAGACCGTGCTCGCCAACGAGCAGGTGATCGACGGGCGCGGCTGGCGCTCGGGCGCGCTGGTGGAGAAGCGCAAGCTCTCCCAGTGGTTCCTCAAGATCACCGACTTCGCGGACGAGCTGCTGGAAGGTCTCTCCACGCTCGACAAGTGGCCCGAGAAGGTCCGCACGATGCAGGAGAACTGGATTGGCAAGTCGCAGGGCCTGCAGTTCAAGTTCAACCTGACCGCCGAAATCGGCGGCATCGGTTCGGTGGAAGTCTACTCCACCCGTCCCGACACCATCTTCGGCGCCAGCTTCGTGGCCGTCGCCGCCGATCACCCGATCGCGCAGGCCGCTGCCGTCGGCCGCCCCGAGGTCGAGGAATTCATCGCGCTGTGCAAGCAGGGCGGCACCACTGCGGCCGAACTGGAAACCGCGGAGAAGCTGGGCTTCGATACCGGCATCAAGGCCAGGCACCCGTTCACGGGCGCCGATCTGCCGGTCTACATCGCCAACTTCGTGCTGATGGACTACGGCACCGGCGCGGTCATGGCCGTTCCGGGCCACGACCAGCGCGACTTCGAATTCGCCACCAAGTACGGCTTGCCGATCTTGCGCGTCGTCGCGGCGAGCGAGGCCGATGCCGACAAGCCGTTCGACGGTGAGTCCGAGGCTGGTGACGGCGTTTGCGTCCATTCCGACTTCCTCAACGGCATGGCCGTGAAGGACGCCAAGGCCGCCGTCATCGCGCGCGCCGAGGCCGAAGGCTGGGGTGAGGGCAAAACCGTGTGGCGCCTGCGCGACTGGGGCGTTTCGCGCCAGCGCTATTGGGGCACGCCGATCCCGTTCATCCACTGCGAGGTTTGCGGCGTGGTGCCGGTGCCCAAGAAGCACCTGCCGGTCACGCTGCCCGAGGATGTCGATTTCTCGACCCCCGGCAACCCGCTGGTCCGCCACCCGACCTGGAAGCATGTCGATTGCCCGCAGTGCGGCCACGCCGCCCGCCGCGAGACCGACACGCTCGACACTTTCGTCGACTCTTCGTGGTACTTCCTGCGCTTCGCCAGCCAGCCCGAGGATCGCCCGTTCGATCCGGCCAAGATCGCCGAATGGCTTCCAGTGGAACAGTACATCGGCGGCATCGAGCATGCGATCCTGCACTTGCTCTACGCCCGCTTCTGGACGCGCGCGCTGGCCCGCATCGGCAAGGTCGAGGTGAAGGAGCCCTTCGCCAGCCTGTTCACGCAGGGCATGGTCACGCACGAGACCTACTTCCGCATCAACGATGCCAATGGCCAGCCGGTCTACTTCTCGCCCGGCGAGATCGAGCGCGGCAGCGAAAGTGCAACGCTGAAGGCCGATGGCGCCCCGGTCGAGATCGGCCGCGTCATCAAGATGTCGAAGTCGAAGAAGAACGTCGTCGATCCCGATGAGATCGTCGCGACTTACGGCGCCGACGCGATCCGCTGGTTCATGCTGTCCGACAGCCCGCCGGAGCGCGACCTGCCTTGGTCGGAAGCCGGTATCGAAGGCTGCGGCCGCTTCGTCCAGCGCCTGTGGCGTCTGTTCGCCCAGTACGATGCTGCGGCAGAGGGCGAGGACAAGGCGATCGACCGTAAGGCGCACCAGACGGTGGCGGCGGTGGCTTCGGATATCGAATCGCTGGGCTTCAACAAGGCCGTGGCGCGCATCTACGAACTGACCGGCGCAGTCGAAAAGGCGGCCCCGTCGGCCAGCCGTTCGAACGCGATCCGCACGGTTCTGCTGCTCGTCTCGCCGATGATGCCGCACCTCGCCGAAGAAGCGTTCGCCACGTTCGGCGAAGGCCTCGTGGCGCAGGCGACATGGCCCGAAGTCGATCCGGCGCTGCTGGTCGAGGACGAAGTGACCGTGGCTGTCCAAGTGAAGGGCAAGCTGCGCGATACGCTGACCGTCGCCAAGGGCACTTCGAAGGAAGAGCTTGAAGCGCTTGCCCTTGCCAGCGAGAAAGTGCAGCGTGCACTGGATGGCGCCGAGGTGAGAAAAGTGATCGTCGTTCCCGACCGACTGGTGAATCTCGTCGCGTGAAGCGCCTGAGCGTCCTTCTCGGAGCCGTGCTGCTCTCTGGCTGCGGCCTCACCCCGATGTATGCGGGGGGAGGCAACGGCGCTGTTGCGCGCGGGCTTGCCGATGTGCAGGTCTCGACGATCGAAGGACGCGCCGGCTGGCTGGTGCGCAATGCCATCGTCGATCAGATCGGCTCGGGCAAGGCGGGCGTCGCGCCGAAGTATCGGCTCGATATCCGCCTCGACGACAAGCTTGAAGGCCTGGCGCTGCTGTCCGACGATACGATCGCACGTGAGCGCCGCACCTTGCGCGCGCGCTACCAGCTTGTGGACATTTCGAGCGGTGAGATCGTCCTCGACGCCACTGCCGGATCGGATGCGGGCATTGACGTCGTCTCTTCGGACTATGCGACGCTCGCGGCCGAGCAGACCGCGCTCGAAAACCTCTCCAAGGATGTCGCCTCGCGCATCGTCACCGGGGTCGCGCTGCGGCTGCGGGGCGATACGCACCAGTGACGTGCGCCGGTAACGCGCGGACAATGGCCCGGAATCCGTGAAGGCAACGCGCAAGGATTTTGCGGGCACAGCCGCGCGTGCCGCGCAGCAGGCCCGGGTCTTCTTCTTCTGCGGACCTGACGAGGCCGGTTGCACCGACGCTGCCGAGAAGATCGTCTCGCTGCTCACCGAGCCGGGCGAGCGGGTCGAGATGGCGGGCGGCGACTTGCGCAAGGACCCGGTCCGACTGGGCGACGAGGCGCGCTCGAACTCGCTGTTCGGCGGCACGGCGCGCCATATATGGGTGCGAGCGCAGGGCGACGAGGCGCACGACGCGGTGCAGATCCTGATCGAGAATCCGGTCGATTCGTGCCCGGTGCTGATTGTGGCCACCGGCGCCACTGACAAGTCACGCACGGCCAAGCTGCTGGCGACGCGAAGCGATGCGCTTGTGGCGATGTTCCATCCGCCGGATCTTGGAACCGTTACGGGCGCCGTGCGCACGCTGGCCAACGGTGCCGGGCTGAAACTCGGCAGCGAACTGGCCGAGCGCATTGCCCGCGCGGCCGGGCTCGATACGCGGCTGGCACGCTCGGAAGTCAGCAAGCTGGCGCTCTATCTCGATGCCACGCCCGAAACGCCGCGCCCGGTTTCGGCTGCCGATCTCGACGCCATTGGTGCCTCGACCGAGGACGACGACTTCGCACCACTGGTGGATGCCGTTCTGGGTGGGAAGCGGCCGCAGATCGGCCCGGAGCTGAAACGCCTGCGCGATCTTGGGATCAATCCGGTTGGCCTTCTGCTGGCTTTCGAGCGCCGCGCTGCGCAACTGGCCGCGTTGAACGCGCGGCTGGGGCGCGGCGGCGATGTCGGCGCACTGTTGGAGGCAGAAGCGGCAGCCCGCCGTGTTTTCTGGAAGGACAAGCCGGCACTGTCTGCCCAGCTCCGAATCTGGCGAGGACCTCGACTCGAACGTCTGGTGGCGCGCCTTGTTGCAATGCATCAATCGTTGCTTGGCAATAGTCAGGATTCGGAACTGTTATTATCCCAGGGCTTGCTGGAAATTGCGCGAACTGCATGTCTCGATGTTGAACATCGGACAAATAGAACGGGTTACCCCTAACCCCTTTCCCCATTATCTGCTACGTCCATAGAGTTGTATACGTATTCGCAACGCAGCATGAATCCGGTGCTGGGAGTTGCGAGCAGTCTGGACAACACCGGTATTAACGTGAGTTCGGCAATGGGGAGTGTTGAGCGAGTGAACGCACCATTCGCGATATCACAACAGGCACGACAGAAAGCCGAAGCCGACGAGCTTCTGGTCGCTCCGTCGCTGGAGCGCCGCCGTCTCCAATGCTATCTCGTGCTCATTCTGGGCGATATCGTTGCACTGCTGGCTGGGTTCGCCATCGCGGGATGGCTTTACGACATCGCGGACGGGGCTGCGCGCTCGCTGGTCTATGCCCAGGTTCTTTTGCCGATTTTCCTGACGCTTGCCCTCTACAACGGCTCTTATTCCACGTGTTCGCTGCGGCAGGGGTGGCGCGGCGTGTTGCGTGCGCAGGCGGCGATCATCGTGGCCGTGGCCGTGGTTGTCTTTGTCCAATTCCTGATGAAGTCATCCAGCGAATCCTCGCGCGGAGCCTTCAGTGGCGGTGTTCTGCTGGCCATGGCTCTGATGGGCTGGGCCCGGTTGCAGCTTCGCAGTTTCGTGTACTGGCGCTGCGGTGCCAATGTGATCAACGAGCTTGTCATTGACGATGGCGGGCCGCAGCTTCGTCTGCCCGGTGCGATCCGCGTGTCGGCCGCCGCGATGGGGCTGCATCCGGATCTGACGGATCCCCATTCGCTCGACAGGCTTGGCCTTGTTCTGCGGAACATCGATCGTGTCGTCATCAGCTGTCCGGCAGATCGCCGGATGAGTTGGGCGATGATCCTCAAGGGGGCCAACGTCGACGGTGAAGTGCTTGATGACGAGGTCGCGCGGCTGGGTGCACAAGGTGCCCGCGTAATCGCCAATCACGGTCTGCTGTTGGTCTCGGCTGGTCCGCTTGGCTTGCGCGAGCGGGCCATAAAGCGGCTGTTCGATGTGATGTTCGCGGGGGTTGCGATCGTTGCGCTGACGCCGCTGATGATCGCTGTGGCCGTGGCCGTGAAGCTTCAGGACGGCGGTCCGGTCTTCTTTGCCCAGCGCCGGATGGGACGCGGAAACCGCTTCTTCAACATGTACAAGTTCCGGTCGATGACGCAGGCGCTGTGCGATGTGGACGGCAACCAGTCTGCATCCAAGGATGACCAGCGCATCACTGCGGTCGGCCGCTTCATCCGCGGGACCAGCATCGATGAACTGCCGCAGCTCTTCAATGTGCTGCTGGGAGATATGAGCATCGTCGGGCCGCGTCCGCATGCGACGGGTTCGCTCGCCGGAAACAAGCTGTTCTGGGAAGTCGACCTGCGCTACTGGCAGCGCCATTCGCTTAAACCCGGCCTTTCGGGTCTTGCTCAGGTACGCGGCTATCGCGGCGCTACCGATTGCGAATCCGATCTGGTGAACAGGCTTCAGTCCGACCTCGAATATCTCGAAGGCTGGACGATCATGCGCGACATCCAGATCGTATTCCTGACCTTGCGCGTTCTGGTCCACGACCGGGCGTTCTGATCGCCCCCGCTACGTCGGCGTGCTGCTGGAAATCATTCTGACACGACAAGGGAACACGCGGCCGGCAGGGCCGCGTGTTCGGCAGGATAATCCCTGTGTTAGGGGCTTAGTTCTGCTGCCTCGGCACGTTGAAGGTGCCGGTAACCCGGCCGCCTGACGCTGACGACACGCCGCTGTTAAGGTCGATCACGAAGCGGCCGCTGCGCAGGGTATCGCCCGTGCCGCGCTTCAGCGTGGCATTGCCGACCATGGTGATGATGCGCTGGTTGACGTCGTAGATCGCGGTGTCGCCCGTTGCGGTCTGGTCCTGCCGGGTGACGATGACGTTGCCGCTGGCAGTCATGCGATTGACCTTCATCTGGCTCGCATTGGCCAGATCGATCACCGTACGGGCCGAGCGAATGCGCAGGTCCGTCTGGGTAATGTCGACATTGCCGGTGAGGACGACGCGATTCTGCCTGTCCTGCATCTCGATGCGGTCGGCACCGAAATTGACGGGCGCGTTGCTGTCGTGCCCGCCGGTCAGGGACTGCGCACCAAGCTGCTGGGAAGCGGCAAAGATGGCGAGGCCGACGACGGGCAAGGCGACGGCGGTACGCAGGAGGCCGGGGCGAACGGTCATTGGGGGATCCTCAGCTGGCCGGGCGTGATTCGCATGCGCGCATTGCCTTCGAGCGTTACGGTACGGTTGTCCAGATCGGCATGCATCGAATTGGCGCTGAAGGTGCCGCTGGGACCGGCACCGGAAACGCCGCCCGAGGCGACTGCGGTCTTCTGCTTGATGTCGATGTCCACCTGCTTGGTGGTCATGTTGTAGCCGCCGGCGCCGTTGAAGTTCACCGGGCCAGAGACTTTCATGGTGTCTTCTTCGAAATTGTAAGCCCCGCGCGGTGCAGCGATCGTGGCCGGCCCGTCCTTCATGTTCATCTTCGCATTAAGGTCGAGCATTTCGACAACCGGGACATCGGGTGAATGCTGCACGGCGGTGCCCGCCGTGACGAGAAATTCCCGGCCCGCATTATCCTGTCCGCGATAGGCGGCATTGGCCACGGCGATGCGCTGGGTGGTCACGGCGACCTTGTTGCGGTCCAGCAGGAAGCTGATCTCGCCGCGCGGCGAGAGCGGCACCAGGATCATCACGGCCGCGACGACGCCGATGCCGGTGGGCAGCGCCTTGGCGAGGAAGCCAACCAGGCGATCATGCGAACCGCCGGGCGCGGCGAAGTGCCGGCGGCGATTGAGGATCTGGATGGCTTCTTCGGACATGCGCGCGTGCTCTCCGGCTTAAGGGTCAGGCGGCTTCGTGGCTGAAGATGTCGTGATCGGGCCACCCGGCCAGATCGAGCCGCGCGCGGGCGGGCAGGAAGTCGAAGCAGGCCTGCGCGATTTCGGTGCGGTTCTCCCGTGCAAGACGCACGACGAGAATCTCGTGCATGGCGTGGAGATAGCGCACGTCCGACGCCGCATAGTCCTTCTGCGCGTCGGTCAGTTCGGCCGCGCCCCAGTCGCTCGACTGCTGCTGCTTGGAGACTTCCTTGCCCAGCAGTTCGCGCACGAGGTCCTTGAGGCCGTGGCGATCGGTGTAAGTGCGGGTCAGCTTGCTGGCGATCTTGGTGCAGAACACCGGCGCGGCAGTGACGCCGAGGTAGTGCTCGATCGCGGCAAGATCGAATCGCGCGAAGTGATAGAGCTTGAGCCGGGCCGGATCGGCCAGCACCGCTTTCAGATTCGGCGCGTCAAAAGCGCTGCCCGGCGCAAAGCGGACGAGGTGCTCGTCTCCCTTGCCGTCGGAAATCTGGACCACGCAAAGGCGGTCGCGCGGGGTGATCAAGCCCATCGTCTCGGTGTCGACGGCAACGGGTCCCGGCGCAAGCACGCCTTCGGGGAGATCTTCTTCGTGGAGATAGACAGCCATGGTCCGGAAATGCTTAGGGACTGGGCCAGGTTTTCGCAATGGTCGGATGCCCTTGCGGGCCCCGATAGCGAACAATTCGGGAGTAGCGCAGCGATGGAAGCAGCAGAAGCCATGCAGGGCGTACCCCCATCCTGGCAAGCCGCGCTCACGCCGGTGCTGGAGACGCCCGAGTCGCGGCGACTGGGCGGCTGGCTGAAAGCCGAGGAAACGGCGGGCAAAATCATCTATCCCCCGCGCGGATCACGTCTGCGCGCGCTGGAACTGACGCCGCTGGACGAAGTGCGCGTGGTGATCCTGGGGCAGGACCCTTATCACGGTCCGGGGCAGGCGCATGGGCTGGCGTTTTCAGTGATGGAGGGCGTGAAAGTGCCGCCCTCGCTGGTGAATATCTACAAGGAACTGGCAACCGACTGCGGCGTCACGGCGCCGGGCCATGGCAATCTGGAGCATTGGGCGCGGCAGGGCGTGTTGCTGCTCAACAATGCGCTGACGGTCGAAGCCGCGCAGGCCGGTTCGCACCAGAATCGTGGCTGGGAGGCGATCACCGATGCGGCGGTGGCGGCCGTTGCCGCCAAGTCGGAACCGTGTGTGTTCCTGCTCTGGGGCAGCCACGCCAAGAAAAAGGCGATGCGCGTACCCGGGTTATCCTCCAGCCACCATCTGGTGCTGACTGCCCCGCACCCGAGCCCGTTGTCGGCCTATGCCGGCTTCTTCGGCTGCCGCCACTTCAGCCGCGCCAATGAATTCCTCGAAGCCCAGGGGCGTGGGCGGATCGACTGGTAAACGCTGATGGGGGGATGGTCAGGCGGATAGGCCAGCGACCGCCTCATCCATCTCGTAGTGGTGCATGGAGCCGCCGGTGGTCACATCGCCGAAAGCGGCGCGGAAGCGGCCAAAACTGTCCAGCTTGCGCGCGGCGATATGCGCGTCCATCGAAGTCCAGACTACATTGAAGGTGAAGCGCGAGGGATTTTCCACGCCGCGCCCGAAGCGAATGGACACCACGCCTTCGCAGGCAGCGAGTTCGGGAACGCCGGTTTCACGCATGGCCTTGGCGAAGGTATCTTCCGCTCCGGGGCGAACGTCGATTTCGGCGATTTCCAGCAACATCTTGTCTCTCCCGTAATCGCCGGAATTTCGGCGCGGGCATCGTGCAGGTCAAGCATTGGCCTATCGCCAGAGCGTCTTCACATTAAGCGACGACGCACTGGTCATTGATCCCGCATTTTCCGGGTCATTGACCGAGAACGATGGAAACGAAAAGGGCGCCCGGTGAGGGGCGCCCTTTCCTGATTGCGATGCCGCGTCCGCTTAGCGTGGCAGGTCGGAAACGCCCATCAGCGCTTCGTCCACCGCGCGGGCGCACTGGCGGCCTTCGCGGATGGCCCAGACCACCAGCGACTGACCGCGCCGCATGTCGCCGCAGGACCAGATGGCCGGGTCGCTGGTGCGGTAATCGGCCATCGTCGCCTTGACGTTGCCGCGCGGGTCCAGTTCGACGCCCGACTGATCGAGCATGCCGGCCTTGCGCGGGCCGACGAAGCCCATGGCGAGGAAGATCAGGTCGGCCTGGAGCGTGAACTCGCTGCCTTCCACTTCCTGCATCTTGCCGTCCTTCCACTCGACGCGGACGCATTCGAGGCCGGTGACGTCATTCTCGCCGACGACGCGCTTGGTCAGCACGGCCCAGTCACGCTCGCAGCCTTCCTCGTGGCTCGAGGAGGTGCGCAGCTTGAGCGGCCAGTTCGGCCAGGACATCGCCTTGTTCTCGTGAACCGGCGGCTTGGGCATGATTTCCAGCTGCGTGACCGAAGCCGCGCCCTGGCGGTTGGAGGTGCCGACGCAGTCCGAACCGGTATCGCCGCCGCCGATGACGATGACGTGCTTGCCGGTGGCCGAGAGCGTGCCGCGCGGCGCGGCGCGCAGTTCGTCATCACCCGCGTTGCGCTTGTTCTGCTGGGTCAGGAATTCCATCGCGAAGCGCACGCCGGGCAGTTCGAAGCCGGGGATGTTCAGCGGACGGGGATCTTCGGCGCCGCCCGCGAAGACCACGGCGTCGAAGTTTTCCTTCAGCGAAGCCACCGAAACCGTCACGCCGACTTCGACCGAGGTGCGGAACTCCACGCCTTCGGCCATCATCTGCACCATGCGGCGGTTGATGAGGTGCTTCTCCATCTTGAAGTCGGGAATGCCGTACCGCATCAGCCCGCCGACGCGGTCGTTCTTTTCGAACACCGTCACCGAGTGGCCGGCGCGGGCCAGCTGCTGGGCAGCGGCCAGACCTGCCGGGCCCGAACCCACGACCGCCACTGACTTGCCGGTGCGCTTGGCGGCGACCTTCGGCGTGATCCAGCCTTCGGCCCAGCCCTTGTCGACGATCGCGCATTCGATCGACTTGATGGTGACCGGCTGGTCGATGATGTTCAGCGTGCAGGCCGCCTCGCACGGGGCGGGGCAGATGCGGCCGGTGAACTCGGGGAAGTTGTTGGTCGAGTGGAGGACTTCCAGCGCGTTGCGGAAGTCATCCTCGTAGACCAGGTGGTTCCAGTCCGGGATGATGTTGTTGACCGGACAGCCGGTGTGGCAGTGCGGCACGCCGCAGTTCATGCAGCGCGATGCCTGAGCCTTCAGCGTCTCGGCCGGGAGCGGAACGACGAACTCCTTGTAGTTCTTCAGTCGCTCGGCCTTGTCGCCGTACGTGCGGTCCTGGCGGTCCAGTTCGAGGAAGCCGGTTTCCTTGCCCATTTCTATTACCTTCGAATTATTCTGCGGCCACCGAAGCGGCTTCAAGCCGCTCGGCCTCGAGTTGGCGGAGTGCCTTGGCGTAGTCGCGCGGCATCACCTTGACGAACTTGGAGACGGTCGTCGCCCAGTCGTCGAGCAGCGCACGGGCCCGCTTGGAGCCGGTGTGCAGGTGGTGCCGTTCGAGCAGTACGCGCAGGCGTTCCGCGTCGTGGCGCAGCATGTCGCCCATGCCGAGGTCGGTGACGCCGTTGGTCCGCTGCTGCGGACGGCCGGCACCGTCTTCCTCGTCGGCTTCGGCCGAGAACTTCACGAGATCGACCATGGCGGGATTGCACAGCTTTTCGAACTGGCCGTCCTCGTCATAGACGTAGGCAACGCCGCCCGACATGCCCGCCGCGAAGTTGCGGCCGGTCTTGCCGAGGACGGTCACCACGCCGCCGGTCATGTACTCGCAGCCATGATCGCCGCAGCCTTCGACCACCGTGACGGCGCCCGAGTTGCGCACCGCGAAGCGTTCGCCGGCGACGCCGTTGAAGAACGCCTCGCCCGAGATCGCGCCGTAAAGCACGGTATTGCCGACGATGATGTTCTGCAGCGGATCGCGGTTCACGTGGCCCGGCTGGCGGACGATCACGCGGCCACCCGACAGACCCTTGCCGACATAGTCGTTGCCGTCGCCGGTCAGGTCGAGCGTGACGCCGTGGGCAAGCCAGGCGCCGAAGCTCTGGCCGGCAACGCCGGTGAGCTTCACGTTGATCGTGTTGTCCGGCAGGCCGGCATGGCCGTAGCGACGGGCGACTTCACCCGAAAGCATGGCGCCGACGGTGCGGTTGACGTTGATCACCGGCTTTTCGATCCGAACCGGCTCACGCTTGTCCAGCGCGTCGGCGGCGGCTTCGATCAGCACGTTGTCCAGCGCATGCTCCAGACCGTGGTCCTGCGTCTGGCTCCAGTTGAGCGAGGGGCTGTCGCCCAGCGGGGCCTGATAGAGCACCTTGGACAGATCGACGCCCTTGGCCTTCCAGTGGGTGATCGCCTTCTTCATGTCGAGACGGTCGACGCGGCCGACCATCTCCGCGATCGTGCGGAAGCCCAGCTCCGCCATGATCGCGCGCAGCTCTTCGGCCACGAAGAAGAAGTAATTGATCACGTGTTCCGGCTGGCCGGTGAAGCGCGCGCGCAGCACCGGGTTCTGGGTGGCGACGCCGACCGGGCAGGTGTTTAGGTGACACTTGCGCATCATGATGCAGCCGGCCGCGATCAGCGGGGCAGTGGCGAAGCCGAACTCGTCGGCGCCGAGCAGCGCCGCGATGGCCACGTCACGCCCGGTGCGCAGACCGCCGTCGGCCTGAACCACAACGCGGCTGCGCAGGTTGTTGAGCAGCAGCGTCTGCTGAGTTTCGGCAAGGCCGATTTCCCAAGGCGAACCCGCGTGCGTCAGCGAGGTCAGCGGCGAAGCGCCGGTGCCGCCTTCGTAGCCCGAGATCGTGATGTGGTCGGCACGCGCCTTGGAGACACCTGCAGCCACCGTGCCGACACCTACCTCGGACACCAGCTTCACCGAGACTCGCGACGTGGGGTTCACGTTCTTGAGGTCGTGGATGAGCTGCGCGATGTCCTCGATCGAGTAGATGTCGTGGTGCGGCGGCGGCGAGATCAGGCCGACGCCCGGCGTCGAGTGACGCGTCGCGCCGATCGTCTTGTCGACCTTGTCGCCGGGCAGCTGGCCGCCTTCGCCGGGCTTGGCGCCCTGGGCCATCTTGATCTGGATGTCGTCGGCGTTGACGAGGTACTCGGTGGTGACGCCGAAGCGGCCCGAGGCAACCTGCTTGATCGACGAACGCATCGAATCGCCGTTCGGCAGCGGCTTGAAGCGGCTGGGATCCTCGCCGCCTTCACCGGTGTTCGACTTGCCGCCGATGCGGTTCATGGCGAGCGCCAGCGTGGTGTGCGCCTCCCACGAAATCGAGCCGTAGCTCATCGCGCCGGTGGCGAAACGCTTGACGATATCGGCGGCCGATTCGACCTCTTCGAGCGGCACCGAAGCACCGGGCACGAAGTCCATCAGCCCGCGGATGGTCAGCAGGCGGCTGGACTGGTCGTTGATCGACTGCGCGAACTCGCGGTACTTTTCGGGCACATTGCCGCGCACCGCGTGCTGGAGCGCGCCGATGTTCTCCGAAGACCAGGCGTGTTCCTCACCGCGCACGCGCGAGCCGTAGATGCCGCCCACGTCGAGCATGTTCGCGTAGATCGGATCGTCGCCATAGGCCGTGGCATGGCGGCGGACGGTCTCTTCCGCGATCTCGGTCAGGCCGGCGCCTTCGATGGTGGTGGCGGTGCCGGTGAAGTACTTGTCCACGAAGGCGGTCGACAGGCCGACTGCGTCGAAGATCTGCGCGCCGCAGTACGACTGGTAGGTCGAGATGCCCATCTTGGACATGACCTTACGGATACCCTTGCCGATCGCGTAGATGTAGTTCTTGCGCGCCTTTTCGGCAGTTACCGGCAGGTTCTTGCGAGTGCGGATTTCCTCGATCGTCTCGAAGGCGACGTAAGGGTTGATCGCTTCCGCGCCGAAGCCTGCCAGCACGCAGAAGTGGTGCACTTCACGCGCTTCGCCGGTTTCCACGACAAGGCCGGTCTGCATGCGCAGGCCCTGGCGGACGAGGTGATGGTGGACGGCAGCCGTCGCCAGCAGCGCCGGCATCGGGATGCGGTCCGGACCCTGTGCACGGTCGGACAGAATCAGGATGTTCTTGTCCGCCAGCACCGCCTCGGTGGCCGCCCAGCACATTTCCTTGATCGCCATCTCCAGACCGGTGGCGCCGGCAGAGGCGTCCCAGGTCATGTCGATGGTCTCGGTGCGGAAGGCGCCGTCGAGCGCGGCTTCGACCGAGCGGATCTTGGCCAGATCCTCATCGGTGAGGATCGGCTGGCTGACTTCCAGACGCTTGTGCGAACCGGCGTCATGACCCAGCAGGTTCGGGCGCGGGCCGATCATCGAGACGAGGCTCATGACCAGTTCCTCGCGGATCGGGTCGATCGGCGGGTTGGTGACCTGCGCGAAGTTCTGCTTGAAGTAGTCGTAGAGCAGGCGCGAACGGTTCGACAGCACCGGGATCGGCGTGTCGGTGCCCATCGAGCCGAGCGGATCGTCCGCGTCCACGGCCATCGGTTCGAGGAAGCGCGAGGTGTCTTCCTGCGTGTAGCCGAAGGCCTGCTGGCGATCGAGCAAGGTGCCGGTCGGTTCCGGAAGCTGGGCCAGTTCGGGTTCGATCACGTCGAGGTCGGCGAGGTTGTACTGCGCCATCTCAAGCCACTTCTCGTAAGGCTCTTCGCCTGCGAGCTGGTTCTTGATTTCCTCGTCCTCGATGATGCGACCTTCTTCGAAGTCGATCAGCAGCATGCGGCCGGGCTGGAGGCGCCACTTGCGGACGATGTTGTCTTCCTTGATCGGAAGCACGCCCGATTCCGACGCCATGACGCAGAGATCATCGTCGGTGACGAGGAAGCGCGCGGGGCGAAGTCCGTTGCGGTCCAGCGTGGCGCCGATTTGGCGGCCATCGGTGAAGGCCACGGCGGCCGGGCCGTCCCACGGCTCCATCAGCGCGGCGTGATACTCGTAGAACGCGCGGCGTTCCGGGGTCATCAGCGGGTTGCCCGCCCATGCCTCGGGGATGAGCATCATCATCGCGTGGCTCAGCGAGTAACCGCCGGCCAGCAGCAGTTCCAGCGCGTTGTCGAGGCACGCGGTGTCCGACTGGCCGTGTGGGATCAGCGGCCACATCTTGTCGAGATCGGCGCCCAGCAGCTCCGATTCCATGGTGCGGCGGCGGGCGTTCATCCAGTTCACGTTGCCGCGAACCGTGTTGATCTCACCGTTGTGCGCCATGAAGCGGAACGGGTGCGCCAGCTTCCAGCTGGGGAAGGTGTTGGTCGAGAACCGCTGGTGGACGAGGCCGAGCGCCGAGACGAACTCGGGATTGCGCAGATCGTCGTAGAACGAGCCGACCTGGGTCGCCAGCAGCAGGCCCTTGTAGACGATCGTGCGGGTCGAGAAGCTGGGCATGTAGAGCTCGGTGAGCCCCGGCATGTTGTGCTTTTCGGCCATGGCCGTCAGCGGGTTCTGCGTCTGCTTGCGGATCGCCAGGATCTTGCGCTCGAACGCGTCCTGATCGGCGCAGTTCTCGCCGCGGCCGACGAAGCACTGGCGGATCACCGGCATCGATTCGAGCACGGTCTTGCCAAGGCCGTCAAGAGTCACCGGCACGTCGCGCCAGCCGATCAGCGACTGGCCTTCCTTGGCCACGAACTTTTCGAAGGTCTGCGTGATCAGGTCACGGCAGGCGGTGTCCTGCGGCAGGAAGCACATGGCAACGGCATAGTCGCCCGGCTGCGGCAGTTCGACGCCGGCGCTCTTCGCCCAGCTGCGGAACAGCCCATCGGGAAGCTGAGTCAGGATTCCCGCGCCGTCACCCAGCAAGGGATCGGCGCCCACCGCACCGCGGTGGTCAATATTTTTAAGGATTTCCAGTGCCTGGGTAATAATGGCGTGGCTTTTGTTACCTTTGATATGAGCGACAAAGCCCACACCACAAGCATCGTGTTCATTACGCGCATCATAAAGGCCCTGGGGCTTAGGAAATCCCATCGATAAAACCCATCCTGTCGTTGTCCGGGGTTCGCACCATGCGCCTCGCTCTGGCGCGCGCGAATCGCACGCGGCCAAAATCCGCCATGGTGTCCCCTAGCGCCCCCATGACGATTACGGCCTCGATTTGCAACCGCGAAGGCGCAAGTCTGCGAAGATTTAGTGCGTTGACACGGTAAAAATGGGAATTTTGTTGTCCGTTTCGGATGCGCAGAAGGCGGAAACGGGCGTGCGATGTCGCGCCGATCGCGGGAAATGATCGCCGAGAAGACTTTTTGAGGCTCGGGCAGATCTTTGCGCTGCACTGCGATGGCCGCGAATGCGCATGCTTGCCCGGGGTTCGAGGACGAATCCGGCCCCGGATAACCCTTCCGTCGCCGGGAAGGGGGCCGCCTTGCGGGTAATGTTCAAAATCGACGGGGCGCTGTCAGAGCGCCCCGCGTGGGTCGAGGCGAACGGGAATACGCCCCGTCAGGCGGCCCCGCTCATCCGTTGCAGCGTGGCGAGTGCGGCGCGCAGGGCCTTTTCGGTCTCGGCGGGATCGGGGCGGCCGGGGGGATCGAACAGGCGGGCGCCGGGGAGCTGCGGCGCAGCGAATGCCGTCGCGGCATCATAGGGCGCGGGATCATGGGAGGCAGCGAAGCCATCCTCCACGATGGGTGCCTCGGAAAGCACGGCGGGCGCGTGTTCATCGAAGCGGGCGAAGGTCGTTCCGTCGTCCGCAAGATCGCCATCCAAAAGGGCGGCGCTTTCGTCTTCAAGGCTGATGAGCGCTTCGCGGGGCGCGGCCCGGCGCTGGAGGCTCAGGAGCGAGGAATAGCCTTCATCCAGGACGCCTTCCTCGACCATGTCCGCGCCATCGTCGGCGAAATCGTCGTCTTCGGCAAGGTTCACGCAGACTTCGTCCTCTTCGTCCCCGTCGTCGGTCCCGGGGAGGAAGTCGTGGCCGCTGGCGAGGCGGGCCATCGGGCGGTCGGACGGATTCTCGTCAGCAGCCCCCTCGGGGGCGGCGGGCATGACGATGTGGCGCGGCGGGATATAGCCCGGCACGGCGTCATCCTCGTCGAAAGCCGTGATGCCAACGGGACGCAGCGCCGCGGGGATTCGTACGGGCGCGAAGGCCCTGGGCTCGGAGGCCTCGGGCTCGACAACCTCGGGCTCGGTGACTTGCGCCGTGTCGGCGTGTGTCCAGTGACCGGTGCCGAAGGGGATTTCGGATTCATCGAGATCGCGCGGAGAAAGGTCCTCGATCGGCTGGACCGGTTCATCATCGGCTCCGGCCGCCGCTGCATAGTCGGCGCGCACGCCGTAAGGCGGCGGAGCGAAGGGCGCCGGTGCGAAAGGCGGGGGCGGCGCGAACTGGGCAGTCGAGGCAAGCGACGCGAAGCGCGGGAGCATGGGCGCGGCAGGGGGCGTCGGATCCTCGAACGCGGTTTCCGGCTCATCTTGCGCGGGAGCCTGCGTGGCGGGGGAGGGCACGACCGAAAGCGGCGCCGCCTGGACAAGCGCGCGTTTGCGGCGCTGCTCTTCCATGGCCAGCGCGAGGCGCTCCAACAGCTCTACGTGCGAGAGATCGTCCAGAGGAGCGGCAATGATGCGGTCGGCGCTTGCCGAGACGGGGGCAGGGGCTGCCTCGGTGGTCTCGGCTGCCAGCGGTGCTTCCTCGATGTCGTCCTGGACGGCGTCATCGATCGGGGCGGATTGTTGCGGGGTTTCGGTTTCGTACGCCGAAGGCGCGAACGATTCGCGTGCGCGGGCATAGGCCTCGAAGAGGCTGGCTGCGGGAGCTTCCGCTTCCGCGTCCTCTTCGTCGTCGTCATCCTGTGCATGTTCGGGATCGGCCCACGCCGCCGGCGAGAACGCATCGGCAAGGTGCGGAAAGGCCTGGGCTTCTTCCTCGTCCGCGCAGGGCGGCGTGGCTGTCTCGGCGGCGTAAGCCGCCAGACGGGACGCAAAATCGTCGTGCTCCTGCGCGGCGCTTTCGTGTTCGTCAGCCGGATGGACGATCGCTTCAGGCTCGGCCGGCGCCGCGACGGGGGCGGGCGGCGCATAGTCGTCGAGATCGGAGAGTTGGAGGATGGCCGTCGCGGCGGTGACCGGTTCGGGTTCCTCGGGCACTTCGACAGGTGCGACGAAGCTGCGGCGACGGCCGGGAAGGCGCGCGGCGGCAGGCGCTTCCTTGACGGTTTCCTCGAACGCGCCGGTCAGATCGTGCATCGGCTCGCTCTGGGAGGCTTTGGGTGCGGCAAGGCGCCGTCCGAGCACGACGCCGACAAGGCCGCCGATTCCGGTCATTCCCAGGGCAACCAGTAGCCGGGCGGTCACGCCAAGCGGCGGCGCGGCCATCGGGATTGCCTTGGCAAGGCCGGTCGCTTCCACCAGCCGCTCGATTGCGGCCGTGCCCAGCGCCATGCTGCCAAGCCCGCACAGCGCCGCGAACCACAAGGCAACAATCGCCGGGAAAAGCGGATGGCGCGTGATCGGCTGCATGCCATTTCCGTCCCGCTGCGGGCCGCGTTCCTGTTTCGCCACCTTCTTCACCTCTGCTGATCCCGGTCGAACGCCGCTGCCCGGTCAGGCAGCGGCATCGAGTCCGTTTTGAACCTTATCGACTGGCAGTATTTGGTAAACGTCTCGATAACGGCGCACATTGCGCGCCCAGTCGTGGCGGGCGCCGACATGGTCGTGTCCGGCCGCGCGCAGGCGTTCCCAGCCGTCACGATCGGCAAGCAAGTCGGCCAAGGCCTTGGCGCAGGCGGCGGGATCGTCGGGTGCGAAGAGCGTGGCGGTCACGCCGTGCTCCACCAGTTCCCGGTGCCCGCCGACGCTGCTCGCCGCTACCAGTTTGTCCTGCGACATGGCCTCCAGTGGCTTCAGCGGTGTGACGAGATCGGTGAGTCGGCTGCGTTTGCGAGGATAGGCCATGACGTCGCAGAGCGCATAATACCGCTCGACCTCATGGTGCGGGACGCGGCCGATGAAGCGGATTGCATGCGCGGCGCTGGAAGCCTCCGCCTGTTCGCGCAGTGCCGCCTCGCGGGGCCCGCCGCCGACCAGCAGTAGCCGCGCATCGGGTTGACGTTCGAGCAGCAGCGGCATGGCGGCGATCAGGTCGTCGAGACCTTCGTAATCGTAAAAGCTGCCGATGAAGCCGATCACCGGGCAGGGGCGGCCATCCACCTCGAAGCCCAGTTCGCGGGCCAGCGATCCGTCGCGCACTGCCGGTTCGCCGAACAGCGTGAGATCGACTCCGTTGGGTACCACGGTGATTTTTCCGGGCGGCGTCCCGCGCGCGACAAGATCGGCGCGCAGTCCCTCGCAGATCGTCACTACGGCGTCGGCCTTGGCGACGACGCGGCTCTCCAGCGCGCGAATCAGGCGGTACTTGGGCGAGCCCTCGGTGCCGGTGCCGTTGCCCACGGCGGCATCTTCCCAGAAGGCGCGGATCTCGTAGACGCAGCAGATGCCATGGCGGCGCGCCACGCGCAGCGCGGCAGTGCCGCAGAGCGCGGGCGAATGGGCATGAATGACGTCGGGCCGCCATTCGCGCACGGCAGCCTCGATCCCGCGCTCGAACAGCGCGATTTCGCGCCATTCGCGCCAGAGCGGTGGGCCACTCGCCGTGCCGGGGCTGCGGTGGAAGGTGAGGTCGTCGAACCGCTCGCGGGCCTCTGCGCCGGCGTGGTAGCGCGGGCCGGTCACCCCGCGCACTTCCCATCCCATAGCGTCCTGCGCTTTCAGGATCGCGCGGGTGCGGAAGGTGTAGCCACTGTGCAGCGGCAGCGAGTGGTCGAGGACGTGGAGAACCCGGGTCATGACCGGAATGCCTAACGAAGAACGCTTAACGCCCCGTCAACCCGGCGCTGCTAGCGCTTTCGGTTCATGGTCGACATCTTCGCCCTTGCCCTGAGCCATGGCTTGCTGGCGCTGGTCGCCTGGCGCCTGCTGCTGCGTCCGGACCTCGATGTCGAGGCGGGGCAGGCAGAACGGCCGGCTAAGCGCGACAGCGGCAAGCAGGATGGTACCCGTCCGGTGCGGCGCAGGGTGGTCTGGCATCGCGGTTCCGAAGAGGCGGACGGCGATGCTTGATCTCGGCCTCACGGCTTTCCTCGCCTGCTTTCTGGCGCTCGGCTTCCGGCGGCCGTTCCTCTGGGTGCTGTGCTATCTCTATGTCGACATCGTCGCGCCCCAGCTCATTTCCTGGGGTATCCTTTCGCACATTCCGATCTCGCTCATGGCTTTCGCGGCGGCGTTCGGCGGCTGGCTGCTGTTCGACGACAAGCGCGACACGCGTTTTACCTTCCGGCAAGGCCTGCTGACGGCGCTGCTGATCTACTGCGCGGTCAGCACGTTGACGGCGGTCTATCCCGAGGCGGCACAGGAGAAGTGGGCCTGGGTGTGGAAGGCTTTAGTCTTCGCGATCTTCCTGCCGTTTACCCTACGCACGCGGCTCCGGATCGAGGCAGTGGCGCTGGTCATGGTGCTTTCGGCGAGTGCGTTGATTATCGACGGCGGCATCAAGACGGCGATGGGCGGCGGTGGCTATGGCTCCCTGCGCATCTTCGTGGAGAGCAACACCGGCCTGTTCGAAGGCTCGATCCTGTCGAGCGTCGCCATCGCGATCATCCCGCTGATTCTGTGGCTGGCGAAGCACGGCACGATCTTCCCGTCCGACTGGCGCGTGAAGCTGTTCGCCGCCGCGCTGATCTTTGCCTGCGCGCTGATTCCGGTGGGCACGCAGGCGCGTACCGGCCTTGTCTGCCTCGGCGTGCTGTGCCTGTTCTATCTGCGGACGGCGAAACACAAAGTGTTGATTGCCGGCGGCATGGCACTGGCCGTCACGCTGGCGGTGCCGTTCCTGCCGTCCTCGTTCCTCGCGCGGATGGGGACGATCGAGAACCATCAGGCCGACCAGTCCGCCAGCACGCGAATCGGCGTGTGGAAATGGACGTGGGACTATGTGAAGCAGCATCCGATGGGTGGCGGCTTCGTGGTCAACATCGCCAGCAAGGTGGCCTACGACACCGTCGCGACCAACACGGACGGTGGCAATACCACGATCACGCGGACGCGCGTGGTGGAGGAAGGCCGCGCATTCCATTCCAGCTACTTCGAGATGCTGGGCGAGCAGGGCTTCCCCGGCTTCGCGCTGTGGATCCTGCTGCAACTGACTGGCCTCGTGCAGATGGAACTGATTCGCCGCCGCTGGAAGCATCGTAAGGAACCCGAAGAGGCATGGGCCGCGCCGCTGGCCGTGGCGCTGCAACTCTCCCAGATCGTCTATCTGATCGGATCGCTGTTCGTGGGCATCGCTTTCCAGCCCTTCATCCTCATGCTGGTGGGCCTGCAATGCGGGCTGTGGAGCTACTTGCGCCGGATCGAACGAAGCGCCCCGACGATACGGCAAGGCAAAGTAACGATCCGGGCTGCAAAGTCGGGCCGGACCGGGCTTGCGAATCCGGTTACGCACCCCTCCGATATGGCGAAATCCCTATGATCCATTGCGGATCGAAGCATGGTTCGTCTTTTACGGCAAATTAACCTTTAACCTTCATTGCTCATATGGTTAATACACGGCAATGTCCGTTTAGACGGGGTTAGCGTCGGCGGATATGGGGCAAAAGGGGGGCAACCCAATGCGAGTGCTGTTGATCGAGGATGAACCAACTACGGCGCGGGCGATCGAGCTTATGCTCACGGCCGAAGGGTTCAACGTTTACTCTACCGACCTGGGCGAAGAAGGCCTGGATCTCGGCAAGCTCTACGATTACGACATCATCCTGCTCGACCTGAACCTGCCCGACATGCACGGGTACGATGTGCTCAAGAAGCTGCGCGTCGCCAAGGTGCAGACGCCGGTTCTGATCCTCTCGGGCATTTCTGAGATGGATTCCAAGGTTCGCTCGTTCGGCTTCGGCGCCGACGACTATGTGACCAAGCCGTTCCACCGCGAAGAACTGATTGCGCGTATCCACGCCGTGGTTCGCCGCTCGAAGGGCCATTCACAGTCGGTCATCCGTACCGGCAAGCTGGTCGTGAACCTCGACGCCAAGACCGTTGAGGTCGATGGCGCCCGCGTGCACCTGACCGGCAAGGAATATGCGATGCTGGAGCTGCTCTCGCTTCGCAAGGGCACCACGCTGACCAAGGAAATGTTCCTCAACCACCTTTACGGCGGCATGGACGAGCCCGAGCTGAAGATCATCGACGTCTTCATCTGCAAGCTCCGCAAGAAGCTTGCCCATGCCTGCGGCGGCGCCAACTATATCGAAACCGTCTGGGGCCGCGGCTACGTGCTGCGCGATCCGGACGAACTGGCCGAAGTCGCCTGATCCTATCCGGCCCGATCCTGTCGGGCTGAGACGCGAGTTCCCCTCGCATGAGTGAAAACGGCCTGCCTCTTGGGGCAGGCCGTTTTTCGTCGTCTTGGCGCCTCGCGAAATTGGACCCATGATTCGAGAAATTCTGGACGTTTTCAAAGGACCAATTCCCGTCGGAAATCGGTGACCGTGCCGACAGGAAGGTTATAGGTCCGTCATGAAGTCCGTTCCGCGTTCGCCCTGGATCGTCCTGCACCGCTATCTGGGATTGGCGGCGATCCCGTTCCTGTTCATCGCGGCCATTACGGGTTCGGTGCTGTGCTTCGTCCGTCCGATCGACGCCTGGCTCAATGCGGACCTGTTTCGCCAGCCGGTTGCGGTTGCGCACCCGCCTGAGGTGGTGGGGATGATGGACCGTTTCGCGCAGGCGCATCCGGAATGGATCGTGCGCGGATTTCCGATTGCGGTGCCGGGCGATTTGCGGATTCCGGTGAAAGTGGACCGCGCGGTGGGCGGGGAAGGGCCTGCGGTGGACCAGATCTTCCTCGATCGCGCGACAGGGGCGATTGCCGGTGGCCGCTCGACCGAGGCAGCCTTCAATCGGCGCGGCATGGCCGAATGGCTGGTCGCTTTCCATTCGAAGCTGGTGCTGGGAACAGGGGGGCGCTGGCTGATGGGGCTCGTGGCGATTGCCTGGCTCGTGGGCCATCTGATCGGCTTCTATCTGTCGTTTCCGCTCAGGAAGCCGTTCTGGAAGGGCTGGAAGAAAAGCTGGAAAGTCAGCTTCCGGTCGCTGCTGCCCAAGTTCATGCATGATTGGCATCAGGCGAGCGCGCTCTGGCTTTTCGTGCCGCTTACCGTGCTGGCGCTGACATCGATTGGCTTCAACTTCTTCTCGGAAGCCTATGCTCCGGCGGTGGAGGCGCTCTTCGCGAAAGACAAGCCCGATGCGGCCAAGACGCTGCCGCAGGGGACGGGCACGGCGCCCATGACATTCGCCGATGCCGTTGCCTCCGCCCGAGCCGAGGCGCTACGAACCCATGTAAGCTGGCAGCCGGCAACCGTGCTGACCGATCCGAAGGAGGGCACGGTCGGCGTGACCATGACCGACGATGGCCGGCTCAATTACCACGGGCTCGGCCCGATCTATTACTACTTCGACCGGAAGAGCGGCGTGCTCGTCAAGACGCTCGATCCCTATCACGGCGATAGCGAACTGGCCGGTTACCGCCTGCTCTACCCGCTGCACAGCGGCCGCGTCGGCGGCAATCTGACGATCCTGCTGGTCTTCCTTTCGGGACTGGCCACGGCGGGGCTCTGCGTGACCGGCGTCTATGTCTGGTGGAAGAAGCGCCAGTCGCGCGTGGCGGCCCGCAAGGCGCAGGCGAAACGGGCTGCGGCGATGGTGGGAACCGGCCGGGTCATCCAAGCCGAGCGTTGACCTTCCGCGGCGTTGGTGCCACTGCGCCGCGCCATGACGGCTCACAAATCCGGCGATCCGACCACGCTCAACCGCCTCTATGGCCGCGCCAAGGGCAAACCCCTGCGCGCGGGTCAGCAGGCGCTGGTCGACAACCTGCTGCCGCGGATCGCGGTCCCGCTCGAAGGTCCGGTCACGGCCGAGGGCCTGTTCGGGCGCGATTGCGCGCTGCATTTCGAGATCGGCTTCGGCGGTGGCGAGCACATGGCGCAGCGCGCCGACATGCTGCCCGATCACGGCTTCATCGGCTGCGAACCCTTCGTCAACGGCGTCGCCCAGGCACTTACGCATGTGGCCGGTGACAATGGCGCGCATCCGCCGATCGGCAATGTTCGCATCCATCACGGCGACGCGTTGGAAGTGCTGGCGCGCATTCCGGACGGCTCGCTCTCGTTCCTCTATCTGCTGCACCCGGACCCCTGGCCCAAGGCGCGCCACGCCAAGCGGCGCATGATGAACGACGGCCCGGTGGACATGTTCGCGGCCAAGCTCAAGCCGGGCGGAGAGTTCCGCTTCGGCACCGACCACGCGGTCTATCTGCGCCATGCGCTGATGGTGATGGAGCGCCACACCGACCAGTTCGAATGGCTCTGCGACAAGCCCGCAGACTTTCAGAACCGCCCGAGCGGCTGGCCGGAGACCCGCTACGAAGCCAAGGCGCGTGCGGTTTACGGCCATGAAGTCTGGTATTTCCGCTATCGACGCAAGTGAGGGAACGCGGGTTCGGTCCCACGGGAGTTGCGGGCAGCCGCGTGCGCCACTAAAGCGCGCCGATGACCAATTCTCCCAGTTCCTCCCGGCGTACTTTCGCGATCATCTCGCACCCGGACGCCGGTAAGACCACGCTGACCGAAAAGCTGCTGTTGCAGGGCGGCGCCATTCACCTTGCCGGCGAAGTGAAAGCGCGCGGCCAGGCGCGCCGTGCGCGGTCGGACTGGATGAAAATCGAGCAACAGCGCGGCATCTCGGTCACCAGCTCGGTCATGACGTTCGAGAAGACGAGCCCTGACGGCAGTGTCATTACCTTCAACCTGCTCGACACGCCGGGCCACGAAGACTTCTCCGAAGACACCTACCGCACGCTGACGGCGGTCGATTCGGCGATCATGGTCATCGACGCGGCGAAGGGTATCGAGCCGCAGACGCGCAAGCTGTTCGAAGTCTGCCGCCTGCGGTCGGTGCCGATCATCACCTTCATCAACAAGGTCGACCGCGAGGGCCGTCCCTGTTTCGACCTGCTCGACGAAGTGGCCGACATGCTGGCGCTGGACGTCTGCCCGATGTCCTGGCCGGTCGGCATGGGCGGTCTGTTCGAGGGTATTCTCGACATTGCCAGCGGCCGGATCAGCCGCCCGCAGGGGCCGAGCAAGGAATTCCTCGGCCATGTCGACGAAGGCGCGACCCTGCCCGAGGCGGTGGCCGAAGAACTGGAACTGGCGCAGGCCGGCTATCCCGAATTCGATATCGACGCCTATCGTGGCGGCGACCTGACGCCGGTCTACTTTGGCTCGGCGCTCAAGAACTTCGGCGTTGCCGAGCTGATCGATGCGATTGCGAAGTTCGCGCCCCCGCCGCGCCCGCAGCCTTCGGAAGCCGGCACGATCGAGCCGGAGAACAAGGAAGTCACCGGCTTCATCTTCAAGGTGCAGGCCAACATGGACCCGATGCACCGCGACCGCATCGCCTTCATGCGGCTGGTATCGGGCACTTTCAAACGCGGCATGAAGCTGACGCCCTCGGGCCTCGGCAAGCCGATTGCGGTGCACTCGCCGATCCTGTTCTTCGCGCAGGACCGCGAGATTGCCGACAGCGCCGAGCCCGGCGACATCATCGGCATTCCGAATCACGGCACCTTGCGCGTGGGCGATACGCTGTCCGAGAAGAACGTGGTGCGCTTTACCGGCCTGCCCAACTTCGCGCCGGAAATCCTGCGCCGCGTCGCGCTCAAGGATCCGACCAAGACCAAGCAGCTGCGTAAGGCGCTGGACGACCTTTCGGAAGAAGGTGTGATCCAGGTCTTCTATCCGGAGATCGGCTCGCAGTGGATCGTCGGCGTGGTCGGCCAGCTCCAGCTCGACGTGCTGATCAGCCGGCTTGAGGCCGAATACAAGGTCGAGGCGATGCTGGAACCTTCGCCCTTCGATACCGCCCGCTGGATCAAGGGCAGCGATCAGGCGCTGCGCGAGTTCGCCGATTTCAACATGATGAACCTTGCGAAGGACCGTGACGGCGATCCGGTGTTCATGGCGCGTTCGGCCTGGGACGTGGGTTACCAGCAGGAACGCAATCCGGAACTGACCTTCAGCGCCACCAAGGAGCGCTGAGGGGGGAACAACTCCCGGGTCCTGCGGATTGGTTATTCCGCCAGCCTCGTCTTTGGCCACCTTGGCTTTGGCGAGGTGGGCGGCGTAAGCTAGTCGTTCGAAGACCCGTGGGGCCCGTTCCTTGCAGATCACATTCGCCAGCTACAACATTCACAAGGCTGTCGGTCTGGACCGACGGCGCGATCCCGAGCGCATCCTGACGGTCCTGCGCGAAATCGATGCCGATGTCGTGGCGCTGCAGGAAGTGGACCGCCGCTTTGGCCGGCGCATGGCGGCGCTGCCGCTCGAAGCCATCCATGCCGCCACCGACTATGTGCCCGTTCCGCTGTCGATGAAGCCCGACAGCCTCGGCTGGCATGGCAATGCGATTCTCGTGCGCAAGGGAATCGAACTGCGTGAGGCTGCGCCGGTACCGCTGCCGGTATTGGAACCGCGCGGCGCAATACGGGCCGATCTGGAGCTTGAGGGGCATCGCTTCCGCGTGGTCGGCATGCACCTCGACTTGTCCGGGCTACGGCGCCGGCTTCAGGTGCGCAGCGTGCTGGCGCATGTCGGCGGGTGCGACGGGCATGTCCCCACCGTGCTCATGGGCGATTTCAACGAATGGTCGATGCACGGCGGCTGTTTCCGCGAATTCGCGCGGCCCTGGCACGTTCTCTCGCCGGGCCGGAGCTTCCCTTCGCGGCGGCCGCTGGCGCAGCTGGACCGCATCATCGTGTCCAGCGAATGGGCAGTTCTGGGAACAAACGTCCATCACAGCCCGCTCTCGGCGACAGGATCTGACCATCTGCCGGTTTTTGCCACGCTGAGATTGCCTAAAAAATAGGCAGCTGCTCGGGAATCGGGCGGTGCACAATGCTGCAGTTGCGAGCGGTAGCTAAAAATCGCACCGATTCCCGCCCTTGAGTAAATTGGCACACCCCTTGCTTTGCTAATTGGCAGCCGGTGCTGGGGCCGGTGGCAAGCAGGGGATAGGCATGAAGTTCGTCATAGCCATCATCAAGCCCTTCAAGCTCGACGAAGTTCGGGAAGCGCTTGGCGCGATCGGCGTCGCGGGCATGACCGTTACCGAGGTCAAGGGCTTCGGCCGTCAGAAGGGCCAGACGGAAATCTATCGTGGGGCCGAGTATTCGACCAACATGCTCCCGAAGGTGAAGATCGAGGTCGCCGCGCCGGACGATCTGGCGCCGAAGATCGTGGAAACGATCCAGCAAGTCGCCAGCACCGAAGCCATTGGCGACGGCAAGATTTTCGTCCTCGATCTCGCTTCGGCGGTGCGCATCCGTACCGGCGAATCCGGCGATACCGCGCTTTGACCGGCGCTTCCGACAGGAGGGATTCCACGATGAACCGCAAGATTCTGTGCGGCGCCGGCGCTCTGGGAGCGTCGCTGTTCGCCGCCATGCCTGCCTGGGCCCAGGCTGCTGCCGCCGCCGCGGCACCGACCGTCAACAAGGGCGACACCGCCTGGATGATGACCTCGACCCTGCTCGTTCTGATGATGATCGTGCCGGGCCTTGCCTTGTTCTACGGCGGTCTGACCCGCTCGAAGAACATGCTTTCGACCATGACGCAGATCGGCGCCGTGGCCAGCCTTGCCATGCTGATCTGGGTGATCTGGGGCTACACGATGGCCTTCGGCGATGGCGGCAACGCCTTCATCGCGGGCTTCGGCAAGCTTTTCCTTGCCGGTGTCACGCCTGACAGCGTGTCGGCAACCTTCACCGCCGGCGTCGCGATCCCCGAATACGTGTTCATCTGCTTCCAGATGACCTTCGCGGCGATCACGGTCGCGCTCGTGCTCGGTTCGACCGTGGAGCGCATCAAGTTCTCGGCCGTGATGGTGTTCGGCGCCATCTGGCTGACGATCGTCTACTTCCCGATTGCGCACATGGTCTGGGGCAGCAATGGCTACTTCTTCGCCAAGGGCGCTCTCGACTTTGCGGGCGGTACCGTCGTTCACATCAACGCCGGTGTTTCGGCTCTCGTTGCGGCCCTGATCCTGGGCAAGCGCAAGGGCTATCCCACCGAGCCGATGCCGCCGCACTCGCTGACCCTCACCATGATCGGTACCGGTCTGCTGTGGGTGGGCTGGTTCGGGTTCAACGCCGGTTCGGCGCTTGAAGCCAACGGTTCGGCCGCACTGGCCATGATCAACACCTTCGTCGCCACCGCTTCTGCCGCCCTGTTCTGGATGCTTGCCGAGCGTCTCAGCGGCCACAAGGGTTCGGCCCTCGGCTTCTGCTCGGGCATCGTCGCCGGTCTCGTCGCGGTCACTCCGGCAGCCGGCAACTCGGGCCCGTTCGGCGCGATCGTGCTCGGCGCCGTCGCTTCGGTCGTCTGCTTCTTCGCCGTGAGCAAGCTCAAGCCCGCGCTTGGCTATGACGACGCGCTCGACGCTTTCGGTGTGCACGGCATTGGCGGCATGATCGGTGCGATTGGCACCGGCATCGTCTACTCGCCCGCTCTTGGCGGCCCCGGCAAGCCGGACTTCGACATGGTTCACCAGGTCATCGTCCAGCTTGAAACCGTCGGCACCACGATCGTTGTCGCCGCCATCGGCACCGCGATCGCGATCACCATCGCCAAGGCAGTCACCGGCCTGCGCGTCAGCCCCGAAGTCGAACAGGAAGGTCTCGACATCGGCGAGCATGGCGAGCGCGCCTACAACTAAGTTCAGAGTTTGGCGGCAGCGGGAACTTTCCTCTCTCCTCCTCCCCGTTGCCGCCTCCCGGTGTTCCTCCTGCGAACACAAACTCAAGGGCCGGAGCCAGCCGCTCCGGCCCATTTTTCTTTGTCGTCGGGATGGCTTTGTGTGATGGTGCGCACAGCATGCACCCGGCCAGGGAGATGGACGTGAAATACATCATCGCGATCATCAAGCCGTTCAAGTTCACCGAAGTGAAGGACGCTCTGGCCAGTGCCGGAGTCTCTGGGCTGACAGTATCGGAGGTGAGCGGTTTCGGCCGGCAGAAGGGCCAGACCGAGATCTATCGCGGCGCGGAGTATTCCTCCAGCCTGGTGCCCAAGATCAAGCTGGAGATCGCGGTGTCGGATGCTTTCGCCGATACGGTCGTGGAAATCATCGGCAAATGCGCGAGCACCGACGAGATCGGCGATGGCAAGATCTTCGTATTCGATCTGGCCGAGGTCCTGCGCGTGCGCACAGGAGAGCAGGGCGATATCGCCCTGTAGACACGTCCGGCAGGAAGCGGGTCAGCTGCCGGCGGCGAACATTTCGATCAATTGGCGAACGGGCGTGACATCGTAGCCGGCGGCTGCTGCTTTCGACGCGATTACGGCAGGATTGTCGCCCGCCTTTGCGCGGGCCAGAGCCCACAGCAGGGTCGAGCGGGTGCCCGAACGACAATAAGCCAGCACCGGACCGTCCACGCCATCCAGCGCTTCGATCATGGCATCGACTTGCGCCTGGCTGAAGCCGGCATGTGTAACCGGGATCGCCACGTAGTCGATGCCGGCGTCCCGCGCAGCGGCTTCGATATCGGGCCCCGGAACCTGATCGTCGCTTTCGCCTTCGGGGCGATTGTTGATGATTCGCACGATTCCGAGGGCCTTGGCCTCGGCAATGGCTTCGATCCCGATTTGCGGGCTGGCAAAGACGGTTTCGGAGACCTGGCGGAACATCATGAACTCTCCCTCGCGAAGGCGATCGGGAGGCGCCTGAGCCCGAAATTCCCCGGCGTCAAGAACATACTTTCGGGCAAGATACGAAGCGCCGACAATCGAAATGCGGCCTTTCGGTTACACGTCGGCAAATTCGCGCGTAATTGTGTTCGCCATGGGCATACGACTCGTGTATGACCCGACATTGCAGGGTGTAGGGAGAGTTGCGTCTCTTCCACTCGTCTGGCAGCCGGTACGGTTCGTCCACGTGCCCGGCTGAATGCTTTTTGTGGCGCAGCGAAGGTACGTTCGTAGACATGGGTTTTGACAGAGGTCGTCGCGGAAGGGGACGCGACAAGCGGGATCGGTTTGGAGAGGACGAGTTCGACCCGTTCTTTGCCGGACAAGATCGTTTCGGTGGCGGTGACCGTTTCGGCGGCGGCGGCGATCGCTTCGGCGGTGGTGACCGTTTCGGTGGCGGTGATAACGCTGGTGGTGGTCCCCGTGGTGGCGGCTTCGGCGGCCCGCGTGGCGGCGGCGGTGGTGGCTTCGGTGGTCCCCGCGGCGGCGGCGGTATGCCGGCTCAGGTCGTTGGCCAGGGCAAGGGCGTCGTCAAGTTCTTCAACGGAGCCAAGGGCTTCGGCTTCATCCAGCGTGACGAAGGCGGCGACGATGTGTTCGTGCACATCAGCGCAGTCGAACGCGCGGGCCTTGAAGGTCTTGCTGAAGGTCAGCAGCTGGAATTCCAGCTTGTGGACCGTGGTGGCAAGATCTCGGCAAGCGATCTCGTGGTCATTGGCGACGTGATTGCGGTTGAGAAGCGCGAGCCCGCGCCGCAGCGTCAGCTGACCGGCGAGAAGGCCAGCGGCACTGTCAAGTTCTTCAACTCCATGAAGGGCTTCGGCTTCATCACTCGCGACGATGGCCAGCCTGATGCCTTTGTGCACATCAGCGCGGTCGAGCGTTCGGGCCTGTCGGGCCTCAACGAAGGTGATCGCGTGGAGTTCGACATCGAGGTCGATCGACGAGGCAAGTACTCGGCGGTCAACCTGGCGGCGCTCCAGGGCTGATCAAGCCTGCAAATCCTCCGGTGGGTTAATCGGAGGACTGCACAAGTATCGCAGCGCTCAAATGGCGGTCCGCATAGGGCCGCCATTTGTCGTTTGCCGATTCCAGATATTTTTCGCTTCACTGATTTATTTCGAGGAATAACGTCATGTCGATCACTCCGCTGATGCCTGTGTACCCCCGGTGCGGCGTTCGGCCCGTTCGCGGCGAACACTGCCATCTCATCAGTGAAGACGGTCGCCGATTCCTCGATTTCGCAAGCGGCATTGCGGTCAATCTGCTCGGTCATTCGCACCCCGGCCTCGTCGGTGCGATTCAGAAGCAGGCCGAGACACTGATGCATGTTTCCAATCTCTACGGTAGCCCGCAGGGTGACGCGATCGCCAAGCGCCTGGTCGATCTGACCTTTGCCGACACTGTGTTCTTCACCAATTCGGGTGCGGAAGCCGTCGAGTGCGCGATCAAGACGGCGCGGGCTTACCACCAGCATGTCGGCAACGATGAGAAGTACGAGCTGATCACGTTCAACAACGCCTTCCACGGGCGGACGATGGCGACGATCAGCGCTTCCAACCAGGAAAAGATGCACAAGGGCTTCCTGCCCCTGCTGCCCGGTTTCAAGTACGTCGAATTCGATGATCTTGAGGCTGCCAAGGCCGCGATTGGCCCCAATACCGCAGGTTTCCTGGTCGAACCGATCCAGGGTGAAGGTGGTATCCGTATCGCGTCGCCCGAATTCCTCCAGGGCTTGCGCGCACTTTGCGACGAACATGACCTGATCCTGATTCTGGACGAAGTGCAGAGCGGCGTCGGTCGCGCAGGTACGCTTTATGCCTATGAGCAGTACGGCATCGTTCCCGACGTCCTGTCTACTGCCAAGGGCATCGGGGGCGGGTTCCCGGTTGGCGCCTGCCTCGCGACGGAAAAGGCCGCGCGCGGCATGGTCATCGGCGCCCACGGCTCGACTTACGGCGGCAATCCCTTCGCCATGGCGGCAATCGGCGCGGTGTTGGACGCTGTCGCCAACGAAGATTTCCTCGCCGATGTTCGCGGCAAGGGCGAGCGGCTGATGGCGCGCCTTGAGCAGTTCATCGGCAACTATCCTGAGCTGTTCGATTCGGTGCGCGGCCGGGGGCTGTTCATCGGCCTCAAGCTGAAGGTCGAACCGCGCGCTTTCGTCGCCCACATGCGCGACAATCACCAGTTGCTGACGGTCTCTGCCGGAGACAACGTGGTGCGCATCCTGCCCCCGCTGGTCATCGATGACAGCCACATGGACGAATTCATGGAGAAGCTTTCTGCCGCTGCGGCAAGCTATCAGCCGGAAGAGGTTGCGTAATGGCACGCGATTTCCTCGGCCTCGGCGATGCGGGCGGCGATGTGGTCGCCGCGATGATCAACGATGCGATTGACCGCAAGGCGGCGCGCAAGGGCTGGCCCAAGGGCCGCCCGGATGCCGATGCCCCTCTGGCAGGCCATGTGCTGGCCATGATCTTCGAGAAGAATTCGACGCGTACCCGCGTTTCGTTCGACATGGCCATGCGCCAACTCGGTGGCAGCGCGCTGATCATGGAGGCGGGGAGCACCCAGATCGGCCGCGGCGAGACGATTGCCGACACCGCACGCGTGCTCAGCCGCATGGTCGATGCGATCATGATCCGCACCGACGACCACGCGAAGATCGAAGAACTGGCCCATTACGCCGATGTTCCGGTCATCAATGGCCTGACCGACCTTTCGCATCCCTGTCAGATCGTCGCGGATCTCCTGACCATCGTCGAACATGGGGCCTCGTTGCCGGGCCTTCAGATGGCCTGGCTGGGCGATGGTAACAATGTCGCCAACTCGCTGATCGAGGCGGCCGGACTGATGAAGTTCACTATCCGCATCGGCGGCCCGGCAGGCTACGAGCCCGACGAAGCCTTCGTTGCCCGCGCACGCGCCGCCGGCGGCGAGGTCATTCTGACCAGCGATGCCGAAGAGGCCGTCGCAGGTGCGCAAGTCGTGGTCACCGATACTTGGGTCTCGATGGGGCAGGCCGGCGGTGAGAAGCACATTGCCGCCATGCAGCCCTATCAGGTCAATGCTGCGCTCATGGCCAAGGCTGCGCCGGGAGCGAAGTTCCTGCACTGCCTTCCCGCGCATCGCGGTGAGGAAGTGACGAACGAAGTGATCGACGGGCCGAATTCGGTCGTCTGGGACGAGGCGGAGAACCGCATCCACGCGCAGAAGTCGGTCCTGCTTTGGGCGCTGGGCAAGCTGTGAACGACGACATCCTCATCCGGACCGACGATACCGGCTTCGACCGGGCGCTGGCTTTCACCGTCCCCTCGCGCAATGCGCGCGGGCGGGTATTGAGGCTTGGCCCGGTGCTGGAGACGGTGCTTTCGGCACACGCCTATCCCAAGGTGGTCAAGCACGTTCTGGCCGAAGCACTTGTCCTGACGGCGCTGATGGGTTCGTTGCTCAAGGATGAGGATGCGCAGCTGACGTTTCAGGCGCAGGCCGAAGGCGGAGCCGTGGACTTGCTGGTCTGCGACTACCGCAATGGCGAGGTGCGTGGCTATCTGCGCCACGACCCGGATCTGGCCGAACGCCTTGAGGAGGACTGTTCGCTGGAGGCCATCTTCGGAAAGGGCTTCCTGGCAATCACCTTCGACCTTGCAGTTTCCGGCACGCGCTATCAGGGCGTCGTCCCGCTTGAAGGCGCTTCGCTGGCCCACGCCTGTGAGAGCTACTTCGCGCAATCCGAACAGGTGCCCACCCTGATCCGTATCTCAGTGCGTTCCAATGGACCGCGCTGCGTGGCGGGCGGGCTTCTTGCCCAACATCTTCCGGATGGGGAAGAGGGCAAGGAACGCCTGCATGCCAAGGACCAGCATCCCGATTGGGAGCATGTCGCGGTCATGGCGGGAAGCGTGCGGAGCGAGGAACTGGTCGATCCGGTGCTCAATCTGGAGCAGCTGGTCTGGCGCCTTTTCCATGAGGAAGACGAGGTTCGGGTCGAGCCGCTGCTCCTGCTCCAGCGCGGATGCCGTTGCACCGTGGAGTACTACCGGGAAATCCTCTCGCGCTTCCCCGAGAGCGAGCGTGTCGATATGCGCGACGAGACCGGCCAGATCCCGGTAGATTGCGCTTTTTGTTCGAAAATCCTGCATATCCCGGCCTGATCCACTCATACTCGCCGGTTGTGAAAGCCGATCGGGATGTTCTAAGGCTTACCCCATGGACAAAACGGATAGCCCGATGTCGGAGAAACATGCTGCTTCCAACCTGAAAAGGGTGGCCAAGGCAGGTCTTATCGGATTGGCGTGCATCGGTCTGGCAGCCGTGTCGTTGCCGGCCGCGGCGCAGAAGAAACCATTGGCGATGCTTGACCAGCTCGAACGGGGAAGCTGGGAGTTTCGCGGCCTCAGAGACGGTGCGAGAAAGCTCTGCGTACGCAACGGGCGGGATCTTATCCAGCTGCGCCATCCCGGTGAAGATTGCCATACCGTGGTGGTTGACGACAGGGCCAACGAAGTTACCGTCCAATACACTTGCACAGGTCGGGGCTTTGGGCGCACGCATGTTCGACGCGAAACCAATGCCTTGGTCCAGATAGACAGTCAGGGCATCGCCAACGGTCAGCCGTTTGCCTTCGTGACGGAAGCTCGCCGCATTGGCGACTGCAGCGGCTGACGGTTGTCATCGCGCTTGCGAAGGCTTAGCGCGGAGACCATGCAAGACTCTTCCCCAAATCCGTCGGCGCGGAAGGCGGTTGTCCTTCTGTCCGGAGGCCTCGATTCGATGGTTTCCGCGGCCCTTGCCCGTGAGGCTGGATTCGCGCTCAATGCCCTGACGATCGACTATAATCAGCGCCATCGCCGGGAAATCGACGCTGCTCGGCAGATCGCGGAAACGCTGGGAGCCGAGCGTCATGTCATCCTGCCGCTCGATCTGCGCCAGTTCGGCGGTTCGGCGCTGACGGACGATATAGCGGTTCCCAAAGAAGGGCTGGAACCGGGCATTCCGGTCACCTACGTTCCGGCTCGCAATCTGGTGTTCCTGTCGCTGACTTTGGCCTGGGCCGAGGCGATCGGTGCGGCCGACATCTTCATCGGTGTGAATGCGCTGGACTATTCCGGCTATCCCGACTGTCGCCCGGAATTCATTTCGGCTTTCGAAAACATCGCCACTCTGGCGACGAAGGACGGCGATGAAGGCACGAAGTTCAAGATCCACGCGCCGCTCCAGTTCCTGGGCAAGGCGGACATTGCCCGCGAGGCGGACCGTCTTGGCCTTGAGGCCGGGATGAGCTGGTCCTGCTACGATCCACAGCCGGATGGCAGGGCCTGCGGGCTATGCGATAGCTGCCGTCTCCGCAAGGCAGGGTTCGCGGATGCAGGGCTGATCGATACGACGCTTTACGCGGCCTGATTTCCGCCCTCGGTTTTAGAAAAAAGAAACGCCCCGCTCGCTTGAGTGGGGCGTTTCTTTTTGCCCTGTCATCCAGCGGGATAAATGTCCGCAGATGAAGTGCGGGCAAAAGAAAAGGGGGCCGGATTGCTCCGACCCCCCAATCTTGTCCGTTGCCGGATCGCTTACATGCCCGAACCCGGACCGTAAGTGATTTCGACGCGACGGTTCTGCAGTTCGCGAACGCCGTCTGCGGTGGGAACGCGCGGTTGCGTTTCACCGAAGGCCTGGCTCGAGATTGCGCCGTCGGGGATGCCGTGGCTGGTGAGGTAGGCGCGGACCGAGTCGTTACGACGAGCCGAGAGGCCCATGTTGTACTTGGCGCTACCCGAACGGTCGGTGTGACCGGCCAGCATGATCGGCACGCTGTTGCAGTTGCCGTAAGCCGTGATCGCGCTGTCCAGAATGGTGCCGGCCTCAGGCGTGATGTCGGCCTTATCCCAGTCGAAGAACACGATGTACGGGCCCTTGTTGCACACCACAGGCGGCGGCGGGGGCGGCGGCGGGGGCGGCGGGGGCGGCGGCGGCGGGGGCGGGGGCGGCGGCGGAGCAGCCGGTTCGCCGAAGTTGTAAGCCAGCGTCGCCATCAGCGAGTGCGAGCGCCAACGGGTCTTGAGATCGTCGCCAGCAGTGGTGACAACCTTGACCTTGTCGACGTTCATGAAGCGATACTTCAGGCCGATGTCCACATTCCGGCTGAGCGGAGCGCGGATGCCTGCCAGTGCCTGCCAGGCGAAACCGGTGTCGGAATCGTCGACATTGTCGAGATCGACGCGAGCAACGCCCGCACCGCCGCCGACGAAGCCCTGAAGGCCATCATCCTTGCCGAAGTCGAGCAGGCCGTTGACCATGAACGACAGGTTGCTGGCGTTACCGGTACCCTTGAGCGGACCAGCTGCGTCCGTGTAGGTGCCGATCTTGGCCTGGCGATAGCTGGCTTCGGTTTCCAGACGGAAAGCACCGAAGTCATAGCCGATCACGCCACCACCGTCGAAGCCGGTCTTGAAGTCGTAATCGCCAGCGTGGCTGACGCCATTGATCGTCGCGTTAGCGTCTTCGACGATCATGCCGCCGAAGTCGAGTTCCAGATACCAAGCGTCGTCGCGCGCGAACGCGGGCGTGGCGATAGCTGTCGAAGCCAGCGCCAGTCCGATGACGAGTTTCCTCATACGTTTCCCCTACTAAGAGATTTGGAGCCACCGAGTGCCGTAAGTGTCTACCCCCTCAACAAACAGCGTGCAAGCGCACAATGACGACATGTGTTGCAAGAATGTCGCGTTTTCGGGGCCTTGGTGCCGTCTTGTGACTCCGTTCTTCGAAATCGACGGCATCGAATTGACCCTTATTGCATTGGCGCTGGTCACACCGAAGGCAGGATACCCACGGCTTGCAGGGACGCCACCAGATTGGCGATGGCAGCCCGAGCCTCCCCATCAACTGTTGAGCCACCAACTGGTTCCGTGGGTGAGGAAGCTTTTCTCCAGGAGCCCGAAAACAGCCGATCCTGCCCGGTGGAGCGGTCGAATACACGCATTCCGTCACGCGGCGTTATGGAGGTCCATCCGCCGCTCTGATAACTGGCCAGCATGCCATCGTTACCGGCCCAGTCGCCCGAGGCCTTGCTGGCGACGATCCAGGTATCGCCATCGGTCGGATTTTTCGGCGGCGAGACGCTTTCGCCGCCAATGGCGCAGTGCAGAAGCACATCGGTGCGAACAAAGGCCTCGTTGACGAAAGTCTCCTTGCGGGTCTGGGCCGCGCAGTGATTCAGGCTCGGCCGCCGAATAGAGCGTGGCCTGCGCCCCGTTCGGCCATGTCAGCCGCCGCAGCGAAGGCTCGAACCGGGGCCGCCGCCATGGTGCGCCCACCGAGAGCAACCCGCTCTCGCCTTCGACCATGACCGCGCGCGCCTCGCCCAGATTGGCGGCGACGAGCGCGATCTGCGCGCCGGGGTCCGCCTCGGCAATGCTGCGGACCCATTCGGCGCCGCAGCGGGTCTTGCCGAAGCCGCGCCCGGCCATGACCAGCCACACGCGCCAGTCGCCCGCCGGGGCAAGCTGCGAGGGACGCGCCCAGACCGCCCAGTCCCAGCGCCATTCGCGGCGCTCGGACCGGTCGAGCCGGGCCATGAAGCCCTCGATCTCGTCGTCCCCGGCTTCGGCCAGCCATTGCAGCGGATCGGCCTCAGCCATTGTCCGTGCCCTCCTGTCCGGTGCTGCGCCGCGCGGTGACTTGCTCGCGCAGTTGCGTCAGCTTTGCCTGGATCGAGGCCCGCACCGCGCCCAGATCCTCATCCTCGCGCATGGCCCTTTCGCGCGCCACGGTCTCGCGATGGAGGCCGAGCAGGCGCAGGGCATTGGCATTGTCGAACTTCACTTCGCCATCCTTCGGCTCGCCGAAGCGCAGGCGCTGAAGCAGTTCAAGCTCAAGGTTTTCATAGCCTTCGAGCAGCGCACCGCGCCATTCGCGGGCAAATTCGGGTTCCAGCCTGCGCACCTTGTAAGGGCGGCTGGGGTGGACACCGGCCGTGGCGGCCGCGGCACTGACATTCGAGGTTTCGGCCAGCGCGGCGAGAAATTCGGCGCGCCAGTGGCGGTTGGACTTGTCCTCACCCTTGGCGAGGGCGGCACTGATCTTCGTCCGGCGCCTGCCCAAGGCAGCACCGGACGCAGCCCTTGTCGGCTCGACCATCTGGACATCCCTGCTGTTGACGGAAAATCGCGCGTTCCGCTGCCGCCCTGGCGACTCGAAACTTTGCGATGTTCCTGATATGTACCTATCTGGCGTGACGCTGTCAATAAGAAATAACCAAATAGGTTATCGCTTGCCGCATGACGGCACCGCCACTAAGCACGCGGCACGATTTGCCGGAGAATTCGATGCTGCGCCGCCTTTACGACTGGACCATGGCCAAGGCCGCGCACCGCCACGCCGAATGGTGGCTGGCGCTGTTCGCCTTCATGGAAGCCAGCTTCTTCCCGGTGCCGCCGCATCCGCTGCTGGGCCTGATGTGCCTGGCCGAACCGAAGAAGGCGATTCGCTTCGCGCTGATCGCCACGGTAGGCTCGGTTGCTGGCGGGTTGCTCGGCTATGCCATCGGCCACTTCGCCTATGCAGCCTTCGGCGAGACCCTGCTGCGCGCGTTGGGCCTTGCGGCCAGCTTCCCCAAGGCGGCCTGCTATCTGCGCGAATACGGAGCAGAGATCATCATCGTTAAGGGCGCCACGCCGATCCCGTTCAAGCTGCTGACGATCACGGCGGGCTTCATCGGCATGAACCTGCTGGTCTTCCTTGGCGCCTCGGTGATCTCGCGCTCGATCAGTTTCCTGATCGTGGGCGTGCTGTTCCGCCTGTTCGGCGCGCCGATCAAGGCGGTGATCGACAAGCATCTCGGCAAAGTGACGGCGGCTTTCGTAGTGGCGGTGGTCGCCGGTTTCCTCGCGGTTTCGTTCCTCGGCGGCGGCAGCAAGCAGACCAGCCAGAAGTGCGACATGATCGCAGCTGCGAACAAGGCCTGATCGCCTTTATCGTGTTCGGGATTCTCGGCTAACCTCACGCGAAATAAGGCCTGCGCGAGGGAGAGACGCCTTGACCGACCCTGCTTCACGGTTGACCGAACTGGTCGATCGTCATGACATCCATCAGGTCATGCTGCGCTATGCGCGCGGGCTGGACCGGCTCGACAACGAACTGGTCCGCTCGTGCTACTGGGACGATGCGATCGAGGATCATGGCCATTTCGTCGGCACGCCGGGCGATTTCATTCCCTGGGCCGACGGCACCACCCTGCGCTTCGCGACGACGCAGCACGCGATCCTCAACCATTTTTGCGACTTGCAAGGCGACGAGGCCTTTTGCGAGACTTACTACCACTTCTCCGGCGTTGCGGCAGAGGGGCCGCATTTCATGTCGACCGGGCGCTATGTCGATCATTTCCGGAAGCGGGACGGCGAATGGCGGATCGCCAATCGGGTGACCATCGTCGAAGGCGTCTACGACGTACCCCGCGCGGCCTTCGCGCCCGACCCGGCCAGCGCCTATACCGCCGAGGCGCCGTGTCAGGCCCGTCGGGACCGGAACGATGTGAGCTATCACCGGCCGCCGGTTCCGCGCCGTCCTGCCGGGTGATGGAAGATTTCGCGCGGAGGCGCGGAGACGCGGAGAAGAACAAGATCAGGATCACGCAGAGACGCAGAGGCGCAGAGATGTCGTGTCTGCGGCGAAGCCGCTTTTTCTATCGACCTCGCCACTTGCTGGGGGTCGGGGTGACAGAAATATGCGTGCGGCGCAGGCAGACATCTCTGCGTCTCTGCGTGCACCATCTCACTTTTCTTCTCCGCGTCTCCGCGCCTCCGCGCGAAACTCTCAAGCCCTGTGTTTGCAGGGACTTCAAAGTGACTCCTTTTGCATCGATACTCACCGCCGGCAGCTAACAGCCGTAAGGAGTCGTCATGTCGAAGATCGCCGTTGTCGTCGGAAGCCTGCGCGCCGAATCCTTTAACCGGCAGTTTGCCAAGGCGCTGGTCCGCCTGCCGGCAGGCGCCGGCCATGAATTTACGTTTGCGGATATCGGCTCGCTGCCGCTCTACGATCAGGACCACGACGGCGATCAGGCCGAATCGGTCAAGGCGCTGAAAGCGCTGATCAAGGGCTCGGACGGCGTGATCTTCGTGACGCCGGAATATAACCGCTCGATCCCCGGCGTGCTCAAGAACGCCATCGACAACGCCTCGCGCCCTTATGGCCAGAACGCCTGGGCCGGAAAGCCGGCGGGCGTGATCGGTGTTTCGATCGGCGCGATCGGCTCGGCGCTGGCGCAGCAGCACTTGCGCAATGTGCTCGCCTACCTCGACATGCCCACCCTCGGCGCGCCCGAGGCCTTCATCCAGTGGAAGGACGGCCTCGTGACGGCGGACGGCACGATCGGCGAACAGTCCGCAGGCTTCGTGGGCGGCTGGCTGGAGGCCTTCCTGAAGCTGGTGGATCGCCACAAGGGCTGACGATCCCCGAAAGGCTTTTCCTCCGGACAAGGAAAAGCCCGGGCATGAGAATGACCATGCCCGGGCTTTTGCCTGTTTTGCTCAGGAGGGTATCAGCCGAGAATGCCGGCCGTCTTGCCCGCGCGGGTGAACATGCCGATGATCTGCTGGACCTGCTCGGCCGAGTGTTCGGCGCAGAGCGAGCAGCGCAGCAGCGTCATGTTGGCAGGGGTTGCCGGCGGACGCGCGAGGTTCACGTAGAGGCCCTCGTGCAGCAGCGCTTCCCACATCATCGCGCCGCGTTCGAGGTCGGGCATGATGACCGCGATGATTGCGCTCTGCGGCTCCGTGGTGCCGAGCTGGAAGCCCGCATCGGTCAGGCCCTTGTGCAGGACCTTGGAGTTTTCCCAAAGGTGCGCGCGCTTGTCGGCCGCGTGCATCAGCTTGCGCACCGAAGTCGCGGCGGTGGCGACGACGCTGGGCGGCAGGCTGGCGGTGAAGACGTAGGGACGGCAGACCAGGCGCATGATCTCGAACTTCGGGTGGTTCGAAACGCAGAAGCCGCCGACAGTGCCGACCGACTTGGAGAACGTGCCGATCACGAAGTCCACATCGTCAAGGCAGCCCTGGTCCTCGGCCACGCCGCGGCCGTTGGGGCCGATGAAGCCCATCGAATGCGCTTCGTCCACCAGAACCATGGCGCCGTACTTCTTGGCAACCGCGATCATCTCCTTGAGCGGGGCGATATCGCCCAGCATCGAGTAGACGCCTTCCAGCACCACCAGCTTCCCCGCGCCTTCGGGGATGCGGCGCAGGCGCTTTTCCATGGCCTCGATATCGTTGTGCTTGAACGGCACGACTTCGGCGTCGCCCATCTTGCAGCCGTCCCAGATCGAGGCGTGGCTGTCGATGTCGAGGACGATGTAATCGCCCTTGCCGGCGATGGTCGAGATGATGCCGAGGTTGGCCTGGTACCCGGTCGAGAACACCATGGCGTGCTTCATGTCGTAGAAGTCGCAAAGCGCTTCCTCGACCGCCTTGTGCCCGGCGTACGTTCCGTTGAGGACTCGGCTGCCGGTGGTGCCGGCGCCGAAGTCGTCCAGCGCCTGCTTGCCGGCCGCGATCACGTCCGGATCGAAGGTCATGCCCATGTAGTTGTAGGTGCCGAGCAGGATCGTCTCGCGCCCGTTACACAAGGCGACGGTGGGCGAGATCACCTTTTCCATGACGAGGCCGAACGGATCGGTGACGCCGGTGGAAAGCAGGCCCTGGCGCATCTCGATCAGGGGATCGAACTTGCTGAACAGGTCGGTGTGCGCCTGCGTTTCGTTTTCACTGAGCATGTCGGTCATCGCGGAATCCTTCAGCCGTTAAGCTTGACCACGGCGTCGACAAGCTGGCCGTAGTTTTCGATCTCGGCCTGCTGGTTCATCGAGATGATGATGTCGAATTCGTCCTCGATCGCGGCGACGAAGTCCATGACGGTCAGGCTGTCGAACTCGAGGTCGTCGGTGAAGCGGGTCGCGTCGGCGATCTCGACGCCCTTCTTGTTGAAGGGTTCGATCAGCGCGGCGATGCGGGCCGAGGTCTCTGCGCGGTCCATGGTCATTTCAACTCCGGTAATTTCGGGCGGCGCTCTGGCCGACAATTGCGGCGCAAAAGCGGCGCCGGGGGGTAAAGTCAAGCTTGGCGGCACTGGCAGTGTGGCGGACTTGCATCACACCAGCGCCCGCACGGCCTGCATGAACGGGCCGATCGACACCGGCTTGGCGAGATATCCTTCGGCCCCGGCCTCGCGGATGCGTTCCTCGTCGCCCTTGCCGGCATAGGCAGTGACGGCAAGCACCGGGATTGTCCGCAGCACGGTATCCTTCTTGGCGGCCTCGATCAGGTCGAGCCCGGAGACATTGGGCAGCTGAATATCCATGATGACGAGGTTCGGCACGAATTCCCGCGCCCGTTCGAGGGCGTCCAGCCCGTCTGCCACGGGTTCCACGGAATAGCCCTGACTCCGGAGCACGTCGCAAAAGAGCTTCCGGTTGAGGTCGTTGTCCTCGACAACAAGGATTCGCTTTGCCATTCCGCGCCTGAACCCCATCTTGCGGCAGAGTACCGCTCCAAGATGCGTACCGCTCTAGGACAGGCAAGCGAGGCTGACAATTCTCGGAAGTTCACCTTCCTCACCGCAGGACCCACAGGCGCTGGCGCTGACCGCGCTCGGCTGGGTCCTGACCGATGGCGACCGCGCCTCGCGTTTCCTTGCGTTGACGGGGCTGACGCCCGATCATCTGCGCGCCTCGCTGGGGGAGATCGGCACGCTGACGGCGGTGCTCGATTTTCTGTGCGCGCATGAGCGGGATCTTGTCGCGGCGGCCGAAGCGCTGGATGTAAGGCCCGAGGAACTGGCAGCCGCGCGCGAAAGGATCGGCCGATGACCCGCCCGCTGCTCATCACCGATTGCGACGAAGTGCTGCTCTACATGGTCTCGCACTTCCGCGACTGGCTGGCCGAGGACGAAGGCGTGTCGTTCGACATGTCGCGCGGCGATTTTTCCAGCGCGATGCGCCGCACCGCTGATGGCGAAGTGCTGGCGCAGGCTGAGATGTGGTCGCTGCTCAACAAGTTCTTCGATGGCCAGATGCATCGCCAGACGGCGGTGGAGGGCGCGGTCGAGGCGATTCGGGCGATTGCCGAACAGGCTGATGTCGTTGTGCTCACCAATCTCATGGATTTCCGGCAGGAGGCGCGTCAGCGCCAGTTGGCCGATCATGGCATCGACGTCAGGGTCTTTACCAATCAGGGGCCGAAGGGGCCTGCGCTCAAGGCGATCCTTGAGGAATATGCGCCCAGCCGCGCGGTCTTCGTGGACGATCTGGCCCAGCACCATGGCTCGGCCGCCGAAGTGACGCCGGGAATCGGTCGGCTCCACCTTTGCGCCGAGCCGCTGCTGGCGCCGCACATCGCCTGCGCCCATGCGGCGGGGCATGCTCACGCCCGTATCGACGACTGGCAGCGTGCCGCGCCCTGGCTGCTCGACTGGCTGACCCGGCCCGACACCGACCACAACCACGACCACGCCCCATCAAACCGACAGGGAACTGCTTCACGATGACCGAGATCGAAACCCGTCTTGCCGACCTGGGCCTGATCCTGCCCGAGCCTGCCGCCCCCGTTGCGGCCTATGTGCCGGTGGTGATCGCAGGCGGCCTTGCCCATGTTTCGGGCCAGCTTCCTTTCGTCGAGGGCAAGCTCGTCACCGGCCGTCTGGGAGAGGACGTCACCCTTGAAGACGGTATCGAGGCGGCGCAGGCCTGTGCGGTGATGATCCTGGCCCAACTCAAGGCCGCGCTCGGCTCGCTCGACCGGATCGAGCGCGTGGTCAAGCTGGGCGCCTTCATCAATTCGACCGGCGACTTCACCGATCAGCCCAAGGTTGCCAATGGCGCTTCGGAACTGATGGTCGCGGTCTTCGGCGAGGCCGGTAGGCATGCCCGCAGCGCGGTCGGCGTGCCGGTTCTGCCGCTGGGCGCCGCCGTCGAAGTCGACGCGATCGTGTCTCTTCGTGCTGCTCGCCTCGATTGATCGATGGCTGGCGCCGCCCCCCGACCCCAAGCGGGTCGGGTGGGTCGGCGCGCATGACTTTGCGCACCGGGGCCTGCATGACGCGGGTGTCCCGGAGAATTCGCTTGCCGCTTTCGAGGCTGCCCTGCGCGGCGGTTTCGGCATCGAACTCGATGTGCAGCGCGCGAGCGACGGAACCGCGGTCGTATTCCATGACGACGTTCTCGATCGCCTGACCGAAGAGAGCGGACCGGTTTCCCGGCGCAGCGCCGCGCAACTGGCGACGATTCGCCTCACCGGCAGCGAGCAGACGATTTCCAGCCTGCGCCGCGTGCTCGACCTTGTGGCCGGGCGCGTGCCGGTGCTGATCGAGGTGAAGTCGGGGCTTGGGACGCGGGTGACTGCGCTGTGCCTGGCGGTGCGCCGCGTGCTCGAAGGCTATGCCGGCGATCATGCGGTGATGAGCTTCGATCCGCGCGTCCTGCACTGGTTCCGCGTCCATTCGCCGCACACCGTGCGCGGGCTGGTCATCAGCGAGGGCGAGGATCGCGCCTTGCCCGGCACGATTCGCCGTCACCTCTCGCTGTGGAAGGGGCGGCCGGACTTTCTCGCCTACGACGTGCGCGACTTGCCCAGTCGCTTCGCACGCGGCCAGCGCGAGCGCGGGCTGCCCGTGGCGAGCTGGACGATCCGCACCGACCAGCAGCAGGAACGCGTGCGGCTCCACGCCGATGCCGCGATCTTCGAACAGGATGGTGAGCCGGCGGCATGAGCGAAGGCGAATTCACGGCCCGGATCAACGGCGGCGTGGACACGCTGCCCGCCGCCGAATGGGATGCGCTGGGTCACCATGGCAATCCCTTCGTCAGCCATGCGTTTCTGGCCGCGATGGAGGCTTCGGGCAGTGTCGGCGGGCATAGCGGCTGGACGCCGGTGCCGATCACCATCGAAGGCCCCGACGGGCGGCTGGCGGCGGCGCTCCCGGCCTATCTCAAGGAGCATAGCCAGGGCGAATATGTGTTCGACCATGCCTGGGCCGATGCCTGGCACCGCGCGGGCGGCGCCTATTATCCCAAGCTCCAGATTTCGGTCCCGTTCACGCCCGCGACTGGCCCGCGCCTGCTGACGCCGCATCCCGAACTGATGCTGCCGCTGCTGCGCGCCGCCGAGACGCTGTGCCGCGAAAACGGCCTGTCTTCCGCCCACGCGACGTTCATCGAACCCGCGCAAGTCCCCGTGTTCGAGGCGGCCGGATGGCTGCTGCGCGAGGATATCCAGTTTCACTGGGAAAACCGCGACTACACAAGCTTCGACGAATTCCTCGGCGCGCTGTCCTCGCGCAAGCGCAAGGATATCCGCAAGGAGCGCGAGAAGGCGCAGGAGGGTGTAGAGATCCGCGCGCTTACCGGCGCCGATCTGGGCGAGGAGCACTGGGACGCCTTCTGGGGCTTCTATCAGGACACCGGCGCCCGCAAATGGGGGCACCCCTATCTCACGCGTGAGGCGTTCTCGCTGCTGGGCCAGACCATGGCGGACCGGATCCTGCTGGTCCTGGCCTATGCCGACGGGCGGCCGATTGCCGGCGCGCTCAATTTCATCGGCAGCGAGGCGCTCTATGGGCGTTATTGGGGCGCGCTGGTCGACAAGCCCTTCCTGCACTTCGAGCTGTGTTACTATCAGGCCATCGACGCGGCTATCGCGCTGGGCCTGTCCCGCGTCGAAGCCGGGGCGCAGGGCGGCCACAAGCTCGCGCGCGGCTATGAGCCGGTGCGCACGGTGTCGGCACACTACATCGTGCATGCCGGGCTGCGCGAGGCGATTGCCGATTATCTCGAACAGGAGCGGGCGGGAATCGCGCAGGACCAGATCTGGCTGGGCGACCGTACCCCGTTCCGCAAAACCTGAGAGGAAAATTCCCTCTCAGTCACAATAATTTGCCGTTCAGGCTGCCTTGCGCGTGCTGGCGGCCAGCCACTGCCGGGCGCGGCGCTGGGCTTCGGCGATTTCGCGTGCGGTCATCTCATCGGCGATTTCGGCGCGGCATCCGGAGGCGTCCTCGTGGCCGGCAACGGCGGCGAGGTTGAACCACTTGTGCGCCTCGATCAGATCGCAGGGAATGCCCTGGCTGCCGGTCGAGTAGGCAACGCCGAGATCGAAGTAAGCGGAAAAGTCCCCCTGCGCCGCAGCGGCAAGGCGATCGGCCATCAGCAGGCCTTCGGCATTGATGTCGGCCTCACACGCGGTGATGCCCTGAACATTGATCCAGACCGTTTCCATCGTCTGCTTCCCCCCAATTGTCAGGCCCCTGACGTCCGTTCGTTTCAGTGGCCTTTCGATAGACGCAAGCTGACGTATTCGTGGTCAACAAAGCGTTAACGATAAATCGAAAATCTTGACTGGCGCGGCGTGCCGCCAATTCGTCGCCCAATTCGCAGGGATGTCGAACGGGCGTTCCGTACTTTTTGTGGACGGTCTTGGTTATGACCTTGTGTAGGCCGATGGGCGGCCCTATAGGCCCCGCACCACGGTTTGCCGGGAGGTCACTGGAAAAATCCGGGGCCGCAGGGCGTAGGCGAGCCGGGGGGATTCGTGCGGAGATTCTCTGGATGGCAACGGCCCTAGCTGACGAAATTGATGTCCTCGCCAAGGCCAAGCGCTTGCTTGGCGGTTCTTATGTTCCCGCTGAGAACGAGCCTTACATGTGCGAGGCTCAGCAGGATTACTTCCGGCGATTGCTGCTGGCCTGGAAAAAATCGATCCTTGATGCTTCTGCCGGTACGCTGGCCCAGCTTCAGGACGGTCCGATCCGGGAGCCCGACCTCAACGATCGCGCATCGAGCGAGACCGATTGGGGAATCGAGCTGCGCACCCGCGATCGCCAGCGCAAGCTGATCGCCAAGATCGATTCGGCACTGCGCCGGATCGAGGAAGGTGAATACGGTTATTGCGAAGTGACGGGCGAACCGATTGGCCTCGGACGCCTTGAAGCACGCCCGATCGCCACGATGACGGTTGAAGCGCAAGAGGCGCACGAGCGCCGCGAGAAAGTTTCGCGCGACGATTGATGCGCCAAATCGGGCGGCCCGATGCGCGTCCGGCGCAGCGGGCCACCTGCTTGCCGGCTTGGTCGCGCCGTTTCTCGTCGCTGTCCCCATCGGCCCATGTCCACATTTTAACCGTGCTCCGGCGCGGCAGCGGCCATATGGATGGGGGCATTAAGGCTTTCTTGGTGACTGCCCCCTAGAACCCAGGGGCAATCGTGTTAGGTTTGTCGGGCATTTGCGCCCGTCCTGCCGTGCACGGCCCGACGGACGCCTCGAATTCCGGACGAGAGTACATGAGCGAAGGTGAGAATCGACAGATCGCACGCGACAGCCTTTTCCTGATGGCTGACCTGCGCGTCGACGGACTGGACGGCGAATGCCGGATCAAGGTTCGCAATCTCTCTGCCGGGGGCATGATGGGCGAAGGCGCGGTCCGCGTCGTTCGCGGTTCGGCAGTCAAGGTCAATATCCGTAATATCGGCTGGGTTCCCGGCGCGATCGCCTGGGTTCAGGACAACCGTTTCGGCGTTGCTTTCGGCACTGAGATCGATCCCAAGCTGGCGCGCGTAACGGTCGGCGCGGCCGAGGATGCCACGCCGCGCTTCGTGCGCACGCATGAGGCACTCTACTCCCCCGATACCGCCGCCATGCGCAAGATCTGAGCCGTTCGGCCCGCATCGTTGCTGCGGGAAGCAGGGCGGATGCCCCTCGGGGCATGCTTTTTCCCGGGCAAGGGCGCAGCAGCCATTTGCGACCCTGCCGAAATCGACTAGTCCGAACCCCATGAGCGTTTCGCGCAAAGGCTTCCCCGCGTTCGGCCTTCTGGCCGCGCTGGCGCTTGCCGGTTGCGGATCGTCGAGCAATTCGGCGCTGAACGTGGCGGTCGTCGGCAAACCGGGCGATCCCTTCGAGACCGGCTTGCAGCTTCCCCTCGCCGGCCAGCTCGCCCGTGCATCGACCACCGAAGGTCTGGTCTCGTTCGACGAGAAAGGCCGCGTCATCCCGGCACTGGCCGACCGCTGGATCGTGACCGATGACGGCCTGAGCTACATTTTCCGCCTGCGTGACGGCAATTGGCTGACCGGCGACCCGCTCTCCGCCGCATCGGCCAAGCACGCGCTCGATTCGGCGCTGGAGGCGCTCAAGGACACGCCGCTCGCGCTCGATCTGTCGGCCATCGACGAAACGCGGGCGATGGCGGGGCGAGTCATCGAAATCCGGCTGGCCCGGCCGATGCCGTACCTGTTGCAGCTTCTCGCCCAGCCCGAACTCGGCCTTGTGCACAAGGAGCGTGGGGCGGGCCCGATGCGGCTGGAGCGCGAGCAGTTCCTGGCGCGGATGGTCCCCATCGATCCTTCGCATCTTGGCCTGCCGGCCATCGAGAACTGGGCGCGGCGCACGCGCCATGTCAACTTGCGGGCGCTGGATGGACCGGGGGCGGTCACCGCCTTCAACGACGGCGATGTCGACATCGTCATGGGCGGGGAAGTTCAGGATTTCCCGCTCACCCGCTCGGTCGGGATCCTGCGCGGGACGATCCAGCTCGATCCCGTCGTCGGCCTGTTCGGGCTTCAGGTGATGAACGATCGCGGTTTTCTGGCCGATCCGTCCAATCGTGAGGCGATTGCCATGGCGATCGACCGCGACGCCCTGATCGCGCCGTTCGGGCTTGGTGGCTGGACCGCGACGACCCGCATGGTCACGCCCAGCCTCGACGGCGACCTTGGCACCATTGGCGAGCGTTGGGGCAATCAGTCGATCGACGAACGCCGCGCCGTGGCGGCGGGCAGGGTCCGGCATTGGGAATCCAGCTCGGGGGAAGGCAGCTCGCCGGCAATTGCACCGGCCCCGGCGGAACCGTCGCGGTCGGCGCGCAAGATCTTCCAGCATGCGCCCAAGGCTCCGACGCCGGCCGATCTGGCAGCACAGGCACCGCGTCTTGCGATCTGGCTGCCGGTCGGACAGGGCGCGGACACGCTGTTCGACAAGCTGGCCGGAGACATGGCCACGATCGGCATCCGTCTGGTGCGCGTGGGCGATCAGGCTTCGGCCGACCTCGCGCTGGTTGACGATGTCGCGCGTTATCCGCGCGCCGCGTGGTTCCTCAATCGTCTGTCGTGCCATGCCCGGCGGGGCCTCTGCTCGGCCGATGCGGACGCGCGCGCGGCCGAGGCAGCGGTTGCCCAAAGCCCGCAGGACCGCGCGGCGCTGCTGGCCGAAGCGGAGGCCGAACTGACCGCCGCGAATGTGTTCATTCCCTTCGGCACGCCGATCCGCTGGTCGCTGGTGCGCGGCAGCGTCGATGGCTTCGCGCCCAACACCTGGGGTTGGCACCCCTTGATGCCGCTCTCCTGGCTGCCCAAATAAGCAGGACGGCAATCGTGCCGTTCGAGGAGATTGACGACTTTGGCGACTGGACAGGCTTCTGCCCGCCGCATGGATATGGACCTTCCGCTGGGGTCCGATCCGGTTTCGATCAGCCGCCGCGTGGAGATGATGGAGCGCGTCCTCGAAGGCGCGTTCACGCTTCCCGGCATTCGCCGCAAGGTCGGTCTCGATGCGGTCATGGGACTTGTGCCCGTGGCCGGCGACTTGGTTTCCGCGCTGCTGGGCATGTATATCGTTTGGGAAGGGCGCAATCTCGGCATGTCGAAATGGCAGCTTGCGCGCATGAGCGCCAACGTCGGCATCGACGCACTGCTCGGGGCGATCCCCGTGGCGGGCGACCTGTTCGACTTCGTGTTCCGCTCGAACAGCCGCAACCTGAAGCTCATCCGCAAGCATATCGCGAAGAATCATCCGCATGCGCAAGTGATCGAGGGGTGACGAGAGTCCCGCTCTGGTTGCCGGCACTGGTGTTGCCGCTGGCGGCGTGTGGGTCCTCGGCCCCCGTTCCCGCGCCGGTCACTTCGGATGAGGCGCGCGCTCTGGATCAGGCGGCGGAAATGCTGGATTCGCGGCCGTCCGAAGCGCCTTCGGAAGCGGCTGCGACGGCGGGGCCATGATCGAGCGCTCTGCGCCGGTTTGGCTTTCACCCGGCCGACCTTCTCCCGCTCAGGCTGAGCTTGTCGAAGCCCCCGAGGCGTGGCGCGAGCTTGCCACCCTTCGACAAGCTCAGGGTGAGCGGAGTTGGGGAATCAGGCGACGAGGCATCTGACCGGGCGAAATACTTTAGTCGAAGCTGACTTTGCCGCGTCCAGCCTTGACCGATCCGCGCAGCTTCTTGCCCTTCAGGCGCTGCTCCTTGCCCACGCGGTTGAGGCGGCTCTTGGCACGCTTTTCGGGCAGGTTGTAAGCCTCGCGCAGCATTTCGGTGAGCCGCTCGCGCGCGTCGGCGCGGTTGGCCTCCTGCGTGCGGAAGCGGCGGGCGGTGAACATCAGTTCGCCGCCCGAAGTCATCCGGCTGCCCGCCAGTTCCTTCAGCCGCGCGAACACCGGCGGGGCCAGACGCAGCGCGTAGACGTTGAGCCGCAACTGAACCGCCGTCGCCACTTTGTTGACGTTCTGGCCGCCCGGCCCGGAGGCAGCGATGAAGCTCTCGCTCGCCAAGGCCTGCGCGCGACCGACGGTCTCTTCAACCTCGCTCATTCATCGCTGAAGCCGAGCGCGGCGAAGTCCGCCGGCAGCGGCGCCACGGCCACGACCGGTTCCTTGTCGCCGCGCGGCACGGTGAGGCCTGCCGCGTGGAGCATGGTGCGCGGCGCGCCCTTGCTGGAGCCATAGACCGGATCGCCCAGCAGCGGATGGCCAAGGCCCGAAGCGGCATGGACGCGGATCTGGTGCGTGCGGCCGGTCTCGGGGCGGAATTCGACGAGCGTGAGGCCGTTCCGCTCGTCCAGCTTGCGCCAGTGGGTGACGGCAGGCTTGCCCTTTTTGGCCGGGATCATGCGCCAGCCGTCCTTGGCCGTGCTCACCTTGGAGAGGTTGAGCGCGATCGTGCCTTCGTCCTCCGCCAGCGTGCCGGCAACGATGCCGAGGTAGCGCTTCTTGACCGTCTTCTCCTCGAAAGCGGCGGAGAAGCGCTTCAGCGCCTTAGGATTGCGGGCCAGCAGGAGGCAGCCCGAAGTATCGCGGTCGAGCCGGTGCACCGGCATCGGCAGGCGCTGGAAGCCGAGCGTCAGCTCATCGAGCCGGTCTTCGAGGCTGGGACCGCCGGCGCGCGGGCGGTCGAGCGGAAGGCCGCCGGGCTTGTCGATGACCAGCGCCTCGCCGTCCTCGAAGAGGATTTCCAGTTCCATGTTACGTCAATGCTTTCTCTATGCGCCGTAGCGCTTCTTCGAGCCGCGCGTCGTCCGCGGCGAAACTGATGCGGAAGCCGTCGCGGCCGCCGAAGGCGGAAGCCGGGACCAGCGCCACGCCGTGTTCCAGCAAGTGCAGCGCCAGCTTCATGTCGTCGCCGCCGAAGCGGTCCATCAGCGGCGCGGCGTCGATCATGCAGTAGAAGGCGCCGTCGGGCGTGGGCGTCGACAGGTCGGGAATCGCGTTGATCGCCGCGACGACCTTATCACGCCGAACACGGAAACGCTCGCGCCAGTCGGCCAGAAAATCCTGCGGTCCCGCGAAAGCGGCAACGGCGGCGGCCTGGCTGATCGAGCAGGGATTGCCCGAGGAATGCGACTGGAGCTTTTCCATCGCCTTGATCAGCCACTGCGGCCCGGCGGCGACGCCGATGCGGAAGCCGGTCATCGCGTGGCTCTTGGACACGCCGGAGACCGTCAGGATGCGGTCGGCAAGGTCCGGGCAGAGGTTGGCGAGCGTGGCGTGTGGGCGGCCGGTATAGTTGATCGGCGCGTAGATATCGTCGGATAGCACCATCACGCGCGGGTGGCGGCGCAGCACCTCGCCGATGCCGCGCAGCATGTCCTCGGGATAGTAGGCGCCGGTCGGGTTGCCGGGGCTGTTGAGCAGCACCCAGAGCGTGCGCGGGCTGATCTGCGCTTCCAGATCGGCGGGCGTGAAGCGGAAATTGTCCTTGGCGGCGGTCAGCAGCGGCACGACCTTGCCGCCCGCGAAACGAATGATCTCTGGGTAGCTGACCCACCACGGCGAGGGCACGATCACTTCGTCGCCTTCGCTCACCGTCGCCAGCATGGCATGGAAGATCGCCTGCTTGCCGCCCGCGCTCACCGTTACTTGCGAGGCAGGCACTTCGATTCCGAGGTCGCGCGCGAAGTGCAGCGCGGCGGCCTGCTTGAGCTGCGATGTGCCGCCCACTGCCGTGTATCTGGTCTCCCCGGCGTCGAGCGCGGCCTTGGCGGCCTCGATCACGTGCGGCGGCGTCGGGAAATCGGGCTCGCCGACCGAGAGCGAGATCACGTCGATCCCGGATTCGCGCAGTTCGATGGCGCGGTCGGTCATCGCGGTCGTCCCGGACGGGGCGATGCGGGAAAGGGCAGCGGATGTATGCATCAGGCGGGCAGCATCACTTGAGGAGTTGGGCAGGCATAAGGCCGCGCAGAGAATTGCCGATCAGGAAGCCATCGGCGAGATCGTCCAGCGTAAGCTCCGCTTCGACAGCACGGCCCTGCTCGATCAGTGAGCGGCGTAGCACGCCGGGCAGCAGGCCCAGCGCGATGGGCGGCGTCAGCAGCATGCCTTCGCGCTCCACGAAAACGCTGGTGAAGCTGCCTTCGGTGATGAGCCCGTCATCGCGCAGGAACAACACTTCCTGCGCGCCGGCGGCCTTCGCCACGGCAAGGCCCGTCTCGTAGAAGCCGCGGTCGCTGGTCTTGTGGCGCAGCCGCCAATCGCCGCTGTCGACCGGCAGCGGCAGCACGCCGACCACCATGGGCTCGGCCTGCGAGGCCGGAACTTCCGCCAGTTCGAGCGCGTAGGCCCCCGTGCGCGAGGCAACGAGGCGCAGCTTCGCGGGCGCGTCGGCATCGAAGCAGAGCGCCTGTATGGCGTTGCGCACGGCGTGGCGATCGAAGCTGAAGCCCAGCGTCTCGGCGCTGGTCCTGACCCGCTCAAGATGCAGTTCGAGCAGTGGGATGCCCTGTTCGGGCGTAAAACGCATCGTTTCGATCAGGTCGAAACTGGCGGGCGAGGTTACCCCTGCCGAATCTCGCACGAAACCCCCTTTGACCAGGCATTCCCGCCATTCGGGAAGCGCTTGTGAATCCGCGACCACCGCCGAACCGACACCCAGAACCGCGCGTCCTGTCGTCACGTTGCCAGCCGCCCCATCGCCGCCTGTCGGGCGCCCCGTCAGCCGTAAAGTGCGGATTGCCACATTGAACGCGGCATCGCCAGAGGGTTCGATGAAACCGATTGAACCGCAATAGGGCCCGCGCGCGTCGCGCTCGACTTCGGCGATCAGTTCCATCGCCCGGATTTTCGGGGCGCCGGTGATCGAACCGCAGGGGAACAGCGCCCGCAGCAAGTCCACCGCGCCCTTGTCCGGCATGAGGCGCGCGCGGACGGTGGAGACCATCTGGTGCACCGTGGGATAGCTCTCGATCGCGAAAGGCGCTTTCACGTCCACGCTGCCGGGTTCGGCCACGCGCGACAGGTCGTTGCGCATGAGGTCGAGGATCATGAGATTCTCAGCCCGGTCCTTGGGGCTGGCGGCCAGTTCGTCGCGCAGGCGGGTGTCCTCTTCCGCGTCACGGCCCCGCGGGCGGGTGCCTTTCATCGGGCGGACGGTGACCGTGCCGCTGTCGAGCGCGAAGAACAGTTCGGGCGAGAAGCTCAGCAACCATTCGCTGCCGTCGCAGATCACCGCGCCATAGCCGGCAGCGGCGGCCGGACGGATCGCCGCGTAGAGCGCCAGCGGATCGCCGTGCCAGGGCCCGGCGAGTGGGTAGGTCAGGTTGACCTGATAGATGTCGCCTGCCTCGATGGCCGCATGGACCGCGTCGAAAGCGCGCGTGTAGTCCCCGGTCGAGACGTCCGGTTCAAGCGGGCCGATGCCGACGGGCCCCGGCGTGGCCTGCCGGGCCAGCCACTGCGGCACCTCAGCAGCGGGAATCGCCTCGAAATCCTTGAACGCAGCGAACCAGACCAGCGGCCCGTCCACCTTTCGCAGGCCGGAAAGTCGGGGTTCCAGGGCCAGTCCCGCTTCGTAGGCGAGGTAGCCGGCAAGGTGGAAACCCTCGGCCACCAGCGCCTCGATCCGGGCGAGTGCGGGCCGCACGTCGCTCTCGGTGCGGGCCACGACGATTTCCACCGGATCGCGGTAGATCCGCGCATCGGCGGCGTCTTCGTGGCGCGCGTCATCAAGGAGTATGAATGGTTTGGGCATGTTCGCGTTGCTGCCTTTAGCGCCCGATGCCCGGCGGCACCAGTCCGCTGCGCAGGCCCGGCCCACTCGAAACATTGGCTGAAACATTGCCTCCGGGCGATCAAGTCCGTGCCCGGGCAGAATCCCTCTCGCCCTTGCCCAAGCTGCGCACTATCACCTTCGAAGGGCGCAAGGAGGCATGAATGGACGAGATTTTCCTGGGACTCGGCTCCAACGGTGAACGGCAGGTCCTCCAGCTGAGCCGCGCCAACCGCCACGGCCTTGTCGCCGGGGCGACCGGCACCGGCAAGACCGTCACGCTCCAGACCATCGCCGAGCAGTTCTCCGCCGCCGGGGTCCCGGTTTTCCTTGCCGATGTGAAGGGCGATCTCTCGGGCATTTCCATGGCCGGAAGCCCGCAGTTCAAGAATGCCGCCGTGCTGGAAGCGCGGGCCAAGGAAATCGGCATGACCGACTATGCCTATTCCGACAATCCGGCGATTTTCTGGGACATCTACGGTGAGCAGGGCCATCCCGTCCGCACGACGATCTCGGAAATGGGGCCGCTGCTGCTGTCGCGGCTGATGGACCTCAATGATACGCAAGAGGGCGTGCTCAACGTCGTCTTCCGCTATGCCGACGAGCAGGGTCTGCTGCTGCTGGACCTTGCAGATCTGCAAGCCATGCTGGCCTATGCGGCCGAGAATGCGGCCGCGCTTTCGGCCAAATACGGCAATATCACCAAGGCCAGCGTCGGCACCATCCAGCGCCAGCTTCTCACGCTCGACAGCCAGGGTGCGGCGCAGTTCTTCGGCGAACCGGCGCTGGAAATCGCCGATTTCATCCGCTGTGACGACAAGGGGCGCGGCTACATCAACGTGCTCGCGGCCAACAAGCTGATGCGCAGCCCCAAGCTTTACGCCACGTTCCTGCTGTGGCTGCTGTCCGAACTGTTCGAGGTGCTGCCCGAGGTCGGCGATCCGGAGACGCCCAAGCTCGTGTTCTTCTTTGACGAGGCCCACCTGCTGTTCGACGATGCCCCCAAGGCGCTTCAGGACAAAGTCGAGCAGGTCGTCCGCCTGGTTCGTTCGAAGGGTGTGGGCGTCTACTTCATCTCGCAGAATCCCATCGATATTCCCGAGCAGATCGCGGGCCAGCTCGGCAACCGCGTGCAGCATGCGCTGCGGGCTTTCACCCCGCGCGACCAGAAGGCGATCAAGGCGGCGGCGGACACGTTCCGCATCAATCCGGCGCTGAATGTCGCTGAAGTGATCACCGAACTGAAGGTCGGCGAGGCGCTCGTCTCCACGCTCGATGGCGAGGGCGCGCCGACGATCGTCCAACGCACGCTGATCGCGCCGCCGCGTTCACGGCTGGGGCCGGTCGAGCCGAAGGAGCGGGCGATCATCCAGTCGATCAGCCCCTATGCGGGCAAGTACGACACCCCGGTAAACCGCGAAAGTGCGGAGGAAGTGCTGGCCGCCAAGGCTGCGGACGCCGCCGCCACCGCGCAGGAAGTGGCGGATAAGGGTGCGGCCGAGGTCGGCAAGCAGGAACGCAAGAGCCCCAGCCTGTGGGACGGGCTGGGCGGCAAGGTTGCCAAGGCGGCGGCGGGCGCGGCGGTGGCGAGCGCCGGTTCGATCCTCGCGCAGTCGATGCAGGGCCGGAAAAGCCGCGCGAATCCACAGGCTTCGGCTGCTAGTGCGGCCGCCGGGACAGTGGGCGATGCCTTTGGAAAAGCGATCGGTTTTCCGGGCCTTGGCCGCTTCGCGCGCAACCTTATCGGCGGCTTGATGCGCTGACTTGATGCGGATTATCGGTTGTCTGGTCCTGTTTCTGGCGCTGCTTTCGGCGCCGGGCGTGGCTTTGGCACAAGTGGCGGCAAAGGAGGCCGCTCCGGTCGTCGCACAGGAAAAGCCGGACCTTCCCTTCGGCCGTCTGGGCGATTCGGTCCGACCGCTGGCCTACCGGCTGGACCTGACCGTAGACCCCGCGAAACCGCGCTTTTCGGGCCATGTCGAGATCGACGTGAACATGACCCGAAGTGCACCTAAAGTGTTCTTGCACGGGCGCGACCTCGATGTGGCGAAAGTCGAGGCCCATGTCGGCGGTCAGACGCTTGTCGGCCAATGGCGGCAGCTCGATTCCAACGGCCTTGCCCAAGTCCTGTTCGACCGGGACCTGCCCGCCGGACCCGTCACCCTCGCTTTCGATTACACGGCGGCCTTCGGACAGGGCCCTTCCGGCCTGTTCCGCGTCGAAGTGGAGGGCGCCTGGTATGCCTGGAGCCAGTTCCAGTCGATCGATGCGCGCGCGGCCTTTCCCGGTTTCGATCAGCCCGGCTTCAAGACTCCTTTCGCCGTCACCTTGCGCACCCCGCCGGGGCTCATGGCGATCAGCAACGGGCCCGAGATCGGCACGCCTGCTGTCGAGGGCGGGCTCGCCGTCCACCGCTTCGCGCCGGTGCCGCCGCTGCCGACTTATCTCGTCGCCGTCATGGTCGGGCCTTTCGCGGTGCTTTCGGGCGAAGTTCCGCCCACCGCGCAGCGCGCCGAGCCGCTGCCGCTGCGCATCGTCTCCACCCGCCAGAATGCCGACCGGCTTGCCTTCGCGCTGGAGGGCAGCAAGCGCATCGTCACCCAGTTGGAAAGCTACTTCGGCGAGCGCTTCCCGTTCCCCAAGCTGGACCAGATCACCAGCCCGATCCTGCCCGGCGCCATGGAAAATGCCGGGGCCGACCTCTACCGCGACGACATTCTGGTGATGGATGCCAATGCGCCGGTTCAGCAGCAGCGCCAGTTCGGCATGATCGTCGGCCATGAGCTGGGCCACCAGTGGTTCGGAGACCTGGTCACGCCTGACTGGTGGGACGATCTTTGGCTCAACGAGAGCTTTGCCAACTGGATCGGCTACCGTTCCGGGCAGGAGTGGCGGCCGGATCTCGGTATCGCCGGGGACGCGCTCGGCGTGGGCTATCAGGCCATGGACATCGACGGGCTGCTGGCCGGCCGCCCGATCCGCCAGCCGATCGAGACCAGTGACCAGATCGATTCGGCCTTCGATTCGATCACGTATGGCAAGGGCGGCCGCGTCGTCGGCATGATCGCCGACTGGCTGGGCGAGGACCGTTTCCGCGAAGGCGTGCGCCGCTACATCGCCGCGCATCGGCAGGGCACTGCCACCAGTGCTGACTTCTTCGCGGCGCTGGCCGAAGTGGCGGGCGACCCCCGGCTGGTCCCGGCCATGCGCAGCTTCGTGGAGCAGCAGGGCGTCCCGCTCCTGGCGATGAAGCAGCAGGGGGACCGCCTGGCGATCACCCAGCTGCGCTACACCACCGCCGGGATCGCTCCGCCCGAGGGCCGCTGGATCATCCCGATCTGCCTGCGCCGGGCCGGGGCGGAACGCATGTGCACGATCATGGACCGGCCGACCCAGACGTTCGTGGTGCCGGGCACCGGCCCGGTCTTCCCGAATGCCGGCGGGGCCGGATATTACCGCTTCGAACTGACCGGCCAGCACTGGCAATCGCTGATCGCCGGGGCCGGCAGCCTGCCCGCTGGAGAGGCGCTGGCGCTGGTCGATTCGCTCGATGCCTCGATCCGGGCGGGGCGCGGCAATGTGGGCGAGATGGCCCAGCTTGCGCATGCGCTGATCCGCCATCCCGATCCGCACGCCGCCGATGCGCCGTTCGAGGCGCTCTCGGGCTATGTGATGCAGGGCCTTGTCAGTGCGCGCGGGCGGCAGGGCTTCAACGTCGTGCGTGAGCGGCTCTATGTGCCGCTGCTCAAGGAATTCGGCTTCGATCCGCGCGCGGGCGTCTATGCCGGAGAAGCGCCGGCGCACAGCCAGCGGCGCGTGCAGGTGGTCGAGGCATTGCTCGCGACCAGCCGCGGCGGCAAGCTTCGCGACCAGTTGGCGCAGGCGATGGAGGCCTATCTCGGCGGCGATAGCGCCGCGCTCGACCCGGCGTGGATGGATCACGCGCTCGATGTCTACCTGTTCCAGCAAGGCGCCCCGGCCGCGCGGACGCTGGTGGAGAAGGCGCTGACATCCGAAGACCCGGTGTTCCGCCCCGCCGCGCTGGCGGCGGCGGCGCGGACGGGCGATACCAAGCTGGCGGCATGGCTGCTCGATCTTCAGGACCCGCGCCTGCGCGAGGGCGAGCGGCTGAGCTTCCTGGACGGCGTGATGGCCCGCAGCGCCACGCGCGACATCGGTTACCAGTGGGCGGTGACGCATCTGGACGATCTTGTCACCGCCAGCAGCGGCCAGTTCTTCGCGACGCGCCTGCCGCAGATGCTGGGGCGCTACTGCTCGGTCGACAAGGCGGCGCAGATCACGCGCGATTTCGGGCCGAGTCTGGCGGGCACCCCGGGCGCGCTGGAACTCGCACGGGCGAGCGAGCGGGTGCGCAACTGTGGGTTGCTGGACGACCTTGTGGGCGCGCAGATCGACGGGGATTTCGTGACTATGAAGTAGGCGCTGACGGCCGTTTCAATCGGCCGGAATCCAGTGACGCTTCAGATATTCGTCGAACATCGGAACGGTGAAGGCGATGTCTCCGTGCGCGGGGCTGTAAATCATTCCTTTTGCAATGATCTGCGCGCGTCGGGGCCCTAATGTGGTGAGTTTTTCACCCAGCATTTCGGCCACATCCGATGATCGGTATGGACCGGCGCCCAATCGCGCCATGGCTATCACGTATTCTTTTTCCTTGGGCGTCAGGCGGTCGATGCGCACCTTGAAAAACCCTTCATCCAGCCTTCGCAGCGCTTCTTTCTCGGCGAGTTCAACGCAGTTCAATGCAATGGGGGATTGGGGCGAGGCATTCCAGATTTGATATCCCCATTCCTGCAGGAAGTACGGATATCCCTTCGTCAGTGCGACAATCGCATCAAGCAGGTCGCGGTCTATCGCTTCTCCTTCCTCCTCGATGGGCTGACGGATTGCGTTCGCGGCATCGTCTTCGGGAAGGGCGTCCACCTTCGGGAAGATGAAAAGCCTTTCCGCGTATGACTTTGCATCTCCGGACAGCGCCGCAATGGCAGGGAGGCCGGCGCCAAAAAGGAGGACGGGCAGGGCTTTCTGGTTGATGCGATGAATTGCGACGATCAGTGCGCCCAGTTCTTCGGGCGAGAGGTACTGCACTTCGTCGATAAGGAGCGCCCATCCGCGACCAGCCGCCTTTGCCGCTTCGCCAACTTTCAGAAACAGTTCGGTGACGTCGTATTCGAGATTGCCGCTATCCGCGACGCCGGGTTCCGGATCGACGGACACATCGAAATCGCCCACGCTGATCTTGAATGCACTGGCAAAGCTGCGGAGCGCGCGCAGTGCTGTGTGCGTGGCCGTCTTCGCGGAATCGACGAATGACAGTTTGCGAAGGGCCTGATGGATTTTGGGATAGAGCAGATCGACGAGTTTACGATCTTCCGGCGCTTCGATGAACGACGTCAGATACCCGTGATCTTCGGCAATTTTCTCGATCTTATTGAGGAGAACGGTTTTTCCGACGCCTCGTAAACCGAGGAGCATCTGCGACTGGGCCGGACGGCCAAGCAGGACGCGCTGAAGCGCCGTATCGGCAGCCGTAATGATTTCTTCCCGGCCGGCCAGTTCCGGCGGCTGCGAGCCTGCTCCGGGAGCAAAGGGATTTCGAACGGGGTCCATATTTATCCCTTTAGGGCATAGTATAGCCTACTTCGGCTATACTCAGTTATATATCCCTAAAGGTCAACACCGTCTGGAGGTACGCCGGCCTTCGGCCTCACCCCACCGGCAGTTCCAGCTTTGCCCGCAGGCCCTGCACGGTGCCGTCCGCCGCGAGCCGGTTCGACAGGGTCAGCGCGCCGCCGTGCTGTTCGGCGATGGCGCGGGCGAGGGCGAGGCCGAGGCCGGCGCCGCCGGTGGCGCTGTTGCGCGAAGGGTCGCCGCGCGTGAAGGGGTTCATCATCGCCTCGATCGAATCCTCGGCGATGCCCGGGCCGTCGTCGTCGATCACGATCACGGCGTGGCGGCCTTCGCGCGAATCCTCGCGGGTCAGCGAAACGCGGGCGCGCTCGCCGTAACGCAGGGCATTGCCGATCAGGTTGCGCAGCGCGCGGCGGATCCACGTCGGGCGCAGTTCCAGCGCCACGCGCTCGGTCTCGCCCACTTCGACCGGCTCGCCCATGTCCTCGTACTCCTCGATCACCGAGAAGATCAGCGCGGAGAGTTCGGTGCGTTCGCGCGGGTCGCTCGGGCGGCCGACGCGGGCGAGCGAGAGGATGTCGTCGAGCGTGCGGACGATGTCCTCGATGGTCGTGGCCATGCGGCCGCGTTCGACGTCGTCGGTCACCGATTCGATGCGCACGCGCAGCGCCGCCAGCGGGGTCTTGAGATCGTGGCCGATGGCGCCGAGCATCACGTCCTTCTCGTCGAGCAGGGCGGCGATGCGCGATTCCATGGCGTTGTGCGCCACGATCAGCCGCTGCATATCCTCGGGGCCCGAGGGGGGAAGCTGGCCATCGAGGTCCTGCGTTTCCGCGAAGCGTTCGAGGCGGCGGGTCAGCGCGGCGAGCGGGCGGGTGATGCGCCGCAGGATCAGCGCCACCGCCGCCATCAGCACGATGTAGATGCTGATCGTCTGGATCAGGATCGGCCCCAGCAGCACGTTTTCGGGGCGCGGCGCGCGCACGCGGGCGACGATCCAGCTGCCCTCGTCGCTGGTGCGCACGCCCACGACCATGAGGTTGGAGCGCATCAGGCCCGATGTCTCGTCGTGCGAGAGGCCGTAGCTTGCGGCGCGGCGCAGCAGGCCGCGCCGGGCATAGCGGTCGCTCCCGGCCGCCCGGTGGACGACGACGACTTCGCGGACGGCGAAGTCCTGCTCGGCCAGGATTTTCGCGAGATCGGCTTCCGCCTCGGCATCGCGGGCCTCGCCGGGCATGGCGGGCGAGCTGGTGCTGTATTCGAGGTGGTAACCCTTGGGCGGCGGGCCGGAGAGGGGGCCCGGCGTGTCGTTCGGGCGGCCGTTCTGGTGCCGGACGAGCCCGCGCGGGCCGCGCGTTTCCATGATCAGGCGGAACACGGCGGCATTGAGCATGCCTGCCTCGTAGCCCTCGCGCTGGGCGCGGTAGACGAGGAACGCGCCCAGTCCCTGCACCAGCAGCAGCGCCGCTGCCACGGCGAGCAGCATTTGGCCCATCAGGCTGTGGGGGCGCGGCAGGCGCAAGCGGTTCAAGGTCATTTCCGGACGAAAAGGGAAAAAGCGGTCATCGGTTCAGGCTCAATCCGCCGGCACGGCCATGCGGCGGACATCGGCGGCCAGCATGTAGCCGCCACCCCAGACCGTCTGGATCAGCTGCGGATTGCGCGAATCTACCTCGATCTTGCGGCGCAGGCGGCTGACCTGATTGTCCACCGCGCGGTCGAACAGATGCGCCTCGCGGCCCTGCACCATGTCGAGCAGGCGGTCGCGGTTGAGCACTTGGCGCGGGTGTTCGAGGAAGGCCATGAGCAGGCGGAATTCGACCGAGGAGATCACCACCACGGCGCCTTCGGTATCGGTCAGGCGGCGCTTGAGCGGATCGAGCTGCCAGCCTTCGAAGGCGAAGACCTCGTTCTCCGGCGCGGGCGCGGCGGTGCGGGCGGCGCGGCGCAGCACGCTGCGGATGCGGGCGACCAGTTCGCGCGGCTCGAAGGGTTTCACCACGTAGTCGTCGGCGCCGATTTCGAGGCCGACGATGCGGTCGGTCGCCTCGCCGCGCGCGGTGAGGAAGATCACCGGCACGTCCTGCGCTTCCACGAGGTGGCGGCAGAGTGACAGGCCGTCCTCGCCGGGCATCATGATGTCGAGCAGGACGAGATCGGGCTTTTCGTCGCGGAGCAGGCTGCGGGCCTCCGCCGCGCTGCGGGCCTGACTGACGGCAAACCCCTGGCGCGAGAGGTACTCGGCCAGGGGCTCACGAAGCGCCGCCTCGTCATCAACGAGCAGCAGGCGGGCGGGCGCGGTATCGTTCATCTGCATCCAGTCACGGATTTAGCCGGTCAATTGCCCGGCGTGGTGGCCGGAGCCGGGGCCGAAGGAGCGGGGCGGTTGCCTCCACGATGCCAGTCTGGGTGCTGGGCCCGCATCTGCTGGCGCGCGGCCTGCCGTTCCTCGCGGGTGACCTGACCGTCCTTGTTGGTGTCCATCTTGTCGAAGCGGCTCATCGCGGCGGCCACGAATTCGGCCTTTGTCACGGAGCCGTCCTTGTTGGCGTCGGCCATGCCGGCCATGTCACCACGGCCGCCGAAACCGCCGGGGCCGCGATCGCCGCCGGGTCCGCGCCCGCCGTGATCGCCGGGGCCACGCTTGCCCGGGCCCCAGTTACCGGGGCCACCGTTTCCGGGCCCCCGATCGGCCATGAATTCGGCCTTGGAGATCGAACCGTCACCATTGGTATCAAGGCGCTTGAACTGCTCTTCGCGCATTTGCGCGCGGCGGGCGTCGCGGTCGGCCTGATCGATCTTGCCGTCCTTGTTGACGTCGAGCCGGGCGAACGCCGCTTCGGCAGCGGCCTGCGCTTCGGCGCGGGTGACAGTGCCGTCGCCATTGGCGTCGGCCTTGAAATCGTGTCCGGGGCGACCGGCACTCTGGGGCGTCTGGGCAACGGCCACGCCGCTGATCGTCAGCGCGGCGGCGGAGAGGCCGATGGCAAGCTTGGTCAGGCGATTCGTCATATCGGTTCTCGTCTGCTCCAGCCAAAAATATGGCGTCAGGAATACGGCGCGAAAATACAGCGAAAGCCGCGGGGCGGGGGAAGGGAGGGGAAGAACTGCCCCGCAGCTTTCAGCCTTGTTTTTTAAGCCTCGCTTGTCGCGCAGTTGTGCCGGTCCGCCCGATTATTGTCGTTAATTGTCACAAGTCTGGCACCGGGTTCATGCAGACGCAAGGTATCAGAGCTTGTTTGGAAATTCGCTGCAGGCGAATTTCGCGGCACCGGCCCACTCCCCTAAACCCGGTCACGGCCGGATTCAAACAGACTCTCAGCGCGGCCGGTTCTCGGTGCCCATCCCGGCCGTCACGAACAGCGCGCTGGCAGGGGCGGAGATGTCAGCGGTGTGCCACGCTCCGGGCGGATTGATCGCATATTGCCCGGCGGCGAGCGTGACGGTCCGCTTGTCGCCGTCCGCCAATTCCTGATGGAGCGTGATCGTCCCGGTCAGGCAGACCACCAGCTCGTCGCCCGCAGGATGCATTTCCCACGAGGTCCAGCTTTCGGTGAATTCGTACATCGAGACGAGCCGTCCCTCAGCGCCGTCGGCCTCGGTGCGGGCCGCATAGTCGGCGTACCATTCCATGCCGGTGAAGGCAGGTTGCGCCTCGGCACGGGCACCGAGGCCAAGGTGGACGGGATAAGTTTCGAGGCTGAGGGCCCCGGTTTGTGGCGACTCGTCGGTCATGTGGCGCGCTCCTTCCGGCAATGCGCTTGCCGGAAGGAGGCTACTGCCGCGAAAGCTCCGCTACAAGCTCAGAGCGGGGCGCACTGCTCTTCGAGCCATGCCAGGGTATCGGCATCGTCCGCGCCCGAAAGCTGCGGGGCGATGACGTCGCGCACGCGGGCGTGGTAGGCGTTCCACCACGCGGTTTCCTCGTGCGAAAGCAGCGCGGTGTCGACAAGGCGGCGCTCGATCGGCGCGAGCGTCAGCGTCTCGAAGCCGTAGTACTCGCCGTCCGCGCCCGCGAATGCGCGCGTTTCGACCAGCACCAGGTTCTCGATGCGGATGCCGTATTCGCCCGCCTTGTAATAGCCCGGCTCGTCGCTGAGGATCATGCCGGGGATCAGTTCCTGCGCGGTGCCGGCCTGTCCGCCCGCCGCCTTGGCGATGCGCTGCGGGCCTTCGTGGACCGAGAGGAAGCTGCCGACGCCGTGGCCGGTGCCATGGGCATAGTCGAGCCCGACCGACCACAGGAACTGGCGCGCCAGCACGTCGAGCTGGCTGCCGTTGGTGCCCTTGGGGAAGACCGCGCGGTCGATGGCGATATTGCCCTTGAGCACGCGGGTGAAGCGGTCCTTCACTTCGGCGAGAGGTTCGCCGGTGCCGATCCATACGGTGCGCGTGATGTCGGTGGTGCCGCAGGGATACTGGCCGCCCGAATCGACGAGATAGACGCTCTCCGGCTCCAGCGTCAGGCTCGATTCGTCGGTGACGCGGTAGTGCGGGCTGGCGCCGTTCGGCCCCGCAGCGGAGATCGTGTCGAACGAGAGATCGCGCAAGTCGCCGCAGCGCTGACGGAATTCGAGCAGCTTGGCAGCCGCGCTCATCTCGGTGATCTCGCCCTTCGGCCCTTCGACCGCGAGCCAGTGGAGGAAGCGGGTCACGGCAACGCCGTCGATCGCCTGCGCCTCGCGCTGGCCCTGCTGCTCGACCGCGTTCTTCACGGCCTTGGGCAGGATCGTCGGATCGCGTTCCTCGATCACGGTGGCGCCCGCCTTGCGCAGCGTCTCGAAGATCGCGGCCACGGCATTGTCGGGATCCACCGCGACGCGCTTGCCGGAAAGCTTCTCCAGCCCGGCGATGAAGGCATCGCGCGGCAGCACCGTCACCGCATTGCCGAGATGGCGGCGCAGTTCGGGCGTGACCTTCTCGTCGGCGATGTAGAGATCGGCGGTGCCGTTTGCGTGCGCGACGACGTAGGACAGCGCGACCGGAGTGTGATCCACGTCGGTGCCGCGAATGTTGAGCAGCCATGCCACCGAATCGAGCGCCGAGACGACCGTGGCGTCGAGCCCGCGCGCGGTGAGCCATTCGGACACTTCGGCGCGCTTGGCCTTGCTCGACCGGCCGGCAAGGCCGTCGTCATGGACAAGTGCGGGCGCGGGCGAGGGCAGCGGCTGGTCCTGCCACACCGCGTCGATCGGATTGCCGTTCACGGGAACGAGCGTGGCGCCCTTCGCGGCGAGCGCGGCCTGCGCGGCTTCGGCCCACTTCGAGCCGTGGAGCCAGGCGTCGTAGCCGATCTTCGCACCCTTGGGCGCATGCTCGCCCAGCCAGCGCGCGGGGCTGGTTTGCGGCACGCTTTCATAGGCATAGAACTTGCCGTCGACCTGTTCGCGCACTTGCAGCGTGTAGCGGCCGTCCACGAACATCGCGGCTCCCGGAGAGAGCCGCGAATCGGTCAGCACCACGGCGGTCCCGGCGGAGCCGCCGAAGCCGGTGAGCCAGGCGAGCCGCTGCGCATAGGCGCCGACATATTCGCTCATGTGCTCGTCGCTGATCGGAATCACGAAGCCATCGAGGCCGCGCGACTTGAGTTCCTGGCGCAGGGCATCGAGCCGCGCCTCATGGGTATTCATCAACATGGATTCGGTATCCGGCTTGCGGGGGTCATGGGGGCAACATAGGGCCCGTGCTGCGGAAGGGAAAGCATCGGGGCTGGCAATTGCTGCGCAGAAGGTGGGCGGAAGGCAGGCCCGAAACATGGCGAAACGGCCCGTTCAACACCTCGTCGTCCCCGCGAAGGCGGGGACCCCGCTTGTTCTTTTTCCGGTAGCCGGGTGAATCAGGCAAGAAAAGCGGGGCCCCTGCATTCGCGGGGGCGACGGGTTTGGTTTGGGAGGCTGGGTGGTTGATGGCGGCCAAGGCTCCGTTATCGACAAGCGCGACACTTTCCCTTTCGCGAGGCAGGCCCTAGATCGTGCCCATGGCAGATTCCACCCAGACCCTTGCGGGTCCTCCACAGGCGGCGAAGAAGCCGCAGAGCTTCACCCGCCACGGCGTGACCGTCGAGGACGATTACGCATGGCTGCGCGATGCCGGCTATCCGGAAGTCACCGATAAGGAAGTGCTCACGCATCTTGAGGCCGAGAACCAGTGGTTCGAAGGCCGCATGGCCGGCCAGCAGGCCAAGATCGACGCGCTGTTCAAGGAAATGCGCGCGCGGATCAAGGAGGCCGACAAGTCGGTGCCGCAGAAGGACGGCGATTACCTCTACTGGATCGAGTTCGAGGAAGCCGCCGAGTACAAGAAGTGGTGGCGCCGCCCGGTCGGCGCCAAGGATGACGGTTCCGCCGACGAGCTGATCCTTGACGAAGTGGCGCTGGCCGAGGGCAAGGACTACTTCAACCTGGGCGCCATCTCCACCAGCGCCAATGGCAAGCTGCTGGCCTATTCTGTGGACGACAACGGCTCCGAGCGCTTCACCGTCCATATCAAGGACCTTGTCACCGGCGAACTGCTGGCGGACGAGATTCCGGGCACGCTGTCCGCGCTCGTCTGGGTCGCGGACGACAAGGGCCTCGTCTACTCGCTCGCCAACGAGCAGTGGCGCACCGACAATGCCCGCCTGCACTGGCTGGGCCAGCCGCTGGAAAGCGATGTCGAGCTGTACCACGAGGATGACGAGGGTTTCCGCGTCGGCTCCTCGCTCTCGGCCAACGAGAAGTGGCTGCTGATCGGCAGCAGCGATCACGAAACCAGTGAAACCCGCATGGTTTCGGCGGCCGATCCGCTGGGCGAACAGATCCTCGTCAAGCCGCGCCGGAAGGGCGTGGAGTACGATGTCGATGAGCGCGAGGGCGTGCTCTACATCCACACCAACGACACGCACGAGAACTTCCGCCTTGCCACCGCGCCGCTCGCCAATCCCGGCGAATGGACCACGCTGATCGAAGGCACGGACGCGTTCTACCTGACCGGCACCGACCTGTTCCGCGACTTCTACGTGGTCGAGGGCCGCAAGACGGTGGGGGCCGGGGCCGGGCTCGACCGGATCGAGGTGCGTTACTACGACGATCCCGCCCGCGTGGAGCCGATCTCGTTCCCCGAGGCGAGCTATTCGGCCGGTCTCGCCAACAATCCCGAATGGCACGTGACGACGCTGCGCCTGACCTACGAATCGATGGTCAGCCCCTCGACGGTCTATGATTATGACGTGGCCGCGCGCACGCTGGACGTGCTCAAGGTGCAGGAAATCCCCTCGGGCTACGACGCCGCGCTCTATGCCACCGAACGGCTGGAGATCGTCGCGCGCGATGGAACGCCGGTGCCGGTTTCGGTGGTCTATCGCCGTGATCGCGTCGGGGCCGGGCCGCTGCATCTCTATGGTTATGGTGCTTACGGCATCTCCATCGATCCGGGCTTCTCGACCACGCGGCTCAGCCTTGTCGACCGCGGCTTCGCTTATGCCATCGCGCATATCCGGGGCGGCGACGACATGGGCCGCGCCTGGTACAAGGCGGGCAAGCTCGAAAAGCGCACCAATACGTTCAATGACTTCGTGGACGTGGCCAAGGGCCTTGTCGAACGCGGCTTTACCGCGGCGGGCAAGATCTCGATCTCCGGCGGATCGGCGGGCGGCGAGCTGATGGGCGCGGTGATCAATTCCGATCCCGAGCTGTTCGGCGCGGTGGTGGCGCATGTGCCCTTCGTGGACGTGCTCAACACGATGCTCGACGATACCCTGCCGCTGACTCCGGGCGAGTGGCCGGAATGGGGCAACCCGATCGAGGACAAGGCCGCTTTCGAGCTGATCCTCAGCTATTCGCCTTACGATCAGGTCAAGGCGCAGGCCTATCCGCCGCTGATGGTGACGGCGGGCCTCAACGACCCGCGCGTGACTTATTGGGAACCGGCCAAGTGGGTGGCGAAGCTGCGCGAGCTGAAGACCGACCGCAACGAGCTGATCCTCAAGACCAACATGGGTGCGGGCCACGGCGGCAAGTCCGGCCGCTTCGAAAGCCTGAAGGAAACGGCGGAGGAATTCGCTTTCATCCTCTGGCAGCTTGGCATCGAAGGCTGAGGGCGCCTTGAGCGACCGGTTCTCGACCACCTTTACGGCGCGGGCCCATGACATCGATGTCATGGGCCACGTCAACAATGCGGTCTGGGTGCAGTGGATGGAGGCCATCGCCGTCGCCCACTGGGAGGCCGATGCCACGCCCGAGCAGGTCGAGCGCTATGTCTGGGTCGTGACCCGGCACGAGATCGACTATCGCGGCAATATCGCCGAGGGCGAGAGCGTGACGGCGGAGACTTTCATTCCCGAAGGCCCCACCGGCGCGCGGTTCGACCGGCGTGTCGAGTTCCGCAACGCCGCCGGCAAGGTGATCGTCGCCGCGAAGACGACCTGGGCGATGATCGACAGGCAAACCGGGCGGATCATGCGCGTTCCGCCGGAAGTCGCCGTGCGCTTCAGTGCAGGTTGACGACCGTGGGGTCGGGCGCCGCCTCGGGATCTGATGCGAGGGGAGGGGGCGCCGCGAACGTGGTGCTCTCGGTGCGGTTCCGTCCGGACGCCTTGGCTTCGTAAAGCAGGCGGTCGCAAGTGCGATAGAGGTCGGTGAAGCGCATCGGCGGCGCGGCGGTGACCATGCCCATGCTGGCGGTGACCGGCCGGTCCAGCATCGGCACTTCGGCAGCGATCCGGGTCGGGATCGCCTGCCGCCGCCGCTCCGCCCGCTCGGCCCCGTTGCGGCCGCGCAGCAGCAGCAGGAATTCCTCGCCGCCGAGACGGACCGCCACGGTATCCTCGTCGGGCATCAGCGCCACCGCCACCGCGCGCAGCACGGTATCGCCGGTGGCATGGCCGCGCGTGTCGTTGATCTGCTTGAAATGGTCGAGGTCCAGCACCGCCATGGTATCGAACCCGTCGAGCACGAGGCGGGTATAGCGCTCCTCGAACCCGCGACGGTTGTAGAGCCCGGTCAGCGGATCGCGCTCGGCCAGGCTTTCGAGGATGCGGGCCTGGGTGATGGCGCGGTCGCGCTGGTCCTTGATCGCCATGAAGCGGTCCGCCGCGCCCAGCGTGGTGACGAGCACTTCGAACGCGATGGAGAAGTGCTGGATGCCCATCAGCCCCATTGGCGTATCGGTCGCGCCCAGCATCGAGGTGATGCGCACCACGCCCATCGTCATCAGCGGTGCCCAGCCGACGATCTGGAACCAGACCGTGCGGCTGCCGCGCAGGGCCGCCGTCGCCATCGTCCAGCCGAGCAGGAAGATGAAGGGCAGGAACGAGGCGTAGTAGACCGTGGCGACGCTGGACAGCAGCACGCCGCTGGCGACATTGTAGTAGACCGCCCAGAACAGCACCCAGGGGATCGTCGCCGTCAGCAGCAATTTCTGCCGCTTGCCCAGCATGCCGGGTTCGAGCAGGTTGTCGAAGAAGCGGGCGCCGGCGATGATGATCAGGCTCCAGCTCAGCGAGGACAGCAGGCAGAGCTGGTTGAGCGACAGCGACGCGAAGCGGTTGACGATGCCGCTGGCGACCGCCGTCTGAAGCAGCATCGCGAAGACGCCGAGCGCGTGCCACAGCGCGAAAGGCTGACGCAGCACGCGGTAGATCGCGAAATTGAGCGCCAGCGGCATGAACATCAGGCCGCAGAGCGCGGCCAGCACCAGTTCGTCCCGGCTCACCGCCGCCTCGCTGGGGGGCGGCATGATCCGCGCGTCGGAGAGCAGGCCCTTGTGGCGCGGGCCGGTCACTTCAAGGACATAGGCGGCCACCGGCTTGTGGCTCGCGCCGGAAAGGCGGGGAAGCGGCATGCGCATTGTCCACGAGGTGGAGGAGAAGCTGAGGTCCTCGGGCCGGATCTCCCGCGTGACGCTGCTGCCGTCGATGCCGATCACGGTCAGCTGCATGGCGGCGAATCGGGTGAGGCGGGTGATCAGCACTTCGCCGGGGACCGGAGTGCTGCCCGCCATATCGAGCCGCACGAAACTGGCCTGGCTGCCGTCTATCGGCCAGGTGCTGCGCCGGCAGTCCCACCGCGCGGGATCGCGGGCCAGCGCGGCTCCGGACGCGGATTCCGGGGCCAGTGTAGTGCAGACCGAGCCGGGGGCGAAAGTGGCGGCAGGAGACGCGTCGGCTGGAGCAGCGACCGCAAGCAGCGCGAAGATCGCCGCCGCCAAGCCGATGAGAAAGTGCCGTGCCCGCCAGAACATATTCGCCCTGTAGAGCACGGCGCTCAAAATGTGGTTAACAGGTAGGCAAAAATTACCCGAGCAGACTTGCCGTGGGCACATATTCGTAGCCGAGTTCGCTGGCCACGGCTTCGAAGGTGACTTTGCCGGCATGGACGTTCAGGCCCTCGGCAAGGTGCGGATCGGCCTTGAGCGCGGCCTTCCAGCCAAGGTTGGCGATCGCCAGCGCGTGCGGCAGCGTCACGTTGTTCAGCGCGTAAGTGCTGGTGCGCGCCACCGCGCCAGGCATGTTGGCGACGCAGTAGTGAACGATCCCGTCCACCACGAACGTAGGCTCGGCATGGGTGGTGGGGTGGCTGGTTTCGAAGCAGCCGCCCTGATCGATGGCCACGTCCACCAGCACCGCGCCGGGCTTCATGGTGGAGAGCATCGCGCGCGATACCAGCTTGGGCGCGGCGGCGCCCGGGATCAGCACCGCGCCGATCACCAGATCCGCATCGGCCACGCTCTCGGCCAGGTTGGCGGTGCTGGAGAAGCGCGTCTTGGCGCGCGCTTCGAAGTAGATGCCCAGACGTTCGAGCACGTCGGGGCTGCGGTCGAGAATGGTCACGTCGGCGCCGAGGCCGACGGCCATCTGCGCGGCATTGAAGCCGACCACGCCGCCGCCGATCACCGCGACTTTGCCCGGCATCACGCCCGGCACGCCGCCCAGCAGCACGCCGCGCCCGCCGTGGGCCTTCTCCAGCGCGGTCGCACCCGCCTGGATCGACATGCGGCCCGCCACCTGGCTCATCGGCTTGAGCAGCGGCAACTGGCCGCCGGGGCCGGTCACGGTCTCATAGGCGATGGCGGTGACGCCGGATTTCACGAGGTCCGCCGTCTGCTCCGGATCGGGCGCGAGGTGCAGGTACGTGTAGAGGATCTGGCCTTCGCGCAGCATGGCGCGCTCGGCCGCCTGCGGCTCCTTGACCTTCACGATCATCTCGCAGCCTTCGAAGACTTCGCGGGCCGTGGCCACGAGCTTCGCGCCCTGCCGGGCATAGGCCTCGTCGCTGGCGCCGATACCGAGGCCGGCGCCCTGTTCGACCCAGACCTCGTGGCCATGGGCGACCAGTTCGCACACGCTCTCCGGCGTGAGGCCGACGCGATATTCGTGATTCTTGATTTCCCGGACGGTACCGACACGCATGATTTCGACTCCGCAAAACTTTCCTGCCGACCGAAATACACCCGCCTCGCTGCAAAGTTTCACCGAATTGGGCTTTGCTTCAAGCGAGAACAGGAATATTTCCCTCTCTTGAAACAAACGACAAGAGATTTTCCCATGGACCGGGCAGACCGCGCACTCCTTGAAGCGTTGCAGGCGGACTCCTCCCGCTCGATCGCGGATCTGGCCGTGCTGGTGAATCTCTCGTCCTCCGCCTGCCACCGCCGGATCCGGGTGCTGGAGGAGCAGGGGATGATCCTTGGCTACGCGGCACGGGTCGATGCCCGGCGGCTGGGGCTCTCGGTGGAAGTCTTCGTGGAGATCACGCTGACCAGCCAGAGCCGGGAAGCCATGGAACGCTTCGAACGCGCGGTGGGCGATTTCGACGACATCCTCGAATGCCACCTGATGTCGGGCGCGGCGGATTACCAGCTACGCGTGGCGGCGGTGGATCTCGATCATTACGACCGGATCCACCGCGATTGTCTGGCGCGGTTGCCGGGGGTTTCGTCGATGCGGACGAGCTTTTCGCTGCGGCGGATCAAGCGGTTCGAGGGGTATGCAGTGCCTTGAGGCTGGTTCCTCCCCCTTACGCAGGGGAGGAATTGCCTAGCGCATCGCCTCAATGCGCATCCCGCAGATCCTGCGTGATGATCCGATCCCGTGCCGCGCGGATATCGCCCGTTTCGTACTGGATCGACAGCCGTTCCTTGTCGCTGGCGCGGTACATGCTTTCGGCATTGTCGATCTGCTCGCCCGACAGGCCGAGGTCTTCCAGAGCCTCGCGCGCCATCAAGACGGCCGATTCCATCACTTCGCGCACCATGAAGGTGACCGGGGCATCCATCAGCCGGATCATCGTGCGCCGGTCGAAGACGCGGGCCATGATGCGGGCATTGGGGAAGGCCTCGTGCACGCCCAGCAGGAAGCTTTCGGAAAGCTGGTCGCCGTCGATGCAGAACACCAGCATCTGCGCCTCGCCCGCGCCCGCCTGCCGCAGCAGGTCGATACGCGTGCCGTCACCGAACCAGACTTTGGCACCGAAGCCGCTGGCCACGTCGATCATCTCGATATCGGTATCGATCAGAGTGACGGCGATCTCGGCGGCGATCAGCACTTGCGCCACGGTCTGCCCGAACCGGCCATAGCCGACGACGAGCGCGCTGGCGCCGTCCAGGCGCGGGCCTTCGCGGGTTTCCTTGCTGGTGGGCATTTCGCGGATGCGCGCCGTGGCCATCATCAGGAACGGGGTGGTGACCATCGAAAGCGTGATGATCGCGCTGAACAGGCTGGCGGCGCTGGGGTCGATCAGCCACGCATCCTTGGCCTGCGCGAAGAGCACGAAGCCGAATTCGCCGCCCTGGCTGAGCAGGAGGCCGAGTGCCAGCGCGCTGCGCCAGTTCATCCGGAAGGCCAGAGCGATCAGGAAGATCACCCCGCTCTTCACCGCGATCAGCGCCAAAGCCATGGTGGCGACGAACAGCGGCCTTTCGGCAATCGCGGAAAGGTCCAGCATCATGCCCACGGACATGAAGAACAGGCCCAGCAGCAGCGTGCGGAACGGCTCGACATCGGCCTCCAGCTCGTGGCGGTAGGGCGTATCGGCCAGCATGACGCCGGCAACGAAGGCGCCCAGCGCGGTCGAGAGGCCCAGCGCCTGCATCAGCGCGGCCGAGGCGATAACCGTGAACAGCGCCGCGAAGACGAACATCTCGCGCTCGCCCAAATTGCCGATCAGGCGGAACAGCGGGCGGATCACGAAGCGTCCGGCGGCGATCAGTCCGGCGATGGCCGCCAGCGTGATGAGTGCCAGTTCCCAGCCCGGCGTGCCCGCGGGCAGGTTCGGGTTGCGGTTCATGGCCGCCGTGATCGTGATCAGCGGGATGATCGAGAGGTCCTGGAACAGCAGGATCGCGAAGGACCGCTCACCGAAGGGCGTATGCAGGCGGCCCTGGCTTTGCAGCAGCGGCAGCACCTGCGCGGTGGAGGACAGACCCAGCGGCAGGCCCAGCGCCAGCGAGGCCGCGACACTGAAGCCGGTGGAGAAATAGATCACCGCCGAGATCGCCAGCCCGCAGAGCGCCACTTGCAGCAGGCCGAGCCCGAAGATCTCGTTCCGCAGCCGCCAGAGCCGCCGGGGCGCGAGTTCGAGGCCGACGATGAACAGCAGGAACGTGATGCCCAGTTCGGCGATGCCCAGCTTGTTCTCGGGATCGCCGACCAGATTGAGGATGAAAGGCCCAAGGACAGCGCCCGCCAGCAGGTAACCCAGCGTGGCACCCAGGCCGAGGCGGCGGAACAGCAGGACGAAGGCAAGCGCAGTGCCGAGCAGCAGAAAGCCGTCGCGCAGCAGGAATGCCTGGGAATGATCTTGCATCGGGTCCTTTCGGGGGCAGGCACGCTCTATCGGCAATATCGGCAATGGGGGGCACGGCGTGATCCGGCCCCGCCGCAGGTTAGGGGTTTCCGCCGCAAATACCAAGGCTGGCTTCGCGGCCGTCGCCGCTCGTATGTCCTTGCTTGACCTTGCACGGCAATCCCGCTTTTCGTCGGGAATCAAGACTGCCGGGCCGAACGAAGGGCCATCGAGCGGTCGGGCGCATTCAAAGGGGCATATCCGATGCGAGCACTTCTACTGGCCGGGGCCGCCATGGCTCTGGTGACGGCACCGCTGTCCATGGCGGACGCGCAGTCCGGCGAGGCTCAGGCCTCGGCACAGATCGACAAGGTCATCGACGAGGGGCTGAGCCACAGTCAGGCGATGGCGAGTGCCTCCGAACTGATGGACGGCATCGGCCCGCGCCTCACCCATTCGGAGAACATCGAGCGCGCGCGGGACTGGGCCGTGGCCAAGTTCGCCGCCTATGGCCTCTCCAACGTCCACAAGGAGCCTTACCGCTTCGGCATGGGCTGGAACCTCGATTCGTGGTCGGCAGCGATGGTTTCGCCGCGTCCTCTGGTGATGCGCGCGATCCCCGTGGCGTGGTCTCCCGCGACCACGGGCACGCTGCGCGCGCCGGTGATCCTTGCGCCGATGACGCGCAAGGAGAACTTCGACGCATGGCGCGGCAAGCTGGCGGGCAAGATCGTCATGGTCAGCCTGCCCGGAACCGGCAGCGAGCCCGACAAGCCCGCGTTCCGCCGCCTTGAGGCCGGCGATATCGCCAAGAACGACCACTTCGACCTGCCGACGGGCGAGGACGAGGATGACGCTCGCTTCATCAAGCGGGTGATGTTCGCGGGCGAACTGTCCGAGTTCCTCAAGTCCGAAGGCGCGGTGGGCATGGTGCGCATGAGCGTGCGCGACGGCGGGCTGGTCCACGGCGAAGGCTATAACCTCGCGCCCGATCACGGGCTGGCGCTGCCCTTCATGGAGCTTGCTGCCGAGGATTACCGCCGTCTTGTCCGACTCGAAGTCACTGGCAAGGCACCCACGATGGAAATGGCGATCGCCGCGCGGTTCGACCGCAGCAACCTCGACGATGCCAACGTGATCGCCGACATTCCCGGCCGCGATCCCAAGGCGGGCTACGTCATGGCGGGCGGCCACTTCGATAGCTGGATCGCCGGCGACGGCGCCAGCGACAACGGCGCGGGTACTGTCGTGGTGATGGAGGCGGCGCGCATTCTCGCCAAGATGCCCAAGCCCCGCCGCACGATCCGCTTCGCGCTGTGGACGGGCGAGGAGCAGGGCCTGCTCGGCTCGATCGCCTATATCGAACAGCACATGGCGACGCGCGGGCTCGATCCCAACGTCTTGGGTCTGGAGCGCATGCAGCGCTGGACCACCGCCTGGCCGATCGCGACCAAGCCCGGTTATTCGGAAATGAAGGCCTATTTCAACCTCGACAACGGCTCGGGCAAGATCCGCGGCATCTATGGCGAGGGCAATATCGCCGCGATCCCGACGCTCCAGAAGTGGCTGAAGCCCTTCGCCTCGATGGGCGCAGACAGCGTCGTCGCCGGGCGGACCGGGGGCACCGATCACCAGTACATGCAGGCGATCGGGCTGCCCGCGTACCAGTTCCTTCAGGATCCGCTCGACTACGGCAGCCGCGTCCACCATTCGAGCATCGACACGGTCGACCATATGAAGGCGGACGATATCCGTCAGGCGGCGACGATCATGGCGGGCATGCTCTGGCAGGCGGCGAATTCGGACACCGAACTGCCCCGTCCGCCGCTGCCGACGAAGCCCAGCAAGGCCGATCCGTTCGTCGTGAAGGATCCCAACGCGCAGTAAGGGGGCTGGGGCTTCCTCTCCTGCAAGGGGAGGTGGCAGTCCGCAGGACTGACGGAGGGGTGTCCCGGCTAGCGTGGATACTCCTTCGCCGCCCATTCAAACTTCGGTCCGACGGGCACTCCCAACGGATTAAGAATCCCGTCGCCCCCGCGAAGGCGGGGCCCCCGCTTTCTTGAGTTCACGCAGAGACGCGGAGGCGCAGAGAGACCGTGCGGTGATCCGCCGTTCCCTCTGCGCCTCCGCGTGCTGAAAAAAAGAAGAAGCGGGGCCCCCGCCTTCGCGGGGGCGACGGGGTGCTTTGGTGGAAGCGGCGATGCAGGGCCGAAAGCCCGAGCGCGTGAACGCCTGAACGCTCCCGCCACCGCCTGCGTTAAAGCGGGCTGCCGTTCTCATCTCGATAGATATCGCGCCGCCCGACATGGTTCGCCGGGCCGACGTAGCCGTCCTGCTCCATGCGCTCCACCCACTTGGCGGCGGTGTTGTAGCCCACGCCCATTTGGCGCTGGAGCCACGAGACTGAGACTTTCTGGTTCTCGAACACCAATTGGCACACCTGACGGTACTTGCGCTCTTCCGGCGCGTCGGAGGCAGTGGCGTCGAGGTCATCGAAGCCGAACGAGCCTTCCTCCGGCTCGTTGGTGACGGCATCGACGTAGTCGGGCTTGCCCTGCGCACGCCAGTGATCGGCGACGTGTTCGACTTCCTCGTCCGACACGAACGGGCCGTGGACGCGCTTCACCGGGTCGGAGCTGGGCTTGTAGAGCATGTCGCCCTTGCCCAGCAGCTGCTCGGCGCCCTGTTCGCCCAGGATGGTGCGGCTGTCGATGCGGCTGGTGACGGCGAAGGACACGCGCGTCGGCAGGTTAGCCTTGATGACGCCGGTGATGACGTCGACCGAGGGGCGCTGCGTCGCCATGATCAGGTGGATGCCCGCCGCGCGGCTCTTTTGCGAGAGGCGCTGGATCAGCACTTCGATTTCCTTGCCGACGGTGACCATAAGGTCGGCCAATTCGTCGACGATGAGGACGATCTGCGGCAGCGTCTCGTAATCGAGCTGGCGATCCTCGTAGAGTTCCTCGCCCGTTTCGGGGTCGAAACCGATCTGGATGCGGCGTCCGAGCGGCTTGCCCTTGGCGGCGGCGGCGCGGACCTTCTCGTTGAAGCTGGCGAGGTTGCGGACGCTGATCTCGCTCATCTGGCGATAGCGGCGCTCCATTTCCTCCACCGCCCACTTGAGCGCGCGCACGGCCTTGGGCGGCTCGGTCACCACTGGCGAGAGCAAGTGCGGAATATCGTCGTAGCTCTTGAGTTCCAGCACCTTGGGATCGACCAGAATCAGGCGGCACTGCGCCGGCGTCAGGCGGTAGAGCAGCGAGAGCAGGATGGTGTTGAGGCCGACCGACTTACCGGAGCCGGTGGTACCGGCGACCAGCAAGTGTGGCATCGTCGCAAGGTCCGCCACCACCGGCTCGCCGGCGATGTCCTTGCCGAGGATGATCGGCAGCATGCCCTTGTGGTTGGCGAAGGCCTCGGAGGCGACCATTTCCTTGAACGAGACCATCTGGCGGTCCGCGTTCGGCAATTCGATGCCCATGACCGTGCGGCCGGGGATCGAGGAGACGCGGGCCGAGATCGCGGACATGTTGCGGGCGATATCGTCGGCCAGGCCGATCACGCGGCTGGCCTTGATGCCGGGCGCGGGTTCCAGTTCGTACATGGTGACGACCGGGCCGGTGCGCACCGCGGTAATCTCGCCCTTCACATTGAAGTCGTCGAGCACGGTTTCCAGCAGGCGCGCGTTGCGTTCGAGGCTGAGCTTGTCGATCTTGGGCTGCGAGTTCGGCAGTGGATCGTTGAGCAGTTCAAGGCCGGGCAGCGCGAACTTGTCGAACATGTCCTTCTGGCGATTGCCGATATTGAGCTGCGCGGGCGAGGCGGGGGCCTTGGGATCGCTGATCTCGGGCGCCTTGCGCGGCTTGGCGGCCGGTTCGCGGGCGCCTGCCGCGGCCGGCTCATCGTCGAAATCATCGTCCATGAACGGGGCGGACTGCGCTTTCGGGGCCTTTTCGCGTGACTTCTCGCGGACCTTTTCCGTTTCAGCCGTGCGCGGCGATGCCTCGTCCCGCGCGGGCAGGCGGCCGATGCGGCCGGGCAGGGTGAGCAGGCGGCCCCAGTCCCACGCGAAGACGCTGCCCGCCAGCATCAGCCCCGCGCCAAGGCAGACCACGGCGATCGCGAAAGTCAGCCATCCGGCGAACATGCCCGGCAGCAGCGCGGCCAGCGAGGTGATTGCCCAGGCCCCTAACAGGCCGGAAATCCCGCCCATCGATGCGGGCAGAGTGCCGCCCGGCTGGACGAAGGTCAGGCCCAGCACCGACGAGGTCGCCCCGGCTTGCGGGAACGCGAGGCTCAGCACCGTGGCGATCAGCATCATGGCCAGCGCCAGCACGAAGACCGGGCGCCACCAGCGCTGGTTCGAATGCTCGACCTCGCTGTCTTCCTCTTCCACCAGCAGCCAGAGCTTGCGCGCGAAGACGTAGAGCAGCGGCACGAACAGCGCCGAAACCGGGCCGAACAGCAGCAGCACGCGCTCCGCCACCCAGGCGCCCGCCGGGCCCGCCCAGTTCTCTGCCGGGCCGCCGGCGGCGGTGGAGGCGGAGGGATCGGTCTGGTGGTAGCTCAGCAGCGCCACGGCAAGGAACACCATCGCCGCAAAGAGCAGCAGTGCGCCGCCCAGTTCGGTCGCACGGCGCAGAGACCGCTTGAGCACTGCGCGCCAGTCCGGTTTGGCGATTCGCCGTCCGGGTGCGATGGGCCGTGTCGCCATTGGAATTTCCCTTGATTTCGGCCCGCAATATTGCGTCGGCGGGGGACTCGCCGTCAAGAATGGACCGTGAACAAGCCTGTGGGTGTTTGCTTTTGCGCGCCCGGGCGGGGTGTGAAGGCGCTTAGCCGAACGCGGCGATGGCGGCCCACTTGCGGGTGGGCAGGGTGCGGGCACGGCGTGACGTCATACCGCCAAGCGCGATGACTGGTACCCGCGCATGGGCGGCGAGCAAGTGGAATCGCGTGGGCCCGAGGGTCGCTGCGCCGGGGTGCGAGCGGGTGGCGAAAACCGGTGAAATCAGCACGATGTCCGCCCGCGCGCGGTGGGCTTTGGCGAGTTCGTGCAGCGAATGGACCGTGACGAGCCGCAGCGTCGCGGGGCCGCTCGCCAGCCGCTCCGGGGCGCCGTAAGCGCCGTCCGCGCCCCACCGCCGGGCCTCGCGGGGCGTGCCTGACAGCACGATCCAATGGCCGAAGCGGCGCGCCGTGCGCCGAAGCGCCTCGAAACGGGCACGGCGTTCGGCGGGCGGCAGGTGATAGTGCCGGAACACCAGCCCCGATCCGCGCGGCAGCCGCGCGAGCGCTTTTTTCAGCGCCGCGTCGTTCCGTACGTCGCTGATGAGCCAGATGTCGGGCCAAAAGTCTGGATGTGGTGGCTGGCGGTTCGGCACGGGGACGCTATAGCAGCGCGCCATGGATCAGCCAGCTTCTCCTCTTCAGGCCGTTCGCGCCCAGATCGCTCATGCCGCCGGCATCGCCGGCCGCAAGCCTGAGGCCATCGAACTCGTCGCCATTTCCAAGACCCATCCGGCCGAAGACATTCTGCCGCTCATCGCCGAGGGCCAGCGCGTGTTCGGCGAGAACCGCGTGCAGGAAGCCGAGGCCAAGTGGCCGGAACTGCGCGAGGCGCATCCCGATATTGCGCTTCACCTTGTCGGCCAGCTTCAGTCGAACAAGGCGGATGACGCGGTGGCGCTGTTCGATTGCATTCACTCGCTCGACCGGCCTTCGCTGGTCTCGGCGCTGGGCAAGGCGATGGACAAGGCCGGGCGGCGGGTTCCCTGCTTCGTGCAGGTGAATATCGGCGCGGAAGAGCAGAAGGGCGGCTGCCCGATTGCCGAAGTGCCCGCACTGCTGGCTTTGGCGCGCGAGGCGCAGATCCCGGTTGCCGGTCTGATGTGCGTGCCGCCAGCCGGGATCGAGGCGGCGCCGTTCTTCGCGCTGCTCGCCAAGATCGGTCGGGATAATGGCGTCTCCGGCCTGTCGATGGGGATGAGCGAGGACTTCGAGACCGCGATCATGCTCGGCGCGACGCATGTGCGTGTGGGCAGTGCGCTATTTGGGGCGCGGGGATAACCTAAGTCCTCCTCGGCACGGGGAGGGGGACCACCCGCAGGGTGGTGGAGGGGACTCGCGGTTTACACTGACATTGCGCGAGGACGAGAATCCCCTCCGTCAGTTCAGCGGACTGCCACCTCCCCGTCCCGGGGAGGACAGCTCCCGTCAAGCCATCCGAAACGCCAGCAGCGACAGCCCGAAGCCCGCGAACAACCCACCGGTCAGCCGGTTGAAAGCACGCTTCACGCCAGCGCGGCCGAGGTGGTGGGACAGCGCACGGCCGCTGAACGCGTAAACAGAGTACCAGAACGCCTCGATCACCGCGAAGACGGCCACCAGAATGGCGAACTGCGGCGCCTGCGGGCGGGCCGGGTCGATGAACTGCGGCAGGAAGGCCGCCGCGAAGACGATCGCCTTGGGATTGCTGATCGAGATCGCATAGCCACCCCGCAGCAGCGCCAGCCATGAAACCTCCGGCCGGACGGTCTGGGCAACACCGTCATCCTCGGAAACCGGCGCGCGCCATGCCTTGACGGCAAGGAACAGCAGATAACCGGCGCCGACAAGGCGCAAAGCCGTGAATGTCCCCGGCAGCGCATGAAGCAGCGCGCCAAGGCCGACGGCGGAGGCTGTCAGCAGGGTAACGAGACCCAGCAGGCAGCCCGCCATTGTTGCGATGGTGCGCTTCACGCCCAGTTCCACGCTGCGCGAAAGCACGTGGAGCATGTTCGGGCCCGGCGTCGCGCTCAGCAGGAAGACCGCGACCGCGTAGATCCAGAGGGTGTGAAGCGCCATCGGGGTTCCTTAGTTGGGCGTGTCCAGCTCGTTGCCGGTCAGGGTGACGACATGGAGCAGGTTGGTGGAGCCGGGCACGCCAAACGGCACGCCGGCCAGCGCGACAAGGCGGGTGCCGGCGGCGCCGAAGCCGTGGCGCAGCGCCATGCGCTTGCCCTTGGCGATCATCTCCTCGAAGCTGCCGATGTCCTTGGTGGTGACGGCATGCGCGCCCCACAGCAGGGCAAGCCGGCGCGCGGTCTTCGGCGAAGGCGTCAGCACCAGCATCGGCGCGGCCGGACGCTCGCGCGCCACGCGGCGGGCGGAACCGCCCGAACCGGTGAAGACGATGATGCCCTCGATCGGCAGGGTATCGGCAATCGTTGCGCAGGAGGCCGAAAGCGCGTCCGCCGTGGTCGCGTCGGGCGGAGTCTGGGCGAGGTGGATGCGTTCGCGATAGGTGGAATCGGCTTCCACGGTCACCGCGATGCGGTCCATGATCGTCACGGCCTCGACCGGCCACTGGCCCGCTGCCGTTTCGGCAGAGAGCATGACCGTATCGGCGCCGTCGTAGACCGCATTGGCCACGTCGGACACTTCGGCGCGCGTGGGCGAGGGGCTGGTAATCATCGATTCCAGCATCTGCGTGGCCACCACCACCGGCTTGCCGACCGCGCGGGTCTTGGCGATGATGTGCTTCTGGATCGGCGGCACTTCCTCAGGCAGCAGTTCCACGCCGAGATCGCCGCGGGCGACCATGATGCCGTCCGACAGTTCGATGATGCCGTCGATGGACTGGACCGCGGCGGGCTTTTCGATCTTCGACATCAGCGCGCAGTGGCCGCCGATCAGGCGGCGCGCTTCGGCCACGTCCTCGGGACGCTGGACGAAGGAGAGGCCGATCCAGTCGGCGCCCTGTTCCACCGCGAAGGAAAGGTCGCGGCGATCCTTGTCGGTCAGCGCGGGCACCGGCACGATGGTATCGGGCACGTTCACGCCCTTGCGGTCCGAAATCATGCCGCCGACTTCGGCGGTGCAGAGGATCGAATCGGCTTCGGGCTTGATGACGACAAGGCGCAGCTTGCCATCGTCGATCAGCAGGCGCTGGCCCTTTTCGAGAATGCCGAAGAGTTCGGGATGCGGCAGGCAGACGCGGTTTTCGTCACCCGGCGTGGGATCGCGGTCCAGCGTGAAGTGCGCGCCGTGGCGCAGGAACACTTTGCCTTCCGCGAACGTGCCGACGCGCAGCTTGGGGCCTTGCAGGTCGCACAGGATCGCCACCGGCCGCATCAGGTCCTTCTCGACCCAGCGGATATTGGCGATCGTCTCGCGGTGGGTGTCATGGTCGCCATGGCTCATGTTGACGCGGAACGCGTCGGCACCGGCCTTGAGCAGCTTGGCGATGGTCTCCTTGTCGCGGCTGGCGGGGCCCAGCGTGGCAAGGATCTTGACCTTGCGCTGGCGCTTGATGCCGCGATGATGGGGCGAACGGCGAAACGGGGGAGTGGTTGCCAAGGTCAGTGTGCCTCTTCCTGTATTGGTGCGACCTATGGCAAAGCCTGTCTGACAAACCAAGGACCAAGCGACGCGCCATGCACGAAAACAACTCTATAGACGATCTTGATGACGCAGTGGCGGCAGCGGCCTTCCGCCGCCTGGTCAGGCACTTGCAGACGCGCCACGATGCCGAGAACATCGATCTGATGGGATTGGCTGGATTCTGCCGCAATTGCCTGGCCGACTGGATCCGCGACGCCGGCTTCCCGGGCGACAAGGCGGAGGCGCGCGAAGTGATCCACGGCATGCCGTTCGGCGAATGGAAAGCCGCCTATCAGTCCGAAGCGACGCCCGAGCAGCTCGCGCGGATGGAAGAGAGCCTGAAGAAGAACGGCGGATCGCATTGAAAACGGTGTAGAGACTAGTCCGACAACATCGGAGCAGGCGGCGTCAGGAACTGGCGAGCTTCATCAGCACCAGCCCGATCAGGATCAGCCCGGCGGCGGCAAGCCGCAGCGGGCTGGCCGCCTCTCCGAGCACCGCGATTCCCACCACGAAGGCCCCCAGCGCGCCGATCCCGGTCCAGACCATGTAGGCCGTGCCGAGCGGCAGCGTGCGCATTGCCCATGCCAGCAGGCCGAAGCTGGCGAACATCGAGGTGATCGTGATCACGCTGGGCCAGAGGCGGCTGAATCCCTCGGACTGCTTCATCGCCGAAGCCCAGACGACTTCGAACAGACCGGCGATGACGAGGACGATCCAGGGCAGGGTTCCGGGCATTCGGGGCAACCTTCAATTCCAGCGGACGGCCATCCGGACGGAGGGCCATTCAAATGAACAGGTTGCCGGGCCGTCCCGGTCTTGAGAGTTCGCGCAACCGCAAGGACGCGCGAAACGGGAACGTGGTCGCCGTCCCGGCCAGATAGGCGAGCCGGGCCGGGAAGGCAACGGCGAGGAGCGGCGGGAGATGGGCCGAGGACTTATCCCGCACTACGCACAGGATTTCCACAGCCTCCCGCTTTGCCCAAATCTCACGCAGCCGCTATCAGCGCCCGCCTACCCAGATTCATCACGATATTTTCCGGAGTTTTACCCGATGGCCGAAACCACCGACGATCGCCTGCGCCTCCTCATCGAGCGTATCGAGCGCCTCGAAGAAGAAAAGAAGGGCATCGGCGACGACATTCGCGACGTCTACAACGAAGCCAAGGCCGTGGGCTATGACGTCAAGATCATGCGCCAGATCGTCCGCATCCGTAAGATGAAGCCCGACGATCGCCGCGAAATGGACATGATCCTCGATACCTACAAGGCCGCGCTCGGCATCGACTGATCTTGTCCGGGCCTAGGCCCGGAAGCGGCACCGGCCCTCTCCCCCACCCGACCTCCCAAAATTCTACCCCGGTAGGGGAGATCGGGTGGGGGAGAGGGCCGGTGCCGCAAAATCAAACGCCGAAATGCACCAGCACCAAGGTCGCCGCATTGGCGCCGGCGTGCTGGAGCATCGCGGCGGGCAGGCCGATACGCTGGCGCGTGAAGCCCAGCATCAGCGCCGCCCAGAGTTGCGGCAGCACCATCGGCAGCGACAGCATAGAGACGCTGGGGTAGTTCATCAGGTGGACGCCCGCGAACAGCAGCGCCACGATCCAGAATATCGCCGGATAGGCGGCAATATAGCCCGCCGGAGGTTCGCGCCGCTTGCGCAGGCGAATCCACCCTCCCAGCGCGGCCACCGCCAGCACCAGCAGCAGGGCTATCAGCGCCACCGGGCCCACGGCTTTCGCATAGACCGCCAGAATCGCGAAGAGCACCGCGCAGGCCAGCAGCCACAGCGCGCGGGGCCGTCCGGTCTGCCAGCCCCGGAAGATTGATTCTTCCACCATTGGCGCGACGGCGACGGCAAAGGGCAGCAGCCAGCCCGAAGGCAGTTTGTCGAAAGCATCGGGCGAGGGCAGGTGCATCGCCTGCTGCCACAGGCTCAACAGCGGCAGCACCACCAGAAAGAGCCCGGCGATGTGGAGAATCTCCATCGTGCCGAGCGCCGTCCACCCCTCGCGAGAGCGCAGGCCGATCGGCGTCAGCAGCGCCGGTCGCTTCAGGAATGTCGGAAGTTCGCGCAGCACGCCGGGCATGCGGGACGGGGCGGGGATGTCGATCCGGGTGGCCATGTGATGGACTGTTACTCCGGGCTTCCTTGCCAATTCGTTGTGCGATGCCGCACATCCTATCGTGCAGGCTCCCGTGCGGGCTGACTTGCCGGAACGGGCGGTTGCCCTTGGGTGCCGGGCTGTTGTAAGGCGCCCGACACATCATTCACCGGACCTCATTCACCGGGCCTCGCGGAACGATCCGTGGGCAGGCAAACGAGCGAAGCAAGAGCGGACCCATGGCAGGCCATTCCAAATTCAAGAACATCATGCATCGCAAGGGTGCGCAGGACAAGAAGCGCTCGGCGCAGTTCAGCAAGCTCAGCCGCGAAATCACTGTCGCCGCGAAGATGGGCATGCCCGATCCGGACATGAACCCGCGCCTGCGCGCCGCCGTCAACGCGGCCAAGGCGCAGTCGATGCCCAAGGACAACATCCAGCGCGCCATCGACAAGGCGAGCAAGGGTGACAGCGAGAACTACGAGGAAGTGCGCTACGAGGGCTACGGCCCCGGCGGCGTCGCCATCATCGTCGAGGCTCTGACCGACAACCGCAACCGTACCGCCACCAACGTGCGCACCGCGTTTGCCAAGAACGGCGGCAACCTTGGCGCCTCGGGCGCGGTTTCGCACGGGTTCGAGCGTCTCGGCCTGATCGAGTACCCCGCCAGCGTGGGTGACGAGGACAAGGTTCTCGAAGCCGCCATCGAAGCCGGCGCCGACGATGTCGAGAGCGACATGGGCGATGGCGACGAGAACCCGGGCAGCCACCAGATCTGGGTCTCGATCGATTCGCTGCACGAAGTTGCACGCGAGCTGGAAAAGGTCCTTGGCGAAGCCGAGGGCGTGAAGCTGGCGTGGAAGCCCAACCTCAGCGTCGATGTCGATGCCGATTCGGCCGGCACGCTGATGAAGCTGGTCGATACGCTGGAAGACGACGACGACGTCCAGACCGTCTGGGGCAACTACGAGATCTCCGACGAGGTCATGGCCAAGTTGGCCTAAGGGCCTGGCCTGAAGTGCTGGCCCTGATCGCCCGTGCGCTGATATCCGGCGCGATGATCGTGGCGATCGCCGAGATCGGCAAGCGCTTGCCCGCGATGGGCGCGCTTGTCGCCTCGCTTCCTCTGGTTTCGGTGCTGGGCATGATCCTGCTGTGGCATGCCCGGCCCGATGCCGAGAACATGGCGGTCCATGCCGGGGCGACCTTCTGGTACGTTCTGCCCTCGCTGCCGATGTTCCTGCTGATCCCGGCTCTTCTGCGGCATGGCGTAGGGTTCTGGCTGGCGCTGCTGGCCGGCTGCGCGCTGACGGTCGCGCTCTATCTGCTGATGGTGCATTTCGGCCCGCGCCTCGGCCTCAAGGTCTGACATCATGATTATCATCGGCCTCGATCCGGGCCTCACCTGCACCGGCTGGGGCATTGTGGCCAAGAGCGGCAGCCGCCTCAGCCACGTGGGCAATGGGCAGATCCGTACCGACACCAAGCTGTCGATGGCCGAACGGCTGGTCGAACTCGACGCTGCGCTGACCGACGTGATCCTCCATCACCGCCCCGATTCGGGCGCGGTGGAGGAAGTCTTCGTCAACGTGAACCCGCAGTCGACGCTGAAGCTGGGGCAGGCGCGCGGCGTTGCCATGCTCAGCCTCGCGCGGGCGGGGATGCCGGTGGCGGAATATTCCACCAAGGTCATCAAGAAGGCGCTGGTCGGCACCGGCGGCGCCGACAAGAAGCAGATCCAGCATATGCTCAAAGTGCTGCTGCCCGGCGTGAAGCTGGCGGGCGAGGACGCCTCGGACGCGCTGGCCGTCGCCATCACCCACGCCAACATGCTCGGCAGCCACCGGTAACGGAACCGGCTCCGGGCAGCGCCGTTGCCCCATGATGGACAAGATTGACAAGACCCGGACCGACGCCAACTGGATGCGCGAGGCGCTGACCCTCGCCATGGACCGCAAGGGCACCGACCCCGCCAATACGCCGATCGCCGCGCTGGTGGTGCTGGACGGCAAGCTGGTCGCCTCGGGTGTGAACCGTACCGCCGAATGCTGCGACGCCACCGCCCATGCCGAGATCGAGGCCTTCCGCGCGGCAGGCAAGGCGCTCGGCCGGATGCGGATGGAAGGCGCGACGCTCTACTCCACGCTCCAGCCTTGCGGCATGTGCACGATGGCGGCGGTCTGGGCAGGCGTGAGCCGCATCGTCTACGGCGCCGGCCGCGCGGACGTGCACCCGATGTATTTCGAGGCGCGGCACCTTTCGACCTTCGATTTCGTTGCGGACGCCTGGAAGGACGATCTCACCCTGACCGCCGGCGTGCTCGCGGCGGACTGCGCGGCGCTCTATTATCGTCCGTGGGACGACGTGCCCGAGGACCGGCAGGCCAACGATTGAGGCTGACCGTCGAGGATTGGGGCTAGCCTCGCGATTCCGTTCCTGCCATAGGAACAAACCATGATCGCCAAGCTTACAGGTCTGCTCGACGACACCGGCCCCGACTGGGCGATCATCGACGTCAACGGCGTCGGTTATCTCGTCCATTGTTCGGCGCGCACGCTCGACCATCTCGGCATCCGGGGGGACAAGGTTGTCGTCCACACCGAGATGCAGGTTTCCGAGACCGACCAGCGCCTGATCGGCTTCACCAGCGGGGCCGAGCGCAACTGGTTCCGTCTGCTGACGGCGGTGCAGGGCGTCGGCTCCAAAGTGGCGCTGGCGATCCTGTCGGCGCTGACGACCGAAGAATTGCAGCGTGCCTGCGCGGGCGGGGATTCCGCCATGGTCGCGCGCGCCAATGGTGTGGGGCCGAAGCTGGCCAGCCGCATCGTCAACGAGTTGAAGGACAAGGCGGGCGGGATGCCCACGGTGCCGGGCATGCCCGGACTCTCGGCCGTGGCGGCGCCTGCGGGCAATTCCAGCGCGGATGCGGTCTCGGCGCTTCAGAACCTTGGCTTCAAGCCTGCGATCGCCAGCATGGCCGTCGGCAAGGCGGTGGAGGAACTGGGCGAGGAGGCGGGCCTGAACGACCTCGTGCGGGTCGCGCTGAAGAGGGCTGCGGGGTGACGGGCACTCACACCGCCCAAATACGTGTCCCCCGTCATCCTGAACTTGTTTCAGGGTCCATTTCGCGGCAGGCGCCGAGTTCATGACCGATAACCCCATACTCACCTCCGCCCGCCAGCCCGAGGACGCCGACGCGGCGCTCAGGCCGAAGACGCTTGCCGAATTCGTCGGTCAGGCGGCGGCGAAGGACAATCTTCGCGTCTTCATCGAAAGCGCCAAGTCGCGGCGCGAGGCGATGGACCATACGTTGTTCTTCGGCCCGCCCGGGCTCGGCAAGACGACGCTGGCGCAGATCGTCGCACGCGAATTGGGCGTGGGGTTCCGCGCCACCAGCGGCCCGGTGATCGCCAAGGCGGGCGATCTTGCCGCTCTGCTGACCAATCTCGAACATGGCGACGTGCTGTTCATCGACGAGATCCACCGCCTCAATCCCGTGGTCGAGGAAGTGCTCTACCCGGCGATGGAGGACCGCGCGCTCGATCTTATCATTGGCGAGGGGCCGTCGGCGCGCTCGGTGCGGATCGATCTGCCGCCGTTCACGCTGGTCGGCGCGACGACGCGGCAGGGCCTGCTCCAGACCCCGCTGCGCGACCGTTTCGGCATCCCGGTGCGCTTGCAGTTCTATACGGTCGAGGAACTGGAGAAAGTCGTCACGCGCGGGGCCGGCCTGCTCGGGATCGGCATGGACAAGGGCGGGGCGACCGAGATCGCCCGGCGCGCGCGCGGTACGCCGCGCGTGGCGGGACGGCTGATGCGCCGCGTGCGCGATTTCGCGCATGTCGCCGGGTCGGACGTGATCACGCTTGAGATCGCCGACGATGCGCTGACGCGGCTCGAAGTCGATTCGATCGGGCTCGACGCGCAGGACCGGCGATATCTCCGAATGATCGCGGATATCTACAAGGGCGGTCCGGTCGGCGTCGAGACGCTGGCGGCGGGGCTGTCCGAACCGCGCGACACGATCGAGGAAGTGATCGAGCCCTACCTTATCCAGTTGGGCCTCATCGCGCGCACGGCACGCGGGCGTTGCCTGAACGATCGCGGCTGGACGCATCTGGGAATGTCGCCCCCGCAAAACCCACAGGGTCCGCAGGGCGGCCTTTTCGATTCGCAGGTCGATTGAGAACGGGGCGGGATTTTTCCGGAAAACTGTCGGCGGGATTTACATTCGGACGACACAACAGTCCCGCATCGGCACAGTCTTGCAGTCAACTGCCAAAACTAACCCGATTTAATGCCTTCGGGCCCTCGAATCCCGGTTAATGGCATTGTTCCTTTAACCGGTCTCTGCGCTTGTTAGTGACAAGTCGGTCTCATGCGGCAGTGGCCGCTGCCCCGGAGGTCCGAAGGAGCGAAAAGAGAGACGGTATGTCGGTTCGGATGGCCTTGGCGAAACTGTCTGCCTGCGCGGCGGGCTGCGCTATCATCGGCGGGGGCGCGGTCCACGTCGCGGAGACGCAGTCAAGCGGCGTGGAGTATCACAAGCTGAAGCAGGCCAAAGTCGCGAAAGTGACCAAGCCCGCCCGCCGCGTCATTCCGCCCCGCGCCCCGGCCCATGCGCGCCGCGAGATTCCCCGGCCGACCGAGCCTGTCATGGCCACCGTGATGCCGCCGGTTTACGTTCCGCCCGCCCCCGTGGCGGCGCCGATTATGGCCGGGGGTGGCGGCGCCGTGCCGGTGGTGGTCGGCGGCGGCGGTTCGAGCGGCGGCTTTGGCGGCGGTTTCTTCGGCGGCTTCTTCGGCGGCGGCAGTTCGGGCGGCGGCAGCGTCGTGATCAGTTCCACCTCCAGCGGGGGATCGACATCGTCGTCCTCGGGCGGGTCCAGCTCCAGTTCCAGCACCAGCGGCGGTTCTACCTCCTCGTCCACATCGACGGGCGGGCTGACCTCGACCACCACCAGTTCCACGGGCGGCGTGACGTCGACCACGTCAAGCTCGGGCAATGTCTCCACCAGCACGAGCACGTCGAGTTCGGGTAACGTCTCGTCGAGTACCTCGTCGTCCTCTTCGACGTCGTCCTCCACGTCCTCGTCCAGTTCGACCTCTTCGTCGACCTCGTCGAGCACCAGTTCCTCGTCGTCCGGTGGCCACACCAGTTCGTCATCCGGCGGTCGGCCGCCGCACGACGTCCCGGCGCCGCCGATGCTGATCCTGTTCGGGGCCGCTGCGGCGGCCATTGTCGGCCGCCAGCGGCTGGCGGGTAGAAAAACGGCCTGACCGGGCGGTCCGCGCCACCGCGGATGCCTGGCGAGGGGGGTGGGCGTCGGGGGGCGCTCACCCCTTTTCGTGTCTGGTGTTGTGAGGAAGAACAAGCGGGGCCCCCGCCTTCGCGGGGGCGACAAGCGGGGAGGGCGATGGTTCAGGTTCTGGACCCGGCGCTAGGTTCGCTGGGGAGTACCGTCATCCTGAACTTGTTTCAGGATCAATTTCTTAGCCATCCCGAACAGTCGCGCGAAGAGCGCGGCGATCGCGATTTACCGATCAAGGCACAGCGCCGGCGGCCCGATGGATCCTGAAACAAGTTCAGGATGACGAGGTGGTAGGAGGCGGACGCTGCTCTGCACCGCTCCACCTCCAACTCCACCACCCAAAGAAAAACCCCGCCCCGCACAAGGCGGGACGGGGCTTCTTCTTGAGCCGGTAAGGCTGCGGGCTGTCGCTTAGGCGGCCAGCTTGCGCAGCACGTACTGCAGGATGCCGCCGTTGTTGAAGTATTCCACTTCGTTGGCGGTATCGATGCGGCACAGCGCGGTGAAGGTGAAGGTCGAGCCGTCCGTGCGGGTCACTTCGACTTCCACGTCCTGGCGCGGCTTGAGGCTGGCAACACCCTTGATCGTGAAGGCGTCGTCACCGGTCAGGCCCAGCGACTGGCGGGTATCGCCGTCCTTGAACTGAAGCGGCAACACGCCCATGCCGACCAGGTTCGAGCGGTGGATACGCTCGAAGCTCTCGACGATCACGGCGCGGACGCCCAGCAGGTTGGTGCCCTTGGCGGCCCAGTCACGCGACGAACCCGTGCCGTACTCCTTGCCGGCCACGACCACCATCGGCGTGCCCTGCTCCTTGTACTTCTGCGCGACGTCGTAGACCGGCAGAACCTCTTCACCGAAGCGGCTCATGCCGCCTTCGATGCCCGGAACCATCTCGTTGCGGATGCGGATGTTGGCGAAAGTGCCGCGCATCATGACTTCGTGGTGGCCACGGCGCGAACCGTAGGAGTTGAAGTCCGCCTTGGCGACCTGGTGCTCCATCAGCCACTGGCCCGCCGGGCTGTCGGCCTTGATCGAACCGGCCGGCGAGATGTGGTCGGTGGTGATCGAATCGCCGAGGATCAGCAGCGGCTTCGCCTCGATGATGTCGTTCACGGGCGCCGGGGTCATTTCCATGCCCTCGAAGTACGGCGGGTTGGCGACATAGGTCGAACCGGCGCGCCACGAGTACGTGTCCGAACCGACCACGTTGATCGCCTGCCAGTGCTTGTCGCCCTTGTAGACGTCGGCATAGCGGGCCTGGAACATGCCGCGGTCAACGCAGGCATTCATCGTCGAGCTGACTTCGAGGTTGGTCGGCCAGATGTCCTTGAGGTAGACGTCCACGCCGTCCTTGCTCACGCCGATCGGGGTGGTGGTGAAGTCTTCCACCACGGTGCCCTTCAGCGCGTAGGCGACGACCAGCGGCGGCGAGGCCAGGAAGTTCGCGCGCACGTCCGGCGAGACGCGGCCTTCGAAGTTGCGGTTGCCCGAGATGACGGCGCTGGCGACCAGGCCGTTCTCGTTGATCGCCTTCGAGATCGGCTCTGCGAGCGGGCCCGAGTTGCCGATGCAGGTGGTGCAGCCGTAACCGACGAGGTTGAAGCCGATGTTGTCGAGGTGCGACTGGAGACCGGCCTTTTCGAGGTAGTCGGTGACGACCTGCGAACCGGGTGCGAGCGAGGTCTTGACCCAGGGCTTGGGCTTCAGGCCCAGCTCGTCGGCCTTCTTGGCGACGAGACCGGCGGCGACCAGCACGCTCGGGTTCGAGGTGTTGGTGCAGCTGGTGATGGCCGCGATCATGACGTCGCCGTCACCGATGTCGAAGTCCTTGCCTTCGACCGGAACGCGCTGTGCGGCCTTCTTGTAGGTGTCGGCCATGTCCTTGTTGAACACGTCGTCCACGTCGGGAAGCGCGACCCAGTCCTGCGGACGCTTCGGGCCGGCCAGCGAGGGCACGACGGTCGACATGTCGAGTTCGAGGGTCGAGGAGAAGATCGGATCGGCAGCGGCCGGGTCGATCCAGAAGCCCTGTTCCTTGGCATAGGCTTCGACGAGGGCGATCTGCTCTTCCTCGCGGCCGGTGAGGCGCAGGTATTCGATGGTCTTGTCGTCGATGCCGAAGAAGCCGCAAGTGGCGCCGTATTCGGGAGCCATGTTGGCCAGCGTCGCGCGGTCGGCCAGCGACAGCGAGGCAAGGCCGGGGCCGAAGTATTCGACGAAGCGGCCGACCACGCCGTGCTTGCGCAGCATGGCGGTGCAGGTGAGCACGAGGTCGGTGGCGGTGACGCCTTCCTTCAGTTCGCCGGTCAGCTTGAAGCCGACGACTTCGGGGATGAGCATCGAGACCGGCTGGCCAAGCATCGCGGCTTCCGCCTCGATGCCGCCGACGCCCCAGCCCAGCACGCCCAGGCCGTTGACCATGGTGGTGTGGCTGTCGGTGCCGACGCAGGTGTCGGGATAGGCGACCAGATTGCCGTTCTGGTCTTCGCTCGACCACACCGTCTTGGCGATGTTCTCAAGGTTGACCTGGTGGCAGATGCCGGTGCCCGGGGGAACCGCGTAGAAGTTGGCGAGCGACTTGGAACCCCACTTGAGGAAGTCGTAACGCTCCATATTGCGCTGGTATTCGATCTCCACGTTCTCTTCGAACGCCTTGGGGTGACCGAATTCGTCCACCATCACCGAGTGGTCGATGACGAGGTTCACGGGGACCAGCGGATTGATCTTGCTGGTGTCGCCGCCCAGCGTGGCGATGGCATCGCGCATGGCGGCCAGGTCGACAACGCAGGGAACGCCGGTGAAGTCCTGAAGCAGAACGCGGGCCGGGCGATACTGGATTTCGTCACCCGTGGTCGGGTTCTTCTGCCAGTCGGCAATCGCCTGAATGTCCTTGGTCGAGACGGTGAAGCCGCCGTCTTCGAAGCGCAGCAGGTTTTCCAGCAGCACTTTCATCGAGAACGGCAGGCGGCTGACGTCGCCGATCGTTTCGGAGGCTTTCTGGAGAGAGTAGTAGGCGACCTGCTTGCCGCCGACGGTCATGGTGCTGCGGGTACCGAGCGTATCCTGTCCGACCTGGGTCATTTGGGTATTATCCCCTTCTGTATGGAGCCTGTCGCCAAAAGCGCGGCCCCCTCGTCGGAACCGAACTGGCCAGGTCCCGAAAAGGATCGCCGTGCTGCATCGCGACAAAGCGGAGTCTGCGGCCCCGCCGATGCGCGCTTGCGGCCCTCAGGTCAAGGGGGGGCGGCTGCCGACCTCGATCACGCGTTTGCGTTTCTTGCACCTATCCAGCAACCCGCGACGATCAGCACCGTGCCGGCGATGGTGGCAAGCCCCAGTTGCTCGCCGAACATCAGCCAGCCGAGCAGTGCGGCCCAGAGGAAGCCGGTATATTCGATCGGCAGCAGCACTTGCGTTTCCGCCCGCGCGTAACCCCATGAAAGAAACAGCAGGGCAGCCGTTGCCAATGCCGCACCGGCCAGGATGAAGCCCAGGCTGCGGAGGTCCGGGATGACCGTAAGCCACGGCGAAAAAGCAAGGAAAATCAACGTTACGCCAAGGTTCTGGAACATCGCGACTTCCACCGGTTTGGCCAGCAGCGCCTGCTTGCGCTGGAGCACCAGATTGACCGCGTAGAACACCGAGGAAAGCAGGACCGCCACGGTCCCCTCGATCGCCCGGTCCGAATAGGCGCCCGCGCCCAGCCGTCCGGCCAGAATGACCACCACGCCGGCCACGCCGAAAAGCGATGCCACCACGGCCTGAGGCCGGATTTTCTCACCCAGCAGCAGCGCCGCGAAGTAGAGCGCGATGATCGGTGAGACGAAGGAAAGCGCGATTCCCTCGGCCATAGGAATTCGTGCAAGGCCATAGAAAAAGAGTGCGGCCATCGCCGAGGTGATCGCTGCGCGCTGCGCGTGGACCACCAGCACATGGCGAGAGGGTTTGGGACGGCCCGCCGCCAGCCACAGCGGCAGGGTCAGCAATGTGCCGAAGAGATTGCGCAACAGCAGCGCGGTAAACACGCCCACGGCCAGTGAAGCGCCTTTGATCGTTGCATCCATCATGCTGAACGTCGCGATTCCGGCGGTCACGGCCATGACCGGCATGGCGGACGGGCGAGCGTCGGAAACGGCGGGGACGGATGCGGACATGATGCTCAGCCTCTCGTCCCGGCCGGCGCTTTGCGCAAGGGCCAGTTCGCTTTACGCAAGGAAACGCGCAAGCAATTCATCGCAGCGACAGGCGAAATCCTTGAACATGACATTATATGGATGCAAAGCGGAATTCCGGCGGTGCGTGCTCTGCGCGCCGCGTTTTTTCCGTGCATGATGACGGGCAGGTTCAGGACAAGATGGCGAGTTTGATGCGGTTCGGTTGCAGCGTGCTGGCGGTTGTCGCGGCAACGGGGCTCGTGGCACAGCCGGTGCTGGCCCAGAAGGTTGATGGTACGCAGGCCGCAAAGCCCGTGAAACCGCCAAAGCCCAAGGCTTTGTCGACGCCGACGTCGATCCTGCCGGTTTCCCAATCCACGGCGGCGCCGAAGCCGGTGCCGACATCGACGGCACAGCCCAAGGCCACGCCTTCGGGCGTTCCGACCGCGACGCCGACCGGGGTGCCATCAGGAACGCCGACCGGAACGCCGACCGGCGCCCCCACCGCTGCCGCCGCGACGGCGCAGCCGGGCCAGCACGATACCTTGCTGGCCGAGCCGGTGATGTCGTGGTCGCTGTCCGACGCCAAGGCGCTGCTCCAGACCATCGAGTATATCGGCAAGGAAGGCCTGATCCCGGCGGACTACCAGCCCGCCGCGCTCAGGGCGGCAATTGCCAAGGGCGAGGGCGACGATCTCGACACGCTGGCCAGCCACGTGTTCGGCTGGCTGATCGAGGATCTGCGCGACGGCCGCACGCCGATGCCCGCGCGCGTCCAGTGGTTCGCGGTCGATCCCGATCAGGACGTGATGCCCACCGCGCAGATCATGGCGCAGGCGCTTTCCGACCACAACGTGGCCGGCGTCGTCGACAAGCTGGCGCCCACCAATCCGGATTACGCCCTGCTCAAGGCCGAGTACAACGCCACGCCGGTCGCCAACAAGGCCAAGCGCGCGCTGATTCAGGCCAACATGGACCGCTGGCGCTGGTTCGCCCGCGACCTTGGCGACGTTTACCTGATGACCAACGTGCCTGAGTTCCAGCTCCGCCTCGTGGTCCGCAACAAGATCATCCGCACCTACAAGACCGTGGTCGGCAAGCCCGGCCGCACCGCGACGCCGCAGCTGGCTGAAACGGTGACGGCGGTGGTCTTCAATCCCACCTGGACGGTGCCGCAGTCGATCGTGAAGGGTGAGGGGCTTGGCGCCAAGGTGCTGAACAACCCTGCCTGGGCGAAGTCGGCCGGCTACAAGGCCACCAAGAGCGCGGACGGCACGATCACGGTCGTCCAGCAGCCGGGCGCCAGCAATTCGCTGGGCCTGATGAAGATCGACATGCCGAACCCGCACGCGATCTACCTGCATGACACGCCGTCCAAGCAGTACTTCAATGCCGACGTGCGCGCCTTCAGCCATGGCTGCATCCGCACCGAACGCGCGGTGGAACTGGGCATGACCATGGCCATCCTCGGCGCCCAGAAGAGCGCGACCGAAGCGGCGGAAATCTCGCGCTCCGGCCAGTATACCAAGGTGGAAATGACGCGGACGTTCCCGGTCTACGTCGCCTATTTCACTTTCGCGCGCGCGATCGACGGCCAGCTTACGGCCTTCAACGACATCTACGGCCGCGACAAGCCGGTGCTCGACAGCTTCGCCGCCCCGCGCCAGCTCAAGACCACCCAGCGCGCGAGCGAGGAAGAAGTCATCAAGCTGGACAACCCGCTTTAAGGGACAAGGCCCGGGCTCGCATGAGTCCGGGCCTGCCCCTTCCTCGCCGTCCCACTTCCCTCGCTATGCTCGCAATGACGAAATGCCGGTGAATGGCGAAGCAACCCGCCGTAACCTTAACGCGCTGGCGATTGCCGGAATTCGGGGCTTGCCTCACTCGTCACGGGTGCCCACCTAGGCGAACGATGACTGCCCAGGGATACCGATCATGAGCGAGAACACCGACCGCATCGGCGAGGCGACCGCCCGGATCGTCGAACTCGAAGCCGAACTCGAAGCCTCGGGCACGACCACGCGCGCGGAGGCTGAACTGGCCCGCGCCAAGGTGCTGCTGCATGAGTGGGTGGATAGCGTCGTCGCCGTGGTCGCCACCCCGGGCGTCGGCCGTGCGGTGCTGATCCACGACAACGGCACCGAATCGCGCATCGCCTCTCCCGACCTGCCGTTCCGGCTGGCCGTCCCGGTTTCCTTCGACACGCGCGAGAGCTAATTCTTCCCTGCCCATTGGCAGGAGTGCGACGATGGTCTGGGATTTGCGGCGGGCCTTGCTGCGCAAGGAAGAGTTCGAATCGGGGCGCCTTACCGACTTCGAATTCCGCGAAACCGTGCGCACGCTCAAACTGATGGCGCGCGCCTTCGCGGCCGACGAGCCGGCGATTCTGGAGGCCCTGATCGAGCACGGCTTCGAAACGGCGCTTCGCGGCTTTCCCGAAATGCTGGGCGAGGAGACGCGCGATGCCCTTTGCCACCGCCTGCGCAAGGAAGCCCGCCAGACGCTGATCCGGGAGCGCGGAGACCCCACCCCGTATCGACTGGGCTAGGAAGCCGCCTTCACATGCGCCGCCGCAGTTTCACCAGCACTTCGTCAAGGCTGGAGAGGAACCGCGAACGATCCGTCTTGCTGAACGGCGGCGGCCCGCCGATCACGTCGCCGCCGGCGCGCAAATCGGCCATGATCGCCCGCGTGGCGATGGCGCTGCCGATCGAGGAGAGGGTGAATGGCTTGCCATTGGGCGCGACCACCTCGGCGCCAAGCTTGAGGCAGCGATCGGCCAGCAGGATATCGGCGGTGATGACCACGGTGCCGGGCGCCGTGTTCTCCACGATCCAGTCGTCGGCGGCATCGAAGGCATCGCTCACCACTTTGCGCGTGATCAGCGGATCCTGCGGAACGCGGATGGGGCTGTTGCTGACGACCACCACCGGCACTTTGTGGCGGGCGGCGACTCTGTAGGTTTCGTCCTTCACCGGGCAGGCGTCGGCATCGATCAATATGCGGATCATGCCGCTCCATAACGCCGGTGCGGGCAAATGGCGAATGGGCATGGACGCGGCTTTGCAGATGGCGGCCGGCCTGCGACAGATATCGCAAAGGGGAGAAGGGAATGACCGAAACCGAACGCCTCGCCGCCATCGAGGCCATCCGTCAGGTCAAGGCGCGCTACTGGCGCGGTGTCGACCTGGGAGACGGCGATCTGGTCCGCTCGGTTCTCGCCGAGGATTGCGAGCTGGATTATCACGGCTGCTGTACCGATCCGCAATCGGGCGTGGACCATCTGCCCGCGATGAACCTCACCTTGCGCGGCCGGGATGCGTGGGTGCCGGACGGCATGGCGCGCTTCGGCATCGTTAGCGTGCATCAGGGGCATCAGTCGGAAATAGAGGTGACGGGGCCGGATAGCGCCCGGGGAATCTGGAGTTTTACGGACCGCATGTTCTTCCCGGCAGGCGGCGCGTTTTCGCGTCTGACGGGCTATGGGTTCTATCACGAGGACTATGTGCGGGTGGATGGAGCCTGGCAGATCAAGGCCACGCGCATCACCCGCATCAGGGTGGAAGTGGAATAGGCGCGTCGATCCGGGATGGTGTGGTTGAATGCGAAGGCCGATGGATGTCTGGTGGGCCGCTCATCTCCCAAGAACCGACGTCATCCTGAACTTGTTTCAGGATCCATCGGGCGGCGTGCTCTGATACGGCAGGAATGCGCGGCGGTTGCGCATGGAGGCCAAACACCGCGCTTGCGGACGAATGGATCCTGAAACAAGTTCAGGATGACGGTTTGCGAGGCGGAGGTCTTCTTCCCGTTTTCGCTGCCCTTCGATCCGGCTCAGGCTGATCAATCCCGCTCAGGCTGAGCTTGTCGAAGCCCCCTGGGGCGTGGCGTGCGGCTCACATCCTTCGACAAGCTCAGGATGAGCGGAGTGCGGGAGACGAGGGAAGGGGAGTTGGGAGCGCAGAGAGAGGGAGCAGCCATTACGCGCACCCCGCGCCGAGCGCTCAATGCTGGCGAATGACGCTCAGGAATTCCTCGCCATAGGCTTCGAGCTTGCGCGCGCCCACGCCGCCGATCGCGCCGAGTTCGGAAAGCGTGGTGGGATGAACGGTGGCCATCTCACGCAAGGTGGCATCGTGGAAGATGACATAAGGCGGCACGCCGGCCTGCTGGGCAAGGTCGCGGCGGAGCGCGCGCAGAGCCTCGAACAGCGGGTTGCCGACCGGGTTGGCGCCGGTATCGCCGCCACCCCGCCGCTTGCGCTCGCGCTTGGGTGGCACGACGATGGCCACGGGCACTTCGCCCTTGAGGATCGCGCGTGCGTCGCCGCCAAGGGCAAGGCCGCCATGCTCGGTCGGCAGCAGGCTGCCGCGGGCCTGAAGCGCGCGGGCGAGCGGTTTCAGCAGCGGTTTCTCATCCTCGGTCAGGATGCCGAACACCGAAAGCTGGTCATGCGCGCGCTGGAGCACGCGGTCGTCGCTGATACCGCAGAGCACCTTTTCCAGATGGCCAAGGCCGTAGCTCTGCCCGGTGCGATAGACCGTCGAGAGCAGCTTGCGCGCCAGTTCGGTCACGTCGATCACGCCCGCCGGTTCAAGGCAGTTGTCGCAATTGCCGCAAGTCTGCGCGGGCGTCTCGCCAAAATGGCGCAGCAGCACGGCGCGGCGGCATTCGGCGGTCTCGACAAGACCCGCCAGTGCGTCCAGCCGCTGGCGCTCGCTTTGCAGGCGGTGCGGCTCGATTTCGGACAGGCGCTGACGGGCGCGTGCGAAGTCGTCCGCGCCCCAGAACATCACGGCGACAGAAGGGTCACCGTCACGCCCGGCGCGGCCGGTTTCCTGATAATAGGCCTCGATCGACTTGGGGATCCCGGCATGGGCGACGAAGCGCACGTCGGGCTTGTCGATGCCCATGCCGAAGGCGACGGTGGCCACCATCACCATGTCTTCGGAAGCGACGAAGGCCGCCTGATTGCGCGCGCGCACCTCGGGATCGAGCCCGGCGTGATAGGGCAGCACGCGCCGTCCGGTAGCGGCGGCGAGCGTTTCGGCCAGCTGCTCCACGCGGGCGCGGGTCGGGGCATAGACTATGCCGGGGCCCGGATTCTCGTCGATCACCGCCTTGATCTGTCGCATCGCATTCTCGCGCGGGCGGATGGCGTAGCGGATGTTCGGGCGGTCGAACCCGGCGACGATCAGCCCGTCTGCCGGGATGCCGAGCTGGGCCAGGATGTCGGAGCGGGTGTGATGGTCCGCCGTGGCCGTCAGCGCGAGGCGCGGGACGGTGGGGAAGGCATCCAGCAGCGGCTTCAGCAGCCGGTAGTCGGGCCGGAAATCATGCCCCCATTCGGAAACGCAATGCGCTTCGTCGATGGCGAACAGCGAGACGCGCGCCTGCTCCAACAGGTCGCGGAAATAGGACTGGCTGGCGCGTTCCGGGGCGACGTAGAGCAAGTCCAGCTCGCCCGCGCGGAAGCGGTCCATGGTGAGGCCGCGATCGGCGTCGGCGCTGGTCAGCGTGGCGGCGCGGATGCCGTTGGCGGTGGCCGAGCGCAGCTGGTCGTGCATCAGCGCGATCAGCGGGGAGACGACCACGCAGGTCCCTTCCTGCATCACGGCGGGCAATTGATAGGTCAGCGACTTGCCCGCGCCGGTGGGCATCACCGCGAGGGTGGATCGGCCTTCGAGCACACGGGCGACGACATCTTCCTGCACACCGCGAAAGGCGGAAAAGCCGAAAGTCGCGTGAAGGGCGTCACGGGCATCGGGCAGAAGATCGGCGTCAGGCACGGCCGGGCTTATGGCAGAGGCAGGGGGCTGCTGAAACCGCTTGGCCGATGATTTCCTCCGATTCCGCCTCAATCCCTTGCGATTTTGCCGTGGGGGTAGTCGAGTTCGAGTTACAAAACGGCAAGTTTCAAGATTGTAGGAGAGGCAAACATGGCGCAGCGAGTGGCAGTGGTGACCGGGGCAAGTTCCGGCATTGGGCTGGAAACGGCGCGGGCGCTGGCCGCACAGGGTTTCCGCGTGCTCGGCGTGGGGCGCGATGCCGGGCGCTGCGCGGCGGCGCAGGCGGAACTGGGCTCGGGCGTGGAGATGCTGCGCGGCGATCTGTCGCTGCTGGCGGAAGCGGACCGGCTGGCGGACGAGATCGGCGCCAAGGTCGACCGCATTGACGTGCTGGTGAACAATGCCGGCGGCATGGCGCGCGAGCCGATCACGACATCTGAGGGTTTCGAGGCCAATTATGCCAGCAATTTCCTGGGCCCCTATGCGTTGACGGCAAGGCTGTTGCCGCTGCTGCGCAAGGCGGCGACGGATGCGCCGGCGGGCAGCGTGCGGATCGTCAACACGGCGTCCGACGGCAGCGAGATGATCCCCGCCATCAACCTTGGCGATCTCCAGAACCTTGGCAACTGGAGCCCCGGTGCGGCCTATTGCAGCGGCAAGCTGGCCAATGTGCTCCACGCCCGCGCGCTGGCACCGCGCCTGGCGGATGACGGCATCGTCGCCCATTCGGTCCATCCGGGCACGGTGGGGAGCAATTTCTTCTCGCACACGCCGGACAGCGTGCAGGCCGCTTACGGCGATGCGCCGAAGCTTTCGTCGCAGCAGGGCGCGGATACAGTGATCTGGCTGGCTTCGGCCGAGGAGCCGGGCCGTTCCAGCGGCGGCTATTGGTACGAGCGGGCTCCCCGCAAACCTAACCCGCTGGTGGAAGACCCGGCCTTTGTCGAGGCATTCTGGCAGGCGGCAGAGGCGCTGGCGGGAAGGCCCGGAATCTAAAACAAAAAGGTGTCTGAAAATTGAAAAGGCCGGGCTCGATGTCCCGGCCTTTCTCTATCAGCCCTTTATCAAGCCGAGCCGCACCAGGCGCGGCTTGACGATCGGCACGGTCAGCATCGTGCTCATCACTGCCATCAGCAGCAGCGCGGTGAAGGTCTCCGCGGTGATGATCTTCTTGTCGAGCAGCACGTTGACGAAGATGATCATGATTAGCGCCTTGGTCTGGAGCATCCAGCCGATGATCGAGGCTTCACCCTTCTTCCAGCCGAGCAGCTTTCCGGCAAGGTGAACGCCCGCCAGCTTGCCCGCGACCGAGGCGATCAGGAACAGCAGTGCGGCGCCGATGACCAGGGTGCCGCCCATGCCCCAGTTCGTGCGCAAGCCGGTGCTGAGGAAGAACACGGGCATGACGGTGAGCAGCAGGAACTCGCGGAAACCATCGAGCTTCTCGCGCGTGAACCAGTGGGCATCGAGCACCACGCCCGCCAGGAACGCGCCGACCATGAAGTGCAGGCCGGACCAGTCTGCCGCGAAGCCCACCAGGGCCAGCCAGATCAGCGAGACATACCAGCGGTCTTCCTCGCGGATGCGCTTGAACAGGGCGCGGACGATGAGGGAGGCGACGGCGAAGGCGACGAGGAACAGGCCCTGACGGCCAACGCGCTCCCAGTCGACGAGGATGAGGGCCAGCACGCCCCAGATCGCAATATCGTCGAGGCTGGCATAGCGCAGCAGGCGCTGGCCGAGTGGCTCCCGGAAGATGCCCAGCTTTTCCATCAGCAGCACCAGGATCGGCAGCGCGGTAACCGCGCAGGCCATGCCGATGCCCAGCACCGCCTGCGGATAGCTGCCCTCGGGCCCGATCCAGCCGGGGGTCTTGAGCAGCAGGGCGGCGGCGACCGAGCCGAGCAGCAGCGGCGTGAGTAGGGCGCAAGCGGCGGTCAGCGTCGTCTCGCTGCGATGCTTCCACGCGTCCGACAGGTCCAGTTCCACGCCCGCCACGAAGACGAACATCATCACCGCCCACCATGCCACGCCATTGAGCGCGGTCATCACTTGCGGGTTGAAGACGAATGTGTGGAAGTCCGGCGCGATGCGGCCCAGCACGCCCGGCCCGAGCAGGATACCGCCAATGATCTGGACGACCACCAGCGGTGCCCAATGGTCGGTACGGAAGAGCCGCCAGATCAGGTACGGCGCGCCCAGTATTACCGTCAGTGCAATCAGATAGATTTCAGTCAGGCCCATTGTGCCCATCGTCCCCCTAGTCCTTTGGGCCAATCCATGGCGTGCGGGCGATAGTCGCGCAATGGGCCGCAGAAGCGTCCGGAGCGGGACTTGTGGAAGGCTTTCAATGCACTGTGCCGCGGTGGTGGCAATTCGTGTCCCGCAAGTGACTGCGAACCGCGGATTTCTACGCAGAATGGGCTTAGCGCCCGGGCGGGGCGGCGGCTGGTAACCGGAGGCAGCTAGCGGACACAAACGATTTCACGTCCGCACTGCCTAAGGAAGAACAGCCATGGGACGTTACCTGCACGATGCGCCGGCAAGCCTCGAGGCCGTGCTGGGCGCCAGCCCGAACGAATGCCGCGCGGCGATGTTGAGCGAACTGGAATTTATCGAAACCGCGCGCATGCTCAAGATGCTGGCGCGCGAGATGGGGCAGGACGAGGGCGCGGTGGTCGAGCGGCTGGCCCGGCATGGGCTGGAAGCCGCGCTCGACGTGCTGGCGGGCGCGCAGGATATCGGTGCCAATGAGGCTCGTCTGCGCCATTATGCCCGCTGGCGCGACGGCCGGTCAGCACGCCGCAAGGCGCACTGACCGGAGCTTGGATTCAGTCGAGATTCGGGCGCAGCCAGCGCTCGGCGATCGGCAGGTCGATCCCGCGCCGCTCGGCATAGTCTTCCAGCTGGTCGCGGCCGATGCGGGCGACGCCGAAGTACTGGCTGTCCGGGTGGGCGAAGTAGAAGCCCGAGACGGCGGCCGTGGGCAGCATGGCCTGGCTCTCAGTCAGCACGATCCCGGCATTGTCCTGCGCCTTCAGCAGGTCGAACAGGATCGGCTTGAGCGAGTGGTCCGGGCAGGCCGGATAGCCGGGCGCGGGGCGGATGCCGCGATATTCCTCGCGGATCAGCGCTTCGTTGGTGAACTGCTCCTCCGGCGCATAGCCCCAGAGTTTGGTGCGGACGTGCTGGTGCAGGCGCTCGGCAAAGGCTTCGGCGAAGCGGTCGGCAAGGGCCTTCAGCAGGATGTCCGAATAGTCGTCATGCGCGGCCTGGAAGCGGGCGAGATGCGGCTCGATGCCGTGGATGCCCACGGCGAAACCGCCCAGCCAGTCGTCCTGCGTGTCGATGAAGTCGGCAAGGCAGAAGTTGGCGCGATCGCGCGACTTCTTCACTTGCTGGCGCAGCATCGGCAGGCGGGTGCCGTCTTCCAGAAGAACGTCGTCACCGTCGCGGTGGGCGGGCCAGAAGGCGCAGACGCCCTTGGCGGTCAGCCACTTCTCGTCGATGATCTTCGCGAGCATCGCCTGCGCATCGGCGAAGAGGTTGCGGGCGCTTTCGCCCACCACTTCGTCGTTCAGGATCGCCGGATAGTTGCCCGCCAGTTCCCAGGCGCGGAAGAACGGCGTCCAGTCGAACGTCGCAGCAAGGTCGGCAAGGTCCCATTCCTCGAACGTGTGGAGACCCGGCTGCACCGGCGCACCGGGCTTGAGCGCGAAATCCGGCCTGAAGCCATTGGCGCGGGCATCGGCGATGGGGAGCAGTTCGCTCTGCCCCTTGCCGGCGCGGGCGACGCGGACTTTCTCGTATTCGTCGGCGACAGTGGTGACGAAGCCCTCGGCCTGCGTATCGGACAATAGCTGCGAGGCGACGCCGACCGCGCGGCTGGCGTCGAGCACGTGGATCACCGGGCCCTTGTAGGCCGGATCGATGCGCAGCGCGGTATGGACCTTGGAGGTCGTGGCGCCGCCGATCAGCAGCGGGATGGTCATCTCCGCGCGCTGCATTTCCTCGGCCACGGTCACCATCTCGTCCAGCGAGGGGGTGATGAGGCCGGAGAGGCCGATGATGTCGGCATCGTTCTCGTTGGCAGATTCGAGGATCTTCGACCACGGCACCATGACGCCAAGGTCGATCACCTCGTAGCCATTGCACTGAAGCACGACGCCGACGATGTTCTTGCCGATGTCATGGACGTCGCCCTTGACGGTGGCCATGATGATGCGGCCCTTGGCCTTGGCGCCGGCTTCCTTTTCCGCCTCGATGAAGGGGATCAGGTGGGCCACGGCCTTCTTCATCACGCGCGCGGACTTCACGACTTGCGGCAGGAACATCTTGCCGCTGCCGAACAGGTCACCCACCACGTTCATGCCGCCCATCAGCGGCCCTTCGATCACTTCGATGGGGCGTCCGCCGCGCGCGAAGATCGCGGCGCGGGCTTCCTCGGTATCCTCGACGACATAGGCGTCGATGCCTTTGACCAGCGCGTGTTCCAGCCGCTTGACCACGTCCCAGCCGCGCCATTCCTCGGCCGCCTTCTCGGCAACCGCGTCCTTGCCCTTGAAGCTTTCGGCAAGGTCGATCAGGCGTTCGGTGGAAGTCTTGCCATCCTCGCCCACGCCCGGGCGGCGCATCATGATGACGTCTTCGCAAGCCTCGCGCAGGGCGGGGTCGATCTGGTCGTAGACGTCGAGCTGGCCGGCGTTGACGATCGCCATGTCGAGCCCGGCGGGGATCGCGTGATAGAGGAAGATCGAGTGCATCGCGCGGCGCACCGTCTCGTTGCCGCGGAACGAGAACGAGAGGTTTGACAGGCCGCCGGAGAAGTGGACATGCGGGCAGCGCTGGCGGATTTCCGCCACCGCCTCGATGAAGTCCAGCCCGTAGCGGTCATGCTCCTCGATGCCGGTGGCAACCGCGAAGACGTTGGGGTCGAAGATGATGTCCTCGGGCGGGAAGCCGATGCCGGTCAGCAGGTCGTAGGCGCGCGCGCAGATCTCGATCTTGCGCTCCTTGGTGTCTGCCTGCCCGGTCTCGTCGAAGGCCATGACGACCACGGCGGCACCATAGTCCATGCACTTCTTCGCCTGCGCGAGGAACGGCTCGACGCCTTCCTTCATCGAGATCGAATTGACGATGGGCTTGCCCGACACGCACTTGAGGCCCGCCTCGATCACGTCCCACTTCGAGGAATCGACCATGACCGGCACGCGCGCGATATCGGGCTCGGCGGCGATCAGCTTGAGGAAGGTGGTCATGGCCTCGACCGCGTCGAGCAGGCCTTCGTCCATGTTGACGTCGATCACTTGCGCGCCGTTTTCCACCTGCTGGCGGGCGACTTCGACGGCGGCGGGATAGTCGCCGGCCATGATCAGCTTCTTGAACTTGGCCGAGCCGGTGACATTGGTGCGCTCGCCGATATTGACGAAACGGGCGCCGGAAGGTGTGGAGGTCATGGAGGTTCCCGTTGGATCAGTGGGCCTGCACGGACACGAGCGGGCGTGCCAGTACAAGGTCGTCATAAGTCTTGCCGCCGACATCGAAGCGGCGGGTGCCGATCTGTTCGAAGCCGTGCTTGGCGTAGAAGGCGAGGGCGCGCAGATTGTCGTCCTTGACGCCGAGCAGCAGGCGCTTGTGCCCCTCCGCCGCCTCGACCACGGTGCGCATCAGGGTGCCGCTCATCAGCGAGCCCTGAAAGCGCGAGAGCAGGTAGATGCGCTTCAGCTCGATATCGCCTTCCTCGGCCTGTTCAAGTTCGGGCGCGCAGATCATTGCATATCCCACCGGCGCATCGCCTGGCTTCACCTCGGCCAGCCAGGCCTTGGCGCCCTTGGCGAAGTAGGCGCGGTAAGTCTCGGCCGAGTGGGCGACGCGGCAATGCTCGATGATGCCGGCGCCGTCGACGGCACCGGCAAAGGCTTCGAGAAATGTCGCCGCGCCGACCAGCGCGAGCGCATCGGCATCGTCGGGACCGGCCTGACGGATGCGCCAGAGGGGGATATCGTTCATGACCTGCCGTCTCGCCTCACTCAGCCGCGATCGCGAAAGGTTCGAGACCGGCCAGCCGCGTTTCCGGCTTCAGCGCCGGGATCGCGCGCGGGGTCATACCGGTAATCTTCCGCGCGATGGCAGCGATATGCGCGGGCGTCGAACCGCAGCAGCCGCCCAGCGCGTTGACCTGTCCCGCCACGGCCCATTCGCCGACGAAGCCCGCGGTGGTGTCGGGCATCTCGTCATATTCGCCGAGTTCGTTGGGGAGCCCGGCGTTGGGATAGATCATGATCAGCGTGTCGGCGATTTCCGACAGCGACTTCACATGAGGACGCAGCTGGGTCGCGCCGAACGAGCAGTTGAGGCCGATGGTCAGCGGCCGCGCGTGGCGCACGGCATACCAGAACGCCTCGACCGTGTGGCCCGAGAGGTTGCGGCCGGAAAGGTCGGTCAGCGTCATCGACAGCATGATCGGCACTTCGCGGCCCAGCTCGTCTTCAAGCTTGCGCACGGCCATGATCCCGGCCTTGGCGTTGAGCGTGTCGAACACCGTCTCGATCAGGATGAAGTCGGCGCCGCCTTCGACGAGGGCAGCGGCCTGCTCCTTGTAGACGTCGACCAGCGTGTCCCAGTCGATCTCGCGGTAGCCGGGATCGTTGACGTCGGGGCTGAGCGAGAGCGTCTTGTTGGTCGGCCCGATGGCGCCGGCGACGAAGCGGGGGCGCCCATCCTTCGCTTCGAACTCATCCGCCAGACGGCGGGCAAGCTTGGCCGATTCGACATTGATCTCGCGCACGAGGTGCTCGGCGCCATAGTCGGCCTGGCTGATGCGGTTGGCCGAGAACGTGTTGGTCTCGGCAATGTCCGCACCGGCCTCGAAATAGGCGCGGTGGATCGCTTCCGGCACCTTGGGCTTGGTCAGCGCGAGAATGTCGTTGTTGCCCTTCTGCTCATGGCTGAGGCCAAGGTTGCCGGCATAGTCGGCTTCCGCGAGCTTCCAGTTCTGGATCTCGGTGCCGAAAGCACCATCGGTGACGAGGATGCGCTTGGCAGCTTCGGCGAGAAATTTGTCACGGGCGCTCATCATGCGCACTCCCTAACTCTTAGGACTGGGGCCTCAGGCCGAGCAACTGGCAGATGGCGTAAGTCTGCTCGGCGCGGTTGAGGGTGTAGAAATGGAAATCGCGGACGCCGCCTTCGTAAAGGCCGCGGCACAAGTCTGCGGCGGCGACGGCGGCGACCAGTGCGCGCGGACCGGGGCGCTCGTCAAGGCCTTCGAACATCGCTTCCAGCCAGACCGGAATCTCGGTGTTGCCGGACATGCGGCGGATCGCGGCGAAGCTGGTCACCGGCATGATGCCGGGCAGGATCGGCGCATCGATTCCGGCAGCCTGCGTCTTGTCCAGGAAGCGGAAATAGGCATCGGCCGAGAAGAAGAACTGCGTGATCGCGCGGTTCGCACCGGCATCGATCTTGCGCTTCAGGTTGTCGAGATCGCTTTGGGCGCTTGTCGCCTCGGGATGGACTTCGGGATAGGCGGCCACCGAGATGTCGAAATCGTGGCGCGCCTTGAGGCCGGCCACCAGGTCGGCGGCGCTGGCATAGCCTTCGGGGTGCGGGGTGAACACGCCGCCTTGGCTCGGCGGCGGATCGCCGCGCAGGGCGACGATGTGGCGCACGCCGGCTTCCCAGTACTGATCGGCGATCTCGTCGATCTCGCCCTTGCTGGCGCCTACGCAGGTCAGGTGCGCGGCGGGCACGAGGCTGGTTTCGCGCACGAGACGGGCGACAGTGGCATGGGTGCGCTCACGCGTGGAGCCGCCGGCGCCGTACGTCACCGAGACGAAGCTGGGCGTCAGCGGGGCAAGCTGGGTGATCGAATCCCACAGCTGTTCGTCCATCTTCTCGGTCTTGGGCGGGAAGAATTCGAACGAGACGGAAATGTCGCCCGGCAGGCACCCGAAGGCGGGGGCGAGGTTGGGCCGTTGGCCTGCCGGTCGTTGAACGGACGTCATGAGGTCGCGGTCTTTCTGTCGTTGGATTCGGTGTCTTGGGCGAGGGACGCGGCGGGCGGCGACTGGTCGAGCCGCCGCGCGGTCCAGATCTTCACGGTGAGCGGATCGCCGGGCAGCGTGACCGGAGCATCGGGTGCGAAGCCCGCGTCCTTCAGCAGGCTCGCCATCTGCTCGTCTGCGAAGCCGAGGCGCGCGTGAGCATGGCGTTCACGCAAGTCTTCCCGCTCGTGCGCGGCAAGATCGACCACGGCGATTCGCCCGTCCTTGCGGGTGACGCGCGCGGCTTCGGCCAGCACCGCGCCAGGTTCCTGTGCATAATGAAGCACCTGGTGGAACAGTACGGTGTCGAAATCGCCCTCGGCAAAAGGCAGGCCGAGGAAGTCGCCTTGCACCAGCGAAAGCCGCTCAGGTGGCAAAGATTGCAAGCGTGCCCGCGCAATACGCAACATGTCCGGACTCTTGTCGAGCGCGGTGACGTGACTCGACTTGCCTGCCAGCAGCTCGGCCATGCGGCCGGTGCCGGTGCCGACATCGAGCAGCGCACCCAGCTTGCCGCGTCCCAGTGCGGTGAGCAGGGCCGTCTCGACCGGACCATCGGCACCATGGAGCTGGCGCAGCGTGTCCCACTCTTCCGCGTGGCGCGCGAAGTAGGCCTGCGCGCTTGCCTCGCGCGCGTCGCGAATGGCCGCAAGCTGGCGGCGATCCTCGGCGCAGCGCGCGGAAAACGTGGGATCGTCACGCTCGGCAATGGCCAGAAGGCGGGCGGCAGCAGCCCCCATCGGCGGCTCGCCGTTTTCCTTTACAGCGCTCCCCAGGAACACCCAGCTGCCTTCCTTGCGGCGCGTTGCCAGACCCGCTTCGCACAGGATTCGGATGTGGCGGGAGACGCGCGGCTGGCTCTGCCCGAGTACCTGGGCGAGCTCTCCGACCGCCAGTTCCATGTGCGCCAGCAGACGCATGATGCGCAGCCGCGTCGGCTCGGAAAGAGCCCTCAGGAGGGGGTCGATTTTCATGAGACCGCATATAAAGATATCTTTATATGTGTGCAAGCCCGAGGGATTCCGCCAGTTTTGGCCCCCTTACTTCCCATTTGCGTTGCACAAACGTCTCGTCTAAAGAATGGCACCGCAGGCTTGCCTGCAAGCGTTGGCCTGTGCGCCAAACAATGCAAGGGGATTCGCATGAAGAAGATTGCTTTTGCCGCGTTCGCGTCGGCTGCCGCTCTGTCGCTCGCTGCTTGCGGTGGCACCAAGCCCGCCGCTGACGCCACTTCGGAATCGGTTGAGACCGTTCCCGAAGAGACCATGGCCGCTACCACCGACGGTGCGACCGACGCTGCTACCGCGGCTGCCGAGTAATTCGGCCGGGGGCACGACAATCGCCCGACGTTCAATCGTCAGGTGAAGTGCCGGCCCCCAGTACTTTCCCACCCCAGACCCGAATCAGTCGCAAGACTGCCAAGTGTCGAAGGAATCAGTGGAAAGTCCGTCTACAGACGGGAAAAGCCCTCCTTACCGGGAGGGTTTTTTATTGCCTGCGCTACAGGCATCTCCTGTTGCAGCAGGCCCGGTGCCGGGGCATCAAGCCCTTGATGCCGGATACGCTCAAGATCACGCTGGCGCAGCTCAACCAATCCGTTGGCGATCTCGACGGCAATGCCGAAAGCGTGCTGGCCGCCCGCGCAAAGGCGAAAGACGCGGATCTCGTCGTCTTTCCCGAGCTGCATCTGGTCGGCTACCCACCCGAAGACCTGATTCTCAAACCCGCACTAATCGAGCGCGCCGCCGCGCGGTTGCAGACGCTGGCCGAGGCGAGCGCGTCGAACGGTCCGGCCATGCTGGTGGGCTCCGCCTTCGTGCTCGATGGTGCGCTGCACAACGGAGTGGCCCTGCTCGACCAGGGCAAAGTCATGGCGGTGCGGCTCAAGCATGAGCTGCCGAACTATGGCACGTTCGACGAAATGCGCCTGTTTCAGCCCGGTCCTTTGCCCGAACCGGTGATTCTGCGCGGCACCTTGATCGGCGTGCCCATCTGCGAGGATATCTGGCGTCCCGAAGTCTGCCGCCACCTTGCCGATTTCGGCGCCGAAATCCTGATCTGCGTCAACGGCAGTCCCTACGAGATCAACAAGGACGCGCTGCGTATCGAAGGCGTGGCCAAGCGCCGCGCGGTCGATACCGGGCTTCCGCTGGTCTATCTCAACCGCGTCGGCGGGCAGGACGAACTGGTGTTCGACGGCGCCAGCTTCGTGGTCAACGGCGATGGCGGGCTCGCCGTCCAGCTTGCGGATTGGCGGGAACAGGTCGTCGAGACGCGCTGGACCAAGACCGCGCAAGGCTGGCGCTGCGATCGCGGCAAGCTCGAATCGCTGGCGACGCACCCCGAAGATATCTACTGCGCGATGGTTCTGGCGCTGCGCGACTATGTGAATCGCAACGGTTTTCCCGGAGTCGTGCTCGGATTGTCGGGCGGGATCGATTCGGCAACCTGCGCAGCCCTTGCCGTGGACGCACTAGGGCCAGAGCGGGTCTGGGGGGTGATGATGCCCTCGCGCTTCACCAGCCGGCAGAGTCTCGATGATGCCGCCGCCTGTGCCGAGGCGTTGGGGATTCGCTATTCGGTCATGCCGATCGGCGCCGCGGTGGACGGGCTCGATTCGATGCTGGGCGAGAGTTTCGAGGGCACCAACCGCGATATTGCCGAGGAAAACCTGCAATCGCGGATTCGCGGCACCGCGCTGATGGCGCTGTCCAACAAGTTCGGGCCGATGCTGATGACCACCGGCAACAAGAGCGAGATGAGCGTCGGCTACGCGACGATCTATGGCGACATGGCGGGCGGCTACAATCCGCTGAAGGACGCCTACAAGTCGACCGTTTTCGCCATTGCCAGCTGGCGCAACCGCCATGTCCCGCGAATCGGGCTCGGCCCTTCCGGCTTGGTGATTCCCGAATCGACCCTGCTGCGCGATCCCAGCGCCGAACTGCGGGACGACCAGCGCGATTCGGATACGCTGCCGCCTTACGATGTGCTCGATCCGATCCTCCTCGGCCTTGTCGAGAACGACAAGAGCGTCGAGCAGCTGGTCAACGAGGGGTTCGAGCGTGCGACCGTCCAGCACGTGGAGCGATTGCTGCATCTGGCCGAATACAAGCGCCGGCAAGCCTCGCCCGGCGTGAAGCTGACGGCGCGCAATTTCGGGCGCGACCGTCGCTATCCGATCACCCACGCGTTCCGCAGCGGATGAGGAAAAGGGCGGCGCAATCGCACCGCCCCCACACTTGGCCCGGTTATTTTCAGTGCGCGCCCTCGGCATAGAAGCGCTGCATGTCGAGGCGCATCTGGTGAAGCGCTTCGGGGTTCAGGTAGACCATGTGGCCCGCCGGATAGTAGTGGAACTGCAGGTTCTGCTGGAGCGGGGCGGGCAGCATCATGTGCTTGAGGTCCCGCTCGGTCGAGAAGAACGGCGTCGCCATGTCGAAATAGCCGTTGAGCGAGAGTACGCGCAGATGCGGGTTGGTGCGCATCGCGCTCGACAGGTCCACGGTCACGTCGGCGACGTTCTGGTGGCGGCCATAACCGTTGCCCGGCGCATCGTGCGACCAGTCCCACTTGAACGGGCCGCCCTCGCTGGCGCTGAGGCGGTAGTCGAGGTCGGTCTTATAACCCAGCTTGTTGCCCAGAACGTCGAGAAAGCTGGCGATGTAGAGGCCGCTGATCGCCGTGTCCGAAGCGTCGTACTCGGGCCCTTCGCCCGCGGAATCGGCATCGACGCCAAGGTAGCGCCCGTCGAAGCGGCCGATCGTCTCCCGCTCGCCGCGCAGCAGTTCCTTGCGAAAGCGGTTGAGGTCGATCCGCAAGTTGGCCTGCTTGATGTAGTCCACAGAAATGCCGGTGAAGCGGCTGATCTGCTGGGCCACTGCATCGGCTTCGGCCGGAGCGATGTCCTGCCCCTTGGCCAGCGCGCTGGCATAGGGACCATTGGCGAACTGGCGCGCCTGCTCGACGAATTCGGCAACCGTGGCCGGGCGGTCGGCCACGCGGTTGTGGTACCAGGCGACGGCGGCATAGGTCGGCAGGTAGCCGACATAGACCTGATCGTAGCCCGACTGGCGCACGCCGTAGTTCATGATCGAGGACAGCAGGACCACGCCGTTGAGCGCCATGCCGCGCTCTTCCAGCTGATAGGCCAGCGCGCCCGAGCGGGTGGTGCCGTAGCTTTCGCCGAAGATGTACTTGGGATCGCCCCAGCGACCGTTCTTCGAAACGTAGCGGAAGATCGCCTTGGCAAAGGCGTCCACGTCCTGGTCGACGCCGTAAAAATCGGCGGGCTTGGCATCGCCCAGCGGGCGCGAGTAACCGGCGCCGACCGCATCGATGAAGACCATGTCGGTGCTGCCGATCAGGCTGTCCGGATTGGGGCCCACATCGAAGGGCGCGGGGGCGACGGCGGTGGGATCGGTGGTGCGCACGCGCTCGGGGCCGAAGCTGCCCATGCGCAGCCACAGGCTCGCGGAGCCGGGGCCGCCATTGTAGAAGAACGTCAGCGGGCGATGCTTACCCGGCGCGGTATAGGCGGTGTAGAACACGCTCGCGGTCGGCTTGCCCTGCGCGTCGCGAATCGTCAGCGTGCCGGCCGTGGCGGTATAGGAAGTCGATTTGCCGTCGACCGTGACCGAACCGTTCGAAGTCTTGACCGCTTCATCGACAGGTGCGCTGGCCCAACCGGCGGCAACGGCTTCGGCGGTCTTGGCGGCGTGCTGCTTTTCCGCATCGGGCGCGTCGGCCTTCTGGGCGAAAACGGGCTGGGCGAAAGCGAGGGAGAGAAGCGAGGCGAAGGCCAGCTTTGCGGGAAGCCGCATTGGGTAATCCTTTGATTTTGGCGGGTGCGAACCGGCATGCATTGGTAATGCATCAGTCCTGTCGGGCAAGAGGATATGTTATACAACTGTGACATCCAGCCCCGCTGCCTGTCGCCGGGAAATTGACCTCTTGCCGCGCGCACCGTAATCGCGCGGGCATGACCGTCACGCGTTTCGCTCCGTCGCCCACCGGGCACCTCCACGTCGGCAATATCCGCACGGCGCTGCACAACTGGCTGCTTGCGAAACAGGCAGGCGGACGCTTCCTGCTGCGCATCGACGATACCGACGCGGCGCGCTCGCAAGAGGAATATGTCGACGGCATCCGCGCTGACCTTTCGTGGCTCGGCATCGAATGGGCGGGCGAGGAACGCCAGTCGGCCCGCTTCGCCCTCTATGAGCGCGAATTCGAGCGGCTGAAGGCCGCCGGGCGCGTCTATCCCTGCTGGGAGACGCCGCAGGAACTGGACCTCAAGCGCAAGGTGCTGCTCGGGCGCGGGCTGCCGCCGATCTACGATCGCGGCGCGCTCAACCTGACCGAGGATGAGAAGGCCGCGAAGATCGCCGCCGGAGAACTGCCGCACTGGCGCTTCCTGCTCGACCATGACGAGCCGATCACTTGGGAAGACGGCATTCGCGGGCCCCAGAAGTTCGATCCCGCGCAGATCAGCGATCCGGTGATCCGCCGCGCCGATGGCTCGTGGCTCTACATGCTGCCTTCGGCCATCGACGATGTGGACATGGGCGTGACGCAGATCCTGCGCGGTGAGGACCATGTGTCCAACACCGCCGCGCAAGTGCAGATGTTCACCGCGCTCGGCGCGCCGGTCCCGGCATTCGCGCATGAAGCGCTGCTGGTGGGGACCGAGGGCAAGCTGTCCAAGCGACTGGGCTCGCTGGGCGTTGCGCATTTCCGCGAGATCGGCATCGAACCGCAGGCAGTCGTGGCGCTGCTGGGACGGCTGGGGACGAGCGATCCGGTCGATCCCTCGCTCGATGCCGAGGCGCTGGCGGCGGCGTTCGATCTCTCCCACTTCGGCCGCGCGCCGGCCCGTTTCGACGAGGCGGAACTGGAGCGCGTCAATGCGGCCGTTGTTCACGCGCTGCCGTTCGAGTTGGTTGCCGCGCGCCTGCCAGAGGGCATGGATGCGGCGGGCTGGGACGCGGTGCGCCCGAATCTTACGCATGTTCACGAGGCGGCGGACTGGTGGAGCGTCGTCACCGGGCCGGTCGCGGTGCCGGAACTGGGCGACGAGGACCGCGCTTATCTTGCGCAGGCCGCCGATGTGCTGGCCGGGCTCGAATGGGATCAGGCTGTGTGGAAGGCGCTGACCGGCGCGCTGAAGGATGCCACCGGGCGCAAGGGCAAGGCGCTGTTCCTGCCGCTGCGTCTGGCGCTGACGGCGATGGAGCATGGGCCGGATATGGGCGCGCTGCTGCCGTTGATCGGCAAGGATGCGGCGCTGGAGCGGTTGCGCGCGGCAGCCTGACCAAATCCAATCCAGCCTGACCTAACCTAGCCAAAACAAACTCCGTCATCCCCGCGAAGGCGGGGATCCCGCTTCTTTGCCAGCCTCGCAGAAGAAAAGCGGGGCCCCCGCCTGCGCGGGGGCGACGGAACAGTTTGGGTTTCGAAAAGCCGACGGCTGGAGCGTTACTCCATGAACCAGCCGTGGCTCGCCACCAGCGACTGCCCGGTCAGCGCATTGGTCTGGAAGCCCGCGAAGAACAGCGCGACTTCGGCGATATCTTCCACGGTGGTAAATTCGCCGTCCACGGTCTGGCCCAGCATGACCTTGCTCACCACGTCCGCTTCGGAAATGCCCAGTTCCTTGGCCTGTTCGGGGATCTGCTTGTCCACCAGCGGGGTGCGGACGAAGCCGGGGCAGATCACGTTCGAGCGCACGCCCTTCTTGCCGCCCTCCTTGGCGATCACGCGGGCAAGGCCGAGAAGGCCGTGCTTGGCAGTGACATAGGCGCTCTTGAGCGGACTCGCCTCCTTCGAATGGACCGAGCCCATGAAGATGATCGAGCCCGAATTCTGCGCATACATGTGCGGCAGCACCGCCTTGGAGGTGAGGAAGGCGCCGTCGAGGTGGATCGCCAGCATCTTCTTCCAGTCGGAAAAGGCGAACTGGTCGACCGGGTTGACGATCTGGATACCCGCATTGGAAACCAGTACGTCGACCGTGCCCCAGGCCTCGACCACCTTGGCGACGCCGGCATTGACCTGATCCTCGCTGGTCACGTCCATGGCGACGGCCAGGGCGTCGGTGCCGTACTTGGCCTTGATCTCGTCAGCGGCTTTCTGCGATGCCTCGAGGTTGAGATCGGCAATCGCGACCTTGCCCCCTTCCGAGGCATATTTGTGGGCGATGGCATTGCCGATGCCGCTGGCGGCGCCGGTGACGATGCAGGACTTGTCCTTCAGCTTCATGGAACGTCTCTCCTGGGAATGGGCTATTAGTGTCCGTTAAGGGGACGGTCGGCCGCGAGGTCGAACGTCATGATCTCATCGGGCTTCAGGTTGCGCCCGGTCCAGTCTGCCTTTTCCAGCGACCAGAGTGCGTCGGCCTTGCCGGCCTCCCAGTGCTCGGTCACCGTCATGCGTGAAAATTCGTAGTCCTTGGACATCGTCTCATAGCCGCGCGGGCGGTTGATGAGGTGCATGATGGCCACCGCTCCCGCCGGGCGGCAGCCGAGCAGGTGGTGCAGGTCCGGATCGTCGCGCAGTTCCTCGGGCAGCTTGTGGGCAAGGCGCTGCGCGGCGGCGCGCATCTTCTGGAGCTGCTTGGACAAGTCCGTGTTCATGCGCGTGCGGCTGGAGTAGCGGATGTCCTTCTCGCGCTGGGCGATGTCGGCCATGGTCTTGGGCACGACCCCGCGCGAGGGGAAAAGGTCCACCTGAAACACCGTCATTTCGCAGGGCGACCGGTTGTCGAGCACGTATTGCAGCGGGGTGTTGGAGACGAGGCCGCCGTCCCAGTACCACTCGCCATCGATCTCCACCGGCGGGAAACCGGGGGGCAGGGCGCCGCTGGCCATCACGTGTTCGGGGCCGATCGTGCGGTCGCTGGCATTGTCGAAATAAGCGAAATTGCCCGTCAGCACATTGACTGCGCCTACCGCGAAGCGCGTTTCGCCGTGGTTGATGCGCTCGAAATCGACCAGATCGAGCAGCGTCTGTCGCAAGGGCGTGGTGTCATAGTAGCTGAGCCGCCCGATATCGCTGGGCCACTCGGGCAGGGGCGTGGGCAGGCGCGGGGCGAAGAAACCGGGGATGCCGAAGGCGGCGGCCCAGCCTGCGGACGTCTCGTTGAAAGCGCGCCGCGCGAAGCCGTTGCCGACATCGAGCTTGTAGAGAAGCTCGTGGCTTACGCCGTTCCAGAAGGCGCGGAGCTGCCGGATCCGGGCTTCGGGCGGGTTGCCCGCGATGATCGCGGCATTGATCGCACCGATCGAGATCCCGGCGATCCAGTCGGGCGCGTGGCCCGCATCCGCCAGCGCCTCGTAAACCCCGGCCTGATAGGCGCCCAGCGCCCCTCCGCCCTGTAGCACGAGCACCGACTGATGGCGGCCGAGATCGTCAGAAGAACTTGCAGCTTTGCGGGCGTTCATGGGCAGGGTCCTGCGCATGGGGATGTTGCGGTGCAACAAGTGGGCGCCTGCGCGGTTCCTTTCAAGCTGAAAATTCTTCCGCGCGTTCAGGCGACCGCTTCGGTCAGGCTCCCTTCGCTCGCCGCTTCCAGAAGGCGGCGTTCCAGCGCCTTGATGCGGGTGGCGGACGTCAGCTTCTCGCCCAGCAGGTCGGTCACGTAGAACGTGTCGGCTGCGCGCTCGCCATACGTGTCGATATGGGCGGAATGAACCATCAGCTTCGATTCGAACAGGGCGTGGGCCAGCCGATTGAGCAGCGCCGGACGGTCACGCGCATTGACTTCGACCACGGTGAGCCGGTTGGAGGCCTTGTTGTCCACCAGCACGCGCGGGCGCACTTCGAAAGCGTCGGCGCGGGGCCGGGCATCGGGCCGGGCGACGAGCTGGGGGAGGATCTTGATGCGGTTGGCCAGCGCGTTCTCGATCGAGGCACTGAGCCGGGCGAGCTGCGATTCCTCGCGGAACGGGCGGCCCAGCGGATCCTGAATCAGGAAATTGTCGACCGCGCGGCCGGTGCGGGTGGTGTGGATGCGCGCGTCGATGATGTTGCCGCCCGCAAGATGGATGCCGCCAGCGATGCGGTAAAACAGGCCCGGGTGGTCCGAGGCGATCACCGTGACCAGCGTGGCCCCGCGTGCCGGGTAATATTCGCTGAGGATCGACAGCGGCTCATCGCGCGAGGCGTGGAATTGCGCCAGATTCTTGCCGATGACGTCGTCCGGCTCGGCGATCCAGTAGGCATCGGCGAACTGGCCGCCCAGTTCCTCGACCAGCGCTTCGTTGCCGGGATCGTGCGCGATGACCGCTTTTTTCTTGGCGGCGACGCGCTTCTCGCGCCCGTATTCGACGTGGCCCAGCCGCAGGCGTTCCTCGGCGGCGCCGTAAAGCTCGCTGATGAGCTGGCGCTTCCATGAGTTCCACGTGCCCGGCCCCACCGCGCGGATATCGACGATGGTGAGGATCGTCAGCTGGCGCAGGCGATCGACCGACTGCACCACGGCGACGAAATCGGTGATCGTCTTGGCATCCGACAAGTCGCGCTTGAATGCGGTGGCCGAGAGCAGCAGGTGCTGGAGCACCAGCCAGGAGACCAGCTCGGTCTCCTCCTCGTCCAGCCCGAAGCGCGGGCAGAGCCGCAGCGCGATCTCCGCGCCCAGTTCCGAATGGTCGCCGCCGCGGCCCTTGGCGATGTCGTGCAGCAGCACCGCGGTATAGAGCGCGCGGCGCGAGCGGACCTTGTGGATGATCTCGTGGCTGAGCGGATGGTCCTGCTTCAGTTCGCCCTTCTCGATGCGCGCCAGCAGGCCGATGGCGCGGATCGTGTGCTCGTCCACCGTGTAGTGGTGGTACATGTCGAACTGCATCTGCGCGTTGACGCGGCCGAATTCGGTGACGAAACGGCCAAACACGCCGGCTTCGTTGAACGAGCGCAGCGCCGTTTCCGGGTTATTGCGGCTGGTCAGCAGTTCCATGAACAGCTCGTTGGCGCGCGGATCGCGGCGCACGTCCTCGCGGATCAGCGCCGAATCGCGGGAGACCAGGCGCATGGTTTCGGGGTGGATTTCCAGCCCCTCGCGGTCCGCCAGCACGAAGATTTCGATCAGGCGTACCGGATCGGCCTCGAACCAGTTGTCGGACGGGGCCATGATGCGGCCGCCGAACACCTTGTAACCCTTGACCATGCGCGAACGGGCGCGGAAGCCCGCCAGCAGCCCGCGCGGCTGCTTCTTGGCGATCTGGTCGTCCAGCTGGGCGAGGAACACGCCGGTCAGGGTGCCGACCATCTTCGCCTGCAGGAAGAACATCTGCATGAACCGCTCGACCGCGCTTTTGCCGGGGCGATCCGCATAGTTCATTCGCATCGCCACTTCGCGTTGCAGGTCGAAGGTCAGCCGGTCCTCGGCGCGGCGGGTGATCGTGTGGAGGTGGCAGCGCACCGCCCAGAAGAAGTTCTCCGCCCGGCGGAATGCGCGGTATTCCTTCTGGGTGAGCAGGCCCACGTCCACCAGTTCGCTGGGATCGCGCACTTTGTGGATGTACTTGCCGATCCAGTAGAGCGTGTGCAGGTCGCGCAACCCGCCCTTGCCCTCTTTTACGTTCGGCTCGACCACATAGCGGCTGTCGCCCATGCGCTTGTGGCGTTCCTCGCGCTCGGCGAGTTTTTCGACCACGAACTGCCGCTCGGTCCCGGCGACGACATCCTTCCAGAAGCGCGCGCGCACGTCCTCGTAAAGGTGCTGGTCGCCCCAGACGTAGCGGCCTTCGAGCATGGCGGTGCGGATGGTGAGGTCCGACCGGCTCATGCGCACCATGTCATCCACCGAGCGGCTGGAATGGCCGATCTTGAGGCTCAGATCCCAGAGGAAATAGAGCATCGCCTCGATCACCTGTTCGCACCAGGCGGTCTGCTTGATCGGGGTGACGAAAGCGATGTCCACGTCCGAATGCGGCGCCATTTCGCCGCGTCCGTAGCCGCCGACGGCAATGATCGTCAGTCGTTCCCCGGTGGAACGGTTCATCGCCGGATAGACATGGGTGGAAACGTGATCGTGAATCACCCGCACAAGCTGATCGACCAGATAGGCCTGCGCTTCTGCCACTTCGTGCCCGGCCGAAGGCTTGGCGACCAGTCGGCGGGCGATTTCCGCCCGGCCGTCCTCCAGCGCGGCGCGCAGCAGGTCGACGATCTGCTTGCGGCCCTTGGCGGCGCTTTCGCGGGCGACAACGGCTTCGATGGCCTCGACCAGCGCGCGGCGGTCGATCACGGAACGGGGCGAAGGGATGCGGATCACGCTCATGTCAGGCGGTATCTAATCCTTCGCAGAGGGTAGGGAAAGGCGCGCGGAGACTGTGCCTGCGTTGATTTTGCCTGCAAGTTCCTAAAACGAGCCTACCATCGCTCCCAAGGCTATGCCAGAAGGCCGCAAAACACATTTGCCGCGCCGCTCCGGCACGGATCCCATGGATACGAGGTCGAACCACTTGTCCCTCACCGCACTTGCCGCAAGCGCCGTCGTACAGGCGCATGAGCCGATCTACTGGGCCAATCTCGGGCTCAAGAACTATCTGTTCCGGATCGGCAGTTTCGAGCTGCGCTGGTACTCGCTGGCGTATCTGGCCGGCATCATGCTGGGCTACTGGCACCTCTCGCGCATGATCAAGGCACCCGGCGCGCCGCTGGCGCAGCGCCATGCCGACGATCTGTTCTTCTATTGCACGCTGGGCATCATTCTGGGCGGGCGGCTTGGTTACGCCACGTTCTACACGGGCGGCGATACCGGAATTCCCAGCCTCTGGTCCGATCCCAAGGCGCTGCTGTCGCTCTGGCACGGCGGCATGAGCTTCCACGGCGGCCTGATCGGCGTGCTGCTGGCGATGGGCTGGGTCTCGTGGCGGGGCAAGCTCGATTTCCTGCGGGTGGCGGACTATATCGCGGTCTGCGTGCCGTTCGGCATGATGTTCGGCCGCCTTGCCAACTTCGTGAACGGAGAGCTGTGGGGCCGCGTGGTGACGAACCCGAACCTGCCCTGGGCGATGGTCTTCCCCGATGCCGGCCCGCTGCCGCGCCATCCCAGCCAGCTTTACGAAGCCGGTCTTGAGGGGCTGCTGATGATCGTCATCATGCTCACCCTGTTCTGGAAGACCCGCGCGCGCTTCCGTCCGGGCATGCTGGTTGGCGTGTTCACCACCGGCATCGCCTGCGCGCGTTTCACGGTCGAGTTCTTCCGCGAGCCCGACGCGCAGCTTCAGGATTTCGCGATGCGCACCGGCCTGTCGATGGGCCAGTGGCTTACGATTCCGCTGATCGTGCTGGGCCTGATCCTGATCGCCCGCTCGCTGGCGCGTCCGGCGCTGGCCAGCGGCCGTCCCGTTCCGGCGTGATCCACCCATGACCGAAGGCCGTTCCGAGCCGCTGACCGAGATTTTCAAGCGGCTGATTCAAAGTTACGGCCCGATTTCCCTGCTGCACTACATGGGCGAGTCCAACGCGCGCTACTATGCGGGCAAGGACCCGCTCGGCAGCGCGGGGGACTTCATCACCGCGCCCGAAATCAGCCAGATGTTCGGCGAGATGATCGGCCTCTGGCTGGCCGACATGTGGAGTCGCGCGGGCAGCCCGAAAGTCCACTATGTCGAACTCGGCCCCGGGCGGGGCACTCTGGCGCGCGACGCGCTGCGGACGATGGCCCGGTTCGGTCTCTCGCCCGAAGTCCATTTCGTCGAAGGCTCCACGGCCCTGCGCGCCTTGCAGCGCGAGGCGGTGCCGCAGGTGCAGTTCCACGACGATCTCGCCACGCTGCCCGCCGACGCGCCGCTGTTGGTGGTGGGTAACGAGTTCCTCGATGCGCTGCCGGTGCGCCAACTGGTGAAGACCGAAAGCGGCTGGCGCGAACGCATGGTCGATTGGGCCGAGGATCGCTTCCGCCCGGTCGCCGGGGACAGGCCGATGGACGCCGCTGTGCCGGACGAGTGGAAGGATGCGGCCGAAAGCACGATCCTCGAAGCCTGCCCGGGAGCCGCTGCGGTCGTGCAGGAGATCGGCCACCGCCTTGCGGTGCAAGGCGGCACGGCGCTGCTGATCGATTATGGTTTCGCCCAAAAGCAGACCGGATCGACGCTTCAGGCCTTGCGTGAGCACCGCAAGGTCGATCCTTTCGCCGCGCCGGGCGAGGCCGATCTCACCTGTCTCGTCGATTTCGCCACCGCCGCCGAAGTGGCGCAGGCGAGCGGCGCCACATGGCTGGGCACGATCACCCAGGGCGCCTTTCTGCGCACGCTCGGCATCGAGATGCGGGCCGAGCGTCTTACCTCTTCCGCACCGCAGCAAGGCGATGCTATCAAGGCGGCGTTGGACCGGCTGGTCTCCGACGAACAGATGGGTAGTCTGTTCAAGGTGATGGGCCTTGCCGGCCCCGGCTGGCCTGAAGGCGCCGGGTTCTGACGAACGGCTACAGGGGGTATCGTGCACGACAAGGTTAAGAGCGTAACCGCGCAGGATCTGAAGGGGCCGGACCGGCTTGAACGGACGCTGGGCTTTCTCTCGCTGGTCATGCTGGCGGTGATCGTCACCGCCGTTTTCCGCGGCAGGGAGGAATGGGCGCGCATCCCCGCCATCGTGTGGTTCCACCTTGCCACGATGCTGACCGCGCTGGCGTTGACGCCGGTGCTGCTCTGGCGGCGGCGGGGCGACGCGCGGCACCGGGTGCTGGGCTATGTCTGGAGCGCCGCAATGATGGCGACCGCGATCGACAGCCTGTTCATTCGCGGCAACAACGGCCACTTCAGCGTGATCCACGTGCTGTCGGTCTTCGTGCTCGTCATGGTGCCGGTACTGGTGCTGGCCGCGCGCAGCCACCGCGTCGGCCGCCACCGCCGTACCGTGCGCGGGCTGATTATCGGTGCGCTGCTGGTGGCAGGGTTCTTCACGTTCCCCTTCGGGCGACTGCTCGGGCACTGGCTGTTCGGGGCCTGAGCGCCGCCCGGACCATCAGGACATCGTTTATTTCGCCTGCGGCGTCCGGTCCTCGGCGGGGACCCGACGCACCGGCACGGCCGAGATCCAATCCTCGAACGCTTCGATATCGATCGGGCCGTTAACGCGGTCGGTGCCGTCCTTGAAGCCGGCAAAGCCGTCGCCGCCCTCGGCGAGGAAGTTCACCACCGAAACGCGGTAGCGCGTCGCCGGATCGAGCGGCTTGCCGTCGAGCGTGATTGCGGTGACGCGCGCGCCGGAGGGGCGGCGCATGTCGAACATGATCCGCATGCCCTGGCTGGGCGAGAGGATCTGCTTGTCGCCGGTATCGTCCAGCCCCTGTTCGAGAGTGGCGCGGATCTGCGCGCCGGTCAGCGTCATCGTCACCACCTGGTTGTTGAACGGCGTGACGGCGTAAAGCTGGCCGAAGGTCACCGTGCCGTCGGCGGCCGGAATCAGCGAGGTGCGGATGCCGAACGGATTGACGAAAGCGATCTGCGCGTCCGATCTGCGCGTGGCGGCAAGCTGGGAATCGGCGATCATTGCGCCCAGCGCACCGCCGATGCCGACACCGCCTTCGCTCTCCTTCTCCATCGGGCCGGAGACATGGCCGACCGGCCGCTCGACCAGTTGCAGGGAGGCGTCCTTGTAGCGCTTCACATAGGCGGAGATGTCCGCGCGCGGCTGGAACTGGGGGAATGCCACGGTGGTCGGCACGGGTCCCTTGCCCGAGGTATAGGCTTCGGACTGGACGATCACGTTGTGGGCCTGCCGGTTCATCAGCTTATGCGTGGCGGGATCGAAATCGAGCGTGATGTCGGTAACGAGCTTGCCGTAGACGCCCGCGCTGGTCAGCAGGATCGAGCCGGCGGCCGCGTTGGCGGTGTAGTTGCAGATATAGGCCCAGTGGGTGTGGCCCGAGACCACCACGTCCACACCGGGCTTCAGCCGGTCGAGGATCGGCTGGATATCGCCCGCGGCCTCGTTGCAGCCGTTGGGATCGGGCGTGCCCGTGGTGCGCAGGCCCTGATGGATCAGCACGACCACGGCATCGGCGCCGGCCGCCTTCAGCGCGGGCACGGCGCGGTTGATGGTATCGGCCTCGTCCTCGAACCTGAGGCCGGCCACCCGGTCCGGCGCGACGAGCGTGGGAATCGAATGCAGCGACAGGCCGATGAAGCCGATGGTGATCTTGCGGTCGCCGCTGCCGACGGTCTTGAGCCCGGTGCCGGGGAACAGCGTCGTACCGTCCGGCATTACCGTGCTGGCGGCGAGGTACTTGTAATGCGCGCCCTCGAACTGTTCGAGCTGGCAGGGTTGGAGGCGGGTGTTCTTCGCGCAGCCGCCGTTTTGCAGGCGGAGTAGTTCCTGCCACCCCCGGTCGAACTCGTGGTTGCCCACTGCGTTGAATTCCAGCCCGATGCGGTTCATCACGCCGACCGAAGGCTCGTCCAGATAGAGCGAGGACGCAAGCTGAGAGGCGCTGGTAAGGTCACCAGCCGCGACCACCACGTTCTCCGGATGCTCGGCCTTGAGCGCGTCCACTGCCGAGGCGAGCCATGCCGCGCCGCCTGCGGGAACCGAAACCTGATTGCCCTTGGCATCGGGCGCCTCGACCGTCTGCTTCGGCGGTTCGAGCGCGCCGTGGAAGTCGTTGATGGCGATCACGCCGATCTCGATCGGGCCCTTGGGCGTGGGCGCGACAGCCTGATGGTGGGCCTGAGGCGTGGCGCAGGCGGAAACGAGAAGGGAGGCGACAAGCGGCGTGACGCGCGGGATGCGGGGCATGGTCATGGCTCGGCTCTATCGGATCGCCAGATGACGCGCCAAGGACGTTTTTGCATTTGCGAAGAAGATTGGCGAAGCGTCATGCCCGCTTCGGGCTGGAGCGCCTGTGCCGCCTTTCTGGGAGGCGACACAGGCGCGGTTGCCGCTGCCGGGCTCGTGAGGGCAAGCACCGTGGCGGCAATTGGAAAACGGGCGCATCAATAGGGCTTGTCGCCTGCAACGGTGACGCGGAAGCCGGATCGCACTTCGGGGAAGTAGTCCCACACCGCGAAGTGCTGGGTGCAGCGATTGTCCCAGAACGCCACCGAGTGCTTTTCCCAGCGGAAGCGGACATGGAAGTTCGCATCCTTCACATGGTCGAACAGGAAATCGAGCACGGCCTTGCTTTCGGGTCCCGACAGCCCGTTGATTTTGGTGGTGTAGGACGAGTTCACGAACAGCAGCTTGCGCCCGGTCACCGGATGGGTGCGGATCACCGGGTGCGAATTGCAGGGATAGGTCTTGGTCGAATCCGGGAAGATCGCCTTGTAGACGGGATTGGCGTCGTGAACCGCGGTCAGCGGATCGAGGAAGGCCTTCATCGCCGGTGAAAGCGCGTCGTAAGCCGCGTACATGCTGGCGAACAGCGTATCACCGCCGTCTTCGGGCAGGGTGTGCAGCGTCAGGATCGATCCCATCGGCGGCTCGGCATCGGCGGAAAGGTCCGAATGCCAGTTCTCGCCCGCGACGAACTTCGAATTCTCGTCGGCATGGATGGCCACGATTTCGGGATGATCGGGCAGGCCTGCGACGCCTGAATGGATGGCCAGTTGGCCGAAGGCGCGGCCCAGCGCCTTGTGCGCGTCATGGTCCATGGGCTGGTCGCGGAAGAACACCACCTGATGCTTCATCAGCGCGTCGTGGATCTCGGCAAAGGCCTGATTGCCCAGCGGCTTGGTCAGGTCCACCCCGAAGATTTCCGCGCCGATGCGCTTGGTCATCGGGCGCACGTCGATCAGTTCATAGCCCATTTCCGGCGGCTCCAGTGTAACGCTTCCTATGGTTCGTGCCGGACGGATCCGCCCGGCACGAACATCCTGTTCAGTCTTTCGCGACCGGATCGGCCACGCTGCCCTTGTGCGGGAAGATGCGGCGTTCGATGCGGCAGTGGATGCCCTGCGTGCCGTCCACCACTTGCGTCACGCCGAAGTCGGCGGCGACGCTCATCAGCGAATAGCCGTCGTTGCGCGACAGGCCCTGATGCTCGGTCAGGAGGTGCAGCATGTCCATCGATGCCGACTTCATGGCCTTGTCCAGATTCTCGCCGAAACCGTGGACGATCCAGCAATCGGGCGTTTCCAGCAGCGGCGAGGGGAAGGAGAAATCCTTGCGCAGCACGATCTGGAACAGCACGTCCAGCGATGCTTCGATCGCGGTGCCGCTGATCTCGCCGTCGCCCTGGCTGACGTGGGGATCGCCGATCGAGAACAGGCCGCCCTTGACCTGCACCGGGTAGTACATCGTCGCGCCGGCACCGATGCGCCAGTTGTCGATATTGCCCCCATGAAGGCCGGGGGGGATCGTGCTCACCGGATCGTTGACGGCGGGCGCCACGCCGGCGGTGCCGAGGTGCGGGCGCGCGGGGATGGTGATTCCGGGCAGTGCGGTGGAACGATCACATTCCGGGCAGTGCGTGATGCGGCCGGGAACGACGTACTTTTCCTCCACATCATAGGCATAGAGCGCGGCGGCGGTGTTGGCGGTGGGATCCAGCTTGTAGATTGTCACCCGCTCGGTCTGGCCGAATTCCTCGTAGAGATGGCCCCAGTTGGCCGCGAGGTTGGAGCCGTAGTTGAAGCGCGGCTTCATCTGGAAATAGCGCACTTCCAGCATGTCGCCCGGCTCCGCGCCCTCGACGTAGATCGGGCCGGTCATGATATGGCAGCCCGGCGCGCGGGTGGCCGGATCGATCTCCGTAAAGATGCGGCGGATCTCGTCGTCGAACATCAGGTCCGGATCGTCGCCCGCGTGGTGGGTGACCGCCTGCGCCATGATCAGGTCGCCGCTCTTCACGGTGAGCGCCGGCTTGATCTCGGGCGAGAAATAGCCCCAGTGCACCGTCTCGGGCGTGGCCCTCAAGTGGTGCAGCGCGCCGGGTTGGACGGTGTCCTTTTCAAGCGCGGGCTTAAGGCTGATCAGTGCCATCGAAACTCCTGTTACGCAGGGAAATCGGGGAAAAGGCGCGCTTATTCGGCGCCGATGAGCACGCTCGTCATGCTGAGCGACTTGTGCTGGATGAAGTGGGGCGCGAACTCGGCCGGCTCACCTTCATGGCGCGCGCCCAGCACGTAGAGCAGCGGCAGGAAATGGTCCTCGCTGGGAACCGAAAGCCGCGCGGCATCGCCCAGCGCCTCGTAATCGATCACCACTTTGGGATCGTCCTCGGCGATGGCCTTGCACATGGTGGAATTGAAGTGCTCGGCCCAGGGATAGGGCGTGGCGAGCGGGTTGGCCCAATCCATCGCCGGCAGGTTGTGGACGATGTTGCCGGTGCCCATGATCAGCACGCCCTCATCGCGCAGCGGGCGCAGCATGCGGCCGACCAGCCAGTGTTCGGCGGGGCTCTTGCCCAGATCCATGCCAAGCTGGATCACCGGCACGTCGGCCTCGGGCCAGGCGTGGACCAGCACCGACCACGTGCCGTGGTCCAGCCCCCAGTTGGCGTCCAGCTTCACCGGCATCGGTTCCAGCAATTCGCGCACGCGCTCGGCGAGGTCGGGGTCCCCGGGGGCGGGGTACTGCACGTCGAACAGAGCTTGCGGGAAGGCGCCGAAGTCATGGATCGTGCGCGGCTGGGCCATGGCGGTGACGGCGGTGCCGCGCGTCTGCCAATGGGCGGAGATGCACAGGATCGCGCGCGGCTTGCCGATGCGGCCGGCGATCGCGTTCCAGCTTTTGGTCACGTCGCTCTTTTCCAGCGCCACCATCGGGCTGCCGTGACCGTAGAAGACGATCGGAAGACGGCTCATTCGCGTATTGCTCCGTTGCTCTGAGGCCCAAGGCTAGGGAGAGCGGGGGCGGATGGTCTTGCGGGAAAGCGCACAAGAACTTGTTGGTGGGGGAGGGTGAGGTGAGTGGAGTTCCCCTCCAACAAAACTCCGTCGCCCCCGCGAAGGCGGGGGCCCCGCTGCCTTTGGCTACGTATCAAGAAAAGCGGGGTCCCCGCCTTCGCGGGGACGACGGGATTCGGTGGTGATACGTCTGCGGTTTCCGGGGTGCTGCGGGTTCGGAGCTCCCCGGAATTCGGCTTATTCCTTGGTGTAGCTCGCCGGAATCTCGGGATTCTCACCGGCCTTGCCCCACAGGAGGATCTCATTGCCCCAGGGATCGGCGAAGGCGTGGTTGTAGCCGTTGAACTCCTTCCAGTAGTGGTCGCGCCAGAGCACCTTGCCGCCCAGCTTTTCGGCGGTGGAGAGGATGCGTTCGTGGCTGTCGTCGTCCGACACGAGCACCCAGATGCGGGCCTTGCGGCCTTCGGTCGCCAGCGTGCGCGGTTCGACGCCTTCGGGGTTCGGATGAGGACGCGCATTGTTCGCGTCGAACACGCCGAAGTGGAGGTTGCCGATCTGGCTGTCGGTGCCGTCCTTGTTCTGGAAGAAGCCGCCGGGAACCATGCGGTGGTAGATCCCGTGCGGGCGCGCATCGTTCTCCCAGCCGAAGACTTCGGCGTAGAATTCGCCGGCTCTGGCAGGATCGTCGGTCGCGAAATCGACGAAGATGAGCGTGTTGGTCATTGCGAAAGGCTCCCTTGGTGGTTGACCAAGGCGTAGCTGGCGGGAGTTTGCATGCGCGGCACGAGGCGCACAAATCCTTGATTTCCAGCGTCCCTCCACAAGTGCACCTAAACGCACCCGAACGGCACCTAACCGCACACACATAAAAAAGGCGGCGCCCGACTTGGGTCGGACGCCGCAGCCGTCGGGAATGAGTGACGGAACTTGCGAAATCAGGCGCGTATCCGCGTGACCGGAGCAGAAGGACCGCGACGGCGATCCCACTCGGCGCGGTAGCGGTCCACCAGCCAGACGTTGAGCAGCCGCTGGGCGCCCTCTTGCCAGGAATAACGACCACGCGGCGCGAACTTGGAGCGCAGGCCCTGCTGTACCAGTTCGTCGACGTGGAAATCCTGACCCACGATCTCCTCGACCGCGGTGTCGTTCATCTTCATCTTCAGCTCATAGAGCGGATCGTCCATCGCCTCGGGCACCATCAGCGTACCGATGGTCAACGCGTGGCACTCCGGCCCGCGCGGGTCCATGATGAGGTAGAGCACGGTGTCGTTCAGCACCACCAGCGAGAGGCTGGGCGGCAGGTTCACGAAGAGCAGGCGGTTCTGCTCTTCCTCGGTCAGCTTGGGGAACACCGGGAAGACCGCCTTCTGCGTCGCGTTGAAGGCCGCGTTCTTGTGGAGCGTGCCGTTCAGCCGGTAATAGCCGGCGGATTCGGCGGGCACTTCGGGGAAGCTGGCAAGGCCGCTGGGAATGAAGTCGTGCAGCGGCCCGGCGTGGAGGCGGCTGGCGTGATAGCCGTCGTTGTTATTCTCCAGCATGACCTTCCAGTTCCAAGGGAACACGGTCGGTTCCTCGGGACGGGGGCCGCGCAGGTTGGCGAAATCGTAGTTGGCGACGACCTCTTCCAGCCCGGCAAGGCGCGGGGTCAGCGGGGCGGCATCGGCATCGAAGTTGACGAAGATGAAGCCGTGCCAGATCTCATGCCGGATGACGGGCAGGCTGGCGGCCTTCCTGTCGAAATTGCAGGTGCGGTTCATCGCCGGCGCGCCGACCAGCGTGCCGTCGAGGTCGTAAGTCCAGTGGTGATAGGGGCACACGAAGGCGCGGGCATTGCCGTGGCCTTCGGCGACCAGCATCGCGCGGTGCTGGCAGACCGAGGACAGCGCCTTGATCGAACCGTCGCGCGTCTTGCAGATCACCATCGGCTCGTCGGCGCGGGTGACGGTGAAGAAGTCGCCCGGGTTCTCCAGCCATTCGGCACGGCCGACGCAGAGCCATTCATGCTCGAACAGCGCGGCCTTCTCGAAGCGGTAGAATTCCTCGTCGACATAGCATTCCGCCGGCAGCGTCTCGGCTTCCAGCGTGCCCAGCGTGGAGCTTTCCAGGCTGTCGATGAACTTGTCGGTGAGAATGGTCATTGCTGGCATTTCCGTATGTTGGCCCCTTGCGCCTGAAGGACGCTAGCGGACCTTGGCCGGAGGTTCTTGGCGGTGGGCGCAGGGACTTTTGGCGAGTCCCTATTCGGCCGGGACCAGTTCGGTCGCTTCCGCCAGTTCCGGTTCCCCGGCGCGGCGCGGCCCCGAAGCGGGGGCCCGCAGGAACAGCATCGACATGGCCGTCGCGCCTGCCAGCATCAGCGCGAGGACCAGCAGCGCCGGGCCGTAGCCGCCGGTCACGTCGGCAATGCGGCCGGCGCCGATCGGGCCGAACACGGCAAGCGTGGTGACGGTGGTGGCCATCGCGGTCATGTCTCCGGCGATGCCCGCGCCGAAGTAGCGCAGCAGCAGGATATGCGCGGAAAGCCAGGCCATGCCCCAGCCCATGCCGAACAGCGCGGCGGCGACCGTTGCCACCAGCACGTGGCTGGCCGTCCACAGCAGCGCCATGGCCAGTGCCTGCACGGCCAGCCCGGCGATGAAGATGCGGCGCGGATCGACGCGCTCGCACAAGGTGCCGGTCACGCCTTTGGCGCCGGTGCCGGCGAAAGCCAGCAGGCTCATCGCGATGGCGCCCGGCGCCGCGCCCTGGCCGAGATTGGCGATATGCGCGACAAGGATCGAGTGGGTGGTGGTGACCACGGTCTGCACCACGGTCATGGCAAGGGCGAGGATAATGAAGCTGGGCGTCATCAGTGCCTGCTTCACCGTCCACGGGCTGGCGGCGGGACCGTCGCTTTCGTGGCCCGCGCCCTTGACCTGATCGACGCTCTCCACTTTCACCGCGTCGCGGATGCAGACGAGCGAGATCACGCCCAGCACCAGCGCGCTGGCGGCCATGACCATCCAGTGCAGGCGCCAGTTGCCGGTAAGGCCGACGATGGTGCCGACGATCAGCGGCCCGGCAATGCCGCCCGCCGCGCCGGTCATGAAGTAGAAGCCGATCATCCGCGAAGAGGTACGCGGGAACCACGTCGCCAGCAGATAGACGGCGGGCGAGGGCGCCACGAGCGAGAAGCCCACGCCCATCAGCGTCGTCGCCACGAAGAACAGTTCGAGGTGATGGATCTGCGAGGCGATCAGGAAGCCGATGGCCAGCACCAGACAGCCCGCGAAGACCGTCAGCCGCGTGCCGATCGCCTTCATCAGCATCGGCGGCAGCGGGCTGGCCATGCCGCAGGCCATGCCGAGCAGCGAGAAGCTGAGTCCGGCAGCGGCCTTCGACCAGCCGAGTTCGGCCACCATCGTATAGAGCACGTAGCCAAGCGAGGTGAAGGTGGTGGCGGTCACGAAGAAGAAGCCGAGCGAGGCGGCGAACATGACCAAGGCGCTGCGCGATATGCTTTTGGGCGCGGACAGTCCGGGCGACATGACAACTCCTGCGGGCTCACGGTCCGCGGAATCGCCGGACCATCATGCCCTGCAGGCTTACATGCTGCACCTGCACACTCTTGATGGTGTGCGACTCAATAGTTGATTGGGGGATGGGGATGTTGGTTGCGCGCCGAAAGCCGCCTTTCCGTTCTCTTCGACATTGCGGAAGCCGAAATGACGATGGAGAAACGGTAGTTATCCGCAAATCGTCGTCCTGAAACAAGTTCAGGATGACGTGGAGGAGGGGGAGGAGGAAGTTTCCCATCTTCCTGAATCCGGCCATTCAAGTCCGCTCAGGCTGAGCCTGTCGAAGCCCCTTGCGGCGTAGCGCTGATCCAACATCCTTCGACAAGCTCAGGATGAGCGGTGTGAAGGGGATGAGTGGTGTGAGCGGGGGGAGGCTCAAAATGAGCGGGATGGGGAAGTAATTCAGCCGCTTTCTCTTCGTCATCCCCGCGAAGGCGGGGATCCCGCTTCTTCCATTGTGCAGGGCGAGAGGTTGCCACGACGAGGTTTTTTGTTGAGACGCCACACTCTCCCCCTCATGTGTCGAGCGTGTCGCCGCCCCGTTTCCGCACTTACGAGACGGACGTGTTTGTTTCCGCAGCACTTTCGTTCAGAACGATCTCGTAAACGCGCCGTTTGAAGCGCCACTCGCCCGCCTGCTTTTCAAGCGTGTCGTCGTATCTGCCGATCAGCTTCCACACGCGGCCATCTTTCAGCACCACGATTTCACGGCAATAGACCTGCGCGGAGGCTGTGGTCCCTTCAACGGTGATCGAGGCGATTTCGGTAAAGAACCCCATCTGGCCGACAATCGACCAGATGCCGTCCCATTGCTCCGCGATCGCCGCCTTTCCGCAGGCTTCTGCATCACGGGACACACGCACACCATCTTCGGCCCAAAAGGAAAGATAGAGATCGCGGTCCTCGCTCATCGCCGCGGCACTATAAGCGCCGTACAATTCCCGGATCGCCAAGCGGTCCTCAAGCATTCCCGCAAATGCCATCGCTTCCTCCGATCATCCTCGTCGGCTTGCCCAGTCTAGGCGATCGTTTGAGGCATGTCACTTGCCGGAGCTTTCGCGCCGTCATTCCGACAAGCCCGCTCAGGCTGAGCTTGTCGAAGCCCCAGAGGCGTAGCGCTGATCCAACATCCTTCGACAAGCTCAGGATGAGCGGGGTGGGAGGCTCAGGATGAGAGGGATGGGGAAGTAATTCAGCCGCTTTCTCTTCGTCATCCCCGCGAAGGCGGGGATCCCGCTTCTTCTTTTGTGCTGGGCGGGAGGTTGCCAAGAAAAGCGGGGCCCCCGCCTTCGTGGGGGCGACGGGAGTTTTGGACGGACTCGCTGCCTTCGCCATCGCAAACAGAAGAACGCGCCGGCCTTGCAACCGACGCGTTCCCCCCAAAAACCAATGGTGCGACCCGATTGGCTCCCTCTTAGAATTTGTACCCCACCGAGAGGATAAGCTGGCGCGGCGGGATGTAGGTGTCCATCACCTGCGCCGAACCGTAAGGGTCCGAGAAGCGCGAGTTGATGCCGTTCTTGTCGAACAGGTTGATCACGCGCAGGGTGATATCCGCATTGGTGCCTTCGGGCTCGTACTTCAGCATCGTGTTGACCTGCGTGTACGAGGGCGTGAGATCCACCGCGCCTTCGTTGAACAGGCGGTACTGGTACTTGCCGCGATAGATCAACTGGGCACGGGCGGTCAGCTTGCCCGGGCCGACTTCGCCGTTCCAGGTGGCCGCGATATTGCCCTGCCAGCGCGGCAGCTTGGGAATGCGGTTGCCCTTGATATCCTCGCGCGCGGCATCGCGGGCGAGGGAGGCGGCGTAGAAGTTGGTCCAGAACAGATAGTCCGGGAAACCGGCGGCGTTCTGGGCACTGGCGGCATTGTTCGGGTCCAACGCGTAGTAGTGCGAGGTGAACTCACCCTCCAGCCACGACATCGATGCGTCGAAGCGCAGATGGTCGGTCGGCGCGTACGTGCTTTCCAGTTCCAGGCCGTAGACCCGCGCCTTGGGCGCGTTGCTGATGCCCTCGCCATAGAGAACGGGGTCTTCCTCAAGGAACTGCATGTTCTTGTAATTGTACAGGAAGGCCGAGGCATTCACTTGCAGCGTGTCGTCGAGGAAGCGGTTCTTGCTGCCGATCTCGAAGGAATCGACGGTTTCCTTCTTGTAGGTGGGCTTGATCGAATCTTCCCAGCCGAAGATGCAGTAGGCGCCGCCGCAAGCGGAAGAGGCGCTGTTGATGCCGCCCGGCTTGAAGCCGCGCGTGTAGCTTACGTAGACCATGTTGCTGGGCGTGATCTGGTAATCGAGCGCCACTTTGCCGGTCCAGGCGTGGTCGCTGCGCGATCCGGTGGAGGCGGGCTGGAGGTAGGCGCCCGAGGTCTGGTCGGATACGCCGCCCGACATCGAATCGTACATGCCCGATGACTTGTCGTGGTTATAGCGCGCGCCCGCGGTCAGCTTCAGCTGGTCGGTCAGCGCATAAGTGCCCTGCGCGAAAACGGCGTAAAGCTCACGCTTGATCGAGGACAGTTCGGCATAGGTCAGGTTGCCGACCAGCGGATCGTTCCATGCCGTGTCTTCCGGCAGGGCCTGCTGCAGGAAGTTGTCGTCGTCGCTGCGGTATTCGTTGACGTACTGGCTGTTCTCCGAATGCAGGTAGACGCCGCCGAGCACCCACTGGAACGGGCCGTTGCCGTTGGAGGTGAGGTTCAGCTCCTGGCTCCAGCTCTTGGTGTCCGATGCCCAGAGCGGCACGTGGTCGTAGCTGACGCCGGTGTAGCTGACCGGGTTGTAGGTGTTCTGGTAGAACAGCGTGGTGTCGAGGCCGTCGGCATCCCAGGCCTGCTCGGAATGGAGCTTCTGGTAGCCGGTGATCGACTTGATCGTGGCGAACGAGGTATCCCACTTCACCACGCCGGTATAGAGCTGGGTCTTCACCACCGAGCGGCCGGGGAAGTCCTGCGTCAGGATGCGCGGATCGGGCTCGGGGTCGAGGATGTTCTTCTGGGCCGGGCCATTGGTGTTCGAACTGAACTGGATCGTGTTCACCGTGATCGACAGGTTTGACAGCGGCTGCCACTTGGCGCCGAGGCGCCAGCCGATCTCGTCCTGATCGTCGAGATCGTACTTCTTGAAGCCGGGTACTTCGGTGGCGTGGGCATAGCCGTCATGCTTGGTGAACTGGAAGGCGCCGCGAATGGCGAGCGTGTCGGTTACCGGCACGTTCAGCGCGGCGGAGCCTTCCATGTAGTTGTAGTTGCCGAAGCCGGCGTTGACGTTGCCCTTCAGCGCATCGGTGCTGGGCTCGATCGAGACGACGTTGATGGTGCCGCCGGTCGATCCCTGACCGAACAGCGTGCCTTGCGGGCCGCGCAGCACTTCGACTTGCGCCACGTCGATGAAGGCCGCGCTCGCGGCGATCGAGTTGAAGATGTAGACGCCGTCGATGTGGTAGGACACGCCCGGCTGGGTGTTGGTGTTTTCCGGCGTTTCCGAACCGATGCCGCGGATCGAGATGACCCGCTCGCCGCCGCCGCTCTTGGCGATGACGAGGCCGGGGACAGTGCCGTTGAGCCCGGTGATGTCGGTCACATTGCCCGCGCGGAGCGTGTCGGACGTGATCGCGCTCACCGAAAGCGGAGCCTGCTGGAGGCTCACGTTGCGGCGCTCTGCAGTGACGACGATATCCGTCAGGCCGGACTGGCCGTCACCGGCAGGATCGGGTGCGGGCTCGGCAGCAGCGGCGGCCGGAGCGGTTTCGGCGGCTTGCGCGGCCGAGGTAAATGCAAGCAAAGAGATGCCCGATGCCAGGGCGTAGGCGAAAGTGGACTTGGTTCTCATGTCAGCTCCCCGAACAGGTCGTCATTCGATTCCCGGGCTGCGGCTCATGCTTGCTGCTGGGTTGGCCGCTTGAGGGGGAACTTGGCGGTTCGATGACAGTGCGGTCTTGTGCAGTTGCGAATAAGTAGTTGACCGCTGCAACCCGGACCCTTCCGGCGAGAGGAACGGGATGCGCGCAAATGCGCCGTTTTGGGGTGGGTTCGGGTAATCGGGAACTGGCTTGCGTTTTTTGCGTTGCAGCGCTCGCCGCCGTTCATCACTGGTCCATGGCGTCTCGCGTCAAGCCGATGGCGGTCTCAGCGACAAGACCGTGCCGCCCGCGCCTGCCATGGGGCAGGGGAGGGGCAACCGGCCCCGAAAAGGATGCCCTGTCATGACTGCCACCGTCCTGAACGTACCGCCTGCAACCCGCCCGCTGGGCCAGACCGGCATGGCGATCAGCCGCGTCGGCTTCGGTGCCTGGGCCATCGGCGGGCCGGACTGGGCCGTCGGCTGGGGCGCGCAGGACGATGCCGATTCGATCCGGGCGATCCACCATGCGGTCGAACGCGGGGTGAACTGGATCGACACCGCCGCGATCTACGGCCTCGGCCATTCCGAGGAAGTCGTGGCAAAAGCGCTCGCCGAAATGCCGGAGGCCGGGCGGCCCTACGTCTTCACCAAGTGCGGGCAGGTCTGGGACCCGAACGATCGCCAGTCGAAGCTGCGCGTCGGGCGGCGGGAATCGATCGTGGCCGAGTGCGAGGATTCGCTGCGCCGCCTGCGGGTCGAGCGGATCGACCTCTTGCAGATGCATTGGCCCGCCGAGGACGGCACCGCGCTCGACGAATATTGGGGCGCGCTGCTCGATCTGAAAGCGGCGGGCAAAGTGCGCGCGGTGGGGCTGTCCAACCACAATGCCGATCAACTTTCGGCGGCCGAGGCCTTGGGGCATGTCGATACGCTGCAACCGCCGCTTTCGGCGCTGAAGCGGGATGCCATCGCGCGCGAGCTGCCATGGTGTCTGGCGCATGATACCGGCGTGATCGTCTACAGCCCGATGCAGTCGGGCCTGCTCTCCGGCGCGTTCTCGGCCGAGCGGGCGGCGGGGCTTGCCGCCGACGACTGGCGCTCGCGCCATGCCGATTTCACCGGCGAGAACCTGACGCGCAATCTGGCCGTGGCGGCGGCGATGAAGCCGGTGGCCGAGAGCCACGGCGTTTCGCAGGCGGCGGTCGCGGTGGCCTGGGTGCTGGCGGTGCCGGGCGTGACCGGGGCCATTGTCGGCGCGCGCAGCCCGGCGCAAGTCGACGGCTGGGTGGCAGGGGCGAACCTTGTGCTCACCGACGACGACCGCGCCGGGATCGCTGCCGCCATTCGCGATTCCGGTGCAGGGTCCGGCCCCGTTCCCGACTGATTTTACCTTCGTTTCCCCATTCGATCAGGACTGCCCATGCTTCGCCTTCTCGCCCGTCTGAACATCGATCCTTATTTACTGCTGTTGATCTCGACCGTGGGTCTTGCCTCGGTGCTTCCGGCGCGCGGCATGTGGGCGGGGATCGCGGGCGGCGCGGCGGATGCAGGCATCGCGCTGCTGTTCTTCCTTCACGGCGCCAAGCTCTCGCGCCAGGCGATCCTCGACGGGGCGCGGGCGTGGAAGCTGCACCTGACCGTGGCGAGCCTGACCTTCGGGATCTTCCCGCTGATCGGGCTGGGCGTCAGCGCGATTCCGGGGCTGGAGCCGTCGCTGGCGATGGGCGTGCTCTACCTGACGCTGCTGCCCTCGACGGTGCAGTCATCGATCGCCTTTACCGCGATTGCCGGGGGCAATGTGGCGGCGGCAGTGTGCAGTGCCTCGTTCTCCAACCTTGCGGGGATTTTCGTGACCCCGGTGCTGACGGCAGTGTTCATCACCGGCAAGACGCAGGGCTTCTCGACCGATCCGATCATTGCCATCGCCGTCCAGTTGCTGCTGCCGTTCGTGGCCGGGCATCTGCTGCGGCCGTGGATCGGCGGCTTCGTGCAGAAGCACAAGAAGCTGGTGGGCTATACCGATCGCGGTTCGATCCTGCTGGTGGTCTACACGGCGTTCGGGGCCGCCGTGCTCGAAGGGCTGTGGCAGAAGGTGACTTTGGCCGAACTCGGGCTGATCGCGGCGCTGTCGCTGGGGATTCTGGCAGTTGTGATGGTGGTGGGCAATGTGCTCGGGCGGGTGCTGGGCTTCAACCACGCGGACCGGATCGTGATCCTGTTCTGCGGTTCGAAGAAGAGTCTGGCGACCGGCGTGCCGCTGGCAGGGGTACTGTTTCCGCCTGCTCAGGTGGGGGCGATCATCCTGCCGCTGATGTTCTTCCATCAGATCCAGTTGATGGTCTGTGCGGTGCTGGCGCGGCGGATGGCAGCGCAGGCTGAGGCTGAAGGGGAGCCGGTGGCGGCTGAGTAGGTTATCCTCCTCCACTCCCGCCCATTCCACCCCGCTCATCCTGAGCCTGTCGAAGGATGGAGGCCTTGCGCCACGCTCGCGGGGGCTTCGACAAGCTCAGCCTGAGCGGGATGGGAGGTCGGACCGGAGGGGGGAGGTGAAGTGAAGTGAACACCTCGCGCTCCCAATCCCGTCATCCCCGCGAAGGCGGGGATCCCGCTTCTCTTGCCCAACACGAGAGGTGGCAGAAGAAAGCGGGGCCCCCGCCTGCGCGGGGGCGACGAAGAGTATCGCGTGAGGGCGGCGTGAGGTAGGGGCTAAGGTGTGTCCACCTGAAAGGACCTCCCGCCTTAGATCTCCAACTGGCTGCCCAGTTCGATCACGCGGTTGGTGGGGAGCTTGAAGAACTCCATCGCGCTCTGGGCGTTGCGGACCATGATCGCGAAGAGCTTTTCGCGCCAGATCGCCATGCCCGGACGGCTCGACGGGATCAGCGTCTGGCGGGAGAGGAAGTAGCTGGTCTCCACCGGCTTGAATGGGCCGCCGGCGCGGTCTTCGCCGGCAAGCGCGGCCGGGATGTCGATATCGTCCATGAAGCCGTAGCGCAGCACCACGCGGTAGAAGCCCTGGCCCAGCGCTTCCACTTCGGCGCGGTTTTCGGGGGCGACGTGCGGTACGCCCTGTCCGGCCACGGTCAGGATCACCACGCGTTCGTGGAGGATGTGGTTGTGCTTGAGGTTGTGCAGCAGCCCCGGCGGCACACCGTCGTTCGAGGAGGCGAGGAAGATTGAGGTGCCCTGAACGCGGCGCACGCGCTCACCGACCGAGCGGATGAAGGTGGCGAAGGGGATCGAATCCTCGCGCAGGCGCTCGCGCATCAGGCGGCGTCCGTTCGCCCAGGTGGTCAGTAGGGTGAACACCACCGCCGCCACCAGCAGCGGGAACCAGCCGCCGTCAGGTATCTTGGTGACGTTCGACGCGAAGTAGAGCCCGTCGATGAACAGGAAGCCCGCCGTGACGCCGATCGAGACCACCGGGTGCCATTTCCACACGGCATAGGTCAGCACGCCCAGCAGGCAGGCGGTGATCAGCATCGTGCCGGTCACGGCGATACCGTAAGCCGCGGCCAGATTGCCCGAGGTGCGGAAGCCGAACACCAGCAGCACGACCATGACCAGCAGGCCCCAGTTGACCAGCGGGACATAGATCTGGCCCGCCGCCGTCGCGCTGGTGTGCATGATCTTGAGGCGCGGCAGGAAGCCGAGCTGCACGGCCTGCTGCGATACCGAGAAGGCGCCGGAGATCACCGCCTGGCTGGCGATGATCGTTGCCAGCGTCGCCAGCAGGACCAGCGGCAGGCGGGCCCAGTCGGGCGCCATGAAGAAGAACGGGTTCTGGATCGCGTCGGGATTGCGCAGCACCAGCGAAGCCTGGCCCAGATAGTTGAGCAGCAGGCAGGGGAAGGCGATGTAGAGCCACGAGATCGTGATCGCCTTGCGGCCGAAGTGGCCCATGTCGGCATAGAGCGCTTCCGCGCCGGTCACCGCCAGCACCACCGAGCCCAGCGCCAGAAACGCGAGCTTGGGATTGATGACGAAGAATTCGATCGCATGGTACGGGCTGAGCGCCCAGACCACTTCGGGCGCCTTGACGATCGAGGACAGCCCGAGCCCGGCCAAGACCAGGAAATAGACGATCATCACCGGCCCGAACAGCTTGCCCATGGTCGCGGTGCCGTGGGACTGGATCGAGAACAGCCCGATCAGGATCACCACCGCAATCGGCAGCACGAATTCGGCAAAGCCCTCGTTCACCACGGTCAGCCCCTCGACCGCCGAGAGCACCGAGACGGCCGGGGTGATGATGGCATCGCCATAGAACAGTGCAGTGGCGATGACGCCCAGCATGGCGATCAGCCCGGTCCAGCGCGACTTGCCCAGCTTGCGCCCGATCAGCGCCAGCAGCGCCAGGCTGCCGCCTTCGCCGTTATTGTCTGCCCGCAGGATGATGAAGACGTACTTGACGGTGACGATCAGCATCATCGTCCAGAACATCAGCGAGATCACCCCGAAGATGTGCATGCGGTCCACCACCAGCGGGTGATGGCCGATGAAGCTTTCCTTGAGCGCATAGAGCGGCGATGTGCCGATATCGCCGAAAACGACCCCGATTGCGCCGACTGCCAGCGCCGTAAGGCTTTCATTGGGGGCGTGGTGCCCGGAAGACTCGCTCATAATTTCGGCGCCTAGTCTCGCGCGCGCGAAAGCGCCACGGGCTTTATGCGATCTTTATGCGTAACGGGCAATTCCCCGTGGAACCTTAACGGCTCCCGGGGCCATCTCGCATTCCGTCACCCATTGACGGGAGCCCTCGTGCCATGTCCCGATTTCCTTCACCCGCCCGATACGTTTCGGCCGAAAGGCTGGCCGCGCTGCATGCCGGCGTGCGCTGGTGGCCTGCCGAAATCGCGATGCGCGCCGCCGGGCTGCTGAGCCTGTTTGTGGCCGAGCGCGTGATCCTGGCCGAGCGCCGGATGGCGATCACCCCGGTCCTCCACGCGCCGACCGTGACCGACCTTGCGCTCTGCGCCGTCTTCATCGTGCTGCTCAGCCTTGGCCTGACGCTGAGCCTGTGGGGGCCGCGGCTGTTTCGCACGATCGAGCTGCCCGGCCACTTCTGACGCGATTTCACGCAATTTCTGACTCTGGCAACGGACCCAAGAAAATGACCGACTTTGCCTGGCTCGCGGTACTCGCCGGCCTCTTCCTCCTGACGCTCGCCTTCGCGCGGCTTTGCGAAAAGGCCTGAGGGGGGCACTGCCATGACCGACACGCACACTCTTCCGCTGGTACTCGCCGGGCTCACCGCGCTTGGCCTGCTGATCTATCTCGTTGCCGCGCTGCTGCGGCCCGAACGTTTCTGACGAAGGGCATGCCATGACCACGGGAATGACCTTCCAGGGCTGGACCCTGATCCTCTTTTTCACCGCGCTTGTCGCGGCCTTGGCCAAGCCCGTAGGGCTGTGGCTTTTCGCACTGTACGAAGCGCGGCGCACGCCGCTCCACCGCGTGCTCGGCCCCGTCGAGAACGGTTTCTACCGCCTTTCCGGGATCGATCCCGAGGCGGAGCAGGGTTGGCGCCGCTACGCGCTGCACATGCTGGTGTTCAATCTTGTCCTGCTGCTGTTCACTTACGCGGTGCTGCGGCTTCAGGACGTGCTGCCGCTGAACCCGCGCGGGCTTGCCGCGATGGGCGCGGACGGGGCGATGAACACGGCGGTGAGCTTCACCACCAACACCAACTGGCAGTGGTATGCGGGCGAGGCCGCGGTTTCGAACCTCAGTCAGATGCTGGGGCTCACCATCCATAACTTCCTCTCCGCCGCCACCGGCATTGCCGTGGCTTTCGCGCTGTTTCGCGGTTTCGCGCGGCGCGAGGCGAAGACGGTGGGCAATTTCTGGGCGGACTGCACGCGCGTCACGCTCTACCTGCTGCTGCCGATCTGCGTGGTCTACGCGCTGTTCCTCATCGCCAGCGGCGTGCCGCAGACGCTGTCGAGCCTGGTCGACACCACCTCTCTGGAAGGGCTGCGCCAGTCCATCGCGCTCGGCCCCGTCGCCTCGCAGGAGGCGATCAAGATGCTCGGCACCAATGGCGGCGGCTTCTTCAACGCCAACTCCGCCCATCCGTTCGAGAACCCGACGGCGCTGACCAACCTTGCGCAAATGCTTTCGATCTTCGCCATCGGCGCGGGGCTGACGTGGTGCTTCGGCAAGGCCGTGGGCAATACCCGGCAGGGCTGGGCGATCCTGACCGCGATGCTGACGCTGTTCCTGATCGGCGCGGGCGTGACCTATTGGCAGGAAGCGGCGGGCAATCCGGTGCTCCACCACCTCGGCGCCATCGGCGGCAACATGGAGGGCAAGGAAGTCCGCTTCGGCATTGCCGCCAGCGCCCTGTTCTCGGTGGTGACGACGGCGGCTTCGTGCGGTGCGGTCAATGCCATGCATGACAGCTTCACCGCGCTGGGCGGCATGGTGCCGCTGATCAACATGCAGCTTGGCGAAGTGGTCGTCGGCGGTGTCGGCGCGGGGATCTACGGCTTCCTGCTGTTCGCGCTGCTCGCGGTCTTCGTAGCGGGCCTGATGGTCGGCCGCACGCCTGAGTACCTCGGCAAGAAGATCGAGGCGCGCGAGGTCAAGCTGGCGGTTCTGGCCATTGCCGTGCTGCCGCTCTCCATCCTTGGCCTCACCGCGCTTTCGGCGGTCCTGCCAGACGGCCTTGCCGGGCCGCTCAACAAGGGCCCGCACGGCTTTACCGAGATCCTCTATGCCTTCGCCTCGGGCACCGGCAACAACGGCTCCGCCTTCGCGGGCCTGAGCGCCGGGACGCCGTTCTACAACGGGCTGCTCTCGGTCGCGATGTGGGTCGGCCGCTTCTTCATCATCGTGCCGGTTCTGGCCGTGGCCGGTAACCTTGCCGCCAAGAAGCACACGCCGGAGACCGCAGGCTCGTTCCCCACCACCGGACCGCTGTGGATCGGCTTGCTGATCGCCGTGATCCTGATCGTCGGCGGTCTCACGTTCCTGCCGAGCCTCGCCCTCGGGCCCATCGCCGATCATCTCGCGATGATCTCGGGCCAGCTGTTTTGAAAGCGCCAGTCATGACGTCACACACTTCCATGACGACTCCCACCTCGATGTTCTCGGCCAGACTGGTCGTTCCCGCGATCGGCGATGCCTTCCGCAAGCTGAACCCGCGCGAACTGGTGAAGAACCCCGTGCTCTTCACGACCGCCGTGGTCGCGCTCCTGCTCACCGTGTTGCTGGCTGTCGGCGGTGAGCCGATGCCGGTGGGCTTCCAGATCCAGCTGATCGGTTGGCTCTGGCTGACCGTGCTGTTCGGCACCTTTGCAGAGGCGCTGGCCGAAGGGCGCGGCCGGGCGCAGGCCGCCTCGCTGCGCGCCGCCAAGTCCGACCTGACCGCGCGCCTGCCCGACGGGCGCGTGATCCCCGCCTCGCAGCTCAAGAAGGGCAGCGTGGTGGTGGTCATGACCGGAGACCTCATCCCGGCCGACGGCGAAGTGATCGAAGGCGTCGCCTCGGTCAACGAAGCCGCCATCACCGGCGAGAGCGCGCCGGTGATCCGCGAGGCGGGCGGCGACCGTTCGGCGGTGACCGCCGGCACCCGCGTCATCTCCGACCAGATCCGCGTTCGCGTCACGCAGGAGCCCGGGCAGGGCTTCCTTGACCGCATGATCGCCCTTGTCGAAGGCGCCGAACGGCAGAAGACACCCAACGAGATCGCCCTGACCATCCTGCTGGTGGGCCTGACGATCATCTTCCTGATCGCCGTTTCCACCATTCCCGCCTTTGCCCACTATGCGGGCGGCGCGATCCCGGTGGCCGTGCTGGCGGCGCTGCTCATCACCCTGATCCCGACGACCATCGCCGCGCTACTTTCGGCTATCGGTATCGCCGGGATGGACCGCCTCGTGCGCTTCAACGTGCTCGCCAAGTCGGGCCGCGCGGTCGAGGCGGCGGGCGATATCGACGTGCTGCTGCTCGACAAGACCGGCACGATCACCGTGGGCGACCGTCAGGCCGCCGAATTCCGCCCGGTCTCCGGCACGGACGCGCGCCTGCTTGCCGAAGCCGCGCTGCTGGCCAGCCTTGCGGACGAAACGCCCGAAGGTCGCTCGATCGTGGTCCTGGCGCGCGAGCATCACGGCTTGGCCCTTGGCGCCTTGCCGGTGGGTGCCGAAGTGATCCCGTTCACGGCCCAGACTCGTATTTCCGGCCTGAAAAGCGAGACCGGGCTGGTCCAGAAGGGCGCCGTCGATGCGATCCTGCGCGCCAATCCGGAGGCGGTGAACAGCCCGCAGGCCGCCGAACTGCGCCGCATTTCGGAAGAGATCGCCCGCTCCGGCCAGACCCCGCTGGCAGTGGCGCGCGACGGCCGCCTGCTCGGCGTGATCGCGCTCAAGGACGTGATCAAGGCCGGAGTGCGCGAACGCTTCGCCGAACTGCGCCGCATGGGCATCCGCACGGTGATGATTACCGGCGACAACCCGCTCACTGCCGCCGCCATCGCCGCCGAGGCGGGCGTGGACGACTTCCTTGCCGAAGCCACGCCCGAGGACAAGCTGGCGCTGATCCGCAAGGAGCAGCAGGGCGGCAAGCTCGTCGCCATGTGCGGAGATGGCACCAACGATGCCCCGGCACTGGCGCAGGCAGACGTGGGCGTGGCCATGAACACCGGCACGCAGGCCGCGCGCGAGGCGGGCAACATGGTCGACCTCGACAGCGACCCCACCAAGCTCATCGAGATCGTCGGCCTCGGCAAGCAATTGCTGATGACGCGCGGCGCGCTGACCACGTTCTCGGTCGCCAACGATGTCGCCAAGTACTTCGCGATCATCCCGGCCATGTTCGTGGTGCTCTATCCCGGCCTTGGCGTGCTCAACGTGATGCGGCTGGCCTCGCCGCAGAGCGCGATCCTTTCGGCCATCGTGTTCAACGCGCTGATCATTCCCGCGCTCGTGCCGCTCGCGCTCAAGGGTGTGACCTACCGGCCGATGGCGGCAGGCCCGCTGCTGGCCCGCAACCTTGCGGTCTACGGCCTTGGCGGCCTGATCGCGCCTTTCGCCGGCATCAAGCTCATCGACCTTGCGGTCGCCGGGCTCCACCTCGTCTGAGGACCTGTTCCATGCTCAAGGATCTTTCCACCGCCGCGCGCCCCGCGCTTATGCTTACCCTGCTGTTCGCGCTGCTGCTGGGGCTGGCCTATCCGCTCGCGCTGACCGGGATCGCCCAGATCGTGTTCCCCCGGCAGGCCAACGGCAGCCTGATCGAGCGGGATGGCCACGTGATCGGCTCGGCCCTGATCGGCCAGATGTTCACGCAGGACCGCTACTTCCACGGCCGCCCCTCGGCGGCGGGCAAGGGCTACGACGCCATGGCGTCATCAGGCTCCAACTTCGGCCCGACCAGCCGCGCCCTTGCCGACCGCGTGAAGACCGACGTCGCCGCTCTCCGGAAATCCCCAGGTTCCCCTGTTCCTGTCGACCTGGTGACCACTTCCGCCTCGGGGCTTGACCCTCATCTCAGCCCCGAGGCGGCTCTTTTCCAGGCAGAGCGCGTCGCCAAGGCACGCGGACTGGATGTCGCGCGGGTCAAGACGCTGGTGATCGATAATACCGAGCGGCCCTTGCTGGGCTTCCTGGGCGAGCCGCGCGTCAACGTGCTCGCACTCAATCTGGCTCTCGACAGCATGGCGGGCGGCGGCGCACAAGCGCATCCGTGAACGAGCCGCGTCCCGATCCCGAAGCCCTGCTCCGCGCCGCCGCGCGGGAGCGTCGCGGCCGCCTCAAGGTTTTCCTTGGGGCGGCTCCGGGCGTAGGCAAGACTTATGAAATGCTGGGCGAGGGCGCCGCGCGCCGCGATGCCGGCGTGGACGTGGTGGTGGGCGTTGCCGAGACCCACGGGCGCGAGGAGACGGCGGCGAAGCTGCGCGGGCTGGAAACGGTGCCGCGCCACCATGTGACCTATCAGGGCCATGTGCTGGACGAGATGGACATCGACGCCATCCTCGAACGCCGCCCCGCGCTGGTGCTGGTGGACGAACTGGCGCACACCAATGCCCCAGGCAGCCGCCACGACAAGCGCTGGCAGGATGTCGAGGAACTGCTCGATGCCGGGATCGACGTCTGCTCCACGCTCAATATCCAGCATATCGAAAGCCTGAACGACGTCGTTGCCTCCTTCACCAAGGTCCGCGTGCGCGAGACGCTGCCGGACAAAGTGCTGGAAGACGCCGAGATCGAGGTCGTCGATATCCCGCCAGACGAGCTGATCGAGCGGCTGCGGCAGGGCAAGGTCTATGTGCCGGACGAGGCGACCCGCGCGCTCGGCAACTTCTTTTCCAAGTCCAACCTTTCGGCCTTGCGCGAACTGGCATTGCGCTTCGCGGCGCAGGCGGTCGACGCGCAGATGCTCGAATATGTCCGGGCCCATGCGATGGAGGGCAACTGGGCGGCGAGCGACCGGCTTGTCGTCGCGGTGAGCGAGCAGGCGGGATCGCTCGAACTGGTGCGCGCGGCCAAGCGCCTGGCCGATGCCCTGCGCGCCTCGTGGACGGCGGTCCACATCGAAACGCCGCGCGCGGCCACGTTCAGCGACGGCGAGAATACCCGGCTGGCCGATGCGCTCCATCTGGCCACGCAACTGGGCGGACAAGTGGCGACGCTGCCTGCCGAAACCGTGTTCGACGGGCTCAAGAGCTTCACCGTGCAGGCCCGCGCCACGCAATTGATCGTCGGCAAATCGCTGCGCTCGCGCTGGTTCGAACTGCGGCACGGCTCGGTGGTGGACCGGCTGGTGCGCGAGATGCCGGGCCTTGCGATCCAGGTCCTGCCGACGACGCCGATTGCCGACTGGGGCGAGCGCCGACCGGCGGGGCAATGGGGCTCGCTGTCGGGCTATCTCGTCGCGCTTGCGCTGACGGCGGCGGTCACGATGATCGGCACCGGCATCCTGTCCAGCGGCAATATCACCGATCTTGGCCTGCTCTACCTGCTGCCGGTCATGTTCGCGGCGACACGCTATGGCTTGCGGACGGGCATCGCGGCGGGGCTGGCCTCCTCGCTCGGGTACAATTTCTTCTTTCTGCCGCCCACGCATACGCTGACCATCGAGGATCCGCGCAACATCATCACGGTGCTGGTGCTGCTGGCGGTTGCCATCGTCAGCAGCCAGATGGCCGCGCGGGTGCGCGAACAGGCGCTGCTGGCGCAGGCGAGCGCTACGCAGAACAGCGCGCTGGCCGGTTTCGCACGCCAGCTCACCGGGATCAGCACGATCGACGAGCTGGCGCAGGTGGTCTGCGGGGAAGTCGGCGGACTGCTCGACGGCAATACGGTGCTGCTGATGCCGGGGGACGAGGGCCTGTCGCGGCGCTGGAGTTGGCCGAAGGAGCCGCGCCTCGAAACGCTGGACCTTGCCGCCGCGAACTGGGCTTTCGAGAACAATGCCCCGGCCGGGCGCGGGTCGGACACGCTGACCGCGTCGGAATGGCTGTTCCATCCGCTGGCCGCGCGCGGCACGGTCATGGGCGTGTTCGGGCTGGCGCGCAGCGATGCCCGCGCGCCGGTGCGGCCGGACCAGTTGCCGCTGCTGCTCAGCCTGCTCGATCAGGCGGGGCTGGCGCTGGAGCGCATGGCACTGGAAGGACAGATGGTGGAACTGTCGCAGGCGCGCGAGCGGGATCGGCTGCGCCATGCGCTGTTGTCCTCGGTCAGCCACGATCTGCGCACGCCGCTGACCACGATCATGGGCACGCTGGCCGAGATCGAGGCGAGCGAGCCGCGGCAGGCCGCCCCCATCGCCGCCGCGCGGGGCGAGGCGGAGCGGCTGCACCGCTTCGTCACCAACCTGCTGGACATGGCGCGGATCGAAGCGGGCGCGCTCCACGGCAAGATCGAGCCGGTCGACCTTGACGAGGCGGTGGGCGAGGCACTCCACGAATTGCGCGCGCTGCTCGCGGGCCATGCGGTGGAAACGGCGATCGATGCCGATGTGCCGATGGTCCTGGTGGACCCGCACTTGTTCCACCACTGCCTGACCAACCTGATCGAGAATGCCGCCAAGTACGGCGATCCCGACGCGCCGATCGTGGTGAGCGCCGTGCGCCGGGAGACGGGGCTTGTCCTTGCCGTCAGCGATCGCGGCCCGGGTATCCCGGCGGGCGAGGAAGAGCGCATTTTCGAGACGTTCACGCGGATCGAGGGGTCTGACCGCAAGGGCGGCACCGGCCTTGGCCTTGCCATCGTCAAGGGTTTCGCCACGGCCATGGGCCTCACCGTGACCGCCGCCAACCGCGAGGACGGGCATGGCGCCCGCTTCGCGATCCATTTCGACACGTCCCACCTCAGGGAATGGCCCGATTCATGACTCAAAGCATCACCATCCTCGTCGTTGACGACGAGCCCGCCATCCGCCGCCTGTTCCACGCCGGGCTCGCCCGCGCCGGCTATGCCGTGGTGGAAGCCGGCACCGCGCGCGAGGCGCTGAACGCCCTCGATATCGACAAGCCGGAAGTCGTGCTGCTCGACCTTGGCTTGCCCGACCGTGACGGGCTGGAACTGATCCCGCTGATGCGCACGCAGGCGGCGATCATCGTCGTCTCCGCGCGCGAGGCGACCGACCAGAAAGTGGCCGCGCTCGATCTGGGTGCCGACGATTACGTGGCCAAGCCGTTCGACAGCGAGGAAGTGCTCGCCCGCATCCGCACCGCGCTGCGCCACCGCCTGCCGGCGGAAGCCGCCGAGCGCCCGGTGCGGCGCGGCGATGTCGAGATCGACCTTGCCGCGCGGCTGGTGCGCAAGGGCGGGCAGGAAGTGCACCTGACGCCGAAGGAATATGGCTTCCTTGCCGAACTGGCGCGCAACCCGGGGCGGGTGATCACCCACGCGCAATTGCTGCGCGCGGTCTGGGGACCGGGGCACGAGAGCGACGTGGAATACTTGCGCGTCGCCGCGCGCGGTATCCGCCGCAAGGTGGAGGACGATCCCGCCCACCCGGCGCTGCTGCGCAATGAACCGGGCATCGGCTATCGCCTGGTGAGTCAGGACTGACGGCCAAGGCTGCTCCGCCTCCTGACCAACGGCTCAAAATTCAGCCCCCAAACCCCCATCATCCCCGCGCAGGCGGGGATCCCGGTTCTCTTGCGCCCAAGAAAGAAGGAAGCGGGGCCCCCGCCTTCGCGGGGGCGACGAGTGATGGGTGCAGTTTCAGTTCCTCCCCTGCAAGGGGAGGTGGCAGTGCGAAGCACTGACGGAGGGGTGTCCAGCTCTCGGCGTGGCACGCTGCCGAGAGCTGGACACCCCTCCACCACCCTCCCTTCGACAAGCTCAGGATGAGCGGCGCGGCCCCCCTCCCCTTGAGGGGAGGAAGGGAAATCCAAATTTATTTCACCCCGCACCTGCGGATGCCTCCTCGCGGCGACGTCTAGTCCTGATCCACGACGCTCGCAGGGGGTAGTCCCGGCGTCCCCCCGGCGTCTGGGCCGCGTTTCTCCGACAGGATTTGCAAGGGAGTGCGTCGAAGTGCATGAAGTGGCGGCGATGTGCTGGGCCAGAGGCCTGCCGGTCCGGGGCTGGTACTGAGCATGGTTCAGGCGGAGATAGAAATGACGCCCTCGCCGCAGCCGCCGCGTGCCTCCGGGCTCGCGCTCGTACTGGAGGAAAATCGCCGCGCGCTCCTGCAATTTCTGGCGGCCCGCTGCGGGTCCGTCGATGAGGCGCAGGACCTGTTGCAGGACTTGTGGATCAAAGTGGGCGCGCAGGCGACCGGGCCGGTCGCATCCCCGCGCGCTTATCTGTTCCGCATGGCCAACAACCTCGTGCTCGACCGGGTGCGGGGGCAGCAGCGGGCGATGCGCCGCGAACGGGTCTGGCTGGACATCGAGAGCGGCGGCACCGCCACCGCGCCCGAAGACCGCGCCGATCCCGGCGAACCGGCCGACGAGGCGATAGCCCGGCGGCAGGAGGCGGAGATCCTGAGCGGCGCCATTGCCGCTCTGCCGGAAGGCGCGAGCAAGGCGCTGCGGCTCTACCGGTTCGAAGGACTGGGCCAGAGCGAGATCGCGCGAGTCATGGGAATCAGCCGGAGCGGCGTGGAAAAACATCTGGCGCTGGCGATGAAACGTTTGCGTCAGGCACTGGCGGACTGTGGATGTTTCGGCGGTGCGACGTCTTCCTTGTACGGGGCAGAAGTGCGGAGTGAATCGGCGCAAAGGGAACAGGGACAATGAACCGCGACATCGATCCTATCCTGTCCGAACGGGCCTTGCCGGACGATATCCTTTCCGAGGCCGCGCGCTGGCACCTTGCCAGCGAGGATGACGCCATGGACTGGGACGCCTTCACGCTCTGGCTGGAGCACGATCCCCGCCACCGCCGCGCGTTCGACGAAGTGGCGCTGACCGATGCCCTGCTGACCGAGCATCGCCCTGAAATCCGCGCGGCACTGGCTGAACAGGGCGATAGCGATCACGCCGCAAACGATGCGGAGGATGAGGCTGAAGCCCTCGCGACCGGTGGCGGCCGGGCGCCCGTGCGTCCGCTGCTGCACCGGCGCGTCTGGCAATGGGCGGGCATGGCGGTGGCTGCCTCGCTCGCGGCGGCGATTGCGGTGCCGCAGTTCATGGATACCGCCTCCGAAGTCTATGCCACCGAAGGCGCGCCGGAGCGGATCGCGCTGGCCGATGGCTCGACCATTCTGCTGGCGCCGCGCAGCAAGCTCACGGTGGACGGGCGCGGGCAGGACCACATCGGGCTGACCGGCGGCGCGTGGTTCGACATTCGCCACGATCCCGATCGGCAATTGAAGATCACCGCGGGCGATGTCTCGATCAACGATATCGGCACGCGCTTCGATGTGCAGGCGCAGGACGATGCCGTGCGCGTCGCAGTGGTGGAAGGCCAGGTGCAAGTCAGCGCGCAGGCGATGGCAGGGCCAGTGCAAGTGCCGGCGGGCAAGGGTCTGGCGTTCGACAGCCGGGCGGGCACGGCCACGGTTGCCGCAGTCAATACGCAGGATGTCGGGTCGTGGAAAGATGGACGGCTCACGTACGACAATGCTCGGCTGGCACTGGTCGCGAGCGATCTGCATCGCTATGCGGGGATTACGGTAGACGTACCCCCCGCTTTGCGGGACCGACGGTTTTCGGGGACCCTGATTGTCGACAATGGCGATGCGGCGTTGCGCGATCTGGTCCAGCTCATGGGCCTGCGCCTCAGTGGCCACGCTGGCGCTTGGCGTCTGGAGCAGCCCTGAGGCCTGTGCCCGCGAGGCTGCGGGCGCACATATAGACGTTACCGCGACCCGGCTGCCCGATGCCATTGCCGAACTCTCGCGTGAGGCGCATGTCTCGATCGGTACCGATGGTCCGCTGCCTGCGATCCTCACCCGGCCGCTGCACGGCGTCCTGACCGTTGGCGATGCGCTGGCGCGGCTGCTTGCGGGCAGCGGCTATCGGGCGCGGCAAGTGGGCGAGACGGCGTGGCGGATCGAGCATGTGCCTGCACCGCAAGCCCCGGTTGCTTCCGCGCCGCCTCCGGTGGAGCACGTGGCGCCGCCCGAGACTGCATTCGGCCCGCCGATCATCGTTACCGCTACCAAGCAACCGCTCGAACTCTCGGTGCTGCCGGCGGCGGTCTCGGTGGTTTCGGCCTTCGGCATCGGGCACGACGATCCGCGCCGCTCCAGCGCGGCAGTGGCGGGGCAGGTGGACGGGCTGGCGCTTACCGCGCTCGGGCCCGGGCGCAACCGGATGTTCCTGCGCGGCGTGGCGGACAGCGCATTCGGCGGCGAGAGCCAGTCGACCGTCGCGGTGGTGCTGGATGAAGCGCGCCTGACCTATGCCGCACCCGATCCGGACTTGCGGCTGGTCGATATCCAGCGGGTGGAAGTGCTCAAGGGGCCGCAGGGCTCGCTTTACGGCACCGGCGCGCTGGGCGGGATCTACCACATGGTCTCGCACCAGGCCGATCTGGACGAGAGCAGCCTGACGCTGACCGGCGGCGGCAGCATGGCCGCGCATGGCGAGAACGGCTATTCGGGCTCGGCCGTGGCGAATGTGCCGCTCCTGCCGGGAACCGCCGGGTTGCGGCTGGTGGGCTACATGGCGCAGGAGCCGGGCTGGGTCGATACCGGCACGCGCACGAACGGCAATACCACGCAAGTCACCGGCCTGCGCGGGCTGCTGGGGATCGAGCCGGTTTCGGGCTGGCGGATCGACGTGACCGGGCTGGGCCAGTGGATCGCCTCACGCGATAGCCGCTATGTCTATGATGAGCACAGCTATTCCCGCCCCGCCCAGCTTCCCGAGCCGCACGATAACGACCTTACCCATCTGGCCGGGCGCCTGACCGGCAAACTGGGCGATATCGATGTGATGCTCGCCACCGCCATGACCTGGCACGACGTGGGCGATACGCTGGACGCGACGATCGGCGCCGACGATTTCGGCATCGCCGATCCCAAGCTGCTGATCGACAAGCGGGACTATCGCACCTGGGACAGCGAACTGCGCCTGCGCGGGCATTTCGGCGGGATCGGCTGGCTGGCGGGGCTTTCGCACCTCGATGCCCGGCAATCGCTCGATACCACGCTGCAAGGCATGGCCGGGGAGTCGCTGGTGGTGGATGCGGATCATCGCGACAGCCACGATACCGCCGCCTATTTCGATGTGACCGTGCCGCTTCTGAAGCATCTTTCGCTCGATGGCGGGGCGCGGCTGTTCGTCTCCTCGATCCGGGACACGCGCCAGCTCGACAGCGGGAAAGTCGCCGAGGAGCAGGACAAGTCGGGCGTGACGCCCAGCCTCGCGCTGGCGTGGCAGCCCCATGACGGGCGGCTGATCTATGTGCGCTACGGGTCGGCATTCCGGCAGGGCGGGACGATGATCGGGCAGGACGGCACGGTCCAGACGCTCAAGGGCGACGAGCTGTCCTCGGTCGAGGCGGGCTGGCGAGAGACACTGGCGGGCGGCGGGCAACTGGATCTGGGCGGGTGGTATTCGCACTGGGACGATGTCCAGTCCGACGTGCTGGAGGACAATGGCCTCATCACCACCACCACCGCCGGCGATGCCCGCATCCTGGGCGTGGAGGGCAGTCTGGACCTGCCGATCCTGCGCGGATGGCGGGCGCAGGCGGGGGCGAACTACACCGATGCGCGCCTCACCCGCAATGCGCTGGGCTATCGGCTGGAGGACAGCCGCCTGCCGGTGGTGCCCGAATATACCGCGCGGCTGGCGCTGCGGCATGACTTCACGGTGGGCGCGCTCGCCGTCTGGGCGCAGCTGGGCGGGCGCTATGTGGGCCCCGCGCGCATGAGCTTCGACCCCGCGCTCGACCGCGACATGGGCGACTATATCGAGAGCAATTTCGAGCTTCATGTGGCGCACGGGCCATGGCAGGTGGCGCTCACCGCGCAGAACCTGCTGGGCGACAAGGGCAACGTCTTCGCCTTCGGCAATGCCCTGCGCTATCGCACGATGGCGCAATATACGCCGCAAGGGCCGACCACGATCTTCCTCTCCGCGTCATTGACGATGTGACGGGCTCGGGCTCGGGCTCGACGGGAGAGTTCGGTCCGAATCGGAGTGTTTTGCCGGATTGCCTGCCAAACCGCAGATTACCGCGCGGTTGCGGGGTGTGGGAAGCGGGCGGCTCGGGCTTCACCGGCAAAGTCTTTCCCTGCCGATGAAAACACGGCCGTGCGCGGTCCGGGCGGATCGGTTCCGCAATGCGCCTCGCGCGGCGGAAATGCTGCCTTTTCGGCCATCTGTGCACTACGCGACATTGGCGGGCTTGCCTCCAAACTGGAGACAAAAGCGCTGTTCGTTGCCCGCCCGCGAATCTATCTCTTCGAATAATAAGGCGAATTATCTCATCCTGGGGAAGTGAACCGGCTGCCCCGCGTGATGTCATCGCGATCAGCGTGATATTATCGCGATCAGCGTGATATTATCGCGATCAGCCGGGCCTGCCTGACTTTGGGGCGCCAGCGCGCCTCAGCCGCTGCGTTTCGCGCCGCTAGCGGGTCTTCGCCGCCGGCGAGGACCTGTCGCGCTTCATCGAGCCTGCGGGCGCCTTCCAAGCCAACATCGGGATAGCGGCCGAGCGCGAGGCGCTTCTGTTTGCCAAGAAAACTATATTTGAATCGCCACAGCTTCGACCCATTGGGGTGGATCTCCAGGAAGAGACCTCGACCGTCACTGCACTGGTAGGGTTTGGTGTCAGGCTCAAGCTGGCGAATTTGGGTTTCGGTAAGTGCCACGCGCGATTCTCTTCGAGAGGTCGAAGCGCGTAAGGGAGCCGCCCAGGTGGGCCATCCTTGTGAGTCCTCTCATGGAGGTTTTGGTGCCATTTCGTGGCCCCATTTTGCTCAAGATGGCCTGGAACTGCCTGACACACTCTTAGACCGGTGAGGCTCAATAATGGCAGAATTCAGCCATTTTTTCGAGCGTTTGGGACGATCTGAGAGGGAAAGGTGGTGCCGCTTACGTGATGCGTGCCCTGGTCCTCGGGTTCGTCGTGCTCATCCATGGCGATTTCTCGTGAGATTTCAGTGATGGGAGTTCGAGTCCGCTTACGGGAGCCGAATTCGTGGCCGCATGGCGGTGATCTGCGGGTTTAGGTTGATATGGGTCACGTTGCGAGAACGCGGTAGACGCTGGCCCTGCCGATTCCGAGTTTTCGAGCAATCGCGGTGGCGCCCATTCCCTGGTCTCGAAGCTCTTTGATCGTCATGGGGTCGATCGTGGGCGGGCGTCCCTTGTAAACGTCGCCCTTGGCCTTGGCGGCAGCGATGCCACGCGCTTGCCTAGCCCGGATGAAGTGCTTCTCCATCATCCCGATCATGCCAAACAAGGTCAGCAGTACCTCGCCCATGATGTCGCTACCGTCGAACGTGATGGCAGGATCGTGAACTCTGAGAATAGCCTTCTTCTCGATCACGCGCTTGGCAATGGAAAGAAGATCGGCGGTATCGCGGGCAAGTCTGTCAGGGTGGAGGGCTGCGAGCGTGTAGCCTGGTTCGAGCAGGTTGATCGCCATATCGAGTTGAGCACGACCGGTCAGGGTTGAACCGCTGCCGATATCACAGAAGACGACAGTTGCGCCGAGTTCGTGCAATCGAGCCTTCTGGCTTTCGATGTCTTGGCTGTCGGAACTGATCCTCGCATAACCCAACGTCTTCGTCATCAAGTCTCCGTGTCTCGTATGGTTCTTAGGCCATGTACCGGAACTGTCTCGAAATATCAATATAGACCCATACGAGACGGCGATGTTGTCTCGCCGATCGTCTCGTGTGCGGTTACCCTATTGGAGCAAGTTCATCTGCGGCGGGAATGCGGGATTCCGCCGCCCTGACTTGGGTCGCGTGGAGGTATATCCCGTAGACAGCCTTCGAAATGGCGCGTGCTTGGCTGTGCGATTCTTCGGTCTGATATCGTTCGCGCAACCGTCGATCGCGCCAAGGCGCTCACGACGGTTGCGGTCGAGGCGCGCGTCGGCTCCCGCTTCGCTCAGCCGAACACGCACCTCGCACCTTGGAGACGCACCTGACTTCGACGTGATGGGGAGAAGGGCCTACCCCCGAAGGGGGTCATAAGCGGGATTCCTCATATAGATATATGTCTCCCCGCTTATCACCCCCGTCTTCGACGGGACCATGATCCTTCTCGCCTCCTCCCTCCCACGTCAGAGAACGGTGCGTATCCCGTTCCTCAAAGGCCCCGGTCGAGATCGGTCGGACGCTAGTCCGGCAGATCGACGGCCGGGATAGTGATCGGCAGGCCGGGCGAAGGCCGGGCTCCGAGCGCGCACATCATGTCCACCGACATCATCCCGGCACGATCACAGGGAAGGTCCGATGGAAAATGGGCGAGAAGAATCTCAATCACCAGCGAGAGTAGGGATTGATGAGGCGGTTAAAATTCATTTTTCGATCTCTCCCGAGGCGCGCGCGAGAAGGTCACTCACGCCGAAATTCCCTATTGACACGATTTTTGCCGCCCCTCTGGGAAATTGATGAATTTTTTTTGGTTTTTCTGCGCTTTTATCGCAGATTGGCGGAAATCTGCGGTTTTTGGTTCCGTAAAAAATGATTTTTCGCTTGTCTCGTTAATCGAAAGTGGTATACAGGGCATCTTGGGGCATGTTTTTGCCAATGTTGTATTGACGCCCAAACTATCTCCCGCCTATGGTCTGATTGCGCCGCCGATTGACGGCGACTGCCAGCGTAGATGATCGCCAGCAGAACAGCTTTAACAAGGATTGCCTGACGCTCACCCGTCGGGGTGGAGAATGCGTCATGTCAGTCGATACCGACTAACCCCAACCTCACCGCACAATCTCTGACCACTCGCCTGCACTTCAGGCCTCGGGAGACGTGCGTCCTCATCATATCATAGTCATGCTCGGTTTCGAGCGATGGCGAAGCTTTACCAATTTTCTGCGCGGCGCCTGCCTCGTGGAACAAGGATCATATTGCCACAATGAAGAAGATCATCAACGGCCTTACCTACCATACCGAAACCGCAGAATTTATCTGCGAAGCGGGAAATGACCTGCCCTACAGCGACTTCAAACATGAAGATAGCAGGCTCTATCGCACCAAGAATGGCCGCTATTTTCTGTGCGGATGCGGCGGGGCACTGAGCCGCTTTGCCGTTATTTTGGATAGCGGCGGTCAGTGCGGTCGAGATACCGACACCATTGTTGCCCTGGACGAAGAAGAGGCACGGCAGCTTGTCGAACTTCACGGCGATTCCGATGACTATGTCCGCTGTTTCGGCGAGCCGGAGGAAGCGTAATGGGGACCTTTGTATACGGGGAAACCGCAGCCGTTGCTCTCGCCCGCGCCCGTCATGAGCGCCCTGGGAATTCTTACGTCGAGGGGCGCTCCTGTTGGCGTCTCCACGACGCTCCGAAAAACTGGATCAGCAGCTACTGCCGCACTCGCGACAATGGCAAAGAGGCCATTTTTCAGGCAGCAACTCGATATGGTTGCGTTGCCGAGCAGGTTGGGTCGAACATGATGATCTACCAGCAGAGCACTTGGAATCGCGCAATCAAAAAATTTGCTCCGCGTGAAGTCGAGCCCGGCGAACAGTGGGCATGCTATATCATTGATCCGTCACCTGATATCGTTCGAGGCGCCATGCGAATGTCAAAACGCAATGCTGGTGTTGTGATGGCATGGGGTGAAACAATTGCTGCCGTGGCGTTCCGCAAGCCTCCCAACGATAAGGCCCTCCGTGACAAGGCCTTGCCGAGCGCAGGGCGGCGCGTTCGCTACGCCCCCACACATATCCTTGATTGTACTGACGCCCGCACCGGCCTGCGCGAGGATCATCACCAGCAGGTCATGGCTGAAGTGAATGCCGAGCAAAGGGCCGCTGAAATTGCGCGCGCTCGCCTTGCTCAGCGCTACGCCTTCCGCGCCACGGTCGGGCTTGATGATCTTCGGCAGGTTGAATCCGTCGTTTCGAAAATGCCGCGTTCGCATGGCTGGAGCGGCCGCGATCTTTTCCTGAGCGAAAGGGCGGCAGCAATTCTGGCAAAAACGATCCGCGTAGTTCGCCACAAGGAATGCGCGGCCGCATAGCTGTCTTCAAGGGCGCGGTGTCCCGCGCCCACCAGCTTAAATCCACCCTCCCAGCATCGATCCCCCGCAAGGCGCCTTTGGCCAACTTCGGTCCAGAGAGCGCCGCCCCATGCCTGCATGATGGGCACGAACCACAGCCTCTAACACCGGTACATAGCATTGTCCGCCGACCACAGCCCCATTTGGGACCATTACATTCGCCCTCTCGGGACGAAATTTTATAATCTTTTCGCGACCAGTTTACGCGCGTCGAAGCTGCTCAGTGAAGTTATCATGCCATCGTCGTGCTGGGACGGCTCCTACCGATCTGTCTCGAAAAAGGCTAAGACATCACGCACCCACGTGCATGCCGTCCGGTTGCGACGCGAGTTTCAAGACGCTTGGTATCCGTACGCGTATTTCACCAATTCGCTGGAACTGGATAGAGGACGCAATCTTGCGCCGAAGCGGCGCACAATCCTCGGCAAGCACGTTGTCTTCACGTACGAGTACGATCGCGACGAACTGACGTTTTTCCAGGAGCAGCTTGAATGGCTTCTCCCGAAGAAGGCTTGGCAGCAATCTAAAATCGGCAAGCTCTACAACTACTGCTCGGAGCGATGGGCCGATTTCGTCGGGATGACGGTCGTCTGGAGCGGGAGCAAGAGCCTGCACATTCATATCACTTTCGAATGCCAAACCTATCAAGGCCTCCATCCCGTCGTTGGATCGGCCCATGCGGGATTAATGGCCCACTGGGAGATGTTTGCGGAGAAAGTGCAGAAAATCCTGATGCCATCGCTCAATTCCGACGGGCAGCCGATTAAGCCTGACCCCAGTCTGAAAGTGCCTAGCGCCTTTCGTCGTTTGCCCGGCGGAACCCGTGTGTTGGAAAAATGCAATCTGCTGGGTATGCGCGCAGGCATGGAAGTCCCTCAGGTCGTGCTCTGGGAGCGCTTCCGGGGCCGGGCGCATCCCGAAGCATCCGCGCTCTTTTTCCAGCCGACGAGATTCGCGAGGGTCCGTGAGGTTACGCGCCCGCAAGAAGTGGCTGCTAATTCTACATCGTTCGGAAACGTCCTCGAACGAGCGGAGATCGAGTATTGTGAGGACCGCCTTCGCGAAATCTATACCGGCTATCCGCAACTGGTCCGGCTGCGATTTGACGACGCGCAGCGGCTTTGGGTCGCCCAATTTCGCAATTCTGCTGCTGACCGCAATCCGTCGAGCGTAATGTGGGAAACTCACCGCACGATCCAGATCAATGGAAATCCGGCCACTGAAACCGCCCGAAAGTTGGAACATCCTCTCGGCCAAATGATTAGGCTTTGGCTGGTCCGCTTTCAAAAAGAGCAAAGGGCTGAGGCCCTGCCGGTAGCGGCCAATGCCGATGACCTCCATGCACGGCACCCCGGTTCGCAGATGATTTCTGCGATCAATGGTGCGGCCGATATCGACGCGGTGCGCACGGCTCTGGAGGACGGCCTCCCTTCTCTGATTCGCCTGGAGCGGATGACACTGCTGCGCGGGCCCGAGGGCTCTGCGAAGACCAGTTCGATCATGAGGTGTCACCATCAGATCATGCAGGAAATCGATCGTCCGGGGATCGCAATGTACGCCTTCGGCGATTACGCTAATGCCGAAGAGAAATGCAACGCATTCAATTCGCTGTCACACCCCGGCGTGCATGGCGTTGTTTGGAAGAGCTTTTCCCGGACCTACGCCGAAATCTGCAAGGAGCTTGGGCTGGGCGAGATCAGCTATGATGATGCCATCAAGGCTGGAAATCAGTCTCGCTGGTCGATGGTCGAACGTAAACAGCCGGAGGTATTGCAGGCCCTCAAACAACGGCACGCGACGATGTGGGCTGCAATCGGTGACCGCAAACCCATCCTTTTTACGGTCCATGATGTGGCTTATGGTTGGCGAGATCGCGGGCGGACAAGGCGCTTGTGGACGCGCTCGTTTTGGGATGATGCCGCCGACGACGGACAGCAGATATCTGGAACAGACTTGGCTATGCTAGTCCATGACGAGATCAAAATCGGCACCTTTGTCGATGCGATACCGGCTGAAGCCTATGACTGGCTGCAAGCACTGAAGGCGCGAAACCCCGCCATTTGGGACGGCGCTCACTACGCTGTCCAGCGCGAAACCATTGCCGAACATAGTGCCGCTGCGCCGAAACCGACGGCGATCGAGGCTGATGAGCACGAAATCCGCCGCCTCCTGGGTTCGGGAGAGTGGACGCGCGTCACGACCAAAGACACGGAGGAATATGTAACGCGCGCATGCGATGATCCTACAAAGGACGTGTATGCACGCAGTCATGGTCGCGAATGGTATGTGCGAAACCGGAATTGGTGGTCGCACGTGGGGAATCCGATTGCTGAGCGGATCGTCTTTCTCACCACCGAATTGGTGCCTGCTACGGTCGCCAAGCGCGCCATATCTCGGCTCTATGAGGCAGATTTCGAAACGCCGTCCATCACCCGCGACAAGGCCGAAGTGCGACGAAACCGCCATGTTACTGCCGACAAGCTCGGCTTAGTTGCTCAGACTGAATGGGAAGGCCTGGGGAAGTGCGCGCCCGCCGAATGGAGCGTAATCTCCAACAAGAAGGACACATTTGATCCCGAGTGGAAGGTCGAGGTGATGTCGCACGCTGCGGCGCGAGGATCGAACGCGCTGCTGGGTAAGAATATTATTCAAACCTGCACGTTCATGTCGCCTGCCCAGTATGAGCAGGTGCAGGCCATTAATGCCTGGACGGGCCGCGACGATCTGGTGGAGGCGACGCACGTGGATGAAATCAACCAAAGTTGCGGGCGAAACCTCGGCTTTCGCCGGACTGGTCGCGAACGGCACATCCTGCTGATCAATCGAAGGCTGTACTCCACGCTCGAAGCTCGTGGGGCATTCGCGGGGATGCGTTACGATTTCGAATTGCGCCTCGACACGGAGGAAAGGCGGGAAGCGCGCAGAGCATGAATAGATGGGCTCCATCGAATTTGGAGCCCGTCTATCGACACTCTCATTACCCTTGGGGATGGGAATCAAGCTGGCAATGCAACTGCATCATTCCGAGGAGATAAATAGCTGGGCAAACATACCACAGGCACACGACATGCGATTTTCCGAATTTTCTGATCCCATAACTTGGCAAACGTTCAGGCGGCTGGCGGCGCCATCGGCACTCCCAGTGCAGCCGTCGCGAGAAACGTCGGCGGAGAACCGGGCGTGTTGACCCGCGCTTTCATTGTCCCGACAGAGCGACTGGGCACCGTCATCGCATGGATGGAAGCAAGATGCTCGCCATGGCAGGCCTCCACGATTGACGTGCAGAGCCGTGTTGTCGCGATCGAATGCGCCTCGCCCATGGTGGCCGATCAGATTGCGACCAAAGTCATCGATCGGCCCGGTTGGCGCCGGAATGAGGATGTGTGGCTCTTTCTCGAAGTCTTGGAGCCAGGTCTGGACATCGAGGCCGAATGTCAATTCGCGCATGAGATCGTCGGTCACTGCGGCCTTTCCGGCGAATGTGAGGTCGCGGAGTGCCGGGTAGTGGCAGTCGGATTTCCGTCCGAAGTGGGTGCACGTGACTTCCGTACAGACTGGATTTAGAGGTGCAGTAGCGGTGGCGATCTACGTGGGTAGGCGGGCAAAGATGTAACGCGGGTTTCATTTTGCCAGCCTGTAGTGCGCGCCTGCCTCGCCGACCGATGACATCTACGGTTAAAATTCTCTCTCCTTACTGGCACATGCGTCCATTCCGGGCGTGATCCGGACAATTTTCATGCTTCGGTGTCTCTGGGGGCTTCGCATTTCCTATCCGTCGCCCCCATCACCGCTTCGAAATCATTCCGTCCGATCGAAAACGGGCTAGAGTTGCGGGAAGTCGCGGTTAGGTATCAGACCTGCTCTCGCAGATATGTCGCCAACTCTTTAGCGGCCGCTCGGCATTCGCTTCGCATGAAACGAAAATGTGATTGTCGGACAAGATGGGAGGTGACTTGGCGCGGCTTGATCGGCAAACGGCTGGCCGTTGAAAAGGGAAAAGCGTGCTTACCGAACGTCACAAAGAAATCGCGGGCAAAATCTGGGAAATCGCCAACCGTCTGCGCGGTCCCTATCGCCCGCCGCAATACCGGCTGGTGATGCTGCCCATGGTCGTGCTGCGCCGCCTCGATTGGCTGCTGGAGCCGACCAAGGATGCCGTTCTTGCCGAACATGCTCGCTTGCTCGCCGCCAACACCCCGGAAAACGCCATCCCCCGCCTGCTGACCCGCGTGGTGGACAAGGATCGCAAGCAGCCGCTTTACAACACCAGCCCGTTCACCTTCGCCAAGCTGCTGGGTGACAGCGAGAACATCGCCCCCAACCTCGTCTCCTACATCAACGGCTTTTCCGACACCGCCCGCGCCATTTTCGACAAGTTCAAATTCGGCGACCAGATCGAAAAGCTGGATTCGAGCAACCGGCTCTACGCCATCGTTCAGGCCATGGCAGACCCCAAGGTTGACCTGCACCCGGACCGGATCAGCAACCTCGAAATGGGCTACCTGTTCGAGCATCTGGTGATGAAGTTCAACGAGCAGGCGAACGAGGAGGCGGGCGACCACTTCACCCCGCGCGAGGTCATCCGCCTGATGACCCACCTCGTCTACACGGGCGAGGAGGACGTCTACAAACCGGGCATCTACCGCGAGATTTACGATCCCGCCTGCGGCACTGGCGGAATGCTCTCTGTCTCGGAAGAAACCATCCGCGCGCAGAATGAGCGCGCACAGCTTGGCCTCTACGGGCAGGAATACAACGACGAAAGCTGGGCGATCTGCTGTTCGGACATGCTCATCAAGGATGAGGAAACCGATCACATCGTGCTGGGTGACACGCTGGGCGACGGCAAAACGGGCGACGGCTTTCAGGACAAGCAGTTCCACTACATGCTGGCCAACCCGCCATTCGGCGTGGAATGGAAGGACCAGCAGAAGGTCGTCGGCAAGGAAGCGGACGAACTCGGCTTTGGCGGACGGTTCGGCGCTGGCCTGCCCGCGATCAACGATGGCTCGCTGCTGTTCCTCCAGCACATGATTTCCAAGATGCACCCCGGCCCCGATCAAGGTGGCGAGGGATCGAAAATCGCGATCATCTTCAATGGCTCCCCGCTGTTCAGCGGCGATGCCGGGTCCGGCCCGTCCAATATCCGTCGCTGGATCATCGAGAATGACTGGCTCGATGCCATCGTCGCGCTGCCGGACCAGCTTTTCTACAACACTGGCATTTTCACCTACATCTGGCTTGTCACCAACCGGAAGAAGCCGGAACGGCGGGGCAAGGTGCAGTTGATCGACGGCACCCGCTTTTTCCAGAAGATGAAAAAGAGCCTGAACAACAAGCGCAATGAGCTTTCCGACAAGCCCGGCGGCCACATCGACCGACTGACCGAGATTTACGGCAACTTCACCGATGGAGAACGCGAGACGGTGCAGATCGACGGCCAGCCGGAAGCGCGCGTGGTCAGCCGCATTTTCGACAATCGCGAGTTCGGCTTCCTGAAAGTCACTGTTGAACGGCCCCTGCGCCTCAATCTGGAAGCGACGCCGGAACGGATCGCCCGGCTGGACGAACAATCGGCCTTCGTGAACCTCGCCGTTTCGAAGAAGCGCAAGGATGCCAAGGTGGCGGAAGTCGAGGAAGCGGCAGGGCGCGAGGAGCAACAGCGCATCCGTGATATCTGCTCCACGCTGGAAGGGGCGGGCCGCTATATGGATCGGGAGGTATTCGAGGCGGACCTGGACCGTGCCGCCAAGCGGTTTGGCGCCAAGTTGCTTGCCCCCATCAAGAAGGCGATCTTCGCCGCGCTGGGCGAGCGTGATCCCATGGCCGAACGCTGCATCGACCGGATTTGGGAGGACGGCAAGGGCGAGGAAGACCGCATGGCAGGGCGCTTCGCCGATCATGCGAAGCCGGGCCGCGTCATCCGTTACGAAGCAGACAGCGAGTTGCGCGATACCGAGAATATCCCGCTGCCCGCCGGAACCGCGCTGCCCCTGCCGATGAATTTCGGGCCGGACATGCCCAACGACGATCTGGTGGCGGCGATGCGCCCGGCAATTGACGGCTACGTAACCGCCGAAGTGCTGCCCCATGTTTCCGATGCCTGGGTGGACTATTCCAAGACCAAGGTGGGCTATGAAATCCCGATCAACCGGCATTTCTATGTCTACAAGCCACCGCGCCCACTGGACACCATCGAGGCCGACATTGCCGCGCTGGAGGGAGAAATTGCCGGGCTGCTCAAGGGGCTGGTGGCGTGACCACTGCCGTGCTGCCTCAAGGTTGGAGCCGTCGCCGTTTGCGGTTCGATGCACGATTGAACCCGGTCAAATCGGAGCTTCGCCTTGCTGACGATGCCGAAGTTTCATTCGTGCCGATGGACGCCGTTGGCGAGTTGGGCGGTTTACGTCTCGAAGAACAGCGGGCCGTTGATGACGTCTACAATGGATACACTTACTTTTGCGACAACGATGTGGTGATCGCCAAGATCACCCCATGTTTTGAGAATGGCAAAGGTGCGCTGGCCGTCGGACTGACCAACGGCGTTGCCTTTGGCACAACGGAACTCCATGTAGTGCGCCCGAGCGACCGGCTCGACCCACGTTTCCTTTTTTACATCACGATAGCGGAGGATTTGCGCCGCGATGGTGCTGCGGAAATGCTGGGAGCCGGTGGTCAAAAGCGGGTGCCCGAGCGTTTCTTGAAGGATTGGTGCCCTCCGCTCCCACCCCTCGAAACCCAGCAGCGCATTGCCGCCTTTCTGGATGAGAATACGACGCAGATCGACGCGCTGATTGCCCGCAAGCAGGCGCTGCTGGAGCGGCTGGCCGAAAAGCGGCAGGCGATCATCACCCATGCCGTCACCAAGGGCCTGAACACCGCCGCCGCCATGAAAGACAGCGGCATCGACTGGCTCGGCCAAATCCCCGCGCATTGGGAGGTGAAGCGGCTCAAGTTTCTGGTTCGTGACGCAATCGGCCTGCAAATGGGGCCGTTTGGCGGGATGCTGACCGATCTTTCGCCCGAACCCACTGGTTTCAAACTGTATGGGCAAGAAAACACGATCAGCGGCAATTTCGAGCTTGGCCATCGTTGGATCGAGGAAGATCGGTTCCATGATCTTGCCCGTTACCAGTTACGACCCGGCGATTTGGTAATTACCCGCAAAGGTTCGTTGGGCAGTTGCCGCCGTTTCCCAGTGGATGCGCTGCCAGGGGTGGCAGACAGCGACACCATCATCATTCGCTTCGATGAGGGCAAGCTGCAATCCGCGTTGGCCATCATCCTGCTGCATGATGCCGCCTACATTGCAGCACAGATCGAAAGCACCCGTCGGGGCGCAATTCTTGCTGGGTTGAATACGACAGTTGTTGGCGACTTGTGGATCGTCTGCCCCTCTAGCGATGAGCAACGCGCCATTATCGCGTGGTGCGAAGGGTTCATGGCCAAAACCGACAGATTGATCGACGCAGTCACCACCTCGATCACGCAAGCCGTCGAATACCGCTCCGCCCTCATCACGTCTGCCGTCACCGGCCAAATCGAGGGGCTGCGATGAGCCAGCCGGGCCCTGACCCGTTTACCTTGCCAGAATGGCAAGCCATCAGCCGTGAAGCATCGTTGGTCAGCCAGATCATCGGATCAGGTGCAACCGCGCTTGGCAGGGCCAGTTACGGCAATGGTTTTGGCGAATATTACACGGCATTTTTCGGCCTATCGGTGGGCATCGAACGGCTCGCGAAACTCATCCTCATCGCCGATCACGCCATGAGCCATGCCGGAACGCTGCCCGATCAAGCAGTGGTCAGGAAGTTTGGCCATAAGCTGCCGGACTTGATCGCCAAGGCGGATCAGATTGCAACAAGGCAGGCCCTGAAACTGCAATATGCCAAGCCGACCGATCTCATCTGCTGGGCAGCGGTCGATTGCCTGAGTGCTTTTGCCGACGCGTCCAAGGGGCGTTACGCCAATTTTGAAGCCATTGGGAATCCGGCCTTCAATGTGAAGAATGAACCGGTAAATAGCTGGTGGGTCAATGTCGTCGAACCGATATTGGATAAGCACTACCGGGGAAAATCTGGCGAAGCTGGGGTGAAGCACCGCGCAGCCGTCGCCAAGAAACTCACGGGCCAGTTTTTCAGCGTCCTGATGATTGACGAGCAAGGCGGGGTGATGACCGACCTTGAAATCGCGAGTGAGCGAGCCGGTCAAACCAAATGGGCGCAGAAATACGGTCGCTTCTACACGCTTTCAGTCGTGCGGTGGCTGGCCTGCATTTATTACGAGCTTAGCCATTTGGGGACGTATCAGCACGGAATTGATGCCCTGTTCGGTCATTCGGAACTATTTGACATCTATCGGTTGCCGAATGAATTTCTGCTGACGCGCAAGCGGTGGCCCCTTTAGTGAGCGAGTGAGATGGCAGGCCACACCGAATACGCTTTTGAAACTGCGATAGAACATGGCCTAATCGCCAGCGGCGGCTATGCAAAGGGCGATCCCAAGGCGTTCGACGCCGGAACTGCGCTATTCCCCGATGAGGTGATTACCTTCATCCGCGCCAGCCAGCCTGCGCGCTGGGAGCAGCTTGAGGCGATGTTGAAAGACCGCACCGCCGCCACGGTGATCGACAGTCTGACCAAGGAACTGGCCAGCAAGGGCGCGCTGGGTGTGCTGCGCCACGGCTTCAAATGCTATGGCAAGGAATTGCGGCTGGCCTATTTCCAGCCCAATTCCGCCATGAACCCGGATGCGGCGGCGCGCTATGCCTCCAACCGGCTGACCGTGATCCGGCAGGTTGAATTCGTTTCCGAGGTATTGAAACGCCCAGACGGGAACAAGCGCAAGTGCATCATTGACGTGGTGCTGGCGGTCAACGGTCTGCCGGTGGTCACGGTGGAACTGAAAAACCCGCTCACCGGCCAGCGTGCCGAGGATGCCCGCAAGCAATATTCCGCCGACCGCGATGGGCGCGATCCGCTGTTCCGCTTCAAGGAGCGGGCACTTGTGCATTTCGCCGTGGACCCGGACGAAGCCTGGATGACCACCGAGTTGAAAGGCGCGGAAACCAATTTTCTTCCCTTCAACCGTGGCCATAATTTCGGCGCGGGCAATCCGCCGGTGCAGGACAACTGGAAGACCCATTATCTGTGGGATGAAGTACTGGCGCGCGATAGCCTGCTCGACATCCTACAACGCTTCATGCACCTCGACGTTAGCGAGCGACGGGTGGGGACGCCTTCAGGCTTCCGCACCATTCGCAAGGAAGCGATGATCTTCCCGCGCTATCACCAGCTAGACGTGGTGCGGCAGCTGGTCGGCCATGCGCGGGCGAACGGCTCCGGGCGCAATTACCTGATCCAGCATTCGGCGGGTTCGGGCAAATCGAACAGCATCGCGTGGCTGGCGCACCGGCTGGCCGGGCTGCACGATGCCCATGACGTAAAGGTGTTCCACTCGGTTATCGTCATCACCGATCGGCGCGTGCTCGACCAGCAGTTGCAGAACACGATCTACCAGTTCGAGCATAAAACGGGCGTCGTCGAAAAGATCGACGAAAACACCCAGCAGCTTGCTAGGGCGCTTTCAGGCGGAACGCCGGTTATCATCTCGACGATCCAGAAGTTCCCCTTCATTAGCCACGCGATAAAGACACTGGAAGCCAAAGGCGAAGGGGTGGCGATCGACACCCGCAACCGCCGTTTCGCCGTAATCGTGGATGAGGCCCATTCCAGCCAGTCGGGCGAAACGGTTTCTGCGCTGAAAGGCATCCTCAACAAGGATGGCATCGCCGACGCCATCGCCGGGCAGCTTGGCACCGAGGAGGACGACGACCTTTCCGATGAGGCTAAAGCGCGCATCATGCAGGAGGTGATGCAACGGGCGCGGCAGCCGAACCTCAGCTTCTTCGCCTTTACCGCGACACCCAAATTCAAGACAAAGGCCGTGTTTGACGAACCAGGGCCGTCCGGCGGGTCGCCCTTCCACGAATATACGATGCGCCAGGCTATCGAAGAGGGCTTCATCCTCGACGTGCTGCAAAACTACACCACCTACAAACGGTTCTTTGGGTTGGTGAAGCAGGTCGAAAATGACCCGGAAGTGCCCAAGAAGAAGGCTGCAAAGGCGCTGAGCCAGTTCCTGGAACTGCACCCGGTCAATATCGATCAGGTGGTTGCCGTCATCATCGAGCATTTCCGACTGAAGGTGATGCACGAACTAGGCGGGCGGGCGAAAGCGATGGTCGTCACCGGATCACGCCTATCCGCCGTAAAATACAAGCAGGCCTTTGATCGCTACGTCAAGGATAAGGGCTATCAGGGCATCCGTGCGTTGGTGGCCTTCTCCGGCACGGTGGAAGACCCTGACAATTCCGGCTCAGCCTTCACGGAAGTCGGCATGAATCATGGACTGCCCGAAAAGGAATTGCCGGAGCGGTTCGGCGGCGATGAATATCGCGTGCTAATCGTCGCGGAGAAATACCAGACCGGCTTCGACCAGCCGTTGCTCCAGACAATGTATGTGGTGAAAAAGCTGGCGGGGGTGCAGGCCGTGCAGACGCTGTCTCGCCTCAACCGCACAGCACCGGGTAAAACGCGCACGTTTGTTCTCGATTTCAAGAACGAAGAAGGAGATATCTTCGCCGCGTTCAAACCGTATTTCGAAACGACACCGGTTGGCGAGAATGCCGATCCGCACAAACTCAACGAGTTGCATCACAAGCTGTTGCAACTCGCCGTATTCACGCCCGACGATGTGCGCGATTTCTCAGAAGTCTGGTTTAAGGCCCGGCGCGACCACAGCGGGCAGGATCATCGCCTGATGAACGCCGTCCTTGATCGCTGCGTGGAGCGGTTCGAGAACCTTGATGAGCCTGTTCAGGATGAGTTTCGGGGCCAGCTTACCGCCTTCCGCAACCTCTATTCGTTCCTGTCACAGATCATGCCCTATTACGATGAAGGGTTGGAGCAGGTATTCGCCTTCCTGCGGAACCTCTCGCCCAAGCTGCCCCAACCGGGTGACGGCACCAAGTTCACGCTGGACGATGACGTTGCGCTCAAGTTCTTCCGCCTCCAGCAGATGGGCGAAGGAACCATCGACCTTTCGGAGGGTGAGGCCGACCCGCTTAAGGGGCCGACCGATGTAGGCACAGCGCGAGACAAGGATGCCGACGTTGCGTTATCCACACTTGTTGGAAAGTTGAACGAACGGTTCGGAACCGATTTCACAGAAGCCGATCAGCTATTTTTCGACTCCGTGCGCGCGACGGCAGAGCAGGATGAAAGGATCATCGAGGCGGCCAAAGCGAATTCCGCATCGAATTTCTCGGCCTTTTTTGCTCGTATTCTCGACGATCTGTTCATCCAACGAATGGAAGGTAATGACGAAATCTTCAACCGGGTGATGAGCGATAATCAGTTCCGCTCGGCAGCCCAAGAACATTTGGCACGGGAAGTGTACGAACGGGTCCGTCGAAGCGAAAACGAGAATGTCAGTTAAGCTGTTCAACATTCACCGCGTGCAGCTTGAGGGGGGCATTCACAAGGTGTTCGCCAGCGCAGCCCTCGATCTCACCATCCAAGACCGTTTTGGAAATCCGATGAAGCCGCGCGAATGGTTCCTCGTGCCCATCAGCGTAATCGACGAAGTCGTCACACGTATCCGAGAAGGGTCGATCACCCGCTTCAGCTACGATCCCAACAAGGCTGCGCTTGTTCAGGATTGATGGGGGCCAAAGAAAGTGGGGGCTTAGCTAGCGATGAGCAACGAGCGGATCGCTGGACAGGTAAGCTAATGACATAAAAGGCGTTCCTTGCTAATTGGGAGGGATGCGCTCCGTAGGAATGGAAAACCTGATGATATAGCTCTCAACGGAGTATCATCATGGCTACTATCATCCCCATCTCTGGCTGGGCGCTCGATGCGATCGTCGCGCTCGACGAGGCATGTCCTGGCTTCGCAGGCCGTTACATGCGCGCAAGCAATGAGCGTAGGCAGGTCATTGCCGCCTTCCTCTCCAACATCGCCGCCGACCACGATGCCCAAGACGCGATCGGCGAGTATCTCGGGCGAACCGATCACCGAAGCATTTTGGCCCAGGCATTCGAGCATGTGCCAAACGGTTTCCGTAGGGCATTGGCCAAGAGCGGTGCCCAACCGCACGACACGACTTATTATTCGGACCTCTACGATGCGTTGGCGCTGGGGCACTCGCATGTCGTGACGGCGATCAGGCACGTAACGAGCCTCGATCCAAACCGCTTGGAGATCATCCGGCTGCTGCCGGAGGACTTGTGCGAGAGCCGCATCATCGAACGAGTCAAGGATGTCCAACATGCCCGCGACCTGATCGCGGTGGTCAAGTTCATCGAGCAAAGGGCCGGAAATCGAAACCGCCTTGTGGACGCACTCCTTGCATCGCGAGGCCCGCTGGAAAAGATCATTCGGAGGTGGTCCCTTCAGGTCGAATACATGGATCACCCAATCGTTGAATGTGTCGGCTATCGGCCAATTCGGGACGGCGCAGCACTGCACGAGGCGGCGAGACGGTACCAGAATTGCGGCCGAAATTATTCAGTCGCGGGTCTGACCGGCGAAAATGCCTTCGGCGAATACATTGCCCTCGATGGTCGCCGCGCGCTGATTTGTTTCGAAAAAAGCGGGGGAATCTGGAACATGGAAGGCGTTTACGCGCGCCGGAATCGGGATGTGCCCGCCGACCTGGCTGCCCAAGCTCGGGAATTTGTTCGCGGCCATGGCATCCGCGATCGCTGGCATTCAAGCGAACCCGGCGACGAAATCGGCCGCGCCCTTAACCGCCTCATCAATCCCTACTCTCGCTGGTGATTGAGATTCTTCTCGCCCATTTTCCATCGGACCTTCCCTGTGATCGTGCCGGGATGATGTCGGTGGACATGATGTGCGCGCTCGGAGCCCGGCCTTCGCCCGGCCTGCCGATCACTATCCCGGCCGTCGATCTGCCGGACTAGCGTCCGACCGATCTCGACCGGGGCCTTTGAGGAACGGGATACGCACCGTTCTCTGACGTGGGAGGGAGGAGGCGAGAAGGATCATGGTCCCGTCGAAGACGGGGGTGATAAGCGGGGAGACATATATCTATATGAGGAATCCCGCTTATGACCCCCTTCGGGGGTAGGCCCTTCTCCCCATCACGTCGAAGTCAGGTGCGTCTCCAAGGTGCGAGGTGCGTGTTCGGCTGAGCGAAGCGGGAGCCGACGCGCGCCTCGACCGCAACCGTCGTGAGCGCCTTGGCGCGATCGACGGTTGCGCGAACGATATCAGACCGAAGAATCGCACAGCCAAGCACGCGCCATTTCGAAGGCTGTCTACGGGATATACCTCCACGCGACCCAAGTCAGGGCGGCGGAATCCCGCATTCCCGCCGCAGATGAACTTGCTCCAATAGGGTAACCGCACACGAGACGATCGGCGAGACAACATCGCCGTCTCGTATGGGTCTATATTGATATTTCGAGACAGTTCCGGTACATGGCCTAAGAACCATACGAGACACGGAGACTTGATGACGAAGACGTTGGGTTATGCGAGGATCAGTTCCGACAGCCAAGACATCGAAAGCCAGAAGGCTCGATTGCACGAACTCGGCGCAACTGTCGTCTTCTGTGATATCGGCAGCGGTTCAACCCTGACCGGTCGTGCTCAACTCGATATGGCGATCAACCTGCTCGAACCAGGCTACACGCTCGCAGCCCTCCACCCTGACAGACTTGCCCGCGATACCGCCGATCTTCTTTCCATTGCCAAGCGCGTGATCGAGAAGAAGGCTATTCTCAGAGTTCACGATCCTGCCATCACGTTCGACGGTAGCGACATCATGGGCGAGGTACTGCTGACCTTGTTTGGCATGATCGGGATGATGGAGAAGCACTTCATCCGGGCTAGGCAAGCGCGTGGCATCGCTGCCGCCAAGGCCAAGGGCGACGTTTACAAGGGACGCCCGCCCACGATCGACCCCATGACGATCAAAGAGCTTCGAGACCAGGGAATGGGCGCCACCGCGATTGCTCGAAAACTCGGAATCGGCAGGGCCAGCGTCTACCGCGTTCTCGCAACGTGACCCATATCAACCTAAACCCGCAGATCACCGCCATGCGGCCACGAATTCGGCTCCCGTAAGCGGACTCGAACTCCCATCACTGAAATCTCACGAGAAATCGCCATGGATGAGCACGACGAACCCGAGGACCAGGGCACGCATCACGTAAGCGGCACCATTCCTCATAAAATCGTTGAAAAACAACAGTTTCATGAGGCTGTGCGCCCGAACTGTAGCACACGAAGCGGCGGCATCGATACTGACACCACAGAGCGAACGAAACTGACTCGCCATTGCACCCGAGACTCGTCGATGCGCCGTTGATCATTGCGCCGACAGGTTGGGGAGATGTCTGTTCCGCGCCCATCCAAGCCGTTCGACCGCAAAATCACGATGCTCGGAAGCGGACCGCCAGATTATGACTGGGGCTGGGACTTTGCTGCCGTTCGCGGCGAGTTTGGCGAATGGCAACTCGCGCCCAGTTGCGGTCATTCACCAGTTCCCAACGACCGCGAGCGTCAACCCAGTCAGGATCGCAACCACCAGTAGAAGTCGAAGAACCCGATCTTCCACCAATTCCAGCGCTTCCAGAGTCGAGGATTGAGCGGGGTCAGAGGAGCGTCACTCATCGTTGTCGGCCTTGTGGTGGCTCAGAAGCTTCACCTGTTCGCGGACTTCCTGATAATCCTGAATGGCCCGCTTGGCGGCCAATATGTCGGACGGTGCGGCTGCTTGAGCTTCCGCCACATCAACCTCATCTTCGTCGTCGTTTTCCGGCATCACGAAATCGACTGTCCCGCCCTTTTCGTTGAATTTGAGCAGCTTTTCCACGCTCTTGGTTAGGGCTGTGAGTTTGTCGCCCGCGCCGTCGCCCAGCACGTCTTTGAACTCGCCAACGATTTCCTGAACCGTGTTGGCCTTCCTTTCCCTGGTCAGCCGGTCGAATTCGTCGGCCATAACCTTGGTCAGCATCTTCTTTTGCTTCAGGTCCTCCCGTGAGTGGGCAAGTTCGAGAACGTCCTTGGCCGTGCCAGTGATGTGCTTGGCAATTCTGGCCAACAGTTCCGTCACAGCAGCACCAGCGGCGAGGGTGAGGATGATTGAGCCCTTGGTGGCGCTTACGACACGGATATCCTCAGGGGCCTCATCACGGACCATGGCGATGCCGCGAATGATGTCATACCAGTCCGCAGCACTCCGCTTCCATTCGGTCATGTTGGTGATCGAGGCTTCATTCTGGAAGCTGACGCGGATCGTGATGAAGTCGCTTTCTTCTTCCTGATTGCGAAGTGCCAGCTGGCTCAGGCTTTGGAGGAAGTTGTTCAGATAGGACTGCACGTTGCCCAGCTTGCCCACTGCTTCATTGAGCTTGGTGTTGGCCGTGGTGGGGTCGTAGTTGGCTGTCCGCACGATGGCATCAACGTAGTCCGCGCCGCCTTGCCCAAGGTATTGGCTGACTTCCAGCTTGTCCAAGAGGTTGAGCTGCTCAATGGACAATGCCTCAAAGTCCGTCCGACGCAATTGCCGGATCAGGTCATTCAATGGTTCTTCGACTGGAATCTTCTGGGGCTGAGTGGCGTTGTGCTGGATTGGCGCGATTAACGCATGATAAAGCGGGCCAATTCGATCAAAATGCTCGCCATACCAAACGGCCAGCTTCTCAAGCTCACGAATATCCATGTAACCCCCACGTCGATTAGTCCATTATGAGGTCTCTGAGCTGCTTTTGAAAGTGTGGGCATAGATAATCAGTAGGGCGGGCAGTGACCCCCAGCTGTCGCGTCCATATCCACCCGGCGCGGCGCGTGGCGTCGCCTGGTGGAGAGCGTCCTAGTGACAGCTGCTTGTCACGAAGCCGCCGTTCGAGGTGGCAGATCTGAACTACCGGGGCTGGTCGCCAGCCGACTCCGAACGAGGGTCAGCGAACCCCGCAACTCGGCTCCGAACCGGACGTTCACCTACCGGCCCAATACGGTGCCAGCTGCGTGCTGCACGGCAGAGGTGCTGGGCAGCACGATCAGGAACTCACGCCCAGATGTGACAGGTCGAGGCCGACGAAATCAATCGCTGCAATAGCGGCATAGAGCCGCGACGGGCTGAAGCCTTGCCCATATCGATCACCGACGACATGTGAATTGCCGCCCGATTCTGTCCAACCTCCGAGCCTCAGCGCTATCTCCCGCTCAACACCCGCTTCTCTCAGTGCGTCGCGGAAAAGATGACGGAAGCTGTGAAAACACGTGCCCTTCGACGCCGCTCCGCAGGTTTCGAGAAACCGCGCAAACCATCTCGACATGCGTCCGGAGTACAGCCCGAATGCGTCGATCGCGATTTCGGGAAAGAGCCTCCGATCGCCAGCCTGGTTCCGTTCACGAACATACGCCAGAAGGCCAATGTCCATGAGCGTCGGATGGATTGGAACTAATCGCTGACTGCCAGCAGTTTTCAGGTTCTTCCCATCGTCCGGATCAGCTTGGAAATCGAAACACCAGACTCCATCGACCTGATGCAAATCGGCCGTATGCATCTGACAAATCTCGTTGAGCCTTGCGCCAGAAAATAGCCCGATGAGCGGTATCCAGAACCTCCCGCGTCGAGGTCGGGCATGGCCGGATGTCGCATACCCGTTCTCGTCATCGCGACAGCCTCGGTAGAGTGGCGCATCGAAAATTCGAATCAACTGAGCGGTTGAGAATGGATACCGACGTTCGGATTTCGTTGCCACTGTCGCAAGTCGAAGTCCGCTGGCAGGGTTGCGAGAAATCCATTCTTCTCGAAGCGCCCAATTCAGCAGCGTAGAAAATTTGTTCATGTACTCGTTCACGTTCGAGACCGACATTGCAGCGATGCCATGCTTGGAAGCATGGTCCGCAGCTTCGGACGGTGACATAGCCGGAAATCTCTTCCTGGCATTTGACGGCAAGCGCTGAAGAACCGTGAGCAGGTTGCGGCAGTCGTCGCGCCCAATCGCCCTGAGTTCCGCGCCTTCGCCCAGGATTTCCGCAATCGTCTTGTACGTCGTCCGGTAAACCGCCGCGCTTTTCGTGGATAGTGATCGCGTCGGATCGGACATGTACCCATCGATCGCCTGCTGGAGCGTCTGCCCGGTTACCTTGGCGGCCAGTTCGTTGAGTCTGGTCGGCTGAGCGATCGCGGGAATTGATGCTGCACAATCGTTATGTCCACCGTCAGCACGGGCCTGGTCGAATGCCAGTTCAATCTCGTGAGCAACCCTTCTTACCGCTCGAACGGCTTCCGGTCGCGCTGCCGTCTTCAGCGACCGGTTCAGATGCGTTTTTCCGAACAGTGGCACCAGGTCGCGCGGAATCCGAACTCGATACTGGTAGACTGCCCCTCTCCGCCATAGGCCGAGACGCGTCGTGTGCGACACCTTTGTGCTACACCGGATGTCGCTATTTTTCTTTTTATTTGATGGAGTTACGTGCTGAGCAGCACCCCTGCTGTGCAACACTCGTGTGCTACAGTTCGGGCGCACAGCCTCATGAAACTGTTGTTTTTCAACGATTTTATGAGGAATGGTGCCGCTTACGTGACTCGAACACGTGACCCCATCATTACGAATGATGTGCTCTACCAACTGAGCTAAAGCGGCATGTCTGGTGCGGACCGGTAAGCCGGGCTGCAGGACAGGGGGCGCCTTTACCGGGGAGTGGGGGCTCGTGCAAGGGGCTTTCTTGTCCATATCGCGATCTGATTTGCGCAGGCCGTAGATCCCCGGGCCGTGGTCCGTTTCTCGTTGCCGATCGGGGCGCCGCGAGACGGCACGGCGCCCGCGCGCGAAACTAGATTCCGTAGCGCAGTTTGATGGCGCGGTAGCGTTCGCGGAGCATTTCGGCGCGCTGTGCGGCGGTGGTTCGCGCGGTGTCCGACGGGAGATGCTGCGACAGGTCCGCCACTTTGACGAGGCGCGTGCGGAACGTGGCGGGCTGCTGGCTCATCAGGTTGCGGTAGGTGAGGTTGCCGTCGCTAAAGCCCTGCGTGTCGAGCCAGTTGTGGAGGCCCGGATCCTCATGCGCGAGAATCAGGCGCACGACGCCGTCACCATCCACTTTCGCGCGCGCCGGGGTGTAGCTGACCGGGCGATGGAGGAAATCCATCGAGCCCATCATGGCGCCGCCCATGCCGAACAGCCAGAAACCTTCGTGCCAGTCCATTTCGACGATCAGTGCCTCGCCAGGCTGGAGGCGCCAGACCATGTGGGCGGCCATGCGTCCGCGCTTGGCGTCGCTGGCGTCGTTGGCGGCCTTGTCCGCCGGGAACGCGTTGAGGCTGGCCGGATCGCAGACCCCGCGCGAGGTGAGCCAGGCGTGCTCGGGCCAGTCATGCATCAGACCGGTGACGAACCGGCCGGCCCAGTCCATCGCTTCGGTCATCTGCGCGGGCGAGGGCAGCGGGCGGGGCGTGGCCATGCCGATTCGTTCGATGGTGAGCGTGGTCGGCGTTTCACCGAAGGCGTCGAAGGCTTCGCGGATGAACAGCTTGCGCGTGCCCGGGGTGGTGGGGAGCCAGTTCTTTTCCTGAGCCGGGCCGCCGATGGTCACTTCGAAGCGGCCTTCGGCGTCGGCTTCGATCTGGTGGCCGAACAGGTTGGCCTCGGGGATGTCGCCGAAGGGTTCGTGCAGGCTGGGCCAGTCGGTGCCGGGGATCTTGTCCGGGCGCGGGCCTTGCACCGTGACGTTGAGCCAGCGCGCGGTGCCGCGTCGGCCCGAGAGGCGGTAGACGTGATCGCCCGAAATCCACGCCTGCCGATACGTGAAGTCCGCCAGATCGCCGCCCAGCTTCATCGTCGGCGTGGTGAAGGGGTGGATCTGCGGGAAAGCCGGATCGCGCGTTTCGAGGGCAAGGTCGAAGGCCTGGCCGAGGTTTTGCGTCAGGAACCGGAAGGCGTCCGCGCGCTGGAGCGGGTTGACCGGGTTGGCGTCCTTGAAAGCGTATTGGCCGGCCTGCTTCAAGTGGTCGCAGAAGGCGTCCCAAGCCGTTTTGAGCGCTGCGTCGTCGGTTCCATCGCCGAATGCCATCGTGTCAGGCTCCTAGCCGGGTGAGAATGTTGGAAAGCGCGTGCGCCGAGCGGGTGCAGGCTTCGGCGGGGCCTTCCGCTTCTATGCGCGGCCCGACCAGTTCGAGGTCGAACAGGCCGGTGTAGCCAAGGTCCAGCACGTCGCGCAGGATTGTTTCGAGCGGCACGGCGCCGTCTCCGGGCACGGCGCGGCAGGGTGTGGTGCGGTCGCCGGGGACGTGGTCGCTTACTTGCACGAGGCCGGCGAGGGGAAGGGCCTCGGCCAGCTTTTCGCGCAGGTCCGCCTCGACCCAGCAGGCGTGGAGGTCGACGCAGAGGCCGATCCCGGCAAGCCGGGCGAGCCGCAGTGCATCGGGCAGCGTGTGGGCGATGTGGATGTCCACCGTCAGCGGTGAGGCGTTCTCCACTAGCAGCGCGACGTTACGGGCAGCGGCATGGTCGCGGCACGGTGCCAGCAGTTCGGCGAAGCGCTCGGCGGCCTGCTCCCACAGCAGTGCGCCACGTCCGCCGGTGATCAGATAGATCGACGGCGCGCCGAGGTCCGCGGCCATGTCGATCACGCGGATCAGGTCGCCTGTGGCGCTTTCCGCGTGGCGTTCGAGGTCCGGCTGGAGCGCGAAGGGGTGGTTGATGCAGCCGATGTGCACCCGGCCATGCTGCACGGCGTCGCGTGCAGCATGAAGCTCGCTGGAATGAAGCAGGCGCGGCGACACGAGCGTGGCATGCTGCACCCCGATCTCGCTGCAAAAGTCGAGGAAGGGGCCGGTTTCCCGGTCCACCATCGCGACCTGGTGCAGACTGACGCGAGGGTGCATCAGTGGCGCTTCTCGATCTCGACGCCGAAGCGCTCGCGGAAGGGGGCGAACTCCTCGTTCAGCGCGTCGATATCGTATCCGGCGTCGACCAGCACTTGCGTCGAGTAGTGGAACTTGCCGTGGCGATCGCCCTTGTTGTCCGCCAGATAGCCGCGCATCGCGCTTTCCGCTTCGGGGGTGAAGGGGCGTCCGGCGAAAGCATAATAATCGCGGATGGTGGCGATGGGATCGGCCACAAAGTCGCGGTAGCGCACGTGATGGATGCGCGGATCGTTCGCCAGCGGGTGGGCCATCGTATTGCCGATCGACCAGCGCACACGCTCCAGATGGGCGCGGGCTTCCTTCACCAGATCGATCTTGCCGACGATGCCGTCCATGATGTCCGCCATCATCATCGTCGAACTGGCCGCGACCATCACCGGATCGCGGTGCAGCCAGACCAGCGAGGCGTCTGGATAGGTATCGAAGAAGGCGTCGAGCCGGGTCGTGTGGAAGCCCTTGAGCGCCCAGTGCCGGTTCGGTCGGCCAAATTGCAGCGCTTGCAGCATGGCCTTGTGGATGCGGTATTGCGCGGGCGGATCGGTGGGCAGGCCGAACGAGAGGTTCTGCATCGGCACGCGCCACCACGCGGTGGGCGTCATCACCCGGAAGTCGAAGGCCCAGGTGCGCTCGTCCTCGGGCAGGCCTTCGCCCAGCATGTCGTTGTAGGGGTGGCAGTGCAGCCAGCGCGGCATTTTCGCGTTGATCTCGCGCCATTCGGCATCGGCGGCGGCGATGCGGGGATCGGTGCCCTGAACCGTGCCCGGCGGGGGCGAGGGGTGCATGACCTCCCAGAAGCGCAGCGCCCTTGCTGCGGGATCGACGGCGAGGAGGGCGTGCATTAGCGTGGTGCCCGAGCGGGGCTCGCCGCTGACGAACATCGGGCGGTCGATCACTTCCTCGGCCAGCGGATAGCGTTTGCGATCCTCGAAGAAGCGCAGGCGGTCGGTCAGCAGCCAGAGAATGTTCTCCGCCGCCGCCGCGCGGCCGGCCGCGTCCATGGCGATGCCGTTGATGTGTTCCACCGCGAGGGCGAAGCGTTCGGTGAAGCCGTCATCTGCCCAATCGGAAAGGCCGGTGCGCTGCTGGGCTTCCTGCAGCAATTGCTGTGCGTTCAGGTCGGCCATGATCACGCCTCCACCAGACGGGCGATTTCGTCTTCGGTCTCGCGGACTTTGGCGGCGCTGGTGGCGGAGAACTTCATGCCGCCCATCGCACCATATTCCATCAGCTTGTAGACGCGCATACCGGCATCCGCGAAGCCCTTGATCTTGAGCGCGACCTCTTTCGGCGTGCCGACGGGCAGCACGTCGCGGATCGCCTGCGGGTTCATCTCGTCACAGAATTTCAGCATCTTCTCGCGGCTGAGGCGCACGGGATCGAAGTCCATGATGCCGCGCCAGTCGGGGCCCATCGGGTGTTCGTAACCGAACTGGGCAAGGTCCTTGGCGGTCATCATCAGGATGATCGACTTCACCATCGGCGCGCGCAGCATTTCGTCGATCTCATCGGGCTCGCCGATCAGGCAGATCTGGGTGAGGGCAGGAGTGAAGTGGCTCATGTCGCGCCCGGCGGCATCGCCCGCGTCGAGGATGACCTTGAGCTTTGCTGCATAGTCCTCCGGCGTCCACGATCCCGCCGGCCACCAGCCATCCGCCTCGCGCCCGGTGATGGACAGCATGCGCGGGCCAGCCGCGCCCAGCCAGATCGGCGGCGCCTTGCCCTCGTAGAACTCGGTATCCATCCGCGCGTGGTGGAGGTGGAAGAACTGCCCCTCGAAATCGACCGGCCCATCCGTGTGCCAGAGCAGCTTGATGACTTTGATCGCCTCTTCCAGACGGCCGACCGGCTTGTCGAAATCGAATCCGTAAGGGACCGTGTTTTCCAGTTCGCCGGAACCGAGGCCGAGGATGAAGCGGCCTTTCGACAAGTGGCTGATCGTCAGCGCCGTCTGCGCCAGCAGCGAGGGGTGGCGGCGCACGGTATCGACCACGGTGGTCGCCAGCGGTGTGTTTTTCGTCAACACTGCCGTTGCCGCCGCCACGGCCAGACCATCGAGATGGCGGTGCGGGCTGGGCGAGGCTTTCGCAAGGTCAGTGAATTCGGGCGTCCAGATCGAATCGGGCCAGAAGCTCACCATGTGGTCGGGCAGCCAGATCGAGTGATAGCGCCCCGAATCGTATTCCTGCGCCATGTCGATGCCGAGCGGCAGGGTGGTTCGCAGGAAGGCTGCGGGCTGCACTTTGGTCACCTCTGGCATTGCGGTATCCTCTCAGGCGGCGTCCGCCCTTCACCGCAGGGGTGATGGTTCGGCGCCGCTCGTTGTCTCTGCCCCCGCTTGTGGGTTAGCCCTTGGCTCACGAAAATTCCCATTTGGGGATCGCGAAAATGCTGCAAGGCGAAGACGCGGCGCTATTGGTGCCGCTGATGGAGGGACTGGTGGAAGATCCGCCCTGGCGGCGCTTCCTCGATGCCCTGCGCACGCGCGTCGCGGCGGACTATGCCAGCCTGGTGTTCCGGCCCCTGCCGATGGGCACGCCCGAGGCGCGGGTGATCCATCTCTATTCCGGCCAGCCTTCGCCGCCGCCGATCTCGCAGCTCTATCGCGAGAGCCTCTATCTGCGCGATCCCATGCCTTATCATGCCATGCAGGAGGGGCGCACTTATGCGCTCGGCGAATTGCTGACGCTCGGCGATCCGCGCCACGACGCCTATCTCGACCAGCTGCTGGCGCCTTCGGGCATGAACCACATGCGGATGATCCGCTTCACCGAGCCCGGCGGGGTCAGCGGCTGGATCACGATCACCCGGCGCGTGGGCGAGTTCGCGGCGGATGTCGACGGTTTGCTGGAAGACCTCTCGCCGTGCCTGCGGGCCGCGCTCGGCAGCTTCGTGGCGCTGGAGCGCGAGCGCATGGGCGCCGAAATCGAGCGCGAGGCGGTGCGGCGGATGAACTACGGCTGGGTGACGCTGGACGGTGAGGGCAAGGTGCTCGATGCCGACCGCCTCGGCGTCCAGATGTTGCAGGGGCCGGGCGGGCTCACCCGCTCTCGCGATGGCAGGCTGAGCGCGGCCGATCCGGGGCTGCGGCGGCAATTGTGCGAGGCTATCGGCGAACTGGCCCGCGATCCCGAGGCCCGCCCGCGCGCGATGGTGCTCAGCCGTGAGCCGTGGCTGGACCTGCTGCTTGTCCCCTCCGGCCGCCGCATGGGCACCACCCGCGCGGCGCCGGCGATCCTTTGCTACCTCCATGCCGACCACTGGTCCTCGGCCGACCGCTGCGGACAACTGGCGCAACTGTTCGACCTGACCGCCAGCGAGGCGCGGCTGGCTCTGGCGCTGAGCCGGGGGTTGTCCATTGCCGAGGCCGGACCGGAAGTGGGGCTGACGGTGGAATCGGCGCGGACCTATTCGAAGCGGATCTACGCCAAGACCGGAGCGCGGGGGCAGGCGGATCTGGTGCGGTTCATCCATCGCAGTGTGTTGGCGATTGCGTGAGGAAGGTGTTTCACGCGGAGGCGCGGAGACGCGGAGAAGAAAAGGGAAGATCGCGCAAAGGCGCAAAGGGGTTGTGCTTGCGGCGAAGCCGCCTTCGAACTGGGCCCATGGACCACCGCAAAACGTTCAGGGAATGCCTGCGGCGCCGCCGACATCTTTGCGCCTTCGCGCCTTTGCGCGATCTTCCCTTCCTTCCCTTTTCTTCTCCGCGTCTCCGCGCCTCCGCGTGATCCCATTTTAATCGCCCCTGATCCCGGCAAGGATGGATACATTTCTCTCATTCCGCGCGAGCGATTTGAACATATGTTCAGCATTTTTCGTTGACTTTGCCTTCGGCCCCGGCCAGCCAATGAATACGAAAGCGGCCGCCAAGGGCCGCGTGAAAAAGTGGAGAAGGCATGTCGGGCCAGCTTGCAGGTAAGGTCGCGCTCATCACCGGGGCGTCGTCGGGAATTGGTGAAGCGGCGGCGCTCTGCCTTGCCGAAGCGGGGGCGACCGTGGTGGTCTGCGCCCGCCGCGTGGAGCGTCTCGCCGGGCTGGTCGCGCAGATCGAGGCGGCCGGCGGCAAGGCGCTGGCGATCCCCGGCGACATGACCGTGGAAGACGATGCGCGCGGCGCGGTGGAGAAGACGGTCGACGCGTTCGGCCGGATCGACATTCTCATCAACTCGGCCGGGATCATGGAAGCGGGCGGTATCGAGAACTGCGACACCGCGATCTATCGCCGTGTGATCGACATCAACCTGATGGGCACTGTATACACCAGCGCCGCCGCCGTGCCGCATATGCTGGCGCAGGGCGTGGGTGACATCATCACCATCTCCTCGCTCGCGGGGCGCAAGGGCGGCCCGATGACGAGCGCCTATTCGGCCAGCAAGCACGCGGTCAATATGATGACCGACGGCATGCGCCAGGAACTGGGCGGCAAGAACATCCGCGTCACCACGCTGATGCCGGGCGCGACCGAGACCGAAGTGGCGGATTCGATTTCCGATCCGCAATGGCGCACCGCGATCAAGGCGCATGTCACCAAGGAAGGCGCCGTGAAGCCGCGCGATATCGGCGAGGCTCTGGTCTTCATCCTGGCCATGCCGCGCCGCACCAATATCTCGGAAATTTCGATCCGTCCGACCATCGACACGAGTGCCTGACCAACCGGTGCCTGACCAAACCAGAGTCTGAGAGGGAGAGAGAACATGGCCGGAAGGCTTCAGGATAAAGTCTGCATCATCACCGGCGCCGCGTCGGGCATGGGCAGGGCAATGGCCGAACTGTTCCATGCGGAAGGCGCGAAGCTCGTGCTGGCGGACATTTCGGGCAAGCAGGACGAAGTGGCCGCCGCGTTGGGCAGGGACGCCGTGGGCGTGCAGTGCGATGTTTCGGACGAAGCACAAGTGCAGGCGATGATTGCCACTGCGGAAGACTGCTTCGGACGGCTGGACGTGCTGTGCAACAATGCCGGGTTCGGTGGGCCGATGGCGCCGCTGCACACGCAGTCGCTGGAGACCTGGGACCGGGTCCACGCCACCAACTTGCGCGGCGCGTTCCTGGGCATGAAGTACGGGATCACCTCCATGCTGAAGACGGGCGGCGGGGCGATCGTCAACACCAGCTCGGCTTCGGCAGTGATCGGCTGGAAGCATCACGGCGTCTACGGCGCGGCCAAGGCGGGCGTGAACCAGCTGACCAAGGTGGCGGCGCTGGACTATTCGGATCAGGGCATCCGCGTGAACGCCATCGCTCCGGGCACGATGTGGACCGGGCTGGTGGAAGCTTCGCGCACCCATGCCGAGCCGCCTGCGGACTTCCCGGTGCTGGCGGGGGTTCCGATGGGCCGTTGGGGTCTGGCAAAGGATATCGCGCTGGCCGCGCTTTACCTTGCCAGTGACGAAGCGGCTTACGTGACGGGCGTGGTGCTGCCGGTGGACGGCGGCTACTGCGTCGGCTTTTCCGGCATGGGCGCCGAGCGCCCTGGCATTGCCAGCGCCAATCCCGGCTGAACTTCAGTTCGGCGCCGAGTTTGCCCCCGCTTGCGCGGGCGATTAAGCGCGGCGCCGACCCACCTTTTCACTCGGCCCGTCGGCCAAATTTCCCCCCAAGCGAAAAGGGCCTCTGGAGCGACGAATCCCCCCCGGTATTCGTCGCGGATCCGCAGAGGCGGAGCGGGTCGGCGCCACGTTCCGGCAGTGCCGGATGGCCGGTGGCCCGGCCAGACGACGACCCCCGCCGCGAACCGCCCCGGTCCGCGCATGCATCGTCGCCATCAAAACGCGAGTGGCTGGCCGAGCGCGGTGCCGGATGTCAGCTCCAGCGCTTCGGGCAGCACCCGGAACGAACGGTTCACAATGCCCGTTCCGGATGCCCAAGCTTATGGCACTTTGCGCGCGCGGAAAGCGTGAGCAAGATCACGCCCCCAATTTCACGCAGATCGGATCAGCGCCGCTGCCGTCAGGCGCGCTTCTCCACGGTTACGCCGCCGGTCATGATGGCCTCGGCCGCGCCGCTCAGCATGTCCATCGGGAAGACCTTGGGCACCGCGCTGGCGGCATCGAGCCGGGCGAGATGGTCGTCCGACAGCGTCACCTCCAGCGCGCCGAGGTTATCCTCCAGCTGCGCCGGCGTGCGTGCGCCCAGCACCGGGGAATCGACGTCGGGATGCGCCAGCAGCCATGCGAGCGCGACTTGTGCGGGCGTGCAGCCGATATCCTTCGCCACATCGGCGGTGACTTGCGCGATGGCCAGGTTCTGCTCGGTAAGCCGCCCGGTCGCCACATTGATCGCCTTGCGTGAACTCATCATCTCGCCGGCGGAAGCGGAGAGGTCTGCGCTGGTGTACTTGCCGGTCAGCACGCCGCCGCCCAGTGGCGACCACGGGCAGACACCGAAGCCCATCTCGCGGGCCATCGGGATCAGTTCGCGCTCGACCGTGCGCTCGATCAGGTTGTGCTGGATCTGAAGCGCGCAGAACTGCGTCCATCCGCGCACGTCGGCAATGGCCTGCATCCGGCTCGCCTGCCATGCCGGAGTGTCCGACAGGCCGGTGTAAAGCACTTTGCCCGCGCTCACGAGGTCGTCGAAGGCGCGCAGGATCTCGTCCACGGGCGTACGGAAATCCCACATGTGCAGGTAGAGCAGGTCGATCCAGTCGGTCTTCATCCGCTTTAGCGAGGCTTCGACCGAGCGCACCATGTTGCGCCGCGAATTGCCCGCCGCATTGGGATCGCCGGGGCTGGTGGTGATCGAATACTTGGTGGAGATCACCAGCCGTTCGCGCCGGTCGCCGACGATCTGGCCCAGCAGTCGCTCGGAACCGCCCATCTGGCCGTAGAAGTCGGCCGTATCGACGAAATTGCCGCCGCGCTCGACATAGATGTCGAGCATCCGTGCGGCTTCCTCGTCGGTGGAGCCCCATGCGCCCGGCCCCACGCCGAAAGTCATCGTGCCAAGACAGAGCGGCGAGACGCGCAGCCCCGAGCGGCCGAGCAGGCGGTAGTGATCGAGCTGGGTGGGCAAATCTTGTCTCCTTTATCGGCCTTGTGCCGCGTGCTTCTGCTCCCGGCCACATCACCGAGCCGCGCCTGCGGCCAAGGGCAAGCGGGATTGCCTGAGCCATCAGGTGTTTCCACCCGACGCGAAAATGCTCTAGCACGCGACAATGACCGTTCCGCAGCAGATCGCCGAAGTCGATCCCTTTCACGCCATGGCGATTGGCCGCCTTGCCTACGACCTTGCCGCCGAGGGCCGCGATGTCATTCACATGGAGTACGGCCAGCCCTCGACCGGCGCGCCTGCCGCCGCGATAGCCGCCGCACATGCGGTGCTGGACAGCGACCCCGGCGGTTACTGGGAAAGCACGGCGCTGCTCGAACGCATCGCGCGCCATTACGAAGAGGCTTACGGCGTCGCGGTCGACCGCGAGCAGGTGATCCTCACGTGCGGCGCGTCGCCAGCCTTCGTGCTGGCGCTCTCCAGCCTGTTCGTGCCCGGTGCGCGGGTGGCGCTGGCCCGGCCCGGCTACGTCGCCTATCGCAACACGCTGAAGACGCTCTACCTCGAACCCGTGGAGATGCCTTGCGGCCCGGCCGAGCGCTATCAGGTCACCGCCGCCGCGCTCGACGCGCTCGATCCGGTGCCGGACGGGCTGATCCTTGCCAGCCCCGCCAATCCCACCGGCACCGTGATCGCGCCCGAGGAACTCGCCGCGATCGCCGAAGTCTGCCGCCGCAAGAACATCCGCGTGGTCTCGGACGAGATCTATCACGGCCTGACATACGGCGATGCTGCGCAGTCGACGCTGCAGCATCTGCCCGAGGCGGTGATCGTCAACAGCTTCTCGAAATACTATTCGATGGCGGGATGGCGGCTCGGCTGGCTGGTTGTGCCGCCGCACTTGGTGGTCCCGGCGCGGGCGCGGATGAACAATCTGTTCCTGACGCCATCGGTGCTGGCGCAGCACGCCGGCCTGATCGCCTTCGACGAGACGGAGGAACTGGAAGGGCACCTGCACACGTACGCGCGCAACCGCGAACGCCTGCTCGCCGCGCTGCCGCGCCTTGGCCTCAGCGAGATCGCCCCGCCCGATGGGGCCTTCTACATCTATGCGGATATCGGCCACCTGACCAACGACAGCCTGGGGTTCTGCCGCCAGCTCCTGAACGACACCGGCGTCGCGACGGCTCCGGGGATCGATTTCGACCCCGTCGACGGCCACCGCTATTTCCGCATGAGCTTCGCGGTTTCGACGCCGCTTATCGAGCAGGCCATCGAACGCATGGCGGAGTGGTTCGCAGTGCGGCGCTGATCGCTCTCGGCCTCGCCATGACGTGCCCGAAGTGGTACCATCCGGGCCGGTAGGATGAGACATGGCCAGACCGCACTTCGACGACGAACTCGACGAGATCCGCAACCCCAGCTCAACCGAGCAGCGTCGGGCGAGATCGGATGTCGACCGTGAAATCCGTTCCGATATGAAATTCCTGCTGATCAGCCTTGCCGTGGTGCTGGGACTGGGCGGGCTCATTTTCTTCGCGTGAGGCCGCCACGCGACCTACGTTGGAGGTCGCTTGAATTTCGGATTTTTGCGGTGGAGCGGGTGAAGGGAATCGAACCCTCGTATTCAGCTTGGGAAGCTGCTGCTCTACCATTGAGCTACACCCGCACGCCGGCGCTTGGCCAGAGGCGAGCCATTGCCACGGGGACGGGCGGTCCGTCAATATGGCGTGCTGCATCAATTTGATCCGCAGGCTCGACACGGGGTCAAAGAAAAAGCCCGGCTCAAAGGGATTGAGCCGGGCAAGGGTGGATTCCGATAGGGGAGGGCGAGCGCCCGGGCCGGTCAGGGCGTCAGGGTCACCATGACCACGCCGTGGGGTTCGACTTGCGCCGAATAGGCGCCCTTGAACGCGCCGAGATCGCGGTGTGCCCAGAGGTCGCGCAGCTTGAGCGACTGGCTGGCCGGATAGTCGAGTTGCGCCCAGTTCACCGTCAGAGAGACCGGCGTCTCCCCGCGATTGAACAGCAGTGCGGCGCGGCGGCCATCGGCGAGGGTGCGGACCCAGACTTCGCCGTTCCCGTCCTTGGCGACGCGGCGGCCTTGGCGGCCCAGCTTGTCCTGATCGACCGCGATGACGTCCTTGTTGAGCAGGATCGAGGCGGTGTCGGCGCTCATGTTCGATATGTCATTACCGGCGATCAGCGGCGAGGCCATCATCGCCCAGAGCGAGAAATGGCTGCGGTATTCGGCCGTCGTCATGCCGCCGTTGCCGACTTCCAGCATGTCGGGATCGTTCCAGTGCCCCGGCGCGGCGAAGGGCCAGAGCGGCTCGTTGAGGTCAACGATATCGAGCATGCCTAGCGCATAGCCGTGCTTGCCGGACCACTTGTCGGTGATGTCGCCCGTGGTGCGCCAGATGTTGCCGATCTTCGAGGCCCAGAGCCATGGCTTGTTGGTGCCCCATTCGCAGAGCGAGAGCAGCACGTCGCGGCCGCTGGCCTTCAAGGCGTCCGACATCAGCGCATAGGCTTCTTCGGCATTGCGGCTGCCGGTGCTGCACCAGTCGTACTTGAGGTAATCGACGCCCCACGATGCGTAGGTGATCGCGTCCTGATACTCGTGGCCCTGGCTGCCCGGGCGGCCGCCGCAGGTCTTGGTGCCGGCGTCCGAATAGATGCCGAACTTCAGGCCCTTGGCGTGCACGTAGTCCGCCAGTGCCTTGATCCCCGAGGGGAAGGCCTTGGCATTGGCGGTGATGAAGCCCTTGGCGTCACGCTCGCCGTGCCAGCAGTCGTCGATGACGAGGTAATTGTATCCCGCATCCCGCATGCCGGTGGAGACGATGGCGTCCGCCGTTTCGCGGATCGTCTTTTCCGAGATGTTGCAGGCGAACTTGTTCCAGCTGTTCCACCCCATCGGCGGCGTCTGCGCGAGGCCGTTGGCCACGCGCGCCGGGTCTTGCGAAGGGGGCAGGCGGTTCTGGTCCACTTCCTCCGCCAGCGCCGGACTGGTGAGCGCCAGAGGGGCAAGGCTCAGGGCGAGCGCGACGAATTTCGCGAAACGCGACATGGTGGGCGTTCTCTCTTCGCGCTTACTTGGGGCAGATCGCGCCGGTGGGATCGGCGTCGAGCTTGACCGTGGCGATCGAAAGCGTGAGCCCGGCATCGCCTTGCAGCACGAAGGGTCGGGCAATGGCGTTCATGTTGGCGCCCGCCGCCGCGAAGCACGAGAGCGAGACCTTGACGCTGGACCACTGGCCGGGCGCAGCGGTGAAGACCTTGCCGCCGTCCACGAACGTGGTGCCCATGCCGAGCTTCGGCGCATTCGCGCCCTTGGCATCGATGCGATAATCGATGCGCAGGCTGAGCATGGCGTTGCTCTGGCGGCTGAGGTCCACTTGCGGGCCTTCGATGCGCACTTCGCCGGGGCCGGAGAAGGCAAGCTGGCGCGCGCCTTCCTGGGTGCCGCCGCCGTCCACGTTCTTCATCGCCACGGCGCCGCCGGTCGCAAGCTTCCACGGCGGCAGGATGCGGCCGGGCAGGAAGTAGACCGAGACGTTCGACAGCGAGGCGTCGAGCCCGGCCACTTCGCTCAGCTGCGGGACCGTGGTGTGGTCCTTGTAAGTGAGGCCGTAGCCATAGGCGAACTGCGGGTCGTAGCCCGGTTGGCCGACATTGTTGGCGAACTGGCCCGCGTTCTTCGGCCACGAGTAGCTGAGCTTGCCGCGGAAGTCCTTGTTGGGCGTGCCGTCCTTCTTCGCGACGAGTACGTCGGCAATGCCGGCGCCTTCGGAGCCGGGCAGGAAGGCGGCGACGAATGCGTCGGACTGGTTGATCTCGGGATTCACCCAGAGCGCGCGGCCCGAGAGGAACACGGTGACCACCGGAATGCCCTGCGCCTTCAGCGCCTTGAGCTGTGCCAGCGCCTGCTTGTCGCCCGGCTGAAATTCCAGCGTGGAGATATCGCCCACCATTTCGGCATAGGGCGTCTCGCCGAACACGACGACGGCAACGTCGGGCTTGGGGCCGGTGACCTTGCCGTCCGCGCTGAGCGTGGCACTGCCGCCGGCTGCCTCGATCGCGGACTTGAGGCCGGCCCAGATCGTGGTGGCGCCGGGGAAGTCGGCATTGGTGTTGCCGGTGCCCTGCCACGAGAGCGTCCAGCCGCCCGATTGCAGGCCCACGTCATCGGCATGGGTGCCGGTGACGAGCACTTTCTGGCCCGGCTTGATCGGCAGCAGCGCGCCGTTGTTCTTGAGCAGCACCAGCGATTCCGAAACCGCCTGCCGCGCGACGGCGCGGTGCTCGGGAATGCCGAGCATCTGCTTCTGCTCAAAGGGGCGCGCGGGATCGAACAGGTTCAGCTTGAACTTCACGCGCAGGATGCGGCGCACCGCGTCGTCCACGCGGGCCATCGGGATCGTGCCGTCCTGAACCTGCTTCAGGGTGTTGTTGAACAGGTCCTTCCAGTCACCCGGCACCATCGCCATGTCGAGACCGGCATTGAAGGTCTGCGGGCAATTGCCGTTGGTGCAGCCGGGGATCTGGCCATGCGCGTTCCAGTCGCCCACCACGAAGCCCTCGAAGCCGAGGCGGCCCTTCAGCACGTCGGTCAGCAGCGACTTGTTGCCGTGGTTCTTGACGCCGTTCCACGAGGAGAAGCTGGCCATGACCGTCATCGCGCCGGCATCGATGCCGCTGACATAGCCGGGCGAGTGGATGGCGATCAGGTCCTTTTCGGAGATCTGCGCGTCGCCCTGGTCGATGCCGCCATGGGTGCCGCCATCTGCGAGGAAGTGCTTGATCGAGGCGGCGACATTTCCGTTCTGGATGCGGGCCTTGCCGGGCACGCCCTGAAGCCCGCGCACCATCGCGGCGGAATATTCGCGGGTGATCTCGGGGCGCTCCGAATAGCCTTCGTAGCTGCGGCCCCAGCGGTCATCCTGCGGCACGGTGACAGTGGGACCGAAGGCCCAGTCGAAGCCCGAGGCGGCGCTTTCGGCGGCGGTCACTTCGCCGATCTTCTCCATCAGCGCCGGATCGCGCATGGCGCCGAGGCCGACGTTGTGCGGGAAGATCGTGGCGCCGAAGACGTTCGAATTGCCGTGGACCGAATCCATGCCGAAGATCACCGGAATCGGCACGTGGCCGGGGCGCTTCTCGATCGAGACCTGACGGAAGGCTTCGGCCGTAGCGATCCAGTCGCCCACGGGACCGCGGTCATTGCCCGAGAGCGGCGGATCGTTGCCACCGCCAAGGATCGAGCCGACCGGATATTCGCGCAGTTCTTCCGGCTTCATCGAGGCGATGCTGGGCTGGATCATCTGCCCGACTTTCTCGCGCACCGACATTTCGGCCATCATCTTGGTGATCTTCGCCTCGGTCTCCGGATCGACGAGGCCCACGCTCTTGCCCTGCGGCCAGAGTTCGGGGTGCGCGGTGGCGGCAGCCGGCAGCGGCGCATCCGCGAGCGCGGCAGCCATCGGCACAGCCGCGCAGGACAGGGCGAGGAGGGAGGAAAGCGTCAGTCGCATCTGGTCGTCCTAGAGCATTTTCAAGTCCGGTGGGATCACCTGACGATTCAGAAAATGCGGCAAACAAAGGTCAAATAGAGCGTGATCCGATTCAGTATGAACGGATCATGCTCTAGGCGGGCTGTGCCGCAGGCTGCGGCGAAGAGGGCGCGGCGCATGTGTCCGCAATGAAGTCTGCGTGAGGGCTGGCGAGCGCCACCGCGCGGCCGATGGCTTCGCGTATTTGCCCGAAAGTCCCGGCCAGTTCCTCGGTGGAGAACTGGTCCGCCAGCGGATCGTGGCGTGGCGGCCAGATATCGAAACCGGCGAACATCGACAGCCAGCTTGGCGGTTGGAACGAATCCCATTCGAAGCGCGGCAGCTTGCCGGAGCCCTTGAACGTGCGGATGCGCTGCGCCAGCGTTTCCGGCAGATCGAGCGCGCGGCATTTCTGCCACATCGGCTCGTTCCGTTGGCCGCCCCAATAGTGCAGCAAAAGGAAGTCGCGGATGCGCGCGTATTCGAGCGCGGTGATGCGGTTGAACTCGTCCGCCAGCGTGGGATCGAAATCGCGATCGGGGAAGTGGGCGAGCAGGCGCTCGATCCCGCTCTGGATCAGCACGATCGAGGTCGATTCCAGCGGTTCGAGGAAGCCCGCCGCAAGGCCCAGCGCGACGCAGTTCTTCTCCCATACGCGCGTGCGGTGCCCGGTGCGGAAGCGCAGCATGTTGGGCTCGGCCAGTGCCTCGCCCTCAAGGTTGGCGATGAGCGTGGCGGTCGCCTCGTCGTCGGAGATGTGGCGGCTGGAATAGACGTAGCCATTGCCGACACGGTGCTGGAGCGGGATGCGCCACTGCCAGCCAGCGGGAAGCGCAGTGCTGCGGGTATAGGGCGTCAGTTCGTCGCCATGTGTGCAGGGCATGGCCACCGCGCGGTCGCAGGGCAGCAGATGCGTCCAGTCCTCGTAAGGGACTTCGAGCGTCTGGCCCAGCAAGAGGCTGCGGAAGCCCGAGCAGTCGATGAAGAGATCGGCTTCCAGCGTGCGTCCGTCGCTCAGCGAGACCGATGCAATGCGGCCGTTCTCGGTGTCCCGTTTGGCGCCGGAGATCGTGCCTTCGACATGCCGCACGCCCAGATCGTCCTGCGCGCGCTGCGACAGGAAGCGGGCGAAGAGGCCGGCGTCGAAATGGATCGCCCAGTCGAACACGCCAAGGTCGTTGGCGGGCTGTTCGGGCGGCAGCAGCATCAGGTTGCGCATCGCCGCCTGCGTCGGCAGGCAATAGGCGGAAAGCGGCGTCTCGTCGCCCGCCATGCGGCGCTTGAGCCAGTACTGGTGGAATGGCACCGAGAAGGCGTCCACGCCGTAACGGCCGAAGGGATGGAAGAAGCTGGTGCCCGGCGCGCGCCAGTCGCGAAATTCGATGCCCAGCTTCACGGTGCCCTGCGACGCGCGCATGACTTCGGCCTCGGTCACGCCGATGGCTCTGAAGTAATCGCGGATCGCGGGAACGGTCGCCTCGCCGACGCCGACCGTGCGGATATCGGGGCTTTCGACCAGGGTGATTTCGATGGGAAGGCGGCGCAGGCGCGTCGCCAGCAGGTTGGCGGCCATCCATCCGGCGGTGCCGCCACCGACGATCAGGATGGAACGAATCGGTTCGTTTGCCATGGATTTGTCTCCCCGAGCGATTGCTAGCGCAAGCGCCCTGAAAAGGGGATCCCCCCGCCCGGAGGAGGAGTGGGCGGGGGGAAGGGGGAGGAGCGGGTTAGAACTTGACGCGAACGCCAGCCGTGTAACGACGCTCGAAGATGTTGTTGTAGGCCTTCTCGTCGGTCCAGGTCAGGTAGTACTTCTCGTACTCGCCGGTCAGGTTCGAACCCTGCGCATAGAGGGTCACGTTCGGCGTGACATCGTAGCTGACCGAAGCGTCGACGTAGTTGGTCGGCGCCTGGTAGAGTTCGAGGCCGGAGATACCGCCGAAGTCAGACTGCACCGCGCGCTTCGAGCGGTAGTTCCAGGCGACACGGGCCTGGAAGCGCGAGTCCTGATAGAACACCGCGACGTTGGTCTGGATTTCCGAGTTGTCCTGGAACGGCACCTTGTTGCCGGCAAGATCCTTCTGGCCGGTGTCCGAAGGCGAATAGGTGAAGTTGGTGTCGACGCCGAAGTTCCGCAGGAAGTTGGGCATGAACCCAAGATCCAGGAACGACAGCTTGGCGCCGGCTTCGATACCCTGAAGCGTGCCGCCCTCGCCCTGCACCGGAATGGTGATCGAGACCGTGCGGTTGCGCACCACGCCGTCGTTGTCGGGCAGGTCGTTGCGGACAATGTTGCCGCTCTGGATGAAGCTCTCGACGTTGATGTGGAACGCGCCGAGGCTCAGCAGGCTGCCGCGCCCGATGTAGTATTCAAGCGAGGTTTCGACGTTGGTCGCGCGCCAGGGATCGAGCAGCGGGTTGCCGCTCTGGTTGCCGCCGGTCACGCGGAACACCGGAGTTCCGGGGATGCTGGTGTCGATCGCGTAGCCCGGCGTCAGACCGCCGCCCCACTGGTTGAGATCGAGCAGCGTCATCGTGCGCGAGAAGGCAAAGCGCAGCTTGAGGTTCTGCTGGAGATCGAAGGCGACGTTGAAGGCCGGCAGGATGTCGGTGAAGTCGCGCTTGGTCTCGATCGCGGCGCCCACTGCATTGGCCATGCCGTAAGGCTGCGGACCGGCGCTGCCGTACTGGGTGATGTCCAGCTTGGTGTTGATGACCTTGACGCCGCCGTTGCCGCTGAACGGCAGGCCGAACAGATCGCCGTGGAAGTCCATCTGGAAGTAGCCGGAGATCTGCTTGACGCCGACCGAGTACGACGCGCCGGGGTTCATGACCTCGACATTGCCCGGATAGAACCCGTTCTGGAAGGCCAGAGCGTTGTCCATCGTCTTGGGATCGAGGACGTACATGCTGGGCACGCCGGCGACACCGGGGTTGAACAGCTTGACGTTGCTGGCCAGCGTCGGGTCGCTGGCGGGGCGGGTGAGGCCGGCGGTGAAGTAACCGGAGGCATCGCCCGCGCTGCACGACTTGTCGCTCATCGGCACGTCGAACGCCTTCCACTTGACGAGGCAGCCGTTCGGATCGCTGGCGCCGTTGCCGGCGTAGAGCGGTGCCGCGCGGTCGAATTCGTAGTCGGAGACCGAACGATCCGAATAACGCGCGCCGAAGCTCAGCGTCAGGTCGGGCGAAGCTTCGTAGGAACCATCGGCGCGGATGACCTTGAGGTCGCCGTTGCGGCGGTAGTTACCTTCGGACGACATGGTCTTGAGCGCGTAGTCGTTGACGTCGCCCAGTTCGCTCACCAGCTGCGAAGGCAGGCTGATGCTCGGCTTGCTGCCGGTGAAGTCCACCGTGGCGGGCAGCGAGTTCAGGCCGGCGATCGTGTTGACCGTGAAGCCGTTCGGGTTGAACGCGCGGTCGCCGCCCAGCGAGGCCGGATAGTGGCCGATGCCGCCCGGCTGCCACTGCAGGCCGTTGGACATGCTGAACTGCAGGTAGCTCTGGTCGTAGTACTGGTGCGCCTTGCCATAGACGCCGCGCAGGGTGGCCTTGAACGGGCCGCCGTTGTCGAACTTCAGCTCAAGGTTGTAGTTCTGCGACTGCGACTGATAGCGATCGTTCTGGGAGTAGGAATCGAAGTTACCCAGATCGTAGTTGTACACCTGCGTGGTGTTGATGTTGTAGGTCTTGTGGTCGTTCGGGTCGACATACGTCGCACCGGTATCGCGCGACTGGCCGGGGACGAACTCTGCCGCCTGCCAGTTGACGTTCTGCATCTGGAAGCCGGCGATGCGGTCGTGCTCGTCCTGCTTGGTGAAGAAGCCGTCGCCGGTCAGCGTCAGCGCGTCGTTGACCATCCACTGGAACGAACCGTTGATGCCCAGGCGCTGGCGCTCGTTGATCTTGTTCCAGCCGGTGAAGCCCTGCGGAACGATGAAGGCATCGGTGGCGGTGCCGTTGTCATTGACGTCCACGCCGCCGGCCACAGGGGTACCGCGCGGGCGGAACGAAGGCGAGAAGCCGCCGTTGGAGGTGGCGTCGAGCGTGCCTTCGTTATGAAGCGCGGCGCCGTAGCCTTCCTGGATGCCGTTGTGCGAGTTGAACAGGCGCACGTCCGAATAGGCGGCCGACACCATCACGCCGAAGCGGTCGTTGTGCCAGGAGATCAGGCCGTTGAAGTTCGGGTCGAACTTGTGCTTGGTCTTGTCGCCGTAGGAACCTTCGGCGGCGGCTGCGAACGTGAAGCCTTCCTTGAGGTCGAACGGACGGCGCGTGCGCAGATTGACGGTGCCGGTGATGCCCGAGTTCAGCAGGCTCGCGGTGGTCGACTTGATGACGTCGGCGCCGGCGAAGAGCTGCGAGGGAATATCGTCGAAGTTCGGCTGCGTCGTGGTGATCGACTGCGCGCCGAGATAAGTCTCGCCGTTGAGCAGCGTGGTCACCTGCGGCAGGCCGCGGATGTTGATCGTCGAGCCTTCGCCGGCGCTGCGCAGGATCTGCACGCCGGGGATGCGCTGGAGTGAGTCGGAAATGGTGACGTCGGGCAGCTTGCCGATGTCCTGCGCGGAGATCGAATCGACCACCGAGGTGGCATCGCGCTTCAGGGCGACGGAACGCTCCTGCGAGCCGCGAATACCGGTGATGACGATTTCGTCACCGCCGCCGTTGGGCGTGCTGGCCGAGGCGGCCTGAGGGGCGCCGGACGTGGTGTCGGCAACAGCAAGGCGGGTGGCGGCACCGGTGATGACGGGCGCTGCTTCCTGCGCGAATGCGGAATGTGCTGCACCCAGTGCAACGATCGACGTGGCTGTCAGCAGAACGCCACGATTCAGAAAACCAGGCTGAATCATACCCCCAAAGCTCCTCTCCTCACACGCGCAGTTGGCGTGGTTCCCATTCTTTGGAAGAGGGCCGGTCGATTGTGTTCGTACCGCGTCCGCTCTTCGCACGAGGGTTCTTGTGACTCGTGTTGATTTAAACATCAGCCCAAACCCCCAAATGCGTCAACTTAAATTTTTTCTTTTTTGTTAGTTTGCGTGACAGAGTGGTTGTAATCACACACCATGAAAAAAGAGGATCGCACCCGAAAGACCGCGAAGCAGGCCGGAAAACAGGCCGCTCCGGTTGCTGCTGAAACCACTGCGGAAGGCGGCATCGCCGACGCGGCGTCCGGAGAAGGTACCCGGCCCCAACCGGGACGGCGGCTGGCCGTCTCACTGTCCGGCACCAATCTGGCGCGGGCGAGCGACTACAACCAGCGCATCGTGCTCCAGGCGGTCCGCCTCGCGGGGGAGACGACACGCATTGCGCTCGCCAACCAGACCGGGCTGACGCCGCCGACCATCGCCAACATCACCACGCGGCTGGAGGACATGGGCCTTGTCGCGCAAGTGGGGCGCAAGCACGGCGGACGCGGCCAGCCGGCGCTGCGGCTGGCGATCAATCCCGACGGCGCCTTCGCGATCGGCCTCAATGTCGACCGCGACCATATCACGCTGGTCACGCTCGATCTGGCTGGGGAAGTGCGCAGCCGGATCACGCGCGAGGTGCGCTTCGCGATGCCGGCCGACGTGGTGACGATCATCGCCGCCGACCTTGATGGGCTGCTGGCGGACGGCGGCGTGGACCGGGACCGCATTCTCGGCGTCGGCGTGGCACGTCCCGACGACCTTGGCGGCATTGCCCTGCCGCACAAGCCGGCCGGGTACGAGAGCTGGAGCAAGGTCGATTTCTGCGATCTTTTGAAGGACGTGCTGCCTTGGCCGATCCACGTCGACAACGACGCAGCGGCGGCTGCGCTGGGCGAGGCGCAGGGCGTTGGCGGGCAGGACCGGCCAAGCTTCTTCTACCTGCTGATCAGCGCGGGTCTTGGCGGCGGCCCGGTGATCGACGGCAGCTATTATCGCGGCGCGCGCCTGCGCAGCGGCGAGATCGGCCTGCTGCCCGATCCGGGCGGCGCGGAGCCGGGCGCGCTGGTGCAGGACACCGTCTCGCTTTCGGCCATCGAAGAACGTCTGGAACTGGCTGGGCGCAAGCTGGAGCGGCTGGAGGACCTGCTGGCGCTCGATCCGGTCATGGCGACCACGATCGACCAGTGGATCGCCGATGCCACGCGCGCGCTCACGGTGCCGCTGGTGGCGGTTTCGTGCCTGCTCGATCCCGATGCCATTCTGATCGGCGGGCGCCTGCCGCTGCCTCTGATCCAGCGCCTCTCCGCGCGGATCGAGGCGGCGCTGGGACAAGTGCCGATGCCCAACCGGGTACCGGTCCAGCCCGCACAGATGGCGAGCGATGCCCCGGCCATCGGCGCGGCAATCCTGCCGCTCCTTGATCAGCTCCTGCCTTCCGATACGATCCTCATGCAGGCGGGACGCACGCTCGAAATCTAAAAAAAAGAATTTGTCTTAATCAATCGACCTGCCATTATACGATCCTGGTAACATCAGGCGCCGCGCCCCGGTGAGGGAAGCGCGGACGCGACTGGAGAGGGTCTATGCAACGCATGGCGCACATCGCGCGGGCAGCACTGTGACGCTGCGAATTGGCATCGATTTCGGCGGCACCAAGATCGAGGCGGCCGCTCTGGACGAGCAGGGGCAGGTGGTTCACCGCCTGCGCACCGAAACGCCCGCGCATTACGAACAGGCGCTGACCACGCTGCGCGACCTTGTCGCTTCGGTGGAAGGCCAACTCGGCCGCCGGGCCTGCGTCGGCATCGGCGCGCCGGGGTCGGAAGTGCAGGCGACCGGGCTGATGCGCAACGCCAACTCGGTCTACCTCAACGGCCGGCCTTTTCGCGCGGACCTGAGGCAGGCGCTCGGCCGCGAAGTGCGGCTTGCCAATGACGCCAATTGCTTCGCCCTGTCCGAGGCGATTGACGGTGCCGCCGCCGGCAAGGCTTCGGTCTTCGGGCTGATTATCGGCACCGGGTGCGGCGGCGGACTGGTGATCGACCGCCGCGTCGTCAATGGCGCGCACGGGCTGGCGGGCGAAGTGGGCCACATGCCCTTGCCCAATCCGGAGCCGGACGAATTGCCCACGCCGCAATGCTGGTGCGGCCTGCGCGGCTGCTTCGAATCGTGGGTTTCGGGCACCGGCTTCCGGCGCGCTTTCGTGGCGGAGACCGGGCGCGATCTCGATTCGCCTTCGATTGTGCAGGCGGCACTGGCGGGCGACGAAGCGGCCGCGACCGCGCTCGAACGCTACCGCGACCGTCTGGCGCGCGGGCTGGCCGTGGTTGCGAACCTGTTCGATCCCGACGCCATCGTGCTGGGCGGCGGCATGTCGAACGTCGCGCCGATCTATGACGGGCTGAGCGAGGCGATCCGCGCGCTCAGCTTCTCGGGCGCATGGTCCGGAGACGTGGTGCAGGCCCGCTGGGGTGACAGCTCCGGCGTGCGCGGCGCGGCGCTGCTCTGGGATGTCGAGGAAGCGGCTGCGGCCGAAGCTTGAGGATTTTCGCGCAAAGAGGTTGTTTTAGCGGCGAAGCCGCATCTTTCCGTCTGACACGGCAGAAACCGCCATGTTGGACGGAAAGAGACGCCTGGGGTGCCTCACAATCTCTTCGCGCCTTTGCGCCTTTGCGCGAATCCCAATGATTGAAAAACGCCCCTAGCCCGGCAGCGCACCGAGACTGTCAGGGCGCAGCACGCAAGGCGCAGGTCCGGGCGGCCAGCCCCTCCACTTGTCGTGCCCCACTGGCGGCCAGTTCAAGACTGGTCCCGCGCGGCCCAAAACGCGGCCAGTCCGGCAGCCCGGCACCGTTCGGATCACCGGTTCGCGCGAAGTTCACCCAATAGGCTGCAAGCGGCGCGGCGGCGTCCGATGCCGCACCGTCCTCGCCCAGCACGAAGCGGATTTCCGAGCCGTGAGTCACCGGCTTGTCGCCGGGTCCCTCGATATCGAACTGATAGTGCCAGGTCGCCGCGCCTGCCCGCGTGCGCTCGGCCGCGACATGGAGCGCGGGGCAGCGGAAGGTCAGGTCGTTGGCAAGCCGCAGGGCAAGGTCGGCAGGCGGCGTGCCTCCGGGCGCAAGGCCGTAAGCCGTCAGTGCGGCCTTGGCATTGCTGCCGAAGCCCTGCGCGATGGCGCGTTCGGGCGTGCCGTAGAGGCCCAGTTCGTGGAAGTTGTTGCCCAGGATCAGCGGCACGTCCTTGCCGACGCCGCGCGCCAGCGAGGCGGCGGGCGTTTCGGTCAGCACCACCCCATCGACCACGGCCTGAAGCCAGATGAAGCTGTCATCGTCGAGGTTCGGGACATCGACGTGTTCGCTCGCTTCGATCAGCGCCTTGCCCGGCAGCGCGCGCAGCTGCGCGGCGCTGGCATGGGGCGGGGCACCGGCGGACGTGGCGATGATCTCGCCCAGCGCCTCGTTGTCCGCCAGCGAGCGCGGGGGAAGGCCGAAGCCGGGCGTGCCGCTCTCCTCGATGGCCTTGCGGAACAGGCCCCTGCCGCCCGGAGACAGCAATTGCAGGCCCACGTCCTGCGCGCCGGCGGATTCGCCGAAGATCGTGACATTGGCAGGATCGCCGCCGAAGCGCGCCACATTGGCCTGCACCCAGCGCAGCGCCGCCTGCTGGTCCATCAGCCCGTAATTGCCCGAATGCGCGCCAAGTGCCGGATGCGACAGGAAGCCCAGCGCCGAGAGGCGGTATTGCACGCTCACCAGCACCACGCCGCGCGCGACGATCGGCGAATCTCCGGGGCCGGGGCCCCCTCCGGCGCGGTTGCCGCCGCCGTGGATCCACACCATCACCGGCAGCGGCTTGGCCGGATGCAGCGCAGGCGTGGCGACATCGAGATAGAGGCAGTCTTCCGACTGGTTCGCCGCCGCCTCGCGGTTCCAGCCATAGTCGATCTGGAGGCAGGCGGGGGCGGATCTGACGGTCTCGCGGATGCCCGGCCAGTGCTTCACCGGCTGCGGCGCGCGCCAGCGCAAGTCGCCCACCGGCGCCGCTGCGAAAGGGATACCCCGGAACACCGTGCGACCGTCCGCGCCGGTCTCGCCCCGGATCGTCCCGGTATCGACAGTGACGACCGGAGGCGCACCGGCTGCGGGCGCCGAAGACGCCAGCAGCAGTGCCGCGAGGGCAGCGCTCACGGAATCAGCGCGGCGGGAATCGGCCGGGCCGCGGGCTTGGCCAGCGCCGCCTTGAATGCCGCTTCGGCCACCTTGTTCATCACTTCGTAGCCGGCGACGGTGGGGTGCACATGGTCAGACGTCAGCCCATCGCGCGCGCCGAGGCCGGAGCCCTTCATCGCCGTCCAGTAGTCGGCATAGACCGAGCCGGTCTTGGCGGCATAGCTCTTGAGCCAGGTGTTGAGCCGGACGATGCGCATGCCGGTCTCCAGACCCGGGCGCCACGGGAACTGGTCCGCCGGCGGGATCGAGGCGAGGATCACGCGAATGCCGTGTGCCTGCGCCAGTTCCACCATCGAGCGGTAATTGCCCTGGATCTGGTCGTCTGTCATCGGGCCGGTGTTGCTGGCGATGTCGTTGGTGCCCGCCATGATCTGGACGACATCGGGCTTGAGGTCGATCACATCCTGCCGAAAGCGCAGCAGCATCTGCGAGGTCGTCTGCCCGCCGATGCCGCGCCCGATCCGGCCCGGCGTGAAGAAGGCGCGGTCAAGATCGTACCAGCCCTGCGTGATCGAATCGCCCATCAGTACGATGCGCGGACGCGGCGCCTTGGCGGCGTCCACGGCATTGGCGTCGCGGTAGCGCGCGGTCCACGCCCAGTCGGTATGGAGCCGCGCTTCCGCGTCCTGCGCGGCGGCATTGACGGCGGCAGGGGCCGTGGTGGCCGGCTGCGCCATGGCCGAAGCCGGCAGCAGGATCGCGGAAAGGGCAAGGCAGGCAAGGCAGGCAAGATTACGCTTCAAGATCAATTCCTCACGGCAATGGTCTGGGCCGCGACGTTCCAGCCGCGCAGCTTGACCGAGGGTGAACCGCCCGCGAGCGCGCTCGGCGCGGTGACCGTCACGGTGCGGGTCTCACCCGGCAGCAGCGAGACATAGTTGTCCGAGTAGTAGGCGGGAAGCACTTGCTTGCCCTTGGCGTCGAACAGCGTGAGCTTGGTCTGGATCGCGGCGGTCTTGCCGGGATTGGTCAGGGTGACTTCGATCCTGGTATCGCTGCCTTCGGTGCTGACCTTGGCCGTGCCGGTCAGCGGCACTTGCGCCATGGCGCTCAGCCCCTGAAGCGCCTCGTCGCTGGCGGCCTGCCAGTAGAAGTTGTCCGAAAGCCGCGCGCCCGCGCTGTCCAGCGCTTCCAGGCGCACCAGCACCGGACCCGAGGCCATCAGCGGCGCAAGGTCGAGCGTGAAGGCATCGTTCACCTTGCCGGCCACTGCGTCCACCTTGGCATCGCGGGTGGCAAGCGTCCGCCCGTCGAGCGCCTGCACTGTTGCCCGCACCGTCACGCCGGGCAGCGCCGCCATGCGGTTGTTGACGAGGATGACCTTGTGATCGGGCAGGTTCATCTGCACGTGGACCGGCTCGGAAGCCTTCTTCATGCCGTAGAACGCACCGTGGGTGTCATAGTCGGACGAGAACACCTGCCAGGCCGAGCTGGGCCATGCCGGCTGCGTCATCCACAGCATGCGGCCCGAATTCTCGGTCCAGAGCCCCGCATTCATGCCTTCGAAGATCGCGCGGTAGCTTTCGTATTCCAGCATCTGCGCCTTGCGCTCGAAATCGGGCAGGCTGGTGGGCTTGCCGAATTCGCGGTCCATGGCATCGGTGAAGCTCTTCACCGCGCCGTTCCCGCTCTGGTGCCAGTCGTGATAGGCCCAGGTGTCGCTGACCGGCCAACGCTCGCTCGCCGGGATCACGCGCTCCCACGATTCCAGCGTCGGGAACGAGGGGGTGCCGACCTCTACCGCAAAGCCCTTCGAATATTCGGTGAAGTACTTCTCCGGCTCACGCCAGTTGTAGGGCCCGGAATCGTGCAGGTTGATGCGGTTGGAAGAGGGCATGTAGAGCCGCGTGCCGTCCTGCGTGCGCAGCAGGTTTTCCAGCCCTTCGTTGAGGATCGGCTGCGGCACGCCTTCGTTGCGGCCGAACCACACCACGATCGAGGGATGGTTGCGGAAGCGGGAAACCACGTCCTTCGCATTGTCGAGGAACAGCGTCGGGTCCTGCGACTCGATATTGTAGTCCTGCGTCGATTCCCAGAAATCGCTCATGACCATCAGGCCATATTCGTCGGCAAGGTCGAAGAAGCTCGCCTGCGTGTTCTGGCCCATCCAGTTGCGGATGATGTTGACGTGGGCGTCCTGGTGCAGCTTGAAGAAGGGCTCCAGATGCGCGCGATCGACGCGCTTCATGAAGTCGTCCATGCCCACCGAGCCACCGCGCGCGGCGATGCGCACGCCGTTGACGCGGAGCACGAGGAAGGGCGAGAGCCCCTCGTCACCGGCAATCGGAGTGACGGCGGGCGACTTTTCGGCACCGGGCGCGAAGGAATAGGCCCAGCCGCCCGGCACTTGCCGGATCGCGTCATGGCGCTGATCGACGATCCGCTGGCCAAGGCTGCGCGCCTTTTCCATGTCCAGTGCAACACGGTCGAGATGGCCGCTCTGGTCCACCAGCGAAATCTCGTAGGTCACCTGACGCATGCCGAAGCGCACGTCCTTGCTGTCCGACTGCTGGCCGTCGATCGCGGTCGAGATGTGGGCGGTGTGCAGGGCCGGATCGCCATAGCCGTTGGGCCACCACAGCTTCGGGTTGGCCACGGCCAGCGCGGCATCGGTCTCGGGCGAGAAGCGCACGTCCACCGACTGGCGCGCGGGCACGGTCACGCTGCGCTCCACCGCCACGTCGTCGAACGCGGCGCGCACGGTGGCGGTGACGGCGCGGTCCGAAAGGTTGGCGACCGGCACGGTGATCTCGATATTGGCCACGCTGTTGTCCGCCTTGGGCAGCGTGGTGACGACTTGCGGGTCGCCGATGCGCGCGTCTCCGGTGGCGAGGAGCTGGACGTCCTGCCAGAGCCCGGTCTGGCGATCGCGGATGGTCGGGATCCAGTCCCAGCCTTCCGCCGCGCCGAACGTCGGCCCGTCGAGCATCATCATGCCGCCATTTTCGCCGACGCCGGACGTCAGCGATTCCTCATGGGCAATGCCGGGGCGAGGTGGGGGCGAGACGCGCACGGCAATGGCGTTGCGGCCGGGCTTCAGCAGCGGCGAAACGTCGAACTTGCCGCGCACGAAGGCGCCCTTGGTCGTGCCGACTTCGGTGCCGTTGACCCAGATCTGCGAGGCATAGTTGATGCCGTTGAGCAGGAGTTCGAGGTGGCGGCCGGAGGCGCCGGCGGGCAGGTCGAACTCGGTGCGATACCAGTAGTCCTGATGCGCCAGCTTCTCAGGGATGGCGAGGTTGTTGAGGCCGTGCGCCGGATCGGGATAGACGCCGCGATCGACCAAGGTGGTCAGCACGGTGCCGGGGACGGTGGCCGCATACCACCGAGCATCGCCGAAGCCGGGGCGCGAGATCGTGGCGGCATCGCCGTTCACGTCGGGCGCGGCGGCGAGCGTCCACTTCTGGAGCGTCCACTTGCCCGCGCCGTTTTCGGCGAGCGGGGTGACTTGCGGCACCGGCTTGGCGACCGGCTTGTCCGGCGCGGCGCCGCGCGGCAGTGTCGAGACCGGCTGCGGGGTGACCTGCCCCTGCATCTGGCGCACTTGCAGCGGCCAGCGCGGGCTGGTTTCGGCGAACTGCATCAGCGCGGGATTGGGCGGCGTTGCGGCGGCATGGCGCAAGTCGCCGGGCGAGGTCGCGCCCAGATCGAGGCGCAGACCGCCGAGGTGAGCGGCTGGGGCCGGTGCGGCGCCGACCAGCAAGCGCGCGGGTTGGGTAGTGAGGGACTGCGCGAGCGTGGCGGCGGGTTTCCCGTCGACCAGGAGCGTCAGGCCCTTGGCCGTGTTGACCAGCGCGAAGTGGTGCCACTGGCCGCCGCGCAGGGCTGCGCCGCTTGCGGTCTGGCCGTTCGCGTTCAGTACCGGCGTGCCGCCGGTCACCGCGATCGAGGCCAGCGCGGTATTACTGTCCTTGCCGGCAAGGGTTGCCAGCGTGCCACCCTCATTGCTGTCCAGCGAGGCCCAGAAAGAGAGGGTCCAGTCGCCGGCGGGCATGGTGATGTCCTGCGACCAGACCGGGGAGGCGGGGATCACGGCGAGATCGAAAGGTCCGGCGACTTGTGCAGTTGCCGCCTGCGATGTCGCGATGACCGCCATTGCGCAGGCCGTCATCCATGCCGTGCGCGCGCGCAGTTTCGCCCCGTTGCTCATCCTCATCCCTTTCACGTGTCGCTTGCCCGGTGTTCGGGCTTCGGCCGCACCAAACACGTAGCCGAGGCAAAAGCCAAATGTTTTTATATAATCGGCTGCGGAGAATGGGGGATTGGTTGGTTCTGGGGTTGTTTGCCGATAGCGCCCATCTCCGCTCGTCCTGAGCTTGTCGAAGGACGCTGGCGCTGCGCTGTGGTCCTTCGACAAGCTCAGGACGAGCGGAGATGGGGAGGTCGGGGAGGTCGGGGAGGTCGGGGAGGTCGGGGAGGGGAGAGGGCGGGGAAGGTTGGGCGAAATAAATCCGCAGACCCAAACGCAAACGGCGCGGAAAGAGCCTTGCCCTTTCCGCGCCGTGCGAAGTCTTGGATCGTAGCCTTACGTCAGGCCCGGCCGATTGCCAGGAAGCGTTCCTCGCGGCGGGCCAGCAGTTCGCTGGTCGGCAGCGCGCGGAGTGCGTCCAGTTCCTGCTCGATGGCGCCAAGCAGCGCCTGCGCGGCCTTGTCGGCATCGCGGTGCGCGCCGCCGGTCGGCTCGGGCACAACGCGCTCGATCACGCCGAGCGCAAGCAGATCCTGCGCCGTCACCTTCATCGCCTCGGCCGCGTCGGGGGCCTTGTCCGGCGTGCGCCAGAGGATCGACGAAGCGCCCTCGGGCGAGATCACCGAGTAGATCGAGTGTTCGAGCATCAGCACGCGGTCGGCCGCAGCCAGCGCCACCGCGCCGCCGGAGCCGCCCTCGCCGACGATGGCCGAAACCATCGGCACCGGCACGCCAAGGCAGGCCTCGATCGAACGGGCAATCGCTTCCGCCTGACCGCGTTCCTCGGCCTCGACGCCGGGGAAGGCACCGGCGGTATCGACCAGCGTGATCACCGGCAGGCCGAACTTGCCGGCCATTTCCATCAGGCGGATCGCCTTGCGATAGCCTTCGGGCTTGGCCATGCCAAAGTTGTGGCGGATGCGCGAAGTGGTGTCGGAACCCTTCTCGTGGCCGATCAGCATGACCTTGCGGCCATTGAGCTTGGCCAGACCGCCGATGATCGCCTGATCTTCGCCATAGAGACGGTCACCGCCCAACGGCACGAACTCGGTAAAGCCGAGCGCGAGGTAGTCCACGAAGTGGGGGCGCTGCGGATGGCGCGCCACTTGCGTCTTCTGCCAGGGCGAGAGCTTGGCGTAAGTGCCGCTCAGCAGCGCCGCGCTCTTCTTTTCCAGACGGCCGATCTCGGACGCGATGTCGAGATCGCTGCCGCTGGCAGTCGCGCGCAGTTCGGCAATGCGCGCTTCCAGTTCCGCGATCGGCTTTTCGAATTCAAGAAACGAGATCATGCTCTATCCGTTCAGGTCTGTTGCAGCGCGCCTCAACCGGCGCGCTTCGCCAGCCACTCTTCCAGCCACTTGATGGTATAGTCGCCGCTCTGGAACTCGGGATCGTCCAGCAGCGCCTGATGCAGCGGGATCGAGGTCTTCACACCGTCGATCACCATTTCATCCAGCGCACGCTTCAGGCGCATGATCGCGCCCTTGCGGGTACGGCCCGAGACGATGAGCTTGCCGATCATCGAATCGTAGTAGGGCGGGATACGGTAGCCCGCATAGAGCCCCGAATCGACGCGCACGTTCATGCCGCCCGCCGCGTGGTAGGCGGTGACCTGACCCGGCGAAGGCGTGAAGTTCCACGGGTCTTCCGCGTTGATGCGGCACTCGATGGCGTGGCCCTTGAACTCGATCTCTTCCTGGCGGAACGAAAGCGGGTTGCCTTCGGCCACGCGGATCTGTTCGCGCACGAGGTCGACGCCGGTGATGGCTTCGGTCACCGGATGCTCCACCTGCAGGCGGGTGTTCATCTCGATGAAGTAGAACTCACCGTTTTCCCAAAGGAACTCGATGGTGCCGGCGCCGCGATAGGCCATGTCGGCCATGGCCTTGGCTACGATGCCGCCCATGCGGTCGCGCTCTTCGGGGGTGATGACCGGCGAAGGCGCTTCTTCCAGCACCTTCTGGTGGCGGCGCTGCAGCGAGCAGTCGCGCTCACCCAGATGCACCGCCTCGCCCTTGCCGTCACCGAAGATCTGGAATTCGATGTGGCGCGGGTTGCCGAGGTACTTTTCCATGTAGACGGTGGCATCGCCGAAGGCGGCCTTCGCCTCCGAACGGGCCTGGCCCATCTGGCTTTCAAGTTCCTCGGCCGAATTCACGACCTTCATGCCGCGGCCACCGCCGCCCGAAGCGGCCTTGATGATGACCGGGTAACCGATCGTCTCGGCCAGATCGCGCGCGACGGCGAAATCCTCGATCGCGCCGTCCGAACCCGGAACCAGCGGCAGGCCGAGGGCGCCAGCGGTGCGCTTGGCCTGCACCTTGTCGCCCATCGTGCGGATGTGCTCAGGCTTGGGGCCGACCCAGATCAGGCCATGCGCCTCGACGATTTCGGCGAACTGAGCGTTCTCCGAAAGGAAGCCGTAGCCGGGGTGGATCGCGTCGGCATGGGTGATCTCGGCCGCAGCGATGATCGCCGCGACATTGAGGTACGAATCCTTCGCCGCGGGCGGGCCGATGCAGACCGCATGGTCGGCAAGGCGCACGTGCATGGCTTCGGCATCGGCGGTCGAGTGGACCGCGACGGTTTCGATGCCCATCTCGCGCGCGGCGCGGTGGATGCGCAGCGCGATCTCGCCGCGGTTGGCAATCAGGAGGCGCTTGATGGCCATCAGATTATTGTCCTCAGGCGATCACGACGAGCGGCTGGTCGAATTCGACCGGCTGCTGGTTCTCGATGAGGATCGCCGTGATCGTGCCGCCCTTGGGCGCGACGATCTGGTTCATCACCTTCATGGCTTCGACGATCAGGAGGATGTCGCCGGCCTTGACCTGCTGACCCACGCTGATGAAGTTCGGGGCGCTGGGCTCCGGTGCGAGGTAGGCGGTGCCGACCATCGGCGACTTCACCGCGTCGACCGGAGCGGCCGGAGCCACTTCGGCAACCGGAGCGGCGGCAGCCGGCGCAGCGGCGGGGGCGGCGTAAGGCATGGCCGGGGCGGCAGCAGCGAAGACCTGCTGCGCAACCTGGCGCGTGACCTTGATCTTGCGTTCGCCGTCCTCGACCTCGATTTCGGTCAGGCCGGTTTCAGCCAGGAGCTCGGCGAGCTCGCGTACCAGCGCGCTGTCGATGTTCACGCAACTTCCTTTCGTTCAAGATAGCCGAGCAGCGAGGCCAGCGTGCCTTTGAGGTCCTTGCGGTGGACCACCATGTCCACCATGCCGTGGGCATGGAGGTACTCGGCGCGCTGGAAGCCGTCGGGGAGTTTCTCGCGGATCGTGTCCTGGATCACGCGCTGGCCGGCGAAGCCGATAAGGGCGCCGGGCTCTGCAATGTGGATATCGCCCAGCATCGCGTAGCTGGCGGTGACGCCGCCGGTGGTGGGATCGGTCAGGACGACGATATAGGGCAGACCCGCCCGCGCAAGGCGGCGGATCGCGACGGTCGCCTTGGGCATCTGCATGAGCGAGAGGATACCCTCCTGCATGCGTGCGCCGCCCGCAGCGGTGAAAATGACGTAGCCGCAATTCTCGGCAATGGCGCGCTCGGCGGCTTCGACGAAGGCTTCGCCCACGGCCATGCCCATCGATCCGCCCATGAACGCGAAGTCCTGCACGCCGAGGACGACCTTGCGGCCCTCGATCGCGCCCAGCGCATTGGTCAGCGCATCGGGGAACACATTGGCGGCGCGAGCGGCCTTGAGGCGATCCGAATACTTCTTGGAATCGCGGAAATTGAGCGGGTTCTCCGGCACGCGCGGGGCGGCGAGAACGCCGTAACCGGCATCGAGCAACTGGTCGAAGCGCTGCTGTGCACCGATGCGGCCATGATATTGGCAGCGCGGACAGACCGAGAGGTTGTCCTCGAACTCCTTGGTGAAGAGCATCTCGCCGCAACCGGGACACTTGGTCCACAGGTTGTCGGGCGTGTCCCGCTTCTTCAGGTTCCCTAGGGAATTGCGTACTTTGCTAAGCCAACTCATGACCAACCCTTGCGTGAGACCCGAGCGGCCCGGTGATTTTCCGGGCTCATCTCGCGGCCGTCCGGAAGCCGTATGGAAACGCCGAATTCCGGCAGATCCTGCGACCGAACGATCCTTGCGGACGACAGACACCGTGCCGGTCTGCCGGCCCGTCGCCGAGCGCGGCAATACGCGGCAGATATGGGTAGATCAATCGCCTGCGCGAGGATGCTGGGACAAAAAGTGCCAGATCGGGGCACCGGGGTCCATGAGGCATAAGGGCTAAGGCCGCAGGAATCCTCGATTTCCATGGTCCTGACGCTGCCTCTGTAAAGTTACATGGAAGCCCTCAAACTTCGCTGTCTTCCACCACCTTCCCAATACGTCAAGCAAGAAATTTTCGGTCTTTCTACACCCCTCCTGTTGCTGAAATGAGACATATTCACCCTTCATGCCACGGCTTGATCGGGGGAAGTCCTGCGATCAGGATGGCCGCACCATGAGACAGGCGACCACGATCCTCACTTTCGACACCCCCGGCCGGGGCCTTACCGATATCACGCGGGCGATTGCGGTGTGGCAGCGGGAGAGCGGCATTGGCGAAGGCCTGCTGACGCTTTTGTGTCGCCACACCTCCGCCTCACTGCTGATTCAGGAGAATGCCGCGCGCGAGGTGCGCAGCGATCTGGTCGCCTGGCTGGACCGCGTCGCCCCGGAAGGCGCCTATTACGATCACGACGATGAAGGGCCGGACGACATGCCCGCGCACCTCAAGGCCACGCTGACCGGCGTGAACCTGTCGATTCCGGTGATCGGCGGGCAAATGTCGCTGGGGACGTGGCAGGGCATCTATCTGGCCGAGCATCGCCGCATGCCGCATCGAAGGGAGGTGGCGCTCCACCTGTTCGGCGCGTAGATTCAATCTGTAACCGGCGACAAGTGCGAGACGAACTGGGTTCATGAGCGACATCGCCCCGCCTGCCGAATCGCCTCCCGTCCCGGAGGCTCCTCCGCACGGCGGCGATCTGGTGAAGCGCCACCGACTCTCGACGCGACTCTGGCACTGGACGAATGCCGTCACGCTGCTTGTCATGCTGATGAGCGGGCTGATGATCTTCAACGCCCATGCCCGCCTCTACTGGGGCGAATATGGTGCGAACTTCGATACGCCGTGGCTGAAGATCGGGTCCGCCCGGATCGGCACGCATGAATATGGCTATCTGCAAGTGGCCGGCCACCGGGTCGAGACGACCGGGCTGCTCGGTTACTGGAAAGACCCCGACGGGACCCCGCATCGCCGCGCCTTTCCTTATTGGGCGACGATTCCCTCGGCCTACAGTCTGGCCGATGCACGGACATGGCATCTGGCTTTCGCCTGGGTGCTCTCGCTCGGACTGGCGACTTATCTGATCTGGTCGCTCATCAACCGGCATATCCAGCGTGACATCCACATAACGCGGCGCGAATGGCGGCTGCGGCATGTGTGGCAGGAAGTGAAGGACCATGCCCGGCTGCGTCTGCCCACCGGCGCGGCGGCGCTGCGTTACAATACGCTTCAGAAGATCGCCTATGCCATGGTGCTGTTCGGCCTGCTGCCGCTGGTGATCCTGACCGGCCTTGCCCTCTCGCCCGGCACCGATGCCTGGCTGCCGGTGACGGAGATCTTCGGCGGGCGGCAGACCGCGCGCTCGATCCACTTCCTCTGCGCCTTTGCGCTGGTGGGCTTCTTTGTCGTTCATATCGCCATGGTCGTGCTGGCGGGGCCGTTCAACGGACTGCGCTCGATGGTGACGGGCTGGTATCGGCTTCCGAAAGAGCGGGCGAAGGAGCGCGACCGTTGAGCAAGCTGATCCTCTCGCGCCGGCGGCTGATTCAGGCCGGAGCAGTGGGCGCCGGCGGGCTGCTGCTCTCCGGCTGCGACCGGCTGACGCGCGATCCCAAAGTGCTCGATTTTCTGGGGGAGGCGGAAAATCTCCACCGCGTGACCCAGCGCGGACTGGCGGGCGATTCCTTGGCGCGCGAGTTTGCCGAATCGCAGATGTCTCCCACTTTCCGCGCCAACGGCAGCCTTGCCGTGGCCGATCCGGTCTATCGCGCCCACTTCGCGCAGGGCTTTTCGCAATGGGCGCTGCGGCTGGACGGTATGGTGGAGCGGCCGCTCATGCTGCCGCTTACCGCGCTCAAGCAGTTCCCCCAGCGCACCCAGATCACCCGCCACGATTGCGTCGAGGGCTGGAGCGCGATCGGAAAGTGGACCGGCCCGCGCGTCGCCACCCTGCTCGATCTCGCGCGGCTCCGGCCGGAGGCGCGCTATCTCGTGTTCCACTGCGCCGATCTCTACGGCGGGCGGCCCTATTACGAATCGATCGACCTTGTGGACGCCTTCCACCCGCAGACGATTCTCGCCTGGGCCATGAACGGGCGTCCGCTAGAAGAGGAGCACGGCGCGCCGCTGCGCCTGCGGGTGGAGCGGCAGCTTGGCTACAAGCACGCCAAGTTCGTCACCCGGATCGAGGCGGTGGCCGCGCTGGACGGAATCTATGGCGGCAAGGGGGGGTATTGGGAGGATAACGGCCGCTACGCGTGGTATGCCGGGATTTAGTCGACTGGCCCATTGCTTCCCGCCGCATCTGGCCTATCCACGCGGTTTCGAAAAAATATCGTGAGAGCGTGCCCCCCCGTGACTTTCCATGATTTCCGCGAGTTTCAGCCGTGATTTCCGCGCTCGACTTGTTCCGTATCGGCCTTGGCCCTTCCAGTTCGCACACCGTTGGCCCGATGCGCATCGCCATGCGCTTCCTTCAGGGCATCGAAGCCGCCGGGCAGCTTGAAGCAATCGGCCGCGTGCGCGTGGACCTCCAAGGCTCGCTGGCGCTGACCGGCGAAGGCCACGGCACCCCCGATGCCTGCCTGATGGGCCTGATCGGCTTCGAACCCGAAACCGCCGAGCCCGCCGAAGCCCATGCCGCCGCCGCCGCCGTGCGCGCCAGCGGCCGGATCCTGCTGCTGGGCCGTCACGAGATCGCCTTCGATTGCGCGGGCGACCTGATCCTCGATTTCGACCATATCCCCGACCTCCACCCCAACGGCATGGTGCTGACGGCATGGGACGCTGCGGGCGAGGAACTAGCGCGCGGCGAGTATTTCTCGACCGGCGGCGGCTTCTATTCCAGCCGCCATCAACTCGAACAGCCCGCGCCCGACGATCAGGTGGTCAATGGCCCCCCGGTGGCCCACCCCTTCACGTCCGGCGCCGAATTGCTGGCCATCTGCGCCGAGAGCGGTCTCGACATCGCCGAAGTCATGCTGGCCAACGAGGCTGCGCGTCGCCCTCAGGAGGAGACGTTCGCTGGGCTCGACGTGATCGCCGATGCCATGAACTTGTGCATCGATCAGGGGCTGACCAAGGAAGGGCACTTGCCCGGTCCGCTCAAGGTCCGCCGTCGCGCCCGTGCCATTCACCAGAAGCTGATCGCCCGCCCGCAGGACAATCAGGCTGAAACACTGATGGACTGGCTCAACCTCTATGCCATGGCGGTGAACGAGGAAAATGCCAGCGGGGGCCGCGTCGTCACTGCGCCGACCAATGGCGCGGCGGGCATCGTCCCCTCGCTGCTGCGCCAGTATTGCAGCGACGGGAATGTCGCGATTCCCGTGAAGGCGCGCCGCTATCTGCTCACCGCGGCCGGGATCGGCCTGCTCTACAAGCAGCGTGCCTCGATCTCGGGCGCGGAGATGGGCTGTCAGGGCGAAGTGGGCGTGGCCTGCTCGATGGCGGCGGCAGGGCTTGCGGCGGTCTGGGGCGGCACCCCGGTCCAGGTCTGCGCGGCGGCCGAGATCGGCATGGAGCACAACCTTGGCCTTACGTGCGATCCGGTGGGCGGGCTGGTGCAGATCCCCTGCATCGAACGCAACGCCATCGCCGCGGTGAAGGCGGTGAACGCGGCGAAGCTGGCCTTGCATGCCGGGGAGACGCCGCGCGTCTCGCTCGATCAGGTGATCGAGACGATGCGCCAGACCGGGCTCGATATGTCGAGCAAGTACAAGGAAACGAGTCAGGGCGGGCTGGCGATCAACGTCGTGGCCTGCTGAGCGCTTTCGAATAAGCGCTCACCCTCCGCAAAAACTCGCCGTCATCCCCGCGCAGGCGGGGATCCCGCTTGTTCTTGAGCCGTGGTGCGAAGGAAGCGGGGCCCCCGCCTTCGCGGGGGCGACGAGGTATGGTTTGGTTGGCGGTTCATTTGGCAACGGATTGAAGATCCGACTGCCGACACGCGCTTCTACTGCAACGTCGCTGCACCGTCGTCGTCATCATCCGCACGGCGGCCGAAGAACTGCATGAGCTGCACCAGCAATTCGCACCGCTCCGGCAGGCTCGACGCTTCCAGCAATGCCTGCTTGGCCGCCGCATCGAACGGCGCGATCTGCGAGACGCCATTGATCAGCGAACGGTCATCCAGCCGTGCCACCTGATCCCAGTCCACCGCATAGCCCTGCGCATCGGCGAAACGCCGCGCCTCGCGCTCGAAACTCGCGCGTTCCACTGCGGCCAGTGTCTCGTGGTCGCTATCGACCAGCAATTCCGCCTCGATCTGGCGGAACGGCGTGGAGACATTGAGTTCGCGCAAGGTGCGGAAGCGCGCTTCGCCTTCGAGCAGGATGTTGAACCGCCCGTCCTCCAGCGCCTCGACATCGCCGATGCGGCCAAGGCAGCCCACCGCGAAGAGCGGCGCGCCTTCCACCGGGCGCTGCGGCTGGATCATGCCGATTCGCCGGTCACGCGCGAGGGCGTCGCTCACCATCGCGCGGTAACGCGGCTCGAAGATGTGGAGCGGCAATTGCAGCCCCGGATAGAGGACGGCGCCGGGCAGGGGGAAGATGGTGATCCGCACGGCGCCGAGCCCCATCAACCGAACAGAACGGTGGAGAGCTTGCGGCGCGTGGCCGAGACCCACGGATCTTCCAGTCCGACGGCCTCGAAGATCTGGAGCAGCTTGGCGCGTGCGGCGCCTTCGTTCCACTCGCGGTCGGCAGCGACCATGCGCAGCAGCGTCGCGGCGGCCTCGTCGCGCTCACCCGCCGCGAAGGCGGCATTGGCGAAGGCGAGCTGGGCGTCCATGTCGGCCGGACGTTCGGCAGCGGCGGCGCGCAGGGCGGCGAGTTCGCTGTCGTCGGGCTTGTCCTTGGCAAGCGTGAGCGCGGCGCGCGCGCGTTCGAGATGCGGGTCGGCGGCCAGCTCCGGCTCAAGGCTGGACAGCACTTGCTCGGCTTCCTCGATTCGTCCGGCCACAACCAGCCCGCGCACGAGGCCCGCGATCACTTCGGCATTGTCCGGCGCGATATCGAGGATCTGCATGAAGATCGATGCGGCGCGTTCGCCGTCGCCTTCGGCCAGCGCTTCCTCGCCCATCGCGATCAGCGGGGCGACATCCTGCTGCGGCGCAGCGCCGCCGGGCTGGATCGGCAGCTTTTCGAGCAGCTGGTCCAGCATCTGCTTCAGCTGCGATTCGGTGCGCGCGCTGGTCAGATCGGCGACAGGCTGGCCCTGGAAGATCGCATAGACCGTGGGGATCGAGCGGACCTGGAACTGTCCGGCGATGAACTGTTCCTCATCGACGTTGAGCTTGGCGAGCACCACGCCCTTGTCGGCATATTCGGCGGCGACTTTCTCCAGAACCGGCGTCAGCGCCTTGCAGGGACCGCACCATTCCGCCCAGAAATCGAGGATCACCAACTGCGTCATGGACGGTTCGGCAACCGTCTGGCGGAAGCGGTCGACCGCCTTCTGTTCGTCGAGGTTGAGACCCATGCTGGCCAAGATTCTTGCTCCCGTGAATGCGTGCGCGAATGCGCTTGAAGGCCCTAGATCGGCCTTCGCGACCGATTTGTGAAGGGTTTATGGGCTTGTTGCAGGGCTTCGTACGATTCTTTCAATTTAGCTCTTGCCGACCCCAAAAAGCACTGCTAGTGGGCCGCCTCCACCCCGGACCTGCCGGTTAATCCAGCAGGTCTTGAACGTCAGAGCGGGCGTAGCTCAGGGGTAGAGCACAACCTTGCCAAGGTTGGGGTCGAGGGTTCGAATCCCTTCGCCCGCTCCAGTTCATATACGGGAATTCCGGTTCCGCCGGAATATCTCGAACGCCAGAGCGGGCGTAGCTCAGGGGTAGAGCACAACCTTGCCAAGGTTGGGGTCGAGGGTTCGAATCCCTTCGCCCGCTCCAGTTCGACTATCAGCGAAAACGAACCCTCTCTTTTCGAGCGCTACGCGGCAAGCCGCTTCGCTTGTGGTTCGAATCCCTTCGCCCGCTCCGACATTCCAATCCAACATCGATGAAAAAACGGCGGCGCAAGCGATTGCGCCTTGATGTCGTCTGCCTTTCTCGGGGCGCTACCAGCGCAGCATCCGCGGGCCCAGCAGCGCGCCCAGACCGGCGACCAGCACGATTCCCAGCGAATACCATGTCAGCACGAAAAGCGCCGAAGTCTCGGAGCAGTGCAGGCAGTAGAGGCAGGCTGCCCAGGCACCGGCGGCAAGTCCGGCGGTCGCTCCCGCAAGACGCAGGCGCGTCGGGGCGAGGCGGCGCAGCGCCCAGAGCAGCCCGGCAAGAATCGGCAGGGCAAGCAGGAAGACATTGGCCGCGCAGACCTTCCAGCTATGGCCCAGCCACATAGCGAGCCACTGCGAACCCGGCGTCCGCGCCAGTTCCAGCAGCGCGGCCAGCGCGAGCAGGGCAATCGGCACGGCCATCGCCCAAAGGCCGCGCATCCGCCCGCAGTCGGGCCGCGCCAGCCGCAGCGTTGCCGCACAGGCGAACATGGCGAGCGTGGCGGCAAAAAGCGCCTTCATCCAGAAACCGCTGCTCTGCATCGCATCGGCCAGATCCCGGCGGATGCCGAGCCCCAGCGCCAGCGCGGCCAGCGTCACCGCCCCGCCGATCACCAGCCCGATCACCAGCCGCCGTGCCGGACCGTGGCGCGGCACTGCGCAGAGATCGGCGCTGAGCGCGGCGACGAGGTGATCGCAGGAAACCTTGTCGCGGCTCACTTCATCGCCTCCCGCACGCGCGCGGCCAGCGCCTTGAGGCCCCGATGGGTGGAAACCTTCACGTCCGATTCGCCCATGCCCTCGCGCCGGGCGGCCTCGGCAGTGGAGAGCCCGTCTATCCGGGTGGCGCGGATGGCGCGGGCCTGCTTGTCGGGGATCGTCGCCAGCAAGGCGTCGGTGTCGAGCCCGGCGCCGACTTCGTCCTCGAAACTGTCGATGGAAAAGCTGTCTTCCAGGCCCTCGATCGGCACGGTGCGGCCCCGACGGCGAAAGTGGTCGATCATCTTGTAGCGGGCGATCGCGTAGAGCCAGCCGGTGAAGCTGCGCGTCGGATCATAGGTCATCCGGCGGGTGTGCAAGGCGATCAGCGTTTCCTGCAAGAGATCCTCGATATCGTCGTCCTGCCCGGACATGCGGCGGCGGAAAAACGCGCGCAGGCGCGGCACGAGCGCCTCCAGCAACCGGGCATAGGCCTTCGCATCGCCATTCAGGGCGAGGATCATCCAGTCCCTGAGTTCGGACTCGCCGGTGCGCATCAGCATATCCAGAGAAGTTCGCGGGAATGCCCCGTGACGTTACACCGCCCGTGCCGATGCGCGAGGATTATTCGGCAGCGCGCCGATAGAGGATCGAGTGACCATGCTCGCCCGAGCGCGCAACCGGCACCCAGCCGAGCACGGGCAAGGGCCGCGTGCTTTGCCAGACGATCCACATGAGCGGGATTGCCGAAGGAATTTTCTCTGCGCTGGTCAGCACGGGGGCCTGCCTCTGCCCTTGGCAGGGCTCACCGATCTCGATGGCCGAAGGGTCGCGATCGAAAGGAACGGCGGCGGGATTGTCGATCGTCAGCAATTGTCCGCCCGACATTGCAAACTGGTCGTTGGCGAAAGCATGGCGGCGCAGCAGCGCGTAACTGGCGATGTGCATGTTGCGAAGGCGCCCTTGCAGCACGTAGCCACGGCAGGGCATCGCATTGAACGTGACCAGCTGCGATCCGCGCGGAACATGGTCGAGTACGGCGGCTTCCTCGCGTATCTGGCGATCCCACAGGGCCATGCTTGCCGTGTTTCCCGCCAGCCGCAATCCGAAGAAAGCCAGCCCCAGCAGCACCAGCCAGCCGATATTCCGGGTTGTCGATACGGGGCGCAACGCGATGAGGGCCAGCGCGAAGATCGTCGGCAGCATGCGCATGTCGGCATAGAACGAGCCATAGACCCAGCCCGGCATGAACCAGAACAGGGCGAACAGCACAAGCGCGGCCAGCGCCAGCCCCTTGTGCAGGGCGAAAGAGGAAGATCGCCATGCGAGCGCGATCAGGACAACCAGCGCAAGGGCGGACAGTGTGTCGAACAGGCTCCAGCGATCGGCCAGGACATTGGCGATGAAATAGAGCTTCTCCGGCAGCATGAACCAGCCTTCGGTCGGAAGGTGTTCCGGCGTATGCGGCCAGAACAGGCTCAGGACTTGCGGAACCAGAAGGCAACTGCTGGCGATGAAGCCGGTGCAGGCCGCGCGCCAGAAACCTCTTCCGTCTTCGAAGCGAGCGGCCAGTTCGCAGCAGCCCACGATGATGCACAGAACGGCCCAGGCGGCGAGATGGCTGATCCACACGACGCAGGCGATCGGGCAGAACAGCAGCCAGCGCAGCTTCGGCCGGGCGATCATCCAAGGGCTTAGCCAGAGCGCCAGCGAAAGGGTGGAGAGCGCCGTCGCCAGTGTGAAGTTGATGAAGCCGTATTGGAATGGGTTGCCGTAGGCCAGCGGCAGCGCAAACAGCGCGCTGACCATGATCCGCCCATGCGCGGTGCGCGAAAGCAGCAGATAGCCTGCCGTCTGCAGCGCGACGATCAGCATGGCGATTGCCTTCATCGTCAGGGTCAGGCCGATCAAGGGTTCCAGCGCGAAGGCCACAAGGTCGGTGCCGAGATTCGGGATAAGGTTCCACTCGAAGTGGAACCAGCGCGCGATATCGGCGGACCGCCCAGCGTCCTGCTGGATCATGAAGCGGGACATGTGCGCGGGAAGATCGGTCAGCGGCGGAACTTGCGGCGCGATCAGCGGCACGCAGGCGAGCAGCACGAGAGCTACCGCCCAAGCGCCCGGCACAATGCCCCGGCGCCAGTCGACCGGGGTGGTCGCCGCGTATTCGTTCGGCGTCGGGTTTCTCATCCGGCAGAGGCTTTCGGGGTAAAGACAAAGTGGCGGGACAGCAGGAAGAACATGATGGAATAGGCGATCATCGCCGCACCTTGGCCGATCAGGTTTTCCGCAAAGCCGAGATTGCGCATCGTCGCCAGAACGGCGAGATTGGCCGAGTAGGACACTGCGAACACGGCAAGAAAACGCCCGATTTCCTGGGGCGCCACGGTGCCGCGCATGCCGAACGTCCAGCGCCGGTTGAGCGTGAAGGAAACCCAGAGGCCGATACCGTAGCTGACCGCATTGGCGATCCAGTCACCGGCACCCAGTCGCAGCAGCACGGCAATCACGGCAAAGCCGACCAGCGTGTTGACCACGCCGACAAGACCGAAACGAATGCAGGAGCGCAGCATGGCGTTCAATCGCGGTGCGCCGCGACGGTCCAGGTCGGCGCAGTCGTCAGGGCCGCGAACGGCTCCGGCGCGACGGCGCGTGCGGCCGGCGGGCGCTGCGAGCGGATTTCGCGCACGATGAACAGCGGGCGGCGCTTGTTTTCAAGGTAGAGGCGGCCGAGATAATCGCCGAAAACGCCGAGGATCAGCAGTTGCACGCTGCCCATGATCAGCACCACGGCGATCAGGCTGGTCCAGCCGATGATGGTGCCGTCCGCCATCCAGCGCACCAGCGCCCAGCCCAGCATGAGGAAGCCGATCAGGCCCATCATCACCCCCAGATGCGAGGCGATCCGCAGCGGCAGCGTGGAAAAGCTGGTGATCGCATCGAGCGCCAGGCGGATCATCTTGTGGAGCGGATAGTGGCTCTCCCCCGCCGCGCGCGGATCGCGGTCGTATTCAACGGGAACCTGCTCGAAACCGATCCAGCTCACCATGCCGCGAATGAAGCGGAAGCGTTCGGGCATGGCATTGAGCTGGTCCACTACGCGGCGCGTCATCAGGCGGAAATCGCCGGTATCGAGCGGGATTTCGTGATCGGCCATGCGGTTGAGCAGCTTGTAGAACATCGCCGCGGTGGCGCGCTTGAAGCGGCTTTCGCCAAGGCGCTCGCGGCGCTTGCCGTAGACCACGTCGTAGCCCTCATCGATCTTCGCAAGCATGTCGCCCAGCAGTTCGGGCGGATCCTGAAGATCGGCATCGATGATCATCACCAGATCGCCGCGACAGACCTGAAGACCGGCGGTAACCGCAAGCTGGTGGCCATGGTTGCGCGAGAGGTCGACGCCGAGCACGTGGGGATTGCGGGCGGCGAGTGCGGAGATTTTCGCCCAGGTGGCGTCCTTCGAGCCGTCGTTGACCAGTACGATCTCGAAATCGTCGCCCATTTGCGCCGCGCAGGCGGCGGAGAGGCGCGCTTCGAGCATGTCGAGCACGGCCTCCTCGTTATAGCAGGGCACTACGACGGAGAGCCGTGGCGGGGCGGTCGCAAGTTGCGAAGCGATCGGCTCCATCTTCATGATCTTGCAATTCCCCCGCGCTGCCTTGTGGCGTCTTTCGCTCTATCCGGCAGGAATGGTTAACCCTGCGTAAAACGCCGGAGCGGCCCGATTTCTGCGGGAGTTCACGGAGAGCGGGGCTCATCGCCCGTGAACCCTGTTCGCCTATCGCAAAAGCCGAGCATTTGTGCGGACGGGAGGCGGCGGTGGGCGGACTGGAAGGGCTGATGATCAAGGCCAACGGCGCCGTCCGGCGGGGTGAGACCGAGGCCGCGCGGGCGCTTTATCGGCAGGTTCTGGACCGATTCCCGCGCAATCCGCGTGCCCGGGCGGCGCTGGCTGCGCTGGAGGCCGCCAATGCCGATCCGCCGCCCGACCGGCTCGAATCGATGATCGCCGCCTACCGCTCCGGCGCAATGGACGAGGCCGTGCGGCAAGGCGCGACTCTGGCAGAGGATTTTCCGCAGAGTTTCGCCGTTCACAACCTGCAAGGCGCCGCATTACTGGCGCTGGGAGTGCTGCCCGCCGCCGAAGTGGCCTTCCGCCGCGCCATTGCCGCCGATCCCGACGCCGCCGCCTGTTACAACAACCTGGCCATTACCTTGCGGCGACAGAACCGCACATGGGAAGCCGAAGCGGTCTACCGCGAGGTGATCGCGCGCCACCCGCGCTATGCCGATGCGCGCTACAACCTTGGCAACCTGCTAGACCACGCAGGCCGGGCCGAGGAGGCCGAGGCCGAGTTCGCGGCGACCATCGAAATCGATCCCGCTTATGTCGAGGCGCATTACAACCTCGGCAACTTGCGTGCCAAGCGCGGCGCCCGCGCGGCGGCGGTGGCGTGCTATCGCAAGGCCGTGGCGCTCAAGCCCGGGCATAGCAATGCGCACAACAACATGGGCGGCGAACTCCTGCTGCTCGACCGGATCGACGAGGCGCTGGAGGCCTATGCCCGCGCGCTGGAGGCCGATCCCGGCAATACCCAGGCCATCGTCAACCGCGGCAAGGCGCTGGTGCTGAAAGGGGCGCTGCCCGAGGCGATTGCCGCCTTCCGCAAGGCTTTCGAGATCGACCCCGCCGACCGCTCGGCCCTGCTTCAGGCGCTGTTCGAGGAAGCGCACATCTGCGACTGGAGCCACCGCGCCGAATATGCGCTGACCGAGGGCCCTTCGGCTGCCGCCGTCCAGCCATTCGCGACGCTGCCGTTCGTTGACGATCCCGAGCACCAGTACCGCCGCTCACTCGCCTGCGCGGCGGTGAAGTTCGGCCTTGCCCCGGCCAGACTGCCCGACCCTGATCCCGCTTCCCGGCTCCCTGGCGACGACCGCATCCGCATCGGCTATTTCTCGGCCGACTTCCACGACCATGCCACGATGTACCTGATGAGCGGCCTGTTCCGCGCGCATGACCGCACCCGCTTCGATGTGCGCCTCTACAGCTATGGCCCGCCTTGCGAAGGCGATGCCTCGCGCGTTGAACTGCGCCGCCACGTCGATGGCTTTACCGAGATCGGACACCTGACCGACGCACAGGCCGCGCACCGCGCCCGCGCGGACGGGCTCGATCTTGCCATCGATCTCAAGGGCTATACGCGCGGCACGCGCAGCGCCATGTTCGGGCTGCGGCTTGCACCCGTGCAAGTGAGTTACATGGGTTATCCGGGCACGCTGGGCCATCCGGCGATGGATTACTTCATCGCCGACGCCGTGGCGCTGCAGCCCGGTGACGAGCGCTGGTTCACCGAAAAGATCGTCCGCCTGGCCGGTTGCTATCAGGCCAACGACGATCGCCGCGCGATCATTCCCGACACCCGCAGCCGGGCCGATTGGGGGCTGCCGGAGCAGGGCTTCGTGTTCTGCTGCTTCAACCACACCTACAAGATCGGCCCCGACGCATTCGCGGTCTGGATGCGGCTGCTGGAGGCGGTGGAGGGCAGCGTGCTCTGGCTGCTCCGCTCCAACCCGTGGGCGGAGGCCAACTTGCGCCGAGAGGCCGCCGCGCGCGGGATCGACCCGGCGCGGCTGGTGTTCAGCAAGGGCGTCCCGCATGGCGAACATCTCCGCCGCCTCGCGCATGCCGACCTGTTCCTCGATACTTTCAACGTCAATGCGCACACCACGGCGTCCGATGCGCTGTGGGCGGGCCTGCCGGTGCTGACGCTGACCGGAAAGCAATTCGCCGCGCGCGTGGCGACGAGTCTCGTGCATGCCGTGGGCCTGCCTGAAATGGCAGTGGCGGATGTCGAGACATATGAGGCGACCGCGCTGGCGCTGGCGCGCGATCCCGGGCGGCTGGCGGCGCTGCGGACAAGGCTTGCGAAGAACCGCCTGACGGCGCCGCTTTTCCGCACGGCGGACTACACCCGGCGCCTGGAAAGCGCTTTCGTGGAGATGCACCGGCGCAGGCAGGCCGGGCTGAATCCGGAGCATTTCGACGTGGATTAGCTGGCGGGTTTTGGGTGCCGGCTGCAAGCAGCCGTTCTGGAAGCGCCGCCATTGCGGTCGTTCGGTAGCGCCGCGTAATGCCGCTAAATGCAGATGAAAGCTCGATTCGCCTTAATATGCTTGGTTGCATGCACCGGTTGTGGTGGAGAATTGGCCGACAAGCCTGCTTGGGCCGACTTACAAAAGGTTGAGTTCAGCGATCGATCGAGCTCGTCAAATGGAACGGCCGTGCAACGGCTGCCCGATGGCTTCGAGGTCTTAGCAGTGCATGGGCGAGGCGCACTCATTGGCGGGCCAGTTTCCGGCAAACAACAGCCACGACGTTCATGGATCATGCTGAATGAGCATGCCACCGACAAACGCGTCAAACAGATCGCGCAGTTCGCTGCGTACGACTTGCGATGTGCCGAAGTGGATGGTCTTGAAAGAAGAGTGACGGACATCGACTCTTACGTGATCCGCTACCTTCGATCCATTTGCGTCCAATAGCTATGTCCGCCGTTGACTCTATGATGATCGACCAAGAGCCAATGTTCAGAAAATAACCATATTAGCCCGATCAGCCATTCGATAGAGCTGTCCACACTCGTAAGGCCCGATCTGCGTGTGGACTAAGCTGACCGGCGCCCTTCACACATTTCAAACGTGTTTTCGATCCCGCTCAGGCTGAGCTTGTCGAAGCCCCGGCGGGCGTGGCGCTGTTGGTCGCATCCTTCGACAGGCTCAGGATGAGCGGTGTGGGCGGAAGTGGGGCAGCTATCCTGCAATCCCGGCTCTCGAAACCGGCCCGTCCTTAACGCTGCGCGAAACCTTCAGTGCTTTTCGTCGGTGTCGAGCCGTTTGGCGGCGGTCCCGAAATTCCCCAGCTGGTAGACGGCAAGTCCACGCACACCGAAGGTGAACGATTCAAACGGCTGCTTTTCGATGGTATTGAGCCAAGGCAATGGCGCGATCCCGACCGTTACGTGCGGGTTATAGTTTTTTCCGCTCTGAGCCGGAACGAAGGTATCGACGTACTTGAGGAGAAGCGTCTGGAAAGGTGCGCCGCTGGCATCGGGCACAAAAGCTGACTGGCCGCCTCCGGTGCGGGCAAAGGGGGCCAAGGCATCGATCAGCGCCTTTTGCAACGCCATCAACTGGTCCGATGGCGTAATGACAATGCCTGCCAATCCGATCTGCCCGGATGGGATGTGATAGAGACCGCTCGCGTTCAAGCGTAGCTTGCTGACATCGAATTTCTTTCTGATGTGCGCAACGGCCGCCAGCACCGCATCGAGATCCTTTGCCGCGATGTAGCGCTGGATTACGGTCACGTGCGGCGCATGTTCCGCATCGAGTTCGAAGCCGTCCGGGCTTTGCTCGCGCATACGCCGATTCCATTCGGAAGCGTGGTCCAGCATGATTTCATCGGGCTGAAGCAGGACATCGATGGCAATCACAGCTTCCTCCGCCTTTGCCCTTTCGGGCCCGCCGAATGCGACGATCAAAATCGCGAACAACGTCAATTTGAAGGCCGTTGCGAAGCGCATACTTCCTTCCATGCGACGAAAATTCTGAGCCGTTACAAGCATGCTGCACTCCGCGACACGAGAGGAGCATTCAGGCTTTGCCAGCATCATTGAATCGGAAAATACCCTCAGATTCCGGGCATTCTATCATGAGAGGCATTGCGTATGACGGCATCCGGCCTGTCAGGCCGCTTTGCCTGCAAGCCGAGCCTGCGAACCTGAATGCTGACCGGCGCTCTCCACTCGTTTCTACCGTCGTTTCAATCCCGCTCAGGCTGAGCTTGTCGAAGCCCCGGGCGGGCGGGGCGCTGTTGGTCGCATCCTTCGACCGGCTCAGGATGAGCGGTGTGTTCGGGAGGGGGCGGGAAGGCGGTTAGCTGCTCTCCCGGTTGGGCCGTTCCGCTCCAAGGCTGCGATGGCCGCATCGCTGAATGAACAGGCGAGGATGCGGCGCGGCGCGATATCTCTGCGTCTCTGCGCGAATCTCTCTATGCCGCCTGCGCCATGGCCGGCTTGCTCAGCAGCGCCAGCAGCGAGATGCCGTTGAAGAACCACATCCGTTGCAGTTCCAGCCCGCTGTATTTCCGCAGCGTGTTGGCGAACGTGTAGGGCGTGTACCAGACGTTGTGGTCCGGGTGGACGCCTTCGAGGAAGGTCCCGGTCTCGGCCTGATAGTCGAAGTGGCGGGCGCGGCACTGGAAGGCGTCGGGCACGGTGATGAGGAACAGCGCGGCATCCACTGCCTCGATCTGCGCGAGGAAACCGGCGACATCGGGCACGTGCTCCATCACTTCGGGCACCAGAACCACGTCGTAGCGGCCGGTCGCCTGGGCCAGATCGGTGAACAGATCGCCGGTCACGTAAGGGCGCAGTTGTTCGAGCGCCTCGCCATGCGGATCGACGCCGTCGAGGTGGGCGCAGTGTGCCTCCAGCCGGACGTGGAGCGAGGTGCGCGGGTCGGTGATCGGCCAGTCCGCGCAGCCGACGTGGAGCACGCGCTGCCCCGCCAGCAGGCTGGCGAAGACCTCCATCCGGCCGAGCGCGGCGAGTTCGGAACTGACCGGCACGCGCTGGAGGAAATAGGGCGCGTGGATCTTTTCCAGCGGGGAGGTGTCGGCGGGCTCGGGCTCGGCTGGCGGCACAACCGGCGCCGTCATTGCCCCGACATCGACCTTGTGGATCCGGTCGTAGGACTGGCTGGTCGAGCCCCAGAGCTGGTGGGCGTAGACCGGGTCGCTGCCCTCGTACGTTACCCCGGTGAAGTGGCGCGGGATGAAGTAGTGGCTGGGGTAGATACGCAAGGGGGTATAGGCGAACTTGCGGTAGCACTCGGTCAGGCGCTGGGGGCCCACCGTCTTCCACGCCATTTCGCCCACCACCGAGGGAGAGGCGGCGATGTCCTCGACGATCTGCCTCACGAACGGATTTCCCGCCTCGCAGCCGAAATAGCCCGCCGCGATCAGGCCGGGGCGGACGATCTCGTTTTCCCAGCAGGCAAAGGCCTCGCAGTCGAGCAGCGCGGGGTCGAGCGGGCGGGTGCAGACGGAATCGGCGTCGAAGACGATGCCGCCGTGCGCGAGCAGGATTTCCCAGCGCATCATGTCGGCCACGCCGTTCCATTCCTGCTGCCGCATCTCGGCGATGTGGCGGGCATTGATCCAGTCGTGCCCGTCCAGTTCGGCATTGCCCCAGAGGCGGAAGGTCCAGTCCGGATGGGCGGCGCGCCAGGTCTCTATGCAGTTGTCGGGCCGGCGGCTTTCGTCGCCGACCCAGATGAAGTGGAATGTTCTGGGAATCATCGCCGGTCCGCCCCGCCGCTTGTGCTTATGCGAGACCTAGGGCGGCAGGGTTGGCAAAGGCCGAACGGGAGTATCCGGGACTATGCGTGCACCAAAAGATCGGGGGCCATCGGGTCGGGAGGCCCGCCCCCGCGGTGAGGGGTAAAACACCGCGAGGGCGGAACCACGGGCCGGGTACGGGGAAGCGCCCGGCCCTAGGGGACAGGACCCAAAACGTGCCGGAGCGGCACACGTAGTGCGGATACGTGCCGCTCCGGGCGGGCTGGCCCAAGGGGTATGCGGGTCAGTCCCGCGGGATGATCCAGCGGATCGTCCCCATGTACGTACCGGCGACCGCCTCGCCGTCGGCATTGCTGGCGGCCTCGAAACGGGCGCGCCGGCTCACGAACTTGCAGGTGGCCTCGTCAAGGCCGGAATAGCCGCTGGAACTCACGATGCTGCACTGGCTGACGCGCCCGCGGGCATCGACGTCGAGCTGGAAGCGCACCGTGCCCTGATGCTCGGCGCGCAAGTCGGCAGTGGGGTAGTCCAGCGTGGTGACCCAGCCCGAGGTGTCGTTGCGGGGCAGCGCGCCGCGCGGCTGGAAACGCGGGGAGGGCGTGGCCGTGGGCGCCGGGTCGATGCGGATGCCGTCGGGCGTGCCGGTGGAGATCGGCAGCGTTTCGGTCTGGGTGGGGACCGGGAAATCCTTTGCCGTCGGGATCGCCACTTGCGGGATCGGGGCGGTAATGACCGGATCGGAGAGCCGGGGCGTATCGTGCTTGGGGCTGGGCGTCTCGGTGGGCTTCGGCAGCGGTTCGAGCTGGATCTGCCGGCCCTGGAGATGCGGCGGCGGGTCGGTTCTGAATATGGTGACGGCAAAGCCGTTGATCAGGGCCAGCGCAACGCCGCCCTGGATCAGTGCGACGATCCCGCCGGTCAGGATCTTCTGGTTGGGATTGGAATTCCGGTCGGCATAGGACATCGGCATTCTCTCCATGCGTGCCCGTATTCTTGCAGCCCGCCGCAAGCCCGGTGCACTTCATGGCTGGAAGCTACCACGAATCCTATCTATTCAAATAAAATAATACTAAGCAAAACAAGCATTTAACTGTACTTGCTGACTATCTGCCTGCTTATCACTTACCGCGCCGCAGCAATCGCCTTTTGACGGCGCCGCTGTACTGAACTGCCCAGGCCGATGGCTTCGCGATACTTGGCTACGGTGCGCCGCGCGAGTTCGAAGCCCTTGTCTTTCAGCAGGTCTACCAGCGTGTCGTCGGACAGGATCGCCTTGGCATCCTCGGCATCGATGAGCTGGCGGATCGCGGCTTTCACCGCCTCTGCCGAAGCGCCGCCTTCGCCGCCCGTCGCCGCCACGCCCGAGGTGAAGAAATACTTCAGCTCGAACGTCCCGCGCGGGCAATTGACGTACTTGTTGGAGGTGACGCGGCTGACGGTCGATTCGTGCATGCCGATGGCCTCTGCCACCGTGCGCAGCGTCAGCGGCTTGAGGTGCGAGACGCCGTGGCGGAAGAAGCCGTCCTGCTGGCGCACCAGTTCGGCGGCGACCTTGAGGATGGTCTTCTGCCGCTGGTCCAGCGCCTTGATCAGCCAGTTGGCATCGGTGAGCTTCTCCGACAGCCAGTTGCGCGAGGCCTTGTCGGTGCAGCCGCGCCGCAGCTCCACGAAATAGCCGCGATTGACGATCAGGCGCGGCAGCGTCGCCTCGTTCAGCGCGATGTCCCAGCCCGGCTGCTCGTTCTTGACCGGCTTGGCCGGGGTCACGAGGATATCGGGCACCACCGCAGCGCCGGGTTCGCCGCCGAAGCGCAGGCCCGGCTTGGGGTCATAGCCGCGCAGTTCGCCCAGCATATCGGCCATGTCCTCGTCGTCGGCGGCGCAGATCCGCTTGAGGCGCGGCAGGTCCCCGCGCGCGACAAGGTCCAGATTGTCGATCAGCTTCGCCATGCAGGGGTCGTAGCGGTCCGCTTCCTTCGCCTGCAGCGCGATGCATTCGGCCAGCGTGCGCGCCCCGACGCCGGTGGGGTCGAGCGACTGGAGCAGGGCCAGCGCAGCCTCTGCCGCCGCGATGTCGATGCCAAGGTCCTGCGCGACTTCGGAGAGCGGCACCGGCAGGTAGCCCGCCTCGTCCAGCAGGCCGATCAGGTAGCGCGCCACGGCGGTCAGCACCGGGTCGGCGGAGGCGGGGCCGAGCTGCGCGCTCAGGTGCTCGACAAGCGAGGCCGCGCCGTTGCCGTGGTCGTCGATCCCGGGGCCGTCTTCGCCGCCGCCGAGGCGCTGTTCGCTGCTCCAGTCGCTGTCGCCGCGTTCACGCGGGGCGCTTTCGCCGGCGCCGCGCTCGCTGCCGTCCCCGGTGTCGCGCTCACGCTCCCCGGCCGGGATGTCGATGTCGAGCGGGCGGTCGTCCTGCGCGCGGCCTTCGCCGATCAGCCGGTCTACCGGGGAATCTTCCAGCGTGGTCCGGCGCGTGTCGGCCGAGGGATCATGCTGCTCGCCCCACGGCGCGTCGCTTTCGCCGGTGCTGCCGATGTCGAGCAGCGGATTGGCTTCCAGCGCATCGCCGATGAAGCTTTCGATTTCGAGATTGGACAGGGCCAGCAGCTTGATCGCCTGCTGGAGCTGCGGCGTCATGACCAGCGACTGGCTTTGCCGAAGATCCAGCCTCGGCCCCAGCGCCATGGCTCAGGCTCCCGAGGGGGGCTGCCTCATTCCTGCCACCCCCTTCACGCCGTGAGCCCCCCTCACAGCGTGAAGCCTTCACCCAGGTAGAGGCGGCGCACGTTCTCGTCGGCGACAAGCGCCTCGGGACTGCCCGCGAACAGCACCTGGCCGCCGTAGATGATGCAGGCGCGGTCAACGATGTCGAGCGTCTCGCGCACGTTGTGGTCGGTAATCAGCACGCCGATGCCGCGATTCTTGAGATCGCGCACGAGTTCGCGGATGTCGGCGATGGACAGCGGGTCGATACCGGCGAACGGTTCGTCCAGCAGCATGATAGAGGGCTTGGCCGCCAGCGCGCGGGCAATCTCGCAGCGGCGGCGTTCGCCGCCCGAAAGCGCCATGGCCGCGCTAGACCGCAGGCGGGCGAGGCCGAATTCGTCCAGCAGGCGCTCCAGCTCGGACGCGCGCACATCGCGGTCGGGCTCGTTGAGTTCGAGCACCGCGCTGATGTTCTGCTCCACCGTCATGCCGCGGAAGATCGAAGTTTCCTGCGGCAGGTAGCCGAGGCCGAGGATCGCGCGGCGATACATCGGCAGGCGCGTGACATCGACGCCGTCCATCAGGATACGGCCCGAGTCGGGGCGCACCAGGCCCATGATCGAATAGAAGCAGGTGGTCTTGCCGGCGCCGTTGGGGCCCAGCAGGCCGAGCACTTCGCCCTTGGCGACGGAAAGCGAGATATCGCTCAGAACCGCGCGCTTGTCATAGCTCTTGGCGATCGAGATGACCTCGAGCCCACCATTCTGCGCCACGCTTACCGCGGGGGCCGAGGTTTCCTGCATGCGTTCGCTCGTTTCGGTCATCTTCACCGCCGTTTACGCAGCCCATCCGCGCACCGCAAGCGGCCATTTCTCGCCGGGGGGATCTTCGCATGCCGGGGCGGGCGAAGGTTGGGACGAAGGCTACCTATTAACCCTCAGGACACCGCCAACGCGGGTCGTCGAACGATTGGTGCATTCGGCCCTCCTTAACGCTGGGAAAGAATATTTCGCCTTCGGGGGCATGCGCTTGCCAATCCGGTCCCGGCGTGATCTAGTGATCGTGGGAGAGACATATAAAGGTCGCACTCGAAACAGAAAGGTTGGGCTTTGATGGCCAAGACCGGCAGACAGGACATATCCGACAGATTCGGCCGCGATGCCGAACTCGGAAAGCCGGACGTCCACCTCACGCCGCCCGATATCCGGCCTGACATCAGCCATGCGAGCTTGAAAAAGCAGCTCGATTGGCGGCGCAAGATGAGCGATCACATCGCCTATGCCCTGCTGGTCTATACCGCGCTCCAGATTTTCGTGACCATCGGCGCGCTGAAAGCGGGCGGCGAATCGCTGCTGCCCTATCTGGCGCTGGTCATCCTTGTCATCGCGATCATTCCCGCTTGCCGCCGTTTCGAGGCCCGCTGGAACCGGTTGACCGACGAACAGGCCCGCGATCCGGGGCTTCAGCCGTGGTATCGGCGCGATCTCATCCGGCTCTGGGCGCTGGCAATCGGCCTGCCTTTCGCGCTGACCGCGGTGTTCAAGGGACTGGCGCTGGTTCTGGCGCGCTGACTGGCCTCCGGCCAGCCTGATTGCCCTTCCCGATAGAGACGCCTAGTTCTGCCCGCACCCGCGCGCCCATCGGCGCGTCGTGGCAGTGGAGATCGACGCAGAATGCTCACCCCCGATGAAGCGCTCGACCGCGCGCAGGCGCTTGTCGAGCGCGCACGCCGTGCCGGTGCCGATGCCGCCGATGCGGCCTATGGCGCCAGTTCGTCGGAGGGGATTCAGGTTCGCCTCGGCAAGCTGGAAGATGTCGAGCGGTCGGAGAGCGAGCATATCTCGCTGCGGCTGTTCGTCGGCCGCCGCTCGGCCAGCATCGGATCGAGCGATCTTTCGCCGCAAGCGCTGGACGAACTGGCGACGCGCGCGCTGGCAATGGCGCGCAGCGCGCCCGAGGATGCCTATGCCGGGCTGGCGCCGTCGGACCGGCTGTCGTCCGCGCCCTGGCCGGACCTTGACCTTGTCGACAGGCACGAACCCGGCCCGCAGGACTTGCGCGCCATGGCAGAGGAGGCCGAGGAGGCCGCCCGCGCCGTGACCGGGGTCACCAATTCGGACGGCGCCACCGCCAGCTCGGGCGGCGGCGTGATCGCGCTGGCCACCAGCCATGGTTTCGGCGGGGCCTATGCCTCTACCAGCCACTCGGTCAGCGTCTCGGTCGTCGCCGGGGAGGGCGCGGGCAAGCAGCGCGACAGCGACTGGCGCGCGGCGCATCACTTGTCCGACCTGCCGGGACCGGCTTCGATCGGCACCGTTGCCGGCGAACGCGCGGTGGCGCGGCTTGCGCCGGGGAAGCTGCACAGCGGGCCGATGCCGGTGGTGCTGGACCCGCGCGTCGGCGGCACGCTGGTCGGCCATCTGATCGGTGCGATGTCCGGCAGTGCGATTGCCCGCCGCTCCAGCTTCCTGCTTGACCGGCTGGGCGAGGCGATCTTCGCCTCCGGCGTGACCATTGCCGAGGATCCGCTGCGGCGGCGCGGGCTGCGTTCGCGGCCCTTCGACGGCGAGGGTCTTGCCACCTGTGCGCGTAATCTTGTCGAGGATGGGCGCCTGACCGGCTGGCTGCTGGAAAGCGCCTCTGCCCGCCAGCTTGGCCTTGAGCCCACCGGCCACGCGGCGCGGGGCGGCAACGGGGCGCCGGGCGTTTCGGTCGGCAATCTCGACATGCTGCCCGGCACGCTCTCGCCCGCCGAACTCATGGCCGACATTCGCGACGGGGTCTATGTGACCGAGTTGATCGGGCAGGGCGTCAACGGCGTGACCGGCGATTACAGCCGGGGCGCTTCGGGCTTCCGGATCGTCAATGGCGAGATCGCGGGCCCGGTTGCCGAATTCACCGTGGCGGGCAACCTGCTCGCCATGTTCGCGGCGCTCATTCCCGCCAACGACCTTGTGCAGGATCGCGCGATCAACGTGCCGACGCTGCGGATCGACGGGATGATCGTGGCGGGCGACTGATTTCTTCAGTCGTCGGTTTTGGGAGCTTCTTCCGGCACCGGTTGGTTTTGGGGAATCTCGCCGGGACGAAGCTCCCCATGGACGTGCACGTCCATCTGCGGGAACGGGATCTCGATCCCCTCTTCCGCGAACCGGCGGGCGATGTCGAAGCGGATCGTCGATGCCGTGCCCGAACCGTCGGTGGCGTCACGCACGAAGACCAGCAGCCGCATCTGCATCGCGTTTTCGGCAAAGGCGTCGAGCGTGACGCTCGGCTCGGGATAGATCAGCACGCCCTCCTGCGCCTTGGCGATCTCGATCAGCACGCGGCGCACCTTTTCCAGATCCGACCCGTAAGCCACGTTGATCGGCACCACCACGCGCGCTAGCCGCTCGCCAAGGCTGAGGTTCTTCACGCTGCCGGTGATGAGCTGCGAGTTCGGGATGATGATCTGGTGCCGGTCGAAGCTTTCAAGATGCGTCGAGCGGACGGAGACCTTGCGCACGATGCCCGAATAGGTCCCCACCTCGATCCAGTCGCCCTCGCGGATCGGGCGCTCGACCAGCAGGATCACGCCGCTGGTGAAGTTCTCGACCGTCGATTGCAGGCCGAAGCCGAGGCCGACCGAAAGCGCGGTGGCAATGAAGGCCAGGCTGGTGAGGTCCAGCCCGGTGCTGGCCACCGCAATGGCCGCCGCCGCGACCACGCCGACATAGCCGATGATCGTCACGATCGAGGCCTGTGAGCCGCGGTCGATCTCGAACTGCGGCAGGATCGTGAGGTTGACGATGCGCTGGATCCAGCGCGTGGCGATGTAGCCGCCGAAGAAGACGGCGGCGAATGTCAGGATGTCTCCGGCCGAGACATTGACGTTGCCGAAGGTCACGCCGGTACGCAGCGTGACGAGGGCGTCGCCGATCTCGCGGCTGTTGTAGCCCCAGGTGATCGCCAGCAGCGGCAGGACCGAGATGGTCAGCGCGATGCCCGCCAGCATCGGCACGAAGTGGATGCTGGCGCGGTAGTGCCTGAGCCCGCCTTCCGCGAGCAGGCCGACGATCAGCGAGACCAGCCGGTGGAGGAAGATGGCAATGGCGATGATCGCCACCGAGACCACGAGATCGGAGAAGATCTCGCGCGCGAGCACGATGTAGCCGATGACCGCCGCCAGCGCGCAACCGGCGGCCAGCAGCATCAGGATCTTGCCCAGCGGCGCGGTGAAGTCGAGTGGGTCGCCCATCGGGCGGCGGGGGCCGGTGTGATGGACGCGCGCCTCGTGGCCCTGGCCTTCGTCGTCAGGCTCCCGGTCGCGTCCCTTGTCGATCAGGAGGGCGAACCGCCAGACCAGCGCGCCGCCGCAGATCAGCAGGAGCGCGGAGAGAAATTCGATCACGGTGATCGCGAAGAAGCCGTGGTCCTCGATCCCCTCGATTATCACTTCAAGGGCAAGGACAATGCCGAGCAGCCGGACCGTGCCCACCGCCCGGTCTACCAGTTCGGGGCGCAGGCGGACCAGTCGCAACTCTTGGAACGGCGATTGCAGCGTGCTTTTCGCCAGCCACTGCGCAATCGCCACCACCAGCGCGGCCAGCAGCAACAGCACGCTGAGCGCGGCCAGCGTCTCGTCATCCACGAACGGCCGCATGAGCACGGCAAAGGCCACGACCGAGCAGCCGATGGCGAAGAACAGGACGATGGCGGCGATCACGTCCTCGAACACGATCAGGATCAGCCGCCGCGTTGCCTGCTGCGTGGCGTGCTGCCTTTGCGCGAAGCGGAGGCGGAAGATGCGCAGCAGCCGGATCGAGGCAAACGGCCCCAGCAGCACCAGCCCCGCCACTGCCAGCAGCCGCATCGCGAAGTGGCCCGGCGTATCCTGGGCGATGCCTTTCGCGCCCTCACGCGCGGCGATGTCGATCCCTTTGCGCACGTCGCCCGCAACATCGACCCACAGGCGCGGATCGAGGATCGACTGGGTGCGTTCGCGCCGTCGGTCCCGCTCCATCGTGGCGATCCGCTCATCGAGTTCGGAGACCAGCGTCGCGGCGCGCGCCTGCGCCTCGCGGGCATCGAGCACCGGGGCAAGCTTGACCGAGAGCTGGCCGTCCAGTTCCTTGCGGCGTGCGGTGATGGCGGTCGGTTCGGTCTTGCCCTCGGCCGGGGCCGCGCCGAGCGCGGTGATCTGGGCCTGGATGATGCGCGCGTCGAGATTGCTGGCGTCGGCGATCTGCCGGGCGCGGTCCCGGTCGGCCGCGAGGCGGTCGCGCAGTTTGCCGAGCCGGTGAACCTCCTCGTAGTCGTAGTGCCCCAGCGGCTTGCCCAGCGCGACTTCCGCCTCGGCGGCGGCGGCGTTGAAGTTGGCCAGCGTTTCGGGATCGACGAGCGGCGGGTGGTCGGCCGGGAGCGCCGCCGGAGCGGGGGTGGGAGAGCCGGCAGGTTCAGGTGACGCCGTGGGAGAGGGGCTGGCGGCCTGAAAGGGAAGCGCCAGCGGGCGCATCGCCGCCCGCGCGGGGCCTCCCGAAACGCCGGCAGTCAGCACCGCGATCAGCGCGAGCAATACCAGCGCGCCATATCGCCAAGGGCCGCGATGCGCCATCACCGGTCTGCCCTCGTCGGCGTGTACAAGTTCAAGTCGTTCCCCCGGAATGCTCCGCCTCAGGGTTGGAGCGGGGCGAATTCGAAGATGCCGCTATCCATCTTGAGCGCAAGGAAAAGATGCCCGTTCCGCAGCGTATAACTGGCGACTTCGGACAGGCGCGCGGACATCATCTGCCCGATATCGGGCTGCTCGCACATGGCGCGGGTGGTGGCGATCGGGCCGATCACCAGCGTTCCGCCCTCCGGCCCGCTGTCGCGGGTGGTCCAGCTGGTGCGGCCGCGATTGCAGTCAAGCTGCATGGCGAGCGCGCCGTCGGCGCCGAATTCGAGTGTATAGAGGCGCCCTTCGCCCGGCTTCGTGGTGCCCTGCGCGTCGTCCATCGACTGGAAGCCGACGAGTTGCCACTTGGTCGAAGCCAGCCCTGCGGTCGTCGCGGCGGCGGGCGGGGGAGCCGTCGTGTTGGAGGAGGAAGAAGTCTGGCAACCGCCAAGAACCAGAACCGTCGCCAGCGCAGCACAGGAAAGAAGGGGTATCCGCTTCATGGGCATGCTCCTCTATCGGAGCGGCAGTCTACGGCGGTGAGGCCGGGGCGGGCAAGTGCGCTTGTTTCTTCGAGGCACTGAACCGAAAGAAAATTTCGGTGCGGCCGGTCGCCCCGGTTCGCGGACCGAAAAGCTTTCGGACATGGCGCGACAAGTCGCGGGCGGGTTGAGGACCTAGAACGGGCCTGTACCCGATGCCGTTCAACGAAGGACCTGAAAGCATGGCCAGCTCCGCCACCACCTCTGCTCCCAACGCGGGCGAGGTTGTCCCGCCCGTCACCACCGCTGCCGCCTGGCGCGGGGATCGGCTCGCCGGGAGCGACGAGTGGATCTACATGCTGTCCGACGCGCAAGTTGCCGAACTGGAAGTGCTCGGCACCCGCTTTCTGGCTGAAAACCCGGATCTGCGTACGGTCACGGCCGAGGAATATCCGTTGGTCGCCTGCGCCGACGCGGTGAAGTCGTGGGGCGAGGATGTCGATTACGGGCGTGGCTTCGTGCTGGTGCGCGGCCTGCGCACGCAGCTCTATTCGGACGCGCTGTCGAACGCGATCTACTACGTGCTCGGCCTGCACATGGGCGATCCGATCCGCCAGAACGAGATGGGCGACCTGATCGATCACGTCTACGCCACCAGCGACAAGACCATGGACGATCCCACCGCGCTCTCCTCCAAGGTGCGCGACAAGCTGGTCTATCACTCGGACAGTTCGGACATCGTGGCGCTCATGTGCCTGCGTCCGGCCAAGGAGGGCGGGCTTTCCTGCCTCGTTTCGGGCGCGGAGATCTACAACGAGATCCTGCGCCGCCGCCCGGATCTGGCGCCGCTGCTGCTGGAGCCGTTCCACTGGGACTGGCGCCGGCAGGATCATAATGCGCCGGCGGATACTTATACCTCGCCGATCGTCAGCCTCGTTGACGGGGTGTTCTCGATGTACGCGGGCTCGCTCTACATCCTCACCGCGCAGGAATATGAGGGCGTGCCCAAGCTGAGCCCCGAGCAGATCGAGGTGCTCGAACTCTTCGATACGATCACGTACGAAGAGGGCATGGCGATCGAGATGGATTTCCGCCCCGGCGACATCCAGTGGCTTTCCAACTACGCCGCGCTTCATGCCCGCACCACGTTCTGGGACTGGCCCGAGCCGCAGCGCAAGCGGCACTTGCTGCGGTTGTGGCTGAGCCGTGACGCGGGGCGGCCGGTGGTGGACGGGTTCGGCAAGAACGGCGTCGTACAGGTGCGTCAGGCTCCGCGCGACGGGCAGGCCGAGCATCCCGATGCGCATTTCGATGTGTTCTCGATCTCGGTGCCGCGTTTGATGAGTTGAGGGTTGGAGGCTGGGGCTGGGGCTGGGCTCAAAGCCACACGCCCTAACCCAACCTTCGTCATTGCGAGCGCAGCGAAGCAATCCAGGGGCGGTTTACGCTGCTCTGGATTGCTTCGCTGCGCTCGCAATGACGAGAGGGTGGCGATGGCGGCGCGCATGACAGCCCTCTGCTTGGTCCGATTCAACACGCCCCCATGAAACAAACCCCCGTCGCCCCCGCGAAGGCGGGGACCCCGCTTTTCTTGGCGTGTGGCGCAAGGCAGCGGGGCCCCCGCCTTCGCGGGGGCGACGGGGTGTTTTGGTGAGGGGGTTGGGTTGAAGCTAGCCGGACTAAGCCGGGGCTTCCGCTGAGAGCATCTTCAACACCTCATCCGAACCGCGCACATCGGCGAAATTCAGCCGCAGGTTCATCAGCGCGGCATTGTGTTCCTCATCGGTCACCGCCGCGCAGGCGTCGCTGACGACGATCACTTTCCAGCCGCGCATGTTCGCTTCGCGCGCGGTGGATTCCACGCAGACATTGGTAAGCGTGCCGGTCAGCACCAGCGTCTCCGTACCAAGTTCCCGCAGTGCCTTTTCCAACGCCTGCTCCGGGCAAGAAAAGGCACTGTAGCGGTACTTGTCGAGCACCAGATCCCCAGCCTCGCAAGCCATTGCCGGGTCGAGGTCATGCGAAGCTGCCTCCGGTCGCAGCGCCGCAATCGCGCGCGCCACGAACGGATCCGAACGATCGTACTGCCAGTCCGGCATGGCTAGCGGCGGCACGTCGCTGGTGGTCTGGCGCATCCAGATCACCGTGCCGCCCGCCTGTCGCATCGCCGTGGCAAGGGCGTTGCAGGGCGCGATGGCGTCGCGGGCATGGGCATTGCCGAAGACTTCGTCCTCGCCCACGAACGCCGCCTGCATATCGATCACCACCAGCGCGGTGCTCTGCGGATCGAGCGAGGGGAAGGCGTTGTAACCCCGCCCCCGCGCCACCGCCCAGTCGGGCAGCACGGTCTTGTGCATCAGGCCGGTTCGAAGGCGGTGGAGAGCGACAGGGCTTCCCACGCACGCATCTGCTTGCCCACGAATTCCAGTTGATCGCCCGCATAATGCAGTGCGTCTTCGCCAAGGAACAGGTGCAACGGCGGTTCGGCGGCATCGAGCGCGGTCAGGATCGCGGCAGCCCCGCGCGCGGGATCGCCCTTTTCCTTGCCCGCCCCTTCGGTCAGGCTGCGGCGCGCGAAGTGGGCGACGTCCTCGTAGTCGGCAATATCGGCTTCCGCGATCTTCAGGCCCGCCGCCGCAAAGCCGGTGCGGAAGCCGCCGGGGGCGACATTGGTGACGCGGATGTTCATCGGCGCCACTTCCTGCGCCAGAGTCTGGCCCACGCACTCCATCGCATACTTGCTGGCGCCGTAAAGCGCGGTGCCCGCCCAGGGCGCATGGCCGCTGACCGAAGTGATGTTGACGACATGGCCCGCCCGCCGCGCGCGCATATAGGGCAGCACCGCGCGCAGCATGCGCAGCGGGGCGAAGAGGTTCACGTCGAACAGCGCCTTGGCCTCTTCGATGGAGACTTCCTCGATCGCGCCGATCAGCCCGTAGCCGGCATTGTTGACCAGCCGGTCGATGCCGCCGGTGATCTCTTCCGCCTTGGCGACAGCGGCCTTGACCGAGGCTTCGTCGGTCAGATCGACCGAAAGCGCATGGGCGCGGCCGGGGGCGAGCGCCTCGAACTCAGGGTCGCTGTCCTTGCGGGTAGTGCCGACGACGGTGTCTCCGCGTGCGAGCGCGGCTTCGGCAAGAGCGCGGCCAAGGCCTCCGCCGATGCCGGTGATGAGCCAGGTGGTCATAATTCGCGTGTCTCCCGAAAGGCCAAGGCGTAGAGTGTGCGCCAAAGGTAGATCGCACGCGCGCGAAGGCTCTTGGCGCTGGAACCCGCAATTATTGTGCGGGGACGCACAGCGCTTGCGCACGCTTGACCCCGCCCGACGCGCCATGCTGCACCCGATGTTGCACTTGCAAAACGCAGCCCTTTTCGGGGGCGGTTCGGCCTCAGCGGAGCGACAGTCTTGGCAGTTCACATCGTCGGTTCGATCAATCTTGATATCATCACCTCGCTCGATCACCTGCCTGTGCCCGGCGAGACTGTCATGGCCAAGGCAACGGCCCGATTGCCCGGCGGAAAGGGTGCCAATCAGGCGGTCGCCGCCGCGCGTATGGGCGCGAAAACGCGCATGGTGGGCGCGGTGGGCGAAGACGATGCCGGGCGCTGGATGCGCGACCGGCTGGCGCGCGACGGGATCGCGGTTTCCGGCGTGATCGCCTTGCCGGGCGTGGAGACCGGCACGGCCTATATCGCCGTCGATGCCGAGGGGGAGAACCAGATCGTCGTTGTCAGCGGCGCGAATGCGCGGCTCACGTCTCCCGCGCCGGTGAACGAGGGCGTGCTGCTGGCTCAACTGGAAGTGCCGGTTGGCGCGCTGCTGCCGGTGTTCCGCAATTCGACGTGCATCCGTATCCTCAATGCGGCCCCAGCGGTGCAGGCGGCGGATGTGCTGCTCGATCATGTCGATGTGCTGGTGGTGAACCAGACCGAACTTGCTGCTTTCGCTTGCTGCGGGCCGGTCGACGCCCTGCCCGCCGTGGTGCGGGAGGCGCGCAGTCTGATCCGGCACGCCGATCAGGCGGTGGTCGTCACGCTGGGCGCGCGGGGATCGGTGGCGGTGAAGAAGGACTGGGACATCCACGTCCCCGCCGTCCCGGTGATCCCCGTCGATACCGTGGGCGCGGGGGACAGTTTCTGCGGCGCGCTGGCGGCGCTGCTGGACGAAGGGCGCAGCCTTGCCGAAGCGCTGCCCTGGGCCAGCGCGGCAGCGGCGCTCTGCACCCTGGGGCAGGGCGCGGCGCCGTCCATGCCAATGCGCGCGGCGGTGGCGGATTTGCTGTCGGGGGCGGCAACAGAACATGCGCCGCCGATCAAGAACCGGGCGGGCGTTGCCTTAGGCTGATCTCAGGACAGCACCGAACAAGAATTTGCAGAGGACTGAGATGAACCCGCATCCGCTGACACCCTTTGGCCTTCCCTCCGACAACGGCGGCAAGGACCTTGGTCTGTTCCTGCCAGTCGCCAACGGCGGCTGGATCCTATCGAAGAACAAGCCGGAGCTGGACGGCTCCTACGCCTACAACCGCCAGTGCGCGCTGCTGGCCGAGCAGGCGGGCATGGACTTCATCATGTCCATGTCGAAGTTCCGGGGCTACGGCGGCGAGACCAGGCATTGGGATTCCTCGCTCGATCCGATCGTGCTGATGGCGGCGCTGTCCGAAGTGACGAAGAAGACGCGCATCGTCACCACACTGCACACGCTGCTGCAGAACCCGGCGGTGGCGGCCAAGATGATGGCGACGCTGCAACAGGTGAGCGGTGGCCGTGCGGGCCTGAACGTCGTGACCGGTTCCTACAAGGGCGAGTTCGCGCAGATGGGCGCCTGGCCCGAGCATGTGAATCACGATCAGCGCTATGACCTCGCCTACGAATGGGTGCGCGCGGTGAAGGCGCTGTGGAGCGACGAATCCGTCACCATGCACGGCGATTACGTGACCTTGGACGACTGCGAATCCTGGCCGAAGCCGGAACAGCGCCCGTTCCTCGTCTGCGCCGGATCGTCCGAGATCGGTATGCGCCTGACGTCCGAGGAAATGGACGCGATCTTCCTTTCGGGCGGCACCGGGGCGGAGCTGTCCAAGAACAGCGACCGCGCCAAGACCATCGCCGCCGAATATGGCCGCAATATCCGTACTTATTCGATGATGACGCTGGTGATCGGCGACAGCGACGATGCCGCCAAGGCCACCGCGCAGCACTATGCCGCCGGGCTGGACGAAGAGGCGCTGGCGGGCATGATGCGCGCTTACGGCTTCCTGGACGCAGAGATCGGCAAGGAAAACGACTTCACCCGCAAGGCGCGCAGCTCGTTCATGTCGGCCCAGATCGTCGGCAGCGCCAAGAGCGTGACCGATCAGGTGGGCGACTTGCTCGAAGCCTCCGGCACCGACGGGCTGATGCTGATCTTCGACGATTACATCAAGAGCCTCCCGGTCTTCGGCGCGGAGATCCTGCCCGCCCTGCGCGAGCGCTTCCCCGACAAGGTTGCCGCCGCGGTGGAGGGCTGACCCGATGCCGCTGCGCGCCGAAGATCTGCCACATGTGGATGCCGCCGCCCTCGCGGGCATGATCGATCCGCAGACGACCGCGCTGGTGGTCGTCGACATTCAGGTCGATTTCGCGGCGCCACAGGGGCTGCTGGGCCGCTATGGGGTCGATCTCTCGCCCGCTGAGGCGGCGATCGACAATTGCGAGAAGCTGGTGGCGGCGGCGCGCGGCGTCGGGGCCACAGTGGCGCTGATGCGCGTCGTCACCAGCCCCGAAACCGACTCGCGCGCGCTGAAGACCCTGATGGTCCGGCGCGGGCAGCCGGGGGGCGAGGCGATCTGCCGCGTCGAGGACGGCGGCGCGGACTATTACCGCATCTTCCCCGAGGAAGGCGATATCGAGATCGCCAAGCTGCTCTACGACAGCTTCCACGGCACCGATTTCGATGCCCAGTTGCGCGCGCGCGGCATCCAGACTCTGGTGATCTGCGGCCTCTCCACCGATTGCTGCGTGGACCAGACGGCGCGCTCTGCCTTCCATCACGATTACGACGTGTTCCTCGTTTCCGACGCCAGCGCGGCTTACGAGCCGGGGCTGCACGAAAGCTCGCTTTCGGCGATGGAGAAGAACTGCGTCCTGCTGACCACGACCGATGCGGCCCTGAAGGCCTGGGGCGCTTGAGCTTGGCCGGTGCTTTGAAAGGCTCGAAAGGGGGCGTGCTGTTCGCCTGCACGCTGGGCAATTCGGTGAGCGTGACGCCCGCCGTCCATGCCGTTTTCGGGCTGTTTCTGGTGCCGCTGACCGAGGCGTTCGGCTGGAGCCGCGCCAGCGTTTCGGGCGTGCTGGGCATTCTGGCGCTGGTGGGTGCGATCACATACCCGCTGATCGGCCGCTACGTGGACAAGGCCGGAGCGCGCAAGACGTTGCTGATCGGTGTGTTCGGCCTCTCGCTCTCGATCGCGGCGCTGGCGCTCAACAGCGGCAGCCTCGTGCAGTTCTATGCGACCTTCACCGTGCTCGCGGTGTTCGGGGCGATGGCGGGTACGCCGATCTTCCAGAAAGTGATCGCCGACTGGTTCGACGAGAATCGCGGCACGGCGCTGGGGATCAGCGCGGGCGGCGGTTGCGGGATCGGCTCGGTCGTGCTGCCGGTGCTGGCCGCCGTGCTGGTGCAGACCTGGGGCTGGCGCGCGGGCTATTTGGGCATCAGCGCCTTCATGCTGGTGATCGCGCTGCCGCTGCTGGTCCTCTTGCTGCGCGACCGTGCCGCCGTCGCGGGCGGGGAAGCGGCGGTCGAGCGCGAGGGCATGACCTTGGGCGAAGCGGCGCAGACGCCGATGTTCTGGCTGATCCTGATCGCGCTGGCGGCGGGCGCGGGCGGCACTACGGCGGTTTTCAGCCATGTCGTGCCGATCCTGTCCGACCGGGGCTTTTCGGTAACGACCGGCACGGCGGTAGTCAGCGTCTTCGCGCTCGTCACTTCCGGCTGGCAGATCGCCACGGGCCGCATCATGGACAAGATCCAGACCCCGCGCGTGGCGGTGCCGATGTACCTGATGGCGGTGGTTGGCCTCGTGCTGCTGGAAACCGCGCAGGGCACGCCGCTGCTGATCGTCGGCGGGGCGCTGCTGGGCATTGGCCTCGGCGGCCAGTTCGGCGCGTTGCCCTATTTCATCGCCCGCTACTTCGGCACGCGGCATTTCGGATCGGTGATCGGCGCCATGTATTCGGCGGTGATCGCCGCGCAGGGAACGACGCCGATCCTGCTCGACCTCGTATTCGACGCGCGCCACTCCTATCGCCCGGCGCTGGTCGGCGTTGGCGCGGCGCTGCTGGCAGGCGCGCTGCTGCTCACACTGCTGCCGCGTTATGGCCGCGAGGCGGAGGGTGAAGCACTCTTCGCCCCCGGTCACTGATTTCAAACGGAGCCTGACTTTGGCCGATATGCCCGATCCCGTTCCCGCTTTCGCCGATCCCGCCAAGGCGCCTTACGCTGTCAGCGAGGAAGAACGCGCCGCCATCGCCGCAGCCATCGATACCGACGAACTGGTCGAACTGGCGCTGACGCTGGGCAACATCCCCAGCCGCTCGCGCGAGGAACTGGCGGCGGCCGAATTCGTCCACGACTGGATGGCCAAGGAAGGCTTCAAGCCGCGCAAGGTTGGCGCCACGCCCGAACGACCCAATGTGATCGGCGAATACGGCGGAACCGGACGCGGCGCGAACCTGCTGTTCACCGCGCATCTCGACACCGAAAGCCCCAGCGGCATGCGTGAGCATGACAAGTTCCGCTATCGCGATTCCACCCTGGCCGATCCCGAATGGACCCGGTGCTGGCTGGACGAGGAAGGGCGCCTGCGCGGCTACCCGGTCAGCAACGATCGGGGGCCGATGTCATGCTTCCTGATTGCCGCCAAGGCGCTGCGCAAGGCGGGCATCGGGCTTTCCGGCAAGACCTGGCTCACCGCCTGCCCGGGCGAGATCGGGCCGGAGCCGATCGAGGAATTCGCCGGCATCGGCTGGAACGGCAAGGATATCGGCGCGCATTACCTGTTCCACCATGGCGGCGTCGCGCCCGATTACGCGATCGCGGCCGAGGGGACCGACTTCGGCCTGACATGGCAGGGCTGCGGCTATGCGCTCTACCGCGTGCGGATCTTCGGGCAGGGCGTGTTCTCGCCGATCCTCGACGCGCCCACCGATCCGCGCCGCCACCCGAACCCGATCTACCGCCTTGGCCCGGTTATCGATGCACTCCACGCCTGGGGCCTGAAGTTCGAGCGCGATTCGATCATGGAGACTGCCAGCGGCGCGATCCATCCCAAAGTCCAGATCGCCTCGGTACGCGGCGGCATGCCGATCGATTTCGGCGCGGGGACGGAGGTCTGCGCGCTCTATATCGACGTCTCGCTGAACCCGCGCCAGAAGGCCGCCGATGCCTATCACGGCATCATGGAGGCCATGCGCGGCGTGGATGTGGAGGCTTTCGATGTGGAGCCAGTGGTCGTGCGCCACGGTTTCGAAGCGCGGCCGTCCGAAGTGGCCCCGCTGGTCGGCGCGGTCGATGCCGCCACCCGGCTGGCGCGCGGCGCGGCGGTGGAGCCCGCGCACCCGGTCTATTCCAGCATGTGGCGCGATCACAACGTGTTCAACATGCACCGCGTGCCCGCCGTCACCACCGGCATGCCGCGCTGGCGGCCGACCGGCGCAGACATGGCCTCCAGCGCGCTGGTCTACGCCCTGACGATGCTTGCCGTCTGCGGCCGGGGCGAAGCCCCGGTGGAGCAGGAGGGAACCAGCGTTTACGGCAACGAGACGCCTTTCGACTAAGGTATACGCCGCCCTTGCCGAGGGACGGGAGGCTCGATACACCTTCCGTCATAAGGTCGCCAAAGTACGAAATTGCCAAAGTACTAAAGGACGCCCGTTCGGGAAGGGTGCCACCGGTCTATCAGGGTGGTTCTCGCTTGCGCATCACGACGAATGTCTACCCCAAGGAACAACGCCGCGACGCCTGGCGGTTCGCGCTCAAACGCCTGTCGCTGACGCTCGACGAGGCGGATGAGGCGACGCTCTATGGCGAGCTGATCCATTTCCGATCCAGCACCCATATCGACTTCATCCGCGTCACCGGCACGGGCCAATCGTGGACTATCGACTTCCGCGACCAGCCCGCCACCTACTGGCTGGCGATGATCCTCGACGGCAGCGCCACCATGCGCGATGCCGGGCAGGAACTGCGCCTTGCCGATGGGGATATCATCTGCGGGCGCGGCGATTCGCCGGTGAACCTGGCCTTCACGGGCGATAACCGCAGCCTGATCGTGCAAGTGCCGCACAGCGAACTCAGCCAGCGCTTGAAGACCCCGATCAGCGGCCCGCCGCGCAAGATCGGCACGGACGGCGGCTCAGCGCGGATTTTCGCGGGCATGCTACGTTCGCTGGCGGATACGCTGACCGACATCACCACCGATCAGGCCCGCCCGGTGGAACTGGCCTTTCCCGAATTCCTCGTCACCGCCTTGCTCGACAATGCCCCGGCCAAGGCGCTGGGCGGCGCGGCGGGCATGCGCGCGGCGCTGCTGGAACGCATCTTCCAGACCATCGAGATCCGCCTTTCCGATCCCGATCTCAACTACCAGCAAGTCGCTGCCGAGCACGGCATCTCGCCCCGCTATCTCCAGAAGCTGTTCGAATCGATCGACGACAGCTTCGGCCACTATGTGAAGGTGCGCCGCCTCGAACGCTGCCGGCTCGATCTTCGCAGCCCGCTCCACGTGCAGAAGTCGATTTCGGACATCCTGTTCGAATGGGGCTTCAACGACAGCGCCTCGTTCAGCCGCGCCTTTCGCGAGCAGTATGGCATCAGCCCCCGCGAATACCGCAAGGCCCCGCCGCAGGAGCAGGCTGCGGTCGAACTGTTGCGTCGCGGTCGTCCGACCCGCAAGGAGCGTATTGCCAAAGTCGAAGAGGCGGTCGAGGTCGAGGAAGTTCTCGATGAGCAGCTTGACGAGCAGGCGGCCGAGGACAGCCCGCAAGTGCCCGCCTACATGGGCGATACCGGCACCTCGCGCCATCACCACTTGCCCGCCACGCCCGAGACGATCCACTGGGGCTATCTCAGCAAGGACCTGAAACCGGCGCTGCGCGTGCGCTCGGGTGACTTCGTGACGATCGAGGCGCTGACCCATCACGCCAACGACGATCCCGAGCGCATGGTCGAAGGCGATGCCGGGGTGGAGAGCGTCTATCATTGGGACCACTGCGGCAAGACGGTAGAGCGGCGCGGCGCGGGGCCGATGGATGCGAGTGCCTTCGGTCGCGGGCCGGGTGAGGGCTTCGGCGTGCACATCTGCACCGGGCCGATCCACATCGAGGGCGCCATGCCGGGCGATCTCATCGAAGTGCGCATCCTCGACCTGAAACCCCGCCCCAGCGGCAATTCGCGCTTTGCCGGCAAGAGCTTCGGCTCCAACGCCGCGACGTACTGGGGCTTCCACTACAACGATCTGCTGACCGAGCCGAAAAACCGCGAGGTCGTGACGATCTACGAAGTGGAAGCGGCGGGCGGGCGGCTGCCCACGGCGCACGCGGTCTATTCCTATCGCTGGACGCCGCAGGTCGATCCTTCGGGCGTGACGCATTCGCGCTACGACTATCCGGGGGTGCCGGTCGATCCGGAGACCATCGAGCGCAATTACGACATCCTGCAAAACGTCGAGATCCCGATCCGCCCGCATTTCGGCGTGATTGCGGTGGCGCCGAACCACAATGGGCTGGTCGATTCCGTGCCGCCTGCCAGCTTCGGCGGCAATCTCGACAACTGGCGCACCGGCCCCGGCGCGCGCGTCTTCCTGCCGGTGCAAGTGCCCGGCGCATTGCTCTCGCTGGGCGATCCCCATGCCTCGCAGGGGGACAGCGAGCTTTGCGGCACCGCCATCGAATGTTCGATGACCGGGCTGATCCAGATCGTCCATCACAAGGGCGCGGGCGTGATGGAGCAGTTGAAGGACGTCGATTACCCGCTGATCGAGACCGAGACCGAGTGGGTCATCATGGGCTTCTCGCACCCCGATTACCTCAAGGAGCTGGGGCCGGATGCGCAGAGCGAGGTCTACAAGCAAAGCTCGATCGATGCGGCCATGCGCGATGCCTTCCGCAAGGCGCGGCGGTTCCTGATGACGGCCAAGCAATTGACTGAGGACGAGGCGATCTCGCTCCTGTCGGTGGGCGTGGACTTTGGTGTGTCGCAGATCGTGAACGGGAATTGCGGGGTGCACGCGGTGATCAGGAAGGCGCTGTTCACGAGTTAGGCACGCCTCCGTTCAACATTGCCCGTCATCCCCGCGAAGGCGGGGATCCCGCTTGTTCTTGGCGGGCGTGGCGAGAAGGAAGCGGGGCCCCCGCCTCCGCGGGGGCGACGGGGTTTGGTTGTGAAAGGCTGGTCTTTGATAGCCAGATCCTCCCCTGCAAGGGGAGGGGGACCGCCCCCCGCTCATCCTGAGCTTGTCGAAGGAAGGGTGGTGGAGGGGTGTCAGCCTCTCGGTCGCGCGTGACTGGGCCGGTTACCCCCCTCCGTCAGCGCTTCGCGCTGCCACCTTCCCTTGCAGGGGAGGATTTCTTAATCCGCGTCGTCTTCCAACGCGTGCATATCGTCGTCCGACAGGCCGAAGTGGTGCCCCACCTCATGCACCACCACATGCGTGACAAGGTCTTCCAGCGACACATCGGTCTCGCACCACTCCGCCAGCAGGGGCTGGCGGTAGAGCGTGATGCGCGGGCGAAACTCGCCCGAAACCCACACCGATTCCTCATCCAGCGGGCGGCCGTGGTAGAGGCCGGACAGTTCCCAGGGATCCTCGATCCCCAGTGCCCGCAGCGTTTCCTCGTCCGCGAACTCCTCGATGTGGACGGTGATCCCGTCGAGGTGCTGCGCGAACGGCTCGGGAATGCGTGCGAAGGCGGCGTGGGCGAGGGCCTCGAATTCGGCGGGGCCGGGGGCGTTTCCGAAGCGCTGACTCATGCGGTTACTCCTGTCCGGCGACGATACGCTCGATCCCGGCGGCGGTGGAGGGGTGGTAGGTGGGCTTGGCCTCGGCGAAGAAGTCCCGCGCCTTGGGTTGGCCCCAGTCGCCCTGCTTCATCAGCCCCTTGTAGAGCGGATAGACCAGCAGCCCGCGCCCGATCCGCGAGAGATAGCTGCGCAGATAGGGCACTGCCGGATCATAGCGGTTGGCGATGGCCAGTTCGAACCATGCGGACTGGATATAGGCATTGCTCGATGCGGAGAGACCCAGCGTCTCATCCAGTTCCTTCAGGCGCGCGGGCGTCTGCTGGCGGTCAATGCCGTTGAGGAAGCGCAGCCATTCCTGCGTGGTCCAGCCCGTGGGCTGCACCGCACTGGCAGGCCCACCGCCGTTGAAGGCGGCCAGCTTGGTATCGATCTTGGCCAGCGTCGCGCTGTGAACGCGCACGGCATTGTCGGGCAGGCCCGCGCCATAGGACCAGCGGTCGAGCTGGAGCTTCAGTTCCAGTTCCGGCTGGTCCTTCAGCAGCCGTTCGCGCAGGTCCGCAAGGAACCCGGCAGTCGTCTGCGGCTGGAAGGCGTGACGGTCGAAGTAGGAGGTGAGATAGGCGTCCCACTTCTCGCGGCCGACCGTATATTCGATCATGCGCAGGAAGTTGGAGCCTTTGGTGTAATCCACCTCGCCCGCGCCGGGATCGCCGTGCAGGCGCGTGACGGCGCCGGTCTGGCCGCCGCCATCGGCGATCTCGCGCTGCATCACGTCCCAATCGAGATCGGCATAAGTTGCGGCCTGCTCCTTGCCGTAGAGCGCCTCCATGATGCGGTTCTCGAAGTAGGTGGTGAAGCCCTCGTTCAGCCACGAATCCGACCATGTGGCATTGGTGACGAGGTTGCCCGACCACGAATGCGCCAGCTCATGCGCGACGACATCGGTGTTCGAGCGGTCGCCCGTGACGATGGTCGGCGTCAGGAAGGTCAGCATCGGGTTTTCCATGCCGCCGTAGGGGAAGGCGGGCGGCAGCACGAGCATGTCGTAGCGGCCCCAGCGATAGGGACCGTAGAGCTTGCTGGCGGCGTCGATCATCTTTTCGACATCGACGAATTCCTTCGCCGCCTTGTCCAGCATCGGCGCCTCGGCCCAGACGCCCGAGCGGGGGCCGAGCGAGCGGAACTTCAGGTCGCCCACCGCAAAGGCGATCAGGTAGGGCGGCACCGGCTTGTCCATGCGGAAGCGGAACTGGCGGCGGCCGTCGGGCAGCGCCTCGCCTTTGTCGCCCGAGAGCTTTTCCGCGCTCATCACCGCGACCAGATTGCCCGGCACGCGCAAGGTGGCGTCCCAGGTCTGGCGGATGCCGGGGCTGTCCTGCGTCGGGATCCACGAGCGGTTGAGGATCGATTCGCCCTGGCTGAACAGGAACGGCTGCTTCTTGCCGAACGTCATTTCCGGCGGCAACCATTGCAGCGCCGCCGCGCCGGGCTTGGTGCGGTAGGTGATCCTGACCTGCTTCGCGCCCGCGAGTTCGACCGTCAGCGCGGAGCCGATGTCCGCATTCTTCGCGTCCTTGGGGCCGACCGTCCACTTGAGCGGGTTGCCTGTCGCCATGTCGGTGACGGCGGAAATGGCGATGTCGTTGACGTCGAGCACGACTTGGGTGGCGCCGGGCGTGGCAAGAATGTCGAGCACGGCGCTGCCGGACAGCGTCTTCGTGGCGAAATCGACATCGAGGTCGAGCGCGACATGGGTGACGCGCGCCATTTGCGGCTCGGCGTGAGTCCAGACGTCTTTCGCCTCGGGCGTGGTCAGGATCGGGGCGGGACCGGAATTCGAGGTATTTTGGGCCATTGCGGGCGAGATGGCGACGGAAGCGGAGCCGGCAAGGAGCGCGGCAGCAAGAAGGATACGCATGGGCGCGGATTATGGCCGCGCCCATGAGTAGGCGCAAGCGCAGCTAGAGCGACGACGGATAGATGTCGAAATGCCGGGTGCCGCCGGCGCGCGCGATGGCCGCTTGCACATCGGCGCGGCCGCGCAGCACTTGCATTCCGGCATCGAACGGCCCCGGCGGGGTTCCGGCGGGAAGCGGACGATAGTCGCTGATCTGGGCAAGCGCATCGATGCGGAGCGTGGGATCGTTCAGCCGGGCAATCATCGCCGCCGCTGCCGTGCCGATCCGTCCCAGGCAGAGTTGCAGGTCTGTGAAGGCTTCGGGATGATCTTTCGCATGGGCCTCGGCGTAGGCGAGGTCGGCATTCGCAGCGTCGGTCTGCCCCAGTGCCTGCGCGGCGCAGCCATGCGCGAGGTGGAATTCCATCATGCCGTAAGGGCTGGCTATGGCGACGGGCTGATCGGCAAACGGCGCAAGCACCGTCATCGCGTCCTGCGGATGGCCGAACCGAATGTGGAGATAGGCAAGGTTGATCGTCTGGCTGAAATTGGGCTTACCGTATTCGCCCAGTGCGATGGCGGCTTGATAGGCCTCTACCGCCTTGTCGTAGCGACCGAGCTGTTCGTAAGTCCGCGCCATGCCGTCCCACCACCAGTTGATCCGGTCCTTGCGGTCGGAGAACTGCTTGGCCAGCGCGCCATCCGGTCGCGCGGCTTCGAGCGTGGCCAGCGCCTTGTCGCCCTGCCCCAGCGCGCGCTGGGTCGCGGCAAGATCGATCGGCAGGGCCAGAAGGCCGGGCCGCTCGAGGCTCATCTTCTCCAGCACCGAAACTTCGTGCCGATAGGCATCGCTCAGCTTGAAGTCGGCCGGTAGCAGGCCGCGCAGCACCGGATCGAGGCTGGCATCGCGCATGGCGGAGCCGAGGCGCAATTTGCCCAGCATCGCCTTGGCCTGGTCCGGCTTGCCGTCCTTGGCGAGCTGGCGGGCGTGGGCCAGACGCATTCCGTCGAAGCCGAATTCATACTGTGCCGGTGCGAAATCGTCGGCGCTCACCAGTGCGGTCAGGCGGCCATAGGCCGGATCGTCGGGCGTCGCGGCGAGCTTGCGGGCCAGCGCGAAAATCCACTCGTTCTCGAACGTCGCAGCCGCCGAAGGCTTCTTCATCACCGCTTCCAGCGTGGTCACGGCATCCTCGTTGCGGCCGGTGTCGATCTCGACGCCGTAGCGAATGCGCCAGGCGACGTCGGGCGCGCCGGGCAGGGCGGTGAGCATCCGGGCATGGACCAGCGCCGGCTCCAGCTTGTTGGTGTCGCCTTCGCACAGCGCTGCCGCCAGCAGGACCGGGGCCTGCTGCTTGGGTTCGAGCGTGGTGAAGTCCTTGCGGGCGAGGATCGGCGAAACCAGCTTGAGCGCGCCGTTGCAGTCATTGCCGTTCATCGTCGATTGCAGGCGCGGCAGTGTCTTCGCCACGGTTTCGCCGATGTCGCGTGCCTGCGCGCCCGCGGCAAGCAGCGGGTTTCCGCCCAGAAGCGCCAGAACGAATGCGCTTCGACCCAGTTTCGTCATGATTTCCCCCGTTTCAGGGGAGCGATGCTAGGAGGCCGCCGCGCGCTTGTCAGCAGGCGGGGCGGCGAAAAATGCGGCCATCCCCGATGGATATGCCGAGACAGCTTCGTGCCGCGATGTTAGCAAATGTCGCGGTTCCGGCCCGGCCGGGACCATTCCCTCAAAGGCGGAGGTGTGGACCATGCCCAAGATGATCTTCGTGAACCTGCCCGTGCGCGATCTGACGGCCTCCTCGGCTTTCTACGTCGCTTTGGGCGGGACGGTGAATCCGCAGTTCTCGAATGAAGATGCCGTTTGCGTGATGTTTTCGGACGCCATCGGCGTCATGCTGCTGACTCATGCCTACTATGGCGGATTTACCAAGCGCCCGATCGGCGACGCGCGGACGAGCAGTCAGGCACTGATCGCACTGTCCGCCGAGAGCCGGGACGATGTCGATTCAATCGTGAACCGCGCGGCGGCGGCAGGCGGCACCGCCGATCCCGATCCGGTGCAGGACCTCGGCTTCATGTACAACCGCCATGTCGAAGATCCCGACGGCTATGTCTGGGAGGTGATGTGGATGGACCCGTCCGCAGTGGACGGCGGGGCGCAGACGGACTGACCCTTCAAGGCCCGTTCCGCAACGCATCGATCGATGCGTTGCGGAACCGTATGAGCCAATGGCTCAGACGTCGAGATTGGCGACGTTGAGAGCGTTTTCCTGAATGAATTCGCGGCGCGGTTCGACCACGTCGCCCATCAGGCGGGTGAAGATCTCGTCGGTGACGTCGGCGTCTTCCACCTTGACCTGAAGCAGGGCGCGGTTTTCCGGATCGAGCGTGGTTTCCCAGAGCTGATCGGCATTCATCTCGCCAAGGCCCTTGTAGCGCTGGATCGAGAGGCCCTTGCGGCCCGCGGCGAGCACCGCGTCCAGCAATTGCAGCGGGCGGGTGATCGCATCGGCGCCCAGCACCGGACGGGTGGCGGCCGCTTCGTCTTCGGTCTCGGTCGCTTCGCTCTCGACCACGGCGCTGGCGCGGGTGAAGCGCGCGGCACCGGCGTAGACGTCGGTATTCTCGGCCGAAAGGCGGGCAAGCTTGCGGGCCTCGGCACTGGCCAGGAACGCGCCTTCGATCTTGTGGTGATCGGTGACGCCGCGCCACAGGCGCTCGATTTCCAGATTGCCTTCCTCGGTCATGCGCGCGGACCAGCGGGCCTCGAGATCGCCGCGATCGAGCCACTTGGCCGTGCGTTCCAGCGCGGCGTTGCGGTCGGCGGGCGAGAGATCGGGCTCGAACGCGCCGGAAAGTGCCAGCGCCTCGATAATGGTGGGATCGAAGCGGCGCGGCACGAAGGCCATCAGGTTGCGGAAGCGGATCGCGTGTTCGACCAGGATGGCAAGGTCGGGGCCCATGCGCGCGCCGCCCGAGGTTTCGAGCACGCGGCCGGCCGTCCCCGCCTCGACCAGATAGCGGTCGAGCGCGGCGTTGTCCTTGAGGTAGACCTCGCTGCGGCCCTTGGCGACTTTGTAGAGCGGCGGCTGCGCGATGAAGAGGTGCCCGGCGCGGATGATGTCCGGCATCTGGCGGTGGAAGAACGTCAGCAGCAGGGTACGGATGTGGGCGCCGTCGACGTCGGCGTCGGTCATGATGACGATCTTGTGGTAGCGCAGCTTCTCAAGATTGAAGTCGTCGCGGATCCCCGTGCCCATGGCCTGGATCAGCGTGCCGACTTCCTTCGACGAGATGATGCGGTCGAACCGCGCGCGCTCGACGTTGAGGATCTTGCCCTTGAGCGGCAGGATCGCCTGCGTCTTGCGGTCACGCCCGGACTTGGCCGAGCCGCCTGCGGAGTCACCCTCGACCAGGAACAGTTCGCACTTGCTGGGATCGCGTTCCTGGCAGTCGGCCAGCTTGCCGGGCAGCGAGGCGATGTCCATCGCGCCCTTGCGGCGGGTCAATTCGCGGGCGCGGCGCGCGGCTTCACGCGCGGCGGCGGCGTCGATCACCTTCAGGATGATGGTCTTGGCATGGCCGGGGTTTTCCTCCAGCCAGTCGCTCATCTTGTCCGCCATCAGCGCTTCGAGCGGCTGGCGCACTTCGGAGGAGACCAGCTTGTCCTTGGTCTGCGACGAGAACTTGGGGTCGGGCAGCTTGACCGAGACGATCGCGGTGAGCCCTTCGCGCATGTCGTCGCCTGAAAGCGAGACCTTCTCCTTCTTGAGCAGGCCCGAACGCTCGGCATAGCCGTTGAGCGTGCGCGTCAGTGCGGCGCGGAACGCGGCAAGGTGGGTGCCGCCGTCACGCTGCGGGATGTTGTTGGTGAAGCACAGGACGTTTTCGTAGTACGAATCGTTCCACTCAAGCGCCACTTCCATGCCGATGCCGTCCTTGTCGGCGCCGATCGAGATCGGTTCGGGCATGAGCGGCTGCTTGTTGCGGTCGAGGTACTTCACGAAAGCGCCGATGCCGCCTTCGTAATAGAGATCGTGTTCCTTGACCTCCTCATGGCGCTTGTCGCGCAGGAGAATGCGCACGCCGGAGTTCAGGAAGGCCAGTTCGCGGTAGCGGTGTTCCAGCTTGTCGAAGTCGAACTCGGTGACGTTCTTGAACGTCTCGGTCGAGGCGAGGAAGGTTACGCGGGTGCCCTTCTTGAAGCCGTTGTCGTCCGGATTCTGGCTGACCTTCGGCGCATCGCCGACGATCTTGAGCGGCGCCACGGCATCGCCGTTGGCGAACTTCATCCAGTGCTCCTTGCCGTCGCGCCAGATGGTGAGTTCGAGCCACTCGGAAAGCGCGTTCACCACCGAGACGCCCACGCCGTGGAGGCCGCCGGACACCTTGTAGGCGTTGTCGTCCGAAGTGTTCTCGAATTTGCCGCCGGCATGGAGCTGGGTCATGATGACCTCGGCCGCCGAGACGCCTTCCTCGGAATGGAGGCCGGTGGGAATGCCGCGCCCGTTGTCCTCGACCGAGACCGAGCCATCGGGATTGAGTTCGATCAGCACGAGGTCGCAGTGACCTGCCAGTGCCTCGTCAATCGCGTTGTCCGAGACTTCGAACACCATGTGGTGAAGACCGGAGCCGTCGTCGGTGTCGCCAATGTACATGCCCGGACGCTTGCGGACCGCGTCAAGGCCCTTCAGGACCTTGATCGAATCCGCGCCGTAGCTGTTCTGGTTCTTGCCGTTGTCGGGCCGGGCGTTGTCGGGTCGGGTGTCGTCGGAGCTAGCCATATCGAGCATATAGGGTTTGGGGCCGAGGAACCCAAGCAAAACCGGCTGAGGGGGCGGGCTTTTCCACAAGACTGGGACAGACGCGCGGGCATGATCGCCGCCGGGCTGTTTTGCCGCCCGCGATGACGCCGAAACGGATGCAAAAAGGGCGGCCCCTTGGGGAGCCGCCCTTCGCCATGTCTGGTTCGCCCATGCCGGGAGGGTGCATGAACTTCCGCCGCAGGGCACACACCCAGCGCCCACGGCAGCAGCGAATGCCGGGAGGGGCATCCGCGAATTTATGGCTTGTCCTGCAAACTTACGTTTTTTGGCTTATCGCTAACCGTGCGGTCACGTCGCCCGGTCATGAATCCCAATTACGCCAGTGGGGAATTTTTGCAAATTACAAAGCAACAAAATTACGTGCATGTTTTGCAACATTGCTCGCAGGAGAGAGCGTCGGGGGCGGGTTAACCGCAAATCCTCGCAGGAATGCGCGCCTCCACTGGACACCTGCGGCCTCTGCCTATAGTGGCCGGCCATGACTGACCAGACTCCCGCCCGGACTCCGGGCCACAGTTCCGATTCTATCCTGATCGTCGACTTCGGCAGCCAGGTGACCCAGCTTATCGCACGCCGCGTGCGCGAGGCCGGCGTCTATTCCGAGATCGCCCCGTTCAACGCTGCGAAGGAAGCCTTCGCCCGCATGAATCCGGCAGGCGTGATCCTCTCGGGATCGCCCGCATCGGTGCTGGACGAGAATGGCCCGCGCATTCCCGCCGAAATCCTTGATAGCGGCCTGCCGGTGCTCGGCATCTGTTATGGCCAGCAATCGCTGATGCATCAGCTTGGCGGTGAAGTGCTGGCGGGCGATTCGGGTGAATTCGGCCGCGCCTTCATCGAAATCGGCGACGATTGCGCGCTGTTCGACGGCCTCTGGGCCAAGGGCGAGCGCCATCAGGTCTGGATGAGCCACGGTGACAAGGTGACCAGCCTTGCCCCCGGCTTCCGCCCGGTCGCATCGAGCGAAGGCGCGCCTTTCGCGGTGATCGCCAATGACGAGAAGCGCATCTACGCGATGCAGTTCCACCCCGAAGTCGTGCATACGCCCGACGGCGGCAAGCTGCTGAAGAACTTCGTGCGCCACGTCTGCGGCCTTGCCGGTGACTGGACCATGGCCGAGTTCCGCAAGACCAAGATCGACGAGATCCGCGCCCAGGTCGGCGAAGGCCGCGTGATCTGCGGCCTGTCGGGCGGCGTCGATTCCGCCGTGGCCGCGCTGCTGATCCATGAAGCGATCGGCGACCAGCTCACTTGCGTCTTCGTCGACGGCGGCATCCTGCGCATGGGCGAGGCCGAGCAGGTCGTCAGCCTGTTCCGCGGCCACTACAATATCCCGCTGGTCCACGTCGACGCCTCGACGCTGTTCCTCAACGGCCTTGCCGGCGTCACCGACCCCGAGGCCAAGCGCAAGTTCATCGGCAAGACCTTCATCGACGTCTTCGAGGACGAGGCGAAGAAGATCGGCGGCGCCGAGTTCCTGGCGCAGGGCACGCTCTACCCGGACGTGATCGAATCGGTCTCGTTCACCGGCGGTCCCTCGGTGACGATCAAGAGCCACCACAACGTCGGCGGCCTGCCCGAGCGCATGAACATGAAGCTCGTCGAGCCGCTGCGCGAACTGTTCAAGGACGAAGTCCGCGAACTGGGCCGCGAACTGGGCCTGCCCGAGATTTTCGTGGGCCGTCACCCGTTCCCCGGACCGGGCCTGGCGATCCGCATCCCCGGCGAAGTGACGCGCGAGCGCTGCGACATCCTGCGCAAGGCCGATGCGATCTACCTTGAGGAAATCCGCAACGCGGGTCTCTACGACGCGATCTGGCAGGCCTTCGCGGTGCTGCTGCCGGTCAAGACCGTTGGCGTGATGGGCGATGGCCGCACCTACGACAACGTCTGCGCCCTGCGCGCCGTGACCTCGACCGACGGCATGACGGCGGATATCTATCCGTTCGACGCCGCGTTCCTGTCACGCGTGGCCACCCGCATCATCAACGAGGTGAAGGGCATCAACCGCGTGGTCTACGACTACACCTCGAAGCCGCCGGGCACGATCGAGTGGGAATGATTTCCCCCACCCGTCACTTGAAAATAGATATATAAATCAAACGCTTTGCAAGCGCTTGGCCATGGTCAAGGATGCTTTGAGCGATTGACCCAGGCGTAAGATCGAAACCATGCCGCTCCCAATCCGGGGCGGCATGGTTTCGCGCCGTTAGTTTCCTCGGGGTAATGTCCCGCACATCTCCTGACTTTCCCCGATGCACTGCCTGAAGCGGTCCGGACTATCTCTGCGGCATTCTTTCAAGTTTGCAACCGGAGCAGACGATGGCGAAGCGACCCAATATTCTCGTAATCTGGGGTGATGATATCGGCTGGCAGAACGTCAGCGCCTACGGCCTGGGCACGATGGGCTATACCACCCCCAATATCGATCGCGTCGGCTATGAGGGGATCCGCTTCACCGATCACTATGCCCAGCAGAGCTGCACGGCCGGCCGCGCCGCTTTCATCACCGGCCAATATCCGATCCGCTCCGGCATGGTCACGGTTGGTCAGCCCGGCGATGCGTTGGGTTTGCAAAAGGAATCGCCCTGCCTTGCCGAAGTCCTGAAGGAAGCAGGCTATCGCACCGGTCATTTCGGCAAGAGCCATCTCGGCGACCGCAACGAGCACCTGCCGACCAACCACGGCTTCGACGAGTTCTTCGGCAACCTCTATCACCTCAACGTGTCCGAAGAGGACGAACAGCGGGACTATCAGAACTTCGCGAAGGCCTATGCGGGCAGCCTTGAGGCCTACGAAGAGAAGTTCGGCGCGCGCGGCGTGATCCACAGCTGGGCGACGGACGTTGACGATCCAACCGAGGATCCGCGTTTCGGCAAGGTCGGCAAGCAGAAGATCGTCGATACCGGCCCGCTGCACCAGGAGCGCATGCACGAGGTGGACGAGAAGGAATTCATTCCACCCGCGCTCGAATTCATGAAGAACGCCAAGGATGCGGACGAACCGTTCTTCGTCTGGCTGAACACCAGTCGCATGCACCTCTACACCCGCCTCAATGACAAGTGGCGGTATGCGGCCGAGAAATACACCTCGGAAGCCGATCTGCACGGCTCGGGCATGCTCCAGCACGATCACGATGTCGGCATCGTGCTCGACTGGCTGAAGGAGAACGGTCTCGAAGAGGACACCATCGTCTGGTACTCGACCGACAACGGCCCCGAGCACTCGTCATGGCCGCACGGCGCGACAACGCCGTGGCGGGGCGAGAAGATGACGACTTACGAAGGCGGCGTACGTGTCATCTCGATGCTGCGCTGGCCCGGCGTGATCGCGCCGCTGCAGCTCAAGAACGGCATTCAGTGCCATCAGGACATGTTCACCACGCTCGCCAAGGCCGCCGGGGTGGAGAATGTGCAGGACAAGGTGCTGGCCGAGAAGAAGCAGTACATCGATGGCGTCGACAACCTCGACTACTGGCTGGGCAAGGCCGAGGAATCCTCGCGCAACCACGTGTTCCATTATAACGAATCCAAGCTGACGGCGATGCGGATGGGGCCGTGGAAGTGGCACTTCTCGACCAACGAGGATTACTACGGAAACATGGTCGGCCGTTCCAAGCCGCTGGTGTTCAACATCCGCATGGATCCTTTCGAAAGCTACGACAATTCGGACTCCTACGGCCATCTGATCCAGAAGGTTTCGTGGCAGACCGGACCGCTGGGCGAATTGATGAAGGACCATCTCATGACGCTGGCGAAGTATCCCCCGGTGCAGGGCGGCAAGAGCTTCGACATGTCCAACGTGGTCGAGCAGTTCATGAGCAAGGGGCACGATTAGCAAAACCCGCACCGGGCGGCGCGTTGTCGCTGGCCCGGTGCGCACCGGTTTGAGGAGGGGGCGCACTTGCTGGAAGCCATAGGTGAATTGCTGCCCCTGGCCGTGGGCGTATCGATCAGCCCGCTGCCCATCATCGCGATGATCGTGCTTTTGATGTCGCCCAAAGCGCCGATATCGGCGCCGGCGTTCATGCTGGGCTGGATGATCGCCATTGCAGCCGCGCTGATCCTGTTCGGCAGTCTGGCCGGGCTGGGTTTCGGAAAAGGCGGAAGCGGCGGGATTGTCGCGGCGGTGAAGATGGCTCTCGGAGCGGGCCTGCTGCTGCTTGCCTTGATGGAGTGGCGGGCGCGGCCGCGACGCGGCGAGACCGCGCAACTACCCCACTGGCTTGAGGCCGTAGAGAGGATGGGCCCTTTCGCGGCAGGCGGCCTGGGGTTCGGGATCTATGCGGCCAATCCCAAGAATCTGACCGTCGGCATCGCCGCGGGCGTGGCCTTCGGTCAAACCCGGCTTCCGCCGGGCCAGGCTGCGCTCGTTTGTCTGGTCTATGTGCTGATTGCTGCGAGCACCGTGGTCGTGCCGGTGATTGGCTATTTCGTCGCTCGGGAACGGGTGCGGCCTTGGCTCGACGAGATGCGTGACTGGCTCACCCAGCATAACGCAGCGGTCATGGCCGTGCTGCTGCTGATCGTGGGGGCCATGATGTTCGGCAAAGGCGTTTCATCGCTCGCCGGGTGAGAGTGATCCGGTCTCGGCTCTCGACGTTCCATCCGCAGGTTTCGCGCCCGTTCGGTTCGGTAGCCGGCTGTGCCGCTTCAGGTGTTACCCTTCGCGTGGCTAGGGACATCCCCGATACCTGCAGTTGCCTAACCCGTCAGGATGGCGGCTCACCTCGCATGATGTGAGTGAGTCCATGCCCGACATCGATCGCAGCCATCTCCCGCTTCCCCGGCCGCCGTTCACCGGCAAGATCGGCAAGACCTACCAGGAATCGGAAAGCCAGTGGCCGGAATTGCCCAAGCCGCCCAAGGGGGCGCCCAATGTCGTTCTCATACTGCTGGACGACGTGGGCTTCGGCCAGGCGAGCACGTTCGGCGGGCCGGTGCCGACGCCGGTTCTGGACAAGTTGGCGGGCACCGGGCTGCGCTACACGCGGTTTCACACGACGGCGATCTGCGGCCCGTCGCGCGCGGCGCTGATTACCGGGCGCAATCACCACAATTGCGGCACCGGGTTCCTGTCGGAATGGGCAACCGGATTCCCCAGCTACAACAACATGATCCCGCAATCGACCTCGACGGTCGGGCGCATCCTCAAGGAAAACGGCTACGCCACCAGCTGGTTCGGCAAGAACCACAATACGCCGGACTGGGAGAGCAGCGTCGCCGGGCCGTTCGACCGCTGGCCCACCGGCATGGGTTTCGACTATTTCTATGGCTTCATCGCCGGGGAAACCCACCAGTACTACCCGGTGCTCTTCGAGAACACCGTCGCCGTGGAGCCCGACAAGTCGCCCGAGGAAGGCTACCATTTCCAGACCGACATGACCGACCGCGCGATCAACTGGATCCGCTATTCGAAGTCGGTGGCGCCCGATAAGCCCTATTTCTGCTACTTCGCGCCGGGCGCGGCCCATGCGCCGCATCATGCCCCGGCCGAGTGGCGGGACAAGTTCAAGGGCCAGTTCGATCAGGGCTGGGAAAAGGTCCGCGAGGAAACCTACCAGCGGCAGCTCGCCGCCGGCATCATCCCGCCGGACACCGAACTGACGGCGAAGCCGGACTGGGTGCAGGACTGGGACAGCCTTTCGGCCGACGAGAAGAAGCTGTTCGCGCGGTTCATGGAGAACTTTGCGGGCTATCTGTCCTTCGCCGATCACGAATGCGGCCGTCTGATCGACGCCGTGCAGGGACTGCCGGACGCGGACAATACGATCATCATCTATATCGTCGGCGACAATGGCGCGAGTTCCGAAGGCGGCATGACCGGGACCGTAAACGAGGTGATGAACCTCAACGGCATCCCCTCGTCGATCGAGGACAATCTGGCCGCTTATGACGAGATCGGCGGCCCGGATACCGAGCCGCACTATCCGCTGGGCTGGGCGTGGTGCGGCAACGCGCCGTTCCAGTGGGTGAAGCAGGTCGCCTCCCACTTCGGCGGATCGCGCAATCCGATGGTGATTTCGTGGCCGGACAAGATCAAGGACAAGGGCGGGATGCGGCCGCAGTTCTGCCACCTGATCGATATCGTGCCGACCCTGCTGGATGCTGCCGGAATTCCCGCGCCGGATTACGTCAACGGTGTCGAGCAGAAGCCGATGGACGGCGTTTCCATCCAGTCGACATTCGCCAGCGCCGATGCCCATGCCGTGCGCGAACGGCAGTATTTCGAGGTCTTCTCCAACCGGGCGATCTACGACAAGGGCTGGATCGCCTGCGCCCAGCACACGTTCCCGTGGCGGCAGGACTTCGCGCCGGGCCACTGGGAAAACGACACCTGGGAACTCTACAACATCGACGAGGACTTCAGCGAGGCCAAGAATCTGGCCGCCAAGCACCCGGAGAAGGTGGAGGAGCTGAAGCGGATCTTCGACGAGGAAGCGGAGAAATACAACGTCTACCCGCTCGACGATCGCGGCGCCGGTCGTCTCGCCGAACCCAAGCCGTCCCCCGGCGGCGCGGATCCGAACCGTACCGAATTCACCTATTTCGAAGGCGCGGCGCGGCTGCCGGAAACGGCATCGCCCAATACCAAGAACCGCTCGCACTCGATCAAGGTGGCCGTGGATAACGACTCCGGCAAAGCCGAAGGCGTGCTGCTGGCGGCAGGTGGAGGTTCGGCCGGGTATGCGATCTACATTCTCGATAGCAAGCCGGTCTATCATTACAACTTCTTCGAAAAGGTGCGGCTGAACGTCGTGTCCAGCAAGCCGCTGCCCAAGGGCAAGTCGACCATCGAAGTCGCCTTCGCCTATGACGGCGGCGGGCTGGGCAAGGGCGGCGAGGCCGTGCTGCTGCTCAATGGCGAGGAAGTCGGCCGGGGCCGTATCGAACAGACCGTCGCAGGCCGGTTCGGCATCGATACTTTCGGGGTCGGCGCGGACAGCGGATCGCCGGTGTCGGATGCCTACAAGCCGCCGTTCGCCTTCAAGGGCGGCAAGATCGAGCGGGTGGACATCAAGCTGGCCGCCCGCAATCTCAGCCAGAGCGAGGAAGACGAACTGCACGAGCGCTACCTGGCGTTCGCCCAGCATATCGAGTGACCTTTCGGGAACAGGCAAAGCCCATCATCGCGGCGCCGGGCGAACCATGCCGATCGCCCGGCGCACGCGCCTTCGGACCGGATCGGAGACCGACATGACTCTCGTGCAGGCCATGAAGCTGCTCGTTTTGCTGAGCGTGATGCTCACCGTTCTTTCCCTTGCGTTGCGGGCAAGAGCGGGGGATTTCTTCTACCTGTTCCGCGAATGGCGGCTGGGCTTGCGCGCGGTGATCGCGATGTTCGTCATCGTGCCGGTTGTTGCGATTATCATGGCGGATGTCTTCGATCTGAAGGGCCCGGTGAAAGTTGCGCTGGTGGCGCTGGCCTTTTCGCCGGTGCCGCCTCTCTTGCCCCGCAAGCAGGCCAAGGCCGGTGGCGACGCATCGTACATCTCCGGTCTTCTGGTCGCCGCGGCGCTGGCCTCGCTGGTGCTGGCACCGATCGGCCTTTCGCTGATAGGCGAGATTTTTGGCCTGCAAATGCAGGTGTCGCGCGCCGGCATGGCGACGACGCTGGGGCTGACGATCGCTCTGCCGCTGGTGCTGGGCGTGCTGGGCCAGCGCGTGCTGGGTGACGCAAGGGCCGGGGCGGTCTCGGGGCCGCTCAGCAAAGTGGCCAACGTCCTGTTTGCGGTCAGCGTGCTGTCCCTGCTGGTCGCGCTGGCGCCGGCCGTCGGCAAATTGCTGGGGGACGGGACGATCGTGGCGCTGGTCGCGATGAGTCTGGTCGGGCTGGCCGCCGGCTGGTTTCTGGCCGGAGACAATCGGGACAACCGGGCCGTGCTGGCGCTGGCTTCCGCTGCCCGTCACCCCGGTGTCGCGATCGGCATCGCGACGACAAGCTTTCCGGACGCAAAGCTGGCACCCGCCGCGATCATTCTGGCGGCGGTGGTCAATACGGTGATCGCGATCCCGTTTCTCAAGCGACTGCAGAAGAGCGAGGTTTAGCGCCCGCTCATGCGCGCCTTCAGTCGCTGGGCGCCTGTTCCTTCATGCCGGCCAGAACCGCGGCCATGCCGATGCCGGTTCCCTTCTGCGAGGGCGGGAAGTCATGCAGGCTCTGCACGAAGCGGGCGATCGGCTCGGTCAGTTCGGGCATGATCCAGCTCTTTTCCTTCATCCAGAGGAACTGGCCGCCGGTATCGGGACTGCGTTCGAACGGATCGGCCTTGATGTCGATCACCAGACCGCCCGGAATCTTGGTCGCCGCATCGAGCCACTTGTCCTTGATTGCGATATGGACCTTCCAGTTATCGACGCGCAGGGCGGTTGGCTCCGTTTCCGCGAAGAAGAAGAATTCGCGGCGCTGCGATTTGCCGTCGGGCTTGGTGAGCATGTCGATCTGGTTGTAGCCATCCAGATGGACCTTGTCGGTCCCGCCGATGGTCTTGCCCGCGACGAGTTGCTCTTTCACATCCGGCTCGCCCACGGCGGCCAGCAAGGTCGGCACCCAATCCTCGCTGGTCATGAACTCGCCGGTCCAGCTGTTCGCGGCGATCTTGCCCGGCCAGCGGATCAGCATGGGAACGCGGAAGCCGCCATCCCACGTCGTACCCTTCTCGCCGCGGAACGATGCGGTGCCGGCCATTGGCCAATGCGCCAGATTGATGCTGTTGTCCGAAGTCAGCAGTACGATGGTGTCGTCCGTCAGGCCTTCCTCGTCCAGCGTATCGAGCAGCTTGCCGATCAGGCCATCGAGTTGCAGCACCGCATCGAAATACGGCGTGTGCCCGCTCTTGCCGAGCCATTCGGGCGAAACGTGAATCTGCTGGTGCATGCGCGAAGGGCAGTGCCACAGGAAGAAAGGCTTTCCGGCTGCCTTCTGCGCTTTGATGTATTCGATCGAAGCATCGGTGAACTCGTCGTCGATCGTGCCCATCCGTTCGGTGGTCAGCGGGCCGAGATCCTCGATCGTCTGCTTGCCGACACGGCCCCAACGCGGATCTTCCGTCGGATCGTCTTTGTCGCTCGCGCGGGCGTGGATCATGTTGCGCGGACGGCCGGCGAAATTCGGGTCTGTGGGGAAATCGGGCTGCTCGGGCATCTCCATCATGTTGAGATGATAGAGAAAGCCGCGAAACTCGTCGAAACCGTGGACGGTCGGCAGGAACTCGTTGCGGTCGCCCACATGGCTCTTGCCGAACAATGCCGTGGCATAGCCCAGATCCTTGAGCAGCGCGGCCAGCGTTACATCTCCGTCCTGAAGGCCGACTTTGGCGCCGGGCTGGCCGACCGAGGTGAGGCCGGTGCGGATCGGGTATTGCCCGGTGAGGAACGCGGCGCGCCCGGCCGTGCAACTGGGCTGCGCGTAGTAGTCGGAAACCATCATGCCCTCGCGGGCCAGACGGTCCATGTTGGGCGTGCTCACCGCGCCAAGGCCGCGGTGGTAGGCGGATAGGTCCATGGGCGCCATGTCATCGATCATGATCGCGACGATGTTCGGTCGGGTGGAATCAGCGGCCATCATATTCTCCTGCGTTCCGCCCTGTTTCCCTCGCGGCCAAAGCCAAAGACATCGGGTGAAACCCTCGGCGCTCCGGAGAGGGCTCCCGATGGCGCGGCTTTGGCCTGTTACCGATGGGGATAGTACGCCGTGTTTTGCGGGTTCCTCCCAATGATTGCCTTCAACGAAGGCCGATAGGCTCCGGCAAGCGATTGCCAGGAGATTGCCGTCATGGTCGACACGCCGCCCCCGCCTTCAAAGGCGCCCTATCTCATCCGCCAGTTCACGCCGGCCAATCCGGGGCTGGCCAACGGCGGCGGCGTTCCCGCCAGCCTGACCAGTGAGCACTATGTCGAGGCGCTGGCCCGGGTGGTCTATGTCTGGGGGCATCCGCTGGTGAACACCGTGGGGCGGAGCAGTACCTGGGCGCTCATGGAAGGGCACGGGCCCGGAATGGCGATGGGGCTGTTTCCCGGCAGTCCCAAGAACTGGATGGGCTATGTCGACGACTATCTGCCTGCCAGCCAGCGCAAGGTGGTGACGCCCAACAACGACACGATCTACGGTGCCTGCTTCGCCGATCTGGGCGATGAGCCGGTGGTCATCCAGACGCCGGACGATGTTCCCCAAGGCCACTACTGGACGATCCAGATCGTCGATGCCTTCACCACGGTGACGCACCAACTCGGCTCCGCCTCGGCGACGCCGGCGGGCAAGTACTTGTGGGTGGGCCCCGATTGGCAGGGCAGCACACCCGAAGGGTTCGTGGACGTGCTGCGCTCCCCCACGAACATCGGCGTGGCCATGGCGCGCAGCTTTGCCGCGCGCACGCCGGAGGCCAAGGCCAGAGCGCGGGCCGTGCTCAACCAGATGGGGGCCTATCCGTTGAGCGCGGATGCGCCGGGTCGGCGCCAGTTCGATTGCGAGGCAAGCGCGCGCAACAAGGTCTATCCCGCCGGGCTGACTGCCGAGATGCTGGCCGCCGATCCGGATCTGCTGCGTATCCGGCCGGTTCACGGCGAGAGCTTCTGGGACGATCTGGAAAAGGCCCTGGACGCCAATCCGAAGGTGGGCGTGAACGATGCGGCCATGGCGGATCAGGCACGGACCCTGCTGGGCCTGCGCAAGAGCGATCCGCGCTGGAAAGCGCTGCTGGACCGGGCCGCGCTGGCCGCCGATGCCGAGCTCTACGAAGGCGCGCGCTACGATCAGGTGGGCACCGATGCCGGCAATGGCTGGCAGCGGCAGGAAAATGGCGGCGACTGGGGCACCGACTGGTACGGGCGGGCGCTGGCGGCGGTGATCTACATTTATGTCAATCACTACCGCGAAGCGATCTACCTGATCCGCGGGACGGATGCCGAAGGGGCATTGCTGCAAGGCCGCTACCGCTACACGGTGCGCTTCGAGAAAGGGCAATTGCCGCCGATCGACACGGCCAAAGGCGGCTTCTGGTCCCTGACCATGTACGATCGCGACTATTTCATGATGCCCACCAGCCCCAATGGCCGGCACAACATCGGCACGGTCAATCTCGACGCAAACGAATTGGCGTTCGGCGCCGACGGGTCGTTGACGCTGGTGCTCTCTCACGAGGAGCCCGCCGATGCCGAGGGCAAGGCGAATTGGCTTCCCGCCCCCGATGACCAGTTCGCCTTGCTGCTGCGCGCCTATGTGCCGACCCAGGCCATACTCGACGGCAGCTATCTTCTGCCGCAGGTCAAGCGCATCCGTTGACGCGTTTACGCCCGGCTCTTCGCTTTTTCAGAGCAGGAGGGCCGGGCCCTCCAGCTCCAGCAGGAAGGCCTTGGCTTCCAGTCCGCCGGCAAAGCCGGTGAGCTTGCCGCTGCTGCCGATGACGCGATGGCAGGGGGCGATGATCGATACCGGATTGCGCCCGTTCGCGGCGCCCACCGCGCGGCTGGCGGTAGGGCGGCCGATGGCCTCGGCGATTTCGCGGTAGCTGCGGGTCTCGCCGAAGGGGATCGTCAGCAGCGCATGCCACACGCTCTTCTGGAAATCGGTGCCGCGAAAGTCCAGCGGCAGGTCGAACACCGTGCGGCGCCCCGCGAAATAGTCACCGAGCTGGGCTTCGGTCTGCGTCAGGACGGGGTGTCCGGCGCCGTCGACGAGGCCATCCAGCGGGACGCGGCGGGGATCGTCGTTTTCCCAGAGCACCGCCACGAGCCCCCCATCGCTGGCAACCAGCGTGAGTTCGCCGACCGGCGAGGACATCGGGGTACGGTACAGCGGCATTGCGGGGTCTCCATCGGGTATGGCGAAGATAGGCAGGCATCGGCGAAGGGGAAGGGCTTCTTCGCGGGCAGCGCGGGATTTCCTTGCTTTCCGGGATTTTGGCGGCACGCTTGGGGTCATGACTATCGAACAACGGGGAGTGCGGGGGTGAGCGGAAGCATCGTCGAGGCCGGTGCCGCCGATCGCGAGGCCGTCGTCGCGCTCTGGCACGCCGTCGGGCTGACCCGGCCGTGGAACGATCCCGAGGCGGACTTCAACCTTGCCTGCCGGGGGGAAGCGAGCACGATCCTGCTGGCGCGCGACGGCGAGGGCGAACTGGCGGGTACCGCCATGGTCGGTTTCGACGGGCATCGCGGCTGGGTCTACTATCTCGGCGTGCGCGAGGAATGGCGCGGGCAGGGCGTGGCGCGGGCGCTGATGACGGCTTGCGAGGCCTGGCTCATCGCGCGGGGATGCCCGAAGGTTCAACTCATGGTCAGGGGCGACAACCGGGCGGCGCTCGGCTTCTACGATGCTATCGGTTATGCCGCGCAGGACGTGGTCACGCTGGGGCGCCGTCTGGACGGCGCGTGAAGCCACCCGGCCCACAACGCAGAAGGCGACCGAAGATCGAAGCCCCGGCCGCCTTCCTCAGGGGACGCTGGTAATCGCTCAGTTGGTCGCCGGGGCGGGCGCGGGGGCCGGCGCCGGCTGCTTGACGCGGGTATAGGGTACGAAGTCCTGCAGCCCCACGAAACCGTTCCACATGCCGCTCGTGCGGTCGCGAAGCTGAATCGTGTCGAGCCGGCAGAGCTGGCTGGAAGACAGTCTGGTGACGAGGATATTGTCCGAATCGAGCTTGTCGGCGTTGGTCGGCCGGTTGACATAGAGCGTGCCGCCGATGCGGTAGACGATCGCGGTCTTGTCGATCACCTGAGTGTCGTTCGACTGGTTCAGCGGAATGCAGGTCACCGGCTTGCCCGCCTCGCGCCCGGTGAGGGCCTTGGCGAGCTGTTCCTCGCCAGTCAGCTTCGGCCGGGCGGAAACGGCGGCAGGTGCGCCAACGAGGGTGGCCGTCATCAACGCGGCTGCAACGACATGTTTCAATGTCATGGTCTTACCTTCCACATAGCCCGCCCTTGTGAAAACAATGCCACGGACAGGCTTAACCCTCAATGACCGTCGTACGTAGGGGGCGGTTCGCCGTCACGCCGTGCCGCCCACGGTGATGCCTTCCACCAGCAGCGTCGGCTGGCCCACGCCCGCCGGAACGCTCTGGCCGCCCTTGCCGCAGATCCCTACGCCGCGATCGAGTTCAAGGTCGTTGCCGATGCCGGTGACGCGGGTGAGCACGGTGGGGCCGTCTCCGATCAGCGTCGCGCCTTTGATCGCGGCGCCCAGCTTGCCGTTCTCCACCTTGTAGGCCTCGTTGCACGAGAACACGAACTTGCCCGAGACGATATCGACCTGGCCGCCGCCCATCGACTTCACGAAGATGCCGTTCTTCATCCGCGCCAGCAGTTCGGCGGGATCGTCGTTGCCGGACTTCATGAAGGTGTTGGTCATGCGGACTTGCGGGGCATAGGCATAGTTCTCGCGCCGGCCGTTGCCGGTGGAGGTGGTGCCCATGAGCCGCGCGTTCATGCGGTCCTGCATGTAGCCCTTGAGGATGCCGTCCTCGATCAGCACGGTTTCCTGCGTGGGCGTGCCCTCGTCATCGATCGAGAGCGAGCCGCGCCGGTCTGCGATGGAGCCGTCGTCGATTACCGTCACGCCCGGCGCCGCCACGCGCTCGCCGATGCGGCCGGAGAAGGCGGAGGTGCCCTTGCGGTTGAAATCGCCCTCAAGGCCGTGGCCGACCGCTTCGTGCAGGATCACGCCGGGCCAGCCGGGGGCGAGCAGCACGGTCATCTCGCCCGCCGGGGCGTCGATGCTTTCCAGGTTCACCAGCGCCTGCCCCAGCGCGATGTCGATGGCGCGGTTCCAGTTCGCGGGATCGAACAGCGTGTCGTAAAGGTGGCGGCCGCCCATGCCGAACGAGCCGGTCTCGCGCCGGCCGTTGCTTTCCGCGACGATCGAGACCGAGAGGCGCACCAGCGGGCGTACGTCGGTGGCGATGAAGCCGTCGGGCCGCACGATCTCGATCACCGACCACTGGCCGGTCAGGCTGGCGCTGACTTGCGAGACGCGCGGATCGCGCGCGCGGGCGGCGGCGTCAATCTGTTCGAGCAGGCGCACTTTGTCCTCGAACGGCACGAGGTCGAGCGGCGAGGCATCGGTATAGAGGTGGCGGTTGCTGCGCGGCGGCGGGCCGGGGCGCTGGCCGGTGGCGGGATCGAGCAATTGCAGCGTCTCGCCGGCGCGGCGGATGGCGGCGGCGGAAATCTCGTTGGCATGGGCGAAGCCGGTCATCTCGCCCGTCACCCCGCGCAGGCCGAAGCCGGCATCGCGCGAATAGTCGGCGGTCTTGAGGCGTCCGTCGTCGAAGCCGAAGGCCTCGGTCGCCATGAATTGCATGTAGAGTTCGCCGTCCTCGCAGCGTTGCAGGGTCTCGCGGGCGAGTGCCTGTGCCTCTTCGGGCGAAAGCTGGCGGTAGAGGAGCGAACGTGGATCGAGGCCGGTCATGCACCGGGATATAGGGTGCGCCCGGCAGGAGGCAATGAAAGAGAAGAAAGAGGCCGGGTCAGGAAGCGGGGAAAGGTACCGGGCGGACCCATTGTCCGACCCGGTAAAACGAAACGATCAGGCGGCCTGCTGGTCGGCAGGGCCGTCCTTCAGGACGAAGCGGCGATCGCAATAGCCGCATTCGACATAGCCCTTCTCGTCGATCTCCAGCCAGACGCGCGGATGGCCCAGCGCGGAGGCCTTGTAGGTCCCGTTCGAGCGGATGTCGGTGGCCCCGTCGCAGGAAACGCGGTGGGAATCGGTGATGACGGTTTCGGGCTGCGTGCTCATGGACCGGCCGATTACCAAGCCTCTGGAAGAATTTCCAGCGGGCAAATGCGCAAGGCTGGTTGTTTGGAAATTCGCCAAGAGCGAATTTCGCGGCACCGGCCCTCTCCCGTCCCGAAGAACACAAAAAGGTCCGGGGGACCTTTTCGCTGAGGGGGCCGACCACCCACAAGCGTATCCTGATGGGCGGTCGGGTGGGGGAGAGGGCCGGTGCCGCATTCCAAATGCGCATTCGCGCATTTGGAAGCAGACGAGCAGCTATCAGGCCGGAACGGCCAGCGCACCGGCTTCGGCGAGGGCGCCCGCAACCGCCTTTTCGCGGGTTTCGGCATCGACAGCGATGCCTTCGGCCAGCACGAACACGGGGTTGGTGATGCCCACGAAACCGAGCACCGCGCGCAGGTAGCTTTCGGCATGCTCGACAGCGGCGCCGGGCTGGCCTTCACCGTAGAAACCGCCGCGCGACAGGGCCACGAAGACCTTCTTGTCGCCGGCCAGACCCTGCGGACCCTCGGCGGTGTACTGGAAGGTCTTGCCGGCCACGAGCACGCGGTCGAACCACGCCTTGAGCTGGCTGGGGATGGTGAAGTTGTACATGCCGGCGCCGATCACGATCACGTCGGCGGCCAGGAATTCGGCCAGTTCGGGCGTGCCGTCGGGGTTGCCGAGCACGTCGAGCGTCAGGTGCGGCAGCGCCTCTGCGGCGAGGTCGTGATAGCTGACCTCCAGCGAGGAATCTGCCTGCGTAAGCGTGGCGACGATGGCGGCCGATACGGCGCGGCTGACCGAATTTTCGCCAAGGATGCTGGAATCGAGATGGAGAAGCTTCATGGGGGAGTACCTCAGTTGGGATAGGCAGTCTGGAAAAATGGTGGTCTGGAAAAATGACTGGGCATAGCTATGTTGCACTGCGACGCCCGCCAAGAGCGCATTTTTTCAGGACCAGGTAACGTGAAGCTGACTACCCTTGAGCCCGCCGAGGCAATCGAGCCCGTCGTCGAAGTCGTCCATTCGGCCCGCAGTTGCCGCATGGTCGGCGACATTCTCGCGCGTGTCGGCGACAAGTGGTCGATGCTCGTGGTGATGACGCTGCTGGAGGGCAATCGCCATTTCAACGAGCTGAAGCGCGGGATCGAGGGCATTTCGCAGCAGATGCTGTCTCGCACCCTGCGGGCGCTGGAGCGTGACGGGCTGGTGGTGCGGACCGTCCATGCCAGCGTTCCCGTGCGCGTCGAATATGCGCTGAGCGATCTCGGCCGCTCGCTGGCGGAACCGGTCAAGGCGCTGGGGGCTTGGGCGGTTTCCAATCGCCCATCGATCGAGGCAAGTCGCGCGTTCTACGACAGCCGCACCGACGGGGTTTGAGGCGGCGCCTTTCCATCTTCGTCGTTGCTTCGCTACGCTCGCAATGACGAAAGGGCAGGCTTCCGAAGCTGCGACAGCCCTTCATTCGCATCCTCCACATTCGCACCACCAACCCTCGTCATCCCCGCGAAGGCGGGGACCCCGCTTATCTTCGGGCTGGACGCAAGGCAGCGGGGCCCCCGCCTTCGCGGGGGCGACGTCGTCTGGCCGGGATGGGGCCGGGTGAAACGACACCCGGCCCCATCCCCCTTACGCCAATTTCAGATGTAGATCGGCGAGCCCGCGAATGATGTAGCTGGGCTCGTATTCCACCCGGCGCGCGTCGGCGGGGCCGTGGTGGGCCTCATCGAGCATGATCGCCTGGGTCGCTGCGAGCAGGCATTCGAGCAGGACCGCCACTTCCGCGCGGGCAAGCTGCGCCCCGGCGCAAGTATGCGCGCCGCGTCCGAAGGCGAGGTGTTCCTTGATGCGTGGGCGGCCGATCACGAAAGCGGTGGGATCTTCCCAGCGGCGCGGATCGCGGTTGGCGGCCGATAGCGACACGACGATACGCTGGCCGGGCGCCACTTCCACGTCGCCGATCTTCGTGCGGCGCGCGGCGATGCGGAAGGTCGCCTTGGTCGAACCTTCGAGGCGCAGCACTTCTTCCAGAAACGGCCCGATCTTCGACGGATCCTCGCGCAGGAGCTGCTGGAGCGGCTGGTCCTCGGCAAGCCGCCGCAGTGCATTGCCGATCAGTTTCGCGCTGGTGTCCTGCCCGGCCGCGAACAGGAACATCGCGGACTTGACCACTTCCATGGCCTCCGGCGTCGAGCCGTCGGGGTAGGTGGCCAGCGCCATCTCGGTCATCACGTCGTCGCGCGGCTGGGCCCGGCGTTCGGCCACGTAGCGGGCGAAGTAGCCCGCCATCGCCAGCAGGGGATGGATCGACTGGCCGTCATTGCCGGCATCCATGTTGCCCGGAGGCGGCGCCGCGTCGATCAGGGCGCGGAACGCCTCGCGGTCTTCGGCGGGCACGCCCAGCAGGTCGGCAATGACCATGGTGACGAAGGGCGTGGCCACTTCGCCCACCAGTTCGCAGCTTCCGCGTGCCAGGATCTCCTGCACCATGTCCTGCGCATAGCTGCGCATGAAGGCGGCGTTCGCCTTGAGGCGCGACGGCACGAACAGCGGATTGAGCAGGGCCCGCGCGGCGGCATGGCGGTCACCGTCGTAGGACACCAGCAGTTCCATCTCGGTGCTGGGATGGCTGGCCAGCTGGGCCGCGATATCGTCGCTCTCGACCGGGAAGGGCAGCGGCGTCAGCGGATCGGGATTGAGCCACGAGGAGAAATCGCGCGCGTCCAGCAGCACTTCGAGCGCCTCGGCAAAGCCGGTGACAAGCAGGATGTCGCGGCCCGGCATGCGGCAGACCGGGCCGTGGGCGCGCAGGCGTTCGAAATAGTCGTAAGGGTCCAGCAGCACCGCGTGGTCGGTGAAATAGTCGGGTTCGGTGTCCAGAGTTGCCGTGGCCATGGCTTCGCTCTCCTGTCGCGGTGCAGATCGGAGTCGTCTGCATTTGTGATATACATTGGATCGTATTTGCCCGAGGCGTGCAGGTCAATCGGGCAATTGTCGCGCAATTGCTCTCGCAGGGCGTCTGCGCGCCCTTTACTGGCAGGCGATCCTGTCCCACATGCTGCGCATGACCAGCAGCAGCAGCGCCGCCATCTCCATCCGCGATCTCAAGAAGCGTTACGCCCCCGCCGGCAGCGGAGAGGGCAAGCTGGCGCTGAAAGGCGTGTCGTTCGATGTGCCTGAGGGCGGCATCTTCGGCCTGCTGGGCCCCAATGGCGCGGGCAAGTCCACGCTGATCAACATCATGGCCGGGCTGGTTCGCAAGACTTCGGGCACCATCGATATCTGGGGCTTCGACATCGACAAGCACCAGCGCAATGCCAAGCGCTCGATCGGCATCGTGCCGCAGGAGATCGTCTTCGATCCCTTCTTCACCCCGTTCGAGGTGCTGGAGAATCAGGCCGGGCTCTACGGCGTCGCCAAGGCCCTGCGCCGCAGCGAGGACCTGCTGCGCGCCGTCCACCTGATGGACAAGCGCGATGCCTATGCCCGCACCCTGTCGGGCGGCATGAAGCGCCGCCTGCTGATCGCCAAGGCGCTGGTCCATCAGCCGCCGGTGCTGGTGCTGGACGAGCCGACCGCAGGCGTGGACGTGGAGCTTCGCCGCCAGCTCTGGGAACTCGTCACCGAGCTCAACCACGAAGGTGCGACCATTGTGCTGACCACGCACTACCTCGAAGAGGCCGAGGAACTGTGCGACCGCATCGCCATCATCAACCACGGCGAACTGATCGCCAACAAGCCGACGCGCGAACTGGTCGGCATGGCGCGCGAGAAGATCATCGTGCTCACGCTCGACCGCGACATGACCGAACTGCCCAGCCACCCCGGCTTCGTGAAGTGCGAGAAGGCGGGCGAGCGCGTGCTCCAGATCACGTACGACAAGGACCGCGCCAATGCCGGTGAGATCCTTTCGGCCGTGCAGGCGCAGGGCTTCACCATCGTTGACGTGACCACGCGCGAGGCGGACCTTGAGGACGTCTTCGTCAGCCTGACGAGTTCCACGCAGGCGGCCTGATCGCGCTCTACCGTGCTGCACTGCAACATGATTGCCGGGCAAGCACGAATGCAAAGCTAATTATTGCGCATACTGCATAGTCTCGGCATGGAGCCGGCATGACCACGGATTCTGTCGCCGCTCCTGCTTATGACGTCATCGTCGTCGGTTCCGGCGCCGCCGGCCTGACCGCCGCGCTGGCGCTGGCCGAAAAGCTGAAGGTTCTCGTCCTTGCCAAGGGCAGCCTCACCGGCGGGTCGACCGCGTGGGCGCAAGGCGGCATCGCCGCCGTTCTCGACGCCGGCGACACGTTCGAGGAGCATGTGCGCGACACCATGATCGCGGGCGCCGGTCTGAACCGGGGCGAGACGGTCGAATTCGTGATCGAGCGCGCACCCCACGCGATCGAGCGGCTGATCGAACTGGGCGTGCCGTTCAACATGGAGGGCAATGCGCTTCACCTGACGCGCGAGGGCGGCCATTCGCATCGCCGCATCGTCCATGTCGCCGATGCCACCGGCTGGGCGGTGCAGAGCGCGCTGCTGAAGGCGGCGGAGGACAATCCCAACATCACCCTGCTGCCCGGCCAGTCGTGCATCGACCTCATCACCGGGCGGCACGAGCTGCGCTATTCGGGATCGGGCCGGGTCTGGGGCGTCTACGCGCTCGATGAGAAGACCGGCCGGGTGGAAGCGCATACCGCGCGTGCCACGATCCTCGCCACCGGCGGCGCAGGCCGCGTCTACCAGTTCTCGACCGCGCCCAGCGGCGCCACGGGCGACGGCATCGCGATGGCCTGGCGGGCGGGCGCGCGCGTCTCCAACATGGAGATGATGCAGTTCCACCCGACCTGCCTCTACAACCTCGACGTCAAGAACTTCCTCATCACCGAGGCCGTGCGCGGTGAGGGCGGGCGGCTGATCAACCCGCGCACCGGCAAGCGCTTCATGGAATACTACGATCCGGAGCGGCTGGAACTGGCCCCGCGCGACATCGTTGCCCGCGCCATCGATTCGGAGATCAAGCGCTTCGGCCTCGATTACGTCCATCTCGACATCAGCCACCAGCCCGAGGCGTTCGTGAAGGAGCACTTCCCGAACATCTACGAGAAACTGCTGGGCCTTGGCATCGACATGACCAGGGAGCCGATCCCGGTGGTGCCCGCGCAGCACTATACCTGCGGCGGCATTCTCATCGATCTGGACGGCAAGACCGATCTGCCCGGCCTCTATGCGGCGGGCGAATGCACCGAGAGCGGCCTCCACGGGGCCAATCGCCTTGCCTCGAACTCGCTGCTCGAATGCTTCGTCTTCGGCGAATCCTGCGCGGCGCATATCCTTGACCACTGGGACGCGTTCGACGCGCCGCCGCCGGTTCGGCCATGGGACGAAAGCCGCGTGACCGACTCGGACGAGGAAGTCGTCATCAAGCAGAACTGGACCGAGATCCGCCGCTTCATGTGGAACTACGTGGGCATCGTGCGCACTACCAAGCGGCTGGAACGCGCCATGCACCGCATCCAGATGCTCAATGGCGAGGTGGAGGAATACTACCGCCACTTCCGCGTCGCGACCGACCTGATCGAGCTGCGCAACCTGCTCCAGACGGCGGAACTGATCGTGCGTTCGGCGCTGCACCGGCACGAGAGCCGGGGGCTGCACTTCACGCTGGATTATCCGGTGACGAAAGAGGCGCCGCACGACACCGTGCTGGTGCCGTGAGACCGAGCGTCTGAAAGCAAACCTTCCATACTGACCCGTCATCCCCGCGAAGGCGGGGATCCCGCTTGTTCTTGCGGCGTGGCGAAAAGGCAGCGGGGCCCCCGCCTTCGCGGGGGCGACGGATTTCCGTTTGGACAGGTCGGGGCTAGGGGCGCCCTTCTCACATCCCGATATGCAGCGCGCGGCCGATGAAGATCAGCGCCATCGCGCCCAGTACCGAGGCCAGGCAGCCCGCGCGCTGGAAGCCGGGTTCGCCGCGCGTGGTGATGAGCCCGGCGGCGAAAGAACCCCCGATACCGAGCAGAATCGTCGCGACCCAGCTCATGTCCACAAAGCCGGGGTAGAGCCAGCGCGCCAGCACGCCGATGATAAAGCCGCTGATGATGGCGCCGATCAGGTTGATCATGGAATTGAATGTCCTCGAAGAATCGCGATTTCCAAAGCGTAGGAATGTCCGATGGCAGAGCGGTTGCAAGCCGTCATTCGGTAAAGTGCGATCCGGCACCGTCGAAGCGCAGCGAGAGGGGCGGCGGGAAGCCAGCGAGTCAGAGCGGACCGAGTAGACGGGGAAAACCCGCGCCAAGTCCCTAGACAGTCTGGAAAAGCCGTTTTGCGGCCTCTCATTTCGTCGCAAATGCGATTCGCTTCGTCGCCGTTTTATGTGGAAAAATTTTTGTGTCCACGGGCCCGATTGACCCTTGCGGGAATGGCCGATGAAGGAGTTCCCACGCGTCGCGATGGCTAGCGCGATGTAAACCCCCGCTCCGCAATTGACCTTGGGCACCGAACCCCCCACTTGCGTTGGAAACCAGAAAGGGCACTATGGGTTGTGGCGCGTCGGTCGCGGGGCATCTAGACCTAGGTATATCGTTCCTGGACCGGCGGGGGGTCGGTTGGAATGATTCCAGGCCCGGTGCAACGTTTTCAGGACTATTCGCGCCGGGGTCGGTCAGGGAATTTTGTTCTCTTTTTGTGCTGCCCGTGCTAGCCGGTTCGATCCCTCGTCCCGGCGACTCGCACGGATGATGCGGTCGGCTCCGATGTGAATTTGTGAACGCGCCATATGGCGCTTCGATGACGCCGATTTTGAAGCAACCGGGGGGCAAACGTGGATTTCAGGAACGGAAGCGACGCTGAAGTGAACAGCTCCGATGTGATGCAAGACGGCCAGGTGGAAATGCCCGGCTTTGAATTGACCAGTTTCGATATGACGGGCGGCAGTGCCGGAAAGGCACCCGCCCAGACTGCCGCCAACAAGGCTGCTGCCAATAAGACTGCCCCGAAGACGCCAAAAGCGAACAGGGTCACGAAACACGAAAAGGAGGCGGGCGTGAGCCCGGCAATCGCCATGGATAAGACCGATACCGCTTCGGCAGCACTGGTGGCCGACGCTCTCCTCGCAGCGGCCACCACGGCCGTCGCCGCGCCGCGCGTCAGTGATTCGAAGACGATCAACGCCCGCCGCTTCACCATCGTCACCGACGATGCGCGCGATGCGCTGCTGACCGATTTCGGCAAGGAAACGCTGGACGATCGCTACCTGCTGCCGGGTGAGAAGTATCAGGACCTGTTCGCCCGCGTGGCCGATGCCTATTCGGACGATCAGGACCACGCCCAGCGCATCTACGACTACATCTCGAAGCTGTGGTTCATGCCCGCCACCCCCGTTCTCTCGAACGGCGGCACCGGCCGCGGCCTGCCGATCTCGTGCTACCTGAACTCGGTGGACGACAGCCTCGAAGGCATTCTGGCCACCTGGACCGAGAACGTCTGGCTCGCCTCGCGCGGCGGCGGCATCGGCACTTATTGGGGCAACGTGCGCGGCATCGGTGAGCCGGTCGGCCTCAACGGCAAGACCAGCGGCATCATTCCCTTCGTGCGCGTGATGGATTCGCTGACCCTCGCGATCTCGCAGGGTTCGCTGCGCCGTGGTTCGGCCGCCTGCTATCTCGACGTTTCGCACCCGGAGATCGAGGAGTTCCTCGAAATCCGCAAGACTTCGGGCGACTTCAACCGCAAGGCGCTGAACCTGCACCACGGCGTGCTGCTGACCGATGAGTTCATGGAAGCCGTCCGCGACGGCACGGACTTCGATCTGCGCAGCCCCAAGGACGGTTCGGTGCGCGGCACTGTCCACGCCCGCTCGCTGTTCCAGAAGCTGGTGGAGGTCCGCCTCGCCACCGGTGAGCCCTATCTGGTGTTCTCCGACACCGTGAACCGCACGATGCCCAAGCATCACCGCGATCTCGGCCTCAAGGTTTCGACCTCGAACCTCTGCTCGGAAATCACGCTGCCCACCGGCCGCGACCACCTTGGCAACGACCGCACGGCCGTGTGCTGCCTCTCCTCGCTCAACCTGGAAACCTGGGAAGAGTGGAAGGGCGAAAAGCGCTTCGTCGAAGACGTGCTGCGCTTCCTCGACAACGTGCTGCAGGACTATATCGACCGCGCGCCGGACGAGATGGCCCGTGCCCGCTACTCCGCCGCGCGTGAGCGTTCGGTCGGCATGGGCGTGATGGGCTTCCACTCGTACCTCCAGAAGCGCGGCATCGCCTTCGAAAGCGCGATGGCCAAGGCGCTGAACATGCAGATGTTCCAGCACATCGCCGCCAAGGCGGACGAAGCCTCGCTGCTGCTGGCCCAAGAACGCGGCGCCTGCCCGGACGCGGCCGACATGGGCGTGATGCAGCGCTTCAGCTGCAAGATGGCGATCGCGCCCACCGCGTCGATCTCGATCATCTGCGGCGGCACTTCGGCCTGCATCGAGCCGATCCCGGCGAACATCTACACCCACAAGACGCTCTCGGGTAGCTTCGTGGTGAAGAACCCCTACCTGCAGAAGCTGCTGGCCTCGAAGTCGAAGGACTCCACCAATGTGTGGAACTCGATCCTCGAACACGGCGGCTCGGTCCAGCAGCTCGACTTCCTCAGCCCCGAGGAAAAGGCGATCTACAAGACCAGCTTCGAAATCGACCAGCGCTGGCTGCTCGAATTCGCGGCCGACCGTACGCCCTACATCGATCAGGCACAGTCGCTGAACCTGTTCATCCCGGCGGACGTGGACAAGTGGGACCTGATGATGCTGCACTTCCAGGCCTGGGAGAAGGGCATCAAGTCGCTCTACTACCTGCGCTCGAAGTCGGTGCAGCGCGCGGGCTTCGCAGGCTCGGGCGGCGTCGAGGCGGACAATACGCCCGAAGCACCCAAGTTCGAGATCGGCGAGACGACCGACTACGACGAGTGCCTTGCCTGCCAATAAGGTAGGCTGACAGGATCACCGAGAGACGGCTCTCCGGCTTTGTGCTGGAGGGCCGTTTTCCTTTTGGAAGAACAAGAAGAAAAGCAGGGGAGCATGGCCCCCCTGCACCCCCATTACCGTCTAGGTCACGCGGACCAACAGCGTTGCTCGCCCATGGCGGTGTCGGGAGACATGAATGGCCTTCGGCCGCAGGGGGCGGACGACAGTTCTGTACGCGCGACGTGGACACGATGCGGGTCTGGGGGATCATCCCCCAGGACTTCCTTTTTCTTCTTCTTCCAACTCCTTCTGACCTAAATCTGTCATTCCCAAGGCCTAGCCCGGCCTCGGGAAACGCCTGCAAGGACACTCGCCGATGATCGACAGCCGCATGTCTCGCCGTTCGCTGGTCGGTGCCGGATTGGGCGTCGGGCTGGCCGCGGGTTTCGCGCCGGAGGTTCTGGCGGCGCCCGCGAAAGCGCGTCCGGCCAAGCCGCTAGTGATCGGCCATCGCGGCGCTTCGGCATGGCGGCCCGAGCATACGCTGGGTTCTTATGCCAAGGCGATTGCCGACGGGGCGGATTTCATCGAGCCCGATCTGGTCAGCACCAGGGACGGTGTGCTGATCGCCCGGCATGAGAACAACATCGCCGAGACCACGGACGTATCCGTGCGGCCCGAGTTCGCCGCGCGCAAGGCGACCAAGACCGTCGATGGCGAGCAGGTGACCGGCTGGTTCACCGAGGATTTCACGCTGGCGGAGATCAAGACCCTGCGCGCGAAGGAGCGGCTGGGCCCGCTGCGGCCGGAAAGCCGGTCCTTCGACGGCAAGTTTCAGGTCGTGACGTTCGAGGAGATCGCCGATTTCGTCGCCGCCGAGTCCGCCGCGCGCGGGCGGGTGATCGGGGTGATTCCCGAACTCAAGCATTCGACCTATTTCGCCGGGATCGGGCTGCCGCTGGAGCAGCGCTTTCTCGACCGGCTCCACGCCAGCGCCTATCTCCAGTCCGCGCCGGTGATCGTGCAGAGTTTCGAGATCGCCAATCTCAAGTGGCTGCGGCCGCGTCTGGACGGGCTGGGCAATGTCCAGCTTCTGCAATTGACGATGCCGGGCACGATGCGTCCGGCCGATGGCGTGGCCAAGGGCTCGGGCCCCACGTTCGACGAGATGCACAGCGATGCCGGTCTGGCCGAGATGGCGACGTATGCCGACTGGGTTTCGCCCTACAACATCGCGCTGCTGGGGCGGGACAAGGACGGGAAGCTGCTGCCGCAGGGAACCGGGCTTGTCGAGCGCGCTCATGCCGCCGGGCTGCTGGTTTCGACCTGGACGTTCCGTCCGGAGAATTATTTCCTGCCCACCGACCTGCGGAATGCGGCCGGGCCGACCGCGCGCAATCCGGCGGGCTCCATCGCGGAAATCCGTCGCTATCTGGCGCTGGGGATCGACTCGTTCTTCACCGACGATCCGGCGATTGGCCGTCAGGCGGTGGACGGGCGGGGCTGATACGAAGGCAGATCCGTACTGAATGGCTGCCAGGTTCCGGCACGCTCTTCAGGATCCTGGAGGGTTAGCTGGCCCATTCCCTCCCACTCCGCTCATCCTGAGCTTGTCGAAGGATATGGGATCAGCGCCCCGTCTCCGGAGGCTTCGACAAGCTCAGCCTGAGCGGGTTGGGAGGTAGGCAGGTTGATTGGGAAGTGGTGATGGCTGTTTTGGCGCCTGGCAGGATCGCGCGGAATGGCCGGATTTGGGAAGATGCGAAACTTCCTCCTCCTTCTCCTCATCCACGTCATCCTGAACTTGTTTCAGGATCCATCTAGCCACCCGCGCTGCGCTTTGATCGGCAACGCGCGCCCTCACGCCCTTCCTGTCGCCGTTCGGAATGGCCCGCGAAATGGATCCTGAAACAAGTTCAGGATGACGATTTGGGGGTAACTACCGTTCCTCCATCGTCATTTCAGCTTCCGCAATGGCGGCGCGTCCGGACCGGCGGCTTTTGGCGGCGAAGTCGCGCTCGGCGGTCGTTGGAATCAAAAAAAAGGCAGGGAAGCCTTCGCTCCCCTGCCTTTCCTCGAAATCCGGCGTCCTGCTCAGAACTTGTAGTTCGCCATCAGCCCGAAGTAGTTGCCGTTCTTGCCGCCGTTCTGCTGGAACGAGTTGCTGGCGGCGAAGTAGGTTTCCCAAAGGCGGAACGCCATCCGGTCGGTGACCTGCCACGAGGCTTCGAGGTTGAGGTCGGTACCGATCGTGCGGCTGCCGGCGTAAGGCGCGAAGCTGGCGCCCGAGGGGCCGATGTAAATGCCGTCTCCCTCACGCGCGCGCCACAGGAAGTCCGGGCCCGCCATCACGGTGATCGCCGGGGTCGGCTTGATGGTGACCGAGGGGTAGAGGTCCATCAGGTTGGAGAAGGTGAAGAACGCAGCCTCGCTGATCAGCGGCAGGCGAGCGGCAGCGGGGACGAACGTGCCCACCTTGTTGTCGGTCAGGTCCTTGTCGCCGCTGAAGTAGTTGGCGCGCAGGCCGACGCGCGGCTTCATCGCCGTCTCGCCGAAAGTGTAGCCGCCTTCGAACATCGTGCCGAAGGCCTTGATGTCCTTGCCGATGAAAGTGCCGCTCTGGTAGGTGCTCTCAAGATCGAGGTCCCAGTGCGGACCGCGCTTCCACAGGCGGCCGCCCCAGTTGTTGCGGTCGTCACGGCCGACACCGGCGGCCAGCGTCGCCCGCTCGCGGTCCATCTCGTACCAGTAGATGTCGGTGCCGAAGCCGGCGATGCGGTTCGGGGCGCTGATGTAGACGCCGTGGAAGTCGATCGCGTGGTTCGGGCCGTCGTCGAAGGTGCCCGGATCGATCTGGATCGGCTTCACCGCGAACATGTCGACCGAGACCTTGCCCGGCAGGATGTAGGTGGCGCGTATGCCCTGATAGGTGAAGCGCATGTTCAGGCCTTCGCGCACGCCCACCAGCTTGCCATTGCCCAGCGGCATTTCGAAGCGGCCGGGGCGGAAGGTGATCTTGCCGGCCTTGCCCAGCGGCACCGTCACGTCGACGAAGGCCTGGTAGATGTCCACCTTGTCGCGGTTGGGCACGGTGGGGAACTGCTCGCCGAACTCGCGGTTGTCGCCCAGTTCGAGGTAGGCGCGCAGGTTCGGGCCGACATGCAGGTCCGCCAGCAGGCGCAGGCGCGACTGGACCGGATCGTTGTTGTCGTTCGGCTTGAGGCCGAGCGACGAGTGATTCCAGTCGGTGTAATAGACCCGGGCTTCGCCGCCGAGCGTCAGGTAGACGTCGTCATTGGCGATCGGGATGTGCTTGATCTTTTCCAGCAGCGGCGCGTTGGCGTCCGGCCGCTTGGACCAGTCCTCGGTCCAGCGGATGTTCTGCGGCAGGCCCGCAGGACCGGGGCGGCCGCCGGGGACGGCCTCGGCCGGGCGCGACTGCGACTTGGCGGGGCGAATACCCGGAGGGGCCTGGGTGGAAAGGGTGCCGCTCTCGTCGGTCTTGGCGGTGTCGGGCGGAACCGACTGCGCCAGTGCGGGATCGAAAGCGAAAGTTGCCGCAGCGGCAGTGCCGCAGGCAAGCAGGGTCAGGGCGCGGGGGCGCATGGTGAAAAATCCTCTCTGGAGCATGCTTCTAATTTAGATGGGTGACGGCCGGCAGGGGGCCGACCGTTCCCATTCTTTTGGTTTCGGGCCGTCAGGCGACTGCATTCTCGCGGTAACGGACCATCGAAAGAATGACACCGGCAACCAGCGTACCGCAGGCCAGCGTCATGGCGACGGGCGCGAGGCCCCAGCCTGCATTGAACAGCAGGCCTGCCGCAATCGGGCCGAACGCGGCGCCCGCACGGCCGACGCCGATCACCAGTCCGGTACCGCCGCCGCGCAAGGCGGCAGGGTAGCTCTGGGCGATCACCGCATAGAATCCGGCGATGGCCGCATTGGTGAAGAAGCAGGCGATGCAGGCGATCAGCGAAAGGCCGCCAAGCGTCGTGAAGCCCTGTCCGAACATGGCGACGGCAATCGCGCCGAGGACCATGGAGCAGACCACCAGCGGGCGAATGCCGATCTTCTGGCTGAGCAAGCTGACCGTGACAGAGCCGATGGCGCCGCCCACATTGGCCCAGACCAGCACGCCGCCCGCCGATGCCGGCGCAAAGCCGAGGTCGACGACGATCTTCGGAATCCACTTCACCAGGAAGTAGAAGGTCATCATGTGGAAGAAGCAGACGGCGGTCAGCATGATCGTCACGCTGGCAAGGCCCGGCGCGAAGAGCGCGGCAACGCTGGTGCGTTCCTTGACAGGATCGGCGGGCGGCAACGTGTCCAGCGGCTGGCGGTTCTGAAGGACCAGCGTGCGGTTGATCTTCTTGAGCGCGCCGGCGGGGCGCTTGAGCAGCAGGAAGGCCATCGTCTCGGGCACCAGCCAGAGCACCAGCGGGATGAAGCAGGCGGTCACGATGGCGCCGAATTCGAAGACCGATTGCCAGCGGCCGGTCGCGGCGAGCAGCCCGGCGGCGACCGAGCCGCCGACGATGGCGCCCATCGGATAGCCGCCCGCCATGATCGCGACGGTGAGGTTGCGGCGGCGTGCGTTGGAGCATTCGGCAACGACCGCATTGGTGGCGGCGAGCATGCCGCCGATGCCAAGGCCGGTGAACAGGCGATAGACCGAAAGGACCGGCACGCTATTGGCGGTGGATGCCATGAACATGCCGATGCTCATGATGACGAGGCAGGCGAGCAGCATGGGGCGGCGGCCGACGCGGTCGGCAAGGCTGCCCAGCACGAATGCGCCGATGCCCATGCCGAACAGTTCCATCGACAGCACCAGGCCCAGTGCGGCACGATCGATACCCCAATCCTTGGAAATGCCGGGCGCGGCAAAGCTGATCGACAGAACATCGAAGCCGTCGAGGGCGTTGAGCGCGGTTGCGATGCCGACGGCAATGACCTGCCGGTAATGCATCGGTTCGCGCGCAATTATGGCGCGGGGGTCTTCCATGCACTTCTCCTGTAGTTCCGCTGCCGCTTGTCTTGCTCTTCAGGCGCGGTCGTATTTGTTGTCTCAGGGCGGTTCAGCCGTCACGGGCCGGTGCCCCCACCGAATATGTGCGCTGCTGGTCGCGGGTCTTCATGGAGTCCTCAAGCGTCTCTCTACGCATTGAGGCACAAATGCGCAGATTGGATAGCCCCGAAACTGCCGCCGGTTTCTCCGGCCCGAAGGAGATTGCGCCGCTGGGAATCGGCCCCTGCCGATTGCGGCGGCAGACAAGATACTGTTCTTCCGTGGTAAGTTTTGAGGCGGTGAGGACGGCCTGCTCGTCGGCGCGGAAGCCGGCTCGGGCGGCGGGGGCCACCGGCGAGTGGAGCGCGTGGTTGAGGCGATAAGCTTTGGTGCTGCGGTCAAGCACAGCGAGAAACGAGCGTTCGATTCGCTCTGCGTGCGCCGACTGCTCGTCCATGCGGGCTGTCCTTTATCCGCATCCGTTCCTATGCGGCGCGGTCCCGGATGTGCTGGAGCCCACCGATCCTGCCGCTTTTGTCCTTTTTAGCACACAGCGACGCGGAGACGCAGAAAGATCGTGCTGCGCCGCCGTCTCTGCGTGGATCCAGAACAGCGGGGCCCCCGCCTTCGCGGGGGCGACGAAGTTCTTTGGGAGGGGGAGGGGATTTAGTCGATCGCTCCGCCATTTTGCGGTGCGGGATCGCGTCGGAGTATTTGGTTGAAGCGGCGGGCGGGCAGCAAAAAGGGCGCCGACAGCATGTGCTGCCGGCGCCCTTTTCATTCGGTCTTCAGGGACGCGCGCCGGTCAGCGGGAAAGTGCCGAAAGGCCCATTGGCGTTCTCCCCGGTCATCCGGCCGTCCTTCACGGTCACGTCGTAGCTGACCGTGATCGGCATCGGCATCGAGGCCTTGCCCTCGAACTTCGCGCGGCCGTCCTTGATTCCGCCCGCGACGTTGACGGTGCCTTGCTCGGCGCTGACCTTGCCGGTCACCACGTTGCCGTTCACTGTCAGGTCCATCACGGCCTTTTGCGGGCCGACCGGGGTCTGGATCACGATGGCCCACTTGCCCACGAAGTCCTGCGGCTTGGCGGTGCTGGCCGCGGCCGCCTTGGCCTTGTCCAGCAGCGCCTGTTTCTCGGCAGGAGCCGCCTGAGCGCGGGCCCGCAGGTAGAAGCGGATCGTCTCCAGATCGCTGTCCGAAATGTCCGCGAAGGGCGGCATGCCGTTCATCTTCAGCCCGCCTTCCTTCACGACCTGCCGGAACGTCGCTGCATCGGTGATGATCGGCGAGTAGCGGAGGTCGGGCGCGGCGCCGCCGCCCACGGCGTTCCAGCCGTGGCAGACGATGCAGGCCCGGGTCCCGAACAGCATCGCCCCTGCCTGCGCTTTGGCGAGGTCAGGCTTGAAAGTGGGATCCTGCGGCGGGGTCGGCTCGACATAGGTGTAGGGCGGGATCGTGTCCGTGCCATTGAGCGCGAACGTCAGCACCCGGCGCGGCAAGCGATAGTCGGTGCGATAGGCCGCGTTGCCGAGCGACTGCATGCCCGCACCCTGACCGCCCGCGCCGGTGATGACAGTGACGTACTGCTTGCCGTTCATGCGATAGGTGATCGGCGCGCCGACGATCGGGCTCTCGGTCTTGAACGACCAGAGTTCCTTGCCGGTCTTCGCATCGCGGGCGACGAACTTGCCGTCCACTTGCCCTTCGAACACCAGCCCGCCGCCGCTGGCCATCACGCCGCCGGGCCAGGTGCCGGGCAGTTCAACTTCCCAGGCCAGCGTCTGCGTTACCGGGTTCCAGGCGCGCAGGAAGCTCTTGTGGCCGCCGGGCAGCTCGACTTCGGGGATCAGCGTGACGCCCATGCCCTTGCTGATCTCGCCGCCGCCGTTCTGACCGTCACCGATCAGCGCGCCCATCTCCAGCACCGGGATATAGACGAGGCCGGTCTGCGGGCTGTAGGCCTGCGGCATCCACGAATGCGCGCCAGTCGGCCCCGGCCACATCTCGAACATGCCGGGCTTGCCGGCATAGCGAATGCCGGGGTTTTCGACCGGGCGGCCGGTCTTTTTGTCGACATGATCGGCCCAGCTCACCTTGGCGATCTTCTCGGCGGAGATGAATTCGCCGGTCTTGCGGTCGATTACATAGAAGAAGCCGTTCTTGGGCGCCTGCATCAGCACCTTGCGGTCCTTGCCGTCGATCTTCAGCGTCGCCAGCGACATATCGGTGGTGGCGGTACAGTCCCACTGCTCGCCCGGGCAGACCTGATAGTGCCACTTGTATTCGCCGGTATTCGCATCGACCGCGACGATCGAGGCGAGGAACAGGTTGTCGCCACCACCGGGGCTGCGCAAGTTCTGGTTGTAGGGGAAGCCGTTGCCGATGCCGAGGTAGATCATGTTGAGTTCGGGATCGTAGCTGAACGCGTTCCACGCGGTGCCGCCGCCGCCGCGCCGGGTGCCGTCGGGGTTCTTCCAACCGCTCGGCCATGTCTTGCGCATGACCGCTTCGGCCTTCTGGTTGACGGGCGAAACCTCGTCCCCCGGCGTCGTGTAGAACCGCCAGGCGAGCTTGCCGCTCTTCTCGTCATAGGCCGAGACGAAGCCGCGCGCGGGGCTGATGTCCGCGCCGCCGAAGCCGACGATGACCTTGCCGCCGAACACGCGCGGCGCGCCGTTGGAGTTGCGCGGGGCCTGATCGGGATAGTCGTAGGTCTTCCACGCTTCCTTGCCGGTCTTGGCGTCGAGCGAGATCACGTAGCCGTCGGTGGTGACCAGGAAGACGTGGCCCGCGTCATAAGCGATGCCCTTGTTGCCCCAGTTCATCTGCAAGGCCGACTTCGCGCGCTCTCGCGTGCCGCCGTCATATTCCCACAATTGCTTGCCGGTCACCGCGTCGAGCGCGCGGATATGCGAGTGGCCGCTGGTGAGGAAGACTTTGCCTTCCGCCATCAGCGGGGTGCTGGCGGTGTAGCCCGGCTCCAGGTCGGCATGCCACGCCAGCTTGAGATTGCCGACCGTGTCGGTGTTGATCTCGTCCAGCGGCGAATAGTGCGTCTCACCCGGCGTGCGGCCCCAACTCGGCCATTCGTCGGGATCGGCGATCATCCCCTGTTCGATGGTCTGCGCGGGTTTGTGGCAGGCTGACAGCGCCAGAGGCGCGAGCACCGCAAGGGCAATGCGCAGCGCGGCGGTAGCGGGACGTGCGTTCAAGGCTTCTTCCCCGGATTGTCTTTGTCTTTTCGGGACAAGGGCTATCAGCCGCGCGCCGCCTTGGGAAGAGTTGCTATACTGAGTGTATCATATCTTGAGGTCCTTCATCGCCCACGCGAAAGGCCCCGACCCTCCGCGCGAATGTTTCGCATGGAAAACCGGGGCCCTCGGGCATCAGACACCCAGGGGATTCAGCGGGTGCCAGTGCCCATGGGGATGGGGGTGCCTTCCTTCAGATAGACGCGATTGTCCTCGATCCGGTCGACATTATCGAAGGCGATGAAGTGGTGGGCACCGTCGGAACTATCGGACCGGGTCAGCTTGATCTGGTCATCCTTCACCTCGTCGATAGTGCCGACATGTTGGCCGCCGGCATCGGCGACTTCCATATGCTCACGAATGCGTAGCTTCTCGAACATGAGACGTTCTCCCGAATTTTTGCGTGTGATGCAGGAAGAACGGGTGGGCTTGAGCCTTCGTTCCGTCACTGGTCCGAGCGGGGCCACGGTTCGTGGAGTCCAAGCAAATTGGGCCTGCTAGAGTCTCTTTTGGAAAATGCCCATTGGGCATTTTCGGCGCGGCACCGGCCCACTCCCCACCCGACCACCCACGAGTGTATCCTGATGGGAGGTCGGGGGGGGGGAGTGGGCCGGTGCCGCGAAATTCGCCTTCAGCGAATTTCCAAACAGTCGGCCCTGCGACAATTTGCGGCTTGAGAAGGCGCGGCGCCCGCGCTTTTTATCCGCGCTTCTTTCCGGTGCGACCAATCCACAGAGACGGGGACATATTCGACCATGCGCAAATGGCATCGCTGGCTTTCGATCTTTTTCGGCATCTTCATTCTCTGGATCGCGGTCACCGGCGTCCTGAGTCAGGTCGCGGCGCTCTGGCCCACCGGACAGACGGCGGCCGAGGCGAAAGCGGCTGCCACGCCGCCGCCGGGATTCGTCTGCCCCGAAGGCTGGCGCTGCATGCCGCCGCGCCCGGAAGGCGGCCTGCGCTCGATGGTGGGGCTGTTCCACCACCTGCATTCGGGCGAGACGTTCGGCCCGATCGGCACGCTGATCTCGGTGCTTTCGGGGCTGGCGCTGATGTTCTTCTCGTTCTCGGGGATCTGGCTCTACGTGCAGATGTGGCGTTTCCGGAACAGGCGGGAACTGGCGCCGCGCTGGTTCTGGAAATGATCGGTCACAGGTCTGCTTGAAAGAGCGCCGGAAGCCATTCCGGCGCTCTTTTCATCTCAGGGTTCCGCGCCCAGCCCGAACGTGGCGTCCCCGCGCGGCGCGAGCAAGATCCGCTCACCATCGATGCCGTCGATCTCGCTCACCGTGATGAAGGGGTGCCCGGCTTCGGCCAGCAGGACTTCCTGACCGTCCACCCTATCGACCACGCCGAGCACGGCACCTTCGGCATCGATCACGGTCATGCCCTTGCGCACGAAACCGGATTCGGTGGGCCAGGAGGTTTGTCCGTCATCGCTCATAAAATGTCCTCCAAAGGCCGTCATACCGGCTTGCAAGGCCCGCAATCTCGCGCGATCCGGCGAGTCGCGCAATCACCTCTGGTCTACCAGTGCTAGCGTCCCCATATTGGCGGAGGCGCAATATGTGCGCACACGGCTGTTGGTAACTCGCCGGAGCGCCTCCACAGGTCAGGTGTTTTTTGGTTATCTGGCGATCTTGCTTCGGCCATCGTGCTGCAAGCGAAGTGTTTTCGTCCCGGAACCCGCGCCGCGCCGTCATCGGCGCTTGGCGAATCGTTCCGGGCCGCCATGTGAATCGCGCACCGGAGTTGTCCGCCCATGTCCCTTCTCGAAGCCCGCAAGACCTACAAGCCCTTCGAATATCCATGGGCCTATGACTTCTGGAAGACGCAGCAGCAGATCCACTGGCTGCCCGAGGAAGTGCCGCTGGGCGAGGATTGCCGCGACTGGGCGCAGAACATCTCGGAGCATGAGCGCAACCTGCTCACCCAGATCTTCCGCTTCTTCACGCAGGCCGACGTGGAAGTGCAGGATTGCTACCACGAGAAGTACGCGCGCGTCTTCAAGCCCACCGAGATCAAGATGATGCTCACCGCCTTCTCCAACATGGAGACGGTGCACATCGCCGCCTATTCGCACCTGCTCGACACCATCGGCATGCCCGAGAGCGAATACGGCATGTTCCTTGAGTACGAGGAACTGAAGGCCAAGCACGACTACCTGCAGAAGTTCGGCGTCGACAACGACGAGGATATCGCCCGCACTCTCGCCATGTTCGGCGGCTTTACCGAGGGCGTGCAGCTCTTCGCCAGCTTCGCGATGCTGATGAACTTCCCGCGCTTCAACAAGATGAAGGGCATGGGCCAGATCGTCTCGTGGTCGGTGCGCGACGAATCACTGCACTGCGAAGGCATCATCAAGCTGTTCCACGCCTTCTGCGCGGAGCGGAATTGCCTGACCAAGGCAGTGAAGGACGACATTGCCGATCAGTGCCAGACCACGATCCGTCTGGAAGACAACTTCATCGACCTCGCCTTCGAACTCGGCCCGGTTCCGGGCATGACGCCGAAGGACATCAAGAAGTACATCCGCTACATCGCCGACTGGCGCCTTGGCCAGCTGGGCCTGAAGCCGATCTACCTGATCGACGAGCACCCGCTGCCCTGGCTTCAGCCGCTGCTCAACGGTGTGGAGCACGCCAACTTCTTCGAGACCCGCGCGACGGAATACTCGAAGGGCGCGACCCGCGGCGATTGGAACACCGTGTGGTCGAACTTCGATTCGCGTCGCAAGGTGAAGGCCAACGATGTCGATGTGGTCGAGGAACACTCGGAACCGGACATGTTCGGCGGCACGCAGGCGGCCGAGTAAGGCGCGCCGTTTTTGGCGATGCAGACGCCCGATAGGGATGACGCGTTGCCCATTCCACGGCTTCGTCGCCCCCGCCCTTCGGCTGGCCGGCAGGCCGGCCGCTCAGGATGAACTGCCCGGAGGGCAGGCGGGGGCCCCGCTTCTTGTGGACCTCTCGGCTCTACGCAAGAGAAGCGGGATCCCCACCTTCGCGGGGATGACGCGTTTTTGGGGCAGGCTTCGCGACATCGTAGCTGACGGATTTGGCCGTACAGCCCGGGCCTCTTTGCGGTTGGCTCCGTACGCCGGGGCGTTACCGCTTCGGAAACCCCGCATCACCGGCATGCGGGGTTTTGCTTTTCCGCTTCCTCAGCACCAGTTGCGGCGATAGCCGATCCAGCGCTCGGCCAATCCCTCGTCCACCAGCACCAGACCAAGGCTGTGGCCGCCGCGCGTAATGACGCGCAGTTGGCGGCCGTAGCGGTCGGTATCGCGACCATCGTTCCAGGGTTCGAGCGAGAAGGGACCCTGATTGAGCAGCTCGGTCATCCGCGCCGTGGCCCGCGCGCCGAGTGCGGCTTCCTGCGGGCAGGACGGCTCGCTCGTTTCGGGCGCATTGATGTCGGCGATGCGGATCTTCTTGCCTTCGTACCAGATGGTGTCGCCATCGACGACGCAGGTACGGCGCGCGCGGCCGTGGCAATGCGCGAAGTGGGCGGCGTCGGTATCATGCACGGTGGCGGCGAAGGGGAGCCGGACGGACGGTGCGCCGGGCCAGAAGTACACCCCCGCCGCAATGGCGAGCGGGGCCACGATCCAGATCGGCGACAGACGCAGACGGCGCGACCTTGGAGGCGCCTTCGGGCGCGTATAGCCCTGCTGCGGATCGCGGGCCCCGGCGATAGGGATCACATTGGAACGGCGACGAAAAAACATGATTCACGCAATGAGGGCTGGGTCAGGTCCCGTATTCGCGCGCTTCGGTTTCGTCAAATTCGCCCCGGCAAGTGCGGATCAGGCTGTCCAGTTCGGCGCGGTGGAAGGCGTGTGTCAGCCGGACACCCAGTATGCCGCCCTCGGTCCAGCGCACGCGCCCCTCGATCGGCGGTGCCCCATCGACCTTGATGATCACTTGATCCGCGATTTCGAGCGCGACGACATTGCTCTGGCCCGCGTCGGACAGGCAGCCGATGCGGCAGCCCTCCTGCGAAAGTTCGACAAGCAGGCCGCTGCCGATGCGGCGGCCTTCGTGATGGATTGTTGCCTTTCGGCGTACGGCGAAGCGCTGATGGGCGCTGTATCTCAACACTCTCACAGGCGGCGCCCCCCGGTCTTCCGATCCTGACTCGAACTTTATTGCTCCGAATCGAGCGTGATCCTCTATGATTACCAATTGGTTACCGCGACTTGCTCGATGCGGCAATAAGATTGAATTTATCAGCCCAGAATCTCATAAATACGGCCGATCCAGCTTAGCAGATAGGCCAGGAACGCCAGCGGCAGCACGATGTGGAAGCGGCGGTTGGATGTCCACGCGGCCAGCAGGAACAAGGCGGCGCAGACGGTCAGCCGGATCGGGTATTCGGGGCCCAACGCCTTGAGATAGGCCGTTCCCTTGATCGAAGTGTCGATCCAGTCGGCCGCGCAGACGGCCACCAGCAGGCCGAAGAACCAGACGCGCCGGGACAGGAAGTAATCCTCGTAGCCGGCGTAATCGTCCATCCACTCGGGAAACAGCAGGCTGGCCAGCAGGTAATGCAGGAAGGCGTAGCCTAGGACGAAGGTGAACAGTTCGAAGCGCCAGACGGTGATGCGGTCCAGCGCGAACTCCCACCACCAGAAGTGGACGGTCATCACCAGAATCACCGCCACCCATGCCAGATGCGCGGGATAGAGCGGACGCCGCCGGGGGTGCTGGACGATGCCCGAAATGCCGGACAGCAGACGGGTAAGCGCCAGACCGAGGACGACGCCCACCAGCACGCGAACGTGCAGGAAGACCTCGCTTGATGCGGCGCCGTGGCCCATCGCTAGCGCTCCCGGTGGCGGCTTTCGCTCAGACCGTCCAGGTGCCGGGATTGGGCATGGGCAGATGCTTCTGCGCGTTGAGCAGGCTCATCACGCAACGCACGATCACCAGCACGCCCACGGCCGCCAGCACCAGCAGGCCGATCACCACGATCAGCAGCAGGCCGCCGATGATCGAGCCGATCAGGCCGATCCAGAACGTGTTGATGAGATACTGATAATGCGAAGCCTGCCAGTCTCCGTCCCCGGTCGCCTCGCCCCGCCAGACATAGGCGAGCACGATGCCGACGATGGCGGTAACCCCGGTCACGCAAGAGGCCAGATAGAGCAGGGCGATGATGGTCGGGTGGTTGAATTCGAAACCGGAACCCGAGGTGCTGCGGTCGAGATCGTCCATGATGCTCTCCCTGTATGGTCCGGGCATGATGGCCCAAGGCGGAATGCTGCCCCTATTGCCAACCCGGCGCAAGTGATGTTTCTCAAAGGGATATAGGGCCTGTCACCGGAGCGATCACTAAGGGCACCGGCATTTCGGTGCTGGTCTTGCGGCAGGTCCGGGTTACCACAGGCGTCGCACGGCCGCCACGTCAGGGCACGGAAGCGCGGCCGGAAACGAGGGGGAGAGAGGCCGTGACCGAGATCGTGATCGAGACGCGCAGCGGAACAGTGTCCGGCGTTGGGGAGCCGGGGCTGACGCGCTTTCTGGGCATTCCCTATGCGAAGGCGGGACGCTTCGAGGCGCCGGGCCCGGTTCCGCCATGGCAGGGCGTGCGCGCGGCCGACCGCTTCGGGCGCCAATGCCCGCAGCAGTTCGGCGGCAAAGTCCGCCGCGATGTGCTGGAGAGCGAGGTCTATGGCGAGGATTGCCTCTACCTCAATGTCTATTGTCCCGAGGGCGGGGCACCAGAAGGCGGTGTAGGGGGCCCGAAACCGGTCATGGTCTGGATCCACGGCGGCGCTTTCCTTGCGGGCGGGGCCAATTCCTATGACGCTTCCCGGCTGGCGCGCGAGGGCGACATCGTGGTCGTCACCATCAATTACCGGATCGGCGTGCTCGGCTTTGTGAACTTCGGCGATGCGCTGGGAATCCCGGCGATCCCGTCCAATCTCGGCCTGCGCGACCAGATCGCGGCGCTGGAATGGGTGCGTGACAATATCGCCGATTTCGGCGGCGATCCGGGCAAAGTGACGATCTGCGGCCAGTCCGCGGGGTCGATGTCGGTCTCGCTGCTCCTGCTTTCGCCCCTGGCGCGCGGGCTGTTCCATGGCGCCGTGATGCAATCCGGCGCGGTCAGCCTGATCCATGATCGCGAGCGGTCGATCCGCGACGCAAGGCGCTTTGCCGAAGTTCTGGGGCTGGACCAGTCGAGCCTGCAGCGCCTCAAGTCGATGGATATTGCCGAGCTGATGGAAGGGCAGACCGCCGTCGGCAAGCAGTTGAAGAACGCCATTCCCGCCGCGCCCTGGTACGACGGGGATGTCCTGCCTGCCTCGTTCGAAGCGGCGCTTGCGTCTCCGGCTGCGCCGGTTCCGTTGCTGGCCGGTGCCACGCGCGATGAGGTGCGGCTGTTCGACGTGATGCCGGGGGACATCCTGCCCACCAAATGGCCGGATCTCGAAGCCTTGTTGCACGATCAGTTCGAGCCCGAACAGGCCGCGCGCATTCTCGCCGCTTATCCGCGCAGCCGCAAAGGGCGGATCGCGCTGGGGTCCGACCTCACGTTCATGATGCCCACCCGCCACTTTGCCGAGCGGCATGCCCGGCACAGCCCGACGTGGTTCTACCGGTTCGATTATTCCCATCCGCTGGTCGGCCCCACGCACGGGCTCGATCTTACGGTGTTCTGGCCTTTCAGCGGGCTCAAGATGGCGCTTGTTCGGGGCGGTCCAGATAGCGGCCGCCGGGCCGAGCTGGGGCGGCGGATGCGTTCGCATGTGGCGCATTTCGTGCGGCACGGCGATCCGGGCGACATGTGGCCGCGCTATGAGGAGACGGCGCGCAAGGTGCGGATCTATGACCTTGCCGACCGTTTCGAGGCGAACCCGGAGGCGGAACGCTATGTGGTCTGGGCCGGGCGGGATGTGGAGCCGGGGCGGGGGAAGTAGGGCGGCAGGGCTGCACTTTCCCCACAGAGCCTCGTCATCCCCGCGAAGGCGGGGATCCCGCTTGTTCTGGCGGCGTGGCGAAAAGGCAGCGGGGCCCCCGCCTTCGCGGGGGTGACGGAGTGCGTTGGGAGGGGCAGCCTCAACCGCCCGGTCGAGGGTCTGAGGCGCCTGTCAGTTCAGCCCAAGGAACAGCCCGGCCAGCGCCGCGCTCATCAGGTTCGAAAGGCTGCCCGCGCAGAGCGCGCGCACGCCAAGGCGGGCGATGATCGGCCGCTGGTTGGGCGCCAGGCCGCCGGTCACCGCCATCTGGATCGCGATCGACGAGAAGTTCGCAAAGCCGCAGAGCGCGAACGTCACCACGGCAACCGTGCGCGGCGAAAGCGCGGTCATGTGGCCAAGGTCGATGAAGGCGACGAACTCGTTGAGCACGATCTTGCTGCCGAACAGGCTGCCTGCCTGCAATGCCTCATGCCAGTCGGGCGTGGCGAGCAGGTAGAAAATCGGCGCGAAGACATAGCCGAGCAGGCCCTGGAACGTTACGTCGGCAAAGCCGAACATGCCGCCGACCCAGCCGACGATGCCGTTGGCCAGCGCGATCAGCGCGACGAAAGCCAGGACCATCGCGCCGACGGCGACAGCCAGCTTCACACCGGTCTGCGCGCCTTGCGAGGCGGCCATGATGATGTTGGCGGGCTTTTCCTCGTCATGCTCGACGGCTTCGGGCTCGTCGATGTGGACGCCGGGCAGATGCGTCACATCGGCGCGGTTGAGCGCCGCGGCGGCGGCACCGGCAGGTGGCAGGGTGCTTTCATGCACGTCCGCCTCGTCCCCGACCGGGCGCGGATCGGGCATGATCATCTTGGCCATGAAGATGCCCCCCGGCGCCGACATGAATGCGGCGGCGACGAGGAAGTCGATGCGGATGCCCATCGAGGCATAGGCGGCCAGGATTGTGCCCGCCACGCCCGCAAGGCCCACGCTCATCACGCAGAACAGCTGCGAAGGATTGAGCGAGGCAAGGTAGGGGCGGATCACCAGCGGGGCCTCGCTCTGGCCCACGAAGATGTTGGAGGCCGCGCAAAGGCTTTCCACCTTGCTGATCCCCGTCACCTTCTCCAGCGCGCCGCCGATCCAGCGGACCACCAGCGGCATGATCTTCAGGTAGTAGAGGATCGAGATCAGCGAGGCGAAGAAGATGATCACCGGCAGTGCCGAGATCGCGAAGCTGTGGCCGCCGATCTCCGGGCTGGCGAGCGGGCCGAACAGGAAATCGACGCCCGCATGCGCGAAGCCGAGCAGGCTCTGGACGCCGGACGCCGCGCCGCCCAGCATGTCCTTGCCGAACGGGATGTAGAGCACGAACGCGGCGAGCCCCGCCTGCAAGGCGAACGCCGCACCCACCACGCGCAGGCGGATTGCCTGGCGGTTGGTGGAAAGAAGAAAGGCGGCGGCCATGATGAGAACGATGCCAAGCAGGCTGTAGGCGACGTGCATCGTCCCCATTTCTCCGAAAAATGTGCTGAATCTGTGCGCAAACCTAAAGGCGCACTTTCGTGACGGCTAGTGCAATTGTTTCGCGCCCGTTAGAGCATCGTCATGGAACCGCAAGCCCCAGTAAGCGCGCAATCCCGCGCTGTGACGATCCCCCGTTCGATGTTCGTGTACATGCCGCTCTATGGCGGGCTGGTCGTGCTCGCGGGGGTTCTGGGGATCAAGATCGCCTCGCTGGGCCACTGGCCGGTGGTGGGCAATCTGGCGGTGGAATCGGGGATCTTCGCCTTCCTCCTGCTGGTCGTGCTGTCCAGCGCGGTGGCCGAACTGCACGGCACGGTCGTTGCCAACCGTCTGGTGCGCTTCGGTTTTATCCCGCTGATCGTTTCGATGAGCTTGTTGACGCTGGTGATCCACGTGGTTCCGCCCGCCCCGTTCTGGCAGGATCAGGAGGCCTATGCCCGCCTGTTGGGGCAGGGCGCGCGCATGCAGTTTGCGGGGCTGGTTTCCTACGGCGTGTCGCAGACCCTCAACGTCACCGTGTTCGCGCGCCTTGCCGCCGGGCGCGAGGGCAGCATGCTGATGCTGCGCGCGTGGATTGCCAGCCTGTTGTCGCAAGTGGTCGATACGCTGATCTTCATCACGATCTCGTTCGCGGGCGTGCTGCCGCTGTGGTCGATCATGGAAGGGCAGATCATCTCCAAGGTGCTGCTGTCCACGATCATGGTGCCGCCGTTCATCTGGCTCTTCGTGAAGCTTGGCCGCAAGCTGGATGGCGTATAAGATTGCGGTGAAATAATCGGTCTTTCGGGGCCGGAAACGGGTTTTAATTCTGTGCGAGGGGTCTAAAGCGCCTCCATGCCGAATCCGCACGATCCCGCCATGCTCTCGAAGGCCGAGACGCTCGTCGATGCGCTGCCCTACATGCAGCGTTATGCCGGTCGCACGTTCGTCGTGAAATACGGCGGCCATGCCATGGGCGATCCCGAACTGGCGCGAGATTTCGCGGAAGACGTGGTCCTGCTCAAGGCCGTCGGCATCAACCCCGTGGTCGTCCACGGCGGCGGCCCGCAGATCGGTGCCATGCTCAAGACCATGGGCGTCGAATCGCGCTTCGTGGACGGGCTTCGCGTTACCGACAAGGAAACCGCCAAGGTCGCCGAAATGGTGCTCTCGGGCGTCATCAACAAGGAAATCGTCGGCTGGATCGCCGAAGCCGGTGGGAAGGCCATGGGCATTTCCGGCAAGGACGGCGGCCTCGTTACCGCGTCCAAGGTCCAGCGCACCGCCAAGGATCCGGACAGCAATATCGAACGCGTCGTCGATCTCGGCTTCGTGGGTGAGCCTGCGCGAATCGACATCGGCGTGATCGAGACGATCTCGGCTGCCGGGATGATCCCGGTGATCGCCCCGATCGCGCCGGGCGAGGATGGCCAGACTTACAATATCAACGCCGACACCATGGCCGGCGCCATCGCCGCTGCCCTCGGCGCCGCGCGGCTGTTCCTGCTGACCGACGTGCACGGCGTGCTCGACAAGCAGGGCGAACTGCTGACCGACCTCAGGCCCGCCGATATCAAGGTGCTTCAGGAAGACGGCACGATCTCCGGCGGCATGATCCCCAAGCTGGAGACCTGCGTCCACGCGGTCGAGGCCGGGTGCGAGGCGGCCGTCGTGCTTGACGGGCGGGTTTCGCATGCCATGTTGCTGGAAATATTCACGCAGGAAGGCGCCGGTACGTTGATCCGGGCCGGCTAGCTCTTCCCGCAGCAGGGGAACCTCCGGCAGAAAGGCCCATTCTATCAAGATGCGTACCAGATTCGTTCTCACCAGTGCCGTTCCGGCCTTCATGCTCCTGCTTGCAGCCTGCAACCAGCAGCCGGCCGCCGAACCGAGCGGGGGGGCAAGTCTGGATACGAGCGAGGCCGCCGTCGTCGAGGACACGCCCGGTGACGATGCCACGGCCGCGGGCAGCCCCGCGATCAAGCTCGACGCCGATGCGCTGAACGAGCGCCGCGATCCCGAGCGTCTGCTGCGCTTCTACACCAATGCCCTGCGCGCCGGTGACTGGGCTTCTGCCGCCCGCGCCTGGAGCCTGGATGCGCAGATGACGCCGGAGAAGCTCGCCAAGGAATTCGGCGGCGATGCCAGCCCGAAGATCGCGGTGGGCAAGGGCGACGTCGAAGGCGCCGCCGGTTCGCTCTATTACGAAGCACCGCTGGTGATCGACTTTGCCGACGGCCGTCCCTCGCGCCGGGGCACCATCGTCCTGCGCCGCGTCAACGACGTGCCGGGGGCGAGCGAGGAACAGCTCAACTGGCGGATCGAGCGCACTTCGACGCTACCCTGACCTGCAAGAACGCGCTGCCGGGCCCATCGCGGCCCGGCGCGAAACCGGTATTGGTCGATCCGCGTCCCACCGTGGTGGACGCGCCCTTGCCCCGGCGCGGCCTACTCGGCTATCAGCGCCTGAGAATATGCTGGAAAGTCCGCAATTCGCGGGCAGGACAGGCATGACCCCCAAGCATTCAAGGAGCCGGCGTTGCTGTTCCTCACCCTCTACCAGATCATCGACTACCTGATCAGCATCATCGTCTTCGTGGTGATCGTGCAGTTCGTCCTCGGCCTGCTGCTCGCGTTCAACGTGGTCAACCGGCACAACCAGTTCGTTTCGGCGATCTGGACCGCGCTCAACGCGATCCTGGAACCGATGCTCCGGCCGATCCGGCGGATCATGCCGAACACCGGCGCGATCGACTTCTCGCCGATGGCGCTCATCATCGGCCTGAAGATCCTGCAAATCATTCTCGGCAATCTGGCAAGGGCTTACTACTGATGGCGCAGGCGCACATCATCGACGGCAAGGCATTCGCCGAGGGCCTGCGCGCACGTGTCGGCACCGCCTCCGTGGGCTTCGAGGCCCGCACCGGCCGCAAGCCCGGCCTTGCCGTGGTGCTGGTGGGTGAGGATCCGGCCAGCCAGGTCTATGTACGCAACAAGGGCAAGCAGACGCTGGCCGCCGGCATGGCGAGCTTCGAGCACAAGCTGCCCGCCGAAACCAGCGAGGAAGACCTGCTGGCGCTGGTGCGCGAACTGAACGAGGATCCGCGCGTCGACGGCATTCTTGTCCAACTGCCGCTGCCTGCGCACATGAACGAGCAGAAGGTCATCGCCACGATCAACCCCGACAAGGACGTGGACGGTTTCCATGTCGTCAATGTCGGGCGCCTCGCCACCGGGTTGCCGGGCTTCGTGCCTTGCACGCCGCTGGGCTGCGTGATGCTGCTGAAGGACAAGCTGGGCTCGCTTTCCGGCCTTGATGCCGTGGTGATCGGCCGCTCGAACATCGTTGGCAAGCCGATGGCGCAGTTGCTGATCGCCGAAAGCTGCACGGTCACGGTCGCGCACAGCCGCACCAAGGATCTGCCCGAAGTGGTCCGCCGTGCCGACATCGTGGTGGCTGCCGTCGGCCGTCCGGAAATGGTCAAGGGCGACTGGCTCAAGCCCGGCGCCACGGTGATCGACGTCGGCATCAACCGCGTCCCGGGTGCCGAGGAAGGCAAGACGAAACTCGTGGGCGACGTCGATTTCGCCTCCGCTGCCGAAGTTGCCGGTGCGATCACGCCGGTTCCGGGCGGAGTCGGCCCGATGACCATCGCCGTCCTGCTGCGCAACACTATCGTCGCCGCCCACCGCAATGCCGGTCTGGAATTCGACGAGGGCGCCCTTTGAGCCTCGGCCGGGCTCTCGCCGGAGTGGCGGCGCTGGCACTGGTGGCAACACCGGCGCTGGCCCGTCGCCCAGATCGAGCGCCCGGCGTAGGCACCGCCAACCCCAGCGCGCTGATCGCGGCGGAGATCGCCTTCGCCCGCTTGGCCCGCGAGAAGGGTCAGTGGACCGCCTTTCGCGAAACCGCCGCCGAAGACGCGGTGATGTTCGTGCCGGAGCCGGTCCGCGCGCAGCAATGGCTCAGTGGCCGCAAGGACCCACCCGCCGCCGTGCAGTGGCAGCCCGCGCAAGTCTGGATGAGCTGCGACGGCACCTTGGGCGTCACTAAGGGGGCCTGGCAGCGGCCGGACGGTTCGGTCGGCTACTTCACGACGATCTGGCAGAAGCGCTGGAAGAAGACCGATTACCGCTGGGTGCTCGATCAGGGCGACACGCTGGCGCAGCCCTTGCCGAATAGCGACATGCTCTCGGCGTCCGTGGCGGATTGCCCGAGCGGAGGCCCGCGCCCCGATGTGCAGCGTCCCGAACCCGCCAAGGGCCCTCCCGGCATGACCGGCGAAGGCCGTTCGGACGACGGTACGCTGACATGGTCCTACCGCGTCGCTGCCGATCAGTCCCGCTCGCTCGTCGTCTCGCTGATGAAGAACGGCACCATGACCGAAGTGATGCGCAGCGACGTCGCCGCGCCCAAGGCCCCGTAACCCGCATGTACGAACTCTTCCTCAGTGCGTTCGTCACGCTCTTCGTCGTGATCGACCCGCCCGGCTGCGCGCCGATCTATGCCGGCCTTTCGGCCGAGGCGAACCGCTCGCAGGCGATTTCCATGGCTGGCCGCGCCTGCCTGATCGCGACTGCCATCCTCGTGGTTTTCGCGCTGTTCGGCGCCCAGTTGCTGGGCGCGCTGCATATCGAACTCAACGCCTTCCGCATCGCCGGCGGCATCATGCTGTTCATGATCGCCATCGACATGGTCTTCGAAAAGCGCACCCAGCGCCGCGAGGAGCGGGCCGAGAAGATCATCGCCCACAACGCGGAAACGCCTCAGGTGGATGACGTTTCGGTGTTTCCGATGGCGATGCCGATGCTGGCGGGACCGGGCTCGATCGCGACCATCATGCTGCTCACCTCGCGCGCGCAGGGCGTGGAGCAGAAGCTGGCGATCCTTGCGGCGATGGTATCGGTGATGGTGCTGAGCTTTGCCGCGTTGGCCGCTGCCGGACCGTTGATGCGGGTGCTGGGCGACAAGGTGGAGGCGGTGATTACCCGTCTGCTGGGCGTGCTGCTGGCGGCATTGGCGGCGCAGTACGTGATCGACGGTGTGAAGGCCGTTCTGCTCTGATTTCGGGTGGAGGTACCCTCCGCTGGCAATCAACCTCCCCAACCATAACCCGTCATCCCCGCGAAGGCGGGGATCCCGCTTGTTCTTTTAAAGCACGCAGAGACGCGGAGACGCAGAGGGTGCAGAACCGCTCGGCCTCTCTGTGTGAACCAAAAAAGCGGGGCCCCCGCCTCCGCGGGGGCGACGAAGTGATTTGGGGTAGTTGGCGGCGGGCCGGGGCCGAAACTGGGGCCGGGGGCTTACCCGGCCAAAGCCAGCTTCGCCGCCTCTTCCCGCACCACGCGCGGCTGATCCGGCCAGATTCCGCGCGTGTCATAGACCAGCTTGTCCGCACGCTCGGCCAGCGGCACCACGCGGAACACATCGTGGTCGACGAGGACGATCAGGATCTCGCAGGTCTCCAGCGCATCGTCGATGTCGATCTGCACGGCACCGGTATCGGTGAATTCGATCGGAAGCTGCGCCGCGTAAGGTTCCACCACATGGATGCGGCTGCCGAACTTGCGCGCGAGGCGGCTGGTGACGAAGCGCGCCGGGCTCTCGCGGAAGTCGTCGATATTGGCCTTGAAGGCGAGGCCGAGGCAGGCGACTTTCGCCTCCGGATTGGCCTCCACCAGCGCTTCGGCCTTGGCGATCACGTGGTGCATCTTGTGATCGTTGACGCCGCGCGCGGTGCGGATCAGCGGAGTTTCCTCGGGTGCGCCGTGGACGATGAACCACGGGTCGACCGCAATGCAGTGGCCGCCCACGCCGGGGCCGGGCGTCAGGATGTTCACGCGCGGGTGGCGGTTGGCGAGGCGGATCACCTCCCACACGTCCAGCCCCATGCGGTCCGCCACCATCGACAGTTCGTTGGCGAAGGCGATGTTGACGTCGCGATAGGCGTTCTCGACCAGCTTGGTCATCTCGGCCGAGCGCGCGTCGGTGGTCACGCATTCGCCGCGCACGAAGCGCTTGTAGAAGGCCAGCGCCTTGCGCGCGCAGCGCGGGGTGATGCCGCCGATCGAGCGATCGTTGTTGGTCAGTTCCTCAAGGATGCGGCCGGGCAGCACGCGTTCGGGGCAGTATGCAATCGATACATCGGGGGTGTCGCGCGTGAGGCCGGGAATCTTCAGGTCCGGCCGCAGTTCGGCGATCAGGTCGCGCAGTTGCTCGGTGGTGCCGACCGGGGAAGTCGATTCGAGGATCACCACATCGCCCGCCTTCAGCACCGGCGCGACCGAGCGGCCGGCGGCAAGGACATAGGAAATGTCCGGCGCATGGTCCTTGTCGAACGGTGTCGGCACCGCGATCACGAACACGTCTGCGGGGGCGATCTGCGTCGAGGCCGAAAGCAGCCCGCGCGCAACGACGCCCTGCACGAGGCCGTCGAGATCGACTTCCTCGATATGAATTTCGCCCCGGTTGATAGTGTCGACCACCGCCTGCGAGACGTCGAGGCCGAGTACCTTGCACCCGGCGCGGGCGATCACGGCGGCGGTGGGAAGGCCGATGTAGCCGAGGCCGACAACGCAGACGTCAGGCTTGGTTTCCGATTTCATTCGCAAGCAGCTCCACGATTCGGCGCGATGTCTGCCCATCCCCGAACGGGTTGTGGGCACGCGCCATGGATTCGTAAGCTTCTCTATCGTCGAGCAGTGTTGAGATTTCGGTAACGATCGTCTCGGCCGAAGTTCCGACCAATTTTGCGGTTCCGGCCGCCACGCCCTCGGGCCTTTCGGTGGTCTCGCGCATGACCAGCACCGGCTTGCCCAGTGCGGGCGCTTCCTCCTGCACGCCGCCCGAATCGGTCAGCATGATCTCGGCGATGGAGATCAGGCGGGCGAAGTGCGGATAGTCGAGCGGCTCGATCAGGGCGACGTTGTCCAGCCCGGAGAGGCGCTCGTTCATTACCTTGCGCACGTTGGGGTTGAGGTGGACGGGGAAGATCACCGCCACGTCGGGCCGGGCCGCGATCTCGCGGATGGCGGTGGCGATCTGCTCCATGCCTTCGCCGAAGTTCTCGCGCCGGTGGCTGGTGACGCCGATGATCCGCTTGCCCGCGAAGCGCGCTTCAAGCTCGGCAAGGTCGGAGGCGAGCGCGGGCTGGCGCTCGATTTCGGCGGTAACCCAGTGGAGCGCGTCGATCACGGTATTGCCCGTGACGTGGACCCGATCCGGGGCGATGTTCTCACGCAGCAGTGCCGCCTCGCTGGTGCCGGTCGGCGCGAAGTGGAGGCTGGCCATGCCGCCGATGATCTTGCGGTTCACTTCCTCGGGCCAGGGGTGGTGGATATTGCCCGAACGCAGCCCCGCCTCGACGTGATCGACCGGCAGTTTGCGGTAATAGGCGGCCAGCGCGCCGGCCATGGCCGTGGCGGTGTCTCCCTGCACGATCACCCGGTCGGGCCTGACTTCGTCCATGACTTTGCCGAGCCCGGTCAGCAGGTTGGCGGTCAGCGCATCCAGCGTCTGGTCGGGCCGCATCACGTCCAGATCGTGATCCGGCACGATTCCGGCAATCTCCAGCACCTGATCGAGCATCTGGCGGTGCTGTGCGGAGACGCAGACCACGCATTCGAAACGCGGATCGGCCTTCAGCGCATGGACCAGCGGGAAGAGCTTGATCGCCTCGGGCCGGGTGCCGAAGACAAGGAGGATGCGGGCCGGAGAAACAGGGACAGGCTTGGTCATGCCGCGGGCCTATCAGGTTAGTATTAAGCTTGGATAAAGCGGCTCATGCGGCCAGCAGGGCGGGATGCGGGTCATCGTCGTTGGAGGACGATGGCCGGGTACGCGCACGCCTGCGCGTTCCGGCCACGCGTTTGCGGGGGTGGCGCCGGGACGCGCGCAGGAGGGCGGAAAGGAACGTGCCGAGGGCCTTGATCCGCACGCTTGCCGCCACGAGCGCAACGGCGGTTATCGCATCGATCAGGGCCGATATCTCGAACGTCATCGCCCAGGAGGTCAATTCCGGCAGCGCCATCGACGAGAAGTGCAGACCCTCGCCACCGAGCAGCCAGGACACCAGGCCGACGAATCCGGCAAGCGTCAGCACCAGCAGCACCTGTCCGCGCGTTATCCGCGACAGGCGCCGGGCGAGGGGGATCACCAGTCCGTCATGCCAGATCCGTCCGCGCAGACTGGTTCGCGGCGCGGTGGCCAGAGTCAGCAGGGCGAACAGGCATAACGATTCGAGAATCATTGCGGACGCACCTTGGCTGACTCGCTGGAAAGACTGGATAATGTCCGGTCATGAGGCGGGCACGAAGTTAAATCCGCGCAAGCTGGCGACGGTGCTTTATTGGCGCGGATGGAGGGCTCCGTGGACAAACCCGCCGGGGCTATTGCCCCACCCCGCGCCATCGGGAATGACTGCGGCATGTCTATCCTGAGCGACAAGTGGATCCGCGAGCAGGCGCTCGAACACGGAATGATCGAGCCCTTCGTCGAGGCCCAGCGGCGCGACGGGTGCATCTCTTACGGCCTCTCGTCCTACGGCTATGACGCCCGCGTCGCGCCGGAGTTCAAGATCTTCACCAATGTCGATTCGGCGGTGGTCGATCCGAAGGATTTCGACAGCAATTCCTTCGTGGACCGGCACACTGATGTCTGCGTGATTCCGCCCAATTCCTTCGCGCTGGCGCGCACGGTCGAATATTTCCGCGTGCCGCGTGATGTGTTGGTGATCTGCCTTGGCAAGAGCACCTATGCGCGCTGCGGCATCATCGTGAACGTCACTCCGCTCGAACCGGGCTGGGAAGGGCATGTGACGCTGGAGTTCTCCAACACCACGCCGCTGCCGGCCAAGATCTACGCCAACGAAGGCGCGTGCCAGTTCCTCTTCCTCAAGGGCAATGAGCCTTGCGAGACCAGCTATGCGGACCGCGCGGGCAAGTACATGGGTCAGCGCGGGGTAACGCTGCCGAAGCTTTGAGGGCTCGGTCTAAGGCGCCGGTTTAGAGCTTCCATCGCACAACAATCCCCGTCATCCCCACGAAGGCGGGGATCCCGCTTGTTCTTTGCGGGCGCGGCGAGAAGGAAGCGGGGCCCCCGCCTTCGCGGGGGCGACGGAGTGATTTTGGGCGAGCCGGGGTTAGAGCGCTTCTTCGGCCGATTACTTACCCGACCACACCGGCTTGCGCTTTTCCGCGAAAGCACGCGGGCCTTCCTGAGCGTCCTCGCTGTTGTAGGTGTGTTCGTGCGCGGCACGCGCGGCCTGCAGGGCGGCGGAGCGGCCCATTTCGGTAGACAGCATCACCGTCTCCCGCGCGGCTTTCACGGAAAGCGGCGCGCCTTCCAGCACTTCCAGCGCCAGTTCGATGGCCGCGTCCAGCACCGCGCCGGGCTCGGCCAGGCGGTTGACGAGGCCGATCTCGTAAGCGCGGCTCGCGGTGATCGGCTTTCCGGTCAGCATGATCTCCATCATGATCCGCTGCGGGATCATGTGGATCAGCGGCGAGGCCCAGGGACTGCCGCGCCCGACCTTCACCTCGGTAATCGCGAACTTGGCATTGGTGCTGGCGACGCAGAGGTCGCAGGCCTGCGCGATCATCCAGCCGCCCGCGAAGGCGTGGCCGTTGACGGCGGCGATGGTCGGCTTGGTCAGTTCGATGGTGTCGTAAGGCAGCGCGTAGAGATCGCGCGGCGGCACGGCCATGCCGGTTTCGACCATTTCCTTGAGATCGCCGCCCGCGCAGAAGGCCTTGTCGCCGCTGCCGGTGAGGATGGCGATGCGGGCCGAGGCGTCGGCTTCGAACGTAGCCCAAGCCTCGCGCAGTCCCTCGCGCACTTCGCGGCTGAGGCAATTGCGCTGTTCGGGGCGGTTGATGGTGATGACCGCGATGCCGTCTTCATGTGCGTCGTAAATAACGGCTTGGGTCATCGCTTCAGGCTTTCTTGGGATTGGAAGGCAAGGGGTTTCGCGCGGAGGCGCGGAGACGCGGAGAAAACGTGGGGTGCCGTAGGCACTTTCTTGCTTCCGAACCTTGCTTTGTACGCTGGCGTTTCAGGAAATGAGTCTTCGGCGCGGGTCAGCTTCTCCGCGTCTCCGCGCCTCCGCGCGAAATCGTTGTGGAGGAGCGCGCCCACCGTCAGAAGCCTCGCCGCGCGATCTCGAATGCCTCGCGATCGAGCGCCTCGCGGAAGTCGGGATGGGCGATGGCGACGAGCCGTTTAGCGCGTTCGGCCAGGGTCTGGCCCTTGAGCTGCGCAGCGCCGTATTCGGTGACGATCACGTCCACTTCGGTCCGCGCAGAGGTGACGGCGCCGGAGAGGGCGGTGACGATCTTGCTGACCGTGCCGCCCTTGGCGGTGGAGGCCAACACCATCAACGAGGCGCCGCCCGGCGAGCGCGCGCCGGCCCGCACGAAGTCCACTTGCCCGCCGGTGCCGCCGAGATAGCTCGTGCCCGATTGCTCGGCATTGACCTGTCCGGTGAGGTCCACTTCCAGCGCCGAATTGATCGTGACGAGACGCGACAGCCGCGAAAGCGTCCCCGCATCGTGGGTGTAGCTGGTGGGCGTCATGCGGATCGCGGGGTTGTTCGCGGCCCAGTCATAGAGCCGCCGCGTGCCGATTAGCGCGCCGTTGATCGAGACGCCCTTGTCGATCTCCTTGCGGGCATTGGTCAGCACGCCGGCTTCGGCAAGGTCGACCAGTCCGTCGCCCAGCATGCCCGAATGGACGCCAAGGTCGCGGCGGTCGTGCAGCAGGCGCAGGATCGCGTCGGGCACCGCGCCGACGCCGGTCTGCAGCACCGCGCCGTCGCCGATGAATTCGGCACAGTGGCGGGCAATGGCCTCGTCGGTGGGGCCGATCTTTGCGGGTGCCACTTCCACGGGCGCGCGGCTGACGTGGACGGCGACATCGATCAGGTCGCCGGGGATCGTCTCGCCCGGAACGTAGGGCACCTGCTCGTTGACTTCGGCGATGACGAGGCGGGCCTTGTCCACCGCCGCGCGCACGTAGTCGGAGATCAGGCCGCAGCTGTGATTACCCTGCGCATCCGCCGGGCTGACCTGAATCATCGCCACGTCGCACGGCATGATCCCGGCCTCGATCAGGCAGGCGACCTGGCTGACGTGGACGGGGATCACGTCCAGGGCATTCGCCTTGGTCATGCTCCGCAGTGCGCCGATCGCGCCCATGCTGGAGAGGCGGAAGGCGCGCGCGCTTTCGGGCGTGAACAGGCCGGAAAAGCTGGTGGCGATGAAGGCGTGGAGGCCACCGATGGCCTCCCCCTGTTCGATCAGCGCCTCTACCAGCGTGGTCGGCTCGCCGCAGGCCTGGCCGAACACGATGCGGTCGCCCGGTTTCAGGAACCGCGAAAGGTCAAGCGTTTCGGGGGTGAGTTTGAGGGTCATGACACTACCTCTCCAACCCCACTCCGCTCATCCTGAGCTTGTCGAAGGATGGTTCGCAGCGCAGCGCCAGCGCCCTTCGACAGGCTCAGGGCGAGCGGGGTGGGGATCATGAGGTTCATTGTTTGATCACAGCTTCCCTGCCTGCCGCAGCAGCCGTTCGGCGCGGGCGAGGTAGGGGCGGTCAAGCATGCCGCCCTTCCAGCCGATGGCGCCGACGCCGGGGTTGGCGGCGAAGATGTCGACGACTTCCTGCGCTTCGGCGATCTCGGCCTCGGTCGGCGTGAACGCCTCGTTGATCACCGGCACCTGCGCCGGGTGGATCGCCATCATCCCGCGATAACCGTCGCGGCGGACCTTCTCGGCACGGGCCTTGAGCGCTTCCAGATCCTTGAAATCGGCGCTGATCGTCTCGATCGCAGTGACGCCGGCGGTCGCCGCGCCCAGCACGGTCAGGCTGCGGGCCAGTTCGTAGGTGAAGGAGTACGATCCATCCGCATTGCGGTTGGACGATGCGCCGATGGAATCGGCCAGATCTTCCGCGCCCCAGGTCAGCGCCACCACGCGCGGCGCGCCCTTGTAGTTGCCGGTGTGGAACATTGCCTCGGCCGTTTCGGTGATCAGCACGATCACCGGGGTCGATCCCTGTTCGATGCCGTTCGCCACTTCCAGCGCTTCGAGATAGCGGTCCAGCGTCTCCACATCCTGCCGGCCATAGACCTTGGGCAGCATGATCCCGCCGGGACGCGCGGGCATCACCGCCACGAGGTCGTCCAGCGTATGCGGCCCGTCGAGCGGGTTGATCCGGACCCACAGGCGGCCGCGCTGCTCGGGGTTGGCCTTGATGAAGTCATGCACCATCGGGCGCGCGGCGGCCTTGGAGTCCGGCGCGACGGCGTCTTCGAGGTCGATGAGGACGATATCGGCTTCACCCTCCATCGCCTTGGTCATCTTCTTTTCGCTGTCGCCCGGCGCGAAGAGCCAGGAGCGGGCGGCGATCGGTTCGTGCTGGAACGGCAAGTCTTGGATCCTTTTCCCTCGTCGCCCCCGCGCAGGCGGGGCCCCGCTGCCTTCTTACCCGCCGCGAGGAAGCGGGGTCCCCGCCTGCGCGGGGACGACGTGATGTGATTACGCAGGGTTCACGAAGGATTGAATAGCCCGTTTCCTCAATAGGACTTGGGCAGTTCCAAAACCCTCTCGGCGATGAAGTTCATGATCTGGTGCGGGCTGACCGGGGCGATGCGCGGGATCATCACTTCGCGGAAATAGCGCTCGACATGGTATTCCTGCGCATAGCCCATGCCGCCCATGCTCATCATCGCGGTCTGGCAGGCCTCGTAGCCGGCCTCGGCAGCGAGGTACTTGGCGCTGTTCGCCTCGACGCCGCAATCGAGACCCTTGTCGAACAGGGTCGCGGCCTTGAACACCATCAGGCTGGCCGCCTCCACTTGCATCCACGCCTTGGCGAGCGGGTGCTGGATCCCCTGATTCTGCCCGATCGGCCGCCCGAACACCACACGCTCGCGGGCGTAGCGCGACGCGCGTTCGATGGCGACGCGGCCAAGACCGGTGGCTTCGGCGCCCAGCAGCACGCGCTCGGGATTGAGGCCCTTCAGCAGGATGCGGAAGCCCTGTCCCTCCTCGCCGATGCGGTCTTCCTCGGGGATGAAGAAGTCGGTGATGAACATCATGTTCGAGCCCACCGCGTGGCGGCCCATCTTGGGGATGAGGCGCGTCTCGATCTTCTCGCGGTCAAGCTTGCAATAGAAGAGCGTCAGGCCGTCGGTCTTCTTCTTAACCTCTTCCAGCGGCGTGGTGCGCGCGATCAGCAGCATGCGGTCGGCGACGTGGGCGTTGGTGATCCAGATCTTCTCGCCGGTGACGCGGTAGCCGCCGGGCACGCGCTCGGCGCGGGTCTTGAGGCTGGTGGTGTCGAGCCCGGTGTTCGGCTCGGTCACGGCGAAGCACATCTTCTCCTCGCCCGAAAGGATCGGCGGGATCATGCGCTGCTGCTGTTCCTCGGTGCCGAAGAGTATGACGGGTTCGAGCCCGAAGACGGGGCCGTGGATCGCCGAGGCGGCGGTCATGCCGCCGCCGCTTTCGGCCACTGCCTGCATCATCACCGCCGCTTCGGTGATGCCGAGGCCCGCGCCGCCGACGCTTTCAGGCATGGCGACGCCCAGCCAGCCGGCATCGGCCATCGATTTGTGGAATTCGTACGGGAATTCGCCGCTGCGATCCTTTTCCAGCCAGTACTCGTCAGAGAACTGCGAACAGTGCTTGAGAACCGCCTCGCGGATGTTCTGCTGGTCGTCGGTAAAGGCGAAATCCATGGCAATCCTCTTGTCTTCCCACTGACGGAACTAGCAGCGCGGCCCATCGCTCACAACCATCATCGTGCCGATATGCGCCCACCAAACGCAAATACGAATGGTTTTCGCTCCGGCGGTGCGTTACCCATGGCATGACAAGAAGGAGAGGGCCTTGACCGCGAGCAAGGAAAACAAGGGAACGGGACCATTGGCGGGCCTGCGCGTGGTGGACCTCACCAGCGTGGTGTTCGGGCCCTATGCCACGCAGATCATGGCGGATATGGGCGCCGAGGTGATCAAGGTGGAGCCGCCCGAAGGCGACAACACCCGCTGGATCACCAAGGGCCCGGTGCCCGGCATGGGCGGCATCTACGTCAATGTGAATCGCGGCAAGCGCGGGCTGATGCTCGATCTGCGGCAGGAGCAGGATCGCGAATCGCTGCGCCGGCTGATCGCCACGGCGGACGTCTTCATCCACTCGATGCGCGGCAGCGCGATCCGCAAGCTCGGCTTCGATTACGAGGCGGTACGCGCGATCCGGCCGGACATTATCTACACCAATTGCTACGGCTATTCGCGCCGCGGGCCGGAGGGCGACAAGCCCGCCTATGACGACACCATTCAGGCCGAATGCGGCATTCCGCATGTGCAGGGCCTGATGAACGGCGAGCCCGGCTATGTCGCCACGATCATGGCGGACAAGGTGGCAGGCCTCCACGCGCTCTACGCGACGATGATGGCGCTCTATCACCGCGAGCGGACCGGCGAGGGCCAGGAAGTCGAAGTCACCATGTTCGAGGCGATGACTTCGTTCATGCTGGTGGAACACGCCAACGGCGCGATGTTCACGCCGCCGACCACGCCCGCGCACTACCACCGCGCGGTCGAGCCCAACCGGCGGCCCTACAAGACCAAGGACGGCTATGTCGCCGCGCTGGTCTACAACGACAAGCATTGGAACGCCTTCATCGAATCGGTGCAGCCGGAATGGGCCACCGATGAGTTCTCCACGCTGGAAAAGCGCGCGCGCCAGATCGGCCGCGTCTACGGCTTGCTGGGCGAGACGTTCCTCACCCGCACCACGCAGGAATGGCTGGATACCTTGCAGGCGCTCCACATTCCCTGCGCGCGCCTGCGCTCCACCGACGATCTGTTCGAGAACGAGCATCTGAACGCCATCGGCTTCTTCGAAGAGGTCGAGACCGAGCAAGGCCCGGTGCGCTTTCCCGGCGTGCCGACATGGTTTTCCGCCACGCCCGGCAAGGTCCGTGGTCCCGCGCCGATGCTCGGGCAGGACAACGAAAGCGTCCTCTCCGAACTCGCCAGTGGCGAGGCCAGCGTCGCCGGGGCGATAGCAGTCGATTCGAAGTAAACAGTACTGTTGATTTCACCTGACAGCGTCCCGAGGCTTGCGCTAACCACCTGTTCAAGCCGGGCGCTGCGAAAGGCAGGTTCCCTGAGAACTGCCGGCACCGAAAATTGGGATCGAGAAGAAAGGCACCACCATGTACGACGACCAGCCGCAAGCCGAAGCGCCCGCTACGGCGCGCAAGGGCACCCCGGTTTACAAGCGCATTCTCGACCTGTTCGAGGCCGAGGGCATCAAGACCCTGTTCGGCATTCCCGATCCCAACTTCGTCCACCTCTTCCTTGAGGCCGAGACGCGCGGCTGGACCGTCGTTTCGCCGCACCACGAGGCTTCGGCCGGCCACATGGCTGCCGCCGCTGCCCGCATCACCGGCAAGCCGGCACTCTGCATCGGCACGCTCGGGCCGGGCATGGCGAACATGATGCCCGCGATCCAGTGCGCCAAGGTCGAGAACGATCCGGTGATCTTCATGGGCGGCCAGCGCGCCCGCATCACCGAGCGCCGCGTGCGCCGCGGCCGTATCCAGTTCGTCCGGCAGGAGCCGATGATCGAGGATTCGGTGAAGTTCTCCAGCTCGATCGAATATGCCGACCAGACCGACGAAATCGTCCGCGAGGCGATCCGCGTTGCCATGTCGGGCACGCCGGGACCGGCCTATATCGAATATCCCGCGCACATCATTCTCGAAGAGCTTGATCTGCCGCCGGTTCTGCCGCCGCACCGCTACCGTCTGACCAACCAGGGCGCCGACGGTGATCGCATTGCCGAAGCCGCCGAGATCATTCGCAACGCCAAGAACCCGGTGCTGCTGGTCGGCCACGGCGTCCACACCTCGAAGTCCGGCGCGGCGGTTCGCGAACTCGCCGAACTGATGCAGTGCCCGGTTATCCAGACCTCGGGCGGCACTTCGTTCATCGAGGGCCTTGAGGACCGCACCTTCCCCTACGGCTTCTCGGAAGCCTCGATCGACGCCGTTGTCGAAAGCGACTGCTGCGTGGCGCTGGCCACCGAGCTGGGCGAGCCGAGCCACTATGGCCGCTGGCGCCACTGGGTGGACAACGAAGCCAACCGCAAGTGGATCTACGTTCAGCAGGACCCGACCGCCGTTGGCGTCAACCGTCCGATCGACGTGCCGCTGGTGGGTGACGTCCGTGCCGTCGTGCCGCAGCTCGTCCGCGCGCTGAAGGACACGCCGCGCAAGGCTGCTCCCTCGCTGGCCGAATACATCGAGCGTGACGCCCAGCAGCTTGTCGAACTGGCCGAGGACGCCGCGTCCAAGCCCGACGGTTCGACCGCGAAGATGCACACCAGCCAGTTCGTCACCGAAGCGACCAAGGCCTTCCCGAAGGACGGCATCCTGATCCGCGACGGCGGCGCCACGGTGATCTTCCAGTGGACCTACTCGCAGGCCAAGCCGCATGACGTGATCTGGAACCAGAACTACGGCCACATCGGCACCGGCCTGCCTTATGCGACCGGCGCCATGCTCGCCGACCAGGCCGAAACCGGCAAGGTCCGTCCGGGCATGCTGCTCACCTCGGACTCCTCGTTCCTGTTCCACGTCGGCGAACTCGAAGTCGCCGTGCGCAAGAACCTGCCGCTGGTGATCGTGGTTGGCGTTGACTTCCAGTGGGGTCTCGAAGTGGGCGTCTACAAGCGCACCTTCGGCAAGGGCACCAAGGAAACCGGCGTGCACTGGTCCGACAAGGTCCGCTTTGACAAGATCGCCGAAGGCTTCGGCGCGGCGGGCGAATATGTCGAGAAGGCGGCGGATATCGGCCCGGCCATCAAGCGCGCTTACGAGCGTGGCGGCTGCACCGTGATCCACGTGCCGATCGACCCGGCCGCGAACTCGGAAGAAATGCCGAACTACTCGGAATTCCGCACTTGGTACGCTGAGGGCACCCAGTAAGCCGGACACCGGAAAACCAATGCAGACCTGAAGCGAAATCGCTCCCTCTCGATCCGAGTGTGGGGCGGTTTTGCTTTAGGAACGGGAGAGAACGATGCGCAATTACACCCAGTTCTACATCGACGGGCAGTGGGTCGACCCCATCGCGCCGCGCACCGCACAAGTCGTCAATCCGGCGACCGAGGAAGTTTCCGGCACGATCTCGCTCGGCACCGCCGCCGATGTCGACAAGGCCGTAGCCGCCGCCCGCCGCGCCTTCGCCACGTTCGGTGAGACCAGCGCCAAGGAACGCCTTGACCTGCTCGAAGCGATCCTGGCCGAATACTTGAAGCGCGAAGCCGAGCTTGGCGAGGCCGTCAGCGAGGAAATGGGCGCGCCGATGTCGCTCGCCTGCGGGTTCCACACGCTGCTCGGCAAGGGCCACCTCTCCACCGCGATCGAGGTCCTGAAGGAATTCAAGTTCGAGGAACAGCGCGGCGTCACCCTGATCCGCAAGGAGCCCATCGGCGTCTGCGGCATGATCACGCCGTGGAACTGGCCGATGAACCAGACGTGCGTGAAGATCTTCCCGGCGCTCGCCGCCGGTTGCACGATGATCCTCAAGCCGCCGCAACTCGCGCCGTATTCGGCTCAGATCCTGGCCGAAATCCTGCACGACGCGGGCGTTCCGGCGGGCGTGTTCAACATGGTGCAGGGCAAGGGCAGCGAGATCGGCACCGCGCTCTCCACGCATGAGGACGTGGACATGATCTCCTTCACCGGCTCCGAGCCGGTGGGCGTGCAGATCCAGAAGGACGCCGCCGATACGGTCAAGCGCGTGGGTCTCGAACTCGGCGGCAAGTCGGCATGGATCGTGCTCGATGACGCCTCGCTCGCCGCCAACGTCGCCGCCGCCACCGGGGGCATGATGGGCAATTCCGGCCAGACCTGCTCGGCCGGCTCGCGCCTGCTGGTGCCGAACGCGCGCATGGACGACGCCATTGCCGCCGCCACCGAGGCCGCGAACGGCGTGACGGTCGGCGATCCCAAGGGCAACTTCGCGATGGGCCCGGTCGTCTCGAAGAGCCAGTACGAGATCATCCAGGGCTATATCGAGAAGGGCATCGAGGAAGGCGCCAAGCTGATCGCCGGCGGTCCGGGCAAGCCCGAAGGGCTGGACAAGGGCTACTACGTCAAGCCCACCGTCTTCGTCGGCACCAACGACATGGTGATCGCGCGCGAGGAAATCTTCGGACCCGTCCTCGTCATCATCGGCTACGACGATGTGGATCACGCCGTTGCCATCGCCAACGATTCCAACTTCGGCCTTGGCGGCTATGTCTCGGGCGAAGACCTCGACACCGCCCGCGCCGTTTCCCGCCGGATGCGCACCGGCGCGATCTGGGTCAACGGCGGTTTCGACTTCCACGCACCGTTCGGCGGCTACAAGCGCTCCGGCAACGGCCGCGAGTGGGGCGAACATGGCTTCGCCGAATATCTCGAAGTGAAGTCGGTGGTCGGCTGGAACGCCGCCTGAGCCAACTGCAACACAGGAAAGGGCGCTGCGGCATCGCGGCGCCCTTTTGCTTTAGGCGTGCCCGTTCTGCGCCAGCGTGGCGGAAGCCATGAGGCGCCAGATATTGGCGGCATCGTTGCGATAGGCCGCGTCCGATTCGTCCGGCCCGACATGGCGAACGATCTCGGCACCCGCTTCCATCATGAATTCGTCGGGTTCATGCAGCGTTTCAAGCACGGCGCGTGCGGCCGTGTTGAACTGCCTTTGACGTGAGGCGTCCAACGCCTCCCATTCGCGGCCATCCAGAGATGCCGCCAAAGCCCGCGCGGTCCGTTCGAGAAATGTCATCGCACCATCCATGCCCAGTGGAGATTGCCAGCGGACACCAACGCGCCTCGGAATGCAATCGTGATGCGGCTTTCGCCGACCGGATTTCACATTCGTAATGGGGGGAATGGCGGCGCAGTCGGCTGGCCGTTGACGGACCGTCACCGACGGTAAGCCACGGTTCCGGCCCGCCGGAAGATGGCGAAGGGACTGGATTCCGCAAGTTTGGGAATGGTGGGCGATGACGGGCTCGAACCGCCGACCCTCTCGGTGTAAACGAGATGCTCTACCAACTGAGCTAATCGCCCGCAGGCGCTCTATGCGCCGCAGAGCCCGCCCAATAAGCGATTTTCCGGCTGCGTCAACACCGACGTTGGCCAGAGCAAAGCAGGCCTGTGTGAAACAGATCGATACCGGAGTTTTGGCTAATTTTGGCTAATTCTCACCCCGGAAATCGCCCCTGGCGGGCGAGAGGCACTGATGCGCACCGGGGCAGGGCTTTGTCGTGGCCCGTTGTCAGGACCGTACGCGGCGCCAGACTTTGCGCCGCACGCGCCGGATCTTGTGCCCGCAACGATCACAATGGCTTTCGAATTCCACGCCGTTCCAATAGGCGCTTCGGGCACGCTTGTGACGATCGACGTTGCAGAGAACCTGCCCGACAAAACCCTTCAACATTTGATTTCCCCACCGCTGATTGACGCATTCCGTAACGCTATCGCCCTCTGCGATAACAGAAAATTAACCGTCGTAGTGGTGGTAATCAGGCCTTATCGTATAGCAACTGGAGCCATCGCGGCGGTGTTTTTCACTCAGTAGAGCCAGGATGACACATCACAGCAGGCAAGGACGGCGGCGATGACGATCGCCCACAGGAATGCACTGCCCCCGATCAGCACGAACAGGTCGCGGTCGCCCTTTTGACGGCTGTCTTCGGCGCAGCTCGCGCCGCCCTTGTTGAGCGGATCCATGTTTCCTCATCCCCTGTTGTGCGCACTAGGCGACGCAGGTGGATATGCTTTTCGTTGATGTCCGGCAATCCGGTTAACTAATTATTATATTTCAGCTTCATCGCCGCCTGGGCATGCGCCGAAGGGTGCGAAACTCGGCGCTTGCGGCCAGTCGTGCGGTGGGCGCTTTGCGTGGAAGCCTGCAGGAAGTATAGCGACGCCCCGACGATGGATAACCTTCAGCCTTTGCCTTCCGCCGCCACGGCCTCGGAAGCCCTGCCTTTTCAGCCCGTTCCCGCTGCGGGAGCGCCCCTTGGCGCGCCGCAGGATTCGCGGGTGCCGCCCCGGCGCCGTTCGCGCCTGTGGTGGATTACGCGCGGGATCGCCGCGCTGCTGCTGGCGTTTTTCCTGCTGATCGGCTGGCTGGCGGTGACCGCGCCGCTGTCCAAGTCGCTCCAGCCTATCTCGCCGCCGCAGATTACGCTGCTCGCCGCCGACGGCACCCCGATTGCGCGCAACGGCGCGATCGTCGCCGCGCCGGTGGAGATCAAGAACCTGCCGATCCACGTGCCGCAGGCCTTCATCGCCATCGAGGACCGCCGCTTCTACACGCACTGGGGCATCGACCCGCGCGGTATCGCCCGCGCCATGTGGAGCAATGTGACCGGCGGCAACACGCAGGGCGGCAGCACGATCACCCAGCAACTTGCCAAGTTTACCTTCCTCAGCCCGGAACGCAGCCTGACGCGCAAGGCGCGCGAGATGCTGATCGCATTCTGGCTGGAGGCATGGCTGAGCAAGGACCAGATCCTCGAACGCTACCTTTCGAACGCCTACTTCGGCGACAATACCTACGGCCTTCGCGCCGCCGCGATGCACTACTTCCACCGCAAGCCGGAGAACCTGACCCCCGCGCAGGCGGCGATGCTGGCCGGGCTGATGAAGGCGCCCTCGCGCCTCGCCCCCACCAGCAATTACGAAGGCGCGCAGGACCGCATGCGCGTGGTGGTGCAGGCCATGGTCGAGGCCGGTTTCCTCACGCCCGCACAGGCCAAGGCGATCCGTCCGCCCCGGCTTGATGTGCGGGTGCAGAACGAACTGCCCACCGGCACCTATTTCGCCGACTGGGCACTGCCGCAGGCGCGCATGATCGACGAGGCGAGCTACGCGCCGCAGACCTACCGCACCACGCTCGATTCGCGGCTTCAGGCAGCGGCCCGCCGCGCCATCGAGAGTTCGGGCCTTGGCTCGGCGCAAGTGGCGCTGGTGGCGATGCGCAAGAACGGCGAAGTCGTCGCGATGGTGGGCGGGACCGACTATGCCAAGTCGCCGTTCAACCGCGTGACGCAGGCGCGCCGCCAGCCGGGTTCGACGTTCAAGCTGTTCGTCTACCTCGCCGCGCTGGGCAAGGGCTGGAAGCCCGAGGACACGATCGAGAACACCCCGATCGAGACCGGCTATTACCGCCCGCAGAACGCCGGCGGAAACTATTCGCAGACGATCACGCTGGAAGATGCCTTCGCGCGTTCGAGCAATGTGGCGGCCGTGCGCCTGTTCCAGAAAGTGGGCGATACGGCGGTGATCGACATGGCGCACCGGCTCGGCGTGACTTCGCCAATGCCGCAGGGCGATCCCAGTCTGGCGCTCGGCACGTCGACGATGACGCTGATGGAGCTGACTGCCGCCTATGCCGGTGTCGCCGCCAACCGCTTCCCGGTCGAACCGCGCGCTTTCCCGGTGCCGGAGGAGGGCTGGTTCGACTGGCTGTTCGATGGCCGCCATTCAATGTCGAGCAGCGAGCATGAGGGCATCGAGACGCTGCTGCGCGCGGTGGTCAACCACGGCACCGGGCGCGGCGCCAAGCTGCGCGCGGCCAACTTCGGCAAGACCGGCACCAGCCAGGAAAACCGCGATGCGCTCTTCGTCGGTTATGCGGGCGATTATGTCGTCGGCGTCTGGGTCGGCAATGACGACAACTCACCGCTCAAGGGCGTTTCGGGCGGCTCGATCCCGGCCAAGATCTGGCGCGGCTTCATGCGCGAGGCACTGCGCGAGGGCGGCATTCCGGCGCCCAGCGCGAAGCCCAGCCCGAACCCGAGCGGGCCGATCCAGCCGCTCGACGTGCCGGATGTGGGTGACATCCCGGCGGTACTGCCCACCGCGCTTCCCTCGCCGGACGTCAACATCGGCGATGTCCATGTCGGCAACGACGCGGCGACGCTCAACGGGCAGATCAACGGCGTGCCGCTGGAAGTGAAGCTCGATCAGAAGGGGCTGGAGATCAACGGCCAGCGGCTGGGCAGCCAACCGCCTCCGGCACCGGCGGCGGGTGCTACGCCGCCCAAGGGGAACTGAACGCGGGGCCCTCAGGCTGAAGCGTCAGCCCGGCGAAAACAGTCCGGATGGTGATCGTCGACCATGCCGACGGCCTGCATGAAGGCGTAGACGATCGTCGGTCCGACGAACTTGAAGCCCTCTGCCTTGAGGGCTTTCGAAAGTGCCTGAGACACTTCCGTCTGCGCTGGCAGCACAAGGCCGTCGTTGATGACGGTCGATCCGCCGACGAACGACCAGACGAATTCCGAAAAGTCGCGGCCCTCGGCCTTCATGCGGAGATAGGCGCGGGCATTGCCGATGGTCGCCTCGATCTTGGCGCGGGCGCGGATGATGCCTGGGTCCTGCATCAGTTGCTCGACTTTGTCCGGCCCGTATCCTGCGATCACGGCGGGATCGAAGCCTTCGAAGGCCCGGCGGAATCCCTCGCGGCGGTGGAGAATGGTGCGCCACGACAGGCCGGCCTGAAAGCTCTCCAGCACCAGCATTTCCCAAAGCTCTCGCGAATCGCGCACGGGCACGCCCCATTCGGCGTCGTGATAGGCCTCCATCAGCGGATCGCCGTTGGCCCATGTGCAGCGGGTGCGGGTCTGGTTTGGAGGTTGGGTCATCGTGCTCGAATCTCGGTCTGGTTGGCGCGGTACAGGCAGGCCTATACCGCGCCGCGCAGTCCGGTGCTCCGCTCGATCGCGGGTTTGAACAGGCTTGCTTCCGATTCCCAGTCCATCCGCACGCGACGGTGCGCGATCAGCCAGTGGCCGTTCACGCGGCGCAACTCGTCCAGATAATAGCCGGCGTGGTCGGGGCCGATGCGGGTCCAGGCCTGCCAGTAGGTGCGGGCGGTGGCGTCGTCGCGCGTTACCAGATCGATCTGCTGGGTGGTGAGGTGGTGGCGGACGAAGTCGGCTTCGTGGACCGGCGTGCCGGACGCGGCGCGGTCCAGCCATTGGGTCTGCCATTCGCGGATCGCTTCCCGGCCGACGAAGCGGAAGGCCCGATTGGCGGGAACGCGGTCGCTTTCCAATATGGCGTCATGGGTGAAACAGGCCGTGAAATCGTCGATCCGCAGCCGGTCTCCGGCGATGTTATAGCGGGCGATCACATCGCGAATCCCTTCGCGCGCCAGCACGTCTTCGTGGGTCATTCCCGGCCTCTCCCGCCGATTGTCGTTAGGTTGAAAGTTCCTCGGCGGAAGGGGCGCGTCAAGCGATTTTACCAATCGAACCAACGGCGCCGACGGGTTACCGGGATGGCGCCGCGATCGTAGTCCGAAAGCGCGGCGGCGGGGACCGGGTCGGTGGTCACATGGCCTTCGGCCAGCACGTCGGCGCGGGCCTCGGCGCGGGCCGCGCGCAGTTCGGCGTCGCGCACGCGGGCATCGGCGTCGCGCGCGGCCAGTTCGCCGCGCCGCTCGCGCGCGATGGCGTAGTAGTGGCTCCACATCTGGCTATGCGCGAAGGCCAGGCAGAGCCCGCCGATGATGGCGATGTTCTTCAGCGCCATGATCTGTTGCAGCGGATCGGTGAACTGGTGGTGGAAGAACAGGATCGTCAGGGCCACGAACCCGATCAGCAGCACCGAGACCAGCCGCACCATGAAGCCCGCCGCAAGGCAGAGCCCGGTGATCAGCTCGAACAGTCCGGTGGGAATGGCCAGCCCGCCGGGCAGGCCGACCGCGACGATCGCGGTCTCGGTGGCGGAAACGTCCATCAGCTTGGACGCGCCGGACACGATGAAGATGAGGGCGATCAGGAAGCGCCCGATGATGGCGGCGATCTTGGACATGTCTGCTCTCCCGACAGGTCTCTATACCTGCCGGGAGTAGCGGGCGGGAACGCGGTTTGTTCCCGCCCTGAGATTTGTGCGCTTAGTCTTCGAACTGGACGCCCTCGAGCTTCTCGCTCTTGCGCCAGTCGCCCAGCATATCGCGGAAGGCGTCCCAGCCGGGCAGATAGCCGCGGAACAGGGCCCACTTCAGCTCCTTGTCGCCCTCGTTGTTGAAGTAGCTGGGCGTGCAATCGTTCTGGAAGCCGGACATATCGACTTCGTTTTCCTTGCAGTGCGCGCAGTAGCCTTCGACGCCTTCCTTCGTGGCGGCGACGGTGCCGGCGCCCCGGCGCTTGGTCTCACCGATCATGAAGGCGATGTGCTCCGCCTGGCGCCCGAACTGCTCGGTGGTGGAGGAGTTCGTCGCGCCCTGGATGTAGCCCATGTAGAACATCGCCGGGAACTCGTCGGTGATGACGCCGTGGAACGTGCTCGCGCCGTTGGTCCAGTGGTCGTAGATCGACTTGCCGCCGCGTCCTTCCACCGTGTCGATGCCCCAGCGGCGCTTCAGGTCGCTGGTCACTTCGAAGCCGGAGGCGAAGATCATCAGGTCAACCTCGTGCTCCACGCCATCGGCGATGAAGCCCTTCTCGGTCATCCGCTCCACGCCCTGCGTGCCGGACACGTCGATCAGGGTGACGTTGGGCTGGTTGAACGCGGGGTAGTAGTCGTTGTTGGACAGCGGCCGCTTGCACATGAAGCGGAAGTAGGGCTTCAGCTTCTCCGCCGTGTCCTTGTCCTCGACGATCGAGTCCACGCGGCGGCGCAGGCGTTCCATCACCTGGAAGTCCACCACTTCGCGGCGGTCCATGAATTCCAGCGGATCGAGCGCGGGCCAGCCTTCCTCGCCCAGTTCGATGGCCAGGTTGCGGCTGATCTCAGTCCAGATGTCGCAGATCAGGTCGGGCTCGCCGGGGATGAAGAACTGCTGCGCGGCGCGGTGGAAGTTCGCCATGCGCTCCTGCTGCCAGCCAGGCTGGAGCGAGGCCGCCCACTCGGGATTCGTCGGCGGATTGGGCCGCTCGTCGATGTTCGAAGGCGTGCGCTGCAGCACGTAGAGGTGCTTCGCATACTTGGCGAGATGAGGCACCGCCTGCACCGAGGTCGCCCCGGTGCCGACGATGGCCACGCGCTTGTCGCGCAGCTTTTCCAGCTCCGGCGCGGTCCACGAACCGCCGGTATAGTCATGCTCCCACCGGCTGGTGTGGAACATCTTGCCCTTGAAGTCGTGAATGCCGGGGATGCCGGGCAGCTTGGGCATGTTCATCACGCCGCCCGCCATCACCACGAAGCGCGCGCGGATGTCGTCGCCGCGATTGGTGGTTACATGCCAACGCTTGATGCTTTCGTCCCAGCGAATGCCGGTGACCAGCGTGTGGAACAGCGCCTTGTCGGCAAGGTCGAAGCGCTCGGCCATGTCCTGGCAGTACTGCTGGATTTCCCAGCCGTCCGAGAACTTCTTGCTGGGCATGAAGCCCGTTTCTTCCAGCAGCGGCAGATAGCAGTAGGCATCGTTGTCGCACTGCACGCCCGGATAGCGGTTCCAGTACCACACGCCGCCGAAGCCGCCGGCATGATCGATGTTGCGCACATTGGAAACGCCCTGCTTGTGCAGGTGATAGCCGGCCAGAATTCCCGAGAACCCGGCGCCGAGAATGGCGACGTCGATATCCTCAACCAGCGGCTCGCGCTCGGCCACCGGGGTGAACGGATCGTGGGCGTAGTTGTCGGAAAAGTCGTCGGTCGGCCGCACGTACTGCTCGCCGCCCTCGCGCCGCATGCGCTTGTCACGTTCCTGACGATACTTGGCCTTCAGCGCCGGGATATCGAGTTCCTCAGGGCTTGGCACGTCTGACTTGAGGCAGGTCATTTCCATCGAATGGGCATCCTCTTGGCGGCGACTCTGCTCCGGTCGCCCGTTACCGCTGAATCTGACGCAGCAGGCAGTTAGTTGTCAACAGTGTTGTTCATTAAGCGACGATCAAGCATCGGCTCCGGCAGTCGCCATCTTGAAGCTGTAACCGATATGATCGACGTGGCCGTGCAACCCGAAATCGAGCACATCGGTCTTGTCGCGGAACGCGTCGGAAGCGGCAGCCACGTCCTCGATGCTCCACTCCGGTCGGTAGACGCCCTGCGTTTCCGCAACGAACATGCGCGCCACGCGGCCCGCCATGGAGGCAAACATCTCGCCGGTCACCGGGCATTGCTCGTGCGAGAGCCAGCCGACCACCGGGGCCACCAGTTCGGGGTCCATCGGCGGGTACTGCGAAATGTCGAGCCCTTCGGCCATGCGCGTCACCGCGCCGGGCACGATCACGTTGCACTTCACGTTGTGCGCCTCGCCCTCGAGCGCGGTGATGTTGTTGAGGCCGAGCATGGCCGACTTCGACATGCCGTAATTCACGCAGTTGAGATTGCCGTAGAGCCCGCCCACCGAACTGGTCAGCACGATGCGCCCGTATCCGGCATCGCACATCGGCCCGAAAGCGGCCTGCACCACGTGGAATGCGCCGAGCAGGTGCACGTCGAGCACGGCGTGCAGGTCGCCGGCCGAAAGCTCGCGGATCGATCCGTAGCGCACGTTCCCGGCATTATGGACCAGCACGTCGATCCGGCCCCAGGTGTCGAGCGCGGCCTGCACGATGGCCTTGCCGCCTTCGGGGGTGCCGACGGAATCGGTGTTGGCGATGGCCTCTCCGCCCGCCGCCACGATCTCGTCCACCACGCTCTGCGCCACGCTCACGTCGGCGCCCGGAGCGTCGAGATCACCCCGGATCGCGCCGCCGAGGTCGTTGACCACCACTTTCGCCCCGCGCGCGGCCAGCAGCAGCGCATAGGCCCGGCCAAGCCCGCGTCCGGCTCCGGTGATTACGGCAACTCGGCCGTCAAAGCGCATCTCTTCCATGAAATCTCTCCGGTTGCCCGCGCTCGGTCGAGCAGTCTCTTTTCGGTCTGACGATCGAATATGCGCACGAGGGGAGGCGGGGCAATCGAACAAAGCCGCCGCAACGTCGCCGTGGCGATAGTGCGCCCGTGCAAACGCTGCGTGCCGGTCATCGCGTTGCCTGCATCGGATGCGCTGGATAGGCTCGAAGGGAAAAGAGCGGCGCCAAACGTGCCGGACGAGAGGATATTTCCACGATGCTCGAACCCGCAGGACGCAACCACGGCGTCGTCTCCGCCCGCCCCGCCGAAGGCTGGATGCTCCACCGCATGACGCCGCCGACGCGCCTCTACAGCGCCAATGGCCTGCGCACCGGGGCGGACGGCCGCATCTACGTGGCCCAAGTGGGCGGCAGCCAGATCAGCGCGGTCGATCCCGACAGCGGCGCGGTGGAAGTGATCAGCCCGATGGGCGGCGGCATCACCGCGCCTGACGATCTTGCCTTCGACGAAGAGGGCAACCTCTACGCCACCGAAATCACCGAAGGCCGCGTTTCGGTGCTGCGCCCGAACGGCACCAGTGCGGTCGTCTACGGCGATCTGCCGGTCGCCAACCCGATCACTTATTCGCAGGGCCGCCTGATCGCGGGGGGCTGCGAAATGGGCGCCCGCGTGCTCGAACTCGATCGCAACGGCGGCGCGCCGCGCGTGATCGCGGACAATGTGCCGATGCCCAACGCCTTCGAAGTGGGCCCGGACGGCAAGCTCTACATGCCGGTCATGGGCGCCAACGCGATCTGGCGCGTGAATCTCGACGGCAGCGGCGAGCCCGAAGTGGTCTGCGGCGATCTCGGCGTGCCCGATTCGGTGAAGTTCGATGCCGAGGGCATGATCGTTTCCACGCAGGTCGCCAGCGGACAAGTGCTGCGTATCGATCCGCGCACGGGCGCCAAGACGGTGCTGGCCGATATCGGCGCGGGTCTGGACAACTGCACTTTCGTCGGCGACCGGCTGTTCATCTCGCACATTCTCGGCTCGATCCATGAGATCACCACGCCCAAGGCGGCGGGCGGGCTGGTGAAGCCGCTGATCGAGAAAGGCCTGCAATGGCCGCTCGACGTGTCGATGGGCCCGGACGGCGTACTCTGGATCGCCGACGGCGGCTTCGTCTTCTCGCTGCGCGCCGGGGAGGCGGTGAAGCTGGAAGGCATGCTGTTCAGCCCGAACTTCCCCGGATATTCGCGCGGTGTTGCCGCAGCGGGCGCGGGCGAGATGATCGTGACCACCGCCAACGGCGAAGTCGCGAAGTTCCACCCCGCCGGCCCCTCGATGGAACTGCTCGCCAGCGGGTTTGACCAGTTGATGGGCGTGGCGATTGCCCCATCGGGTGCGGTGGTCTTCGCCGAATATGGCACCGGCAAGGTCCATTCGGTCCAAGGCGGCAAAGTGGAGGAACTGGCTTCCGGGCTCGACCGTCCCAAGGGCGTCGCAGTGGCCGGGGACGGCACGGTCTACATTGCGGAAAGCGGTGCGGGCCGGGTGGTCAAGCTGGTCGGCGGACGCGCGGAAGCGGTGATCGAGGATCTCGTCCGGCCCGAGGGTCTGGCGATCCGCGAGGGCCGGATCACCGTGCTCGACGTGAAGCGCCGCGAAGTCGTGCAGTCGGACCTGTCCGGCGGCGCGCGCGAAGTGATCGCGCAGGGCCTGCCGGTCGGCGCGCCCGAGGGCACCGATCCCAAGCCGCTGGGCGGCGTGGGCCATATGTGCGGGCCGATGGGCAACATGACCGGGCTCGACGTCGGGCCGGACGGCACCGTGTGGATCTGCGGCGATCTCGAAGGCACCGTGCTGGCGCTCAGGAGGGCGTAATCATGCTCAAGCAGCTCTGCTTTTTCCGCAAGCGGCCGGACATGACCATGGACGCGTTCATGGACTACTACGAGAACCAGCACTCGCAGCTTTCGAAGAAGATGGGCGCGCAGCCGGCCATTCCCGGCGCGGTGCGCTACGTGCGGCGCTATCTGGTGCCGGAAAAGAACCCGATCACCGGCCAGATCCACGATCCCGGCTTCGACTGCGTGATGGAAATCTGGTGGAACAGTCGCGAGGATTTCGAACGCTCGCAGGCGATCATCAGCGATCCCGCGCGCCAGCCGATGATCAAGGCGGACGAGGAGAAGCTCTTCGCCAGCCACGCCAACCCGGTCTGCACCTGCATCGAATACGATTCGCCGATGGGGCCCAACGGCGAGGCGACCTCTGTCGAATTGCGCTACGGTGACTGAGGCCCTCTCTTCGCGGCAGGAATGGTTGCGCTACGGCCTCGTGCCGGTGGCGGCTGGGCTCGGCTATGCGACCAGCGTGATCCACATCTACGGCATCGGGCCCTATATCGGCCCGGTGGCCGAAGCGATGGGCTGGAGCCGTACGGAAGTGACCTTCGGGCTCACCATCGCGACTCTGGTGCAGGCGGTGGGCGGCATTTTCGTCGGCCTTGCGGTAGACCGCTTCGGCCCGCGCCGCTTCGGTGTGATCGGCCTCGTGCTGCTGACGGCGGCCTTTGCGCTGCTCGGGACCACGGGGGCGAGCATCGGGCACTGGTATGCGCTCTGGGGTCTGATCGCGATGGTCTCGCTGCCGGTGCAGGCCTCGGTCTGGACCAGCGCGGTCGCCTCGCGATTCGAGATGTCGCGCGGGCTGGCGCTGGCGGTGACGCTCTGCGGCGCATCCATTGCGGCGGGGCTGTTCCCGCTGCTGGGCACGTGGGCGATCAAGACCTTCGGCTGGCGCATGGCCTTCGCGGTGCACGGCGGGCTGTGGTTCCTGCTGGCCTTCCCGATGATCTTCCTGTTCTTCCGCGGCGCGCACGACCGCGGGCGCCGCAACGAACCGGCGCCTGCCAAGCGCGACTTGCCCGGTGTCTCGCTGGGTGAGGGGCTGCGCTCCAGCGTCTATCACCGCCTGTTCGCGGCCAGCCTGCTGTTCACCTTCACGATCATCGCCATCGTCGTGCACTTCGTGTCGATTCTCGGAGACCGGGGCGCGGACCCGATGACGGCGGCGGCCATCGCCTCGTTCGTCGGCTGGTTCTCGCTGGCGGGACGGCTGGGCACGGGCGTCATGCTCGATCGCTACCCGGCCTCGCTGGTGGGCGCGGCGGTGTTCCTGCTGCCGGTGGCGGGGTGCCTGCTGCTGCTCGGTTCGGGGACGTCGCTGCTGGCGCTGGCGCTTGCCTCGGGGCTGATCGGGTTGACCTTGGGGGCGGAGATCGACGTGGTGGTCTATCTGATCACCCGGCACTTCGGGCTCAGGAACTTCGGCGGGCTCTACGGCGGCGTGCTGGCGGCGCTCTCCATCGGCACGGCGATCGGCCCGCTGGTGGCGGCGCTGATTCACGACCGGACGGGCAGCTACGAGAGCTTCCTCTGGCTGGCCATCGGCATGATGGCCGCCAGCAGCCTTGCCATCGGCAGCCTGCCGCGCCGCACCCTCGTTTTCGCGCCTGCCTGACGGCGGTAGCGCCATGGCGATTGGCCTGGCGTGCGAATAATGGGATAATGAACGCCAATACGAATGATGAAGATGGGAAGAGAACGGCATGGGTGAAATTGGCAGGATCGTGCAGGCTCCCGAGGACCTGACCGTCCCCGTTCGCGTTCCGGCCGAGGCCTATATCTCGCCGGAATACGCCAAGGCAGAGCGCGACAAGCTGTGGCGCAAGGTCTGGCTTCAGGCCGGGCGCCTGGAAGACATCCCCGAAGTGGGCGATTTCATCACCTTCGACATCCTCGACGATTCGGTGATCGTGGTCCGCGCTTCCGAAACCGAGATTCGCGCTTTCCACAACGTCTGCCCGCATCGCGGCCGCAAGCTGGTGGATACTCCGGCCGGCATGCGCAACGCGCGCGGCACCCGTCGCAACTTCATCTGCGGCTATCACGGCTGGACCTTCGGGCTCGACGGCGCGAACACCTATATGGAGCATCAGGAAGACTGGCAGGGCCACCTCTGTGGCGGCCAGGCCGACTTAGGTGTCGTTAAGGTCGATACTTGGGGCGGCTGGGTCTGGATCAATCTCGACCCCGAATCCATGTCGCTGGCCGAGTATCTGCACCCGGCGGCGGGCATGCTCGATCCCTACGGCCTCCAGAACATGCGCCCGCGCTGGCGCAAGTGGGTGGTGTTCGAATGCAACTGGAAGGTCGCGATGGAGGCCTTCTGCGAGACCTACCACGTCTCCACCACGCACCCGGAATTCATGGAATTCGGCCAGTTCCGGGGCTGGGCGCGCAATCAGGGCCTGCACTCCAACATCGGCTACGATGCGCCCAAGGGGCAGGAGGAAGACTCCGGCAAGCTGCGCCTCGGCGCCGGTGAGGATCCGCGCCTGACCACGGCGGAAATGCAGAACTTCACTTGGGCCAATGCCAATACCAACACGACGATGACGCTGGTCGGCGTGGCCAATCGCCTGAAGGACGAACTGCCCGAGGGTACCCCGGCCGCCGAAGTTTCGGCCTACTGGATCGGCACCGCCCGCAAGGAAGATGCGGAGCGCGGCGTGGTCTGGGCGCAAGTCGATCCGCAGCACACCGCGCAGGCGGGCACGGCCTGGCAGATCTTCCCGAACTTCCAGATCGGCCACGCGGTCAACAACATGCTCTGCTACCAGGCGCGGCCCTATGGCACCGACCCGGACAAGTGCATCTTCGAGGCCGCCGTCTACGAACTCTGGCCCGAGGGTCAGGCGCCTGAAACCGAATGGGAATATACCCAGCCGAACGACTGGCCGCCGGTGCTCCAGCAGGACTTCGCCAACATGGCGGCGGTCCAGCAGGGCATGAAGAACGTCGGTTTCCGGGGCGCACAGCCCAATCCCTACATGGAGCGGTCGGTCGCTTCGCTGCACATGAACCTCGCCCGGTTCATGGGCACCGGCTCTCCCGAAACCTACTGAGCGGTTTCCGCGCGGTGGAGGGAATGCCGCTCGTCCACGTAAGCTGGGCGCTGGCCGACAATGGCCTGCGCCCGGCCTGCGACGCCTTCTTCCGCGAGGTGTTCGGCGCCGAAACCGCGCACGAAATCCTGATTACGCCTGAAACCGAGAAGATGGGTCTCGACCGGGAGGAGAGTCTCCTCATGATCGGCGATACCATGCTGATCCCCATCGCCCCGGCCGGTCGCGGCGCGCAGGATGGCCATCCGCTGGGTGACATGTTGCGCCGCTCGGCCGCGGCCAATCGCTGGATCGGCGTGGCGCTCAAGGTGACGGACCTTGCGCAGGCGGACGCATGGTTCGCGGAGCGCGGGTTCAAGCGGCACTACGATCCGGGGATGGAGGCTTACTACTTCCTCGTCCCGCGCGGGCAGGCGCTGGGCATGCGGCTGGAGATCGTGACGCAGGATATGCCCGGCGATCCCCGCCGCGATCCGGCGTGGCGCCCTGCGACCGATCATCCGCTCGGGATCGAGGGCTTGCAGGCCATCGGCCTTTCGGCGCCCTCGCTGGCCGAGGCACGCGCGGTCTTCGCTGAAAAGCTTCGCTGGCCGGAACTCGGCACGCGCGACTTGCCTGATGCGCGCTGCGCGGCTTTCGCCATGGGCGACACCGTGCTGGAGGCGCTCGAAGGGCCGGAAGGTTCGGCCATCGCCGATCATGCGCGGGACGTGAAGGGCATCTGCCATCTCGTCTTCAAGGTCCGCGATGCGGCCGCCACGGCGCAGTATCTGGAAGGTAAAGGCCTGCCGCTGATCGGTGATCGGGCAGACCGCTTCGCCATCGCGCCCGAGGCCGCGCATGGACGGACGATCTGGTTTACCGAAGTGACGCCTCCGAATTACCCGAAAGCCGGGTCCCGGCTCGGCGCCTTGATCGCGGCGGCCTGATCCGGCGGCTTACCGCTGCCTGGAACTTGCGTGAGTACGACGCAGACCGCGCGCCAAACCGAATCCGGCACCAACGATGGCGAGGGCGCCGGTCAACATCATGGCGGCCTCGACAAACCAGAGGGCCGCCATTCCGTGAGTCGCGAAGAGGACGGCCGCCGCTCCGTTGAGGAGTACAAGGAACAGGGCGATGCCGACGAGAACCGCAGCGATCGGATCGCGATTGATCTTGTTCATGACATGACTCCTGCGCCGCGGCGCCATCGTCTCACGTGGGTTGATGGGCGGCAAGGGGGACGTGATCGCGCGGTCTAAAGCCGATCCAACCCTCTCGCGATTCCGGAGCGCCACTGCGGCCAAACGTCAACGTATCAACCGCAACCGCACCAAAACCACCGTCGCCCCCGCGAAGGCGGGGGCCCCGCTTCTTCTCCGCGTTCCAACCCGCGCCGAGGTCTCAGCCCTCATCCTCGTCCGAAGCGATCCATTCCGACAGGTCCGGAGATTGCCCGATCAGGGCGAGGCCGTGGGCGATCGAGGTCAGTTCGTTGCCGCTGGCGATCCGGCTGTCGCCGAAACGCTCTTCGAACAGGCGGCGGACGGCCGGGATCAGCGAGGAGCCGCCGGTCAGGAACACGTGGTCGATCTGCCGAGCCTCCAGCCCCGACTTGGCGAGCGCGCTGTCCACGGTTTCGCCGATGCGCTGGAGATCGGGGGCGATCCAGCTTTCGAAATCGGCGCGGCTGACTTCGGATTCGATATTGACGTTGTCGCTATGAAAGCGCAGCGCGCCGTGTTCGTCGCTGGAAAGCGCGCGCTTGAGCTGGCCAACCGCCTCGTAGAGGCCGAAGCCCAGTTCGTGTTCCACCACTGCGATCATGCGGGCAATGGCGGCGGGATCGGTGGCACCGTGCTTCAGCTTTGCCAGTTGCTCCAGTGTGCGGCGATTGCGCATCAGCGCCAGCCGCGACCAGTCTCCGAAGTCGGCGAAATGACCCGGCGGGATCTCCAGCACCTTGTCGAACGAGCGATAGGTGCCGCCCTTGCCCAGCAGCGGCAGGACGAGGTGGTCCATGATGCGATAGTCGAACCGGTCGCCGGCGATGCCGATACCGGCCGAGCCCAGCGGCACGCAGCGCTTCGCGGCGCCGGGCGCCTCGACGCGGACGATGGAAAAGTCGCTGGTGCCGCCGCCGAAGTCCGCCACCAGCAGAGTCGCCGGTTCGGTCAGCCGCGAGGCGAAGCTGAATGCCGCGCCGATCGGCTCGTAAACGTAGTGGACCTGCCGCCCCAGCATGGCGAACATCGCATCGTAGCGGGTGCGCGCCAGTGCGGCATCGGGCCGCGCGCCGACGTAGCGGACCGGACGTCCGATCACCACGCTGTCGGGCAGATCGCGCAGGGCATTGCCAGCATGGTCGCGCAAGTGGGTCAGGAAGACTTGCCCCAGTTCCTCGAAGCGCAGCCGCTTCTCGAACAGGCTGGCATGCTCGAAGGCGGGATTGGCGGCGACCGACTTGAAGGACTGGAGGAAGCGCGAGCCTTGCGGGAATTCCAGGAATTCGGAAATGGCCCATGGCCCCGCCTCGTGCGCCAGCCCGCCGCGCACGCCTTCTTCCTGCCAGAAGCACAGCGCCGAGCGGAACACCGAGCTGGCGCCACCGGGCGCGGCGAATTCGATGAGATCGGCCTCTCCATCGCGGTCCGACAGTGCGATGACCGAATTGGTGGTGCCGAAGTCGATGCCGACAGAGCGGGCGGCGGCCGTGCCGGTCGACATAGGGGAATCCTCGATGTTCAAGCTGAAGGGGCCGGGGCCTATCGCAGGGCCTGCGCGTTCCTGCAACGGATATGCTGCAATGCCGCGAACGGAAGGCATTTTTTGCGGCGCCTGCGAAGAAGGCGCACGGATTTTCCGGCTGTGCCGACGGCAATCATGCCGTGAAAGACGCTGCCGGTGCACACGGCGACAGGGCTTTCACACCCCGTTCCGTGCACCCCGCGCAGCGCCTTCTCGGCGTCGGCGGCGCCTTACTTCGCTTCGGCGAGCAGCTTCTGCGCTTCGGGGCTGGTCCAGTCGTTGCCGCCCGTAAAGCGCCAGACTTCCTTGCCCTGGCTGTCGAACAGGATCGAGACGGGCAGGTTGCCGCCATACTGGAAGCCGAGATCGCCGTGCTCGTCATGCCAGGGCTCGATGTGGTCGAGCTTGCGGCGATGCAGGATCTCCACGACTTTGCCGATATCCGCCGTGTCCTCGGAGATCGGCAGGATCTGCAAGGGCGAATCGGACTTGCCGGCGAGTTCGTTGAGCGTCGGCATCTCGGCGATGCACGGCGCGCACCAGGTTGCCCAAAGGTTGATGAGTACGGGCTTGCCCTTGAGCGAGGTCAGATCCAGACTCTCGCCGGTATTGTCGACCGCGGTCACGGCCGGAATCGGCGTGCCCTTGTGCGAACGGTCGAGCTTGTCGGCGGACTTGTCGGGGGAGGCGGGCGCTTGGGCGGCGGTTTCGCTAGCCTGCGGTTGCGCCTCCTTCCCGCTTTGCCTATCGCAGCCCGCGGCGAGGAGCGCGCCGGCCCCCGCGATCGAATACAGGACAAGCGACTTGAGCGATTTGGAAGACAGCAAGGCAGGGAGCTCCAACCAGATGTGGGGCGGACGGTTCGCGGAAGGACCGTCGGCAATCATGCGCGAGATAAATGCCTCGATCCCCTTCGACAAGGCGCTGTGGCGGCAGGACATCGCGGCCAGCAAGGCACACGTCGCGATGCTGGCGGCCTGCGGCGTGGTGACCGACGCGGATGCACTGGCGATCCGCGACGGACTGGATGCGGTTGCGGCCGAGTACGAAGTCTCGGGAGTCCCGGAAAACTGGGACCTTGAGGACATTCACATGACCACCGAGGGCCGCCTTGCCGAACTGATCGGTCCGGTCGCCGGCCGCCTGCACACGGCCCGTTCGCGCAACGATCAGGTGGCCACCGATTTTCGCCTCTGGGTGCGCGATGCGATGGATCAGGCCGATGCCGGGCTGGAAGCGCTGCAAAAGGCGCTCGTCACCCGCGCCGGTGAGCATGCCGATTCGATCATGCCGGGCTTCACCCATCTTCAGACCGCGCAGCCGGTGACGCTGGGCCATCACCTGATGGCCTATTACGAGATGATCGGCCGCGACCGTTCGCGCTTTGCCGACGCTCGCAAGCGCATGAACCGCAGCCCGCTGGGCGCGGCGGCGCTGGCCGGTACCGGCTTCCCGATCGACCGTTTCATGACCGCGCAGGCGCTCGGCTTCGACGCGCCGACCGACAACAGCCTCGATTCGGTGTCGGACCGCGATTTCGCGCTCGATTACCTGATGGCGGCCAGCCAGTGCTCGCTGCACCTCTCGCGCCTGGCCGAAGAGTTCATCATCTGGGCCAGCCAGCCCTTCGGCTTCGTGGCGCTGCCCGATTCGCTGTCCACCGGCAGCTCTATCATGCCGCAGAAGAAGAACCCGGACGCGGCGGAACTGGTGCGTGGCCATTCGGGCCGGATCGTCGGCTGCCTGACCAGCCTGATGATTACGATGAAGGGCCTGCCGCTGGCCTATTCGAAGGACATGCAGGACGACAAGCCGCCGGTGTTCGAGGCTGCCAGCCTGCTGGCGCTCTCCATCGCGGCGATGACCGGCATGGTCGCCGAAACCCGCTTCCGCACCGATCGCATGCGCGGCGCGGCCGAACTGGGCTTCGCCACCGCCACTGATCTCGCCGACTGGCTGGTGCGTGAAGGCAATATTCCGTTCCGCGAGGCGCACCACATCACCGGTTCGGCCGTGAAGCTGGCCGAGCAGCGCGGCGTCGCGCTCGATCAATTGCCTCTGGAGGACCTCAAGGCCATCGACAGCCGCATCGACGAGCGCGTATTCAAGGCGCTCTCGGTCGAGGCTTCGGTCGCTGCGCGCAAGTCGCATGGCGGCACCGCGCCCGATCAGGTACGTCTGCGTGTGGCCGAAGCCCGGTCGGCGCTCGGTCTGGAGTGAACGTGATGCGCAAGACTGCCGCCCTCATCCTGCTTCTCGCGCCGCTTGCCGCCCTTGCGGGCTGCGGGCAGCGCGCGGCGCTGGCGGTGAAACAGGGCGAGCAGTTGCCGCCCGCGCCGTTCGGCCGCGCGGTCCAGCCCAAACCGGCGGAACTACTGACCCCGCCCACGCTCGCCATTCCCGAACGCAGCGTCGAGCTGCGCACACGCTCCGAAACGCGCGGCGACGATCCTTACGATCTTCCTCCGCCCGAATGAGCCACTGACACCGAGATCCCATGGACCATTTTGCTCTGAACGCCGGCGAACTCTTCGCCGAAAACGTGCCGCTGGCCGCTATCGCCCGCGAAGTCGGCACGCCTGTCTACGTCTATTCGCGCGCGACGCTCAGCCGGCACGCCCGCGTGTTCCGCGAGGCGCTTTCGGCGCTGCCGAGCGTGCACATCGCTTTCGCGGTCAAGTCCAACCCCAACCTTGCGGTGCTGCGCCTGTTGGCGAACGAGGGCTACGGCGCCGATGTCGTCTCCGAAGGCGAGATGAACCGCGCGCTGGCCGCCGGTATTCCGGCCGCTGACGTGGTGTTCTCGGGCGTCGGCAAGACGCGGCGCGAACTGATCGCCGCAGTCAAGGCGGGCATCGGCCAGTTCAACCTTGAAAGCGAGGAAGAGGGCGTCGAGCTTGCCGCCGTCGCCGCCGAACTGGGCCTTACCGCCGCCTGCGCGCTCCGCGTGAACCCGGATGTCGACGCGCGTACCCACGCCAAGATCTCGACCGGCAAGGCCGAGAACAAGTTCGGCGTTTCCTATGACAGCGCGGCGGGCATTTATGCCCGGCTCGCAGTGCTGCCGGGCCTCGATATGCGCGGCCTTGCAGTGCACATCGGCAGCCAGATCTCCGACCTCGAACCGTCGCGGCAGGCCTTCATCAAGATGGGCGCGCTGATGGAAGAGATCCGCGCTTCGGGCCATGCGGTTACGCACATGGATCTCGGCGGCGGGCTGGGCGTGCCCTACAAGGCGAGCGATGTGCTCCCCACGCCCGAGGACTACGGCGCGATGGTGGCGTCGGTCGCGAAGGACTGGGGCGTCACCCTGATGTTCGAGCCGGGCCGCGTGATTACCGGCAATTCCGGCGTGCTCGTGACCGAAGTGGTGCGCGTCAAGCAGGGCACCGTGAACCCGTTCGTGGTGGTTGATGCGGCGATGAACGACCTTGCCCGTCCCGCCATGTACGATGCCTGGCATGACTTTGCGGCGGTGAAGCCCAGCGGCAAGACGGTGACCGCCAATATCGTCGGCCCCATCTGCGAGAGTTCGGACACGTTCGCGATGGGCCGCGAGATCGACGAAGTGGTCGCCGGTGATCTGGCGATATTCCGTACTGCCGGTGCCTATGGCGCGACGATGGCGAACACCTACAACAGCCGCGCGCTGGTGCCCGAGGTCATGGTCGACGGCGACAAGTGGGCCGTGGTGGCCAGCCGCATCGAGCCTGCCACGATCCTGGCGGCCGAAACCGTGCCGGAGTGGCTCAAGTAAGCGCGCATTTCGACAAACCGGCCGCCGGGCGGTAGGATCACGGGCATGATCGCGAGCCTGCCCCTGTTTCACCGCGTTGGCGGCCGCCCGGTCGTCGTGCTCGGCGTGGGCGAGGCGGCCGAGGCCAAGCGGCGGCTGGTCGAGCGCGCGGGCGGCGTGGTTTTCGACGACCTCGCCCATGGCCGTGACGCGGGCGCCCGGCTCGCTTTCATAGCCCATGAGGACGACGCCGCGGCCGAGGCGGATGCGCTGCGGGCGCGGCAGGCGGGGATGCTCGTCAATGTCGTCGACCGACCTGCGCTTTGCGACTTCACGGCGCCTGCGGTGCTCGATCGTTCGCCCGTGCTGGTGGCGATCGGCACCGGCGGTGCTTCGGCCGGCCTTGCCAAGCAGCTCCGGCTGCGGTTCGAGGCACTGCTGCCCGGTTCGCTGGGCCAGCTTGCCGACGCTCTGCATGCTGCGCGCGGCACTTTACGCTCCCGTTTTCCCGATGCCGGTGACCGCCGCCGCGCGCTCGATGCCGCGCTTGGGCAGGGCGGTGCGCTCGATCCGCTGGCGGACGGCGCCGCCGCTCGCGTGGAAGGATGGCTGGCGAGCGCGGCGGCCGGCGCGGGCGGCCGGGTGGAAGTGCGCTTGCGCAGCCACGATCCTGAAGACCTGACGCTGCGCGAGGCGCGGTTGCTGGGCTCGGCCGATCTCCTGCTTTACGAAGAGGGCGTCGGCGATGCCGTCCTCGCCCGCGCCCGTGCCGACGCGGCACGCCGCCCGCTCGAATCGGGTGAGGAAGGCGGCGATCACGCGGGCCTTGTCGTCATCTTGCGGGCCCCGCACTGATACATATTCAGCCTTAACCATGCTTCGCGCGGATTTGCGCCGATCAGCGGTTACGCGGCGGCGCTTTGGCAATTATCCTTTTACAATTGCAGGGAATTAATTCACGTTGCGCGTCTGAGTGCGGCACCTTTGTCCAGTTAATGCCCAAGCCATCACGCCAAGGGGGACAACTTGCAGCAGACCACATCACGGGGCATCACGACGGCGGGAACGACCTTGCCGCACATCGACATTTCCCGGATTCCCGAGCTTGATCGATTGACGGGCCTGTTCGGCTCGCTCGCCGATGCGTCGCGGCTGCATTCGCTGGACGACAATCAGGCGGAACTGCTGGCCTGCCTCTACGAGTTCCACCCCGGCGCCTGAGCGCGACGACGCGGGGCGATTCTGTACGGTCATGTCAGGTTTCACAACGGAAGATACGGACTGGGAAAGCGGTCAGCGACAGCTGTCGGCTGTGCTGGTGCAATGGCGATCGAGCGAGGCGGCAGCGCCGGTGCTCGCCGCGCTGGGCGAATTTGCGCGGGGCGCGGCAATGGGCGACTGCCGGCCGCTGGCCGGATTGTTCGGCGGTGACGCGGCGATTGCCGGCGATGTGATCGGCGGGCTGGTGGACGGCATGGTGGACGGGCTTGCCCGGAGCCCGCTGGGGCAGCTTCCCCTTCGCCACGCGCGCCGGAAAACATCGCATACGCTGTTGCTGGCTCGGGATGGCGCCGCAAGTCTCGCGATCACGGTCTATGACGGCGCTGCGCTGGCCGCGCAGCCCACCCCGCACAGCGCCGAATTTGCGCCCATCGAGACTTGGGTGCGGGTTCTTGCCGGCACGGGCACGGCAGAGCGCGTGACGCGGGACACCGAATATCTCGCTCCCCTGCAACGCGCCGAAGTCGATCTGCGCCCGGGCGTGATGCTCAAGCGAGACGGCTGGTGTGAGGGTTTGCAGATGCGGGCGGCGGATGGCGCGCTGGTAGTCCTGCGCCTCCAGCGGCAGCTTCGCGTGCCCGATACGGTGCACGAATTCCGGCTCGAAGATGGTGCCCTGCTTCACCGGGCGGCGGCGCGGGCAGAGGACAGCCGGCTGGAGCTGGCGATTGCCGTGCTGGTGGCGCAGGGGCGGCGCGATGCGGTGCCGGCGCTGGCGCGGATCGTTATCGGTTCGGCGCCTGTATCCTTGCGCTGGTCGGCGCTGCGTGCGGTGCTGGGGCTCGATACCCGCGCCGGACTGGTGCTGCTGGGCGAGCTTGCCGGCGGCGAGGACGAGGTGCTGGGCGCGGCTGCCCGGGGGCTTCAGCGCGATCTGATCGACGAATGGCCGGAACTGGAGAAGGTGGCGCAATGGCGCGGGTAATGACGCGGCGGGACCCGACGGCGGCCTCGCTTGCGGAATGCGCGGAAGCGCTGGCGGTCTGGGGCTTCGATCCGGAAGACGACATCAACCTCTCGCATGCCGCGAACTGGTTGCAGCGGCTCGGCAACGACCGGCAATTTCTGGGCGATGTGCTGGTGGACCTGCTCGCGGGGCTGGCGCCGGTTCCCGCCGATGCCGAAGGGCTCGTCGGCACCGGGCCGCAGGCGGTGATGCTGGTGCCGCCGGGCCGGGGCGATTTCTCGATCCGGGCGCGCATCTGGCCGTCTCCGCGCGAGGCTGCGTATCGCGCCAGCGGGCCTGCCGCCTGCGGATATGGCGAAGCGCAGGATTTTGCGAGCGACGTGCTGTCGCTCGGCTATTTCGGGCCGGGTTACCTTGGCGAGGATTACGAATACGATCCCGAGGCGGTGATCGGCCATGTCGGCGAGCAGGTCGCGCTGAGGCTGGTGGGGCGGGGCCCGCTCGATGAAGGGCGCCTGATCCATTACCGTGCGCGCCGCGACGTTCTTCTGCGCGATGCGCCCGAGACGCTGTCGGTCTCCATCGATCTCGTCCACACCGATCCCGCGCAAGGCTGGGGCAGCCATCACACATTCGACGTGGCGCGCGGCGAGATTACCGATCTGCTTGGCTACGGTCCCTCGGAGAGCTTCCTGCGAATTGCCGTCGCGCTGGGCAGCGAGGCGGCAAGCGATCTGGCCACGCGCTTCGGCACCAGCCATCCGAGCGATCGCATGCGGCTTGTCGCGTGGCAGGCATTGGCCGCGCAGGAACGCGACCCCACCGCGCGGGACAGGGTGTGGCAGGCGGCGGAGCGTTCGGGCAGCCGTCTGGTGGCGGAAGTCGCCAGCAGGCAGCGTCAACAGGACGAGTGAGGGATGGGGGCGTGAAGGCTGGCTGGCAGGAGCGGGCGAAATGCGCTGCCCGCAAGATGGGGGCGGTTGCCCTGCGGATGGGAATGGGAGCCTGGTTCGTGCTCCGCTTCATCGGCTGGCTTAAGCCTGACCTTCGTTCGACCCTGAATCCCTATAACGATGGCGCGTCGTTGCTCGTATTCATCGGAGCGATCGCCAGCTACGGGGGGAGGGATCACAAGCCCTCGACCCCGACGGAATCCACCGACTGGAGCGGTGCGCTCACGATACTGCTGTGCGGAACAGCATCCACGTTGGCGGTATGGCAGAGCGGCTGGCCCGAACGGGCCCTCGCAGCGTTGGGCACGGGCGTGGCGACTCTGCTGCTGAGCGGGTGGGCCGGATGGTTCGCCTGTCGCAACAAGGGCCGGATCGGCGAAGTGCGCTTCGATACGGCGTCGAAGCGTCCCTGAGACTTCAGAACATCCCGCCCGAAAGCGCGTCGATCGCGCCTTGCAGGATCACGGCGGCGGCTGCCGAATCGATGCGCGTGGCGCGCTTGGCGCGGCTCATGTCCTGATCGATCAGCCCGCGTTCGGCGCTGGTGGTCGACCAGCGCTCGTCCCACAGCAGGATCGGCAGGCCGAGCACGGCAAGGTTACGGGCATAAGCGCGGCTGGACTGGGCGCGGGGCCCTTCCGATCCGTCCATGTTGAGCGGCAGGCCGATGACGATACCCTTGATCGAGCGCTCGACGATGAGCGCTTCCATCAGGGCCTTGTCGGCGCCGAACTTGCCGCGCTTCAGCGTCTTTCCCGGCGAGGCGATGCGCCATCCGGCGTCGCAGAAGGCGGTGCCGATGGTCTGGGTGCCAAGGTCGAGCCCGAGCAGCCCGCCGCCCGTCGCCGGCAGCGCGTCCCGGAATTCGAGCGCGCCGGTGGTGATGACTGTCCCTATTGCCATTATGGCCGTCCCTTTCGCGAAATCGGCCCCCTCATAGTGAGGGCGGCTGTTCCGGGGAAGCGGGGGTAAGGTCGTCGTTGCGGGCGGCCTGTCTTTCGAGCCAGATCTTGATCATCGCCACCAGCGGGTCGGCCAGCACAAGGCCCAGCAGGCCGAACAGCACGCCCATGATGAGCTGCGCCGCCAGGACCAGCGCGGGCGGCAGGTCCACGGTCTTGCGCGCGATCAGCGGCACGATCAGGTAGCCGTCGATCAGGTGGATCATCAGGTACACGAAGATCGTGTAGAGCCCCATCTCGTAGCTGCCCGAGAAGCCCACCAGGATCATCAGCAGGCCCGAGATCAGCGCACCGATGTTGGGCATGAAGGCCAGCAGGCCAGTGATGAGGCCGAGCAGTGTGGCCATCGGCACGCCGTAGATTTCCAGCATGCAAAAGGTGAACAGCCCCTCGACGGTCATACCGATCATGCGGCCGAACAGCAGGCGGCGCAGGGCCTGACCCATGACTTCGGCGGTCGCCTCGAAATGGCCGCGCCGCTCCTGCGGGAGCATCCAGCCCACCCCGCGGCGGTAGAGCCGGGGCTCCAGCGCGAAGTAGATGCCGAGCACGAGGATCAGGAACAGCGTGGTCAACCCGCCGATGAGGCCGCCAACCATGCGGGTAACCTGTCCGATGCCGCCGCCGACGCCGCTGATCGCTTCCTGCGCGATCGAGCGCACGTCGGTCACGCGCAGCATCAGGCCATGCCGTTGCAGCCAGAGCAGGCCGCGATGGAACTGGCTCTCGATCGTGGCAGGCAGTTCGGCGGCCTGCGCGGCGATCTGGCTGCCTGCAAAATGGACCATCCAGATCGCGAACGCCAGTGTCAGCACCAGGACCAGGCCCACCCGCCATCCGCGCGGGATCTTGAGCACTTTGCCGATGAGCCGCGCGCCGCCATCGATCAGGGCCGCGACGACAACGCCGCCGAAGATCACCAGCAGCGATTGCGAGAGGAACACGACCAGCGCGAACAGCGCGGTCATCCCGATCCAGACGAAGGCCTTGCGGGCTTCGGTGCGGATCAGGGGGTCGGCGATATCAGTGGGGCCGGCACGATTCTCGTGCCCTGTCGGATCGTCGCTGCCCCCGGAACCGCTCATTTCCAGGCCTTGCTTGGGTCGATCGGCGGACGCAGGCTGGAGAAGTTGCGGCCCTCGCGCAGGGCCTTCCACCAGGTCAGCGGGTTCCAGGTCTGCGTGCCATCGAGCGAGAAGGTGATGAATTCGGCGCGGCCGCCGATGTCGGTCAGCGGAACGGGCCCGCCCAGGCCGCCGCCGGGCTGGCCGAAGATATCGGTTTCGAACGGCGCGCGGCTGTCCGCCGAGCGGTCGCGGTCGTCACCCATGAGGAAGACATGGCCTGCGGGCACCTTGATCTCCGGATAGTTGTCCAGTTCCTGATCGATATAATCGATTACATCGTAACGGGCACCGTTCGGCAAGGTTTCACGGTAGGTTGGCATTTCGTAAACTTCCTTGCCGCTGGGCAGGCGGGTGCGGAAGTGCTCGAAGCCGTCGTAGCAGTGGCCGGGCTCGGCATCGCCTTCGCAGCGCAGCGCATCGTCGGCGGGAATGCGCACCGGCGGTTCCACTTCGCGCGGCACGAACTTGCCGTTGATGCGAATGCGCCCGTCGATCACCGCGATCCGGTCTCCCGGCAGGGCGACCACACGCTTGATGAGGTCGGCCTTGCGGTTGCCGGGCACGACGATGACGATGTCCCCATATTCGGGTGTGCGCTCGAACAAGTGCCAGGTGCCGCGCGGCAGCAGGTGGAAGCTGATCGAGGACCAGTTCCACCCATAGGGATACTTGGACACGACCAGCCGGTCACCCACCAGCAGGTTGGGCATCATCGAGATCGAGGGGATGTAGAACGGCTTGGCGATCAGCGAATGGAACGCCAGCACACCCAGCAGCATGAGCGCGAGCCCGCGCAGCTCGTGCAGCCAGTTCACCCTCTCCCTATCGGCCGGTCTCTGTGGAGCGGGTGCGTGTTCGGGTGCGGAAGTTTCGGGAAAGTCTTCGGCCATGTCCAGGGCGCAGAACTCGAATCAGGATTGGGGGAGGGGGCGGGCTTCGATGATGACGAAGGCCTGGGCCCATGGGTGGTCATCGGTGAGTGTGAGGTGAATGACGGCCTCGTAGCCTGCCGGCACCATCCCGTCGAGCCGCGCTTTCGCACCGCCCGTCAAGGCCAGCGTGGGCGCGCCCGAGGGGGCGTTGACGACGCCGATATCCTTCATGAAGACCCCGGCCTTGAACCCGGTGCCGACCGCCTTGGAAAACGCTTCCTTGGCCGCGAAGCGCTTGGCCAGCGTGCCCGCCACGGTGTGCGGCCGGCGGGCTGCTTTGGCGCGCTCGACATCGGTGAAGACACGATTCAGGAAGCGCTCGCCGTAGCGGTCGAGCGAATTCTGGATCCGCTCGATATTGCAGAGGTCGGAGCCGAGGCCGACGATCACCGCACTTCGTCCATCAGGGCGCGCATCTTCTTCACACTCGCCTCCAGCCCGCAGAAAATGGCTTCACCGATCAGATAGTGACCGATGTTGAGTTCTGCGAGTTGCGGAATCGCGGCGATGGGCTGGACGTTGTCGTAAGTGAGGCCGTGCCCAGCGTGTGGCTCGATGCCGTTCTTGGCGGCCAGCGCCGCCATGTCGACGATGCGGCGCAGTTCGACCGCGACTTGCTCGCCCTCGGCATGGGCATATTCGCCGGTGTGGAACTCCACCACCGGGGCGCCGAGCTTCATGGCGGCCTCGATCTGGCGGGGCTCGGGCGCGATGAACAGGCTCACGCGCACGCCCGCGTCGGCAAGGCGCGCAACGATCGGGGCGAGGCGGTTGTGCTGCCCGGCCGCATCCAGTCCGCCCTCGGTCGTGCGCTCCTCGCGCCGTTCGGGAACGATGCAGGCGGCATGCGGGCGGTGGCGCAGCGCGATTTCCAGCATCTCGTCGGTCGCGGCCATTTCGAGGTTGATCGGCAGCCCGGTGGCGGCGGCGACGCGGACAAGGTCCTCGTCACGGATGTGGCGACGATCCTCGCGCAAGTGGACGGTGATGCCGTCGCCGCCGGCCGCTGCGACGATCTCGGCCGCGCGGGCGGGATCGGGGTGGAAGCCGCCGCGTGCGTTACGGATGGTGGCCACATGGTCGATGTTGACGCCGAGACGCAGGCGGGAGGGATTGAGCACGGAAGTCATCGGCAGTTCACCATGGAAAACACGTCAATCGGCAAGCCCCGGGATATCCGGGATCGCGATATTTGCGGGACGGTGGCGCGAGAGCAGGATTGCCGCGCGCGGTGCATGGCAGCAGATAATTGGGATGGCCGGTGCGGGCAACACATCCTTGCGTTTCGCTGCGTCGATTCCGGTTCCGTGGCCTGTCGGACCGAAATCGCAGGGGCGATGACGGTCCGACAGGCAGCATGTCCGATGCCGAAAAATGCGCCGGGACGGTCCTTCGTCCGGGCGACGGAACAGACGGTCAGGGCTGGGCGCGGCTGCCGGGCTTGACGGCCTGCGTGGCGGCCAGTTCGGGCGGCAGTTCATCGGGCGCGTACGTCGGGAAATTGAGCGCGACGAGCGGGAAGTAAGGCACGCCCAGGTCCACCGAGCCGCCCGAACGGTCGACCAAGGACACTGCCGCGAGCACTTCGCCGCCGGCTTCCTCGATTGCCTTGATCGCTTCGCGGCTGGAAAGGCCGGTGGTCACCACGTCCTCGACCATCAGCACCTTGTCGCCCGATTCGAGCGAAAAGCCGCGGCGAAGCTCGAAAGTGCCGGTCGGGCGCTCGACGAACATCGCATCGACCTGAAGCGCGCGGCCCATCTCCTGGCCGATGATGACGCCGCCCATGGCCGGCGAAACCACTTTGTTGATCGCCCTGCGAATATCGTGGGGGAGTTTTGCGGCAAGGGCGACGGCGAGTCGCGCCGCCCGGTCCGGGTTCATCAGAACACGCGCGCACTGGAGGTAATGCGCACTGTGACGGCCCGAGGAAAGCAGGAAATGCCCCTCAAGCAAGGCCTTGCTGGCGCGGAACTCGGCGAGGACTTCTTCTTCCTGCATCGGGGCGTAATCCTTTGGTGCAATTTGCAATGTTCATGCGCGATATCGCGCCATACGGGAGCGAAAATCCCCTAGAGGCGCTTGAGACACGCGGCAAGCGCGCGTATAGCCCCCGCAGAAGGGGGGCAAAAAGCCTCCGCAACAGGGGTGCGCGCTTGGGAGGCGACTCACTGAGACGAGTCTCTGGCGCGAATAAGAAACGGGAAAGCGCTGAATCCATGACATTGGGCAAGACCGTTCGTAATTGGGGCACCGTTCGTAATCGGGGAGAGGCTGCAAAGGCACTGAAACTGGCATTTTCGGCATCTGCCGCGGTATTTTGTGTGGCAGCCAGCATTCCCGCGCTTGCGGCGGAAGCTGCGGCCCCCGCCGCGGGTTACACGCCGATGAAGCCGACTCCGGGTATCGGCATGCCGGTTCCCGGCGCCATCGGGCTTCAGCCGCAGTTCTCGAAGCTTGGCGAATATGGCGCGTGGATGCACGACATCGTGTTGATGCCGATCATCACCGTGATCACCATTTTCGTGCTGCTTCTGCTGCTGATCATCGCGGTGCGCTTCAACCGCCGCGCCAATCCCGTGCCTTCGAAAACCAGCCACAACACCATTCTCGAAGTGGTGTGGACGCTGTTCCCGGTGCTGATCCTGATCGGCATCGCGGTCCCCTCGATCGATCTCATCGCCAAGCAGTACAAGCCGGCCCCCAAGGGGGCGCTGACTGTGAAGATCACCGGCAACCAGTGGTTCTGGACTTACGGCTATCCCGATAACGGCGATTTCGAAGTCGTTTCGGACATGCTCAACATCCCCGGCCAGCCGACCATCAACAACGGCGTGCGCGAAGTCGGTTCCAAGCCTTGGGACGGTCCCTCGCACCTTGAGGTCGACAATCGTATGGTGGTGCCGGTGGGCGAACCGATTCGCCTCCAGATCACGGCGGCCGACGTCATCCACTCGTTCGCGGTTCCCTCGCTCTGGTTCAAGCTTGACGCCGTTCCGGGCCGCATCAACGAGAAGGTTCTCTTCGTCGAGAAGCCGGGCGTCTACTACGGCCAGTGCTCTGAACTGTGCGGTGCCAAGCACGGCTACATGCCGATCGCGGTAGAGGCGCTGCCCCGCCCGCAATACGATGCCTGGGTCCTCACGCACGCCGGCGGCGTGATCGATGGCCAGGCGAAGCCGGCCGCCGCACCTGCTGCCGCGGCCGCCGCAACGCCTGCTCCTGCCGCCACGGCAGAGGCCTCGGAGGCGCCTGCCGCCGCCGAAACCGCCACCGCAGCTGCCGAATAAGAGCGAATTGAAGGACAGGGTCCCGAACATGGCAACCACCGCAGAACATTTCCAGGCCCACGGCGACGAGCACGGCCACGCGGATCACGATCACAAACCGGCGTTCTTCGCGCGCTGGTTCATGTCCACCAACCACAAGGACATCGGCACGATGTACCTGATCTTCGCGATCTTCGCGGGGGTCATCGGTGGTGCCGTCTCGGGCATCATGCGTGCTGAGCTGGCCCAGCCGGGCATCCAGTACCTGGGCTTCTTCGCCAAGCTGGTGGGTGACAATCCTTCGGACTTCAACGCCACGCTGCACATGTGGAACGTGCTGATCACCGCGCACGGCCTGATCATGGTGTTCTTCATGGTCATGCCGGCGATGATCGGCGGATTCGGCAACTGGTTCGTGCCGCTGATGATCGGCGCGCCGGACATGGCGTTCCCGCGCATGAACAACATCTCGTTCTGGCTGACCGTGGCGGGCTTCTGCTCGCTGATGTTCTCGGCCTTCGTGCCGGGCGGCACGGGAATGGGCGCGGGCACTGGCTGGACGGTCTACGCGCCGCTCTCCACGTCCGGTTCCGTCGGGCCCGCCGTCGACTTCGGCATTTTCGCGCTGCACCTTGCCGGTGCCGGCTCGATCATGGGCGCGATCAACTTCATCACCACCATCTTCAACATGCGTGCCCCCGGCATGACCATGCACAAGATGCCGCTGTTCGTGTGGTCGGTGCTGGTCACCGCGTTCCTGCTGCTGCTGGCGCTGCCGGTGCTCGCCGCCGCCATCACCATGCTCCTGACCGACCGCAACTTCGGCACCACCTTCTTCGATCCGGCCGGTGGCGGTGATCCGGTGCTCTATCAGCACCTGTTCTGGTTCTTCGGTCACCCCGAAGTCTACATCATGATCCTGCCGGGCTTCGGCATCATCTCGCAGATCGTCTCGACCTTCTCGAAGAAGCCGGTGTTCGGCTACCTCGGCATGGCCTACGCCATGGTCGCGATCGGCGTGGTCGGCTTCATCGTCTGGGCCCACCACATGTACGCCACCGGCATGTCGGTGAACACGAAGATGTACTTCACGGCGGCGACCATGGTCATCGCGGTGCCCACCGGCATCAAGATCTTCTCGTGGATCGCGACGATGTGGGGCGGTTCGGTCGAGTTCAAGAGCCCGATGGTCTGGGCGATCGGCTTCATCTTCCTCTTCACCGTCGGCGGCGTGACCGGCGTGGTCCTGGCGAACGGCGGCGTCGATGACGTGCTGCATGACACGTACTACGTGGTCGCCCACTTCCACTACGTGCTGTCGCTGGGTGCCGTCACCGCGCTCTTCGCCGGGTTCTATTACTGGTTCCCGAAGATGAGCGGGCGGATGCATTCCGAGTTCCTCGCCCACGTCCATTTCTGGATCTTCTTCGTCGGCGTGAACATGATCTTCTTCCCGATGCACTTCCTGGGTCTCCAGGGCATGCCGCGCCGTTATCCTGACTATGCAGAGGCTTATGCGCACTGGAACCACGTCGCCACGATCGGCTACATGGTGATGGCGGTCAGCATCGGCGTCTGGTTCGTGAACATTATCTATGCCTTCGTCGCCGGCAAGAAGGCCGAAGACAATTACTGGGGCGAAGGTGCGACCACGCTTGAGTGGACGCTCACCAGCCCGCCGCCGTACCACCAGTTCGAGACGCTTCCCGTCATCGGCGATACGGTGCACCACTGATCTGATCCCTGTCGTCCCGGACCCGGTCCGGGACGACGCCTGCGGGCGGCGGCTTTTGCAGGGCCTCGCTTTTGCGGCGCTTGCGGGTGTATGGGCCAGAAATCATGACTACCACGAGTCCCAATTCGACCATCGAAAAGCCGCTCCCCGCCGATTGGCGCGATCTTATCGCGCTGACCAAGCCGCGGGTCATGAGCCTTGTGATCTTCACCGGCCTCTGCGGGCTGCTTGCCGCGCCTGAGCGCATTCACCCCGTCATCGCCTTCACCGCGATCCTCTGCATCGCCATGGGCGCCGGCGGTGCCGCCGCGCTCAACCAGTGGTGGGAAGCCGACCTTGACGCCGGGATGAAGCGCACCGCCAAGCGCCCGCTGCCGCAAGGCCGGCTCGACCGCACCACGGCGCGCGATTTCGCGGGCGTGCTTTGCGCCGCGTCCGTGTTCCTGATGGGCTTTGCGGTCGGCTGGCTGCCCGCCGCGATCCTGGCCATCTCGATTTTCTACTATGCCGTCGTCTACACGATCTGGCTGAAGCCGCGCACGCCGCAGAACATCGTCATCGGCGGCGGCGCCGGCGCCTTCCCGCCGCTGATCGGCTGGGTGGCGGTGACCGGCCACGTCACGCTGATGCCGGTGCTGCTGTTCGCCATCATCTTCTTCTGGACCCCGCCGCACTTCTGGGCGCTCGCGCTCTTCGTGAAGAGCGACTACGCCAAAGTCGGCATCCCGATGATGCCGGTGGTCGCCGGCGAGAAGGCCACGCGCCGCCAGATCCTGCTTTATGCAGCCCTGCTGCTGCCGCTTTCCGTGCTGCCCTGGTGGATCGGCGGCACGCACGCGATCTACGGCATCTCGGCCCTTGTGCTGTCCAGCCTGTTCCTTGCGCTCTCGATCCGGGTCGGCCTGCGCGAACGCAGCGGCGCCGAGGATACGATGAAGCCTGAGAAGCAGCTTTTCGCCTATTCGGTGCTCTACCTCTTCGCGCTCTTCGCGGCGCTGGTGGTCGATCGCTTCATCGCCCTGTGAAAGATCCCGCATGACAGAATCGACCCAGCCGGACTCGAAAACCAGCCTTTCCGATACCAAGGAGGCTGAAGCGCGCACGCCGGAGCAAATCCGCAAGAGCCGCAACCGGGTGCTGGGTCTCGGTCTTGCGGCCTTCGTGGTACTGGTGTTCTTCATTTCCATCGCGAAGATGGGCTGATGGGCACCGACACGGCATCCGGTCAGGCGGCCACCGCGACGCGCAGCAACCGTCGCATCGCGTTTATCGCCCTGTCGATGGCTGTGGGGATGCTGGGGCTGGGGTTCGCCTCGGTGCCGCTCTACCGGATCTTCTGTCAGGTGACCGGGTATGACGGCACCACCCGCCGCGTGGACGAGGCGCAGGCGGCGATGGTCCAGGTGACCGACAAGACCATGTCGATCCGCTTCGACGCCAATGTCGAGCGGGGCATGCCCTGGGATTTCAGGCCGCTCCAGCGCACCGACACGGTGACCATCGGAGAGCGCGATATGGCGCTTTTCTGGGCCAAAAACAATTCCAACAAGGTCATAACCGGCACTGCCAGCTTCAATGTGGAGCCCGAGCAGGCGGCGCGGTACTTCAACAAGATTCAGTGCTTCTGCTTCACCGAACAGACGCTCCAGCCCGGTGAGGGCGTGAAGATGCCGGTGATCTACTACGTTGATCCGGGAATCCTGAAAGACCCCGACAACAAGGACGTGCAGCAGATCACGCTCAGTTACACCTTCCACGTGACCGGCGTTGCCGACGCGGGGAGCGATGCAAAGGCACTGGACCGCAAGCAGACGGGCGGTTAAGGCCTTCAACGAACAATAAATGACGGGGACGACACAAGTCCCCGGACAGATTCGAACAGGCAGATTCGAGCAACGGGGACGAAGGCGCCATGGCCGGTACCAAGAACCACGATTACCACATTCTTCCGCCGGACATCGCGCCGCTGGCTACCACGATCGGTGCACTCACCTTCACTTCGGGCATGGTGCTGTTCATGCACAAGATGCCCGGCGGCGCTTTCGTGCCGTGGCTGGGTCTTGCGATCCTGCTGGCCTCGATGTTCTCGTGGTTCTCCAAGATCGTCAACGAAGCCCACGCCGGCGATCACACGCCGGTCGTGCAGCTTCACCAGCGCTACGGCATGATCCTGTTCATCGCTTCGGAAGTGATGTTCTTCGTCGGCTGGTTCTGGGCCTTCTTCAACTTCTCGCTGTTCCCCTCGACTATTGCCGAGGTGGTCGGTGGCCAGTGGCCGCCAAAGGCGATCGAAGCGGTGATGGATCCGTTCGACCTGCCGCTGCTCAATACGTTGATCCTGCTCTGCTCGGGCACCACGGTCACCTGGGCGCATCACGCGCTGATCCATGGCGATCGCGACGGACTCAAGAAGGGCCTCTGGGCCACCGTGCTGCTGGGCCTGCTGTTCACCTCGATCCAGGCTTACGAATATATCCACGCGCCGTTCGCCTTCGGTCAGAACACCTATGGCTCGGTGTTCTACATGGCGACCGGGTTCCACGGCTTCCACGTCATCGTCGGCACCATCATGCTGATCGTGTGCCTCGTGCGTTCGTACAAGGGTGACTTCACCCCGCGTCAGCACTTCGGCTTCGAGGCGGCCGCCTGGTACTGGCACTTCGTCGACGTCGTGTGGCTGTTCCTCTTCGTGGCGATCTACGTCTGGGGCAATTGGGGCCACCCGACGCACTGATGGCCGCAGGCGATCATTCGATTTCGCACGGGGTCGCGGCCCCGTGACCGAATCCTCAAGGGCAGCCGGACACCGCTTCGGCTGCCCTTTTCGGTCTCTGCTCCCCATGCGGGACGGAGACAGGGGTGGGCGATGCTCGTAATCGCCGGTTTGTGCATTGCCATAGCCGGACTGTCCGGCGCCGGATTCCGCTGCCGGGCCGGCGAGGGTCGCATCAAGGAAGACTGACTTGCCTCGCATTCCGATCCTGCCGACGCTGGTCGTCGCCGCTGCCGTCGCGCTGATGATCTGGCTTGGGTTCTGGCAGCTCCGCCGTCTCGACGAGAAGGAATCGCTGCTCGCGCACTATGCCGCGGCGCAGACGATGACTGCCGAAGTGTCGTGGCCGCGCGATGCGGCAGGTCAGAAAGACCTGCTCTACCGCCGCGCCCGCATAGACTGCGTGAGCGCCGGCAATCGCTCCAGCATGGCCGGTCGCAATGCCAAGGGCGAATCGGGCATGGCGCAGACCGCCGAATGCACGCTGGCCGATGGTTCGAAGGCGCTTGTCGTGCTGGGCTGGTCGCGCCTGCCGATGGCCGGGGGGGACTGGTCGGGCGGCACTCTCCACGGCGTGATCGCCCCGGGCCCGCGTCTGGTGGCCGCGCCGCCGGTTGCGGGGCTGGAGGCCAATGCCATTCCGGACCCTTCCGAAATTCCCAACAACCACTTCGCCTATGCCGTGCAGTGGTTCTTCTTCGCGGCGACGGCGCTGGTGATCTACGCGCTGGCCTTGGTGAATCGGGGGCGGAAGTAAGCGCGTCAAAGTTCGCGGCCTCTAACGTCTCTCTTCGTCATCCCCGCGAAGGCGGGGATCCCGCTTTTCTTTGCTGGCGTTGCGAGAAGGAAGCGGGGCCCCCGCCTTCGCGGTAGCGACGAAGTGCTTGAGGCACAGTTCCGCGCGTCCCGTTGAGTCTTTGCTCCATTCAACTAACCGCCGAACTACGCCCCCCTTTAGGAATTGTTCGCGCGTCAGCCCAACGACAGGCTTTTCATTTCGCCCCCCTCCGGCTAACCGCGCCCCATGGATTATATCAGCACCCGCGGCAGCGCACCGGCGCTCGACTTCGAAGGCGCCACGCTCGCCGGTCTCGCTTCGGACGGCGGCCTCTACGTGCCGCGCGAGTGGCCGCGCTTTTCGGAAGGCGAGATCGCCGCGATGGCGGGGCTGCCCTATGCCGAGCTGGCCGCGAAGATCATGTTCCCCTTCGTCGAGGGCAGCCTGACCTATGACCGCCTGCTGGAACTGACTCGCCAAGCCTACGGCCGCTTCGCGCACAAGGCGGTGGCGCCGCTTAAGCAGCTGGACGAGCAGCAGTGGGTGCTGGAACTGTTCCATGGCCCGACGCTGGCGTTCAAGGACGTGGCGCTGCAATTGCTGGGTCTGCTGTTCGAGGAATTCCTCGGCCGTTCGGAGCGCAACCTGACCATCGTCGGCGCGACGTCGGGCGACACCGGCTCGGCCGCGATCGATGCGGTGGCCGGCCGCGCCAAAGTCGATATCTTCATGCTGCACCCCAAGGGCCGCGTGTCCGACGTGCAGCGCCGCCAGATGACGACGGTGCTGGCGCCCAACGTCCACAACATCGCCATCGAAGGCTCGTTCGACGACGCGCAGGCCACCGTGAAGCGCATGTTCAACGACAAGGCGATGACCGACCGCTTCGCCATCGGCGCGGTGAACTCGATAAACTGGGCGCGCCTGATGGCGCAGGTGGTCTACTACTTCGCCGCCGGGCTCCAGCTGGGCGCGCCGCATCGCAAGGTCGCCTTCTCGGTGCCGACCGGCAACTTCGGCGATGTCTTCGCCGGCTATGTCGCCGCGCAGATGGGGCTTCCGATCGAGAAGCTGATCGTCGCCACCAACGTCAACGACATCCTCCACCGCGCATTGGCCGAGGGCGACTACTCGCAGGGCACCGTCACGCCGACCGCGGCCCCTTCGATGGACATTCAGGTCTCGTCGAACTTCGAACGCCTGCTGTTCGACCTTAATGGCCGCGACGGCAAGGCGCTGGCCGAGCAGATGGCCGGGTTCGAAGCGACCAAGGCCATGCAACTGACCAATGCGCAGCGTGAAGGCGCTGCCGCGCTGTTCTCCTCCGCCCGCACCGATGCCGACGAAATGGCATCGACCATCCGCTGGGCCTGGGAGAACTGCGGCGAGCTGATCGATCCGCACACCGCCTGCGGCCTTTTTGCCGCCCGCACTGCGGGTATCGACGCCAGCATCCCGGTCGTCACGCTGGCAACCGCGCATCCGGCCAAGTTCCCCGACGCCGTCGAACGCGCCACCGGCCAGCGCTCGGGCCTGCCCGCGCGCGTCGGCGACCTGTTCGAGCGTGAAGAGAAGTGCGTCGACCTGACCGGTGATTACGAATCGATCGCCGATTTCGTGGCCCAGCACGCGAGCCCGAAGATCTGATGGCACGCCTGGAAACCCAACCCGTCATCCTCGCCGGAGAGGGCTGGGACGATTACGGCCTTGTCGATTCGGGCCACGGCCGCAAGCTGGAACGCTATGGCGACTACCGCTTCGTGCGGCCCGAACCGCAGGCGATGTGGACGCCGCGCCTTGAAAACTGGGACGCGCACGGGGAATTCGTGCCCGGCTCGGACGAAGACGGCGGTGGCCGCTGGCAGTTCGACAAGCCGGTGCCGCGCGATGGCTGGCCGCTGGCGTGGAACGAAGTCCGCTTCACTGCGCAGTGCACGCCGTTCCGCCATCTCGGCTTCTTCCCGGACATGGCGCCGGTGTGGGACTGGATGCGCGAGATGCTCGCCGGTCGCGACGATGCCAATACGCTGAACCTGTTCGGCTATACCGGCGTCGGCACGCTGGCGCTTTCGGGGCATGGCCCGGTGACGCATGTCGATGCCTCGAAGAAGTCGGTCGGTCAGGCGCGCGAGAACGCGGCGCTGGCCGGGCTGGAGGATCGCCCGGTTCGCTGGCTGATCGACGATGCCGCCAAGTTCACCGCGCGCGAAGTGCGCCGGGGCAAGCGGTATGACGGCATCATCCTCGATCCGCCGAAGTTCGGTCGCGGGCCGACTGGCGAAACGTGGCGTCTGGAAGAGAACCTGCCCGGCCTGCTCGCCGATTGCCGCCAGCTTCTGGACGGCGACAGCAAGTTCCTGTTCCTCACCGTCTATGCCGTGCGCATGTCCTCGCTCGCGCTGGCCGGGCTGATGGAAGAACTGTTCCGCGATCTGCCCGGCACCATCGAACATGGCGACCTTTCGGTCCGCGAGGACGCCCTTCGACAGGCTCAGGATGAACGGGAAGGTCGCCTGCTGCCAACGGCAATCTTCGCACGTTGGCGGAATAACGGCTAAAGCCCGCCGCCATGACCCCCATCACCGATTCGCTCATCCTCGAAGTCGCCGATTTCGAACACGACGTTCTTACCGGGATCTACTCGGAAGAGACCGGGAAGCCGCAGCCGCTGCGCTTCACCATCCAGGTCTCGATGAAGCCGATCGACCGCTACACGCCCGATACACCGCTCACCGAGAGCAAGAACTACATGGACCTCAAGTTCGCGGCCAGCGATGCGCTGCCGCAGGGCGTCCATTTCAAGCTGATCGAGGCCGTGGCCGATCACGTCTGCGAGACGCTGTTCCTGCAGGACGCGCGGATCGAGGCGGTGACGGTGAAGATCGTCAAACTTGCCATCGCCGAAGCGGGCGAGAAGATCGGTATCACGCTCACCCGGCAGCGCCGCTGAGCCATGATCCTGCGCGTTGCTCCACTGGCGGAAAACCCGCTCGATGCCGCCGCGCAGTTCCATGCCGATGCTCTGCCCCGCGCGCGCGCCGTGCTTGCGGCGGGCTCGGCACTCACTCTGGTCTTCGCACCTGCCGATCACACCCATCGCGGTTGGCGGCTGGCGGCGGTGCAGGGACTGGCCCGCGATCATGCGCCGCTGCGGGTCAATGCACTGGAAAGCGACGAGGACGCGGCAATTGCCGCCGCTGCGGCCTATTTGTCTGCGGCGGAAGGCATAACCGGCCAATTGTTGCAGCTGGATGGAACCGGCGCCGGGGCAATGCTATAGCAAGGGCATGAGCGCGCGAACGCCCCTAGTCGATCAGTTCCGCCGCCGCATTACCTACGTGCGGCTTTCGGTGACCGACAGGTGCGACCTCCGTTGTGCCTACTGCATGCCGGAGCGCATGACCTTCCTGCCCCGGAAGGATGTGCTGACGCTCGACGAGCTTCACAAATTGGCGCTCGGCTTCATTGCCCGGGGCGTGACCAAGCTGCGCCTGACCGGCGGCGAACCGCTGGTTCGGCGCGATATGATCGAACTGGTCCGCGCTGTCGGTCGCAAGCTCGGGGATGGGCTGGAGGAACTGACGCTCACCACCAACGGCACGCACCTCGCGCGGTTTGCGGACGATCTCGCCGATGCCGGGGTGCGCCGGATCAACGTCTCGCTCGATACCCTCGACCGCGCGACTTTCACGCGTATCACCCACCGCGATTCGCTGCCCGATGTGCTGGAAGGGCTGGCGGCGGCGAAAGCGGCCGGGCTGGCGGTCAAGCTCAACACCGTCGCCCTGCGGGGGGTGAATGAGCATGAGATTCCCGAAATCGTGGCTTGGGCCCACGCGCAAGGCTTCGATTCCACGCTGATCGAGGTCATGCCGCTCGGCGAGGTGGAGGAAGACCGCTTCGACCACTACCTGCCGCTCCCCCAAGTGCGTGCGGATCTGGAACGGCGCTGGACGCTGACGCCCAGCGCGCACCGCACTGGCGGCCCGGCCCGCTATTTCGATGTGGCGGAGACGGGCGGACGGCTGGGGCTGATAACCCCGCTTACCGAGAATTTCTGCGAAGACTGCAACCGCATCCGCGTGACCGCCACAGGCCAGCTCTACGCCTGCCTCGGCGGCAACGAGCGCGTCGATCTGCGCGCGGCGCTGCGGGGTGAGAACCCGGAAGCCGCGCTCGACGCCGGGCTCGACATGGCGATGCGCATCAAGCCCGAGCGGCACCATTTCGCTATCGAGGGGCATGGCGCCGCGCCCGCCCTGACACGCCACATGTCGATGACCGGGGGCTGAGGATGCGGGCCAAGCTGGTGTTTCTTGGCCGTCTGGAGGACGTGGCGGGGTGCGCGGGTGAGGATATCGCCGCCAGTGCGCCGCTCGACTGGTACGATGTGATCGGCTGGCTGGGCGGGCATTTTCCGCCCGAACTGGCCGACGCGGTCGTCAGCGAAAAGGTGAGGGTGGCGATCAACGGCGCGCTTGTGGCGGACAAGTACGAACTTGTTCTGGCCGATGGCGATGAACTCGCATTTCTGCCTCCCGTTTCCGGAGGCTGAGGTGGGCAACGACGTTCGCCTGCTCGCCGCCGCTTTCGATCCCGCAGCCCTGCTGGGCGCCTTCACAGCGGAGCTGCCGCACGCCGGCGGGGTGGTCAGCTTCCTGGGGCAAGTGCGCGCCGGCGAAGGGGTGGAGGCGCTGGAACTGCGGCACTACGAACCGCTGACGCTGCCGGCGATGTGCGATCTTGCCAAACGCGTACGCGGGCGCTGGGATCTCGACGGGCTGCTGATCGTCCACCGCAGCGGCACGATGCTGCCGGGCGAGCCGATCGTGCTGGTCGCCGCCGCAGCGCGCCACCGCCGCGACGCTTTCGCCGCGGCGGATTATGCGATGGACCACCTCAAGAGCGAATCGTGGTTCTGGAAGCGCGAGCGGCGCGACGGCCAATGGCACTGGATCGAGCCGCGCGAGCAGGATTTCGAGGATATTGCCCGCTGGGGGTGACCGGCGGACAAGAGCTTGATCTCAGGTGCCAAGTCGCGCGTTGAGCCGCGAGACCACTTCGTCCTGTGCGGTTACCGACGCCTGCACTTCGTCGCGGGCCGCGGCGATGCTCTTGGTGGTGGGCGATTCTTCGTTGGGCGAGGCGTCGCGGGCGGTTGCGAACATCGTGTCGAGTTCGGCCAGTGCCGCGATTGAGGGATCGCGGCTTGCCTGCAAGGCGGAGACCGCGACTTGCGCGGAAAGCCAGGAATCGCTGCCTGTCGAAGACCCGGCGGCAGAGACCGCGCGTTCGGCGGCGGTGCGCCGCGCGGCAAACTGGCTGTCCGCCTCACGGGCGGAGGCGAGGAGGCCGTTGATTCGCGTCACGGTATCCGCACTGGGCGGCGGCAGGGGGACGGGCGTGGCCGACGGATTCTGCACGACAGGCGTCGCGCGCTCCACCGGACGGATGGCAAGCGAGGGATAAGTGCCGGCGGACGAGCAGGCGGCGAGACCTGTAGCGAGGAAAAGCGGCAGCAGGCGGGCTTTTGCGCGGATCATGAATGTGCCATAGCACGCGCGACGGCAATCGCGAGCGGCAAACGAGTCGCTATGCGCGTTGTCGACATGTGGGAGTCGCATTTCAGCGGCCCGCGTCAAGGTTTCGGCCAAAGTCTGCCAAGTCATTGGTTGACACGAATCGGGCGTTGCACTAACGGCACCCACTCTTTCCGGTACCTCGTCCGTAGGCGGGGTAACGGCGCGTCGCCCGCAAGGCTCCAAGGTTCTTCATTGGACCCGAGCGGCCGGGGCAGGTTTGTTTCGGCTCGTTACGGGCACACATTAGAGATTAGGTAAGGGCACCATGTTCGCAGTTGTGCGCACGGGCGGCAAGCAGTACCGGGTTGCCGCCGGAGACAAGATCGCGGTTGAAAAGCTGGCTGGTGAAGCCGGTGAGACCATCACTCTCGGCGACATCCTGCTCGCCGGCAAGGACGGCGAAGTCCTCGACGCCTCGAAGGTTTCGGTTTCGGCCGAAATCATCGCTCAGGCCAAGAGCGAAAAGGTCGTGGTGTTCAAGAAGCGCCGCCGCCACAACTATCGTCGTAAGAACGGCCACCGCCAGCAGATGACCCTGCTGCGCATCGTGTCGGTCGCCTGAGCCAAACGCGGAAGGAACTGAGCAATGGCACATAAGAAAGCAGGCGGTTCGTCGCGCAACGGTCGCGACTCTGCGGGCCGCCGTCTTGGCGTTAAGAAGTTCGGCGGTCAGGAAGTGATCGGCGGCAACATCATCATCCGTCAGCGCGGCACCCGCGTGTACCCCGGCGTGAACGTTGGCATGGGCAAGGATCACACCCTGTTCGCCACCGCCGAAGGTCGCGTGCGTTTCCACGATGGCAAGCAGGGCCGTAAATACGTCTCCGTAGACGTAATGGCGCAAGCCGCCGAATAATTCGGATGGTCGATAAAAGGGCCATCCTGACGGGATGGCCCTGCCGATCTTCGTGATCGGCTGAACGAGGGAGAGGGGCCAGCCCGTCTCCCTCTTTTCGTGTCTCCCTCACTCGTCGCCCGCGTTTCGAGCTGGCCCGAATCTCGCGCATTTTTCCGTAAAATGTGCCTGATTTCCGCCAATTGGCCGCGCGCGTAATCGCAATGTCACGACTCCTTCTTATGAAGGAAGCGGGGCTGAAGAGTGGAGACATAGTATGTTCATTCGCAGCGAACGCCTGTTCCTGCGGCCCGGCTGGCCTGAGGACAGGGAAGAGTTTCTGGCCCTGATCGCCGACGAGTCCGTCGTGCGCAATCTCTCCCGGGCGGCCTGGCCCTATACTGCCGACGATGCCCGGCGCTTTCTGGATCTGCCGCAGGACCTGCTGCTGCCGCGTCTGCTGGTCACCCAGCCCGGCGCCGCCGGCGCGCGCCTGCTCGGCTGCATCGGTCTTTCCGAAATGCACGGCGAAGTGAACCTTGGCTACTGGATCGCCCGCGACCACTGGGGGCAGGGCTTTGCCAGCGAGGCTGCTCGGGCCATGCTGTCGATGGCGCGCGCGATTGGCCACCGGCGGATCGTCGCCAACCACTTCATCGACAATCCGGCTTCGGGCCGCGTGCTCGAAAAGGCGGGATTTGCCCGCACCGGCCGCATTGTCGAGCGCTTCAGCACCGGCCGCGAGATGACCTATCCGGCGCGCGAATATGCGCTGGAATTCGATGCGCCGAGCGATTGCGACAGCGATTCGGACAATCGCGGCGTATCGCCCGCCCGAATGTCCCCGGCGCGCCAGGCCCCGCGTCGCCGCGCGGCCTGAGGGCCGCGCTTCCCGCTGATTCGGTGCGACATTGCGCCGGGGCGGTTCTCCACCGAGACCGCCCCGCAGCCCGGCCCGGAGCAGGGATCGATCCGCATCGGGTGCGAATTTGGCAGCGCCGGAGCGACGGCGCGCCGCAAAATCCGTGCATCGGCAACGCGCATCGTGCATGATGCGGATGCGGGACAAAACAACGGAGAGCCGTGACATGTTCGTCCGCACGGAGAGGTTGTTCCTCAGGCCCGGTTGGCCCGAGGATGTCGACGAACTGGTTGATGCCATTTCGGACGAGGCCATTCAGCGCAATGTCGGCGTGAGCGCCTTGCCGCGCACGGCGCAGGCGATGCACGATTATCTGTCGCTGGACCGCGATCCGCGCCTGCCGCATTTCTTCATGTACTTGCGTTCACCCGGTGGTCCCCGGTTGGTCGGCGGCATCGGGCTTGGCCGGTTCGAGGACGACGTGGAGATGGGCTATTGGATCGCGCCCGGATATCGCGGCATGGGCTATGCGCGTGAGGCGGTTCGCGCGCTGCTCGATCAGGCGCGGGCACTGGGGCACCGCCGGGTGGTCGCCAGCTATTTCGAGAATAGCGTGGCCATGCGCCGCGTGCTCGATGCCACCGGCTTCACCGACAGCGGCGAATATCGCGAACGCTTCAGTCATGCGCGCGGTGCGCCGCTCAGGGCCCGGATCTTCGCGGTCGAACTCGACCGGTGCGATGCCGGGCATCCGATCCAGGAGGCGACGGGAGCGGCCTGCCCGGGCTGATCGCTGTCAGGCTTCTTCCTCGGGCGGCAGCCATGCGGGGCGGACTGCCGGATCGATGGCCTCTACCCGCAGGTGGTCTACGGCAAAGCCAAGGTCTTCATAGGCGGCGCGGCGGCGTTTCTCGTCCGAACGGGCAAACGGCACCACGATCAGGCGGCGGTTGACCTTCTGCCGCCAGTTCATCCGCGCCGTGTTCTCCTGCCCGACGTAGCAGCCCTTGGTGAAGCTGACGCCGTTCAGTTCCACGGCATTGCATTCAAGCCAGAGCGTCTCGCCATCGCCCAGTTCGGCACGGCCCTCGGTCACGCCCATGCGCAAACGGTGCGCGCGCCACTCGGCATCGGCGCCGGTCTCCTGTTCTGCCGGATCGGTCTCGTCGATGGCGGCGATCCAGCGCTCGCCCAGCGCCGGAAGGCGCGGGTCCGGCGCGGCGCCGTCGCCCAGATGAGGACGCCAGTGGACCGCGAGCGAATCATCGCGCGCAATATCGATCGCCCGGCGCAGGCGGTACATGGAGAGCCGCTTGATCAAGGCGGGGGCGACATCGGCCTCGCAGTCGATCAGCAGGTCGTGCCCGGAAGGCCAGACGATGAAGTCGAACAGCGCCTTGCCCTGCGGCGTGAGCAGCCCCGCCCAGGTCGGCAGCTTCCGCACATCGGCCGTCACCAGCCCTTGCAGGAAATCGGCGACGTCTTCTTGGGAACCTTCACGGGGGGAGAGCCGGATCACGGCGCGGTCGAACAAGCGGCTGGCAGTCATGGGCGATAAGTGGGGGACGCCGCCCCGGCGCGCAAGACACTGGATTCGGCAAAAAAGCGCCGCTCCTGTGGAAGAGCGCGAAGGCGCGCGGAAAAGGCGCGGAGGATCAAGACCGGATCATAGGGTCGGTTCATCACGGCGCAGACGTCTTTTCTGATTACTGGAACAGTTCCGTCGAAATTATCCGGATTCCCCGATGGCGCGGGACGGGCTATCTGCACTTTCAACACTCCCATCCACCTCTTCCCAAGGATACCCGAGATGACCGGACGCATTGCCCACCCCAAGGTCGAAAAGCTCATCGTCGATCGCTGGTCGCCGCGCGCTTTCGACGGCAGCGAGATCCCGCAGGAAGACCTCGACGTGATCTTCGAAGCCGGTGGCTGGGCCCCTTCGGCCTACAACGTGCAGCCTTGGACTTTCCTCTATGCGAAGAAGGGCGATGCGAACTGGGACCTGTTCCTGTCGCAGCTGATCGAGTTCAACCAGGGTTGGGCCAAGGACGCTTCGGCGCTGGTCTTCGTGGTTTCGGACAGCCAGATGCGCTCGGACAAGGGCAATTCGAACAATCACAGCCACAGCTTCGACGCCGGTGCGGCGTGGGCGCTGGCCGCCCTGCAGGCACAGGCGCTGGGCTATCACACCCACGGTATGACCGGCCTGAAGTTCGGTGAGGCCGAAGCCGCGCTGGGCATCCCCGCCGACCACCGTCTGGAAGCCGCCTTCGCGCTGGGCAAGATGGGCGACAAGGGCTCGCTTCCCGAATTCCTGCAGGAGCGCGAAGTGGCCAGCAACCGCAAGCCGGTGGCCGAAATCGCCAAGGCTGGAAAGTTCGCCTGATTCCCCTCCGATCAGGCTGACGGCGCCCCTGCTCCTCCCTCCCGAGGGGCGCCTGACGAGCCCGGTTCGCCTCCTCTGGCGGACCGGGCTCTTTTTTAGGGCTTAGAAGGCGATCTTCACGCCGGCCATGACGCGGTTGCTGACGACGCCGCCAGGCATGGTCACCGAGTCCATGTGCACGTCTGCAACGACGCCGGGCGCGATTTGCCGTTCCGCGCGCCCGAGGCCTTCGGTCACTTGGTACGTATCGGGCAGGGCACGCAGGCGGTTCGCCTCCGGGTCCGGTGCGCAGACCACGATTTCGCCGGGCTTCCCTTCAGGGCAGCGTTTCCGGACGAGAGTGATGGCGTTGCCGTCGTCACCGCGCAGACGGGCAAGGTCGAACGCGCCGAGCGACTGTTCGACGGCAGGAGGGGAGGCCGTTGGGGAATCGGTGGGGGGCATGCGGGGCGCACTCCTGCAAGTCGCTGGTATCAGGCGCACAGGCAATCACGCGATCGTGGCCAATTTACGGCAAGGGTGTCGCAAGTCGGCGGCGCGCAGTCTGGCTTGGCCGCCGACAAGCATCTCTCGCATGGCGCGCGGGCGGCGATTGCTTCATAGGCGCCGCTCCGGTTTCTACGAGGAGGCTCGCGCGGCCGTGGCGCTGAACAGCATCATCCCAACCCAGGTGGGCGGCAAGCGCCGCCTTGGCCCCTTTCGCGCGGTGCTGGGCGCGCTTTTCGGTATCGCCGTCGCGGGCGCGCTGACGCGCCTGCTGGAGAGCGGTTACGATCCCGCACTGCCTTTCCTTGTCGCGCCGCTGGGCGCTTCGGCCGTGCTGGTCTTCGCGGTACCGGCGAGTCCGCTGGCGCAGCCGTGGTCGGTGTTTGGCGGCAACGTGCTGTCGGCTGCCGTCGGCCTGTCCGTGGGCAGGCTGATCGGCGACCCCTGGTTGGCGGGCAGCGTGGCCGTGGCGCTCGCCATCGCGGTGATGACGATGACGCGTAGCCTCCACCCGCCCGGCGGCGCCTGTGCGCTGCTTTGTGCGCTGGGAGCGACCGGCACGCCGGCGTGGGGCTGGGAGCATCTTGTCCCGTTCGTGTTCAACGTCGGCGCGCTCTGCTTCGTGGGCTGGATTTACAACAACGCCACCGACCATCCCTGGCCGCACCACGCAGCGCCGGTCAAGCACCAGCCCGGCGAACCCTACAAGCGCGAGGATATCGACGCGCTGCTGGCCGAATGGGATGAGACGCTGGACGTCGATGCCGACGATCTCGACGCGTTCGTGCAGGCCTTGTTGAAGCGTGGTGCTGCGCGAGGCTGAGAGGAAGGTTTCGCGCGGAGGCGCGGAGACGCGGAGTGAACTCGCGCTTGCGGCGAAGCCGCTTTATCCGTCCATCGTGGCGGCAGGCACAAAGGCACGGTAATTGCCGCCCACGCAACCTCCCTCCGCGTCTCCGCGCCTCCGCGCCTCCGCGCGAAATCCTTCTCTTATGAGGCCAAGGCAGCCGCGCGGCGGCGCTTCAGCAGGTCCCAGCAGAAGACCGCGATCGCGGTCCAGATGAACAGGAAGCACACCAGCTGCGAGGACTTCAGCGGCTCGTGGAAAGCGATCAGGCCGACGAAGAACACACCGGTCGGCGTCACGAACTGGATGAAGCCCAGTAGCGAGAAGTCCAGTTTGCGCGCCGCGCTGGCGAACATCAGCAGCGGAACGCCGGTCACCGGACCGGCGAACGCCAGCAGCAGGTCGATCCGCGGCGAAGAGCCCATCGACAGGCCGGCGGGGCTCATCGCCTGCCATGCCAGCAGGCCCAGAGCCGGCACCATCAGCACCATCGTCTCCACTGTCAGGCCGGGCAGCGCGGTCACCGGGGCCAGCTTGCGCGTCAGGCCATAGCCCGCGAAGCTGAGCGCAAGGCCGATGCTGATCCACAGCGTGTCCACAGCTCCGCGCGCCAGCATGGCAACGCCGATGGCGGCCAGCGCCACGGCCACCCATTGCAGGCGTGAAAGCTTTTCGCGCAGGAAGATCGTGGCGGCCAGCACGTTGACCAGCGGGTTGATGTAATAGCCCAGGCTCGCCGCGATGACATGGCCGGTCATCACCGCGATCACGTAGATCGACCAGTTGGTGCCGATCAGCACGCCGCTCAGCGCCAGAGCGCCCAGAATGCGCGGATTGGTCAGCGCGGCGCGCAGTTCGGCCCCCTGCTTCAGAATCGCGATCATCAGCAGGCAGAACGGCAGCGTGAACAGGATCCGCCAGGCCACCACCTCGAAAGCCGAAACCGTGTGGAGCGCCGCGAAGTAGATCGGGAACAGGCACCAGACGAAATAGGCGCCCAGCGCTTGCGCCAGACCGCCGGAGCGGCGCGGGAGAGTATGCGGCATGACAGGATATCCAGGGCAGATTGAGCGCGTGCGATAGGGAGCATGACGGAGCCCGGCAAGCGGTTCGTCGCATCCCTGCATTCGCCTCGTCGATATCCGCGTTTCTGACAGCCGCGTTGCACAGTGTTCAGGTTTCTCTGCTTAAACATGAATGTGTGAAGCGGAGATCGGGTTTTGCGACTGCCCGCCGCCAGACTGAGGAGATTGACAATGCGCGCACTGACCAAGGCCACAGCCCTTGCTGTCGCCACCGTCTCGCTGGCGGGTGCACTGCCGGCTTCGGCGGCTCCGGCTTTCGTTCCGGCGACCAGTTTCGTGGCGCCGGGGCAGGAGAGCTATGCCCACAGCCGCGAGCGTTATTCGAGGGACGATTACCGGCGCGGCTATGGCTACCGCAGCAGCTATCGCGGCGAGCCGGTCTATCGCGACACGCGCGTCTGGCGCGGTGACGGCGGGCGCTATTATTGCCGCCGTCAGAACGGCACCACCGGCCTGCTGATCGGCGGTGCGGCGGGCGCCTTGCTCGGTCGCCAGATCGACCAGCGCGGTGATCGCACGCTGGGCACCGTGCTCGGCGCGGTGGGCGGTGCGCTGGTTGGCCGCGAGATCGACCGCGGCGACTCCTACTGCCGTTAAAACCCGAAAAATAAGGATTTCCCCGCGCGGACGGCGACTCGCGGGGGGAGTCCGCCTCGCGGCCGATCGGGCGCAGGCGGAGAGGGCGTTCACGGCGTGTCCGTGGACGCCCTCGACCATGTCCGGCGCCGGCGTACTTATGCGCGCAAGCATTCGCGGTCGGGCCATCTCGTTTTGGGACACCGCCATGATCGGCGCCTCCGCGCCCTTGTCTTTCGCGCCGCGCGCAGGAAGGATTTTCGCGGATCGGCAAGGCAGAACGGGCGCGGGTCGCGATTTTCCCGCCGCTGCGGCCGGAAAGGTGATGGGATGACAAGAGCTGCCGCAAGTGCCGTGGGCCTGATGCTCGCCGCCGCAATCGCCGGGTGCCATGCGAAATCGGACGAGCCCGCCGCGGACAAGACCGAAGCCACGCTCGGCGACCGCATCGTGGTCGATCCGGCGATGACGGGCGAGAGCACCTCAGCGGCGCCGGAGAGCGGCATCGCGCTTTCGCCTGCCAGCCGTTCGCCCGAGGCTGTCGAGGCCGCGCGCCAGAGCGCCGCCCAGCTTGCCGGCGGACTTCAGCCGCTGCCCACGCCGACGCGGGGAAGCGCCTCGTCCCTTGCCCAGCGGGTGGCGGCGACCGCGCAAGTCTCCCCCGCAGCCAAGGCCGCCAAGACCGACTGCGCGGGCAAGGTGCAGTATGCCGCTGCCTGGGGCACTCGGCTGCCCGCCGAACTCCCGCTCTATCCGCGCGCCGCTGTGCAGGAAGCAGCCGGCACCGACGCCGATGGCTGCGCGCTGCGCGTGGTGAGCTTCGGCACCCCGGTCGGGGCCGAGGACGTGATCGGATTCTACCGCGCGATGGCGCTCAAGGCGGGCTACACCGCCGAGTACCGCCTTGACGGCAGCGACAGCGTGCTGGGCGGTGACAGGGCCGGGCGCGCCTATGTGGTCTATGCGCGCAAGCAGGCGAACGGCGTGACGGAAGTGGATCTCGTCACTTCTGGGCGCTGAGCAGGGGCGCTACCTGAGCCCCACCCCGATCATCGCGCGCGGCTGTTCCATTTCGCCCGAGGCGACCGGATAGGCGCAGTAATCGGCGGCATAGTAGCCGCTCGGCCGGTGGTTCCCGGAAAGGCCGATGCCGCCCATCGGCGCCGAATGGCTGGGGCCGGTGGTCGTGCGGTTCCAGTTGATGATGCCCGCGCGGACATGCGCCCAGAAGCGGTTGTAGTCCTGTGGGCTGCCGCCGATCAGCGAGGCGGCAAGGCCGAAGCGGGTGTTGTTGGCCTCGGCAATCGCCTCGTCGAAGTCGTCGACGCGGATCACTTGCAGGATCGGGCCGAACAGTTCGACATCGGGCCGGTCCTTCAACGCGGTGGTGTCGATGATCGCGGGGCTGAGGAAGGGCAGGTTTTCGTCCTGGCGAATCAGGTGCTTGATCGCCTTGCCGCCGTTGCTGAGCAGGTAGAGGAAGCTTTCGGCGAGACCGTCTGCGGCGGCATTGTCGATCACCGGACCCATGAACGGGGCCGGATCGTCGAATGGCGCGCCGACGATGATGCGGTCGGCCAAGGCTTTGATCTCGGCCATCATCGCATCGTGGAGGGAGGCCTTGACGATCAGCCGGCGTGCCGCCGTGCAGCGCTGCCCGGCGCTGGCGAAGGCGGACTGGACCACCAGCGCGGCGGCGTCGGTCACCTTGGGCGTATCCCAGAGCACGATCGGGTTGTTGCCACCCATTTCCAGCGCCACGACTTTGTCGGGCCGGGTCGCGAGGCGGCGGTTGATCGAGATGCCGGTATTGGCGGAGCCGGTGAACAGCACGCCGTCCACGCCATTGTGGGCGACGAGATCCTGCCCTTCCAGCGGTCCGCCGATGGCAAGCTGGACGACGCCGGTCGAAATGCCCGCGCGGTGGAAACAGCGCGCCAGCAGTTCGCCGGTGGCGGGCGCTTTCTCGCTCGGCTTGAAGATCACCACGTTGCCCGCGATCAACGCCGGCACGATATGGGCATTGGGCAAGTGCGCGGGGAAATTGTAGGGCCCCAGCACCAGCATCACGCCGTGCGGCTTGTGGCGCAGCGCCATCGTGCCCTGTAGCGCGCTGTCTAGCTTTCGCTGGCTGGTCCGCTCCGCATAGGCGCGGATCGAGACTTCGACTTTGGCGACCACGGCCTCGACCTCGGCGCGGGCTTCCCACAAGGGTTTGCCCACTTCGCGCGCGATCAGTTCGGCCAGCGGCTCGGCTTCCTTGCGCACTTCGTTGGCGAAGCGGCGGACGAGTTCCATGCGGGTGGACAGCGGCTGCGCGGCCCAACCGGGCCAGGCGCGGCGGGCGCGTTCGACCACATCGTCAACCGAGCAGACCGCGCCCCGCCAGATCTCCGCGCCGGTTGCCGGTTCGCACGAGACGATCTGTGCGTCGCTGGCGGCTTCGGGGCTGGCGGTCTCGGCGCTCACGATCTTGGCGAGTCCTCGATTGTCTTTGGCCGAAACGGCGGGGAGTGGGGCCTTTGTGCTGGCTGCACCGTGCATGACGGGGTCTGTCCGTTGGAAGGTCGGAATGAGACGACCGCTATGACACGGTTATCCCTAATGAGAGCCTAACGGCTGTGCCCGGCGGGAACGGGCGCGGGGCCCAACTGGCGCCCGAGTTCGCGGATCGCGGCGACCTTTTCGTGAAGCGGATCCCAATCGTCGCGCTCGTCGATGGCGGACCAGATGCGCTCGACTTCGTCGATCAGCACGCCGGGCGGGGCGTCCTGCTGCCAGAAAGCATCGTCCGCCGCGGCGCTCGGGCGGCGCTGGCGCAGGAGTTCGCCGAAGCCGTCATCGCCCGCCGCGCGGCCCGCGCGGTGGCGGAAATAGAAGGTTTCCGGCGCTTCTCCGCTGGCGACCATGGCCTTTTCGGCGGCCTGGATCAGCGCGAGATCGGCTGCGTCGTCCTGCTGTTCGACGCCAAGCCGCCAGCAAAAGCGGCGGTACATCGCCTGCTGGTACAACGGCGCGAAGCGGTCGAGCGCGGCCACCAAGGGCTCGGTTTCGGCCAGCAGTCGCAGCGCCACGGCAAGCTGGCCGCAGTCCCACAGCACCGCCTCCGGCTGGCGGCCGAAGGCGTAGAGGCCGGAGTGGTCGAAATAGGCCGCCGTAAAGGCCGGATCCCAGCGCGGCAGCCAGCGCCACGGGCCGTAATCGAAACTCTCGCCCGAGATATTGATATTGTCGCTGTTGAGCACGCCGTGGACGAATCCGGCGACCATCCAGCCGGCGGCGGTATCGGCCATGCGCTCCACCACCTGATGCAGCAGGATCACCGCAGGCTCGTCGCGGCCGGGCATATCCTCGGGCGGCAGCGGGCCGGGGAAGGTCTTGAGGCAGTAATCGACCAGCGCTTCCATGTGCGCGCGATCGTCCATCGCCAGCAGGCGCTGAAAGCTACCTATCCGCACATGGCCGTGACTGAGCCGCACCAGAACCGCCGAACGCGTGGGGGAGGGCTCGTCCCCCCGCCAAAGCGCCTCTCCGGTCTCGACCACCGAGAAGGTCTTGCTGGTGTTCACGCCCAGCGCCTCCAGCATCTCGGTGGCGAGGATCTCGCGGACCGCGCCCTTCAGCGTCAGCCTGCCGTCGCCGTCTCGGCTGTGCGGCGTCTGGCCCGATCCCTTGGTGCCGAGATCGAGCACGCGCCCTTCGCTATCGAGCATCTGCGCGAACAGGAAGCCGCGCCCGTCGCCGATGTCCGGATTGTACACGCGGAACTGGTGGCCGTGATAGCGCAGCGCCAGCGGCTGGGGCAGGTTGCCGTCCAACGGTTCGAACCGTCCGAAATGGGCGATCCAGTTCTGGTCGTCCAATCCGTCGAGCCCCACCGCGCGGGCCCACCTCTGATTGCGGAAGCGCAGGACATGGCGCGGAAATTCCGCCGCCTGCACGGGACTTGCAATCCAGTCGGAAATCGCCTCGATACGCGGGGCCGGACGGTAGGCACTTGCTTGCGGTTCGCTTCGCATCGGGCGATAGTGGCGCTTGAGGGCCCGCCGATCAAGCCGGGTATCAGGAGGTCGCAAGCTTCTCAGATGACGGGTTATGAAGATCGGTTCTGGTCGAGCCGCGACGGGTTGAAGCTGCACTTCCGCGATTATGCCGCCAGCGAGGGGGAATCGGGCGAATCCGGCCGTCTGCCGGTGATTTGCCTGCCGGGGCTCACACGCAATGCCCGCGATTTCGAGCGGCTGGCGCCGCGCCTTGCCGCGCGCCGCCGGGTGATCTGCCCCGACATGCGCGGGCGCGGAGACAGCGAATATGCCCGCGATTCGGCAACTTATACCCCGATTCAATATGGCGAGGACCTGCTGGCCCTGCTGGAGCAGGAGGGGATCGACCGGTTCGTCGCCATCGGCACTTCGCTGGGCGGGCTGATGATCATGGGTCTGGCAACGCTGATGCCGGAGCGCATCGCCGGAGCGGTGATCAACGATGTCGGTCCCGTTCTCGAACCCGAGGGCATGGAGCGGATCCAGGACTATGTCGGGCAGGGGCGCAGTTTCCCCACCTGGGTCCATGCCGCGCGCGGGATCGAGAGCACGCTGGGCGACGCCCATCCCGGCCACACGCTGGATTTCTGGATTGGCATGGCCAAGCGGCTGATGACGCTTTCGGGCAATGGCCGCATGGTTTTCGACTACGACATGAAGATCGCCGAGCCTTTCGCGGCTTACGATGTCGATGCCCAGCCGGACCTCTGGCCTGCATGGGAAGCGCTGGGGTCGGAAGCGCTGGCCGGGAGGCCCCTGCTGGTGCTGCGCGGCGAGCATTCGGACCTGCTTTCGGAGGCCACGCTGGCGAAGATGCTGCGCCGTGTGCCCGGCGCCGAGGCGCTGACATTGCCCGATCTCGGCCACGCACCCACGCTGGACGAGCCGGAAGCGGTGGCCGCGATCGAGGCGCTGCTGGACCGCGCGGACTGAGCGCGGAAGAGCGGGCGATCTTGCGCATCCTCCACCTCCATTCGAGCTTTGCGGCGGGCGGCAAGGAACTGCGCGCCGTGCGGTTGATGAACGCGTTCGGACCCGGCGTGGCGCATGACGTGGTGTCCGCGCAGGCGGGCGAACTGGGCGCGGCGGTCGTGCTCGAGCCGGTGCTGGAGGTCGGCTTTCCGACGGATTTCCCCAGCCTTCAGGGGCGGCCCACGCCGCCCCGGCTGTGGCGCATCGCCAAGGCCATGCGGGATTATGATCTCGTGCTCACCTACAATTGGGGGGCGATGGACGCGGTTCTCGCGCATCGGTTCTACGCCGGGCTGCTCCAGCTTCCCGCGCTGGTCCACCACGAGGACGGCTTCAACGAGGATGAGGCGAACGGCCTCAAGACCTCGCGCAACCTGTTCCGCCGCCTGGCGCTGGCGGGGGCGGCCGCGCTGGTGGTGCCCTCGCGCCGGTTGGAGGGCATTGCCCGCGAAGCATGGCGGCAGCCGTCCCGGCGCCTGCATTTCATTCCCAACGGCATCGATTGCGCTGCCTTCATCGACAAGCCCCGCCCGGACGTGCTGCCCGGCGTGATCAAGCAAGAGGGCGACCGCTGGGTCGGTACTCTGGCGGGGCTTCGCCCGGTCAAGGACCTGCCCCGGTTGGTGCGCGCTTTCGCCGGATTGCCGCAGGCGTGGAAGCTGGTGATCCTGGGCGAAGGCCCGGAACGCGGCGTGATTCTGGCCGAGGCAGAGCGCCTTGGCGTGTCGGGGCGCGTCCATCTTCCGGGCTTCGTGGCCGATCCCTCGCGCGCGGTGGGGCTGTTCGACATTTTCGCGCTGTCCTCCCGGAGCGAGCAGTTCCCGATCTCGGTGGTGGAGGCCATGGCCGCCGGCCTGCCGGTGGCGGCGCCTGCGGTGGGCGACGTGGCCGACATGGTCGCGGCGGAGAACCAGCCCTTCATCGTCCCGGCGGATGAGAGGGAAGCGGGGACGACGCTGGCCTCGGCTCTCGCCCAACTTGCCGGTGCGCCTTCGCTGCGCGCCCGGGTGGGCGCTGCCAACCGCGCGAAAGCGCAAGCCGAATATGACGAAGCGGCCATGATCGCGGCTTATCGCGCGGTCTACAGCGGCGCATCCGGCCGTCCGGAGCTGGCTTTTGGCGCCTCCGTTGACCGTTCAGCCGCGCTTCACGCCCACACCGTCAATCCAGATCATCGTTGAAAAGCCGCCACCATTCGCTAAACAGCCCGGCAACCATCCCGATTTCCGCAGAAAGCGCCCGAAAATTGGCTCTGCCTCCTTCCGATAGTTCGACTTCCAATCCCGTGTCCGCCAAGCGACTCGCCGCGCAGCAGGATGTCTTCCTGCGCGAAGTCGATGACGCGCTGCGCCACGATCAGGTGGAAGGCTTCTTCAAGCGCTTCGGTCTGCCGCTGCTAGCCGCGATTCTGGTCGGGCTGGCCGCCTTCGGTGGCTACCTGTTCTGGCAGCACCAGAGGGAAAAGGCGCGCGAGGCCAATTCCGAGGCGTTCATCCAGGCGATCGATTCGCTCAAGACCCAGAACCTTGACGGGGCGAAGGACAAGCTGAAGCCGATTGCCGACAGCGGTTCGGACGGCAGCGCCACGTCGGCCAAGATCCTGCTTGCGGGCATTGCCCTCGAACAGAACCGCAAGGCCGATGCGCTCAAGCTGTTCGACACCGTGGCGAACGACCCCAAGGCGCCGCAGCCGCTGCGCGACCTTGCCGTGATCCGCGGCGTCGGCGCCAACTTCGACGCGATGAAGCCCGAAGACGTGGTGGCCAAGCTCAAGCCTTATGCCGCCCCCGGCAATCCGTGGTTCGGCGCGGCCGGTGAGCTTGTCGGCATGGCCTATATCAAGATGAACAAGACCGATCAGGCCGGTCCGCTCTTCGCCGCCATTGCGAAGGACGATCAGGTCGAGGACGGTCTGCGCAGCCGCGCACGCCAGCTTGCCGCAGTGCTCGGCGTCGATGCCGTCGACGACGTCGTCGATGAGCGCGGCGAGCCGCTGGGCAAGACAAAGAACGGGCAGCCGGCGGCCGATGCCGCCGCCGCGCCTGCCGGAGAATGATAATGCTTGGTGAGAATATGCCCATGAACGGTGCCGCTTCGAAGTCGCGCACCTCCGCTCGCCCCTCGGCCCGCAGGCAGATGCGCGTGGCATCGCTGATCGCGCTGGCGCTGGTGGCGGGGCTTTCGGGCTGCAAGTCCACCGGCAAGCATCCCAAGACGCCGACCGTGGGCGATCGCGTGCCGATCCTCTCGCGCATCGAAAGCGGCGCCAAGGTCGATCCCTCGCTCGAATCGGTGGCAGTGATCCTGCCGCCCGCCACGGCCAACACCGAATGGGCACAGGGCGGCGGCAATGCCGGCAAGTCCTACGGCCATCTGGCACTTGCCGAGAATCCGCAGCGCGTGTGGACGGCCCAGATCGCCGGTTCCACGACCCGCCAGCGCCTCGCCGCCGCACCGGTGATCGGGGACGGCAAGATGTTCGTGATGGACACCGACGGCGTGGTCCACGCCTTCGATGCCGAGAAGGGGACGCATCTGTGGACCAAGAACTTCGCGGTTTCGGGCGGTAACAACCAGGCGATCTTCGGCGGCGGCGTCAGCTTCGATTCGGGCAAGCTCTACGTCACCACCGGCCTTGGCGAAGTGGCCGTGCTGAACGCCAACGACGGCAGCCAGGTCTGGAGCAAGAAGCCCGGCGGCCCGCTGCGCGGCGCCCCCACGGTCAGCTTCAACGCCGTCTACGTGATGACGCAGGACAACCAGATCATCGCGCTCAACGCGGCCGATGGCGCGGTGTTGTGGAACGAATCGGCCTCGCTCACCCAGTCGGGCGTGTTCGGCGTGGCGACCCCGGCTGCCGGACAGGGCACGGTGATCGCCGGTTACGCCTCGGGCGAACTGGTTGCCTACCGCTACGAGAACGGCCGCCAGCTGTGGTCCGACGCGCTCGCGCGCACCTCGATCGCGACCGAAGTGGGCAGCCTGACCGACCTTGACGCCGATCCGATCATCGACCGTGGCCGCGTCTACGCGCTGGGTCAGGGTGGCCGTATGGCGGCTTACGAACTGGTCACCGGCCAGCGCATCTGGGAACTCAGCCTCGCGGGCATTTCGACGCCCGCCGTGGTGGGTGACTGGGTCTTCACGCTGGACGACCATGCCGAGATCCTGGCCATCGCCCGCACCAGCGGCAAGGTCCGCTGGCTGACACAGCTTCAGCGCTACCAGAACGCGAAGAAGCGCAAGGGCCCGATCTTCTGGGTCGGCCCGATTCTGGCCGGCAACAAGCTGTGGGTCGGCAATTCGCGCGGCGAACTGGGTACCGTCGATCCGACGAACGGCACTTTCACGCTGGCCCACGAACTCAAGTCCCCGATCTCGCTGGCGCCCATTGTCGCCAACCAGACGCTCTACGTGCTCGACGATTCGGGCACGATCAGCGCCTTCCGCTGATCCGCAGGAATTCCGCCGCCGGCAGCGCCTCGCGCACCGGCGGCCGTTTTCCTTAACCAATTGCCGCTAGGCCGCTCGGCATGAACAGCGGCATTTCCAGACCGACCAGCGACGTTTCGGCAGGCGTGGGCCTGACCGGGCTCGCCGCGCTACTTGGCTGGCTGCTGCTCTGCCGCAAGTGGGGCGCCGTGGCCGATGCTCTGGCGCTGCCGGGGCCGCACGCGCCGATGAGCGGGCCCTATGCCGCCGTCGCCACGCTGTTCGTCACCGGCCTTGCCATGAGCCTCTGGTCGCTGCTGGTGGACAAAGTGCACCGCCGTCCCTCGACCGGGATCGACTGGCGCCGTGCGCGCCGGCTGGCGGAAACGACAGAGATCTCGATCACCAAGCTCGCCGGCCTCTGGGCCACGTGGGCGCTGATCGCGGGCTATTACTGCATCGGCCGCTGGTACTGGGACGGGCAGTACCTTTTCGCCATGGAGGTGATCGGCGCGGCGGCACTGCCGTTGCTGGTGCTTTCGGTGCCTTACGTGTTCTGGCTCGACCGCCATCTCGTGGAGCCGCGCGATGCCGCCTGGCACTTCGGCGCGCTGCTGATCGGGCGCGAGGCGTGGGACGGGGAGCAGGTGAAGCGGCATGGCCGGGCCTGGGCGATCAAGGCCTTCTTCGGCGCTTTCATGATCTCGATCCTGCCGGGCGGCTTCGCGCAAGTGGTGAATGCCGATTTCGGCAGCATGGCGGACGATCCGGTGGCGCTGGGCTCGACGCTGATCGCACTGCTGTTCCTGATCGACGTGCAGATCGGCACGGTGGGCTACATCTTCACCTTCCGCCCGCTGGACGCGCATATCCGCAGCGGCAATCCGCTGCTGGCGGGCTGGGTGGCGGCGCTGATGTGCTATCCGCCCTTCGTCTGGGGCACGATGGGCCGGGCCGACGTGCTGGGCTACGAAGTGAACACGCCGGGCTGGGCGTTCTGGTTGCAGGGCCATACCCTGCTGTTGTGGCTCTGGGCGGCACCGCTGGTTACGCTGACGGCGATCTATGCCTGGGCGACTTTTGCGTTCGGCCTGCGCTTTTCCAACCTCACCTATCGGGGCGTGCTGACGAACGGGCCATACCGCTTCACGCGGCACCCGGCCTATCTGTCGAAGAACCTGTTCTGGTGGTGCTCGACGCTGCCGTTCCTCGTGACCAGCCATGCCCTGACCGACATGGTGCGCAACACCGTGTTGCTGGGCGTGGTGAGTGCGATCTACTACTGGCGCGCGCGGACCGAGGAAGCGCACCTGCTCGCCGAGGACGCCAAGTACCGCGCCTATCACGCGTGGATGGCGGAGAACGCGCTGATTACGCGGACATTGGCGAAGCTGGCTGAAAGGCTGCGGCCGAGCGTGCGGGAGCCGCAGGCAGCCGAGTAAGGGTTGTACCCTTCCCCCACCGCTCATCCTGAGCTTGTCGAAGGATGCGAGCCACAGCGCCCGCCTCAGGGGGCTTCGACAGGCTCAGCCTGAGCGGGAGGAGAGGGGAGGGACGGCCTCATGAAGTGAGACCGCCCTTTGCATCTGTTAGAAGCTCTTCAGCGCGTAGATCTTCGAGAGATCCCCGCCCCACTCGCCATTGTAGAGGTCGAGCAGGCGCTGCGCCGGCACCTTGCCGCTGGCGACGATCTCGGCCAGCGGTTCCAGATAGCCGGTCTCATTGTCGCCGCCCGCATTCAGGCGGTTACGCGCAGCCAGACCCGAGCGCGAGATGTTCAGCACTTCGCCGGCGATGTCGCGCAGCGTGCCGCCGCCCGGAAGCGGGGCGTCGAGGCCCAGCTTCGGCACGGAATTGCGCAGTTCCTCGCGCCCTTCCATGTCCCAGTCCTTGACCAGATCCCACGCCGCGTCGAGCGCGGTCTGGTCATAGAGCAGGCCCACCCAGAACGCGGGCAGGGCGCAGATGCGGCCCCACGGACCGCCATCGGCGCCGCGCATTTCGAGGAAGGACTTGAGCCGCACTTCGGGGAAGGCGGTGGAAAGGTGGTCCGTCCAGTCCGACAGGCGCGGAAGTTCGCCGGGGAGCACCGAAAGCTCCCCCTTCAGGAAGTCGCGGAACGACAGCCCGGCGGCGTCGATATAACGGCCCTCGCGGAACACGAAGTACATCGGCACGTCGAGCATGTAGTCGACATAGCGCTCGTACCCGAAGCCGTCCTCGAACACGAAAGGCAGCATGCCGGTGCGCGCGGGATCGGTGTCCGACCAGATATGGCTGCGGTACGAGAGGTAGCCGTTGGGCTTGCCCTCGGTGAAAGGCGAGTTCGCGAAGAGCGCGGTGGCCAGCGGTTGCAGCGCCAGCGAGGTGCGGAACTTCTTCACCATGTCCGCCTCGCTCGAATAGTCGAGGTTGACCTGGATGGTGCAGGTGCGCAGCATCATGTCGAGGCCCATCGTCCCCACCCGCGGCATGTGCCGCAGCATGATGTCGTAGCGGCCCTTGGGCATGATCGGGAGTTCGGCGCGGGTCTTGTCGGGCCACATGCCAAGGCCGAGGAAGGCCTTGCCGATGTGATCGCCGATGGTCTTCACCTGGGCAAGGTGACGCCCGGTTTCCGCGCAAGTCTGGTGCAGGTTTTCCAGCGGCGCGCCCGAAAGTTCAAGCTGGCCTGCCGGTTCGAGGCTGACGGTGCCGTCGCTGCCCTTCATGGCGATGACGTTCGCGCCGTTGGGGCCTTCCTCGATGATCGGCTCCCAGCCGAACTGGGTCAAGGCATTGAGAAGGTCGCGAATTCCGCCCTTTTCGTCGTAAGACGGGGCATGGTGATCGGCGGTGTCGTAGACGAATTTCTCGTGCTCGGTGCCTATGCGCCACGCCTCGCACGGCTTTTCGCCCGCAGCCATCGGCGCGGCGAGTTGATCCAGGCTTTCGACCACCGGATCGTCGCGATCCGAAACCTCACGGGTGCTCATGGCGGGGGAGGTAGAATGCCTTCGAGCCGGATGCCACAACTTTTTGTACCGACCGGTTTCTTTTGTTCGAGAGGCGCGGTTTTCGGGCGTTTTTGGGGCGATTGAGGAGGTTAACGCGGTCGGGCGCAGGCTGTGGTTGACGAGGAGTGGGGGCGAGATTCGCCCCCTATCACGCCGTCGCCCCCGCGTAGGCGGGGGCCCCGCTGCCTTGCGTCATAAGCCAAGGGAAGCGGGATCCCCGCCTTCGCGGGGATGACGAGGTTTGTTTGGTCTTGAATTCGGCGTTCACCAATCGCCGGAGATGGCCATCCATAGCGCCGTCGCGCCGATGCTCGCCGTCTCCCCGCGCAGGATGCGCGGGCCGAGCGTAATCGCCCGCGCCATCGGATGTGCGCGGATAAGCGCGCGTTCCTCGTCGTCGAAACCGCCTTCGGGGCCCACCAGCAGCGCCGCCGGGCCCGGATGCGCGGCGAATTGCGCGGCGGCGGGCGCGCCGCCGGTCTCGTCGGCGAAGAACAGCGTGCGGCCCTCGGGCCAGTCGCGCAGCAGGGCGTCGAGCTTCACCGGCTCGGCGATCCGGGGCAGCGCGGTCCGGGCACACTGCTCGGCGGCTTCGGTGACGATGGTCAGCGCGCGCTCGGGATTGAGCTTGTCCGCCACGCAGCGGCGCGTGATCAGCGGCTGCACATGCGCAACGCCCAGTTCGGTCGCCTTTTCAAGCACGAGGTCGAAGTTCGGCTTCTTGAGCAGCGCGGCGCAGAGCCAGAAGTCCGGCACCGCCTCGCGCTCGCGCAGCCGCTCACGCACCGCAAGCACGACATCGCGCTTGCCGGCGGAGACGACTTCGGCCGCCCATTCGCCGGTCTCGTCGTCGCACAGGATCACCGCGTCGCCGGGGGCGATACGCATGACTTTGCCGAGATAATGCGCCTGCCCGCCCTCGATAGTGACCGGGGCACTCTCGGCGAGCGGTCCGGTCACGAAGAGGCGCGGGGCCGAGCGCGGCGGCCAGGCCGGAGTGGCACCCATCGTTATGCTTGCTCCCTTGTTGCGACAGCGATGTGCGCAGCGCTTCCCATTGTTTTACGCCCGGGTCCAGCGCGGCGAGCGGCCGGCGTTCGTTGACCGGTGCAAAACGCCGCTCCGGGCTTTGCAACCTGAGGCGCCGAAGAGAATCGGGCGCGCCGCGGAAAAGGGGGACCTCATTTTACCCACCGTCGATTGGTTCCCCCGGAAGCGACGAGCCGCCCTCATGGCGCGGCCGAAGGATTCGTCTGGCAGCCGAGTGCGTCGATTCGGCACGTTCGGGCATGACAATCATGGCCTTTTGCATTACCCCATCCGCCGTGAACGACTCTCTACTCGTCCCGGATACCGAACACCGCGGGCTCGTTTCCGCCCTGCCGCCGATGCCGCGCGCCTTCGCCATGCTGGCCCGCTTCGACCGGCCGATCGGCTGGTGGCTGCTGTTCTGGCCTTGCGCCTGGGGCGTGCTGCTGGCGGGCGGAGAAGAGCGCTGGGGCCTCATCCTCTGGTTCCTGGCCGGTGCCATCGCGATGCGCGGCGCGGGCTGCGTCTACAACGACATCGTCGACGCCGATCTTGACCGCAAGGTGGCGCGCACCGCTGCACGTCCGGTGGCGAGCGGGCTGGTCAGCCCCAAGGCGGCATGGATCTGGCTGCTGGCGCTCTGCGCGGTAGGGCTGGTGGTGCTGTTCCAGCTCCGCCCCCGGGCGCAGCTCGTGGCCGTGGGCAGCGTGGTGCTGGTGGCCGCCTATCCCTTCATGAAGCGCATCACCTGGTGGCCGCAGGCGTGGCTGGGCATGGTCTTCACCTGGGGCGCGCTGGTCGGCTGGGTGGAGATCCGCCCCGATCACCTTGAGGTCCTTGCCGCGCTCTACTTCGGGTCGATCGCCTGGTGCATCGGGTACGACACGATCTACGCGATACAGGACCGCGAGGATGACGCGCTGGTCGGCATCCGTTCCTCGGCCCGTCGGCTCGGCGGTCATGTGCGCGCGGGTGTTGCCGGGTTCTACACTTTGGCAGTGGCGTTCTGGGCGCTCGCCTTCTGGATGCTGCGGCATGATTGGGTGGCGCTGATCGGCCTTGGCCCGGTGGCGCTGCACTTGGCGTTTCAGGTCGCCACGCTCGATCCCGAGGACGGCGACAATGCGCTGGCCCGCTTCCGCTCGAACCGCGATCTCGGCCTTGTCATGGCGCTGGCCTGCTGGGTGGTGGGCAACGCCGGGATCCTCTGAGAGACCCGGCGCTGCGAAGGTTCAGGCGTAGCTGACCAGCTCGAACTCGATGCCGTCCCAATCGAAGAAATAGAACCGGCGGCCGGGCTCATAATCGGCGTGGTTGAACGGGACGAGGCCCGCCGCGATCACCCGGCGCTCGGCCTCGTCGAGATCGTCCACCACCAGTCCGACATGATTGAGGGGGGCGCCCTTGGCGAAACGCTCGTGTTCCTTGCGGTCGGTATAGACCGCGATGTAGCTGAAATCTCCGCCGACATGGATCGTCTCGCCGCCATTGATCGCGGGGCCGCGCCAGCGTTCGTGCCAGCCGAGCAGATCCTGCAACAGCGCGGACGAGCGATCGATATCGCTCACGGTAATATTCGCATGTTCGAGGCGGCCCTGGGCCATCGGAATGTCTCCTGCTGTTCGCCGGTCGAATCGCCGGCTTGGCCTTGATGCAACCTCAAGTTAACTTGAGGTCAAATGGAAAAGGCGGCAGAAAAGGCGGATGGTTGAAGACCGGTTCATTTCCATCGGCTATCTGGCCCGGCGGACCGGGGTCGCGGTTTCCGCCATCCGTTTCTACGAGGAGAAGGGCCTGCTCACCGCGCTGCGGTCCAGCGGCAACCAGCGGCGCTTCCTGCGTTCGGACATTCGCCGCGTGAGCTTCGTGCTGATCGCGCAGAAACTGGGGCTGGGCCTTGCCGAGATCGAGCGCGAACTCTCGTCGTTGCCGCAGGGCCGCACGCCGACGATGGAGGACTGGGAACGCATCAGCCTGTCGATGCGAGAGGCGATCGACACTAAGATCGCGCTGCTGGAACTGACCCGCCGCAAGCTGGACGAATGCATCGGCTGCGGTTGCCTCAGCTTGGCGAAGTGCCGCCTCTACAACCGCGACGACGAGGCAGGCGCGTTGGGACCGGGACCGCGCTTCGTGCTGAAGTGATTCAGCCGCGCTCTGCGGACTTGCGTACGGCGCCGAGGATGCGCCTGCGGATCAGGCCGCTGACGGGGCGGATCAGCAGCCAATAGGGCCGGAACCGCCGGAAGGATTCGCGATCCGGGCAATGCACGCGGGTCTGCGTCGTCAGGCGGCAACCCTTGGGCGTCTGGTGGACATCGAAGCCGAGCGCCAACTTGGGGACGCCAGCCTCGTCGAAAGTCCTGAACGCGGGCCCGTCTGCCACAGGGTGAAGACCGTAATCGGCCTGCCAGAACTGGCCGACCAAGCCGTAGACCAAGCCGCTTGGCGTGCGTTCCAGCAGTGTGAAGTTCGCCATGCCGAAGGGTTCGGGCCGCCGCTTGCCGGTGAGCCGCGCAGGCAATTCGCGCAGGGCGATCATGGCGCGGAAGAAAGGATCACTTTCCGGGCGATAGGCCGCAACGGCATCGAGGATGGCGTCGGCCCCTGCCTTCACAGTGGCGGCATGCATCTCTGAAAACTGGAACTGCGGCAGGTAGTCGTCGATGAGGGCCATCAGGTTGCTATTCCGCCGCCAGCAATTCCTCGGCGCCGACGAGGTCCACGCTGACCAGCCGGGAGATGCCCTTTTCGACCATGGTCACGCCGAACAGGCGGTGCATGCGGCTCATCGTCACGGCATTGTGGGTGACGACGAGGTAGCGCGTGTCGGTTTCCTTGGTCATCGCTTCCAGCAAGTCGCAGAAGCGTTCGATATTGGCGTCGTCGAGCGGGGCATCGACTTCGTCGAGCACGCAGATCGGCGCGGGATTGGTGAGGAACAGGCCGAAGATCAGTGCCACGGCGGTCAGCGCCTGTTCGCCGCCCGACAGCAGCGTCAGCGATTGCAGCCGCTTGCCGGGAGGCTGGGCATAGATTTCCAGACCGGCCTCCAGCGGATCGTCCGAATCGATCAGCGCGAGGTGGGCCTGACCGCCCTGGAACAGCCGCGTGAACAGGCGGCGGAAATGGCCGTCGACCGCCTCGAACGCGGTGCGCAGGCGTTCGCGGCCTTCGCGGTTGAGCTTGGCGATCGAGCCGCGCAGGCGGTTCACCGCTTCGGCCAGTTCCGCCTTTTCAGAGAGGCTGATGTCGAGCTGCGATTCGGCTTCGGCCAGTTCGTCGGCGGCGACCAGGTTGACCGGGCCGATCCGCTCACGGTCCGCGACAAGGCGGTCCATCGCGGCGGCTTCGTCCTCGGCGCGGCCCACTTCGGCAGGCGCGAAGGCGAACCGCTCGGCCAGAACCGGGGGCGGGCACTGGAAGCGCTCGCCCGAGAGGCGCGTGGTCTCGACCCGGCGGGCGTCCTCGTTCTCGGCCCGGGCGGCGGCGCCGGCGCGGTATTCGCGGGCGCTGGCGAGCGTCTCCTGCGAGGCGGCGAGCGCGGTGTCGGCCTTGCGCCCGGCTTCGGTGAGCGCGGACACGGCGGCATCGGCCTTGCCCAGTTCCTCGGCGAGGCGAACGCGGATCGCTTCGGCCTGCTCGATCTGCTCCATCAGCGCGCCGGGCTTGGCGGCGATCACCGCGCGCTCGGTCTCGATCTCCTCCAGCCGCCCGGCCATCTGTGCGAGGCGGTTGGTGGCGTCCCCGGCGCGGGCTTGCCAGCTGCGCATGTCGCCCGCCTGCGAGCCTGTGCGCTCGCGCGCAACGGCCAGCGCCTGATCGTGCACCGCCAGTGCCGCCGTGGCTGACTGGAGCGCGGTGCGGGCGGTGTCGTTCCGGAGCCTTGCCGCGTCGAGCGCCGCGCGTCCGGCCTCGGGATCGGGCAAGCCGGCGCGCTTGCCCTCGGCAGCGGCGACTTCCTGTTCGGCGCCTTGTCGCTGGTCGGAAAGTTCGGTTTCGGCACGCGCGATCTCGGCACGGCGCGCAGCGTGACGCTGGCGCGCATCTTCGGCCTGATCGACCGCGCGCAGGGCGGTGCGTTCGGCATTGGCAGCATCGGCGATGGCCCGTTCGGCGGCGACAACTGCCGAGGACAGCGCCACAAGGTGCTGCTGGATTTCCGCCTGCCGGGCTTCGGCCCCCACGACCGCCTCGCGCAGCGGCGGCAATTGCGCATCGAGTTCGAGGAAGCGGTTCTCGGCCTCCAGCCGCGCAGCTTCGGCGGCGCCTTCGCCGCGCGCGACGAAGCCGTCCCAGCGGCGCAGCACGCCCGCGCGGGTGACCAGCCATTCGCCCGGCGCGAGCGCGCGTCCATCGTCCGCTTCGGTGACGTGGACCAGCGCGAGGCGGGCCGCGAGTTCCGGCGGACACTGGGTAACGTGGGCGGAAAGGCTGTCCTTGACCGGGGCAGGGGCGTCGGCGCCGGTCCAGAAGCGGCCATCGGCCCCCCCCGCTTCGCCCAGCGGCGCGCGGGCATCGCGGCCCAGCACGGCGGCGAGCGCGCGTTCATAACCGGGGGCCACGCGCACCGCGTCGATGGCGACGGGTAGGCCGTGCGCGGCCTTGGCGCCCTTGGCGCGGGCCTCGCGGTCCTTGGTGAGCGCGGCATGTTCGCGTTCGATGCCGGTAAGGTCGGCGCGCGCGGCGGCAAGCGCCGAGGCGGCGCTGTCGCGTTCCGCCTGCAGCTCGGCCTTGCGAGCTTGCTGCGCATCGAGCCCCTCGCGCGCGGCGGCCAGCGCGGTGTGAGCGGCTTCGGCCCGGGCTCGCGCCTCGGTAACGGCGGCGTCGAGATCGCCTGCCTGTGCCAGCGCCTCGACTTGCGAGGCGAGCCTGCTGGCTTCGGCGGCAAGGCGGTCGAGCCGGTTGCGGGCCTGTGTCAGTTCGGAATCGGCAATGCGCCATTCGGCCTCGACCCCGGCCTGCGCGGCGGTTGCTTGCGCAAGGTCGAGTTCGGCCGCCCGTGCGGCGCGTTCTGCCCCTTCGAGCGCATTGGCGACGCGCGGACGTGCGGCCTCGTCGGCTTCAAGCTGCTTGCGGCCCTCCGCCAGTTCGCGTTCGAGACGCGCCAGCGCTTCGGCGGCATCGCGCGTCAGCCGGTCGGCATCGCCGCGATCCTCTTCCAGCCGGGTCTTCTGGCGGTCGAGGTCCTTGAGGCGCTGCTCGGCGGCTTCCAGCTGGCTGGTGAGCGTGGCCATGCGGTGGCCCTGCGCATTGGCATCGTCGCGCCGGTCCGCCAGTTCATCGCGGGCGGCGATCAGCGCTTCGGCGGCCTTGGCTTGCTGCTTTTGCGCTTCGCCCGCCAGTTCCTGCGCGGCGGCGACGCGGGTCTCGGCGGCCTGCGCTTCCCGCTTGGCGGCATCGGCGGCGGCGGCGGCATCGCGCCAGCGGGCATAGACGACGCGGGCTTCGGCAAGGCGGATCTGGTCGCTCAGCGCCTTGTAGCGCTCGGCCGCCTTGGCCTGGCGGCGCAGCGAGCCGACCTGCTTGTCCAGCCCGGCCATGATGTCTTCAAGCCGGGCGAGGTTCGCCTCGGTCGCACGGAGCTTGGTTTCGGCGTCCTTGCGGCGAACGTGGAGGCCGGCGATGCCAGCCGCCTCTTCCAGCATGGCGCGGCGTTCGGCGGGCTTGGCGGCGATGACCGCGGCGATGCGGCCTTGCGAGACGAGCGCCGGGCTATGCGCGCCGGTGGCGGCATCGGCGAAGATCAGCGAGACGTCCTTGGCGCGCACGTCGCGGCCGTTGACGCGATAGGCGCTGCCCGCGCCGCGCTCGATCCGGCGGACGACTTCCAGTTCGTCGCGCACGCCGTCGGCATCGGCAGAGGTTTCGGCGTGGAGGACGACTTCGGCAAAAGCGCGGGGCGGCCGATTGGCGGTGCCCGCGAAGATCACGTCCTCCATCCCGCCGCCGCGCATCGACTTGGCCGAGCTTTCGCCCATGACCCAGCGGATCGCTTCGAGGAGGTTGGACTTGCCGCAACCGTTGGGGCCGACGACGCCCGTCAGCCCCGGTTCGATGCGCAGTTCGGCAGGCTCTATGAAGCTCTTGAAACCGCTGAGCTTGAGCCGCTTTATGCGCATCGGATCGTGATCAGAGACCGGGAGCGCGCATCAGCGCGCGCCGGCCTGCTGGAGCTTGGCTTCGAGCTCTTCGAATTCCATCGAACCGACCGAATTGCCGTTGATCAGGAAAGTCGGCGTGCCGGTGACGTTGAAGTCCTTGGTCGCCGTCTCGGTCTGATCGGCCAGCGCCTTGGCGCGGGCGGTATCGGCAAGGCAGCTTGCGCCCTGATCATGCGAGATCCCGCGCGAGGCGAAGAATTCGGTCATGCCGCTGACTTCGGCGATGGCGGGAAGCTGCTGTTCCTTCGGCATGCTCTGGATCGCTTCGAGCTTGGCCTTGTCCGCCGCCTGAAGCTTTTCGAACATGTTGGGCTGCCAGGCCCAGAACTGCTCGGCCAGCGGCAGCACGGCCTCGGTCGAACCGCAGGTGGCGAGCAGGGTGGCCGGGAAGTCATAGGCATTGAGCATGAAGAAGCGCAGTTCGTAGCTCACGCGGCCGCTGTTGACGTAAGTGCCGCGCAGCTTCTCGAACCCGGTGGTGGCGAACTTGGCGCAGTGCGAGCAGGACAGCGCGCCATATTCGACCAGCTTGATCGGGGCTTCGGGATTGCCGATGCGGAAGCCGCCCTCGGGAGTCTTCTCGACCACGTCGCTCCAGCTCTTGCCGGCGGGCGGGGCGACATTGGCCAGTGCCGTGCTGGAGGTGGGCGCGTCGGTCGACGTCGCATCGGTGGCCTTCTTTCCGCATGCCGCGAGGCCCAGCGCGAGCGGGACGACGGCAAGGCCGAGAACGATCTTACGGAAGGCGGGACGGGTCATCGATGCGAATCCTCGAATGGAAGTGCGAAAGCTAGCTCAAGCCTCGCGGTGTTCAAAGCGTGGGAAGCCGCCCATACGGCGGCTTTCCCACAGGAATCCGGCCTATAGGAGCCGGGGTTTTTCCGCTCAGACAGTGCCTTGGCGCAGGCCTGCCTGCTTGGCGGCAAGCGCCTTCGAGAGGCCCGGCCAGTCGTGCACGTCCAGCAGCTTGCCGTCGAGCACGAAGCTGGGGGTGCTGTTGGCGCCCACTGCCTCCACCGTCTTCTGCTGCTGTTCCAGCTTGGCGAAGGCGGCCTTGTCGTTGATGCACTGGTCTGCCTGCGCGTGGCTGACGCCCCACGGTGCGACCATCGAATAGAAGTCGAAGTCCGCCGCGATGGCGCGCATGCGGGTCTGGATGTCGCCCTGATACCACACCTGCTGACGGTCCTGCCCGATGGTGTTGAGCTTCGCCATCCAGATGTCCTGGGTGGCAAGGAACGCATTGTGGCGCACGAAGAAGCGCTTGGGATCACCGCACGTGGTGAGCATGGCGATGGTGAGGTCGATCGGGTTGCGCAGCAGGTTCGTCACCGTCACCGCGACTTGCCCCTTGGGCACCATGGTCTGGCGCAGCGGCACGTCGGAATCGCGCGTGAAGTGCGCGCAGTGCGGGCAGGTATAGCTGACGAATTCGACAACTTGCGTCGCCGCCCGGGGATTGCCCAGCATGTGGCTGCCGTCGGCCGTGACCGTGACCAGCGTGCCCCAGTTGGCCGGACCTGCGGGCCGGGGTGCCGGTTTCGTGGCCGGTTTGGCCGGTGCGGCGGCCTTGTGCACCGGCGCGGCGCCGGTGGCGAGCAGGGTGGCGGCGGCGAGCATGCCGATGCGCGCAGCGATCCCCGACTTTGAAAATTTCATCAATTCCCCCCGTTTTTCCTGGGTGTTTCGTCTCTGGATGATTCGTCCTTGGCGGCAAGACTGCGCGCCAGCGATTCGAGTACCGCGCGAAGCTCCGGATCGCCGACATCGCGCAGCGATTCCCCCAGTTCGAGCGGTACCGGTTTCAGCGTCGGCGCGGCAGTCTGCGGCTTTGGAGCAGGCGGCGGCTTAACCTCGCCTTGCCGGATTTTCGCTTTCGCCACGGCCTTGTAGCCGAAGAAGCGGTTCACCCGCTCGATGATCTCGGGCACCACGTGCTGGATCATCGGCGCATGGGCGGGGGCGACCACGAGCTGGAGAACGCCTTCGCTCTTTTCGCCGGGCGGGAAGCGGATCGATTCGGGCGAACAGACGCGGGCATGGCGGGCGCCGACGATCTCCGGCCAGCGGGTCACCACGCTCGATTGCACGAAGCCGAAGCGGCGGAAGGCGGTGCGGCCCACTTCGGGCATGAGATCGGCAATGGCGCGGGCCTGCCCGCCGCGCGCACGCTCAAAGCGGCGCGGCGTCTTGGCGGTTTCGGTGCCGGCTGCTTTGGCAGAGTTCTTCGCGGAACTCTTGCCGGAGCCCGTGGCCAAGCCCGTGCCCTTACCCTTGCCAGTGTTCTTGTGGGGATCCCGTTCCATTGTCGGCGCTCCAATGCCATAGGGCTGGCATGGACGCCAGCCGCGATACGATCTCCGAACTGCTTCTGGGCTGGTACGACCGTCATGCCCGCGCGCTGCCGTGGCGGGCGCCGCCGGGGACTGCCGCCCCAGAGCCCTACCGGGTGTGGCTGTCCGAAGTGATGCTCCAGCAGACCACGGTCGCAGCGGTGAAGGACTACTTCGCCGCGTTTACCGCAAGATGGCCGAAAGTGACCGACCTTGCGGCCGCCGCCGATGAAGAGGTCATGGCGGCATGGGCGGGGCTTGGTTACTACGCCCGCGCCCGCAACCTGCTCGCCTGTGCCCGCGCGGTGGCGGCGCGGGGCGGCATTTTTCCGGACAGCGAGGACGAACTGCGCGCGCTTCCCGGGCTGGGCGCCTATACCGCCGCCGCCGTTGCCGCGATTGCGTTCGGGCGCCGCGCGGTGGTGGTGGACGCCAATGTCGAGCGCGTGGTCTCGCGCCTCTTCGCGCTGGAGGAGCCACTGCCGGGCTCCCGCCCGACGATCCGCGCGCTGGCCGATACGATCACGCCGGACGCGCGGGCGGGCGACTTCGCGCAGGCCATGATGGACCTTGGCGCCACCGTCTGCACGTCCCGCGCGCCGCGCTGCCTGCTCTGCCCGCTCGCGGCGCCGTGCGAGGCACGGGCGCAGGGCGAACCGGAGCGCCTGCCGGTCAAGGCTGCGAAAAAGGCCAAGCCCACACGCAAGGGCCGGGCTTTCTGGATCGAGCGCGACGATCACGTCTGGCTGGTGCGCCGACCGGGCAAGGGCATGTTGGGCGGCATGCGGGCGCTGCCGGACGACGGCTGGTCGGCCCGCAGCGACGGCAGCGGCGAAGGTCCGGTGGCAGGGCCCTGGGACAATGCCGGCCGGGTCGCGCATGTCTTCACGCATTTCGCGCTGGAACTATCGCTGGCGGTTCATCTCGGCGCATCCGCCCAGCCGGAGGGCGAGGGCGAATGGTGGCCGCTCGACCGGATCGACGAGGCGGGGCTGCCCACGCTCTTTGCCAAGGCCGCAAGGCTCGCATTGGCCGAGGCGGCGTGAGCGAAGGCCTCTCCGTCCTGCTGAACCGGCGCATGGCCTTGCGCCTTGGCGTTGCAGCGGGACTTGGGGCGGGACTGGGAGCGGCGCTCCTACCGCGACTGGCATGGGCGGTGGAGCAGCCCGCCGCGCTGCCCAAGGTGACCGCGCTGGTCGACCGCTGGGTGGGCACCGGCAAGTTCCCCGGCATGGTCGCCACGCTCGGCCTGCCCGGACGCGAAGCGCAGTTCGTGGCGCGCGGCGCGCAAGGGTTCGACGATGGCACCCCGATGGGGCCAGACAGCCTCTTCCGCATCTATTCGATGACCAAGCCGGTCACCGGCATGATGGCGATGCAATTGATCGAGGAAGGCCGTCTCGCGCTCGATCAGTCGCTGGCCGATGTGCTGCCCGCCTGGCGCGACATGCGCGTGCAGGATCGCTACGACGGCCCGCTCGACAGGCTCCACGCCGCACCCGGGCCGATTACCATGCGCCACTTGCTGACGCATACCTCGGGCATCGGCTATTCGATCGTGCAGACCGGCCCGATCCGCGACGCCTATGTGAAGCAGGGGCTGGTGCCGGGGCAGGTGAGCCGGATCGAGGTGCCGGGGCTGACCTACGGCGCGCCGATCCACGGGCTGGACCATTTCGCCGACCGGCTGGCGACGCTGCCGCTGGTCGCCGATCCGGGCACGCGCTGGTCCTATTCGATGGGGCTCGATGTCATGGGCCGGGTGATCGAGGTGGTCACCGGCAAGCGCTTCGACGCCTATCTGGCCGAGGCGCTGTTCGGCCCGGCCGGGATGACCAGCACCGAGTTTCGCGTGGGGCCCGGCGATGTGCGCAGGCTCACCACCAATTACGGCGCGCTGGGCGGGGTGCTGGTGCCGATCGACCCGCCGGAAAGCTCGGTCTACCTCGATCCTCCCGCCTTTCCTTTCGGCGGTTCGGGCCTTGTCAGCAGCCCGCGCGACTATGACCGCTTCCTGCGCTTGCTCGCGCAAGGCGGCATGATCGACGGGCGGCGCGTGCTGTCCGAGCGGGCCGTGGCCGCGGGCACGTCCGACTTGTTGCCGCCGGGCGTGGACCGCTCGCACATGATCGCGGGCCCTTCCGGCTTCGGCGCGGGCGGACGCGTGGGGCAGGGAACGGAGGCCGGGATCTTCGGCTGGTCCGGCGCGGCGGGGACGGTGGGCATGGTCGACATGATCCACGGCCTGCGCTCGCAACTGTTCGTCCAGTTCATGCCGTCCGACGCATTGCCGCTCCTGCCCGAATTCCAGACCGCACTGAAGGCCGATGTCATGGCCCTGATGGAGACCCGCCCTTGATCCTGCCGATTGCCTTTTCCGGCGCCCACCTCGACCGCGCCGACCACTTGCGCAACGATCCCGAGGCGCTCGCCGCCGCCCGCAATGGCTCCGCGCGGCTCTTGCGGCTGGACGGCCTCGATGCGGTGCTGGCCGGTAGCGGGGCGCTGCTGTGGGACGGGATCGACCGCGCCGCGCCGGACAGCGAGCTGATCTTCCTCGGGCTGGATGGAGAGGCCGCCTGCTTCGCCGAAGTCCCGGCGGCCCAACCGCTGAGCGGCCCGCATGCCACGCCGGTCAACTGGCATGTGATGGCGGTGCTGCCGCCATACGAACTTGCGGCCTACGGCACCGCGCGCAGTCTGGTGAGCTGGCATGGCCGCCACCGCTTCTGCGCCGTCTGCGGCTCACCCACCGTGCTTGCAAAGGGCGGCTGGCAGCGCAACTGCACCAATGCGGAATGCCGCTCCGAGCATTTCCCGCGCGTCGATCCGGTCACCATCATGCTGGTCGAGCACGAGGGCCGCGCTTTGCTCGGCCGTCAGCCACGCTTTCCGGCAGGGCGCTACTCGACTCTCGCGGGCTTCGTGGAGCCGGGCGAGACGGTGGAGGAAGCCGTGGCCCGCGAAGTCTTCGAGGAAGCGGGCGTGCGGGTGCGCGATGTGCGCTATGTCGCCAGCCAGCCCTGGCCGTTCCCGTCTTCGCTGATGATCGGCTGCCATGCGGTGGCGGAAAGCGACGGGCTCACCATCGACACCACCGAACTGGAAGATGCCCGCTGGTTCACTCGCGCGGAAGTGGCCGAGGCGATGGAAGCCATCGGCCGGGGCGAGGGCGGCAAGGCCTTCGGGGCTCCGCCGCCGCATGCCATTGCGCATGTGTTGATGCGTTGGTGGCTGGATCTGGGGCAGGCCTGATCGGGGTTTCGCGCGGAGGCAGACGCGAAGGCGAAGGGTGAAAAGCGGCTTTGCCGCTCAAACAACGTCCCTCCGCGTCTCCGCGCCTCCGCGTGAAACCGTTGTCAGCGCGCCTCGACCGGCGCCAGCAGCAAGTCGCGCAGCGCCGAAAGGCTGGGCAGCACGCGCGCAGCCGCGAGCGTCATTTCCTCGGTTGCGGGCAGCAGGTCTGGCACGACGATCGTGGCGATCCCAGCCGCTGTCGCGGAGCGCAGACCGGCTGGGCTGTCCTCGACGGCGATGCAGTCCATCGGATCGATGCCGAGGCGGCTCGCCGCCAGCAGGTAGGGTTCCGGGTGCGGCTTCGCGTTCCGGACATCGCTGCGGGTAATCACCACGTCGAAATAGGACAGCAGCCCGGCCTTCTCCAGCCGCTGCGCGGCATAGGGCGCCTCGGTCGAGGTGGCGATGGCCATGGGCACGCCGGCATCGGCGAAGTGATCGAGGATCAGCTCCGCGCCGGGGCGCAGCGGGATACCGGCATCGACCATGGCCTCGAACAGCACGTCGCTTTCATCGAAGAACCGGTCGAGCGGGAAATCCGGGCCCATGGCGTCGGCCACGAGGCGGCGGCTGCCCTCGCGATATACCCCTACCATCGATGCCAGCAGTTCGTCGGGAACCGACACGCCCATGGCGCGGCCGACTTCCGCAAAGGCGCGGCGATGGCCGGCCTCCGTATCGAGCAGCGTTCCGTCCATGTCGAAGATCGCGGCGCGGATCGGATCGGGAAGCACGCGCGGGGCGGTGATGAGCATCGATGTAGCCATGTCTGCAATATGAAGGCTCAGCGTGGCGGAACCATTGCAAATCGTGAAACCATGCTTGCGAAAAGCGCTGAATGGTCCGGATTTCCATCCCGCACGCTCCGCACATCTTGAGCTTATCGAAGGAGATCAGGCCTCGCGCCTCGCCGCCGGGGGCTTCGACAAGCTCAGCCTGAGCGGGATCGGGAGGGAGGGAGAAAATAGAACCGCGCGCTCCCACCCACGTCATCGTGCGGAATATGACGATTGGAATGGGGGAATGAGACACGCCTCCCGCCTTCGTCATCCTGAACTTGTTTCAGGATCCATTTTACCGCCTGCCCCGTGCTCCAATCGGCAACCCGCAAGCGTGGCGTCGTTCGCGCCTCCGTTCGTGATGGGCCGCGAAATGGATCCTGAAACAAGTTCAGGATGACGAAGGTTTTGACCCCGGTATTGACGAAATCATCGAAGCGTCTCGTCTTGGTTTCTGGCCAGATACGACAGCACCCGCCGACGAAGCAGCGCGCACCTTTCCACAGTGCCCGCGCTGTCACCCAACGCATTGCGGTCGAGAAGAACAAACCCTCGCACCACAGACTCGGGCGGAAACTGTTTCCAGCTTAGATCCAGCCATTCAGCGCCTTCACCGCCGCCCCGTACGTTCCAGAAATGCTGTTCGATACTATCCCCGGTCCAGACTTCGCCCTTCGCGATTTCATACTCAGGGAAGAACCATTGGACGATGCGGGAGGTGGGATAGCATTGGCCGAAAGCCGGATTACCCGGACGGATCACGCCCCGATATGCCGTTCGGCGGTCCCAGGAGGCTTCCAGTGCCCGTGCAAGAAGCGGCAGATCTACGGTTCCCACCGCTCGCATCCGCGTGAAGTCCGCTAGAAAAGCTCGCGGTCCAGCTCTTCCAGCCCCAGTTCCTTGCAGAGCGCCGAGCGAGCGGCGATGCACTGCTGCCAGAGCGCTGGTTCGGACAAGTCCTCCACCGCGATCCGTTCGGGCCAGAGGCGGTCCACCAGCGCCTCGATGCGGTCGAGCTTGTCGGCCGTGGCGAGGAAGCGCGGGTCCACGGTCGCCGGATCGGCAACCACGCGCAGGCGCAGGCAGGCCGGGCCGCCGCCGTTGGCCATCGATTCGCGCAAGTCGTGGACGAACAGGTGGCGGATCGGGCCGTTTCCGGAAACGTGGCGTTCCAGCCAGTTCCACACGGGCGCCGCTGCCTGCGCCTCGCTTGGCAGAACCAGCGCCGCCTCGCCCGAGGGCAAGGTCAGCAATTGGGCATTGAAGAGGTAGGACTGGATCGCGTCGAACAGGCTGACTTCGCTGGCCGGTACTTCGACGATCTCGATATCCGGCAGTTTGGCGCGCAGTTCGGCGTAAAGCTTGTCGCGTTCGGCGAAGGCGTGTTCGTGGGTGAACAGCACGCGCTCGTTGGCGACGGCGACGACATCGTTGTGGAAGGCCCCGGCGGCAATTGCTTCCTCGGACTGCTGTGCCAGGATCGTGCGTTCGGGATCGAGCCCGTGCAGCCGCGCGACGGCGGCGCTGGCCTCGCGGTGCTGGCGGGCGGGATAGGGGCCGCCTGCCTCGCCGTAGACGAAGACCTCGATCCCCGGCGCATCATGGCTTGCGCAGAGGCGCATGTGGTTGGCCGCGCCTTCGTCTCCGAACGGCGGTGGGATCGGGCTGTGCACCGCGAAGTGGGCGCTATCGGCGAAAGCGATTTGCAGCTGCACCAGCGACTCTCGCCATTCGTAGCTGCGGTGCGGCATCGTCACCAGATTGGCGACGGTGAGGTGGCAGCGCCCGTCGGCCGTGTCCGGTGCGGGCGAGACGGTGGCGGCATTGGCCGCCCACATCGAGGAGGCCGACATGGCCGTGGCGCGCAGGCGCGGGTCGGCGGTTTCGACTTCGGTGCCGAGCCGCGCCAGCCAGCCCGCCGCGGGGCGGCGCTGGGGCAGGAAGAAGCCTTGCGACAGGCCCAGTTCCAGATTGGCGCGCATCTTGGCGAGCCCCTGCAACGCCGCGGAGCGCGGGGCCGAGACCTTGCCGAAGTTCCTCGTCGAGGCGAGGTTGCCAAGGCTGAGCCCCGCATAGTTGTGGCTGGGGCCGACGATACCGTCGAAATTGATCTCGGTGAGCATGGGGGTCTGTCTCAGGCGTTAGAGCATTTTCAAGTCAGGTGGAATCACCTGACGACTCGGAAAATGCGAAAAACAAACGATAAACAGAGCGCAATCCGGTTCGGAACGAATGGATTACGCTCCAGCGTAAGTGATACTGTCGCCCCGCTGCACGCCTAGCAGAGCGGCCGCGGCGGCATCAAGCGTTACGCCGCCATCTGCGGTGTCCACTTTGCCGAGGCATGCCCGAAATGCGGCGAGCCGCCCCGTAGCCACGAGGTGGCTGGCCTCTTCCTCGTCCGCCGGGGTGATGGCGGTGACTTCGGCGGTGCGCGCTTCCTGCACGGTGCGGATCTGGTCGGTCCGGGCGATCATGGTCGGGCCGCCATCGAAGATGTCGATATAGTTCTGGAACGCGAAGTTCTCGTTTTCCAGCATGCGCATCGCCGGGCGGCCGGAATAGTGCGGCTGGCCCATCACCTGCCGCGCGGCTTCGGACAGCAGCGCGCAGTAGATTGGGTGCTTGGGCATGAGGTCGGCAATGAACTGGTTGCCGTGCTTGGCGTTGAACTCGTCGGCATCGCGGAAGCTCATGTCGAAGAAGCGGCCCGCAAGGCCGTCCCAGAACGGCGAGTTGCCGGCATCGTCGATGGCGCCGCGCAGTTCGGCCAGCGTGGTATCGCCGAACCGCTCGCGGTGGGTCTTGATGAACAGGTAGCGGCTGCGCGCGAGCAGCTTGCCGACGCCCGCCGATCGCTCGGTGGCGTCAAGGTAGAGCCCACCCACTTCGCTGGCGCCGTCGAGATCGGTGCAGAGCGTCAGCATCTCGGCACGGAAGGTGCGGTCCAGCTCGCGCGAGTGCTGGGTGATGCGGCCGATGCGGTAGGAATAGAACGGAAACTCGGTGCCGACTTGCGAGAACGCCTGGCAGGTGCCGCGCACTTTGCCGGTGGCGGTGTCCTCAAGGATGAACACGAAAAGGTCGTTGGCGATCTCGTCGCCGGCGCGTGCGAAGCTCCGCGCCGTGCGGGACAGCTTGGCCTTCAGGGTCGGCTTGTCCGGCGGCAGGTTGGTGAAGCCGCCCCCGGTGCCCTTGGCCATGCGGTAGAGCGCTTCGAGGTCCTTTTCCTGTGCGGTGCGCAGGAGGAAAGTCATGCGGCAGGTACTCCGTGGCTCTATTATTGTTTTTAGATCATTTTCTTGAGGTTCGGGCGGGTTACCCGATTTGAAAATGCTCCAGGCGGTGCATCACGAGGGCAGTCAGGCGGGCGCGGGCGTCGAGCGAGCCGGCCAGCAGGAATTCGTCCGGCGAATGGATCGACCCGCCCAGCGCGCCCATCGTATCGAGCACGGGCACCCCGCAGGCGGCGATGTTGTTGCCGTCGCAGACGCCGCCGGTGTCCTTCCAGCTCATCGGCTGGCCAAGGTCGGTCGCGGCCTTGCTGACGAGGCCGTAGAGCGCCTCGGTCTTGTCCGAGATCGCCTTGGGCGGGCGCGAGACATGGCCGTGGATGTGGATGTGCACGTCATGCGCGGCCGAGACTTCGGCCACGGCAGCCTTGATGTACGCCTGCGCCTCGGCTGCGAGTTCGGGCGTGGCTGGGCGCATGTTGAAATGCAGGATCGCGAGATCGGGCACCGTGTTGTTGGGCGCGCCGCCCTCGATCTTGGCGGGGTTCACCGAAAGGTCCGGACGGCGCATCGCGGCGAGGCGCAGGGCGAGGTCGCTGGCGGCGACCACCGCATTGCGCCCGTCCTCGGGATTGCGCCCGGCATGGGCGGAGCGGCCGTGAACGACGACGGCATAATTGCCCGAACCGGGCCTTGCGCGCGCCATCTGGCCGCCGGGCAGCGCGGGTTCATACGTCAGCGCTGCCACTTTGCCGCGCGCCAGTTCGGCGATCAGCGCGGCGGAGGAGAGAGAGCCGGTTTCCTCATCGCTGTTGATGAGGACATCGTAACCGAGCTTCGGGCTGGATCGCTCATAGGCGCCAAGGCCCGCCAGCATCAGCGCCAGGCCGCCTTTCATGTCGGCGGTGCCGGGGCCGTGGAGTGTGTCCTCGTCCAGCCAGTCGCAAGTCTGGAAGGGGTGCTCGCGCGGGTAGACGGTGTCCATGTGGCCGGTCAGGATCACCCGGCGCTCGGCCTCGGGCCGCACCGAGAGCACGAGATGGCGGCCGTGGACGATCTCGCGGGTCTGGCCCTGACTGTCCACTTTCTCGACCGGGGCGGGATCGACCAGCCGCAGATCGCCGGGCAGCGCCGCGAAGGCATCGGCAAGGCGCGTGGCCATTGCCGCGAGCCCTTCGACATTGGCGGTGCCGCTGTTGATCGCGGCCCAGTCCAGCGTGTGCGCAAGGATCGGGGCCCGTTCGACCGGGGCGAGAAGATCCCGTTCCGCTCCGGTCAGGCCCGTCATCCGTTTAGCTTGCCGGTTAGCGCGCCGCTGTTGCCCGCGACCGTCCCCGCCTCGAAACTGGCGACCGGATAGGCGCAGTAATCGGCGGCGTAATAGGCGCTGGGGCGGTGGTTGCCGCTGTCGCCAAGGCCGCCGAAGGGCATCGATCCGGCAGCGCCGGTGGTCGGCCGGTTGCGGTTGACCACGCCCGCGCGGCTTTCCAGCACGAAACGATCCCACAGTGCGTCGTCACCGCTGACAAGACCCGCCGAAAGGCCGAAGCGCGTGGCATTGGCGGCGGCCATGGCGGCATCGAAGTCCGGCACGCGCGTCACTTGCACGATGGGGGCGAAGATCTCCTCATCGGGCACGTCCACGCCGGTCACGTCGAGAATGCCGGGGGTGACGAAAGCGCCGCTGCGGTCCTCCACGCCCCCGAAGGCGCGGATCACCGTGGCGCCGCGTTCGACCAGTTCGGCGAAGCGGGCCTTGGCGGCCTCGGCGGCTTGAACCGAGATCATCGGGCCGAACCACGGTTCGGGCGTCTCGTGCCATTCGCCAATGGTCACGCGGTCGGCCAGTGCGGCGACGGCGTCGACCAGCGCGGTGCCGAATTCGGTGTCCGGCACGATCAGGCGCCGCGCGCAGGAGCAGCGTTGGCCGGTGGTGATGAAGCTGGACTGCACGACCACCGAGGCGGCCTCGTCGAGATCGCCGTCCCACACGACCAGCGGGTTGTTGCCGCCAAGTTCGAGTGCAAGGATCACGTCGGGCCGATCCGCAAAGATCCGCCGGAAATGCGCGCCCGCACCTGCCGAGCCGGTGAACAGCAGCCCGTCGATATGGCCGGCCACCAGTGCCTCGCCAGTGGCGCGGGCGCCGTGGACGATCTGGAACACGCCGTCCGGAAGGCCGGCTTCGGCCCAGGCGTCGGCCATCGCCTGCCCGGTCGCCGGGGTCATTTCGGAAGGCTTGAACACCACGGTGTTGCCCGCCAGCAGGGCGGGAACGATGTGACCGTTTGGCAAGTGGCCGGGGAAATTGAATGGCCCCAGTACGGCCATCACGCCATGGGGACGGTGGCGCAGCACGGCAGCACCGAACGGCATGTCCTGCCGCTTTTCGCCCGCGCGTTCGGCTTGCGAAGCGATTGAGATGCCGACTTTGCCGACCATCGACGCCAGTTCGGTGCGCGTCTCCCAGAGCGGTTTGCCGGTCTCGCGCGAGATCACTTCGGCAATCGCGTCCTTGCGGCTTTCGAGCACGGCCTTGAACCGCTGCGCTGCCTCGACGCGCGCGGCGACGGGCAGGGCAGCCCATGCCGGGAATGCCGCGTGGGCGCGGGCGAGCGCGGCGTTCACCGCCTCGGCATCGGCAATTTCGCCTTCCCAGACGAGCGCGCCGCTGGCCGGATCGAAGGACTGAAGCTGGCTCATGCGTTCCTCGTCACGGCGAAGATGCCGGTGGCGTTGCCCGAATCGAACGTGAGATCGAGCTTGCCGGTCTCCGGATCGATGTCGCGGGTGATGAATTCGTAGAACGATCCCGGCACCGGCAGCGGCACGTCGCTGCCGTCGGCCTCCCGGAACGGGCGCACGATCTTGTCGGCCAGGATCGCGGTCTGGCGAACGCGGCCGTTCTGGGAGATCTCGACCGCTGCCTTCATCGGATAGCCCGCGTCCTTCAGCGTGTCGGACAGGGTCAACACATCGGCGGTTCGGGTGGTCGCGTGGTTGAAGGCATTGCCTTCGGTCGCGATCCAGGCGCCTTCCTTGGTTTCCGGCAGCAGCAGTTCGTAATCGGCCAGCGCGGGCGTTTCATGCTGGCGCTCGAAGCAGGCGAGCGCGCCCTTAAGCGCGGTAACTGCCGTGTCGAAAGCGCAGGCCCCGTCGCTGGCGAGCGAGTCGAGCGCGGCCCATTCGGCCTTGCCCAGCGGGTCCTTCGATGTGCCGAAGACATTGGCGCACGCGCCTTGGGCGGCTTCGGGAAGCTGGTCGACATGAAGTTCGGAGACGAAGAACTGCGGGATCGTTTCCGGCAGGTCGCGCTGGACATAGGCGCGGCCCGTCATCTTCAGCTTGGGCAGCGGATAGAGGCCGCCGACCTCGTAACCCAGCGGGGCAAGGAAGCGGCCGAACGCCATGTGGCCGCTCGGCAAGTCGCCGGTCTCGCCGTCGATGGTGCGCAGGGCGCCGTGGTCGAAGACGATGGTCTCGCCCGCCGCACGCACGGTGTCGATATAGCGCTGCGCGGTCGGCACACGGTCGAGCAGGTCCGCGAAGAGCGCGGCGTTGAGCGCCATGGCCACTTGGGCGCGGCTGACGGTGTCACCCGTGCCCGCAAGCGCCGGGTCGATGGTCAGCGTGGTGAGCGCCAGCGCGGCCTTGTCGGCGCCGACAGTGGCGGCGAGCAGGCGGAAGAGCGTCTGGTCCGGATTCGCGTGAGATTGGGGGGCGGAGGGCATCGTTTCCCGTCGGTCCTGTTGTTTCGCGTGAGCCAGACATAGGAAAGGCCCCGGGCCAAGTCCATGGCGCGCGGGGCCTTGATGCGCTTTTTTGTCTATACGTAATTGGGCGCGGGATCAGAGGTTGGTCGGCGCCCTCCGATTGACCAGCGGACGCTGGTAGCTGGGATCCTCGTTCGACCGCGCAGTGACGCCGTTGAGTGCGATGTCGGATACGTCCGCGAATGGCACGGGCAGCGGCACCGGCTGGTGGCACCATTCGATTACATTGGTGCGCAAGGCGATGCGCCACTCGCCGCCGCGGCGCTCCAGCCGGTCGACATAGCGGCCGCCGGCGATCCAGATGCTTTCGTCGCGGTTGCGGCCGACGAACTGGTAGTAAGTCTCCGAATGCGCGGTATCGCCATCCACGTCGATGTTCGACTGAAGCAGGGCGTGATGGGTCAGGATCTGCCCGGCCTCATGCATCGGCACCGCCCAGTCCCAGCAGGCGGACGCGGAGCCGACGAACGGTCCGGCCGCCATTTCGGCATCGTCCCAGAAGGCGGAGAGGTAGGTGTCCCGGTCGAACCGGTCCATCCCGCGCGAGAAGCGTTCGAGGCATTCGCGGATGTCCTGCTTGTCCAGCAGCAGGTCGATCCGCGCGTTACGGTCAGTGGTCGTGCCTTCAGTGGCCATGATAGTCATTCTCCCGGATTGGGCCCCAGAGCGGGCTGCCGCGCTTTGCGCGCATGGATTCGATTTCGCGTCCGTCCACGTCGGTCACGCCATATTCGCGGGCGAGTTCGGCGGTGATGTAGGTGGCACCGCTGCGCTCCATGATGGCCGGATCGGCGGCCATGGCGGCGATCACGCGGCCCGGATGCTCGACCGAGCTGCCCGCCTGCCCGGTGATCGAACCGGTCATCTTGCCCGCCATTTTGGCAAGGTTGTCCTTCGCCTTTTCGGTGAGCGTAAGCCCCTGCCACAGGCAGATCGAGGCGACGCCGTGCGGCTCCAGCTCGATCGCCATGTCGCGCGACATGCGGTCCACCGCCGACTTGGACGTGCCGAACACGGTGCCGTAGGTATAGGTCACGCCGGTATAGCCGGAGATCGCGACGATCAGCCCCGAACCCTGCGGGGCCATGATCCCGGCCGCGTGCCAGGCGGCGACGAAGTTGGACCTGACGCCCACGTCCCACATTTCGAGGTTCGAGAGCGGTTTTTCCCAGAAACCCTTGGGCTCCAGCAGGTCGTCGGAAAGCTGGAAGGCATTGTTGACAAGGATGTCGAGCCGGCCCTGTTCCACGGCAACCCGCTCGAACAGCATGGCCACGGCCTTGTCGTCGGCATGATCGCAGGCGACGGCGATGCCCTTTCCTCCGCTCGCCTGTCCGCGTTCGGTGCATTGTGCGGCGGTCTCGCCTACGGTGCCGGGCAGGTAATAATCGCCCTCCTGCACGCTGCGGCCGGTGACGTAGACGGTGGCGCCTTGCTCGGCGAGCACGAGCGCGATGCCCTTGCCGATGCCGCGGCTGGCGCCGGTGATGACGGCGACTTTTCCGGCGAGAGGTGCGCTCATGCGAAGAAAGCCTCGCTGAAATCGCCTTTCGCGGTGCCGCCGAAGTGCGCGGCGTGGAAGGGATAGCCCATCACCCCGGTCGACCAGTCGGCCGCGCTGCCCCAGTCCTGCTCCCAGTCATAGAGCATGGTGCGCGCGGCGATGCGCCATTCGCCGTCGCGTTTCTCAAAACGGTCGAGATAACGCCCGCCGATGCAGGTATCGCGTTCGCCGGATTTTTCGGCTCCGGAACCCATGTCGATACGGTGATAGGAGATCACGTGCGTCTCCACCCGCGCCACTTCGCTGCCGAGTTCGATATGGCTCTGGCCCAGCACGTGCTGGGTGTTGCGGATGGCATCGGCGCCGGGGACGACCCAGGCCAGATAGGCGGGAAAGTCCCCCTTGTAGACGCCGTAATCGAATGTGGCGTCGCTCCACCAGCAGCCCTCGATCAGCGCGGCATCGCGTCGGTCCTCGCCGCGCGCCAGGCGGGCGAGGCAGGCGCGGATCGCCTCACGGTCGATGAGGGCGGCCACGGCAGCACTTGGCGCGGCACTTGGGCTCTCGTTCATCTCTTGTCTCTCCCGGTCATTGCCCTGTTCCTGCCGGGCATAGCTCCGAATCGCGCGCTCGGAGCGGCCAATCGATAGCGGCGCCGTGTTTCGCGCCCCGGCGATGGCGCGGTCGAAACATGTCATTCCCGCTCGGCAGATCGCCGTCCGGCACCGCTTCGGCTCGTCATTGCACTTTTTTTGCAGTGCAGCGGGAAACTCGTGCCATGCTCGCGCTTTGAGGACTCGATCACCCTCCTGCCCCCCCAAGGAGCGCGCATGAACTGGTTGTCCCGTGATGGCGAACCCGGTTGGAAATCGGGTTCGGATAAAGTGCGTTCGATTTTTGACGCCGCCAACGAAACCGAAGCCGACAAGCGGGTGGAACCTGCGCATATTGCCCTCGTCGGCAATTTTTCCCCTCGCAAGTGCGGTATCGCTACCTTCACCACCGATATTTTCGAGCAATTGCGCGATCATCATCCGGAAATCACGGTGGATGTTCATGCGCTGGACGATCCGGCGCATCCGCTCGCCTATCAGGGCATCGCCGGCACCATCGCCTGCAACGATCCCGAGGATTATGCCCGCGCCGCGCGGCAGATCAACGAGAGCGGCGTGGATGCGGTCTGGCTCCAGCACGAATATGGCATCTTCGGCGGCGAGGATGGCGAGATGGTGTGCCATTTCGTCGACCGGCTGGCCGCGCCGCTGATCGTGACACTGCACACCGTGTTGCTGGCACCCACTGCTCACCAGCGCGTGATCCTTGAGCATCTGGCTGCGCGCGCCTCGCGGATCATGGTTATGTCGCGCTATTCGCGGGACCTGCTCCAGCGCGAATACAACGTGCCGGCCGGGGTGATCGAGGTTATCGAGCATGGCGCGCCGGACCGGCCGTTCGGCCGTCAGGAGCATTTCAAGGCGCAACTTGGCCTCACCGGTCGCAAGGTGCTGATGAGTTTCGGCCTGCTTTGCCCCGACAAGGGGCTGGAACATGCCATCGCCGCGCTTCCGGCCATCGTCGCCGAGCATCCCGAAGTGCTTTACCGGATCGTCGGGGCCACGCACCCCAATCTGGTGGCGATTGAGGGCGAGGCCTATCGCGAGCAGCTGGAGGCGCTGGCCGCCGAACTCGGTGTTTCCGAGCACATCGCCTGGGACAACCGCTTTCTGGAAACGAGTGAACTGCTCGACCAGTTGGAGGCCTGCGATATCTACATGACGCCCTATCCGGGGCTCCAGCAATCCACTTCGGGCACGCTGAGCTATGCGGTGGCGCTGGGCAAGGCGCTGGTTTCCACCCCCTATGTCCACGCCCGCGAACTGCTCGGAAACAGCGTGGGCATGCTGATCGAGCCGGGATCCAGCACCGCCATTGCTGATGCGGTTACCGCGCTGCTCGGCGATGAGGAGGAGCTTGCCGCCATGCAGCGCCGCGCCTGGGCGCGCGGACGCGAGATGATCTGGCCGCGTTTCGCGGAAAGCTCGGCGCGGCTGATTGCCCATGCCCGCGCGCCGCGCCCCGTCATGTCGCCGGTTACGGCCACGCCGGGGCTCTCTGCGGTGTTCGCGATGAGCGACGCCACCGGCATGCTCCAGCACAGCATCGGCGTGGTGCCGGACCGCCGCCATGGCTATTGCCTGGACGACAACGCCCGCGCGCTGATGCTGATGAACGTGGCAGAGGGCCTTCCCGCCGCGGAGCGGATGAAGTGGAGCCTCGCCTATGCGGGCTTCGTGCAATATGCCTGGAACGCGGATCTCGGCCGTTTCCGCAACTTCATGCGCTATGACCGGTCATGGTGCGAGGACGAGGGATCGGAGGATTCCAACGGCCGCGCGCTCTGGGCGCTGGGCCAGACGCGCGAATGCGTGCCGGACCACTCGCTGGGCGAATGGGCGCTCGACTTGTTCGAACAGGCGCTGGGCGCGGTGGACGAGGCCGGATCGCCGCGCGCGGTGGCCTTTGCCATGCTCGGCGCCTGCGCGGTGCTGCGGCGCGATCCCTCTCATGCCGCCGCGCGCGCGCGGGTGGAGTCGGGCGGCGATTTCCTGATGAAGCTGCTCGGCCATGGCCGCCGTCCCGACTGGGCCTGGTTCGAAGCCGTGCTCGGCTATGACAACCCGCGCCTGCCGCAGGCTCTGATCGAGGCCGGCATGGCTCTGGGCCGCGAGGACTGGATCGGCGACGGGCTCGCCACGCTCGAATGGATCTGCCACCAGCAGGTCTCGGCGCGGGGGCAGTTCCGGCCCATCGGTTCCGAGAGTTTCCACAAGCCCTACAGCTACTTGCCGTTCGACCAGCAGCCGCTGGAAGCACAAGCCGCCATCGAGGCATCGCGCACTGCATGGCGCGCCACGCACGGCGCGTTCTGGCGCGAACATGCCCTGGCGGCGTGGCGCTGGTTCTTCGGCGGCAACGATCGCGGGGTGGTTCTGGCCGATCTCGTGTCCGGGCGCTGCCGCGACGGCGTGACCCCGCGTGGGGTAAACGGCAATTGCGGTGCGGAATCCGTTCTCGCTTTCCAACTTTCACACTATGCTATGGCGGAACTCGCCGAGTTGGGCCCATTGGCATCAACGGGTCCGCTGGCATCCGGAGGAGGTTGGCTTGAACCGGCCCGAGACAGCCTGGTCTGAACCGCTGCATATTTTCGAAACGCGTCTCCACGCCGATCCGTCGCGCGTGGTGCTCCGACCGTTCCACCTCGGGTGGCAGGCGAAAAACGCGCCCAGTACGCGGGCGATGAACCTCGTGGAGGATATCGCCGCGCTCACCGAAGAGCGCGCCGATGCCGAATACGAGCGCGTGCTGCGCGACTTCAAGGAGCGCCACTGGCAGACCGAGAACATCTTCGCCGAACGCTTCGCCGAAGTGGCGGCGAATCTCGATCTCGATCCCTCGCGCTTTTCCGAGGCGCGCCAGCGGCTGATCGGGGCCTATTTCTGCCACGAATACACATTCGCGGCGGCGGCGCTGATGAACCCCTCGATCGTGCCCGCGCCCGACCAGTCGGGCATGCAGGACGGCTCGGTGCGTTTCATCATGAGCCTGCGCGCGGTGGGGGAAGGGCACATCAGCTCGATCGCCTTCCGCGAAGGCATTGCCGAGGAAGACGGCACGTTCAGCCTCTGGCCGCAGGCCTCCTTCGCGACATCGGTGGAACTCGACGACGAGGAGCAGATCGATGCCGAGGACACCAACGTCTTCGTCCATCGCCATCCCGAATCGAGCCTGTCCAACACGGTGATCTTCCCGATCACCGAACAGCAGCGCGGCGGGCTGGAAGACTTGCGCCTTGTCCGTTTCGACCATGGCGACGGCGATTACGAGTGGATCGGCACCTATACGGCCTATTCGGGCAGCTCGATTCGCTCCGAACTGCTGCGCACGCGCGATTTCCGTGCGTTCGAGCTGGAGCCGATCCACGGCCGCGCCGGGCGCAACAAGGGCATGGCGCTGTTTCCGGAGAAGATCGACGGAAAGTACGTGATGGTCGGCCGCCAGGACGGCATGAACCTCTATCTCCTCAAGTCCGACGTGCTGGAGAACTGGGACGACGAGGGCGAGCTGCTGATGGAGCCCGAATATCCTTGGGAGTTCATCCAGATCGGCAATTGCGGCAGCCCGGTCCGGACCGAGCATGGCTGGCTGCTGTTCACCCACGGGGTTGGCGCCATGCGCAAGTATGCGCTCGGCTGCGCGCTACTCGATCTCAAGGACCCTTCGAAAGTCCTCGCCCGCACCGTGGAACCGGTACTGACCGCCGAGAATGCGGACCGTTCGGGCTATGTGCCCAACGTGGTCTACACCTGCGGCGTGCTGAAAGTGGGCGAGCGACTGCTGATTCCTTACGGCATTTCCGATAGTACGGTAGGCTTCGCCACGTGCGAGATTTCCGCACTGATGGGGCTGATGGCGTAACGGCCGGCAGGCGCGTTGCAAGGAGGGGTGGATGACGGGGCGTGTCAGAGCGGCAGGGTTTTCCCTGTCCCTTGATGGATTCGGTGCGGGGCCTGAGCAGAGTCTTCAGGATCCGCTGGGCAAGCGGGGGCAGGAACTCCACGGCTGGTTGGTCGGAACCAAATTCTTCAAGACCATGATCGGCGGAGAGGGCGGCTCTGAGGGCGTGGACGAGGCGTTTGCCCAGCGTTCGATGGACGGCTTCGGCGCCTTCATCCTTGGCCGGAACATGTTCGGCCCCGAGCGCGGGGCATGGCGGGACTTCGATTGGAAGGGCTGGTGGGGGGATAATCCGCCCTACCACGCGCCGACGTTCATCCTGACGCACCATGCCCGCGATCCGATCGTCATGGAGGGCGGCACCACGTTCCACTTCGTTACGGAAGGGATCCACGAGGCACTTGAGCGTGCCCGGGCTGCTGCGGGCGGGCTTGATGTGAAGATCGGCGGGGGCATTTCGACGGTTCGCCAATATCTGGCGGCGGGGCTGATCGACGAACTGCATTTCGCGATTTCGCCCGTCCTGCTCGGACAGGGCGAGGCGATGTTCGAGGGGCTGGATCTTCCTGCCCTTGGATATCGTGTGGTGGAATCGACTGCCACGGAACTTGCAATGCACGTCACGCTTGGGCGGCAATAGAGCGGTTGACCCTCCGTTTTTGCCGGGCGGCCATCGGGTCTATCCCGGCCTTTTCTCCAATCCCGCTCAGGCTGAGCTTGTCGAAGCCCCCTGCGGGCGTGGCGCGAGGCTGCCATCCTTCGACAAGCTCAGGATGAGCGGGGGAGGGAGAAGAGTGGGGTTGGAGGGGCGGATGAGTGGAGTGAGCTTCACGGTGCACCCGTAACCCGTCCTCCCGCTTCCTTCGCGCGACGTCGCAAAGAAAAGCGGGGCCCCCGCCTTCGCGGAGGAGACGCATGAGAATCGCGGTTCCGCCGAGGCGAAGCGCACCACCGTTTCCCGCATGACTATCGCCATGCGGGAAACGGTGCGGATCACCCGTGCGCGCCGAACTCGTTTGCCAGCGCCGTGGTGATCCGCAGTGACAGCGCATAACACCGCGCGATTGGATCGATGAACTCGCGGTGGATCCGGGTGTAGCCGGTCGCGCTCGAATCCGGGTAGTCGCTCGGCGTGTCGACCGTGAAGTCGTCGATCGAGGGAAAGCTCGTCGGGAACGCGCGGCGCAGCTGGGCGAGGCCGTCCTCGACGCGCAGGGTGAAGAACATCTCCAACACGTCATCGCGGCTGATGTCGTTGGCGCGGCTGAACGGCGGCACCATGACCACGCGCAGGAACATGTGCTTGAACAAGGCGATGCGCAGCGATTGCAGCACGCCGAGGCTGCGGCGGGTATGCTCGCGGTCCGGCAGCGGTTCCTCGTTCGGCAGCAGGTCGAGCAGGAAGTGCAGCTTCATCGCATCGACCCGCAGGCGCGAGGCGAGGCGGCGGAACACGCCCGTCCGGTCATCCTTGGTGAGGTATTCGGCCAGCTTCAGGCAGGCATCGGCGATATGCTGCTCGTCGCCGCGATAGGGGCGGCTGGCCCAGTAGGCCGAGTTGAATAACTCGCCATAAGCCGCCACCGTCTTGATCGAGCCCAGCGCATCGGCGGCGCGGGCCATCCGCATCAACTGCTGCCCGCGCTCGCTTTCGCGCAGGAGCGCGGCGATTTCCTCGCGGTTGCCATCGGACGCGGTGCCGATGCCGGCGATCACGTTCACCGGGTAACCAAGCTGCTGGAGGATGGCATTGTGCGGGATCGCGCGGATCTGGCGCAGGCTCATCGAACGGTCGGCGCTGAGGTCCGACTGACGGCGCGACTTGCGGCTGCCGGTATCGTTCAGCAGGCCCAGCCCGAAAGCGGTGATCGCACGGCTGTAGGTCGAGCTTTCGAGGTGCTCGTGCTGGACGGCACGGATGGCGCGGTAGAAGTCCAGGCTGAGGTCGGTGCGGCGATAGAACAGGTCGGTCGGCGCATCGGCGTCCGCGCCCCACAGCGGCATTTCGGCCATGCGGGTGAGCGTGGCGAGCGCCAGTTCGTCCGATCCGAACCAGAGGTAGCCGTCGCCGCCCTGGAACGAGACTTCAGGCTCCAGCCGGATCCCGGCGCGCAGGAAGCGGCGGCGGGACCAGGGCGACATCGGCCAGTCGAACCGGTCCTTCAGGCTGGACGGATGCGCGCCGCGGCCCATCGATTCGCCGTGAGTGTTGAAGATCAGCGCCGAAACGTCGGTCAGCCCATTGGCGACCATCGCTTCGGACAGGCGGCCCTGCAAACGCTCGATGGCGAGCGCGGCGGGGATCTGCCCGACGAAGCGGCCTGCATCCGAGAAGCCGGTCTGGATCGAGACGCGGCCGCGCTTGTGGGCATATTCGCGGTAGGCAGGCTCGGCCAGCACAGCGTCGAGGAAGCGGCCGCCGTGTTCGAGCGCACTCTCGGTCTCGAACAGCGGCGAGACGTCCACCTTCTCGTCGATCCCGAACATCCGCGCGAAATAGAGCGCGGCAAGGATCGTGGTCGGCTCCTCGCACTCGGCCACCAGCATGCGGATCGGGGCGTCGGCGTCCACATGCGCGAGGATCTGCGCCATGGCCAGGAACTGGCGTACGGCGGTGGAATTCTCGATGGCGAGGGCGGCGAAGTTGGAGCGGAGCGGCGTGACTTCGGCCAGCAGCTCGCGCATGCGGACCAGCGCGGCCTGGCTGGCGAGGTTCAGCTTGCCCTGCGGGTCGATGCGCAGGCGGATCGCGTTCTGGAGCTGCGAGGAGTTCACGCGGAAGTGAATCCAGCCCATGCCAAGGCCGTCCGCGCGCATGGCGGCAGCGGCGACGAGAAGCGCGCGGGCCTGCTCCTGATCGGCGTGGCGCGCCTCGTTCTCGAGATCGTCGATCACGCTTTCGAGGCTGGTCAGCTTGTCCGGATGCTCGGCGGTAAGGGCATTGGCCGCATGCGACAGCGCTTCGGGCGAGGACAGGTCCTCGGCAAAATGCGCCGCCATCTCGGCAGCCAGCGCACCGGCGCGGGCGAGCCGTGCGGAGATCTGCGGCGCGGCCTGGGCGAGCATGTTCGCATAGCTGGCAAGGCGCTGGGCCTTTTCCTGCAAGCGGTAGCGGATCGAAGTGGACCAGCCGATATCGGTGCGGCCGTCCATGTCGTAACCCACCCACGAGGCGAAGCGCACCGGCATCGGGTGCAGGCTTTTCCAGCGCTTGGGCCAGCGGGCGGCGGCAATGTCGAACAGGCGGGCATTGATGCGGTCGCGGGCCTTCTGGCCGCGCGCGATCGCTTCGAGGGCCTTATCGTGCTCGTAATCGAGCGTGACGTGGTCGCGTTCCGGCGAGGCCACGCAGACCGAGGCGACACTGAAATCGCCATTGGAGGCGGAATGGGTCACCGCCTCGGTCTGGGCCGAGGACAGCAGGAACGTGGGATGCGCGGTGAACACGACATGCGCGGCGGGGCGCTGCCAGCGCACTGCGAAAGCCGTGAAGTCATCGCCCTTGCTGGCCGCATCCGCCGCCGCATCGATACGGGCGTCGTTGTCGGCAAGGCCCACCGGGGCGAGCAGCCGGTCGAGACGGGCGGCGCGGGCGCGCAGGCCCTCGCAGTCCATCTCGGCGACGAGAGCCTCGATCTGGTCGAGGCTCATCTCGCCGGTTTCCAGCTTCCTCGACAGTTCGAGGCCCAGCTGGAAGACCGGGTTATAGAGCGGCGTCTGAGCCGTGAGGACGTGAAGCTCCTGGAGCCGGGCGTCGAGGTCCTCGACGGTGGTCAGCGCCAGCGCAGTCATCGTGCAAGCCCCGCTGCGGCGCGGGCCGCTGCCTCGATCTTGGCGACGTCCGGCTTGCCCTTGGGGACCATCCAGCTTCCGCCCACGCAGAGCACCGAATCCAGCGCCAGCCATTCCGGCGCATTCTCCGGCGTGACGCCGCCGGTCGGGCAGAACTTCGCCTTGAACAGCGGGGCCGAGATCGCCTTGAGCGCCGGGGGGCCGCCTGCCGCCATGGCGGGGAAGAACTTCAGCCGTTCGAACCCGCATTCCAGCGCGAACATCACGTCGCTGGCATTGGCGGTGCCGGGCAGGAAGGGAACCTGCGCCTTGTAGGCGGCTTCGGCCAGCAGCGGGGTGAGGCCGGGCGAGACGATGAACTCGGCGCCCGCGTCGATCGAACGCTTGAGGTCGTCGGGCGAGAGCACCGTGCCCGCGCCGACCACGGCGCCCGGAACCTGCTTCATCACCTTGATCGCTTCGATCGCGCATTCGGTGCGCAGCGTCACTTCGAGGGCGGGCAGGCCGCCCGCGACCAGCGCTTCGGCGATCGGCAGGGCGTGTTCGATATCCTCGATCACCAGCACCGGGATCACCGGGGCAAGGCGCATGACCTTCTCGACCGCGGCGGACATGGAATTGATCTGGGTGGTCATTCGGCGTGTTCCCTGACGTAGGCGGCAGCCGCGCCGAACAGGCCGGGCTGCGGATGGGTGATGAGCTTGACGGGGATCTGCGCCATCATCGAGGCGAACCGCCCCTTGGCGCGGAAGCGCTCCGAAAAGCCCGAGGAAAGAATGGTTTCGCGAATGCGGTAGCCAAGGCCGCCGGCAATGACGACGCCGACGGCACCATGCGCCAGCGCATAGTCGCCCGCCGCGCTGCCCAGAGAGAGACAGAAGCGGTCCACGGCGGCCACGGCCAGGCTGTCCTGATGGCTGGTGCCCGCCTGCCAGATCGCCACGTCGGTCAGATCGTGCACCGCACGGCCCTCCATGGCGGCCAGCGCCTGGTAGATATCGACGATGGCCGGGCCGGAGACGACGCGCTCCACCGAGACGCGGTTGTGCCGCTTGCGCAGGCGCGCGAGAATGCCGTCCTCGATCAGGTCGAGCGGGGCATAGTCGACATGGCCGCCCTCGGTGGCCTGCACATGGTAGTAACCGCCCTGGCTGCGCGGCTGGCCGCTGCGCCACAGATGCGCGACGCCAAGCCCGGTGCCGGGCCCGAGCACGCTGATCGTGCCGGCGGCCGGCAGCGGCACGTCCGGGCCCGCAAGGTGCAGGAACTGGTCTTCCGGCGCGAGCGCCACGGCGTAGGCGACCGCCGCAAAATCGTTGACGACGGTGTAGCGCTCTACGCCCAACATCTCATTGATCAGCGCGGGGCGAATGATCCACGGGTTGTTGGTGAAGCGGATCACCTCGCCGCCGACCGGCCCGGCAATCGCGATCGAGACTGCCGGGGGCAGGGTTCCGCCATTGCGCTCCCGGAAGGCCTGCCAGGCAAGCTGGAAGCTGCCGTGGTCGCTGGTGTGAAGCGTTACCTGCTCGTCCAGCGTGATCTGGCCATGCTCGTCCACCGAGGCCAGCGCGAAGCGGGCGTGGGTGCCGCCGATATCGACGGCAACGAGTTCGGTGCTCTTTCCCTTGGTCATAGCCCGGCAACCTCCAGCATCGATGAACCACCCTGTTCGGCGCCGCCCGCATTCATGCGGAACATCGCGAAGAGTTCGCGGCCCATGCCTTCCGCCGGAGCGGGAAGCGGGGCGGGACTGCGGCCGGAAAGGTCGGCCGTGGTCGAAAGCGTGCCGTCGACCGCGCAGAGACGCACCACGTCGCCGTCCTGAAGATAGGCGATGGGGCCGTCCGCCAGCGCTTCCGGGGTGACGTGGATCGCCGCCGGGACTTTGCCCGAAGCGCCCGACATGCGGCCGTCGGTGACGAGTGCCACCTTGAAGCCGCGATCCTGCAGCACGCCCAGCGGCGGGGTCAGCTTGTGCAGCTCCGGCATGCCGTTGGCGCGTGGGCCCTGATGGCGCACGACCACCACGACATCGCGGTCAAGCTCGCCCGCCTTGAAGGCGTTGATGACGGCTTCCTGCGTCTCGAACACGCGGCAGGGCGCCTCGATGGTCCAGCGCCCCTGATCGACCGCACTCGTCTTGAAGGTGGCGCGGCCGACGTTGCCGGAGACAAGGCGCATGCCGCCGTCGGGCAGGAAAGGCTTTGCCACCGTGCTCAGCATGGCGTCGTCCCCGCTGACGGCGGGGGCGGGCTTCCACGTGAGTTCGCCGTCATTGAGCGTCGGCTCGGTGGCATAGGCGCGCATGCCGTCCTTGGAGACAGTGAGGATGTCCTCATGCGCCAGACCTGCGTCGAGCAGTTCGCGGACCACCCAGCCCATGCCGCCGGCGGCATGGAAGTGGTTCACGTCGCCCGAACCGTTGGGATAGACGCGCGTGATCAGCGGCACGGCGCCCGAAAGCTCGTCGAAGTCTTCCCAGTCGATCACGATCCCGGCGCTGCGGGCCATGGCGGGCAGGTGGATTGCGTGGTTGGTCGATCCACCGGTGGCCAGCAGGCCGACGATGGCGTTCACGATCGCCTTCTCGTCCACGACATGCGCCATCGGGCGGAAGTCGTCGCCCTTGCGGGTCATTTCGGTCACGCGGTGGACAGCGGCGCGGGTCACGGCCTGACGCAGCGGCGTGTTCGGCGGCACGAAAGCGGCGCCCGGGATATGCAGGCCCATCATCTCCATCATCATCTGGTTGGAGTTGGCGGTGCCGTAGAAGGTGCAGGTGCCGGCCGAGTGATAGCTGGCGCTTTCGCTGGCCAGCAGTTCCTCACGCCCCACCTTGCCCTCTGCATAGAGCTGGCGGACCTTCTGCTTCTCCTTGTTGGAGATGCCGCTGGGCATCGGGCCCGAGGGGATGAACACGGCGGGCAGGTGGCCGAAGCGCAGCGCGCCCATGACGAGGCCGGGCACGATCTTGTCGCAAATGCCCAGCAAGGTCATGCCGTCATACATCGCGTGGCTCAGCGAGACGGCGGTGGACAGCGCAATGGTGTCGCGGCTGAACAGTGACAGTTCCATGCCGTCGAAGCCTTGCGTCACGCCGTCGCACATGGCGGGCACGCCGCCCGCGACCTGTGCCGTCGCGCCCACTTCGCGGGCATAGAGCTTCATCTGTTCCGGATAGCGGCCATAGGGCTGATGCGCCGAAAGCATGTCGTTATAGGCAGTGACGATGCCGACGTTGATCGCCTTGCCGGTGGCAATGGCGGGCTTGTCCTCACCGCTGGCGGCAAAGCCATGCGCAAGGTTGGAGCACGAAAGGAACGAGCGGTCCGAATGGCGGCCGGCTTCGCGGTCGACCATGGCGAGATAGCGTGCGCGGCTGGGCTTCGATCGCTCGATAATGCGATCTGTCACGCGGGCGACCACCGGGCTGAGGTTGCTCATGGGGTTACTCCTGCACTTTCCGTCTGTCTTTTTGTCTCAGCCTTCCGAAGCCGTCGCAACAGGTCTTCCCGTGCGAGGCTTGAAGGCATTTTGGTAACCGGTGTCAATGTCTATCTTCCACCGGTTTGCGGGGAATTCGGGCCGACCTTTTACGGAACCGCCCACAAGGGCGGCCCTGATGCCGGACACGGAGCCGGACAAGGCGCCGCACACGGGAGACCGCCCACGCACTCCCGAATATAGGGTGCGTGGTGCGCTCATGCCCGTCAGGCCTGCCTTACTCGTGCCACGTCACGCCGTCGCGCTCGGCGAGGGCGATGGCGGCGGAGGGGCCCCAGCTTCCGGCGGTGTAGGTCTTCGGCTCCTGCGCCTGTTCCTCCCACTCCGCGCGGATCGCGTCGATCCACTCCCACTGCGCTTCCACTTCGTCACGGCGAACGAACAGCGTCTGCTCGCCCTCGATCAGGTCCAGCAGCAGGCGCTCGTAAGCGATGCGACGCTGCGGGCCGGCGAAAGCGTCGGGCATCGAGATGTCGAGCGGGATCGAGCGCAGGCCGAAGCCGTTGCGATCGAGACCCGGCACCTTGGCCATCAGCGAAAGGGTGATGTTCTCGCTCGGCTGGATGCCGATGACGAGGCGGTTGGGCACCGTGCGCGCGCCGCGACCGTGGAAGATCGAGTGCGGCACATCGCGGAACTGCACGACGATCTCGGTCGTGCGCTTGGGCAGGCGCTTGCCGGTGCGCAAGTAGAAGGGCACGCCCTGCCAGCGCCAGTTATCGATATGCGCCTTGATCGCGACGAAGGTCTCGGTGTTCGAATCCTTGCCGAGTTCGTCGTCGTAGCCGGGCACGGCCTGGCCGCCGATGGCGCCCGCGCGGTACTGGCCGGTGACGGTCTCGTTCACCGCGACCTTGCGCAGGGAGCGCAGGATCTTGACCTTCTCGTCGCGCACGCTGGTGGCGTCGTAGCTGACCGGCGGCTCCATCGCGACGAGCGCGAGCAGCTGGAGCATGTGGTTCTGCACCATGTCGCGCAGCGCGCCGGAGTCGTCATAGTAGGCCACGCGCGATTCAAGGCCGACGGTCTCGGCCACGGTGATCTGCACGTGATCGATATGCGCGGCATTCCACAGCGGCTCGAACATCAGGTTGGCGAAGCGCAGCGCCAGCAGGTTCTGGACGGTTTCCTTGCCCAGATAGTGATCGATGCGGAAGATCCGGTCTTCGGGGAAGGCCCGGGCGACGGCGTCGTTGATGATCTTGCTGGAGGCAAGGTCCACGCCGAGCGGCTTTTCCAGCCCGATGCGCACATTGTCACCCGCCAGACCGCTGGCCTGAAGGCCGCGAATGGTCGGCTCGAACAGGCTGGGCGCGGTGGAGAGGAAGATCGAGAGGCCGTCCTGCGGCTGGCCGACTTTGGCCGCCAGCGCGTTGAAGCCGTCCATCTGGTTGGCGTCCAGCGTCTGGTAGGACAGCCGGTTGAGGAACCGCGCCATGCCGCCGCGCCGGTCGGCAGGCAGGAACTGCTCCACCGATTGCCGCGCGAAGTTGCGGAATTCCTGATCGTCGTGATCCGAACGGGCCGTGCCGATGATCTCGATCTTCGGGTCCAGCAGACCCTCCGCATCAAGGGCACAGAGCGAGGGAAGCAGCATGCGGCGCGAAAGATCGCCCGTGGCGCCGAACAGGAGCAGACGGTCTGACGTGAATTGGGCCGAAATGGAATTGGTCACTGAGCGCGGTCCACCTTCTGAAGGTTGTTCACCTTTACGGTCATTTCCGCCGGAGACCGGCGGGCTCCTCCTCCCGCATTCCAGCTATGCGCACCGTGTCGAAAAGGGGTCGGCCATGTGATTGCGTCGATCCTGGGATTGAGGTCAGGATGTCACGATCGGGGTGTCAGGCAGGACGTCTGTTCTTCGCGGTTGCAGCATAGCATGGACTGCGTGCGAAGTGCTAGGCGAGAGCGGGCGAAACCTCAACCTCGTTTGCACGGATTGAACACGACAACAGTGTGCATACCTTATCGGGGGCCGTTTCGGACGCAATTTTCCGCAAGTTCGTTGCCGGTGCGTCTTTGTCCTGTCTTTGGACGCGGGCATGGAAGTGGGTCAGCGATAATGAAGGCGAAATTCATGGCCGGTGACGGCGTCCAGCTCCTCGAACATCTCCAGACCCCGGCAATGATGGTCTCGCGCGGGCAAGTCCGCTTCGCCAACAGCGCGGCCAAGGCCCTGCTGGGCGCGCATATCGTCGGGCAGGACGTGCGCATCGCCATTCGCGAACCGCGCGCGGTGGCCGCGATCCTCAGCGAGGGCGGCGGCATTGCCCGCGTTACCGGGCTTTCGACCGGCGGCAGCGTCTGGGAAGTCGATTGCCGCGCGGTTTCTCCCACCGACCGGCTGGTGAGCCTCTACGATCTGTCGGAGCGGGTCAGCGTCGCCAAGTCGCATGCCGATTTCGTCGCCAATGCCAGCCATGAACTGCGCACGCCGCTGGCCAACGTGCTCGGCTATGTCGAGACGCTGATGAACCCCAAGGCGGGCGGCGACGAGGCCCTGCGCAACCGCTTCCTCGACACCATCCGGCATGAGGCGCACCGCATGCAGGCGCTGATCCTGGACCTCATGAGCCTCTCGCGGATCGAGGCGGTGAAGCATGAAGTGCCCTCCGACCGCATCGAGATGGTGGCGCTGGCGCAGGAAATGGCGGGCGAATCGAAGCCGGGATCGAATGTCATGGTCCACGCCAATTGCGAAACCGCCGTGGTCACGGGCGACCGGGGGCAACTGGCGCAAGTTCTGCGCAACCTGATCGACAACTCGCTCAAGTACGGCACGCAGGGCGGCAAGGTCGATGTCGCGCTGGAGGCCACCAGCACCGGCTGGGTGCTCGTGACCGTAACCGACGAGGGCGAGGGCATCTCGCCGGAGCACCTGCCGCGCGTGACCGAGCGCTTCTACCGCGCCGACGCCAGCCGCAGCCGCGCCGTGGGCGGCACCGGGCTGGGCCTCTCGATCGTCAAGCATATCGTCGAGCGCCATCGCGGCCGCTTCGACATCGACAGCCGCCCTGGTCAGGGCACTGTCGCCTCGCTCATGCTGCCGCTTCGGCGCGAGGAAAACGCGGGCTGATTTCCGCGCGGCGGCCACGGGGCCGCCGCGTTTGCCTGTCCGGGCGCCGGGTCAGGCGCTGCCATGCACATTCCGTCCTTCATTCTGGCCTTTGCGGCACTCGTTTCACCGAAACGGGGCTTGTGGGGGTATGGGCGAACTCATGCCTGTCATGTGACAGTGATCTATCCATTCGGGCGTTTCAGAAATTTCCAAAGGCACCGGTTTTGCCGGCTGTCCTCCCCTGTCATCAAGCCAGTGTCATTGAACTGTAATCTCTTCGTCATACGAGCGTCGGGAAAGTGCAATTCAAGGTTCACGAAAGGATGCCGCAGGTGCAGAAAAGCGGGACAATTTCTACGCTTGCGATAGCTGTCGCGATGGGCTGGGCGATTCCTTCGCCCGCTCACGCGCAGGATTCAGCCGAAATCCAGCGTGAGCTTGCCGCCATGCGGGCGCAGATGAAGGCGATGGAAGGCCGGATCGAAACGCTCGAAGGCCAGCTCGGCGCCGCCAATGCGCGCGCCGATGCCGCCACGCAGGCGGCCCGCAATGCAGAGCAGAGCGCGGCCGAATCGGCCAGCGTGGCCGCCGCCGCAAAGGAAACCGCCGCCAAGGCCGCCAGCGCCACGCCGCCCGCGCCGGCAGGAAATCCGTCATCGAGCCAGTCGCCGATCCAGGTCGTCTGGAAGGGCGCGCCGGAATTCCGCAGCGACAACGGCTGGAGCTTCAAGCCGCGCGGCCGTCTTCAGGTCGATGTCGGGGCGGTCAACGCGCCTTCGGGGCTGGACCCGGCCGCGAGCAACCATCTGGGCGTCAGCACCGAACTGCGCCGCGCCTATCTCGGCTTCGACGGCACGATGCCGGGCGGCTTCGGCTACCGCTTCGAGGTCGATCTCGCCAATTCCAGCGTCGTCATCAATGACATGTACCTGACCTACAAGGCGGGCAAGAACGTCACCTTGGCGCTCGGCAACCAGAAGCCCAACACCGGGCTGGAGGACATGACCTCGGACCTGTTCACCAGTTTCATGGAACGGGCCAGCTTCGTCGGCGCCTTCGGCTTCGAGCGCCGGGTGGGCCTCAATGCCCAGTACCTCGGCAAGACCGTGCTGGTGCAGGGCGGCGTGTTCAGCGACGATCCCAATTCGCTCAACAACGATTACGACAAGTCCTGGAGCATGGACGGCCGCGTCGTGGCGATGCCGCAAGTTGCGGGCGGCACGCTCCACCTGGGCGGTTCGGTCCACTGGCGCACGCTCAACGATTCGATTCCTTCGGTGACGTACCAGAGCCGTCCGTTCATCCACACCACCGACTTGCGGCTGCTCAGCGCCCCGGTCAGCGATGCGCGCAACGAACTCGGCCTCGGGCTCGAAGCCGCGTGGATCAAGGGCCGGTTCCATGCGACGAGCGAAACCTACTGGCAGAAAGTGCGCCGCGTCGGCTTTGCCGATCCCACCTTCAACGGCGGTTACGCGGAAGTCGGCTATATGCTCACGCATGACGACACCCCCTACAAGGCCGGTGTCTTCGAGCGGATCCGTCCGCATGACGGCTTCGACAAGGGCGGACTGGGCGCCGTGCAGCTCAATGTCCGGTACGACTGGCTGAACCTGAACGACGCCGGGATCGTTGGCGGCCGCGAACAGACCGCCGGGATCTCGGCGCTGTGGATCCCGACCGACTATGTGCGCTTCATCCTCAATTACGGTCATATCTGGGTGAAGGATTCGCCCGTGCTCGTGAACGGGACGGACAGCGACTACGGGGTCGATTCGTTCGGCATGCGCGCCCAGTTCGATTTCTGAGCTTCCTTCGGGGCGGGCGCGTTCGGCGTGCCGCCCCCTCGGGGGCCATCGCAATCGCCGGACAGCCGTTCCACCGGCCGTATTTATTCTGACAGACCCCGGGAAAAACGCCCGGTTTTCCAGCAATTTCGTCGAGCCGAGAACAATGTCACTTTTTTGTCATGGAAGTGTCATTGTAGCCCAATAGTGGGCAAGCCACACTTGAAGCCCAAGGGGTGACATCATGCGTTCCACTAAGACCTTCCTCATCGTTGCGGCCTCCGCCATGGCTCTTGCCGGTTGCGGCGGTTCGGGCGGCTCCTCGTCCGGCTCGCGCGACTTCGTGCGCGCGGTCGGTTCCTCGACCGTCTATCCCTTCGCCACGGCGGTTGCTGAGCAGTTCGCCAAGGCCGGCGGCAAGTCGCCGGTCATCGAATCGACCGGCACGGGCGCGGGCATGAAGCTGTTCTGCGCCGGCGTCGGCGCCCAGCACCCCGATATCGAAAACGCCTCGCGCCGGATGAAGAAGTCCGAATATGACGAGTGCCAGAAGAACGGCGTGACCGACATCGTCGAAGTCCAGGTCGGCATCGACGGCATCGCCTTCGCCGAATCGCAGAACGGCCCGGGCATGAAGCTCACGCCCACGGACATCTACAAGGCGCTGGCCGCCAATCCGTTCGGCAAGCCCAACACCGCCAAGACCTGGAAGGACGTGAACCCGTCGCTCCCGAACGAGCCGATCCTCGTCTACGGTCCGCCCTCGACTTCGGGCACGCGTGACGCGCTGAAGGAACTGATCCTTGAAGCCGGCTGCAAGACCGATCCCGCGATGGTCGCGCTCAAGGACACCGACAAGGACAAGTTCGAGGCGGCCTGCCACGACATCCGCGAGGATGGTCCCTATGTCGACGCCGGTGAGAACGACAACCTGATCGTCCAGAAGATCTCGCAGAATCCCAAGGCGATCGGCATCTTCGGCTACTCGTTCCTGGAAGAGAACGCCAAGACCATCCGCGGCATCCCGATGTCGGGCATCGAGCCGACCTACGACACGATCGCGAACTTCACCTATCCGGGTGCGCGTCCGCTGTTCATCTACATCAAGAAGCAGCACCTCGCCCCGATCAAGGGCCTTCAGGGCTACATCACCGAGTGGACCAAGGCCTGGGGTCCGGACGGCTACCTGAAGCCGAAGGGCATGGTGATCTCGCCCGAGGACGTGCGCACCAAGAGCGCGGCCATCGTCGCCAACATGACCCCGCTCAACCCCGCGGACCTCAAGTAATCCCGCACGACAGGAAAGGCGCCGGAACGGCCTCATGATACTCACTGGAGTGCTTCTGGCCGTTCTCGGCCTCGGTCTCGTCGGCTGGTTTGCCGCACGGGGCCGGGCCCGGCTGCTTCACACAGGGCGCGGCTCGCTGCAATCGATGCCGGTTTACCACGGCTGGCACGTGCTGCTGTGGATTCTCGTTCCGGCGCTGATCGCCTGGGGCGCGTGGATGGCGATCATGCCGGGCCTCGTCGATGGCGCGGTCATGGCCGATCCTGCCGCCGCGCAGCTCCCGGCCGATTCGATGAGCCGCGCCTCCATTCTCGCGGAAGCCAAGGCACTGGCCGACAATCCGGGGCAGGCGGCGTTCAACCCGCTGTCGCAGTCCCTGTCCGAACCGGTCCGCGCCGCACACCAGCGCTTCGGCCTGATCGGCGCGGTGCTGGTGCTGATCGTCGCCTTCGCGGGCGGCGGCTGGGCTTTCACCAAGGTCCGCGCCAATTTCCCGGCGCGCAGCCGGGTCGAGCGCGCGGTCATGGTGGTGCTGCTGCTGGCCTCGCTGATGGCGATCCTGACGACGTTCGGCATCGTCGGCTCGCTGGTGTTCGAGGCCGGGCTGTTCTTCAAGGACGTCTCGCCGATCACGTTCCTCACCGGCACCCACTGGGCGCCCGGCAATGCGCGCGGCGCCAACCTTCAGGACAGCTTCGGCGCGGTGCCGCTGTTCTGGGGCACGATCTATATCGGTGCGATCATCGCGATGATCGTTGCCATCCCGCTCGGCCTGATGAGCGCGATCTATCTCACGCAATATGCCACGTCCAACGTGCGCAAGTGGCTGAAGCCGATGCTGGAGATCCTCGCGGGCATCCCGACGGTGGTCTATGGCTACTTCGCCGCGCTCACCGTGGCGCCGATCTTCCGCGATTTCGCCGCCGCGATCGGCATGGCCAACCCCTCGACCGAGAGTGCGCTGGCCGCCGGTGTGGTGATGGGCGTGATGATCATTCCCTTCGTCTCCTCGATGGCGGACGACGCGCTTGCCGCCGTGCCCCGCGCGATGAGCGACGGTTCGCTGGCGCTGGGCGCCACCAAGTCGGAAACGATCAAGAAAGTGCTGCTGCCCGCCGCACTGCCCGGCATCGTCGCTGGCGTGATGCTGGCAATCAGCCGCGCCATCGGCGAGACCATGATCGTGGTCATGGCCGCGGGTGCCGCCGCCAATCTTTCGCTGAACCCCTTCGCCTCGATGACCACGGTCACCTATCAGATCGTCCAGATGCTGACCGGCGATCAGGAGTTCAACAGCCCCAAGACGCTCTCCGCCTTCGCGCTGGGTCTGGTGCTGTTCATCGTTACCCTCGTCCTCAACATCATTGCCCTCAGGGTCGTGAAGCGCTTCCGGGAAGCTTATGAGTAACGCACGCTGGCAAACGCCGGAGGCCGCGCGGCGCATTGCCCGCCGCAACGCCGCCGAACGCCGCTTCAAGCTGATCGGCCTTGGCGCGATCGCCCTCAGCCTTGCCTTCCTGGCGCTGCTGCTGGTCATCATGCTCAAGAACGGCCTCAGCGGGCTGAGCTGGACCTTCCTTACCGGCTCGGATTCCACCGACCCCAGCGTCGCCGGTGTCTGGGGCGCGACCAAGGGCTCGCTGCTGACGATGCTCGTCACGCTGCTGCTCTCGTTCCCGATGGGCGTGCTGGCCGCCGTTTATCTGGAGGAGTTCGCCCCGCGCGCCCGCTGGATCGAGTGGATCGAGGTGTCGATCAACAACCTTGCCGCCGTGCCGTCGATCATCTTCGGTCTGCTTGGTCTTGCGGTGTTCATCAACACGATCGGCATGCCGCGCAGTTCGCCGCTGGTCGGCGGGTTGACGCTGGCGCTGATGACGATGCCGGTCATCGTCATTTCCGGCCGCAATGCCATCAAGGCGGTGCCGCCCTCGATCCGCGACGCCGCGCTGGCGGTGGGCGCCAGCAAGGTGCAGACGGTGTTCCACCATGTCCTGCCGCTGGCGCTGCCGGGTATCCTTACCGGCACCATCATCGGCATGGCCCGCGCGCTGGGCGAGACCGCGCCGCTGCTGATGATCGGCATGCGCGCCTTCGTCGTCACCCCGCCGGGCGGGATCACCGATCCGGCCAGCGTGCTGCCGATGCAGATCTTCCTGTGGTCCGACGAGATCAATTCCGGTTTCATCCGGAACACTTCCGCGGCCATCATCGTCCTGCTGGTCTTCCTGCTGGCGATGAACGGCCTGGCTATTTACCTTCGAAACAAGTTCGAAGTTCGCTGGTAGGGACATGACCGAAACCAAACTCACCGCCCGCAACGTCGACGTCTATTACGGGGCCAAGAAGGCCATCAATGACGTTTCGATCGCTATCGACAACGGCATCGTCACCGCTTTCATCGGCCCGTCGGGCTGCGGCAAGTCGACCTTCCTGCGCTCGCTCAACCGCATGAACGACACCATCGCCGACGCCCGCGTCACCGGCGAGATCCTGCTCGACGGCGAGGATATCTACGCGCCGACGATGGACCCGGTGGCCCTGCGCGCCCGCGTCGGCATGGTGTTCCAGAAGCCGAACCCGTTCCCGAAGTCGATCTACGAGAACGTCGCTTACGGCCCGCGCATCCACGGACTTGCCCCGTCGAAGGCGGACATGGACGGGATCGTCGAAAGCTCGCTCGCCAAGGCGGGCCTGTGGGATGAAGTGAAGGACCGCCTGCAAGAACCCGGCACCGCGCTGTCGGGCGGCCAGCAGCAGCGCCTGTGCATCGCCCGCGCCATTGCCGTCAGCCCCGAAGTGATCCTGATGGACGAGCCGTGCTCCGCGCTCGACCCGATCGCCACCGCGCGTATCGAGGAACTGATCGATGAGCTGAAGGACACTTACGCCATCGTCATCGTCACCCACTCGATGCAGCAGGCGGCCCGCGTTTCGCAGCGCACGGCGTTCTTCCACCTCGGCAACCTGGTGGAATACGGGGACACGAGTCAGATCTTCACCACCCCGCGTGAAGAGAAGACCAAGGACTACATCACCGGTCGCTACGGCTGACGGCGAAGACAGGGAACAGGACAAGATCCATGGTTGACCACACCGTAAAGGCCTTCGACAGCGAGATCGGGCAGCTTCGCGGCCTCGTTGCCGAAATGGGCGGCCTCGCCGAAGTCGCGATCCGCGATGCGATCATCGCGCTGACCCAGCATGACGAGGATCTGGCCGCGCAAGTCGTCGCCGCCGACGCCCGCCTCGATGCGCTGGAAGCCGAAGTGGACCGTCTTGCCGTGCGCACGATCGCCTTGCGCGCGCCGATGGCAGACGATCTGCGCGACGTGATCGCCGCGCTCAAGATCTCCGGCGTGATCGAGCGCATCGGCGACTATGCCAAGAACATCGCCAAGCGCGTCAACGCCGTCGAAGGACGCGGCAAGATCGAGCCGATCTCGCTGGTGCCGATGATGGCGGAGATTGCCGAAAGCATGGTCCGCGACGTGCTCAACGCCTACGGTTCGCGCGATGCCGCGCTGGCGCAGGAAGTGATCCGCCGCGATGCCAAGCTGGACCAGTTCTACAACACGCTGTTCCGCTCGCTGCTGACCCACATGATGGAAAACCCGGCAACGATCACCAGCGCCGCGCAATTGCTGTTCATCGCCCGCAACCTTGAGCGCATCGGCGACCATGCCACTAACGTGGCCGAGATGGTCTATTACGCCGCCACCGGCGAATACTATGCCGAGCGCGAGAGCCAGACCGACGATACGAGGGACCTGCCGTGAACCCATCCGTACTGGTGGTCGAGGACGACCGCGCGCTTTGCGAACTGCTCACCTGGAACCTCAGCGCCGAAGGCTATCAGGTGCGCAGCACCGGCGATGGCGAGGAAGCGCTGCTGATGGTGCAGGAACAGCACCCTGACGCGATCATCCTCGACTGGATGATCGAGCACGTGCCCGGCATCGAAGTCTGCCGCCAGCTCCGCAAGGACAAGGAAACTGCGCAGATCCCGATCCTTATGCTCACCGCGCGCGGTGAGGAAGAGGACATGATCCGCGGCTTCAAGACCGGCGCGGACGATTATGTGACCAAGCCGTTTTCCCCGCGCGAACTGCTTGCCCGTATCGAGGCGCTGCTGCGCCGCGCACGACCGTCACTGGCGGGCAGCGTGCTCCAGTGGGGCGATATCGAACTTGATGTCACCAGCCACCGCGTTCGCCGCGGCGGCGAGGCGCTGCACCTTGGTCCTACCGAGTTCCGCCTGCTGCGCTATTTCATGGAACGCCCGAACCGCGTCGTCTCTCGCCAGCAGATCCTCGACGGCGTCTGGGGCATGGACTCGGACATCGACGAGCGCACGGTGGACGTTCACATCCGCCGCCTGCGCAAGGCGATCAACCGCGCCAACGACACCGACCCGATCCGCACCGTCCGTGCGGCGGGCTATGCGATGGACGTGACCTGAAACGACATGGCCGGCCGCCTCACCCAGAGAGGCGGCCTCAGCGGCCTTCCAGCCGGATATGCGCCCGGGCCGTGACATTCGCGGTGGACGCCGTCACTTCCACATAAGACAGGTTCCGCCGCGCCGCGAAGGCCAGCGCTCCCGTGCAAGCATTGCCGGCAAGCTGGGGAGGCACCTTGAGCGCCTCGTACCGGCCATTCGTGAAGAAGGCCCGCGCGCCGCTGAACCGGACCGGGCTCTGGCCGGCGCAGAGACGGACCGCCCAGAGCCTTGGATAGCCGCGCGCGCGGATGACCGTGCGGGACGAGCCGGTGCGGGTGATATCGGCGCCGCCAAGCTCGCGCCATGCGTTCGCGCGGGTTCCCACTACGCTCTGCACCCGGCGTTGCCCGAGGTTGCCGTTGTCGGCGGACAGCGTGAGGCAGGCGCCTTGATGGTTCGGCCGTTCGCACAGTTCCCAGGTGCCGCCGCGTACCCGCGCCGAACCGACCGTCCACTTGAGGCCGAGATTCGGCTTGTCCTGCCGGATGCTGACGGCCGGGCCGCTGAAATTGCGATCCCGGTAGATGATGATCTCACCCACTGGCGGAGGGGCGGGGGGATGCTGAACTTGCGCCGGATGCGGCGGGGCCGGTTGCCCTTGGGCGGCAGCGGAGATGAGCAGCAAGGACGGCACGAGAAAGAAAAGTCTGTCAGCGCGCATGCGAACCTCCAAGGTACCCCAGCCTCTTCCTTTTCAATGCAATCGAGGTTTTCTTCAAGTGCTTAGGCGGGGTACCCAATTGGCAGGTAGGTAGGGCCGATTTCGTTTCCGGACCGAGAGGTTTAAAGGGAGCGGGGCCCCGCCTTCGCGGCGGCGAGGCTGATGGCGGGCCGGGATATCGGGCGCGGCAGCTATGCCCCTGAAGCGGCGCGGTCATTCGACTGCGAATTCATTCGGGCATGAGCCGTCAGTCTTGCACACCCGTCGTCCCCGCGAAGGCGGGGGCCCCGCTTCTTGGCAACCTCTCGGCCCCGCACCTACCTGGTGGGCCCTGGATCAGTCGTCCCGCTTCAGCGCCTTGAGCGCGGCGAAAGGTCCGCTGTCCTCGGGCGTGCCGATCCCGGCCGCCTTGCGCGCGGCGTCGGCATCGGGGCCGGTGAGGAACGGATCGATGGCGAGCGCGAGGCTCTGCGCCACGGCTTCGCCAAGGTCGATATGCGAGCCGGCATATTCGATCTCGTCGCAATCGCTGGCGTCGAGTTCGATTTCCTCGTCAGGGGTGTGGCCGTTCGCCTCAGGGACGAAGCGGAAGAACAACGGCTCGTTTACCGAGACGTTCAGATCCTCGGCCGAGACCGCGCAGGACTGGATGAATTCGGCGCGGATAGTGCCGCGCGCCTCAACCTTGCGATCCTTGCGGGTGAGTTCGAGATCGGCCGAAAGACTGTCGATCCGGACAAGGCCGAAACGCTGCGACAGCGCGTCGCGCTCGGCTTCGCTCGCTTCGAGGTGGGCGTCCTTGCCTTCGGCCTGTCGGATATCGAGACGGCGGGAGAATTCGGGGGTGAATTCGGCGGGAGTGGGGTGGTGTTCGCTCATCTTGGGATCCTTGCGGCAAGCAGGTCTTCGGCCGAAAGCGCGTCGATCCCGGCGGCAAGCGCCTTGATCGGAGCCACCAGCACGGCAGCATCGGCGCCCTCGCGCAGGGTTACATTGCGTTCCAGCACTTGGGCCAGTGCGGCATCGCCTTCGGGAAACGCTTCGCGCAGCGCACCGATTCGGCCGCCGAGCGCGCTCATCAGCTTGCCCATGTGCTTGCCGACCACCAGATCGCCCACGCCGGACTGGCGAAGCTGTCCGTCCATGTCGCTGACGAACAGCTCGGTCAGGCGCGCGGCGGGATCGATCAGGTCGTCGTCCCGCTCCATGCGCAGGATGACGATCGCCAGCACCAGCGTCACCGCGTCAAAACGGCCGCCGACGGAATCGGCCACGCCATATTCCGCATACCACGGTTTTTCGCGGGCAATCTCGACCACGCGGTGCCACAGCGGGCGAACGGCATCGCGGCGCACTTGCGTTGCATCGGGGCGTTTGCCGATCAGGCGGGAGAGCAGCGTCACTATATTCGGGCCTTTCCTCGCGCCCCTCGTCGCCCGCTTGTGCTTGCAGGCATCGTTCATGGGCAATTCAATCAAGCTGCCCCAACGCCCATTGCGCGACAAGCCGCTGGGCCCTAAGGCTCGGTACCGTTATTTCGGGTCGATATATGGCTCTCGCACCGGCAGGCAATGGCCGGAGCGGACCGGCCCCGTGAATTGGAGTGGGAAAATGCGCGGTTCTGGTCACGGCTCTCGCCGTAAAGCCAAGGCGGCAGGTGTCGTTCTGGCGCTTGCGGCGCTGACGGGGGGCTGCACGTCCATCAGGGACCATCGCGGTTACCTGATCGACCAGACGCTGCTCGATTCGGTCTCTCCGGGGATCGACAACCGGCAGTCTGTGGAAAAAACCCTTGGCCGCCCGACTTTCGTGAGCCAGTTCGGCGAGAAGGACTACTATTACGTCTCGCAACTGGTGAAGACGCCGCCGTTCGGCCGTCCGCGCACCGCGCAGGAAACGATCCTGCGCGTCCGCTTCGATGCGGCGGGCAATGTCCTCGGCGTCGACAAGGCCGGTATGGAAGACGTGGCGCGGATCAGCCCCGATGGCGACAAGACGCCCACGCTCGGCCGTCATCGCGGCCTGCTCGAAGATCTGTTCGGCAATATCGGCACGGTCGGTGCCGCCGGCATGGGCGGCCCGCAGCAGCCCCAGGGCCCGGGCCCGAACGGCAGCTGATTCCGTAGCGGTCCTTTATGGGGATCGACTTGAAATGCCCGCGGGGTCGCACGGCGATTCCGCGGGCATTTTCGTTTGCGGACAGCGCCCGACCGCTTGAACGCGGGGCGCGCCACCATATATCCGCCCCCATGGACAATAGCGGGGCGAGCCACGGCCTGATCCAGTGGCACGGAACAACCATCATCGGCGTGAAAAAGGGCGGCAAGACCGTCATTGCCGGTGACGGACAGGTCTCCATGGGCAACACGGTCATGAAGCCCAATGCGCGCAAGGTGCGCCGCATCGGCGAGGGTGGCAGCGTCATCGCCGGTTTCGCAGGCGCCACGGCCGACGCCTTCACGCTTTTCGAGCGGCTGGAGCGCAAGCTTGAACAGCATCGCGGCCAACTGATGCGCGCCGCCGTCGAACTAGCGAAGGACTGGCGGACCGACAAGTTCCTGCGCAATCTCGAAGCCCTGATGATCGTCGCCGACGAGGAGACCCTGCTGGTCCTCACCGGCAATGGCGATGTGCTGGAGCCTGAGGGCGGGATCACCGCGATCGGCTCGGGCGGCAACTATGCGCTGGCCGCCGCGCGCGCGCTGGACGAATACGAGGAGGACGCCGAGCGGATCGCCCGCCGCGCCATGGCCGTCGCCGCCGATATCTGCGTCTTCACCAACGACCGTGTCACGGTCGAGACCATCTGAGTTTTCGGGACATCATGAAAGACAACCTGACCCCCAAGGCCATCGTCCGCGCGCTCGACGAGCATATCGTCGGCCAGAGCGAGGCCAAGAAGGCCGTCGCCGTTGCATTGCGCAACCGTTGGCGCCGCCAGCGCCTGTCGCTTGAACTGCGCGACGAGGTGACGCCCAAGAACATCCTCATGATCGGCCCGACGGGCTGCGGCAAGACCGAGATCAGCCGCCGCCTTGCCAAGCTGGCCGATGCGCCTTTCGTGAAGGTGGAAGCCACCAAGTTCACCGAAGTCGGCTACGTCGGCCGCGACGTGGAGCAGATCGCGCGCGACCTCGTTGAGGAAGCGATCCGGCTGGAGAAGGAACGCCGCCGTGATTCGGTGCGCGAGGCGGCCAGTAAGGCAGCGATGGAGCGCCTGCTCAATGCGCTTGTTGGCGAAAATGCCTCGGAAGCGACGCGCGCCTCGTTCCACCAGCGCATCACCGAAAACGCGATGAACGAGACCGAAGTCGAGATCGAGGTAGAGGATACGCCCTCGGCGCCGATGGAGATCCCCGGCATGGGCGGATCGGTCGGCATGATCAATCTGTCGGATATCATGGGCAAGGCCTTCGGCGGCCAGAAGCTCACGCGTCGCAAGATGAAAGTGCCCGACGCCTGGGACAAGCTGGTCGACGAAGAGTCGGAAAAGCGCATGGATCAGGACGATGTCGCCCGCACCGCGCTGGCGAATGCAGAGACCAACGGCATCGTCTTCCTCGACGAGATCGACAAGATCGCCGTCTCGGACGTGCGCGGCGGCTCGGTAAGCCGCGAAGGCGTGCAGCGCGACCTGCTGCCGCTGATCGAGGGCACGACCGTGGCCACCAAGTACGGGCCGATGAAGACCGACCACGTGCTCTTCATCGCCTCGGGCGCGTTCCACGTTGCCAAGCCGAGTGACATGCTGCCCGAACTTCAGGGCCGCCTGCCGATCCGGGTCGAGCTGAAGGCGCTGACCGAGAAGGACTTCGTGCGCATCCTTTCGGAAACGCGCGCGAATCTGGTCACGCAGTACAAGGCGCTGCTCGCCACCGAGGAAGTTGCGGTGGAGATCACGCCGGGCGCGGTCAGCGAGATCGCCCGCATCGCCGCGCTGGTGAACGAGAGCGTCGAGAACATCGGCGCCCGCCGTCTCCAGACGGTGATGGAAAAGCTGCTTGAGGAACTCAGCTTCGAGGCAGAGGACCGCAAGGGCGAGACCGTGACGATCGACGAGGCCTATGTGCGCGACAGGCTGGAAGGCCTGGCGGGCAACGCGGATCTTTCGAAGTATATCCTGTAAGCGGAAGCTTCGGCGGCAGACAAAGGGCGCGGGGGAAACTCCGCGCCCTTTTTTGTTCCTTGAATGTTCCCTACGATCGGTTAGCTTCGCTTTAGATAGGGAGAATCGTCATGAAGCTCGAAGGTGGATGCCAGTGCGGCGACGTGCGCTACCGCGTCGAGGGTGAACCGCTCCACGCCGCGTTCTGCCACTGCGGAGACTGCCGCAAGTCCGCCGGTGCGCCGGTGGTGGCATGGGCTGCGTTCAAGTCGTCGGACTTCGAAGCCCTGCGCGGCGAGGTGGCGGTGTACAACTCCAGCGGCTCGGCCATGCGGCATTTCTGCCCGCGCTGCGGCACGGGGCTGTGGTACACGAACGAGGCATATCTTCCGGGTCTGGTCGACATCCAGATCGCTACGCTCGACGATCCGGAGGCGCTGCCGCCTGGCGCGCATATTCAGGTGGCGGAGCGCATTTCGTGGATGACGGATACGACCGGCGTTCCGGAATTCGAGCGTTATCCGGGTGGGTGACAGTTGCTGTCGGTCTAGGTCGCTCTGGATTGCCGCGGGCCTTCGGCCCTCGCAATGACGAAAGGGAGGGTGGACGACGCTCTGTCGTTAGTCAGCGGGCGATATCGTCGAACAGATCCCGCCATTGGGGGTTCATGGCTTCGATCAGAGCGAGTTTCTTTCGGCGCGATCCCGCTTTGAGCTGCTTCTCGCGCGTGATGGCGTGTTCCATTGTCGAATGCACTTCGAACGCGACGAGCAGTTTGCAGGCGTAGCGCTTGGTGAAGCCGTCGATCAGGCCTTCGCGATGTTCCCATGCCCGCTTTGGCAAGTCTGATGTGACGCCGACATAAATCGTGCCGTTGCGGCTGTTCGCCATGATGTAGACGGCAGGCTGGAAGTCGCGCCTCATAAGCCATGGATTGCGTCGTCGTACCGTTTGCCGCAATGACGAGCGGGATTACAATTTCGTCAGAACTGCCTTTCCTTCCATCACTTCGTCATTGCGAGGGCCGAAGGCCCGCGGCAATCCAGAGTGATCCGCCGCAAGGCCTGCCGCGCATCAAGAGAGGACCCGAAACCGCATGTACCAGACGCCCGAAGACCGCCCGATCTACCGCCTGCTCACCGGAGCGGATGACCGCGCCTTTTGCGAGCGCGTGTCCGAGGCGTTGGAGCAGGGCTGGCGGCTCTACGGCTCGCCCTCGCTTTCGTGGGATACGGCCGAAAACTGCATGAAGGCAGCGCAGGCTGTGGTCTGGCACGAGGCTGATGTGGTGAAGTGAGAAAGCGCGCCGTGGATCAGCGGTCCACGGTGCCTTCGGGCAGCAGCGGGGCCAGTCGCTCGATGATCAGGCGTCCCTCGGCCTCATCGATGCTCTGCCCCATGCGGATGGTGGACGCGCCGTAGTCGAACGATATGCATCCCGCGCGTCGGGACAACAGCGGACCGCCCAGTCCTCGATTGAAATTGAAGGCGAATGGCATCCCGCGATTGATCCTCATGTGGCGCAACTGGCTGATTGGATAGGCGCGTTCCCGGCTGAAGCCGAACATCCGCCAGTCATGGACAAGACGCCCGGAATCCACGCGGATCACTTCCGAGCCGGTGAATTGCCAGAGGATCGAAGCGGCTTCGAAGATCCAGCCCAAGGCCCAGAAAATGAGCCAGACCACAAGGAAGGGCTCAGGGGAAACAAGCAGCGAGGTGATCGCCGCGATGCCGCCGGACGTCCACAGCGTCAGCCAGAAACACAGGAACACCGGCCCAAACCAGAACTTGCGTGCCGGTATCCGGATTTCCGGCTGGCGAACCCCGCCTTCGATGATGAAGCGGGCGGGGCGAAGAGGAGCTTCCTTTACGGCCATGCCGCTGGAGAAGAGCGGTTGATCCGACTGCATCGGATCAACCGCTCTAAACTTTTGGTTTGTCGCATTTTCCGAGTCATCAGGTGGTCCGACCTGATTAGAAAATGCTCCAGGTCAGCTCCCCGGCAGAAGCGAATTAAATCAATTCCCTCACGCCGATCACTCGGCCGCTTCGATCATCGCCTCCGCTTCGGCGGCCTGACGCGCCCACATTTCGGCGTAGAGCCCGTCGAGCCGCAGCAATTGCGCATGGGTACCGCTCTCGGCCAGTTGCCCGTCGTTCAGCACGAGAATCCGGTCCGCATCGGCAATCGTCGACAGGCGGTGGGCGATGGACAGGCTGGTGCGGTTTTCCGACACGCGGTGGAGCGTCGCAAGGATGTCCTGCTCCGTCCGCGTGTCGAGCGCCGAGGTGGCTTCGTCCAGCAGCAGGATCGGCGGGTTCTTCACGAGGGTACGCGCGATGGCCACGCGCTGCTTCTCGCCGCCCGAGAGCTTGAGGCCGCGCTCGCCGACTTCAGTGTCGTAGCCCTGCGGCAGGCGGTCGATCAGCCCCAACAGCGCAGCGCCGCGCGCGGCATTCTCGACATCTTCCTGCGTCGCATCGTCGCGGCCATAGGCGATGTTGTAGCCGATGGTGTCGTTGAACAGTACCGAATCCTGCGGAACGATGCCGATGGCGGCGCGCAGGCTGGCCTGCGAGACTTCGGCGATGTCCTGCCCGTCGATCAGGATGCGGCCCTGCTGCGGATCGTAGAAACGGAACAGCAGCCGCGCGATGGTCGACTTGCCCGCGCCGGAGGGGCCGACGATGGCGAAGTTCTGTCCGGCGGGCACGTCGAACGACAGGCCCTTGAGGATGCCGCGATCGGGCTCGTAGCCAAACACGACGTTTTCGAACGTGATCGAGGGGCGATGGATCACCAGTGCCGGGGCGCCGGGCTTGTCCGAAACTTCCTGCGGCTCGTCGAGCAGGCGGAACATCTCCGCCATGTCGATCAGGCCCTGCCGGATCGTGCGATAGACCATGCCGAGCATGTCGAGCGGGCGGAACAGCTGGGTCAGGTAGGTCTGCACGAAGACGAGTTCGCCAGCGGTTGCCTGTCCTCGGTACCATTGCCAGACCGTATAGGCGAGGGCGCCTGCCATCAGCAGGTTCACCACCACGCCCTGTGCGATGTTGAGCAGGCCAAGCGAGTTCTCGCTCTTCACCGCCGCCTCGGCATAAGCGCGGGTGGCCTGCGCATAGCGGGCTTCCTCGCGGTGCTCCGCCGAGAAATACTTCACCGTCTCGTAATTGAGCAGGGAATCCACCGCGCGGGCGAGCGCTTGCCCGTCCAGCCGGTTCATCTGTTCGCGCAGCTTGGTGCGCCATTCGGTAATCGTGCGCGTCACCCAGATATAGGCCGCGATGGCGACTGCGGTGGCGATGACGAGGCCGGGCCCGAAATTCACGTAGAAGATCACTGCGACGGCCACGAGTTGCAGAATGGTGGGCGCGATGTTGAACAGCATGAAGTAGAGCATCGTATCGATGCTCTTGGTTCCGCGTTCGATGGTCTTGGTCACTTCGCCGGTGCGGCGGGCGAGGTGGAAGCGCAGCGACAGGCGGTGGAGCTGGGCGAAGACGTTCTCCGCCAGTTCGCGTGTCGCGTCCTGCCCCACGCGCTCGAACACGATGTTGCGCACGTTGTCGAAGATCGCCTGCAACAGGCGCCCGGCCGAATAGCCGAGCACGGTCAGCATCGCCAGTTGCACCAGCTTCGGGCCGGTCGCGCCCATGAGGTCGACCGCCCATTTCATCAGATAGGGCAGGGCGAGCTGCGTCGCGGTGGACAGCAGGATGAACAGGCAGGCCCAGACGATCCGCCAGCGCAACGCCGGATTCCCGACAGGCCAGAGGTACGGCATGAAGCGCAAGAGGGTGCGCCAGCCATCATGGCGGGCGGCGGGGGAGTTAACGGAAGTGTCTGGCGGCATCCGCGCTATTTAGTGCGAAGGTCGCGGGAGGCAATCTTTCTCAGGAAATCGTCAGGTCGTTCGACGTTGGCCGGCAGGTCGAACAGGACCTTGCGGGTCGAGAAATCGATGGCAATGCGCTTGAACACGCGCAATTCGCGCATGCCGAGGAAGATCGCCGGCCGTCGCTCAAGCCCCAGTTCCTTGAATGCCGGCGAATCGGCGAAGGCGATCGACACGTTGGTCAGCGAAAGATCCTCGATCTTGAGCCGGTGGGCGATCACCAGTTCGGCGGCCAGCTCTTCTCCGGTCACGCTGGAAAGGCGGACGGTGCCCACCAATTGCTTGCTCATGGCCTTCTGCAAGGCAAGGTTGCCCACCGCGCTGGTCGCTCCGGTGTCGATGACGACATCGGCGCGGATGCCGTCGATCATGGCATTGGTCATGATGAGGCGGCCCAGGCGCTTGCGGGCGTGGACGACGATCTCATAGCCGTTGTTCTGCGTCTCCTGGGCCGGGGCGATCGCGATGGTGCCCTGATCGAAGTCCAGGGTGACGCGCTGGCCTTGCAGGCTGTCAGTACCGACGATGCCGTCCGCGCCGATGTTCTGCCCTTCCAGCAGCGGGACGGTCAGGTCATGGAAGGCACGGTTGCCGATGGCGAAGGTTTCCAACCGCGCGGTGGCTACGTCGCTGGAGCCTGCCATGCCCACCACCGTCACTGCCGGACCCAACGTGAGCCCAAGAGTAGTGGCCAGCGCGCTCGAAACCACGGTTTGCTGCGATCCGGTGTCGATCATGAAGTGGTAGGGCCCTTGCCCCTGCACCGCGACGGCCACGGTCATTCGCTCATCGCGATCGGTTCCGGTCCGGAGAGTCTGGCCAGTTGAATCGTCGTCGTCCGCCATTGTCCCGGGAACTTCGGGCACGGGCGTTACAGGTGAGGACGCGGCGCCTGAGATCGCCGGTGTGGCGACCAAAAGCGTCAGCGCAAGTGCGCCGCCAATCATGTCATCCTCCCCGCGAAGCTTGAGCTTCGTCGGATTGTTGTCGGGTAGCGATGATATCACGAGTCGGGCGAATTCACCACGTTTTGCCGTCGCTTGAAGGCGGGAATTCGGGACATGACCGGATGGATGAGATGGAGCGCCATTCCGGCCAGATCGGCGCGCGCGGGATGGCGCAGGAGAGCGATCGCCAGAACCCAGGCAATCCCGCCCAGCGCGCCGCTCGCGACCAGCCCGGTGAAGCCAAGCGTGGCCGGGCTTCGCCAGAACGTGACCGCCCAAAGCGCGGGCAGGGCGGTCACCAATGCAACACTCAGACTGGCCGCATACGTGCGCAGTATCGCTCGCCAACTGAAGCCGACCAGCCTTTGCATCCAACCGGCGTAGATGCACAGCCAGCCAAGGCCATAGACGATGCGCGAGGCCGCCGCCGCTTCCACCCCGATGGCCGCGCCGGCCATCAGCGTGCCCACCGAAAGCGCGGTATCGGCAAGGTTGAACCAGAACAGGCGGCGCAAGTGCCCAAGCAGGATCGGCAGATCCATGTGCAGGGGCAGGGCAACGAAACAGCACTCGGCAATGGCGACATAGGCCAGCAGCGGCGCGGCGCCCGCCCAGCCGGGGCCATAGAGCAGCAGGATCACCGGCTGAGACAGCACGGCCAGCAGGGCCATGGCCGGCCAGACGATGGCGCCATGCGCGGCCACCACCCGCTCGTAGTAAGGGCCCAGTTCGCGCCCTTCGTCACGCAGCCGCGCGAACGTGGGATAGTAGATCGAGCCGACCGCGCCGGCGACGAGGTAATGGAGCTGCGATGCCAGCGCCACGCCTCGGCTGAACAGCCCGGTCGCGGCCATGCCCTGTAAGCGGCCGACGATGAGGTCCGGCGTGCGCATCCCGATCCCGCCCGAAAGGTAGAGCAGCGCGCTGCCCGAGCCGAACGAGATGATTTCCTTCAGGCGCGCGGGATTGAGGCCCAGCCCGGGCCGGGTCGGCCGCAGGATCTGCGCCATGACCGCGCGGACGGCTGCCTGCGCGATCATCGCCCAAGCCAGCGATTCCGCCGAAAAGCCAAGTGCGGCAAGCGTCAGCGCGCAGCCGCTGCTGGCGAACGCACCGGACGCGTTGACGAGAAACGTCCCCCGAAAGTCGAGCCGGCGTGACAGCAAGGCCACCGGCACCACACTCCACGGATTGAGCAGGTACGACGCGGCAATCAGCGCGAGAATGGGGAACAGTCGCGGCTCGCCATAGAAGCGTGCAACCGGCCATGCGAGCGCAAGGATCAGCGCGGCCAGCAGGAACGAGAAGGCCACTGCAATCACGGTGCAATGTCGGACCGTCTCGTCGTCGGCGGTCGGATGGCGGCCGAGATAGCGCGTCAGGCCGAAATCCTGGATCACCGAAAGGATCATCGCCGTCGCCAGTGCGACGGAAAACATGCCGATTTCTTCGGGTTTCAGGAAAAACCGGGAGACCAGAACCGAAGTGATGAACTGAAGTGCGAACTGCGAATACTGGCTCGCGGCGGCCCATAACGCTGCCGATTTCACGCTTCCGCTGCCACGTCCGCTTTCGGGCCCGGATGAGGTAGGCGTCGCCGTTTTCATGTCGCCATTGTCCTGGTGAGCGTCGCAGCAAGGCGCAGCGCCCGCATCGGCTCACCGAAGCGCACCAGCCTTGCCACCGTGCGCCACATGCCCTCGCGCCGGCCGCCCTCGCGCAAGTGGGTCATCAGCAGTTCGAAACCCTCGTCGCGCAGCGCGGCGGCGGAATAGAGCAGGCCCAGGGCGACCTGCTCACGAACCGCCCGCGCGGTGCCGGGGCGATCGAACAGGGCATCGAGATCGTCGATCGAAGGCAACCGATCGAGCAGGGCGGTGGGATCGCCGTGCCCGGCCTGCCGCTCCTGCCAGGCCAAACGGGCTATGGCGGTGCCGATCTGCTGTTCGGTCGCATGGCGGGACGAAACCTGTCCCGGATAGCGCCGATATCTTACGAGCCGCTCGGGGATATTGCCCATCCGGGTGACGCTGGCGAGCCGCAGCCAGAGGTCGAGGTCCTCGCAGTGGCGGAAAGCGGAGTGATAGCCGCCGACCGCGAGCACGATGTCGCGCCGGAACATGGCTGCGGGATGGCAGATCAGCTGACCGCCGGTCTCGATTGCGGCAAGTATGTCGTCATGGGTGAGGGGGTGGTCCTCCCCGCCGCGCGTCAGTTGCTCGCCATGTTCGCCGATATCCTCGCTCCAGCTGCCTACTACACCGTAG
>NZ_CM166474.1:0-295000 GCF_056857025.1 Novosphingobium sp. BL-S-33 | reverse complement strand
CGCCCGACGCGAAGGGCGACCGCATCTACAACGGCGCGCGCGACAATGCCTCGGGCACCGCGACGCTGATCGAACTGGCGCGCGCTTTCGCCAAGGGGCCCAAGCCCGAACGCTCCGTGCTGTTCCTGGCCGTGACGGCCGAGGAAAAGGGCCTGCTCGGTTCGGAATACTATGCCGACAATCCATTGCGCTCGCTGGCGACGACGGCCGGTGTCATCAACATGGACGGCCCGCTCTCGATGGCGAAGACCACGAATTTCAGCATCTCGGGCGCGGCGAAGCTCGATCTACTGACGATGCTGACGGAGGAAGGGCAGAAGCTGGGCCGCCACTATACCCCTGACGCGCGCCCGGAGGCCGGCAGCTTCTACCGTTCGGACCACTTCTCGATGGCGAAGCGCGGGGTGCCGGCGATCTCGTTCAGTCCGGGCCGTGAACTGGTCGATGGCGGCGATGCGCGCGGCAAGGAACTGTCCGACGCCTATACCCGCGACAAGTACCATCAGCCGGCGGACGAATACGATCCGAACTGGGATACCAGCGGTTGGACCAGCGACCTGACGCTGCTGTATAATGTGGGCGATCGCCTTGCCGACAGTCACGTCTGGCCGAACTGGTCGCAGGACAGCGAGTTCCGCGGGACCCGGGATGCGACTGCGGCGCAGCGCAAATGATCGGTATTGATCGACGTCCCCGGCATCGATGCATGCCGGGGCGTTTTTCGTGGCGGACAAATCATGTTTCGCACGCGCTCGCTCGATCCGGGGCAGAGTTCTTCCTGCAACTGACGCTGCGCCCCTTCGGCTAAGGCGAATCGGTTCGGTGGGCGTGCGCAGTTTTCTTGACTCTGCGCGCCCCCCGGCCTATCGGGCAGCGTTTACCGATCCAGCGATTTATTCACGGAGTGCCCATGGCGCGCGTTACTGTCGAAGACTGTGTCGACAAGATCCCCAACCGGTTCGATCTCGTCCTGCTCGCCGCGCAGCGTGCGCGCGAGATTTCGGGCGGCGCCGAACTCAGCGTCGAACGCGACCGCGACAAGAACCCGGTCGTTGCCCTGCGCGAAATCGCCGAGCAGACCGTTCGTCCGAACGAACTCAAGGAATCGTTGGTCACCTCGATGCAGCGCGTCCTGCCTGACGACGACGATGCGATGGACGAAGTCGGCTCGCTCAGCCAGTCGGCAGAGGCCCTGCGCATCACCGCTTCGGCACCGACGCGCAACACCTCGATCGGCGGCGACTACGACGGTTGATTGCTGCACAGTGATCGTATCCGTAGCGGCTCTGATGGGTTGACTGCGGCGCGATCGCGGGCAACCATCTGCGAGTGGTTGCAGGCAAGCATAGATTGCCCCGGATAGCCGGGAGCAGCGGGCCGGCCCTGAAGAGGGTGCGGCCCGTTGTCGCGTCCGGGGAAGACGCTTCGGGGGCGTCGGGGAAGGGGCCGCGTTCGGCCACGATCGCGATCTACAGCGTCAAGGGCGGCGTGGGGAAGACCACGTTCGCGGCCAATCTGGCGTGGTGCTCGGCGCAGACCTCGGGCCATCGCACGCTGCTTTGGGATCTCGACGCGGCGGGTGGATCGGGCTTTCTCTATGGTCTTGAACCGCAAGGCTCGCGTCTGGCCGAAGAAGTGTTCACGCGCGACCGGCCAGCCACCAAATTGATTCAGAAGACGGCGGACCCGCTGGTGGACGTGCTGCCGGCGGACGAGAGCATCCGCGCGCTGGACGCGCACCTGATGCGCATCGGCAAGCGCAAGCGCCTGGCCAAGCTGGCTGAGGACCTGTCGGCCGATTACGCACGCATCCTGCTCGATTGTCCGCCGGTGCTGAACGAGCTTTCGGCGCAAGTCGCGCGCGCGGCTGATCTGATTATCGTGCCGTTGCCGCCGTCGCCGCTCTCAGCGCGCGCGCTCGAACTCGTGGTGCGGGAGATCGCGGGGACCACCAAGCGCCATCCGCCGATCCTGCCGGTGCTTTCCATGCTCGACATGCGGCGGTCGCTCCATCGGCAGGTGCGGGAAGCGCAGCCGAACTGGCCGGCGGTGCCCTATGCCAGTGTGGTCGAGCAATGTGCGGTGCAGCAACGTCCGGTCGGCGCGATTGCGCCGGGCAGCCCGGCGGCGCAGGCTTTCGCGATGCTCTGGCGCGCGATCGAGGCCAAGTTGGCCGAACGGCAGGATTGAGCAAAGCTGCGGATTGCGGGCCGCTTCGCAGCCGCCCGGCATGCCACACGCGCAATGGTTGTTCTCCGCCCCCAACACGGGTTAGGTTAGCCCTCAGACATCATTGGGGGAAACGGTGAGCGATCTGACGGAAAGCCTGGCGGATATGGGGCAGGGCGCTTTCGCGGCACGCGCGGTGGAACCGCATGCGGGCGAGGGCGCGGACGGCGGCAAGGGGCACACGCACGAATCCGCCTGCCTCAACTGCGGAACCGCACTGGTCGGATCGCATTGCCACGCCTGCGGCCAGGCCGCGCATGTCCACCGCACGCTCGGCGCCTTTTTCCATGACCTGATGCACGGGGTCTTCCATTTCGAAGGCAAGATCTGGCGCACGCTGCCCATGCTCATCCGGCACCCGGGCAAGCTGACGCGCGAATATATCGATGGCCGGCGCGCGAGCTACGTTTCGCCCATCGCGCTGTTCCTGTTCTGCGTCTTCCTGATGTTCGGCGTGTTCCACGCCACCGAGGAGCCGGAGAATCTGGGAGCGAAGATGACCAGCCCGACCGAACTGGCCAAGGCGATCGCCTCCAGCGAGAAGCGCATCGACGGCCTCAAGACGCGGCGCAAAGCCCTCGCCGCCGCGGGCAAGGACACGGACCAGATCGACAAGGAGATCGACAGCAAGGAAACCGCACTGGGCGTGATGCGCGACACCCACGATGCCGTCACCGAGAACGGCGGTGACGTGCAGCAGATCAGCGATATCCGGCCGATCCAGCAGGCCGTCGCGAAATTTCGCCAGAACCCGGACCTGGCTGCCTACAAGCTTCAGACTTATGCCTACAAATACAGCTGGGCGCTGATCCCGATCTCGGTGCCGTTCCTCTGGCTGCTGTTTCCCTTCAGCCGCCGCTTCCATCTTTACGAGCACACCGTGTTCGCGACCTATTCGATCTGCTTCATGACGCTGCTGGCGGTCGTGGCGATGCTGCTCGGCGCGGTGGGAGCCGGAACGCTGGAGGGGCTGCTGTTCTTCGTTCCGCCGTTTCACATGTATGCGCAGCTCAAGGGGACCTACGGTCTTGCCCGTCGCGGCGCGCTGTGGCGTACGGCGCTGCTGGTGATCTTCGCTTGCACTGCGCTGTTGCTGTTCTTTGTGGCGCTGACGGCGCAGACGTAGGGCCTGCGATCGGGAAGAGAGCTCCTGCATCATGTGAGCCGCGTCATCCTGAACTTGTTTCAGGATCCATTTTGCGGTTCGCCCGAAAGCCGGATCCGCAAACGCACGGCGCCTTCATCACCTTGTCGAAAGACGCGGCCTCGCGCCTCGGCTCAGGGGGCTTCGACAAGCTCAGCCTGAGCGGGACGGGGTAAGGACAGGGAATGTTCGCGCTCGGCATGATCGAAGTCTTGCCATTTCGCGCTCCGCTCATCCTGAGCTTGTCGAAGGATGGGACCGCGCGCCGCGCCCCTGAGGGCTTCGACAGGCTCAGCCTGAGCGGTACTTGCGGGCACTGGCCATGCCCCTGATCTGAAAATCCCCCTCCGCTCATCCTGAGCTTGTCGAAGGATGAAACCTCACGCCGCGCCTCCGGGATCCGGGCAACCTCCGCCCAACAAAAAAAGGGCGAGGACACCGCCGTCCTCGCCCTCTCCTGCATTCTTCCCACGAGGGGAAGGCCGGGTATTCGATATCAGATAGTTCAGGCGCCCTGCGGCGTCGCGCTGCCGGAATAGCGGCGGCCGGCCTTGGGAATGGCAGAGCCGGTCAACGGACGCGGCGAGCCGTTTCCACGAGACTCGTTCGGACGGTCGATCTTGCCTTCGGAAAGAAGACGGTCGATCTCTTCGCCCGAAAGCGTCTCGTATTCCAGCAGAGCCTGCGCCAGCGCTTCAAGCTGCTCGGCATTGTCCCTCAGCAGCGTCGTCGCGCGGGCGTGGGCATCGTCCACCAGACCACGGATTTCGCTGTCGATCACCTTGTTGGTCTCGTCCGAGGCCATCAGGCGATGCGAGCCGCCCATGCCGAGGTAGCCTTCCTGCTGTTCCTCGTACTGGAGCGGGCCCAGCTTGTCCGACATGCCCCACTTGGTGACCATGTTGCGGGCCAGACCGGTGGCATACTGGATGTCCGACGAGGCGCCCGACGAAACCTTGTCGTACCCGAAGATCAGTTCCTCGGCCACGCGGCCACCCATGGCGACCGAGAGGTTCGCGAGCATCTTGTCGCGGTGGTACGAGTAGCTGTCCCGCTCCGGCAGGCGCATCACCATGCCCAGCGCGCGGCCGCGCGGGATGATGGTGGCCTTGTGGATCGGGTCCGAAGCCGCCTCATGCAGCGAGACGATGGCGTGGCCGGCCTCGTGGTAAGCGGTCATCTTCTTCTCGTCGTCGGTCATGACCATGGAGCGGCGTTCCGCGCCCATCATGACCTTATCCTTGGCGTCCTCGAACTCCTGCATGGCGACGAGGCGCTTGTTGCGTCGCGCGGCCAGCAAGGCGGCTTCGTTCACGAGGTTGGCAAGATCCGCGCCCGAGAAGCCCGGAGTGCCGCGCGCGATCACGCGCGGGTTCACGTCGGGCGCCAGCGGCACCTTCTTCATGTGCACGGCCAGGATCTTCTCGCGGCCTTCGATATCCGGCACCGGCACCACGACCTGACGGTCGAAGCGGCCGGGACGCAGCAGCGCGGGGTCCAGCACGTCGGGGCGGTTGGTCGCCGCGATGATGATGATGCCCTCGTTGGCCTCGAAGCCGTCCATTTCGACCAGAAGCTGGTTCAGCGTCTGCTCGCGCTCGTCGTTCGAATTGCCGAGGCCATGACCGCGATGGCGGCCGACCGCGTCGATTTCGTCGATGAAGACGATGCAGGGCGCGTTCTTCTTGGCCTGTTCGAACATGTCGCGCACGCGGCTTGCGCCGACGCCGACGAACATTTCGACGAAGTCCGAGCCGGAGATCGTGAAGAACGGCACGCCTGCCTCACCCGCGATGGCGCGGGCGAGCAGGGTCTTGCCGGTACCGGGCGAGCCGACCAGCAGTGCGCCCTTCGGGATCTGGCCGCCCAGCTTCGAGAAGCGGGTGGGATCGCGCAGGAACTCGACGATTTCCTCCAGCTCCTCGCGCGCTTCGTCGATGCCGGCAACGTCGTCGAAAGTGACGCGTCCCGAGCGTTCGGTCAGCAGCTTGGCCTTGGACTTGCCGAAGCCCATCGCGCCGGAGCCGCCGCCCTTCTGGACCTGCCGCAGCGCGAAGAACGCGATGCCGACGATCAGCAGGAAAGGCAGGGTCTGCGCGAGGATATAGACCAGCATCGAGCCCTCTTCAGGGCTCTTGCCGGCATAGCGCACGTCGTGGTCCTGCAGGAGCTGGGTGAGCGTGGTGTCGTTCGGGACCGGTACGGTCGTGAACGAATCGCCGTTCTTCAGCTTGCCGTCGATGCGGTCTTCACCGATCTCCACAGTGGCCACGCTGCCTTCGGCAACTTTGGCGCGGAAATCGGAATAGGCGATGGTCGGCCCGCTTTCGGCGCGGGTGTTGAACATCGACACAACCATCAGGAGTGCGAGGAAAATGCCGCCCCACACGAGCAGGCTCTTGACCCAGGGATTGCCGCTAGGCTGGTCGTCGTTCATCGTTGGAGAAACCGTCCTTTCACCCGCCAATGTAGGAGCGGGCGTTTGAATCGCAAGCTGGCGAAGGATGGTCACTGTAATCGAAACCTCCGCGCGTCGCGAGCTTTTCGACGCGGGTCGTCCTGCACTGGGGTAAGATAAGGTGGAGCAAGCGCAGAATCAGGGCCATTCTCGCCGCCCGGCCACCGGATTCGGGCGCGCATTCGGCGCCGGGATGGCGGCCGAACCCGTGCGAATCCGGGGCGGACATCCGCCTGCTGCGGTAAATCAGGATGTCCGGACCAGTTGATAGTCCCCGGCGGCATCCACTTGCGCCGTCCAACCCGGATAGACGACGATAGTGGTGAAAGTTTCCTCCACGATGGCGGGTGAGGGAATTTCCGTGCCCGGCGCGAGGTCGCTGCCCCGGTAGATCGGGATATCCGCGAAGCCCTGTCCGAGATTGGCGCGGCGATGGCGATCGGGCTTGGGGGGCGCTCCGGACGGGGTGAAGCCGCCGCCGGCGGCCGGAGAGGGCGTCTCGACATGGGCGGCGAGGCGGACCCCGGACACTTCGGGCACCTCATGCTCGCGGATGTGGCCATATTCGGCCATGTGACGGGCGTTGAACAGTTCGATCGCGCGCGCCGCGAAGTCCTCTCCGACAAAGGACAGGTCGCCCAGCGGCGTATCGGCGGCGAAGTCGAACGAGAGCGAGAAGTTCTGCCCCGGATAGCGCATGTTGAGCCGGTAATCGGCGCGGATGTCCTGCGCGTTGAAGTGCGCGGCGGTGAAGAAGTAGGCGGCGCGGTCCGACAGTTCGCTCCACAGCGTGCGGATGCGTTCGACATCCAGCGCCGAGGCGGAGGCGATGTAGGAGCGTTCCTCGTCGATGGTCGGATTGGCGACCAGGGTGCCGAGGGCCGAGAAGGTGGGCGATGCCTTGGGCACAAGCACGCTGCGGATGCCAAGGTCTTCGGCCTGAATCGCCGCGAAGGCGGGGCCGTTTCCGCCATAGGCCAGCATCACGAGGTCCTTGGGATCGATGCCCTTGCCCGCCGTGATGCGGCGCACGCCCTGGCTCATATGGGCGTTGACCACGCGCCAGCAGTCGAAGGCGGCGCGTTCCGCATCGTCGTGACCGAGTTCCTGCGCGATCTTGCGGAACGCTTCCTCCACCCCGTCGCGGGTGAGGCGGAAGCTGCCGCCGGCGAAGCCTTCCTCGGTGGAAAGGATGCCCAGCATGACCAGCGCATCGGTCACGGTCGGCTCGGTGCCGCCGCGTCCGTAGCAGATCGGGCCGGGCTCCGACCCCGCCGAGCGCGGGCCGACTTCCAGCGCGCCCTTGTTGACGTGGCAGATCGAGCCGCCGCCCGCGCCCAGTGTTTCCACTTTCACCATCGGCACGCCGACGAGGTAGCGGTGGTGCATGTTCCAGCCCGCCTCGGCCGGGGCTTCGCCGTTCAGCACCAGCGCCATGTCGTAGCTGGTGCCGCCCATGTCGACGCAGAGCAGGTTAGGGCAGCCCTTCGCGCGGCCCGCATGAGCCGACCCGACCACACCGCCCGCCGGGCCGGAGGCGAGCACGCGGATCGGCGCGCCGTCGATATAGTCTTTGGTCATCACCCCGCCGGAGGCCTGCATGACCATCAGCTGGTTGCGGTAACCACCCTCGCCAAGACGTTGCACCAGCCGTTCGAGATAGCCGGTGACGCGCGGGCCGACATAGGCGTTGACCACCGTGGTGGAAGTGCGGTCGTACTCCGGCGCGCGGGGCAGCACTTCGTGGCTGGCGGAAACGTAGGCGTTCTGGATTTCCTGCCGCACGATCTCCTTGGCGCGGCGCTCATGCTCCGGATTGACGAAGGAGAACAGGAACGAGATCGCCACCGCCTCCACGTTCTGCAGCCGCAGCTTGCGGCAGGCTTCGCGCAGCGCCGCTTCGTCGAGGTCCTTGTGGACCGATCCGTCGTGCAGCACGCGTTCGGGCACCGTCAGGCGGCGACGGCGCGGGGTGATCTGCTGCGGCGCTTCGAGGCGGACGTCCCAGATATCCTCCTTGTAGCCGCGGCGATATTCGATCTCGTCGCGGAATCCCTCGGTGGTGATCAGGCCGGTGAGAGCGCCGTTCATCTCGATCAGGGTGTTGTCGGCGACAGTCGTGCCATGGACGATCGCCTCGCAGCGGCTGAGGAATTCGGGGAGGGGCAGGCCTTCCTTCTCGGCCAGCTTGCCGAGGCCTTCCATCACGCCCAGCGATCGGTCCTCCGGGGTGGAGAGGTTCTTGTGGAGCACCACCTCATCGCCCTTCAGGAGCGCGAAGTCGGTGAAGGTGCCGCCGATGTCGATGCCTACTCGGTATGTCATTTCCACTCCCGGAAGTCGTCTTCAAAGTTCCTCCCCTGCAAGGGGAGGGGGACCGCCGCGAAGCGGTGGTGGAGGGGTGTCGCGGTTTCGATGAAGTGCGACACCGAGAGGGGGATACCCCTCCGTCAGCCATGCGGGCTGCCACCTCCCCTTGCAGGGGAGGATCTGCGCGTTATTCCGCCGCCTCGGCCATGCTCGCCATTTCGGCCCTGAGCGCCTCGGTGGCGGCGTGGTCCACCGCCAGCGAATAGTCGTCGAGGCTGCCGGTCAGCACCACGCCGTACTTCGCGCGCGCCGCCTCCACACTGACGTACTCGTCGAGCACATCCTCCTTCACCGCCTCCGGATCCCGCTGAAGCGGGCGGCCGAACCCGGCGCCGCCGCCGTGCTGGTAGGCGATCACCGCCCCCTCCGGCAGCAGGTCCTGCGCGGTGTGGAGAATGGCGCGCTCGTTGGGCGAGCCGACCTCGAAGCGGTTGGTATAGGGGATCGCATCGTCCCCGCCGCGAAGCCCGCGCAAGGGGTGGTCGGCCGAAACCATCCACGCCATCGCCGAAGTCGGCCGCAGCACCTGCTTGACGTTGAGCGAGCCCGGGCACCCACGCCACTGGCCGGCGCCGCCGCCATCGGTGGTCATCTCGCGGCTGATGTTGAGAATGGGGAAGCGGCTTTCCGCATCCTCCGCTTCGGACAGGATCAGGCTGCCCAGCGCGGAGGGGCAGGAGCCCCAGCCATCCAGTCCTTCCACCGCCGAAACGTCCATCGATCGGCAGTCGACGCCCTGATCCATCCACATCATGCCGTTCTCGTCGAAGCCGACGACCATGTTGGGCATGCCGATCTTGTAGAGCTGGGGCTGAGACCGTTCGGGCGCCACATTGGACAGCGCGATGCAGACCGCCTCGGTAATCTCGCAGGCCGGGTGGAACGATCCCAGCGCGGCGGGCTTGTTCGGCGGCGGCTGGGCGATGCAGCCTTCGGGAATCAGGATATCGACTGCGTTGAAGAAGCCTTCGTTCTTCACGATCGTCGGGTCCATCGCCGCGACCACCTGACACATCACGTAGCTGCGCGAATTGGCGAAAGTGTTCCACACGCCGACAAGGTTCTGCCGGTCGTCGGTGCCCTCAAGGTCGACGGTCAGCTGGTCCCCGGCGATGGTGCAGGCGACGAGGACTTTGATGTCCTTGGTCCCCGCGGTGTCGTGGTCGATCCAGACGGTCGCTTCGTGACGGCCATCGGGCCATTTCGCCACTTCCTCGCGCACGCGGCGCTCGGTGTGTTCGATCGAATGGTTGATCGCCGCCTTGATCGTCTCCCCGCCCGACTTGGCGATGAGGTCGTCCAGCATCCGCACCGCGTGCTGCACGCCGCCGATCATCGCCGCGATGTCGCCTGCGAAAGTCGCGAAGCGGTTGTTGCGCACCACCGTATCGAACACGTCGCGGCGCAATTCGCCCCGGTGGACCAGCTTGAGGCAGGGGTAGATCACGCCCTCGGTGAAGACGTCGGTGGCGTCGAGCGAGAAGCCGCCCGGATCCTTGCCGCCGGTGTCGCCCTGATGCGCCTGCAGCGTCTGGATGCAGATCAACTCGCCTTTGTCGTCATAGACCGGGCCGTAGATGCAGTAATCCGGCAGGTGGCCGCCGCCGTGATCGGGATCGTTGCCCAGGAAGACGTCGCCCGGTCCCCAGTCGTAACGGTCCTGATTCATCAGCCCCCAGCGCGTCTCCATCTGGTTGACGAAAGTCAGGTGCGGCGTGCCCACCGCGCCCATGGCAAGGCGGCCGTGGGCATCGACGATGGCGGCATTGCGCTCGTTCGACTGGTTGATGATCGGGCTGGAGGCGGCGCGGCCAAGATAGGTCGCAGCCTCGAAACAGACCGTTTCGAACGCGCCGCGAATGATGTCGCCGGTTACCGGGTCGATTTCGGCACTCGTCGGCAGGGGCCCGCGCGGCGCGGCGAGCTTGCGGTTCAGCTCGTAGGACACGTCTCTTGCTCTCCCATGTGGTTTGTCCGAGGTAGGAGCGGAGAGGGCCCGCTTCTCGACAGCGAGCGCATCGGCCCATGCAGATCACGAAACACCGGCGCCGGGCTTGTCCATGAGCGCATAAGGAGCCGTACCGGGAATGAAGACAGCTGGCCGTATCCACCCGGTCTATGCGGAAATGGAGCGCACCGTGTTCGACCGCATGTCGGCACTGGCGCGCGAGCATGGCGCGATCAACCTGGGGCAGGGCTTTCCCGATGGCCCGCCGCCGCCCGCGCTGATCGAGGCGGCAAGCCGGGCCTTGCACGAAAAGTCGAACCAGTATCCGCCGGGCGCGGGTCTGATCGAACTGCGCGAGGCGATCTGCGGATGGTACGGGCGGCATCAGGGCCTTGCGCTCGCGCCGGAGCAGGTGACGGTAACCTCGGGCGCGACGGAGGCGCTGGCTGCGGCCGTTTTCACCTTCGTCAGTCCGGGGGACGAGGTGATCCTGTTCCAGCCCGCCTACGATGCCTATGCGCCGCTGGTGCGCCGGGCCGGGGGCGTGCCGGTCTCGATCCCGCTGGCCCCGCCGCATTTCCGCTACACCGCCGAAGCGCTGGCCGCCACGATCACGCCGCGTACGCGCGTGGTGATGTTCAACGACCCGCTCAATCCGTCAGGGACGGTCGCCAGCCATGCCGAACTGGACATGATCGCCCGCGCCTTTGTGGAGCACGACCTGATTGCCGTGAGCGACGAGGTCTGGGAACACGTGCGCTTCGACGGCGTGCCCCACCGCTCGCTGATGCACTATCCGGGCATGGCCGAGCGCACGATCAAGATCGGTTCGGCGGGCAAGATTTTCGGGCTTACCGGCTGGAAGATCGGCTGGATGATCGCGGCGGGCGAACTCGCCACGGCCATCTCGCGCGCGCATCAGTTCCTGACTTATGCCACCGCCGTACCGCTGCAATGGGCGGTGGCCGAGGGGCTTTCGCTGCCGGATGCGGTGCTGGACGGACAGCGCGCCGAATGGGCCGCCGCGCGCGAGCGGCTCAAGGCGGGCCTTGCCGAGGCGGGCTTCGCGGTGCTGCCCAATGCGGCGACATGGTTCGTCACGGCGGACCTTGCGGCATCCGGAATCGCCTTGCCCGACCGCGCATTCAGCGAGCGCGCGGTGGTCGAGGCCGGGGTGGCGACGGTCCCGGTTTCGGCGCTCTATCAGGGCGAGCAGGCGCCCGGACATCTGGTGCGGTTCTGCTTCACCAAGCCTGCCGAAGTGCTGGACGAAGCGGTTTTGCGCCTCGCCCGGTTCCGCGCGGCGTTGCTGGCCTGATTTCAGGCGTTGAGGCCGCCGTTCACGCTGATTACCTGACCGGTGATCCGGCGGGCGCCCTCCGAGCAGAGGAACAGCGCGAGCGGGGCGATGTCGTCGGCGGTGGGAAGGCCCAGTCCGGCGCGCGTGGCCGCTTTCGCCATCCGCTCCGATCCCATGCGGACCGCGCTGTCGGTGCCTTCGACGAAGCTGGGTGAGATCGCATGCGCGCGAATGCCGTCGCGCGCGGCTTCCATGGCGAAATTGCGGAGGAAACCGATTGCGCCGGCCCGCGCGGCGCCGATCAGGGTCTGGCGCGGCGCGGCGTGGATTCCGGCGTCGGAGACGAGCCCGATCAGCGTGCCGCCGCGCGCCGCAAGAAAGGGATAGGCCGCATGGGCAAGCCGTTCCAGCCAGCCTACCGAGAGGTCCAGAAACCTGCCGTAAGCGGCGGGCGAAGTGTCGGTGAACAGGCCCGCGATACCGGCTGGGCCCGTGGCGATACAGTCGATCACCGCATCGATCCGGCCGTAATGCTCGGCGGCTGCGGTGACGATCCGCTGCGCTGCATCGCCTTCCGTAACGTCCGCCAGAATGCCCTGAACGTTACCATAGGCAGACAGGGAGGCGACATGCGCCTCCACTTTTCCGGCCGTGCGGCCATGCAGCGCGACTTGCCAGCCCTGCATCAGGGCATGGCGGGCGATGGCGCTGCCGATCGAGCCGCTGCCGCCGGCGAGGAGCAGAACGTTCCGCTCGTCCCCGGCCATCCGGTCAGTCGCTTTCGAACGTGGCGCGGATGTCGTCGTCGGCGAGGTCCGAGAACTTCGTGATCCGCGCTTCGAAGCGCAGGCGAACCTTGCCGGTGGCACCGTGGCGCTGTTTGGCGATGATCAGTTCGGAGAGGCCGGTGATGCGCTCCATGTGTTCGCGCCACTCGTTCCACTTGGCGTGCACGTCTGGCGGATCGTTGTCGCCGGGCGCGCGCGGTTCCACGCCCTTGGCGTAGTAGTCTTCGCGGAACACGAACCAGACCATGTCCGCGTCCTGTTCGATCGAGCCCGATTCGCGAAGGTCGGACAGCATCGGGCGCTTGTCCTCGCGCGATTCCACCGCACGCGAAAGCTGCGAGAGCGCGATCACCGGAACGTGGAGTTCCTTGGCGAGCGTCTTCAGGCCGCGCGAAATTTCCGAGATTTCGTTCACGCGGTTGTCGGTGGCGCGGCCCGAGCCTTGCAGCAGCTGCAAGTAGTCGATGATGACGAGGCCGATGTTGTGGCGGCGCTTCAGGCGGCGTGCGCGCGTGCGCAGGCCGGCGATGGTGAGGCCGGGCGTATCGTCGATATAGAGCGGCAGTTCGGCCAGACGCTGGCTGGCGAAGGACAGCTGCTGGAAGTCCTCGCGGCTGATCTTGCCCATGCGCAGCGCTTCGGAGCTGATGCCCGATTGCTCGGCCAGAATACGCGTGGCGAGCTGGTCGGCGCTCATTTCGAGGCTGAAGAACGCGGTTGCGGCCCCCACCGACTTTTCGACCGGAATGCCGTCCGCCAGATCGCGCTGGAGCCGGTCCGAGGCGTTGAAGGCGATGTTGGTGACGAGCGAGGTCTTGCCCATGCCGGGACGGCCGGCAAGGATGATAAGGTCGGAATCGTGCAGGCCGCCGATCTTGTTGTTGACCGAGGTGAGGCCGGTGGTCTTGCCCGAGATGTGGCCGCCCGAATTGAACGCCTTTTCGATGGCGCCGATCGCGGTGCGGGTGGCGACGGCGAAGCTCTTGGCTTCGTTGGCGGTCGCGGCGCCTTCGGCCACTTTGTAGAGCGCGGCTTCGGCGCGTTCCACCTGCTCCATCGGCTCGACCGATTCGGAGGTGTCCATGGCTTCGGCCACGAGATTGCGGCCCACCGAGATCAGTTCGCGCAGCAGCGCAAGGTCATAGATCTGGTCCGCCAGTTCGCGCGGGGCCAGCAGGCCCTGACCGTCTGCGGTGAGGCGCGCGAGGTAGGCCACGCCGCCCAGCGCCTTAAGCTGTTCATCCGCCTCGAAATAAGGGCGCAGGGTGACCGGGGTGACCACGGCCTTGCGATCGAGCAACTGGAGGATGCGCTCGTAGATGCGGGTGTGGACCGGCTCGAAGAAATGCGACGGTGCCAGTTGGGTCTGAAGCTCCTCGATCACGCGGTTGTCGATCAGCACGGCGCCCAGGAAGGCCGCCTCCGCTTCGACGTTCGAGGGCAGGCTGCGGGCTTGGACCGCAGGCTCGCGGGTGATGAGGGCTTCTTCTGACATGAGGGATTTGACAATGCCCCAAGTGCCCGGTGGCCAGCAAGCGCGCGTATGGGTGATTTCTATCCACAGGCTGTTGATGGGGAGGAGGCGCTCCGGAGTTTTTTGTTGGGTGCGCCATTCGCATCGGCGAATGGCTGCGGTACCAGCCCGCTCCCCCACCCGATCTCCCTACGGGATATGCTCTGGGAGGACGGGTGGGGGAGCGGGCTGGTGCCGCAAGCTCGTCACGGATGTGACGAGCGCACCGAACAAAAGACTCTTCTTCTCGCGCGGGCTTGCCCGTTTATGCCGCAACCGCGTAAAGGCCCTTGAACCATGGCCGATCCGCGAATCTCGCATATCGAACTCGACGAGGCGACCATCCTGTGGCGCAACGCCGATATCGAGCAGGAACGGCGCATTGCGATCTTCGATCTCATTGAGGACAATGTCTTCAAGCCCGTGCGCGCGTTCGACGCGGGCTTCGCGGGGCCTTATCGCCTGCGCCTGTCGGTGCGCGACGGGCGGCTATCGCTGGATATCGCGGACGATGCTGCGGTGCCGATCGAGACCATGGTTCTGGGCCTTGCCCGCTTCCGCCGACCGGTGCGCGAGTACTTCGCGATTTGCGAAAGCTACTACCAGGCGATTCGCAAGGCCTCCACGCAGGAGATCGAGACGATCGACATGGCCCGGCGCGCTATCCACAACAATGCCGCCGAACTTCTGCTGGAACGGCTCGAAGGCAAGGTGGAAACCGACTTTCCAACCGCGCGAAGGCTTTTCACGCTGATCTGCGTCCTGCATATCCGGGGCTGAAGGGGGCTTCACGATGGCAAGGACTGCTTCTGGCGCGGTTTCGCGCAGGCAACTGCTGTGGCGCATTCTCGGCGCGCTGCTGCTGGTTGCCCTGATCGGCGGCGGCTGGGCGTGGTGGACCGTGCGCCACTGGCAGCCCGAGCGGAAGGCCTTCCCGGTGCAAGGCGTCGAAGTGGGCGCGAACGACGGCGATTTCGACTGGAAGTCGCTGAAGGCGATCGGCGTGGACTTTGCCTATGTCGATGCCAGTGCCAGCGCCTTCGCGCGTGACCAGCGCTTCGTGGCCAATTTCGCGGCGGCGCGGGCGGCGGGTTTGCAGGTCGGCGCGGTCCATCGCTACGACCCTTGCCAGCCGGCGCAGGCGCAATCGGCCAACTTCGTCACCACGGTACCGCGCGACAATCGCCTGCTGCCCCCCGCGATCGACCTCGACATGCTGGCCGACGATTGCCCGATGCCGGTCTCCGACGCCAAGGTCGAGAGCGAGTTGATGACCTTCATCAACCAGATCGAGACGCACACCGGCAAGGAAGTGATCCTCAAGATCAGCCCGCGTTTCCAGACGCGCTACCGGGTGGCGGCGAAGTTCGACCGCAATCTCTGGCTGATCGGTGACCGCCTGCTGCCCGACTATGCCGGGCGGCCCTGGGCGATGTGGACCGCCAACGCCGCGCGCGCCAACGAGATTGCGCAAGGGGGGCTGCGCTGGGTAGTGGTGCAGCCATGACCAGTTTCAGCACGGAGCAGCGCGACGCCCTGCTCGCGACCGCGCGCGAGGCCGCTAGCCGCGCCTATGCGCCCTATTCGAAGTTCCACGTCGGTGCCGCACTGCTGATGGCAGACGGTTCGGTGGTGACCGGCGCCAATGTCGAGAACGCCAGCTACGGCCTTTCGCTCTGCGCGGAAACGGTCGCGGTGGCCTCGATTCTCTCGTCGGAAACGCGCGGACGGCTGGAAGCCGTGGCCGTGACCGGCGGCGCTCCCGGCGCGCCGGGTGAGGGCGACACGGTGAGCCCCTGCGGCCGCTGCCGCCAGATCCTCAACGAGATCGCGCAGCTTGGCGGCACCGATCCGCTGGTCTGGTGCGACGGCAAGGACGGGGTGATCGAGATGCGCCTGTCCGAACTGCTGCCGCACGCCTTCGGGCCCGCTAACCTCCTCTAATTTCGACGCTCCTGCGGATGGCCGCGAACAGCCCGCGCATCGCTCCATTTCGGAGCGGCGCGGCGGGCTGTCGTTTCGTCGGAATCCTATTGTCAACCAAATTGGTTGAATTATAGTGAGGGCAGTCGGGACGTAAACAGAGTCGACCGGCGGATTTCCTGAAACATCGCTGGAGAATCCGATGGCCACCTTCCGCTATCCCCATGAGCAGGACCACCTGCCGCTCATTCTTCTGGTTCCCGGCGGCCCGCTGCGCGATGGCCACTGGATGAAGCGCTGGATGCAGTGGAGCGAGCATTGCCGCGTGCTCGAACTGGGCATGTGGGATGAACCGCACCGCAACACCTGGGTCAACAAGCTGAACCTCGCGATCCGCCGCGCCGACCGGCCGGTGGTGATCGTGACCGACGACATTGCCGCGCTGGCGCTGGCATGGTGGGTCGAATTCGAAAGCGTGGGGCCTGAGAACCCGGTCTTGGGCGCGATTGCGGTCAATCCGCCGAACATGGACCTTCCGGGCGCCGATCCTCGCCTTTCGCGCTTTGGCGCCTGTCCGCGTCAGCCGCTGCCCTTTGCCTCGTTCCTGGTGAGCGATCTGGACGCCCCGGCCGCGCAGCAGCGTTCGGTGATTCGCTTGGCGCGGGACTGGGGCGCGTCTCCGGTCTGCGACGATACGCGCGGCGATTGGGCTTCGGGCTGGATGATGCTCCAGACCGTGCTGGGGCTGGTGCCTTCGGGGGCGATGACCCCTCATTGGACGCAGGACGAGAATCTGGCCGTGCGCGAGGCGCTACGGCAGTGGGCGGGGATTTGACGCGAGTTGGGTCGCTCCGCCGCTGCCCTTAACGCCGCCCCATCACACCCGTCATCCCCGCGCAGGCGGGGATCCCGCTTGTTCTTTTTGGGCACGCAGAGACGCGGAGACGGAGAGGGATCTTGCCGCACCGTTTTCTCTGCGTCTCCGCGTCTCCGGGTGAAACCGAAGAAAAGCGGGGCCCCCGCCTTCGCGGGGGCGACGGTGAGTATTGGGGCCGGAACATCGCGAATGAAATTTATAGTTGCGGCGTTGATTGAGTCCGCCGTGTGAGGATCAGGGGGCGGCCTTAATCCCAGCCGCCCCCTGATCCTTACCCCAGATCCTTACTTGCCTTCGCGCTCCAGCAGCCACTCCAGCAGCGCGCCCATACAGTCGCGGCCGAGCTGGGCCGAACGCTCGGCGCTCCAGCCCTGATACGGGTCGGCGGCGTCGTCGTGGTCCTTGAAAGGCATTTCCAGCGTCATCGAAACCGCGCCGTAGCGCTCCGCCAGCTGGTTGGTGGACATCGTCAGGTTAGACTTGCCCGGCGCGGCGACCGGATAGCCCTGCTTGCGCTGGAAGTCGGGCGTGCGGCGGTCGAGGATCTCGCCGAAGCGGTCGTAACCTTCCTTCTGGCCGGGGCGCAGGCCCGGAATGCCTTCGAACCCGGCGAGGAACACGGCGGAAATCGCCTCGTCACCATGGACGTCCATCGCGAAGTCGACACCGGTCTCGTCCATCGCGCCGCGCACGGCGAGCACTTCGGGGGACTTTTCGGCGGTGGGGTTTTCCCATTCACGGTTGAGATTCACGCCCACGGCATTGGTGCGCAGGTGCCCGCGCGTCGAGCCGTCCGGGTTCATGTTGGGCACCACGTGGAAGCGGCAGCGCTTGCGCAGCTCGCGGCCGACCGAATCGGTGGGATCGGCCAGCACCGCCAGCGCGCCTTCCATCCACCACTCGGCCATCGATTCGCCGGGATGCTGGCGGGCGTAGAGCCAGACTTCCAGCGCGCCTTCGCCCATTTCGAGGCAGTCGATCGGCTGGCCGTCCAGCGTGGTGCCAAGGCAGCGGCTGGACACGCCTTCGCTGCTCGATACGTCGGCGATCAGGGTGTGGTGGCGCTCCATCGAATAGGGCGCGAAATAGGCGAACCAGGCGATGTCGCCCACCGGGGTATAGCGGATGGTCAGCGTGCCGTTGTCCTCGCCCGCGTCCCACGATGTGTCGGCAAGGCCCCAGTACTGGCGGTCTTCCGTGACGCGCGCCCGATAGTTCGGCCAGCCGCCGGGATAGGCCGAACCGTTCAGCCCGGTGATCTTCAGTTCGAGTTCCTTGCCGGCGATGCCATCGCCGCTGACGCGGAAGTGGAACCACTGGAAGAACTCCGAATCCTTGTCCCGCCGGATCGCGAGGCGTGCTGACGTGCTTTCGGTGGAGAGGACTTCGATGTTGCCGGAATCGAATGCGGAATGAATCTGGATGCTGCTCATTGCACCAGGATAGTTTCGCCCGACTTGCCCGGGAACCCCTTGAACAGGGCCTCGGCCATTTTTGCCGCGCCAAGCGAGGTTTGCGCCATCGGCGACTTGGAACTCACCGTGAAGGCGGCGCGGCCTTCCCAGAGGGTGCGGCCGCCGGGACGGTCCCGAATCATCACCTGCATCCGTGTCTCGACCTGATCGGAGGGGCGGCCGGACAAGTTGATGCCCACGCCTATGCCCACGCCCGAACCGTAAGTCCCGGTGCTGCCAAGGCCCGCGACCGAGACGGGGCTGCCCGAACTTCCCGGCTGGATCACGCGCCGTTCCACTGTCAGCACGGCGACTTGCGGATCGGAGGCGGCCTCGCCCGGCAGCGCCTGCCGGAAGCCGATGCGGGCCAGTTCCTGCTCCACGGCAGTCGCATAAGCGCGGAATTCAAGGCTGGATGCGTCCTGGCCGGGGCCGGCGTCGACGCGGATCACGCCGCTGCCCAGCGCCGGAGCGTCAGGCGCGATGAACCGCGTGACCTCCACCGGGCCGACTTGCGCGGCGCAGCCGCCGAGCGCGAGTGCACCCGCAAGAAACACGGCGGCAAGGAGGGGGCGGGCGCTTCGGGTCATCAGGGCTCTCCGGCTAAGTGGTTACACGATAACCCTTCATGTCGCCGGGAGCCAGACCGATCAGGCGCCGTTCAACCAGCCGCGCCGGGAACCGGGTCCGCTTTGGGGAAGCCGTCGAACAGGGCGCTGGCCAGCTTGCCGGCAATGCGGTCGTCGGGCCAGTTGTTGTCCCCTTCGCGCGTGGCGATGGTGGCATAGCCTTCCCACAGCACCTTGCCGCTCGCCTTGTCGACGATGCGGGTGTCGAGCCGGGTGCTGATGAGCGCGCTGCGCGGCTTGCTGAGGTCCACATTCACGGCAAGGCCATAGGCAGAGCCGCGATTGCTGACGCCCATCGCGGCGGTGCCGCTGACCGGGCTGCGCTTCTCCTCGGCCGGGGTGAGCACCTGCCGGGTGATCTTGAGCTGAACGTCCTGCCCGCCGGTGTCGGCCTTGGTCTGGGTGTCGTAACCGGCGCCGACGAGAGCGTCGATGATCGCCGCTTCGTAGCGCGCGCGTTCGGGACCGGCGACCCAGGGGCCGTCACCCGATTCGGAGCTGACAGTGACGGGGCCGTGGCCCAGTTCGCCCGCTTCGGGGCCTTGCGCCGCGAATCGGCTGACTTCGACGCGGCCTTCGCGCGGATCCCGGCTGTTGCGGTTGTTGATAGGCGAACCGACCGGCCCGCCCATCAGCGGGTCGCCCCATCCCGAACCATAGCCGCCACCCCAGCGCGAGCCCCAACCACCACCCCAACCGGGTTGGGCCTGAGCGCAAGACGCAGCGAGAACGAGGACCATGCCGGAGGCGAGAATCGCGGCTTTAAGCGTGTGCATCGGTGTTCTTGTGTCCGAAAGAATCGGTTGGGTCGCACCCGTTCTCAGGTTATCCGGCCGTTGCCATTGCCCCGCGATGAACGGAGTGTATGGACGCAAAACGGTGCCGGATCCCGGGCATTCGGGGCAAGTTCGAGGTGAGGGAATGGGCTCTCCCGCTTGACTTTGCAACCCGCTGGCACTAACGGCGCCACTTCAAATTTCTGGCGGCGGCCCAGTTGCTGTTGGAACAACCGCCGAACCACCAAGACGAGACGAACCATGAAGATTGTGAACAGCCTGAAGTCGCTCAAGGGTCGCCACCGGGACAACCGCGTGATCCGTCGTCGCGGCCGTACTTACGTCATCAACAAGACCAATCGTCGCTTCAAGGCTCGCCAGGGCTGATTCGTTCTGCCTGTCCCTGCCCGATGGGCGGGGACCACAAGGCGGACGGTCTATCGCGACGACAGCAGACCCCCGCCACAAGCGGGGGTCTTGTCATGTCCGATCAACGCGCGAAAGCGCAAGATGCCGCGCCGGTCGAAGCCGTCGTGTTCGATGTCGGCCGCGTGCTTGTCCAATGGGACATGCGCGGAGCGCTGTTCGCGAAGCTGATCGACGATCCGGAAAAGCTCGACTGGTTCTGTTCCGAGGTCATCACCGAGGAATGGCATTCCGCGCATGACGCCGGGGGCGATCTTGGCGAGCTGATCGCCGCCCGCAAGGCCGAGTTTCCCGGCCATGACGCGCTGATCGACGCTTACGCCACGCGCTTCCTCGAAACGATTCCCGGCAATGTGCCCGGCAGCCACGAGATCGTGCGCGAGCTTGCGGCGCGCGGTACGCCGCTGTTCGCCATCACCAATTTCGCCAGCACGTTCTGGCGCGAATACCGCGCGAGCGAACCGCTGTTTGACCTGTTCGGCGATGTGGTGGTCTCGGGCGATGAGAAGCTGATCAAGCCGCACCGCGAAATCTACGACCTTGCCGCGCGTCGCTTCGGCCATGCGCCGGAAGCGATGCTGTTCATCGACGACAATGCCGCCAACATCGCAAGTGCCCGCTCGCTCGGCTGGCAGGTCCATCACTTCCACAACGCGGAAGCCTTGCGCGCGGATCTGACCGAGCGCGGCTTGCTGGAGTCTGTTTGAAAATCCGCCGCAGGCGAATTTTGCGGCACCGGCCCACTCCCCCACCCGACCTCCCACGAGTGTACCCTGATGGGTAGTCGGGTGAGAGAGCGGGCCGGTGCCGCTTTGAAGTTGCCCCGCAAGCCGCTGGCGCGACCGAATAGTTCCCGGCCGGCGCTCACAGGGTAAAAATTTTTCTTCGCACTTGCAGCGTAACCGCTTGGCAAGTGCGAATCCTTGTTGCATCACATGGTCAACAGGGAGTCACAATGTCGGCTGCGGGCGGAACGAACTTCGACGAAATGCTCAACGCGGACGGGTCCGTTCGGCCTGCCTACGAAGATCTCAGTCAGTGGTACGATTCGCAGGACAAGACGTGGTTCAAACGCCAGCATGGCGAAGCCGAACGCTTCTTTCGCCGCATCGGCATTACTTTCAATGTCTATGGCGATGAGGCCGCTGAAGAGCGGCTGATCCCCTTCGATCTTATTCCCCGGATCATCACCGCGCGCGAATGGCGCAAGCTCACGCGCGGCATCGAACAGCGCGTGCGCGCGCTCAACGCCTTCCTGCAGGACCTCTACCACCGTCAGGAAATCGTCCGCTCTGGCCGCCTGCCGGTCCATGCCTTGCGTGAGAATGTGGCGTTCCTGCCGCAGATGATCGGCATGACCCCGCCCGGCGGCGTCTATACCCATATCGTCGGCATCGATCTTGTCCGCACCGGCGAGGACGATTTCATGGTGCTGGAAGACAATGCCCGCACGCCTTCCGGGGTCTCCTACATGCTGGAGAACCGCGAGACGATGATGGCGATGTTCCCGGAACTCTTCACCAAGGTTCCGGTGCGCCCCGTTTCCGATTATCCGCGCCGGCTGGCCCGCAGCTTGCGCGCCTGCGCGCCGCCCGCCTTCAAGGGATCGGGTCGGCCGACCGTCGCAGTGCTGACGCCGGGCATCTACAACTCGGCCTATTTCGAACATGCCTTTCTGGCCGACCAGATGGGCGCGGAACTGGTGGAGGGCAGGGACCTGCGCGTGGTGGACGGCCGCGTCGCCATGCGCACCACCACCGGCTACAAGGCGATCGACGTGATCTACCGCCGGGTGGATGACGACTATCTCGATCCGCTGACCTTCCAGCCCGATTCGGTGCTGGGCATCGCCGGGATCATGGATGTCTACCGTTCGGGCGGCATCACCATCGCCAATGCGCCGGGCACCGGCATCGCCGACGACAAGGCAATCTACAGCTACATGCCCGAGATCGTGGAATTCTACACGGGCGAGAAACCGATCCTGCCCAATGTGCCGACCTGGCGCTGCTCGGAACCCGATTCGCTGGCCTATGTGCTCGACAATCTGGCGGAGCTGGTCGTCAAGGAAGTGCATGGCTCCGGCGGCTACGGCATGCTGATCGGGCCCACGTCCTCGAAAAAGGAACTGGCCGCGTTCGAGGCCAAGCTGCGCGCCAAGCCGCATAACTACATCGCGCAGCCCACGCTGTCGCTTTCCACCGTGCCGATCTTCACCAAGGCCGGCCTCTCGCCGCGCCATGTGGACCTGCGGCCCTATGTGCTGGTCTCTCCCGACGGGATCGACATCACGCCCGGCGGGCTTACCCGCGTGGCGCTGAAAAAGGGCTCGCTGGTGGTGAATTCGTCGCAAGGCGGCGGCACCAAGGATACCTGGGTACTGGACGAATAATGCTCGGACGTGCTGCCAACGGCGTTTACTGGATGAGCCGCTACCTTGAGCGGGCGGAGAATACCGCGCGGCTGATCGACGTGGGTTTCCACCTGGCCCTCACGCGCAGCGACAAGCATGCGCAGGATGAGGAGTGGAAATCGGTCCTCACCACCACCGGGCAGGTGGACGACTATGCCGCACGCCATTCGGACTTTGGCGGGCCGCAGGTGTTCAACTACCTGCTGCGCGAGAAGGACAATCCCGCCTCGGTCCTGCGCATGATCGAGAATGCGCGGACGAATGCACGCATGGTCCGCACCAGCCTGACCAATTCGGTCTGGGAAGCCACCAACGAAGGGTGGATGATCCTGTCCGAACTGCTCTCGCGCCCGGTGCGCGAGGCGAATCTGGGCGAAGTGCTCACCGCGATCCGCCGTCAGGGCACTTTGGTACGCGGCGCGCTGGAAGGCACGATGCTGCGCAACGAGGTGTTCAACTTCGCGCGGATCGGCACTTTCATCGAACGGGCGGACAGCACCGCGCGCATTCTGGACGTGAAATACTACGTGCTGCTGCCCTCGGTGGCCTGGGTGGGGTCCAGCCTCGACAATGTGCAGTGGGACACGCTGCTGCGTTCGGTGGCGGGCAACCGCGCCTATTCGTGGCTGAACGCGGGCGCCATGGACCCGCGCGGGATCGCCCGGTTCCTGATCCTCGACGGCCAGTTCCCGCGCAGTCTGGTGTTCTGCTATGAAAAGCTGCGCAGCAACATGGCCGGGCTCGCCAAGGAATATGGCGAGGAAACCTCGGCGCACGAACTGCTGCGGGAGACCGGCGCGGCGCTCCATCAGACCGCGATCGAGGACATTTTCGAGACCGGCCTGCACGAATTCCTGCAGGACTTCATCGGCAAGACCAACCGCCTTGGCGCGGCCATTGCCGCCGATTACCGCTTCATCGAGTAGAAGGGACAGTCCCGTGCTGCTGACCGTGACCCACACCACCCGCTACACGTTCGACACGCCGGTCACGCATGGTCTTCAGCGGCTCAAACTCCGGCCAAAGACCACGCATGGGCAGGAGGTGGTCGACTGGATCATGGACCTCACCGGCGCCCGGACCGAGGCGGATTACCACGATCATCATGACAGCCACACCACGCTGGTCTCGATCGCGCCGGGCGCGGATGAAGTGGTCGTGCAGTGCCGGGGCACCGTGCGCACCAGCGACAACAACGGGATTACCGGCAACCATACCGGCCTGATGCCGCTCTGGACGTTCCTGCGGCCGACCCGGCTCACCCGCGCCGGACCGCGCGTGCGCGCGCTCGTCGAGGATGTCGATGCCGATCCGCGCGACCCGCTGGAATTCCTCCACGCACTGTCGCGCAAGGTGGCGGAGCGCATCGCCTACGTTCCCGGCGCCACCGATGCGAAGACCACGGCCGAGGAAGCGCTCGCGGCGGGCAAGGGCGTGTGTCAGGACCAGGCGCATGCCTTCATCTCGGCCGGGCGGCTGCTCGACATTCCGGTGCGCTATGTCGGCGGCTACCTGAAGATGAACGACCGCGAGGAGCAGGAGGCCGGGCACGGCTGGGCCGAAGCATATGTGACGGGGCTCGGCTGGGTGGGCTTTGACGTTGCCAATGCCATGTGCCCGGACGAGCGCTATATCCGCGTGGCGACCGGCTGTGACTATGGCGAGGCGGCGCCGGTGACCGGCATTGCCATGGGAGGTGGGGATAGCCGCCTCGAAGTGCGTTTGTCGGTGGGCGAGAAAGTGCTAGGTCAGCAGCAACAACAGCAGTCCTCGGCCGGAGGGCAGCAACAACAGCGCGGCTGAGGGCCGCGTTCCCCCGAACAGGACAGGACGCGGGGAACGGAATGTGATCGGGGCGTAGTGTGACTTATTGCGTGGGCATGATGCTGGACCGCGGGCTCGTGCTGATGAGCGACACCCGCACCAATTCCGGGGTCGACAACATTTCGACCTTTCGGAAGATGTACCGCTGGAACATCCCCGGCGAGCGGATCATCACGCTGATGACCGCGGGCAACCTCGCCACCACGCAGGCGGTGGTCAGCCAGCTTGAGGAACGCAACAAGGCCCCGGCGGAACGGCACAATTCGCTGCTCGAAGCGCCGACCATGTTCCAGGTCGCCACGATCGTCGGCAACCTGCTTCAGGACATCATCACCGAACGCGCGGCCGACAATGGCCAGAACGCGGCTTCGGGCACGTTCAGCGCCTCGATCATCGTGGCCGGCCAGATCAAGGGCATGGAACCGCGCCTCTTCCTGATCTACCCCGAAGGCAACTTCATCGAAGCCAGCTTCGACACGCCGTTCTTCCAGATCGGCGAGACCAAGTACGGCCGCCCGATCTTGATTCGCGGCTACGACCGCGCGATGACGTTCGAGGCTGCGGTGAAGCTGCTCTGTGTTTCGTTCGATTCGACGGTGAAGGCCAATCTCTCGGTCGGCATGCCGCTGGACCTGCTGGTGCTGGAGAACGACAAGTTCGCCCCGCTGCACGAGCGCCGGATCGAGGCGGGCGATCCTTACTATCAGTCGATTTCGGACAGTTGGGGCGAGGCCCTGCGACATGCGCTCGACGGGCTGCCGAACTATGCGCTGGGTGAGGACAGCAAGCTGAAAGACGCCGCGGCCTGATTGGCGCGGGACATGAACTTTCCCACGCTCCTCTGATTCCTTATACCGAACCCTTCAGACCCGCTCAGGCTGAGCTTGTCGAAGCCCCCTGAGGCGTGGTGCAACATCCTTCGACAGGCTCAGGATGAGCGGGGTTAAGTGATGGTTCGGGGTGAGCGGAGCGGGTGATTGTTCAGGATGATCGGAGCGGGATCCGAACTCGCGGACGCTCCATCCGATCTCCCTCCCCAAACCCTTCAGACCCGCTCAGGCTGAGCTTGTCGAAGCCCCCGAGGCGTGGCGCGACATCCTTCGACAGGCTCAGGATGAGCGGGGTTGGGTGACGGTTCGGATGAGCGGAGCGGGTGATTGTTCAGGATGATCGGAGCGGGATCCGAACTCGCGGACGCTTCATCCGATCTCCTTCACCAAACCCTTCAGACCCGCTCAGGCTGAGCTTGTCGAAGCCCCGGAGGCGTGGCGCGACGTCCTTCGACAAGCTCAGGATGAGCGGGGTGGGTGATGGTTCGGGGTGAGCAGGGCGGACGGGTAAAGCGACACCATGCTCCCCCCCCCCCCCCCCGCGCAGGCGCGGATTCTGCCTCACATGACAAACTGCCCGTTGCGAAACGCGGCACGGCAACGTAGGAGGATCCCAGCATCAAGAGTTGGGGCGACGCCCAACGCCAACCTGCCGATCCGGGCAAGGTGGCACTCCGCAAGGAGGATGTGGCCCAGCCGGCAACCAAGCGGAGCAAGCCACAAAGCGTCGATCCCGTAAGCGGAAGAGACGCGCCGTGCCGATTAAGATACCCGATCAACTCCCCGCTCGCCATGTCCTGGAGGCAGAGGGCGTGCGCGTCATGGGAGAGACCGACGCGGTGCGTCAGGATATCCGGCCCTTGCGGATCGGCTTGCTCAACCTCATGCCGGACAAGATCAGCACGGAAACCCAATTGGCCCGGCTGTTGGGGGCAACGCCGCTTCAGATCGAATTGACGCTGGTGCGGATCACCGATCACGTTTCCCGCAACACTTCGGCCGATCACATGGCGGCGTTCTACCGGCCATGGAGCGAAGTGCGGAACGAGCGGTTCGACGGCTTCATCATTACCGGCGCCCCGGTCGAGCGCATGCCGTTCGAAGAGGTGGCCTATTGGCCCGAGCTGCGCGCGATCTTCGACTGGACGCAGACGCACGTGCATCGCTGCTTCACGATCTGCTGGGCCGCCCAGGCCGCACTTTTCCATTTTCACGGGGTGCCGAAGCACAATCTGCCGCGCAAAGCCTTCGGCGTGTTCGAGCACCGCAATCTCGCGCCCACTTCGCCCTATCTTCGCGGTTTTTCGGACACGTTCGACATTCCCGTGTCGCGCTGGACGGAAATATGCTCATCGACCCTGTCAGAGGTGCAGGACCTGCAAGTTCTGGCCGACAGCGCGGAAACCGGGGCCGGTCTCGTCGACGATCGGGCCCATGGCGCGCTGCACATGTTCAATCATCTGGAATATGACAGCGACACGCTTGCGGGTGAGTATCACCGCGACGGTTCGGCCCAGCTTCCCGCCGGCTATTTTCCGGCCGACGATCCCACGCGAGAGCCGAAGAATCGCTGGCGCAGCCACGCGCACCTGCTGTTCGCGAACTGGATCAACGAGATCTACCAGACCACGCCCTTCGACCTTGTCGCCGGTCTGGCGGCCGAAGGGCAGGCGGTTCTGGCCTAGCGCTCCTCAGGCGTTCGCCCGGGCGAGGCGCTCGGCCAGGGCCTTGAAATCGGTCTCGCCGGCGGTCCATGTCTTCGCGAACAGGCCGCCTTCGCCGAACAGTGCGCGCGGGGTGCCGCTGACGCCCTGTTCGCGCCAGATGTCGGCAAGGCGGACGGCCATGGGATCGTCCACCGGGCCCCACTTGGCAGAATTGTCGCCGCGCACGTGGCGCAGCCAGGCGGCCAGCGCGGTCAGGATCGCCGGGCACTGCTTGCCTTTCGCCTGATTGGCGGCAAGCGTTTCCAGCCAGCGCTGCGGGATCTTCTGGCTGCCGTCCATGGCGATCTGGATCAGCCGGTGTTGCAGCGCCGGATTGGCAAAGCGGGCGAGCAGGGCGTCGGCATAGGCCTGAAGGTCCTGCGCCGGGGCGGCCTTGATCGTCGGCTGGGCTTCGACATGCATGATCTGCTCGATCAGCGGCCGAATCGCCGGGTTGCCCACCGCCTGATGGACGAAGGCGTGCCCGTGTTCGAGCCCGAGATAGGCCAGCGCCGAGTGCGCGCCGTTGAGCATGCGCAGCTTGGCCGCCTCGTAAGGTGCGACGTCGGACACCAGTTCGGCGCCCACTTTCTCCCACGCGGGGCGCGGGCCGGCGAACTTGTCCTCGATCACCCACTGCGTGAAGGGCTCCGTCATCACCGCACCGTCATCGTCGAGGCGGGCGAGCGTCGCCACCATCTTGCGGTCTGCGGCAGTGGTGGCGGGCACGATGCGGTCGATCATCGCGCAGGGGAACGTGCATTCTGCCGCGACCCATGCGCCGAGTTCGGGATCGTGGCGGGCGAGATATTCGCCCATCAGCCGTTCAAGCTGGCGGCCGTTGAGGGCAAGGTTGTCGCACGAAAGCAGGGTTAGGCCGGGCAGGCCTTGCGCACGGCGGCGGCGCAGCCCCTGTTCGAGGAAGGCATAGATGCTGCCATGGTGCGCCAGGAAGGGATCGAGTGATCCGTCGGCGGCGCGGCAATAGCCCTTTTCCGTGATGGTGAACGTCACGATCCGGGTTTCCGGCGCGGCGAGGGCGGCGATCACCGCCTCGGCATCCTCGCTGGCGACGATCACCCGCTGGACCGAGCCGATCACCCGCATCCGGTTGCGCTCGGCCGAGCATTCGGTGAGCGTGTAGAGCCCGTCCTGCGGATTGAGCTGGCGCGCGACATTGGCGGAGCGCAGCGAAACGCCGACGATGCCCCAGTCGCGGTCGCCCGCGGCCATCGCCCGGTCGGTGTACCAGGCCTGATGTGCGCGGTGGAAAGCGCCCATGCCGAAATGGACGATGCCGGCCGCCTGCGCCTTGCGGTCATAGCCGGGCCGGGCGACGGAGTCGGACAGGCGGGAGAGCGTTTCGCTGGAGAGCCTCACGGGCGAAAGGCCTTGCTGGCGTGGTTACAGGCCGGAACGTGCGCCTGCCCAGCGGGGAACAGGCGGTCGGCGTGGAGGTCCAGTGAGCGGGCCAGTGAGTCGGCCAAGGGGCGGAGATGCATCAGTCATCCAGGGCAGTGAATCTGAAATCGCGGAAAGTGGCTTCGCCTTCTCCCGCTGCATATAGCCCCGGACGTAGCATGAGGAACCCCCCACGGACATTGTGGTGGTATCCCGAGACTTCCATCCCCCGGTCAAATCGCTTCCACGTTGCGCCGCCGTCGCCCGAGGTATGATACGAAACGATATGGCGGCGGTTGGTCACACGCATTTTCATGCGGCGGCCATGCGGATTGGCGGGGCGGCCGCGCTCCATGCCGTATTGGTGGGTGACGAAGCGGCCCTCGTCGAAGCCGAGCCCGGCGTAGAGCTTGTCGTCATAGAACAGCACCAGCCCGGCCGTCCCGCCTGCCGGGATCTCGATATCGCATTCGAACTGGTAGCTGGTGTCGCCCGCGATCAGCAGCAGCGGTGATCCGGAGGAGGGCGCAAGGCCCTTGCCGGCCAAGTGCAGCGCCCCGCCGGAAACGCGCACGCGGCTGGCCTCATCGGGTGCGGGGCGGAAGAACGACCACTTCGAGCCCATCGCCAGCGGCTTCGAGAAATCGTCGGAAAGCGGCATGCCATGCGGCAGCGGATTGGCGATCTTCGGAATCGGCAGCGGCTTCGAAAGATCGCCGCCGGTCATCCGGAACCAGCCGTCCGGCGTCCACTCGATCGTGTCGAGCAGGCACTGTCGGCCGAGCGTCCAGAAGCCGTTCTCGAACCCGTGGTAGAGCGCGTACCAGCGCTTGTCCGGCCCCTCCACCAGCGAGGCATGCCCGCGCGACCACCATGCTTCGGACTGGTTTTCGGTGCGGACCAGCGGGTTGCCGGGGTGCTGCTCCCACGGCCCGTGGATCGAGCAGGCGCGGGCGGCGATTACCATGTGTCCGGTCGGCGGACCGGCCGTGCCGCCGACGGCGGTGAGCATGTAGAACCAGTCCCCGTGACGGTGGATCTTGGGGCCTTCGGGCGAGAAACCCTCGACATCCCACTCATCCGGATAGTGCCACGGATCGTAGACATGCTCGACCTTGCCCGCGAGCGAGAGGCCGTCGTCGGTCAGCCGCACGCGGTCTCCGCCCGAGAGGAACAGCCAGCGCGAACCGTCTTCGCCCACGGCATGGCAGGGGTCGATGTGGTCGTGGAGGCCCAGCGGTTTCGGATCGCTCCACGGGCCGTCGATGTGATCGGCCCAGATCACGTAGATCTCGTTGGGATCGGCCTTGACCGGAATGTAGAGGAAGTAGCGGCCCTTGTGCTTTTCGAGGCTGACCGCCCAGACCGAGCCGATATTGCGGGTGAGCGCCGGTTTGCGCGGCTGCCAGTTCACCAGATCGCGGCTGTGCCAGATCGTCAGGCCCGGATAGGAATCGAAGCTGGAGAAGGTGAGGTAATAGTCCTCCCCGTCCTTCAGCACGGCCGGGTCGGGCCGGTCGCCCGAGATCACCGGGTTCAGCATCGTGCTATTGCCGAGGTCGGACATGCGCTGGTTGTCGAACCCGCGCCGCCAGCGTGCGGGAGCCGGGGCAGGCTGGAGAGGAGGATAGCCCGCCCCGGGCTCCCTGGCGGCAGCGGCTTCCCCCTGAAGCCCGCCTGCCGTCAGTCCCACGCCGCCGATGAGGGCGGCTTTCAATGCGTCACGTCTTTCCATCGTCATTCCGTCAACCGGGCCGTCTTATCCAAGGCCCTTGGTGCGCGCCCAGGCGCACCACAGCTCGGGCCAGACTTCCACCGGCTTGCCCACGGCGCCGCGCAGGCCGAAGCCGTGGCCGCCATGCTCGAAAAGATGGGTCTCCACCGCGATGCCGCGCGCTTTCAGCGCCGCGCGCAGGCGCACGGTGTTCTCCACGGGGACGGTAGTGTCATCCTCGGCATGGAGCAGCCAGTGCGGCGGGGCATCGGCGGGCACATTGCGCTCGGGCGAATGCGAGGCTTCGAGCGCGGGGCTGGGCGAGGGGCCAAGCAGCAGGTCGCGCGATCCGGCATGGGCGATGGCGGGGTCCATAGAGACCACCGGATAGATCGGCGCGGCGCAGAACGGGCGCGCGGAAAGGCGGTCCGCCTCGTCGACGGGTGTGTAGACCGTCGCGGCGAAGCGCGTGGAAAGGCTGGCGCAGACATGGCCGCCGGCGGAAAAGCCCATGGTGGCAACGCGCTCGGGATCGAGCGAGAAGTCCTTCGCGCGGTGGCGGATCAGTCGCATGGCGCGCTGCGCATCGGCGAGCGGGGTGTCCGGGCGATTGGCCCAGCCTTCGCCGGGCAGGCGGTAAAACAGGACGAAAGCGGTGAAGCCGCGCGCGGTAAGCCAGCGCGCCATCTCGTAGCCTTCTTTGTCGATCACCACCCGCTGATAGCCGCCGCCCGGCGTCAGCAGCACGGCGGCGCCGTTGGGGCGATCGGGACGGAACACGACCATGCGCGGACGGGCTGTGCCGTGGACGGCGCGGTCGGGGATATGGGCCTGGGTGGAGCGGTCGTCGACGGTTTCCACCGGCGGTGTGGCGGGCATGCCCGGCACGCCTTTGGGCCAGAGGTCGATGGTCTCGGTCGGGTCGGGCAGGGCCGTTGAACGGCTTCCCCCTATCCCCGGTGGAGGTGTCTGCGCGAAGGCGGTTTCTCCGGCCAGCAGCCCCGTAACGAGAGAGGCCGCCACGAACGATCTACGGTCGATGGTCATGGCGGCACTCTCCCATTTTATCTCAGGTATTCAAGGTGTTTCAGGTTTGGGAGAGAGGTCAGTACTTGACCCGAGCCCCGAACATGATGGTGCGCCCGAAGTGGTTGTTCTCGTAGTTGCGCTCCGCATAGACGTCGGTGAAGCGGTAGCGATATTCGTCGGTCAGGTTGGAGCCGTCGATCGACAGTTCCAGCCAGTCCGTCGCCTGGTAGCGAACCGCGGCATCGACGCTGGTGTACGAACCGTAGCCCTCGAAGATATTGCCGGTGCCGCTGGTGGCATCGACGAAGGGCCCGCGATAGCTCACCGAGCCACGGATGCTGAACTTGCCGTCGTCATAGTACAGCGTGGCGTTCCAGGCCCGCTTCGATACGCCGAGCAGCGTCTGGTTGTAGACCGCCGAGACGCCGGTGAGCGCGCAGACGCCGGTCTTGGGGTTGCGGGTACAGGCCGAAGTGGCCGGGCCGGTGATCGTGTAGTCGGCATTGCTGTCGATGAAGGTGGCGTTGCCCTGGAAGCCGGTGTGGCTGAGAATGCCGGGCAGGAACGTGAACGGCAGTTGCAGCGCGATTTCCACGCCCTTCAGCGTCGCGCCGGTGCCGTTGACCTGCGAGGACACCACGTATTCCTGATTGGGATCGTAGTTGATGTAGGCCGGAGAGCTGGGCAGCAGCACTGACTTGTCGAGGCCGAGCTGCGGCAGCGTGGCAACATAAGTTCCGGCGACCGGGAAGCTTTCGATCTTCTTGACGAAGCCCGCCACCGAGAACAGCGCGCCGGGGGCGAAGTACCATTCGACCGAGGCGTCGAAGTTGGTCGCCCGATAGGGATCGAGGAACGGGTTGCCGTAAGTGACCTTGTAGTTGAAGCCGTCGACCGATCCGCCGGGATTGAGGTTGCTGAGTGCAGGGCGGGTGATGACCTTGGCGATGGCGCCGCGCACGATCACGTCATGCCGCGGATAGAACGCGATGTTCATTGCCGGCAGCCAGTCGTCGTACGTCCGCTCGACAGTGCCCGCGATGCCGGCGGTGTAGCCGGTCGACTTCTGGTCAGTGTGGGCATAGCGCATGCCCGCGTTGCCGGCGTAGCGCAGGCCGAAGATCTCGCCCTTCACGTCGAACTGGAGATAGCCGCCCGAAGTGGTTTCCTGCACGCGGCGGTTGCTGCCCAGATCCTCGACGGCGGTGCGGTCGTAAAGGTTGGTATAGTCGGCGGCGGCGGGGATGTTCCCGACCAGCCACGAACTGGTGGTGCCGCTGGGCTGTCCGGCATCGCCCAGCTTCACCAGCTGCGAGATGTCCGACGTCACCGGCAGACCATAGACGCTGGAGGAACAGGTCGTCGTGCCCAGGATCAGGTCGGGGCCGTTGCCGTTGCAGGCCACGGTGTCGCGCGCGAAGAGCTGGGTGCGGAAGTTGTAGCGGCGCCAGACCGCGCCGGTCTTGACCGTGAAGCCGTCCGTCACGTCCCATTCGCTGCGCAGCTGGGCGGTCTTGAAGCGGTTCTTGACGTAGGAGGGACGGTCGCGGATTTCCGCCAGCTGGAAGGTCGCCGGATTGGTCACGTCGATGCCGTAGTTGAGCACCGGCGTTTTCATGTTCGAATAGTCGAAGTTGAAGCCGTCGGCATTCTTGGCGTCGTAGGCGATCGTCGTCTCGACCGGGATATCGGCGTTCGACTGCGACAGGCCGCCCAGCGCGGTGATCCGGAACTTGTCGGTGATTTCCTGATCCCAGGTCGCGCCGATCTGGTAGAATTCGGTGCTCGACTTGCGCAGGTAGCTTTCGGTACGGACATAGGTGTTGTCGTACGTGCCGCTGACCATGTTGCCGTTGTCGTCATAGGTCGGGTTGACGAGGTCGAAGCCGCGTTCGTTCGAGCGGGCGAGCACTTCCAACCACTGTTCGGCGCGCTCTTCCTTGAACTTGGAATAGAGGCCGTCGAGCGAAATCTTGGTCTTGTCGGTCGGTTCGAACTGGATCGAGCCGGTCAGGCCCAGGCGCTTGCGGTCATGCTCAACCACGCCGTAGCGCGGGATGCGGGCGTGGAACGCCAGCGAGGCGGCGTCGCACGCGGCCGAGGGACGATAGGAACCGCCGGTGCTGACCGGGTTTCCGCCGGTCGCGCCGGGGACCGAATAGAAGCAGGGCGTGCCGTCCACCGAGTTGTAATAGGCCTGCGCCCAGCGCACCGAATTGTTGCCGACTTCCAGCGTATTGGTATGCGAATAGGCGCCCGAAACGGCGATCCCCAGGGTGCCGGCATCGTTCTTCCACGACACCAGGCCGGCGATGCGCGGGCCGACGTTGTTGGACAGGTCGTTGTACGAACCCTGCACGTTGAGCACGGCGGAAAGGCCGGTCTTGCCCGCCATCGGGTTGCCGGTGTTGAGATCCACCACCGCGCCCAGCGAACCTTCGTCGAGGCTGGCTTCGGCGGTCTTGTGGACGACGATGCTGGTGAACAACTCGGACGCGAAGACGTTGAAATCGAAGGCGCGGTCACGGTTGGCGGACGCGCCGTCCGAGCTGGTGGCGATCGTTTCCAGCCCGTTCACGCGAACGCGGGTGAACTGCGCGCCAAGGCCGCGCACCGTGATCGCGCGGCCTTCGCCGCCGTCGCGCTGGATCGAGATGCCGGGGATACGCTGGAGCGATTCGGCAAGGTTCTGGTCGGGGAACTTGGCCATGTCTTCAGCGACGATGGCATCGACCGAGCTGACCGAATCGCGCTTCAGGTTGAGCGCGGCCTGAAGCGACTGCCGGTAGCCGGTGACGATGATGTCTTCGGCGTTCGGAGCGGCTTCGGCGGCCTGCGGCGCGGCATCCTGCGGTGCGGCGTCTTGCGCGAAGGCCAGCTGCGGCAGCGCCAGTGCGCTCCCGGCCACCAGTGCGATCTTCAGTAGCGAAATCCTCGAAGCATGAACCCTGGAATTGTTCAGGCGCATGATCACTCCCCCTCACGGCCTTTGCGGCCTTTTCAACGCGGACTTCCCGGGTCCCCTGCGAGACCTTTTTCAGTCCTTATGATACCGGTGTCAATGGGGATCGCACGAATAGCGCGCACCCTTTCTCCGGCATTCTGCTCCCTGCGCCGCATGGACGCATTCCGGGGCGGCCGCCATGTCCTTCAGGACAGCATCCGGCCAGCACCCAGTTCTTTCTTGCCGGTCTTGGTAACCGGTGTCATGAGTTATGAGCGCAGGGACCCCACCCTGTCAAGAACCAGTGCGAACGGGAGATGCAGAGTGAACAATCCCCAGCAGTTCGGCGGTTTTCCGCGCGCATCCTTGTCGATTTTCCCCGCGCCCTGCGCTATTTTCACGCAGGCCGGTAATCGGGTGAATGGCGGCGAGGGCAGACGAATCAACGCTGCCGGTCCCCTGCGCGAAAGGCCGGCCCGGTGATCGCGGCGCTGCTGCTGATGGCCGCTTCCGCCCCGCCGATGGCCGTGATCGACGAGCAGGACACCGTGCGCGAGGAGGCCCCGCCGCACGGGTCCATCGGCATGAGCACCGCCTACCGCATCTCCGATGCCGCACCGGCTCGCCCCGCGTTGGAGTTCCGCCGCCGCGTGCTCCACAAGGGGGCAGCCATCGGCGAACACCCGATCGCGCACGACGAAGTCTACTACGTGCTCTCGGGCGAGGGCGAAGTGGTGTCCGACGGGAAACGTGCCATGCTCAGGGCGGGTATGACGGCCTATCTCTACGACGGCGCCGTCGTGGGAATTTGGCAAAGGGGTGAGGAACCCCTGTCGCTGATCGTGGCCTATCCCAATCCGGTAGAGTCCACCGGAAAGTAAACCGGGGCCGGTCAAGATATTGCACCTCATGCCTCGTCATTTAAAATCGACCCGTCATCCCCGCGAAGGCGGGGATCCCGCTTCTTGAACGGTGCGCATGGCCTCGACGTTGCGAAGAAAAGCGGGGCCCCCGCCTTCGCGGGGGCGACGAGGTGAGTGGGGAGACTGTGGCGGAAAGAACGGGCTTCAGGTGCCCGGCTGGACGTAAGGCGCCGTTGCCCACAATTCGCGCTGCCAGCCGCGCGGGTCGTTTTCCATGCGCACCGCGTCCCCGAACACCATCGTCGCGCGGGCGGGCAGGGCGTAGTTCGCCCAGTCCGCAATCCCCGGCCGTCCGGTCTTGGCGAGGCCGGTGAACGCCCCCATCATCGCCTTGCTCAGGGCCTGTGCGCCGGCGTCCGTGCCCGAAAAACTGCCCGCCGCGTCGAGCGTGCCGAAGACATAGGGAATATCGTCCGTATGCGCCGCGCCCCGCAGCGGATCGAGCGGGGAGGGGCGTTCAAGCTGATAGACCCACGTTGCCTGCGCGCCCGCTTTGGCGCGTTCGTCGGCCTCGATCACTTGCCCCGGCCATGAGCGCCCGGCAGTCGTGGCGGCGTAGTAGACCTGCTCCGGCGTCCAGCCCGGCTCGCGGGCGCGGTACTGGTCCACCACCCATTGTGGATCGAGGTCGATCTTGACCTCGCGGCCCATGCGCTCGGCCAGGTTGGTCCAGTCGAGGCCCTTGAGCCGGGACCCGCGCGGATCGAGGAAATTGCGGGTTTCCTCATGGGTGTTGCCAAGGATCATCGGCACGGAGAGCGATTGCGGCGCGGCGTCGGGCCAGAACGGATGGCGCGGCAGGTTGGTCATGTCGAGCACCGGGCCGAAGTAAGCGGGGCCACTGCCCATCACCGGATCGGTAGCAGCGAGGCCCTCGACCAGCCGTTCGATGGGCAGGGCGCGCAGGCCCTCGACATCGCCAGGCGCGAGCTTGAGCGCGGCCATCAGCGCCTGGGTGCGCGCCCATGCGTGCATCGGGCCGCTGGCCTGCACCTGCTGGCCGCTCATGGTGGCGGCGGAGTGGAACAGGCCCTTGGCGGCGGGCATGGCCATGAGCGTGGCGATCTTGGCGCCGCCGCCGGACTGGCCGAAGACCATGACCCGCGCCGGATCTCCGCCGAATTGGGCGATGTGATCGCGCACCCATTGCAGCGCGAGGATCAGGTCGAGCTGGCCAAGGTTGCCGCTGTCCGCATAGCGCGCGCCGAAGGATTTCAGCCATGCGTAGCCCAGCGCATTGAGGCGGTGGTTGACGGTGACGACCACCACGTCGCCCTGCGCCGCCAGCCGGGCGCCGTGGGTGAGGGGATCGGTGACCGAGCCGGTCGTGTAAGCGCCGCCGTGGAAATAGACCATGACCGCGCGTTTCGCGGCAGGGTTCGCCTCGGGCGTCCAGACGTTGAGGAACAGGCAGTCTTCGGACTGCGTCTCGCCGTCGAGGCCGCGTTGCGGGCAGATCGGGGCGAAAGCGCGCGCCTCGGTGCGCGGGCCGGTCCAGGGCTCGGCCACCGGGCGGGCGAACCGTTCGGCGCGGCCGTAGCGGATGCCCTTGAAGGCCTGCACGCCCTGTTCGGTGAGGCCGAGATAGCGGCCAACGGTCGGAGTGGCCGGGGATCTTGCGAAAAGCGGGGCCGGGGTGGCCGCGAGAACGGCGGCGGACTTTACGAGGGTTCGGCGGGTGATTGCGGTATCGATCATGCTGTTCCCCCCTCGCCCGCCGCCGTCCCGGATTCCATCCGGGGCGGCGTTTCAGCAGGTCGTTCTTATTTCAGAAAATCAGCGTCTTACGTCGCCTCCGGCGATCGAGAACGCTTCCAGTTCCGCCTTGCCTATCAGGCTCATATCGCCGTGCAGCGAATGCTTGAGCACGGTGTAGGCCAGCCCAGAGTGTGCCATGGCGGCAAGGTCTCCGCCTTCCAGCCACTGGTGCAGCACGCCCGCCGCGAAGGCATCGCCGGTGCCGATGCGGTCGACGATGTCGGTCACGTCGGCCTCGGCAGTCTGTACCGCGTGATCGCGCCCGTCGACGCGGGCGGCGATGCGGTGGTGACCCGCATTGACCACGTGGCGCGCGGTCGAGGCGATCACTTGCAGGTTCGGGAACGCGGCGAAGGCGGCCTCGGCAGCCTCGCGGCGGCGGTCGGAACCGTCGCCGGAGAACGTCTTGCCGAGCAGCAGCGAGATGTCACGGTGGTTGCCGATCATCACCGTGGCCGCGCCGACCAGTTCGTTCAGCACGGTGCAGGGATCGCTGTCCCAGCTTTCCCAGAGCAGCGCGCGGTAATTGCCGTCGAAGCAGATCGGCACGCCCGCGGCCTGTGCCGCGCGGACCGCCGCCTTGGCGAGTTCGACGCCGCCCGGCCCGAGCGCGGGTGTAATGCCGGAAAGGTGCAGCAGCTTCGCGCCGTTCAGCGCGGCGGCCAGATTGAAGTCCTCCACCGAGGACTGCGCAAAGGCGCTGCCCGCGCGGTCGTAAGTGATGGCCGAAGGCCGCAGCCCGGCGCCGGTTTCGAGGAAATAGAGCCCCATGCGGCCCGGCCCGGTGGTGACGCCGGAATGCCCGACACCCGCCGCGCCCAAGGCCGCACGGGCCTTGTCGCCCAGCGGGTTGGCGGGCAGGCGCGAGACCATGCGGACCTCGTGGCCCAGCGAGGCCAGCCCCGAGGCGACATTGGCTTCCGCCCCGCCGACGACCATGTCGAGCGAGTCGGACTGGACGACCAGCCGTGCGTCATGGGTAGCGAAACGGATCAACACTTCGCCGAAACAGGTAACGTGGCCAGTCATAGTCTAGAAATTCCTCAGCGCGCGAGCCACCCGCCGTCCACGGCGAGCACGTGGCCTGTTACATAATCAGACGCGGGTGAGGCAAGGAACACGGCAGCGCCGGCGATATCCTTGGGATCGCCCCATCGGCCGGTCGGGATTCGCTCCAGAATCTGGCGGTTGCGCGTCTCGTCGCCTTGCAGGGCGGCGGTGTTGTTGGTGGAGATATACCCCGGCGCGATGGCGTTGACCTGCACGCCCTTGGGCGCGAGTTCGTTGGCCATGGCCTTGGTGACGCCACCGACGCCCGACTTTGCCGCCGCATAGCTCGGCACGCGGATGCCGCCCTGGAAGGTGAGCAGCGAGGCAATGTTGACGATTTTGCCGCCACCACGCTCGACCATGCCCTTGGCGGCTGCCTGGCTGAGGAAGAACAGCGTCTTGAGGTTGGTGTCCATCACCGCGTCCCAGTCTTCCTCGGAGAACTGGAGCAAGTCGTCGCGGCGGATGATCCCGGCATTGTTGACCAGAATGTCCACTTTGCCGAGGCCGGCTACCGCCTCGTCGATGACCCGCTGGACGGGCTCGATCGAGGAGAGATCGGCCTTGATGTTCACGCACTTGCGCCCGGTCGCCTCGATCAGGGCGATCGTTTCGGTCGGTTCGCTGCGCCCGGCAAGGGCGACGTCGGCGCCCGCTTCGGCAAGCGCCACGGCAATGGCCTGCCCGATCCCGGTGTTCGCGCCGGTCACCAGCGCGGCCTTGCCTGCGAGGCTGAAGGAAATCGCCATAAGTCTGTCCTGTCCCAATCTGGCCGACCAAAAAAGGATCGGTCTTGTGCGACCTTAACCCGGACGTTCGGTTCCCCAGCTTCGTCATTGCGAGCGCAGCGAAGCAATCCAGAGGCGGTTTACGCGGCTCTGGATTGCTTCGTCGCTACGCTCCTCGCAATGACGAACGGAGGCGGAAGGGATTAAGGGCGGTTGAAGAGGTCGCGGTCCTACTGAAGCTGGCAGATATCCAGCACGTTCATGTCGGTATAGTCGAGGTTTTCCCCGCCCATGGCCCAGATGAACGCGTACTTCTTGGTGCCCGAACCCATGTGGATCGACCACGGCGGGCTGATGACGGCCTCTTCGTTGGCGATCACGATGTGGCGCATCTGCTCGGGCTCGCCCATGTAGTGGAAGATGCGGTCGTTCTCTTCGGGCAGTTCGAAGTAGAGGTAGATCTCGCTGCGGCGGTCGTGGAGGTGCGGCGGCATGGTGTTCCACACCGAGCCTTCTTCCAGCACGGTGAGGCCGAGCAGCAGCTGCGCGCTCTCGCACACGCCGGGGATCACGAGCTGGTAGATCGTGCGCTGGTTCGAATTGGCAAGGTCGCCGCGCGCCAGCGGGTTGGCTTCGGCCAGCGTGATCAGCTTGATCGGGCAGGCCTTATGCGCCGGGACCGAGGCGATGTAGAACCGCGCGGTCTCACCCTCGAAGATCACCTCGTCCGAACCCATCGGCACGTAGAGGCATTCCTTGTTGCCCACTTCGAAGCGCTGGCCATCCACCGTGATGGCACCGGGGCCGCCGATGTTGGTGATGCCGGCTTCGCGGCGTTCGAGGAAGGGCTTGCCTTCCGCGCTCTTGGGAACGGTCTGCGCGGGCAGCTTGAGCGGACCCTGCGAAGGCACCGCGCCGCCGATCACGAAGCGTTCGTTATGCGAATAGTTGAGGTTGACCTTGCCGTCCTCGAACATGCCGGTGACGAGGTAGCGGTCGCGCAGTTCCCCGTTGGAGACGCACTCCATCATGTCCGGATGGGTGGCGTGGTAGGTCTTGCAGAACACGATGGCTCTCCCGTTTGGAATTCAGTTCCGTATAGAGGGACATTTCCCTCCTGTTTGGTCAAGACCTATCCGGTTTTGGTAACCGGTGTCAACGACAAGTGAAGACCATTTTGGCGTGGGTAAAATCCGGTTGACGCGGTTTTTGCCGGGAGCGGCTCAGGATGAGCCCGGCGCGGAGACCGAAGCGCGGCGCACGAGATCCGAAAGGAACAGCGACTGGCGTGTGAACGCGCCTTCCGGATCGATCAGCTTGTGTGCGGCGGCGGCGGCCATCGGCACGATCGGCCAGCGGACGGTGGTGAGCGGCGGCCAGATATGCGCGGCGATGGCGGTATCGTCGAAGCCGATGATCGAAAGCTGGGTCGGCACGTCGATCCCGCGTTCGCGCGCGGCGTGGAGCAGCCCGGCCGCCATCTCGTCGTTGCTGGAGAAGACGGCGGTGGGGCGGGGGGAGGCATCCAGCAGGCGCTGCCCGGCCTCGTATCCCGATTCGAACTTGTAGTCTCCGCGCACGGCGAGCGCCGCGTCGGGTGCGAGGCCTGCCTCGGCCAGCCCCTCGATAAAGCCCTGTTCGCGTTCGAAGGCCGATCGGAAACCCGCCGGACCCGCGATGAAACCGATGCGCCGATGGCCGAGTCCGGCGAGCCAGGCCACGGCCTCTCGCACGGCCTGCCGGTCGTTCGAGGCCACGAGGTGGGCATCGTCATCGAGCCGGGCCGAACCCATGCGCACCAGCGTACAGCCGAGGTCGCGGCAGACTTCCGCCAACCCGTCGTTCTCCGAAATCGGCGGCAGCAGCAGCACGCCATAGAGTCGCTGCTGTTCGATGAAGTGGCGAATATCCTCCATCAGCGTGGGCGAATGGCGGTCCACCGGGCGGACCACCAGCGCGAATTCGGTATCGCGGATGGTCTGGAGAATGCCCTCCTGCACGCCCAGCACCATCTGCGCGTTCGGGTTGTCGTGGATCAGGCCGATCAGGAAATTGCGGCGCAGGGCAAGGGCGCGGGCTTGCGGATTGGGCACGTAACCCAGATCGGCAATGACCGCCTCTACCTTCTCGCGCGTGGTCTGGTTGAGCAGGGGGGACTTGTTGATGACCCGGCTGACGGTCTTTTTCGAAACGCCGGAAAGGCGCGCGACATCGTTGATCGTGGGCTTGGCGTCGCGCTTCATTCCATTCGGCATCCCAACCCGCGTTTCAGACCGTGGTCCAGACGCCAAGTCTGATCCCCGAATGGACCCTTGCTCGCTTGCTTCCGTGTTCTCAAGTGGCCTTTTCGCCATCTGCTTGCCTTCTGATTGACCGGGAGGCAAGATGACACCGGTTTCCGAAACAGGAAAGCCCGGATAGATCACCCTGCCGATGGCGCCGGGGATTCCTTCCGGCATCCGCATCCATCGTTGGCGTGGACAGGCCGGGTGAGGATCCGGAAGCCCTATTTGGATTTGCGTATGACACCGGTTTCCTATAGCCCGATTTTCCTATAGCGATGCGAGCAATTGGATATGGGGTCGGAAAACGATGGCTATGGCCGGAACGAAGGTGGAGGGATGAGTTTGACCGAGCAGGCGAAATCGATCGCAGAGGCATTTGTAACCGCGCGGCGCGAAAAGCGCGCGCTGGCGAGCTATCCCGGCGAGGCGCCTTCCGATCTCGATGCGGCCTATGCGATCCAGGGCGCCGCGCTGGCGTTCGACGGGCGCGAGGTGGTCGGCTGGAAAGTCGGCAAGATCAACGCGCCCGACGATGCGCGCCTGGGCGCCGAGCGTCTGGCCGGACCGATCTTCGCGGACAGCGTGGTTGAGGCATTGGCTGGCGAAGCGCCGGAAATGCCCGTTTTCGCAGACGGTTTCGCCGCCGCCGAGGCGGAGTTCCTGCTGCATGTCGCGCCCGGCTGGAACGGCGTGGTCCCGGCCGACGATGCGGGTACGCTTGCCGTGCTCGACGCGGTGCACATCGGCATCGAGATCGCCAGCTCGCCCTATCCCGGCATCAATGCCGATGGCCCGCCGGTAACGATCTCGGATTTCGGCAACAATGCCGGCATGGTCATCGGCCCGGTCCTCGAAGGTTGGGAAGATGCGGATTTCAATGCAATTTCCGTGCGGGTCGAGATCGATGGCGCCTTGATCGGCGAGGCGACTACCGCCACCATGCTCGACGGGCCGCTGGGTGCGGTGCGCTTCCTGCTCGCCAACCTTTCGGCGCGCGGGATCGATTGCAGCGGCGGCACCTGGGTTTCGACCGGAGCGGTTACCGGGGTTCATCCGGTCGTGCCGGGGCAGGGCGTTCTTGCGCATTTCGCCGGACAGGGAACGGTGGCCAGCACAATCGTCGCGGCGGTGCCGGCCTGAGCAGATAGCGATCGGCAGGCACGAAAAGAACGCCGCCGAAATGGGAGCAGGATCAATGGATGCAGGTATCGCAGGGCAGGCGGGGGGTGAGCATGCGCCGCCACCGGTGGGAGGCCACGCGGGCCTGAGGCCGGACCCGGTCGGCCTTCACCCCGGCGCGGGCCGCTATCGCTGGACGATCGTGGCGCTGCTCTTCGCGGCAACGGCGATCAATTATGTCGACCGCCAGATGATCGGCGTGCTCAAGCCGACGCTGGCGGCGGAGTTCCACTGGAGCGAATCCGATTTCGCCGGGATCGTCTTCTGGTTCCAGCTTGCCTACGCGATCGGCTATCTCTCGTTCGGCAAAGTGGTCGACGTGGTCGGCGCGCGGCTGGGCTATACCATCGCCATCGTCATCTGGACGGTGAGCCACATGGCCCACGGCTTTGCCACCGGCATCGTCTCCTTCGCCGCCGCGCGCTTCGGCCTTGGCATCGGCGAATCGGGCAATTTCCCGGCGGGCATCCGCGCGGTGACCGACTGGTTCCCGCAGAAGGAGCGCGCTTTCGCGATCGGCCTGTTCAATGCCGGCGCCAATGTCGGCGCGATCATCACGCCGCTGCTGGTGCCGCTGCTGGTGCTGTGGTTCGACTGGCGCGTGGCCTTCTTCGTCACCGGCATCTTCGGCATCGCCTGGCTCGGGGCCTGGTACCTTGTCTATCGCCACCCCAGCGAGCACGGCCGCGTTACCCCCGGCGAACTGGCATGGATCCAGCAGGACCCGGCCGACCCGGTCGAGAAGATCGGCTGGACCCGGCTGCTCACCGTCAAGGAAACCTGGGCCTATGCGCTCGGCAAGTTCCTGATCGACCCGATCTGGTGGTTCTTCCTGTTCTGGCTGCCGGGCTACCTGTTCGAGCGCTATCACCTCGATCTCAAGACCTTCGGCCTGCCGCTGGCGGGGATCTACCTGATTTCCGACCTTGGCAGCGTGGGAGGCGGCTGGCTGTCCTCCAAGCTGATCAAGGCGGGGCGCACGCCCAACTTCGCCCGCAAGGTGACGATGCTGATCTGCGCGATCTGCGTGCTGCCGATCTGGTTCGCGCAGTCGATCGACAGTGTCTGGACCGCCGTGCTCATCATCGGTCTTGCCACTGCCGCGCATCAGGCTTTCTCGGCCAATCTCTACACCCTGCCGTCGGACATGTTCCCGCGCGGCGCGGTGGGGTCGGTGGTCGGCATCGGCGGCACCGTGGGTGCGTTCGGCGGCATGGGCATGGCCCTGTTCGCGGGCTACATCCTCGATGCCACGCACAGCTACGAAGTGCTCTTCGCGATCTGCGCGAGCGCCTATCTGGCGGCGCTGCTGGTGGTGCATCTGCTGAGTCCGAAGCTGGCTCCGGCGCGGGTTTAAGAGGCAACCACGAAGAAGCGAGTGAAGGTCAGTCCTTCACTCGCTTCGCCGCCCATTCGAGATCGGCGATAAATTCGGCCTGCACTTCGGTCGGCCGCAGCGAGGCGCGAGTGGTCATGCCGATCAGGCGCGTGAAGTTCTCCGGCAGCCGCGCCAGTTCGCAGAGCCAGCCTGCTTCCAGTTCCACCGTCACCTGATCGGGTGAGAGCACGGTGAGGAAATCGCCGCCCATCATCACTTGCCGGATCATCATCACCGAACCCGATTCCACCGGGACCTTGGGATGCGGCAGCCCGTGCCCCTCGAAATAGCGCTCGAAGGAATCGCGCAGGGGCGTGCCCAGCGGCGGCAGCGTGAAGGGATAGCGGGCAAGGTCGGCGGGGGTGGGATCGGTGCCCTCCAGCGGATGGCCCTTGCGGCCGTAGACGGCGGGCCGGTCTTCGAACAGCGGGCTCTGGACCAGATCGGGCTCGATCAGCGGATCACGTAGCGCGCCCACCATCAGGTCCAGCACGCCGCCGCGCAGCGGCTCCACCAGTTCGGCGCGCGAGCCTTCGACGATGGTCAGCTTCACATGCGGACGGCGCGCGAGAAACCGCGCCACGGCGGCAGGCAGGACGCGCGCGCGGGAGAGCGGCATCGCGCCCACCGCGATGTGCCGCGTCTCCACCCCGCGCAGCGCGGCAACTTCGGACAGGCCTGCTTCCAGTTCCACTTTGGCAAGCCGGAACTCGCGCGCGAGTTGGGTTCCCGCCTCGGTGGTGATGACGAACTTGCCCCGGCGCACCACCAGCGGGCGGCGCAGGGCCAGCGACAAGTCATTGACCGCGCGGTGAATCGAGGGGAGCGACAGCCCGGTTTCCTGCCCGGCCCCGGCGTAAGAGCCGGTCTCCACCAGCGCCAGCAGCGCGCGCAGGCGCGACATGGTGACGTGCGGACTGTTCACATGATCGAGCGCGGCATCGATGCGCGGGGCCAGGATCTCTCCGGCGCGGGTGGGCACCATGCCGTCGTGGCGGCGCTCGAACAGCGGCAGGCCGATCTGCGACTCGAGCCGGGCCAACGCCTGTGTTATGGCCGGCTGACTCAGATTAACTGCCAGGGCAGCCGCATTGACCGTGCCCAATTCCGCGATTTTTGCGACAGCTCGCAAGTGTCGAAGGTTGAGACTCCAGATATCCATGGCATCGTTCTTAGCTAAATCCTATGACGTGTCCAAAGTTTCTCTTTCCCCTCGAACAGGGGCAGGGCCAAGACAGGATCGCCCGAACCGGCCCGCCAGATCGCGCTGGCCGAATCCAAAGATCGAAGGAGAGCAGGTCATGAGTGGCATCGTCGTCCAGAACATCGAACGTGCCGACCCCGCCGTGATCGACGGTCTCGCCCAGTGCGGCGTCGCCACCGTCCACGAAGCGCAGGGCCGCACCGGCCTGCTCGCCAGCTACATGCGCCCGATCTATCACGGCGCCCGCATTGCCGGCTCGGCGGTGACGATCAGCGCCCCTCCGGGCGACAACTGGATGGTCCATGTCGCCATCGAACAGCTCAAGGAAGGCGACATCCTGCTGCTCGCGCCGACTTCGCCTTGCGAGGACGGCTACTTCGGTGACCTGCTCGCCACCAGCGCGATCGCGCGTGGTTGCCGTGGTCTGGTGATCGATGCCGGCGTGCGCGACGTGCGCGATCTGACCGAGATGCAGTTCCCGGTCTGGTCCAAGGCGGTCTGCGCGCAAGGTACCGTCAAGAACACGGTAGGTTCCGTCAATGTGCCGGTCGTTTGCGCCAATGCCGCCGTGCGCCCGGGCGACGTGATCGTGGCCGACGATGACGGCGTGGTCGTGGTGCCGCGCGAAAAGGCTGCTGAAGTGCTGGCTGCGGCGCAGGCCCGCGAAGCCAACGAAGGCGAAAAGCGCGAGAAGTTGGCCGCCGGCGTGCTCGGCCTCGACATGTACAAGATGCGGGAGCGCCTGGAAAAGGAAGGCCTCAAGTATGTCTGAGCGGATCACCTCCTGGCACTCGGCACCTAGTAAACCGCTCTACGCGCCGCCCGCCGGCGCGGTGGATGCGCATTGCCATGTGTTCGGCCCGATGGCGCAGTTCCCGTTCAGCGCCAAGGCGAAGTATCTGCCCGAGGATGCCGGTCCGGACATGCTGTTCGCGCTGCGCGATCACCTGGGTTTCGCTCGCAACGTGATCGTGCAGGCCAGCTGCCACGGCACCGACAATGCCGCGACGCTGGACGCCATCGCCAAGTCGGACGGCAAGGCGCGCGGCGTGGCCGTGGTCGATCCGGCGATCTCGGACGCGGACCTCGCCAAGCTGCATGAAGGCGGCATTCGCGGCATCCGCTTCAACTTCCTGAAGCGCCTTGTCGACGATGCGCCGAAGGACAAGTTCCTCGAAGTCGCCAGCCGCCTGCCCGAAGGCTGGCACGTAGTGATCTATTTCGAGGCGGACATCCTTGAGGAAATGCGCCCGTTCATCGCCGCGATCCCCGTGCCGGTCGTGATCGACCACATGGGCCGCCCGGACGTGACGCAGGGGCCGGACGGCGTGGACATGAAGGCGTTTCGCGCACTGCTCGACAGCCGGGACGACATCTGGTTCAAGGCCACTTGCCCGGACCGTCTCGACCCGACGAACGACCCGTGGGACAAGTTCGCCGAAGCGGTGGCGCCGCTGGTGGCGGACTATCAGGACCGCGTGATCTGGGGCACCGACTGGCCGCACCCGAACATGCAGGACAATATCCCCGACGATGGCCACCTCGTGGACATGATCCCCCGCATCGCGCCCACGGCAGAGCTTCAGCAGAAGCTGCTGGTGACCAACCCGATGCGGCTGTACTGGCCCGAGGAACTGTGATTACCCGCCGTGCGGCGCGCCACAGGGGCGCCGCACGGCGGTTTCGATTTCGGAGGGAGAGAGGGCATGCGCTGGCGTGAAATGCGCGAGGAAGACGTGGCTGCCGTGGCCGAAGTGGCCGAAGAGGTCCACCTCGACTACCCGGAGAATCCGGCGGTCTTCGCTGCCTGCTTCCGGCTCTATCCCTCAGGCTGTCATGTGCTGGAAGACGAGCAGGACCGCGTTGCGGGCTATCTCATCTCGCACCCCGGGCGGCAGGATCGACCGCCAGTATTGAACCATCCGATGACGGCTCTTGCCGAGCCGTTCGATTGCTATTTCCTGCATGACCTTGCGCTCGGCGCCGCCACGCGCGGGCGGGGGCTTGCAGGCAGTGCGGTGCGGATCGTGCTCGATGAGGCGCGTGCACGCGGGCTGGATCGGGTGGTGCTGATCGCAGTGGGCGATGCCCATGGGTTCTGGGAAAAGCAGGGCTTCGGGCTGGTTGGCGATGGGCTGCTGGATCCGGCGAAGGGTTACGGCCCCGAGGCGCGGATGCTCGTTCGGCATATCTGAAGGCGGCAATTTGCCCGCCCCCTCCGCTTCGTCAAAACATACCGTCGCCCCCGCGAAGGCGGGGTCCCCGCTTCCTTTTCGCTTGGCCGCAAGAACAAGCGGGGTCCCCGCCTTCGCGGGGACGACGGGGTGTTATGGGTGAGGTTTAGTGATCCGGACGAAGCCTCAGCCTCGCTCAACCTGCGCGATCCAGTCGGCAAGGTTGTAGTGGTTCGAAACCCGCGCGATGCGCCCCAGTTCGACGTCGAAAAACGCCCCCACGCGCAAGGCATAGGACTGGCCCGAAGCCTCCGGCAGTCCCTCGTCAGTCTGGATATATTCCCCTGTAAGTCGAAACTCGGCCGAGGCATGCGAACCATCGGGCGTGGCCAGAACTACGGGCTCGTGAACATGCTCGCGATAGCAGCGGTTCATGTGCGCGAGGAACTCGGCGAAGGCCGCCTTGCCGCGGCGCGGCTGGCCCTGACTGGGTTCGTGGACGACGTTCTCCGCCAACAACGCCAGCATCGCCTCCGCATCGCGGCGATTGAAGGCATCGTAGTAGTTCGCGATCAGAGCGATGCTGTCGTGAGCGCTCATGCCTTCAGCCTCTCCGCATGCCAGCCCACATGGTCGGCCATGAAGCTGGAGATGAAGTAGTAGGAGTGGTCGTAACCCTCCTGCATCCGGATCGTCGCAGGTTGGCCGGCCTTGGCGCAAGCCTCTTCCAGCAGATGCGTCTTGAGCTGACCTTCGAGGAAGCCGTCGGCCGTGCCCTGATCCACCAGCAGGTCCGGCAGGCGCGCGCCGTCCTCGATCAGGGCGCAGGCGTCGTACTCGCGCCATGCTGCGCGGTCCGCGCCGATGTAGCCCGTCAGCGCCTTCTCGCCCCAGGGGCAGTTCAGCGGCGAGACGATCGGCGCAAAGGCGCTGACCGAGCGGAACCGACTAGGATCGCGCAACGCGATCGTCAGCGCGCCGTGGCCGCCCATCGAGTGGCCGGTAATGCCCTGCCGCGCCATGTCGGCGGGGAAGTGCTCGGCGATCACGGCGGGAAGCTCGGTCTCGATGTAGGCGCGCATGCGGAAGTTTGCGCTCCAGTGCTCCTCGGTCGCATCGACGTAGAAGCCGGCGCCCTTGCCGAAGTCATAGCCTTCGTCATCCGGCACATCGTCGCCGCGTGGGCTTGTATCGGGGGCGACGAAGATCACGCCATGCTCTGCACAGGCACGGCGGAACTCACCCTTTTCGGTGACGTTGGCGTGGGTGCAGGTCAGCCCCGAGAGATACCACAGCACCGGCAGCTTCGTGCCCGGTGCATGCTCGGGCACGAAAACCGAAAAGGTCATCGGCGTGCCGGTCTCGGCGGAGGCGTGGGTGTAGACACCCTGCACCCCGCCGAAAGCCCGGTTGGTGGAGACCGTCTCCATCAGTAGACGACGACCGAACGGATCGACTTGCCTTCATGCATCAGGTCGAACGCGGTGTTGATCTCTTCCAGACCCATGACGTGGGTGATCATCGGGTCGATCTCGATCTTGCCGGTCATGTACATGTCGACGATCTTCGGCACATCGGTACGGCCCTTCGCCCCGCCGAACGCGGTGCCGCGCCAGTTGCGGCCCGTCACGAGCTGGAACGGGCGGGTCTCGATGGTCTTGCCCGCTTCGGCCACGCCGATGATGATCGAGGTGCCCCAGCCGCGATGGCAGGCTTCCAGTGCGGTGCGCATCACTTCGGTATTGCCGGTGGCGTCGAAGGTGTAGTCCGCGCCGCCGTCGGTCATCAGCACGATCTTGGCGACTATGTCCTCGCGGCTCATGCCCTTGGTATTGAGGAAGTCGGTCATGCCGAAACGGCGGCCCCATTCCTCGCGGTCCGGGTTGATGTCCACGCCGATAATCTTGCCCGCACCGGCAAGGCGCGCGCCCTGGATCACGTTGAGGCCGATGCCGCCAAGGCCGAAGACCACCACGTTGTCACCCACTTGCACCTTGGCGGTGTTGATGACCGCGCCGACGCCGGTGGTGACACCGCAACCGATATAGCACGAGGACTGGAACGGCGCGTCTTCACGGATCTTGGCGACGGCGATCTCGGGCAGAACGGTGAAGTTCGAGAAGGTCGAGCAGCCCATGTAGTGGTAGATCGGCTGGCCCTTGTAGGAAAAGCGCGTGGTGCCGTCCGGCATCAGGCCCTTGCCCTGCGTGGCGCGGATCGCGGTGCAGAGATTGGTCTTGCCCGAAAGGCACGACTTACACTGGCGGCATTCCGGGGTGTACAGCGGGATCACGTGGTCGCCCGGCACCACCGAGGTGACGCCCGCGCCCACTTCGCGCACAATGCCGGCGCCTTCGTGGCCAAGCACGGAGGGGAAGATGCCTTCGCTGTCGAAACCGTCCAGCGTGTAGGCATCGGTATGGCAGATGCCGGTGGCCATGATCTCGACCAGAACTTCGCCCGCCTTGGGGCCTTCAAGATCGAGTTCGACGATTTCGAGCGGCTTCTTCGCCTCGAAGGCGACGGCGGCGCGGGTCTTCATGGGGTATGCTCCTTGAACTGCTGGCGCGTTTTGTAGGACCGGCGAGTTCTGTGATAAAGCGCCCGTTCTGAAAAGTATTATCACCATATAGGGAAAATGATGCTCGGCCAGTGGGACGGGATCGAGGAGTTCGTGATGGTGGCGCGCCACGGCAGCTTCACGCTGGCGGCGGAGGCCTATGGCGCCAGCGTCACGCATATGAGCCGGGCGCTGGCGCGGCTGGAGGCGCGGTTGCAGGCGCAACTGATGCTGCGCACGACGCGGACCCTGCGGCTGACGGAAACGGGCCAGATCTTCCTCGAAACCTGCCGCCGCCTGATCGAGGAGCGGGACGAGGCAATCGCCGCCATCACCTCCCAGGGCGAGCCGCGCGGGCATTTGCGCGTCACCTGCTCTTATGCGCTGGGTGAGAAGTTCGTGGCGCCGTTGGTGCGTGAACTGTCGCAGGCCTATCCGGCGATCTCGGTGACGCTGGACCTCGACAACGCGCTCGTGGACCTGATCGCGGAGGGGTACGACTTGGCCATCCGTACCGGGCATCTCGACGATTCCCGGCTAGTGGCGACACGCGTGGCCAGCCGCGCGCTGGTGACGCTGGCCTCGCCCGCCTACCTCGATGCGCATGGACGGCCGCAGGATCTGGCGGACCTCAGGCATCACGAATGTCTCGTCGGCTCGGCGGCGCAGTGGCATTTCACCGGCGGGACGACCTTCCGCCCGCAAGGCCGCTGGCGCTGCAACAGCGGCAATGCCCTGCTGGAAGCGGCGCTGGCGGGCATGGGGCTGTGCCAGTTGCCCGCCTTCTACCTTGGCGATCATGTCGCGGCGGGACGGCTGGAGCCAGTCTTGGCGGAACTGGCGCCGGAGGAGGAGCCGATCTGGGCGGTCTATCCGCAGCGGCGGCATCTCTCGCCCAAAGTCGGCGCGCTGGTGGCGCATTTGCGGGCAAACCTCCCCGCGCGGCTAGCGGAGGCGAGCGCTTAGGACTCGCTGCCGGTCAGCACACCAGTTCCATCAGCATGCGCGGGGCATGGATGATCAGTTCGCGGTCGTCGCGGCTGATGATCCCGCGCCGGATCAGCGCGGCGATCGCGCGTGAGGCAGTTTCGCGCGTGGTATTGGCCGAAAGCGCCAGCATTGTCACTTTGGGTGCCGGGGCAATGCGGTCGGCACCGGCGGCCAGCGAGAGCAGTTCGGCATAGACGCGGCCAGCCGCCGAATAGGTCGTGCGCGCCATCATCCGGTCAAGCGCGCGGTCCAGCTGGCGGGCGAGCAGGCGGGCCATGCCCGCGCCGATCTGCGCATCTTCCGCCACGAGTTCGGCGATGCGTACGGCCTCTGCCCGCAGCAGGTTGGTTTCCATCAGCGAGGCGATTTCCGCCCGGTGGACAGTCGGCATGGGATAGGCGCCGAAGAATTCGCCGGGGCCATACTGGGCAAGCTGCTGGCGCTGGCCTTCCAGCCCGAAAGCCTCGATTCGCACGCCGCCGTCGATCACCAGCCAGCAATGGTGCGATTCCTCGCCCTGGCGGGCCAAAATATCCCTTGTGGCAAGTCGATGGGGCATCATCACGCGGGCGAGTTTCTCGGCCGAGAGGCGGTCGCACCGAAAGATCGTGCGGATAATCTCGATTTTCTCGTCGGAATCCAAAAACCAGCCCCTTCGTCGCACCCCTTGCGACTGAACCCACCCGATCGCGCTTAACCGATTTTAGCCATGGGGCGGAAGTCGTGATTCCCTGCGGAGCGTGATTTCGGTCACACGGTGTGGATTTTGCCTCAGGTAGGAAGAGGGTGCGACCCGAAGGCGGCTCTGAAAAGAGCAGCCACATTCCTTGGCCCGGAAGCCCAGTGCTTCCGGGCCTTTTTTCTTGCCTGCGTCAGTTTGGTGCGGAAATGGGCGGTTCGGCCGGGGATCGCCTGCGCCGTTTGCTGGCGATACTCGGCCGTCACAAACGTATTCGTGCGCAATAGCCGATCCCGCTATCGCCTCCCAACTTATCAAGATTGACGGGAGCTTCGGCCGGCCGATCGTGTCCCGAGAGGTGGTGAAGTTTTTCTGGGCCGCCTTGCTTTGCGGTATCGGCCTGAGCCGATTACTGCCGACAGCATAACAATGGGATTGTCGCTGAGCGGGGGCATCGTTTCAGGCGTCATGTAACGCGCGCAGGACGGCCAATTCGTCGGACTGTTCCACAATGATGGCTCCGACGAAGCGGGTGATGGCGGTTTCGTTCGGAAAGGTGCCGACGACCTCAATCCGCCGTTTGATCTCGCCATAGAGGCGCTCGATGGGGTTGGTCGAGTGCAACTTGGCGCGGTGTTCTGACGCCGTTCGAGATCATGATGTCGAAAGTCTGGTCGATGGCGCTGGTGGTGCTGTTGGCCTCGGCGTTGTCGGTGAATCTGGTGGTGCGGGCGCTGATGCAGGTGCCGATCGCGGGATCGCTGCCGCTGTTCTTCGCCGGCGCCGGGCTGGTGCTGTTTTCGACCACCTCGATGGGCATTTTCCTCGCCACCATCGCGTGCAACATGCCGCAGTTCGGCATGTTGATGATCCTGGTGCTGCTGCCGCTCCAGATGCTGTCGGGCGGGAGTACGCCGCGCGAATCGATGCCGGAGCTGGTGCAGAACGTGATGCAGCTCGCGCCGACTACGCATTTCGTCGAACTGGGGCAGGCTATCCTGTTCCGGGGCGCGGGGTTCGACGTGGTCTGGCCGCAGTTCGCGGCCACCATCGGCATTGGCGCGGCGTTCTTCGCGATTGCGCTGGCCCGCTTCCGCTCGACCATCAGCGCGATGGCGTGAATGGCGATTCCGGGCGGCTGTTAGCGCCCATCGAGCAGTGCCCGGGAAATAAAATCTGCAAACTTTTCTTACTGCGACTGCCTCGCATCTGTCGCAAATTACTAATTTGCCTAAATAATAAGTACGCTCAGAAATTATCTGTCGGCGCGAGGCCCGTCGCCGTCCGCTTTTTATCGCATTTTTCCACCCCGGCGCCACGGACCAATCTAATACCTATAGGGTTGTATGCCGATACCTAAATGATATCAATCGCTGAACGTTTTGTAATTTGAATAATGAAATAAGAATGTTAGGGGCGCGCCGAACGAAGCGGATTGGTTGGACAAATATTAAGCGCGAGGGGTCGCTGCGAGATGATATTCGATACTTATCACTGCCCATGGGAGACAGCTGCAAACGATATGCAGGAGTGTGTATCTTTGTTAGATTACATGGACAATTATGAAGTCGGTTTCGCTAGCAGGGGTCAGGAAACTCTTTTCTTCAGAGTATTACAGCTCGCAGTCGAATTATTAGAAGCGTCAAAGCCTGAACAACTTGCGGCAGCCCGCGTCGATCTGACGCGGTTGTGCTGCCGCCGGTATCACTAAAGACCATTCCCGATCAGGCACGGAGGCGCAGGCCGCTCTTCCGGTTCCCGGAACAGGAACAGGCCTTCGCGCGCCAGAAGATCGCGGATCCGGGACGGCAGGCCTCCCGGAAATTCCGCGTTCCCTTTACGTTACATCCCACACGATCGGCAGGTTGCGGATCGAGAGCAGGCCGGGGAATACCGTGGTGTCTGCGCCCGGCTTCACCCGGAATTCGGGTATGCGCGCAAACCATTCTTCCAGCAGCAGCCGCAGTTCCCGCCGGGCAAGGTGGGCGCCAAGGCAGATGTGCACGCCCCCGACGAATGTGAAGTGGCGGTTTGCCTTGCGTTCGGGGTCGAACTCGCGCGGGTTTTCGAAGCGCGTGGGATCGAAGTTGCCGGAGGGATTGAGGCAGGAGAACGAATCCCCCTGTTTCACCTGAATCCCGTGCCACTCGAAGTCCTTCGTTGCCGAGCGCGCGGAAGAGAGGATCGGCTGGGTGCGGAGGAATTCCTCGACCGCAGAGTTGATCACTTCCGGATTCTCACGGATGCGCCGCTGCAATTCGGGCTGGAGCGCCATGCGGCGGAACATCTGCGCGATGGTGGCGGCCACGGTATCGAGCCCGCCGAGCCAGAGGAACCAGACCATGCCGATCTTCTCGTCATCGGTCAGCCCGCGGCCCTCGATCCGGCCATGGACGATGGACGAGACGAGGTGCTCGTCCGGATTGGCTTCCTTCTCGGCGATGAAGCTGCGCAGGAATTCGAGCACGCCGCGCAGCGCCGCCTGCATCTTTTCGAGGCTGCCGGAGTGGAGGATGTCCCACTCCCAATCGAGGAACTGGTCGAACTTCTCGTCCGGGAAGCCCATCAGGCCCATGAAGATGCGCACCGGATAGACCCGCGCGAAGTCCCACGCCATATCCACTTCGCCCTTGTCGGCGACGGCATCGATCATCTCGGTCACGATCTTGCGGATGGACGGCTCCAGCTCGCGGGTGATCCGCGCGGGGCTGAAGTAGGGCATCAGGTAGAGCCGGTACTTCTGGTGGTCCGGCGGATCGATGGCGAGCGGGATGGACTTGAACGTCTCTCCGATCAGGCGCTGGAATTCGGCGGTTCCGGCGTTCGAGAAGTGCTCGTTGTCCGAATAGACGCGCTCGATATCCTCGTAATGCGTGACCACCCAGTTGCCGCGCCGGTTGCCGCTGATGGCGCCGAGGCCGTGCATCGAGGGCGGGTTGAACAGCAGACGCGGAATCTCCGGCCCGGAAAGCCAGCCGCAGGGTTCGTAAGGGTCGACAAGATCGTTGGGCAGGGTGCCCATCGCGAAGCCGAGATCGACGATCCGGTCCTTCGGCACGTTGTCGGGGGCATCGAATTCGACACGGATATCGTCGAGCGTCTGCATTTGTGGCATGATGGTCTCTCCCGAGGTCATGGATGCCCGGGCATCCTTCCGGCGGCAAGGCGCGGCAAGGCAGCCGTGCAGTCCCCGACCGGCACCAAGGCCATTCATCGTCTCGGCGTTAGGCTCATCGATTGATTGCAGCCCCATGGGTTGCGACATGAGTCCTCAATACGTTTTTGGGAGATACGGCCATGGCCGACGCAGACACCAAGGAAATGAAGGACTCGGCACGCAAGTACTGGTCCTCCGAAGGCTACACCAGGGGCGGGGTGATCCGCGAGGTGGACTACGCCACCCAGTCGGGCGGGCTCGACCCGTCGCTGGAAGGCATCAAGATCGTCGATACCGACACCCACCTCAGCGAACCGCCGACGCTGTTCACCGACCGCGCGCCGATCGGCCTGAAGAGCAAGATGCCTTTCGTGAAGCGCGATGCCGATGGCGTCGACCGGTGGTATATTGGGGACCGCAACTGCGGTTCGCTGGGCGGCAACGTGATCCGCAAGGACAACAACAAGCTGCTCGGCCGCCTCGCTTTCCCGACGCTGGAAGAAGCGCATCCGGGCGGTCACGAGATTGCCCCGCGTCTTCAGGCGATGGACGACATGGGCGTCTATGCGCAGATCTGCTTCCAGAACTCGGGCGTCACCCAGGCGGGCATGCTGATGACGCTGGGCGATGACGATCTGGCCGTCACCATCATGAAGACGTTCAACGATTTCAACGCTGACTACCAGCGCGAATCGGGTGAACGTCTGTTTCCGATGGCGCACCTGCCGTTCTGGAACAAGGCGGAGATGGAGAAGGAAGCCCGCCGCTGCATCGACATGGGCCTGCGCGGCTTCGTGCTGCCCGACACCCCCGAACGCGTCGGCGTGCCCAGCTTCAACCATGAATACTGGACGCCGTTCCTGGAGATGATCGACGCCGAAGGCATCTCGCTCAACTTCCACCTCAACGCCGCGATCGACCCGAACACGCTGACCTGGGAAGGTTTCCAGTTCGAGCAGACGCTGTCGGTGGTCGCCACGATGTTCTCGATCGGCAACGCGGCAACGCTGGGCAACTGGATGGTCTCGGGCCGTCTGGACCGCCACCCGAACCTCAAGATCGGCCTGATCGAAAGCGGCATGGGCTGGGTGCCTTTCGCGGTGGAAGCGCTGGAACACCAGTTCCAGGAAATGCTGCCCAGCAAGCGCAACGTGCTGAAGAAGCAGCCCTGGGACTACTTCCGCGATCACTTCATGTGCACCTTCTGGTTCGAGAAAATCGCACCCAAGCTGCTGCTGGAAACCATCGGCGTGGGCAACGTGATGTTCGAAACCGACTTCCCGCACCCCACCTCGCTCTATCCGGGCGTGCAGGCGCACATCAAGGACGTACTGGGCGGTTACGACTTCGCCACCAAGAAGAAGGTTCTGCAGGACAACGCGGTGCGGTTCTACAAGCTGCCGTTCTGATTTATCGGGCTTGTTCTCAAGGAGAGGGCCGGAAGCGGGCAACCGCTTCCGGCCTTTTCGTTTGTGCGCGCGGTTTTGAGTCGGAGTGGACGTTCCGGATTCTCCGTCATTGCGGAAGCTGGGATGACGATGGAAGAAGGGTAGTTCCTCGCGAAACGTCATCCTGAACTTGTTTCAGGATCCATTCCTCGGCCTGTTCCGAACGGCGGGGGAAGGGCGCGGCGAGCGCGCGTTGCGGATCAAAGTGCAGTGCCGGGCGCGAGATGGGTTCAGGATGACGTGGAGGAGGAGGGGGCGCATCTTCTCTAATCCGGCCATGCCCCGCGATCCTGCCGGGGCCAAAACAGCCATCACCGCCTTGCCAATTGACTGACTGACCTCCCAACCCGTTCAGGCTGAGCTTGTCGAAGCCCCCGGAGGCGGGGCGCGAGGTTCCATCCCTCGACAGGCTCAGGATGAGAGGGGTGTGAGAAGGTGAGGCAGCCAACTTTTGGGCAATTTCCGCCGTTCATCGAACCCGGCACTGAAAAAGAAAAATGGGTTCACGCAGAGACGCGGAGGAGTGTCGTTTCGGGACAAGCCGCGTTCTTCTCCAAGGCTGCGGTTACCGCGCCGTCCGATAAAGAGATTGCGGCACGGCGCGTGCCTCTCTGCATCATGCCCAATTTCGATGTTCGAAAAAGCGCGAGATTCGGGCGGGAAGCCGGCGGGATCTAGCCCGCAATGGTCATCCCCGGCTTCCAGCCGCTCTCGGTCAGAAACGCCTTGGGATCGCGCATCGCATAGATTTCGCGCAGGGCCTGCTTCTCGTCATGCGCACGGGCGTAGTAGGCCTTGATGATCCGGTAGCCGACCCAGTAGCCCAGATCGCCGGGATGCGCCGGGTCGCCGACGCCGTTGTACATCCACGCCGAGAGATCGGTCTTGTCCATATCGCGCAGGAAGGCGTTATCGATCTCGGCCTCGCGGCCCTTCGTCCATGCCGCATGCTGGTAATCGCCGACGCCTCCGGAGATCAGTTTGGCGGTGAACTCGCCCGTGCCTTCCATCAGCGACATCGCCAGCACCGTCGCGCCGGGCGCATCGGGTTCGAGCGCCTGCTGCGCAGCCGATTGCTGGATATGCCCGTATTCGTGGGCGATCGTGTGGACGAAGCGGTTCTCGACATTCGGGTCCATGAAGTCCGCCGAACAGAGTGCCTCCAGCCCCATGGTCACCCCGCTGTCGTCGGTGAGTCCGACCGGCCGCCCGCGTCCGATCACGAACGTCACCGGCGGGAACTTCGCGTCGGGATAGAGCGCCGCCAGCTTAGCGAAAGCCTTGGCCAGCCGCAGCTTCACGGCGGGTAGCACGGCAAGGCAGCTTCGGGCTTTCTCGTAGACTTGGGGATGAGCGGCGATATTGGCGGCGATCCGGGGCCCGGTGACGGTACGCAGTTTCGCGATCTCGTGCAGGCCCGACGTACCGGGGCTGAGGTAATCGTTGTCCAGTTGCTCGGCAGTGGGATGTCCGCTCGCTGCGTCGTAGAGGCGGAAGAAGCGGTCGACGTCTTCGGTCAGGATCTGCGGCGGAGCCGGAGTTGCGGCCCCGACGGCGGATAGCGGGAGTGCAAGGCACAGCGCGAAAGCGACGAGGCGGCGGATCAACCGATGATGCTGACCGTTTCGTCGCTTTGCGTCAAATTACAGTGCGTTCCACTACGACGCGCCCGTGTTCCACCCGTCATCCCCGCGAAGGCGGGGAACCCGCTTCTTCTTGCGGCGTAGCAAAAAGGCAGCGGGGCCCGCGCCTTCTCGGGGGCGACGGGTCGATGGAAGTGTTAGCCTGCCCTCTACCGGTCAGCTCTGGATGAACGCCAGCAGATCGGCGTTGATCGCGTCCGCATGAGTCGTGTGCATGCCGTGCGGATAGCCGGGATAGACCTTGATCGACCCGTTCGGCAGCAGTTCGACCGACTTGCGCGAGGCATCGTCGATCGGGACGACCTGATCGTCATCCCCGTGCAGGCAGAGCGTGGGCACGGTGATCGCTTTCAGATCCTCGGTCTGGTCGGTTTCCGAGAAGGCCTTGATGCCGTCGTAATGCGCCTTGGCGCTGCCGATCATGCCCTGCCGCCACCAGTTGTCGATGGCGCCCTGGATTACCTCGGCACCGGGGCGGTTGAAGCCGTAGAAGGGCCCGCTCGGCACGTCGATATAGAACTGCGCACGATTGGCGGCGAGCCCGGCGCGGAAGCTGTCGAAGACCTCGATCGGCAGGCCGCCCGGATTCTCCGGAGTCCGGAGCATCAGCGGCGGAACCGCGCTCATCAGCACGGCCTTGGCCACGCGCCCGGAAGGCTGGCCATGTCGCGCGACATAGCGCGCCACTTCGCCGCCGCCGGTGGAATGGCCGATATGCACGACGTTGCGCAGGTCAAGATGCTCCACCACCGCGAAAGCATCGGCGGCATAGTGGTCCATCGTGTGCCCATCGCTCACTTGCGTAGACCGCCCATGGCCGCGCCGGTCATGGGCGACCACGCGGAAGCCGTGCTGGAGGAAAAACAGCATCTGCGCGTCCCAGTCGTCGGCCGAAAGCGGCCAGCCGTGGTGGAACATGATCGGCTGGGCCTCCTTGGGGCCCCAGTCCTTGAAGAAGATTTCAACGCCGTCCTTGGTGGTGACGAAGCTCATGGCTCGGTCCTTTTCCGTCATGTTGGGGAGGAGAGGAAAGTCGAACACGCGCGCCCGGGTCGTCCGGCAAGTTTCGGACAACATGGGCGAATCTGGATTATGAGGCGACGGGCGGAGGCTAGTGGAGCCTTGCCCGCCTTTCAAGTGCAAGCGACGGGGCGGCCGCTGCGCGCCATGGATCGAGGCCAGAGCGTTAGAGCTAGACCAGTCCGAGCTTGGCCAGTTCGCGGGCGAGGGCGGGCGGCATGGCATCGCCGGCGGTCTCGCCATCCTGAAGGTCGCGGGGGGCGTCGGCCTCGGCCAGATAGCGCCAGCCCTGATGCGCGCGCTTGGGCTTGGTGACGACGGGCACGAGTTGCGGCGCCAGCCGGATCCACCAGCGGCCATCGTCGCGCTGCTCGAAGCCGAGGATTTCGGAACGGCCGATCAGCGCGTGCTCGTAGATCCAGTAGAGCGAGCCGCCGACCATCTCTTCGTGCCGCTTGGGCAGATAGCGCGTGGTGAGCCGTGCCTCGCCCACGTCATCGTGGCTTTCCAGCCATGCGCGAAGGTCCGCCGGGCTCTCGGCGGAGAAGGCGATCTTGGTCATGTGCAGCGGCATCGACGCTAGATAGGAGCGCGCGGGGGTGAGGGCCAGTGGGTTTTGTGCAAAGCTTTGCGGCTGGCGGGTGCCTACCCACTCCGCTCATCCTGAGCCTGTAGAAGGATGGGGAGGCGTGGCGCCTCGTCCCCGGGCCTTCGACAGGCTCAGGCTGAGCGGGTTAGAGGTGGTGGTTCTGGGAGGGGACGTTGCCGCCGGTCTCGTTCAGGAACACGGTTTACGAGCAGGCCACTGCAATTTCGTCGCCCCCGCGAAGGCGGGGGCCCCGCTGCCTTTACAAGCTCTCGACCCTCACAAGAGAAGCGGGATCCCCGCCTTCGCGGAGATGACGGAAAATTTTGATGCCTTTGATCGCTGTGTATCCGACGGGCGGTTTCCCCCTTCCGCCGAGCGCGAGCCCAGCGATCACGCCAGTCCGGTCAACACCGCCAGCCCAAGGAACGAGAAGAAGCCCATCGTATCCGTCGCCGTGGTCACGAACACGGCTGAGGATACGGCGGGGTCGATCCGGAACCGGTCGAGCGCGACGGGCACGAGGATGCCGGCCAGCCCTGCGGTCAGGTTGTTCACCAGCATGGCGGTCGCGATCACCGCCCCCAGCAGCGGGTTGTTGAACAGCAGCCACGTCCCCGTGCCGATCAGCGCGCCAAGGGCAAAGCCATTGGTCATCGCGATCCGGAATTCGCGGAAGATCATGCGCCAGGTGTTCGAATCGGTGAGCTGGTTGGTGGCGATCGCGCGCACGACCACGGCCAGTGTCTGGGTGCCCGCGTTGCCGCCCATGCCCGAAACGATCGGCATCAGGACCGCCAGCAGCGCGAACTTGGTGATCGCGCCCTGAAACAGCCCGACCACGCTGGAGGCCAGCATCGCCGTGCCGAGGTTGACCACCAGCCACGCCAGTCGCGTGCGCACGGTGACGAGGATCGGCTCGTTGATGTCGCCGTCGCCTGCACCGGACAGGCGCAGGATGTCCTCGCTCGCTTCTTCCTGAATGATGTGGACGATGTCGTCGACCGTGATCTGGCCGATCAGGCGGCCCACACCATCGACCACCGCCGCCGAGATCAGCGCGTATTTCTGGAAGCGCAGCGCGACTTCTTCCTGGTCCATGTCGGCTGGGATCAGCGTCTGGTCGCGCGACATCACATCGCCCAGCGGGATGTTGCGCGGGGTGCGCAGGATCCACGAAAGCGCGCAAGTGCCGATCGGGCGGTGCATCGGATCTACGATGAACACTTCCCAGAACTCGGTCGGCAATTCGCGATGCTCGCGCAGGAAATCGATAAGGTCGCCCACTGTCATGGACTCGGGCACCGCGACGAAATCGCGGCTCATCAGGCGGCCTGCGGATTCCTCGGGATAGGACAGCGCGGTTTCGATGGCCGCGCGGTCTTCCGGCTCCATCTCGGCAAGGACGGCCTGCTGGTCCTCCTCGTCGAGGTCTTCCAGCATGGCGACGGCGTCGTCGGTGTCCAGCTGTTCGGCGATCTCGGCCACGACGTCGGCGGGCAGCGCTTCGACCAGCGCCTCGCGCACCCAGTCGTTGAGTTCGGCGATCACCTCCACGCTCATCAGGTCGCGGATGGCGCGGGCAAGGTCGAGGCGCTCGTGCTCGTCGAACAGCTCGAAAAGGTCGGCGATGTCGGCCGGATGGAGCGGCTCGACAAGGTCGTAGACGCGCTCGAAATCCTCGTCGTGCAGCGCGTCCTTCACGCTGCGCACGAAGTCGGATTTCAGATGGTTGTCGCGGTCGAGGCTATCCGAATCCTTGCCCGAATCGCGGCCGGATTCAGGCTCCGGATCGGGAGGAGCGTCCTGCGCACCCAACGCGCGATCCTTCTGCTCTTCCTGAAGATCCGTTTCCGTCATGCTGGCCGGTCTAAGCGGCAAATCCGCAATTGCAACCGGGGCAGGGAAATGTGCGCAAATTGGGGCACAAATTCAGGTGGACGTGACATTACGGTCATCCGCCTTATATCGGTCGCAAGCCAGTGCCGCGCGGCCAGTTCTGCGCGGACGGACAACATTGGAGACTATTGCGATGGCCGACGAATTTCTGACCTTCACTCTCGACACCGGCAATGGCGAAGGCGGCGACGTCAAGATCAAGCTGCGCCCCGACCTTGCGCCCGGCCATGTCGAGCGCATCAAGGAACTGGTGGGCGAGGGCTTCTACGATGGCATCAAGTTCCACCGCGTGATCCCGGGCTTCATGGCGCAGGGCGGCTGCCCCAACGGCACCGGCATGGGCGGTTCGGACAAGCCTGACCTCAAGGCCGAATTCAACGCCGAGCCGCACGTGCGCGGCGTCTGCTCGATGGCCCGCACCAGCGCGCCGCACTCGGCCAACAGCCAGTTCTTCATCTGCTTCGACGATGCACGCTTCCTGGACAAGCAGTACACCGTCTGGGGCCAGGTGGTCGAAGGCATGGAAAACGTCGACGCGCTGCCCAAGGGCGAGCCGCCGCGCGAGCCGGGCAAGATCGTGAAGGCGACCATTTCGGAAGGCTGATCCTTCCCGAACGCCTGAAATTGCGAAGGGGCGGTTCCGTGAGGAACCGCCCCTTTTTCGTTTATGACTTGGACTTCGTCGCCTTGGCTTTCTCGCTTTTTTCGAGTTCGCTTTCGGAAATGCCGAGGATCTGGGCAAGCCTTGCCTTTTCCGCCTTCGAGAGGTCCGCGTATGTGCGTTCCGGCGGAAGGTCAGCCATGGCGGCCTTCGCCTTTTCCCCCATTGCCGGCATCATCTTCATGAGCTTGGGAACCATGCCCTGCATCTTGGCCATGACTTCCGGCGACATCATGATGAGGTAGGAATTGGCGGCGAATTCGTTGCCTGTCGGCGTAGCGAAGAAGGCGTTGATATCGCCCAACTGCGCGGTGCTGTACTTGGCGGCATAAGCCTCGACGAGGCCTTCGCGGACGTCCGGTTCGACTTCGTTCATCGTGTCGGCCAACTGCCCCATGACGGCATGGGTAACGACCTTCATGCGTTCCTTGAAGGAAGGATCATAGATATCCATGATCTCCTGAAGCGAAGCAGGGCTGAGCTTTGAGGTATCCACCCCGGTCATGCCCGCGAAATCCTTGATCGGCATATGCATCATGGAATCCATCATGCTGTCCATCATCTTGTCCATCGTGCCGTTCATCAGGCGCGCATAGGTGCCGGCGGGAAAGACATGGTCGACGGCACGCTGCGCAGCGGCCAACCGTGCGGGATCGGTGACGACAGCAACAGGTGCCTGAGCGGGCTCTGCAGCCAAGGCAGGCGCGGACGTGAGGAATAGAGCCGCAGCGGCGGCAAGAACAGGACGCATGGATAAATCCCGGATCACGCGAAGGATTTCGCGGGAAGCTGCATAGTTCGCCATGCGGGGATGGGGAATGAAATTACCGCAAGGTCAGGTGGTTGCCATGACCTCAGCGCGCGTAGCGCTTCGAAAAGGATTCACGCAGAGCCGCGGAGGCGCAGAGAGGGCGCCCAATGACGCGAATTCGTGAGGGCTTGGCACCCCCGGTCTATCGGTGGCAGAGCGACGTTGCCGCAAGCGCGACATCTTTGCGCCTCCGCGTCTCTGCGTGAACCAAAAAAAACGTCGCCCTCCGCGATGCGGGGGCGACGTCAGAATTGCAGCGGTGTGATGGAGTCTGAAAACTCAGAGGCCCGCTTGCAGCAGCCACTCGTGGAAGATGCGCACCGGGCGGCTCTCCAGCGCCTTCGGCTTGCACACGAACCAGTAGCGATAGGGGCTCTCGACATCGACGTCGAACAGCCGGGCCAGGCGGTTGTCATGGCTGCGGCGGAAGTGGTCGTCGTGCATGATGGCAATGCCAAGGCCCTGCGCCGCGGCTTCCAGCACCAGCTGGCCGGAATCGAAACGGTCGACCGAGGCGGGCTCCAGCTTGTTCATGCCCATCGCCTGCTTCCAGGCGTCGAGGCTCTCGGGCAGGTCCTGATGGATCAGGAAGGTCTGCTTGGACAGGATCGCCTCGTCCGGGACATTGCCGATCTCGGCCGCCATCTCCTTGGAGGTGATGGCGTAGACCTTGTTGTGGTCCAACTGGATGCGATAGTAGGCCGGGTCCGGTTCCTTGGCGAGGATGATGGCGGCGTCCAGAGTGTCGCCCACGCGGTCTTCAAGGTGCGTGCCGGTATCGATGTCGATGTGCAGGCGCGGGTGCAGCTTGCGCAGTTCCGGCAGGCGCGGGAACAGACGCTGGCCGCCGAACAGCGACGGCACGCCCAAGTGCAGGCGCAGCACCTGACCGCGATCGATCTGCGATTCCACGGCCTCCGCGAGTTCTTCCAGCTTGGGGCCGACCACGTTGTAGAAGGCCATGCCTTCGTCGGTCAGCTTCATCGACTGGTGCTGGCGCGTGAACAGGCGCTTGCCGGTGAAATCCTCCAGCGCGGCAACGCGGCGCGAGAGGGCGGAGGGGGAAAGCGCCAGTTCGTTAGCCGCCGCCTTGGCCGAACCAAGGCGGACGACGCGGACGAAGGCTTCAAGCGCGCGCAGCGGGGGGAGTCGGCGTACTGGCAATGTCTCGTCTTTTCACTCGGAATACAGCGCCGACCGGAATGGCGACGCCGGGGTTAATCTGGTGTTTCGGCCGCCTCCGGGGCGGGCGGATGGAGCCGAAGCCGCGTCACGCGCCGTTCGTCGCCGTCGGTGACTTCGATCCGCCAGCCGCTGCCGTGTTCGAGGACCGTGCCGACTTCCGGGACACCGCCGGCCAGGACGAATGCCAGGCCACCCAGCGTGTCTACCGCTTCCTCGACTTCGGCGAGGCGCGGATCGATCCGTTCCGCCACATCCTCAAGCTCGACGCGGGCGTCGGCGTCCCAGATACCGCTCTCTTGCGAAATTAGCAACTCTTCGGGGGCATCATCGTGCTCATCCTCGATGTTGCCCACGATTTCTTCGACCAAGTCCTCGATCGTGATGAGGCCGTCGGTGCCGGAATATTCATCGATCACCACGGCCAGATGCGTGCGCTGGGCGCGCATGTCGACCAGCACGTCCAGCGCGCCGCGTGATTGCGGCACGTAGAGCGGCTGGCGCAGCAGCGTGGTCCAGTCCTCGGGCGGCTGCTCGCCGCGCGCGAGGATCGGGAACACGTCCTTGATGTGGATCATGCCCTTGATGGCGTCGAGCGAATCTCCATAGACCGGCATGCGGCTATGGCCGTGCTCGGCAAAGGCCTCGATCACATCGGCCCATTTGGCCGAAGCGGGGATCGCCACGATCTCGCTGCGCGGTACGGCCACGTCATCGGCATCATGCTCGCTGAAGTGGAGCAGGTTGCGCAGCATCTGCCGTTCCAGCGGCGAAAGATCGCCCTTGGCGGCGCTGGTTTCCTCGGCGTCGCCCTCGTGCTCGTTGATGACGCCTTCGATCTGCGCGCGGAGCGACTGATCGACGTCGTTCTGGAAGAGCCTTCGGAAGACACGCCAGAGCGTGCCGGTACTGTCACCTTCTCCCGAGCCGGGCTCGGTGTGGCGGCCATTCTCGGCCATCGTGCTTGGTTATCCCTGACGTTAAATTCGATCCCCATATGGGTCGGGAATGCCGATCAGGGCAAGGGCCTTTGTTTCCAGCGCTTCCATCGCCACCGCATCGGCCTCGGAAATCTCGTGGTCGAGCCCGGCAAGGTGCAGCAGGCCGTGGACGATCAGGTGGGTGGCGTGGTTTTCGACCGAAATGCCCTTTTCCGCTGCCTCGCGCGTGCAGGTCTCGCAGGCGAGAGCGAGGTCGCCCAGCATCTCCGGCGGTCCGTCGGGGGCGAGGGCGAGTAGGTCGGCGCGATCCAGCATGGGGAAGGACAGCACGTTGGTAGGCTTGTCCTTGGCGCGCCATTCGCGGTTGAGGACGTGGACTTCCTCGTCCGACGTGAACAGCAGGCTGGTGATGAGCCGCTGGTTGTCCAGCTCGGGCGCGACCTCGACCAGCGCTTCGAGCGCGCGTTCGGCAAGGTCGGCCCAGTCGGTTTCCGCGGGCCAGGGTGCTTCGATGTCGATTTCGAGGTCCATTTCCGGGTCCTTACGCGCAGACGCGCGTCCGGTCGAGCGGAGGGGAGAGAAAAGGAAGCGGGATCCCCGCCTTCGCGGGGATGACGTAGGTAAGTAGCGGGGATTTAACTGGCAATCGATCTCTTTGTGGACAGCATCTGCAACACAAGTTTCGTCGCCCCCGCGAAGGCGGGGGCCCCGCTTTTCTTGGAGCCATCGACATGGAGAAAGGCGGCTGGCTCTACATGACCAGCGACCGTTATCGCGGAGGCATCTACACCGGGGTCACCGCGCATCTCCAACGCCGCATCTGGCAGCACCGTGAGGGTTCGGGGTCCGTGTTCGTCCGCGAATACGGTTTCACAAGGCTGGTTTACGCCGAGCGGTACGACGAAATCGAATATGCGATTCGCCGGGAGAAGGCGGTCAAGAAATGGCGGCGCGAGTGGAAGATCACGTTGATCGAGACGATCAACCCAGACTGGGAGGACATGTTCGATCGGCTTGGCGGGGTGCTGTGACGCCAGAAAAGCGGGGCCCCCCGCCTTCGCGGGGGCGACGGTGCTTTTTTGTGCGGCCTTCCGTTTTTGTACGGCCTTTTGTTCAAAGCTAACGGTCGAGTTTTAGCGCAAAGTTCGCGGTCGCCGGTGGTTTGAAACTGCGGATGGTTCGAGACCACTGTCAGTTCGCAAACCACCGCCAATTTGAAACCGACGTTGGGCACGGCCAACATCGGCCCCAAAAATCACGTCGTCCCCGCGAAGGCGGGGACCCCGCTTGTTCTTCCTATTCCGGCTTACCCTCATAAGCCTCAACGATCCGCCCGACGATCGGATGGCGCACAACGTCGGCCGAGGTGAAGCGGGTAACGTCGATCCCATCCACGCCTTCAAGCCGCTGCACCGCGTCGGCAAGGCCGCTCATGCGGTCGCCGCCGGGGATGTCGACCTGCCGGGGGTCGCCGCAAACGACCATGCGGCTGTTCTGGCCGAAGCGGGTGAGGAACATCTTCATCTGCTCGCGCGTGGTGTTCTGCGCTTCGTCGAGGATGATGAAGGCATCGGCCAGCGTGCGGCCGCGCATGAAGGCGATCGGTGCGATCTCGATCTCGCCGTTGGCAAGGCGGCGTTCCACCTGCTCGGGCGGCATGCAGTCGTAGAGCGCATCGTAGAGCGGGCGCAGGTAAGGGTCGACCTTGTCCTTCATGTCGCCGGGCAGGAAGCCCAGCTTCTCGCCCGCCTCGACCGCAGGACGCGAGAGGATCAGGCGCTGGACCGAGCCGGTCATCAACTGCGAAACCGCCTGCGCCACCGCGACATAAGTCTTGCCGGTACCAGCCGGGCCGAGCGCGAAGATCACGTCGGACCGGGCCAGTGCGCGCATATATTCGATCTGCGTGGCGGAGCGCGGCACGATGGTCTTGCGGCGGGTGCGGATCATGATCGGCGGTGCGCCGGCATCGCCGCTGATGATCCCTTCCAGCGTCGGTTCCGAGGACATCGCGATCAGCGATTCGATTGCGCCCGAATCGAGATCCTGGCCCATTTCCAGCCGGTGATACATGCCCTTGATCGTATCGCGCGCGCGGGCGACGGAATCTTCGGGGCCTTCGATCTGGATGCGGTTTCCGCGCGCCGAGATATAGACGCCAAGCCGGTTTTCCACCTGCACGAGATTGGAATCGAACTGGCCGAACACGGCTCCAAGCAGCGTCGGCTCGTCGAACTCGACCTCGGCACGCGCCCTGCGATTGGTTTCGGGGCGGAACTGCGCCGGATCTCCGGCACGGGCTGCTTTTCGGGCCATGCGCTCCTTTCGGGTGAGGATGCTTCGTTCTGTCCCGAAGATGGCTCCGCGCGTCGCTGCGCGCAAGGCGGGGGTTTTCGAAAATTGCCCGCTTCCTGGGGGATAACCCCGGATTTCGGCGCGGTTTGAACGGTTTGTCGCAAGCCAGCGACACTTCTGACCGATTCCTGCACAGATCATTGCAACCCCGTTCATGTAGCGGGGTTAGAAACTGAACTTATCGGGCAACACCCGAAAGAAGGTCGCCATTTCAAGGAGAACCATAATGCGCAAGATCATCATGGCGGTGCTGACAGCAAGCGTCGCGGTCCCCAGCCTGGCCATTCCCACCATGGCCTCCGCCCAGTCGATGCGCGAAGTGCGGCAGGACCAGCGCGACGTGCGCCACGACGAACGGCGTGGAGACTACCGCCAGGCGCGTAATGATCGCCGCGAAATGCATGAGGACTGGCGCGACTATCGTCAGGCCCACCGTAACGACTATCGCCGTCCGGCCTATGTCGGCCCGCGGGGCTATGCCTATCGCCCCGTTTCGGTCGGCTACCGCTTCGCCCCGGCCTATTACGGTAATCGTTACTGGGTGAACGACTATGGCCGCTACCGCCTGGCCCCGCCGCGCGCCGGCCACCGCTGGGTTCGCTACGGCAATGACGTTGCCATGGTGGACATGCGCTCGGGCCGTGTCGTGACCGTCTATAATAACTTCTTCTGGGGCTGATTTATCGCCCCGCGAGATTGCTGATACGCCGCCGATAGCCCGGCGGGTCGCGGAGGGCCTCCGGCGTATGACGCCGGGGGCCTTTTCCTTGTCTTCCGCCCGTGTCGGACATGCGACGGACCGACCTTGCGGGCAGGACAAACAAGCGGCTAACCTTGCTGAATGAGAAGGACAACTTCACTCCGCATCCGGGCTGCCTCGGTGTTCGCCCTTGCCCTCGGCCTCTCGCTTGGCGCCTGCAAGCAGGACAAGGCGCCGGTCGAACCCACAGCCTCTGCTGCCGCAGAGGAGAGCGAGGAACCGACCGAAGCCGCGCCGATGACGGTCGAGGACTGGATCCGCGCTCATAACAAGGAGGCGGTCTCCAGTGACCTTGGCAAGTTGCAGTACGCCACCGCCGAGGTCGATCTGGACGGCGACGGCACGCCCGAAGTGCTCGCCTATCTCGGCGGCCCGATGCTGTGCGGTACCGGCGGCTGCAACCTCGTGGTGCTGAAGCGCGACGGGACGGATTTGCGCAAGGTCAGCGAGATCAGCGTGGTTCAGCTTCCCGTGGGCGTGCTGCCTACCAAGACCAATGGCTGGCGCGATCTGGCGGTGACGGTCGCCGGTGGCGGCGTGACTGAAGGCATTCGCCGCTTGCCCTTCGACGGCAAGACTTATGCCGAGAACGCCACCGTGGCCCCCGCCACCGAATCCGCGACGATCGGCAAGGAGCTGATCCCCGAAGCCCCGCTCAAACCGCTCGACTGAACTTTAACGGCCAAGCCAGCGGCGGAAGGCGGCGTTGACTGCCTCGGGCTGCTCCATCGGCGCCATGTGCCCGGCGCCTGCGATCGCTTCGTAGACCGCGCCGGGCAGCGCCTGCACCATTTCCTCGGCAAGGCGCGGCGGGGTGAGGGCGTCGGCGAGGCCCACCATGACCATAGCGGGCACGGTTACGCTGCCGAGCGTTTCCAGCGAATCCGCGCGGTCGATTATCGCCGCCTGCTGGTCCATGTACGTGCCGAAACCGACGCGCAGCGCCATCTGCACGACCTCTTCGAACAGGTCTTCCGGACAATTGGGTGCGACCAACTGGCGCAGCGAGCCGCGCAGCACATGCTCGAACCCGCGCGCCTGCGCCGTGTGGATCGCCGCGCGGCGCAGCGCCGCCTGCTCCTCGGTATCGGCACGGGCATTGGTGTCGACAAGGGCAAGGCGCGTGACCCGATCCGGCGCGCGGCGCCAGATCTCCATCGCCACATAGCCGCCCATCGAGAATCCGGCGATGGCGAACCGCTCCGGCGCCGCGTCAAGCACGCGGCTGGCCATAAGGGCGATCGAATCGTCCTTCAGCGTATCGCCAATGAGGATGTCCGCAATGTCCGAAAGCCCGGAAATCTGCGCGTGCCAGACATGGCGGTCGCAGGACAGGCCCGGGACGAGAACCAGCGCTTCCCTTTCGCTCACGCCGGGACGGTGCTCAGCAACCTAGCGGAAACCGCGTTGTAGCCGCCCTCGATCAGTTCCACCGTCACCATATCTCCCACTGCGACATCGCCCTCGAAATAGACCGATTGCAACCACGGCGACTTGCCCAGCCATTGGCCGGGGAACTTGCCCTTGCGCTCGACCAGCACCTGGCAGGTCTTGCCGACCGAGGCCGCGTTGAAGGCGGTCTGGTCGCGGCCCAGCGCGGCTTGCAGACGCAGGATCCGGTCGGTCATGACCTCGGCGGGGATCTGCCCGTCCATCGTCGCCGCGGGGGTGCCGGCGCGCGGGCTGTATTTGAAGCTGAAGCACTGGGCGTAACCGACGGCATCGACCAGCGCGAGTGTGTCCGCGAACTCGGCCTCGGTCTCGCCGGGGAAGCCGACGATGAAGTCTCCGGAAAGTGCGATGTCGGGGCGCACGGCGCGCACTTTTTCCAGCACTTTCAGATAGCTTTCGGCGGTGTGGCTGCGGTTCATCGCCTTGAGCACGCGGTCGTTGCCCGCCTGCACCGGCAAGTGAAGGAACGGCATCAGCTTTTCGACGTCGCCATGGGCCGCGATCAGACCATCGGTCATGTCGTTCGGGTGGCTGGTGGTATAGCGGATGCGGGCAAGATCGGGGATTTCGGCCAGTTCGCGGATCAGCCCGTCAAGGCCGATCCGGCGGCCCTTCGCGTCCTCGCCATACCAGGCGTTCACATTCTGCCCGAGCAGCGTGATCTCGCGTGCGCCGGCATCGATCAGCCGCTTCGCCTCGTCGATCAGATCGGCATGCGGACGCGAGACTTCGGCGCCGCGCGTATAGGGCACCACGCAATAGGTGCAGAACTTGTCGCAGCCTTCCTGCACGGTGAGGAACGCGGTGGGGCCGGAGCGCCTGCGATGGGGCAGGGCATCGAACTTGGTCTCGGCTGGCATGTCGGTATCGGTGACGCGCTTGCCGGCGGTGGCTTCGCGGATCATGTCGGGCAGGCGGTGATAGGCCTGCGGGCCGACCACCATCTTGACGGCGGGCGAGCGCTTCATGATCTCGTCGCCCTCTGCCTGCGCGACGCACCCGGCGACCGCGATCAGCGGCGAGGAGCCATCCTCGCGCTTCAGGCGGCCGATGTCCGAATAGACCTTTTCCGCTGCCTTTTCACGGATATGGCAGGTGTTGAGCACGACAAGATCGGCATCTTCGCCCTCCGGCGCGGCGGTGATGCCTTGCTCGGCGAGCAGTTCGGCCATGCGCTCGCCGTCGTAGACGTTCATCTGGCAGCCGAAGCTCTTGACCCGGTAGGTTTTGGGAATCTCGGTGGTTGAAAGCGATGAGGACATGGCGGTCCGATACACGCTCCCGCGGGCATTTTGAAGGGGGAGGGCGGTCCCGCAAGCCGCTTCGGCTTGTCCCTCAGGCATGGCCGGATAGACCGGGACCTCGCCGTCGATGGGTGGTGCTGGATGTGGTGCTGGATGGCGATCCGCGCGGGCTAGTTTGCGCCTGCCAGGACGGCCTCCACCCCATCGCCTTTCCAGTTCGGATACTTGTCGATCTGCGTCACGATGGCGCGGGCGGCCTTGCTGCCCGCGTTTTCATGCGGATTGTTCGCCACCGGCAGCAGAACCACCCGTGCATCGCGCGTTTGGCCGCGTGCCAGGAATGCCTGTCCCAACATCATGCGCAGATCCATGTCGAACGGTGCCAGTTCCATAGCCCGGATCAGGCCGGAGAGCGCCAGATCGGTGGGCCTTTTGCCTTGTTCGGCAAAGCTGCGGTAAAAATAGATCAGCGGGATGGGGTTGTCGTTCTCGACATGATTGAGTTTCAGAAATGGAGCCACGGCCTTGTCATAGGCCGCTTGCCGGTTATCCGCGCCCTTCGCCTCACGGAACAGGGCGTAGCCCTTCTGGATATAGGCGTTGACCGTGGCCGGATCGATGGCCAGTGCGGCATCGGCGGCATCAATGGCTTCCTTGTCGTGCCCCGAATCGAATTCGGCTTCCGCCAGTTCGGAGAGAACCAGGGTATCGTGAGGATATTGGGCTGCGATCGGGCGAGCCAGCGCAAGGACCGCATTCGCCGCTTCGGGCGAGCCGACGCCTCGTTTGGTACGGATCAGCGCTGGCATGATCGCGTTTTCGCCGGGGGTCAGCGGCCGCACTTTCACCGCGCCCACATGCAACAGGGCGGCTGGTATCGTCAGGCTCGTCATTGTGCGCGCCAGCATATAGCGGTCTAGATTGTATTCCAGCGTGTCAAAGCTGCCGAAGGCTTCCTGCGCGGCATCGCGCTGGTCCTTGCCGGCGTCCAACAGGGCAACGTACTTGTCGAGCTGACCTTTGCGCGAAGGTTCGAAAGTGAGGTAATGGTACAGGAGCCAGCTCTTGCCGTAGAAGGCATCGTATCCGTAAGTCTTATGCTTTTCGTATTCCGCCGGATCGAAAAGTTCGACAGCCGTCAGGTGCTTCTGCCCGAACAGTTCGTTGAAGCGGAGCCACGCCGGCCGGCCCAACGCGACGCTGCCGTCCTGATCGATGCGGCTGGCCGCGTAGAATTCGGCGACTCCTTCCGTGAACCAGCGCGGGCGCGGAGGTAAATTCGCAGAGGCGAGGAAGTGATGCGCGTATTCATGAAGCAGAGAGACCATGGATGCGTCGGTCTCATCATTGCTGTTTTGAATATCGGGGACGATCGCCACCGATCCGCCCGCGTTTGCCAAGTAGAATCCGGTTACGTAATTGCTGGAATTGGCGTCACGCTCCCCACGGTATAGCGTCCGTACCTCTTGCCCGTTGCGCACGACGAAGATCGTCACCCGGTTGGAGGGGCTGGGTACGGGCGTCGTGACGCGCAGTGCCAGCGCCATGGCTGCGTGATAGCGTTCAAGCTTATCCGCCAGGCGTTTAATTTCGCCATCGCTTTCTTGAGCGTAGATGACGAAATGATCGCTCGATGCTTCCATCCACTCCGCGGCTCGGGCAATTCCGGGCAAAAGCACCGCGACCGATGTCAGCGCCGAAATCGACGCAATCCGCTTCCACAGATACCGATGCATAGATGTGCCCCATTCCCCCCTATTGGTGCCCGATTATGGCAACTCGCGGGAAATGGCTAAGGAATTGTTATAGACAAGTCGGGAAGAGCCGAAGCCCGTGCGGAGGCATCGCGCAAGCGGGCGTTTCGCTTCCGATTTGATCGGATGTCAGGAATATCGGGCACCGTCGTCCCGTGCGCCCCGACGCCGGGGGCTTCGACAGGCTCAGCCTGAGCGGGATCAGAGAGTGGCTGGAATTGGGGACAAGCGGCCCCTCGGGCATGCCCACCGCGCTGGGACTAACGCACAAGTCTCGCGCCCCTCCCGCTTGCGGGAGGGGTTTGGGGTGGGCTTTCACAACGCCCGCATCCCCGCACTGCCACCTCGCAGCCTGTTCCCCTTTGCGCGCAACTCGGCTATCCGCGCGCGGATGAGCGATAACCAGACCCTTTACGCCGCCTTCGCAGGCCACCTCAACGCCGCGCTCGATGCGCTTGAAGCAGCGGGCACGCTGCCCGGCGGGTTGAAGCGAAGCGCGATCACGGTCGAGCCGCCGCGCGACAGTTCGCATGGCGACCTCTCGACCAACGCGGCAATGGTCCTGTCCAAGCCCGCCGGCATGAAGCCGCGCGATCTGGCGGACGCGCTGGTGGCCGAACTGACCAAGCTCGATGCGGTCACCTCGGCCGAGATCGCCGGGCCCGGCTTCATCAACTTGCGCCTTTCGCCCGCGACCTGGCTCACCGAACTGCGCGCCATTGCCGCGCTCGGCGCCGACTACGGCCGCTCGACGATGGGCGGTGGCAGCACCGTCAACGTCGAATACGTGTCCGCCAACCCGACCGGCCCGATGCACATGGGCCACTGCCGCGGCGCGGTGGTCGGCGATGCGCTGGCGACGCTGCTGGAGTTCGCGGGCCACAAGGTCATCAAGGAATACTACGTCAACGACGCCGGCGCGCAGGTGCAGGTGCTCGGCCGCTCGGCCCATGTGCGGTACCGCGAGGCGCTGGGCCATGACGTCGGCGCGATTCCCGAGGGGCTCTATCCGGGCGAATACCTGATCCCGGTCGGCCAGCAGCTCGCCGCCGAATTCGGCGAGAAGTATGCGGACGCGCCCGAATCGGAATGGCTGACGCTGTTCCGCGAAAAGGCCGTCGCGGCGATGCTGGTGATGATCAAGGAGGACCTCGCGCTCCTCGGCATCCACCACGACCTGTTCTCCTCGGAAGCCGAGCTTCAGGCCTCGGGCAAGCCGGACGAGGCCGAGGCGTGGCTGCGTTCGAAGGGCCTCGTCTACGACGGCGTGCTCGAAGCCCCCAAGGGTAAGACGCTTGAGGACTGGGAAGCGGTGGAACTGCCGCTGTTCAAGTCGACCCAGTTCGGCGACGATCAGGACCGCCCGATCAAGAAGTCGGACGGCACCTGGACCTACTTCGGCGCCGACCTTGCCTACCACTTCCAGAAGGCCCAGAGCGCCGACGCGCTGGTGGACATCTGGGGCGCGGATCACGCGGGCACCGTCAAGCGCATCAAGGCCGCCGTTGCCGCGATGACCGGCGCGGATGGAGAGCCCACGCCGTTCGAGATCAAGCTGGTCCAGATGGTCCAGCTGCTGCGCGATGGCGAGCCGGTGAAGATGTCCAAGCGTTCGGGCAACTTCGTCACGCTGGCGGAAGTCGTTACCGAAGTGGGCAAGGACGTGGTGCGTTTCACCATGCTCACCCGCAAGCCGGAAGCGCAGATGGACTTCGACTTCGCCAAGGTGGTCGAAGCCTCGAAGGACAACCCGGTGTTCTACGTGCAGTACGCCAATGCCCGCGTCCATTCGACCATGCGCAAGGCTGACGGCGAGGGCTTCGTGCCCGGCGCAGGCCATCTCGAACTGCTGGGCGAGGAAGAGCTGGAGCTGGTGAAGCTGGCCGCGCAGTTCCCCCGCATCGTCGAGGCTGCCGCCGCCGCGCGCGAACCGCACCGCATCGCCTTCTTCCTGGGCGACATGGCCGCAGCGTTCCATGGTTACTGGAACCTCGGCAATGACCGTGTGGAAAAGCGCTTTATTAACGCCGAAGATGGTAACCTGACTTCCGCGCGGCTTTTCCTGGCCACGCAGATCGGGCAGATTATCCGCAACGGGCTGGCACTGCTCGGCGTCGAAGCGGTGGAGGAAATGTAATCGATGATGGGCTGGGGTGACGATCGGGACGAAACGCGCGCGAATCCCTTCGGTGAAGGGGAGCGCGACGCGGGCCGGAACACCGCTCAGGGCTTCGAGCGGCCGGCGCAGCTTGACCTCGGTGACGAGGACGTCCGCCTGCCCTGGCTGGAAGGCGAGGACGAGGAGTTCGAGCCCCAGCGCGGCGGCGGCACGGGACAGACCGCGCTGCTGGTCGTGCTGGCGCTCGTGGCGATCGGCGCCATTATCGGCGGCGTCTTCTGGTTCACGCGGCACAAGAGCGATCAGCCGCTGATCGCCAGCGGCGGCGTGATCGAGGCGCCGAAGCAGCCGTACAAGACCCGGCCGGAAAACCCCGGTGGCGACGTTGTCGCCGGCACCGGCGACACCAGTTTTGCGGTGGCAGAGGGTCAGAGCCGCGCGCCGCAGATCGGCGAGGGGCAGCCGGATGCACCTGCGCCGGGCTTCGATTCGGCAGGCAAGCCGGCCGATGCCCAGTCTGCCGCCCAGTCCGCTGCGAAGCCTGCGGCGGGCCAGCCTTCCGCCAAGGCTGCCGACAAGCCCGTGGCCGCAGCGCCTGCGGCCAAGCCCGAGCCGACCGTTTCCGGCGTGGGCGTGCAGGTCGGCGCCTATGCCAACAAGGCCACGGCGGAAGCCGGCTGGGCCACGCTGAAAGTGCAGTACCCCGGGCTCGCCGGTGTAAACCACCGCATCGTTGAGGGTCAGGCCGATATCGGCAAGGTCTACCGACTTCAGGCGGTTCCCGGCGATCTCGCCGCCGCAAAGGCGCTGTGCAGCGGCATGCGCTCGGCCGGGCTGTCCTGTCAGGTGAAGCAGTAAGTCGGAAAAGGGCGGCGGTTCGCGCCGCCCTTTCCACACTTCCGAACGGCCGCTCCTTGCGGTCGGGCCGGAACTTTGCGAGCAAACCGGCATGACACCCGCGATCTTCGGCCTTTCCGGGCTGACCCTTAGCGACGACGAGCGCGCGTTCTTCCGCGATGCGGATCCTGCCGGCTACATCCTGTTCGGCCGCAATGTCGAAAGCCGCGAGCAGATGCGCGCGCTGACCGACGATCTCCGCTCGATCCATGGGCGCGACCGGCTGCTCATCAGCATCGATCAGGAAGGCGGCCGCGTCGCCCGAATGAAGCCGCCGGTCTGGCCAGCCTATCCGCCGGGCCAGGCGTTCGACCGGCTCTATGATCTTGCCCCCGCCAGCGCCATCGAGGCCGCGCGCGACAATGCCGAGGCGCTGGGGCTCGATCTTGCCGAAGTGGGCATCTCGGTAGACTGCCACCCCACGCTCGACGTGCGCCAGAAAGGCGCGCACGACGTGATCGGAGACCGCGCTTTCGGCTTCGAACCGATGCGCGTGGCAGCCCTCGGCCGCGCAACCTTGCAGGGTCTTGCCCGCGCCGGTGTCGTCGGCTGCATCAAGCACATTCCCGGCCACGGCCGCGCCATGGCAGACAGCCACAAGGAACTGCCCACCGTCACCGCGACCGAGGCGGAACTGGAACTCGATATCGAGCCGTTCCGCACGCTCAATGACACGCCCATCGGCATGACCGCGCATGTGCGCTATACCGCGTGGGACGCAGAGAATCCCGGCACGCTCTCGCCTTTCGTCATCGATGAAGTGATCCGGCAGCGCATCGGCTTCTCGGGCCTCCTGCTCAGCGACGATCTCGATATGCAGGCGCTTTCGGGCAGCGTTCCGGACCTTGCCGCGCGCGCCCTTGCGGCGGGCTGCGACATCGCGCTCAATTGCTGGGCGAAGATGGACGACATGATCGGCATCGCCAATGTCCTGCCCGCACTGGGCGGCGAGGCGGCGGCGCGGTTGGACCGTGCGCTGGCCTCGGTCGACGGGATCGCAAGCACCGGCACCCATGGCGAACTCGTTGCCCGGCGCGACGCGCTGCTGGCTCTGGCGGCCTGAGCGGTGGACCTGCCTGCCGACCTTCCGGCAGAAAACGCAGCGGACATGGCTGACGATTCGGCGTGGGACGGCGAGGAACGCGCCGAAGTCCGCAAGGAAACGCTCCATCTGGAGATCGACGGCTGGGAAGGCCCGCTCGATCTGCTGCTTGACCTCGCGCGGCGGCAGAAGGTGGACTTGCGCCGCATCTCGATCCTCGAACTGGTCGATGCCTACCTGACCTATGTCGAGGAGGCGGAGGCGCTGCGGCTGGAACTCGCGGCCGACTATCTGGTGATGGCGGCGTGGCTGGCCTACCTCAAGTCGGCGCTGCTGCTGCCCAAGGAAGAGCAGCCCGATCCAAGCCCCGAAGAACTGGCGATGCGCCTGCAACTGCGCCTCCAGCGCCTTGGCGCCATGCGCGAGGCGGCGGCGCGGCTGATGGGGCGTGACCGGCTTGGCCGCGACGTTTTCGCGCGCGGCGCGCCCGAGGGCCTTCGGGTCGAGCGCAAGGCGCTCTGGCAATGTTCATGGTACGACCTCGTGCGCGCTTACGGCGATGTGAAAGTCCGCAGCCAGCCGGTGGTCCACATGGTGCGTGAGCGCATGGTCATGACGCTCGACAGCGCGATAGCCCGCGTCGCCTCGATGCTGGGCGTGTCGCTCGACTGGATGGAACTGCGCGATTTCCTGCCGCCGGCGCAGGAAGCCTGGGCCAATCCGCAACTCCGCCGTTCTGCGCTGGCATCGAGCTTCGTGGCGGTGCTGGAACTCGCGCGCACCGGCAAGGCCGAGATCGCGCAGGAGGAAACCTTCGGCCCGCTGCGTCTGAAGGCGCTGCGCCCGTGACGTTCCCTCAGGCGCAGGAACAGCAGGACATGGATGATCTCGTCCGCGCGGTGGAGGCCACGCTGTTTGCCGCCGAACAGCCTCTGACCGCCGAGCAGATATCCGCCCATCTCGGGCAGGCGGACGTGCGGCCCGCATTGGCCGAACTCAAGGCCGATTACGACGGGCGCGGCATTCGCCTCGTTGAGCGCGGACGGCGCTGGCACTTCGAGACCGCGCCCGATCTTGCCCACCTGCTGCGCCGCGAAAAGGAGGAGCCGCGCCGCCTGTCGCGCGCGGCAACCGAAGTGCTGGCCATCGTCGCCTATCACGAGCCGGTCAGCCGCGCCGAGATCGAGGCGATCCGCGGTGTGCAGACCGCCAAGGGCACGCTCGACGTGCTGATGGAAGCGGGCTGGGTACGCGTCGCCGGCCGCCGCGAGGTGCCGGGCCGCCCGGTGATCTATGCCACCACGCCCGATTTCCTGGCCCATTTCGGCCTGGAATCGCTGAAGGAGCTGCCGGGGATAGACGAATTGCGCGCGGCGGGCCTGCTGGACCCGGTTGACGAGGAAATGATAGAAACGGCGCTTCGGCCCGAGCCGCTCGATACTTCCGACGAACCGTCGGATGACGACGGTGACGAGGATACCGAGGACGAGGCCTGATGGAGTCTCCGGGGCGGATCGCGGCAAGGTCGGAGTGGGGCGCCATGACGACAGGCTGGCAAGTTGGGACGAAAGTCCCTAGATGAACTTGATAGGGTCGGAATCGACCAGCGGGTATCGCAGGTCTTAATCGACCCACAGTTTTTGGAGTTGAGGTTATGGGTAGCTTGTCGATCTGGCACTGGATGATCGTGCTGGTCATCGTGCTCGTGCTGTTCGGTCGCGGCCGTGTGTCGGAAATCATGGGTGACTTCGGCAAGGGCATCAAGAGCTTCAAGGAAGGCATGAACGAGGAAGAGGCCAAGAAGTCGGCTTCCACGCCTGCCCCTGCGCCGCAGATCACGGCGACGCAGCAGGATGCCCCGGTGGCTCCGGCGAACGCCGAAAACAAGTCCGAGCAGGTCTGAGCGGGCAAGGATAAGGCGCCGCCATGTTCGACGTCGGTGCATCCGAACTCCTGTTGATCGTCATCGTGGCGGTCGTTGTCATCGGTCCCAAGGACATGCCTCTGGCGATGCGTACGGCTGGTCGCTGGATCGGCAAGATGCGCAAGATCTCCGGGCACTTCCGCGCCGGTATCGACGCCATGGTGCGCGAGGCCGAGCTTGAGGAAATGGAGCGCAAGTGGCGCGAGCAGAACGAGGCCATCATGAAGGCCAATCCCGTTCTGCCCAGTGCCGAGGAAATGCTGCCCCCGGCCTCCCGCGTGACGCCGGCGGACATCCTCTCCGAGGACACGCCCCAGCATCAGCATGAGCCCAACTCGCTGCCCGCCCCGGAAGCCGGCCCTCATGCCGAGGCACCCGCCGTGGAGCACGCGGGCGAGCGCCGGGATGAATTCCACATACCGCCTCCGCCGCCCTGATCCGCCGCGTCCTCTTGTAAAGCCGCAACCATGCAGCCCTTCCGCATCTCAGATATCGACAATTCGCAGGCGCCGCTGCTCGATCACCTGATCGAACTGCGCGCCCGTCTGCTGCGCGCCTTCATGGCGTTCGCGGTGGCGTTCGGCGTGTGCTTCTACTTTTCGGGTGACATCTTCGCCTTCCTCGTGCGGCCGCTGACCGAAGCGTTCCCGCCGGGGCAGGGCAGGCTGATCTACACCAAGCTCTACGAAGCCTTCTTCGTGGAAGTGAAGATCGCGCTGTTCGCGGCGTTCTTTCTGTCGTTCCCGGTGATCGCCAACCAGATCTGGGCGTTCGTCGCTCCGGGGCTTTACGCCAAGGAGAAGAAGGCCTTCCTGCCGTTCCTGATCGCAACGCCGATCCTGTTCATGATGGGCGCGGCGCTGGCCTATTACGTGGTGATGCCTACGGCGTTCCACTTCTTCCTCAATTTTCAGGGCGACAAGGGCGGCCTGAAACTGGAAGCGTTGCCGGGCACGGGCGACTATCTGGCGCTGGTCATGCAGTTCATTCTGGCGTTCGGGATCTCGTTCCTGCTGCCGGTGCTGCTGATGCTGCTCAACCGCGCGGGGATCATCACCCGCAAGCAGTGCGTGGGCGCTCGCCGTTACGCCATCGTCGGCATCTTCATCATCGCCGCCGTGGCGACACCGCCGGACGTCGTGTCGCAGCTGCTGCTCGCAGTGCCGCTGCTGGCGCTCTACGAGGGCACGCTGATCGTCATGTGGTTCACGGAGCGGTCCGAAGCGCGGGAGAAGGCCAAGGCTGAAGCCGAGGCTTCCGCTGAGGGCGAGGTTCTCGCGGAATAATTGCGGGGGTTGAGCGGGGGCGGGCTCGCCCTCGGCTCATATCCCCCGTCGCCCCCGCGAAGGCGGGGGCCCCGCTTCCTTTTCTCCCCGCCGCAAGAAAAAGCGGGATCCCCGCCTTCGCGGGGATGACGGAGTTGGTTGGGGCGGAAGCAGAGGAGGCAGAGGGAGCGTAAGGGCCGCTCGGATTAAGTAAGGTCCGGGCCCCTCAGCAAACAACTCAGCGCCCGGTGTCGTCGACCTTCTTTTCCGGGATCAGCCGATCCTTCGCGGCGGACCATGCCATCTGGCCGCCGATCCACGTCTCGGAGACCCGCGTTGCGCGTAACTGCTGCGGGGTGGCCAGCATCGGATCCACATCCACGAACAGGAAGTCGGCCCGGTAGCCCTTGGCGATGCGGCCAAGGCGGTCTTCGGCGAACATCGCGTAGGCCGCCCCGGTCGTATAGGCGTTGAGCGCGGCCTCGCGCGAGAGGATCTCCTGCGGCTGCCAGCCGCCCGCCGGCTGCCCGTCCGCACCCTGACGCGAAATGGCGACCGCCATGCCGACGAAAGGCTGGGAAGGCTCGACCGGCGTGTCCGACCCGAACGCAAGCCGCGCCCCGGTGGCCGCTATAGACTTCCACGCATAAGCGCCCGTAAGCCGCTGGGGGCCAAGGCGCGCCTCGGCCATGACCCGGTCGGAGGCCTGATGTTGCGGCTGCATCGAGGCGATCGTGCCGAACTGCCCGAAGCGCGGGATATCTGCGGGATCGACGATCTGCGCGTGCTCGACGCGCCAGCGCCGGTCACCCTTGTAGGTGGCGGAAAGCTCGGCAATCGAATCGAGCAGGGTGGCGTTCGCCTCGTCGCCAATGGCGTGGACGGCGATCTGGAAGTTGTCGATGGCGGCACGGCTCATCAGATTGCTGAGCTGCGTCTGGCTCATGCGCGGCAGGCCCTTGGTGCCCGGCGCATCGGCATAAGGTGCCTTGAGCCATGCCCCGCGCGAACCCAGCGCGCCATCGAGATAGAGCTTCACGCCGTTCATCTTCAGCCGGTCGGCATAGAGCCACGGAGTCGGATGCGGGCCGCCGATCAGCACCATGTTGTCGATACCGTCGGCATAGGAAACCACACGGATGCGCAAGTTGCCGAGATCGGCGGCGCGGCGGAAGGCCTGCCAGTCCTCGATCGAAGTGCCCATGTCGGCGACGGCGGTAACGCCCTGCGCCAAGAGCGCGAGCTGCGCCTCGCCAAAGGCGGTGTCGCGGTCCTCGGGCCGAGGCTTGGGCATTTTCGATTCGATCAGCGCCATCGCGCCATCGACAAAGACGCCCGCCGGGGCTTTGGAGCCGGTCGTGCGCACGATCTCTCCGCCCGACGGATCGGCGCTCGCGGCCGAGACGCCGGCCGCAGCGAGCGCAGCGGAATTGGCCCAGCCAGCATGGCCGTCCACGCGCGTCAGCCAGGCGGGCTTGCCACCGGTCGCACGGTCCAGTTCGGCGGCGGTGGGCATGCGATCCAGCCCCCACTGCACCTGATTCCAGCCGCCGCCGAGGATCCACGGCAGGTCCGGATGCGCGGCCGACCACGCGGTGATTCGCGAGAGTGCCTCGTCCAGCGTCTTGGCCATCGACAGGTCGAGCGTCATCTTCGCAAAGCCCGTCGCCATGACATGGCCATGCGCGTCGATCATGCCGGGCACCACGTTGCGGCCCTTGCCGTCGACCTGATAGGCGACCTTCTTCGGCCGCTTGTCGCCGTGGTGGAAGACTTGCGCCACGCGCCCCTGATCGTCGATCAGGAAGCCTTCGAAGTGCTCGATCCCGCCCTTGCCGTCGCCCGTGACGCCATTGACGTTGTCCACCAGCACGTCAGCCCACGCCGGACGGGCGAGGGCCGAGGCGAGCAGCAGGGCGAGCCCTGCGCTTTTCCTGAAACTCACGGATTACCCTTTTTCGGCAGGCGCTTGATGATCGCACTGGTGTCGAGACGGCCGCCGCCCTGTGCCTGAATGTCGGCAAAGAACTGGTCGATCAGCGCCGCCACCGGCAGCGAGACGCCAAGTCCTCGCCCTTCATCGAGGCTGAGGCCCAGATCCTTGCGCATCCAGTCGATTGCGAAGCCGAAGTCGAAATCGTCCGCGTTCATCGAATGCCAGCGGTTGTCCATCTGCCACGACTGCGCGGCACCGCCCGAGATCGCCTCGTAGACTTTGTCCATGTCGAGGTGGGAGGCTTGCGCAAAACGCACCGCCTCTGCCAGCGCGGCAACATTGCCGGCGATGCAGATCTGGTTGGCCATCTTGGCGATCTGGCCCGATCCCGCCTTGCCGACATGGACGATGCGGTGGGAATAGGCTTCCATCACCGGGCGCGCGGCCTCGATGGCGTCGTCGCGTCCGCCACACATCAGCGTGAGCGTGCCCTGCTCGGCGCCGCTCTGCGATCCGGTCATCGGCGCGTCGACGCAGTGGATCCGCAAGTCCCGCGCCTCGACCGAAATCTGCCGGGCGATGCGGGCGGAAACCGTGGTGTGGTCGATGAAAGTGGCGCCCTTCTTCAGCATGCGGAACACGCCGTTGGGGCCCAGTACGACTTCGGAGAGGTCGTCGTCATTGCCGACGCAGGTGATCACCACCTCGGCATCTTGCGCCGCATGGGCCGGATTCGCGGCGATGCGGTGGGCAAGCCCGGGATTGTCATCCGCCCATTTCCGCGCCCGCTCGGGCGAGCGGTTGTAGATGGTGAGTTCGTGGCCCGCGAGCGCAATGTGCCGCGCGATGGCGCCGCCCATTACACCGAGGCCGATGAAGGAAACCTTGCGTCGCTCGCTCATGGCAAGCGTTCTACCGTTTTTTGCACGAAAGCAAACCACAGTGGACGCTTAATTTGTGCGTTGCGATGCAAATCAACGACGGTCGTGATGGCGTAATAAAATTACCGTGGAATCGGGTGCTGCGCTTTTTCATAACGCCGGCCTTTCCTTGGCCCGGGCTTTCCTTTAGGCGCGGCCACTATGGAACAGCCAATTCTCACGATCGCCGCGGAGCCCGAAGGGCCCCTGCTGACTGCCGACGACGTTCGCAGCGCGGCCGGCCGCATTATTGGCAAGATCGTCCGCACGCCCACGCTCTATTCGACCACGCTGAGCGCGATCACCGGCGCCGACATCTGGCTCAAGTTCGAAAACCTTCAATTCACCGCCGCCTACAAGGAACGCGGCGCGCTCAATGCCCTTCTGCTGCTGGATGAAGAACGCAAATCGCGCGGCGTGATCGCCGCTTCCGCCGGCAACCACGCGCAGGGCCTGTCGTACCACGGCACGCGGCTGGGCGTGCCCGTGACCATCGTCATGCCGCGCACCACGCCGACCGTGAAAGTCATGCAGACCGAGAGCGTGGGCGGCAAAGTCGTGCTCGAAGGCGAAAGCTTCGACGAGGCCTATGCCCATGCCCGCAAGCTTGAGACCGAACTGGGCCTGACCTTCATCCACCCGTTCGACGATCCGCATGTCGCGGCGGGGCAGGGCACTGTCGCGCTCGAAATGCTGGAAGACGTGCCGGAGATCGACACCCTGGTGCTGCCGATCGGCGGCGGCGGGCTCGCCTCTGGCATGGGCACGGCGGCGCGCGCGATCAAGCCGGACATCCGGCTCGTGGGTGTCGAGGCACAGCTCTATCCCTCGATGTACAACCTGCTCAAGGGCACCAGCCTGCCCATCGGCGGTGACACGCTGGCCGAAGGCATCGCCGTGTTCGCGCCGGGCCAGTTCACCTCGAAAGTGCTGCGCGAACTGCTCGACGAATTCCTGCTGGTGAGCGAATCGGGCATCGAAAGCGCGTTGGCGCTGCTGTTGCAGATCGAAAAGACGCTGGTCGAAGGTGCGGGCGCCACCGGCCTTGCCGCTGTCATGGCCAACCGCGAACTGTTCGCGGGGCGCAAGGTGGGCATCGTGCTCTCGGGTGGCAATATCGATACGCGCCTGCTCGCCAACGTGCTGCTGCGCGACCTTGCCCGTTCGGGCCGTCTCGCGCGCCTGAAGATCGGCTTGCAGGACCGCGCGGGCGCGCTGTTCAAGGTCGCCAAGGTGTTCCAGGAGCACAATGTGAACATCATCGAGGTGTTCCATCAGCGCATCTTCACGCACCTGCCCGCCAAGGGACTCGTGACCGAGATCGAGTGCGAGGCGCGAGACCGGGCGCAGCTTGATGCCCTCGTCGCCGCGCTGCGCCGCGAAGGGTATGAAGTGCGTCAGGTCGAAACCGACTGACCTTGCGAAGTATCCGTTTGGAATCGGGCAAGATCCCGATTCCAAACGGACTTCCCGATTTAGACCGGTGGCGTGACGCGCTGGATTCGGAATGAGTCTCGGAGCGGGTTTGCGGCGCGGCCCGGCTGTTGCCTGAACCATCGGGCGCCCCGTTACGGGACAATAGACGGTTAACGGCGGGCCTCCGGTCCGATTTTGCCGCGAACAGCTCCATATTTGTGGTTAAAAGACTTTCAACACCTCGCGGGCGCATGCATATTCAGGGCAGACACGGATAGGCGGCTTAAGAAAAGTCCGTCTACCGTCAGCCAGAGGATAGACTGCGCCCGTGACGGCTCCCGTTCGCTTTCCCCGGTTCTTCGTGACCAGCCCGGCGCCGTGCCCCTATCTTCCGGGGCGCAGCGAGCGGAAGGTCTTCACCGAACTCAAGGGCCCCCACGCGGATTCGCTCAACGATGCGCTCGGCCGGATCGGTTTCCGCCGCAGCCAGACGGTGGCCTATCGCCCCTCCTGCCTCGATTGCAACGCCTGCATCTCGGTGCGCGTGGTAGCCGACGAATTCGTGCCATCGGGCACGCAGAAGCGCCTGATCAAGCGTAACAGCGACCTTGTCGCCACGGTCTGCCGCCCCTGGTCCACCAGCGAGCAGTTCGAGTTGCTCCAGCGCTACCTTGCGGCGCGTCACCCCGAAGGCGGGATGACCTCGATGGACGATGTCGACTTTGCCGATATGGTCGAACACACCCCCGTCACCAGCTACGTGATCGAATATCGCGAGCCTTCGGTGGACGGCGTGACGCCCGGCCGCCTTGTCGGCGCCTGCCTGACCGACCGCCAGTGCGACGGTCTCTCGATGATCTACAGCTTCTATGACCCCGCGCATGAGCGGCAGGGGCTGGGGACTTACATCATCCTCGATCATATCAGCCGCGCCAGTGAGATGGGGCTGTCCTACGTCTATCTCGGCTACTGGGTCGAAGGCTCGCCGCGGATGCAGTACAAGGTGCGCTTCCGCCCGATGGAAAAGCTCGGCCGCACCGGCTGGGAACGCTTCACCGCCGAAGAGCAGGAACGCCTGATCGCCGCTGCCGTGGCCAATCCCCGCAGTCGCGCCGACCTTGGTGAGAATGCCCGCAAGGACGGCGTACCCTCGATCGCGCTGCGATAGAATTCGGCCGGTTCGCGGCCTGGGTGGGAGCGCTTCATGGCTGCAATCGGTATTGGCGGCGTGTTCTTTCGGGCGGACGATCCGGGGGCCTTGCAGGCGTGGTATCGCACGCATCTGGGCGTGGCTCTCAACGATTCCTACCAATGGATGCAGCAGGCCGGACCTACCGTGTTCATGCCCTTCGCGCGCGACACGGACTATTTTCCCGCTGACAGGCAGTGGATGATCAACTTCCGCGTCAACGCGCTGGATCCGCTCCTTTCGGCGCTGCGCGAGGCCGGAATCGCGGTCACCACCAATCCGGAGTGGGATACGCCCGAGACGGGCAAGTTCGCGCGTATTCACGATCCGGAAGGCAATCCGATCGAATTGTGGGAGCCGCCCGCCGAATAAGCGATTCTCAGTGGGCAGCGCCTTCGCTGAGCGGGGCCAGATCGGCGCTGGCGGGTTTCCGGTGCGCGGCCAGACAGCTCAGCACGGCGGCCACCATCAAGACGAAAGCCGCCGATTCGAACACGGTGGGCAAGCGGTGCTCCCAGACGAGCGCATAGGCGAGCGCGAAGAGCGTTTCGAACAGGATCATCTGTCCGACCATTGTCAGCGGCAGCAGGCGGCTCATCCGGTTCCACAGCGCATTGCCGGTGATCGAGGCCAGTACGGCGACGCCGAGCGAGACCGAGAGGAATGTGGTCCACTGGGCGGAACTGCGCGCGGCATCGGCCTGCCATAGCGCCAGCGGCACCAGCAGCAGGCTTTGCAGCCCGGTGATGACGCCGATCAGCAGGTTCCAGTCATGCGCGGACACCGCATCGAGTCGGGCGAGCCAGCGGCTGTTGCCCACCGCAAACGCGCTCCACGAAACAAGCGCGCCGAATGCGCAGGCAAGCCCCAGCGCGCGCGTCACCAGCGGCGTGTTCCCCGGTGACGCGATGGCCTGCCAGCCGATGCAGATCACGCCCGCCGCGCAGAGCAGCAGCGAAGGCGCCAGCCGCGCGAGCGATACCGCGCCATGGTCGCGGCTGCCAACTACAGTGACCGTCACCGGCAGGAAGCCGACGACGATGGATGCCATGGCGATGCCGCCGATCTGCACGGCATTGGCAAGCAGCACGAAGTAGAGCGTATTGCCGGCCAGCGCGAGCCAGACGAGTGCGATCCATGCTTCACGCGAGAGGTGCGCGATGATGGATTTCCAGCGCGAGGCCAGCAGCAGAGCCGAAATCGCACCGTAGCAGAGGTAGCGACCGATGGTGAGTTCGAGCGGGCCGAACGCGCGCGCCAGTTCGGGCGCAAGGAATACCAGCCCCCAGAGCGCGCCCGCGCCCACGCCGCACAGCACGCCGAGCAGTGTCGAGCGCGCCCCACCCGTGCCCGCAGCCATGCTTCCCGCCATTTCCATCTTCCCACTCCACGATGCCGATGCGGCGAGACATATCATCACCGTGGTGAGGCGTGTGCTCTTGATTCGGCTTCCGAATGCAACAAAAACCCGCTGCATGACGAGACGAACCGTACCGACCGAGCAATCCCCGCCATCTTCCGGCCGCCGGCTCGATTCGTTCGACCGGGCCATCCTGCGCATCGTCCAGCAGGACGCGCGGACGCCACAGCGCCGCATTGCCGAGGCTGTGAACCTTTCGGCGGCGGCCGTGCAGCGACGCGTCGCGGCGATGGAGGCGGCCGGGGTGATCGTGCGCAATGTCGCGCTGGTCGATCCCGAGGCGCTGGGGCAGGGCATCACCTCGATTGTGCAAGTGAATTTGCGCGACGAACGCGCGCCGACGGTCGATGCCGCCAAGGCGCTGTTCCGCGCCCGTCCCGAAGTGCAGCAATGCTACTACGTCACCGGCGGGGTCAGCTTCGTCCTTGTCATCGTCACCAGCGACATGCGCGCTTACGAAGCACTGACGCGCGAGCTGTTTGCAGAGAACGACTGCATCGCCAGCTACGGTTCGCTGATCGCGCTCGACCGGGTGAAGGTGGACACGGGGATCGTGATCCCTCCACCCGGCTGAGCACGCGCAGTTCAGGGCGTGCCGTAGAGCCTCGCTTCATCCGCCCGCCGCGCTTTCAGGCCCGCCATCGGCTTGTGGTCGTTGAAGATCCACTTGGCGAATTCCTGCTGCGCCTCGGCGAACTTGCCCTGCCTGTGCAGCTTGCCCAGGGTCGAGGAGGCAATCGCGCCGGTATTGTACTGGAACGAGACGAGGGCATCGAACTGGTTCTGCGTGGTCGGCGTGTCGCCGATGAAGTGCGCGACCTGGCCCACGTAGGACTTCATGTCCTCATCGAAGCGTTCGTCGCACTGGGCTTGGGTCCAGACCGTCCCTTTCCGGATGTCGGCCCCGGTCGAGCCCCAGCCGATGGTCCAGGGCTTGCCGTCGGCGCTGCCGGGATCGGGATAAGCATCGAACTGGCCATCGGCGCGGTGCCGCTCGCAGCCTTCCCATTTCTTGATGAGCTTGGCGCCCGCCGCACCGAGCGTCCGGCCCGAAGCGTCGGGTACCGATGCAGGTTCGGGCGGCGTGGGTTCCGGTGCGGTGGTGGCGGGAAGCGCGGAGGTGGCGAGGTCTATCGCCTCGTCCAGTGCATCGACTTCGGGCTGCGTGAACGGGCGGTCCAACAGCTTGCGGACCGCATCGAAGATCGGTTTCCTGTTCATGTCCTGTCCTTCTCGATCGCGTGAACGGAAAAGGCGCGTTCCCGAACCGCCCGATTCGATGCCGAGCTGGACGGGTGCGACTAGATCGCAGTTTCCGCTATCTGTCGAGAAAAGAACATATAGTGAACATAGCTTAATCGTCGCGGCCAAACGCGCCGATTTCCGTGAGATTGGAGCCTAAGCACATGGACTTCCGCAAGGATTCTCCATCGGCACAGAGGGGCGGTGAAACCGCAGCGCTCCATTTGCCCCCGGAGGACTAGATCTTCCGGAGGACCCCGCTCACCGGAATGGCGATGCTCGATCCACCGGCCACGGGGCTGTCCTCGATCGTCGCCTGCGATCCGTCGTCGGCGGTCACGGTGATGGCCTCGCCGGTCTTCGAGAACGTCACCGTGCCGCCGCCCAGTGTCGGCATCGTCACTTTGCCGGTCTTGCTGGCGGCGATTGCGGCGGCAATATCCTCGGGCGTCATGTAGCCGGTGAGCATGTGATTGCGCACCAGTGCGGCCAGAGCGGCGTGGTCATTGGCCTCGATCAGCGCCTTGCCCTTGTCGCCCAGCGCGTCGAAAGCATCGTCCTCTGGCGCGAGCAGGGTGTAGCTGCCCTTGTCGTTGAACACGCCCTCGATGCCGGTGGTCTTGAGCGCTTCGGCCATGGTCTGCATGCCGTCGGCATCGTCCAGCACTTCGGGCAGGGTCGCGCTCGCAGGTGTCACTGCGGCGGCCGGCGTCTCACTGGCGGTTTCGGCGGCCGGGCTCTGCTTGCCCGAACAGGCGGCCAGCCCCAGCGCGGCGGAGACGGTCAGGGCCAGTGCGAGCGCAACGGGCAGCGGTGCGGCGAGGAGGGCGTTGCGCATCGGAGGCATTTCCTTGGAGCAGTCAGGCGAGCAGTTCGATCGCCGCCCGCACGAGGCGGGTGGCGGGATCGATCTGGTAAATTGCGCCATCTGAATAGCGGTATAACGCATCGGGCCCATCGAAGTACTGGTCTCGATAATTGTAAGGCACGTTGTAGACGTCGTAGCCCGCCGGCATCGGCTGGCCCACCGCGATGGCATCGCCGGTAAGCAGCGCCGCAACAGCAGTAATCGCCGCGTTGGTCGGAGCCACGCGGTAGATCACACCGTCATAGTAGCGATAAGTGCTGGAGGGGCCGAGGTCGTAGTAACGGGTGTAATGATCCGGCAGGGCCACGGCGTTATAGGCACCGGGCCAGGATCGCCCGACCGCCAGCGCCCCGCCGAGCAAGGGGACGTAGCTGGCCACGGCGCTGTTGGGGCCGAGGCGGAGCAGGTAGCCGTCGGCGTAGCGATAGCCGGTGTTGCGATCGTAGGCGCCGTACCAGTCGGGCTGGTTCCAGCGGTGGTGGACGGGCTCGGCCAGCGCGGGCGGCGCGCAGTTCTGGTAGCGGGCTCCGAACCCCGGCGGGCAACCCTCGAAACTGCGGCGCTGCGCGGCGGTGGCCCAATCGGACCGGCTGGAGGTGGTGACGACATTGACACGGTCATTGGTCGGCACCTGGAACGACCGGCCATGCGCGTCCCGATGGGCGACTTCGCGCACATCCTCGCGAATCGGCCGCAGGCCCGTGCGTTGCTGCTGCCAGCGCTGCTCCTGTTCGCGCCGTCGCTCGGCTTCCTGCTGCTGGCGCGGCTGAGCCGGGATCTGTCCGGGCCCCACGTCCTTGGGGGCATCCGGAGCCGGTTGGCGCTGATCCTCGCGCGGGAGCGCGTGGGGCGATGCTTCGGGGTGCGGCTGGGCAGGGCGCGTGCTTTCCTGCGGTCTGGACTCGCCTGGCCGTGCGTTTTCGCGAGGTGGCGGGGCGTCCTGTCGCGGGCCCTGCGGGGAAGGGGCTTGCGGCCCGCCTTCGCGCTCCGGCGTGCCGTGGCCTTCGCCCGGTTGCTGCTGCGCGCTTGCCGGCGGGGTAAGCGAAAGCAGCGCCAGCGTCGCGGTTCCCAGCGTCAGCGTGCTGCGGATGCGGACCATCGGGAATTCCTTTCGATGAGGGGCAACGCCGCATCCGGGCGGCTGTTCCCCGCAGGCGCATCGTAGGGAAACGCACAGGAAACGAAAAGGGCGCCCGGATTGCTCCGGGCGCCCCACTCGGCGAACTGATGCTCCTTCCCCGAAAGGAAGGATGCGCGATCAGGCGCTGTAGTACATGTCGAATTCAACGGCCGACGGCGTGGTTTCCCAGCGCAGCACTTCGGGCCACTTGAGTTCGAGGTAGGCTTCGATCTGGTCCTTGGTGAACACGCCGCCTTCGAGAAGGAAGTCGTGGTCAGCGGCCAGCGAGTCGAGCGCTTCACGGAGCGAACCGCAAACGGTCGGCACTTCGGCGAGTTCGGCCGGCGGCAGATCGTAGAGGTTCTTGTCCATGGCGTCGCCAGGGTGGATCTTGTTCTTGATGCCGTCGAGGCCAGCCATCAGCAGCGAGGCGTAGCACAGGTACGGGTTGGCCATCGCGTCGGGGAAGCGGAATTCCACGCGCTTTGCCTTGTCGCCCGCACCGTAGGGGATGCGGCACGAAGCCGAACGGTTGCGCGCCGAGTAGGCGAGCAGCACGGGGGCTTCGTAGCCCGGCACCAGGCGCTTGTAGCTGTTGGTGGTCGGGTTGGTGAAGGCGTTGAGGGCCTTGGCGTGCTTGATGACGCCGCCGATGAAGTACAGGCACATGTCCGAGAGACCGGCGTAGCCGTTACCGGCGAACAGCGGGCTGCCCTTGTCCCAGATCGAGATATGCGTGTGCATACCCGAACCGTTGTCCTTCATGATCGGCTTCGGCATGAACGTGGCGGTCTTGCCGTAAGCCTGTGCGACCATGTGCACGACGTACTTGTAGATCTGCATGCGGTCGGCAGTGGTGACCAGCGTGCCGAAGGTCAGGCCGAGTTCGTGCTGGGCAGCAGCCACTTCGTGGTGGTGCTTGTCGCAGGGCAGGCCCATTTCGAGCATGGTCGAGACCATCTCGGCGCGAATGTCGACAGCCGAGTCGACCGGAGCGACCGGGAAGTAGCCGCCCTTGGCGCGCGGACGGTGGGCGAGGTTGCCCACGTCGTAGTCCTTGGCGGTGTTGGTCGGCAGTTCGATGTCGTCGATCTTGAAGCCGTTGCCGTCGTAACCGTCGTAGAACTTCACGTCGTCGAACATGAAGAATTCAGCTTCGGGGCCAACGTAGACGGTGTCACCGAAACCGGCCGAGCGGACGAACGACTCAGCGCGCTTCGCGGTCGAGCGCGGATCGCGGGCATAGAGTTCGCCGGTCGAGGGTTCGACGATGTCGCAGAACACGATCAGCATCGGGGTTGCCGAGAACGGATCGACATAGACGGCGTCAAGGTCGGGCTTGAGGATCATGTCCGACTCGTTGATGGCCTTCCAGCCTTCGATCGACGAACCGTCGAACATAAGGCCGTCTTCGAGCTCATCCTCGGTGAGGATCGTCGAGACCATGGTGAGGTGCTGCCACTTGCCCTTCGGGTCGGTGAAGCGCAGATCGACCCACTCGATCTCCTCGTCCTTGATCTTCTTCAGGACGTCCTTTGCACTAGCCATTATCTTGGTTCTCCAGTGATGCTCTTCCGCCTGCGAAAGAGTCTTTCGGGTTTTGGCATTCTTGCGGGAATGGATGGCCCCCCGACCATCCATTCCCGATCCGGCCCCTTTCTGAATTCAGCAAAGGGCTGGAAAAGCTTTGTGCGGGAATGCCTGCCGGTCAGAAGACAGGCGGGGGCTTCCCTTGAATTCAGTTCGGCGCTCCTGGTTTAGAGCGCGTCGTCGTCGCGCTCGCCGGTGCGGATGCGCACGGCGGTTTCGATCGGCACCACGAAAATCTTGCCGTCGCCGATGCGGCCGGTCTGCGCGGCGTCCGCGATCGCTTCGACCACGCGTTCGGCCAGCGCGTCGGGCACGACCACCTCAAGCTTCACCTTGGGCAGGAAGTCCACCACGTATTCGGCGCCGCGATAGAGTTCAGTGTGGCCCTTCTGGCGGCCGAAACCCTTGGCCTCGGTAACCGTGATGCCCGAGACGCCCACTTCGTGCAGCGCTTCCTTCACTTCATCGAGTTTGAACGGCTTGATGATAGCTTCGATTTTCTTCACGCCTGTCTAGACCCCTGCGCTTGTTTCCCGGCTTCTTCCGATGAGGAGTCCGGTCCCGGGAACCAGCTGCCTCGCGCGCGATTCCCATCAAGAATCGTGCCAATGCGGATGAGAAAGTCCTAGGCGAAGTGTGCAGGCGCGAAAAGCCCGGATTTGTACCTTTTACCATGGCTGTTTAGCAGCCTTATGCGGGTAAACCCCGGCGGAGGCACAACTTCTGTTCAAGAAACAGGCAGGGCGTGCCTGAAAATTGTGCAGGCGGCGTCCGCGTGCCCGGTGTTCAGGCACAGCCCCAAGCGGCATGGTTAACGCCATGCCGTGGCCCATGCGAAAAGCGCCGCAGGTCCGGTTCGGACCTGCGGCGCTCATGTTCGTTCAGCTGGAAAGCTTTGTCCAGACGGATGTCTGGAGCTTCAGAGCCGGAGTCCGGCAGTCTCCGGAAGGCCCGCCATCAGGTTGAGGTTCTGCACCGCCGCCCCGCTCGCGCCCTTGCCGAGATTGTCGAGCATGGCAACGAGGCGCGCCTGCGTGCCGTCCTTGGCACCGAACACCCGCAGCGTCAGCGAGTCCACCGGTTCCATCGACGCGCGCAGCAGCAGTTCGTCGGGCTGGTCATCGATCACCGAGACGATCGGGCTGCCGGCATAGAACTCCGCCAAGGCGTTACGCAGTTCGGCGGGGCTTCCGGCGTTCTGCATGACCGAGAGGTGCAGCGGCACTTCCACCAGCATGCCGCGATGCGCGGGCACCACGGCCGGCGCGAACAGCGGCGCATGGGCCAGGCCGACATGCGTCTGCATCTCGGGCACGTGCTTGTGGCCAAGGCCGAGGCCATAGGCGCGGAAAGCGATATCGCGGTCTTCCTCGAACCGGCCGATCAATGCCTTGCCGCCGCCCGAATAGCCGGAAACGGCGTGGCAGACGTAAGGCCAGTCGGCCGGCAGCAGGCCCGCGCGCACGAGCGGCGCGACAAGGGCGATGAAGCCGGTGGGATAGCAGCCCGGATTGCTGACGAAGCGGGCGGCGGCAATCGTCTCGCGGCCGACCAGTTCGGGAAAGCCATAGGCCCAGCCCGGCGCGACGCGGTGCGCCGAAGAGGCGTCGATCACGCGCGTGGTGTCATTGCGAATCATGCCTACGGCGGCCTTGGCGGCATCGTCGGGCAGGCAGAGGATCACGAAATCGGCGGCATTGAGCGCCTCGGCGCGGGCAGCGTCGTCCTTGCGGCGCGCGTCATCGAGAACGATCAGCTCGAACTCGTCGCGCCCGGCAAGCCGCTCGGCGATTTCAAGGCCGGTGGTACCGGCCGCGCCGTCGATGAAGACGCTCTTTGCCATCAGCCCTGAACTCCCGCACCGGCAGCCGCATCCATCGCGGCGATCCGGTCGAGCGATACATAGCCGACCTGGCCGTCCTCGCCCAGCTGGCCCCAGGCCCAGCTTCCGGCAATGTCGAGCACGTTGAAGGTCTCGCCCTCGGGCAGGTCGCGGATGGCATCGGCGTCGTCGCGGCCGGTGGCGCGCAGGACGGCACCTGCCGCGATCCGATGCGGCATCGGCACTGCATAGTGCGGCACGAAGCAGCGCCCGGCGAGCTTGATGTGCGCCAGGTCGCCGCGAACGGGCAGGCAGCCGGGATCCGCGGTCACGCTCGGCCCGGTCATGGCAAGTTGTCCATCGATCCGGGGAGGGCGGGTAAAGGAATCCTCAGTGGCCAACGTGGGTAAATCTCCAAATGCAAGGAGCGCGCGCTTAGCGGGGGCGCGCACTTTTCGCAAGGTTGGGCCGTCAATCGACGAACGCCGCTCTTACGGCGTTCCTTTGCGAAGCGCGGTTCAGGCCTTGGCGGCGGCACCGCCGTAGCGTGCTTTCAACATATACCACGCCGCCCGCAGACCCAGCGCATCGCCGCCCTTGGGACGGCCCGGCCGGGCGGCGGGGCGCCATGCGAAAGTGTCGAAATGGGCCCAGTCGATGTCCTTGGGCAGGAAGCGGTCGAGGAACAGCGCGGCGGTGCTCGATCCCGCAAAACCGCTCGATCCGGCATTGTTGATGTCGGCCAGATCGGACTTCAGATATTCGCGGTAGCCGTCGTAAAGCGGCAAGCGCCAGCAGGGATCGTCCACGGCCAGACCGGCATCGAGGATCTCCTGCGCGGTGCTGTCCTCGCGCGTGAACAGTGCGGGCAGGTCCGGGCCCACCGCCACGCGCGCGGCGCCGGTCAGCGTGGCAAAGTCGATCACGAGTTCGGGCTCCTTCTCGCCCGCGCGGGTGAGCGCATCGCCCAGAATCAGACGTCCTTCGGCATCGGTATTGCCGATCTCAACCGAGATGCCCGCGCGGCTGCGCAGCACGTCGCCGGGGCGGAAGGAATTGCCCGAGATCGCATTCTCCACCGCCGGGATCAGCAGATGCAGGCGCACCGGAAGCTGCGCACCCATGATAAGCCGGGCAAGGCCAAGGGCATGCGCGGCGCCGCCCATGTCCTTCTTCATCAGCAGCATGCCGGCGCCCGGCTTGATGTCGAGACCGCCCGAATCGAAGCAGACGCCCTTACCGACGACGGCGATCTTCGGATGCTTGGGGTCGCCCCATTCCAACTCGATCAGGCGCGGCGCATGGGCGCGGCCCGCCGCGCGGCCGACGGCATGGACCATCGGATATTCGCGTTCGAGCATTTCCCCGCGCGTTACCCGTACTTCGGCGCGGAACGCCTTGGCGAGCGATTCGGCCTCTGCCTCAAGATGTCCCGGCCCCATGTCCTCGGCGGGCGTGTTGACGAGGTCGCGGACCAGTTCGGTCGCCTCGGCCTCGGCGATCATGGCGTCGATCGCCTTGACCTCGGTGGTCAGCAGCACGCGCGGGCCTTCTTCCGAAGGATCGGAGCGATAGCGGTCGAAGCGGTACTGCCCGGCGATCCAGCCGAGCATGGCCTTTCCGGCCTCGCCGCCTGTGCAGCGATAAGTACCGGCGGGCAGCACATCGGCCAGCTTGCCGAGGCACCAAGAGGTCAGCTTCGCCGGATCGGCAACGCCTGCGATCACCGACCAGCCGTCGCCATCGCTCACGATGGCATGGCTGCCCGCATCGCCCACGAATTTCTGCGCATCCAGCGCGGCGCGCTGTGGAACCGGCAGTCCCTTGAGGAATTGCTCCATTCCATCGCGCGTGACGAGATGGATGGTCACGGCCTTCTGGCCGCGGTCGGGCTGAATCAATGCGTTCTTGTCGCTCATGGCGGGATTCTCTAGCCTCGCAGCGAGCGTGAGCCGAGAGGAAAATGATGCGAAATCGCGGATGGCTGCTGACCCCCGTGGTCACGACGATGCTTCTGACCGCCGGTTGCAAGGCCGGGACCACGCCCAACCCGAGCGAAACGGTCACCGAAACCGTCACGCAGGAGGCGGTCGTGACCGAGGAAGCGAGCGAGCCAGCGGCCGATGCCAGCGCCGTTCCCGCCAGCGACCCGGTCGGCGGCGGCCGCTCGGAGAAGGTCGAAAACGACCTTTACGAATTCAGCTATTCCTACCCCGACGCGGCGGGCTCGATCCCCGGCCTGAAGGCGGAGCTTGATAAGCAGCTTGAACAGGCGCGCTCGGAACTCATCTCGTCCTCGCGGACTGATCGGGGCGAGGCCAAGAAGCAGGGCTTCCCCTACCACGCGCACAGCTACGGGGAGGACTGGAAGGTCGTGGCCGACCTGCCCGGCTGGCTCTCGCTGTCGTCGCAGCTCTATACTTTCACTGGCGGCGCGCATGGGATGAGCACGTTCGAGACCCTGCTATGGGACCGCCACGCTGAAACCGTGCGCAAGCCGGAGGACCTGTTCGTCAGCAAGGCAGCACTCTCGAAAGCGCTGCGCACGCCGTTCTGCGCGGCATTGGACAAGGAACGCGGCAAGCGGCGCGGCGCCCCGGTCGCCTCGGGCAGCGACGAGATGTTCTCGGACTGCATCGATCCGGTCGAGCAAGTGGTGATTCTGGGATCCACCAACGGGCAGACGTTCAACCGCATCGGCCTGCTGGTGCCGCCCTACAATGCGGGGCCTTATGCGGAAGGCAGTTACGAGATCACGCTACCTGTCACCGCTGCCGTGATGGCGACGCTGAAACCGCAGTACCGCGCGAGCTTTTCGCTGGGAAAATAAGCGCGGAAGGCTGCGGCTGCATGAAAGGCAACCGTGACTGCGCACTCCCGATTCGCATTTTCAGCGCGGCCTCGCTATCTTGGTGGACATGACCGAATACCAGACCGTCGAACCCGGAAACGAAACCGTCCTGCGCGACGGCACCATCAAGCTGCACGGGCCTGAGGGCTTCGAGGGCATGCGCAAGGCAGGCCGCCTTGCCGCCATGATTCTCGACGAAATCGCGCCGATGGTGCAGCCGGGCGTGTCCACCGCCGAGATCGACGACAAGGTGCGCGAACTGACGCTCGACGGCGGCGCCGTGCCCGCAACTCTTGGCTATCGCGGCTATGCGCATTCGTGCTGCATCTCGATCAACCACGTCGTCTGCCACGGTATTCCGTCGGAAAAGACAATCAAGGACGGCGATATCGTCAATATCGACGTGACCCCGCTGCTCGATGGCTGGCATGGCGACACCAGCCGCATGTACCTGGCCGGCGATGTCGCGCTGAAGGCCCGCCGCCTTGTCGACGTGACGTACGAATGCCTGATGATCGGTATCGAGCAGGCCAAGCCCGGCAACCGCGTGGGCGACATCGGCGCGGCCATTCAGGCCTATGCCGAGTCGCAGCGTTACGGCGTCGTGCGTGAGTTCTGCGGCCACGGCCTCGGCCGCCTGTTCCATGACGCGCCCGAAGTGGTTCACGCCGGTCGCCCGGGCACTGGGCCGCTGCTCAAGCCCGGCATGTTCATGACCATCGAGCCGATGATCAACCTCGGCAAGCCGCCGGTGAAGCTGCTTTCGGACGGCTGGACGGCGGTGACGCGCGACAAGTCGCTCTCGGCGCAGTTCGAGCACTCGATCGGCATTACCGAAACGGGCTGCGAGATCTTCACGACCAGCCCCAAAGGCCTCCACAAGCCGCCTTACGCCTGATCGTTACCGATTGAGGCAGGCAGGATATCGCCCCGGCGCATGTGCCGGGGCGTGACCTCGTTTGCATGTCATGACAGCCTCCCCGGCAAAACCGAGGAGAGATTGCCATGGCCACCGCAGCGATGGACTTGTCAGGCGGAGTTCCCGAAGAGCGTGAATTCGTCGTGGCCGAAAAGCCCGACGATGGCCTCCGCGATGCCGTGAACGTCTGGATCGAGGAGGAAAACGGCCTCTTCGCCATGCGCATCGGTGTCGAAGCGGTGGGCTCGCACTGGGATCGCCACGAGTTCTGGCTGGACGTCGCTTTCGCCGATGGCCGCCTGCTCTCCAAGCGCGGGGATGGCGATACGCACGCGCCCTACGGTGCCGATGGCCGCCCCACCGTGCGCGGCACCGGCCCCGTCCGCTTCGAATGCGTGGAGCCCTTCCGCCGCTGGACTGCGACCTACAAGGGCCAAGTGGCCGAAACCACGGCGCAGGAAATCATCGACAATCCCGGCTTCGAGGAAACGGCTTGGGCCGACCTCGAAATCGCCGTCGACATGGAAATGGCCGCGCCGCCTTGGGTGCCGGGCTCGCTCCTTCCCGAAGCCGCCGAGGCATTGGGGGGCGAGCAGGGCAGTTTCATGAGCCCGCGCTACGAACAGCTTTTCCGCTGCACCGGCACGCTCACCGTCAATGGCGAGAGCCGCCCGTTCAAGGCCAATGGCCTACGCATCCGCCGCACCGGCTTCCGCGCCTTTGCCGGGTTTTGGGGGCATTGCTGGCAGAGCGCCGTCTTCCCCAGCGGGCGGGCCTTCGGGTTCAACATCTATCCTCCGCGTGACGATGGCGGTCTCAATTACGCCGAGGGCTGGATCATCGATGCGGACGGCACTCGCACGCCCGCGCGTCCGGTGCAGGTGCCGTGGTTGCGGCGTTTCCTGACCGGGGGGGAGAACGTGTCCTTCGTGTTGGAAACCATCGACGGGCGCCGCGTGGAGATCGCGGGCGAGACGTTCATCAATACTCGCTCGCGCGGCGGGCATGTGTTGCCGCCGGACTGGCCGAAGGACTTCCCGCTCGTGCAGCAGAGCCACGCTTTCTACACCTGGGATGGCGAGCGGACGACGGGCATGATCGAGCGGTCGAGCAAGCCGAGTGTGATGGAGCTTTAGGCCGCAACTCTCGTTCGGATCCCCACTCAAACCAACCCCCAATACTCCCCGTCGTCCCCGCGCGGGGGGGACCCCGCTTGTTCTTTGAGGCGAGGTAAAAAGGCAGCGGGGCCCCCGCCTTCGCGGGGGCGACGGAGTTTAAGGAACTGGCCGGTCTGATTGTGCTGACGTCAGGGCTTTGCCGCCTCGGCCGGTTCCAGAAACACCAGGCGAAAATCCTCCCGCTCCACATCCGCCAGAGTGTGCTGGGTAAAGCGCAACAACCCGTCCTCCGGATGCAGGAAATCCCGTGCCCCGCCTTCGCGCGCGAGCACCGACTGGCTCTCCCACCCTTCGCGGAATTCCGGACTTTCGTTCTGGAGCCATTCCACCACGGCAGCGACGCGCGGGTCGCTCATCACACGCCCGTAGTCGCGGCGAAACTCGGCGAGCAGGCGCATGGCGCGGGTGTGCCAGTCGGGCAGCAGGCTGCGCGCGGCGGGGTGAGTGAAGACGTATCGCAATAAGTTGGGCGCGCTTTCGCTGTCGAACAGTCCTGCAAACAGGCGGCGCGCGGCGGCATTGGCGGCGCAGACCGACCATGCCGGATCCAGCGCATAGGCCGGGAAGGGCAGGGCGGCCACGGCGGCGGTAATCGCGGGCGGCGCGGCCTCGCGCGGAGCGGCGAAGGGATCGGCGGGATCGCGCCGCTCGGCGAGCGAAAAGAGGTAGTCGCGCTCGGCCGGCGAGAGGCTGAGGGCACCGGCAAGGCGGCCGAGCGTTTCGGCGGAAGGGCGCACTTCGCGGCCCTGTTCGATCCAGGCGACCCATGTGGTGCCGATGGCGGCGCGGGCGGCCAGTTCCTCACGCCTCAGACCGGGCGTGCGGCGGCGGCGGGCATGGCCTTCGGGCGCGAGCCCTTCGCGGCGGGCGCGGACGAAGGCGCCCAGCAGGCGGCGTTGTTCCTCGGTGGACATGGTGGCGGTTATAACAGGATAATTATCTACATTGTAACAGGCTAAATTGCGTTCATTTGAGGCGGCGAAAGGAGATCGACCATGACCGATCAGACTGAATATGCCCCGACGCAGCATGGGCTGGCGAAAAGCCAGTTCGGCGAAATGTCCGCTGCCTATGTGACCAGTGCCGTCCACGCCTCAGGCGCGGATCTCGAAACCATCGCCGCCCGCGCGCTCGTTGCCGCGCCGCGCCACGCGATCGATCTTGGCGCGGGCGGTGGGCACGTGGCTTACGCCATGGCGCCGCATGCTGAGAAGGTGACGGCCTGCGATCTGTCGCCGGAGATGCTGGAACAAGTCGCTGCCGAGGCTGTTCGGCGCGGCCTCGGGAATATCGCGGTGGAAGCGGCGCCTGCTGAAGCGCTGCCGTTCGCGGATGAGAGCTTCGATTTCCTCGGCTGCCGCTTTTCCACGCACCACTGGCGCGATGCTGAAGTGGGCCTGCGTGAGGCGCGGCGGGTGCTGAAGGCGGGTTCGCCGGCGATCTTCGTGGACGTGGTGGCGCCGGGCGATGCTTCGGCGGACACGCATCTGCAGGCCGTGGAACTGCTCCGCGATGTCAGCCATGTGCGCGATTACACGGTGGCACAGTGGATCGCGATGCTGGATCGCGCCGGGTTCACGGTGCGTGAGGTACGAACCGCGCGGCTGCGGATGGACTTCCCGGTCTGGACTGCCCGCATGCGCACTCCGCCCGAGCGGGTGGCGGCGATCCGGGCGCTGCAGGCAGTCGCTCCGGCTGAAGTGGCGGAATGGTTCGGGATCGAGACGGATGGTTCGTTCACCATCGATACGGTGACGATCGAAGCGGTTTAGGTCGGGACGATCAATGAAGTTCCTCCCCCTCAAGGGGAGGAACACGATATCTCAAAACCGCGCCTGCAACCCCGCCGCAAGGTAGTGATCGCCGACATTCCCCTTGAGATTGAGATGCGGGAACACCGGCATCGATACGGTGCCGTAAGGACGCAGGTTATCGCCCGTCAGCCGCGCACCCACGCCGACCGCGAGCGACATCGGCAGGCGATAGGTCGCCTCCAGCTTGGCGAAGATGGTCGTGCCGGAATTGTCGCACTTGCCGCCGGAAACCTGATTGCCGCTCTGCTTGCTGAAGCAATCGCCATTGTCGTGGTAGTAGTTCGGGTGGTCACGCTCATGGAAGAACAGGCCGACGCCGGGCGTGATCTCGAACCCGCCATCCTGGACTACGGGAACCCCCAGTGCCAGTTCGCCGCCCCAGTCGCCTTCGGAGCGGGCCAGATTGGCCTCTGCGTTCACGACGCTGGCCATGGCGGGCGTGGCGGCGAGCGCGCTAGCGCCGGCGAGAACCGCAAGCGCGGCGGATGCGAATTTCATGACATGTCCTTGATCTGAAAATCGGGATCGGGACGCCGAGGGTTAGGATTCCCGTACCGCCCAAGGCAAGACGGGCAGATTCGGTCCACCCCGACCAGGGCTCGCCCCGTCCGGAACTGCCTGTGCAGCGCGCGGGCCGGCACGGAATCCCGCCGGGATATCCGAAAGATATGCGCCCGAAACGGACTCGCGCCCTTGTTGCCCGCGCCGATGAGGGGCAAGAATAGGCCACTCTTGCCGGGGAAGATGCCGATGATCTTCGAGCAGATCGCGACAGGTGGCTGCCAGTCCTACCTCCTCGCCTGCGGGGATACGCGTGCGGCGATCCTGATCGATCCCGAACAGTCCCAGATAGACCGCTACATGGGCCTTGCCGGGCAGATGGGCGTGCACGTGCGCTATGTACTCGACACGCATACCCATGCCGACCACTTCTCGGCCAGCCGGGAGCTTGCCGGATTGCTCCACGCGCCGGTGGTGATGAACCGGCTGAGCCCCGCGCCTTATGCCGACATGCGGCTGGACGATGGGGACATGCTGATCGTCGGCGGCTTGCGGCTGCGGGCCCTGCACACGCCGGGCCATACCCGCGATTCGATGTGCATCGTGGCGGAAGACCGGGTGTTCACCGGCGATACCCTGCTGATCGGCGGCACCGGGCGCACCGACCTGCCGAGCGGCGATCCCGAGGCCCTGTTCGACAGTCTGTTCGGCAAGCTGCTGACCTTGCCGCCAGACACGCTGGTCTTCCCGGCGCACGACTACAAGGGCCGCACCCATTCCACCATCGCTGCCGAGATCGCCGGAAATCCGCGCCTCCAGAAGACCGACCGCGCCGAATTCGTGGCGATGATGCAGCAACTGGACCTCGCCGCGCCGAGACACCTGACCGAGGCGCTGCGCACCAACATGAACGGCGGCCGGACGGTGGCGCAACTGCTGGCCGATGCCGCTGCCCGCGTGCCGTTCATCGCGCTGGAGGAACTGGCCGCGCGCGTCGGCGCCAATCGCGGGGACTTCGTGGTGCTGGACGTGCGCGAAAAGGACGCCTTCGAGGCCGGTCACGTCCCCGGGGCCGTGCACCTGCCGCGCGGGCAACTGGAACTGCGCGTCAACGCCATGCTCTGCGATCCGACCGTGAAGATCGTGACCTGCTGCGAGTTCGGCAAGATCTCCACGCTGGCCGCCGCGACCCTGCGCGACCTTGGCTTCCCCCGCGCCAGCGCGCTCGACGGCGGGATGAAGGCATGGCGCGAGGCAGGCTATTCGCTGGAAAGCTGAAGCGATTTCGACCGGGCGCACCCCCTCCGGACCGGCTGCGCTTGCCGTTGACGCCCCTCTCCGCAGAGCTACCTTCCGCGAATGGAATCGGGAGGGATTCTGCCTGTGCCGCAACGCTTTACCGTTCTGCTCGCTCTCGTCGCGGCGTCGATCGCGACGCCGGGCCTCGCCGCGAGCCGGGAAACGGCGTGGCAGGCTCCGCCCGGCATCAGCCAGATACCGCTCTGGCCGGGCAAAGTACCGGACATGGAAGGCACGCCCCAACCGCCCGAGACGGCCGTGGTGAACCCTCACAGCATCGCCGGACAGCCCGCCACCGCGATCTACGATGTCACCGTGCCGACCATGATGGTCTTTGCGCCGAAGGGCGCGAACACGGGGGCCGCCATGGTGGTATTCCCCGGTGGCGGCTTCCAGAATCTGGCCATCGATCTCGAAGGAACCGAAGTCTGCGACTGGGTCACCTCGCGCGGGATGACCTGCGTTCTCGTGAAATACCGCGTTCCCGGCAGCGACACCGCCTGGTCGGATAGCTGCGACTGCCAATTCACGCCGAAAGTCCTGCGGGCGCTGCAAGACGCGCAAAGGGCCATCAGGCTCACCCGCGCCCGCGCCGGGGAACTCGGCATCGACCCGAACAAGATCGGCGTCATCGGCTTTTCGGCAGGCGGCTATCTGGTCGCGCAGACAAGCAATATCTTCACACCCGCCTACAAGCCCGTCGATGCCATGGACAGGATCAGCAGCCGTCCCGACTTTGCCGTGGCCGCTTATCCCGGCCATCTCTGCCGCGAAGGCACGACGTTCGACCCGACCATCCACGTGACCAGGCAGACACCGCCGACTTTCATCGTGCAAGACTGGGACGATCATAAGGACAACATCTGCAACAGCACGATGTACGCGCGCGCTCTGGATGCGGCGGGCGTGCCGACCGAGGTCCATCTCTTCGCCAAAGGCGACCATGCCTTTGCGCTCCGGAAGATCGGGCATCCGGTCGAGATATGGCCTTCGCTCGTGGAGCGGTGGCTGGCGGAAATTTCGATCCTCTAGCTTCGGCAGCGTCTCAATCGCTCCCCTCAATCCGTCATCCTGAACTTGTTTCAGGATCCATTTGTCGGCCTGCCCGGAACGGCCGCGCGCATGGGGCGGCGATTTCCGCTTGCCGATCGAAGCACAGTGCCGGTGGCGTGATGGATCCTGAAACAAGTTCAGGATGACGTCGGTTGGCGGGAGGGCGTTTGCGCCCCCAACTGGCCGCCCTCAGATCTGAAACACCACCTTCGTCCCCGGCGAGACCATCTGCGCCAACCGCGCCGCATCCCAGTTGGTCAGGCGCACGCAGCCGTGGCTTTCGGTCTTGCCGATATTCTGCGGCTCAGGCGTTCCGTGGATGCCGTAATGCGCCTTGGACAGGTCCAGCCAGACCACGCCCACCGGCCCGTTCGGACCCGGTTGCAACAGCTTGTCCTTGGCGCTCTTCTTCGCGTCCCAGAACAGATCCGGGTTGAAGTGATAGTCCGGATTGCGCGCCTCGCCGACGATTTTCCACGTGCCGATCGGCAAGGGATCGTGCGCGCTGCCGGTGGTGACGGGGAATTGCGCTATGAGCCGATCCTGACTGTCGAAGGCCCGCAGCGCACCGTCCGAACGATCAACCACGATGTGATCGGCGTGGGGCTGATCGCCGCTGACGCCGAGGCGCACCAAAGTATCCGCCCAGCCGGTCTTGTCGTCCCGAATCTGCGCGGGCGCGGCGTCGGGAATGTCAGGCACACGCACCTTGCGGCCTGCGCCCAGCACAGTGCCCGGGCCGTTGAGGGCAAGTAGCATTTCGGGCGTGGTGTGGAAACGCTCGGCCAGCGCCTCGCTCATGCTGCGGTAGCCGAGGTGGTCAAACCGTGCCTGCCCCGCGATGTCGCGCGGCAGGTCGGGATGGAACGGACCGCGCGCGAAGGCCACCGGGATCACCACAAGTCGGGTGCCGGTGCCGTCGATCCCGGCGAACAGCGCCTGCTGCGTCGCCGGGTCGAACTTGCCGGTCGTTGGCAGGCCCTGCGCCTGCTGGAAACCGCGCAGCGCCAGCGCCGTTGCGGCATTGTCCTTGCCGTCGATCACGCCGGGCGAAAAGCCCCGCCGGTCCAGCGCGACTTGCCCACGCAACACGGGATTATCGGGCGCTCCGGCATCCCGCGCATCGCCGAATGCGAGCGGGTTTGCCGGAGCCGTGGAAGCCGGCGCCTCGGGCTTGCGAGGCTGGGAATTACAAGCGGCGAGCAGTGCACAGAGCACAAGCGAAGAGGGAAGAAGCAGTTTCAAGCGCGACCCCATCGGGATTGTTTTCGATGCCGTTGCAACGCGTGAACCGGCCTGCGGCTCCGATTGCATGGCCCCCGAAGGGTCCGATGAGAGAATTTAAAGCGCCGGCGAGGCCCCGTGCGGGGGGATGGGAGAGAGGGACGGGTCTCGCCAGCGCCAGCGCTTCCCAAGGCTGCGGAGGGGAGGAGACCTCGGGAAACTGCATATGGAAAATATGACAGCGTAATCAGGCGGGCAAGGGGCCGGAGGAAGTGCTTTTGCGAACCTGTCTCAGCAGCGGGACAGGTCGGAGCCCTATCGCTCTGCCCGTCGGCCGTTAGTCACTCAGGCAGTCAGGCCCACACGCTCCATACGGCGGTAGAACGTGGCCCGGCCGATTCCCAACAGCCGTGCCGCAGCCGAGACATTGCCCCCCGCACGCGCCAGCGCCCGGCGCAGCACGGCCCGGTCGCCATCATCGAAGCCGCCCGTCGCGGGCTGGCCCAGCACGTCGCCCAGCGGGCGCGGGTCAAGCATGGTGCCGATCTCCAGCCCCAGCCGCCGCCGAGCCGCGCGGGTGGCGCCGATCACCAGATCGTCACGGTCCACGGCCAGCAGCGACGGGCCGCCGCCCGGACGCTCGCCGGGTGCCAGCACGATGCGCGCGTCCGCAAAGCTCTGGCAGAACACGTCGCGCTCGATCGTGCGCGCGGCGTCATGCACCAGCGCGGCGACCAGCAGCGCCATCGCATCGTCCAGATCGCTCCGGGCGCTGGAGACATTGAGCGCCGCCATCACCCGCCCTTCGGGATCGAAGACGGGGGCGGCCATGCAGGAAACGGCGGTGTTGCGGCTGGCGAAGTGCTCGTTGCGGCGGATCGTGACGGGCCGTTGCTCGACAAGGCAAGTGCCGATGCCATTGGTGCCCTCGCGCGCTTCGCCCCAGTCGGCCCCGGGCGCAAGGCCGTGCGACATGAAGTGTGCGTGGTCCGCGGCCCCGGCGCGCATATCCAGCACCACGCCGTCGCCATTGGCCAGCAACAGGCAGGCGCCGCTGCGCGCAACACTGCCGAACAGCGTGTCGATCACCGGACCGGCAATGAGAGGAAGCGCGCCGCTCGCCTCGCGGATCCTGGCCAGCATGGCGGCCTCTATCGGCTGGACGGCGGGCATGCCATCGGGGTCCAACCCATAGCGCAATGCAGAACGGCACCACGATGCCGCGACAGGAGACAGCGCGGCGGCACTTTCGGACCGCACCGTGCGAAGGACCTGCTCGCCGTGATGGGAACCGTCGTCCATCATCACCCCTCCCCCTGTTCGCGGCGAATCTATCTGCAATTGGGCCGTTCGTCGATCATCCAATTGATTGCGCTCCTTGACGCATGCGGCTGGGCGCGTTCGCGCACTCTATTCGCCGATATCGATTGTCTCCGCCGTCCGCTTGCCATACCGGCGGCGGCGATGAAGAGGCTCGATTCCTTCCTTGAAGCTGCGCTCGCGCGGATCGACAGCGCCGGTCAACGCCGCATCTTGCGGCCCGCAGCCCTCGCCCCGGCGGGGCGCATCCGGCGCGATGGCCGCGAACTCGTGGACTTTTCGAGCAACGATTATCTGGGCCTCAGCCGCCATCCGCTGCTGGTGGAGCGTGCGGGCGAGTGGGCGCGCGCGCATGGCGCCGGCTCGGGCGCCTCGCGGCTGGTAACGGGGACGAGCGCCGAACATCTCGCCCTCGAAGCCCGGATCGCCCGGTTCAAGCATGCCGAAGCGGCGCTGGTGTTCGCCAGCGGCTGGCAGGCCAATGCGGCAGTGATCCCCGCGCTGATCGCGGCCATGCCCGGTGTCGCGGTGTTCGCGGACCGGCTGATCCATGCTTCCATGCATGCCGGTGTAGCCATGTCCGGCGCGCGCCAGCACCGGTTCCGGCACAACGATCTCGATCATCTCGAACAGCTTCTTGCCAGCAAAGGCGCAGAGGCTCCCGCGCGGCTGATCCTGACCGAGAGCGTGTTCTCGATGGACGGTGACCGCGCCGATGTGGTGCGTCTGGCCGAAATCGCCGAGCGGTATGACGCCGTGCTCTATATCGACGAGGCCCATGCCACCGGCGTGCTCGGCCCGGACGGCGCCGGTCTTTCGGCGCTCGCTCCCGGGCGCGTGGACGTGATCATGGGCACGTTCAGCAAGGCGCTGGGCGGGTTCGGCGCCTATATCGCCGGGTCGCAAGTGCTGATCGACTATCTCGTCAACGCCGCCAGCGGGATGATCTTCACCACCGCGCCGCCGCCCGCCGTGCTGGGCGCGGTCGATGCCGCGCTGGATCTGGTGCCGACTATGCACGCCGAGCGCGCGCATCTTGCTGCGCTGGGCGACAGGCTGCGTACAGGGCTGGCAAGACTGGGGCTGGACCATGGCGAGTCCTCCACCCAGATCGTGCCCGCCGTGATCGGGGCCGAGGCCGATGCCATGGCGCTCTCCCGCAAATTGGAGGAGGCGGGCTTCCTCGCCTCCGCGATCCGGCCGCCGACGGTACCGCCCGGCACCAGCCGGTTGCGCCTTGCCCTGCGCGCCACGCATTCCGAAGCCGATATCGACGCGCTGCTTGCCGCCATCGAGGGCCATCTGTGAAGCTGCTCTTCGCCCACGGCTGGGGGTTCGACCGCAGCTTCTGGCAGCCGCTTGCCGCCCTGCTGTCCGATTTTGACAGCGTGATCGACGATCGCGGCTATTTCGGCGCGCCTTTCGCGCCTGAAGTGGACGGCCCCTGCATCGCGGTGACGCACAGCTTCGGCACGATCCGCGTACTCACCGATCCGCCGCCGGGGCTTGCCGGTGTGGTGGCGATCAACGGCTTCGCGCGCTTCACCGCCCCGCTTGGCCAACCGGGCGTGCCGGTGCGCGTGGTGGAGCACATGATCCGCCGTTTCGGACAGAGCCCGGCAGGCGTGCTCGCCAGCTTCCACCAGCAGATCGGCGGCACCGTTCCCGAAGGCAAGATCGACGCCGAGCTGCTCCGCCGCGACCTGCTGCGCCTGCGCGACGCCCGCGCGCCGCTGCCCAAGGTGCCGGTGATCTCGCTGCAAGGCGGGCAGGATCCGCTGCTGCCCGGCCCCATGCGCGCCACCACCTTCGAGGGCGGCGACGTGCGCCGGATCGAAAGCGAAGCGGGCGGCCATCTCCTGCCGATACAGGACCCCGACCTCTGCGCCGAAGCGGTGCGCGGTTTGGCGGGGCTGCTGACATGAACGTCCCGCGCGAGAAAGTGCGCCGCGCCTTCGCCGCCGCCCCCGACTACGACGGCCATGCCCGCGTGCAACGCGAAGTGGCCGAGGCGCTGGCGGTGCGGATCGCCACTCTGGACCTGCCTGAAGCGCCCCGCGTGCTGGAGATCGGCTGCGGCACCGGCTTTCTCACCGAGGCGCTGACTAACGTCGGCATCGGCGGCGACTGGCTGATCACCGATCTCGCGCCCGAAATGCTGGAGCGCTGCCGCGCCCGCCTTGGCGAAAGCGCGCACCGCCGCTTTGCCGTGCTCGACGGCGAATATGGCGCGCCCGAATGCGGGCCGTTCGACCTGATCTGCTCCAGCCTTGCCGTGCAGTGGTTCGACGATGCTCCCGCCGCGCTCGCCCGCATGGCGGGATGGCTGGCTCCCGGCGGGCACCTGATGGTCACCACGCTCGGCCCCGGCAGCTTCGCCGAGTGGCGCGCCGCTCATGCTGCCGAAGGCTTGAGCGCCGGAACACCCGCTTTCGCGCCGGTCGAAGCTTTCAGAGACTGCGCCGTCACGGTCGAAAATCACGTGGAGCGCCACGAAGACCCGATGGCCTTCCTGCGCGGCCTCAAAGCCATCGGCGCGCAGGCGGCCGACGCCAATCACCGCCCCCTGACGCCCGGACAATTGCGCCGCACGCTGGGTCGATTTGCCCAAAGCGGATGCGAAGTGACTTACGAGGTCGTGACCTGTCACTTATGCCGCGCTAGTTGAGCGGCTTATGAGCACCCTGATCGTCACCGGCACCGATACCGAAATCGGCAAGACCGTCTTCGCCGCCGCCCTCGCGGGCGCCCTCGGCGCGCATTACTGGAAGCCGGTGCAGGCCGGGCTGGAAGAAGACGGCGGCGATGCCGACCGCGTCGCCCGCCTCTCTGGCCTGCCGCGCGAAAAGGTGCTGGCGGAAGCCTATCGCCTCACCACCCCCTGCTCGCCCCACCGCGCGGCCGAGATCGACGGGGTGGAGATCGATCCTGCCCGCCTCGCCCTGCCGCAGGTTGATGGCCCGCTGGTGGTCGAAGGCGCAGGCGGCGCGCTGGTGCCGCTTTCGCGCAGCATGACGTATGCCGACCAGTTCGCACGCTGGAACGCACCGGTGATCGTGGTCGCCCGCACGGTGCTGGGCACGATCAACCACTCGCTTCTGACCATCGAAGCCCTGCGCGCGCGCGGGGTCGAGGTGCTGGGCGTGGCCTTCGTCGGCGAGCCTCAGGAAGACAGCGAGGCAACAATCTGCGCGATGGGCAAAGTCCGCCGCCTCGGCCGCCTGCCGCACGTCTCGCCGCTGACGCCGGATACGCTGCGCGAGGCGTTCGAGGCGAATTTCGATCTCAACGATTTCGTAGTGGAAACGGGGGCAGCATGACCTCTTCGATCTGGCATCCCTTCACCCAGCACGGCCTTCAGGAGCCGGTGCCGCTGGTCACCCGCTCCGAAGGCGCGCTGCTGCACACGGCGGACGGGCGCGCGGTGGTGGACGCGATCTCCTCGTGGTGGGTGACGACGCACGGTCACTGCCACCCGCGCATCATGGGCGCGATTGCCGAGCAGGCGGGCAAGCTGGACCAGTTGATCTTCGCAGGCTGGACGCACGAACCGGCCGAGGAAGTCGCCGCCGGCCTGCGCGCGCTGATGCCCGAGAGCCTGACGCGTGTGTTCTTCTCGGATTCGGGCTCCACCAGTGTCGAGGTGGCGCTGAAGATGGCGCTCGGCTTCTGGCACTGGCGCGGCGAAAACCGCCACCGCATCGTGGTGATGGACAATTCCTACCACGGCGACACCATCGGCGCGATGTCGGTAGGGGCGCGCGGTGTGTTCAACCGGCCCTATGACCCGCTGCTGTTCGACGTGGGCCGCATCCCCTTCCCCGCCGCCGGTGCCGAGCAGGAAACGCTGGACGCATTGGAGGCCCTCTGCCGCCAGCCGGATACAGCCGCGCTGATCGTCGAGCCGCTGGTGCTCGGCTCCGGCGGGATGCTGTTCTACGGGCCGGACACGCTGAAGGCGATGCGCGAGATCTGCGCCAGGTACGGCGTGCTGTTCATCGCCGACGAAGTGATGACCGCATGGGGCCGCACCGGCACGCTGCTCGCCTGTGAACAGGCCGGCGTGGTGCCCGATATCCTCTGCCTGTCGAAAGGCCTGACCGGCGGCGCGATCCCGCTGGCAGTGACGATGGCCAGCGAGCCGATCTTCGAGGCGCATTACTCGACCGATCGGGCCCGGATGTTCTTCCATTCCTCCAGCTACACCGCCAACCCCATCGCCTGCGCGGCGGCGGCGGCAAACCTTGCCATCTGGCGTGAGGAGCCGGTGCTGGAACGCGTGCAGGCACTGGCCGAAAAGCAGGCGGCGTGGATCGAAAAGCTGGGTCAGTTCTGCCATTTCGACAACCCGCGCACGCTTGGCACGATTGCCGCGCTGGACCTCAAGACCAGTGGCGAAACCGGCTACATGAGTGACCTTGCTCCCCGCCTGATGGCCTTCTTCCGCGAGCGCGACGTGCTGCTGCGCCCGCTGGGCAACACCGTTTACGTCATGCCGCCCTACTGCATCACCGACGACGAACTGGCGCGGATCTGGGACGCCATCGGCGCGGCGGTGATCTCCTTTTAGGCTCGCCTCGTCGCCTGTGGCTGCGGCGGGGATGAAGATGTGTTCACCACTACACGAAAGGTTCTGTCCAGCTTCCGACGAATCGGATACTCAATCGCGCGAATAACGCTTCTCGAATTCGACGTTTCACATGTTCGGGAAGCCCCAAGGTCTTCCCGACGCCGAGAGGAAGACCGCGATGACGCTCCGCATCAATTCCGAAGCCCCCAATTTCAGGGCAGAGACCACCGAAGGTCCGATCAATTTTCACGAATGGATCGGGGACAGTTGGGCGATCCTGTTCTCGCACCCCAAGGACTTCACGCCGGTCTGCACCACCGAGCTGGGCTATATGGCCAGCCTCAAGCCCGAATTCGACAAGCGCAACACCAAGGTGATCGGCCTCAGCATCGATCCCGTCGGCAATCACGAGCGCTGGGCCGAGGACATTGCCGAAACGCAAGGCACCAAGCCCAACTTCCCGATGATCGGCGACACTGAACTGACCGTCGCCAAGCTCTACAACATGCTGCCCGAAGCGATCGAGGGCGGTTCAGACGGTCGGACGGCAGCGGATAACGCCACCGTGCGCACCGTCTTCGTGATCGGTCCGGACAAGCGGATCAAGCTGATGATCAGCTATCCCATGACCACCGGCCGCAACTTCGACGAAATCCTGCGCGTGCTCGATTCGATGCAGCTTACCGCCCGCCATCGCGTGGCGACGCCGGTGAACTGGCAGGATGGTGAGAAGGTGATCATCGTTCCCGCCGTGTCGGACGACGAAGCGGCGAAGATTTATCCGGAGGGTTGGGAGACGTTGAAGCCCTACCTTCGGCTGGTGCCGCAGCCGGAGTAGGCAAGCGCCAATTCCTCCCCTTGCAGGGGAGGAGCTTCAGGGATTTACCCCTCCAGCAGGTCGATATAGGCGATCACATCGTTGTCGGTGGCGATGAACAGGCCATCCTGCACGTCCTCGGTCTGCTGCGCGGCGATCTCCATGGCTTCCCACAGCGAGCCGTAGAAAATCGTGGTCACGCCGCCGCCCTCAGGGCCGCCGTCGAGGTGATAGAGGCGCACACTGGCCTCGCCGCTGGTGGTGCGCATCAGTCGTCCCCGCCTTCATGGTCCGCGCGTTCGCGCTTCGCGCCGTCGACGGTGCGGTCGATCCGGGCGATCTCCGCCTCGGTTGCCCGGCGTTCGCTCTTGCTGCGGCCGTGTTGCGCGCGGTTGGTCTCTGCCTGCGCTTTGGTCTCGGCTCTGGCTTTCGCCTTGCGGGCCACGCGCAGGTTGATGATCTCGGCCATGAGATCCTTCTACGCCTCAACGGGCGCGGTGGTAACCCCGAGATCGGGCAGCCCGACCGAGCGCTTGCCCGAAAAGTCGGTGCGCACCACGATCAGGCCGTCCTTTTCCAGATAGTCCAGCAGGCGCTGCACGCGGCGCGGGCTGCTGGTGCCGTAGATGCGCGCCAGCACCATGTCGTCCGGGCAGGGCTGGTCTTCCATGGCGGCGCGCGCGATCAGGTAGAACGGCGCCAGCGCGTCGTCCGGCACGTGCTTGGCCAGGTTGAACAGGTCGAACCAGCGCTCGTCCTCCGGATCCTCGATCCCCGCGAGCGCGGCGGCGAAGCCCCGGCGGAACATCGTTGCGTCCAGCCCGCGTACCGAGATGCCCTTCATCCGGCAGCGGATCGTGAAGTCCTGGAACAGCGTGGTGGAAGGCTGGAACGCGCAATCGTCGTCGTTCGCCATCGCGTTGAGAATTTCGAGCATCGCCGCGCGGTTTTCCTCCGGCTCCGGCTCCGGCCGCTCCGGGCGGGCAGGCGGCGCGGCGGCGATCGTGGGCGAGGCGGCGATCGATTCGGACAAGTCCTCGACATCCATGGCCGGGCGCGGGGGCGGGCGGTGGAAGTCGGGGCGCTCGGGCTCGACGTGGAGATTGTCGTGCAGCAGCTCGCGCAGTTCGTCGGTCGTCGCGGTGGGCAGCGGGGTGAGCCCCGGCGTCACCGACTTGGCGCCCGTGCGCACGGAGCCGATGTTGACCGCCAGCGGGCGGCGGCTGATCGCCGGGCCAAGGCCGAGGAACTGACCGCGCGCAAGATCGCGGATCGCTTCCGCCTGCCGCCGCTCCATGCCGAGCAGGTCGGCAGCGCGAATCATGTCGATGTCCAGGAAGGTGCGGCCCATCAGGAAGTTCGAGGCTTCGGCCGCCACGTTCTTGGCCAGCTTGGCCAGACGCTGGGTGGCGATCACGCCCGCCAGGCCGCGCTTGCGGCCACGGCACATCAGGTTGGTCATCGCCGCAAGGCTGACGCGGCGGGCCTCTTCGGTCACTTCACCGGCAGCGGCAGGCGCGAACATCTGCGCTTCGTCCACCACCACCAGCACCGGGTACCACTGCTCGCGCGGGGCATCGAACATGGCGTTGAGGAACTGCGCGGCGCACTTCATCTGCTGGTCGATCTCCAGCTCGTCGAGCGCGAGGACCACCGAGGCGCGGTGCTGGCGGATGCGCGCGCCAAGCCGGGCGATCTCGCTTTCGGCATAGGCCGCGCCGTCGATCACCACATGACCGAATTCCTCGGCAAGGCTGACGAAGTCGCCCTCGGGATCGATCACCACCTGTTGCACGATCGGGGCCGATTCTTCGAGCAGGCGGCGCAGCAGGTGCGACTTGCCGGACCCGGAATTGCCCTGCACCAGCAGGCGGGTCGCGAGAAGTTCCTTGATGTCGATCTCGATCGGCTGGCCGTCCGGCGTCTGTCCGATCACGATGTTGGCGCTCACGAGGGCCTATTGGCAAAGGCGGGCGGCGCGGCGCAAGGGGCACCACCCCTTTATCCATAGGTAGCCACCCGAATGGCACCCGCCGCCCCGACCGGCCTATGATCGCGGCAGCAGCGGGAGCGCGTCGGCGTGGCGGATCCGGTGAAGCGCAGGGTATTGAAGTCCGGAGCGGAATGCGCCGATACGGCCGATCTGTCGCAGGCGCTGGACCGACTGGCCGAGGCCCATCGCGATCTGGCCGAAGCGCATGCCACTGCCGATGCCGCGCGGACGCTGCTGCGCGATGCCATCGATTCGCTGGCCGACGGATTCGCCCTGTTCGATGCCGAGGACCGGCTGGTGCTCTGCAACGAGGCCTTTTTCGGGATGTTCCCGTGGTTCGAGTCGCTGCGCCATGCGAATGCCGCGCCGGGGCCCTCGTTCCTCGATCTCGCCCGGCAGATGGCGGACGCGGGGGCCACTATCGGCGCACGCATCGCGCCCGAGCGCTGGCTGCAAGACCGCGTGGCCCTGCACCGCGAGGCGCGCGGCGCGCATGTGCAGGCGCTGGCCGATGGACGCTGGATCCAGATCAACGAGCTGCGCACGCGCGAAGGCGGCATCTATACCGACGTCACCACGGTCAAGGCGGAGGACGCCCGCCAGCGTGCCCGCGAACTGGGTGAGCGCAACCTTGCCTTGCAGGCCACGCTCGACACGCTGTCCGAAGGGGTTTGCCTGTTCGACGCGCACCGGCGGCTTCAGGCGTGGAACCAGGGCGTCGACATGTTGCTGGGGTTCGATGGGCCCGGCCGCGGCGAGGGCGAACGCCCGCCGATCGCCACGCATGACGTGCTGGTGCGCTGGTGCGTCGAGCGGGGCGGGCTGGACCGGCCCGAGGCGCTGGAATGGCGCGTGGGCGGCGGCGCGCGCGTGGTGGCCGATTGCCGCATGTTCGCGGATGCCGAGGGGCAGCGGCATATCACCGTGCGTTCGGTGCCGCTGGGCAGCGGGGGCATGGTCTTCACGTTCGACGACGTGACCGATCAGGTGCGCTTCCGCCGCTCGCTGACCGAGACGGCCGAGACGCTCGAACGCCGCGTGGCCGAGCGCACCGCCGAACTGGTGGAGGTCAACCACCGGCTGGTCGCCGCCACCGAGGCGGCGGAAAGCGCCAACCGTTCGAAGACCAGTTTCCTTGCCGGGGCCAGCCACGATCTGCTCCAGCCGCTCAATGCCGCGCGATTGTTCGTCTCGGCGCTCGACGGCGAGGACATGCCCGAGCGGCCCCGCGTGCTCGTGCGGCAGGCGGCCTCGGCGCTCGATTCGGTGGAGGACTTGCTGGAGGCGCTGTTCGAGATCTCGCGGCTCGATGCCGGGGCAATCCATCCGGAGGTCGGGGCCATGCCGCTGGCGCCGTTGCTGGGCGCGCTGGAGCGGGAATTCGCGCCCTTGGCGGAAAGCGGGGGGCTGGCTCTCGTCGTGCCGGCGAGCGCGGTCTGGGTCCGCTCGGACACGCGCCTGTTGCGCCGGGTGCTGCAAAACTTGTCGAAGGATGGAGGCCTCGCGCCCCGCCTTGGGGGCTTCGACAGGCTCAGCCTGAGCGGGGCTGGGAGGGGGCAGGAAATGATCTCGCATTACGGAGCGCGAACATCTCCACCCCCACTCCGCTCATCCTGAGCTTGTCGAAGGATGGAGGCCTCGCGCCCCACCTCGGCGGCTTCGACAGGCTCAACCTGAGCGGAAACGAGAGAAGCGCACCGCACAATTCGAAGCGGGCCCTCATCGGCCAAACCCTAATCCCCCAGCGCCGCGCGCACTCGCGCTCGCAAATCGGGCAGAACTTCCGCCTCGAACCACGGATTCTTCCCCATCCACAACCGGCTCCGCCATGCCGGATGAGGCAGCGGAAACAGCCCCTCCGGCGCCTCGCGCCAATGGCGCACGGCCTCGGTCAGGTTGGGCGCAAAGCCGCGCGGGAGGTAAAGTTTCTGCGCATATTGGCCCACCAGCAGCGTAAGCCGCACCTCGGGCAACTCAGCGTGCAAAGGACCGTGCCACAGCGGAGCGCATTCCGGGCGCGGAGGCAGGTCGCCGCCGGAGCCCTTGCCGGGATAGCAAAAGCCGCTGGGCATATGGGCCACCCGCGCGGGATCGTAGAACGTCTCCGGCAATAGACCGGTCCAGTCGCGCAAGCGGTTGCCGCTGTCGTCGTCCCAGGCAATGCCGCTGGCGTGGACCTTGCTGCCCGGTGCCTGCCCGATCACCAGAATGCGCGCGCTCACGCCCGCCTGCACCACCGGGCGCGGTTCGTGCGGGAGGCTTGCGGCGCAGACACGGCAGGCCCGGATCGCGCGCAGCAGGGCATCGATATCGGCAGGCGTATCGGTCACGGCAAGCAAATGGCGTTCCCCGATCTCCGCCGCAAGCCTTGGGCGATCGCGCGGCTCGCCGGGAACGACAACGCTTTCCGGCACTTGTTCAGATACGGAGGTTCCGCATGAACGAGCTTGTGCCGATTTCCCATTGGTCCGCGCTGCTTCTCGGACTGTTCACGCTCTTCACCAGCCTTGGCGAATTGCAGCGGCCTGGCCACTGGCAGAAACTGCTGGACGAGATCACCCGCTCGCCCGCGTTGCAACTCCTGACGGCGATGATCGAGTTCCCTGTCGGCGTGGCGATCTGGTTCCTCAACCCGTGGTCCTCACCCGACTGGCTGTCGCGTGTGATGAACGTGATCGGCGTGCTGATGGGGGCGGAGGCGCTGCTGATCCTTGCCATTCCCGACCGCTACCTCGGGGTCTGGATCAGGCGGTTCAGCCCCCTGTCGAGAGTATGGGCGTGGATTTCGGCCGCCTTCGGGCTTGCGCTGATCGCGGCGGCTCTCATCAATCGCTGAATATCATCCCGCCACGCGCATGGTCATCAGCGAGGAGGAGTAAGGCGCGATCAGTTCCGCCGCGCGCTTCCATTCGCCGCGCAGCCAGAGGTTGTGCGCGGCCGGATCGGCGGGCAGGATCACCGGCATGGTGTCGCGCCCTTCGCTGCGCAGCGCCGCATTGGCAGGGCAGGTAAGCAGCGCGAAGCTGGGCACTTCGCTGTCCTTCCACACCGCCGCCATCGCGAAGATCGGCTGGTCGGACGTGCCGAACCAGCATTGCCGCCGCTTGCCGTCGCGCGGGTCCGCCTTGCCCCATTCCATGAAGGCGGTGGCGGGGACGAGGCAGCGGAACTCGCTATTGCGCAAGTTGCCGGTCCAGAACGGACTACCCGGATTGCGGACCGTGAGAATGCCGTGGCGGCGCTCGTCGAACGCGGCGGGCGGCGGCGGCACGCCCCAGAGGCGCGGGATCATGCGGCGGGGGAGGCGGTGCTGCGGACGCGGCCCCGCCACGAACTCGCGCCCCATGGTGATGATCGGCGCGAAGCCACCGGCGGAAATAGGGCCGCCGCTCCACGGATCATTGCCTGCTTCCGCGCCCATGGCACGGGCGACTTCGGAGGCGGGCGCGTCGAGGCGATAGATTACCGGCATGTCTCGTTGGCGGTCTAGACGCCTGTAAACGCCGCGTCTATTGTCCCCGCCATCCCCGGGGAGCTTGTGCCCAAGGCTTTCGAATCCCGAAAGCCGAACGGAAACAAATGGCTGAGAGGGGCAGGTCACGCTGCCCGACCCGTTGAACCTGAACCCGTTAACACGGGCGGAGGGAAGGGCGGGCCACAGGACTATTCTGTCGCGACCTTTCTTTCGTCCATAAGTCGAAGGAAATCGCTTATGGCCGACATCAATTCCAAACTGGAAATCGGCGTTACTACCGGACCCATTCGCGGGTCGAAGAAGATTCACGTCGGGCCGCTCGGCGTTGCCATGCGGGAAATCCACCTTGAGCCCGGATCGGGCGAGGCGCCGGTTCGTGTCTACGACACCTCCGGCCCCTACACTGATCCAAACGTCACTATCGACATCGCGGCGGGCCTCGCCGCCAAGCGCCGCGAATGGATCATGGCGCGCGGCGATGTCGAGGAATACGACGCCCGCGCCGTGAAGCCCGAGGACAACGGCCAGCTCGGCCCTGACCGCTCGGGCGGCGTCCCGGCCTTCCCCAACGTGGTGAAACGCCCGCTGCGCGCCAAGCCGGGCATGAACGTCAGCCAGATGCATTACGCGAGGGCCGGCATCATCACGCCGGAGATGGAATACGTCGCCGAGCGCGAGAACCTCGGCCGTGCAATGCTGAAGGAATACGTCCGCGACGGGCAGGACTGGGGCGCGGCGATCCCGGACTACGTGACGCCCGAATTCGTGCGCAAGGAAGTGGCGCGCGGCCGGGCGATCATCCCCTCCAACATCAACCACCCCGAAAGCGAGCCGATGGCGATCGGGCGTAACTTCCTGGTCAAGATCAACGCCAATATCGGCAACTCCGCCGTTGCCTCGGACGTGGCGAGCGAGGTGGACAAGATGGTCTGGTCGATCCGCTGGGGCGCGGACACGGTGATGGACCTGTCGACCGGCCGCAACATTCACGACACCCGCGAATGGATCATCCGCAACTCGCCCGTGCCGATCGGCACCGTGCCGATCTATCAGGCGCTGGAAAAGGTCGGCGGCATCGCCGAGGACCTGACCTGGGAAGTGTTCCGCGACACCCTGATCGAACAGGCCGAGCAGGGCGTGGACTACTTCACGATCCACGCCGGCGTGCGCCTGCCGTTCGTGCCGCTTGCGGCCAAGCGCGTGACCGGCATCGTCAGCCGCGGCGGCTCGATCATGGCCAAGTGGTGCCTTGCCCATCACAAGGAATCGTTCCTCTACGAACGCTTCGATGAAATCACCGAGATCATGAAGGCCTACGACGTCGCCTACTCGCTGGGCGACGGCCTGCGCCCCGGCTCGATCGCGGACGCCAATGACGAGGCGCAGTTCGCCGAACTCTACACCCTTGGCGAACTGACCAAGCGCGCCTGGGCGCAGGACGTGCAGGTGATGATCGAGGGGCCGGGCCATGTGCCGATGCACAAGGTGAAGGAGAACATGGAAAAGCAGCTTGAGGCTTGCGGCGAGGCGCCGTTCTACACCCTCGGGCCGCTCGTGACCGACATTGCGCCGGGCTACGACCATATCACCAGCGGCATCGGCGCGGCCATGATCGGCTGGTACGGCACGGCGATGCTCTGCTACGTCACGCCCAAGGAGCACCTTGGCCTGCCGGACCGCGACGACGTGAAGGTCGGCGTCGTCACTTACAAGCTGGCCGCCCATGCCGCCGATCTGGCCAAGGGGCACCCGGCCGCCAAAGTTCGCGACGATGCGCTGTCTCGCGCCCGTTTCGAGTTCCGCTGGCGCGACCAGTTCAACCTCAGCCTCGATCCCGACACGGCCGAGCAGTACCACGACCAGACGCTTCCGGCGGAGGGCGCCAAATCCGCGCATTTCTGCTCGATGTGCGGGCCGAAGTTCTGTTCGATGAAGATCAGCCAGGAAGTGCGCGACTTTGCGGCGAAGCAGAACCAGCCGAGCGACGCCTTCCTCGCCGCGCATCCCGAGCCGGTCGAAGAACGCGCTGCGGATGCCGGGATGCAGGAAATGAGCAAGGTGTTCAGGGAAACCGGCAGCGAACTCTACATGGGCGCGGGCGGCCGCGAGCACGACTGAACCCGCGCAAATTCGCCCGTCAGGCGGGGCCTCGTTTCTTTTTGCGCTGCACTGCAAGAAAAACGGGGTCTCTCGCCTTCGCGGTTGCGAAAGGGGGTGCTAGAATGGGGACCACTCAGGAGTTCCGATTCCATGCACAACCCCACCGCCGACTGGATGAAGTTGGCCCAAGAAAGCTACTGGCTCTGGGCCGATTCCATGATGGTTATCGGGATGCGGACCTCGGACATGATGACCGGCCAGGGCAGCAGCCACGAAAACATGCGCATGGTCACCGAAAAGGTGGAGGCCAATGCCGAACTCGCTGCCAAGCTGTTCTGGGGCGGCCCGATCGCGCCCGAAAAGGCGGCGCGCAAGGCCGTGCGGCACTATCGCAAACGCGTCAGGGCCAATCGCAAGCGGCTTTCCAAGGGATAGCCGAACCCGGGATGCTCCGCCGCCGCGTCTGAAATCCGCCTAGCGTCCCGGCGAACCTTCTTGCCCCGTTCCCCGTCATTGCGAGCGCAGCGAAGCAATCCAGAGCGGCTCCACGCGCCCCTGGATTGCTTCGCTGCGCTCGCAATGACGAAGGGAAGGATGGCTTCGGCGCGCGACTACCGCTTGCGCACGAACTCCGCGCGCAGGACGAGGCCCTTGATGCCGGGATACTTGCAGTCGATCTCCTGCGCATCGCCGGTCAGCCGGATCGAGGGGATCAGCGTGCCGCGCTTGAGCGTTTGCCCCGCACCCTTCACGTCCAGATCTTTGATTAGCGTCACCGCATCGCCGTCCGCCAGCAGGTTGCCGACCGCATCGCGCACTTCGACGGTGTCCGCCGCCGCCCGCTTGGCCGCAAGCTCGGAAGCGGGCAGCCATTCGCCGCTCTCTTCGTCGTAGATATAGTCTTCGTCGTCGCCCGACATGTCGTATTCTCCTGTTATCGCTGCCCATGACAGGGCAAGCTGGCTTTGGCGAGCACCAAGGAGAGATCGGGCATGAGCGCGGGCAAGCAGGGCAGCATCCATATCGGTATCGGCGGCTGGAGCTACGACCCCTGGCGCGAGACGTTCTACCCCAAGACGGTCTCCAAGGCGCGCGAGCTGGAATATGTCGGCCAGCACCTTACGGGAACCGAGATCAACGCCACGTTCTACGGCCGCCAGAAACCGGCCAGCTTCGCCAAGTGGCGCGATACGGTGCCGGACGGCTTCCGCTTCGCGCTGAAAGGCTCGCGCTATTGCACGAACCGCAAGAACCTCGGCGAGGCGGGAGAGAGTGTCAGGAACTTCGTCGAGCAGGGCCTGGTCGAACTGGGCGACAAGCTGGGCCCGATCAACTGGCAACTCGCCGCCACCAAGAAGTTCGACGCCGAAGAAATCGCCGCCTTCCTGGCCCTGCTGCCCGCAAGGCACGAGGGCCTGACCCTGCGTCACGCCATCGAGGCGCGTCACGAGAGCTTCGACGATCCGGCATTCTTCGACCTCGTACACAAAGCCGGGGTTGCCGTGATCCTTGCCGATTCCGCGAAGTATCCGGTGATCGACGCCACTGAGAATGCGCCGTTCCTCTACGCCCGCCTTCAGAATGCCCGCGCCGAAATCGAGCAGGGCTATCCCGACGCCGAACTCGACGCTTGGGCAAAGCGCGCCCGCGACTGGTCGAAGGACGGCAAGGAAGTCTTCATGTTCTTCATCAACGGCGCCAAGGAAAGAGCCCCCGCCGCCGCAATGGCGTTGATCGAAAAGCTGCGCTGACCCCCTCGCATCCATGCCCTGAATTCGTTATAACTCGCGTATGAACACCACGCTCAAGATCACCCGGATCGGCAATTCGGCAGGTGTTATCCTGCCCAAGGAGTTGCTCACGCATCTGCATGCCGAGGTGGGGGAGGCCCTGTCGGTGGTCGTCACACCGCGCGGGATCGAGCTTTCGGCGGCGGAGCCGGATTTCGAGGCGCAGATGGCGGCTGCGCGCGAGGTGATGGCGCGGCGCAAGCGGGCATTGCGCGAACTCGCTAAGTAGCCATCGTGGCAAGAGGCTGGGTCTGGATCGCCGATGAGGTGGCTCTGGCGGCGCACGCCGAGCAGATAGTCGAACACGGCGGCGGAGATGGCGTGCGTGATCGGGGCGGGCTTGAAAGCGCCATGGCGCGTCCGCGCAATCTCGCGGAATATGGCGAACCGGATGCTTGCGCGTTGGCGGCGGCCTATGCCTTTGGGATTGCGCGCAATCATCCTTTCTTGGACGGCAACAAGCGCACGGCGGCGGTGATCGCGGAAACCTTCCTGATGCTGCACGGCCATGTCCTCACGGCAAGCGATGCCGAAATGGTCGTCGCTTTCGTGGCACTTGCCGGGGGCGAACTGTCGGAAGAGGAACTGGCCGACTGGTTCCGGGAACACATCGCCCGGCCCTGAATCGGCCCCAAAGCACGGAAACCGCGGCAAGGGGCTGGCGCTCGCTTCGCGCATGCGGCATGGGCTTGGGCATGCAGTCCGCCGATGCCAGGTCCGACCGCTTCCCGATGGGGGAAGTCGAATTCGTCGCCTTGATGGCCTCGCTCCAGGCGCTGATGGCGCTCTCGATCGATGTCATGCTACCCGCGCTTGGCGCGATTTCGCACGATTTGCGGCTGACCGATCCGAATAGCCGCCAGCTTATCGTCGGCGTCTTCCTTATCTGCTCGGGGCTCGGCTCGCTGTTTCCCGGCGCGCTGGCGGACCGGTTCGGGCGACGGCCGGTGGTGATTACCGCGATCGCGGCTTACGTGCTCACCGCCTTCCTCTGTGCGATTTCGGGCAGTTTCATGCTGCTGCTGATCGCGCGCGGGTTCATGGGCGCGTTCTGTTCGGCGATGATGGTCATGCCGATGACCATCCTGCGCGATCGCTTCGATGGCGACCGCATGGCCCGCACGCAGTCGCTGGTGGCGATGACGTTCATGGTAGTGCCGATGGTGGCGCCGATGATCGGGCAGACCGTGCTGCTCTTTGCCGGGTGGCGCTGGATCTTCGGGATCATGTGCACGATGGGCGTGCTGGTCCTCGCGTGGAGCGCGCTGCGCCTGCCCGAGACGCTGCATGCCGATTATCGCCAGCCGATCCGGCCGCGCGTGATCGCGGGCAACATGGCGATGGCGCTGAAGGAGCGGGCCTCGCTCGGTTACTTCCTTGGCGCGGCTTTCGTGCAGGGGGCGCTGTTCGGCTACATCAACTCGGCGCAGCAGCTGGTGGGTGAGCACTTCGGCGCCGGCACGCTTTTCCCCTTGGTGTTCGGCAGCATGGCGCTGGTCATGGCCTGCTCCAACTTCGCCAATTCGCGCATCGTCGAGAAGTTCGGCGCGCGGCGTGTCTCGCACACCGCGCTGCTCTGTTACATCCTGTTCGCCGCGATCCATCTGGCGCTGGCGATGCGCGGCGAGACGCTGTGGACCTTCATCCCGTTGATGACCGCCACCATGTGCATGATGAGCTTCATCGGCGCGAACTTCCAGGCGATCTCGCTCCAGCCGTTCGCGCGGATCGCGGGCGCGGCGGCTTCGGTCATGTCGTTCGTGCGCACGGTGCTGGGCGCCGGGCTCGGCTCGCTGATCGGGCAGGCCTATGACGGGACGGCGCGACCGATCCTGGGCGCCATGGTGGTTTGCGGGCTGATTTCACTGGTTCTGGTATTGTATTCGGAGAAGGGGCGGCTCTTCCGCAGGGTCAACCCGCCCGGCTTCTACAAGGCGCACCCGCCAACGGCGGGGCACGAGTTCTAGCAGCCTGACGGGCTAGACGCTTCGGCCGCGGAACAGCTGCACAAGGCCGACGATGATCGCGACCACCAGCAGGACATGGATCAGCGCGCCCGTAACGTGGAACACGACAAAGCCGAGCAGCCAGAGAACAATGAGGATGGCGGCGATGGTGAAAAGCATGGCATCTTCTCCTTCGTGAGACACCGATAGAAACGCGCATCGGCGCGCTTGGCTGCATGCGATGGTGCGGTCTGGATGCCGAAAAATGCAACTCGTCTCAGGCGCGGGGCGGACGGCAGATTGCAGGGCGCCGGGCGGTTGCCGTCCGGTATCGGGCCGGGCATGGTCCCCCTGCGACCGCGAATCGCCCTTGCGCGCATCTCGCTACCGCCCCTCGGGTCCACAGTTTCAGAAAATTGACAGGCATGACGGGCCGGCCGGGAAGAACCGGCGGCCTGCCTGTTTTTGTGCGCTTCTTCTTGATTATTCGACCGCGGATGCTGCGGATTGGCGCGGCGTTGTGAAAAGAAAAGCGGGGTCCCCGCCTTCGCGGGGACGACGGGGTTTTATGGTTCGGCGCAGGCTTGTTTCGATTGCGAAGCGGGATGGCCTCGCCTCGCAAGTTCCTCAGCCCGGTCAGTGTGTCGGTCGGTTATGGGCCATGTCCGCCAGTTCGCGGCGTGACAGAGCCGGGTGCGGGGCGGCGTCCAGCGCCGGAGATCGCCGCGCTTCCCACCAGGACTGCCAGAGATATACCAGCTTGCGCATGCCCGACGTGCGCACGCGGTGGTCCCAGGCATGGCTGCCCAGTTTCTCCACGCCCCTTGCAATGCCGCCGTAGATATCGGCGGCGGCCAGCACCGCCCAGCGCTGGCGGAAGGCGAGCCGGGTCACGCCGACGCGGGCCGATGCCTCGTAATCGCGCGAGAGGCCGCAGGCGCGCGCCACCATGGGCACCAGCGCGCCGCGATAGTGCGGCTTGGTCACTTCGCCGGGCGGGATGTCGGCTTCGGCCAGCCATTCTTCCGGCAGGTAGCAGCGGCCATGCGCGTCATCTTCCCAGACATCGCGCACGATATTGGCAAGCTGGAATGCGATGCCGAGGTCGCAGGCGCGGTCCAGCGTGTCGTCATCCCCGGCGTCCACGCCCATGACCAGCGCCATGATGACGCCGACGGCCCCGGCGACGTGGTAGCAATAGCGCAGCATGTCCGCCTCGCTGCGCGGGCGCCAGTCGGCGGCGTCCAGCGCGAAGCCGGCCAGCACGTCCTCGATCAGCCCATCGGCAATCGGCACTTCGCGGCGGAGCTGCGCCAGCGCGTCGAAAGCGGGGGTACCGGTGGATTCGCCTGCCATCGCGAGTTCGGTCAGCGTGCGGATCGTCGCCAGCCGGTCCTGCGGGGCGAGCCGCGTGCCCAGCGGCACCGCGCGGGCGGCGCGGCCGTGGTCCTGCTCGTCGGCAATGTCGTCGCAGGCGCGGCACCAGGCGTAGAGCAGCCAGACCCGCTCCCGCGTGGTCCGATCGAACAGCCGGCTGGCCGCCGCAAAGCTTTTCGAACCCTTGCGGATCGATTTGCGGGCGGCCTCTACCAGAGCGGTGCGATCAGACGTCATGGCGGGTCTAGAGCGTCTTCGGGTCCATCCGCACGATCGGCACGATCGGCTCATGCGCCGCCATGCGGTCCAGCAGGGCCTCCAGTTCGGTTTCGGCCATGATGATGCCCTGATGTGCGGGGCGCACGAAGCCGGTTTCGGCCATGCGGCGGTTGAAGGCCAGCAGCAGGTCGTAGAACCCGAAGGCATTGAGCACGCCCACCGGCTTGTCGTGATAGCCGAGCTGGGCCCAGCTTACCGCTTCCCACAGCTCGTCCATGGTGCCGACGCCGCCGGGGATGACGATGAAGCCGTCCGACAGGCGCGTGAACTCGGCCTTGCGCTCGTGCATGGTCTTGACGATGTGCAGTTCGGTGCAGTCGTGGTTGGCAACTTCGCCGCCCGCGCCGTTGGTGCCGGTAAGCGCTTCGGGGATCACGCCGATCACTTCGCCGCCGGCCTCGATCGCGCCGCTGGCCACCGCGCCCATCAGGCCCAGTCTGCCGCCGCCGTAGACAACGCCGATGCCCTTGCGGGCCAGAGTCGCACCCACTTCGCGGGCGAGTTCGATATAGCGCGGATCGGCGGGGGTGGCCGAGCCGCAGTAGACCGCGAGACGCTTCATGTCAGTCGATAACCTTCAATTGGACCGGCGCACCATCCGGCAGATCGCGTGTCTGCCGGGCAAGGTCGCCGGTAAGAAAGATCAGTTTCACGAATTCGATCCTGATCAGATTCTCGTGCGCATAGTCGCCCGCGAGCAAGGCCGGAAGCGTGAGACTGTAGACTTCCCCAATCGCGGGCGGGCCCAGTCGCTTCGCCGCCGCCTCTACCAGGGCCGTGGCGCGCCAGATCGCCTGCGTCTCTTCCAGCGCCATGTGCGCGCTGGCGGCGGCCTCGTCCCCCAGCATCGTCAGTTCGCCAAGGTCGGGGTCGAGGTAGTGGAAGGCGCCGGTGCTGTCGGTGACCAGCGCGTGGCCCATCAGGCTGTGCGCCACCACTTCGGCGAAGGTGACGCCGGTCCAGCCCCATGCGGCGTTCAGCGCATTGACCTCGCGGCTCATCGCAGTTGCTCGACCATCAGCTTGGCCGTGGCCTTGGCACTGGCGACGACGCCGGGAATGCCCGCGCCCGGGTGAGTCCCGGCGCCGACGAGGTAGAAATTCTTCAGCTTGTCGTCCCGATTGTGCCCCCGGAACCATGCGCTCTGCGTCAGCAGCGGCTCAAGGCTGAAGGCATTGCCCTTGTAGGCGCCGAAATCGCGTTCGAAATCGGGCGGGGCATAGTGGAACTTGGTGACGATCCGGTCGTCCAGATCGGGGATCAGGCGGCGGCTCACTTCGGCGAGCACGCGGCGTTCCAGCACCGGGCCCACTTCGTCCCAGTCGACCGGCAGCTTGCCCATGTTGGCCACCGGCACCAGCGCATAGAACGTGCTCTTGCCGGCGGGCGCCATCGAGGGATCGGTGACGCTGGGGTGGTGGAGATAGATCGAGAAGTCGCGCGGCAGCACGCCGTGCTCGTAGATATCGTCCAGCAGGCCCTTGTAGCGCGGGCCGAACAGCACGGAGTGGTGCGGAATGCCCGGCCATGCCCCTTCAAGGCCGAAGTGGACGACGAAGACGCTGGGCGAATACCGCTTGTGCGCCAGCTTCTTCGCCATTTCCTGCCCGCGCATGCTGCCTGCCAGCAAGTCGCGGTAGGAGTGCATGATGTCGCCATTGCTGGCGATGGCGTCGAAGCGAGCTTTCCAGCCGCTCTCGCATTCGACTTCGGTAACCTGATCGCCCACCGTGTGGATGTGCGCGACTTTGTCGCCCAGCCGCAGGGTGCCGCCGATCCGCTCGAACTGGCGGGCCATCGCCTGCGCCAGCTTGTTGGTGCCGCCGCGCGCCCACCAGACGCCGCCGTCCTTTTCCAGCTTGTGGATCAGCGCATAGATCGCGCTGGTGGTCATCGGATTGCCGCCCACCAGCAGCGTGTGGAACGAGAGCGCCTGCCGCAGGTGCTCGTCCTTCACATAGTGGCTGACCATCGAATAGACCGAGCGCCAGGCCTGATAGCGGGCCAGCGCCGGCGCGGCCTTCACCATGCTGCTGAAATCGAGGAATGCCTGGTGCCCCAGCTTGACGTAGCCCTCTTGATAGACCCCGGCGGCATAGCGCGAGAATTCCTCGTAGCCGCCGATGTCATTAGGGGCGACGCGGGCAATCTCGCGGCGCAGCGCGGGCTCGTCGTTCGCGTAATCGAACGTTACGCCGTCGGTCCAGTTGAGCCGGTAGAACGGCATGACCGGCATCAGTTCGATGTCGCTTGCCATGTCGTTGCCGGACAGGGCCCAGAGTTCGCGCAGGGCGGCGGGATCGGTGATGACGGTGGGGCCGCCGTCGAACGTGAAGCCCTCCTGCTCGCGGACCCAGGCCCGGCCGCCCACTTGCTGGCCCGCTTCGACCAGAGTGGTTGCCACGCCCGCGCTTTGCAGGCGGATGGCGAGGGCGAGGCCGCCGAAACCGGCGCCGACGACGCAGGCCCTGCTGGACTCGACAGTATTCATCGCAAAGGTTCCCGTGTGATGCCAAGATCGGCGCCAAGGTCCGCAAGCGCCCTGCCGCCGCCGGAAAGGCTGGCCAGCGCGGCACCCACCGGCACCGGCGGACGACCGATCAGCAGCCGGGCGCGGTCTGCCAGCGTCGATCGGCCCGCGTAGAAACGCTCCACCAGCGGCTCGGGCAGCCGGTAGAAACGTTCGAGCACGCGCCAGCGCGCACCGGGCGGTGCGGCAGCGAACAGCATGCGAGTCAACATCCGATAGTAGCGCCCCCCGCGCCAATGGTTTGCGGCCCATGCATGGCTGGCCCTTCCTAGGCTGTTGCCCGAGAGGTTGTCGAGAGTGGTGAGATGATGCGCGAACCGCACCGCGTCGGGCAGCGAATAGGACGTGAGCGGATGAACCAGCGCTGCACGCGTCCCGGCCCGCGCCATTTCCGGCTCGCCCGTTGCGGCCCAGAACGCCTCGAAATCCCCGGCGGCGATCACCGGCAGCACCCCGGTTTCCTGATAGTCCACAGCCGCCACCTGCCAGCCGCGTTGCCGCGCATAGTCGGCGATGCGGGCGTGCAGCACCGGCAGGTCCAGCACGGGACTATCGGCGTAGTACGTATCCTCGACGAAGACCTCGGTGGGCGAGAAGGGCAGGGCATAGACGAAGCGATAGCCGTCTACCTGCTCGACCCGCGCATCCATCACCACCGGGCGGTCGAGCCCGTGCGGCGCGGAGAGGCGCAGCATCTGCCCCGCAAATTTCTGCCATCCGCCTGCCATGTGGGGCAGAGCCCGCGCGCCGCGCGCGTCGATCACTGCATCGGCGGCAATCTCGGTGCCATCCGCCAGCGTGACCGAGACCGGCGTGGCGTGGCGCACGTCCGCCCCGGTGAGCACGGCTTGCGCAGGCAACGCCGCGCGCACAGCGCTGTCCAGCCGGTCGCTCGTCACGCTGGCGTAGGGGGTGGAGAGCCTGCGCGAAAATGCGGGAAAGTGAATGTCGTATCCGGGCCAGCGCGCCGCCACCAGCGGTTCCACCAGAGCGCGACCCTCCGCGTTCAGGTCGCTTTCGAAGAACGACCAGACATGCTCGCCGCCCAACGTGTTGCCGCGCTCGATCAGCAGCACGCGCAAGTCCGGACGGTGCCGCGCCATCGCGAGCGCGATCAGCGCGCCGGCAAGGCCGCCGCCAAGGATCGCCAGGTTGCAGGTGCGAGCAGTCATCGCACCACGTTTAGGCGGATAATGGATAAATGGAACGGCTCAGTCGGTTACCCGAAGGGATTTAGTGTTCCCGGATGCGCAGCTTGGCAGCCCGTTAGGTTTACGGCATATTTATGACGATGACTGGGGAACTGACTGTTTGCGACGCCCGGCTGGACGATGCCGCCGCGGTCGCCCAAATTTATGCGCATTACGTGCTGGAAAGCACCGCGACTTTCGAAACCGAGCCTCCGAGCGAAGCGGAAACGCGCCGACGCATCGCTGCCACGCTGGAGGCCGGCTATCCCTTCGTGCTGGTGCGCGACGGCGGAGAGACCGGGCGCGTGATCGGTTTCGGCTTCGCGCATCGCTACGGCCCGCGCGTGGGCTATCGCTACAGTGTCGAGACCACGATTTTCGTCGAGCCCACCAGCGTCGGGCGCGGCATCGGCGGCACCCTGCTCGGCGCGGTGCTGGCCCAGTGCGAGGCGCGGGGGTTCCGGCAGGCCTTCGCGGTGATTGCCGAAAGCGAACCGGCCTCGGTCGTGCTCCATGCCCGCGCGGGTTTCCGCCCGGTCGGCACACTTGCGGGTGCCGGGTGGAAGCATGGCAAGTGGCTCGACGTGTTCATCATGCAGCGCCAACTGGACGAGGGAAACCAGTCGCTTCCGCAGGAGACCGTGACCTGAACGGGCGGCGTACCCCGACCCGCTGACGCGCGCTGTCTCGCAACCGCACGGCGCGACAGGCGTTGGTGGGGAAAGGATGGAGAGAAATCCCATGCGTTTCCCGCCGACTACACTTACCCTTGGCCTACCTTTCGCGCTGCTTGCCACAGCCTTTCCGCTTGCCCCCGCAGCAGCGCAGGATGCCGCCGCGCAGGATGGGGCCGGGACCAGCGATGTCAGCAGCGATGCCGCCACTGCCGGCGGCGATAGTGCGGACAGCGCCGCGAAGCCTCACAAGGACGTGATGAAGGGCGATTATCTGCTCATCGGCGTCGGTGCCCTCTATGGGCCGAGCTACCAGGGCTCCAACGATCAGGTCTTCTCGGCGATACCCGTCGTGATGGGCCGGTTTCACGGCGTAAACATCAACCCGCGCCCGCGCGGCGTATCGCTGGACCTGATCCCCGACGGCAAGGACGCGAAGTTCGGCTTCGAACTGGGCCCGGTGGGGTCGATTTCATACAACCGGGTCCGGCATATCGAGGACCCGGTGGTCAAATCGCTCGGCAAGCTCGACCCGGCGATCGAATTCGGCGTCAATACCGGCGTCACCGCCAACCGGCTGCTCAATCCCTACGATTCCCTGACGCTTTCGACGGACGTGATGTGGGATGTGAATGCCTACCACGGCATGACCTGGAGCCCCGGGATCACGTATAAGACCCCGCTCAGCAAGGCGGTGATCGTCGCGCTCAACGTGCGCGCGCACCATGTCGATGACAAATACGCCCGCTATTACTTCTCGGTCACGCCCGAACAGTCGGCCAAGAGCGGCTTGCCGGAATTCGACGCGAAGGGCGGCTGGAGCAGCGTGAGCGCGGGTATCCTCGCAGGCTATGACCTCTCGGGTGACTTCACCGATGGCGGCTTCTCGCTGTTCGCGGCGCTGAACTATTCGGCGATGCTGAATGACGGCAAGCGCACGCCGTTTACGTCATTGCGGGGCAGTTCCAACCAGTGGACGTTGGGCGCGGGTGTCGCCTACACGTTCTAGGGGGCGAGCATATTCGGGCGCGAGTTCTGAGGGCAGGCCTCCCTTGCGGAAGCTGGGATGACGTGGAGGAGGACGAAGTTTTGCATCTTCCCAAATCGGGCCAATGGGCTGACCTCCCAACCTGCTCAGGCTGAGCTTGTCGAAGCCCCCGGCGGGCGTGGCGCTGACCTCACATCCTTCGACAGGCTCAGGATGAGCGGCGAGGGAGGGAATGGGTCAGAAAACCCCAACCTTTCTGCCGTTCAGACTGGAATTTACCCGCTCACCCTAGGCGCGCGCCAGGCGCGTATCAGGCCTCGCCGCATCTGCCCTTTACTCCCTTACTTGTGCGAGGCGCCGCTGGCATCGATCGGCGACATTGCTTTCAGTTTGGCCAACCCTTCCACGCTCAGCTTGGCCCAGACCGAGAAAAGCCTGTCGAAGTCGGACCGGTTGGAAACGCTGGTGCGGCGGAAGGTGGAGTTGTCGCCGGCAATGCGCCGGTCCAGTGCGCGTCCAAGCAGCGTTCCCGAAACGGAATCGCGCGCTTCCAGTGCGAGTGTCGCTTCGCCGGCTTCGTCCGCGTAAGTGCGGGATCTGCCGGCGGTCATCACGTCAGGGGCGACGACATTGACATTGAGGATGGCTGTCGAAACCCGCAAGGCGGCGGGATCGGGCTGCGAGACGACCTCATAGCCTGCCTCGGCGTAGGATTTGGCAAGCATCTCGCGGAACCGCTCACTGGCTTCGTCGATGGCCTTGCGGATATCTTCGTCGGTAATGCGACCGGACGCGCCCCGCCTGTCGTTATTGTAGTCGCGCTGCCAGTTCTTGCGAAACGCGACTTGCGGCGTATCGATGATCACTTTCGTATAAGTGCGAAAGTCGGCGGCGGGCATCAGGTACACGGCGTCGACCTGCTTGGCACTTACGCGCACAAGGCCGTCCCATGTGTCCGGCGGCTTTGCTGCAAATGTCGGGCTGCTCACTGCGATCAGGGCACCTGCAAGCCACGCGATCAGGGACGTGCGCATAGGATTCTCCCGATATGTCAGCGCCGGCTTGGTGGCGCATTGGCGGCAGCTCAAGCGGAGGCTGTTATGAGACTGAACGCAGGGATTTAGCTCTTTTGACTGCATTTTATTATCGGGAGAAACCCGCGTCACCGCAATTTACCGCGACAATTCCATTTCGACAGGCAGCCTTTTGTACAGCGTAACATGGGCTCGCCCAACCTCACCTACCCGCGAAAATCGATCCGGTTGACAAGGATCACTGCCTGCGTCCGGCTGAAGACATAAATCTTCTGCAGAATCGCCGAGACATGGGCCTTCACCGTCGTCATCGAGACATCCAGTTCATAGGCGATCTGCTTGTTGAGCTTGCCCGCCGCAAGCTGGCCGAGCACCACGCGTTGCTGCGGTGTCCAGGCTATCTATCCGCGCGCGGATCGAGGCGTCCTCGGCCGCGTAGGGGTCTCCGGCGAGGAGTTCCGGGCGATAGATCCCGCCCGCCAGTACCAGGCGCAGGGCCTCGACAAGCTGGTCGCGCCTCAGCGATTTCGGCACGACCCCGGCGGCGCCCGCGGCCAGCGCGCTGCGCACGGCCTGTGGGTCGGAGACGCCCGAGACGATCACCACCGGCGCCGTCGGGAAGCGGCCGCGCAGGGTTTCCAGGCCGGATAGCCCCTCGATCCCGGGGATCAGGAGGTCCAGCAGAACAAGATCGACATCGCCGCCCTGTTCACCGATGTCTTTCCCCGAACTCTCCATCCTGTCCAACGCTTCGGCAAGGTCCGCCGCGTCCAGCACCTCGCAGCCCGGGAAGGCCTGTTCGAAGACCGTGCGCAGGCCATCGCGGACCAGCGCATGGTCGTCGACGATCAGCACCCGCTCCGGGCTCACGAAGTCCGCGGCCACATTGTTCTCCCCCTGTGGTCTTTCGGGGTTCTACCCCGCCTGCGGCGGGAGCACCATCGGCGCTGGATCGGGTCTGGAGCAAACACCGCTTTTGGGGGCAGGGAAGGGCGCGAAGGGTCACGGGCCTGTCACACGCGCGCGGCATAGCCGCATAGGTAATGGCTTCTTCGGATCTCCCTGACAGCCGCGACGATGAACCGCAGCCGCTGCGGCTGATCGTGCTTGCCGGGCACGGACCCGGCGCCCCCAGCCGGGGCGCGGATGCGCTGGCCGCGCGGTTCGGCAAGAGCCACCGCTGCCTCGTCCCGTTGGCGGGGCGCCCGCTGATCGCGCACGTATTGCAGACCGCCGCGCAGCATCCGCGTGTCACCAGCCTCGCCATCTGCGTGGAGCGCGAGGCCTTCGATCCCGTGTGGGACGTGCTGACCCAGCTTCCCGGGCGCGGCACCGTGGCACTGGTGGAGGCGCAGGCGGACATCGCCTCCAGCGTGCGCGCGGCGGCAAAGGATTGGGACGGGCCGCTGCTGGTCACCACTGCCGACCATGCGCTGCTGTCCGCAGAGTCGATCGATGTGATGATCGAGGCGCTGGAAACGGCGGATGTCGCTTTCGCGCTGACCAGCCGCGCGGCGGTGGAGGCTGCACATCCGGGCGCCCAGCGCGGCTTCATCACGCTGCATGATGGCGACTATGCGGCTTGCGACCTCTACGGCATGGCCTCCGCGCATTTCGTCGATGCCGTGAAAGTGTTTCGCGGCGTGCGGACGGACCGGGAGGCGCTGCGGATCTGGCGCGCGATCGGGCTTGTGGGCTTCGTGATGGTACGGCTGGGCATGGAGACGCTGGCAGGCGCCATCGTGCGCGCCTCGCGGCGGCTGGGCATGCGGGTGCGCGCGGTGGTGCTGGCGGACGGCACGCAGGCGATCGATGTCGACGACGAGCGGACATACGCGATCGTGCGCGAACTGCTGGGCGATGCCGGTGAAGTGACGGATCTGAAGCGGGAGAGTAGCGGCAGCTCAAAAGCCGCATTCGCCTGACCGGAGCAGGGCCCCTAAGGGTAGTTCCAAGTATCAGGGAAAGAAAATCGGAAGGTGCCCGAAGGCTTTTATCAATTCCGATTTAGGGTGATGGTGCGGTCGAGAAGACTCGAACTTCCACGGGCTTTCGCCCACAACGACCTCAACGTTGCGCGTCTACCAATTCCGCCACGACCGCATAATCACCGGAGCTGTATTGCTACCGCTCCGTGGTAGGAGCGCGCCACTAGCAAGGAGCTTCGGACCCTGCAAGCGATTCGGGTTCGATTATTTATTCACAGGGCATTATTTTCCCAATTTCGGGCTAAAACCCGCGGAATTTCGCGGTTTCCGGCATGAAAGAAAATTGCGGGCCGGGTTGCGAGTGCAGGGACGCCTGATTCGCCGAGCCTCCGGGGCCGCTTCAGTCGGGTGTTCGCGCAACGGGCATTAGCCCTTTGAAGGTGCCCGAAAGGCGGCCGAGAATGCTCCACATCGTCAATGCACCACCCACGACCAGGAGCAGGGACAGGAGGATCGATTCGATCCGGCGGCCGGAACTGGCCGCCGCGCTCACGGCAAATGCCACCGCCAACACGCCGGAAAGTTTGGACGTAAGGTAAAGCGCTGCCGTCGGTCGGTCATCGAGCAGGTTTTCGACATGACGCAGCCGCCACCACAGATAGGGCAGGGGGCTGAGCTTCAGTGCCGCGAAAAGCAGCGTGAGGCCGGTGAAAAGAGTGGGCAAATCGAGCTGAAGATTCATTTCGTCCGCAATTCCCTGTGGCTGCGGACTTTGTCCCGCTCATCGGTACTCTGGCGCGGATATTGTAATGTGATCAAGGGCTGGTGTCGGTCGGACCTGAAATGGTTTCGCGCGGAGGCGCGGAGACGCGGAGAAGAAAAAAGATCCCATGGGCGCGGGTTGGCGCTAGTTAAGGCACACTGACCTCCCCGCTTTATCGTCAAGGAGGCTCTCCATGTCCGGTTTATCCCATGCCGCCGTCAGCACTCAGTTAAATGCGATCTTTGTGTCATTGGAGCTGAGCCGTTCCACTTGGTTGGTGACGTCTCTGTTGCCGGGGCGCGGCGAGCGCATTTCGCGGCACCAGGTGAAGGGCGGTGATGTGCCTGTCCTCCTCGAGCGGTTCGCGCAGTTACAAGCCAAAGCGCGCGAGCGGACCGGCAAGCAGTACCCATTGGTCGTTATTCAGGAGGCTGGACTGGACGGCTTCTGGATACACCGTTGCCTCATGTGCGAAGGAATCGAGAGTTACGTCGTCGATGCAGCCTCGATCGCGGCTTCGCGACGGAGTCGGCGTGCGAAGACGGATAAGCTCGACGGTGAGGCCCTGGTCCGTACGTTGCTCGCCTATAAACGTGGAGAGCCGAGGGTCTGCGCGATGGTCGCAGTACCAAGCGTCGAAGACGAAGACCGCCGTCGCATCTGCCGGGAGCGACGCTCGCTGGTGATCGAGCGCATCCGGCACGTTAACCGAGTGAAAGGCCTGCTGTTCGCGCAAGGAGTGGGCGACTACGAGCCGCTGCGCACCAACCGGCGGGCTCGGTTGGAAGAGCTCACTACCGGCGACGGACGACCGTTGCCACGCCATCTCAAGAATGAGATCGAGCGCGAGCTAGACCGGTTGGAGTTGGTTCTGGGGCAGATCAAAGACGTTGAGCGGGAACGCGATGCGATGCTGGAACTAGACACGGCGATCGAAGAGGCTCCAGCGTCAGCGTCGGCCAGCGCTCGTCTGCTTCAATTGCGCGGTATCGGCCCGGAATTCGCTGGCGTGCTTCATGCCGAGGGGTTGTTCCGCAGCTTCAGTAATCGACGACAGGTCGCCAGCTATGCGGGACTGGCGCCATCGCCGTGGCAAAGTGGTGCGATGGACCGAGAGCAAGGGGTGTCCAAAGCGGGCAATAAACGGCTGCGCGTCACGATGATCCAAGTCGCATGGCTGTGGCTGCGACATCAACCAACATCAGAACTGACACTCTGGTATGAGGAGCGGGTGCGAACCAACGGCGGCCGCGTCCGCCGCGTGATGATAGTGGCTCTCGCGCGCAAGTTGCTGATCGCGCTGTGGCAATTCAATTCCGCTGGCGTCGTGCCAAAGGGCGCAATCCTCAAAGCAGCCTGACTGGGTACTCATAGAAGATTTCCTGCGGGGCGACACCCGCCGGATCCAGGTAGACGGACCGTCGATCCCCCTTGGCTTCGATTGCCGATAAAAAGGTTGGTCCCGTTTTCCTGAGCCAAACCCGACGCAAGCGGGATTGTGGTGTAGCCGTGCATGAGCGGCGACCGGATGTGAGGTTAGAGCGGACCGGTTGATGGGACGCTTGTTGCAACAGGCTCAGACCATGGATCTGATATCGAGAGACAGCAAATGCCGTAGCTAGACCGACGATTGACACAAAGCTCCCCATGTGAGGGGGAAGGCGCAGGTGCGCCGAGGTTACGTGCGACAGGAAAACCGTTTTCTCCGCGTCTCCGCGCCTCCGCGTGAACCCTATTGGCTGGGCGTCGAAGAAAAGCGGGGCCCCCGCCTTCGCGGGGGCGACGGGTGAGTTTTGATAAGCGTGTTGGCAATCGGACGTGGGTGAAGGGCGGCTCTGCCTGCAGGGCCGCCCCTATCACTTCAAAACCTCAACGGCTGCCGAGATCGCCCTTGCCCACCGTGCCGCTCGCCATGTCGAGCATGCGGTCGAGGCTGCGCTTGGCGTCGAGGCGCAGTTGTTCGTCGATCTCCACGCGCGGCTCCAGGTCGCGAAGCGCGATGTAGAGCTTCTCCATCGTGTTGAGCGCCATGTAAGGGCAGATGTTGCAGTTGCAGTTGCCGTCCGCACCCGGCGCGCCGATGAAGGTCTTGTTCGGGATCGCCAGCTGCATCTGGTGGATGATGTGCGGCTCGGTGGCGACGATCAGCGTGTCGGCTTCCACCGTCTTCGCATAGTTCAGAATGCCGCTGGTCGAACCGACATAGTCCGCGTGGTCAACGATATGCGGCGGGCATTCCGGATGCGCCGCGATCGGCGCCGTGGGGTGCTGCGCCTTGAGCTTGAGCAGCTCGGTCTCGCTGAACGCCTCGTGCACGATGCAGACGCCCGGCCACAGCAGCATCTCGCGCCCGAACTTGCGGCTGAGATAGCCGCCAAGGTGACGGTCCGGCCCGAAGATGATCTTCTGGTCGGCAGGGATCTGCTGAAGGATCGTCTCGGCGCTGGAGCTGGTGACGATGATGTCGGACAGCGCCTTCACCTCGGTCGAGCAGTTGATGTAGGTCAGCGCGATATGATCCGGGTGTGCGGCGCGGAAGGCGGCGAACTTTTCCGGCGGGCACGAATCTTCAAGGCTGCAACCGGCTTCCATGTCCGGCAGCACCACGATCTTCTCGGGGCTGAGGATCTTGGCGGTCTCCGCCATGAACTTGACGCCGCAGAACGCGATCACGTCGGCATCGGTTTCGGCCGCCTTGCGGCTGAGTTCGAGGCTGTCGCCCACGAAGTCCGCAATGTCCTGCAATTCCGGGCGCTGGTAATAGTGCGCAAGGATAACCGCGTTGCGCTCCTTGCGCAGCCGTTCGATCTCGGCGCGCAAGTCGAGTCCGGAGAGGTTTGCGGGCATTGCGGTCATGGTGTCTCTCTGTCTGGCCGGTGCGGCCCGGTGTTGGAAAGTCCGGTGCCGGAATTCGGGGCCTATCTAGGGAGGCTTGCCGGAATGCCCAAGCAGAAAAAGCTCAGGCCGCGATGCGGTCCGCCAGAGCGATCCACCAGGGGGTGATCGCCAGCAGTTCGACGATCACGTGGCTGAGGATCACGGTCATGGCCACGGCCATGGTGGCCGGATGGGCATGGCCGATCTCGCGCCGGTCGTGGCGGACGATCAGCAGCACGACGCCAAGCTGGATCACCATCGAGAGCCATTCGCCCCACGGCACGATCAGCGGCATCGGCAGCAGGCGGCCGAGCGCCGGTTCCATCAGGAGCACGGTGGAGCCGACCATCAGCCGCTTGTGCCAGTCGCTCTGCCCGCGCCGCGCCACTGCCATGGCCACCAGCAGCGCGAAGAACGCCGCCTCGACATGGACCAGCGCGAGGAAATAGGCGGGCGTGAAGAACGGTGGATACATGTGCAGCCGAAGCGCGGTGAAGCACAGCGCGCTGGCCAGGGCGACGACCGTCGGCACCATGACCGCGCTGGCCCAGCCAAGCCGGCGATGGATCGCCAGCCCGCCCCTTCCGGCCAGCAAGGACTGCGTAGTCAGCAGCGCCAGCCATGTCAGCATCGCCATGCCATGCAAGTGCATGACCAGCGGCGCATGGGCATAATCGACAAAGCCGCGCAGGCCGAACTGCGCAAAGGCGAAGACGATGAACAGTGAAAGCCCGATTGCCAGCTTCTGCCAGAACGAAAAGGCGCCGATCCGCGCCTGAGGCAAAGTCGCCATGAATTCTCCCCAAGCATTGCATTGTTCTTGCGCCGTATTGCGTTTCGGCGCTGTCAATACTTGCGGAGAATACGTGAATTGGGGTTCAGGTCATATACCCGTTCGACGAATTACGAATTCGGCGCGACGAGCGTCCAGTCCTCTTCTTCGCGCTTTACAAGGCTTCTTCTTTCCAGATCAATCAGATGGGCCAGAACCGAGCGCCCCGCAGCGGGCCAGAGCCGTTCGTCGACGCCCTTGTACATCAGCGGCACCATCTGGCCGATCGAGTGGTGGCCCGCCGCGATCTGCTTCAGGATCTGGCGTTCGCGCTGGCGGCGGTGGCCGATCATGCCGCGCACGAGCTGACGCGGCTTTTCCACGGCCGGACCGTGGGCGGGGAAATAGATCGTGTCCTGCTGGCGCTCGTAGAGCTTGGACAGGCTTTCGAGATAGGCGGTCATGTCGCCGTCGGGCGGGGAGACGACGCTGGTGGACCAGCCCATCACGTGATCGCCGGTGAACACGGCGCCCGTCTCGACGAGTGCGAAGCACAAGTGGTTGGAGGTGTGGCCGGGGGTGGCCACGGCTTCCAGCGTCCAGCCGTCTCCGGAGATCGTCTCGCCATCGGCCAGCACCCGGTCGGGCCGGTAGTCGGCATCGAAGGCGGCGTCGGCGCGAGGGCCATCGTCGTCGAGCGTGAGCGCCGCGCAGCCGATGATTGGCGCGCCGGTGCGGGCCTTGAGCGGGGCGGCGGCGGGCGAATGGTCGCGATGCGTATGGGTGCAGGCGATTGCCACCACACGCGCGGAGCCGACGGCGTGGAGGATGGCCTCGATATGCTCGTCGTCGGCCGGGCCGGGATCGATCACCGCGACTTCGGCGGCGTCGCCGACGATATAAGTCTGCGTGCCGGTATAGGTGAACGGCGAAGGATTGCGCGCGAGCACGCGCCGTACGAGCGGGGCAATCCGCTCGGAGACGGCGTAAGGCTTGTCGATCAGGTCCGGTGCGTTCATCTGGCCGATATGGTCATTCGCGGCTCCGGTGTCGAGGTCGCGTATAAAGGTGCGAAAAGGGGAGTTGCATGGCGGGTGAGGGCGAACTGATCCTGGTGATCGATGCCGGGACCACCTCCAACCGGGCGATGGTCTTCGCGCTCGACGGCAGCGTACGCGCCACCGCGCAGCGCCCGCTGACGCAGCATTACCCGCAGCCCGGCTGGGTGGAGCACGATGCATCGGAAATCTGGCAGAGCGTGCTGGCCTGCGCGCGCCATGCCGTGTCACAAGTGGGCGGGGCGGCCCGGATTGCCGCTGTCGGCCTGGCCAACCAGCGCGAAACCGTGGTGGCCTGGGACAAGGTGAGCGGCGAGCCGCTGGCCCGCGCGCTCGTCTGGCAGGACCGGCGGACCGAGGCGATGTGCGCCGCGCTGCGCGAGGCCGGGCACGAGGCGGCGGTGCAGGGGGCGACCGGGCTGGTGCTCGATCCCTATTTCTCGGCCACGAAGATGCGCTGGCTGATCGATCATGAGCCCGCCGTGTGCGCGGCGGCCGATGCCGGGACGCTGGCGCTGGGCACGATCGATTCGTGGCTGCTGTTCAAGCTGACCGGCGGCGCGCACCTGACCGATGCGGGCAATGCCAGCCGTACGGCGCTGATGGCGCTGGCAGGAGCCTCGTGGGACGCGGGGCTGGGCGATCTTTTCGGGGTGCCGCGCGGCGCCTTGCCGGACGTGTGCGACAGCGCGGGCCTGCTGGGCACGACGCGGCCCGAATGGCTGGGCGCGGCGATCCCGATCACCGGCGTCGCGGGCGATCAGCAGGCGGCGACCATCGGGCAGGGCTGCCTCATGCCCGGCGCGACCAAGGCGACGTATGGCACCGGGGCCTTCGTGCTCGCCAACATGGGCCGCGAAGTGCCCGCCTCGCGCCACCGGCTGCTGGCGACAGTGCTGTACCAGTTGGGCGGAGAGCGGATTTACGCGCTGGAGGGATCGGTCTTCGTGGCGGGCAGTCTGGTCCAGTGGCTGCGCGACGGCCTAGGCCTGATCGACGCGGCGGGCGAGACCGAGGTGCTGGCGCGCTCGGTTCCGGACAGTGGCGGGGTGGTTATCGTTCCGGCGCTATCGGGACTTGGCGCTCCCCATTGGCGGCCGGATGCGCGCGCGGCGATCACCGGGCTGACCTTCGCGAGCAGCCGCGCCCACCTCGCCCGCGCGGCGCTGGAAGCGATGGCGATGCAGACGCGCGATCTGGCCGAGGCTTTCGCCGCCGACGGCGCGCGCTGGACGCACCTCAGGATCGACGGCGGCATGAGCGCCAACGACTGGATGGCACAGGACATCGCCGATGTGCTCGGCATTCCGGTGGAGCGGCCCGGCTTCGTCGAGACCACTGCGCTCGGTGCGGCGATTCTGGCGGCGTATGGGGCAGGGCTCTTTGCGAATCTGGAGGCTGCGGCAAGCGCGATGGCCGGTGAGCGCAGCGGCTTCGCGCCGCATATGACGGAAGAGGAACGCGCCCGCCGGATCGCGGCGTGGAATAAGGCTCTGAGTTCCGTCTGAGCGGGACGAGCGGGCAGACCATTGCCCTGATCGAAAAGCGACCAACCTAATTCCGTCATCCCCGCGCAGGCGGGGATGTGGATTCACATTCGAAGTGCAACGGTTGAAGAGAGCATGCCTCGGCGGGTGTTTTGAAGTCGAGGCATTTTCGCGGTGTATTGTTGTAGCGTTGGATGATGTCCTCAAAGTGGGCAGGCGAGAGATCCTCGATGTTGGTCTTGCGCGGCAGGTCGCGTCTGAGGCGGCCGATGGCGTTTTCGACGCCGCCCTTTTGCCATGGGGCGTGGGGGTCGCAGAAGAACGTATCGATGCCGAGACGGTGCAACCTTTGGTGCTGTGCAAACTCGGTGCCGTTGTCGAGGGTCAGGGTTTGGCGCAAGGCGGCGGGCCAGGGCCGCAGCATGGCGGCGAGCAGGTCGGCGGTGCGCCGGGCCTTTCGGTCGGGCGGATGGCAGATCAGGGTGTAGCGCGAGGAGCGTTCATGGGCGACGAGGATGGCCTGGCCGTATCGGGCGAAGAGCATGAAGTCGGCCTCCCAGTGGCCGGGCCGGGACCGATCCGCGGCCTCGCCCGGGCGCATGGCGATGGGTTGGCGCTTGGCGATGAAGCGGACCGAGGATCCGCCGGGCTTGCGGCGCCATCCGCGGCGGGCCTTGGCGCGGGGCAGATAATGGCGCCATGATCGATCGTTCGTCCGCCTGATCTGGGCATGGATGAAGCGATAGATGCTCTCGTGACTGATGATACGCACGCCGGCCTCGCGGGCCATGCGGCCGGCGATCTGCTCGGGTGACCAGCCGGCCGCGAGGCGGCCCAGCACGCCCTCGCGCAAGGCCTGATCGCGTTCGAGGCGCATGCCCGACCAGCGCCGGGCGCGCGCCTGCTCTTGCGCATAGCCGGGCCGATAGCCCACCGTGCTGCCGCTGTTGCGCTTCAGCTCCCGAAAGATCGTCGATGCCGAGCGATCCAGAGCTGCCGCGATCTGGCGCAGCGATTGCCCGTCTTCATGAAGACGGGCAATCGTACACCGCTCTTCCAGATCAAGCTGGATACCTCGAAGAACTGTCTGAAATCGGCATGATTTTGACGTGACGGCGCGGGAGGGCCCGGTGGGCCTCTGTTTCGTCCTCCTGATCTTGTGATTTTCGGGTGATGGACGGCCTTAAGGCCGGTTTTCGGCGTCACGCGGGCGCAGTTCGCCCCTCAAGCCAGGCGAGGCGTTGGAAATTATAGGCGAGGTTCGCCATTCCGATTTTGATGCGGGCGCGGGCGATGCCGATGGTGCGAACGACAAGCCGCATGCGGTGTTTCTGGCCGGCAAACACGTGCTCGACTGCTGAGCGCACGGCGGAGCGCTTCGCATTGGCCCTGGCGATGCGCTCGGGCATCGGCCGACGTGGCGGCTTCTTCTGATGGATGTGGCTGGTGAACATGCCCTTGGCGAGGAAGGCCTCGTTCTTCTTGGACCGGTAGGCGGTGTCGGCCCAAACGCCCGAGCCGGTGTTGTCCTTGCTGACCACCTCAGGCAGCCGCGCGCCGTCGTGGGCATTGGCGGCGCTCGCGTCCCAGGTGCGGATGAGGCCATGAGCGCGGTCGATGCCGATGTGATTCTTGTAACCGAACATCGGGATAGCGAGGTCAACCGGCTTCGCTGCCTTGGGATCAGCGCCCTCCTTCACCTTGGCCTTGGTGTACTTGACGCTCCAGCGCGCATCGCGATCCTTCTGCCTGATCTTGGCCGGCTTCCAGTCCTCGGGCACTCGGCCATCCTTGATCGCCATCTTCTCGGCCTCGGTGTTCCTCTGCTTGGGTGCCGGCACGACCGTGGCGTCGATGATCTGCCCACCCATGGCGAGATAGCCCCGCTCGGTGAGCGCGGCATCGAAGCGAGCGAACAGCCTGTCGATCGCCTTGGCCTTGACCAGCCTCTCGCGGAACAGCCACACCGTCGTTGCGTCCGGCACCGTGCCGTCGAGCCCGAGCCCTAGGAAGCGCTGGAACGACAAGCGATCCTTAATCTGGAACTCGGTGGCCTCGTCAGACAGCGAGTAGAGCGCCTGCAGTACCAGGATCTTGAACATGAGGACCGGATCGAACGGCGGCCTGCCGCCCTTGCCGCGGACACTCCGCCGCAGTGCTGCTACCAACGGACCGCGGAAAACCTCGAAGTCGACGACAGTCGCAAGCCGTTCAAGTGGATCGCCTGCCGCGCTCAACGCCTCGTATCGGTCCGAAAGATCGAAGAAACTCGGCTGTCCCGCCATCATCGCCTCCACCGTCGTGCAAAGGCAGTGAATCAGCTCAAGCCGCTAGGCGCCAGCGGTTTTTCGAGGTGTCCAGCTGTTCGTAAGCTCTTCGCATGACAACACCATAACCTGGTGTTGCACTTCGTTTGTGAACTTGGCGGATCCCGCTTCTGTTGTGCGGGGCGAGAGGTCGCAAAGAAGCGGGCCCCCCGCCTTCGCGGGGGCGACGATGTTTTGAAACCGAGAGCTCGCCGTCAAAATTGGGGGCATCATCGGGCGACATGTGGCGCCGAATTCTATTGGCCGCTCAGGTCGCTTTAGGTGTCGTTCGGGTACAGTCCGCGACTGTCAGCTGGCGAGGCGCTGTTCGATGCGTTCGCGCAGGCGTTCGATGACGCTGGGCGTGTTTTCGTCGGCCAGTTTCCAACTGCCTTCGAGCCGCAGCAGACGGTCATAGAAGCGGCGGGTGCGTTCGACCAGCCGGATGATTTCAGGCTCCAGCAAGGCCAGTTGCCGGGCATCGGACTGACGCATCACCGGAGACAACCGACCATGACGACGCAATTGGAACTCACTGATTTCGCCCATGAAATAGGCGCGGTGATTGAGCAGCCAGGCGATCGCATGCATCATCCGCGTGGTCGTGCGCAGCCCCTCGCTGGACAGCGCGACGCGGGCGAAATCGTCCTCGCAAGGCGGCACGCCGCTCAGCCGCCCCGAGTACGAGAAGGCATGGCGCACCTCGTCGGAAAGCAGCAGCGCTTCTGCATAGAGCGCTTCGACGATGCGTGGGTTTATGATCGCGGGTTCGGACATTCGACGGTCGATATTTCTTAACAACGACTCGCGAGCAACTGCCCAAAGGTAAATTTCCAAACCTATTTCGCGATTGTCCCCGTTCGGTACGCTTCGTGCCTAACGCTTGTTAACTGAATTCATTGGGAACATTTGGATCTCGAGTCGGATTTCGCGGGCTGGCGTCCAGCTACGGCCGCTCTCCGCTGCCCCTGCAAGAGCACGCCCGGACCATCAAGGCGAAGGCCGCGAGCCAGCGGCGGTCGCAAAGGCGCGGGCCGGGAAGCGACTCGGAGTTGGGCAGGGCCGGTCAGGCGATGATGTCGGGGATCAGGTAGTCCGCGATCAGCGAGATCTGGTCTTTCAGCTTCAGCTTGCGTTTTTTCAGACGGGCAATCTGCAACTGATCACCGGCCCCCGCCGCGTTGAGCGCGTCGATGGCGGCATCGAGATCGCGGTGCTCGATCTTGAGTATTTCGAGGCGCTTGCGCATTTCCTCTTCGGTCACTCAGGGAATCCCTACTCTCGATTTGGCCGTTTCACGGTGATTTTTGCGGGCCCCCGCTTGGCGCAGGTGTCACGCGATTCACCGATATGAAGCATTCACACTCTTCGCAAGATGGCGCGAATATGGTTCGATCCCTTTCGCGCCGCATCTGCACGATGCCGAGTCGCCAAAAGCGCCGTACCAAACCGCGGTGAACAGAACATTCGGTCGTCGGAAATTCGACGATTCAGCCTTCGCAAGAAGGCGGTCGCGGGTACGGGCTTCACCCCCCGAGAAGAGGAGAACTGTCCATGGATAGTCGTCACGTCAGCGCGCTGCAGCTCAAGCATGCCGGAATAGAACGTCAGATTCATGACGAAATGAGCCGCCCGATGCCTGACGCCGTGATGATCCAGGCCCTCAAGAAGCGAAAGCTCAAGCTCAAGGAGGAATTGTCGCGCCACTGAGCGCATTCTGACCGTGCTGTCGGCGGCGCCTTTTTTCGGGCGCCGCCCCCGCACCCAGGCCCCCGAAGGGCGCTCCGGCACGCGAAGCCTTATCGGCCGCTCGTGCGATAAGTGCCGATTTCAAGATAATGGCTGATTTCATGGGTCTGCCGCGTTTCCAAAGCGTGCGCTTTCGGTTAGTCGGGTAGCCATGACCAGCGGAGCCGTCGAAGCAGCCCGGAATATCCTCACCCGCCTCCATGAGGTCATGGCCTCGCGCAACCACGCGCAGTCCAAGCTCAACAACGTGGTGGAAGTGATCGGCGAGTGCCTCAATAGCGAGGTTTGCTCCGTCTATCTGCTGCGCGAGGGGATGCTCGAACTCTATGCCACGCGCGGCCTTGCGCAGGAGGCCGTGCACGTCACCCGCATGGCGGTGGCGGAAGGCCTCGTCGGCATGATCGCCGACCGGATCGAGACGCTCAACCTTGCCGAGGCGGCCGCCCACCCGGACTTTTCCTATCGCCCCGAGACGGGCGAGGATCGCTTCCACTCCTTCGCAGGCGTGCCGATCGTTCGGCGCGAACGGGCGGTGGGCGTGCTCTGCGTCCAGCATGTCGAGCCGCGCCGCTACGAGGAAGTCGAGATCGAGGCGCTGCAGACGGTGGCCATGGTGCTGTCCGAGCTGATCACCAATGCCGACCTCATCGACGAGGAAGATGTCAACGCCGCTGGTTCGCTCCAGTCGGGCCCGCAGCAGCTGCGCGGGCTGGCGCTGGTCAAGGGCCTCGCCTCGGGCGTGGCTGTCTACCATCAGCCGCGCGTCACTATCGAGCATATCGTTGCCGAGGATACCGAGGCCGAACGCCAGCGCGTGATCCTCGCCTTCGACAAGATGCGCGAACAGATCGACCGCATGTCCAGCCAGGCCGAATTCGGCGTCGGCGGCGAGCATGAGGAGGTCCTAGAGACCTATCGCATGTTTGCCTACGACGAAGGCTGGACGCGGCGCATCAACGAAGCGATCGATTCGGGCCTCACCGCCGAAGCCGCCATCGAGCGCGTGCAGCAGCGCACCCGCATGCGCATGCGTCAGATCGACGATCCGCTGCTGGCGGACCGCATGCACGATCTGGAGGATCTGGCGAACCGCCTGCTGCGCATCGTTTCCGGCCAGCTTGGCACGGCGGCCTCGATGGGTTTGCGCAACGACGCCATCCTGATTGCGCGCAACCTCGGCCCGGCGGAACTGCTGGAATACGACAAGCGCCGCCTCAAGGGCGTGATCCTTGAGGAAGGCTCGCTCACCAGCCATGTCGTGATCGTGGCGCGGGCGATGGGTATCCCGGTGCTCGGCCGCGTGCGCGGCCTGCGCGGCGTGGTACGCGAGGGCGACCAGTTGCTGCTCGATGCCGATCAGGCGACCGCGATGGTGCGCCCGCCGGCCGGTGTGGTCGAGGCGTTCGAGGCGCGTTTCGCCAAGAGCCGTGAGCGGCAGGCCGGCTATGCGGCGCTGCGCGACGTGCACCCGACATCGCGCGACGGCACGCGCATCCAGGTCATGATCAACGCGGGCCTGCGCGACGATATCGCCAACCTGACGATGACCGGCGCCGACGGCATCGGCCTGTTCCGCACCGAATTCCAGTTCCTCGTCTCCGCGACGCTGCCCTCGCGCGAGCGGCAGACGCGGCTCTATCGCGACGTGATGGAGGCGGCGGGCGACAAGCCGGTGAAGTTCCGCACGGTCGACATCGGCGGCGACAAGACCCTGCCGTACTTGCGCCACGACGACGGCGAGGGTGAGGAAAACCCGGCGATGGGCTGGCGCGCGCTGCGCGTCGCGCTGGAGCGCGAGGGGCTGCTCAAGGTCCAGGCGCGCGCCTTGCTCGAAGCGGCGGCGGGCCGCACGCTTCACGTCATGTTCCCGCTGGTGGCCGAACCGTGGGAGTTCGATCAGGCCAAGGAAGTCTTCGAGCGGCAGCTTGCCTATCTGCGCAAGCAGAAGAAGACCTTGCCCGAGGCGATCCACTACGGCGTCATGCTGGAAGTGCCCGCGCTGGCGGAGCAGCTGGACATTCTGGCGCCGAAGATCTCGTTCCTGTCGATCGGCACCAACGATCTCACCCAGTTCCTCTTCGCGGCCGACCGCTCCAATCCCAAGCTTGCCGAGCGCTACGACTGGCTGAGCCCGGCGATCCTGCGCTTCCTGCGCCGGGTCGTACGCAGTTGCGAGGGGCACAATGTCGAGATCGCGGTCTGCGGCGAGATGGGCGGCCGCCGGCTCGAAGCCCTGGCGCTGCTGGGGCTGGGTATCCACAGATTGTCGATCACGCCGGCCTCTGTCGGCCCGGTCAAGGAACTGATCGGCAAAGTCGATCTCGCCGAGATCGGTGCCGCGGTCGAGGGATGGCTGGCTTCGCCCCCGCCCGACTTGCGCGCGGCGCTGACGGCATGGGCGGCGGAGCGCGATATAGCGGTGGATTGATCCATTCGCGGCGCTTGTCGTTCCAGCGGCTCCGGTCGTCGCGAAACGACTGAGCTTGCACGGGTATTTGCGCCGGTTTGCCTTGCGGGAAGGGTACTCACCGTGCACGGGGTCGCATCCGCCGCAGATTTCTGAGAGAATAGCCGGGGCCCCGATTGACTTTGAGGGGCCACCCGGCTTGATGTCGATCCCGGTTCGGAACTATCACTTTTAGCGAAATTCCCTTCGGGAGCGGAATGGAACACGTCGAAAATCAAGACGCGACTGGGCAGGCGGGCGAGCAGGCAGCAACGACTGTCGGCCCTGTGCTGCGCCGCGCGCGCGAGGCTGCGGGACTGACCCGCGCCAACATCGCCACGCAGACCAAGATCGCCGAACGGCACCTGGCCGCGATCGAGGAAGACCGCCTGGGGGATCTGGCCGCGCGCACATATGCCGTGGGCTTTTCGCGCGCCTATGCGCGCGCGCTCGGGCTGGACGAGAAGGTGATCGCCGATATCGTGCATCGCCAGCTTGAAGCCGATGGCGGCCGCGAGCCGGTGGTGGTCCACGATTTCGAGCCGGGCGATCCGGCCCGTGTTCCTTCGGCCAAGCTGGCCTGGATCGCCGGTCTTGGCGCGCTGGTCGTGGTTGCGCTGCTGGTGGTGTTCTGGAGCAGCTATCTCTCGCCCGAGGGCAAGCTGCCCGACCTGATTTCGCCGCAGCCTGCACCCGCGCCGACCCATGTGGCCGTGCCGGTTCCCGTGGCGACGCCGACGGCCGCACCCACCACCGGGCCGGTCGTGCTGACCGCGACGGAAGAAGGCGTCTGGCTGCGCGTGACGGATGGTACCGGCACCCGCCTTGTCGAGACCACGCTCAAGAAGGGCGAGACCTGGACCGTGCCGGAAGGCGCGCAAGCGCCGAAGCTTCGCCTCGGCCGTCCCGATGCGCTGGCGATCACGGTCGGTGGCCGCACGCTGCCGCCGCTTGCCAGCAAGCCGATGACGATGTCGAACGTGTCGCTGGTCCCGGCCGATCTTATTGCGCGGACCAATCCGCAGGCCGCTGCCACCGTTCCGGGCGCCCCGGCGCGTGCTTCGGCGGGCGCGACGGTTCCGGTGACGACGGCCGCGGCCCCGAGCCCGGCAGCGATGCCGGCGGGCGGTGCGGCTGACGCTCCGGCGCCTGCCGTCACGCCGCTTTCCACGACTTCCGAATAGCCCCGCCTCGACAGGACGGGCGTCTTGCGGCACGTCTCTGTCGGCAGGCATTGGTTAATGTCCCGTTCGGAACGAGCGAGGCAGCCTCGGTCGCAAGCGGCCTGTTGAGAGCCAACTCGCCGGGCGATCAGCCTGCCGCGCAGAAGCGGTTGGCGTAAAGAGGGCGTGTCAACGGGCATCGTCCGAGACGGAGTTGATTAGGCAATGATTTCTTCACTGGGATCGCAGGGTTTCGGCAACAAGGCGCTTTCCCTGACCACCGTGCGGCGGATGCGGCTTGCCGCTACCGGCGTGGTCGCACTCGCGCTTGTCGGCATCAGCTTGCCCGCGCAGGCCGAGGATGTCTCGCCCGATGCCCGCCTCAAGAAGGTCGAGGCCGAAGTGCGCGCACTTCAGCGCAAGGTATTCCCCGGTTCGGACGGCAAGTATTTCTCGCCCGAGATCACCGCTCCGGCTGCCGCGCCGCCTGCGGCGCCCGGCCAGCCCGCTACCACGCCGCTGAGCGACGTGCTCGTGCGCATGGATGCGATCGAAGGGCAGATGGCGCGCCTGACCGGCCAGGTCGAACAGAACACCAACCGCATCAACCAGCTTGAAGCGAAGATGGCGGCGCTGGCGCCTGCGCCCGCTCCGGTCGATCCGCAGCCCGCAGCGCCGGCCGGTCCCGGCGCAATGCCGGCGAACTTCACGGCGACGAACGGCAACGTGTCCCAGCCGGCAGTAGTGCGGCCGAGCACCAAGCCTGCCGAACTCAAGCCCGCGGTAGAGACCCGGCCGGTCGGCCCGTCCAACGCGCGCGTCGATGGGGTCAAGGCGATTGCCAAGCCGCAGTCGGGCGATGCGGCGGACGATGAATATTCCTACGGCTATCGCTTGTGGGAAGCCAAGTTCTACCCCGAGGCGGAGCAGCAGCTGAAGCTCTATCTCGAACAGTACCCCAAGCATGCCCGCGTCAGCTGGGGCCGCAACCTGCTGGGCCGCGCCTATCTCGACGATGGCAAGCCGCTTGAGGCCGCCAAGTGGTTCGTCCAGAACTACCAGGCCGACAAGCGCGGCGACCGTGCGCCGGACAGCCTGCTGTACCTCGCCATCTCGATGAAGCAGATGAAGGACACCAAGCGTGCCTGCATCGCACTGGCCGAGTTCAGCGAGACTTATGCGGCCGAGGCGGCAGGTCGTCTGAAGGGCCTTTACGATACCACGCGCAGTGGACTTGCCTGTTCCTGATCCCGCGCTGATCCCGGCACCGGAAGCGGTTTCCCGCTTCCGGTCCGGGCTGGACGCGGTCTGGCCTGAGCTGGGCCAAGAGGCCACGCGATTGGGTGTGGCCGTTTCCGGTGGGCCGGACAGCACCGCATTGTTGCTGCTCGCGGCCGCCGCGCTGCCCGGACGGGTGGAGGCGGCAACGGTCGATCACGGCCTGCGCCCTGAAAGCGCGCGCGAGGCCGCCGATGTGGCGCTGCTCTGCGAGCGCCTCGGAATACCCCATGCAACGCTGGCGGTGACGGTCGCGCCGGGCAATGTGCAGGCCGAGGCACGCGCCGCGCGCTATGCGGCGATGGCGGGCTGGGTGACCGAACGCGGCCTTTCCGCGCTCGCTACCGCGCACCATGCCGACGATCAGGCGGAGACGCTGCTGATGCGGCTCAACCGGGGCAGCGGCGTCGCCGGGCTCGCCGGAACGCGCGGGCGCGGGCGGGTGCCGGAAACTGCGATCCCGCTCTTGCGACCGATGCTGGAATGGCGGCGCGCGGAACTGGGCGCAGTCGTTGCGGCGGCGGGCGTTTCGGCGGTCGACGATCCCAGCAATGCCAACGATAGATTCGACCGCGTGCGCATCCGCAAGGCATTGGCCGAGGCGGACTGGCTCGACGTGGCCGCCGTGGCGCGCAGTGCCGAGAATCTCGCGGATGCGGATGCGGCGCTGGAATGGATGGCCGCGCTTGAATGGCGGTCTTGCGTCAAGAAAGAGCCGATGGGGCTGCGTTACCGCCCTCAGGCTCCGCGTGCCATCGCGCTGCGCGTATTGGCGCGTTGCGTGGCCGAATTGGGCGGCGAAGAGCCGCGCGGAAGCGCGGTGGCGCGGTTGTTCGATGCCCTGTGTGAGGGCAAGCCCGCTTCGATCGGGGAACTCGTGGTGAGGCCGAATGCTGGGGGCTGGAGCTTCGCGAAAGCACCGGTGCGGGCGGCTAAGAAGATCAAGGGCTGACTGCGGCGATCCGTTCTTCGATCACATAGTCGCGCGTTCGGCAGTTCCTAAGTTCAAATCCGTCATCCCCGCGCAGGCGGGGATGTGGATTCACATTCGAAGTGCAACGGTTGAAGAGAGCATGCCTCGGCGGGTGTTTTGAAGTCGAGGCATTTTCGCGGTGTATTGTTGTAGCGTTGGATGATGTCCTCAAAGTGGGCAGGCGAGAGATCCTCGATGTTGGTCTTGCGCGGCAGGTCGCGTCTGAGGCGGCCGATGGCGTTTTCGACGCCGCCCTTTTGCCATGGGGCGTGGGGGTCGCAGAAGAACGTATCGATGCCGAGACGGTGCAACCTGTGGTGCTGTGCAAACTCGGTGCCGTTGTCGAGGGTCAGGGTTTGGCGCAAGGCGGCGGGCCAGGGCCGCAGCATGGCGGCGAGCAGGTCGGCGGTGCGCCGGGCCTTTCGGTCGGGCGGATGGCAGATCAGGGTGTAGCGCGAGGAGCGTTCATGGGCGACGAGGATGGCCTGGCCGTATCGGGCGAAGAGCATGAAGTCGGCCTCCCAGTGGCCGGGCCGGGACCGATCCGCGGCCTCGCCCGGGCGCATGGCGATGGGTTGGCGCTTGGCGATGAAGCGGACCGAGGATCCGCCGGGCTTGCGGCGCCATCCGCGGCGGGCCTTGGCGCGGGGCAGATAATGGCGCCATGATCGATCGTTCGTCCGCCTGATCTGGGCATGGATGAAGCGATAGATGCTCTCGTGACTGATGATACGCACGCCGGCCTCGCGGGCCATGCGGCCGGCGATCTGCTCGGGTGACCAGCCGGCCGCGAGGCGGCCCAGCACGCCCTCGCGCAAGGCCTGATCGCGTTCGAGGCGCATGCCCGACCAGCGCCGGGCGCGCGCCTGCTCTTGCGCATAGCCGGGCCGATAGCCCACCGTGCTGCCGCTGTTGCGCTTCAGCTCCCGAAAGATCGTCGATGCCGAGCGATCCAGAGCTGCCGCGATCTGGCGCAGCGATTGCCCGTCTTCATGAAGACGGGCAATCGTACACCGCTCTTCCAGATCAAGCTGTTCGTAAGCTCTTCCCATGACAACACCATAACCTGGTGTTGCACTTCGTTTGTGAACTTGGCGGATCCCGCTTTTCTTGCGACATGCGAGAGGTTGCAGAAGGAAGCGGGGCCCCCGCCTTCGCGGGGGCGACGGAGTGTTGTGATTGTGAGGTTTGTGGGGGGCAGGCCCCACCTTTCCGTCGATTGCAGAAAGCGGTCCCCCCTCCTTTCGTCATTGCGAGCGTAGCGAAGCAATCCAGAGCGGCCTAATGCGCCCCCTGGATTGCTTCGCTACGCTCGCAATGACGAAGGAGGAGAGGGACGGAATGCGGTAGCTTTCGCCAAACTCACGCCCCAACCAGATCGTCACCCAAACCGGCCTGCTTGCCGCGCGTTATGTAGACCTTGTCGCCCAGCTTGGTCACCGCGAACAGCTTGGCGGCGAAATCGTCCGGCATGCCGACGCAGCCATGGCTGGCGTAGCCCTTGGCCACTTCCGAACCGTGCAGGGTTATGCCGTCGTTGGTCAGGCGCTGCATGTAGGGCATCGGCGCGCCGGTGTAGATGTTCGAGACGTGATCCTTGTCCTTCTCGGTGATCGGAAACACGCCGAGCGGAGTAGGCGTGTCCTCGGTGCCGAGCAGTACCGCAGTCGCGCCGATCTCGTAGCCGTCACGGAACACCGAAAGCACGCGGGCGTCGAGGTCCACGGTGATGACGATCGGACCGGCAGGCACGCCCGCTTCGTCCCAGTGCCATTCGCCGTACTTGATCGCGCCTTCGATCGGCAGGATGCGCTTGATGACGAAAGCGCTGTCGGCCGCCGTTTTCGGGCTCGCAGCTTGCGCCGGAGCGGGCGCGGTCTTCGCGGCGGGATGGAATGTCGCCTCGGCGCTGGCCGGGGTTGAGGGCTGCATGGCCATGACCAGCACGCCCGCGATCACCGCCAGGGCAGGTGCCGCCGAAGCGAGGAGGAGCCGGGCCCTCATCGGGGCGCGCTTGCGGGGATGAGCGTTGTTTTCCACGAGACGCTTATCGCGCGGAATCGCGGAAGTTGCCAGAGTGTTAACTAATGGCGTCTCGTTGTGAGACTGCTTACCAGCCAAAGTGTTAACATGTTATGTTAGTCGGTTAGCTGCTTTCCGGAGCCGCGATGCCCTTGCGCAGGATCGAATTGGCAAGTTCGGCAACGTCTTCAGGCTGCATTTCGTCCGACCAGACGGTGTAGCGCAGGCCCAGGAACACGTTCATGCCCATGATCGCCCAGGCATGCGCTTCGCCCAGGCCTTCGCGCAGTTCGCCCTTGCGGACGCCTTCGCCGAGCCGCTCCGTGATGCGCCTTGCCGTCGATTCGTAGTGGATGCGGAAGCTGGCCGGATCGACGAATTCGCACTCGTCGATGATGCGGTAGATTTCCTTGTGATCACGGGCGAACTGGAGGAACGCGGTGAGCGCGGCCCGTTCGGTTTCCAACGCGGGCAGCGGCTCGCGCAGCGCCTCGCGCGCGGCCTGCCGGACTTTGCCGCTGAGGTCGTCCACCAGCGCGCGGAAGATCTCATCCTTCGAATCGAAGTAGGTATAAAAACTGCCCAGCGCCGTGCCCGCGCGCTGGGTTATGCCGGTGATTGAGGCTTCGTGAAATCCGCGCTCTCCGAACTCCACCGCCGCCGCGTCGAGCAGTTTGCGCAAGGTTTTACGGCCGCGCTCGGTGCGTGGGGTCTTGGCCGAGGCGAGCCGCTCTTCCGGTGCGATGTCGGCCGGGGGCAGGGGGGCATCTGTGCTCACAGGGACACAGCTAGACCCGCAACCGCCCCTTGGCAAATGTTCAATATTGAAACATGGTTCAACTATCAATATAACCCTCTCCAACGATAAGATTCATTGGGAGCGACTAGTGATGCAAAAGGCGCAGAGGGGCGGCCTGCGTGGCCGTGCGACCACCGGTTTTCTGACATTGGCAACGGTTCTGGCGGGCTTCGGCGCAGCCCCGGCACTGGCGCAGGAGGCGGCCCCGGCGGCATCCTCGGACGTGGGCGAGGGCGAGATCATCGTCACTGCCCGCCGCCGCGAGGAGCGCCTTGTCGACGTGCCGATCGCCGTCACCAGCTTCAGCGGCGCGCAGCTCGAACGCTCCGGCGCGGCCGACATCACCGATCTGGCCCAGACGGTACCTAACGTGACATTGGAGCCCTCAAGAGGCACCAACTCCACGCTTTCCGCCTTCATCCGCGGCGTTGGCCAGCAGGACCCGGTTTCGGGCTTCGAACAGGGCGTCGGCATCTATCTGGACGACGTCTATCTCAACCGTCCCCAGGCCGCCGTGCTCGATATCTACGACGTCGATCGCATCGAAGTGCTGCGCGGTCCGCAGGGCACTCTTTACGGACGCAATACCATCGGCGGCGCCGTCAAATATGTGACCAAGTCGCTGCCGGATGAGTTCGCTTTCAAGGCCCGTGCCACTTACGGCACCTACAACCAGCTCGACGGCGTGGTCACTGCGTCCGCGCCGATAAACGATATCGTCCGTGTCGGCGGTTCGGTGGCGCGGCTGACCCGCGACGGGTTTGGTGACAACATCACCACCGGCAAGGACAATTACGATAAGGACATCTGGGGCGCGCGCGGCACGCTGGAGATGGGTGGTAGCGGCCAGCCGGTGCTGATCCGCATCACCGGCGACTATACGCGTGACCGCAGCAACCCGCGCGGCGGGCACCGCCTGATCGCCGGTTCCGCGCCGGGCAGCGAGATCCTGCCCGACGTGTTCGACAGCGCCGGCGCCATCGACGATCCCAAGCAGGATATCGAGGCATGGGGCCTTGCCATGAACATCAAGGTGGACCTGTCGGACGCGCTGACCTTCAAATCGATCAGTGCCTGGCGCAAGGACCATTCGGCCACCCCGATCGACTTCGACGCCAGCCCCACGATCGATCTGGACGTGCCCGCCTTCTATGACAACGAGCAGCTCAGCCAGGAATTCCAGCTCGCCTACGACAAGGGCCCGCTTCAGGCGCTGGTCGGCTTCTACTGGCTGAACGCCAGCGCCGACACTTACTTCGATTCGCGCACTTACACCACGCTGCCCGCGCTGCTGCCGATGCTGACCGGCCATACCGAGGCCGATGTCGACACCAAGACCTGGGCTGTTTTCGGCGACGTGACCTACAACTTCACCGACCAACTCAGCCTCTCGGTGGGCGGCCGCTATACCTGGGACAAGCGCGAGGCGGATATCGTCAAGCAGACCTACTTCCTGGGCGGCGGCGCGCGCTTCGGCAATCCGGGCGTGCTGTTCTCCACCGACACCAATTTTTCCGGCAGCGCGGTCTACAAGAAGTTCACCCCGCGCGCCTCGCTCTCGTTCAAGCCGAACCGCGACAACAACATCTACGCAAGCTACAGCCAGGGCTTCAAGGGCGGCGGCTTCGACCCGCGCGGCGTTGGCAAGAACGCGCCGACCAGCAATGCCAACGGCATCCCCAGCGACGCCGAGATCGCCGATTACCTGAGCTTCAAGCCGGAAACGGTGAACAGCTACGAACTCGGCTACAAGGGCAACCTCTTCGGCGGCGCGCTCTATGTGGCGGCGGCGGCGTTCCGCATGGACTACAAGGACATCCAGATCCCCGGATCGGTGGCCTGCACCGTCAGCGGCGTGCCCACTTTCTGCGGCGTCGTGTCCAATGCGGGCAAGGCGCGTTTGCAGGGCCTCGAATTGGAGAGCACCGCGCAGCTTGCCCATAACTTCGTGACTTCGGGTGACAGGCTGAGCCTGTCCGGCTCGATGGGCTATATCGATGCCAAGTTCCGCAAGTACGAAACGCTGATCGCCGGCCAGACGGTGGACGTCGCCAAGTACCGCAATATCCAGAATACCCCCAAGTGGACCGCCAGCGGCACGCTCAGCTACGATACCCCCGTCGGTTCCGGCGACCTGCTGTTCCAGACCACGGTGTCCTACCGTTCCAAGGTCCACCAGTTCGAGTTCCCCAACCCTTACCTTGACCAGAAGGGCTATGCGCTGTGGGATGCCAGCCTTGTCTATTCGGCGCCGGGCGGACGCTGGACGCTGGGCGTCTATGGCAAGAACATCCTCGACAAGGAGTACATCACCTCGGGCTACAGCTACATCAGCCAGGATGCGCTGACCGGGGCGGTGAACCTCAATGCCGCCGGAAACCCGATCCCGACGCTGGGTACGCAAGGCACACTGACTGGGTTCTACGGCAATCCGCGTCAGGTGTTCGTAACGGGTACGGTCAAGTTCTAGGGCCCCCTTTCCGGTACAAGAGGATTTCGCAAGAGATGGACTACAGCCTCCACCGCTATCGCAGCGCCTGCGGGCGGCTGGACCTTGTCGCCCGCGATTATCCGGCCCGTGACTACACGCGGACCGGACCCGCGCCCGTGCTGCTGCTGATGCACGGTCTTACGCGCAACAGTGCCGATTTCGAGCCGCTGGCGGCGCACCTTTCCGGCACTTACCGGCTGATCGTGCCCGATCAGCGCGGGCGCGGGCTTTCGCAGTGGGACCCGGAGCCTGCGAATTACCGGCCCGATGTCTATGCGCAGGACATGTTCGCCCTGCTCGACGGGCTGGAGATCGAACGCGCCTGTCTTGTCGGCACCTCGATGGGCGGGTTGATGGCCATGGTGATGAACGCCCTGCGGCCGGGCCTTGCCACCGGGTTCGTGTTCAACGACATCGGCCCGGTGCTCGATCCGGCGGGGCTTGCGCGGATTCAGGGCTATGTCGGGCCGTCGGAGCCGATGGCCTCGTGGACGGCGGCGGCGGCGCGTTGCCGGGCGGTCAATGCCGTGGCCTTTCCGGACTACGGCAAGGCCGAATGGCTGGCCTTCGCCCGCCGCACCTGCCGTGAGAATGCAGACGGCACCGTCTCGCTCGATTACGACCCCGCCATCGCCCAAAGCATGGCGGGCGATGCGCCGCAGACCGTGCCGGTGGATCTCTGGCCGCTGTGGGATGCGTTGGACGCCGCGCCGGTGCTGGTGGTGCGCGGCGAACTGTCCGACCTGCTCAGCCGCGAGACCGTGCGCGAGATGGCGCAGCGCCATTCCGGGCCCTGCAGCCATGTCGAGGTGCCGCGTGTCGGCCATGCCCCGATTCTCGACGAGGTGTCCGCGCTCGCGGCGATCCTCTCATTCTGCAAGGAATATCTGGACTGACATGAGCGCCTCTGCCTCCTTGCCGAAGGTTTCGTCACGTAAATCCGCCTCGCCCAATCTGGTGCTGGCGATGCTGCTGCTGGTCTACGTGTTCAACTTCGTGGACCGCCAGATCCTCGCCATTCTGGCCGCGCCGATCCAGAAGGATCTGGGGCTGGACGATGCGCAGATGGGCATGCTGGGCGGGCTGGCCTTCGCGATCCTCTATTCCACGCTGGGCGTGCCGCTGGCATGGCTGGCGGACCGCACCAGTCGGTCCTGGGTCATCGCCGGATCGCTGCTGGTCTGGAGCCTGTTCACCGCGCTTTGCGGCGCGGCGCAGGGGTTCTGGCACTTGTTCGCGGCACGGCTGGGCGTCGGTGTGGGGGAGGCGGGCGGCGTTGCCCCGTCCTACGCGGTGATCGGGGACCATTTTCCCAGCGAGAAGCGGGCCTTCGCGCTCTCGATCTATTCGCTGGGCATTCCCATCGGCGCGGCAACGGGCGTGCTGGCGGGCGGCTATGTCGCTGCGCGGGTGGACTGGCGCACGGCTTTCGTGGTCGTCGGCCTGTCCGGCCTGCTGGCGGCGGTGCCGTTCCGCATGATCGTGCGCGACAAGCCCAAGCCGGCGGTTGCCCCGCCCACCGTGCGCTTTGCCGAAGTGGCCGCCACCTTGATGCGCAAGAAGGCGTTCTGGCTGCTCTCGTTCGGCGCGGCGTCCAGTTCGATGTTGGGCTATGGCGTGATGTTCTGGATGCCCAGCCTGCTCCAGCGCAGCTTCGGGCTCGATCTGGTGCAGACTTCGTGGTTCCTCGGCGCGGTCTTGCTGCTGGGCGGGACCGTGGGCGTGCTGGCGGGCGGACGACTGGCGGACCGGCTGGGCCGCGCCGACCGCGCGTTCTACGGCTGGGTTCCGGCCATGGCCTACGTGCTGGCGGTGCCGCTCTATGCGGGCGGGATCTGGACGCACAGCGTGCCCACCGCCTTCGTGCTGTTCCTGTTGCCGCAAGCGCTCGCCTACGTCTGGCTGGGCCCTGTGACGAGTGCGGTGCAGCACCTTGTCGAGCCGCCCGCGCGGGCGACCGCCTCGGCGCTGTTCCTGCTCATCAACAACCTGATCGGCCTTGGTGGCGGCATCTATGCGCTGGGCGCACTGTCCAAGGCGCTGACGCCGGTGTGGGGCGCAGAGGCGCTGCGCTATTCGATGTTGATCGGGCTCACGCTCTACCTGCTGGCGGCGCTGCTGATGGCGCTGGCGGGACCGGCGCTGCGCCGGGAATGGGTGCGCGAGGGCTGATTGCCTGATATGCTGCCACCTTCGTGAACGTCGCGGCCCGGGGGCGGCGGCGGCCGGCAGGGGGCTGCTCATGAACGATCTGACGCACGATCTGGCCATTGCGGAGGGCGTGCCGCGCACGTTCTCGGTCCATTCGATCCACATGGTGCGCACCGCCATGACCAATCACATGGCGCTCAGCCAGATGGCGGACCAGAAGGCCAATATCCTGATGGGCACGACCTTTCTGGTCTTCACGCTGTCCATGCGCGAATTCGATGCCGGGCATTATCGCTATTCGCTGCTGACCCTCGTCTGCTTCGCGTTCGTGGCGGCGCTGTTGGCGATGGGGGCGGTGATGCCGCGCACCCGGGCGCCAAGGCTGGAGGATGAGCGGCTGGACAACCTGCTGTTCTTCGGCGTGTTCACCGCGCTGGATCAGGAGGCGTTCGTCCAGCGCATGCTTGATCGCGCCGCGACCGATGAGGCCGTTCTGACCACCATGCTGCGCGATATCCACCAGAACGGCACCGTGCTCTGGCGATGATCGCCTTCCTGATCGAGAACCGGCAGGCCTTTGCGGCTTTTCTGCGGCTGACCTGAAAGGGGACAGCTTCGTGCGCCCCTTCGGCGGGGCTGGCCTGCGCGGGAGGGGCGGTATAAGCTCGGCGGCGGGATGGACAGCTGCGGTTCTATTAATCGAACGGGAAACTTGCGCGTGCTCCGCCGGGCGCCGTTGCTGCCCGCTGCCCTCTCTATCGCCGTTATTGCGGTTCCGGCCTTGGCGGATCCCGCGCGTACCACGGTTACTGCCGATTTCCGGCTCGATTTCGGCAAGATGGTGGTGGTCGACAGCGGCAGTCGGCGCATCTCGGCAAGCGGCATGGTGACTGACAGCGGAGTCATGCCCGTATCCGGCGGCAGCACGCGGCCGGCGCAGTTCACGGTGGCCTACGATCGCGGGAACGAGAACCGCAAGCCGCTCGACATCACGGTGGAAGTCGTGCTCTCCGCACCGGGAACGGTGGCCAGCGGCGCCGTCACGGGTAAGCTTTCCGCTTTCGAGACGGACTTGCCCGGATATGGCACGGTCGTGCCGGGGCAAGTGGTGCGCATCACGTTCGAAAGCTGCGCCCAGCGCATCTGCTCGCGCAGCTTCCGGGTCGGCGCGCGGATCGACCTGACGCGGCGCTATGGCGGCGGCACGCTGGCGATGCCGCTGCCGATCGATGCCACCGTTGTCGGCATCGACTGAAGCAAAGGTCACGGGCATTTCCCTAGCCGCGCGTACCGTCGGTCTTGCGATTTTCTTCCTAAAATGAAGGCGAAGGGCCCGGCATGTGTCGGGCGCGGAACCGGCTTGCCGTCCGTCCGTTTGCCATACGCAGGGCCCGACGACCCGGATGCGGCCCGTGCGCCGCGCTGCGAGAGAATGCCGTGTCCCGATCGCCTGTCCTTCCCGTCGCTGCCGGACTGCTCGCCGCCGGAGCGCTTGTCGAGGGCGCACCGGCGCTGGCTGCGGATGGCGTAGCCGAGGGCGCGCGTGCGGCTGGCGTGGCGAGTGCCACGGTGGTCGATCCGCTTTCGGTCCGCGCGCTTTCGGATCTCGACTTCGGATCGGTTGGCGATGTCGGTGCGCAGGGTGGCAGCCTGATGGTCCTGCCCGGCGGCGGCGAGGCGCGCTATGCCGGAGCCGCCCATTCCGCCTGCCCCGCTGCCGAGGCCAAATGCGCCGCACCTCACGCTGCGCGCCTGCGGGTTGAGGGCCAGCCCGGCCGCGCCTACCGTGTCGTCGTGCCGGAATCGGTCCTGGCCCACGCGGCGGATACCGCCGCCGAAATGCCGACATTGCCGGTCACCGGCCTGACCGTGCGGACCGACAGCCGTCCGCAGGCCGGCGCGCAAGGCGTGCTCGACGAAGCCGGCGGCGACGGTTTCGAGATCGGGGGCGAACTGCGCATCCCGCCGGGCACCGAAGCCTCGCACTACCGCGCGCAAGTACCGGTCATTGTTGTCTACGGTTGATTACATGCCATTTTGGGGAAGATTTCTCCGACAACCGTATGAAGCGCCTAGTACTTTGGTGTGAAACGGCAATATTGATTATTTTTCAGTAAGAATCCTCAGCATAAGCCCCTAGTCGACACGAGACGGGGGTCGCCTCGTGTGGTCCGGGCCCTCCGCTTTGTCCGGACTATTCAGGAGGTACTTATCATGAAGAAGCTTGCTCTCGTTTCCGCTCTGGCGGTTGCCGCCGCTTCGCCGCTTCTTGCCGGTTCGGCACTGGCGGCTACCGCGCAGGGTACTGCCACCGCCACTGTCGTCGCGCCGATCACGCTGACCCACGCTTCGGGTTCGGCGCTGGCCTTCGGTTCGTTCACCGCCGGCACGGGCGGCACCGTGATCGTCTCTTCGGCCGGTGCCGGTTCGAAGACCGGCGGCGTCGTCCTTGTCGCCGGTTCGACCAACACCGCCGATTCCTTCACGGTCGGCGGCGATGCCAGCCGCGCCTTCACGATCTCGACCACCGGCAGCACCGTTGCCAGCGGCTCGAACACGCTGAGCTTCACCACCCTTGCATCGGCCACCAGCGGCACGCTCAGCAGCTCGGGCGCGGCCAGCTTCACGGTTGGCGGCACGCTGACCGTTCCGTCGACCGCCGTCGCCGGCAGCTACACCGGCAGCTACGACGCGACCGTCACCTACAACTGATCCCGTTGGGGGTGGGCCCTCCGGAGGCGGCGCGGGCCGCCATCCGAAGGCTCGTCCGTGTCGGCCCCGAGGGGGATCGGGGCCGACATACCTTTCCGTCAGCAGCTGCAAAGGACGAGGATGACCGGCAGGAGACAGAACCGGGCCAATCTTGCCCTGCTCGGAGCCGTGCTTTGCACGCTGGCTCCGGGGGCAGCGCTGGCGGCCGGGGCCAAGGGTTCGGCCACCGCCGAAGTGGTGGCGCCCGCGCAGATTGTGCCGCTGGCCTACTTGCGCTTCGGCGCCTTCACGCGGCCGACCACGGCCGGAACCGAAACCGTCAGCACCACCGGTGCCGTCACCCGCACTGGCGGCATGGCGAGCAACCTTTCGCTGGCGCAGAGCAGTGGCGGCCGCGGCGCGGCCAGCTTCCAGCTCAACGGATCCGCCTATCGGCTGTTCCTCGTCACCCTGCCGGGCACCACCACGATCTCTTCGGGCGCGGCGACAATGCAGGTGAGCGACTTTACGTCGGACGCCGGCACGTTCGGCATCGGCGTACTGGGCGCTTCGGGGCAGGACACGCTCAATGTCGGCGGGACGCTCAATGTCTTGGCCAATCAGACGCCGGGCAACTATTCGGGTACTTTCACACTGACTGTCTATTATCTTTAAAGACCTAAGTATGATTGCGCCTGATTCCACGCAGTTGCATGGGTAGAATTACTAGGGGCATTCGGGGGTCGCAGTTTTGCGCGTCGCATCGGTACTGGGGAGCGGCGCGCGCCTGTTGCGCGTCGGCGGTTTGGCGACGCTTTGCGTTGCGAGCGCCGCCATGGCGCAGGACAAACCGCTTAAAGCCCCTCCACCTCAAGCCTCTACACCCGTGCCCGAAGGCGCTGTGGGCGGCATGGGCGATATCAACCTCTATCCCAAGCGCGTGGTAATCGACGACCGCGCGCGCATTGCCTCGGTCGGGCTCTACAACCGCAGCATCGAGCGCGGCGAGTACGACATCGCCATTGCCGACAAGATGATGACGAGCGACGGCCGCCTGCTCGATATCGAGACCGTCACCGACCTCGCCGAGCGCGCCAAAGTCCATGGCGCCGCCGCGATGCTGCGCTGGTCGCCGCGCCGCGTGGTGCTGGGCGGCAGCGAGGCGCAGACGATCCGCATCATGGCCCGCGTCGCGCCCGATACGCCGCCGGGCGAGTATCGCGCGCACTTTTCCGCCGTCGCGGTGCCGCCGGAAGATAGTTCCTATTCGATCGAGCAGGCGGCGGGCGGTCAAAAGCCCAATTCGATCGGCGTGCGCATCGTGCCCCGCTTCGGCATCTCGATCCCGGTGATCGTCCGCGTCGGCCAGACCACGCTGACGGCGGGGATTGAGAACGCGCATCTCGTGCCGCTGCCGGGTGGCGGCAGGGGCCTGCAACTGACCATCACCCGCTCCGGCACGCGCTCCGCCTTCGGCGATATCGCCGTGACCGCGCCGGGTGCGAAGGCGCCGCTGGCGGTGCTCAAGGGGCTGGGCGTCTATACCGAGATCGACGCGCGGCAAGTGACTGTCCCGCTCGACCCCGCCGCCGATCCGCGCCTGCTCGCGAGCGGCGCGAAACTGACCGTCACTTACACCGATGACGACGTCGATCCCGGCAAAGTGCTGGCGAGCCGGGATATCACCGTGCCGTGAGTCAAGGCCGGGGGGACGGCCGGGAAGCAGGACGGGGCGGGTTGCCGAGGGCGGCCAGGCTCGTACCGTTCCTTGCCGGCGCCTCGCTGCTGGCGCGCGGCGACCGTGCTGCGGTGGCCGTTGCGGCGGCTGGGGAGGACGCACCGCCCGCGCCACATCACGCGCTGGCGCAGCGCTCGGTTCCACGCCCGGGCTTCGCTGCGCTCGAACTGCCGGGGCTGACGGTGCGGGCAGCGGAGCCCTTCGCCTCGCCGATTGCCGCCCCGCGACCGGTGCTGGTGAGGGCGGCTTTGCGGGCTTCCACCGCCTCCATAGCAATGGTACCCGCCGAAGTCCGCGCCGCGCCCTTGCGGTTGGCGTTGCCACAGGTTTCGCAGCCATCCGAGACGGACCAGTCCGCCGCCGCAACTGGAACCGACGCAAACGGGCAGGCACTGACGGCGGCGGGGACTCGTCAAGACGCGCCAGGACCTGCGGCATTCGCAGCCCCAGCGGCGGACGCTGTACCGCGTAATGCGGCGTATCCGCTCGTACCGTTTGAGGAACCTGTTGGGCTGGCGTCGCCATCGGTCTCCGAGCCGACGTTTCCGGCGCTCGATTTGCCCGCTCGGGTTCCGCTGATTGCGCTGGCACCGCCCAAGGAGGTTGCCGGGAGCGATTGGCAACCGGCATTGCTGCCACATCCTGAGCATCTGGTGCCAGCGGCCTACGTGACCGAAGTGCCGGGAGCGATGCAGCAGGCGGCCGTGCATCCGGTTGAAAGTCCGCCCGCCCACGAGCCCGTGCCAAGCGCTTCCCCGCCCCAAGCTCTCGCCGTGGCGCGCGCGCTGCCTGCACCCAGTTTCGGCCTCGGAGGCCCGCAAGGCGCCGCGAAGGACACGGCGAACCTCGCGCCGGCCAATGCCACGCAGACCTTCCCCGCCAACGTCACGCCCGTCATCACGTACGACGACGAGGTGATCCTTGCGGTGAAAGTCGCCACCGGCACCGGCACCAGCGGGGGCGACGATACCGTGATCGCCTATGGCACGCGCGGCGGGCTCTACCTGCCGCTGGGGGCGCTGGCGCGGACGCTCGATCTGGCGATCTCGGTCGGGGACGAGGGCAATTACGCCAGCGGCTGGTTCCTCTCGGAAAATCGGCGGCTGACGATCAACTTGCGCGAAGGCACGGCTGAGGCAGGCGGCAGGGCCGTCTCGCTGCCGAAGGGCGATGCCGTGGCCTTCGACGGTGAACTTTACGTCCGCGCCGAGCGTATCGGCGATCTGCTGCCGCTGACGATCACGCCGGACCTGCGCGACCAGTCGATCACCATCAAGACGAACGAACCGTTCCCGTTCGAGCAGCGCCTCGCGCGTGAGGCCGAGCGCGAGCGGCTGGGCAATGAGCAGGCGTCCTCCGCCAATGCCGAACGCCGCTTCCCGCGTGAGGATACGCCGTGGCTGCCGATCTCGGTGCCGATGGCCGATATCGAGACGCGCGCGGTTTCCGATACGACGCTGGGCGAGCGGGTGGAGACCGACTTGCGGCTGGCGGGCGACCTTGCCTGGATGAGCGCGCAAGTCTTCCTCACCCATTCCACCCGCGATGGGCTGACGGCGGCGCATATCGAACTGGGTCGCACCGATCCCGATGCCGATCTGCTGGGGCCGCTCCGTGCCACGTCGTTCGCGATGGGCGACGTGGCGACCACCTCGCTGCCCATCGGCCTGCGCGGCGTGGCGGGGCGTGGCGGCACGGTGACCAATGCCCCGGTGGAGGCGGCATCGGTGTTCGACAGGATCGACCTGCGCGGCCAGCTTCCCGATGGCTACGAGGTGGAGCTTTACCGCAACGGCGTGCTGGTGGGATCGACGCGGCTGGCGGTCAACGGGCAGTACCAGTTCCTGCAAGTGCCGGTCGATTACGGGCTCAACCTGTTCCGCCTCGTGTTCTACGGGCCGCAGGGGCAGCGCAGCGAGGAAGTGCGGCGGATCTCGGTGGGCGATGGGCGGCTGTCGAAAGGGCAGGTCGTCTACACCGTGGGCGCGGTGCAGAAGGACGAGAACCTGCTGGGCGTCACCGCGCCGCGCTTCATTCCGGGGCTCGATTACGGCCGCTGGCGGGCGAGCGCGCAGCTGGCCTATGGCGTGACTTCGGGTGTGACGGCGGTGGTTAGCGGCGGCTGGTTCGACAGCGACTTCGGCGACCGCTGGCTGGGCAGTGCGGGCCTGCGTACGGGGCTGGGCGGGCTGGCGGCCAAGCTCGATTTCGCCATGCAGAACGGGGCGACGCCGCTGGGCGGCAGCGGCAAGGCCGGGCGTGCTATCGAGGCCGGGCTGGGTGGGCGCGTGCTGGGCGCGTCCTTCACGCTGACCCATGCCGAATATCGCGGCGATTTCCTCGACGAAGTGCGGGTGTTCGACGGGCAGCCGCTGCGCCGCGTGACCGAACTCGACGCCAATGCCACGCTGCGGCCGTTGGGCGAGGGCGGGCTGTCGATCCCGCTCTATGCGCGGGCGCGGCGGATCGAATATGCCTCTGGCGAAGTGCAGACCACGGCCTCTCTGCGCGGATCGATGCGGGTGGCGGGGGTGCTGGCCTCCAATACGCTGGAATATTCGCGCTATCAGCTCAGCAAAGACGTGGGCGGCGGCGCCAGCAACCAGTTGATCGGCACTTTCGATCTATCCACGCTCAACGGATCGCACACGCAAGTCCGCGCCTCCACCAGCTATACCGTGTTGCCTGATCCGCGCCTGGAGGCGGTGTCACTGGAAGTGGACCGTTCGCTGGACGATCGCACGCTCGTGCGGGCTTCGGTAGCGCAGACCTTTCATCGCAGCGATACGCAGTTCGGGCTTTCCGCAGAGCGCCGCTTCCGCCGCTTCACGCTGGCGTTCGACGGCACTTATGGCCTGCGCAACAAGGTCCATTCGCTGGCGCTGCGGCTGGGCTTCGGCTTCGGGCGCGATCCGGTGACCGACCGGGTCTACGTGGCGCCGCCGGGGCAGGCGTTGTCCGGCGCGGTGGCCTTGCGCGCTTATGAGGACCTCAACGGCGACGGCCGGTATGACGCGGGCGACAAGGTGCTGCCCGAAGTCGCCTTCGGTTCGGGCACCGGCACGGGCGAGACCGACAAGGACGGCGTGGTGCTGCTGACCGGCCTGCCTGCCGGAACGCGGGCCAGCGTACAGGTCGATCCCACGTCGCTGCCCGATATCGCGCTGGCCCCGGTGACGCGGGGCATCGAGCTGGTGCCGCGGCCGGGGCGCATCCACCGCACCGACTTCGCGGTAGTGGCGATGAGCGAGATCGAGGGCTCCGCCTATTTCGAAGGCGCAGGCCGTTCGCGCGGGGTTTCGGGGCTGCAACTCACCCTGCGCGATGCCTCGGGCGAGACGGTCGCCACCGCGCGTACCGAGGCAGACGGGTTCTATCTGTTCGAGCAAGTCCACCCCGGCCATTACACAGTGGCCATCGATCCGCAGCAGGCGGCGCGGCTGAAGATCGCCTTGCGCGACGCGATTGCGCTCGACGTGGGAGCGAAAGGCAGCACGCTGTCGCACGATGTTTTCGTGGTGCAGCAATAGCGCATCGATTTTTGCTCTCGGCGCCGTTTCCGTTGTACCGTCCGGGGAGAATGCGGCCCGCTGCGACAACCGGGCCGCCGCAAGGGGCAGACGCGTGAGCGAGAGCACTACGACGATAGAAACGCCCGACGGACCACGGGGCCCGCTGGAACGCTGGTTCACGCTGAGCGCGCGCGGCACCACTGCCCGTACCGAAGTGCTGGCGGGTGTGACCACATTCCTCACCATGGCCTATATCGTGCTGGTCAATCCGGCGATCCTTGGCACGGCGGGAATGCCGGTGGCCTCGGTCGCTGCGGCCACGTGCTTTGCGGCGGCTTTCGCGTCGATCCTTATGGGCTTCGTGGCCAATACTCCGCTGGCGCTGGCGCCCGGCATGGGGCTCAACGCCTATTTCAGCTTTACCGTGGTGCAGCAGATGGGCGTGCCCTGGCAGGTCGCGCTGGGCTGCGTGTTCGTCTCGGGCGTCGCCTTCCTCGTGCTGACCTTGACCGGGGTGCGCCAGTTGATCGTCGCCTCGATCCCGCAATACCTGTTCGCGGCGGTGGCGGGCGGGATCGGCCTGTTCATCGGCTTTATCGGCTTCAAGGACGCCGGGATCGTCGTGGCCAATCCGGCAACGTTCGTGGCGCTGGGCGATCTCAGGGCCCCCGGCGCGGCGCTGGCGATGTTCGGCCTCCTGCTGATCGGAGCGCTCAGCGTGTGGAACGTGCGCGGGGCCATGCTGATCGGCATTCTGGCGACCACCGTGGTCGCCTGGCTCTTCGGCATGGTCTCGGTCTCGCCCGAGCCCTATTCGCTGGCGGCGCTGACCGGCACCGCGTTCAAGCTGGACCTTGCAGGCGTGTTCGGGCTGGGCGGCAGCCACGGGCTGGGCCTGATGGAAATCCTCTTCGTGTTCCTGTTCGTGGATCTGTTCGACAATATCGGCACGCTCGTCGCCGTCACCAAGCGCGCCGGGCTGATGGACAGCGAGGGCCGTATCCCGCGCCTCAACCGCATCCTCATCACCGATGCCACGGCCACCATCGTCGGCTCGCTGGCGGGCACCAGCACCGTCACTAGCTATGTCGAGAGCGCGGCGGGCGTGCAGGCGGGCGGGCGCACCGGGCTGACCGCCGTCGTCACCGGCCTGCTGTTCCTGGCGACCATGTTCGTGGCGCCTTATGCGCAGCTGATCCCGCTGGCGGCGACGGCCCCGGCGCTCATTATCGTCGGCGGGTTGATGCTGCTGCCGCTGACCGAAGTGAAGTGGGAAGACCCGCTGGCGGCGCTTCCCGCTTTCCTGACGGTGGCGATGATCCCGTTCACGTTCTCGATCGCCAACGGCCTCGCTTTCGGCATCACCGCCCATGCCGCGCTGAAGATCGTGCGCGGGACGGTCGAGAAGAAGGACTGGTTCCTGCTTCTGCTGGCAGTGCTGTTCGTGGCCCGCTTCGTCTGGATGGGTGCCACCTGATGCGGGCCTTTCGCGGCGAATTCCTCTCCGTTTCCCGAGACCCGCGCAGCGATCCCGAAGCCGTCCGTCATGAGGCCGACGGGTTGCTGGTGGTCGAGAACGGCGTGGTCATCGCGCGCGGCGCCTATGCCGAACTGGCCGGGCGCCATGCCGATGTCCCGGTGGAGACCTTGCCTGGCCTCGTGGTGCCCGGCTTCGTCGATTCCCACATCCACTACCCGCAGACGGACCGCATCGCCTCGCACGGCGAGCAGTTGCTGGACTGGCTGGAACGGCACATCTTCCCTGCCGAAAAGGCTTTCGCCAGCAAGGCCCATGCCGATGCCGTGGCGGCCTTCTTCCTTGACGAACTGCTGAAGAACGGCACCACCAGCGCGCTGGTCTACCCGACGGTGCACGAGCAGTCGGTCGATGCCCTGTTCGAAGCCGCGCTCGAACGGAACATGCGGGTGATCTCGGGCAAAGTGCTGATGGACCTTGGGCCGGAGGGGCTGAACGACACGCTCGCCTCGGGCCGCGCGGCCAGCGAGGCGCTGATCCGCCGCTGGCGCGGTCGCGGGCGGCTGGGCTACGCGGTGACGCCGCGTTTCGCACTGGCTTCGACCGACGCGCAACTGGCGGATGCGGGCGCGTTGCTTGCCGAGCATCCCGAGGTGCTGATGCACACCCATCTTGCCGAAAACCTGCGCGAGTGCGCCGAAGTGGCGGCGCGGTTTACCGAGGCGGCGGACTATCTCGACGCCTACGACCGTTTCGGTCTCGTCACCGGCCGGTCGGTCTTCGCGCATGGCGTCCACTTGCCGGATCGGGCCTGCCGCCGCTTGCACGAGAGCGGGGCGGGCATTGCCGTCTGCCCCGCGTCCAACCTGTTCCTCGGGTCCGGCTTCTTCGATTTCGGGCAGGCGGACCGGCACGGCGTGCGGCTCGGCCTTGGTACCGATGTGGGCGCGGGCACGACCTTTTCGCTGCTGCACACACAGGGGATCGCCTATCAGGCCGCGCTGATGAAGGGCATGGCGCTGGACCCGTTCCGGGCGCTGTGGCTGGCGACGGCGGGCAGCGCCGCGCTGCTACACATCGATGACCGCGTGGGCAGCCTCGAAGTGGGGCAGGAGGCCGATTTCGTGGTGCTCGATCCGCAGGCGACACCGCTGCTGGCACGGCGGACGCAAGGCGCGGACTTTGCGACGCGGCTTTTCGCATTGCAGGTGCTGGGCGACGACCGCGCCGTCGCGCGCACTTATCTGCTGGGCCAATGCGCCTGGAACCGGGACACGCCATGACCGACCTCGACACTTTCATCGCCGGCCTGCCCAAGGCCGAATTGCACCTCCACATCGAGGGCAGTCTTGAGCCCGAACTGATGTTCGCGCTGGCCGCGCGCAACGGCGTGTCGATCCCCTTCGCCAGCGTGGAAGAGGTGCGGGCGGCTTACGATTTCACGAACCTTCAGGACTTCCTCGACATCTATTACGCCGGGGCCGCAGTGCTGCTGACGCGGCAGGATTTCCACGATCTGGCCATGGCCTACTTCGCCCGCGCGGCGGCGGACGGGGTGGTCCATGCCGAGATCATGTTCGATCCGCAGACCCACACCGATCGCGGTGTGGCCTTTGCCGAAGTGATCGAGGGCCTGCTCTCCGCCATGGCCGCGGCCGAGGCGCGGTTCGGCCTGACCAGCAGCCTGATCCTCTCGTTCCTGCGCCACTTGCCGGAAGCGGCGGCCTTCGCGACGCTGGCCGAGGCGGAGCCGTGGCTGGACCGCATTGCGGCGGTTGGGCTCGACTCTTCCGAAGTGGGGCACCCGCCGGAAAATTTCGCCCGCGTCTTTGCCGCTGCGCGGGATAAGGGCCTCAGGATCACCGCCCACGCGGGCGAGGAGGGCCCGCCGGAATATGTCCATCAGGCGCTTGACCTGCTGGGCGTCCACCGCATCGACCATGGCAACCGCGCGCTGGAAGATCCCGCGCTGATCGCCCGGCTGGTGCGTGAGGAGATGACGCTGACGGTCTGTCCGCTGTCCAACCACAAGCTCTGCGTGGTGGCGGATCTGGCGGATCACCCGATCGACGCGATGCTGGCGCATGGCCTGAAGGCCACGATCAATTCGGACGATCCGGCCTATTTCGGCGGCTATGTGGCGGACAATTACCGCGCCGTCGCCACAGCGCGCGGATTGGACCGGGAGGCGCTGGCGACACTGGCGCGCAACAGCTTCACCGGCTCGTTCCTGCCGGCTGAGGCGGTGGCGGCGCACCTCGACCGGATCGATGCCTATATGGCGGCGCAGGACTGAGTTTTACCGGAACACGCTGACGGCGACGCGTCGGACCTTTGTCATGCAGGCCAAACACCAAGCTTGCAAAACACATTCCGTCGCCCCCGCGAAGGCGGGGGCCCCGCTTCCTTTTCACCCCGCCCGCCAAGAAAAGCGGGGTCCCCGCCTTCGCGGGGACGACGGGGGTTTGTATCCGGAACTCGCGCTATCCCTCAGGCCAGCCGATCGGGAACCGAGCGCGCCTCTTCCATGATCGAATCGCGCGTGCCCACGGATTCCCACGGGAACACGAACCAGCGCTTGTCCTCGGCGCGGTCGATCACGTCGACCCACAGGTCCACCTCGACCTTGGAGCGCTGGTTGTTGATGAGGACCGCGAAGCGCAAGTTGTCCGGCATGCTGCCATTGCTGGCGAGCAGGCCGCGAATGTACTCGATGGTGCCGCCGGAATCGTTGATGTCGTCGATGAACAACAGGCGCGTGCCTGCCGCGCTCATGGCCGCGACTTTGGCGAGCAGTTCGTCGGCAAAGCCCGGCACTTTGGCCGAATGGTCGATCGAGAGCATCGGCAGGTCCAGCTGGTGCGAAAGATAGACCGCCGGAACCAGCCCGCCGCGACCGACGCCGATCACGAAGTCGGGCTTCCAGTCGCCCTCCCGCACCTTGCGCGCCAGCAGGCGTACCTTGGCGAGGAAGTCCTCGTAATATTCGAGGAAGTGGAGCTGGGGCTCGTTGGGGTCGGACATGACTTTCGATCCTGGCGGAAAAGAGAATTGGTTATGCCGACTATCGGGTTCGCGCGCGATGGGCAATCGGGGGCAATCGAGCACCCTATTTCGCGGCGGCGGCGTAGCCCAGATCGGCGAAACCGTTCTCGATCTCGCCCAGCACCAGCGCGGCCGCATGCGACGGCGTGCGCGCGGTGGCGGTGCACAGCGCCAGCGTCATCGGCCGCAGCAAGGGGTCGGAAATGCGGGTGAATTGCAGCAGCCCGCGCCGTACCTCGGTGGCGACATCGAGCGAGGTGAGCACACCCAGACCCGCCCCGCGCATGACCAGCGAGGTGATGATCTGGATATTGTCGCTGGTGATCTTGCGGTCAGGCGTGACGCCGGTGGCGCCTTCCAGCACGGCAAGCTGCTGGCACACCGCCAGCGGCTCGGCGGGCGCGATCAGCGGTTCGCCCGCGCAGACCGAAAAGCGTGCCTCTGCCTTCTCGCCCAGCGGATGCCCCGGCGGCGTCAGGAAGCCGGGCACCACTTCGACAAAAGCGCGCACCGTGAGGTCGCGGTAGGAATGCGGCTCGAACAGGATGCCGAAGTCCACCTCGCCCTCGGCGATGGCGCGGCGGACCTTGTCGTTGCCCAGCACTCTGACGCCCACGGTAATGCCGGGATAGCGCTGCTGGACTGCGTGGATCATGTCCGGGACGTAGCCCTTGGCCAGCGCGTCGATCACAGCGATGTCGACATGCCCGCGCTTGAGCCCGCGCAAATCCTCGATCCGGGCGCGCAGGCTGGCCATGTCGTGCTGCCATTGACCGCCCGATGCCATCATCATCTCGCCCGCCGCCGTCAGCCGGAGCCCGGTGGGCAGGCGTTCGAACAGCGGCAGGCCGAGTTCGGCCTCCACATTGAGGATCTGCCGGTCGATGGCGGAGGCGGAGACGTTCAACTCGTCCGCCGCCTTGCGGATCGAGCCGAGCCGGCCGACCGCCATGAAATATCGGAGAAACCGCGAAAATGCCGGCATCGGTACCCGCTCTAATTTTTGCAACGCTGCGTGGAAATCATTGCGTTTGCTGGCAGTGAGTCAAGCCCTTACGCAATGGGAAGCAACAGGAGCGGCACGGACGCCCTCCCGAAAATGCGCGGATTTTCGCGCTTTCGGGAGGGCGGACTGGTGGGCTGTTGGATCGGGGGCGCAATTTCCACAAGGGTTTCCCAACACCCGGACTGGGGAAGGCGCCCCATTGCGGGGGCGGGATCATGGCTCGGATTTAATTGGTGATTTCCTGCCGGGAGTGATGGCCGACGACGATCGTCTCCAGGATCGTTGTTAGCCTTTTCGCTTCGTCCGCGTTGCCGGGATGGAACGGCGCGCAGATGAAACCCAGGCGCCGTGTCAGGCCGAAATTCCTCACTTCGGCCGTCGCTGTCCCTTCCGGGGCCAGCGAGCGCGGCGCCACCGTGATACCAAGCCCCGCCGCGACCATGCGCAGGCAGCGGTCCTCGTTCTCGCTGCGCAGCGCGAAGCGGGGGCGCACGCCGGCATCGGTGAAGAAGCGGCTGGTGCGCTGCAGGGCCTCGCACGAGCGGCGGGCGATCATGATCTCGCTGGCAAGTTCCTCGGCGGCGACTTCGGCGGTTTCGGCCAGCGGATGGTTTCCGGCCATCACCATCACATAGGGTTCTTCCAGCAGCGGCACGATTTCCGGGCCGCTCTCTGTCTGGCCCAGCAGGGTGAGGGCGAGCTGGATTTTCCCGCTGGCGAGTTGGCCGCGCAATTCGTGGTCGTCTCCCTCCACCAGTTCCACGCCATAGTCCCGCGCCAGTTCCGCCGCGATCGCTTGCAGCATCGGGCCGGAGACGGTGGGGATCACGCCGAGCTTGAGTTCGGGCCACTGCTGCTCGGGGTGCTGCGAAGATTTGGCGAACTGGTCGGCGCGGCGGAAGCCGGATTCGAGATCGCGGGCGATGGGCAGGAAGGCGCCGCCCGGCTCGGTCAGGCGCACATGGCGCCGGTCGCGCACGAAGAGGGCGGAGCCGACCAGACGCTCCAGTTCGGCGATGCTGGTGGAGACGGTCGGCTGGGTGACGTGCAGCCGCGCGGCCGCCTGCTTGAAGCTGCCCGAATCGGCAACGGCCAGAAAGTGCCGGATATGGGCGCGCTTTATCATTGGTAAAATCTATTCAATGTGCCTGTAAGTTTCAATTTGTTTGCATCAGGACCTTCCGGTAATTTGCGCGCAAAGGCCGCACCGACGCGCCGTGGAATTTTTGGGAAGACGAGATGAAGGCCACCCCCGACTTCGATTTCGCACTGGGCGAAAGCGCCGATATGATCCGCGAAAGCGTTGCCCGCTTCGCAGACGAACAGATCGCGCCGCTCGCCGCCAAAGTGGATGCCGAGGACTGGTTTCCGCGCGAACTCTGGCCTGTCATGGGCGAACTGGGCCTGCACGGGCTGACGGTCGAGGAAGAGTGGGGCGGCACCGGGCTTGGCTATCTGGAACATGTGATCGCGGTGGAGGAAGTCAGCCGGGCTTCGGCCTCGGTCGGCCTGTCCTACGGCGCGCATTCGAACCTTTGCGTCAATCAGATCCGCCGTTGGGGCAATGACGCGCAGAAGGCGAAGTATCTGCCGAAGCTGATCTCGGGCGAGCATGTCGGCAGTCTGGCCATGTCCGAAGTCGGCGCCGGGTCGGACGTTGTCAGCATGAAGCTGCGCGCCGACGCGGTGGAGGGCGGTTTCCGCCTCAATGGCACCAAGTTCTGGATCACCAATGGCACGTATGCCGAAGTGCTGGTGGTCTACGCCAAGACCGATGCCGAGGCCGGATCGAAAGGCATCACCGCCTTCCTGATCGAGAAGGACATGCCCGGTTTCTCCATCGGCCAGAAGATCGACAAGATGGGCATGCGCGGCTCGCCCACCTGCGAGCTGGTGTTCGACGACTGCTTCGTGCCCGCAGAGAACGTGATGGGCCCGCTGAACGGCGGCGTGAAAGTGCTGATGAGCGGCCTCGACTACGAGCGCGTGGTGCTGGCGGGGCTTCAGATCGGCATCATGCAGGCCTGCCTCGACACCGTGATCCCCTATGTGCGTGAGCGCCGGCAGTTCGGCACTGCCATCGGCACGTTCCAGCTGATGCAGGCGAAAGTGGCGGACATGTACGTCGCGCTGCAATCGGCGCGGGCCTATGTCTATGCCGTGGCCCGCGCTTGCGATGCCGGGCAGACCACGCGTTTCGACGCGGCGGGGGCGATCCTGCTCGCCAGCGAGAACGCTTTCCGCGTCTCGGGCGAGGCGGTGCAGGCGCTGGGCGGTGCGGGCTATACCAAGGACTGGCCGGTCGAGCGCTATCTGCGCGATGCCAAGCTGCTCGATATCGGCGCGGGCACGAACGAAATCCGCCGCATGCTGATCGGCCGAGAGTTGATCCGGGCCTGAGGTAATAGGGGCCTGAGCCCCGAGCGAGCTACCCGTCGTCCCTGCGCAAGTGGGGACCTCGTTTCCATCCAGCCCCCCTTGCAAGGAAGCGGGGCCCCTGCCTTCGCGGGGGCGACGGGTTCGCTGTATTAGTCCTGCGGCTTGACCCGCAGCAGGCCTTCCTGCGCCACGCTGGCCACCAATGTCCCGTCGCGCGAGTAGATCGCGCCGCGCGCGAAGCCGCGGGCGTGGCCGGACCAGGGGCTGTCCATCGCATAGAGCAGCCAGTCGTCGATCGGCGGGGTCTGGTGGAACCAGATCGCATGGTCGAGGCTGGCGCCGGACACGCCGGGCGAGAAGAAGCCCATCCCGTGCGGCATCAGCGCGGTGGAGATCAGCGCGAAGTCGCTGGCATAGGCCAGCACCACGCGCTGCATCACGGCGTCATCGCCCAGCGGCGCGGCCAACCGGAACCACTGGCAGCGGTGCGGCAGGCCGCCCTGCGGGACCGGAGGGCAAGGCCGGATATCGAATGCGGCGAGCCGCTCCAGCAGGAAAGCGGGCAGCTTTTGCCCGGCGGCGGTAAGCGCGGTGCGGAAGTCCGGGCACTGTTCGGGCGCGGGCACGTCCGGCATCGGCACGGCATGGGACAGCCCCTCTTCGGGCCGGTGGAACGAGGCGGCCAGATTCAGGATCGGCTTGCCGCCCTGCATGGCCACGACGCGGCGGTTGGAAAAGCTGTTGCCGTCGAAATCGGGCAGCACGCGGTAGATGATCGGCCGCCCGGCATCGCCCGCGCGCAGGAAATAGGCGTGGAGCGAATGGGCCTGCCGTTCGGGATCGATTCCCCTTGCGGCAGCGGCCAGCGCTTGCGCGACGACTTGCCCGCCATAGACGCGGCCCGGCTGTTCGGCCACGGCAGCGCCCCGGAAGATGCCGGTATCGATTTCCTCGACGCTCAGCAGATCGCGCAGTGCCGCTACCGCGGTTTGCCCCTCAGTCATGGGCGCCGCCCAGCGGATTGCCCGGCGTACCCTTGAGCCAAAGGAGCGACTGGTGTTCGATCGAGAGCAGTTCCTGCAAGGTCTGCTCGATGGCGATGCTCTGCTTGCGCAGTTCGTCGATCCGGTCGCGAATGCGGGCAAGGAGCTGGCGCACCTGCTCCTGATGCTCGGGATCGACATCGTAGAGGTCCAGGAATTCCTTGATCTCGCGGATCGAGAAACCCAGCCGCTTGCCGCGCAGGATCAATTGCATGCGGCCCATCTCGCGCTTGGAATAGATGCGCGTGGTGCCGACGCGGGTCGGCGCGATCAGGCCCTTGTCTTCATAGAAGCGCAAGGTCCGCATGGTCACGCCAAGCTGGGTGGCGGCTTCCTGAATGCCGACCATGTCCGCGTTCTGGCCCGCTTCCGCCTGCGGCCCACCTTCCGCCTGCGGCCCGTCTCCGTCGATGGCTGCCCCCGCCCCGTTCACGCAGCCGGCCCCCCGGCGGCGCGCTTGGCGGCTTCTTCCTCGACCAGTTCCTTCTTGGACAGCTTGCCGACCAGCGTCTTGGGCAGGCTGTCGCGGAATTCGATGGCGCTGGGCATCTCGATCTTGTTGAGCCTGTCCTTGAGGAACGCCATCAGCGTTGCCTCGTCCAGCACGTCGCCCGAATGAAGCGCCACGAAGGCCTTGGGGCTCTGCCCGCGATAGGCATCGGGAACGCCGATGACGATGGCCTCGTGCACCAGCGGATGCTCATAAAGCGCATCCTCGATCACGCGGGGATAGACGTTGTAGCCGCCGCACAGGATCATGTCCTTGATGCGGTCCACCAGGAACAGATAGCCGTCCTCGTCCAGATAGCCGATGTCGCCGGTGCGCAGGGCGCCGAAGATGAAGGTCTTTTCCGATTCCTCGGGGCGGTTCCAGTATCCGGTCATGATTTGCGGGCCGCGCGCGCAGACTTCGCCGCGCTCGCCCTGCGGCATCAGGCGGTGGGTATTGTCGGGGTCGCGGATTTCCAGCGTGGTGCCCGGGAAGGCCGGGCCGCAGGAGTTGTTCTTGACCAGCCCTTCAAGCGGATTGCAGGCGATGATCGGAGAGGCTTCGGACAGGCCGTACCCCTCGACCACGCGCACGCCGGTACGCTGTTCGAACTTCTGGCGCACTTCCAGCGGCAGCGGCGCGCCGCCCGAAATGCAGACCCGCACTTCGTCGAATTCGCCGTGCAGCGTCTGGTTGTTGAGCGCGGTATAGAGCGTGGGCACGCCGAAGAACTGCGTGGGCCGCGTGCGCTTGGCAGTGGCCAGGAACGACTTCATCTCGAAGCGCGGAAGCAGGATCATCTCGGCCGAAGTGTCGACCGAGTAGTTGAGCACCGTCGTCAGCGCGAAGACATGGAACAGCGGTAGGACGCCCAGCGTGCGCTCCTGCTGTTCGGGCATGTGGCCGACGTGGGCGACCATCTGCGCCGAATTGGCGGCGAGGTTCGCATGCGTCAGCATCGCGCCCTTGGGCACGCCGGTGGTGCCGCCGGTGTACTGGAGCACGGCAAGGTCGGAAGGCGAGCGCTCGACCGGTTCGGGATCGGCATTACGCGCGATCAGGTCGGCAAAGCGAATGAAGCGCAAATCGTGCGGCTCATGCGCGATGTCCTTGCGCTTGAGCAGGCGATAGGCGCGGCCCTTCAGCTTGGGCAGGGCATCGGCGATCGGGCAGACCACCACGCGCTTCAGCGCGCCGCCGCAGCTGGTGGAGCCGACCAGCGGCTCGATCTTGGGCAGCGAGAGCGCAAGGTCGGAGGCGATGATGATCTCGGCGCCCGAATCCTTCACCAGATGCGCCATCTCGCGCTCGGTGTAGAGCGGGTTGAAGTTCACCACGATGCCGCCGATGCGCAGGATCGCGAAGTAACAGACTACGTAATAGGGCGTGTTCGGCAGGCAGAGGCCGACGCGGGTGCCCTTTACGACGCCAAGGTCCTGAAGGCCCCGCGCGGCGCGCCGCGCGAGGTCTCCGACTTCGGCATAGGACCACTTGCGGCCCATGAAGTCGATCGCCGGCCAGGCGCCGTGGGCTTCCACGGCGTGGTCCAGCAGATCGGTAAGCAAGCGCGGCGAGATCGGCGGCATTTCATCCGCGACATGGGAGGAGAGGGGAGTTTCCAAAATACCTCCATTCACGGGGGAGTTGTCGTCAATCGTCGCCGCTGTGCTCATTAGAAGCTCACGCGTGCGCCCAGCGAGAAGACCATCGCGTAGGCGTCCTGAAGCGAACCGTTGGTGATGACCGGGGTCTGTACCGGCGTGCCGACATAAGCCGCCGTGATGCGGTTGATGGGGGCGTCCTTGAACGAGATGTACGAGGCGGCCGCATCGATCGCGATCTTGCTGGTCATGTTGTAGGTGGTACCGGCCGAGAAGTTCCAGCGGTTGCTGTCCGGCACGCGGGCATCGCGGTCGCCGCTGCTGGTCGGGGTTTCACCGTACTGGACACCGCCGCGCACCGTCCACTTCGCGTTCACGTCGTAATCGGCGCCGAAGGCGTACGAGAAGCCGTCCTTGTAGTTCTCGGGGATGGAGGTGTTGACCGGGGCGCCGAGCTGGATGGCGTTGAACTTGCTCCAGCCGTAAGCCACGACCTGCGCGTTCAGCGTCAGCTGCTTGGTGGCCTTCACGCGGGCCGACATGATCGCCTGCCACGGGGTGGTGAATTCCGCCGTGGTGTCGAGCGACATGTTCTGGCCGGCCAGCGGACCAAGCAGGCCGTCGATGGTCAGCGAACCGTCAAGCTTGTGCTTGATGGCAGACTTGTAGGCGACGCCGATCGAGGCGGGGCCGTTGTGGTACTGGGCGCCGACCGACCAGCCCACATCCCAGCCGCTGCCCTTGAGCTGCTGATGACCGTCCGGCAGCGTTGCCAGAAGGTTGGGCAGGTAGTTGCCAAGGGTGGCGTCCACATGCTCGACGTTCGCCGCCGCGCCGACGTAGAGGCCTTCTACCGGCTGGAAAGCGATGCTCGGCTGGATGTCGATGGTGCGCAGCTTGGTCTTGTCGGCCGAATAGCGCGCCCAGCTGTCCGAAGCATAGTCGGTGGTGAACGAGTAGGGCGAAGTCACGGTCAGGCCGAAGGCGACCTTGCCGAAGCCATAGGCGATCGAGCCCGAGGGCAGCACGCCGTTGTTGATCGGGTTCTTGGCCACCGGATTGCCGCCGACCGAGGCGGGCGCCTGGCCCGGACGGACGATCGCCGTGCCGTCATCGACGACCTTGCCCTTGGGCAGGATTACGCTGGCGTGCACCGATGCCTGGCCGCCTTCGAGGCCGCCGATGGCTGCCGGGTTCCACCAGAGCGAATCGACGCCGGTATCGGCAGCTTCACCCGAGAAAGCGCGGCCTTGTGCGCGCACCGACTGTTCCTGAAGGTAGAAGGCCTGCGCATGGGCGGCCCCGGCTGCACCGAGCGCCATGGCCGAAGCAGTGCCAGCCAGCAGGATACGGCCCGTAATCTTTTTCATTTTTTATCTCCCTTACTTCTCTTTTCCCTGAACTTTATCGAATTGTCCGTCGCGCATCAGGGGGAGTGCGGGACAGGACCTGTCCCGTTTAGGGAATACGCTTCCACGTCTGCGTCTTGCACAGCGGCCAGACGATGCAGCCCTTCAGCTTGAGCGTGTTGGCGTCGACCGGGGTGATCGTGGCCTTGTAGGTGCCGCCGTCTTCGGGATTGTAGATCTGGCCTTCGACCCACTCCTCGCCCTGGCGCTTGAAGCCGCCGACCATCTGCAAGCCCTTGATCTTGCGGCTGCGCAGCGAGGCGTCCTTGTTGTTCACATCGCGAATGTCGGGATTGGCCCTGACGCCGTCCGAATCGACGACATGTCCGCAGAGCGATTCGCCGCAGCGGCTGAGTTCGATTACGCCGTGCTTGGAAGGCGTGAGCCACTTGCCGACGACCTGGTCGGCGCTGGCCGCAAATGCCGGATTAACACCGAGAATTGCCGGAATGACGGCGGCAACCAAAGCCACCCCCACGGGTTTCCAAAGTCTCATGAGCGACCTTTCCATCATCTCTCCAACGGGCACCTTCTGCACCTTGGGGCGTGTGCCCTTAGGGTGGGGTGTTCCGAAGACGTAACCGAAAATTTGCTTGACGTATAGGGAAAGAATTGCACCCTTAGGGAAGAACGGTGACGCTCTCCGACAGGTGGGGAGCGGTCGAGCTCCGACGGAGAGAGTGCATGAAAAGTGTCGTGATCGCGGGTTACGCCCGCTCGCCCTTCCATCTGGCCAACAAGGGCGCGCTGGCCCGTGTTCGTCCCGACGACCTTGCCGCGCAGGTGATTCGCGGGCTCATCACCAAGACCGGCGTCGAATCGGCTGATATCGAAGACGTTGTCGTCGGCTGCGCATTCCCCGAAGGCGAGCAGGGCTTCAACATCGCGCGCCTCGTGGCGTTGCTGGCGGACCTGCCGATCACGGTCGGCGGCATGACCGTGAACCGTTTCTGCGGTTCGTCGATGAGCTCGATCCACTACGCCATGGGCCAGATCGCCATCGGCGCGGGCGAAGTCTTCGTCTGCGCGGGCGTCGAATCGATGAGCCGCGTGCCGATGATGGGCTTCAACCCGCTGCCCAATCCGGCGCTGGCAGCGAAGAGCGCCGCCTACATGTCGATGGGCGAGACGGCCGAGAACGTCGCCACCAAGTACCAGATTTCGCGCGCCGATCAGGAAGCGCTTGCCGTCTCCAGCCAGCACAAGGCCGCCGCCGCGCGTGACGCCGGCAAGCTGACCGATGAGATCGTGCCGATCCAGACCAAGGGCGGCGTCGTCAGCGAAGACGGCACCATTCGCGGCGACACCACCGCCGAAGCGCTCGCTGGTCTCAAGCCCGCGTTCGACGCGGCCGGCTCGGTTACCGCCGGTACTTCCTCGCCGCTGACCGACGGCGCCAGCGCCGTGCTCGTCACCACCGAGGAATATGCCCGCGCCCACGGCTTGCCGATCCTCGCCCGCATCAAGTCGGTGGCGATTTCGGGCTGTGCGCCGGAAACCATGGGCCTTGGCCCGATCCTCTCCAGCCAGAAGGCGCTTGAGCGCGCGGGCATCGCTGCCGGCGATCTCGACGTGGTGGAACTGAACGAAGCCTTCGCTTCGCAGGCACTGGCCTGCATCAAGGACCTCGGCCTCGACGTGGCCAAGGTGAACATCGACGGCGGCGCGATCGCGATCGGCCACCCGCTGGGCGCCACCGGCGCGCGCATCGTCGGCAAGGCGGCCTCGCTGCTGAAGCGCGAAGGCGGCAAGTATGCACTCGCCAGCCAGTGCATCGGCGGCGGTCAGGGCATCGCCACGATCCTGGAGTCGGTGGAATGAGCGACACCATTATCAAGAAAGTTTGCGTGATCGGCGCCGGCACCATGGGTGCCGGGATCGCGGCTCAGGTCGCCAATGCCGGCGTGCCGGTGCTGCTGCTCGACATCGTACCCAAGGATGCCACCAATCGTAACGTGGTGGCCGAGGGCGCGGTGGCGAAGATGCTCAAGACCGAGCCTGCGCCGTTCATGAGCAAGTCGGCCGCCAAGCTGGTCGAGACCGGCAATATCGAAGACCACCTCGACAAAGTTGCCGAGTGCGACTGGGTGATCGAGGCGGTGATCGAGCGTCTGGACATCAAGCAGGGCCTCTACGCCAAGCTGGAAGCGGTGAAGCGCGACGGCACCGCCGTTTCGTCAAACACTTCGACGATCCCGCTTGCCAATCTGGTCGAAGGGCGTTCGGACGCGTTCAAGCGCGACTTCCTGATCACCCACTTCTTCAACCCGCCGCGCTACATGCGCTTGCTGGAGATCGTCACCGGCCCGGCGACCGACGCTGCCGTCGCCGCCAAGGTCGAGCAGTTCGCCGACATTTCGCTGGGCAAGACGGTGGTCACGGCCAAGGATACGCCGGGCTTCATCGCCAACCGTATCGGCACCTACTGGATCCAGCTTGGCCTCAACGCCGCGTTCGACATGGGCATCACCGTCGAACTGGCCGACGCCATTGCCGGAAAGCCGATGGGTGTGCCCAAGACCGGCATCTTCGGCCTTGTCGATCTGGTCGGCATCGATCTGATGCCGCACTTGCAGGCCAGCCTCACCTCGACGCTGCCGGCTGGCGACCTCTATCACGGCATCGCCCGCGACATTCCGCTGATCAACAAGATGATCGGCGAAGGCTACACCGGCCGCAAGGGCAAGGGCGGGTTCTACCGCCTCAATAAGGAGGCCGGTCGCCGCAAGGAAGCCATCGACCTCCAGACCGGCGAATACCGTCCGACCATTACCGCACAGGGCCCGCGCGGCGCGGCTTCGCGTGGTGATCTCAAGGCGCTGGTCGAAAGCAAGGGTGAGATCGGCGCTTACGCATGGGCCGTGCTCGGTGCCACGCTGGCCTATGCCGCCAGCCTCGTGCCCTCGGCCGCCGATGACGTGGTTGCCGTCGATGACGCGATGAAGCTGGGCTACAACTGGAAGGCCGGCCCGTTCGAGATGATCGACAAGCTGGGCGCCAAGTACCTTGCCGAACGCCTCGCCGCCGAAGGCAAGGCCGTGCCGGAAATCCTGACCGTGGCGGGTGACCGCACGTTCTACCGGATCGAAAACGGCAAGCGCCAGTTCCTCGGCCTCGATGGTGAATACCGCGACATCGTTCGCCCCGAAGGCGTGATGCGGCTTGCCGACGTGAAGCTTTCGTCCAAGCCGATCCTCAAGAACGCTTCGGCGGCGCTCTGGGATATCGGCGACGGCGTCGTCTGCCTTGAATTCACCGGCAAGATGAACGCGCTCGACGGCGAAGTCATGAAGCTGATCGGGCAGGCCATTCCGCTGGTGGCGGCGCAGTACAAGGCGCTCGTCGTCTACAACGATGCCGATACCTTCTCGGCCGGTGCCAACCTTGGCCTCGCGCTCTTCGCGGTGAACATCGCGGCGTGGGGCGAGATCGAGAAGCTCGTTGCCGGTGGCCAGCTCGCCTACAAGGGCCTGAAGTATGCCCCGTTCCCCGTCGTCGGCGCGCCCGCCGGCATGGCGCTGGGCGGCGGCTGCGAGATCCTGCTGCACTGCGACGCGATTCAGGCCTATGCCGAACTCTACTGCGGCCTTGTGGAATGCGGCGTCGGCCTCGTTCCGGGCTGGGGCGGCAATGGCGAGATGCTCGACCGCTGGCGCAAGGCACCGGGCATGCCCAAGGGCCCGATGCCGGCGGTGGCCAAGGTGTTCGAGATGGTCTCGACCGCGCAAGTCTCCAAGTCTGCCCAGCAGGCGCGCGAGATGATGATCCTGCGCAAGGATGACGGCATCTCGATGAACCGCGATCGCCTGCTCTACGACGCCAAGCAGAAGGCGCTGTCGCTGGTGGAAGGCTATACCCCGCCCGAAGCGCCCGAGTTCAAGCTGCCCGGTGCCGGTGGCCGCACCGCGCTTGGTCTGGCTGTCGAGGGCTTCCACAAGCGCGGCATGGCGACCGACTACGACGTGGTCGTCTCCGGCGTGCTGGCCGATGTGCTGACGGGCGGCGACGAGTTCGACCTCGTCGACACGGTGAGCGAGGGCGAACTGCTCAAGCTGGAACGCGATGCCTTCATGGGCCGTCTGCGCGATGGCCGTTCGGTGGCCCGCGTCGAGCACATGCTCGAAACCGGCAAGCCCCTTCGCAACTGATGCTGCGTAACTGATACAAAGGAAAACCGGGCCGAGAGCGTGACTCATCATCCCATCCTCCTTCCATCGTCCCTTCTCTCGTCATTGCGAGCGGCGAAGCCGCGCGGCAATCCAGCGGCGTCGCAAGCCGCCCTGGATTGCTTCGCTCCGCTCGCAAAGACGAAGTGGAAGGTGCGTTGGGACGCCGGATGGGATCAGGCGAGTTCAACTCTCGACCCGCGAGGAGAGTGACATGCAAGTCTACGAAGCGCCCCTGCGCGACATGAAGTTCGTGCTCCACGAACTCCACAACGATGACGGCTTCGGCAATCTCGAAGCCCTGGCCGAATTCACCCCCGACCTTGTCGACGCGGTGCTGGAAGAGGCCGCCAAGGTGGCGCAGGAAGTCCTGCTGCCGCTGAACCGCAGCGGCGACATCGAGGGCTGCACGCTCGAAAACGGCGTGGTCCGCACCCCCGCAGGCTTCAAGGAAGCCTACGAGATGTTCCGCGAAGGCGGCTGGTGCGCGCTGGCGTCCGATCCCGAATGGGGCGGGCAGGGGCTCCCTGAAGCGCTGAACAAGCTGACCGAGGAGATGATCTGCTCCTCCAACCTGTCGTTCAGCCTCTACCCCGGCCTCACCCACGGCGCGACTACCGCGATCGAGGGCTATGCCAGCGAAGAACTGAAGCAGGCCTACCTGCCCAAGATGGTCGAGGGCACCTGGTCGGGCACGATGTGCCTTACCGAACCGCATTGCGGCACCGACCTCGGCATGCTGCGCACCAAGGCGGTGCCTCAGGGCGATGACAGCTACAAGATCTCCGGCGCCAAGATCTTCATCTCGGCGGGCGAGCACGACCTGACCGAGAACATCATCCACCTCGTCCTCGCACGGCTTCCCGATGCGCCGGAAGGCGTGAAGGGGATCAGCCTGTTCCTGGTGCCGAAGTACCTGTCCAAGGAAGACGGCACGCCCGGTCCGTCCAACGGCGTTTCGGTCGCGGCGATCGAGCACAAGATGGGCCTCAAGGCCTCGGCCACCTGCCAGCTCAACTTCGACGAATCGACCGGCTGGCTGGTCGGCACGGCGGGCAAGGGCATGGAAGCCATGTTCAAGATGATGAACACCGAACGCGTTTCGGTGGGCATTCAGGGTCTTGGCGTGGGTGAAGCGGCCTATCAGTCGGCCGTGTGGTACGCCAAGGACCGCTTGCAGGGCCGCTCGCTTTCGGGCGTGAAGAACCCCAAGGGCCCGGCCGATCCGATCATCGTCCACCCCGACGTGCGCCGCATGCTGATGACCGCGCGCGCCTACAACGAAGGCAGCCGTGCCATCGGCGGCTGGGTCAGCCGCGCGCTCGATGCCGAAAAGCATTCGACCGATCCGGCCGTGAAGGCCCGCGCGGAAGACTTCATCGCGCTGATGACCCCGGTGGTGAAGGCCCTGTTCACGGACTGCGCCTATGAAAGCGCGAACCTGGCCGTGCAGGTCTACGGCGGCCACGGCTACATCGCCGAAAGTGGCGTGGAACAGTACGTGCGCGATGCCCGCATCGCCATGATCTACGAAGGCACCAACGGCATTCAGGCGCTCGACCTTGTCGGCCGCAAGATGCCCGCGCATGCCGGTCGTTACCTGCGCTCGTTCTTCCACCCCGTTTCGGACTTCATCGAGGCGAACAAGGCGGACGAGACTTTCGGCAAGATGATCGAAGGGCTGGAAAAGGCCTTCGGCGCGCTCCAGCTTTCGACCGGCACGATTGCCCAGAAGGGCATGAAGGACCCCGAGGAAGCCGGCGCCGCCGCGACCGACTACTTGCGCCTGCTGGGGCTTGTCGCCATGGGCTACTGCTTCGCCAAGGCGGCGCTGATCGCCAAGGCCAGGCTGGACGAAGGCGCCGAGGATGCGGCGTTCTACACCGCCAAGATCGCGACCGCCCGGTTCTTCTTCGACCGTCTGCTGCCGCAGGCGACGGCAGCGTTCCTGGCGATCAAGTCGGGCAAGGCTTCGATGATGGCGCTGGAAGTCGAAATGTTCTGATTCAGGTCAGGCCCGGTGGCTGTCGGAAATTTCGCCTGAAATTTTGGTTGCCGCGGGTCTGCTAATCCCATTTAAGTGCTCCCAACGGGGGGACGGGACGCTCCGGCGTTCCGTCCCCTTGTCGTTACTGGAGACTCCATGGCGCGCGGTTGGAATCAGGTCATTTGGAATCGCGTTACGGCGTTCGTAGCCGTGCTGGCGCTGGCGGCGTGCTCGGGCGTGGCGGATTCGCCGGCCGCAACGAACAGCCAGAATCAGGGCCCCGCCAATCTTGCCGCCATAAGCCCGGTGGTGACCTGCGCCTCGCTGACCGGCACCGACATGACCGCTATCGGCGGCGCGGGCAGCAAGATCACGCAGGCCAGCGAGACCACCAGCGACGGCATCGGCGTCTGCTCGGTCAGGGGCACGCTGGCCCCGGCGGTCAATTTCCAGGTGCTGCTACCGCTCAAGACATGGACGCAGCGCTACCTTCAGGTCGGCTGCGGCGGCCTGTGCGGCGCGATCACGCTGCGTTCGGGCGCGTCCGAGGGCTGCAAGGTGCTGAACGACGGCGGCTTCGTGATGGCCGCGACCGACATGGGCCACACGATGGCCGAAAGCGACGGCGCATGGGCGCTGGACCCGGTGCGCCGCGCCGATTTCGCCTATCGCGCGCAGCACCTGACCTCGCAGGCGTCCAAGGCGCTGATCCGCGCCTTCTATGGGCAGGAAGTGCGCTATTCCTACTTCAACGGCTGCTCCGACGGCGGGCGTGAGGCGTTGATGGAGGCCCAGCGCTTCCCCGACGATTTCGACGGCGTGATCGCCGGGGCTCCGGCCATGCTCTTCACCGTGCAGAACACGCTTTACCATGGCTGGATGGCGCGTTCGAACCTCGACGCGGCGGGCCATCCGATCCTGCTCGCCGACCGGTTGCCGATCCTGCACAAGGCCGTCGTCGCCACCTGCGACCGCACCGACGGCGTGATCGACGGGCTGATCTCGCTCCCCGCCGCCTGCCGCTTCGACATGGCGAGCGTGACGTGCCCAGCAGGGACGACCGACACTTCGGCCTGCCTCACGGCCGCCGAAGCCGACGTCGCGCGCAAGTTCTACGAAGGCCCGCGCGATCCGGAGACGCATGCTTTCCTCACCGCCGGGCAGCCGCTCTATGGATCCGAGCTGGAATGGCCGGGCGTCTTCGTGCCGGGCGGACCGGAAGGGCGGATGATGAGCCAGATGGTGGTGCCGCCGGTGATGCGCTACCTCGCCTTCCCGGAGCCGCGCCCCGATGCGACGTTGGAGAGCCTCGAATTCACGCGCGCCACGCTTGACGAACTGCGCGACCATCACCGCCTGTTCGATGCCACCAACCCGGACCTCAGCGCCTTTGCGGCCAAGGGGCACAAGCTCATCATGTGGCATGGTCTTTCCGACCAGCATATCGCCCCGGCCAACACCGTCTCGTACCAGAAGGCGCTGTTCTCGACGATGGGCAAGCGCGTGGTCGGCCAGTTCGAGCGGCTCTACATGCTGCCCGGCGTCGGGCATTGCGGCGGGGGTGAGGGGCCGAGCAGCATCGATCTGCTGACCCCGATGATGACCTGGGTCGAAAGCGGCCACGCGCCCGAGGCGATCATGAGCGGCACCACCCGGCATCGCAGCACGTTCGGCCAGCCGGTGGGTATGGCGAGCGCTGCGCCATCCGAACCGGCTCGCCCGGAGATGCTGCGCCCGGTCTATCCCTGGCCGGCGGTTGCCAGCCATACCGGCAGCGGCAGCTATACCGATCCGGCAAGCTGGACGCGCAGTGCCTCTACGCAAGTGGTGCTGACCCATAATTGGTCGGGGGCGGATCTGTTCGGGCCCTATACGTTCATCAACCAGTAGCTGCTCTAATTGCACGGCGATCCCGTTGCGGGTGCGTGTACGCTTGAAGGTGAACCGCTAGCTTCACAGCATCGTCGCCCCCGCGCAGGCGGGGGCCCCGCTTCCTTTTTGCCCCGCCGCCAGGAACAAGCGGGATCCCCGCCTTCGCGGGGATGACGGGGAGTTGAGGGGCGTTGTTGGTGTAGGCAACAGGCCATCCCGCGCGCCCAAAAAAAATGCCGGAGTCCAGAGGACTCCGGCCATGGAGAGTGGTTCCTGTAACGGTTTAGAAGTCGAAACCGGCCGTCACGCCATAAGTGCGCGGTGCGGCATAAGTGCCGTTGTCGCCGCTGTTGGTGGCGCCGATCTGGCCCCAGTAGAAAGCGTTCGTCAGGTTCTTGCCCCAGAGGCGGACGAACAGGTTGTCGTCCAGCGAACGCCAGGTCAGCGAGGCGTCGACAGTGTTGTACGAGCTTTGCTTCACCCGCTCGTCCGGCGAACCGACGTAGCCTGAGTTGTAGTAGTAATTGCCCGCCAGCGTGAACTTGCCCATGCCGGTTTCGAGGTCGTACGAACCGCCCATGCTGGCGGTGAAGCTGGGGGTGTTCTGCAACTTGTTGCCCGTAGCGCTGCCGATCAGCAGGCAGTTGCCGCCCAGCTGCGCGAAGGGGTTGCCGAACGTACCCAGGCACGACTGGCCGGTGGGGATCACGAAGCCCGGGGCGAGCGGGAACGGATAGCTGATAACCGCCGTGTCGAAGTCGGTGTAGCGGGCGTGGGTCCAGTTGATGCCGCCGAACAGACGGAAGTTGCTGGTCACGCGCCAGGTCAGGTCGGCGTCTATACCGTAAATCTCGGCGGCATCGGCGTTGTAGACGGTCTGCGCGCCCGAGATGACCTGCATCACCTGGATGTTCTTCTCGTCATAGTAATAGCCCGCGACGTTCAGGCGCACCTTGCGGCCGAACAGGTCTGACTTGATGCCCACTTCGAAGGCGTCCACCTGCTCGGGCTTCAGCAGCACGATCGGGTCCGACTGGGTGATGTAGGTGCCGCCCCGGAAGCCGCGATTGTAGCTGGCATAGGCCAGCAGTTCGGGCGAGAAGCGGTGATCGAGCGAGAGGCGCCAGGTCAGCTTGTTGAACGTGTGGCTCTCGGACGGGATCTGGGTGACGGTGGTCAGGCCGGCCGGGGGCACGTTGCCGTTGAACTGCGTCACCGTGGCATCCAGCGAGCGCTGGTCGCTGGTGAAGCGCAGGCCGGCGGTCAGGTTCGTGGACTCGCCGAAGGTGTACGTGCCTTCCGCAAAGCCCGCGAAGGAGTCCAGCTTGACGGTGTTGTCGTCCTGCGAATAGCCGTTGTTGCCGAACGTGAAGAGCCCGGTTGTGCGCGAGGCATCGTTGCCCGCATTGCCGTGCATGTAGAAGCCGCCCAGCACCCACTTGAACGGTCCGCCCTCGGTCGAGATCAGGTTCAGTTCCTGGGTGAACTGCTTGTCGAACTGGTGGTTGTCGACAATGATGCGGGGCATCGTGGTGCCGTCCGGATCGAAGTTGTAGCTGAACTTCGAATGGCGATAGGCGGTGATGGACTTCAGCGTTGCGAAGCCCACGTCCTGCTCGATGGTCAGGCTGGTGCCCCAGGCGCGGGTGGACATCTTGGGGTCGATATCGGCCAGAATGTCGCGGTGGACATCGCCGCCCAGCGCCTCGATCGCGGTAGGCACATCGATGCCGAGCGCGTTGAGCCCGAAGTTGCGGAAGGCCGGTGCGGCCGAATTGCGGCCGTTGAAGTCACCGGACAGCAGCACCTTGGTCTGGTCCGAAGGCTGCCACAGCAGCTTGGCGCGGCCGCCCCATGACTTGCCGTTCTGGATGTCGTTCCCGGTGTAGAGGTTCTTGCCGAACCCGTCCTGCTGGTTGTCGTACTGGCCGGACAAGCTGATCGCGACGGTCTTGGTCAGGCCGCCCGAAACATAGGCGGCGGAGTGGATCGTGTCATAGTTGCCGTAACCGATCTCGGCCTTGCCGGTCCAGTCAAAGCTCGGCCCCAGCGTGGTGATCTGGATCAGGCCGCCCGTGGCGTTGCGGCCGAACAGGGTGCCTTGCGGGCCCTTGAGCACGGTGACCTGATCGGTATCGAACATCGATTGCAGGATGCCGAACGAGGCGCCGTAATAGACGCCGTCGACATAGACCGCGACCGGGTTCTCGATGCCCGGGCCCTGTCCGGTCGCGCCGATGCCGCGAATGCGGGGCAGGCCGATGCCGCCGGTGCCGGTGGTGATGTTGAGCGCGGGGACGGCGGCCTTGAGGTCCAGCGTGCTCTGCACCCCGGCGCTCTGAAGCTGCTGGTTGTTGAGCGCGGTGATCGCGATCGGCACGTTCTGCGCCGACTGGTCGCGCTTCTGCGCGGTCACGATGATCTCTTCGACGCCGCCGCTGTTCTGGCTCTGGTCGCTGCCGGCTTGCGCAAGAGCGAATTGCGGCAGCAGCGCCACGGCGGCGGCGCCGCCCGCGACCCCGGCCAGCAGCGCGGCGCGCAGGAAATGGTTTGCGGACATGGTGTGGCTTTTCATCGCTTCCTCCCAGTTCCCGGCATCGTCGATGCCGGAGCGATTTATCCCCTTCCGCTTCTGCCGGCCGTCCTATTGTTACGGCGCGAGTATTGGTTACCTGCCTGGCAGTAGCGGTATGCCGCCGATGTAGTCCGGGAAGTCCTTTGTGCGGCTATAGGCACTTGAGCGGCACCGATAACTTCCACGACGGCCATGATGCAAACCTCTCGGCGGTGTCCTAATACCAAGGCCAGCACAGGAAGCTGGCGGTTCGGTCTGCTCCGGGAATTGGCGGGAATTGCGAAGCCTCCGACAACAATCGGGGATTTGCAGGGAGAGTTCATAGTGAAGCGTAGAGATTTTCTGGCCGCGGTTCCGGCTTCTGTGCTGCTCAGCCAGGTCGGTATTGCCAAGCCGGTGCCCACCAAAAAGGGCGTGATGCTGATGAACCGCATCGCGCCTTCGGTGTCCGAGCTGTACGTCGCCGGCCTTGACGGCACGGGTGAGCGCAAGGTGCTGGCGGAAAGCGCCTACGACTATAACGCGCGCCTTTCGCGCGACGGTGCGCGCATGGCCTTCACTTCCGAACGTCTGGGGGATGGCAACTCCAGCCTGTTCGTTGCCAAGGGCGACGGCACCGGCGTCAAGGCGATTGCCGGCGGCTCCAGCGTGGACGATGCCGCCGCCATCTCACCGGACGGGAAGTGGCTGGCCTTCGTTTCCACCCGCAACGGCTACAAGGCCAATGTCTGGGTAATGGATCTTGCCAACGGCAAGGTGAAGCAGCTTACCGGCGTGGGCGAAGTGAAGGGCAATCCGGACAGCCCGGACTGCTATTTCCGCCCGGCCTGGTCGCCGGACGGCAAGTGGATCGCTTTCTCCAGCGACACCAACACCAGCTGGCGCGGCCATGACGAGAATCGCGGGTGGGAACACACGCAGGAGCTGTCGATCTACAGGATCCGTCCTGATGGCACGGGCTTTGCCAAGGTCTCCTCGCGCAAGAACTGGTGTCAGGGTTCGCCTTCGTGGTCGCCCGACGGCAAGCGGATCGTCTTCTACGAACTGACCACCGAGGCGACCTGGGGCGCCCGCCGTCCCGAATGGATCGGCCGCGTGGATTCGCAGATCGTCTCGGTCGACGTCGAGACCGGCGCGCGCATCGAACATACGCGCGGCGCCAATCTGAAAGTCTCGCCCCAGTACGTGACGCAGGACGAGATCGGTTATGTCGTGAAGGGCGGGCCGGACGAGGGCATCGCCTATACCTCGGGCCGCCCGGGCTTCAAGCGCAAGGGCCTGCGTTCCCCGCACTGGACCGCCGATGGCAAGTCCGTGATGTATGAAGTGCAGGAATTCCGCCCGGTCCGTCCGCTGGACAAGCCGCTCTATAGCTGGGATGCGGACTACGACTATCGGTTCATGGACGTGTTCCCGATCCTCTCCAATCAGGGGATGTTGGCCTTTACCGAGAAGCAGACCGGCACATCCTCTATCGTCACCTGCAAGCCCGACGGGTCGCAACGTCGCGTGGTGTTCGACAATACCAAGTCCGGTCTCAACGTGGAGATGGTGAAGAAGGGCCTTGCCGGCGCCTTCCAGCCCTGCTGGTCGCCCGATGGCGAGTGGCTGGCCTTCGGCGTCGGCACCTGGTTCGCCGAACGCAGCTATGCCAAGGCCGTGGTCGTGCGTGTGCGCAAGGACGGCAGCGACCTTGAAGTGCTGACCGACGGCACCGTGCATTCCGGCTTCCCCAGCTTCTCGCACGACGGCAAGGAACTGGTGTTCCGCGTGTGGGGCCAGAGCGAGGAACGCGGCCTGCGCGTGATGAACCTGGAAACCAAGCAGGTGCGCGTGCTGACGGACAAGCTGGACAACCTGCCGTGCTGGTCGCCCGACGGCCAGCGCATCGTCTTCACCCGCAAGGTGGACGATAAGGATTATCAGGTCTGCACCATCCGCCCGGACGGTTCGGACTACCGCGAACTCACCACCAGCAAGGCCAGCGATGGGCACGCCGTATGGTCGCCGGACGGGCGCATCATGTGGTCCGGCTCCGAACACGGCTTCCGGGACGAGGCCGCGCTCTACGACAATACGTTCCAGCAATATGGCCAGATTTACGTCATGGATGCGGACGGCGGGAACAAGCGCCTGCTGACCGACAGCAAGTGGGAGGACTCAATGCCTCTTTACATTGACAAGTCTTTGATCTGAAAACGCTCTCTCCCTTGACGGGGTAAACCTTGAGGGAGGACGGCTACTGGCCGTCCTCCCTTTTTTCGTGGGCTTCTATTGAAAGGACGCCGAGGAGCCAGTTCCTCCCCTGCAAGGGGAGGGGGACCGCCCGAAGGGTGGTGGAGGGGTGTCAGCCTCTCGGTCGCGCACTACCGTGCCGGTTACACCCCTCCGTCAGCGCTTCGCGCTGCCACCTCCCCTTGCAGGGGAGGATTGATCCTTTCACCCCACCTGCCGCAGCGGGGTTGGCGGAGCGCAGACATGCGCGCGGATCACGTCGATGAAGGCGGACTGCACCGGGGTTGGCATCCAGTCCTCGCGCGTGGTGATGCCGATGGCGGGCACCGCCTCGATCTGCCCGCAATGCAAGGTGCGCAGGCCTTCCTCATGCGTGAGTTCATACGTAGTCATCAGCGTCAACCGGTCGGACCGCTTGAGCAAGTGGCGGATGATCGGCAGTGCGCAAGTGGCGACATGGGTCTGCGGGCCCTTTGTACCTTCGAAGATCCGGTCGAAGCAGGCGCGGCGGCTGGAACCGGGAGTGCCGGTGATCCAGTCGTAGGCCATCAGTTCCTCCACCGAGACCTTGCCCGCACGGGCGAGCGGGTGGCCGGCGCGCGCCACCACGGCATAGGGCGTTTCGATCAGCGGCTCGCAGACGAGGCCCGGCGCCACTTCCTCGGGCAGCAGGCCGACCACGAAATCGACCTCGCCCGCGCGCAGGCACTTGGTCATTTCGACCGCGCTTTCGTTCATGATCCGGATGTCGGCGCTGGGGTACTTTTCCAGGAACTGGTCCAGCACCGATGCCAGCAGCACGCTGCCGCCGAAGGGCATGGCGCCGATTACGATGGGGGTGCTGGTGCCGTCCAGCGCGGCGTCGATTTCCGCCACACCCCATTCGATTTCCTGCAGTGCCAGCTTGATCATCTGGCCCAGCTTGATCCCCTGCGGGCTGACCAGCATCCCGGCGGCCGTGCGATAGAACAGCGAGACGCGCAAGTTACCCTGTAAATCGCGCGCGGCGCGCTGGAGCGAGGCGGCGGAAATGTCGAAGCACTCGCTCGCCTGTTCAAACGATCCGTGTTCCATCACGCCGACCAGCGTGCGCAGTTGCGACCGGGTGAGGCGATTGACGATGGCGCGGGCGCCGTCGGCATTCACGGCGGCGCCGATCTCGATCACGGCGCGCTCGGTCTGTTCGAAGAAGCGCTTCACGCGGGCATGGAACACCATGCCGAATTCGTTGAGGTAACTGCCGCTGGCGCGCCGGTCGACCAGAGTGGCACCAAGCTGTGCCTCCATCTTGGCGAGCGCCTGCGTGACGGCGGGCTGCGACAGGCTGCATGCCTCCGACGCGCGGCGCACCGACTTGAGATCGCCGATCGCCTCGAACAGGCGAAGCTGGCGGAAGCTCAGGCTCTGGGCGCGTTCGGCACCCGGGGTCTTGTGACTCGTTTCGTTGGCCATGTTCAGGTCCTCTCTCCACCCCGGACCTAGCGCGAAATTTATCGGGTCCGCAACGGGCCGGGCTATCACCCCGGCTTTCGCGGTTGCGACATGATGCGGCGAGGGTGGGTGATTGGCCGATTGCAGATTGGGCGAAAAATTGCGGGAATACAGCCAGTTTTTCGACGAATCGTCATCGCGATGGAGGAGTCTGCACTGCGTCATCCTGCGACAGTCCTGCCGGTGAACCTATTGCGCGCGGCGCTGGATTTATAGGGCTGGCGGCATAAATTCTATCACTTGGCGGGCCGGGAGGAGGCTGGACCTCTATAAATTGTGCGCTCGTGCCGACCGGTTCGGATGGGGGCTGCGTTGACTTGGAACCGGGCGGGGCGCTTTTCGCGGGTCAACCGGCATCGGACGTTGCAGCAAACGCCGATAGCCATGTTTACTCATCCCCGAGGAGAGCGCCCTTGAGTCAGAAAGTCCGCCTGAAGTTGGCGATTGCCGATCATCCGCACACCGCTGCGATCCGCGACGGCAGCATCGAGATCGAAGGCGTCGATGCCGAATTCGTGACGGTGAAGCCGCAGATCGGCGCGTTCCGCCGCATGGTCCGCGATCTTGAGTTCGACGTCTGCGAACTGGCGCCCACCACCTACATCATCGCCCGCGCCTATGGCCGCCCGTTCAAGGCGCTGCCGATCTTCGTGGTCCGCCGCTTCCACCACGGCGGCATGCTGGTGAAGCCGGATTCGGGCATCCGCCACCCCAAGGATCTGGAAGGCAAGAAGGTTGGCGTGCGTGCCTACTCGGTGACGACCGGCGTGTGGATCCGTCAGGTCTTCATCGACGAATACGGCATGGACAACGACAAGGTCACCTGGATCGTCGACGACGAGGAACACGTGACGCAGCTCCAACTGCCCGCCAATGTGCAGCACACGCCCGAAGGCGTGTCGCTGGCGGACATGATGGCCAATGACCAGATCCAGGCCGGCGTCGAAGCTGCTGCCGGCATCGGCCGCACCGGTGCGCCGACGGGCGGCTGGCAGGAAGTCGACACCAGCATGTATGTGGACCTGATCCCCAATGCGGCCGAGGCCGAGACGGAATACTATGCCCGCACCGGCGTCTATCCGATGCACGGCACCATCGTCGTCAAGGACGAGATCCTTGAACAGCACCCGTGGATCGCGCGTTCGCTGAACGATGCTTTCACTCGCGCCAAGGACGAGTGGCTGGCCAAGCTCAATTCTGGCGAGGCGACCGGCAAGGGCGCGGACAAGTACCGCGCGCTGCAGGACATCGTCGGCGCCGATCCGCTGCCCTACGGCATCGAGGAAAACCGCGCGACCATCGAGGCGTTGGAGCAGACCGCCTTCAAGCAGGGCCTGACGCCGCGCCGCATGACGATGGAAGAACTGTTCGTCGATCCGAGCAAGGCGCCGGTTCGCGTCTGAACCCATAGCTTGAGAGGTCTCCACTCACTTCGTCATTGCGAGCGTAGCGAAGCAATCCAGGGCAGTATGCGCCGCACTGGATTGCCGCGGGCCTTACGGCCCTCGCAATGACGAAGGAGGGGCTCCTCTTGTGATTGCCTGCTGAATTCCACGGAGAATCCCATGATTATCGACTGTCACGGTCACTTCACGACGGTCCCCAAGCACTTCCGCGAATGGCGCAGTGCGCAAGTCGCGGCGGCGGACGATGTGGCGAATGCGCCGCTGGTTGCCGACGCGCATGTCAGCGACGACCAGATCCGCGAAGGCATCGAAGGCGGCCAGCTCAAGCTCCAGCAGGAGCGCGGCAGCGACCTTACCCTGTTCTCGCCGATCGCCGGCCTGATGAGCCATCACCTCGGAAACGAGCGCACCAGCCTTGAGTGGGCGAGCGTCTCCAACGACCTCGTCTACCGCGTGACCGAGATGTATCCGGACAACTTCGCGCCGGTCGCCATGCTGCCGCAGAGCCCCGGCGCGCCGCCGAAGAACTCGATCCCCGAGCTTCGCCGTGTGGTGGAGGAACTGGGCTTCGTGGGCGTTAACGTGAACCCCGATCCCACCGGCGGTTACTGGACCGGCAAGCCCTTCACCGACAAGGAATGGTATCCGCTGTTCGAAGCGATGTGCGATCTGGACGTGCCGGGCATGGTCCACGTTGCCGCATCGTGCAATCCGAACTTCCACGGCACCGGCGCGCACTATCTGAACGCCGATACTTCAGTGTTCATGCAGATCCTGCAGAGCGATCTGTTCAAGGACTTCCCGACGCTGCGCCTTGTGATCCCGCACGGCGGCGGCGCGGTGCCGTATCACTGGGGCCGCTATCGCGGCATGTCGCTGGAGATGATGGACCGCCCGCTGGAAGGGCTGCTGGACAACATCTACTTCGACACCTGCGTCTATCACCATCCCGGCGTCGAGCTGCTGACCAAGGTGGTGCCGACTTCGAATGTGCTGTTCGGCTCGGAAATGATCGGCGCGGTGCGTGGCACCGATCCGAACACCGGGCACTATTTCGACGACACCAAGCGCTACGTCGATGCCTGCGAGGCGCTGTCGGATAACGACCGTTTCGCGATTTACGAAGGCAATGCCCGCAAGGTCTATCCGCGCCTCGACGCGCGGTTGAAGGCCAAGGGGCTTTAAGGCTCGGGCGACCACTACTGCCGCCGTAACTCTAAACCTCGTCATCCCCGCCCTTCGGCTGGCCGGCAGGCCGGCCGCTCAGGGTAAACCGGGGATCCCGCTTGTTCTTCTGGCCTCGCGCTATGGGGCTGAAAGAAAGCGGGGCCCCCGCCTGCGCGGGGGCGACGAAGTGTTTTAGATGAGGGAGCGCGGGCAGGAAGAGCCCTAGCGGCAGCGGCGGAAGTTATGCCTCACGGCTGACAATCAACTCCCGCCGCCGCCGCCCACCCCGCAAATTGACAGCAACCAGAACAGAGCCCCGGCAGCGCGATGCACGCTTCCGGCAGCGGAGACAGGTGCATGACGTCCAAGTTTGTCGATATCCATCCCCACGTCATTTCCGACGACGAAGGGGCTTATCCCCCGGCGCCGCTGTTCGGAAAACGGTCCGACTGGTCGCAGGAGCGGCCGAGCACGGTAGAGACGCTGATCGCTTCCATGGATGAAGCCGGAGTTGCCAAGGCCGCCCTCGTCCATTCCTCCACCACGTACGGCTTCGACAACAGCTATGTGGTCGATGCCTGCAACCGCTATGCCGACCGCCTGATCGCGGTGGGTTCGGTGGACGTGCTGGCGCCCGACGCCGCCCAGACGATCCGTTCGTGGGTGGACCGGGGCCTCAGGGGCCTGCGCGTGTTCACCGGCGGGTCGACCAAGGAATTCGATCCCAGCGAACTCGACGATCCGCGCGCCTATCCGGCGTGGGAACTGCTGGGCGAGCTGGGCCTGACCATGTGCATCCAGACCGGCCCGGTTGGCCTCGCCGCCGTGACCGCGCTGGCCAAACGCTTCCCGAACGTGCCGATCATCCTTGACCACCTCGGCCGTCCCGATGTGACCGATGGCGCGCCTTATGCGAATGCGCAGAGCCTGTTCGACCTTGCGCCGGTCGAGAACATCTACCTGAAGCTGACGCCGCGTATCATGGGCGATTCGACGAAGGGCGAGGCGACCCCTGAGACGCTGTTCCCCAAGCTGGTGGACGTGTTTGGCGCGCAGCGTCTGGCCTGGGGTTCGAACTATCCAACCTCGCCCGGCACGCTGGCGGAGATCAAGGCGACCGCGGAAAGCCGCCTGGCTTCGCTGACGGATGTCGACCGCGAATGGATCTTCGCGAAGACGGCGCAGAAACTCTACCCCGCTCTGGACGACTGATCTCCAGAAGCGACAATAGGTGACATAAAGTGGAGAGAGACGAGATGGACAAGGCACTGGAACGAGGCGGAGCGGGCAGGGCGGCAAGCATAGCCGAACCCGCCAGCGCGGCCGCCTGGGCGGTGCTGCTGCTGCTGGCGCTGGGCGTGATGATCGCCTTCGTCGACCGCACCAGCATCTCGTCGGCTCTCGCCGATGCGCCGTTCACCCAGCACTTCGGCATGTCCGATGTCGACCGGGGCTGGGTGAATGCGGCGTTCTTCTGGTCCTACGGCCTGATCCAGATTCCGGCAGGCTGGCTGGTCGATCGGTATGGCGTGAAGACGCCTTACACGATCTGCTTCGTGCTCTGGTGTCTGGCGACGGCGGTGACGGGCCTGATCTCGACGATGTTCGCGCTTATCCTGATGCGCTTCATCGTCGGCGCGGCCGAGGCAGTGGTGATGCCCGCCAGCTATCGCTGGATCCGCAATAACTTCAAGGAAGGGCAGAGCGGCACCGCCGTCGGCCTCTTCGCGATGGGCAACAAGTTCGGCCCCGCCATCGGCGCGCCGATCGCGGCATGGCTGATCACTGCTTACGACTGGCGCGTGATGTTCATCGCCACCGGCGCGGTCGGTCTGATCTGGCTGCTGCCGTGGATGTTCCTCGTCAAGAACGACTTGCCGCGCCGTGAGGATATGGCGGCGATCAAGCGCAAGGCGTCTTCCGTCACCTTCGCCAGCATCCTCTCCAGCCCGCTGGTCTGGGGCACGCTGGTAGTGAACTTCTGCTACGGTTACTTCACCTTCTTCTGCATGACCTGGATGCCCAGCTATCTGGTCGAGGAGCGTGGGCTGAGCCTTGAGAAGTCCGGCCTGTTCACCTTCTTCAGCTTTGCCGGCATCGCCATCGTCGCGCTGATTGCCGGGTGGATGGCGGACAAGCTGATCGCGCGCGGCGGAGATCCGGTGTTCGTGCGCAAGGCCTTCGTGATCGCCGGTTTCATCGGCGCCTGCACGGTGCTGCTGGGCGCCAAGGCGGACTCGCTGAATGCGGCGCTGTTCTGGAACGTGTTCTCGCTCTCGTTCCTCGGCCTTGCCACCGCCAACAACCTTGCGCTCTGCCGCCTGACGCTGATCCCGGCGCCTGCCGTGGGCCTTGTCACCGGCGTGCAGCAGGTGGCGACCAGCCTTGCCGGCGGCGTCGCAGCAAGCCTTTCGGGCTGGTTGCTCCACGTCTCGGGCAGCTACGATCTGCCGATGATGGTGATCTTCGTCTTCCTGGTGATCGGTGCGCTGACCACCTGGCTGGTGCTGCGCCCGGAGTGGGCACCGAAGATTTCGCTCGCAGCAGGCGAGTGACGCTGCGCTCCGGGAGATGCTTTCCCGTGGGGCGGGTTGCATCACCCGGAGCGTAGATTGGATTGGCCGCGTGTCTGGCGGCTCCCTAATGCTGCGACAGGTTCGCAACAGATTTTGACTGAAAGAGGATGCAATGGCGCAGATCGTATTCGGCATGGCCGTTCCGCACAGCGGGATGCTGGGTCAGGCCCCCGAGGACTGGCTGACCAACGGCGATCGCGACCGCAAGAACCCGGAACTCTGGTACCGCAACCGCACCTGGACCTACCCGGAACTGGAAGCCGAACGCGGCGCCGCTTTCGCCCCGTTCCTGACGCTTGAGGAGCGCACGACACGCGCCACCCGCTGCCGCGCCGCGCTGGACGAGATGGCCGAGGCTTACAAGCGCGCCAAGGTCGATGTCGCCATCGTGCTGGGTAAGGATCAGAAGGAAATCTGGCCCGACCAGTCGCCCTCGATCACCATCTACACCGGCGAGGACGTGCACAATGGCCCGCCGCAGCGCCCGGTCTATGCGCCCGACCATCATGTCGTGCATCAGGCCTATCCGGACTTCGCGACGTACCTGATCAAGACGTTCCAGGAGCAGAACTTCGACCTCAACGATCTGCAGAAATGGCCGCAGAACACCTGGATGGAATCGCGGCAGGGCTACGCGCCGGATTATCCGGTGGTCCCGCATGCCTATAGCTTCGTCTATCACCAGATCATGGGCGACGATGTGCCGCGCCATGTGCCGGTGCTGTTCAACCTGTTCTACCCGCCGACGCAGCCTTCGATGGCGCGCTGCATCGAATTCGGTCGCGTGCTGCGCGAGGCGATCGAGGCCTGGCCGGAAGACGTGCGCGTGGCGGTGATCGCCAGCGGCGGCCTGTCGCACTTCGTCAACGACGAGGAGTTCGACCGCGACGTGATGGAGAAGCTGGCGAGCTATGACTACGAGGGCCTCGCGGCGATCCCGGACGGCTATTACCAGTCGGGCACGAGCGAGGTGAAGATCTACTCGATCGTGATGATGGCCCTCCAGCACACCGGCGCGAAGATGACTCTGGTGGACTACGTGCCCTGTTGGCGCACCGAGGCCGGTACGGGCGAGGGCATGGGCTTCATGTACTGGCAGCCGGAGGAGTAGAACCGGGGTTTACCGGCGCCTCCATCCATCGAGCGTCGTGCACTCATGCATCGTCGCCCCCGCGGAGGCGGGGGCCCCGCTTGCCTCTGCGACCTCTCGTATGCCGCAAGAGAAGCGGGATCCCCGCCTTCGCGGGGATGACGGACTGGTTTATTGAGCCGTGGGAGCTTTTTCCCGCAGGCTGAAGGGAGAGTGAGGGATCTCTCCCGGGCAGGTTTCAAAACGGACCTGCCGGTTTTTCGATGGCGGCGGTCGCCGGATCAATCGCGCGATGTCGCCCGGGACGAGGTACGGGCAGAGCAAGCCCGAAAGGAAAGATCCAAGCAATGACCCAGACGCGCCTCAACGGCATCATCCGCGCTCTCGAAGCCGGCAAGCCCGCTTTCACCTGCTTCTCGAAGGTCGACAAGCTGACCGCGCAGGAACTGACCGATGCCCCCTATGACGGCATTGTCTTCGAGATGGAGCACAACCCTTACGACGTCGCCGCGCTGGGCGACGCGCTCCAGTACATGCTCAACCGCAAGAAGATCGCCGAAAGCGGTTCGGTCGCGCCTTCGGTCACCCCCATCGCGCGCATTCCGGCGAATGGCGGCGAGATGAACCAGTTCCAGGCCAAGCAGGTGCTGGATCGCGGCGTCTATGGCGTGATCACCCCGCACGTTTCGACGGTGGAGCAGGCCTACAATATGGTCGCCTCCGCCCGCTATGCGAAGCCGACCGGTGCCGCGCTCTACGAGCCCAAGGGCATTCGCGGCGACGGTCCGGCCACGGCCGCGCGCTATTGGGGCCTGTCGCAGCCGGAATACTACGCCAAGGCCGATGTTTGGCCGCTGGCGCCGCATGGCGAGTTGCTGGTGGGCATGATGTGCGAGAGCCCCGAGGCGATCGAAAACCTCGACGACATTCTCGCCAACGTACCCGGCATCGGCCTCGTGCTGATCGGTGAGGGCGATCTCAGCCAGGCGCTGGGCTATCCGCGCCAGTACGATCACCCCGAAGTGGTGAGCGCGATGAACAAGATCGTCGAGGTCTGCAAGAAGCACGACGTCGTCGTCGGCAACCCGCACACCAATGCCAAGAATGTCGAGCGCCTGATTGGCGAGGGCTACCGCTTCCTGATGTCCGCGCCGACGCGCAGCTATGGCGTGGTCGGTCAGGGCCGCGAACTGGCGGGATACTGATCATGGCCAATGGCGCAGAAACCCTCGTCAACACGCTGGTCGACAATGGTGTGGAGGTTTGCTTCGCGAACCCCGGCACCTCGGAAATGCACTTCCTGGCGGCGCTCGACAATCCGCGCATGAAGTCCGTGCTGTGCCTTTACGAAGGCGTCTGCACCGGCGCAGCGGATGGCTGGTACCGGATGAAGGACGTGCCGGCATCGACCCTGCTGCATCTGGGGCCGGGCCTCGCCAACGGCCTGTCCAACATCCACAACGCCAAGCGCGCCTCGTCCGGCATGGTCAACATCGTCGGCGAGCATTCGGCATCGCACCTGAAGTACGATCCGCCGCTCACCTCCGACATCGAAGGGCTGGCCCGTCCGCTCAGCCACTGGGTGCGCCGTGCCGAGTCTGCGACGACCATCGCCTGGGACACGGCCACCGCCTGCGCCAAGGCCAGCGAGCATCCCGGCCAGATCGCCACGCTGATCCTGCCGGGCGACACCGCGTGGAAGGACGCGGGCACGGCGGTCGTGCCGCAGGGTCTGACCCGCGCTCGTCCCGCGCCCGATCAGGCGCGCGTGGATGAAGTGGCCAAGGTGCTCCGCTCGGGCGAGCCCACGCTGCTGATCCTCGGCAACAAGGCCACGCGCGGCCGTGCGCTGGACCTCGCCGGCGTGGTCGCGGCCGGCACCGGTTGCCGCCTCGGCTCGCAGTTCTTCACCGCACGCATCGAGCGCGGTGCGGGGCGCACGCCGCTGGAGCGCATTCCCTACGCAGTGCCACTGGGGCAGGCCTTCCTCAAGGACTTCAAGCACATAGTCACGCTGGAGACCAAGGAACCCGTCGCGTTCTTCGCCTATCCGGACAAGCCCAGCCTGCTGAAGGCACCGGGCACCGTGGTCCACTCGCTGGTCGCCGATGATGAGGACAGCGCGCTCGGCCTCGAAATGCTGATCGACGCGCTGGGCCTGAAGGGTACCGCGCCGCTGGTGCAGGAACGGATCGAGGCAGCGGCGCCCAGTGGCGCGCTCAATCCTGAAAGCATCGCGCAGGCTCTGTCCGCCGCGCTGCCGGACAACGCGATCCTCGTCGATGAATCGCTGACCACCGGCCGCCAGACCATGGGCCTGACGATGGGCGCGCGTCCGCACGACCTGATCAACAACATGGGCGGTTCGATCGGCTACGGCACCCCCGTCGCCACGGGCGCCGCGATGGCCTGCCCGGATCGGCGGACCTTCTGCATGGTGGGCGATGGCTCGGCCATGTACACGATCCAGTCGCTCTGGACGCAGGCGCGCGAAGGGCTGCCGATCACCACGATCATCTTCGCGAACAACCAGTACGCGATCCTCAAGGCCGAATACACGAACATGGGAGCGGGGCAGCAGCCCGGCCCGCAGGCCATGGCGATGATCGATATCGACCGTCCGACCATCGACTGGGTTGCCATGGCGAAGTCCATGGGCGTGCCCGGCGTGCAGGTCGACAATGCCGAGGACTTCCACAAGGCGATGGCCCGCTCCACGGAGATGGACGGCCCCTGCCTGATCGAAGTCAAGCTCTACTGATCGGGAGAAGGAACACCATGACCATGACCGACGTGCTGACGTTAAAGGCCAACGTACAGGACTATCCGCAGACCAAGGCGCTGAAGGACGGGCGCGTCTCGTCCGATATCGTTGCCCTCGATTTCTGCGGGCCGGAAAAGGCGCACAACGGCTTCAAGGCCATGCTGCGTGAGAACGCCTTCGATTGCGGCGAACTGGCGATCGTCACCTGCCTTCAGGCGAAGATCTACGGCAAGCCGTTCGTGCTGCTGCCGGTGCCGATCTCGGGCCGTTTCCAGCACCACTGCGCGGGCTTCAACCGCGAGCTGGGCCATCTCGACCCCAAGGATATCGAGGGCAAGCAGGTCGGCGTGCGCACCTATGCGCAGACCACCGGCCTCTGGGTGCGCGGCGTGCTTCAGCATGAATACGGCGTCGATCTCGACAAGGTGACGTGGATGACCGTGGGCGACGGCCACCTCCTCGAATACACCGACCCCGCAAACTGCGTGCGCCTGCCCAAGGGTTCGGACATCGGCCAGATGATGCTGGACGGTGAACTGGCGGCGACCTTGCAGGGCGTCGATCTGCCCAAGGACCCGCGCGTGGAACGGCTGATCCCCGATCCCTTCAATGCCGCCAAGGACTGGTTCGCGCGCGAAGGCGTGGTGCCGATCAACCACATGTTCGTGGTGCATCAGGACCTGACCAAGACCCGCCCCGACGTGGTGCGCGAACTCTACCGCATGGTAGTCGAGAGCCGCGATCTTACCGAAGGCGGTTTGCCCGATCCGTTCCCACCGGTCGGCCTTGAGGCCAATCGCAAGGGGATCGAACTTGCCATCGACTGGGCCTTCGAGCAGAAGATCATCCCCCACAAGATCACTGTCGACCAGCTATTCGACGACGTGACGGCAAGCCTCGGAGCCTGACCCTGAGCGAAGAACAGCCCGCCCGCCATTCGGTTCAACGCGTGCGCCGGGATATCCGGCGACGCCGCCTTACAGTGAGCCGGGTCGAGCCTTTGGGCTCGGCCATGCTGCGGGTCTGGCTGGAGGGCGACGATCTCGCCGATTTCGAAAGCGGATCGCCTGATGACCATATCAAGCTGTTCTTCGCCGTCGAGGGCGCCGGCCCTGATGAAAAACCGGAGATGCGCGACTATACGCCGCGCCTGTTCGATACGGCCGCGCGTACACTCGCCATCGATTTCGCGCTGCACGAACCGGCTGGTCCCGCCACGGCATGGGCCAAGGCAGCCAAGCCCGGCGACGTGCTCAACATCGGCGGCCCGCGTGGTTCGGCGGTAGTGACCGACGATTTCGATTGGTATCTGTTGGTCGGTGACGAGACCGCGATCCCGCAGTTTTGTCGCCGCATCGAGGAACTGCGCCCTGGCGTTCCCGTCACCGCCCTGGTCTCGGTCGCACCCGGGATCGAGCGTGCGCCGGTTGCCGAGCGGGAAGGGCTGAGCTGGGTCTGGGTGGAGCATGACGGCCACGGCGAAGACGCCGCGCCGTTGCTTGCCGCGCTGGGCGATGCCGGGCTGCCGGACGGCGAGGGCTATGCGTGGATCGCGGCGGAAGCGGCGGTGGCGCAGGCCATTCGCGCCAAGCTGACCGATGAGATGGGCCATCCGCTGGGTTGGCTGCGCTCGTCCGGTTACTGGACCGTCGGCGAAGCGCAGGGCTAAGCGGTAGGGCTGCAATTGCCCTGCCAAACTATCCTCAACCTCACACCACCCACCCCGTCATCCCCGCCTAGGCGGGGATCCCGCTTGTTCTTGGCGGCGGGGAGAAAGGAAGCGGGGCCCCCGCCTTCGCGGGGGCGACGGAGTGTATGTCGGTGCGGGATGACTTCACTTTGAATCGTCATTGCGAGCGTAGCGAAGCAATCCAGTGCGGCACCGACCGCCCCTGGATTGCTTCGCTACGCTCGCAATGACGAACTGTAGTTCACCATTCAAAAGCGAAAGGTGAGGGGGCAGGGTACCTGACCCCGCCCCAACTCCAACTTACGCTTCGACCAGACGCCCGCGAGCAACCAGCTTCTGCGCCATCTCGTCAGCGACGACATGGCTCGGACGACCTTCGCTCTCGGCATTGGCGAGGATCTCACCCAGACGCTCGGCGATCAGGTCGATACGGCCACCAACCTGGTCTTCGGTTTCGCCGAGGTATTCGGCCACCACATTGATGATGCCGCCCGCGTTGACCACATAGTCCGGCGCATAAGCGATGCCGCGCGCGGCCAGACGCTCGCCATCCTGCTCGGTGGCCAGCTGGTTGTTGGCGCCGCCGCAGACGAGGCGGGCGCGCAGGGTGGGGATGCTCGCCTGATTAAGCACCGCGCCCAGCGCGCAGGGGGCGAAGATTTCGGCCTCGGCCGCCAGAATCTCGTCGGCGGAGACGACACGGCCACCGAACCTGGCAGCAAGCGCTTCGGCACGAGCCGGATCGGCGTCGGCGAGAACCAGCTTGGCACCGGCCTCATGCAGCAGTTCGGCAAGGTGCGAACCGACATTGCCGGTACCCTGAAGCGCCACGGTCAGCCCGCGCACGTCCGAACCGAAAGTCACGCGCGAGGTGGCCTGCATCGACTTGAAGATGCCCAGCGCGGTCCAGGGCGAGGGGTCGCCACCGGCAAAGCCCGGCTTCTTGTCGAGACCGGCGACGTGGCGGGTTTCCTCGGCAATGGCGCGCATGTCGGCGATGGTGGTGCCGACGTCTTCCGCCGTCACGTACTGGCCGCCCAGCTTCTCGACGGCGCGGCCAAACGCGCGGAACATGGCGGCGCGATCGAACGCACCTTCGGGACGCTGAAGCACGGCCTTGCCGCCGCCGAAGGGCAGGCCGGCAATGGCGTTCTTGTAGGTCATGCCGCGGGCAAGACGCAGAGCGTCGGTCGCCAGCGCATCTTGATCGGCATAGCTCCAGAAACGGCAGCCGCCGGCCGCCGGGCCAAGCGAAGTGGAATGAATGGCAATCACGCCCTTCGCGCCGCTTTCGGGGTCGTCGATTACCACGAACTGTTCGACCAGTTCGCTATCCACCGTGTTCACCATTTCGTCTTCATCCTCGCTTCGGGGGAGCCCATCTTCGGAAGAGCCTTCGAAATAGCAGGGTTCGGCGTGATAAAAATTGCGAATTTCGACGGATATGGGCTACGACTGGAATGATCCATTCCGCGTTTGCCTAATTTTGGAATTGAATATGACATCCGGCCTCGACGAGTTCGAAAAGAAGATTCTCGCGATCCTTCAGGTGGACGCCTCGCGGTCCTCGGCGGACATCGCGCAGGAGATCGGGCTTTCGCAGGCGCCGTGCTGGCGGCGGATCCAGCGGTTGAAGGACGAAGGCTATATCCGCAGCGAGGTCTGCGTGCTCGATCGGCGCAAGATCGGGCTGCGCGCGCAAGTCTTCGCGCAAGTGAAGCTGACCGCGCATGGCCGCGCCAACCTGTCGCAGTTCGCCGATGCCATGAACGCCTTTCCCGAGGTGCTCGATTGTTTCGTGCTGATGGGCGCGGTCGATTTCATGCTGCGGATTGTCACCGAGGATATCGAGGCCTACGAGCGCTTCTTCTTCGAGAAGCTGTCGCAGGTTCCCGGCGTGCAGGAAATCAATTCGATGGTCGCGCTTTCGGAGATCAAGTTCACCACGGCGCTGCCGCTGGACCATTTGTAAGGAAGGGTTGCCCCATGCCTCCCGCAGTGGATTTTACCGGGCTATGCTTCACGCTGGCTCGCAACGCCACTGGACGCGGTGGGTGTGGATAACTATATACCGACCGGTATGAAATGTTCCGACTCCATTGCCGCCCCTCGTGGCCGCCCGCGTGAATTCGATCCTGAACAGGCTTTGACCGCTGCGCTGCGCGTGTTCTGGGAGCGCGGCTATGAAAGCGCCTCGATGGCGGAACTCACTGAGGCGATGGGTATAACCAAGCCCAGCCTCTATGCCTGTTTCGGCAACAAGGAAGCGCTCTTCAAGAAGGCGCTGGACCTCTACGAGCGCGACAAGATGGCCTATGTGGGCAAGGCGCTGGAAGCGCCGACCGCGCGCGGCGTGGCCGAGCGGCTGCTGAATGGTGCGGTCGCGACTCACTGCGGCGGCAACGGTACCGACCCGCACGGCTGCCTCAGCGTGATTTCGACCGTGGCCTGCACGATGGAGGATGCCTCCATCCGCGATTTCATCGCGGCCCGCCGGCTTGCGACCGAAGAGTCGCTGATCCAGCGCTTCGAACGCGCCAAGGGCGAGGGCGACTTGCCCGAGACCATCGATCCCCGCGCGCTGGCGCACTGCCTCATGACGGTGCTTCAGGGCATGTCGGTCAAGGCCCAGGGCGGTGCTTGCGTGCAGGAAGCGAAAAGCGTGGTCGATACCTTCCTGACCATGTGGCCCGGCAAGTAGGGCGTAAGCCTGAAAATCCGCTTCGAGCGGATTTTGACGACAGCGGCGGCGCCGAAATCCGCAGAAAGCGGATTTCCAGCCTGAACGGCGGATAAAATTTTATTCATTCACCGTTCACGCCCTTGAAATTGCTGCGTTGCACCTAATTTTACCGAGCGGTACAGAAAACTGCTTGACGATTTCTGTACCGCTATATATACCAATCGGTACAGAACGAGGGCATGACCGACTCGCCGTTTAGACGGGAGCACGGGGCCGGAGTTCCTCCCCCGGCGCCGCCCGACCCCCCGCGGACGGCTCCATAGAAAAAACCGAAAGCAGCCGACGTGGCGGAACCCTGTTTCCGTGCGATGCCGGTCTGCACCCAAGACTTTCCGGTGCCCCTTGCGCCGGAGCCCGCCGGCGCGCGCCCTTACCTCCCCCTCCTGTCCCGGGGCGCGCGTCGGTTCCTTTCAGGGAGCACAGACATGGCCTTCATCGACTTCTCCGATGCAGCGCATCCGGCGCTGCCCGTTGCAAATTCCAACCCTGTCGCCTCGCTTTTCGGCGACCAGCTGAGCCGGCTCGAACGCCGCGTTGTCGAGCTGGCGCGCGAAGACGGGCTTCAGAGCCTCATCCCGCCGCGCGAACGCAAGTGGCTTGCCCGTCTCGTTTTCGGGCCGACCCCGCCTTCGAAGATGCTCGCCAACGAGCAGCTTGAGGCGCTGCGCCAGCTGGCCGTGAAGGCCTGGCATCATGGCTACACGCTGCCCGTCTCGGCCATTCGCGAGGCGCAGGCCGCCGGCCACAGCGAAGCCAAGGTCGGTGCGGTGATCGATTTCATCGGGCGCCTGCGCGCCCCGGTCCGGAGACTTGCTGCGTGAATTTTCCCGTAAAACTCGAAGAAACGGCCGAGATCCTGCCGTTTGGCGGCGAAACCCGCCGAAAGCGATGGCGCGGGCGCCATGTCGCGATCGGCGCGATCGCCGTCGTCGCGGTGGCGGGGCTGGGGTGGAAAGTCTTCCATGAAGCCCCCGCCGACGCCGCGCCGATGCCGCCCGCGCTGGTGCAGGCCGCCAATCCGCTGGTCAAGGACGTGACCGAATGGGACGACTATGTTGGCCGCTTCGCGCCCAGCAAGACGGTGGAAGTGCGCCCGCGCGTCTCGGGCGCGGTCACCCAGATCCTGTTCCGCGACGGCGACTACGTGCAGGCCGGGCAGCCGCTCTTCGTGATCGATCCGCGTCCCTATCGCGCCTCGCTTGCCGAAGCGCAGGCGGACGTGGCTTCGGCGCAGAGCGCGCTGGCGCTCGCCCGTTCGGACTATGCCCGCGTCGCCGGATTGAAGGGTGACGAGGCGATGGCCGCCAGCGAAGTGGACCAGCTCAGCGCCAAGGTTCGCGCCGCCAGCGCGCAGCTTGCCGCCGCGCAGGCCCGCGTCAGCCAGCGGTCGCTGGATGTCGAATTCTCCACCGTGCGTGCCCCGATCGCGGGCCGCATCTCGGACCGCCGCGTGGACGTGGGCAACCTCGTCTCGGGTGAGAACGGCACCGGCGCCAGCCTGCTGACCACGATCAATGCGGTCAGCCCGATCTACTTCACGTTCGACGCATCCGAAGCGCTGTTCCTCAAGACCCAGCGCGAAAAGGCCGAGCACAAGGACGCCGCCAGCGTGCAGGTCCGCCTTCAGGACGAGGCCGACTATCGCTGGAACGGCAAGCTGGACTTCACCGACAACGGGCTCGACCCGCGTTCGGGCACGATCCGCGTGCGCGCCGTGCTCGACAACAAGGACGGTTTCCTGACCCCGGGCATGTTCGGCAACATGCGTCTGGCCGAAGGCGGCACGGTCAAGGCCATGCTGGTGCCCGATGATGCGATCCAGTCCGATCAGGCCCGCAAGGTGGTGCTGACGGTCGGCAAGGACGGCACCGTTGCCGCCAAGCCGGTCGAACTCGGCCCGCTGGTGGACGGGTTGCGCGTGATCCGCACGGGCCTCACGCCCACGGACCGCGTGATCATTTCCAACTATCAGGCTGCTGTTGCCGGCGCCAAGGTGAATATCCGTCGCGGCCAGATTGCGCCCGACGCGCATGCGGCTTCGGCCGTTTCCGGCCCAGATACGCCCGCAGCGGCGCAGGCCACCATCGCCCATTGATCCACCCATCGGGGGGCGGTCCATTCCGTGACCGCTCCCCGTGAGAGGGGCACATTCCCATGCGATTTTCCCGGTTCTTCATCGACCGGCCGATCTTCGCAGGCGTCATCGCGGTGCTCATCACCGTGGTGGGTGCGCTTGCGTTCTTCGGCCTGCCGGTCAGCCAGTATCCCGACATCGTCCCCCCGACGGTGACGGTGACCGCCCAATATCCCGGCGCTTCCGCCGAAACCGTTGCCGACACCGTGGCTGCTCCCATCGAGCAGGAGATCAACGGCGTCGACAACATGCTCTACATGTCCTCGCAGTCCACCGGCGACGGCAAGGTGACGATCACCGTTACCTTCAAGATCGGTGCCGACCTCGATGCCGCGCAGGTTCTGGTGCAGAACCGCGTCGCCGTGGCCGAACCGCGCCTTCCCGAAGCGGTGCGCGCCATGGGCGTCGTCACCCGCAAGACCTCGCCAGACTTCCTGATGGTCGTGAACCTGCAATCGCCCGATGGGTCGCTAAGCCGCGACTATCTGTCGAACTACGCGCTCACGCAGGTGAAGGACCGCCTTGCGCGCCTTGACGGCGTGGGCGACGTGCAGCTGTTCGGCTCGCGCGATTACGGCATGCGCATCTGGATCGATCCCAACAAGGCCGCCGCCATGAACCTGACGGCGGGTGAGATCGTGGACGCGCTGAAGGCGCAGAACGTGCAGGTTTCGTCCGGCTCGATCGGCGCGCCGCCGTTCGATCGAGGCAATGCCTACCAGGTCGGCGTCGAGATGCAGGGCCGCCTGAACACGCCCGAGCAGTTCGCCGATATCGTCGTGCGGACCGACGCCGATGGCCGTCAGGTCCGCGTGCGCGACGTCGCGCGTGTCGAACTGGGCGCGCAGGACTACACCACCAACACCTACCTTTCGGGCAAGCCCACCGTGGTGATCGCGGTGCTGCAGCGCCCGGGCTCGAACGCGCTCGACGCCGCCAAGGCCGTGCGCGCCGAGATGGACGATGTCGCCAAGTCCTTCCCGAAGGGCCTGGAATATTCGGTGATCTACAACCCCACCGAATTCATCGGCCAGTCGATCGACGCGGTCTATCACACGCTGTTCGAGGCGGTGATCCTGGTCGTGCTCGTCATCCTCGTCTTCCTCCAGAACTGGCGCGCGGCGGTGATTCCGATCATCGCGATCCCCGTGTCGCTGGTCGGCACTGCGATCATGCTCGCGGCCGTCGGCTACTCACTCAACAACCTCTCCCTGTTCGGCCTTGTCCTCGCCATCGGTATCGTCGTCGACGACGCCATCGTCGTGGTCGAGAACGTCGAACGCTATATCGAAGAAGGCATGAAGCCGATCGAGGCCGCCCGGCGCTCGATGGACGAGGTGACCGGCGCGCTGATCGCCATCGTCCTCGTGCTCTGCGCGGTGTTCGTGCCGACGCTGTTCATCACCGGCATGTCGGGGCAGTTCTACAAGCAGTTCGCCGTCACCATCACCACGGCGACCGCGATCTCGCTGCTGCTCTCGCTCACGCTCTCGCCCGCTCTTGCCGCGTTGCTGCTGCGGGAAAAGCATGGCCTTCCCGCCGATGCGCCCCGCTGGAAGCGGACGCTGCAAGGCGCGGCGGACAAGTTTAACCACGGCTTCGAACGGTTGAGCGAGCGCTATGCGCAATTGACGCTCAAGCTGGTGAAGCGCCCGGCGAAGATGATGGCGACCTACGCCGCCCTCATCGCCGCCACCGTGGGCATGTTCTGGGCGACGCCGACCGGCTTCATCCCGCAGCAGGACCAGGGTTACTTCCTCGCCGCGATCTTCCTGCCGCCGGGCTCGTCGCTCAGCCGCACGGACGCCGTGTCGCAGGAAGTCGCCAAGCGCCTGCTGCCCATCAAGGGCCTGCGCGGTGCGGTGATGTTCGCGGGCTTCCACGGCCCGTCGCAGACCGCAGCGCCCGATGCCGCCGCCATCTACTTCCCCTTCAAGAGCTTCGAGGAGCGCAAGCAACTCGGCGTCACCTATGAAGGCATCATGGCGCAGGCGCACGAAGCCTTGAAGGGCTACGACAAGGCGCAAGTCCTGTTGATCCCGCCGCCGACCATCAACGGCATCGTCCCCCCGGGCGGTTACCGCATGATCGTGGAGGACAAGGAAGGCCGTGGTCTGGGTGAACTCCAGAAGGCAGCCGGCGCCCTGATCGCGCAGGCCAACGAGCAGCCGCAGCTTCAGCAGGTCTACACCCTGTTCAGCATGAACACCCCGCGTGTCTATGCCGACGTGGACCGCCGCAAGGCAGACATGCTGGGCGTTTCTCCGTCCAAGATCTTCGAAGCGATGCAGGTCTACCTCGGTTCGTCCTACATCAACGACTTCAACCTCTTGGGTCGTACCTATCGCGTCACCGCGCAGGCCGATGCGCCTTATCGCGGATCGACCGCGGATATCGCCAACCTCAAGGCCCGTTCGGACTCGGGTGCGATGGTGCCGGTCGGCTCGGTCGCGACCTTCAAGGACGAGACCGGACCCTACCGCGTGGTGCGCTACAACCTGCACCCGGCGGTGGAAATCGACGGCAGCTATGGCAAGGGCTATTCCTCGGGCCAGTCGCTGGCGACGATGGAGAAGGTGGCGGACGAAACGCTCCCCTCGGGCTACGGCCATGAGTGGACGGGTATCGCCTATCAGCAGGCCACTGCGGGCAACACGGCCGGAATCGTCTTCGGCATGGCGGTGCTGTTCGTCTTCCTGGTCTTGGCTGCCCAGTACGAGAGCCTGACCCTGCCGCTGTCGATCATCCTGATCGTGCCGATGTGTCTGTTCGCGGCCATGCTGGGCGTGAACTTGCGCGGGATGGACAACAACATCCTCACGCAGATCGGTCTGGTCGTGCTGATTGCCCTTGCCGCCAAGAACGCGATCCTTGTGGTCGAGTTCGCCAAGCAGGCCGAAGAGGAGCGGGGATACTCGCCGGTGGAAGCAGCCGTCTACGCGGCCCGCACCCGCCTGCGCCCGATCCTGATGACCTCGTTCGCCTTCATCCTCGGCGCGGTGCCGCTGGTGATTGCGACAGGGGCTGGCGCCGAGCTTCGGCAGGCGCTGGGTACGGCGGTGTTCTTCGGCATGGCTGGCGTTACTGCCTTCGGCCTGCTGTTCACGCCCACCTTCTACGTCGTCTGCCGCAAGCTCGCGGCGGCTCTCCGGCGCAAGCCCGCAGAACCGCACCACGAGAGCCACGCGGTGATCCCGGCGGAATGAAAGGACGGATGATGTCCATGAATATCAAAACCTTGGCCGCGGCACTTCTTGCCGCGTCCAGCCTCTCGGCCTGCGCCGTCGGACCCAACTATGTTGCGCCGACGCCGCCGGCTACGGCGGGGGCGCCCTTCACGGGCGTCCAGTCCGCCGAAGTGTCGACCGCCGGGCCGGACGACAACTGGTGGCGGCTCTACAACGATCCCGTACTGAATGGGCTCGTCACCGATGCGCTCGCCGCCAATACCGACGTGCGCGTGGCGGTGGCCCGGATCGAGCGGGCACGCGCCAACTTGCGCGGATCGAAGTCGCAGGCCCTGCCGCAGACCGGCATCGACGCCAGCGCGACATATGGCCGGGTTTCGGAAAGCCAGGTCCTGCCAGGTGCCGACCGGCAGGGCCGTACGGTCGATGGCGAATTCTCGGTCGGTTACGAACTGGACCTGTTCGGCCGCGTCAAGCGCGGGATCGAGGCCTCGCGCGCCGATCTCGGCGCCGCACGGGAGGATGCCGACGCGGTGCGGGTGACAGTCGTTGCCGATACCGTGCGCGCCTATGTCGATGCCACCAGCGCGGCCGAGCAGATCGCGGTGGCGCAGGATACCGTGGCGCTGCTCGACAAGTCCGAGCGGATCACCAATGCCCGCTTCGAGCGCGGCCTCAACCAGAAGCTGGACGTGATCCGCGTGACCCAGCTGCGCGAGCAGCAGGCTGCGGCGATCCCGAGCCTTGAGGCCACCCGCGATGCGGCGCTGTTCCGGCTCGCCACGTTGACGGGGCGGACGCCGCAGGACTTGCCCGCTTCGGTGCGCGAGCGGACCACCACGCCCGATGTCGGCCAACCGATCCCGGTGGGCGATGGCCGCGCGCTACTGGCGCGTCGTCCGGACGTGAAGGCGGCCGAACGCCGCCTTGCCGGGGACACCGCCCGGATCGGCGTGGCCACGGCGGATCTCTATCCGAAGATCACGCTGGGCGGCTCGATCGGTACTACGGCGCTGGGCGCGACCGACATCTTCGGTGGCGGGCCGCTGCGCTGGCTGGTGGGGCCGATGATCTCGTGGGCATTCCCCAATCAGGAAGCGATCCGCTCGCGGATCGGCGGGGCGCGAGCCGATGCCAAGGCCGATCTCGCGACTTTCGACGGCACCGTGCTGCGCGCGCTGGAAGAGACCGAGACGGCGCTTTCGGCCTATCGCAACGCGCTGCTGCGCAAGGACCGGCTCGCCGCTGCGCGCGATGCGGCGCAGCGGGCCGCCGATGTCGGCATGGCGCGGCAGAGCAGGGGGCAGATCGACGCGCTCGACGTGCTCGATGCGCAGCGCACGCTGGCCAGTGCGGACGCCGACTACGCGGCGGCAACCCGTGCGGTGGCTTTCGCGCAAGTGGACCTGTTCCGCGCGCTGGGCGGGAACTGGCAGAAGACCTGATCTTCCCGGCTTCCGCACAAACAGAAAGGGGCGGCAAGGCATGTGCCTTGCCGCCCCTTTTCGTGTCCGTTTCCGGTTATCAGCGCGAGCCGAAGGCGTAGCGCACGTTGATACCGAATTCGCGCGGCGCGGTGGTGGTCACGCCGGTATAGGTGCTGGTGTAGTTCGCACCCGACGAACCGGTGAAGACCGGGCGGCCGGTGCTCGGATCGAACTGTCCGCCCCAGGCGAGCTGCTGATAGCTGGTGGACAACGGCGTCGTGCGAGTAAGCGTCTTCGTGGTGTCGAAGACGTTCTTCGCATAGAGGCCAATTTCCCAGGCCCCGTCGTCGGAACGCAGGCCGGCGAAGAGGTTGACCAGAGCATAGTCGCTCACATCGTCATAGGGGTTGGTCGGATCGACCTGCGACTTGCCATAGTAGGTCAGCAGGCCGCGAATATAGGCATTGCCGCCGTTGATGACCGGGAAGGTGTATTCGCTCTGCACGGTCGCGCTGAACGGCGCCATGAACCCGGAACGCTGATTGACCTGGCAGGACGCGATATTGTCCGAACCGACGGCCGCCACCATCTGCTGCAGGCTGGGTGCGCTGGTGATCGAATCGGGAACACCGTCGCGATTGAGGTCGGTACAGGGCACCGTGCCGTTCTTGATCTTGCCCATCGAATAGCTGGCTGCGGCGCTGAGATCCCAGCCCTTCAGGATCGTGTAGGAGACGTCGCCCTCGACACCGTTGACCTCCACCGGAACAGCGCCGACGAAGTTGAACTGGCCGACCTGCTGCGCCGTGCTGGTTACGTTGCCCAGCGCGTCACGCACGGCAACGGTGTTGATGTAATAGACGCCCGAACCCGGTGCACGGAAGGGAAAGTTCTTGAACTTCTGGTGGTAGCCGGTGAGGTTGAAGCGCAGCTGGCCGTCCAGCATCGTCGACTTGAAGCCGACTTCATAGGACTTCGAGGTTTCCGCCGGCAGGTGCAGGAACGAGTTTTCGAGGTCGGACGGGGCAATGTTGAAGTCACCCACCACGTCGATGCCCGGACGCCAAGAACTGCCGGTCGAAGCATAGACCATCAGGTCGTGCGTGAAGTTGTACTTCACCGAGCCGCTGTAGATCCACTGCTTCTCATGCTGCGTACGGTCGGAAATGGCGGTCCCGCCAACCAGCAGGATGCCCCGGTTCGTATAGTCGATATGGCGTGCGCCGCCGGCGATTTCGAGATCGCCGATATGCGCGGTCAGGTTGCCGAAGATCGACTGTTCGTGCGACTTGCCCTTGCTCTCGACAGCCGTGTTGACGATCTGGGCAATACCGCCGCCGAGTGCATCGGGCAGTCGGACCGGCGTCGGGCTGCTCAGCACGGTATCGGGATTGTTGGTGGCATCGAAGAAGCCGACGACATAATCGAGCATGCCGAACAGCCGCTCGTCGTTCTGCAGGCGGACTTCATGCGATCCCGAGGTCGACTTGGTGTGGCTGATCTGGTTGATGTCGCCGTCGAAGAAATTGCCGTCGTCGACGTTGTCGGTCGAGTGGATGTTCTGGGTGTAATGCTGACCCTGATAGATCAGGCGCTGGCCCCAGTGGCTTGCTTCGGCGCGCCAGTTGTAGATGTTGAAGATCTGGCGGATATCGCGCGGAGCCTGCTGGATCGACAGGCGATCCTTGGTGCGGATGTCCACCGGGCTCGGATCGGCGTCGGGATTGACCTCGGAGAACGAGGCGACCTGGTCGTAGGTGCGGCCGGTGAAGTCGATCCGCTGGTACATGCCTTCGAACCGCAGCCAATCGCTCGGCATGATAAGGCCCGACAGACGGCCGCTCTTGGTCCGGCCGAACGGATCGGGATTGTTGTAGATCGAGTGGACGCGGTCGCCCTCGTTCTCGTCCCAGACGCCGGCGGCGCGGATCGCGGCAATGCCCTCGACAATCGGGATATTGAGCGCGGCCTTGGCGTTGATCGTGCCGATGTCGTTCGCGGTCATGTCCATGAAGCCGCCGTACGAATAGAGATCCGGCTTCTTCGCGGTGATCGTGATCGAGCCCGAGGGGGACGCGCGGCCGCGCAGGGTGCCCTGGGGACCGCGCAGCACTTCGATCTGGCCGATGTCGTACATCTGCTGAAGAATGACGCCGGCCGTGATCGGCGCGTCGTTCATGTAGAATTCGACGGTGGGGTTGTTGCCGCTGGCGTTCACGTCGAAGTTGACGCCGCGCATCTTGGCGCTGCCGCCAATGCCGTTGGCATTGGTTTCGAGCTGGAGGCCCGGTGCTAGCGTGGAGACTTCCTTGAAGTCACGCATGCTGAGCTTGGAGAGGTCATCGGCCGTTACCGTGTCGATCACCGCCGGCACGTCCTGCACATCTTCGTCGCGGCGACGCGCGGTAACGATGATGACGTTGCTGGCCTCGTTTGCGGCGGCCTCGGCGGCTGCCGGCTGCTGCTGGTCCTGTGCCAGTGCGGGGGTGCTCATCCCCAACAGGCCCACCGATCCCAACAGAAGCTGCTTGTAAGCGCGCATGAACTCTCCCTCCAGTTTTTATAAACTTTTCTTATGCCTATGGGTGCGAGGGAGCGTCGCAGATTGTCAAATGAAATGGCCTCATTTCTGTAAAACTACGGCGGGGCGTTATTTGAACAGGTGATCAAACTTGCTCAAGCGACTGGAATGTCGCGATTCGCCTCTCTTTGCCGCACCGGGAGAAAATGCATAAAAAAGGGGGCGCCGAAGCGCCCCCTCGAATCTGCCAGCGTTGCCGCCGATCAGTTGCGGCTGGCGAGGCCCTTGTTGAGCCAGAGTGCGATCAGCGTCGCCAGCGCGCCCGAGAGCAAGTAGGCGCCCGAGGCGATCAGGCCGAAGTTGGCCGACAGCAGCAGCGCCGCCAGCGGGGCGAAGCCGGCGCCGAACAGCCAGGCAAGGTCGCTCGTGAGCGCCGAGCCGACATAGCGGTGCTCGGTCGGGAAGGCCGAGGCGACGACGCCCGAAGACTGGCCGAACGACAGGCCGAGCAGGATGAAACCGATCACCATGAAGGTGATTTCGCCCAGCGGACCGGCATCGAGCAGCTGCGGGGCGAAGCCCGAGAACACCGCGATGCCCACCGCGCACGTGCCGAGCAGGTTACGACGGCCGTACTTGTCCGCGATCACGCCCGAGGCGACGATGGCGAGCACGCCGAAACCGGCGGCCATGGCTTCGATCAGCAGGAAGCCGGTGGGCGAATCGTTGGTGAACAGGAACACCCACGAAAGCGGGAACACCGTGTCCATGTGGAACAGCGCGAAGCTGGCGAGCGGGGCGAAGGCACCGATCACGATCGTGCGCCACTGGGTGCTGATCGTCGAGCTGACGCTTACCGCCTGAAGGTCGCGGGTGGTGAAGAGGTTCTCGAACTCGTCCGTGACGACGATGCGCAGGCGCGCAAACAGCGCCACCACGTTGATCGCGAAGGCCACGAAGAAGGGATAGCGCCAGCCCCAGTCAAGGAAGTCCGCGGAAGGCAGCTCGGCGATCATGAAGGCGAACAGCGAGCTGGCCACGATCAGGCCGAACGGCGCGCCAAGCTGCGGGATCATCGCATACCAGCCGCGCTTATGCTCGGGCGCGTTGAGCGCGAGCAGCGAGGCCAGACCGTCCCACGTGCCGCCAAGGGCAAAGCCCTGGCCGAGGCGGAACAGGCAGAGCAGGTAGATCGAGGTCATCCCCGCCGAGGCATAGGACGGCAGGAACGCAATCGCCGCGGTGGAGCCGCCCAGCATGAACAATGCCATCGTCAGCTTGGTGCCGCGGCCATAGGCGCGGTCGATCGCCATGAAGACCAGCGAACCGATCGGACGGGCGACGAAAGCCAGCGCGAAGACCGCGAAAGCGTAGATCGTGCCGGTCAGCGCGTCGACGAAGGGGAAGAACAGCTTCGGGAAAACCAGAACCGAGGCGATGGCATAGACGAAGAAGTCGAAGAACTCCGAAGTTCGCCCGATGATGACGCCGATGGCGATCTCACCCGGGGAGGGCTGGTGGTGCTCCTTGAACGTCGGCAGGCCCAGGGCGTCTCTGGACTGGGGTGTGCTGGTCATTTCGAATCTGCGGCCTTCGTCTCGGGTCCGTTTCCGGCCATGCGGATCGCGCACGATCGGTCGCGGACGAATCAAAGCGGACGCGCGAAAACGCCCGTGTACATGGAGGGGCCCTATCGGCATTGATTGCGTTCAAGGGGATTGGACAAAATGTCCTATGTTCGCAATCGCGGCATCAGCTTAGGCGCAGCGCCATGCGCCCACCCGAGTCCCGACCGAAGCCGCGGCATCCATCCGCGCTCGCCAAGATCGTTGCCGCCCTGTCGTTGACGGGCGCGCTGACTGCCTGCAACTCTGTAGTGCTGAGCCCTTCCGGGGATGTCGCGCAGCAGCAGGGTGACCTTGTCGTCACTTCCACGCTGCTGATGCTGATCATCATCCTTCCGGTCATGGCCGCCACCGCGTTCTTCGCGTGGCACTACCGTGCATCCAACAAAGAGGCACGCTACGACCCGCACTGGGATCATTCGACCCAGCTTGAACTCCTGATCTGGGCAGCGCCGCTGCTGATCATCATCTGCCTTGGCGCGATCACCTGGGTGAGCACGCACCTTCTCGATCCCTACCGCACCATCGGCCGTATCGACGCCGCCACCGCCGTTCCCGCCGACGCCAAGCCGCTTGAGGTCGAAGTCGTCGCGCTCGACTGGAAGTGGCTGTTCATCTATCCCGAGCAGGGCGTGGCCACGGTCAACGAGCTGGTCGTGCCGACCAACCGTCCGTTGCAGTTCAAGATCACCTCTTCGAGCGTGATGAACTCGTTCTTCGTGCCTGCCATGGCCGGTCAGATCTACGCCATGCCCGGCATGGAAACGCGCCTGCACGCCGTGATCAACCATCCGGGCGAGTTCATCGGCTTCTCGGCCAACTACTCGGGCGCGGGCTTCTCGCACATGCGCTTTGCCACGCACGCGGTTACCGACGCCGGCTTCGACCAGTGGGCGCAGGGCGTGAAGGCCGGCGGACAGGCGAATGCCGGTACGCTGGACCGCGCCGCTTACCTCCAGCTCGAAAAGCCGAGCGAGAAGGTGCCGGTCATGCGTTTCGCGTCGGTTTCGCCCGACCTTTATAATGCCATCCTCAACATGTGCGTCGAGCCCGGCAAGATGTGCATGAGCGACATGATGGCGATTGACGCGCGCGGTGGCCTTGGCAAGGAAGGCATTCGCAACGTGCAGATGCTGGCCTACGATCGTGGCGGCCGCCAGGCTGCTGCCCAGGCCACCGCGAACCCGACTGCCGCCATGCAGCGCGAGCTGGCCTGGGTCCGCGCACTCTGCCGCCAGAACCCCGGCTCCGCGCCGGACCACACGATCAAGGCACCGGCCTCGCCGCGCGTCCTGAGCGGTGCGGGTCTGAGCGAGCCGCAGTCGGCACCGATCTTCTCGCACGGCCAGGAGGCGCTTGCCGCCCCCGCACAGACGCCCGCGCATCCCACTCAGATTTCCCGGAACTGACAGAACAATGGAAGCCGTAGACCATTCGCACTGGAGCCCGTTACTGGGCCGCCTGTGGTGGGACGCCCTGCCACAGGAACCGATCGTGCTCGCCACTTTCGTCGTCGTCGCCCTTGGCGGCGCGGCACTGGTGGCCGGGCTGACCTATTTCAAGCTCTGGGGCTATCTCTGGAAGGAGTGGTTCACCAGCGTGGACCACAAGAAGATCGGGGTCATGTACATGATCCTCGGCCTTATCATGTTCTTGCGCGGCTTTGCCGACGCGGTGATGATGCGCATCCAGCAGTCGATCGCGTTCAACGGCAACGACGGCTACCTGACGGCGCACCACTATGACCAGGTCTTCACCGCGCACGGCGTGATCATGATCTTCTTCGTGGCGATGCCTTTCGTCACCGGGCTCATGAACTACGTGGTGCCGTTGCAGATCGGCGCGCGCGACGTGTCCTTCCCGTTCCTGAACAACTTCAGCTTCTGGATGACGACCGCCGGCGCGGTGCTGGTCATGGCCTCGCTGTTCATCGGCGAGTTCGCGCAGACCGGCTGGCTGGCCTATCCGCCGCTGTCCAACCTGGCGTACAGCCCGTGGGTCGGCGTCGACTACTATATCTGGGCCTTGCAGATCGCCGGTGTCGGCACGCTGCTTTCGGGCGTCAACCTGATCGCCACCATCGTCAAGCTCCGCGCGCCGGGCATGGCCATGATGCGCATGCCGATCTTCACCTGGACCGCACTCTGCACCAACGTCCTGATCGTCGCCGCCTTCCCGGTGCTGACGGCCGTGATGGCGATGCTGTCGGTTGACCGTTACCTCGGCTTTAACTTCTTCTCGAACGACTTCGGCGGCTCGCCGATGATGTACGTCAACCTGATCTGGATCTGGGGCCACCCAGAGGTCTACATCCTCATCCTGCCGCTGTTCGGCGTCTTCTCCGAAGTCACCGCCACCTTCTGCGGCAAGCGCCTGTTCGGCTATTCGTCGATGGTCTACGCGACGCTGGTCATCACCATCCTCTCGTACCTCGTCTGGCTACACCACTTCTTCACGATGGGTTCGGGCGCGAGCGTCAACTCGTTCTTCGGCATCACCACCATGGTGATCTCGATCCCGACCGGCGCGAAGCTCTTCAACTGGCTGTTCACGATGTACCGTGGCCGCATCCGTTTCGAACTGCCGATGATGTGGACGGTCGCCTTCATGATGACCTTCACCATCGGCGGCATGACCGGCGTTCTGCTCGCGGTGCCGCCGGCCGACTTCGTCCTGCACAACTCGCTGTTCCTGATCGCCCACTTCCACAACGTCATCATCGGCGGCGTGCTGTTCGGCATCTTCGCGGCGATCAACTTCTGGTGGCCCAAGGCCTTCGGCTTCAAGCTCAACCAGTTCTGGGGCAAGGTCAGCTTCTGGCTGTGGGTTCCGGGCTTCTGGTTCGCCTTCATGCCGCTCTACATCCTGGGCCTGATGGGCGTTACCCGCCGCATGCGCGTGTTCGACGATCCGTCGCTCCAGCCGTTCTTCATCGTTGCCGCCTTCGGCGCGCTGATGATCGCCGGCGGTATCGGTGCCATGCTCGTCCAGTTCGCGGTGTCGATCTGGAAGCGTGAGGAACTGAAGGACGAAACGGGCGATCCGTGGGACGGCCGTACCCTTGAGTGGTCGACCAGCTCGCCGCCGCCGGAGTACAACTTCGCCTTCACCCCGATCGTGCACGACATCGACGCATGGGACGACATGAAGCGCTGCGGCGTGGAACGTCCGACCTCGGGCTTCCGTCCGATCCATATGCCCAAGAGCACCGGCGCGGGGATCATCCTTGCCGGCATCTCGACGGCGCTTGGCTTCGCGATGATCTGGTACATCTGGTGGCTTGCAGCCGTGTCGTTCCTCGGCATCATCGGCTATGCGATCTTCCACACGTTCAACTACAAGCGCGATTACCACATCCCGGTCGAGACGGTCGAAGCGACCGAGGCCGAGCGTACGCGCCAGCTCGCGGCAGTGGGAGCCTGATCGATGACTGCTACTACTGCTGATACGAGCCACAACCTGTCGCAGGCGCAGCTCCAGGCTGCGTTCTACGACCTGAACGAGCACGATCATCCCGAAGGCGGCAGCACCATGCTGGGCTTCTGGATGTACCTGATGAGCGACTGTCTCATCTTCGCGATGCTGTTCGCCGCCTTCGGCGTGCTAGGCGGCAACTTCGCGGCGGGTCCGGGGCCGAAGGATCTCTTCGATCTCAAGCTCGTCGCGGTGAACACGGCCATGCTGCTGTTCTCGTCGATCACCTACGGCATCGCCATGATCGCGATGGAGAAGAACCAGAAGGGCGCGACCCAGATCTGGCTGCTGATCACCGCTGTGTTCGGCGCGGCGTTCCTGTCGATCGAACTCTTCGAGTTCCATCACATGATCGCCGAAGGTGCGACGCCGATGCGTTCGGCCTTCCTCACCGCGTTCTTCTCGCTGGTGGGCACCCACGGTCTGCACGTGACGTTCGGCCTGATCTGGCTGTTCACGCTGGTCGCGCAAGTCGGCACCAAGGGCCTGATTCCGGCCAACAAGCGCCGCCTCATGTGCCTTTCGCTGTTCTGGCACTTCCTTGACGTCATCTGGATCGGCGTCTTCACCTTCGTCTATCTCATGGGAATGCTGTGATGAGCGACCACGTCCACCCCAACGAGCACGTCGACGATGTGCACGCCAGCGGCCACGGCACTCTGCGTGACTACCTGATCGGCTTCTTCCTTTCGGTCATCCTCACCGCCATTCCGTTCTGGCTGGTGATGACCGGCGCGATCGCCGACAAGTCGACTACCGCGCTTGTCATCATGGCCTTCGCGATGGTGCAGATCGTCGTCCACATGATCTACTTCCTGCACATGAACACGAAGTCCGAGAACGGCTGGACGGTCATGGCGCTGATCTTCACGATCGTGGTGCTGGTGATCACGCTCTCGGGTTCGCTGTGGGTCATGTACCACCTGAACCACAACATGATGCCGATGAACGCGCACGACATGGGCCAGCTGCCCTGATCGTCACGATTTCAGCCGCATCATGCACAATGTGATCGAGACCAATGAAGCGCGGCGGCCCTGGGGGCTTGCCGCGCTTCTGCTTGCGGCGATGGCGCTCTTCATCGCGCTGGGCGTGTGGCAGGTGCAGCGCCTGCACTGGAAGCACGCGCTGATCGCGCAAGTGGACGCACGGACCCGCGCCGCGCCGGTGCCGCTTCCCGCCGACGCCGTGCTGGCGGGGAATAAGGCCACCGACCTTGCCTATCTTCGCGTTTCGATCGAAGGGCGCTACGAGGGGAAGGCGACCGCGCTGGTGCGGGCCGCTACCGACCTCGGGACCGGGTATTGGACGATGACGCCCTTGCGGCTTGATGATGGACGGCATGTCTGGGTGAACCGCGGCTTCGTGCCGGCGGGCACCACGGCCGCCGTCGCTGCTGCGACCACGCCGCAAGGCCGGGTCTCGGTCATCGGCCTGCTGCGGGTGAACGAGCCTGCCGGCAGCCTGCTCCAGTCGAACCAGCCGCAGGCCGACCGCTGGTATTCGCGCGACGTCAACGCGCTGGCGCAAGCGCGCGGGATCGGCGCGGTGGTGCCGGCCTTCGTCGACGCCCAAGTGGAAGATGCCGTCAGGCCCAAGGGCCTTGCGCCGGTGCCGGGGCTGACCCAGATCCACTTCCCGGACAACCATCTCAGCTATGCGCTGACCTGGTTCACGATGGCGGCAATGTCCGCGATGGCGCTGGTCTTCGTCTGGCGCCGCCGCCGATGGAACGGCTGATCGATCTATTCGCGCCGCGCGGCCTTCCCGGAAGTTCCGCCAGCCGCGCCAATATCGTGCTGCTCATGCAGCTGCGCTGGACCGCCGTGATCGGCCAGCTCATCACCATCGTCGTCGTCCAGCAAGTGCTGGGCGTGCGCCTGTCGCTGGCGCCGCTGCTGCTGGCGCCGCTCTTGCTGATCGTGGTCAACCTCGTCTCCGCGAGCGTTGTCCTGCGGCGGCAGTCGTTCACGCAGGGCGAACTGTTCGGCGCGCTGATGATCGACGTCGTCGCGCTGTGCTGGCAGCTTTACCACTCGGGCGGGGCGACCAATCCCTTCACGTTCCTGTTCCTGCTTCAGATCGTCATCGCGGCGGTTATCCTCGATCTGCGGTGGAGTTCGCTGGTGGCGGTCAACGCCTGCCTCTGCGTGCTGTTGCTGACGTTCTACTACCACCCGCTGCGCTTGCCGGTGCACCACGCGGGCGACCCGTTCCAGCTCTACATCTACGGCAGCCTGCTGTGCTTCGTGCTGGCGGCGGTGCTGCTGATCGTCTTCGTGGCCCGGCTCGACCTGACCCGGCGCGAGAGCGACGCCAAGCTGGCCGCGTTGCGCCAACAGGCGGCCGAGGAGGACCATATCATCCGCATGGGCCTGCTCGCCTCGGGCGCCGCGCATGAATTGGGCACGCCGCTTTCGTCGATCTCGGTGATCCTCGGCGACTGGAGCCACGAGCCTGCCATCGCCGAGGATCCGGACCTCGCCGCCGACCTCGTCGACGTGCGGCGCGAACTGGAGCGCTGCAAGACCATCGTCAGCGGCATCCTGATGTCGGCGGGGGAAATGCGAGGCATTGCGCCCGCCGTCACCACCTTGCGCGGCTTCATCGGCGAGATCCTGGCCGAATGGCGGCCGCGCATGGCGGGCGAATTGCGCTTCCTCGATTCCATTGACGTGGACCGCACCATCGTCTCCGATCCCGGCCTGAAGCAGGTGATCGGCAATGTCATCGACAATGCCGTGGAAGTCTCGCCCGGGCTCGTGGTGATCGAGGCCTGGGTGGAAGGCGGCAGGCTGGTGCTCACCGTCAGCGACCGGGGCCCCGGTTTCGCGGCGGAGATCCTGCCGCGCGTCGGCCAGCCCTATGCCTCGACCAAGGGGCGCGACGGCGGCGGGCTGGGATTGTTCCTTGTCGTCAATGTGATCCGCAAGCTGGGCGGCAAAGTTGCGGTCGACAATCTGGTTGATGGCGGCGCAAGGGTGCAACTTGCCATTCCCCTTGCTACACTGGCCTACGAGCCCAGGAAGGGCGAGGACAACGCCGGAACGCCCCATGACTGAGCCTGCCACGACCCCAGCAGCCGTGAACGATGCCATCAACACTGCTGTAAACGGGGCGGAAATTGCCAGCCTGCTGATCGTCGAGGACGATCCCACGTTCGCGCGCACGCTGCGCCGCTCGTTCGAGCGGCGGGGCTACCGCGTCAGTTCCGCCGCCAGCCCGGAAGAGGCCGAAGGGCTCTGCGCGGCGGAGGATTTCGAATATGCGGTGATCGACCTCAAGCTGGGCGCCTCGTCCGGGCTGGCGGTGGTGCAGGCGCTCCACGCCCGCTCGCCCGAGACGCGGATTGTGGTGCTGACCGGCTATGCCTCGATCGCGACGGCCGTGGAAGCGATCAAGCTGGGCGCCTCGCAATACCTCGCCAAGCCTTCCAATACCGACGATATCGAGGCCGCTTTCGCCAGCGGCAAGGGCGATGCCAGCGTGCCGGTGGACGGGCGCCGCAGCTCGATCAAGACACTGGAGTGGGAATATATCCACGGCACTCTGGTCGAATGCGAGTTCAACATTTCCGAAGCCGCGCGCCGTCTTGGGCTGCACCGCCGCACGCTGGCGCGCAAGCTCGAAAAGCGGCAGGTCTAGCTGGTAGCGAGGGAGGGGGGACATGACCGAGCATTCCGCGCCGCGCAAGGCGCGCCTTCCCGCTGTGGATCCGCGCGCGCTGCTGACGTTTCGTGCCGTCTGCGAGACCGGCTCGATCAGCGCCGCCGCGCGTGCGCTGAACCTGTCGCAGCCGTCGGTCTCCAACACGATCGCGCTGCTGGAAAACCGGCTCGGCACCGTGCTGTTCGAGCGTGGGCGCGGCGGCATCGTGCTCACCCGCGAAGGGCTTGCGCTGCAACGCCGTTCCGAAGCGCTGGCAACCCTGCTGGCCGACGCGGTGAGCGACGTCGAGCACGCCCGGCACCGCATTTCCGGCCCTCTGCGCATCGGCGGCACTCCCGGCGCGCTGCTGACCCTGCTGCCCGGCGCGATCATGCGCGTGGAGGCGGCTCTGGGCGATTTCGCGCTCAGCGTGGTCGAACGTCCGGATGCCGAACTTCACGAGATGCTGCGGCAGGGCGAGATCGAACTGGCCATGGTCACCACCCGCATCGAAAGCGTGCCCGAGGGCATGGTGGAGACCACGGCGGCGCGCGATCCCTTCGCGCTGATCGTCGGCCCGCACCATGCGGCGCTGGCGGACCGGGTGTCGCTGCGCGAGGTAGAGGCGCTGGCCTGGGTCCTGCCCGAAGCGCGCGGGGCGTTCCGCCGTCAGGTCGACGCGCTGTTTATCGCGGCGGGCGTCTCGGTGCCGCGCACGACGATCCGTTGCGATTCCCTGCTGACCACGCGGGCCATCGTGCGCGAGACCGACCGGGTGACCGTGCTGCCCCGCACCGTGGCGCTGGACGGCGCCTCCGACGGTTCGATCCGAGCCATCGCCATTGCCGAGGCCGTGTTCGAGCGCAGCGTTGGCGTCCTGCGCATGGAAGGCGGAACACTCTCGCCGTTGGCCGAAGCAATGCTGGCGGCGCTTCCGGTGCTTCCGTAGCTTTCGTCGCCTTCTGTGGCTTTTGCAGCGCAATAGCCCCTCAAAAGACCGTCATCCCCGCGAAGGCGGGGATCCCGCTTGTTATTCTTTCAGCACGCAGAGACGCGGACGAAACGGTTGATTGCCGCGCGGTCTCCCTGCGTCTTCGCGTCTCTGCATGAACTCAACAAAAAGCGGGGCCCCCGCCTTCGCGGGGGCGACGAAGCAAAGTGGGCCAATTTCGCTCACGCAAATCGCGCCCATTCCATAGTCTCCAGCTATGGCAATCTGAAATATCATTATTTTACTTTGGGGCCTTCTATACGTTAGATCGGGCTCAACAAACGAACACACGGGAGAGAGCCATGCGGACCCTGATCCGCGATGCATCCATCTTCGACGGCAGCGGCAGCGCTCTCCAGACCGGCTCGGTGCTGGTGGACGGCGACCGCATCGCCCGAGTGGCTTACGGCGACGACGCTCTGGCGGGTGAAGCCGCCGACGTTGTGATCGACGGGCGCGGCAAGACGCTGATGCCCGGACTTGTCGACGCGCACACCCATCTCACCTGGGGGTCTTCGGTGGAAAAGATCTACCACCAGTTCATCCTCCCGCCTGACGAGCTGAAGGTCGCGGCATGGCGCAATGCGCGCGTGCTGCTCGACCATGGCTTTACCTCGATCTACTCGGCCGGTGCGCTGGGCGACATGATCGAGCCGGAACTCGCTGCTGCCATCGCGGCGGGCGAGACGCCGGGGCCGCGCATGGTTCCCTCTACTCTCGAACGCAGCCCCGAAGGCGAAGAGGGCGTCGAGACCGGCGACGTGTTCAATGGTCGCGGGCCCGATGCGATGCGCCAGTTCGTGGCTTACTGCAAGGACGAGGGCGTAAAGTCGATCAAGCTGGTCGTTTCCGGCGAAGACGCGCTGAAGCCCGGTTCGGCGATGCAGGTGCACTACACCCGCGAGGAAATGCTGGCGGCGGGTGAGGCAACGCGCGAGGCAGGCATGTGGATCGCCACCCACGCCTATTCGCCAGAGGCTATCGGCCTTGCCCTCGATGCCGGTGCGCGTATTCTTTACCACTGCTCGTTCGCCGATGCGGCGACTGTCGATCGCATGGCCGCGGACAAGGACAAGTTCTTCTACGCGCCCGGTCCCGGCGTTTCGGTGGCAGCGATCGAGGCCAATCCGCCGCCGCATGTCGACATGACGCACATGAAGGCCAGCGCCCATGAGCGCATGGGCCTTGAAGGCAAGCTGGTGCCCGAACTGAAGGCGCGCGGCGTGCGCATCCTGACCGGCGGCGACTATGGCTTTCCGTTCAATCCGCATGGCCGCAATGCCCGCGATCTGGAGCATTTCGTCCAGTATTTCGGCTTCACCCCCGCCGAAGCCCTGCGTTCCGCCACCCAGTACGGCGGCGAGTTGATGGGCCTTGAGGTCGGGCTGGTGAAGCAGGGCTGGCTGGCCGACCTGCTGCTGGTCGACGGCGATCCCACGGCGGATGTCGCGGTGCTGCAGGACAAGGACCGGCTGACCATGATCATGAAGGGCGGGGCGTTCCACAAGGCGCCCGCAGAGATCCAGACCACGGCTTAATGCCGACGCCTATCTAGGGGCTTACAAGATGTCGTACGACGTGGTTGTCGTAGGCTGCGGCCCTGTGGGCGCGCTGGCCGCGAACCTTCTCGGCCTGAAAGGGCTCAACGTACTGGTTCTCGAACGGGAACTGGAACACTATCCGCTGCCGCGCGCGGTTCACCTCGATCACGAGATGATGCGCCTGTTCCAGTCCACGACGGTCCTGAACGACCTTGAACGCGACATGGTCGCCACCGACGGGCACCTGCATATCGGCGCCGACCACGGCGTGATCCGCTACATGGGCACGGTGGGCAAACCGCGCCCGTTTGGGTGGGCGAACGACTATTTCTTCTACCAGCCCGAACTCGAAGCGCATCTGCGCGGCGGCTTCGCGGCAATGCCCAATGTCGAATTGAAGCTGGGTGGCAGCGTCGTCGGCCTCACGCAGGACGATAGCGGAGTTGCCGTCGAATACTTCGTCGCCGGCAAGCTTGAGGTGGCCGAGGCCCGCTGGGTGATCGCCTGCGACGGCGCGCGCAGTTCGGTCCGCAAGGCGCTGGGTGTCGTGCTGGACGATCTCGATTTCGAGGAACCCTGGCTCGTCGTCGATGCCGAAGTGGAGGGGCCGGTTGCCTTCCCGCCGCTCTCCGGAGTTCCGGAAGGGGCCGATCTCCAGCGCCTCTCGGTGATGATGTGCGATCCTTCGCGCCCCGCCACCGTGGTTCCCGGCCGCCGCGACCATCGCCGCTGGGAGTTCATGCTGCTCCCCGGCGAGGACGATACCGCGATGATGGCGCCCGAGAAGGTGGCTGAACTCGTGGGTGCGTGGATGGCCGATGTGCCGCACCGGATCGTGCGCGCGGCGACCTATCGCTTCCACGGCCTCGTCGCGCATCAGTGGCAGGTCGGCAACGTGTTCCTTGCCGGAGACGCCGCGCACCAGACGCCGCCGTTCTTCGGGCAGGGCATGTGCCATGGCCTGCGCGATGTCGCCAATCTGGCGTGGAAGATGGACGCGGTGGCCAACCACGGCGCCGACGCCTCGGTGCTCGATACCTACCAGCGTGAGCGCGATCCGCATGTCCGCGCGGTGATCGGCGCGGCTGTCGCCGCTGGGCGCTATATCTGCGAACTCGACCCTGCCGAGGCCGCCCTGCGCGATGCCCGCATCCGCGAGGAAGCGCGCCAGAAAGCCGGCGAGACCGCGCACGACCTGATCCCCGCGATCACGGAGGGCGTCGTCCTCGCCAAGACCTCCGGCGCAGGCGTGCGCTTCATCCAGCCGATCCTCTTCGACGGCCGCAAGCTCGACGATCTGACCGGCGGCGACTGGCGCCTCTTCGTCCGCGACGATGCCGTGGCCGGCAGCGCCGACGGCGTGACCCGCGTTTCCGCCAGCACTCTGCCGGACAACGGCGCGGTCATGGCATGGCTCGATGCCCACGACGCCGACGCCGTGCTCATCCGCCCCGACCACTACGTTTTCGGTACTGCCGTGCACAGCGCCGAGGATCTTCTCGCCGCCCGCGCGGCGCAGCTTTTCAGCCACCAGGAACTTGCCGCATGACTCTCACGCTGGCCCAGGCCCAGACCATCGTCACCGGTACGCTCGCCGAAGCGCGTGCCCGCAATGCCAAGCAACTGGCGGTGATCGTGCTCGACGCGGGCGCGCATCCGATGGCTTTCGCCCGCGAGGACGGGGCCAGCCTGTTCCGCTTCGATATCGCAAAAGCCAAGGCGCAAGGCGCGGTGGGCATGGATACCGATACCGCCGTTCTGGCCGAGCGCGCCAAGGGCAATCCGGTTTTCTTTCAAAGTGTCACCGCTGTCGTTGGCGGCCGCATCGCGTTTTCCCCCGGGGGGGTGGTGATCCGCGATGCCGCCGGCAGTCTGATCGGCGCCGTCGGCGTCAGCGGTGATACCGGCGAGTGCGATGCCGACTGCGCCCGCGCCGGTCTCCGTGCAGCGGGCTTTCTTCAGGAGCAGGCAGCATGAAACTGCGCAGCATCGAACTGGCGCTGCCCGATCCGGCCGCCGCCGCCACGTTCATGACCGAAATCTGGGGCATGGCCGCAGCCGAGGTTCAGGGCGACACCCATTACCTGCGCGGCTCCGGCCCGTTCCCCTATCTCGTCGCGTTCGAGAAGGCGGAGGACGAATTCGTCCGCTCGACCACGTTCGTCTGCACCGCCGATGAACTCGAAGCCCTGAAGCAGCGCATCGCCGCCGCAGGCTGGACCGCGCGTCCTACCGTCAGCGAAGACCTCGGCGGCGGGCAGGGCCTGCTGGTGGAACTGCCCGAAGGCACGATCCTGCGCTTCCTCGTGGGCGCCGACGAAGCAGAGCCGATCACCGGCCGCGACCTGCCGGTGAAGCTCACCCACGTGGTGTTCAACGCCGCCGATGCCGAAGCCTGCGGAGAGGCGGTGGAGGACATCCTTGGCTTCCGCGTCTCGGACCGCACCAAGGGCATGGTCTTCGTGCGCTGCAACGACAGCCACCACTCGACCGCTTTTGCCCGCGCCGGGTTCGCCTCGCTCAACCATGTCGCTTTCGAGATGGAGGATATCGATGCGGTGATGCGCGGCATCGGGCGCCTGCGCGACCATGCGATGGTGCCTGCCTGGGGCCCCGGCCGCCATGGCCCCGGCGCCAATGTCTACGCCTACTTCATCGCCCCGTTCGGCCCGGTGGTCGAATTCTCGACCGCCGTCGAGAAAGTGCCCGAGGACTACAAGGTGGGCGCGCCGGAAGACTGGACCTGGCCGCCGAACCGCATCGACCAGTGGGGCATCTCGGACAAGGATTTCGACGGTCTGCGCCGTGCCGAGGAACGCTTCCGCTTCCGCCGCGACTGGGACGCCGCGCCGCTCTGACCATTTGACCGCCGCCGCCGCAATCGCGGGGGGCAGGGGAGACTACGCATGAACCGTTACATCAGCTTCGAACGTCCCGACGGCAGCAAGAGCTTCGGCCGCCTTGAGGGGGACAAGGTTCTCGATCTCGGCGCCCCCGGCGGTGACGCATGGCTGAAGGACGTGCTCGGCGGCGATCTCGCCGGGCTGGCCGTGACGGGCGAGTTCGCTCGCGCCGCCGTCACGCTGCTGCCGGTCGTGCCGAACCCCGAGAAGATCCTCTGCGTCGGCCTCAACTATGCCACCCACGTCGCCGAGACCGGCCGCGAGCAGAAGGAACACCCGGCGATCTTCACCCGCTGGGCCGACAGCCTGATCGCGGATGGGGAGGCACTCGTCCGCCCGCCCGAAAGCGAGCGCTTCGACTATGAGGGCGAACTCGCCGTCGTGATCGGCAAGCCGGGCCGCCGCATCGCGCCCGAGAACGCATGGGAGCACGTCGCCGGTTTCGCGCCCTTCAACGACGGGTCGATCCGCGACTGGCAGCGCCACAACATCCAGTTCACCCCCGGCAAGACCTGGCCTGGCACCGGCGGCTTCGGCCCCTCAATGGTGGTCGCTTCGGAGGTGGAAGACCTCGCCGCGCAGCGCGTGCAGACCCGCGTGAACGGCGAACTGGTGCAGGATCAGCCGATCTCGGACATGATCTGGGATATCCCCACGGTCATCGCCTATTGCTCCACCTTCACCGAACTGAAGGCGGGCGACGTGATCGCCAGCGGCACCCCCGGCGGTGTCGGCGACAAGCGCAAGCCCCCGCTTTACCTCAAGGCCGGAGACACCGTGGAAGTGTCCATCGGCGTGATCGGCACGCTCACCAACCCCGTTATCGACGAAGCCTGACCGCGTTCACACGACAAAAGAAATATAAGGGAGAGGATCATCATGAACACCATTCGCAAGGCCCTGCTGCTCTCTGGCATCGCTGTGGGCGCGCTCGGCGCGCCCGCCATGGCGCAGGAGGCCGTCGCTGCCGCCGCGCCCCAGGCCTCCGACACCGGCGAGATCATCGTCACCGCCCAGCGCCGCGCCGAGAAAGTGACCGAGGTTCCGATCTCGATCACCGTCGCCAGCGCCGCGCAGCTTGAGCGCCAGCAGGTCAACACCGTCAACGATCTGGCCCGCATTGCGCCCAGCCTCGAAATCCAGTCCGCACCCGGCCAGAACACCGGCGGCGGCGGCTCGATCCGCGGCATCGGCACGATGACGTTCTCGCCCGGCGCGGTGGCCTCGGTCGGCGTCGTCGTCGATCAGGTGAGCCAGGGCAATGCCAACATTTCCGACCTGTTCGACATTGCCCGCGTCGAAGTGCTGAAGGGCCCGCAGGGCACGCTGTTCGGCCTGACGACTTCGGCGGGCGTCATCAACATCACCACCAACAAGCCCGATTTCACCAGCTTCTCCGCGCGCCTGCGCACCGAGCTTTCGGATGCGGGCACCGCCGGTTCGAAGTTCGGCAATCAGGTGGTTCAGGGCCTCGTCAACGTGCCGCTGGCCTCGAACGCCGCGCTGCGCGTGTCGGGCGTTGCCAACTTGCGGCAGGGCGTAAACCGTAACGCGACGACGGGCGATCTCAACGATACCGACCGTTACAGCGTGCGCGGCCGCTTCCTCTGGGAGCCGACCGACCGCCTCACCGTCAACCTGATCGGCGACTATGCGAAGAGCCGCTACGAGAACGGCGGCGACTTCTTCACGTTCGTCAAGACCAGCGGCCCCGGCACTTTCCTTGGCGGAGCCGGCACCGACGATGTGGGCATCACCGACCGCCTTGCCTCCTGCGGCGTCACGGCCAAGCCGGGCAACCGCGACTACTGCATGGATAACCATTTCGTCGGCAAGTCCGAGAACTATGGCGGTTCCCTGCAAGTCGATTACGAGGCCGATCCCTTCACGCTGACCTCGATCACGTCGGCCCGCAAGTCGAACGAGACGGGCTATGGCGCCGCTTCGGACGTGTTCCGCGCCGATCCGCTGCTGCTCCACGTCAACAACGATCCCGTCAATCGTGACCTCAGCCTGTTCACGCAGGAATTCCGCATCAGTTCGGCGGCGGGCCAGCCGATCGAGTACACGGTGGGCGCCTTCTACTCGAACCAGAAGCAGACCCGCGATCCGGAAACGGTTCGGGTGACACTGCAACCCTTCCCCGGCCTGGTGATCCCGATCGCCCCGCCGGCTGTCACCGAAGCGCTTACCATCCGCGACGAATCCCTGGCCTTCTTCGGGCAGGCGACAGGCCACGTCACCGACCAGTTCCGCCTGATCGGCGGCGTGCGCTATACCACCGACCGCCTCTCGCTCGACATGTTCGACACGGCCGGAGCCATCAACGATCGCGCCATTCTCAATACCAAGAAATGGTCGTGGCGCCTTGGCGCGCAGTATGACCTGACGTCCTCCACGATGACGTATGCAACCGTCTCGCGCGGCTTTAAGGGCGGCCAGATCGCGGTGCCGAGCGACGGCACCAACCCCTACGTCGTGCTCCCGGAAATCCCGACTTCCTATGAACTTGGCTTGAAGTCCACGTTGTTCGGCGGCTGGGTTGCGGATGCCAGCCTGTTCTACATGCAGATCGACAACTTCCAGGCGCAGGGCTGCACGGTGAACGCCAATGCGATCATCTCCTGCGTCCAGAAGAACGTGAACGGCGTGAAGACGCGCGGCGCCGAATTGAACTTCTTCGGCAACGTGACGCACAACCTCTCGCTCAACACCGGCTTCATCTATGCCAAGGCAACCTATCCCAAGAGCTACCTCGGGACCGACGGCACCGATATCGGCGGCAGCCAGCTTGCCTATTCGCCGCGCTACAAGTTCACCCTCTCGGGCCAGTACGACATTCCGCTGGGCGAGCGTTTCGGCGGCTTCCTATCGGTGGACACGGTCTGGAAGTCGCGCATCCGGTACGAGGAGAACTCGCTGGATGACACGACGTTCAAGCCGCACTGGATGGTCGGCGGACGCATCGGCGTGAAGACGGCGGACGACCGCTACACCGTGGCCGTCTTCGTGCGGAACGCCTTCAATGTCCACGAACCGAGCCTGATGCAGAGCAACTTCCCGTACACGAGCGTGAATGCCGCGAATGTGCCCGAGGCCAACATCGGCGCGATCTACGGCCCGCAATCGTACCGCAACGTCGGCATCAGCCTCGACGCCAAGTTCTGATGGCATCCCACGCGATGGACCGCCTGCTCCGGCAGGAACAGGCGGTCAGCGCGGCGATCAACGCGGTGCTGAGCGCGGCGTTCTTCGCCCTCGTCTTCGGGCTTGGAGCGCGGCAATTGACGATCGCGGCGCCGGATCGCTTCGCGCTCGACTTCCTGCCGCAGGGGCTGATGGTTTCGCTCATGGCCTCGCTCGTTCCCGCGCTGCTGGTTCGCGCGAAGCTGCGCAAGATGGGCTGCTTCGGACTGGGTTCGGGCCCCTCGGGCGGTGCCGTTAGGCGGATCGTGGCGAAGGGCGTGCTGCTGGGTCTTGCCAGTGCCGCGCTTCTGGCCGGTCTGGCGCTGTTCGGGCCGCTGCATGCGGTTTCCAGCCATCCGGCGCTCGCGTTCAAGATCGTTTACGGCGCGGCGCTTGGCCTTCTATGCACGCGGCTTGCCCTGACCGGGCTGTTCGGCACTATCTTCAGGGAGCACGCGGCATGACCGACAGCATCAGCCAGTTCGGCACCCGGCTCGGCCCCGACGTGGTGGGCGCCGTCCGCGCGCTCTACGAACCGGAACAGGCGCCGATTGCGGCGTCGCTGCTGCCCGTGGCGCTCGACTGCGCCTATGGACCCGACGCGCGCAACCGGCTGGACCTCTACCGCTCGAACGCAGCGGAAGACTTGCGCCCGGTGGTGCTGTTCGTCCACGGCGGCGGCTTCCTTGTCGGCGACAAGGGCGGCGAAAGCGGGTGGGCCAATGCCCATGTCGGCCGCTGGGCAGCGGCGAACGGCATGGTCGGCGCGGTGATGAACTACCGCCTCGCGCCGCAGCACATGTGGCCTTCCGGCGCGGAGGACGTGGGCCTCGCGGTCGACTGGCTGCGTGCCCATGTCGCCGGGCACGGCGGCGATCCCGACCGGATATTCCTGCTCGGCACCTCCGCAGGCGCGGTCCACGTCTCGGCCTTCCTCAAGGCGCGCGAGGACCATGCCGATCTCGTGCGCGGGGCGGCGCTGCTGTCCGGGCTCTACGGGGTCACACCGCTCGATGAGCGTGACATGCTCTATTACGGCCCGCAGGACTGTTACGGCCTGCGCATGCCGCTCTCGGCGGTGATGGAAACGCGCCTGCCGCTGCTGCTGGCCTGCGCCGAGTTCGATCCCCCCCGCTTCCAGGCCGAATGGGCCAGCCTCCTGCAAGCCCGCCTCGGCCGCCACGGCCACTTGCCGCGCGCGCACTATGCCAGCGGCCACAACCATTACTCCATGGCCATGCACCTCGGCACATCCGACCGCCGCTTGTCGGACGAGCTGCTGGCCTTCTTCGCCGACCATTCCTGAGGGGCATCCGATGACCAAGATTGCGAATCTCGACCGCCGAAGCCTGCTCGCCGCCGGTGCCATGGCCGCCGCCGCGCCGGTGATGGCTCGCTCTGCCGCAAAGCGCCCGAATCCGGCGTTTCCCAAGGGCTTCCTGTGGGGCGCCGCCACCGCGCCGCACCAGATCGAGGGTAACAATACCGCCTCCGACCTCTGGTTCATCGAGAACCAGCAGCCGACCATCTTCGCCGAACCTTCGGGCGATGCCTGCAACAGCTTCGGCCTCTGGGCGACCGACCTCGACATCGTGAAGTCGCTGGGCCTCACGACTTACCGCTTCGGCGTGGAATGGGCGCGGATCGAGCCGGAGAAGGGCCTGTTTTCGCAGGCCATGCTCGATTATTACAAGGGCATCGTCGCCGGTTGCCACGCGCGCGGGCTGGCGCCGCTGGTGACGTTCAACCACTTCACCGCGCCGCGCTGGTTCAGTGCGCAGGGCGGCTGGACCAATCCGGAAGCACCGCAGCTTTTCGCGCGCTATTGCGACAAGGTGGCGCGCGCCATCGGCGCCGATATTGCCATGGCCATGACGCTCAATGAGCCGAACCTGCTGCTGATCCTCAAGAACATGCTGCCGCCGCCGGTCTGGGACATGCAGCGCAAGACGCTGGACGTGGCCGCCAAACGCCTCGGCGTCGAGAAGTTCATCTGCGCCAATGTCGCCGGTGCCGAGGACATTCCCGCGCTCGAACAGGGGCTGCTGGCAGGGCACAAGGCGGCCCGCGCGGCGATCAAGGCGGTGCGCGGGGATCTGCCGGTGGGCTTCACGCTGTCCGTGCTGGACGATCAGGCGGCGGGCAAGAACTCGATGCGCGACAAGGTGCGGGCCGAACTCTACGGGGCTTGGCTGGACGTCGCCAAGGCCGACGACTTCATCGGCGTGCAGAATTACGAGCGGGCGGTGTGGAACGACAAGGGCCGCTTGCCCCCGCCCGATGGCGGTGACCGCAACTGGTCGGGTACCGAAGTCTGGGCACCCTCGCTCGAAGGCGCGGTGCGCTATGTTCATGGAGAGACCAAGGTTCCGGTTCTCGTCTCCGAACATGGCGTCGGCACCGAGGATGACAGCCTTCGCGCGCGGTTCATTCCGGCCGCGCTTGAGGGTCTGAAGAAGGCCATGGACGATGGCGTGCCGGTGCTCGGTTACATGCACTGGTCGCTGCTCGACAATTTCGAGTGGATCTTCGGCTACAAGCCGCGTTTCGGTCTGTGCAGTGTGGACCGCAAGACGTTCGCGCGCACGCCCAAGCCGAGCGCTTCGGTGCTGGGGGGGATTGCGAAGCGTAATTCGCTCTGAGAACTAGTGCGTTGAAATAAGCGGCCTACCTTCGTCATTGCGAGCGTAGCGAAGCAATCCAGGGCCGTTTTGCGCCGCTCTGGATTGCTTTGTCGGCTTTGCCTCCTCGCAATGACGAGGGGAAGGGGGGCGAAGCGTTGGGCTAGCCCGCAAGGCCGCAAATCAAACCTCGTCGTCCCCGCGTAGGCGGGGACCCCGCTTTTCTTGCGGCGTGGCGGAAGGCAGCGGGGCCCCCGCCTTCGCGGGGGCGACGGGTTTAGCGTGGGGTAGTTTTAGTGGGGGCAGTTTTGGCGCGGGGGTAGTTTCAGTGCGGAGCGGGCGCGTCCACGGATGCTCAGGCCACCACCACCCGAACTCCGGCCTCACGCAGCCGCTCGGCCATCTCGGCAGGGATACCGGCATCAGTGACCACCACGTCCACCTCATCCAGCCCGCAGACGATCGCGCCGGAGGATGAGCGGAACTTGGAACTGTCCACCAGCAGGATCACTTCCTCGGCCCGGTCCATGAAGCGGCGCTCCGCGGCGACGAGGATCACGTCCTGTTGCATCACCCCCTGCGGGCCGACGGCGGCGGCGCCCATGAACAGCTTGGGTGCATGGAAGCGCGGCATCGAATCCTCGCCCGCCGGGGCCAGCACGATGTTCTGCTCGCGGAACACCGTGCCCGAAGGCAGCAGGACGCGCGTGCCGGGTTGCGTCAGCAGGGCCTGCACGATGTGGAGAGAGTTGGTCAGCACCTGACAGTCCAGCCCGTCGAGATGCGCGCACATCTGCAAGGTGGTGGTGCCGCCATCGAGCATGATCGCCTCGCCCGGCTGGCAGAGTGCGGCGGCGGCCTTGCCGATGGCCTGTTTGACCGGGAGGTTCAGCGTGATCGACTGTTCGAACGGCGTTCCGGCTAGCCCGGGCTGACGCTCGGCGCGTTCCTCCGGCAGCTTGGCGCCGCCGTGAACGCGCAGGAGTTGGCCTTCTTCCTCCAGTCGCGAAAGGTCGCGCCGGATTGTCGCCGGAGAGGCCTCCAACTGCGCTTCCAGATCGCGATAGGTCACGAAGCCGCTGGGGCGCAGGGCTTCGAGGATCAATCTCTCACGCTCGGTCGAATGCATGGTAACCCTGTCGCAATGAGGGGGAGGCCTCTGGCCAACCCCCATGCCGCCAATTTCGCTCAAAATCCATCATTGGGTCATCAGATCGCCGCACCGGCATCGAGCATGTTGCCCGCACCGATCACGAGTGTCGCGCCCAGCAGCATGCCGATGCCGGTCAATACCGTCCTGCGCGTGCGGGTGCTCGCCCCGCGCCATTCCTTCAGCGCGAAGCCCCAGAGCGTGGAGAACAGGATGATCGACGCCATATGGAGCGTCCATGAGGAGAAGCCGTAGCGGCCCATCTGGCTCTCGCCCATCGTGTAGAAGAAGAACTGGAAGTACCACAGCGTGCCGCCCAGCGCGGCGAGCAGGTAGTTGGCGAGCAGCGGGGCGCGGGCATTGCCGCCTTCCTCACAGCTCTGGCCGAAGAACTGGCCGAAGCTGCGGTTGCGGCGGATCAGCAGGGCGCACCAGATCAGGTTGGTGGTCAGCCCGCCCGCCAGCACCACGCAGAGCACCGGCAGGCCCTGGCTCAGCGGGTCGGTGCCCGCGGCCAGCGTCAGGTCGCGGATCGGCTGGCCGGCGTCGAGCCCCCAGGCGAAGCAGCCCGACATCACGCCGGAGAACACCGCGATCAGCAGGCCCTTCTTCAGATTGAACTCGGCCACGCCTTCCGATGCGGCGCCGCCCAGATCCTTGTCCTTCGAATGCCCCGCGCGCGCGACGACGATGATGGCAAGCAGCGTAACGACGATGCCCAGCAGGGTCAGCTGCCCGCTCGTGCGGCTGGCGATTTCACCGATAGTGCCGTGGAAGATCGGCGGGCCCATGGTGCCGATCACGGTGGTCAGCCCCAGCGCCACCGCCATGCCGAGCGAGAGGCCGAGATAGCGCATGGTCAGGCCGAAGGTCAGCCCGCCGAAGCCCCACATCACGCCCCAGAACCAGCACCACAGCAGGGTGGAAGTCGGTGCCGCCGCCAGCACGCCCACCAGGTTCTCGGTCCGCAGCGAGGCGAAGACCCACGGGGCCAGCAGCCACGAGAAGATCCCGCCCGCCAGCCAGAACACTTCCCACGACCATAGCTTGATCCGCTTGTAGGGCACATAGAAGCTTGCCGAGGCAAAGCCGCCCAGCCAGTGAAATACGACGCCGAGCGCCGGGTTCCCTCCCATAATCGGTGTAATCCTCTCGTTTTGTTGTTGTTATCCGTCAGCAAGGCAGCTGCGGTTTATCTCTGAGATTTTCGTGGTGCCGGTGAGCGCCATGGCGACGCGCATTTCCGCTTCGATCAGCTTCAGCATCTTGGTGACGCCCGCCTCGCCGCCTGCACCCAAAGCCCATGCCCATGCGCGGCCCAGCAGCACGCCCTTGGCGCCGAGCGCCAGCATGCGCACCACGTCGAGGCCGGAGCGGATGCCGCCATCGGCCAGTACCGTCATCCGGTCTCCCACCGCATCGGCAATCGGCGGCAGCGCGCGGGCGCTGGAGAGCACGCCGTCCAGCTGGCGGCCGCCGTGGTTGGAAACGACCAGCCCGTCCGCGCCGAGTTCGGCGGCTTCCTTGGCGTCTTCCGGATCGAGAATGCCCTTGATGACCAGCGGGCCCTTCCATTCGGAACGAATGAAATCGAGGTCGCGCCAGTTGATCGAGGGGTCGAAATTATTGCGCATCCACGCGAAGAAGTCCTCGATCCCGGTCTTGCCCTGAAGCACCGGGGCGACATTGCCCAAAGTGTGCGGGCGGCCGTTGATGCCCACGTCCCAGGCCCAGTCCGGCTTCACGGCCGCTTGCGCGAAGCGCCATGCCGCGCCTTTCAGGCCGCCGGTACCGGCAAGGCCGGTGTGATAGTCGCGATAGCGGCTGCCGGGCACGGGCATGTCCACGGTGAAGACCAGCGTGGAGCAGCCTGCCTCCACCGCTTTCGCCAGAAGGTCCTTCATGAAGGCGCGATCGCGGATCATGTAGAGCTGGAACCAGAACGGCTTGCTTGCCGCCGCCGCCACTTCGCCAATAGTGCAGGCGCCCACGGTGGAGAGCGTGAAGGGAATGCCCGCCTTGTCCGCCGCGCGCACGGCCTGGCATTCGCCGCGCCGGGCATTGAGTCCGGCGAGGCCGATGGGGGCAAGAGCGACGGGCAGGGCCAGCTTCTGACCGAACAGTTCGGTCGAGAGGTCCAGCGCGGAAACGTCGCGCAGCACGCGCTGGCGCAGGGCAAGGCCGGCAAGGTCGGAGACATTGCGGCGCAGCGTTTCCTCGGCATAGGAGCCGCCGTCGATATACTCGAACAGGAAGCGCGGCAGGCGGCGGCGCGCGGCCTCGCGGAAGTCGGGGATCGAGGCAGTGATCATCAGGCAGGTTCCCGCAGGTGTTCGCGCCACTTCGCGCGGTAGGTGTCGAGGTCGCCTTCCAGCGGCTCGACGCGGCGAAGGCCGCCTTGCGCTTGCAGCAGCGGGTTGATCAGCCGCAAGGCGCCGAACGACACGTCGTTATGGGCATTGGCGACATAGACCTGCGTTTCCGGCCGCAGCGCGGCGAGCGCGCGGACGAAGACTTCGGCATCGGCGAAGCGCCCTTCGATCAGCAGGCGCTCCTTCGATCCGATCAGGTCGAGCGAGGTATCGGCGACCATCGCGGCATAGAGGCAGATGGCGGCGCGGCGGGCATACCAGGTGCCGGCCCATTCGTCCGGCTTGTTCATCCACTCGGCCTTGCCTTCGGGGAACGGGCCGAAGCCGGGGGCAAGCGTGGGCAGCATCATCGTGCCGCGTTCCAGCAGCGCGGGCACGGCCTCCATCAGCTTGGGCTGGTCGGGCCGGATATCGACGCGGCGGGTGTCGATCTGGATGATCGATTCGATCTCGCGCCCGCCCATGAAACGCGCGGAGGGCACCGGCCAGCCATAGGCATCGACATTGACCAAGGTATCGCGTGCCTCGGGCAGCGAGGAGATCGCGAAAGGCTCTGCCGCAAGGCGCATGGCGATGAACCATGTGCCGGTGGAAAGGATCGTCGCTTCCTGCCGGGCGATCTCGGCAAACCCGCGCGCGGCGAGCAGGGCGGCATTCGAATCGTGCAGGCCGGCCAGCACTTTGGCGCTGGCCGGAAGCCCGGTTTCGGCGGCGATTTCGGGGCGCAGGGTGCCGACGACATCGCTGGCCTTGGCGAGCGGCGCAAAACGATCTGCCCAGCCAAAGCGCTCCGCCATCGGCGAAAAGCGTGCATCCGCCGGGCACCAGAGGTCGGTGTGGCAGCCAAGGCTGGTCACTTCGCTGGCGAGCCCGCCGGAAAGGAACCACGCCCAATATTGCGCCCAAGGCACCAGCGTCGCGCGTTCCATCGCCTCGGGGTGACGCTGCGCCATCCAGTAGACTTGCGCGCCAAGGTTCAGGCCATCGGGCAGGGCGGGCGATCCGGTCAGCACGAATCGATCCCGCTCCTTGCGGTAGGCCGCCATGACGTCAGCGGGGATCGGCTGTTCGTAATCCAGTGGGGGGAACAGCAGGCCTTCTTCATCAAGCGCGGCGAAGCCCGCACCGTGGGCGACGGGGATCAGCGCTTCCACCGGATGGCCGGACCAACCGCGCAGCGTCGCGCGCAGCCATTGGCCGATTCCCGCGGCATCGAGGCAGCGCACGCCGTCTACTTCGCAAGGCATGTTGGGTCGCACCTGACGGTCGATCATGCGTCCGTCCCGCGTCCACAGCGTCAGCTTGCTGAGCGTTTTGCCGATGTCGACGACAATGAAAGTGCCGCTTCCTGCCATTCTCTCTGCCCGTTTATCGCCATGCTTGAACATGGTGTTGTTTGATTGGATTTGATCGTTTAGTATCGAATCAGATTGAACCTGAAAAGAGGTTTCGTTAGAGGATGCCCATGGACACTATCGCACCGGCCAAACCGGCGGCTCTCAGCGCCGCGCTTCCCTTCTCGGTCCCCTCCAGCCGCTGGGACGACTCGGTCGCCGCCACGCTGTCTCCAGCCGAACTTCTGCTCTACCGTTCGAACCTGCTCGGATCGGACCTGACCGTCACCAACTTCGGCGGCGGCAACACCTCCGCCAAGCTGGAAGAGATCGACCCGCTGACCGGCGAGACGGTGGAAGTGCTGTGGGTGAAGGGTTCGGGCGGCGACATCGGCTCGATGAAGCTGGACGGGTTCGCCACGCTCTACCAGCGCAAGCTGCTCGGCCTTGAGAAGCACTATGCCGGGCCGGACGACGACGACAAGATGGTCGGCTTCCTGCCGCACTGCACGTTCAACCTGAACGGCCGCGCCGCCTCCATCGACACGCCGCTGCACTCGCTGCTGCCGTTCGCGCATGTCGATCACGTCCACCCCGATGCGATCATCGCGCTGGCTGCCAGCTCGGGCGGCGAAGCGGCGACGAAGGAAATCTGGGGCGGCAAGATCGGCTGGCTCGGCTGGAAGCGCCCCGGCTACACGCTGGGCGTGATGCTGCGCGATTACGTCGCGGCCAACCCCGGCGTGGAGGGCGTCATGCTCGCCGGCCATGGCATCATCTGCTGGGCCGACAGCGCCAAGTCCTGCTACGAACACACCGTAGAGCTGATCGCCGATGCGGCGAACTACCTCAACGCGAAGCTTTCCGAAAAACCCGCTTTCGGTGGTGCGGTCCATTCCTCCTCCTCGGACCGCGCGGTCATTGCTGCCGACCTTATGCCCCGCCTGCGTGCTCAGATGACCGGGGCGCGGCGTAAGGTCGGCCATTTTTCGGATGACGCCGAAGCGCTGGAATTCGTGAACTCGGCCGAGTTCGAGCGTCTGGCCGCGCTGGGCACCTCGTGCCCCGATCACTTCCTGCGCACCAAGATCGCTCCCCTGACGCTCGATCCCGCGCGGCTTCAGGACGATGCCTACCTGGCGCAGAAGATTGCCGATTATCGCGATATGTACGCAGCCTATTACACGCGCTGCAAGCGTCCGAACTCGCCAGCGATGCGCGATGCCAACCCGGTGGTCGTGCTGGTGCCGGGCGTGGGCCGCATCACTTTCGCCACCGACAAGACCACCGCGCGCCTTGCCGGGGAATTCTACGGCAACGCCATCAATGTGATGCGCGGCGCGGAGGCCATCGGCGACTACATCGCGCTCGACGAGCAGGAAGCGTTCGACATCGAATACTGGCTGCTTGAGGAAGCCAAGCTCCAGCGCATGCCCGCACCCAAGCCGCTGGTTGGCCGTGTGGCGCTTGTCACTGGCGGCGCAGGCGGCATCGGCGCGGCCACCGCCGCGCGCCTGATGGCGGACGGCGCCTGCGTGCTGCTGGCCGACCGCGATGCGGGTGCCGTGGAGGAAGTCCGCGCCGGTTTCGCCAAGCAGTTCGGCAAGGACGTGGTCCGCGCCGCCGTCTGCGACGTGACCGACGAGGCGCAAGTGGCGGAAGCTTTCGCCGTGGCCGCGCGCGAATTCGGCGGGCTCGACATTCTTGTCGCCAATGCTGGCATCGCCTCATCGGCCCCGATCGAGGAGACCACGATCGAACTGTGGAACCGCAATTACGACGTGCTGGCGCAGGGCTACTTCCTCACCAGCCGCGCCGCATGGCCGCTGCTGAAGGGCATGAAGGAGCAGGGCGGGACTTCGGTGGTGTTCATCGGCTCGAAGAACGGCGTGGCGGCGGCCACCAATGCCTCCGCCTATGCCTCTGCGAAGGCAGCGGCGAACCACCTTGCGCGCTGTCTGGCGTTGGAAGGCGCGCCGCACGGCATCCGCGTCAACGTGGTCAACCCCGATGCGGTCATCAAGGGCAGCAAGATCTGGGACGGCGACTGGCGCAAGGAACGAGCGGGCGCCCACGGGATCGACACCGGCAAGGAACTGGAAGAGCACTACCGCAACCGCTCCATGCTGAAGCGTGACGTGCTGCCTGCGGACATTGCCGAGGCGGTCTATTTCCTCGCCGGCGACCAGTCGGCGAAATCGACCGGCAACATGATCAATGTCGATGCCGGTAACGCGCAGGCGTTCACGCGCTAAGAGGTCTATTCGGGGAATGTGCGAACCGGCGCATTCCCCTTTCCGGCACTGCGGTACCGGATGGGTAAGAGGATACAAGAATGAGCAGACTGCCGATTTCCGAAGAGCTGATCGCCGAAGCCAACGCCCGCGCGGCGGAAGCGCTGGAGGACGAATACGCCTCGCTCGGTCGCAAGCTGGAACGTTCGGGCATCGCCATCGATGCGATCAAGGACAAAGTCGCCGCCTTCTCGGTCGCGGTTCCCTCGTGGGGCGCGGGTCGGGGCGGCACGCGCTTTGCCAAGTTCCCGATTGCCGGCGAGCCGACCTCCATTCACGAAAAGCTGGAAGACTGCGCCGTCATCAACCAGCTTTCGCGCCTGACCCCGCGCGTCTCGCCGCATTTCCCGTGGGACAAGGTGTCTGACTACAAGGCGCTGCGTGAAGAGGCCGCCAGCCTTGGCCTCGGCTTCGATGCGGTGAATTCCAACACCTTCCAGGACCAGAAGGACCAGGCTCACACTTACGCCACCGGTTCGCTTTCCTCGACCATCGAGGCCACGCGCCAGCAGGCGGTGGAGCACAACATCGAATGCATCGAGATCGGCAAGCAGCTCGGCTCTACCGACCTGACGGTGTGGGTGGGGGACGGCACCAACTTCCCCGGCCAGCAGGACCTTGGCCGCAGCCTCGACCGCTATCTGGATGCCGCCGCGCAGGTCTACGCCGCGCTGCCGGATGATTGGCGGATGCTGCTGGAACACAAGATGTTCGAACCGGCGTTCTACTCCACCGTCATCAGCGACTGGGGCTCGTCGATCCTCGCCGCGCAGGAACTGGGCCCCAAGGCCAAGTGCCTTGTCGACCTTGGCCACCATGCGCCGAACGTCAATATCGAGCAGATCGTGGCGCGCCTCCACCGCTTCGGCAAGCTGGGCGGCTTCCACTTCAACGACAGCAAGTACGGCGACGACGATCTCGATTCGGGCTCGATCAACCCGCACCAGCTGTTCCTCGTGTTCAACGAACTGGTCGAGGCGGAACTGGCCCCGCGTGACGGCTTCCGCCCCGCCTACATGATCGACCAGTCGCACAACGTGACCGATCCGATCGAGTCCATGCTGTCCTCGGCCGAAGCCATCGGCTCCTGCTATGCCAAGGCACTGCTGGTGGACCGTGAGGCGCTGCATCTCTCGCAGGAAGCCAACGACACGATGATGGCCTTCCAGGCGCTGCGCCGTGCCTACAACGTCGATGTCAGCCCGATCCTTGCCAAGGCGCGCGTGGAAGCGGGCGGCGCGGCGGACGTGCTGGGCGTCTACCGCGAAAGCCGCTGGCGCGACCGCAAGGCGCAGGAACGCAAGGCCGTGGGCCTTGGCGCCGGGATCGTCTGATACCGAGGCCCATCGCCATCCCTTTCCTTTCGTCATCGCGAGCCCGCGAAGCGGGAGAAGCGATCCGGGGCCGCGTAAAGCGCTCCTGGATCGCCACGCGACCTTCGGTCGCTCGCAATGACGAAGAGGGCGACGAAGAGGGGGCTGTGAGCGCCCGATTACCACGATGAATTCCCGGACAAGGGGCGCAAAAGCCCCACCGGAAACCCTTTCGCCGGGACGGATAGGTCCCGGCGTTGGGGCAAGAACAGAACAACCACGACAATAATAATCGACACAACCATTTGGATCCGGGAGGGATTATGCCGATCCATTCGCTTCGTACCGTGCTTTGTCTTGCTACGGCGCTCGTTGCTGTGCCGTCTTTCGCGCAGGAGCGGTCCGCTCCGCCTGCGCCCGCCGCGAATGCCCCGCTGGAAGAACAGTTCCGCGATCCGCCGAATTCCGCCCGCCCGCGCGTCTGGTGGCACTGGATGAACGGCAACATCTCCAAGGACGGCATCGCCAAGGACATCGCGTGGATGAAGCGCGTGGGCATCGGCGGCCTCCAGAACTTCGACGCCAATCTCCAGACCCCGCAAGTGGTGGACCACCGCCTCGTCTACATGACACCCGAGTGGAAGGACGCCTTCCGCTTTGCCGCGCAGGAAGCGGACCGGCAGGGCCTTGAACTAGCCATCGCGTCCTCGCCCGGCTGGTCCGAAACCGGCGGTCCTTGGGTCAAGCCCGAGGACGGTTTGAAGAAGCTGGTCTGGAGCGAGACGCAAGTGACCGGCGGCAAGGCCTTCACCGGCAAACTTGCCCCGCCGCCCGGCGCGACCGGTCCCTATCAGGACCTGCCGATGGCCAAGAGCATCGAGGAGATGATCTCCGGCGCGAAGGGCGCAGAGCCGCCGCAGCACTATCAGGACGTGGCCGTGCTCGCCGTGCCGCTGGCGACGATAGCCATGGCGCGCCCGCGCGCGACGCTGGGTGACGGCAGCATGATCGACGGCGGCGCCCTGAGCGATCAGGATCTCAACACCGGCGTCGATGTGCCCCACGGCACGCCGGACAAGCCCAACGCCGTACTGCTGGCTTATGACAAGCCGCAGACGATCCGTTCCGCCTCGATCTTCCTGCCGGGCGCGCGGATGATGTTCGGCGGGCCTTCGGTCGCGCCGGTGCTCGAAGCGAGCGACGATGGCAAGACATGGCGCAAGGTGGCCGACTTCCATGTCGAGCAGGTGCCCACCACCATCGCTTTCGCGCCGGTCACCGCGCGCCAGTTCCGCGTGGTGCTGACGCCGCTTTCGCCCACCATGTCGAACATGGGCTCGGCCGCGCCGGGGCTTGCCATGGATCTGGGCGCGATGATGGGAGCCGTGGGCGCCCTACCGTTCCGCGTTGCCGACTTCAGGCTCTCCGGCGAAGCGACGATCGACCAGTCGCAGCTCAAGGCCGGTTATGCGATCCCGCACGATTACTACGCGCTCGGCAATCCGGGCGACGGGGCCAAGGGGCCGGACGTTGGCAAGGTGATCGACCTCACCGGCAAGCTGCGCGCCGACGGCACGCTCGACTGGACGCCGCCTGCCGGAAACTGGCGCGTGATCCGCATGGGCTATTCGCTGCTCGGCACCACCAACCACCCCGCGCCGCCCGAGGCGACCGGGCTTGAGGTGGACAAGTTCGACGGCGACGCGGTGCGCCGCTACCTCGATCACTACCTTGGCATGTACAAGGACGCCGCCGGGCCCGGGATGGTCGGCCAGCGCGGCGTGCGCGCACTGTTGACCGATTCCATCGAAGTCGGCGCCGCCAACTGGACGCCGAAGATGGTGGAACAGTTCAAGCGCCTGCGCGGCTACGATCCCACCCCGTGGCTGCCGACGATCACCGGTACCCTGGTCGGCAGCCGCGAAGACAGCGACCGCTTCCTCTACGACTATCGCCGCACCCTGGCGGACCTGATGGCCAGCGAGCACTACGGCACTGTCGCCAAGGTGGCGCATGAGAACGGCCTCAAGGTCTATGGCGAGGCGCTGGAAGACCATCGCCCCTCGCTGGGTGACGACATGACCATGCGCAGCCATACCGACGTGCCGATGGCCGCGATGTGGACCCACTCGCGCGAGCAGGGGCCGAACCCCAGCTATCTGGCCGACATCAAGGGCGCCGCGTCGGTCGCGCATCTTTACGGCCAGAACCTCGTGGCGGCGGAATCGATGACTGCCGCGCTCAATCCGTGGAACTTCGCGCCCAAGGACCTGAAGCGGATCATCGATCTGGAGTTCGTCACCGGCGTCAACCGGCCGGTGGTGCACACCTCGGTCCACGTGCCGGTGGACGACAAGAAGCCGGGCCTCTCGCTCTTCATCTTCGGCCAGTATTTCAACCGGATGGAAAGCTGGGGCGAGATGGCGAAGCCTTGGGTGGACTACATTGCGCGGTCCTCGCTGCTGCTTCAGGACGGCCACAATGTCGCGGACGTGGCCTACTTCTACGGCGAGGAAGCGCCGCTGACCGGGCTTTACGGCGACAAGCCGGTGGCCGATGCCCCGGTGACATACGCCTATGACTTCCTCAGCCACGATGCGCTGACCGACCTGCTGACCAACGACGGCAACGAAGTGGTCGCGCCCAGCGGCGCGCGTTACCGGGCGATCTACCTCGGCGGGTCTTCGCAGCACATGACGCTCGGCGCGCTCACGAAACTGGCCGCGCTGGTAGAGGGCGGGGCGACAGTGATCGGCGAGGCGCCGGTCTCGACGCCCAGCCTGATGGCGGAGGGCAAGAGCGGCGAATGGAGCGCGCTGGTGGCCAAACTCTGGCCGGGCAGCGGCGACGCCACGGTCGGCAAGGGCCGGGTGATCGCCGGCAAGGATGTCGAGGGTGCACTCCGGACACTGGGCGTGGCGCCTGACTTCGCCTTTACCGGCGCCAATGCGGGCGTGAAAATCCCCTTCGTCCACCGCCGCGATGCGCAGGGCGAGATCTACTATCTCTCCAACCCGCAAGCGAGCCCGCAGACCATCGACGCGCACTTCCGCATCACCGGCAAGGCGCCTGAACTCTGGCATGCCGAAACCGGAACCAGCGAGCCGGTCAGCTATCGGATCGAGAATGGCGAGACGGTCGTGCCGCTCAGCCTCGTGGCGGACGATGCGGTCTTCGTGGTGTTCCGCAAGCCTGCCACCGCGCAGAGCCTGACGGTGCCTGCCAAGCCGGTGCAGAAGCTGGCCTCGCTCGATGACGGGTGGTCCGTGCGCTTCCAGACCGATCGCGGTGCCCCTGCTACGGTGGCGATGGCGAAGCTCTCTCCGCTGAACGAAAGCAGCGATCCGGGCGTGAAGTACTTCTCGGGCGAGGCGACCTATTCGCGCAGCTTCGCACTGCCGAAGGGCGCCAAGACGGGGCAGCCGCTGTGGCTCGATCTGGGGCAGGTGGGCGATCTTGCCGAAGTGCGGGTGAACGGCCAGCCCGTCGGCGCGGCGTGGCATGCGCCGTACCGGATCGACATCGGCAAGGCGGTGAAGTCCGGCAGCAACACCATCGAGGTGAAGGTGGCGAACCTCTGGGTCAACCGCCTGATCGGCGATGCCCAGCCGGGCGCGCAGAAGATCACCTGGACTGCGTTGCCCACCTACAAGCCTGACGCGCCGCTGCGGCCTTCGGGGCTGATCGGGCCGGTTGTGCTGGAAGGCGGGAAGTAAGGGGTCGGGGCTCGGGCTCCGCCGAAAAGGCGAGCCCGAGCCATTTGAAAATAATACAGAACTCGAGCCAAAAACTTCGTCATCCCCGCGAAGGCGGGGATCCCGCTTCTTGTTTTTCAAGCACGCAGAGACGCGGAGACGCAGAGAGATCGTGCTGGCGACCACCTCTCTGCGTCTCCGCGTCTCTGCGTGAACCTAAAAAGCGGGGCCCCCGCCTTCGCGGGGGCGACGGAATTTTGGTTCAGGGGAACCGTGTTCGGTGCGGGTGTCGGCCTCTCGGTCGTGCGCGACTGAGCCGGTTATACCCCTCCGTCAGCACTGCGTGCTGCCGCCTCCCCTTGCAGGGGAGGAGCTGCGGAAACCTCGGCCGCGCGCTGCGCCGCCTGTGCCACGCTGAACGTCGAACCCTCGGCCAGCACCCGGCAACCGGCCGCCGCCAGCACATCGCGCACCCGGTCATGCGCGCGGGCGAGGATCACGTGCTTGCCCGCTTTCTCCAGACTTTGCGCGAATTCGGAGACCACTTCGATGGCCGTGCTGTCGAGGTCGTTGCTTTCCTCAAGGCTCAGCACCACCACCCGCGCCGCACTGGCCCGGGCGCGGCGGGCGATGGTGCCCAGCACCGTTTCGGCATTGGCAAAGACCAGTTGCCCATTCGGACGGAAGATGACCGCGCCGGGCACGCGGTGCGCCTCCGGATGGCGGGCTAGATCGACGAACTCGTGCCCGTCGCCAAGCTGGCCCAGTTCGCTGATCGGCGGGTTCGCCAGTTCGTAGAGCAAGTGCATGATCGACAGCAGCACCGCCAGCAGCATGCCGTTGAGCACGCCGAACATCAAAACCCCCAGCACCGCCGCTAGCGCGATCCAGTGGTCGCGGCGGATGCGGAAGAGATGCAGCAACGGCCCGGGCGAGAGCGCATGGGTCAGCGCGACGATGACGATGGCGGCCAGCATCGGCCGGGGGATCCGCGCGATCCAGCCCGAGGCGAACAGCGCCATCGCCAGCAGCGCAAGGCTCGCCGCCGCCGCCGCCCAGCGGCTGGATGCGCCCGCCGCCTCGTTGGCCGACCCCGCCGAGAAGCCCGCGCCCACCGGCATGCCCTGCACCAGCGCCGAAGCGAGGTTGGCCGCCCCCAGAGAGGCGAGTTCGCGGTTGGGCGAAAGCCCGTCGCCATGGCGCAGCGCCAGCGTGCGCATGGTGCCCCAGCTTTCGGCAAACAGGATCAATGCGATCGGTGCGGCCAGCTGGACAAGCCGGGCGAGCGCGGTGGCGGAGAACGGCCAGTCGCTCTGCGGCCAGCCAAGGCCGACAGGCCCGGCCACGGCGATGCCGAAGTGCGGCAGATCCACCGCCGCGCCCAGCACCACGGCGGCGACCAGTACGATCAGCGCGCCCGGGATCTGCGGCACCCGTCGCAGCGCCAGCAGCACCGCCAGCGTCGCCGCGCCGAGCAGGCCGCTCAGCACATGCCATTCCGAAATCCGCGCGGCGAGACCCATCAGCACCGCGAAGATCGTGCCCGAAGGCGCCGAAATACCCACAACCGCAGGCAACTGCCGCACGATGATGGTAATCGCGAGGCCGAAGGCAAACCCGCGCAGCACCGGGCGCGAGACGAAGCTGGCAAGGCTGCCCAGCCGCAGCAGCGACAGCAGCAGGAAGATCAGCCCGGTCATGCCCACCAACACGGTCGCTAGTCCTTCGCGCGCCGGGCCGGTGGCGGAGAGACTGGCCAGCGTAGCGGCAAGGATCGCGGCGGCCGAGGATGTGGGCGACACCACCGCGAAACGGCTGCGCCCCACCGCGACATAAGCGAGCCCCCCGGCAATCGCGGCGGCCAATGCGCGGCCCGGCGCCAATCCGGCGATCTCCGCATAGGCGACGCTTTCCGGCAGGATCAGCCCGGCCATGGCAAGGCCGGTCAATCCATCGCGCCAGACGGGTTTGGTCATCGCGGCTACCGGCCTTTCATCGCTCTCCAAACGATCATCTTAACGCGTTGCGGGCGCGGAATAAATCATGCTTCGGGCAGATGGGGATGGGTCGATTTGTCGAGATGCGGGCGGTGCCCGGTCATCCGCAGGTAGAAGCGCGAGAAATAGGACGGGTCGGAGAACCCCAGTTCGTTGGACACTTGCACCACGCTGGCATTGGCGAAGCACAGCAGCCGCTGGGCTTCCAGCGCAAGGCGGGCGTGAAGCAGGTCCTGCGGCGTGCAGTCCAGCATGGCGCGGGTCAGGCGAGTCAGCGTGCGCGTGGTCATGCCCAGTCGCTCGGCATACCAGCCCAGCGGCAACTGGTCGCGAAAGTGCAGCTCCACCAAATGGCGCAAGTGCGAAATGCGCTGGTCGCCGCCGCCATCGTCCGCCGCCTCTTCCTCGGGCAGCAGCGAGCGCATCAACGCTTCCGCCATCGACAGGAAGAGGGCATTCGGCCGCCGCCAGTCCTGCGGGATGGCGAGCATCTCCGCGCAGAGGAATTCGACGCGCGGCAGTATGTCCACTGGCGTCGGCGCGAAGCGGCCGTGGGTGGAGGCGTGGAGCAGCGGATCGCCCAACCCGCTGCGCCGCTCGGCAAAGGCGCTGCTGAGCATGAGCACATAACCCAAGGTCTCTGGACGGAAACGGAAACCGTGGATGCTGCCGGCCGGCACGACGATGTGGCAGGGCGCCTCCAGAGTCTCGGTCTTGTCGTCGATGGTGAGTGTTACCTGTCCCTTCGATACCAGCATGACCTGCACGCCGCGGACATGGCGGTGCGGCGCAATTTCCCAGTCGTGCAAGGAACTTCGTGCCGCAATCGTCTCGATATGTCCGAATTCCGCGAGGCTTTCGGCGATTTCCTCGCCGTAGAGGACATAGCTGGGAATGGGGCGGGGCGTGGGCAGGGGGGTGGGCATGGTCAGACTCGGGCGTGTCCTGAAAGTACCGGAACAATGGCCGTCTGGTGCATTCCGGCAAGCGCCGCGCGGTGTCAATCCCGTGAACACGCAATGCGGCCGTCCGAAGGGCGGGCCGCACGATCGGGAGATGGAGAATGCGAACTCAAGTCGCCATTGTCGGCGCCGGGCCGGCTGGCCTGTTGCTGGGTCACCTGCTGCGCGCCGAAGGCATCGACTGTGTCGTGGTCGAGCGCCAGACGGGCGAATATGTGCTCTCGCGCATCCGTGCCGGCGTGCTCGAACAGGGCACCGTCGCGCTGATGGAGCGGCTGGGCCTCGATGCGCGGATGAAGGCGGAAGGCCTGCCGCATGACGGCTTCAACCTTGCCGACGGCGAACGCCTGATCCGCATCGACATCAAAGCACTGACCGGCAAACAGGTCATGGTCTATGGCCAGACCGAGCTGACGCGCGACCTGATGGAAGCGACCGAGCAGCGCGGCCTTGAAGTGATCTATCAGGCGGGTGAGGTGGCGCTCCACGACATCGAGAGCGATGCGCCTTACCTGACCTATTCGAAAGACGGCGCCGAACAGCGCATCGACGCGCGCTTCATCGTCGGTTGCGACGGCTTTCATGGCCCGTCGCGTCAGGCGATCCCGGCCAGTGTCGGCCAGACGTTCGAGCGCGTCTATCCGTTCGGCTGGCTCGGCATTTTGGCCGATGTGCCGCCGTGCAATCACGAACTGATTTACGCGCACCACGAACGCGGCTTCGCGCTTGCCTCGCAGCGCAGCCACACGCGCAGCCGCTATTACATCGACGTTCCGCTGACCGAGAAGCTGGAAGACTGGAGCGACGAGCGCATCTGGAACGAACTGGCGATCCGCCTCGGCCCCGATGCCGCCGCGCATATCACGCGCGGGCCCTCCATCGAGAAGTCGATCGCGCCGCTGCGCTCCTTCGTGTTCGAGCCGATGCGCCACGGCAGCCTGCTGCTCTGCGGCGATGCCGCGCACATCGTGCCGCCGACCGGCGCCAAGGGCCTGAACCTTGCCGCCAGCGACGTCTATTATGCCTGCGAGGCGCTGACCGGGTTCTTCCGGAAGGCCGATAATGACGCCGTGGTCGGCTATTCGGCCAAGGCGCTGCGCCGGGTTTGGGCTTCGGAGCGGTTCAGCTGGTCGCTGACCAAGCTGATGCACCGTTTCCCCGAGGACGGTCCGTTCGAGCGCCGCATGCAGCTGGCGGAGCTGGACTACATTGCGTCGAGCGAACATGCGCGGCGGGTGATTGCCGAGAATTATGTGGGGTTGCCGGTTTAAACTGGGCGGTCTTTGATCGCTGATGTTGAGACCTGATGGTCACCCATAACACTCGTCGCCCCCGCGCAGGCGGGGGCCCCGCTTTTCTTGGCGAGGTAGCGCGAAGGAAGCGGGATCCGCCAAGTTCACAAACGAAGTGCAACACCAGGTTATGGTGTTGTCATGGGAAGAGCTTACGAACAGCTTGATCTGGAAGAGCGGTGTACGATTGCCCGTCTTCATGAAGACGGGCAATCGCTGCGCCAGATCGCGGCAGCTCTGGATCGCTCGGCATCGACGATCTTTCGGGAGCTGAAGCGCAACAGCGGCAGCACGGTGGGCTATCGGCCCTGTTGCGCGGCGATCTGGACGAGAAAGCGCGACAATCAAGATGAGAATCCGGTGTGTCGGGATCGGCGTAGGGCGTAGCCCGTAGCCGGTCCCGACACACCGGAGGCACTCTTTGCCGGGTGCCTGTGATGGTCGTGGTGGCCGCTATGCATCGGGTTTTCCGGGGAGGAGGACCTGACGTGTGGCCGGCCGACACATCAACGATCATCAAGTGAGACTTTTCATGACCAACAGACGTTATGACCCCGTCGCCTTGGCGGCGGCGAAGGCCGGGTTCAGTCCGGCGACGGGCTATCGGGTTCTGCAGGCCACCCAGCTGCCATCGCAGCGGCAAACACCGCGCAGCCGGCGCCGACCCGATCCCCTTGCCGGTATTTTCGATGAAGTTGTCGTGCCGATGTTAGAGGCTGCCCCGGGCCTTCGGCCCATAGCGATCTTCGAGGAGCTGCGGCGCCGATATCCCGAGACGGAGTTCGGCTCCCGGCGAACCCTGGAGAGGCGCATTCGCGACTGGCGCGCCGTCAACGGGCAAGATCGCGAAGTCATTTTCCGGCAAGTGCACGAGGCCGGGCGGCTCGGCCTGTCCGATTTTACGTGCATGGACGATCTGGGAGTTTCCATCGCCGGACAGCCCCTGGACCATCTGCTCTATCACTTCCGGCTTCCATGTGGCGGCTTCGAACACGGGCACATCATCCTGGGCGGCGAGAGCTTTGTCGCCTTGGCCGAAGGGCTGCAGAACGCGCTCTGGTCCGCAGGCGGCGCGCCGAAGCTTCATCGTACCGACAGCCTCTCGGCCGCCTTCCGCAATCTGGACGCGGATGCCAGGGTCGACCTGACCAAGCGTTATGACGCGCTCTGTGACCATTATGGAATGGAGCCCACGAGGAACAACCGGGGCGTTGCCCATGAGAACGGCGCGATCGAAAGTGCCCATGGCCATATCAAGGCTGCCATTAGGGATGCGCTGCTGCTGCGCGGGAGCGCCGACTTCTCCGACCTTGCCGACTATCGCCGCTTCATCGACGAGGTCGTGAATGCGCGCAACCGGCGGCACGGCCCCGGGATCGATGCCGAACGCAAGTTCCTGCAGCCGCTGCCGGACGTGCGCACCACCGACTACGAGGAGATCCTCGTGACGGTCACATCCTCGGGCGGCTTCACGTTGCGCAAGGTGTTCTACACGGTCCCATCCCGCCTGATCGGGCACCGTTTGCGGGCTCGCCTTTATGATGACCGCCTCGACCTCTTCATCGGCGGCACGAGACTCATGACCCTGCCGCGCGGACGCGCAGGCATGAACGGGAAGCACGGCCACGTTGTTGATTACCGGCACGTGATCCATTCCCTGCGCCGTAAGCCCATGGCACTGTTAGGGCTGGTCTATCGCGATAGCCTGTTCCCGCGAGAGGCCTATCGCCTGATGTTCGACCACCTGCTGGAATTTCAGGGCGAGCGGGAAGCCTGCCGCACCACCGTCGAACTTCTGGCCATGGCTCACGAGCGTGCATGCGAGGCCGAACTCGCGGGGCTCCTGACCGAGGACCTGGCGGCGCGCCGAACGCCGTGCCTGACAACCTTGCGGGCCCGGTTCTGTCCGGACCCTGCCGATCTGCCCGAAGTCGTGGTCGAACTGGTGCCGCTCTCGATCTACGACGGACTTATCGAACAGGGAGAAGCCGCATGAACGCAACTCCCATGATTGATGCACAGCGTCTCAGCCTCATGCTCAACGAACTGCGCTTGCCCACCATCAAGCACATCTGGGGGGACTTCGCCGCCCAGGCAGACAAGGAAGGATGGCCCGCCAGCAGATTCCTCGCCGCGCTGGCCGAGCACGAACTTGCCGAACGCGATCGGCGTCGGATCGAACGCCACCTGGCAGAGGCACATCTACCCGCAGGCAAGACCCTCGACTGCTTCGCCTTCGATGCCGTGCCGATGATCTCCAAGGCCCAGGTCATGGCCCTGTGCGCTGGCGATGGTTGGCTCGAGCAAGGTGCCAACCTCATCCTGTTCGGTCCGCCCGGCGGCGGCAAAACCCACCTCGCCGCAGCTATCGGCCTGGCGTTGGTAGAGCGGGGCTGGAGGGTTTTGTTCACCCGGACCTCCGACCTCGTGCAACGCCTGCAGGTCGCGCGGCGCGAACTCGCGCTCGAATCCGCGATGGCCAAGCTCGACAAATACCACCTGCTGGTTCTCGACGACTTCGCCTACATCTCGCGCGACCAAGCCGAGACATCGGTGCTCTTCGAGTTGATCAGCGCGCGCTACGAGCGACGGTCGTTGCTGATCACCGCCAACCAGCCCTTCGGCGAGTGGAACAGGGTCTTCCCCGATCCCGCGATGACGCTCGCCGCTGTCGACAGGCTCGTCCACCACGCCACCATCTTCGAGATGAACGTCGAAAGTTACCGGCGGCGCACCGCTCAGGCCAGACGCACCGGTGCCGGGCGGCCCGCCGCATACACCACGCCAAAGGTTCTCGAGACCATCCGCGACAATCAGGATGAGAACGACGAACTTGCCAGCGACAATCTAAACGGGCACTGATCGACGCGCTGCGACAATCACATTCTCATCCTGATTGACGCGCAATCATCATCCAGTTTGTCGCGCTACAATCGGCCCGGCTATGCGCAAGAGCAGGCGCGCGCCCGGCGCTGGTCGGGCATGCGCCTCGAACGCGATCAGGCCTTGCGCGAGGGCGTGCTGGGCCGCCTCGCGGCCGGCTGGTCACCCGAGCAGATCGCCGGCCGCATGGCCCGCGAGGCCGGCGTGCGTATCATCAGTCACGAGAGCATCTATCGCTTCATCCATGCCCAGATCAGGCGGACGAACGATCGATCATGGCGCCATTATCTGCCCCGCGCCAAGGCCCGCCGCGGATGGCGCCGCAAGCCCGGCGGATCCTCGGTCCGCTTCATCGCCAAGCGCCAACCCATCGCCATGCGCCCGGGCGAGGCCGCGGATCGGTCCCGGCCCGGCCACTGGGAGGCCGACTTCATGCTCTTCGCCCGATACGGCCAGGCCATCCTCGTCGCCCATGAACGCTCCTCGCGCTACACCCTGATCTGCCATCCGCCCGACCGAAAGGCCCGGCGCACCGCCGACCTGCTCGCCGCCATGCTGCGGCCCTGGCCCGCCGCCTTGCGCCAAACCCTGACCCTCGACAACGGCACCGAGTTTGCACAGCACCACAGGTTGCACCGTCTCGGCATCGATACGTTCTTCTGCGACCCCCACGCCCCATGGCAAAAGGGCGGCGTCGAAAACGCCATCGGCCGCCTCAGACGCGACCTGCCGCGCAAGACCAACATCGAGGATCTCTCGCCTGCCCACTTTGAGGACATCATCCAACGCTACAACAATACACCGCGAAAATGCCTCGACTTCAAAACACCCGCCGAGGCATGCTCTCTTCAACCGTTGCACTTCGAATGTGAATCCACATCCCCGCCTGCGCGGGGGCGACGGGAAGGGGGATGCGGTACGGACGTGGCCTGTAGGCTATTCCCTCATCCTTACCCTCACCTTCGTCATTGCGAGCGTAGCGAAGCAATCCAGGGCAGTTTTGCGCCGCTCTGGATTGCTTCGCTACGCTCGCAATGACGAAGGATCTTTGAGTAATTTAGCCCTCTGAGGGGCGCAATGAAGCCCCCGACGTTCAGCTCTGCGCTTCAGGCGTCTCCACCACCAGTCCCTCAAGCGCCTGCGTCACCGTAAGCTGGCACGAAAGCCGTACCCTCGGATGCTCATCGCCCGAAGTCTCGATCACGGGGCCTTCGTATTCGCCTGGCCCGCCGAGCCGCTCATACCATTCGGGCGTCAGGTGCACCCGACAGGTGCCGCAATAGCAGTTCCCCCCGCACACCGCCTCGATGGCGTCGATCCCGCCGGCGACAGCGTTTTCCATCAGCGAGATCCCCTCGCTCGCCTCGATTTCGCGCACGATTCCGCCCGCGTCGATAAAGGTCACGCGTACCATGAGGGTCAGGCCGGATCGCAGGCGACAAGCGCCCCGCGCAGTTCGTAGCCCTGGATCATGCTGTTCCAGATGATCTTCGGCTCGGAAACGAGGCGGATGCCGGGCAGGCGCAGCATGCGGTCGAGGAAGATGCGCGTCTCGTGCAGCGCCACTTGTGCGCCGGGGCAGCGGTGGGGGCCGTCGCCGAAGCTCATGTAGGGTCCGGCCACTTTCATCCGCTTGGCCCGGTCGGGGTCGAGTTCGAAGGGGCAGGGGCCGGTGATCGCCTCGTCCACATTGGCCTCGCGGATCGAGACGCAGAGCACTTCGCCTTCCTCCATCACGCCGGGCTGCGGTTCCACCGCGCGGCGGTGGAGCATCGAGGCGACGGGTTCCAGCCGCAGGATCTCTTCCAGAATGGCGGACTGGTCGGCCTCGCCGCCGGTCAGGTAGCGGGTGCGCAAGTCCAGATTGTCGAACAGGTGCCACGCGGCCATGACGATGAATTCGCGCGTGGTCATCATTCCGGCGCCGCCGTAGCTCAGGCACTCCATGATCATGCCCTTGCGCGAGTAATTCTCGCCGACCATGAACGAGATCACGTCGTCGCGCGGTTCCTTGCGGCGCGCGGCGATCGCGGGGACCAGGTCCTTGCGATAGAACCGGCCGACGCGCAGCAGCATCTTCGCGGCGAAGATCATGTTGCCGATGCGGCCCGGCTTTCGGTCCAGCGAACTGTCGAGCACGGACTTGATGCGTCTGGCGAGGTTGCGGTTGCTGTCGCTGTTCGTCAGGCCGACGATCTCGGCGGTAACATCCACCGCCATCTGGAAGCTCAGTTCGTCCAGCGGCAGCGGCTTGCCTTCCTGCAGCCGCGCGACGAGTTCATCCATCGTCCGGTGCATGACCGCGTGGTGGCGGGTGACGATGGTCTTGGGCGCGAACAGCCCGGCCACGGCGGCGCGGCGCTTGCGGTGGAGATCGCCGTCGAGAAAGAAGAACGAGACCTCGTCCGGCCGCGAAAGATCGGTATCGTCGGCATGGGCGCCGGCTTGCCGGACCTTGGCCGACCGCAGGACCTCGCGGCCGATGGCAAAGTCGCCGACAACGCGCGATCCGGGCTGCGGCGTGATGTTCGCCTCGGCGAGACGGGCGCTCTTGCGGTCGTCGCGTCCCAATTTCTGACCATGCCCATACGGACATTTTGCGGGTTCGGCGTTCATGGCCGTGCTCCTTCCGACAACCCTGCTTCTCCCCATGCGTTCGGCTCTGGTGCGACCGACCAATTTCGAGGATATGATACGCAATGGATCAAAACATGGCCAGCGGCAATTTGGCGGCCGAGGGCCTCTCCCATGTCCGGCCCGGCGGTCCGTTTTTGTCCCCGGCTGCAAGAACTTGGGGCCTTCGCATGCGCAGCGTGATTGCCTCGCGGCGCTTTGCTGCTATCGCTGCCCGCGTGCGAATATTTGGAGCATGGAACCGCGCCGGAGCGCCGATGGTCATGGCGATCGCCTGTGCGCTCGCGGCGGGTGGACTTTCGGGATGCGCCGGGCAGTCTGGCCCCGCCGCCCAAGTGCCGAAAGCGCCCGAGCCCACGGTGGAGGCGCCAACCGATGGCGATTGGTGGAAGACGGCGAGCGATCCGCTGCTGGCAGACCTGATCGCGCGCGGAATCGCCGCCGATACCGACCTTGCCTGCCGCGCTGCCCGTCTTGACGCGCAGAACGAGGAGGATGCGGCGGCGGCCCGGCGGCTTACCGGAAAGGTGCGCAAGCTGGTTGGCGGGGAGCAGGACCTTGTGCGCGATGCCACGCGCCGCGCCGATGCCTATGCCTATGCGCAGGCCCGCGCCGAACGCGCGGCGGCAGTGGCGCTGGCTTATGTTGAGGTGCGGCGGCTCCAGAAAGTGCTGGTCCTGCGCACCGAGCGGCTCGACCAGTTCCGGGATAATGCGGCGATTGCCGAATTCCGCCGACAGGCCGGGCTCGTCACCGGGATCGACGGCGGTATCGGCAGCAGCATGGCCGGCGTTGCCGATGCCGATCTTTCCGCGACGCGCGCCCGTTTCGATGCGGCGCGGGCGAATCTGGCGCGGATGACCGGCATGGAGGATGCGGCGCTGCTCGCCGCGCTGGGTGAGGCTGGCGATGTACCCGATCTTGGCCGCGATCCTCCGGGCGTCGCCGATGAGGGGCCGCTCCACCGCGCCGACTTGCAGGCGCGGCGCTATCGGCTGCTGGCCAGTATCGAGCGCGAGAAGATGAGCCAGGCCGATATCGACGCCGCCGAGGCCCATCGCGGCGATCCCGGCACGCCGCCGCTGCTGCGCGACGGTCTCGCGGAGATGGACAAGGCGGAACTCGCTGCCCGGGCCGAGATCGCGGCGACACGCCAGTCGCTCGTCACGCTCGACACCCGCGAGGCCGCGCTGGCGCAGAGCAGTGAGCGCGCGCGCCGTGCGGTGCAGGATGCGCGCAGCGCTTATCGCGCCGGGATGGGCGATTTCGCGACGCTCTATGTGGCCGAAGCCTCCGCGCTGTCGGTCGAGGAAGCGCGCCTTGGCATTCGCGCCGAGCGGGCCTCGGCAATGATCCGCCTGCATCTCCAGCGCGGCGACGGGTGGTCGGCCACCGACCTGACCCCGCCGCCGGGAGGCGCCGGTTGTGACTGAGCCCGAAGAGGTTTCGCTCGACCACTTTCTGGGCGGGGGCACTCGTCGCGGCCGCACGCACCTGCTGCGCATCGCCCTGCTGGCGGCGGCGGTGGTGGCGCTTGTGTTGCTGGTCGTGCGCTTTCTGGGCGGCACCGATTCGCCCTTCTACACCGCGCTGGTCGAACAGGGGAGCATCACGCCGCTCCTCTCCGAACGCGGCACTGTGCACGGCAGCGGCGAGGTCGCACTGGCCGCCGCGCTCGACGGCACCGTGACGGCAGAGGGCGTTCCGGCCGGCGGCAAAGTGGAAAAGGGGCAGATCCTGGCCACCATCGATGCCGAGCCGCTGCGCAGCACGCTCGCGGCCGATCGCGCGCTGGTGGCCGCTGCCGAGGCCGATCTTGAAGCCGCGCGCGGCGCGCGCGACGAGGCGACGTCCAAGCTGGCGCGCTTCGAAGATGTCTGGCGCCGCTCCGGCCACCGCGTGCCCGCGATCAACGAACTGGAAGCCGCCCGGACCGCCGCCGAGCGAGCCGCGCGCGAAGTTTCCGCCGCCGAAGCGCGGGTTTCGGCGGCCCGCAACAGCCTCAAGGCTGATAGCGAGACGTTGGCCGCCGCCGTCGTACGGGCGCCTTTCGCGGGCTATGTGGTGGAGCGCAATATCCGCACCGGCCAGCGCGTGCGGGTGGGCATGAAGCTGTTCACGCTGGCGGCAAGCGACGAGACGCTGGAGATCGAGATCCCGCTCGCCCGCGCCGGCAGTGCCGGCCTGGATGCCGGCACGGTGGCGCAAGTGCGGATCGATGCCATGCCCGATGACGTGCAGCAGGCGACGCTGGCACGGGTGCTGGCCGACAGCGCCGATGCACCGGGATCGCGCCGCGCGGTGTTCACGCTGGAAAAGCCGACCGAAGCGATCCGCCCCGGCATGGCAGCGACCGTGGAAGTGGCTCTGCCCGAACGGAAAAACGTGCTGCTGGTGCCCGATGCGGCGCTGACTTTCGAGCCCGGGAGCACCGGCGGCGCCCATGTGGATGGCAACTCGACTGGTCGCAACCAGCCGCGCATCTATCTCGTCTCGGGCGACGGGGAGCCGCGCCGCGTCTATGTGTCGGCCGGAGCGGGCGACGGCAAGCGTACCGAAGTCTTCGCCAACGACCTCAAGCCCGGCGCCGAAGTGATCGTGGGATGGCGCAATCCGCCCGAAAAGCATTAGCGCAAGAAGCGATAGTACACGGCTGGGCGAATCATCGAACGCGATCAACTTGTGTCGGTCACGATCTATTCATTTGCGATTGAATAATGCCGTCTCCAAGCTGTCAGTGCGCCGCTTTAGTGGAATTCGCCTGACCCGGATTCGGCTGGTAGAAGGACCCTTACGACGCACCGCAACGAAACTTTGCGTTCGTCTGTGCGTATGAAACCTATGACCCAAGGCAACATGAGGGATGCGGGCCGAAAAACGGCTCCCAAGGCCGCAACCGGCCTCGTCGCACTGACAACGCTGGCCCGGCGCGATTTCGCAGCCATGCTCGCCTCGATGGCCGGGCTGCTGGCGGTTCCGCGTCTCGCGCAGGCGGCTGTCGCCACGGCCGGGCAAGGCAATTTCGGGCCCGCGCAGCCGTTTTCGTGGGACAACCTTGTCAGCACTGCGCAGGCCGCCGCCGCGCGTCCCTGGGCCGCGCCCGCGCCTTCGGCCCATGCCGTTACCGATTTCGATACGGCGGTGAAGCTGACATATGGCAATGCGCAGGCACTGGCAGGCGATGTTCGGCTGTTCCCGACCAGCCGGGGTGTCGCCCCGCAGGCAGTGACGATCCACCTCGTGGAAAACGGCACTTCGCGCCAGCTTGTCGACACGCGCGGCTTCTTCGTGGGCGCCACGCGCGCCGATCCCGCCGGTTTCCGCGTCATGACCGCTGACCAGCACTCGGACTGGTTGGCCTTTCTGGGCGCGTCCTACTTCCGCGCCTCGGGCTCACGCGATCAGTACGGCCTCTCCGCACGCGGCGTCGCGATCGATACCGCCATGCCCAAGGCTGAGGAATTCCCCGCCTTCACCGAGTTCTGGATCGAGAACCTCGGGCCGAACCGCGTGCGCATCCATGCCGCGCTCGACGGGCCGAGCGTCACCGGCGCCTATGCCTTTGACTGCACGCACGGCCAGCAGGGCGTCACGCAGGACGTGCGCGCCAGCCTGTTCCTGCGCCGCGATGTCGAGCGGCTGGGCCTCGCGCCGATCACCAGCATGTTCTGGTACGACCAGTCGGACCCCTCCAAACGTGGCGACTGGCGCCCGGAAATCCACGATTCCGACGGTCTTGCCGTTCTTTCCGGCAATGGCGAAAGGGTCTGGGTGCCGCTCAGCAATCCGCGCCTCACCCGCACCAATGCGATGCGCGCGGATCACCTCAAGGGTTTCGGCCTGCTCCAGCGCGACCAGCGTTTCGACCACTATCAGGACGACGGCGCGTTCTACGACCGGCGGCCCTCGCTGTGGATCGAGCCGCAGGGCGATTGGGGCAAGGGCTCGGTCATGCTCTACCAGATGACCACCGATACCGAAACGACCGACAATGTCGCCGCTTTCTGGCTCTCCGACGAACCGGCGAAGGCGGGGCAGCGGCGCGATCTGGCCTATCGGCTCAACTGGACATCGCAGGATCCGACTGCGACCGCCACCGCGCGCTGCGTGGATAGCTGGCAGGGCGCGGCGGGCAAGCCGGGCGACGCGCCGGTTGCCAAGGACGGGCGCAAGTTCGTGTTCGATTTCGAAGGCCCGGCGCTTAAGGGGCTGACCCGCGACAGCGGTGTTCAGGCCGTGACCGGCCTTCCGGCCAGCGCGGTGATCGCATCCGCCGCCTATCCGGTAGTGGGCGAGGAAACGCGCTGGCGGGTTACGCTGGACGTTCGGCCTTCGGCGATGCCGTCGCCGGAACTACGGGTCTATCTTGCGCGCGCCGGACAGGCGCTTAGCGAAACAGTTATTCAAGGCGTTCAGGCATGAAGGCGGGCATAAACCGCGCACTCCCTCCGCTTCCGGCGGAGGCCCCGCTGGCGATGCCGGTGCAGGACCTTTACGGCATCGCGCCGGGCTCCATCGCCGTGCGGACCAGCCCGCACGGCATGCAGGTGAAGCGCCTGCTGCTGCTGGTGGTGACCGCCGTGATCGCGCTCGCCGCGTCCAGCGAAGTGCGCTTTGCCTTCTCGCGCGATGGGCTCGACGCGGTCGAGATCGTGCTGCTGCTGTTCTTCGTGCCGCTGTTCACGTGGATCTCGTTCGGCTTCGTGACATCGGCCATCGGCTTCCTCCAGCTCATCACCGGCAAGCATCCCGGCTTCACCGCCGTCCCGAGCCCGGCCTCGTCGCTGCGCCACCGCACCGCCGTGCTGATGCCGGTCTACAACGAGAGCGTGGAGGCGACTTTCGGCCGAGTGCGCGCGATGGCGAACTCGATTGCGGCGTCGGGCGGCGCCGAGTGGATCGATTTCTTCGTGCTCAGCGATTCCAATGCCTTCCACGGAAAGCGCGAGGAAGCGGCCTGGCGCGAAGTCGCCGCAGAGGCGCCCATCGCCGTCTACTACCGCCGCCGCGAGAAGAACCTCGCGCGCAAACCGGGCAATGTCGCCGAATGGGTACAGCGCTTCGGCGGGGCCTATGAAAACATGCTGATCCTTGACGCGGATTCGCTGATGAGCGGCGATGCCATCATCGGCATGGTCGCGATCATGGAAGAGCGCCCGTCGATCGGCCTGCTTCAGACCGTGCCGATGATCGTCGGCGCGCAGACGCTGTTCCAGCGCTGGATGCGCTTTGCCAGCGAGGCCTATGGGCCGATTGCCTCGGCCGGATTGCTCTGGTGGTCGGGCGCGGAGGCGAATTTCTGGGGCCACAACGCCATCGTGCGCACGCGCGCTTTCGCCGAATCCTGCGGCCTTCCCGAACTGCCGGGCAAGCCGCCGTTCGGCGGCCACATCCTCAGCCACGACATGTTCGAATCCGCGCTGCTGCGCCGCCGGGGCTGGGCCGTGCACATGGTCATGATCGACGGCAGCTACGAGGAATTCCCGCCCACCATCGTCGATCACGCGATCCGCGACCGGCGCTGGATGCAGGGCAATCTCCAGCATCTGCGCCTGCTTGACGCCTCGGGCCTGCACTGGGCGAGCCGCCTGCATTTGCTGATCGGTGCCTCGGCCTATCTCACCTCGCCCGGCTGGTTGCTGCTGCTGATCACCGCGATCGCGCAGGCGGCGATGGTGCAGGGCGGACAGACCCTTGCCGGAGGCACTCCGCCAAGCGTGCTGTGGCTGACCGTGCTGCTGCTGTTCGGCCCCAAGGCAATGGGAACGCTGTGGGTTGCCGCCAATCCCGGCCGCCGCCAGCGCTTCGGCGGCTGGAGCGGCATCCTGCGCTCGGTGGCGCTGGAAGTCCCGCTGGCGATCCTGCTGGCGCCGGTAACGATGGTAATGCAGGTGAAGGCTCTGTGCGGGCTGGCGCTCGGCATTCCGGCCCACTGGAACACGCAGGAACGCGACGCCCGCCGCATCGGCGTGCGCGAGGTGCTGCCCGACCTCAAGGAACACATCGCGCTGGGCCTCACCTTCGCGGCGACGGCGTTCATCAATCCGGTGACGGCGCTGTGGCTTTCGCCGCTGACGCTGGGCCTGCTTGCCTCGCCCTGGCTGATCAGCCTGACCTCGCGCGCGAGCCTCGGCGCGCGGGCGGAAGCAGGCGGCTTCTTCACCGTACCGGCGCCCACCATCGTCGATCCGGTGGCACCCGACATGCACGACGATGCCGAAGAGGAAGAGGCGCCGCTGGCGATCGGGTGAGGGAGATCATCCGACGCGTGATCGGTTCGATTACGCTGGTGTTATAGCCGGAAGTCGGTTTCGATTGGTGGATTCCCTGCGGTGAGCGCAGGGTGCCCCAATGAACAGGTCCATTGCCCTTATCGGGTTCGGAGAGGCCGGATCGACGTTTGCGGGAGCTGGAGACTGGGCCGGGCAGGCTCGTGCCTTCGACATTCTTCCCGAACGCCGGGACGCCATGGCCGAACTCGGCATCACCGCTTGCGACAGCGCGGCCGAAGCGCTTGCGGGCGCCTCGCTGGTGCTTTCGCTCGTTACCGCAGATGCTGCGCCGCTGGTGGCGGAAGCCGTCGCGCCTTTGCTGAGCGAGGGCGCGTTGTTCTGCGACATGAATTCAGTAGCCCCCGGCACCAAGCGGGCCGCTTCCAAGGCCATCGCTACCGGCAAGGGGCGCTATGTCGATGTGGCCGTGCTCGCCCCGGTGAACCCCGCGCGGATGAAGGTTCCTCTGCTGGTTTCCGGCCCCGATGCCGCAGAAGCGCAAGGCGCGCTGACGGCGGTAGGCTTCACCAATGTGCGCGTCGTCGGCGATGCGGTCGGCCGGGCCTCGGCGATCAAGCTGGTGCGCTCGGTCATGGTCAAGGGCCTTGAGGCGCTGACCGCCGAGATGATGATGGCCGCCCATGCCGAAGGCGTGGCGGACGAGGTGCTGTCTTCGCTCGATGCCAGCGAGAAGACCATTCCCTGGGCGGAACGCGCGGACTACAATCTCGACCGTATGCTGGTCCACGGCCGCCGCCGCGCCGCCGAAATGGACGAGGCCGCGGAAATGCTGCGTTCGCTGGGCATTCCGCCGCTCATGACCGAAAACACCGTCGCCTGGCAGCAGGCGCTGGGCGCGCTGGGCATTGTGCCGCCGCCCGAAGGATTCGAAGCCAAGCTTGCGGCAGCAGTCGCGGCGGGCGTACTCAAGGGAGAGAACTGAGCATGTCGCTCATCATCGACTGTCACGGACATTATACCGTCCTGCCCAAGGCGCATGACGCCTGGCGCGAAGCCCAGATCGCCGCGTTCAAGGCCGGCGAAGCCGCGCCGCCCTACCCGGAAATCTCGGACGCCGAGATCCGCCAGACCATCGAGGACAACCAGCTTCGCCTCATCAAGGAGCGCGGCGCCGATCTTACCGTGTTCAGCCCGCGCGCCAGTGCCATGGCGCACCACGTCGGCGATCAGGCGGTGTCCGAGGCATGGGCGGTCCACTGCAACAATCTTATCGCCCGCGTGGTGAACATGTTCCCCGAGACCTTCGTGGGCGTGTGCATGCTGCCCCAGAGCCCCAAGGCGGACCTTTCCGCCTCGGTGAAGGAACTGCGCCGCTGCGTTGAGGAACTGGGCTTCATCGGCTGCAACCTCAACCCTGATCCGGGCGGCGGCCACTTCGAGCATCCGCCGCTGACGGACGAATACTGGTTCCCGATCTACGAGGCGATGTGCGAGCTGGACGTTCCGGCGATGATCCACGTCTCGGGTTCGTGCAACCCGGCGATGCATGCCACCGGCGGCTTCTACATCGCGGCGGACACCGTGGCCTTCATGCAGCTGATGCAGGGCGATCTCTTCGCGAAGTTCCCCAAGCTGCGCTTCGTCATCCCGCATGGCGGCGGCGCGGTGCCGTACCACTGGGGCCGCTATCGCGGTCTGGCGGACATGCTGAAGAAGCCTTCGCTTGACGAATACATCATGAACAACGTGTTCTTCGACACTTGCGTCTACCACCAGCCGGGCATCAACCTGCTGGCCGACGTGATCGACAACAAGAACATCCTGTTCGGCTCCGAAATGGTCGGCGCGGTGCGCGGGATCGACCCGCAGACCGGCTTCTACTTCGACGACACCAAGCGCTATGTCGACGCGCTCGACATTTCCGATGAGGAGCGCCACGCGATCTTCGAAGGCAATGTGCGCAAGGTCTTCCCGCGCCTTGACGCCAAGCTGAAGGAACGAGGCCTGTGAACGCCAAGAATCCGACGGATAAGAATCCTTGCCCGAACGCTGGCGGTCCGATCGACATCCATGCCTATCTCGGTGAGTTCGACGATATTCCGGGCACGCGCGTCTACACGGCGAAGCGCGCGCGTCAGGGCTATCACCTGAACCAGTTCGCGATGAGCCTGATGAAGGCGGAAAACCGCGAGCGCTGGAAGGCGGACGAGCGTGCCTATCTCGACGAATGGCCGATGACCGAGGACCAGAAGCTGGCCGTTCTCGCCCGCGACTACAACCGCCTGCTCGATCTGGGCGGCAACATCTACTTCCTCGCCAAGGTCTTCTCGACCGATGGCCTGAGCTTCCTTCAGGCCGTCTCGACGATGACCGGCATGTCGGTCGAGGATTATCAGGCGATGATGATCGCCGGGGGACGCTCGCCCGAGGGCCAGCGCTCCATCAAGGAGCACCGCTAAGATGGCCCGCATTACGCACGGCATCGCCTGCAGCCACATCCCGGCGCTCGGCGTCGCGTCCGACTTCGACAAGTGGGAAGACCCCTATTGGAAGCCGATCCAAGAAGGCTTCGCGCCCACCCAGAAGTGGGAAGCGGAGAACCTGCCGGACGTCGTGATCCTGGTCTACAACGACCATGCATCGGCCTTCGACATGAAGATCATCCCCACGTTCGCGATCGGCTGCGGCGAAAGCTACAAGCCGGCGGACGAGGGCTGGGGCCCGCGCGAAGTGCCTGACGTGGAAGGCCATCCGGACCTTGCCTGGCACATCGCCCAGAGCCTGATCCTCGACGAGTTCGACATGACCATCATCAACGAGATGGATGTCGACCACGGCCTTACCGTTCCGCTGTCGATGGTGCTGGGCAAGCCTGCCAAGTGGCCGGTGAAGGTGATCCCGCTCGCCGTCAACGTGGTGACCTATCCGCCGCCGTCGGGCAATCGCTGCTGGGCGCTGGGCGAGGCCATCGCGCGCGCCGTCGAAAGCTTCGATGAAGACCTCAACGTGCAGATCTGGGGCACCGGTGGCATGAGCCACCAGCTTCAGGGCCCCCGCGCCGGCCTGATCAACCGCGAGTGGGACAACATGTTCCTCGACAAGCTTTCGGGCGATACGCAGGAACTGCGGTGCATTCCGCATATCGAATACCTGCGCGAAACCGGCAGCGAAGGCATCGAGATGGTCATGTGGCTGATCATGCGCGGCGCGCTGGGCAAGGAAACGCGGGAACTTTATCGCTTCTACCATGTGCCCGCCAGCAACACGGCGGTCGGCCATATCGTGCTGGAGCCGGTGAACGGCGACGTGCCGCCCTCGACGACGATCGAAGGCAACAATGCCGAAGCCCAAACCCTGATCGGCTGATCGATTCCGCGTGCCGGTGCTTGACGCCGGCATGCTCCTTCCCTTGATAGAGTTTCCAAGGAGATTCCCATGCGTATTGCCCTCGTCGGCGCCGGCGCTTTCGGTGAAAAGCACCTCGACGGCCTCAAGAACATCGACGGCGTAGAGATCGCCTCGGTCATCAGCCGCTCGGCCGAACAGGCTGCCGAAGTCGCCGCCAAGTACGGCGCGCCGCATTCCGGCACCGATCTGGCCGAAGTGTTGGCCATGCCCGATGTCGATGCCGTGATCCTCTGCACCCCCACGCAGATGCATGCCGAACAGGCCATCGCCTGCATGAACGCGGGCAAGCACGTTCAGGTCGAGATCCCGCTGTCGGACACCTGGGCCGATGCCGAGGCGGTTGTCGCGAAGCAGAAGGAAACGGGTTTGGTCTGCATGGTCGGCCACACCCGCCGCTTCAATCCTTCGCACCAGTACGTGCACAACAAGATCACTGCGGGTGAGTTCAACGTCCAGCAGATGGACGTGCAGACCTACTTCTTCCGCCGCAAGAACATGAACGCCAAGGGCCAGCCGCGCTCGTGGACGGACCACCTGCTGTGGCACCACGCCGCGCACACGATCGACCTCTTCGCCTATCAGTCGGGCAAGATCGTCGCCGCCAACGTGCTGCAGGGCCCGAAGCATCCGGAACTGGGCATCGCCATGGACATGTCGATCCAGCTGAAGGCTGAGACAGGCGCGATCTGCACGCTCTCGCTCTCGTTCAACAACAACGGCCCGCTCGGCACTTTCTTCCGCTACATCGGCGACAGCGAGACCTACATCGCGCGTTACGACGATCTGGTGAACGGCCGTGAAGAGCCGATCGACCTCACCGGCGTCACGGTGTCGAACAACGGCATCGAGCTGCAGGACCGCGAATTCGTCGCCGCCATCCGCGAAGGGCGTGAGCCCAACTCGTCGGTCGGCAAGGTGCTCGATTGCTACCGCGTGATCGGCGAGCTGGCCGCGAGCCTCGAAGCACAGGACGGCTGGTCCTGATGACGAAACGCCTCCTCGCGGGCCGTCCGGTCCACTCCGTCGGTCTCGGCTGCATGAATGTGGCCTGGGCCTACGGCAATCCGCCGTCTCGCGAGGAGGCGGTCGCACTGTTCCGCCACGCCCTCGACGCAGGCTGCGATCACTTCGATACCGCCAACATCTACGGCATGGGTCTCAGCGAAGAGATCTTGAGCGAAGCGATCATGGACCGGCGCCGCGAGTTCCTGCTGGCCTCCAAGACCGGCATCCTGATCGACGGTGCCCGCCGCGGCATCGACTGCGCGCCGGAGAGCATCACCGCCTCGCTCGACGCCAGCCTGAAGCGGCTCGGCACCGATCACATCGATCTGTTCTACATGCACCGTTTCGATCCGAAGGTGCCGATTGCCGACTCGGTGGGCGCCATGGTGCGCGCGATGGAGGCGGGCAAGATTGGCGCCTATGGCGTGTCCGAATGGTCCACCGCGCATATCCGTGAGGCGCACGCAGTGCATCCGGTGGCGGCGGTGCAGACCGAATATTCGCTCTGGACACGCAATGTCGAACTGGGCGTGCTCGATGCCACGCGTGAACTGGGGATCGCGCTCGTCGCCTTCTCGCCCGTCGCGCGTGGGGCGCTGGGCGGTGAGCTGACCGATGTGAACACGCTCACCGAGAAGGACCTGCGCCGCAGTTTCCCGCGCTTCATCGGCGAGAACTGGGCGCACAACCTTGCGCTGATCGAGGAGTTCGACGCGCTTGCCTCGTCGATCCGCGTCACCCCGGCTCAGCTGGCGCTGGCCTGGGTGCTGTCGCGCGGCGACCATCTCCATGCGATTCCCGGCACCCGCTCCATCGCCCACTTCGACGACAATCACGCGGCCGCCGCGCTGGAAATCGACGCGGGCATTCTGGAGAAGGCGGGCGAACTGATGAATCAGCAGACCATTGCCGGTCATCGCTACCCGGACATGATCAAGCCCACCATCGACACCGAGGACTACGTGTGATTGCGTGACCTCGTGAGCCGGTCGGGCTAAGTTCGCCATTATGAATGGCGCACAAACGATCCGGCTCAGCCGCAACAGCTATCGCACCGGGACGGAAGAGGCCGAGCGCTTCGCCGTTCCGGTCGAGGCGCCCATCGCCATCGAGACCAACGGCATCGCTTATGCCGTGATGATGGCCACCCCCATCGAGATCGAGGATTTCGTCACCGGCTTCCTGCTCGCCGAAGGACTGGCGGCGGCGGGTGAGATTGGCGACGTGGCTGTCCATCCGGTCGAGAACGGCGAATGGGGCACGGGCTACGTTGCCCGTGTAAACCTGCCGCCGGAACGCCTCTCGCTGATAATCGATCGCGCGCGCAGGCGCACGGGCGACAGTTCCTGCGGGATCTGCGGCATCGAAGGTGTGGAGGCTGCCTTGCGCCCCCTGCCAACCCTCTCGCGCCAAAGCGCGGCCAGCCCGGAGGCGATCCGGCGCGGGCTCGACGCGCTGGATGCGGCGCAGCGATTGGGCCGCGAAACCCGCGCCACCCATGCCGCCGCGTTCTGCAACGAGGAGGGCATGTTGCTGGCGATCCGCGAGGATGTCGGCCGCCACAACGCGCTCGACAAGCTGATCGGTGCGTTGGTTCGCGGCGGCATCGATCCGGCGCAGGGCTTCGTCGTCATGACCTCGCGCTGTTCCTACGAACTGGTCGAGAAGACGGTCCGTGCAAGTATTCCGCTGCTCGTGACGATCTCCGCCCCCACCGATCTTGCGGTGCGCCGGGCCCACGCGGCGGGGCTCTGGCTCTGCGTCGTGGCGCGGGACGATGCCATGCTGGTCGTCACCGATACCCAGCCTTCCGACGAAGGGGGCACGCCGCTCGTCGAACCGTAAATGGGGGGCTTCCTGTTTTGCTTGTAGTTTTTTCGGTCGAACCTAGATTCGCGAGAGACGACTGCAATTCTTGAAGGACGGGGATTTTCTTCCATGGCGACGACGACCGATCAGGCGACCGCGGGCGAGCTCAAGCTGACCCCTCCCGATCCGGTGCCGGTGGTCCAGCCCGAGCGGGCGGCCGGTCTCGTGCCCGTGGGAGACGAGCAGCGCTCGAAGTTGCAGACGCGCGTCGATGAATTCGTCGACGATCTCGTCTCGCAGGACGTGAATTCGCCCGATTTCGGCCGCCGGGTCGACCAGATCACCAATATGGGCCGCAAGGAAATCGCCGAGGCTTCGGGCCAGTCCAACCGCTTCCTCGACCGCCCGGTGCGCGCGATGGACAAGGATGCGGGCGTCGGCGCCGACCTTGCCGAACTGCGCCGCACGGTGGAAGACCTTGACCCCTCGACCAAGGGCGACCTGCTCTCGCGCCGCAAGATCTTCGGGATCATCCCGATGGGCAACAAGCTGCGCAACTACTTCGACAGCTACCAGAGCGCGCAGGGCCATATCGGCGCGATCCTCGCCCGTCTTCAGGGCGGCAAGGACGAGCTGCTAATGGACAATGCCGCCATCGATGTGGAGCGCCAGAACCTCTGGGCAGCCATGGGCAAGCTCGAACAGATGATCTTCATGTCGAAGGCGCTGGACGAGACGCTGGAGCAGAAGGCCAACGACCTCGACCATACCGATCCCGCCAAGGCCAAGGCCGTGCGCGAATCCGCGCTGTTCTACGTGCGCCAGCGCACGCAGGACCTGCTGACGCAGATGGCCGTATCGGTGCAGGGCTACCTCGCGCTCGATCTGGTCAAGAAGAACAATGTCGAACTGATCAAGGGCGTCGATCGCGCCTCTACCACTACGGTCGGCGCGCTGCGCACGGCGGTTACGGTGGCGCAGGCGATGGCCAACCAGAGGCTGGTGCTGGACCAGATTACCGCGCTCAACACCACCACGGCAAAGATCATCGACGGCACCGGCCAGATGCTGAAGGACAACACCGCGCGCATTCACGAGCAGGCGGCGAACTCGACGATCCCGCTGGAAACGCTCAGCCGCGCGTTCCAGAACATCTACGACACGATGGATTCGATCGACACCTTCAAGATGCAGGCGCTCGATTCGATGAAGCAGACGGTGCAGTCGCTGGAAGGCGAAGTCACCAAGTCCAAAGCCTATATCGCCCGCGCACAGGGGCAGGCCGAAGGCGCCGCCGCGCTGGGAGACAGCAAGACCGCGAAGGCGCTGCTGGAGGCGCTCGATTGAGCCTGCTAGACTAGTCTCATGCCGCAAACGTCTCGCAATGCCGTGAATCAGGACATCATCCGCGCCGCCCGCCGCCAGCGGGCAGCGCGGCTCTACAACGCGCGCAAGGAGCGCTGGGCGTTCCGCTGGCGCCGATTGCGCCGAGCGTTCCTGGCGGTGGCGGTCATCTTCATCGTTGCGCTGACCACCGGGCTGATCCTCGGCGGACTTTCCTTCACCACCACGGTGCTGACCACGCTGCTGGCTTTCGCGGTGTTCTGTTTCCTGTCGATCTACCCGTCGAGCCCGCGCCTCAACGTCGGCGATCTCGGTAACGCGACCCTGCCGGAACTGGCAGGGTCGACCGAGATCTGGCTGGAAAACCGCCGCCGGGCATTGCCCAATGCGGCGGTGGACGCGGTGGACATGATCGGCGTGCGTCTCGAACAGATCGCCCCGCAGCTCGCCGCGCTGGAAGAGAAGGGCCCCGCCGCTTACGAAGTGCGCAAGCTGCTGTCCGAGCACCTGCCTTCGCTGGTGGACAGCTACACGCGGATCCCGGCGGAACTGCGCAACAAGCCGCATGCGGGCGGCACGACGCCGTCAGAGCAACTGGTCGAGGGGCTGGGCGTGATCGCCGGGCAGATCGAGGCGATGAGCCTGGACCTTTCGCGCAACGACCTTGATGCGCTGGCCACGCGCGGGCGCTTCCTTGAGGCCAAGTACATCGACTCGCGCGACGAATAGGCGCTATCGCTCCGGCGGTTGGGCCATGCCGGGGCCGGATGTTACGCCGCTCTCCTATCCGGGAGAGAAGGCATGGCTGGCACAGTGTTCAAGATCCTGTTGTTCATGAAGCGCAGGCCCGACCTGACGCCGGAGCAGTTCCGCGATTACTACGAAACCCGCCACGCCCCGCTGGCCGAGCGCTATTCGCAGGGCCTCTCGCGCTATGTGCGCCGCTATCTCGAACCACAGGTCCATCCCGAGACGGGCGCCTTTACCGATGGGCCCGATGTCATCACCGAACTCTGGTTCGAGGATGAGGCGACCTTTCGCGGCACCCTGCGCTACATGACCACCAGCCTGATGCCCGAGGAAATCGTGGCGGATGAGGCGAACCTGTTCGACCGCACCTCGTTCCGGATTGCGACGGTGGTGGAATGCGAGAGCGACATGAAGGCGTGAGAGGCGGTAGAATGCGGGTTCAGGTTTAACTCTACCCGCAAAAACTACGTCATCCCCGCGAAGGCGGGGATTCCGCTTTTCTTCCTCGCGGCGTGGCAAAAGGCAGCGAGGCCCCCGCCTTCGCGGGGGCGACGAGAGCTATGGGCGAAAGGGCGGCTCCGCCCCTCGTAGTTTAAATCCCCAACCGCCCCAGAATCCCGCCATCCACCTTGATATCGCACCCGCTGATATAAGAAGCCCCCGGCGAACACAGGAACTCCGCCACCGAGGCAATCTCGTCGCCCAGACCAAGCCGACCTGCCGGAGTCATGGTAATCATCTGCCGCATCTGTTCGCTGGATTCGGCTTCGGCCTGGCTCATCGGCGTGTCGATGAAGCCCGGTGCGATCGAGACGATGCGCAGGCCGCGCGCGCCGAACGCCGCAGCCTCGCGGCCGACAAGACCGATCACCGCGCGCTTGGACAGCGTGTAGCCCATGCCCGGATTGACGGCGAAGCGCTCGATGCCCTCGCTGCCCTTGCCGGCGAGCAGGTCGCGCACCGCGTCCACCATGGCCGGATCGCTGAGCAGATAGCCCGACATCGACGAGATGAGCACCGCGCAGCCGCCCTTTTCGAAGCGCGGCAGCAGCGCGGCGACAAGGCGCTCGGTGGCGAAATAGTTGACCTCGAGGATCCGCAGCGGGTCCGCCATGGTGGGCGAGAGCCCGGCGGTGTGCACCAGCGCGTGAAGCGGTGCATCGCCCAGCACGGCGACAAGATCCTGCGGGAAGGATGCGGCGGAAATGTCTCCGGCTAGCGTGGTCACCCGGGCGCCCTCGCTGCGCAGTTCCTCGGCGAAGGCCTCAAGCTTGTCGGCATTGACGTCGCACAGCAGCAGCGGGCGGCCCTGCGCGGCGAAGCGCCGAGCGCTGGGGATGCCCATGCCGCCGGCGGCTCCGGTGATGATGACGGTTGCGCTCATGGCTCTCCTCCTGCCTCCTTTGCGGGGCTTTGCGGGCAGAGTGGTAATCGCAGCGCAGCATCGCCGCCAGCGCCCGGACCTTTCATCGCCGGGGGGAATAAGATACAGTACCGCTCATAAGTCTTGCGAAAGACAACCGGATCGCGTTCAATCCGCCACCGGATAAGACGGCGAACAAGCGGACGGGGAGAGCGCGGGATGCAGATGACGGGCGAGCAGCGGGTCGCGGCGCCGCGCCGGAAGGTGTGGGAGGCGCTGAACGATCCGGCGATTCTCGCCCGGAGCATTCCGGGCTGTCAGTCGCTGGAACGGGACGGGGAGAACCGTTTCGTGGCAGCGGCGGAAGTGAAGATCGGCCCCATCGGCGCGCGGTTCAAGGGTGCGGTGGAACTGTCCGATCTGGACGCGCCGAACGGTTACACGATCACCGGGTCGGGCAACGGGGGCGTTGCCGGCACGGCGAAGGGGGGAGCGAAAGTAAGGCTGAGCGACACGGCGGACGGGGGAACGCTGGTCGCTTACGAGGTCGATGCCGAAGTGGGCGGGCGCATGGCGCAGCTCGGCGGCCCGATCATCGATGCCACGGCGAAGAATCTTGCTGGCAAGTTCTTCGCGAAGTTCGGGGAGGTCGTTGCGGGGGGCAACGCACCCGCCGAACCCGGGGTGACGGCACCTGCCGCAGCGGTCGGGGGACCTGCGGCAGGTGCCGTCGCTTTGGCGCCATCCACGGTGATGGCGACGACGGCGGCGGGCGGGATCTGGGGCTGGACGGCGGCGCTGGTCATGGCCGTTTTGGCCGGTTTCCTGCTTGGCTCGGCGCACATGCAGGTGGAAATGCTGGTGGTGCTGGTCCTGCTGATCGTCACTGCGGCCGCCGCCTTTGAGGCGGGCCGCGGCGGAGCGCGGCGATGAAGCCCGCGCCTTTCGACTATGAGCGCCCCTCCAGCATAGAGGAGGCCTGCCGCATCCTCTCCGAAGCGGGCGGGGGAGCCACCGTGATCGCGGGTGGGCAGACGCTGATGCCGCTGCTCAACTTGCGGATGAGCCAGCCCTTCATTCTTCTCGACATCGGCCGGATCGCGGCCTTGCAGGGCGTCACCCGCGCGGAGGGCGGCACGCGCGTCGGCCCGATGACGCGGCAGGCCGATGCCTTGGCCGATCCGGTGCTGGCGGCGCATCTGCCCGCGCTGGTCACGGCACTGGGTCATGTCGGCCATCACCAGACGCGCAATCGCGGCACTGTGGGCGGCTCCGTGGCACTGGGCGAACCGGCGGCGGAAATGCCCGCTACGGCGGTGGCACTGGGGGCCCGGCTGGAGATTACCTCGACTCGCGGCACCCGCGTTGTCGATGCCGCCGACTTCTACATCGGCCCCTACATGACCGCGCTGGAGCCGGACGAACTGCTGACCGGGATCATCTATCCCGACTGGCCGGACGGGCACGTTGTGCTGTTCCGCGAAGTGGCGCAGCGGCCCGGCGACTTCGCGCTGGTCGGCATGGTTGGCGCGGCGGTGGTCGAGGCCGATACGTTGACCCGTGTGGGTCTCGCATGGTTCGGCATGGGCCCGACGCCAGTGCGGATGCGGCAGGTGGAGGCGGCGCTGACCGGCGCCTCGCTCTCCGCGCTCGATCCGCGTGCCATGGCCGAACTCGCCGTGGCGGACACCGCGCCGTTCGACGATCACCACGCCAGCGCCGAATATCGCCGCACGGTCGGCCGCCGCATTTTCGCGCGGACCTTGCGCGAAGCACTGCAACTGAGGGAGGCGGCATGAGCGAGCACGCCATAGCATTGACGCTCAACGGCCAGCGCCGCGACGCGGTGGTGGAGGCGCGCACCAGCCTTGCCGATTACCTTCGGCTCGATGCGGGGTGCACCGGCGTCCACCTCGGCTGTGAGCATGGCGTCTGCGGTGCCTGCACAGTGATGGTGGACGGGCGCGCGGTGCGATCCTGCCTGATGCTGGCGGTTCAGGCCGATGGCAGCACCGTGACGACGGTGGAAGGCCTCGCCGCGCCGGACGGCACTTTCCACCCCGTCCAGCAGGCCATGCGGGAGGCGCACGGGTTGCAATGCGGGTTCTGCACCCCCGGCGTGCTGATGACTTTCGCCGCGCTCACCGGCGGGGAAGCGAAAGCGAGCGAGGACTCGCTGGTTTCCGCGATGAGCGGCCACATCTGCCGTTGCACCGGCTATCAGGGCATCCGCCGCGCCGCCAAGGCGCTGGCCGAGGGCACTGTCGGCGCGGGAGCGGTTGAATGAACGCCCCCAATTCCAACCTCGGCGCCACCCGCTGGATCGGCAAGCGCGTTCCCCGAAAGGAAGACCCGCGCCTGCTGACCGGGCGCGGCCAGTTCGTCGATGACGTGACGCTGCCGGGGATGTTGCACGTCGCTTTCGCGCGCAGTCCGATCGCGCGTGGGCGGATCGTCTCGATAGACACTGCAGTCGCGCGTGAGATGCCCGGCGTCCATGCCGTGCTGACCATGGCGGACCTTGCCGCGCGGCCGATCAAGCTGCTCTCGTTCTTCTTTACCGAGGCGGAAGTCCCGATCACGCCGCTGGCGGACGGTTATGTGTCCTACGCGGGTGAGCCGGTGGTGCTGGTCGCCGCCGAAACCCGCGCACAGGCGGAAGACGCCGCCTCGTTGGTGGAGATCGAGTACGAGGAACTCGATCCGGTCGTCACCATCGCGCAGGCCAAGGTGGCGGCACCGATCCATCCCGGCATGGACAGCAATGTCGCGGCCGAAATCGGTGACGAGGAGATCGAGGACGAACTGGAGGACAAGCTCGCCGGGTCGGCGCTGCGCCTCAGCCACCGGATCGTCCACCAGCGCATCTCGCAATCGCCGATGGAAACGCGCGGAGTGCTGGCCTCGCGCGACGGGCCGGAGGAACTGACGCTCTGGATCACGTGCCAGAGCCCGCATCTGGTCGCGCGCTGGGTCAGCCTTGCACTCGGCTTGCCGGATACCGCGATCCGGGTGATCGCCAAGGACGTGGGCGGTTCTTTCGGCCTCAAGAACCATCCGTGGAAGGAAGAGAGCGCGGTGATCGTCGCCGCGCTGCTCATGGGCAAGCCGCTCAAGTGGATCGAGGACCGATACGAGGCGCTGACCGCTTCCAATCAGGCGCGCGAGGCGGAAATGACCTTGCAGGCCGGGTTCGACGCGCAAGGGCGGCTGACCGGATCGCACGGGATCTATGACTGCAACAACGGCGCGTTCCCGCAAGGGGCGGACAGCAATATCGCCGTGCACATGTTCGTCTGGGCGGCCTATCGCGTGCCCGCCTATGCCTTCGTTTCGCGCGGGTGGTACACCAATACCAACGGCCTTGCCGCCTATCGTGGGCCCTGGGCGATGGAATCGCTGGTGCGCGAGACCATGCTGGACCGGGCCGCGCGGCAACTCGGCATCGATCCGATCGAGATCCGGCGGCGCAATCTGGTCTATCTGAAGGACCAGCCCATGGTCACCTCGATGGGCATTCCGCTGGACGACATCACGCCCGGCGAATGCCTCGAAAAGCTCCTGGATCATTTCGACATGGCGGCGTTCCGGCGCGAACAGGTGGCAGCGCGGGCGGAGGGGCGCTATCTCGGCGTGGGGATCGCGTCCTATGTCGAGCCGACCGGCTCGGCCGGATCGATGGCGCCGATGACCGGCGAACTCGCGCAAGTGCGGATCGAGCCGACCGGAAAAGTCACCGCCACGCTCTCCACCCATTCGCAGGGCCACGGCACGGCAACGACGATGGCCCAGTGCATCGCCGACCGCCTGGGCGTCCGCTACGAGGACGTGACCGTGTTCGAGGGCGATTCCGCGCGCGGCGGCTTCAGTCCCGGCGCGGCGGGCAGCCGGCAGGGCGTGATTGCCGGGGGCGCGGCGATCCGCTGTTCGGAAATGCTGGCGGACAAGGTCCGCACGCTGGCCGCCCACTTGCTCAACGCCAGCATCGAAAGCGTGGTGATCGATGAGGGCACGGTGCGCGTGGAAGGTGCGCCGGAAATGGCCCGCCCGCTCGCGGAGATCGCCGCGATTGCCTATGGCGAGCCGGACCGTCTGCCCCCCGGCTTCGAAAGCGGGCTGGAAATGCAGTTCCGCTATCAGCCGCCGCCGATGACCTTCACCAGCGCCACGCATCTGGCCGTGGTGGAAGTGGATGCGGAGACCGGCTTTGTGAAGATCCTGCGCTGGATCTCCTCGGAGGACTGCGGGACAGTGATCAATCCTGCCGTGGTCGAAGGGCAGATTTCCGGCGGTCTGGCGCAGGCCATCGGCATGGTTCTGCTGGAAGAGATGCCTTACGACGGGCGCGGCAATCCGCAGGCGGCGACGTTCAAGGACTACATGCTGCCGTCGATCAGCGACGTGCCGACGTTCGAATTCGTTCATGCCAACACGCCGTCCAAGTCCATCGGCGGCATGCGCGGCGTGGGGGAGGGCGGGGCGATCATCGGGCCGCCGACTTTGGTGAACGCCATTGCCGACGCGCTCACGCCCTTCGGCGAACTGGGCGATGTCGTGCTGCCGCTGACGCCGGCGCGCATTCTCGACGTGATCGAGCAGCGCGACGTTTCCGGTGTCCACGCGCCGGAGCCGGTGAAGGTTGAGGCGATGGTTGCGGAGCCTGTCGCGGTAGTGTCGGAGCCGGTGGCGGAAGCACCTGCGCAGTCTTCGGCTGGGCCGGAGGGCGACTGGAACATGATCTTGAAGACGCCGATGGGTCCGCAGGCGATGGTGGCGCACTTCGATGTCGAGGGCACGGCGCTCAGTGGCTATCTCTCCGCGCCGGAGGGGCGGCAGGATTTCGCCGGAGGCACGGTGGAGGGCAACCGGCTGCGCTTCGATCTCAAGGTCGAGAAGCCGATGAAGATCACGCTGAAGTACGATCTGGAGATCGGCGGCGACACCATCACCGGCAAGTGCAAGATGGGCATGTTCGGCTCGGCCAAGGTGACCGGCGAAAGGGCTTAACGCTCGGGTATTCCACCAAGTATGCCAACCCAAACCACCCCGTCATCCCCGCGAAGGCGGGGATCCCGCTTCCTGTCTCCTTACGCCCACGTTGCCAAAAAAAGCGGGGCTCCCGCCTTCGCGGGGGCGACGGGGATTTTGGTATGCGGGGGTGGTGAGCACAAAAGAAAAGGGGCGCATCGCTGCGCCCCTTTTCGTATTCGGTCGGTCGATCCGATCAATCAACGAACGCGCGTTCGATCACGAAGTCGCCCGGCTTGTTGTTCGAACCTTCCTCGAAGCCCGCGGCTTCAAGGCTGTGCTCGAACTCGCGGATCATCGCCATCGAGCCGCAGAGCATGATGCGGTCGGTCTCGGGATCGAGCTTGGCCGGGCCGCGAAGCTGCGGGATGAACAGGCGGCCGTCCTCGATCAAGTTGCCGATGCGGCCCTGCGTGTGGAAGTCCTCACGCGTGACGGTCGGCAGGTAGTGGAACTGCAACAACGCCTCGTCGGCGATCAGCGGATCGTCGGCCAGCTGGCTTTCCAGTTCGGTGCGGAAGGCCAGATCGCTGACGCGGCGGACCGAGTGGACCAGCAGGATTTGCTCGAAACGCTCGTAGATGTCCGGATCGCGGGCGAGACTGAGGAACGGCGCGAGGCCGGTGCCGGTCGAGAACAGGAACAGGCGCTTGCCCGGGCGCAGCGCGTCGGCGACGAGCGTGCCCACCGGCTTGCGGCCGAGGTAGATCTGGTCGCCCGGCTGGATCTGCTGCAGACGCGAGGTCAGCGGGCCGTCCGGCACCTTGATCGAGAGGAACTCCAGTTCCTCGGCATAGGCCGGGCTGGCGATCGAATAGGCGCGCAGCAGCGGTTTGCCGTTGTCGCCCGGCAGGCCGATCATGATGAACTCGCCCGAGCGGAAGCGGAAGGTCGAGGGGCGGGTGATCTTGAAGCTGAAGAGGTGGTCGTTCCAGTGATGGACCGACAGCACTTCCTCAACCGTCAATGCGCCGGTGGGGGTCAGGGTCGCCGTATCGGCGGCGCTATCGCTCATTACTATCGAATCCTTCGGAAAAAATGCTGTGTCCGGGAAATACTGTCGGCGGCGGTGTCTTCTTGGGGCGTTTAACCCTGCATTACAGGGCATGAAGTCGCCGCGCAGACCGTGATCTGGTCCGCAGGCCGAACAGGATCGCCTCGTCCTCGCCAATGATGCGCCCATTCATCGGCGTGAGTCGAAACCGTTCGCGCGAATGACCTGTCATACGCGGCAAGGCAAGGCGAAAATGGGCGGCCGAGGCGGCGGCGCGCCTGCGCGGAACCCGCGGCAAAGCGCCGATGGTCAGGCTGGCGGGGGCAGTCAAGGAGCGGGCATGCGTGACGGCAGGCGCAAAACGCCTGCATCTGCGCGGGTTTAGCGCCCTCGGCCCGGCGACTGCATGCATGACTCACTCCTTGGCGAAACTCGTTATAGCTAATGATAACCAGTTGCAATAATGGAGCGAGGATTTCTAACAGGCGGCCAAGCAGGGGTTTTGCGGGGGCGAAAGGGGCGGAAGGAGGTCCATTCCGTTTCGGCCATTCCGTTCGGCCATTCCGTTTCGGAGTGCCCCAGCCTTCGTCATTGCGAGCATAGCGAAGCAATCCAGGGGTGTGCCAAGCGGCTCTGGATTGCTTCGCTATGCTCGCAATGACGAAAAGGGGGACGTCGACGACCAGAGGGTTTTTCAGGGACGAGGCTAAGGAATGTGGGCCGGATGCCCGGAACCGCGTTCAGGTCCGGGCGTTTCTTATGCGTGTCCCCCGATGGCTCTGGGTGCCCGGCAATTTGCCGGTGCCTAGAGCCATTTCGTATGGCGGAACCACGCATAGAGCATGCTGCACAGCAGCAGGATCGCGCCCAGCACGCCGTAGTAACCGTAGCGGAAGTGCAGCTCGGGCATGAATTCGAAATTCATGCCGTAGATCCCGGCAATCGCGGTCGGCACGGCGAGAATCGCGGCCCAGGCGGCAAGCTGGCGGGTGATCTCGCTCTGCCGCTGCGATTCCAGCAGGTGGCTGACTTCGAACACCGACGTGAGCACTTCGCGCAAGTTTGCCACCATCGATTCCACGCGGCGCACATGGTCCAGCACGTCGCTGAAATAGGGCTTCACTGCGGCGTCGAGGAACGGCATGTCGAGGTGGACGAGCTTGCTGCACACTTCGCCCATCGGGCCGAGCACGCGCTGGAAGCGGATCAGCTCGCGGCGCAATCCGAACAGGCGCATGACCTGCTCGCGGTCGAGGAAGGCGTCGAGCGCCTGCTGTTCGATCTCCAGCACTTCTTCCTCGATGGTCTCGACGATCGGCAAATAGCCGTCGACGATGAAGTCGAGAATGGCGTGGAGCACATAGTCCACGCCGTGCGATAGCAGCGTCGGCGCGGCTTCGAGCTGGGCCCGTAGCTCCGTATGCGCGCGTGCAGAGCCGTGGCGGACCGAGATCACGTGATGCTTGCCGACGAACAGCGAGGTTTCGCCGTAAGCGATGGCGTCGTTCAGCAGGTGGGCGGTGCGGGCGACGACGAAAAGCTGGTCGCCGTAAACGTCCACTTTGGGCAACTGGTGCGCCTTGAGCGCGTCTTCCACGGCGAGCGGGTGCAGGCCGTACGTCTTCTGCACGGAGCGCAGTTCAGCCTCGGTCGGCTCGTAGAGGCCGATCCAGACGAAGTCCCCCTCCTGCCGCATCGGTGGGCAGCTTTCGAGTGATACGGGCTCGGCGGGGCGGCCCTTGTGGTAGAGTTGGGCGGCAATGACGGTCATTCTTGGTCCCGAAACAAGGGATTGGGGCGCGACTTTAGCGGCAGGTCGCGGCATGCGACAACCGCTTGTGCGCGGGGCGGGGTGGAGAAGGCTATGAGGTGAGGTGGCGTCCGGCTCGATGCGAGCCGTCTCTCTAATTTCGGTGAGGCTGGATCCCGCTTCTGTTGCGCGGGATGAGAAGTTGCAAGGAAGCGGGGCCCCCGCCTTCGCGGGGGCGACGTGGGTTTTTTGGGGGTCTGCGTAGCGGATTTGATGTTCTGTGCTGCTGTTGAGGCGATTCTTCGCGTTGCACTGGTTTCCCACGAGCTATTCCTTCAATCCCGCTCAGGCTGAGCTTGTCGAAGCCCCCGAGGTGGGGCGGGAGGCCTCCATCCTTCGACAGGCTCAGGATGAGCGGAGTGGGGGAAAGCAACTGCACCTGCTAATCTGGGGCGTTATCCGTTGGCGATGAGCGGGCTGGCGGGACTCAGTAGTATCGAATACCCCCTCACGAAGCCGTGCGCCGTTGCGATCCGCGCAGGCGTGCCGCGCCGCGGCTGTCGCCGATCAGGGCCTGAAGGTCCAGTAGTGCGCGACCTCGGGCGATGCCGCCGGGGCTGGCAATGAAGCGCGGCTCCCACACGGGAGCGAACTTTTCCTTGTAGTTCCGCAGCCCCTCGAAGCCGTAGAACGCGGCGCCGTGGCGGAACAGCATGCCCGCCGCGCGTGCCCACGTTGGTGCCAGTCGCCGTGCCTCGATGCCGGACAGCGGCGCGAGCCCGAGGTTGAACCAGCTATAGCCCTCCTGCCGCCCCCACAGCATCAGGCGCGTGAACAGGAAGTCCATGCAGCCATAGGGCACTTCGGCGCGGTGGCGCATGAGGTCCACCGAAAGCTCCTCGCGCCCGGCGGTCTTCCAGAGATTGGCGAAGGCCACGATAGCGCCTTCACGCCGCACGACCGCCACGTCGCAGCGGGCGATATAGGCCTCGTCGAAACGGCCGACGCTGAAGGACTTCTCGCGCTGGCCCTTGGCGTGGAGCCACTCGTCCGAGACCGCGCGCAGCTCGGCCATGATCGCGGGCACGCGCGCGGCGGGAACGATGGCGAATTCCGCGCCTTCGCGCTCCACCCGGCGCATGGCGTGGCGCAGCGGCCGCGCGGTGGGTCCGTCAAGGCTGAAGTGGGCAAGGTCCACTCGTGCTTCCTCGCCGTATTTCATGAGCTGGAGTCCCATGTCGATGGCGATGGGCAGCACGTCCGGCGTCACCTGATAGAGCAGCACGCGGCCCTGATTGGCGTCGGCGCGCTCGCGCAGGCGCCACAGCAGGTCTGGCCAGTCGGCCTTCTCGCCCACCGGATCGCCCATGACGATCCACGAATGGCCGCGCACCTGGTACATCAGCAGACTGCGGCTATGGGGCCCCGCCAGAAACAGCTTGTCGCCGGTCAGTGCCAGCATCGATTCCGAGCGGGTGGCGTGGAGCAGCGCTGCGTCGACATCGACTGCTGCCTCATCGGGCAGGGCCCAGTGGTGCGAGGGGCGCAGCAGCGCGAGCACCACGAAGGCGCCGGTTGCAACGGCCGTCGCGAAACTGGCCCGCATGTAGCGCGAGGCATCGCCCGACCACGCGAACTTCCACCAGAGACTGCCGCGATAGGCGGGGAAAGTCTGGGTGAAGTAGCCGATGACGATCACCAGCGTGATCGTCGCCACTATCGCGAGCACCCAGTTGACGCTCATCACGTCGGTGGTGAGCGCGGTGCGGCGCCAGAAGCCCTTGCGCGCCAGTTGCAGCACGCCGGCGACCGCCAGCAGGGTGAGCGCTTCCTCATAGTCGAGCCCCTTCGCGAGCGAGAACACCGCGCCGGCCAGCAGCAGCGCACGGGTCAGCAGGAACGCGGCGTCGAGCCGGCGATAGAGTGCGGGGGCAAGGATCAGCAGCAGCGTGCCGACAAGGCTGGCGGCGATCTGCGAGGCTTCGACGAAGGGCAGCGGCACCACGCCGCGAATGGCCGCCATGCGTTCGGGCAGGGCGGGCGTCGCGCCTGAAAGCAGCAGCACGCCGCCGCCGAGAAATACGACCAGCGCGATGACGCGGGGGGCCAGCGCGGTAATCATGGTCTCGCCCGCTTTCAGGGCAAGGCCCGCCGGGCGTTTCCAGCGCGCATGCTCGTGGCGCAACAGCAGCGCCAATGCGAGCGCGAGCGGTACGAGGTAATAGACAATGCGGTAGACCAGCAGCGCGGCCAGCAGCGCGCCCGCCGGAACTTGCGGGCAGAGCGCCACCACGGTCGCCTCGAACACGCCGAGTCCGCCGGGCACGTGGCTCACCAGCGCGACGACGATCGCCAGCACATAGGCCAGCAGGAGCGGGGCGTAGAGCGCCGGGGCGGCATCGGGCAGCAGCACGAAAAGCGCGGCGCAGGCGGCGCCGATGTCGGCCAGTGCCACCACGGTCATGCGGGCCATGCCGCCGGGGCCGGGAAGGTGCCAGCGCTTGCCGGTCAGCGCGGCCACGGTGAGCACGACCAGCAGCACCGCGCCGGCGGTATGCTGCGCGGTCAGCGGCAGGACTCGGCCGGAAATCACCAGCGGCAGGTGATGGACCAGCAGGGCCAGTGCCGCAGAGGCGAGCACGCCAGCCCAGAACGTCACCCCGGCAATGGCGGTGACGCGCGCGACATCGCCGGTGGTGAGGCCTTTCGCGCCGTAGACGCGCAGGCGCGCCGCGGCGCCGGTGATGATCCCGAAGCCAAGGTTGTGGCTCAGCGTATAGCTGGTGAACGAAGCCAGCGCGGCGCTCCGCCACGGCAGCGGCCGCCCGATCGCGCGCAGGGCCATCACGTCGTAGATGGTGAGCAGCAGGTAACTTGCCGCCGTGAAGCCGAATGCCAGCGCCAGCCGCCAGACCGGCAGCGCGCGGGCGTCACGCAGCACGGCGTGGAAATGGAACGTCGCCGCCATGTGACGCAGGCTGAGCCCGGCGAGGATCAGCACCAAAGCCGCCAGCGCCAGTTGCGCAGGAACCGCCAGCCTTTCGGCCAGCGGTTTCAGGTGCGCGAGGCGTCTGTGCAGCGGTGTCGTCACGGTCGTCGGGTCCATATCTGCGACTTGCAGAGCAGGCCGTGGAGGATGCAGCCACTGATCTTCAGGTGGCCGGGATCGGGCTGGTGAATACGCGAGAAGAATGTCGCACCCATGTCGGGCACGAAGACTTCACCCTGCCAGGTTCCTGCGCCTTCGCGGTGGTAGCCCTGAAGCAATTGGGTGCCGACAAGGTGCTGCACGCCGGCATCGGATGCGTCGGCCAGAGCCTGCCCGCCGACCCATGTGACCGTGCCGCACAGCAGCGAACCGCAAGGCGCGACGGAGACTTCGACATCGCCCGCCGGATTGAGCCAGCGTCCGTAGGGACTCACGCTCAGCGGCTGGGCAATCGTGGGCACTGCGCCCGCAGGCGCCACGGCGGCAAGGACGATACCAAGGAACAGAGGGCCAAGCAGGCGGGCGCGGCTGAAGACGCGGCGGATCATGGGGCAGGCTCCGGGAAAGCGGTGTGGAAATGGCCGGCCAAGGCGTCGCGGATCGCCATGAACAGCCGGTCGGCATTGTGTTCGAGATAGTGGTCGCCCGGGAGGGCGACTTGCGTAAGGCGCGGCAGGTGCAGCAGCGGGCAGAGGCTGTCCGGCTCCTCGCGGCCGCGAATGCAGACCACGGGCACCCAGTCGAGCGCACGGGCGCTGACGATGGCCATGGCGTCGGGCGTGGTGCGGTCCAGCCATTCGAGCGGGGAGACGCGCAGAAACACAGTGCGCGTCGGCACCGTCAGCACCACCAGCGAGACGTGGCGGCGCAAGTCCGCCGGCAGGCCTTGCAGCCCGACATGGACCATGTCCGCGCCGAACGACTGGCCGAGCACGACCACCTTGTCGACATGGCCAAGCGCCATGGCGCGGCGGATCGCTTCGCCCAGCAGGGCGGAGACATCGGCGGGCGTGCGGCGCACGCGGAAGTAATTGAGCGAATTGACCGAAACCGTGGCGACGCCATGTTCGGCCAGCAGACCGGCCACTGGTGCGCCCATTCCGGCGCGTGGGCCCAGGTCGCCCGACACCAGCACGGCGGCATAGCCTTTGCCTGTACTGGTTTCGGCCCCATTCCCGACGGCCCGCGCCGGGATTTCGCGGAACGGGCTGGCGTCGAAGGCGCCGTACCATGTCAGGATCGCAGCCACCCCGAGTGCCGCCGCAACGAGGACGGCGATCAGGACGACGGCTACTCTGCGACCCCAGATTCTGGCCGCGTTTTTGGCCTCACCTTGGGGAAAACCACGGCTTGTCATCCTGCCTGCATGCGCGCGCGCGGATTGCCGCAGGGTGGAGCGAACATGGAATTTCCTTAATGTGACAATCGCGGCGGGGACTGCGATGATCATGGGCAAGGGTGTGCTGAAAGCCGCCGGCCATGCGTGCCGGGGGCGTGGATTATGCCGCCTGATGACCGACGCCGACCAAGCCTCTGACCCTGCGCGCGCCGCGCGTCGCCGTTTCCGGCGTGACCCCGAGGCGAAGAATCGCATCCTCGACCTGCTGCCGATGCTGGGCGCGCTGTTGGCGGTGACCGGTGCGCTGACCTGGGGCGATCTCTGGGCGCAGCGCCATTTCGGCCTGATCGACCGGGGCGTCGCGACCTTTCACAACGCTGTCCGGCCCGAACCCTGGCGCCGGGTTCTCGATTTTACCGCAGACCGCCTGCCCGGCGCCCGCCAGGGGCTGGTGGTGACGTCCGTACGCTCCAACGGCTATGCCGAGCATGCGGGCCTTGCGGTGGGCGACCGCATCGCCCGAGCCGACGGCCGCGAGCCCGGTTCGCTCCAGTCGCTGGCCGAGGAGTTGTCTCTGCGCGGCCAGCGTCCTATGCATCTGGATGTGGTGCACCAGGGCGAAGTCCGCCGGATCGAGCTTGCCGGTGAACCGCAGCGACCCCGAACGCCATGACGTGTCCGGGGGGTGACATGCAGGCGGAGGCGGAAAAGCAAGGGATGGGGCACAAGCTGCTGGTCGTCGAAGATGACGAGGCCACCGCCACTTACGTCATCAAGGGCTTCGCCGAGGAAGGCTTCGTGGTCGACCGGGCGGACAACGGGCGCGATGCGCTGTTCCTTGCCAGCGACGGCAGCTATGACGCCATCGTGCTGGACCGCATGATCCCGCAGATGGACGGCATGTCGGTACTGGGCGCCTTGCGCGCGGGGAAGATCGAGACGCCGGTGATCGTGCTGTCGGCGCTGGGATCGACCGACGATCGCGTTGCCGGGCTCACTTCAGGCGCGGACGATTACCTTGCCAAGCCTTTCGCCTTTGCCGAACTGCTCGCCCGCGTGCGCCTGCTGGTGAAGCGCGGCGTCAGCCAGCCCGCGGTCGAAACGCGGCTGACGTGCGGCGATCTCGAAATGGACCTGCTGGCACGCAAGGTGCGGCGCGGGGCCCGGACCATCGACCTGCAGCCGCGCGAATTCCGCCTGCTCGAATATTTCCTGCGTCATGTCGACGAAGTGGTGACGCGCACCATGCTGCTGGAGGCAGTGTGGGACTATCACTTCGATCCCGGTACCAATGTGATCGATGTCCACGTCAGCCGCTTGCGCCGCAAGCTTGACGAGGATGGGGCGGAGCCTTTGCTCCACACTGTGCGCGGGGCGGGATACCGGCTGGGCCTTTCCGCTTGAAGCTGCGCGTCCGGCGGCTGTTGCGGTCCACCTCTTTCCGGCTGTTCGTGCCGGTCGTGATTTTCCAGCTCGTCGCCACCGGCGGGGTGCTGGCGTTCGTGTGGATTTCCAGCCAGCAGAGCGCGCGCGACGATCAGCGCGCCATCGTCGAGGACTTGCGCGACGATCTGGTCGCCATCTACGCTGATGGCGGCACCGCAGCGCTGCGTACCACGATCGAGACCCGGCTGCGCAACGAAGGCAAACGCGCGCCGGTCATGCTGCTGGCCGGGCCGGACGGGCAGCGGCTGGCGGGCAATCTTGCCGCGCTGCCGCCCCAGTCCGGTCGGGGTAGCGATACGTTCGAAACCGAACTCTATCGTGACGACGACCCTCAGCCCGAACAGATGGTGCTGGCCGAACAGCGCTTTCCCGATGGCTCGACCTTGCTGGCGGGCACCGGCATCGGCCGCGACCTCAGGCTCCAGCACAGTTTCGAGCAGGCGCTGCTTGCCGCCATTTTCCTGGCCCTGCCGCTGGCGATGCTGGTGGCGGCGCTGACCTCGCGGCTGGTCGGCCGCCGCGTCCACGACATGGCGCAGACCGCGCACCACGTGGCCAGCGGCGCGCTCGACGCGCGCGTGGCGCTCGACGGTTCGGGCGATGCTTTCGACGAGCTGGCGGGCGAGATCAACGTCATGCTGGCGCGCATCGAGACGCTGGTGGGCGAACTGCGCGTGGTGGCGGAGGGGCTGGCGCACGACTTGCGCTCCCCGGTGACGCGGCTGCGCGCGGCGCTGGAACAAGCGGCGATCGAGGCGCGCGATCCGGCAGCGGAAGCGGCAATGAGCCGCGCGTTGGCCGAAGCCGATGCGCTGACCCGGATCCTCAACACCGCGCTCCAGATCGGCCGCGCCGAAGCCGGTATCGGCCGCGAGCGCTTCGAACAGACCGCGTTGGCGCCGTTCCTCGAAGACCTTGCCGCACTTTACGAGCCTTACGCGGAGGACGAGGGCTTCGTACTCCGCGCCGAGGCGCCGGATGGGCTGGCCGTGTTGCTCCACCGCGAACTCATGGGGCAGGCGCTGGGCAATCTGGTGGACAATGCGGTGAAATACGCGCGGGGCGGGCACTGGATCACGCTGTTCGCGCGGCGGCACGACGGGCGCGTGGTGCTGGGCGTGCGCGATGATGGGCAGGGTATTCCCGAAGCCCAGCGCGAGGCGGCCCTGCAGCGCTTCGGAAGGCTCGACCCCACGCGTGCGGTTGCCGGATCGGGGCTGGGCCTTGCGCTGGTGGAGGCAGTGGCCAAACTGCACGACGGCCGCGTGGAACTGGCCGATGCGCCGGGGCAGGGGCTGGAAGTGCGGTTGATACTCGGCGCGGGGTGAGGGGCGCGCGGGGGCCGTTTGTCCCCGATTCCGGCGACTTCTCCAATCCGAATTCGGGCCACGTTTCCAACTCCGCTCAGGCTGATTCTGTCGAAGCTCCCGGAGGGCGGGGCGCATGGCCTCCATTCTTCGACAAGTTCAGGATGATCGGTGTGTAAGGGGCTTGAGAGACCTCCCTGATTTCCGCCGTTCACTCCACTGCCGGCATGACCCGTCATCCTGAACTTGTTTCAGGATCCATCTTGCCGCCTGCGCTATGCTTCGATCGGCAATTCGCAATCGCCGCACCTTTTGCGCCAGCTTTCGGGATAGGTCGCGAAATGGATCCTGAAACAAGTTCAGGATGACGAAGACCTGACGCCTGGCATCTATGGTCGCCCCGGAAAAGCCAACGGCGCCCCCGCTTTCGCGAGGGCGCCGCATTGAGCCACAATCAGAGCGTCAATTCACCCCGCCGTTTCGAGTTCCGGCTCGGCCTCCGGCGTCTCGCGGCCGATCGACTTCGGCGCGGTTCCCGCCGGTCCGGCGCTCACGCGGCCGGTGCGTTCCAGCTTGCCCCAGCCAATGCCGATCCCGGCCATCGCCGCGCTCACCGCGCGGATGACCACGCTGTACATCAGCTGGCGGTAGATGAAGCGCTGGGCCAGCAGCAGCAGCGGGCGGAAGCGTTCCTTCCTCGGGTCCAGGCGATAGGCCACCCAGCCACAGGCAAGGTCGATCATCGTGAAGCCCAGCCAGTAGATGCCCATGCGCAGCACGTCGGTCTGCGTCTGGGCCCAGCCATGCTGCGAGATGCGCAGCGCGGTGCCGCCGATCGAGATCAGCAGGGCAAGGTCGATCGCGGGCGAGATCACTGCGAACACGATCTGGAACAGCCAGGCCTGCGGCATGCCGATGAAAGCCAGGCCAGACGGGCGGCCCTTGCGCAGCGTGCCGCGATGCTTCCACAGGCACTGGAGCGTACCGAACGACCAGCGGAAGCGCTGCTTGGACAGGGCCTTGAAGCTTTCCGGCGCCTCGGTCCAGGCCACGGCCTCTTCGTCGTAGGCGACCTTCCAGCCCTTACGCTGGATGGCGATGGTCAGGTCCTGATCCTCGGCCAGCGTGTCCTCGGGGTAGCCGCCGACATCGTCCAGCGCTTCGCGGCGCCATGCACCGACCGCGCCGGGCACGACCATGATCGCATCGAGCTTGGTCAGCGCGCGGCGTTCCAGGTTCTGCGCGGTCACGTATTCCACGGCCTGCCAGCGGGTGACCAGGTTGACGCGGTTGCCCACCTTGGCATTGCCGGCGACGGCACCGATGCGCGGATCGGCGAACCAGCGGACGAGGCGCGAGATCGTCTCGGGCTCGAACTGGGTATCGGCATCGAGCGCCACGATGATCGCGCCGCGCGCTTCCTTGAGGGCCCGGTTCAGCGCGGCGGCCTTGCCGCCATTGACCAGCGTCAGCAGTTCGACGCGCGGATTGGCGGCGAATGCTTCGGCAATGATTGCGCTGGTGCGGTCCTTCGAACCGTCGTCGGCCACGATCACCTGCAAGTGACGATAGTCGCTTTCCAGCACCCGGCGCACCGAGTCCTCGATCACGCGCTCTTCATTGTAGGCGGGCACGATGACGGTGACGAGCGGGTCGCCGGTGTCCTCGGGCGCGGCCATCGGTTCGGGGCGGCGCAGCATGGTCGCCAGCGACGCGAGGCTGACCGAGCGCAGCACGCCCAGCGAGATCGCGAAGAAGAACGTCCAGTTCAGCCCGGCCAGAATGCCCGCCAGCACGGCGAACAGGGCGACGTCGGCGCGCACGGCGGCAAGGTCAACACCATCGACCATGGGCATGACCTGATCGTGGGTGAGCCCGGCCAGCGTCGAGGTCGGCACGAACGTGTAGCCGTCCTGACGCAGGCGCTGGATGATGATCGGCAGCGCTTCCACGGTCTGCGAACGGTCGCCGCCGCCGTCGTGCAACAGGATCACGTTCTCGGAGCGATCCGGATTGGCGGATTCGACCTGCTCGATGGTGCTGTCGACGATGTGCTGGACGCCGGGGCGCTGCCAGTCATCGGGATCCACGTGCAGACCGACCACGGTGTAGCCGTGCTGCTGTGCGACGACGGCAGGTTCCAGCTCGTCGGCGGTGGTCGGCTCGGCGTCTCCGAAATAGGGCGCGCGGAACAGGCGGATCGAGCGGCCGGTGGTGGCCTCGATCAGGCGCTGGGTGGCATTCAGTTCCAGCCCGATCCCGGTCGCGGCCTCTTCGGCCATGTTCGGGTGGGTGTAGCTGTGGTTGCCGATCTCGTCACCATCGTCGGCGATGCGCTTGATGAGGTCGCGGTTGCCCAGCGCATTTTCGCCGATCATGAAGAACGTGCCGGGGACGTGGTTCTTCTCCAGGATCGAGAGGATCTTGGGCGTCCACGTCGGGTCCGGACCATCGTCGAAGGTCAGCGAGACCTGCTTGTTCAGATTGCCGGTGCGCTTTACGACATAGGGCGTGGGCAGGACCTTGTAGGTCTCTGCGGAGACCATGCCGGTGGTCTTGTCGAACATGACGTCGCGGTTGCCGTCGCGCGGGGTAGCGGTGACCGACAGGATCTCGCCCTGGCCCTCGACGTCGACGTTTGCGGCCTGCACAAGGTGCGTGAGGTTCGGCGTGGTGCCGTCGCGCCAGGACTTGACGGCGGTCCAGAAGCTCGGGTCCTCGGAGCCCAGGCGCCACAGGGCGATATCGCCCACGCCCAGGCGCGACAGGATGCGCATCTGGTTCCAGCTGGCGGCGGCATCGAGCATCCACACGTCGTGGCGGCTGCCGTCGACGTAGGAGTACCCGGCGTTGCCGCTCATCGGGTCGTACTGCGGGGTGGTGCCGCTGTCGTGCGCGTCCAGCCAGGCTTCCTCGACAGTGGAGCTGTCGGCCTTGCCGTCGTGCCAGTCGTAGGCATATTCGCCCAGCGCCACGATCGCCTTGCCGCGCGGCAGGCCGGCCAGCGCGCCTTGCAGCTTCTGCACGAACCACGGGTTCGACGCGATCGGGCCGGGGGTGCCGCCCTGCCAGTGTTCGTCATAGGCCATCAGCACCAGACGGTCCGCCACTTGCGCGAAAGCGCGGGTCGACCAGTCCGGGTTGTCGATCGGCATGGTGACCGAGATCAGGCGGTGCTTGGGTGTCTGCTGCGCGCGCAGTTCGGCCAGGAACTGGCGCAGGGCGGGGATGCCGTTGGTGGGAATGGTTTCGAAGTCGACCATCACGCCGGCGGCGTTGGTCTTGTCGAGATAGGCGCCGACCTGGGCTTCCAGCGCGCGGCGCTGGGCCGGGTTGGCCAGCATCGCGGCGGTCTTGGGGCCCTGCCACTCGCCGTCGAGCGTGTTCTGGAGCACCGGCACCACCAGCGGGCGGTGCAGGGCGGTCGCCATGATATGGGCGAAGCGCGGATCGTCCTCCACCTTCAGCGCGCCATTGGCGTCTACCGAGAGGTTGGCGGGGGCGACCCAGTCGAGCCGGTCGATATGGCGTTCGAGCGAGGTGGCGCTGTCGTCGTTCCACGGCGTGTAGAAGCCGACCGTGATCGGCTTGGCGCCCGGCGTGGGCGCCGGCGCGGCGGGGCGGCCGAACAGGAACTTGCGGGCGCTGCGGGTAAGGTGGCCGATCTGCGCGCGGAATGGCAGCGGTGACGCGTGCTCATAGGCGATCGGCAGCGGCGGCGGAGCCGGCACGCTGGCGACCGTGGTCGCGAAAATGGCCGAGGCGGCAATCGCCAGCAGCATCAGGAACAGGCCCATTCGACGGACGCGAACGCGCCGATTGCCGGTGGGATCGAAAAATACAGGTGCGGCCACGGTTTCTCTCGCAAGAGCCGGGCTGCGAACTGGCGGCCCGATACAACAGAGTTCTTCGGGGGTGCGGTCCGGGATCCGGGGGCTTTGACGAGGGTGCGACTGTCAGACTGCGGATCCCGGACCGCACGGCCCTTTTGCCTTTGTAGGCATGGATCGGCGGTGGAGGCGAGGTTACAAAAGATTCATGTGAGGGCGGTTGGCTGCGTATTTTCCGCTAGTTTGGTCGCTGTAATGGGCGGATTTTGCGGGATCCGCGTCGTTTCGGTGGATCGGTTGTCACCGCCGGACCCGTCATTTTCATTGGCCCCATCCGCCTCGCCCATGTGTCCTGTCACGTTCGTCATCCTCCATCATCTTCGTCATCCCCGCGAAGGCGGGGATCCCGCTGTTCTTCTTTCAGCACGCAGAGACGCAGAGGAAACGGTGGATTGTTGCACGGTTTCTCCGCGCCTCCGCGTCTCTGCGTGAACTCAAGAAAAAGCGGGGCCCCCGCCTGCGCGGGGGCGACGGAGTGTTTTGGTGAGAGCTGTGCGGGAGCAGATCAGCATCACGCACATCGACGGGGTGCAATTCGCCGTCAGGACCGCTATCGAGGCAGCATTACTCCCTCGGCCGCGCATCCCGCGTCCGGGGGCTCTTGCGTCGCACCGCCGGGCTCCGGACGGTCAGGACGAAATATCGGAGAGCTACCAAGTGACCACGCGTTTGACGTTCCGGGCGGGTGTGGCCAGCCTGCTGCTGGCGACGACCGCTTTCGCCCCCACCGTCGCTTTCGCGGCCGCGCCCCAGCCCGAGCAGAGTGCCCCCAAAATGCAGAACAGCCTTACGTTCGAGCGCGTTTTCGCCAGTCCCTCGCTCGACGGCACGGCCCCGCGCGAGGTGAAGATTTCGCCCGACGGGCGCTGGCTGACCCTGCTGCGCAACCGCGCCGAAGACCGCGAGCGCTACGACCTGTGGGGCTATGACCGCCAGACCGGCCAGTGGCGCATGCTGGTCGATTCGCTCAAGCTGGGCTCCAACCGTCCGTTGAGCGAGGCCGAGAAGATGCAGCGCGAACGCAAGCGCGTCGGCAGCCTCAAGGGCATCGTCAGCTATAGCTGGACCAAGGACGGCAAGGCGATCCTGGTGCCGCTGGACGGCGACCTCTGGCTGGCCACGCTGGACGGTTCGGTGCGCCGCCTGACCGATTCGCCCGAGGACGAGCTGAACGCCGCGCTCAGTCCGCGCGGCCGCTATCTGTCGTTCGTGCGCGACGGCCGCCTGTGGGTCGGCACGCTGGCCGACAATGCGCCGCGTCCGGTCACGCCCGCGGAAACCGCCAAGACCGTCCACTGGGGCGAGGCCGAGTTCGTCGCGCAGGAGGAAATGGACCGCCTCACCGGCTACTGGTGGTCGCCCGAGGAAAGCCACATCGCCGTCGAGCGCTTCGACGAGGCCCCGGTGGGCGTCGTCACCCGCGCGGCGATCGGTGCCGAGGGCACCAAGACTTTCGAACAGCGCTATCCCGCCGCCGGCACGCCCAATGCGCTGGTTTCGCTGCACCTGATGAACCCGGACGGTTCGGGGCTGGTCAAGGTGGACCTTGGCGCCGATCCCGATATCTACCTTGCCCGCGTCGACTGGGCGCCGGACGGGCGCACGCTCTACGTCCAGCGCGAGGACCGCGCGCAGACGAAGCTCGACATGCTGGTGGTCGATCCCGCGACCGGCAAGAGCCATGTGCTCTTCACCGAGAACGCGCCGATGGGCAGCTGGCTCAACCTGTCGAGCGATTACCGCTTCCTGCGCGACGGCAGCCTGATCTGGTGGTCGGAGCGCGACGGTTTCGGCCATCTCTACCGTTTCCGGGACGGCAAGTGGACGCAGCTTACCAGCGGGAACTGGATGGTCACCGATCTGGTCGGCGTGGATGAGGCGAAAGGGCGCCTCTTCTTCACCGGCACCAAGGACGATGTGCTAGCGCCGCAAGTCTATGCGCTCGATCTGGCCAAGCCGGGCAAGCCGGAGCGGCTGACCGAGACCGGCTGGGTCAATTCCGCGCTGGGCAGCAACGACGGGACGACCTTCTTCGTCACCCGGTCCTCGCCGAACCAGCCGCCGCAGAGCTACGTGGCGGACGCTTCGGGCAAGCGGCTGGCGTGGGTCGAGGAGAACCGCGTGGAAGGCGCGCATCCTTACGCGCCCTTCATGCCCGCGCACCGTGAAACAACGTTCGGCACGGTCAAGGCCGACGACGGTTCGGACCTCCACTGGCTGATGATCACGCCCAAAATGGAGCCCGGCAAGCGCTACCCGGTGTTCTTCGAGCACTACGGCGGCCCGCACTCGCAGACCGTCACGCGCGGCTGGCTCGGCGCGCTGCCACAGGCGATCGTGGCCAAGGGCTACATCTACTTCCGCATCGACAACCGGGGCAGCGCCAATCGCGGTGTTGCGTTCGAAAGCCAGATCCGCAACGCCATGGGCACTGTGGAAGTGGCGGACCAGCGCGCCGGGGCGCGGTACCTGAAGACCCTGCCGTTCGTCGATCCCGCCAAGATCGCGATCTATGGCTGGTCCTACGGCGGCTACATGACGCTGAAGATGCTGGAGGCCGATCCGGGCCTCTACGCGGCGGGCATCTCGGGCGCGCCGGTGACGAAGTGGGAGCTTTACGACACCAGCTATACCGAGCGCTATCTGGGCGATCCGCGCAAGCAGCCGGACGTCTACCGCGCTGCCGACGCGGTGGAGAATGCGCCCAAAATCGCCGATCCGCTGCTGCTGATCCACGGCATGGCGGACGACAACGTGGTGTTCGAGAACAGCACCGCGCTGATCGCCAAGATGCAGACCGCCTCCACACCGTTCGAGATGATGCTCTACCCCGGGCAGACCCATTCCGCCGTGCGCGGGACGACTGCGCGGCACGTGTGGGAGACGATTTTCGCCTTCCTCGGCCGTCACGACATCAAGCCTGACTAGAGCCATGCTGATGCCGCCCGCACGCGATTTTTCGCGCGCGGGCGGCATCATGCCAGTGCGTTACGGTTGTTGCACCGCGACACGCTTCTGATAGGTGGTTTGTGACCCAGGACGGGACCGGGGCGGAGACAAGCTGCACGGGGGCGCAGGCACAAGGTAATGGTTAATGAGGGCATCGTCACAGCGGCGGACGCACGCAGCTATCGGGCCTTCCTGAGCTATAGCCACACCGACGAGCGCTTTGCCCGCCGCCTGCATCGCTGGCTGGAAGCCTACCGCATACCACCGCGCCTTGTCGGCACCGCCTCGCCGCGCGGGCCGGTGCCCAAGCGACTCACCCCAATCTTCCGCGACCGCGCGGAGCTGCCCGCCGCCACCAGTCTTGACCGCGAGGTACGGCTGGCGCTCTCGCAATCAGCGGCGCTGCTGGTGCTGTGCTCTCCCGCCGCGCGCAAGTCGCGCTGGGTCGATGCCGAGATCGAGCTGTTTCGCGGCCTCCATCCCGACCGGCCGATCATCGCCGCGCTGGTCGACGGCGAGCCGGACGAGAGCTTCCCGCGCGCGCTGCTCCAACCCGATGCGAACGGGGTGGTGCATGAGCCGATCGCTGCCGATTTCCGCGGCGATTCCGACGGGCCGAAGCTGGCACGGCTCAAGATCGTGGCGGGCCTGACCGGAGTCGCGCTCGACCAGATCATCCAGCGCGATGCCCAGCGCCAGTTGCGGCGCGTGATCGCCATCACGCTCCTTACCGTGCTGCTTACGCTATCGATGGCGCTGATGCTGATCTTCGCGGTGCGCGCGCAGATGGAAGCGCAGCGCCAGCGCCAGCAGGCAGAGGGACTGATCGAATTCATGCTGACGGACCTGAGGCAAAAGCTCGAGGGCGTCGGCCGACTCGATGTGCTTCAGACCGTGAACCAGCGGGCCCTGGCCTATTATGCCGACCAGCCGAACCTGACGGACCTGCCCGCCGATTCGCTGGACCGGCGCGCCCGCATCCTGCACGCCATGGGCGAGGACGATCAGAAGCGCGGCGATTCTGCCGGTGCGCTGGCCAAGTTCCGCGAGGCGCACCGCGTTACCGGCGCGCTGCTCGATGCCGATCCGAGGGATCCGACGCGCGTCTTCGCCCACGCCCAGAGCGAATACTGGCTCGGCTATGCCGATTACATCGTGTTCAAGTATGACGCCTCGCTGCCGCATTTTCGCGCATATCGCGACCTTGCGCTGCGGCTTGTCGAACTTAGGCCGGACAACCGCACCTACGTTCGCGAACTTGGTTATGCGCAGGGGAACATCTGCTCGGTCGCGGTGAGCCGGAAGGGACCGAAGGATGTGCTTGCCGAATGCGGCCGGGCCTTGCAGACCATGGAGAAAGTGGGCCGCATGGCACCGGGCGATGCGAGCGTTCAGGAGGATATCGCCAACCGCCACGGCTGGCTGGCCGATGCCTTGCGCACCGAAGGCCGCGACCGCGAGGCACTGGAAGAACGCCGCAAGCAGGCCGCGATCGTCGAGTCCCTGCTGCACGATGACCCGAAGAACGCCAGCTATCTCGAAGACTGGATGCTGGTCCGCTACTCCACCTCGCAAGTGCTTCACGCGCTGGGCGAGCAGCACGAGGCCGAGGCCATGCGTGCGGAAGCCCGCCGCGATGTGGACCGGCTGAGCGCGTCGGACCCGGCGAACAACGACTGGCGCATTTGGCAGCGTAAACTCGAAAAACCGTTCGACTGAAGGGGAAGCAGTATGTCTACGCAGAACTATACCGAATTCGGCCTATCGCCGTGGCTTGAGCCTGACGTACAGGCGGAAAACTGGCGTGCCGAGGCGCCGATCCACTTCCACGTCCATCTCTCGGCCAGGCACGACCGGATCGAGCTGAGATACCACGTGAAGGACGCGCCGGAGGATCAGGACTACATTGCCATCACCTGCAATTCGACCGTCCAGATCACGCTGGTGGGCGAGCAGCTGTGGTTCTCCAAAGCCTATGAGGGGATCACCACCAAGGATCCGCTGTCCTCGTACTATGGCGGCGTCGAATATGTCGACTATGACAAGAGGCTGGACCGCTACAAGTCCTTGCGCTTCAAGGCGCGCTACAACGTGGGCGGCAAGCTGGGCACCTGCCATGGCTTCAACCTCAACGTCGATCTGTTGCAGTGGGGTGACGATGGTGAGCCGAAGTGGATCAGCCTGTCCATCGATCCCGACATCAAGAACCCGCCGCCGCAGAACGGCGGCTGACGGCTAACGATTGCGCAGGCGACGAGAACCGTGACACTTCCGCTCTTGGCCCGAATTCGGCAGATCGCCCGATCAGGCGACGTGCTTCGCGCGTGGCGCCTGTTCGAGGGTGCCGGCCTGCTGGAATCGCGTGACAGCGAGGCGCTGAGCCTCAAGGGGCGGTTGCTCAAGGATCGCGGCCTGCGCAGTCTGGGACCTGATCGCAGCGATCTGCTGGATCAGGCGCAGGATGCTTACGGGCGCGCCGCGGGCGGGCGGCGCGCCACCTATCCGATCATCAACGCGGCCACTATCGCGCTGCTCAACGGCAAGCCGGACGAGGCGCAGGCACTGGCCCGGCAAGTGCTCGAACTG